>NZ_CP195538.1:0-2912690 GCF_051307025.1 Psychrobacter sp. DM8
ATGATAGAGACTGCAACCATTTGGGATAAGTGCTTAGACGACTTACGTTATCACGTCAAAGACAACGTTTTTACGATGTGGCTAAGACCTTTGTCAGCACATCAAGAATCAAAAACGTTGGTCATTCGCGCGCCTAATGATTACTTTGTCTCTTATATTAAAAAGAATCATCTACAAGATATCCAGCAGCTGGTTGCCAAACATAGTCAAGGTAGTATTGATGAAGTCGTTGTTCGAGTTGACAATACAGGTCACAATGACGGGTCTTATAGTGATGAAAATAATGCCTCTCAAGTCACAAGTGACGCCTCTACCCTACTCCAGACAAACTCAAAAGTTACTACCAATAGTGAGAATAATGAGTTATTGAGTTACGATACAGGCTTGCAGCAACATGCTCAGCTTATGGAGTCTGCTGATACTAAGTCTTTGAGTTATCTAAATCCTGATTTTACCTTTGACAGCTTTGTTACAGGCAAGTCTAATAACCTAGCTTACAAAGCCTGTTATGAGCTAAGTAAACGTCAATCAAAAAATAGGCACAATCCTTTATTTATATATGGACCTTCAGGATTGGGAAAAACGCATTTAATGCATTCTGTTGCGCATCGCTTTATAAAAAACAATAGAAGTTTTTATTATTTTACTTCTGAAAAATTTATTAACCAATTAGTTTACTCATTAAGAAATAATAAAATAGAAGATTTTAAGAAGAAAATAAAAAAAGTAGATCTACTTATTGTAGATGATATTCATGTTTTGGCTGGAAAGACTAAAAGCAGTGATGAGTTTTTGACTTTATTTGCTGACTTTACTAGTGGTGATAAGCAGCTGATTCTGGCCTCAGATCGTCACCCTTCGCAAATGACTGAATTTGATGAACGTTTTCGTTCACGATTTGCTTGGGGTTTGACAGTTGCAGTTGATCCCCCTGAGATTGATACTAGGGTGCAGATACTACAAAAAAAGGCCGCTTCCTTTGGTATGGTATTACCTAAGGACTGTGCATTGTTTATCGCACAAAATGTGGTGTCGAACGTCAGGCGTCTAGAAGGTGCTCTAAATCAAGTTTTTGCCAATGCCAATCTGACAGGTGCACCAATTACGCTTGAGATGGTACAGTATGCGCTAAAAGACATTATCGCGATGCGTGTGCAAGCGGTAAATATGGATAACATACGCAAAGTGGTTGCTGAGTATTACAATATTAGCGTAAAGGATCTGATGGGACGCAAACGCACTCGAAGTATTGCCAGACCACGCCAGATTGCAATGTCTTTAGCTCGCGAGCTCACTGGTGATAGCTATCCTGATATTGGTCAGTCATTTGGCGGACGTGATCATACTACTGTAATGCACGCCTGTGACAAAGTCGCTCAACTGCGCTCAATGGATCCTGCTTTTGACAAAGACTACAAGTCGTTATCTATGATGCTACAAGCCGCTTAAAGCCTAGTATTACGGCTATGTTGTCGCCTACAATAATGGTTTATAATAAACCAAAAAGCCCTTTAAATAAGAGTAATTAAGCATGCAATTATCGATTAATCGAGAGTCGTTACTAAAAGCCATTAACCTGATCGCCAAAGCTGCTGACAAGCGCCATAATATGGTTATCTTGGGTAATATTAAGCTTCAATTATCCGAGTCTGAACTGATCTTAACGGCTTCTGATTTAGAGGTAGAATTGACATCGACTCTAAAGCTGCCAGCAGGCGCTTGTATCGAAGCGGGTGCAACGACACTACCTGCCACCAAACTAAAGGATATTTGTAAATCGCTACCAGCGCAAGCGCAAGTCAATCTAGCAACGCAAGCCAATGAGCGCTGCCTATTAACTAGTGGTAAGAGTCGATTTACCTTAGGAACGCTGCCAAGCGAAGACTATCCAAGCTTGGGCAATCCTGAAAGTATCACGCCTCTAAACATCAGCCGTAGCCATCTATTGGACTTAATTCACAAAACACAATTTGCGATGGCGATTCAAGATGTGCGCTATTACCTAACGGGTATGTTGTTTGATGTTGCAGAGCAGCAGCTCACGACTGTTGCGACTGATGGCCATAGACTGGCTTTGGCTCGCAGCGTGGTTGATGTCAGTCAAGAGTTGAATATGCAAGCTATTTTGCCGCGCAAGGCCGTTATTGAGCTTGAGCGTTTGGCCTCTGAGCTTGGTAAAATGCTCGGTGAGCAAGATAATGCAGTAACGCTTAGCTTTGGCCGAGAGTTTTTGCAAGTCAGCTTGCCGTTTGGTAACGTTGATAGTACAGGGCAGGTGAGCACGGACTTGATGGTCACTTTTACTGCGCGCCTTATCGATGGCAAATTCCCTGACTATCGCCGCGTTATGCCAAGTAATACAGATAAGCTTGCACTATTTAATCAAGAAAAAATGATGGATGTATTACGCCGCGTTGCTATTTTGAGTAATGAAAAATCGCGCGGCGTCGTGTTTAACTTTGCCAGCGACGGTATGGTTGAGGTTCGTGCTAACAATGCCGAGCAGGACGAAGCTATCGAGATGCTACAAGCTAAATATAGTGGCGAGCCGATGGAGCTGTCATTCAATGCCGCTTACTTGCAAGACGTTCTTGGAGTGATCCAAGGAGATTTGCAAATGCATATGAGCCAATCTAATGCCTCAGTACTAGTCAACCAATTGGGTGATGAGTTTCATCAATACGTCATCATGCCTATGCGTATATAGTGCTTCACACTCTAAGATGCGATGATTTATAGACTAAAATATATTATTAGGTAGTTATATGATTGAACGTCTACAAGTCTCGCATTTACGCAACCTTGATAACCTAAGTCTCAAAGCCTCAGCTTGCAACATCATTATTGGTGCTAATGGTAGTGGGAAGACGTCTCTACTTGAGGCGATATTCTTGTTATCCCGTGGCAAAAGCTTTCGTCATCATCAGCCTAAACGCTATATTCAACATTATCAGCCTGCAACGACGGTACATGCCACTCTGTCGGCAGATCGTACTATTGCTATTCAAAAACAGCTCGATGCAACTACCATATTACGTTTGAACCAAAACACTGTTTATACGCAAAGCGCTCTGACTGAGCAGCTACCAACGCTACTAATTGATCCCTCTACTATGGATATGTTAGAGCAGGGCAGTGCTAGTCGGCGTCAATTGCTCGACTGGCTCGTGTTTCACATGAAACCAGGCTTTCATTCGCAGTGGGTCTCCTATCAGCGCTTGCTTAAGCAGCGTAACAGTTTACTCAAACAAAGCAGTAGCTTAAGCCAAACACAACTCAACGAGTTAAAGTCTTGGGATAAAGGTCTTGCCAATCATGCAGCGCTTATCCATCACTACCGCGAGCAAGTATTTGATGCTTGGCGACCCTTTTTTGCGCAAAGTATCGCACAGCTATTGCCGTCTTACGCAGATCAGCTGAGCTTGAGCTACAATGCAGGCTTTGACGCTACAAAACCTCTTGATGAGCAGCTCAATGAGCGTTTAAGTCAGGATTTGCAACTGGGTTATACTCGTATCGGCAGCCACCGCGCCGATATACATGTGCATTGGCGCTCAAATGATGACAAGTCTAAACCAGTAACTGATAATGCGATAAAACTACCAACCTTAAAAGAGCAGGCCGCTAACGTCTTATCTCGCGGCGAGAAAAAGCTACTGATTACCGCTTTACGCTTATCACAGTTGCCTCTACTGCTTAATAAACAAGTACTGAGTACGCAGTTTGCTGACCAAGAAAAGTCAGATGATGTCAGCATAAAGGATATTGGTTCTAGATTAGATCTATCTATAACCCCAGTTGTACTCTTAGATGATATTACCGCAGAGCTAGATGGTAGGGCGCTTGATATTTTATTGTCCACACTAGCAAAGCTTCCGTGTCAGGTCTTTATGACCAGTTTGACCGAAGATGTCATTGCATTCATCAATCGTTATTGGTCATATTCTACAGTGTTTCACATGAAACAAGGCATCCTTTTGGCTACTGAATGAGATAGTGATTCTATTGCTAGAATATGCCAGCAAACAGTGACTTACGAGCAAAAAAATGCTAAAATAGGGCTTTATTTTTGTCCTATATTCAGCAAATTATCTTAAGGTAAAAAACGAGCGATTCTAAGCCTCTATATCTATTCAAGCAACTGATTATTAAAGGTTTTATATTTATATAAATCTACAAGCAATGAGTGCTGATAAGCGCTGAGATTGTTTTAATTTTTATCACATCAAGTTCAACTATTTGAGTCCAAGATAACATTATGCTCGCCTCACTACAGACGCGTGCTTATGATAAGCAACTGATTATGGCTAGACTAAGGAATGCACATGAGTGAGTCATTACCTATCGATAACGAGCAACTGATGTCAGCAGAATTACAAACAGATAGCATCGTTGAAACCATTACCCCTGAAGGATTGCCTTCAGATTATAGCTCCAAAGACATCCGCGTATTGCGTGGTCTTGAAGCGGTACGCGTGCGCCCTGGGATGTATATCGGTGATACTGATGATGGCACCGGTCTTCATCATATGGTCTTTGAGGTCGTTGATAACTCAATTGATGAGGCCTTAGCTGGTCACTGTGATCAGATTGATATTATCATTCACGAAGATGAGTCGGTTAGCGTTATGGACAATGGTCGCGGCGTTCCTGTGGATATCCATCCGGAGGAAGGCGTATCAGCGGCGCAAGTCATCATGACAGTACTGCACGCTGGTGGTAAGTTCGATGATAACAGTTATAAAGTCTCAGGCGGCTTGCACGGTGTTGGCGTCTCTGTGGTCAATGCGCTGTCCAAAAAGCTTGAGATGAACATCTGGCGTGAGGGTTTTCATTACCAGCAGACTTATACCGATGGCGTGCCTGATAGCGATATTCAGCAGATGGAGGCGACCGATAGAACAGGGACGCAAATCCGTTTTTATCCAAGTACTGATGTGTTCACAGGTACGATCTTTGAGTACGATATTTTAGCAAAACGTTTGCGTGAGCTATCATTTTTAAACTCAGGCGTACGTATTGTCCTGACAGATGAGCGTATCGATAAACGCCATGAATTTGAGCACAAAGGCGGCTTGTCTGAGTTCGTAAGCTACATCAATGCTGGCAAAGACGGCATCAATGAGATTTTCCATTTTAACAGCGACCAAGATGACGGCATCGGTGTAGAAGTGGCGTTGCAGTGGACCGATACTTATAACGAAAAGGTATTATGCTTTACCAATAATATTCCGCAGCGCGACGGTGGTACGCATCTATCAGGCTTTCGCTCGGCACTGACTCGCGTACTAAATACTTATATGGATCGTGAGAATCTGTTTAAAAAAGAAAAAGTCACGGCGACAGGTGATGATGCGCGTGAAGGCTTGACCGCTATCGTCTCTGTCAAAGTACCCGATCCTAAGTTCTCAAGTCAGACCAAAGACAAGCTGGTATCTAGCGAAGTCAAATCTGCGGTCGAATCGGCGATGCATGATAAGTTTAATGACTTTTTATTAGAGAATCCAAGCGCAGCTAAAGCAATTGCAGGCAAAATTATCGATGCCGCGCGTGCTCGTGACGCCGCTCGTAAAGCCCGTGAGATGACGCGCCGCAAGACCACTTTAGACATTGCAGGTCTGCCAGGTAAATTGGCTGATTGCCAAGAAAAAGACCCTGCGTTATCTGAGCTATACATAGTGGAGGGTGACTCTGCTGGCGGTTCAGCCAAACAAGGTCGTAGCCGCAAAACGCAGGCAATTTTACCGCTAAAAGGTAAAATCCTAAACGTCGAGCGCGCGCGTTTTGATAAAATGCTGTCCTCAGCTGAGGTCGGTACGCTCATTACTGCGCTTGGCTGCGGTATCGGTCCTGATGAGTATAATCCTGACAAAGTCCGCTATCACAAAATCATCATCATGACTGATGCGGACGTTGATGGTTCGCACATTCGTACGCTACTGTTGACTTTCTTTTTCCGCCAAACACCTGAGCTTATTGAGCGCGGCTACATTTATATCGCTCAGCCGCCACTATACAAAGTCAAAAAAGGTCGCCAAGAGCTGTACTTAAAAGACGATGAAGCACTCAAAGCTTATTTATTATCATCAACGATAGATAATACTAAGCTGCATGTAAGTGCGGACGCGCCTGCGATTACTGGTCAAGCGCTTGAGACTTTATTGAACGATTATAACCAGACGCAGCTAATAAAAGCGCGTTTGCAGATTCGTTATCCTGCGTTGCTACTTGATGCATTGACGCACACGCCGAAGCTGAGCACGGATATGACTTATGATAAGGCGTCTATGGAGGAGTGGCGTACATCATTACAGACTCAGCTTGATCACTTTGGTAGTGATTTAAATCCTGAGATCGAACTGGTCAATATTCACGCGCCAAAAACGGATGCAAGCGAGATGGATGCTGCTGCTGCTGATTTATTAGGCATGAAGCCGCAACCTGAGCTATTGGCTGATAACACCGATGCCCAAATACAGACAGCGTCTAATAGCGAGATGCTATCGACCAAAGCGCAGTGGCTACCACGTGTCACCATTTACGTCCATCAATTAGCCCATCATTACTTGCTTGATGCCAGCTTTATCAATTCAGGTGAGTATACTCGGCTGCTGCGTTTATCGAGCGAATGGAATACGCTACTAGATGACAGTGCGTTTATCCGCCGTGAGAATACTGCTGGCACGACCAAAGACATTCCAGTCCGCGACTTTGACTATCTATGGCAGCAGATGATGTTAGACGCGCGCCGTGGCCTTGCGATTCAGCGTTATAAAGGTCTGGGTGAGATGAATGCCGATCAACTCTGGGATACGACGATGGATCCAGAAAATCGCCGTATGCTACGTGTGACTATTGAGGATGCCATTGCTGCAGATCATATGTTTACCTGTCTTATGGGTGATCATGTCGAGCCGCGCCGCGCCTTTATTGAAGAGAATGCGTTGACAGTCTCTAATCTTGATATCTAGTATAGTGTTTACTTTTATTTGTCCCGTCCTAAAATAGGTTGAGGGTTTATAAGGAGTCAGATACTGCAAGTATCTGGCTTTTTTGTTTCATGTGAAACCCATTTAATAGTGAGATATTGTTTTATCATTTTAGGTGATAATTTAAAAATAGCTTAAGGACTATCTATGTTAGATGATCAGCAAAAGGCGTGTCTATCAAAGCTGCCTAAGGCGACTTTGGTTAATTTTGTGGCTGATGTGCAAGGTATGGACAAGCTGCTTGATAAAAAGATTGAGCGTCTATTACTACAATCAGACAAACCTAAACTGATTAAAAAGCTAACTTCTACCTTAAAAGGACTCAGACGCCGCCGAAAATCGTTAAACTTTTGGGAGTATAGCGATTTTGTGACTGAGCTACATTACCTCGTAGATGATGTTATGAGTCTATATCCTGAGCAAGCGCAAGCGTGTTTAGAGCTGCTTGAGCTATTTATTGATTCTACAGAACCTACCTTTGAGCGGATTGATGACTCAAACGGTGATGTCATTGATATTTACCAGAATCTGACCTCGTTATGGCTACAAGTAGCGACTAGATGTTACGAGCAAGAATTGCAGGCTGCTGGCATAGATGAGAAAGATATCGTCCGCCATGCGTGGATGGAAAAAGTAAAGTCTATAGCTTGTGATAATGACTATGGCACTAAAGACCATATTCTGCGAGGCGTAGATCAGCTGTTTACATCAATAGAGATACAAGGCCTGATTGAGGATTACAAATACGATTATCAGACGCTACTTAACGATGCTTTTAATGATTTTTTTGATGGTTCCAAGCCTAGTTTTGATGAGCAAAACAGCGCTAATAGTATCCACAAAAAATATCTTGAGACCGCACTTACAGATCTAGCGTGGGCACTAGGCGATATCGACGTGTTCGAAGAGATGTACTTGTATTTAAATACTCATAGAGTGTTTTCGTTATATGAGTTTAAAATGTTTATCACGTTTATGCTTGAGCAAGACGCTTACCATACTGCTTTGCGTTATTTGACCAAAGACTGGCAAGATAGTCATCATGTCCCAGAGACAGAGTGTCTACACTGGCTCAATAGAGTTTATGCGCAGCAAAATAATGTTGCACTACAACTAGACGTATTAAATACAGCATTTGAGCTTGAGCCAACGCCTGCACTTTTTGAGCAGATTATGGCGATTGCTACACCAGCCCAGCAAGCCGACTTACGCAAAAAAACCTACGAGCTGGCTGATCAACAAGATGATGTCATCATTGCGATAGGATTATGGCTTGAAGTTAAAGAGACGACGCGCGCCAATCAGGTCGCTATCGCGCGCCAAGATGAGTTTGACGATATGCACTATACGACTTTGACTCGGTGGCTTAAACAACTTCCTGATGAGACTCATCTTATTCGAGTGGTCATCTACCGCAGCCTACTCAATGATATCTTGGAGAATGATCGCAGTATGGCGTATGGACATGCAGCTCGCTACTACAAGCACTTAGTCAAGTTAGATGCTTTTATTAATAGATCTGATGCTGGCTATATGGGTCTTGACCATCATAAGAATTATGTGGATTCTATTCAGAAAAAACACGGTAAAAAGTACAGCTTTTGGGATAGGGTTGAGTCGTAACTACCTTAAAACCAGTCATTGTCAATACCTTAAGACGTTCCACGTGAAACAAGAATGAGTAAGTTATAAATGATAGAAGTCATACTACTAGCAATCGCTTTGGCAATGGACGCTTTTGCCGTTGCTATAGGGCTTGGCGCGCAGTCACAACATAAAAACCGCTTATATTTACGACGTTTAGCTATCTATATCGCGTTATATTTTGGCATTGCACAGGGCGTGATGCCTCTGATCGGTTATTTATTGGGCGTAGCGGTGATAGGGTGGTTTGCTGCTGTTGCACCTTGGATAGGCGGTTTTATCCTTATTGGTATTGGTGCAAAGATGCTTTATGAGGTCGTACGCAATGAGCAAAGTGAAGCGGGAGATAATGGAGCTCATACTGATAAAAACCTTTGTGTACAGGACACTATTGCTCAGCGCACGTTATTGACCCTTGCTATTGCAACCAGTATCGACGCTATGGTCGCAGGTTTTACACTTAACGTATTAGCCTTAAATGCTTGGTTAGCCTGTTTCATTATCGGCATAACTACAGCAATCTTTAGCTTCTTTGGCGTGTATCTAGGCCGAAAATCAGGAACTTGGCTTGAGGATAGAGCAGAAATGGTGGGCGGTGTGGTACTTATTGGTATAGGACTTAAGATACTGTTCTTTACCTAAAAAACATTTCTAAACGCTATTAAAAAAGACCACTCAAAAATGAAGTGGTCTTTTTGGTTTCACGTGAAACTATATAGCATTCTTTGTAAAACGTATTGTTCCATGTGAAACCTATAAAAATATGTGCCTATGAATAGATTAACTCTCTTGTGCTTCATCCATGGTAAAACGCCATGCTAGCACTCGCGTGCTCTTTTGACCTTGACTCATCTCGATAATGCGCATCTGCGCCACATCAAGTTGTTTTAATAATAGCTGCAAAGGTTTTACGTTTTCAGACTTAGATACTAAGCTTGTGAACCAACCAACATGCTCAGCAAAGTCCTTGCTCTCTTTAATCATCTTGGTTAAAAAAGCAATCTCGCCGCCCTCAGACCACAGCTCTTTATGTTGACCGCCAAAGTTTAGGTTGTGCGCGGCATTACCCGATTTTGTTGAGCTGCGACTTATTTGCGCGTTTTCATTCTTGCCGCGATGTCTTTGCAAATTATGCTGTTTACGGCTATTAGCCTGCATCGCTTCTTCTAATGAGGCATGAAACGGTGGGTTACACACCACGACGTCGAAGTAATCTTGGCGACCGATGATGTTTTTAAAGATGTATTTCGGTTCAGGTTGCAGCTTGACTTTGATCGCGCCCTTAAGCTTCGGATTGGCTTGGCTGATAACCGTCGCGGTATTAACAGAAACCGTATCAATATCACTTGCGGTAAAGCGCCATCCATAGCTTTGAGCGCCGATAATAGGGTAGATGGCACTGGCACCAGTGCCAATATCGAGCGCATGAATATCTTTGCCCATCGGCGGGCTATTATCGCTACTCACATGGGTCGTTTGCGCGAGCAAGTCGGCGATGTAGTGAATATAATCAGCGCGCCCTGGAATAGGCGGGCACAAATAACCCTCAGGTATGTCCCAAAATTTGACACCATAATAATGCGCGAGCAGTGCTTGATTGAGCACACGTACGGCCTTGGCATCAGAGAAATTAATCGTCGACTCACCTTTTGGATTGGTAATGGTGTAATCGCTAAGCTCAGGTAATGCACGCGTCAATACTGCAAAGTCATAGCGACCTTGATGTGGGTTACGCGGATGTAATTGCCCCAGCTTTTTCGCGGTTGCTGGGGATCTGTTTCTATGTTTTGGACTGCTGTTTCTAGAAGAGAAATTGGTCATAATAGTAGGCTATAAGGTGTGAATATAACCGAGTATTTTAACAGATTATCATCGTTAACAGCCATCTTATCGGCTACGCAAAATCAGGTTTAGTCCTAATATAATCATTGCTGTACCTAAAATACGCTCTATCCAGTGCTCAAAGCGCTGAAAACGGCGCAAAATTGCTGGAATAGAGAGCAGCATGACCACGGTGCTAAACCATGCCATCTGTAACACCATCATCCACACGCCATAAATGGCCAGTTGCCAAAGCGGGATACCGGGCGATAATACTAGGGTAAATATGGCGACGAAATACACAGGCGCTTTTGGATTAAAGACATTACAAAAAAATCCACGACGCAAAATAGCAAAAGTAGAATCGCTGTTGCTCACGCCAGATTTTGTCGGTTTAACACTTTGACTGTCTAAAATAGTTTGAGTATTGGGCGCTGCTATGTCCGAGACCGACTTAGGTTTAGCTTGAATGGGTTTAGCTTGAATGCCTTGCCAGCCTAAATAAATCAGATAAGCGCCGCCCAACCATTTAATAGCGGTGAGTAGAGGCTGCGAGTGAGCGATTACCGTTGCCAGTCCCAATACCGAATAGATAATGTGGACGGCGAGACCTAAGGTAATACCGAGACTACAAATCAGACCCGTGCGTCGCCCCTTTGCCAAAGTCTGCTGTGAAACTAATACAAAATCAGGACCTGGGGAGGCGGCAGCAAGCAAGTGCACGCTAGTGATCAGCAAAAAACCGTGCAAAATTCCATAACGCGCTCTAATAAGGGTTACAAGTTGCATAATAGTGGCAGCTATCATAAATCAGGTCAACTTATATTGATAATGGCTTTGCTGCTTGTGTTATAGAGTGGGGGTGGCTATATTGAAAGCACGTTGATTAAAGCGATACCAACAAAAAAGGATAAAACTATGACTACGCAAAGTAACGATACGGACAACCGCATTACCTTTGAGACTGATGGTTACATCTGCCTGATTGGACTTAATCGCGCCGACAAGCGCAATGCCTTTGACAGCCATATGATTAAGCAGCTCTCTAGAGCACTTACTAAATATGAGAGTGATGATAATCTACGCTGTGCGCTCATTTTCGCTCATGGTGAGCACTTTACCGCAGGTCTTGATCTCATGGAGCTACAGAATAAATGGGACAAAGGCGCGTTTGAATTTGATGAGACGCAAATTGACCCGTGGGGCATCGGTGGTAAATTACGCAGCAAACCCGTGGTCGTCGCGATACAAGGCACTTGCTTTACCGCGGGTATTGAGCTGATGCTAAATAGTGATGTGGTTATCGCCAGTAGCAACTGCAACTTTGCACAAATGGAAGTCCAGCGCGGTATCATGCCATTTGGCGGGGCGACGGTACGATTTGTGGCGGCAGCGGGTTGGCAAAAAGCAATGCCATATCTATTAACTGGCAAGAACTTTGATGCACAAACCGCAGACAGACTCAATTTGGTCAGCGAAGTGGTGCCGAATGGTGAAGAGTATGAGCGCGCACTAACGATAGCACAAGAGATCTGCACCGCCGCCCCGCTTGGCGTACAAGGGCTACTGTCCTCAGCACAAGATGCCAGTCGTAATGGCGCAGCTAGCGCTCTAGCTAATATTCATGGCTATCTACCGCACTTGTTTCATTCAGAAGATGCAAAGGAAGGTGCGATGGCGATGGTAGAGCGCCGCGCGGCTGAATTTAAAGGGCGCTAGAGCTTTGACTTATATTTATTCTAAAATTGCTTTATGACATCAAGGGCAATGATTACCATGTTAGACATTATTAATATCACTGCCCCTATTTTTATCGTCATCGTCTCGACAATCGGCTCGTTCTTTAGCATGAGCGCGGTACTTATCTACTGGAAAATGACGGTTGGGTTTTAGAATATAGGGTTTGATAGGAGTAACTAAAAAGAGGAGAACTGAGCTTTATAAGTGACTATTAAATAAAAATAAACGCTTATTAGACGTCTTTAATCAACGTAAAGCCCTGCAATTGCAGGGCTTTTTTTATCGGGTTAAATGATATTAACTTTGTCTACCAAGCAAAAGTCACGCCGCCACGTGCGCCCACTTTACCTGTATCAAGCCCTACGCCGGCACCAGCTGAGATGGTCATACTATCACTGACGCGCCCAGCAAAAGAGGTGCTTAGCGCTGAGCCATTATTATAATAACCGGTACCAAAGGTCATAGCATAGCGTTTACCTGAGGGGATAACTGGGGTCTCAAGCGCTAAAGCCATAGCGATGCCGTCTTCGGCTTCATCCAAGCGGTCTTCATGACGATTGTACTCGCTACGCAGATCACTAATCTGTCTTGAGTTATTAGCAGATGCTACTCCTAGATTAGCCACTTGCGTATTGGTATTGGCAAGCTGGGAGTTGGTATTAGCCAGCTGATTGGCGGTAGCCAGTGAGTCTACAGTAACGCTTGCGCCCAAGGTACCGTTGGCGTCGGTAGTAACAATGTTAGTCGACCCTGACTGTGAAGCGGTACTGGCTTGAATTTGACCTGCGCCACCAAGAGCAATCTGGTTATCGTTTGCGGCAGATGCTTGATTACCGATAGCGATACTGTTTAAACCACCTGCTGCTGCCGCCTCACCGACTGCGGTAGAGCGTACGCCAGTTGCCGATGCCAAGTGACCAAAAGCTTGTGCGCGTTCAGCGCTAGCAGTCGACTGCCAACCTACTGCGGTTGCGCCTGCTTGCGTCGCTTGCGCTTGCGCGCCAATAGCGGTTGAGGACGTACCAGAAGCCGTCGTTTGACGAATACTGCTTCTATCTCCGCCAATAGCCACACCATCGAGACCTGAGGCGACTGAGTTGTTACCAATAGCGACCGCATTGTCTGAACTAGCGGCAGCGGACTCACCAACAGCGGTAGAGCGTAGACCGCTCGCATTGGCGAGATGACCAAAGGCCTGCGCGCGCTCAGCAGTGGCTTTTGATTGCCAACCGATAGAGGTTGAACCTAGACCTGCTGCATTGGCCTGACCACCGACTGCTGTCGCTGAATTATTACCAGCGTTCGCGGTATTGCCGATGGCGACGGTGTCGTTATCGCCGCCAGCGGTAGCCGCTTCGCCTACTGCTAGCGATCTTACCCCATTTGCTTGAGCCAAATGACCAAAAGCTTGCGCGCGTTCGGCATTAGCCCCTGACTGCCAACCGATGGCGGTTGCGCCAGCACCCGTAGCAACTGATTCGCCGCCTACAGCAGTCGTAGAGTTGCCTTGAGCACTAGCACCAGCACCAATAGCCACAGCATCATTACCATTGGCATTTGATCCAACACCGTCTTCGTCCAAGTTTCCATCATTATTTATATCATTATTACCACCAATAGCGATGGCACCATTGCCTGTAGCCGTTGCATCCTCACCAACGGCGACTGATTGCACACCAATTGCGGAAGTCTGATGCCCAAGCGCTGTTGAACGATTGCCTTGAGTAACCGCTTGCCAACCAATAGCAGTAGCGCCAGGACCACTAGCAGATGACTCACCGCCGACTGCAGTGGTTGAGTTGCCGTTAGCGTTGGCTTGATCGCCAAGCGCTAGGGCATCCACTCCTGTAGCGGTAGATTGATTGCCAATGGCCGTTGAGTTGGCACTTAGTGCTCGAGAATCTTCACCAACTGCTAAAGACAAATCGCCGGTAGCGGTGGCTTGATGACCAAAAGCTTGTGCCTGTGCGCCAGTAGCGTTTGACTGCCAACCAATAGCAGTTGCGCCTGCACCCTCTGCAATTGACTCACCACCAATGGCGGTCGTTGAGTTGCCCAAGGCTTGTGCGCCGGCGCGCGAGCCATCTTCAGACACACCGCCGCCAAGCGCGACGGCATCAACACCGTCAGCTTGGGAGTTGGCACCAATTGAGATAGCGTTTTCAAACGAGGCAAAGGCAGTGTTACCGATTGCTATAGCGTTTTCATCTGACGCAAAAGCGTTTTGACCGACGGCGGTGGCATTGTCGGCGAAAGCGCTAGTGTTAGGGCCACAAGCTAGAGCGTCTGTGCCGAAGCTAGTCGCGCCTCCTGTATCACCGCTGTCTAATTGACATTCAGCTGCCATAACAGTGTTAGCACTTAAAGAGGCGGCGGCAATAGCTAAGGTTAGAGCACTAATTTTAAGTGCTGAGTGTGGAAGAAAGTCCGTTTTCATAGTGTTAAATCCTTTTAAAAAAGCCATCTGGGCTTTGTGGGTAGTTGGGCGATGCTAATAGGTCACAATCCTTGCAATATCAACATCCTCTGTCCTAGATAAAGCATAGAGTCTGCATTATAAATGTAGCACTAATTTTTGATAGTCATTAAACTAATAATAAAATTATGTTTTAAAAGGTCGTTTTAGCCGACGAACAGACAACGACAGTCCAATTTTTGGCAAAACATATTGATTTTGATGCAATTTTTTTATATTGAATACGGTTTAATCTACAAAAAATCATCACAGCTAAAAAAACCCCGCCATATAAACTAAACCGTTCAACATTTGGGGATCAGTTCACATAGCGAGGTCTTATTATTTAATCTGATTTATAGCTGTGCCAATATTATCCAGTGATGGTTTAACGAGCGGATTTGTAGTAGTCAACCAGCATCGTGCCTAATGTGCCGTTGTCATCGATAGTCACTATTCTGACCGTACCCGACTGTGATGCGGTGCTCGATTGTACTTGTCCGGCGCTACCTAAGACGACTTGGTTATTGCCTGCTGCCATTGCGCCATTACCGATAGCGATGCTGTTCATGCCGCCTGCCATAGATTTGTTACCTACAGCTACCGAGTTTGCCCCTTGTGCGGCGGCCGCCTCGCCGACGGCGGTTGAACGAACGCCACTAGCATTGGCGATATGACCAAAAGCTTGCGCGCGCTCGGCAGTGGCTTTGGACTGCCAACCGATAGACGTTGAACCCAGACCTGCGGCATTGGCTTCACCGCCCACAGCCGTTGCTGAGTTTAGACCTGCATTAGCCTTGTTACCGACAGCGACGGTATCGTTGGTGCCTCCTGCCATAGCCGCTTCGCCGACAGCGGTAGAGCGTACGCCGCTTGCACTGGCTAGATGACCAAAGGCTTGCGCGCGTTCGGCAGTCGCTTTGGATTGCCAACCGACAGAGGTTGAGCCGAGACCTGCGGCGTTGGCTTGACCGCCGACAGCTGTCGCTGAATTAAGTCCGGCGTTTGCCATATTACCAATGGCGACGGTGTCGTTGGTGCCAGTAGACATCGCGCTATTACCCAAAATGATGGCCGTACTGCTGGTAGCACTGGCAGTCATCGGTTGAGCCTCGGCGGCGGTTGTCATATTGGAGCAAGCAGCGACGCCTGTGATTGCTAAAGTAAGTACGCTCATTTTGAGTACTGACTGTCGTGAAAAGTCCATTTTCATAATATTAAGTCCTTTTAGATAAGCCATCTTGGCTCAGGTAGTGGTTTGGGCGGGTGCTAATAACTCACAAGTAGTGCACTATCAGCATACTCTGGCATCGATAAACTGATGAGATATAGAGTCCGCCACAGTAATGTAACACTAATTCTTGCGCATCATGCAAGTAATGATAGTGTTAAACTCTCAAAGGTTATTTAAGCCGACGAATGAGCAGTTATAGCCCAAAAACACACTCGCTATTCACTGATATAAAGGAGAATGCCAATGCCATATAATTTCGACGAGATAATCGATAGACGCGGGACGGGATCACTCAAATGGCACTATAGCGATGATACTATTCCGCTGTGGGTCGCTGATATGGACTTTAAAGCAGCCCCGCCTATCTTGGATAGTGTCCAGCGTGTGGTGGATCACGGCATCTTGGGTTATACCAAGCCTACCGACGCTTTGTATGATGCGATTATCAACTGGCATGGTAGTCGTTATGATTTGCAGTTGACGAGGGACAATATCTTATTCTCGCCGGGCGTGGTGCCAAGCCTTGCATTGATGATGCGTATATTTACCGAAGTAGGCGATACGGTACTGGTCAATGATCCCATTTATACGCCGTTTATGACTAAGGTGCAGCAAAATAAGCGCCGGCTTGTGACATCTGCGTTAAAGGAAATAGATGGTAAATATGAATTTAATTTAGCCGATATTGAAGCCAAGATAATCGAGCATAAGGTAAAGCTATACCTGCTATGCAACCCGCATAATCCGGGCGGGCGGGTGTGGACAAAGAGCGAGCTTAAAGCGCTACTGACGCTATGTAAAAAGCATAATGTAGCCATCGTTAGTGATGAGATTCATCAAGATTTAACCTTAAGTGGTCATACGTTTACGCCTTTATTAAAGCTAGCAGAAGCAGCAGGTTACGAGCATAACGTTGTCAGCCTGACCTCCATGACTAAAACCTTTAACGTAGCGGGTATCAAAGGCTCGATGATATTTGCTAAAGATGAAACGCTAATCAAAAAAATCAGCCAGCAGCAGCAGTTTAATGATGAATATGAGCTAAATTTGTTTGCTTATACCGTGATGCAAAGTGCTTATGAAGATGGCGGCGAGTGGCTTGAGCAGGTGCTGGCTTATATAGAAAAAAATATTGAGATTACAATAGACTTTTTAGCAGGGCATTTGCCTGATATTAAGGTGATGCGCCCTGAGGCGTCGTATTTGATTTGGCTGGATTGCTCGGCATACGGTGAGGACAATCAGGCGCTTTATGACAAACTGCGCGAGGCAAAAGTTGAGCTAAACTCGGGAATTAAATATGGTCGCGAGGGACATCTGAAAATGCGTATCAATGTGGCCTGTCCTGAGGCGCTGCTGCGTGAGGGGTTAAATCGGGTTTATGCGGCGTTTAGTGGTGGGGTTTAATCCTAATAATTCTTACATAAAGGATCTTCATATATCAGATGACCAAAAGGCTCGTTTGGATCATTAGTAGCAGGTACAGCTGCACGGGCACAGTTAGGATTATAGTATTTGCTTTGCGTAGCTGAAGTTCGGTCTTCTAAGGGCTTGGCTGTGGTACAAGCATTTAGTAGTAAGCAGGATATAGCGATTAAGATAGGGATGTTACGCATGGTCATAATCCTAGAAGTTCAAATGTAGAAGGCTAATGTTGGTCATAATGGTAGAATAAATTATAAACAAATATTGATTCAGGTTCTAACCAATGTTTATAGCTAGCTGCTGTGTTTATCTAATTGATAATAGCTGATAAATACGTAGCTGCTTTTTATGAAGTGAAGAGTAAAATAGTAGTTAAGGGCTTTATCTTTACTTTATAATCTGCAAAATATAGTTGTATAAAACATACTTAACATTATAGGGAAATTTTGATGAATATGATTTCTAAGCTGACTACGAAGATAGGTGCAGTTAAACAGGATTTGTCTAATAAGAAAGACTTCAAACAGCGTCTAATAGAAGTATGTTCAGATGGTAAGATTACTGAGGCAGAGCTAGAGCTGATCAACAATCTTGCTGAGGAATATAATATTGAAGAAGAGGACTTTAAAAAAGTAAATTCTGCTGCGTACGATGCTGCCTTTAAAGCAATCATTAGCGATGGTGTTATCACAGAACAAGAAGAGCTAGATATCATCGAAACACAACAAACTCTGATGGTGACTGATCAACAAATACCTAAGCAACTTGCCGTTTTACGCAAGCATCAAGAATTGCGCAATATTCAAAAGGGTATTCTACCGTCAGCAAACAGCTTTGGATTAATTCTAAAAGGTGATGAGCAGGTGCATTTTAGAGCACGAGCAAACTTACTTGAAGAAAGAGTTATAAGCAGGAAATATCAAGGTGGATCGTCAGGCGTTAATATTAGAGTAGCAAAAGGTGTGAGTTTTAAAGTAGGGCAACAAAAAGGCCGTTCAGTAAGTGAAAAAGGAATTATCACAGTAGATGAAGGTGACTTTTACGTAACAAGTAAAAGACTGGTTTATAAAGGTGGAAAGAAGAATTTCTCTCTAACTTTTGCACAACTAGTAGGGTATGAGGTGTTCAAAGGTGGTATAGATATAAGTGCTAATAAAGGTAATACTAAAATGCTCAAATTTACAGAAACATTCGATCCCGATATGCTAGAACTACTAATTAGTGTTGCTATAACTCGCTAATTATTGTCATTGGCGAATATCCAGCACTATCTAAAATATTTGCTTTATTTAGAATAGGCTAAAAATAGAATAATATTTACACTGAAAAAAATGATACTGAGTTTAGGGGATAATATAAATACTATAACATTTCGAATATAATAGAATAAATTATCTATTATAATAGATTTTTAATTAATTTCATTTCAGGAGCGTACTCAATCAGCTCTTCCATCATTTTTTTACCATTAGTCTTTTCGATAGAGCTAATATATTTAATTTTACCTTCAAGTCTTAAGAGATAAGTTGCAGGATTCTGAACACCAATCTTTAAACAATGATTAGATAAGCCAAACTTTCTAATATAATATAACTCTTGTCTTACTTTATCTTTATATGATCTAGGCACTCTAATTTGGCGAGAGTCATTTATACAAATTCCAGTAATAATCTGTCTAGAACCTTTAGGACGGTATTTCGTTTTCTGAAAGTTAACCTTAAATCCTTCTTCTCTAAGTACTCTAGATATGTCACTGATTAGAGCACTAGCTTCAACACGACTCTCAATGTCTCCTGACAACACTAAGTCATCCGAATATCTAGTATAAGTTAGATATTTATTATTTGCTATTTCTACTATTTTCTTATCAATATTCTGACTTATAAGATTAGATAATAAGGGACTAGTAGGAGCACCTTGTGGCAAGTGTCCTAGAGACTGTGCTTTTTGATTTAAGGTAGAGCTTGAAAACTTATATTCTTTATCTGTAATCCATCTTTTTGGGTCAGTTAACATCCTTTTATCAGAAAATAATCTAATAGTTCGTGTACAAACTCTTGACAGTATGAAACAGACATAAGGTTTATATCCCAAGTTATTAAAAACGTGAAAAACCTGCCTTTCTGAAATAGATTCGAAAAATCGAGTTATATCTAACTTAACTATATCGTTATTACCGAAATGTTGTGTAGCGTTAAATACATGCCCTTTCTTATTTATATATGCGGTAGAATTATAAGAGATGTTATTAAGGACAAATTCTGAAGAAAGAATTTCTTTATTAATCCATCTTTGAATTTTTAGTAATGATTTTGAAGGAACGCAGATCCATCTCTTACCTCCACTTCTTTTGGAAATTGGAAATACTCTATAATAATCATTAGTTCTATGAACGATAGAATATAAAATGGGATAGGGAGTATCAGTCAATAAAGCTAAATGTTTCAAGCTAAAAATTACTGGTAACTCCTTATTCAGCCTTGTGACATAAGTTTTGAGTTGATTTGTATATTGTGTATTAAAACCTTGATTACTTATATTTTTTAAATAGATGTGATGAGACATCCCTAATCTCCTGCTTTAACCCGCACTTGCGTGCGGGTATCTATCACTCGCTTCGTAGCGAGTTTCCGAAGTAGAAACCCAGAGCGTTAAGCGAAACGAGTGATAGACATCTCGCTTTAAAACAGCTAAATACTAGAACAACGGACTCCGTGCTCCACTAAAGACAAGAATAACTTACTTATTACTCATCTGTACAACCTTCCTTCGAATCAGAAGGCAGTCTACCAAGAAACTGAGGATGCCCATCACACTGAGTAGGGTAATATATAACTTCAGTATTATCAATACCATCATTTGATAAAGATTCTTTCCGACTCTTAAATTCTCTGATTATATTCATACCTAGGGAACTAACTAGAACTTTATTTTCACTCTGATATAAAAAATCTGCATCTAACAAACTATTTACTATCTCTTCTATTTTGCTTTTTTCTACGAGTATTCTTTTAGCTAAATTTTCAATACTAACATTTTTTATTAACAATCCCAGTACAGTCAATTTCAAAGAACTATCTCCATCTAAGCAGTTTTCATCAATAGCATTGTATAAAGATAGAGCTAACTGGTTTTGCCCTGACGCCCATAAAGTACTTCCTAAATCAGCAGTAGAATGATTACCGAAGCTGGGACGTAATTCAATAGGTATGGATCTTTCAGGAAATAAAGGCTTCCATGAATATTTCTTCTTCCATAGAATATTAGGAATATTGTTTGGGCAACCATGCTCAAATACAATATTGGCAGTTGAACCTTTATAACCCATACCCATCTTCTTACAAAGACTACTAACTTCCAAACTAAACATATTTTTTTCGGTTTCAGGAAATATAATTATTATTCTATCTCTATTTTTACTAAAGTATTTAATATTTTTCTGTACTGCTTTTATACCATCAGAGTTAGCTGCATAAATCAACAACCATAACTTTATCTTTTTTAGAGAAATTTTCCGTTTTAGAGAGGCTGGAAAAATATTTTTGTAATAACCAGAGATTCTAACTCCACTTCCACAAAAATCATCTACTAAAACAATATTTTCTATTCCTTGATTATTAATTGTATTTATAGTTGGTATACACTCTATTCTTGACATATTATTCCAAGCTAAGCTAGAACTTACCTTTTCTAGAAAACCTCCTACTCTATCTTCACTTCCATATTTTTTCTTCCTTCCCTCTCTAGAAGGTTTAGAGTTAGATTCAAGTCTACCATCTGACTTTGTTTTTCCATAAAAAACTGAAGCAGGAGTATCTGACTCAGTTACTGGATATACTGCTATTCTTTCTCCTGTACTTTCTACAAGCTTTATCAAACTACTTTCTAAAGCTGTTTCAAATTCTCTGATAGATACATACTTTAAGGAATCTAAAAGTTCTTTCGCAATATTCTTATCGTAAGTAGTTTCAAATTGCGATATCCACTCTTCAGATAACCTTGTTTGAGACAGTCTTGTATAGTTTTTCATTTTCAAAGTCCTTTTTTTTATACTTATATATTTTACTTTAAAATTTTGAGCGAGAAGAGTGGTTTGAATCAATTGTAGCCGACTGAACCTATAATGCATATACAAGCAAAAGGCGCGATTAGCTCCCACAACATATCAGCCAAAACCCCTCACCTTTTAACCACTCCCAATAGCCGACACCTCAAACCTGCTTAGACTACTTGGCAGGATATCCTGTGATGTCTTGAATGCTTTGGTATAAGGGTTTCAGGCGCTCGTACATCTTCAGATAGACTTCGTTATACAGGCGCTTATAGAGTTGTACGTTGGCTTCAATAGGTAAGAATTTGTCGCCTAAATGGGTCATGGCTTCGCTAGCCGTAGCGTGGTCGGGATAGACGCCGAGACCCACCGCGCAGTTGATGGCCGCGCCGAGGCCAGTGGCATCGAAAGTGTGCGGTCGGTAGGCGGGCATGGCAAAGATGTCGGCGGTGAGCTGCATGGCGGCGTCGCTTTGGGAGCCGCCACCTGAGACGCGCAGGTGTTTGATGGGTTTGCCAGTGCGCCTTGAAATGGTATCAAAGCCGAGTTTGAGCTCGTAAGCCAGTCCTTCTAAGATAGCGCGGTATACATGCGCGCGGGTATGCACATCGCCAAAACCGATGAGCGCGCCTTTGCCTTCAAGCCCCGGATGACGGACGCCGGGTGACCAATAGGGCTGCATGATGAGTCCCATACAGCCTGCTGGAATGTCTTTGACGGCGGCATCGAGGAGCTTTTCGGTGTCGATGCCTTGGGTTTTGGCAAGTTGTTGCTCGTAGTGGGCGAATTGCTCTTTGAACCAGCTGACCATCCAAAAACCGCGATAAATCATGTACTCGTGGTTGTAGTAGTGCGGGGCGGCGGCGGTGTAGGCGGGCATGTGCTTGAGGATTTCGACGTAATCGGGGGAGATGGTATTGATAGTGGCGGTGGTGCCAAAGCTAAGACATGCGGTATCGGCGGCCAGACCTGCTGCGCCAAGGGCTTCGCAGGCTTTGTCACTGGCGGCGGCAATCATTGGCGTGCCTTGGGGTATGCCGGTGGTCTCGGCAGCTTTGGCGCTTATCTTACCGAGAGTTTGGCTTGGCGGGACGATTTTGGGCATTTGCTTGGGGGTACAGCTAAACAGTCGCCATTTGAGGTCTTTGGGTTTGAGCCATTTTTGTGCTTTGTAGTCGTAAGGCAGGTAGCCGACCGCGTGACCGTTTGAGTCGATAAGTTCATTTGTAAGCTGATAAGTGAGGTAGGCGGAGAGATTGACGTAATGCGCGGTCTTTGCCCACATCTCAGGTTCGTTTTGCGCGAGCCAATTACAGCGCGCTTTTTGCTGCGCGTCTTTGACCAGCTCGCCCATGCCGATGATTTTGGTGAGCGGGTTTAAAAAACCAATATCACCAGTTTCAGCGCGGCGCAAATCCATCCAAACGATAGCAGGACGTAGCGGCTGCATGTCTTTATCAAGGCAGATCATAGTATAGCGCTGGGTGGCGAGACTGACGCCGGCGATTTGTTCAGGTTTAATCTCGCAGCTTTGCCATAATTGCTGGCAGGCTTCCGTCAGCTTTTGCCAATAGTAATCGGCGTGCTGCTCGGCATAATTGGGCTGCTCGGAGAAATACGGCTCGATAGGCACGCGGGCTTTGGCAATCTCGCTGCCGAATTGATCAAAGATAAGCGCGCGGACGCTTTGGGTGCCGTTGTCGATAGCTAAGAAATAAATCGGGTTTGCAGAATTATCGGTCATAGTTGTCCTTAACTATACTCAGTTCTAGTTAAAACTGATACACATTTGCTATATGCTGCTGGGATGAATTTTGCGCAGCCTCTGGAGTGACGAAGTCGCACAGCAAGCAAGGAAAATTTATACCAGCCGCACAGCATAACTCTTAAAGTATCTTAAATGTAGGTATAAAAAACACTAAGCCGCAGGCAAATGGTAATAGCGTTGCCATAACTCGGTATAGCGAGCGACTTCTTGTTGCCACTTTTGCTCATCCCAGCCCAGCTCATTTTGGCAAATTTGCTTAAGTCTCGCGCTGATTAAAGGGGTCATCGCGCCATGCGGCAGGATCAAACCTAAGCGCGTGCGTCTTAATAACAAGTCATCTAAATGTATGACTTGCTCAAAGCGTGCGGCAAAGCGAATTTCGGCCCAAATAGTGTTGCTATCGGTGACATAAGCTAAGTCTTCTTCATGCGCCAGCTCTAATAAATTATCGAGCTGTAGACCGTAAAACCCTTGCAAGCGCTGCTGTAGAGATTTTGGTAAAGTGGCGAATTTGGGATGGGTTGGGGTTTTATTACTAAAAACTTGGTCGCCATTTATGGCTTGCTCTTGAGTAGTCGTGTCATCAAGCGCGAGCACTTGTTGACACTTTTCAAGCACATCAAGGGCAATTAGGCGAAAGGTAGTCAGCTTGCCACCACTGACGGTCACCAGATTATTATCGAGCCAAACGCTATGATCGCGCTTTTCTTTACTGGGGCTGACGCGTTTGCCATCGCCGCTATCGGATATCAGCGGACGCACGCCTGCCCACGTGCTGATGACATCTTCTCGATTGAGATCGGTATCATCAAATAATGAGTTAGTTGCTGCTAGTAGATAATCGACCTCGGCGCTAGTGATACCGACTTCTTCGTCATTAAGTGGCGGGTGATCCAAATCGGTAGTCCCTAGCACAGTGCGGTTCTCCCACGGAAAGACGAATACCGCTCTTTTATCAGTAGGATGCAAGAAGGTATAAGCTTGCGAGGTAGGCAAGCGCTCTTGACTGACCACTAAGTGACTACCGCGTGAGGGACGTATTTGCTTTTTGAAGCTTTGCTCGGTTTCATTACTGGCTTGCATACGTAAGGTATCGGCCCAAGCGCCTGTGGCACTGACCACTACTTTGGCGTGAACCTTATAGGTTTGATCTTTATCTTTAGAAGCGGTGTCTTTTAAAGTTGCGCCAACGACTAAGCCTTGCTCATTAGTGATGAGCGACTCGGCTTTGAGATAATTAATAACGTGCGCGCCGTCATGGGTAGCCTCACCAAGTACACGCATGACTAAGCGCGAATCATCGGTGACGGCATCGCTAAACTGGCTGGCACCCAAAAATTTATCTTGCTTGATATTAGGATTCAGACGTAAAAAAGCGTCCCTTTTAAAGTATTTAAAATAACGTTTGCCCGCTATTCTGTCATAGACTCTTAATAAGGTATTAAATATCCAGGGCGGTGGAAACTTGCCTTTATAATGCGGCATGACGTAGTGCATCTCGTTGACCAGACCGTCTGCTTCAGTGAGCATACGCTCACGCTCACGGACGCTAAGTAAGGTGGTTTTGTAGTCGCCCGAAGCTATGTAACGCAATCCGCCATGTACCATTTTGCTAGAGCGGCTGGAGGTGCCCCAAGCAAAGTCTTTTTGCTCGATAAGTAATACCGCTAGACCACGCCTTGCCGCTTCACGCGCAATGCCCGCCCCAGTAATACCGCCGCCGATAATGAGCATATCCCAAGGTTCAGATCGTGCTAGAGGCGCGAGGGCTTGCTGGCGTTGTTTGCTTTGAGTCATAAACCATTCTTCTTAATTAATAATTTATTAGACATAGTTGATTTCAAATAAACTAAGCCCTTTGTATTATGACGCGTGACTGGTATAAATTTTCCTTGCTTGCTTGCTTGCTTGCTTGCTTGCTTGCTGTGCGACTGCGTCACTCCAGAGGCTGCGCAAAATCAAGACCAGCCGCGCTGTAACGCTCTTCTATCAAACTGGCTATAAACAAAGCTCTTAATTAAAATTACTCTTCGAGCAACACACCCGGGTTCATACGCTGCTCAGGATCCAAGCTTTTGAGCATATCACGAGTCACTTGAATGCCAAGCTTACCTTTTTCGGCAGCCAGATACGGGGCATGATCGCGACCGACGCCATGCTGATGTGATATCGTCGCTTTGCCATTAGCCACGCTAGTACTTGCCGCATGTTTGATTTTTTGCCAGCGCTGTAAGGTGGTTGCATGATCTTTGGCGGCGCGGAAAAAGTAGGTGGTATAAAGACTTGCGCCTTGCTTATAAACGTGCGAGATATGGGTAAAGGCCATGACTTTCTCGCCTTCATCAGCGAGTGAGTTTCTGACCGCCTCTTGCATCTGCGCCATTTGCTCGTCGATATGGATCCAGTTGGTGGCGGTCTCAAAGGTATCAACCATAATGCCTTTATCCCAAAGCGTACCGCGCAGATAAGGGAACTTAAAACGCCCGTGCACCCAGACGCTGCCCATAATATCGGTGATTTTGCCCGTGACACTACCATTTTGCTTTAACAGTTTATTAAACTGAGTTAGCGCTAATTTATTCTGCGCTTTATCGCCTGAGAATCCATAAGTGAGCATTACCTTTTCTGAGCTCAGCCCGCGCGCTTTTAGATAAGTGCTAATCGCTAAAAACTGACTTGGCGTAGTACCTAGATGCAAATGTGCGTCAGTCTCGACCGCATTACTTAACCGTAGCATAGACAAGCGAATATCTTGTTGCACTGCTTGTTTAAGTACCGCTTTACCCGCTTCCCAATTCGGTAAAAAGGCCACTTTAAAAAGCTCTTCCTCAGGTTGCGATTGCACGCGCATTTTTACCTCGGTAAAGATACCCGCGCGACCCTCAGTGCCCATCATCATCTCACGCAGATCAGGCCCTGCCGAGGATGCAGGAATATCAGCAATCTCTAGCACGCCTTGCGGGGTCACTAAAGTGCCGCCAGCGAACATCTGCTCGATGCGCCCGTAGCCTAAGGACTGCTGACCACTAGAGCGCGCGGCAATCCAACCACCAAGTGTCGACAGCTCCCACGACTGCGGATAATGCCCTAAGCGATAACCATGCTCATCCAATTGCGCCTCAACCGCTGGTCCTTGCGTACCGGCACCAAAAGTAGCAATTTGGCTCTCCCTATCTAGGTCGATAAGTTGATCCATTTTACTCATAGCGATTGTTAACACGGGACGCGCGCCCTGTTGCGGATTGATGTGTCCAGCTACAGACGTGCCGCCGCCGAAAGGAATGACAATCAAGTCGTGCTCTTGGGCTAATTTAAGTAATTGCTCGACATCATTGGTCGATTTTGGGTGCGCCACGCCGTCAGGGAACACTTCAAAGTCGCCGCCATGCATCGCAATCCAATCAGGAAAGCTCTGTCCGCGGGCGTGTCTAAGTCTAACTTCGCTATCAGTCGTCACTATATCTAAATCAGTAAGCTCAGCAGGCAAACGTGATTGTGGTACAGTTTTTAGCACTTGTTGCAGGCTAACTGATTTGAGTTTTTTGGTTTTGCCAATGTGGGATTTGATCAGTTTTGCGCCATGCGGCGAGACTTTTTTATTAATATTGACGTTGCCCCAACCATTCCAGCGCGTTTGCTCGATGGGGGTGTTGGTTTTGGAAGTCATATCTAAACTGGTGTTGTCGGCGTTTTCGCTATCAGAGGTGATTGCGAGAGGCGCAGCGTTATCGACTTTAGGGCTTTTACGGATAAGAGATTTGAGTTTGCTCATAGAGACATACCTGTCGAGTTATAATCGTAATATTTTGAATGGCAGTGAGTCTATACAAGATGCTAAAACTCAACTAATGACTAAACCAAATAATAAGTCACCATACTAATTTTTCTAGATAATCGCAATACAAAAAACTATTCTTTATAAGTTTATCTTTCGCTCTATCCATTATTTATTTAGACCCTACCTAAATCTACCAAATCGACAAATTCCTTTTCTCCATGGATCTTATACATTCTGCGTTTGATATCGGGATAATTGGTGATATCAATCGGCGGTCTACTACCACCCATTAGATACACCGCGTCATTATCACTATCATTACGCATCGAGTGCGCCGCACCGTGCGCTGGAAAACCAACAAAATCGCCTGCACTTAATGGATAACTCTCGTCGCCATAACGCAGTGATAGCTCGCCTTCTAGCACATAAATAAATTCGTCTGACTCTTCATGATAGTGGTGCTGGGTGGTCTCATCGCCCGGCTCAACGCGTACCAGATGCAGACCAAAAGTGTTCAGTCCAACGATGTCACTTAGAGATACCGTATGGCGAATAGCGTTTTCGTTAAACTGATGCACGTGTCTGGTTTCGGGAATAGCGCCAATATCGGACTTAGTAAGGATATAGTCTTTTGGGTTGTCAAATTTAGGTTTGGCTGTTTTGCTCACGAGCTGTCTCCATTATTGTTATATCAAAATTATAGTAACGAATAACCCAAGGGTTTATGTATTAAATTAGCGCACTTGTATGATTGCCGATGCGAAAAGGTACTCTTTTATGTTGCACAATCGATGTTATCAGTCGCGCATACTCGTCTTATTCTTGCTAAAATACGCTTATTTTTCTGCTTTTACCATTGGACAATATTATGACCCCTGCCGCCAATAATTCTGCAATTCCAACTATCAAAGAAGACCGCATCCTTATCCTTGATTTTGGCTCGCAATATAGCCAGTTGATCGCCCGCCGTGTGCGCGATTCTGGCGTTTTTTGTGAGATGTTCCCTTATGATATCGACACTCAGCGTATCATCGATTTTGGCGCAAAAGGCGTCATCCTATCGGGTGGTCCTGAGAGCGTCCATGCAGAGAACAGCCCGCGTATCAATGATGCCGTGTTTGAGTTAGGCGTGCCTGTACTTGGCATTTGCTACGGTATGCAAGCGATGGCGGACCGTTTCGGCGGTAAGGTACATGCCAGCGATATTCACGAGTTCGGCGCAGCGACAATCAATGTAAACGGTCACTCACAGCTTACTGATGGCATAGAAGACAGCACTACGGAAAACAGCACAGCCAATCTAAATGTCTGGATGAGTCATGGCGATAAGGTGGTTGAAGCACCCAAAGGCTTTGAGATTATCGCCAGCACGCCCAGCTGTCCGATTGCGATTATGGCGGATGATGATAAGCACTATTACGGTCTCCAGTTTCATCCAGAGGTCACCCATACGCTACAAGGGCAAGCGCTACTCGGTCGCTTCGTGCATCAAATCTGCGACTGCTCTGGCGAGTGGACACCAGACAATATCGCTGATATGCGTATCGCGCAACTCAAAGAGCAAATCGGTGATAAGCAAGTCCTGCTTGGTCTCTCAGGTGGCGTCGATAGCTCGGTGGTGGCGGCACTACTGCATAAAGCGATTGGTGATCAGCTCACTTGTGTGTTTGTCGATAATGGCTTGCTGCGTCTGCACGAAGGCGATCAAGTGATGCAAGTCTTCGCGGAAAACATGGGTGTCAAAGTCATCCGTGTCGATGCTGAGGATCTATTTTTAAACGCGCTAGCAGGCGAGTCTGATCCTGAAGCCAAACGCAAAATCATCGGCAAAACCTTTATCGATGTCTTCGCCGATAGCGCGCGCCAAGTTAGCGAACAAAGCGATGGCAAAGAGATTGAGTTCTTGGCGCAAGGCACGATTTATCCAGACGTTATCGAATCAGCCAAATCGCATCAAGGCAAAGCGCATGTCATTAAGAGCCACCATAACGTCGGCGGACTGCCCGATGATTTGGCCTTTAAACTTATCGAGCCATTACGTGATCTGTTCAAAGATGAAGTGCGTAAACTGGGTATCACCCTTGGCTTACCTGAGAAAATGATTTATCGTCATCCATTCCCAGGGCCGGGTTTGGGCGTACGTATCCTCGGCGAAGTCAAAAAAGAATACGCCGATATCTTACGCCTTGCTGATGCGATATTTATGCAAGAGCTTGAGCGTTCAGGTTGGTACGACAAAACCGCGCAGGCCTTTGCAGTATTTCAGCCGATCAAATCGGTCGGGGTGGTCGGTGACGGTCGTCGCTATGCGTGGGTGATTGCGTTACGTGCGGTCGAGACCGTGGACTTTATGACCGCGCGCTTTGCCCATCTGCCCTATGAGCTGATTGAAACGGTGAGTAATCGCATTATGAACGAGATTAAAGACGTCTCGCGCGTCACTTATGACGTGTCGAGTAAACCGCCGGCTACTATTGAGTGGGAGTAGGGTTGTTTAGTTTAATGATTGGTTTTAGATAACATAAAACACTCAACTTGTTGGGTGTTTTTTTGTCTAAATTCTTGTATCAGGTGGTAAAGGGTTACTTTCTTCGTATGAAAGATAGTCAAAATTGATACGTTGATATTGACGCAAAGTACCTAAAGAAATTTGAAATTCAGTACCTACTTTAGAAACAGAAACGTCCATTCCAGCATCTTTCAATATATCAGCATAGTCATTAAGTACATCAGTAGCAAAGGTAATAGACTGTTCGCCAGAAGTTATACCTAACAAATTCACTGAATAAGTCTCACCATCGTTAATATCCCGATTTGGATAAATCTCAACATATATACCAGTTAAATAGTCATTAGCTCGTTTAGCAATCTTTTTTCTTTTACCTTTCTTGTCAGAAAATGCGATTAGCTGATCAAACTTCGTAGGTAATGCAGGTCTCTTATAACGACCTGCTAACCAATCTACATATTGATTTAGATTTTCCTCTGAAAAGTTAATTGAGCTATCAGGAGTGTGTTCTTCAAGAAGTTGTTTTTCTATTTGTATCTTTTCATGAGCTTGCAGTTTTAAATTGATTTTCTCGTCAGAGCTGTTTGAGTTTGCTTCTATATGAAGTACTCTAGGATGACGATTATGGCTATATTGTTTACTAAACTCTCCAGCTCGTAAAAGCCGTACAATAGATAATTCAATATATTCTTCTTGAGAAGATGCAACGTCGCACGATTGTGAAGCCACAACTAATAAGTCATTAGCAGATATAGTGAACTTACTATTCATATCACCTATCAGCTTTGCAACTGATTCGGAATCAATAAAGCTGCCTTGTCGCCATCCTAATGCTTCGAGTACGGAACGCTGCATTTATACCTCTAAATCAAACCTACTTCAGGCGTCAATGATTGGTGAGCAAGACGTCGACCTGCAAAAATTATTTTTTCTCTATCAAGCTCTTTATCTGTCAACATTTGCATCACGCTAGTAGAACCTATAATAGGGGTAAACAGCTTTTCTTTATCAGTAGGAAGCTTATTGTAATTCCAGTCTTCTGCGATAACGCTTAACTCAAACACTCTTTGTCTATCTTTTTCTTTACTAATCCCTTGCTTCTCCCAGTTGTACAGCGTTTTTCTTGAGACACCAACAAGGTTAGCAAGCTCTTCATCACTCAAATCAAAATACTCTTTTATTGTCGAAAGCTGAGACTGACGAGTATTGTACTTAACATTAATACTGGAGCCGCTTGATCGACTCATCTTATCTACCACGTAGCGACTATCATCGTAGCTGGTTGATTTTTTAGAAGCATAGGTTGGAGTAGTGGCAAGAATAGAGGCGCCTATAAGAGCGGTAGTAATACTTTTGTTCCAATTAGATCCATAACTATTTGGTCTCATTTCCATGCCTCCTTGGCTTTTTCTGTTGTTACATTCCAAAATGCTTTTCTACTGATTTTGTGCATGCTCGCAAGCTTACTGAGTATTAAGTCCTTATCAAAATCTAATGGCCCTGACTCTTCTTCTTGAGCATCCCATACATGGTCGATATCTAAAAGTAGTCTTTTCACAGGTTTATCAGAAGTCTTTTGCATTGCAACAGGTAAGTTTTCCGCATCAGGCCAAACTAAAACCCTATCTTCACCATATATTGAACGAATAAAAATAGCGCCTTCTTTCGTTTTCCATAAGGTTTCATTGGTCTGTCTTAATAAATTTCCTGATAGCATTAAGTCATCGTTGTTATATAGCCTAGGCTGAACGAAATCTTCGATTGATCCCTTATTTTCAATATCGAAAATAGTATCACTATAGCGCAAGCCAAGACCCAAACAGAGGCTCGGATCAACGACGTCTATAATAGTTTGTAATAAGAAATCACAGTACTCTTTAAACCCATCGAAACGTTCGTATTCACTAGTCATAAATAATAAACGATTCTGATTAACCGAAGCTGCTGTATGACTGTTTTTGGAGATAAATTCCCAGTTGGCTTGAGCCTGTACGCTAATTCCGTTAGGCGAAACCGTAATATCTTGGGTTTCCGTGTTTTTTGATATGGGTAGCTTATTTCTCAAAGCATCTTGAATCTTGGGTATATATTCCTTTATATCTAGTATAGGAGAAAATCTAAATTCTGCTAATACAAAGACTAAAGGCTGATTCGATAACTTTTTGTAGTCACACATAACGAACTCTCAGTAAGCTGATAAGTCTATTTAAAGTTACTATATAATACACATTATGTGTAATTAGTTGTGTAATTTTTGGAAATTAATTAAGAAGTGAAAGAGCTGATTACCAAGCAACCTATGAGTATTACTTAGTTTGTATGACTTTAAGAGCTATTCAAGTCAAAAAAAGCAGCACCCCAAAAGAGCACTGCCATTATTTAAAAACCCACCTTCTAAACCAAAATCTAACCCTTCACATTCACCACATAACGCCCAACCGTCTGACTCGCCATAAAGCGATCTAAGTACTCAGGCGTTTGCTCAAGGGTAATCTCTTCGCCATAACTCTCAAGATTAGGCAGCTTCATATCCGTAGCCACTCTCTCCCAGATTGCCTTTTTATCCTCTAACGGAATAAAGACCGAATCGATACCGAGCAAGGAGACGCCGCGAGTGATAAAGGGTAGTACCGTCATGGAGAATTCAGCAGAGGCCGCCAGACCACAAGAGGTCACCGCGCCGCCTGCTTTGGTTTGCTTGAGCAAGTTCGCTAAATAGTCACCGCCAACGGTATCGATAGCATTGGCCCACAGCTCGCGTCCGACAGGTCGACTGCCGACTTCATTGACACTATCACGATGACGGACTTCAGTTGCGCCAAGCTCTTTGAGATGCTCGGTTTGTTCCGTTTTTCCTGAGAAGGCGATAACGTCATAACCCAATTGATTAAGTATGGCGATACTGATACTACCGACGCCGCCCGTTGCTCCGCTGACGGCGACAGAGCCATGTTCAGGTTTTGCGCCCATTTTCTCAAGCTTTTGGATACTAAGCGCGGCAGTGACACCGCCCGTACCATAGATCATCGCCTCTTTTAGCGTGAGAGAGTCTGGACATTTAACCGCCCAATCAGCAGGAATAGCAATCATCTCAGCGAGGCCGCCATCAGTGTTCATGCCTAGATCATAGCCAAAGATGACGACTTCTTGACCTTTGGTAAAAGTGCCAGACTTATCGCTAACGACCACGCCAGCAGCATCGATACCTGGGGTATGTGGGAAGTTTTTGCTAATAGCTTTATTGCCTGAGGCTGACATTGCGTCTTTATAATTTAAGGATGAGTAATGCACCTCAACTAGCAGATCATTCTCAGGTAAATCGCTAACATGGCGCTGCTCAATGCTTTTGTTAAATTCGCCGTCGCTGGTTTCGCGTACGACTAGCGCTTTAAAGGTTTGCTCGGACATAATAGTATCTCCTAAAAAAATAGTGGTTTAGTGCTAGTAGGTTTGTATATATTTATGGCTTAAGTAATACCTTACCATTTTTACCCGATTGCAATTTGCCATCGACCGCTTGAGTGATATCAGCCAAATCAAAAGTAGCTTCGACAGGAAGCTGTAATTTACCATCTACCGCGCGCTCGATAAGTTCATCAACTAGGCGTTGTTTATTCTCTACGCTCATCTCTTGGCTCAGCTTGCTACCCCAAAATCCTTTGATCACCGCCTGTTTAAAGATCACATCGGTAGGGTTAAGTACCATAGGCTTACCTGACATCGCGCCAAATACTGCAAAGGTGCCACCATGACCTAGGAGCGAGAGCATATCGCCGCTGTCTTGACCGCCGACCGAATCAACTGCTGCGCTGATTTTGTCGTCACCGAGGAGCGTTTTGACCTGTTCTTTCCAGTCTTCATCTTCGGTATTGATGTTATTCTTTGCGCCGACCGCTTCTAATTCCTCTACCGCTTCTTTACTGCGTACGACATTGATGGTGTTGACATCGCGCGCTGCGGCTAGCATGGCAAGCGACTTACCGACCGCGCCATTAGCAGCGTTATGAATGACCCATTGACCACTTTCTACTTCTAAGAATTCGAGCAGCATAAGGGCACTTAGCGGCATAGCGATCAATTGCGCCGCCATCTCATCATCTAAGCTCTCAGGGATGGCAAAGACCATATCCTCGACAGCGACGAAATACTCCGCCCAAGTGGCTTGTACACTGGCTGCGGCGACACGCTGACCGACTTTTAGATTTTTGACATCACTACCAACAGCATCGACCACGCCTACCGCCTCAGAGCCTGCGATGGCTGGCAGTTCAGGCTTAAAGCCATATTTGCCGCGAATGGTCAATAGGTCATGATTATGAATAGAGGCGAGGGTGGTTTTGACGCGTACCTCGGTGGCTTTGGGCTCAGGAATTGGGCGATCGCCTAGGCTGAGGACTTCGGTTGGTTTGCCAAATTCGTTATAAGTTGCGCTGCGCATAATAAATCCTTTTTTTGATTTTAAGTGTTTTGTACTTTTGAATGTTTTTGCAAATGCTTAGCTACTTGCTCGATAGCTATAAAACAAGCACTACCATAACAAGTGAACCTAAAGGTTCGCAATGTGACTTTAGTTAAACCTTTTGATTCATGCGTTCTTTAATAAATGAGCTATACCTCAACGATTACTTTACCTACGGTATGATTGGTCTCAACTTGACGATGCGCGTCATGCAGCTTTGCAAAGGCAAAAGTCTTGAACACATGCGGTTTTAGCACCCCCTTCTCAAGCATAGTCTTTAGGGTTTGCATATCATCGCCATTAGAGGTGACGTTAAAATAAGCAACATCGATGTCGTGCTCATGCGTATAATCGAGTACCTCATCAGAGAATTGCGGGGCAGGTAGACTGATGATTTCGCCGCCATCTTTGGTCACTTTTAGAGAGTTCTTGAGCACCTCACCACCGATTGCATCCAATACAAAATCGATATCTGAGACTATTTTTTCAAAGTCTTGAGCTTCATAATCGATATGCTCATCTGCACCGAGCGACAACACAAAATCCCTATTGTCAGCGGAGGAGGTGGAGATGACATAAGCGCCGATATCTTTGGCGATCTGTACCGCAAAATGACCGACGCCGCCAGAGCCTGCATGTATCAGGACTTTATCACCCGCCTTTATTCTTGGGCGTAGTACTTGTAATGCGGTTAATGCTGCAAGCGTGGTCGCGGCGGCTTCTGGAAAAGAGGTGCCCTCAGGAATCTCGACCAAATGCTCGCCAGGCGCGGCGACGTATTCGGCATACGCACTGCCATGACCTGGGAAGTTAACGAGTCCAAATACCTTGTCGTCCGCCTTAAAGTCAGTAACATCGCGGCCCACCGCATGGACTATACCTGCAATATCCCAGCCCAAAATCAGTGGTCTATCGGTGCCATAGACTTTGTCTAGTAATTTTGGCATCTCGCGTATTTTGACATCGACAGGATTGATACTTATGGCTTTGATCTTAATTAGCACCTCACCATCTTTGGGCATGGGCGTATCAATCTCACTTAGAGTTAGATTCTCAATACCGCCTGCTTTATGGAGTAGATAGGCTTGCATAGTGGCCTCCTTTATTGTTGTTATAAACAATTACCTTAACAAGAGGCTTGGATTACTAGCAAGGCAGATTTGGTTACCTGATGTTGTGAGAGTCTAACAAGATCAATAAAACTCGATGCGGCTCAGCACATGCTCTTGCACCAGATACGCGCAGAGATAAGCACTGGGCCAAGCAAAGACAAATGCCAGTCCCCATGAGCCCATTAGATCAGCGAAAAAATGATCGCTATAGCCCGTCTTGACCAGTATCAGTGCCGCTGAAATGATAAGCGACATCATTAGCGCCATAAGGCAGGTAAATATCAGACGGTAGTATTTGCGACGAATACGAATGTTGAGGGTAGTAGTGTTTGCCATAATCTTCTGCTTAGTTATTGTTTTTAATGACCGCTATTCATGCGCTAGCGGCGGTGACGTTTTTATTGAGCTAGCCCCAACTCGATGCCAACGCTTAGCCTCACTAAATTCGCCCTTTTGCAGTACCTAATCAATGCTCTGAAGTTTGTGGCGTAAGTCGGCAATACGCAGCGAAGGTAAATGCTTCCACGACGTCGTCGGTGCCATATCACGGCACGACGAACACGTTCCTACCTGAGCACGGTAGCCCTCAGATCTTTGCGCCGCTTCCTCTGCCGATAGGTTTTTGCCTTTACGCCAGCCGCCGTGTAGATATAGTCCTCCGCCCATCACAGCGGTAGCAACCATGCCTGCTGGGAACGACAGCCAAAGCGCATCGGTGCCAAGTACAGGATAAAGCCCAAAAGCAAAGCCAAGTCGCACCGGATACATCGAGATCACCATGACAATCAGCGGCCAAATCACATAGCCATTTGCACGCATAGTGCCAAAGAACACTTGCGCGATACCAAAGAACACAAAGCCCCATGTCGCCATGAGCTGAATATGGCGTCCAATCGGTACCGCTGGGCTATCACTACCCAAGAAAAAGCTCAAAATAGTGCTATCAAAAATGGTTAGTACGCCGATCATAGTACCTGTTAACACTACGTTAAAGATAAGCCCCCAGCGGGTGATTCCTGCCACGCGGCTCCATTGATCAGCACCGATATTTTGCGCGACCATGGCGCTTGCCGCCGCACTGAGCGCCATGGCAGGCATCTGTACATACGTCCACAGCTGCTGGGTCGCGCTGTAGGCAGCGGTCGTCTGCACGCCCTCGCGATTAATTAGCGATAGCATAGTCAAAGCCGCTGATGAGATAACGATCATCTGCAGACCCATGGGCAAACCTTTGGAGAACATCGACTTCAAAATCTCACGGTCAGCACGCAAAAAGCGCAGCTCTGGCATACTTAAGGTCAGCACTGAGCCGCGCCAGTACAAAGTAATAATCATGCCAATAAGCGCGATAGCATTTGCCGCCGCAGTTGCAACCGCCGAGCCAAATATACCCCATTCAGGAAACGGCCCCAGACCCAAGATGAGCGTCGGCGTCAAAACCAGGTCAATGACCACTGATATAATAATAAACCAAAGCGGCGTCGTAGAGTCCCCTGTGCCGCGTAGCGCCATCATCATCAGCGTAAAAGTTAAGGTGACAGGCATCGCAATAAAAATCATGCGCAGATAAGTCAGCGCAAGATCAAACGCACTTGGCGGCGTACCGAGTAGATCTAGTAGCATCGGCGCAAATATCCATCCGCCTGCCGAGACCAGTACACTTATCGGAATAATGCTACCCAGCGCCGTTCCCATCGTGCGCTTGATCAGGACCTCGTTGCGGCTGCCCATCGCTTGACCGATCAAGATAGTCGCCGCCATACCGAAACCAAAGACAAAAGAGATCATAATAAACATCAAGATATTGCCGTTCGCCGTTGCGGCAAGCGCCTCTTCACCCAAAAACCGACCCACCCAAACGGCATTGATCGAGCCGTTTAGAGACTGTAGCGCTGATGAGCCAAGGGTAGGCAAGGCAAATAGCAGCATGGTTTTAGGAATAGATCCTTTGGTAAGGTCACGCTTCTTATCAGTGGAGGTACTGGTATCGCTCAATGTGCATCCTTTTTGCCATCCAAGTAGGCGTAGGTTGAATAAAGACGCCTATTATAAATGACAATGCTTGAGTCATTTGATTAGAAAGGTAATCAGCTCGGTGGTCGTTTTGTTTATTACAAAACTACTTTGACTATCAAGTTATCAATTAACAACCCTAAATACGAGTTTGCCGTTAAACTCATAAGCAAAATTCATATTTAGGAAGCTCTCATGATCTTAAAACGTCTTAGTCTCGCCACTTTACTGGCGGCGTCCGTCGTTGGCTGCACTACCGCGCCCAACACACTTGCGGTCAATACTACCCAAAAGCTCATTCAGTATGAGCGCAATAAATCGGATCTAACGACCAAATCATTCACGCTAGCGTCTGGCGATAAGCTGGTCTATGCCGAAAACGGCAACATCGCAGGCGAGCCTTTACTTCTTATTCATGGCTTCGGTGGTAACAAAGACAACTTTACCCGTATCGCTGATGAGCTAGAGGGTTATCATTTGCTGATTCCTGATCTGCTTGGTTTTGGCGAATCGAGTAAGCCTATGGGCGCAGACTACCGCTCACAGGCACAAGCCACACGCTTGCATGAGCTGATGCAAGCCAAGGGCGTGGCGTCCAATATTCATGTCGGCGGTAATTCGATGGGCGGCGCGATCAGTGTCGCGTATGCGGCAAAGTATCCCAATGACGTCAAAAGTCTGTGGCTGGTCGATAGCGCAGGGTTTTGGTCAGCGGGCGTGCCAAAATCGCTAGAGGGCGCAACCCTTGAGAACAATCCTTTGCTGATTAATAGCAAAGAAGACTTCTACGATATGTACGATTTTGTCATGTACAAGCCGCCATATATTCCAAAATCGGTCAAAGCAGTATTTGCGCAAGAGCGCCTTGCCAATAGAGAGCTACACGCCAATATTTTGGAGCAAATCGTTACTGACAATGTCGAGGAGCGCGCCAAAGTCATCGCCGACTACAATATCCCAACGCTCGTGGTATGGGGTGATAAAGACCAAGTCATCAAGCCTGAAACCGTCAAGGTGATCAAAGACATCATTCCACAATCACAAGTCATTATGATGAAGGATATCGGTCACGTGCCGATGGTTGAGGCAGTTGATCAAACGGCTGAGGATTATAAGCGCTTTCGGGAAGGGCTTAAAAAGTAGGCTTAAAAGTAGCTAGTCCCGCTTTACGCTACTATCTTAGCTTGCACAGGCGCGGGCGCTAATAGCAAGGGTCGTTCCTGCTGTCTCGATACCGACCCGTGCTAAGCGCCCGCAACCCTGTGCATCGCTAAGTATATCCGCTGCAATCGAGGCTAAACCACACCCCATTTCCACCTAAAATTGTAGTGCAATTTTTTGACGGTGCTCAAGCTGAACCGCTCCCTATGTCCACCTTTACTACTATTAAGGCAGTTAGCTACAGATTTGTAGTCAATATATTTGACTATGGTTTTGTAGTTAAGCCGTAGGGTGCGCCTAGCGCATCATAGAATTAGATAGTTTATAGCTTTAGGGTTCTGGTTTAGCTAACGTGTCTTCTGTTTATTTCTTTGAGCTACATCAAAATAACCAATTGGTGCGCGGGGCGCACCCTACCCAACATTTTAATTATTCAAAAGCTTGATCTACAAAATAGATTTTGAAATCTAAATTATTGTAGACAAAAAATAAGCCAGCTCCCCAAACCATCAAAAGATGCCAAAGAAAACCAGCTCATTTTTATAACTTTATTTGTTCAGCTCTAATTCAACTGCAAAGACCCTTTTGATCCCATCAACAGCTTAACCACATCGTCACCACTGATGACGGGGAAGCGCTTGTCAATGTCTGACTCTGCCACGCCGTTATGTTTCATACACGCGCCGCAGACCAAGACCTGACCGCCTTTTTCGATAAAGGCTTCTAGCAGCTCGCCAGCAGGCTCGAAGGGATCGCCAATATCGACATTATCTAGCGCATTAGGTAAGGCTAGGTGTACCGCGTCTACCATCAAGATAACGGTTGCCGAATGACCTTGCTTGAGGGCGACACCTGCCATAGTAAAGGCTAGGGTGATTTTGCTAGGGTTTGAGTCGCTATTGTCAAATAGCGTACCGACGTAATCTGTTTGCTTAGCCATATTATTATCCTTATTTTATAATTTGTTGAGTAACCTACTCATCTCTATCCTAGCATTTATTATATTTATTTATATAGTGACTTGTTAGCAAAGGGTAGCGCTAAAGTTACCAAAAACTTACTCGGTAATTTTGCTCTCAATTCTGTATTTTTAAACATTTTAAATGCTTAAAAATTCTAAACGATCTCACCCATCGGCGGCCAGCGGTGATCCTCATTGGCGTCTATCCATTCTTGTACCCAAGGCTCAGGTGGTTTTAGCCAATCAGCTTGACCCAGTGCTGCAAGTACGTGCGCGGTCTCGACTAGCTTGCCTTTTTTAGTAATACCGGTTCGTAATAGAGCAGAGGAGCAAGGCTTGCCTTTGACCCACATGGACTGTTCAATATATATCCAGCGTGCATCAATACCGACGATTTGAGTTTTCATCGTCACTTTATCAAAGGCGCGGACACGTTTGCGATATTGAATACTCGTACCGGCCACGATCAGATTCCAACGTTGTTTGAACAATTGACGACCCAATCCTGTACGTACGGCAAAGTTCATCCGGCCTAGATCATATAGGGTCAGTATGCGCCCATTATTCATCTCAAAGTAATCATCGATATCCGTCAGCTGGCAGCGAAACTCAATTTCACTGACGTCATTTAAGGTTAACGTCTGCCCCTTTTTGACTTGCGATAGCGCTTGTATAAGCGTAGTGGTATGACGAATAAAGGGGTACATAGTCTGCTCTCAAAACTTAGGGTAACGGAGGATAAGGTGGTCAGAAGCTCAAATGGAGTTTTTTAGCTCTGAGCCATTGGTGGCCAACGATGATCCTTATTGGACGCTATCCACTCTTGTACCCAAGGTTCAGGCGACACGACCAAATCAGGCTCACCTAGCGCTTTTAATACCTGTGCAGTTTCAATTACTCTGCCGCCTTTTGTTACGCCTGTGCGTAGTAGCACCGAGGAGCACGGCTTGCCTTTGACCCACATCGAGTGCTCAAGATAGAGCCAGCGCTCATCCATACCGACCAGCTGCGTCTTTATCGTCACTTTATCAAACAGGCGAATACGCTTACGGTACTGAACCGTGCTACCAGCCACCACCATACCCCAACGCTGTTTGAGTAGCTGCTTGGCAAGCCCTGTACGAATGATAAAGTCGGTACGCCCAATATCATAGACGGTCAACACGCGGCCATTATTCATCTCAAACATCGGATCGATATCGGTAAAGCTACAACGCACTGTGACTTCGCTCGTTTGCGTAAAGTCTAGAGGTTGCTGTTTTTTATTAGCAATGACAGCGTCAACGATAGACTTGGTATAGCGCAGGTAAGGATACATAATATAGTCTCAAAATTTTACAAGGGTAAGTGACCTAAGTAATGACGGCTTATGATTGATTAGAACCCACGCCAATGGCTTTAAAGTAAGCGCTGACGGTCTCGGGTATCCAATTGATATCAAATCTTGAGGTTTTGCTGTTGTCACCATTTGCGGACTTAGCATTTGCTGATTCGTTTTTGGCCTGAGATTTTTCTGAGCGATAACGCAAATAGCCAATATGACCGCCGTTATCCGTCTCGATAATAGTAACCGTGTCTGAGACATCGCCTTCGGTCGCGGTAAAGCCGATAAAGGGATCATCTTTGGCGCTGATGAGGAGTAGGGGGTGAGTCACATCGATTAAGTAAGGTAGCGCCGAGGAAGAATGATAGTAGTCGTTATTGGAGCGGTAGCCGTGACGCGGGGCGGTAAAGATATGGTCAAAGTCGCTGATGCGATTGACGGCTTTGATAGAGGCGATTTCTTCTTCAGTGATATCGTTTGCGAGTGCTTTTTTGATAATAGGGTTGAGCAGGTACGGGGTATAAATGCGATGACTCAAAAAGCTATGCATACTCAGCGCAGCGGACGACATATCGACAGGTGCTGAGATCACCGCTGCCCCTTCGCAGAGGGCTTTATCGCCGTATTCACCCAGATATTTTGCCAGCGCATTACCGCCAAGAGACACGCCAACGGCATAGATATTGGCAAATTCTTCACGCAGATTTTGTAGCATATGGTGCACCTCTTTGGTATCGCCCGCATTATAAAACACGCGACCATTTGCAGGTATACCGCCGCAACTGCGAAAGTGAGCGACGACGAAGTGCCAGCCTTGAGCATGCATCTGATACGCCAAAGCCCGCGCATAATGGCTATCGCTACTGCCTTCCATCCCGTGGAACAGAACGATCAATGGCGTCTGCTCTAAGGCGTTATCTGGGTTATCGATTGGATGCGCATCATAAAAGTCGTAGGCGATGTCTGTCTCGCACAAGGAGTCTGGTTTGACCACGCGGCGATACGTTGGCGTTTTGGGCGCAAAGAACTTGGGTAAGATGCTTTGCAGATGTGAATTGGTTAGCCAAAAAGGCGGCTTAAAGGGAGCGGGTTTAAAGGCTTTTGGGGCATTATGAATATACATAGTAGAATCTTATTAAAGTGGGATCAAAAGGATGAGTTATCATACCGATAGCCACTGGCAAAACCAACGCTTTTGAGTGAACGGGTGGTTACTCAAATAAGTGAGTCTTTTAAGCAGTTTAGTCCTCAAGCACCCGACCATCCATCGCCAAACGCTCTTTCAACGTTGCGATATCAGCGTCAGCGATGGTCACAGTCAGCGTGACCTGCTTACTATAGACGACGTCATCAATATGACCCTGTAGGTCTTCAACGATATAACGACACTGCGACTCATGAGCGAAATCGGCAACGATCTGTACTTGCATCATAGGCACATAAGGTTGCAGGGTCATCTCATCGACCACGGCTTGCGCTGATCCTGCGTAGGCACGCGTCAGACCGCCTGCGCCCAGCTTAATGCCGCCAAAATAACGCACGACGATAATAATCACATTACCGATAGATTTGTGCTGCAATACATTTAATATCGGTCGTCCAGCGGTACCGCTTGGCTCGCCATCATCATCAAAACCTGCGCTCGTCGTATTGTTAGGATCGCCTATGATATAGGCCCAGCACCAATGCCGCGCATCTGGATATTGCGCGCGCAATTGTTCCACATGAAACATAGCCGCTTCACGTGAGCTGACAGGATAGCTGTAAGTGATAAAGGCTGATTTTTTGATGTCAAGGCGAGCGCTGACGGCGATTTTTGGGGTTTGATAGCTCATATAGTCGTGATGATATGCCTAGGCTGAGAGTGAATATGTTAAACTTGCCCTACTATAACAAATCAAATGGTAGCAAAAGCATGCGTTTAGATAAATTTATTAGTAAAGCCACGGAACTGTCGCGCAAAGAGTCCAAAAAAATCCTGCACGCCTCTGAGGTCACAGTCAACGACGAGGTCATCAAAGATCCAGGCGTGCATGTCGATATTGTCAATGATGAAGTGCTGTGGGCAGGCGAGCCGTTATCGGTGGCGACAGGCAATCGCTATATCTTGCTGCATAAGCCTGAAGGCTTTGAATGTACGCTAAAGGCCAAGGAATACCCTATCGTCACAGAACTCATCGCCGTACCAGAGCTGGGTAGTTTGCGTATTGCAGGGCGCTTGGACGTCGATACCACAGGCGCGCTACTCATTAGTGATGATGGCGGCTGGCTGCACCGCGTGACGAGTCCCAAGCACGAGCATGCCAAGGTGTATGAGCTAACCCTAGCTGATCCTATGGATGAGGACGCACAAGCTAAAGCTATTCAAAAGGTGAGTGAAGGTATCTTGTTAGAAGGCGATTATGAGCCGACTAAACCTGCCACCCTTGAGTTTATCGATGAGACGCATGCACGTCTGACCTTGGAGCAAGGTAAATACCATCAGGTCAAACGCATGATGGGCTACTTTGGCAATCGCGTCACCGAACTGCACCGCGCAAGTATCGGTCATATCACTTTAGACGGGTTAGAGCGCGGCGATAGTCGTTTCTTGACTGCCGATGAAGTGGCTAAGTTTTAGAAGTCATTTAACTAATCTTACGTAGGGTGTGGTTAGTTTTATGGAATTGTTATAAAGAATTTTCCTTGCAAGTCTAATAAAGCAACACTTTGTTTCAAAGACTTTCAGGTTACGCTTCTCTAACCATACCCTACAATCATACAAGATGTTTACCTCATTTTATCTATCTGTATTGCGCCTCCCTTAAGCTCAAGTAGCGATTTGCAAAAGTAACTGGCAAACCCTTCCCGAATTTAACTTATGTGCTAAAGTCCTGATATCTTTTAATCTACTTTTTTGTATAGTAATTGCTAATGTTATCGTGTCTCTGACCATAACCGACTCTAGCAACTACTCCATTGTGTTAGGACAATCGCTATGCTGCTACCCACAATCAAAACCACGCCTTTATTTAAAGCAATTAGTCTCGTCAGCGCTCTCTTATTAGCGACAAGTGCTTGCGCTGAACCTGCCACATCGACGATGAGTAGCGTCTCTCAGTCAAGCAATACTCAAGCCAGCTCAGTGAGCCAAACGGTGGATGCCCGTATCCGTCAAACGTTAAGCGAGGCGGGTATCAAGGTTGAGATTACATCGATTGCACCTTCTAATTTGCCAAATATGTATCAAGTCGATCTGGCTGGACAACCGCCACTCCATATCACCGCAGACGCCAAATACGTCATCCAAGGCGACTTGCAAAAAAACCCAAGCCCGCGCGTCGTGACCGAGACGCCTACGCGTAGCAGTGCTGCGCAAGTCGGTACGCCAGTCAGCAGTGCGGTCAAGTCAGCGCTCCTTGCCAATATGAGTGCACTTGCTAACATGAGCGCCAAAACGCCGTTCTATTACACAGCAGTGCCCGGCGTCATTTGGGGTGCAACGTTAGAAGGCGTACCGTTTTTGGTCTCTGATGATGCGCAATACGTCACAGATGGGGAGATATCGGTGATAGAGAATGGTCAATTCACGGGTCTTGATGAAAACTTTGAAACCCGCAAAAACTTATCGGTATTTAACGAATTAGATGAGTCGCAGCTGATTACTTATCCAGCAACGACTACTGATCGCGCCGTTATTTATGTTGCAACGGATGTCAATTGTCCCTATTGCCGTAGGCTACACAAGCAGATGGATAGTCTAAATCAAAAGGGCGTTACCGTGAAAACGATTGGCTATCCTATCTATGAGCAGTCACCTGAGCAGATGCGCGGTATTTGGTGTCAGTCTGGTGAGGCAAGCCGCCGCCAAGCGTTAGATAGCGCTATGCTAAACGGTCAGATGACCCCAGCACCTGCTGGTTGTAGCACCGATTATGTGACGCCTAACCGTGAGAAGGCAGCGGGATTGGCAGTGATAGCCACCCCTGCAATTTATCGCGAAGATGGCGTCTTATATCAAGCGAGTTTTGAGAGTCCTGAGTTTTTGGCGTTTTTGGGGGTAGAGTAGAATTTTGATACTGACTCTGGAACATCGCTATTTGACAGCTAAATGCTGCGCAAGCTGCGTGATATGAGCAGTCCCAATGCCGCAGCAACCACCGATGATAGTAGCGCCAGAAGCTTGCCAGAGCTTGGCCCACGTCAAGTAGTTCTCAGGGGTCGTATCCTTGCGTATTTGCCGCAATTGTGCGTTGGCTTGTTTATGCACCTGCTTTGAGGCAAACGCGTTGGCATAGACGCCTAGCTGCATGTTGCAGGCTTTGTCTGTAATTGTTGTATCTACAGTTGCTTTATTTAGAGCTGCTTTGGCTGTTTGTAATGCCAAATTCATAACCTCAGGCTGGCTACAGTTAAAGAGTATAGCGTCGACACTGAGCGCGAGCATAGCCTCTACAGCCTGAGTCACAGATTCGCCAGAGCGCAGCTTCGCGGTATTTATATGCTTATCGGATTCATTGTCGTCAGTAGCCATATCTAATGCGCTATCATCGAGCGTAAATGCGACCCAAATGGGTTTGGCTGAGTGCTTACTTTGAGTTGCTGTAAAATCTGTAATTAGGTGCTGCCAAGTGATCGCTTCAAGGATGCTGCTTTGTGTTTCTACCAGCCAGATATCGACATAGTCTATTTGCTCAGCTAATAACGGACGCGCGATCATAGGTGCGCGCTTAGGATCGAACAAGTCAGGTCGATAAGAGCCAAAGAGTGGCGGTAAGCTGCCCGCAATTTGTACAGGTTGTAGGGGGTCCAGTTGTAGTGTGTCCAGACTTTTGCTGGCCTGTACTGCTTCAAATGCAAGCTGCGCGGCAACTCTTATGAGCTGCGCTCCTTCACTAAAAAACCGCTCTTCTAAGTGAAAAGGCGTGACCGCATAGCTGTTAGTAGTGATGACGCTAGCGCCCGATTTAATGTAGTCTAAGTGAACATCACGCACACTATCAGGATCAGCGCTCAAAGCTAGTGCCGACCATTCAGGCTGGCGAAAGGGCGCGCCGCGGCGCTCAAGCTCACGTCCCATTCCGCCATCTAATATAGTCATCGATTCTTGAATATCAGAATCAGAGCCTGTTTTTTTAAGTATAGTTTGAGTATGCATTATAAACTCACTTATAGGCTAAAAGACACATCAATAGCGTCTTATAATTTTATTAAGGAAGCACAATATCAACGATTTTCCACTCAATAAGGCCGTTACGCGCCATCTCTATCGTCATAGGATAGCCTTTGACTTGACCACTAATCGTAAAGCAGTTGATACCGCAGTAATTTAATGCAGGTTTATCACCAGCTTGCGCGTCTTGCTGAGCAAGCTCGTTTGCTTGCTTTTCCATGACCAGCTGCGTCTGATTGGCAATCACTGCACTCATATCACCGCGCTGAATAATAAGGTCTTGAATCAGACCGCGCAAATCAACCTGATTACTAGCGATGGCCCAAGCCGCCGCTAGCTGTTTGGTCGCGGTATTAGCTTGGCCTTGAGTGTTAATGAGCCTCTCAACGTTTTGCGGGGTGACCGCGCTATCTACGGCTTGAGCGATAAAGTTATCCGCTGCTTGGCTGAGTGCATCGCCGCCCAATTCTGCGACCAATGGGTACTCACTCATCGTCACTGCAAAATCATTGGTCAGCTGCGTCTGAATACTCGGTCGCACCTGCTCATAATCGATGGCAGCTGCGATAGTCGCACCATCTTTGGTGTCATAAGCGTTTTTGAGCTGATAGGCGCTATAGTAGGGCGAGCCTGCATACACAGCGATAGCAATGACGATAAGTAGCAATAAAAGGGTAGTCAGCTTTTTCATAAGGGTGTGACCTGCTTGAGCATCTAAAAATAAATAGGGCGATAAATATTAGCATGCCACAAGAGGATATGGCATCAATAAAAAATCTATCGACTGCCAGCTTGATAAATAAGCCTATCATCTCCATAAACAGCGCAAACTTTTAATAACTGATTTGGTTACGCAGTATCCGCTACAGGTGTTTATCGACTCCTTTTTTACCTTGTAGAATGTAGGTTTCATGTGAAACTTATATCTTTTATAAAAATAAATATCGTCAAGATATTAAAAGGTGAGAGTCGTAGATAACCTGTAAGCCCATACTGTCATGACGATAGGAGAGCCCATGAGTAAGCGCGATTTTTATGAGATATTAGGCGTTAGCAAAACAGCAGACAATAAAGAAGTAAAACGAGCCTACCGTAAATTGGCGATGAAATATCATCCCGACCGCAACTCTGATGACCCTGATGCTGAAGAAAAATTCAAAGAAGCTTCGATGGCTTATGAAGTATTGAGCGATGCCGACAAGCGCTCCGCTTATGATCGTATGGGGCACGCGGCGTTCGAGAACGGCATGGGCGGTGGCGGCTTTGGCGGCGCAGGCGGTGGTAACTTCCAAGACATCTTTGGCGATATCTTTGGTAATTTTGGCGATATCTTTGGTCAGTCGCGCGGCGGCGGTGGTCGCGCCCGTCGTGGCTCTGATCTTCGCTACGTTATCGAGCTCACTTTAGAAGAAGCGGTACGGGGCTGCAAAAAAGAGATTAGCTTTACCGCGCCTGCGCCTTGTAATACCTGTGATGGTAAAGGCGCAAAAGATGCCTCAGATATCGTCACTTGTCAGACCTGTCACGGTCAAGGTCAGATTCGCATGCAGCAAGGCTTCTTTGCTGTACAGCAAACTTGCCCGCAGTGCGGCGGCTCTGGTAAGCAAATCAAGAACCCATGCCCTGACTGTCATGGTAACGGCATTAAAGACAAAGCGCGCAATTTAGAAGTCTCTATCCCTGCAGGCGTTGACGATGGTGACCGCGTACGCCTAGCAGGAGAGGGCGAGGCTGGCGGCGCAGGCGTACAAAACGGCGATCTATATGTCGAAGTGCGCGTCAAGCCGCACGAAGTCTTTACCCGTCAAGGCGCTGATCTCTATATGGATGTCCCCGTTAGCATTACCGATGCCGCGCTCGGTAAAGAAGTTGAGATCCCAACGCTTGATGGTAGAGTCAATATCAAAGTCGCTGAGGGCACCCAAAGCGGTAAGTTGCTGCGAGTACGCGGCAAAGGCGTGACTCCAGTACGTACCACGATGAAAGGCGATCTGATTTGCCGCGTTATTATCGAAACTCCTGTGAACCTAACACGTGAGCAAAAAGACTTATTACGTCAATTCCAAGATACTTTGGATGGTGATAGCAAGCATCAACAATCACCGCACAAAAAATCTTTCTTTAAAAAGATTGGCGAATTGTTTGACTAGTCGTTGATTCACTGTTTGACATTCTAAGCCCAATAGTTTCACGTGAAACTACTGGGCTTTTTCATATGAGTTTATAATAGGGCATAAATTAATTCATGCTATGATAATCATCAGATATTCACAAGTATTTAGGATGGATAATGAGCAAGCAAGCAAATGATACAACAATAAAAGTCGGCGTTATCGGTGCAGGCGGACGTATGGGCCGTATGCTGATTGAAGCCGTCAATGAAAATCTGCAAACGACTTTGAGTGCTGCTATCGAACGTGAGGGCTCAAGCCTCGTAGGCGCAGACGCCGGCGAAGTCGCAGCGATTGATCATTTAAACATAAAAATCGTCGATGATCTGGTAGCAGTAATTGACGATATCGACGTATTGATTGATTTTAGTCTCCCAGATGCCACTGAACAAAACATGCAAACTTGCGCTGAGCACAACGTCGCCATGGTCATTGGTACTACAGGCTTTAACGAGCAGCAAGAGCAAGTGCTGACTGAAGCCAGCAAACACATTGCCATTGTCTACGCAGGCAATTACTCCACTGGGGTTAATCTATCGCTCAAGCTATTGGCTATGGCAGCCAAAGCCTTTGGCAATGAAGCTGATGTCGAGGTCATTGAGGCGCATCATAAACACAAGATCGACGCGCCATCTGGCACGGCTTATATGATGGCCCAAGCAGTCGCAGAGGCTCGTGGTCAAAACCTAAAAGACGTTGCGATCTACGGACGCGAAGGGCAAACCGGTGCACGTGAAACAGGCACTATCGGTATTCATGCGATTCGCGGCGGCGAGATCATCGGCGATCACACGGTCATGTTTATCGCTGATGGCGAAGTGGTCGAGATTACGCATCGAGCGCGAGCACGTATGACCTTTGCCGCAGGTGCAGTGCGCGCAGCAACTTGGATCACCCAGCAAAAAAACGGTCAGTATAATATGCAAGATGTGCTTGGGTTAAATGAGTAGGATATAAATAAGATGAGTAGGCACATAAGTACGAACAATAACGACTCAAAGTTTATGACGACTGCCACAGGCGCAGTGCGATCAATAGCTATTGCTCTAAGTATTATTGTTCTGCCTTTTACCACTCAAGCCGCTACCTATCAGACCTACGTCATCGATACTTACGGCGGCAATCAGTTATTACCTGCGGTACGTCAGCAATTAGATACCAGCCCTGATGGCGGCACTGTTAGCACTTATCAAGAAAAATTGTTACTACGCACCACGCGCGCCAATTATCAAGCCGTGCAACAGTTACTAAAACAGATTGATAGTCAGCCGCAGCCATTAACTGTAGCTGTACGTGTGGGCAGTGATAGCAAGGTACAAGGCAATAGCCAACAAGGTCAGGTTATTATCAGCAATCGCGGTATTCAAGGATCGGGAGCTATCATCCAGAGCAGTCGCCAGCAGCGAACGGGTAATCTGTATCAAGTACAGACGCTCTCAGGCAGTGCCGCGAGTATTAGCACAGGTACGCTCTATGCTTTAACGCAAAATTATAGCAGCAGTATTTACTCTAATTTAAACCAACCCTTAGGACAAATCATCATTCAGCAGCAGATACTATTGCCGACCACGCAAGGCATCGCTGTTGTACCAAGGCTATTACCAAATGGGCAAGTCGAGGTCAATTTATCGCAAGTAGAGGAGACGCTTGTCAGATCCAATGCGGCTTACCGTCAGAATAATGCGGTCAAAGCTCAGCGTCTAAATAGTACGATCATCGTGCCGCGTGGGCAATGGATTACGATTGGTCAAATTACCCAAAATGGGCAAAGTCAAAGCTCAGGCTATGGCAGTAACCGCACTTTTAGTAGCAATAATAGTATGCCTATCTCTCTTTTGGTTCGATAAATTTGCTGAAGTCATTGCATTTAAAGCAGACACAAAAAAGCGCAGCCTTGCTATAGTCAGTCCAATATAAAAAAGATACAGCGGGACTGGAATGAATTTTTTGCAGCCTCTGTCTGCGTAGGCACAGCAAGCCAGAAAAATTTATACCAGTTCCGCGTTTTTGAATAACGTATCCATTTTATCTAGTGTTGACTATATTCACAGTGCTGCGCTTTTTATTTATAGAGGCATCTAAGAACTAATCGATATAAATTACCTCTAAAGGCGGAAAACCATTGAACTCAACTGAGGAGTAAGAGTTGGTATAAGCGCCTGTGGTGAGCCAATAGATCTTATCGCCAATCTCAAGCTCATTAGGCAGCTGATATCCTGCTTCTTCGTACATGATATCGGTCGAATCACAGGTAGGCCCTGCCAGTACCACGGTACCTTCGCTGGTGGAGGTCTCCATCTTTGGCGTATAGACTGGATATTTGATCGCCTCTCCCAAAGTCTCAATCAAGCCTTGGAACAGACCAACATCGGTATACACCCAGCGAGTCAGATCGGTATGAGACTTGCGTGAAATGAGCACGACATCACTCACTAGAACACCTGAGCCACCGACTAGCGAGCGCCCAGGCTCTAAGATAATCTCTGGCATATCGTCGTCATGAAAATCCTCAGACAAGTAACGTTTGATCTCAGTAGCATAGACTTCTATAGGGTTGACTTCACTAATATAATTGGTCGGGAAGCCGCCGCCTAGATTGATCATCTGTAGCTTGATGCCTTCTTCGTTTTTCATCCAATCAAACATGTATTTGACCTTGGCAATCGCATCATCCCACGCCGCCACGTCTTTTTGTTGGCTACCGACATGGAACGAGATACCATAAGGTACCAGTCCCAAGGCTTTAGCTTGCACCAGTAGATCGATTGCCATATCAGGGTGACAGCCAAATTTGCGCGAGAGTGGCCACTCAGCCGTTTGCGCGCCTTGCACTAGGATACGTACAAATACTCTTGATCCTGGCGCGTATTTGGCGATATTTTTGAGATCCGCCTCTGAGTCGGTCGCATATAGATCGACGCCTTTATCGAACGCGTATTTAACGTGCTCTGCCTTTTTGATGGTATTACCGTAAGAGATACGCGAGGGCTCAACATTACAGTCTAGTACCCGATCTAACTCATAGATAGAAGCGCAGTCAAAGTTTGAGCCTAAATCAGCAAGTAAATTAATGACTTCAACCGCAGGGCTGGCTTTCATCGCGTAGTGAAGTTTGGTATTAGGGAACAGCTCAACCATCTGATTGTATTTGGTCTTGATACGGCTCAAATCCACCACCAAAAATGGCGTCTCGCGACCCTGCGCGGCTTGGGTAAATTTTTGCCAAGCGGCAGAGTCAAAATATTGATCGATTTTGATCATAGTCATATGGCGAAACCTTTATAGAGATAAATAAAGAAGTGTACAGAAATGAAAAAGCACTCATCATGCGTTAAGATAAGTGCTCAATTAACTTAAATGCTATTTAAACATTACTCGGCTGAGCTTGCTTGACGTCTTGCTTTTCACGTATTTTAAGCACTTTTTTGACTTTATCGCGGGCGCGCGTTTGCTTAAGACGAGACAAGTAATCAACAAAGACCACACCATTTAGATGATCCATCTCATGCTGGATACAGACGGCAAGCAAACCTTCGACCTCTTTATCTATGATCTCGCCATTTTCGTCTAACGCTTCGATACGTACTTTGTTTGGGCGTTCAACCTTGTCATAGACCTCAGGTACCGACAGGCAGCCTTCTTCATACGGCTGTTTTTCTTCAACCAGCGGCGTCACTTTTGGATTGATAAACACCATTGGCGTGTCTTTATTTTCAGATAAATCCATAACAATAAGCTGAATATGCTCATCTACTTGCGTTGCTGCAAGACCAATGCCGTCAGCGTCATACATGGTTTCAATCATGTCTTTGATTAAGGTTTTAATCTCAGACGTGACTTCTTTGACAGGCGCTGCGATAGTACGCAAACGCGGATCAGGATAACTTAGAATAGGGCGTATTGCCATAACAGCGCACCTCGGTAATAGCGGATGAAATAGGGCTTATTATAAGTTAAATAAGGGCAAAAGTAAGCGTTATCAAGGATATTTGCGACCTACTCAGTCATATAGGTAGGTCATTTAGGGCATGTTTGCTCTTTTACCAAAAGGCATTGCTGATGCCAAAAAAAGCCTCATACGATATGAGGCTCATTTATTTAATAGACTGTAAGCTAAAAGACTAATAGTTATACGCGGCGTCTGTTCATAATCATCTCATAGAGGAACAGAAGGATAATTGCACCGATTACTGAGAAGATAAGACCGGTGAACCCGCCATCTGCATCAATACCAATGAGCCCTGCAATAAAACCACCGAGCATAGCACCGACGATACCTAATACAATCGTCATAATCCAGCCCATCGCGTCATTACCCGGTTTGATAGCACGAGCTAATAAACCTGCAACGAGACCTACGATAATCATCCAAATAAAACCCATTTTTATTCTCCTAATTCTTATAATTTAAAGGTTTTGCAACGTTGTCACTCTACGACGTTGTAATCGTTGTAATGAAGTCATTGTAAACGCTAAATTAAAATTAAAGTAAGTAGAAATTGTTACCTGTGTATGGGCTGTGTGAGAAAATCCGTCTCTTTGCTATAGCGTAGGGTCAATAGGTAAGTGCTTAGTTAATAAAAATGCAAAAAGCATTTCTTTAAAATATATGCCGCCATCATTGTATCAAAGCTCTATTGCAAGGTAGTGAGCAGGCGCTGATGAATACCTTCAAAGCTACCATTTGACATGATGACGATAGCATCACCTGCGCGTGCATGAGTTTGAATATGGTTAATAATCTCATCGATACTACTCATAACCTGCTGCGAGCTTAAGTCTGTATTGGTCGCTTTAGCCTCATCGATGACCGCTTTAAGACCCCATTCAAGCCCTGCAGGCTCATACCAAAGCGTCTGATCAGCCAGCATTGCTGACTGCGCTAAGCTATCTTGATGAATACCCATTTTCATAGTATTGCTACGCGGCTCAATAATCGCCCATAGGCGTCTACCTGCCAGCTTTTTCTTAGCACCGTCCAAAGTCATAGTGATTGCTGTCGGGTGATGAGCAAAATCATCAAATATCAGAATATCATTCACATCACCGATCAATTCCATACGGCGCTTGATACCCGCGAAATTCGATAGCGCCGCGCAGGCAGTCGTAATATCGACGCCAACATCGTAAGCCGCTGCGATCGCCACCAAAGCATTATTAACGTTATGCAGTCCGCTCATTGACCACTCAACGACAGCGCTGGTTTGGTCATTGGCGAAACTTACGCAAAACTGACTACCATCAGTGCTGATAAGCTCAGCTTGCCAGTCACTATCACGCTGACTGCTTGAGCTGTGAGTTGTGACACCAGTACGCCAAACAGGGGTCCAGACGCCTTTGGCTAAAGTATCCTCCAAGCTTTTGGTTTGGGCGGGCATAATGATCCTGCCGCTACTTGGAATCATGCGCACCATATGATGGAACTGAGTTTGAATGGCAGCCAGATCAGCAAAGATATCAGCATGATCAAACTCAAGATTATTTAAGATGGCAGTACGGGGACGATAATGCACAAACTTTGAGCGCTTATCAAAAAACGCCGAATCATACTCATCCGCCTCAATGACGAAGTAGCCTACACTATCTGTATCGACGCTTGTACCCTTAGAACCCAAATAACTGCTATGCGCAAACACTTGCTGTAAGTGCTCATCAAGGGTATTTACCAAAGGCACGCCGCCAATTAAGAACCCTGTATCTATACCGGCGTAATGAAGTATCCATGCTAGCATCGTCGTCGTTGTCGTCTTGCCATGCGTACCTGCAACTGCGATGACATGGCGCGACTGTAGCACTTGCTCGGATAAAAACTGTGGCCCTGAGGTATAGCGCAGGCCTTTATCGAGCATGTACTCGATAACATCCATACCGCGTTTCATCGCATTACCGACGACGATAAGATCGGGTGCGGGTTGTAAGTGCTCGATATGATAACCGTCATTGATCGTCACGCCTGCTTGCTCAAGCTGAGTGGACATCGGCGGGTAGACGTTGGCATCTGACCCTGTCACCGTAAACCCAAGCTCCCTAGCGAGCAGCGCTAAAGAGCCCATAAAAGTGCCACAAATCCCAAGAATATGAATATGCATAAATCGTTTAGACCATGTCAATGAATGAGGAAGTAAAATTGGCTTATTGTAGCGTATTCGCATCACAGCTAACAGTCAGGCAATAAAAAACGCCTGATAAATAGGCGTCGCTTTATAGGCTTGTACAGTGCAAAGGTTTATATAGTCCAAGGGTTTATTGACGAGATAGAGCGTGATTGACATCAATATTTTTATTCTTATCTATCATCAGTAAGTGATTGTCCTCGATGTGATAAGACTCAGTATGCTGATTGTCATAAGCGATCGTAATCTTGTCGTCGTCTTGACGATATATGCCCGATTCCACCAAAGGTACGCGCGCAAGCTTTGGATTGTTATATACGCTGGTTTTGACCACACTACCGTCGGCAAATAAGTTTAAAGTGACTTCAATATAATCACAAAATGTACAAGGTATGATACCGCCGTAATCACCCATCAAGGTCGCTTGCAACGTATTACTCGAAGGTAACGATGACTGGGCTTCATCAGGCTTAGCCGCAGCGATAAGGGATTGGCCTTCTTCTACAACCTCCACACTGTCAGTCTCGTAATCAAACTCAGATTCGTCATTACTATTTGTAATAACGGCAACGTCGTCTCCATCATCCTGTGCGTTGATAAAAGCAGATACCTTACTTGACACTGCATTATTCGATGTCGAGGAAGAATGAGAGTTATCGCAGCTCACTATAGTGATGGCTAGGGCAGGCAATACGAGCCAGAATCGCCTCATCGTTGTTATAGACAAAGAAGTCATCATAAATTTCATAAATACACCAATAGCAGACAAGATGTTTTGCGTCGTTTTTTAATGCCAGATTTTAGATGACAAACTTCAAGATAACAAAGCTCATCTTAGAGTTTGTGCACTTTTTGTTATGATAAATGGAGTGTAAGCTTGGATTTTTGAAGTAAATCAACAAGTACACAATAGTAAGCCCTACTAAGCGTAAATATTAGCAGGGCTTAAGTAACTGAATTAATAGACTATAAATACATATAATTTGATAAGCATTACAAATGCGCGCGATTTTTATTCACCAGTTACCAGAAACATTTTAAATACAAAACTAATGATTTAGAGTAGCAGGACGCCAGATACGTAATAGTATAAGTATATGAACTAAGATCAATACGCTAAAAAATATCAATGACTGCTCAGGAATACTCAGTCCCAAAAATATCCAATCAATCGTAGCGCACTCACCCGATCCTGCAAATACCTGATTCATAACTTGACTCATCGGTAGCGTATCTAGCCAATAGTCCAAACCTGGTCCACATGAGGGGACTTGATCGGCAGGCAAGTGTTGTAGCCAAACGTGACGCGCCGCGACCCCTGTTGACCAGACAATACCTATTAGGCTACCAAGCCACAGCAGTATTTTGACCGCTTTGGATTTGGGATGAAAAATCGCTGCAAGTAAGGCAAAGATGCCCATCACAATTAAGCCAATGCGCTGAAATACGCAAAGCGGACAAGGAGTGAAGCCCATGTAACGCTGCAAAAAAAACAACGCATAGCTCATGCCTAGGACAGCCCCAATGACTAATACGACTTGTAATTGACGGTAGGTGATAGCTCGTAACATAAGATAAGTACGCTTATATGATGTGGAATAACTGGTTTGTTAAAAGGGGATAAGCACTCTAAGACAAGAGTGCTGTAGATGTTGCGGTAGTTATCAGTAGTACGCTTATAACAGTATTAAATTATGACTTTTAAAAGGATCGATACTGCTGGATATAATCCATAAAGTTTTCTGTTTCACTCTCTTCAATTTCAGCTTGCTGAAGAATAGACTTTTCAGCCAGTACTTCATACTTAGCTTGGATATTGGGGCTTAGCGTCTGTTGTAGTAGCGCATCACGGTGCTGCTCGGCAAGGGTGAAACCAAGCTTCCATAAGCTACCTAGGCGCGCGCTATCAGAGTTCACTTGCGCGGATATCGTCGACTCTGAGTGTCCCGCTTTGCCTTGCATCAACGCAACTGCTGCGCGGTAATCATTGCCACCATAGTGCGCATCAAAGAGCGCAGCTAGCGGCTGCATATTGGCTAGGTGCGCCAGCATCCAGCTCTCAAGCGACTGCTCTTGTCCATTATTGATAATATGTAGATTGTCACGGCGGCCTTCATTGACTACGCGCTCAAGATTGATAGCTAGCGCCTCTTCCTCCTCAGGCATCAATTCAGGCGAGTCATTGAGCAAGCAATACAGTGCCATGACTTCTAAGAAGCAAGCACTAGATAAGCGAATACCAACGTCACTGTACGGGTCCAAATCTATCGCTCGAAACTCAACATAAGCAATACCGCGGCGCTCTAAAGCCTCAGTTGGCGTCTCGCCGCGCTCAGCGATTTGCTTGGGTCGAATAGGGCTGTAGTACTCGTTTTCAATCTGCAAAATATGATCATTGATCTGAATAGGATTGCCATTACTATCATTGAGGCCAAGTTTTTGAAAGCTCTCGTGCGGCGTTTGAATCGCGCGGCGCAAGCCCTCGATATACTCAGGTAAATGATTATAGCGGATGTCAAGATGCTCTTGCACGCTGTTGGTATAGCCAAGTTTGCCCATACGCAGGCTAGTTGCCGCAGGCTTGTAATAGGTGGAGTCGTTTAGTAGCTTCAAATCGTGCTCGCGCCCTGCCAAAAAGCAAGGGCAGACGCTGGGGCTGGCCCCTAATAGATAGAGCACAAGGCTCGTTAGGCGCTTAAAATTACGAATAAGACCTAGGTATTTCTCGTTTTTAAATTCTGCTAAAGGCTGCTCTGTATCCGCTTGCTGTTGCCATGCATGAAACAAATCATCGCCAAATGACAGATTATAATGAAGACCGGCAATCGTCTGCATACGACGACCATAACGCACTCCAAGACCGCTACGATAGAGGGTTTTGAGCTTACCGGTGTTTGAGCTGCCATAATCGGCAAGGGGAATATCTTCATCATTAGATGAGAGCATACAGGGCATGGAGAGCGGCCACATCAGCTCCTCTTCAGGCAAAGCTTTATATACCAGCACATGCAACTGGCGTAGCATCATTAAGGTATCTTTTGGCGAGTCTTTTGGGTCGGTGATAAGCTCAAGTAAGTTCTCAGAGTAATCAGTGGTGATAAAGGGATGGGTTAGTTTTGATCCCAGCTGCTTGGGGTGCGGCGTTTGCGCAAGATAACCATCTGCTTTGACCCTCAATCCCTCTTTTTCAATACCGCGTAGCATACCGACTAAATGCTTGCTATCAAACCAACTTGGAATCTCAAAATCAACAAAACTGCTTACAGGATTACTCATAAGGGTCATCTATCATTATTTATAAAGGTAGATCGAAATGCGATCTAAAAAAGGGGTGTCATAGAGACAGTCCGCTCAGTTTAGCCCAAAGTAGTCCTAAAAACTATGCGTGCTTACAAATACGATAAGCTTTATACGTGGCGTGTATAGCGTATTTTTACCCACTTTTTTGGGTTTATAGCGACTGCTTGTGCAGTGAATGAAATTATAAAAACATAACCACAAAAAAAGCATCTACCACGTGGATAGATGCTTTTAATGGTTAGTTATGGCAAATGCATTGTCATAGTAAGTATCAAGTTAATAAATTAAATTGAGAACGAGGATCCGCAGCCACAAGTGGTCGTCGCATTAGGGTTTTGTACCACAAAACGGGCACCCTCTAAACCTTCGATATAATCGACAGTCGAGCCTTGCAAATATTGATAACTCATAGAATCGATGACCAAGGTCACATCCTCATTGTCAAAATTGGCATCGTCCTCATTTAGATCACTATCGAACCTAAATCCATAGGAGAAACCTGAGCAGCCGCCGCCTGTCACATAGACACGCAGCATCAGCTCATTATCACCCTCTTCTTCGCGCAGACGACGCACCTTTTGCGCGGCGCTATCGGTCAACGTCAAAATAGTAGGATCGACAGGCCAGCTTGCGCTGGGACTACTAGAGCTTGGGTTATAAGGGGTGGCTGATTCGTTCATATCTACCTCATTAACTAGAATCAAAAGCTATCGTTTGCTATGCCATAATGGCAAATAATCGGTGCCTGATTCAATAGGGTGCTGTCGTTAAAACTAATGGTAAGTCGTTAAAGCTTATTATAAATAGTATAGCCACGCGATCAAAATGCATTGATGGACTACCTGCGCTTATCAATTAGCAGTATATCATAATGGGGCTATCTATTCGTTTGTCAAGAGTGCGTAAGATAACGACATTTCGTTAAGTGTTAGCCCTACAGTTTTACTAGTCCTCTTGATAATAAATGCATGAATTTAAAATAGTTATGTAATCGTTTGCCTATTGGTGATGCGTTTGAAATAATACCGCGCTATTAGTGTCTGTTTGATAGTCAATCATGGCACTACTGAGTCAAATTATTGACTCCTTTTTTACAAATATTGAGACAAAAAAAGATATGATCGAATTTAAAGACGTAGGCGTGCGCCGTGATGGTCGTGAGTTATTTTCAGGGGCAAGTTTTCAGCTGCACCCTGGTCACAAGGTAGGCCTGACGGGTAATAATGGCACAGGCAAATCAACTTTGTTTGCTCTACTACTTACGCAAATGGGTACAGGCGATACCGAGGTCACGCTTGATAAAGGTGAGGTGAGTATCCCTGACAGCTGGCATGTGGCGCACATGGCGCAGGAGGTTGGCGCTAGTAGTCAGACGGCGATTGATTATGTCTTAAGCGGTGACGAGCAGTGGTATGAGATTAACGCGGCGCTCAATGATTTAAGTACAGTTAGTGATGAGCAAATCGGCGTTTTGCATCAGCAGTTCGATGAGATTGATGGGTATCGCACGCCAACCAAAGCGGCACAAATTATGGCGGGGCTTGGCTTTAAAACCAGTCAGCACGAGCTGCCTGTAGAAGGGTTCTCTGGCGGTTGGCGCATGCGCTTAAACCTTGCCAAGACTTTGATGAGCCGCGCGGACTTAATGTTACTCGATGAGCCAACTAACCATTTGGATTTGGATGCTATTCTTTGGCTTGAGACTTGGATCAATGCCTTTACCGGTTTAGTCATTGTCATCTCGCATGATCAGGCTTTTTTGGACGCCACCGTCGGACATATCTTGCACGTGGAACAACAAAAAATCACCCTTTATACGGGTAACTATCAGCAGTTTATCCGTACTCGTCATGAGCGTATGGCGCAGCAGCAGCAAGCCTATGAAAAGCAGCAAGCGACCAAAGCACATCTCGATGATTTTATCCGCCGTTTTCGAGCTAAGGCCAGTAAAGCTAAGCAAGCACAAAGTCGTATCAAGCAGCTTGAGCGTATGGCTGAGCTGTCACCTATGATGGCAGACAACCCGTTCTCTTTTCGCTTTTATCCCCCTGCCAATATGAGCTCGCCCCTTATCGAGATGACGCAGGCCGATATCGGTTATAGTGATACGCCACTGCTCTATAACGCTAGCGTACAAGTCACGCCCGCTACGCGTCTAGGTCTGCTAGGTATGAATGGCGCGGGCAAATCAACGCTAATTAAAGCATTAGTGGGTGAGCTTAAAGTATTAACCGGTAGCTACCGCGTTTCTGACACCCTAAAGCTTGGCTACTTTAACCAGCATCAAATGGACGCCTTGGATGCCACTGCAACACCCATGCAAATGTTACGCCGGCTAGCAGGCAAGACCTCTGACGCCGAATTACGCGCGTTTTTGGGTAGTTTTGACTTTCGCGGTGACCGTATCGATACTGCAAGTGAGCTATTCTCTGGTGGTGAGCGTGCCCGTTTGACACTAGCACTAATCGTTTGGCAACGTCCGAACGTTCTGGTTCTTGATGAGCCGACCAACCATTTAGACTTACAGATGCGCCAAGCATTGACTGTTGCCTTGCAAGGGTTTGAGGGAGCAGTGGTACTGGTCTCGCACGATCGTGAACTTATCGCTAACGTCTGTGACGAGCTGTATCTGGTGCACGATGGTCAGATTGATGAGTTTGATGGTGACATCAGCGACTATGGTAAGTGGCTGGAACAGAAGCGTAAACAAGAGAATGCTACAGACAAAAGTACTGCTAATAAAAAAAGTAAAAAAGAGAGTAAGAAGTTTGTTTCACGTGAAACGAGCAATACTCCAATGGCAAAAGATACTCAAGATCACAAGACATCAGCGCTTAGCAAAGAAGAGCTACGCAAATTAGCGGCAGAGCAACGTAAGCGCACTGCGCCCGTTCGCCGCGAGATCGAAGAGATAGAAAAAGAGCTTGAGAAGATCAATGACAAGTCAGCGAAACTAGAAAACAAGCTTACTGATACTGACCTTTACGAAGAATCTCGCAAAGCTGACTTGATGAAGATACTTGATGAGCAAGCCTCATTGCAGCAGCAGCACAGCGACTATGAAGAGAAGTTACTGGTTGCCATGACGACGTTAGAGGATATGGAAGCTGAGTTTGAATGATAGGTTTTAACTAAAACGAGGACACAAAAAAGGGAGATTACCAAATCTCCCTTTTTTATTACATTATTGCTTACGGTATTTACCGTCACCATAAGAAAGAATCTCCATGGTTGTTGTACACAACTGACAGTTTATTTTACCAGCAGCGGCTCTAGATAAATCAAGAACACGTCCTGGTGTAAAAGGACCTCTGTCAGTGATTTTTACTACAACGCTCTGCTTTGTCTTTTTGTTAGTCACTTGTACTTTAGTACCAAACGGCAGCGTTTTGTGTGCTGCGGTCATAGCATTCATGTTAAAGATACTGCCACTAGCGGTACGTTTACCGTGGAATTTTTTGCCATAGTAACTGGTGTTACCTGCAAATGCGGTAGTGGTCAATATCAGCGATAAAGTGATAACCAAAGACCTGATCAAATAAGACATGTAATACCTTTGAATAATTTTTGGAATAGACAGATGCTTTTGCCTATAGTATCTATACTCCCTATGAGTACAAATAATGTGCGTATTATACAATAAAAAACTTGCTATATCCTTTCTATTGTGTAAAAAACGCTTGAGTTCAAATAACTGTTTGATTTATAAGGGGTTCGCTTAGAACCATATGTAAGAAGAGCTATACCAAATAAAACCTTCGGTAGAACAGGCTTATTTTCTATACCCCATTTATAAAGTGAATTACATCAATGGCTTATAACTATTAAAAAATAAAATTACAAATCTGTTGTGTTTTAGCAAGTTTATCGTTACTATTTCGGCTCCGAACAAATATCAATTACTGGAGTCACCTATGAAGAAAGCGGTTGCTGTAGCACTACTTGCCGTTCTAACATCAGGATGCGCAACGCAAAACTATCTTGTCTCTTCTCAAACCGCACCAAACGCAACTACTGCCGCAAACGCTGATAAAATGCAGACGTTTTTTGTGAGTGGCTTGGGTCAAGAACAAGAAATCGATGCGGCTAAAGTCTGTCAAGGCAAAGAGAATGTAGCTAGTATTCAGACAAAAAGTAGTCCTGTAAATGTCATCTTGGGTATTATCTCGTATGGCATTTATACCCCTCGTCAAATCCGTGTTTATTGCAAGTAAGGAGAGATAACTATGAAAAAACTAATAATGACGGCATTGATGGGTTCAGCTCTATTGGCATCAGGTTGCGCAACGCAGACCGCACTTATTCAGCCAACGCAGCAAGTAACGCCTACCTACTCTGATTCACAGACTTTCTTTATATCAGGTATCGGACAAGTACAATCTGTTGACGCAGCACAGGTATGTAATGGCGCGGCTAACGTGGCCAAAGTAACAACGATGCAATCGCCCAAAGATGTGGCGCTCGCTTTGGTAACCTTTGGTATCTACACCCCTAGAACAGCGACGGTTTACTGTCAATAAAGGTAGAATTTAACCACTATCTTCTAGTTAGAAGTAGTTTATAGAGCAGGCATACCGTGTCTGCTCTTTTTTTGTTTTTGTTTCAAAGATTTTAACTTGAAATCATCGCCAAGATGACTCACTGTATAAACAAGACAAAAACTATAACATTGCAAAAGTGGGTGAAGTACCAGATATAAAGGTGATAAATCGATAAGCATAAAAAATAAAAGGAAAAATAATATGGCAGAAAAAAACTACTACGACATTTTGGGGGTCAAAAAAGACGCCTCAGACGCTGAGATCAAAAAAAGATACCGCAAGCTGGTGCGTCAATTTCATCCTGATGTCAGTGATGATCCAGACGCTGACAATAAAATCGCTGAGATTAACAACGCCTACGAAACTATCAGAGATAAAGACAAGCGCGCAGAATACGACGCTATGCTGGACAATCCTTTTGCCTCTCAAGGCGGCGCTGGTGGTTTTGGCGGCTTTGGTGGACAATCGGCAGGCGCTCAGGGCGGCTTTCGCTGGGAAGATATCAAAGATCAATTCGGTGATGGCGAAGCCTTTGGCGGTGGTGGCTTTCGTTTTGATGATATATTTTCAGCCTTTGGTCGCGGCGCGCGGGGTTCAGCTGGTGGGCAATCGAGCGGGGCGCAAGGCGGTTTTGATCAATTTGGCGCGCAAGATAGTAAGGGTCAAGACCAGCATGCTGAGATCAGCGTGGACTTAGCCTCTGTTTATAGCGGTGACGACTATAGTATTAAATTAAATGTACCTGTGCGAAGGCCCAACGGTAGCGTGGATTATGAAAATAAAACGCTAAAGATCAAAATCCCCAAAGGTATCACTGACGGCAAGCAAATTCGCCTAGCAGGGCAAGGCGCGGCAAGTTATGGTGGCGGCAAAAACGGTGATTTGTTTTTAAAGGTAAAAATCACCCATAGCGATAACATCCGCTTAGAAGGCGCTGATGTTTATCAAACGCTAAATATCACCCCATGGGAGGCGGCGCTTGGCGACAAGGTCAATGTTGCAACGCCTACAGGTACACTTGGGGTAAGTATTCCCAAAAACAGTAAATCAGGAAGCAACTTACGCCTAAAAGGCAAAGGTATCCCTGCTAAAGACGCGGGTGATCTGTATTTGACGCTTAATATTATCAATCCAGAGGTCAGTACCGATGACGCAAAACAGGCCTACGAGCAGCTCAAACAAGCTTTTGCTGATACCAGTATCAAGCGTTGATAGGACGCTTCAATATACTGAGTTCGATATATTAGGTTTTAATATCGTATAAGCGCACAATAATGATAAAAAAGGACGAACGAGGAGAATGACAATGGAACACTCGCCTAAATTTAATGATCTCATTATGAACTTTGATGAGCTGGTTGCTGTTTGTGGTCAAGAGCGCCAATGGGTACTAGCATTGATAGAAGAAAACATCATTGAGTATGATATACCAGAGTATGAGCAGTTTACAGGCTACCAGCTTACAACAGTACGCCGTGCTTCACGTTTGAGCCGTGACTTTGACGCTAGTGTACCGGCGATTGGTTTAATACTTGAGCTGTTAGACGAGGTGGAACAACTGCGCAAGTTTAAACGCCAAGTCGATACGCAGATGCCGGTAATTGAAGTGGATATTGAGAGTTTAAAGTAGAAGTCGCAATAAAAAAGAGCCACTATTGGCTCTTTTTTATTGGTCTAAGCGTTATACATTAGCGCGCATACTTTGGATCGGCAGCGGCTGTAAAGAGGATATCTGTTGAAGAATTCAGCGCCGTCTCTGCTGAGTCTTGAATCACACCAATAATAAAGCCAACTGCCACCACTTGCATCGCAATATCATTTGGAATACTAAACAGACTCGCCGCCAATGGGATAAGAAGTAATGAGCCACCAGGCACACCAGACGCGCCGCCAGCACTCACTGTGGCTACTAAACTTAGCAGCAAGGCGGAGGCGAAGCTCACCTCTATCCCCAAAGTATGCGCCGCTGACAAAGTTAAAACATTAATAGTAATCGCCGCGCCCGCCATGTTGATAGTTGCGCCGAGAGGAATAGTGACTGAATAGGTATCTTCGTGCAAACCAAGCTTGCGCGCAAGGTTCATGTTGACAGGGATGTTTGCCGCTGATGAGCGCGTAAAAAAGGCGGTAATCCCAGACTCACGTAGGCAGGTAAAGACGAGGGGATAAGGGTTCCTGCGCGTTTTGACTAATACGATTAAAGGGTTGGCAACCAAAGCGATAAATAGCATACAACCGATTAAGACCATTAAGATATTGGCATAGCCTTTTAATGCCGCAAAACCTGTTTCAGCGACGGTATTGGCAACCAGACCCAAGATACCCAAAGGCGCTAGGGCAATGATCCATTTGACCACTTGTGATATAGCATCGGAGAAGTCGCTCACAACTGCGCGCGTGCTATCACCTGCTTGACGTAGGGCAAAACCAATAATAATTGCCCATGCCAAGATACCAATATAGTTGGCATTGGCAACCGCGTTGACAGGGTTGGCGACCAGACTCATCAGCAAATTGGTCATGACTTCTTTAAGATTAGCAGGTGGTACTTGCTCAATGTCAGCATTGACCAAGACCATCTCGATCGGGAACAAAAAGCTTGCACCAACCGCGGTTAATGCGGCCAAAAAGGTGCCGAATAGATACATGACTAAGACAGGTTTGACAAAGACCTCATTACCCCTACGCTGTTTGCTAATAGCCGCTAAGACCAAAACAAACACCAGTATCGGTGCTACCGCCTTGAGCGCACCGACGAATAAGGTCCCTAAGATCCCAAGCGCTATCCCAGCACTCGGTACCAGCCAACCAATCAAGACGCCAAGGATTAAACCGATAATGATTAGCGGCACCAGCCCTATTCGTTGATACATCGCAAAAATCGCCCGCATGATGACACCCTTTTAAGCACAATAAAATAATCGAAGGATGGTAGCATTTTTTCGAGTATTAGCCTACCACTAGGCTTGTGGTTTTAAGGTATAAACAAGAATAGAGTAAGGGGCAAAAGGAGTAGGAATTACAAAAGAGAGGGTAGTTTGAATAAGGATGAAACTACACTATTCACACTTTAAAGTGCGTCAGCTCGTAGCCTGCTTGCTGATAGCTTTTGTACTTATGGCGACCTTCACTCATGCTTGTCTCATCAGGTTTGATGATTTCGAGAATACGAGAGGGCTTTACTGAGTTATTTGTGCTTACAGGATGTGCAGTAGTATTAATGACAATGCCGCTAAAGTCTGCTGGCATGTAAGAGCTAAGTGTGACAGGTGCTAAAGGTTGAGTTGCAACCTTTGTGTCATGATCGGTAGTCTCTAGCAGGCGCTGATGCGGAATAAAACTGAGCGGATCCTTAGACCATAACGCATCATCAAGCGCAGTTAACTGTGCCTCATCACTAGCGAGTATCAATAGCGACTGCTCGCTTTTGTTTAACGCCGTTTGGGTGAGCTGACAAATAAAGCCCAAGAACTCTTGGGCTTTACTTTCGCTTAATACATAAAAGCTAATTTTCATAAGCGGATTGTCATCAACAAGTTGTTATCAAAAAGTGTCGCTATGGCATCAAGCCACATCTACGCAATTTTTTAAGTATTGCATAAATAGCGGTACAGGGCGACCGGTAGCGGCTTTTTCTTTACCTGAGTTCCATGCCGTGCCCGCGATATCTAAATGCGCCCACGCTTGACCCTCTTCAACGAAACGCGATAAGAAGCAAGCTGCGGTAATCGCGCCGCCACCTTTGCCACCGATATTTTGCATATCAGCGATAGGCGAGTCAAGTTGCGACTGATATTCATCATCCATAGGCATATGCCAGACCAGATCACCAGATTGATTACTGGCGTTCTCAAGACCAAAGAGCACGTCTTCATCATTACTAAATACCGCTGAGCGCACATGACCCAGTGCCACTACGCAAGCACCTGTAAGCGTTGCCACATCGATGATGGTTTTTGGTTGATAGCGTTGTACGTAGCATAGGGTATCGGCTAACACTAGGCGACCCTCGGCGTCCGTATTTAAGATCTCAACCGACTTGCCGTTCATAGCTTTTACGATATCGCCAGGACGCGTCGCATCCCCTGATGGCATGTTTTCAGCGCAAGCGAGTGCGCCAACGACGTTGATTGGCAAGCGAGCTTCACATAGCGCTTTGATGGTACCGAGCACCGCAGCTGAACCGCCCATGTCGAACTTCATCTCATCCATAGCGGCGCCAGGCTTGATAGAGATACCACCTGAATCAAAAGTCACGCCTTTACCGACTAAGACAATAGGCGCATCATCGTTTGAGGCGGATACAGTATCGTCATTTTGTTGAGTCGTTTTACCTGACTTTTTATTTGGCATTTTGGAAGGTAGTTTATCGGCGAGTGCTTTGAGACCGCTGGCAACTGATGCGCTATTAGTCATCGCTTTTGCGCCAAACTTTGACTTGCCTTGATACTCCATAAGTACCAATTGACCCTCGCGAGCAGAGCCTTGTGCGACCGCCAAAAAGCAGTCCATACCGAGCGCTGCCATCTCTTTTTCGCCGATGACTGTCACCTTTAATACGTCAGGATAAGCTTTTGCCAAGGCTTGTGCTTGCTCTGCCATGTAGACAGGGAAGCAGATGTTGCCTGGCTCATTAGCGACATCACGCGTGAGGCTTTGGCCTTTGAATATAGATTCAGCAAAGTCCAAAGTAGATTTGAGCGAGTCATCAGCGAGCAGATAGATATCGGTGAGTACGGGCTCTTTTTGCTCCGACTTGTATTTATCAAAACGATAACTTGCCGCCAGTAAGTTGAGTGCAAGTTGACCAAATTGATCGGCTTCCAACGCGTCCCCTACAGCAACAGTAATGGAGTTCACGCGTTTTTGTGTGCTGTTATAAATAGTCTTGGCGATTTTTTGTAGGACAGATTCTTTTAACTTATCGCAGTTACCAACACCGACTAATAATAGCTGGACTGGGTTTTGCTTGGTGGTTTTTTTATCGCCGGCTAGCGCATAATCAGCGACACTCTCGCCTGCTTTACCGTTAAAGTGTGAGACTTCAATAAGCTGCTCAATACGTGCTTGATAGTCTGTGAGCTTTGACGCCGCTAGAATGTTCTTCTTGTAATCGATTAAAACGACTAAGCAAGCCGCGTCTTTATCTTTGGCTTCTTTTTTTAGTATTTTTTGGGTATGCGTCTTGGGAAGGTGCTGAGTTAAGGTAATATTCATCAATAGTTATCCTTTTTAGAGTAAGATTTGGGTTCTAAAACACCGCTATAAATTATTGTTTTTAGCGTTTTAACCGATAGCTAGTGTAGCACACTGCTACCTAGGTGCGCTGTGAGCAAAGGTTAGCGAATGTTGTTGTCATTTGCTAACCTATTATAATCTTGAGCATCAAACAGCACTAACGGTTTAATAAGTCGTCAGTTGAGACCAAAGCGGCAAATCGATCTTGCAGTGCCGCCATTGCCGTATCGTGCATCACTTGAGCGCTTATCGTCTCACCTTTGGTATTTGGCAAGTCGCGCGTGGCACTGGCGTCATGGCAGACAAAGTTATCAAAGCCCAAATCAAAAGCCGCTCTGACACTGGAGCTCACGCACATATGACTCATAAAGCCTGCGAACAATATTTGTTGTTTACCTGCATCCTTTATGAGCGCTTGTAGCTCGGTATCATAAAAGGCATTGGGATGCTTTTTGGTGATGTGGGTTTCGCCCTCTTTGGGTTGTAAGTCGTTGACGATATCGACTTTACTTGATAACGGATCAAACACTTTGCCGTTCTCTGCGCCATGATGAGCAATATGGAACATAGGAATATCGTTTTTGCGGGCGTGATTCAATAATAAGCGTGCATTGGCAATGGCCTTAGCGCCAGCGTCACCTAATGGCATCGCGCCATCGACATATTCGTTTTGATAATCGATAAAAACGATAGCGCAGTTTGACCAATCAATAGCGTCAAATTCACCGCCAGCGAGTTGTAGTAAGGTTTTGGGGGTAGACATAATAGTATCCTTTATATAGTTTTGTTTGATAAAAAGGGAGGTTCGATGCTTAGAGTCTATCAACTAATACCTATCATGGTCACTATACGATACCAACCACACACAAACCTTTCTAAATACCATAATTCAAGAACTTTAAGGAGTTAGGCAAAGTGCTACACCTGTTTTAGAATTAGTTTATTAGAGCCAGCAGAAGCATTTAGCAAGGCTTAGGTAATGTTTGCGAACACATTTGAGCGCTATTTTCGCTCAAAACATGCTAGCATTAGCGGTTAGCCCTATAGCCCACGCCCCTTATCGACGCTTAATAGATTTATAGCGTTTACGCGAGCGTCTTAAACTATCTTTCCAAGAGTACCTATTGTGATACTACGCCGCTACATGACCCGTCAAGTTGCCTCTACGACTGCTTTAGTGCTGGGGTTTTTGATGGTGATGATGCTTGGCGGCCGTCTCATACGTTACTTTGGTATCGCTGCTGAAGGCGGGCTTGATGTCAGCTTGTTGTTTACTATTATCGGGTACAATCTACCTTACTTTTTAGAGCTGATCCTGCCCTTGGCATTTTTTATTGCTTTAATGCTAGTGTTTGGTCGCTTGTATGTCGATCAAGAGATGGCGGTTATCAATGCCAGTGGCGTCTCACGCGGTAAGCTTGCACGGTTGATGACGCCTTTAATTTTGGCACTGTTCGTAGGCGAGGCAGCATTATCCATAGTAGGCAAGCCTTGGGGCGTACGCTCATCTGAAGTCATTTGGCAACAGCAAGCGCTAAGCAGTGCTTTTGATCTGATTCGTCCCAATGAGTTTATTAGTAGTGGCGATTACAACTTATATGTCGGAAGTTTAAGCGATGATAAAAAACAACTACAAGACGTGATTTTGATTCAAACTGAAGATAGAAAAGACGACGATAACAATGTTAATTCAGACAACGCCAACTCAAATAGCGTTAATTTAAATAACGACAATAGCGACATGCCCGCGTTGCCAAAGGCTATGATCCAGCGCGCAGGACAAGTCGGTAGCAAAGATACGATAACCCTTGCCAAACGCGCCGAGCAAGTAGATAACGGCAGTAGCGGCATCACGCAATTGGATCTGTTTCAGGGTCGGCGCTATGAAGTTGGCGCAGGCAACCTTAAATACAATCAAGTCAGTTTTGATCGCTACCGTATTACCTTGACCGAATCCTCAAAAGAGGTGGTGACTGAGGACAACATCGAGACCCAGCCAATAGGACCACTATGGCAAGCTGCAACCGGCGGCACCTCAGTCGCTAGCGTAGATGCCCTACGAGCAGCACAAGGGGAGCTAGGGTATCGTTTTGCGCTGCCTTGGCTGATGATTATCGCGCCTATGCTCGCTGTGCCACTGGCGCAAGTACGACCGCGTCAAGGTCGTTGGCTACGTCTATTCCCCTCGGTGCTGCTGTTTGTCAGTTGCGCACTTGGGGTTATTTCACTCAAAAACGCGGTGAGCAAAGGCAGTGTGAGCGTATGGGCAAACGCTTGGCTGATCTTAGGCTTTATGGCGCTGGCGCTGTATCTCAACTGGGCTAGCCGTATCCAGCATCGCCTGCGCTTTCGAGATCCCGCTACTAGTGACATACAAAACCCGCCGATAACAGGAGGACAGGCCTAATGCGCGCCGCTTCTCCAAAAGATCGCTTGAATAATACCAAACTATCTGTACTGAGTCGTTACGTAAAACTTAATGCGCTACTCGCTATAGTAGCCGCGGTACTAGGCCTTTGGGCGCTACAGCTATTGTTCTCCTATCTCAATGAGCTGGACTCGTTGGATGAGGGCTATACCTTGGGCGCCGCGCTGAAGTATATTTTTTATCGCTCGCCTTATTTTTTGGAACAGTTTATCCCGACAGGCGCTTTGCTTGGCGCCGTCGTTGGTTTAGGCCTTCTCGCCAATAAAAGCGAGCTGGTGGTCATGCGCGCCGCTGGCGTAAGTATTTATCGTATTGTCGGCTGGGTGTTGCAACCAGCGCTGCTCTTTGTACTACTGGCACTGGCTATCAATCAGTTTATATTGCCGCAGAGCAATCAATTAGCGCGCGAGATTAACGATAATGATAGCCGCGCGCTTATCACCTCAGTACGTGGCTACTGGACGGTGCAACCTAGGGTCAAAAGCGACGCAAGTGGCAGCATGCAGCCTGATGGTAGCGATATCCTGTACATTGATTATGCTGACGTTGCAGGCAATATCGGCGAGGTCAAGCGCTGGCATTTAGATAATAATGGCAATCTGCAAACCGCAACCCGCGCTGAAGGCGGACGTTATAGCCAGCGCGTCCCTGTCAGTCGTGACAATAACGATGTTGCAAGCGACCAATATCGCTACGAGTGGCAACTCAATAATATGACAGAGCTAACCATTAGCCAAGGCTTTGAGAGTAGTCAAGCCACTGCCGCCTCCGATGTTTTAAGTCTACCTTTTGCTCCAGAATCTGTGTATCTGCTGACCCGTGATGCTGAGGATTTATCACTAACTCAGCTGTATGACCATCGTCAATTTATGCGCGGGCAGGGTAATCGCTCACTAGAGCATGAGCTGGCATTTTGGCAAAAGCTACTCTCACCATTGTCAATACTATCACTGGTGATCGTCGCTTGTTCATTCGTCTTTGGCTCGCTAAGAACGCATAGCTTAGGCTTACGTATTGTCGTCGCCTTATTGTTTGGCTTGCTGTTTAGCTACTTACAAGATTTGGTTGGCTTTATCTCTTTAGCTACAGGGTTCTCGCCTATGCTGATGGTACTGCTGCCCATTATCGGTAGTGCTGCATTGGGGGTTTATCTGATAAAACGGCAGATGTGACGTGAGATCAATACGCAAAAAAACACGCTAAAGCTGATAACTTTAGCGTGTTTTTTTATGTCAAAGTTAAACTGTTTTATTCTTTAATTGCCATCGTAATCGTATAAGTCTTACCTTGTTTGACCTTGTCGCTGTTACCAAAGACCTCAACGAATGAGCGCTTCATAAATTGACGCAAACCATTGATGGTCACCACATAAAAACGACCGCCAGGACGCATGCGTGCATAGGCATCGAGGAAGTACAGATAATGCTGCTCTTTACCAACTTTAGCAGGCAAGTTTGACATCACCAAGCTAAAGTCCTTGTCCTTTGCTACATGATTAAAGCCGTTGGACAGGTGCACATCGATATTTTTCAGACCATTTTTTTCACAATTACGGCGCGCATATTCTACCGCCATAAAGTCCTTATCAATCAAAGTATGCTGACCATTCGGACACTCGCGCGCCGCCGTCATGCCAAGTACTCCATAACCGCAGCCTAAATCTATCGAATCGTCATCGGCCTGAAAATCCACATAATCAAGCAGCATCAAACTGCCATCATCGAGCTTTTGCGGTGAGAATATGCCCCACGTCGTCGCAAACTCAAACGGCTTGCCCAGCACGTTATCCGTAAAGTGGATATCTTCGCGCCAGCGTTCGGCACTCTTTAATAGCTCTGCAGGGGGACGGTGAGTCATAGTGGTCTCAATTGGTGAATAATAAGCGCTATTGTAACCACAACGGTGACAAATTTCAGCACCGTTTTATCGCGCTTGCGAAACTATAGTCTAAGATTCCGCTTTAAACGGCTCAGAGAATTGCAAAATTAAAAAACTCACCACCGACAAGATAATCGCAATCTCATAGCGCCCATACGCCACCGAAATCCCAATTGCTCCCGTATTCCACAAACTTGCCGCCGTTGCCGTGCCTTTCACACTACTACTACTCTTAAAGATAGCGCCGCCACCGATAAAGCCCATACCTGTGATAATCCCGTACATAATACGCGCCTCGGCATCACCCTCAGAAAATATATCTCGCCCCACCAGCATAAACGCACACGACGCGATCGTCACTAGCGGAAACGTCCTTAGCCCCGCGCCGTTATCCTTCATCTCACGATTCAGCGCAATTGGCAACGACAACACAAACGCAATACCTAACTGAAAAAAGTGATATTGCATCAAATCCATATCAATATCGAATCCAAACATAGCAGACTCCCTGTCTAGGCATATCGCCAAACTCTATAACCAATAGTCTAGCGCCAACGATATGCTTTGTCAGTTAGGAAGCGTTAAAGCCATTGGACGAGTGGCAGTCTAAGGAGTAATGGGAGCTGATCGCGCCTCAAGGTGACTATTTAATAATTACAAAATTAGATGCGGAGGGAAGTTTCGCTAATCGGTAAGATTCGCTGGACGCAGTATCATGGAAATAATACTCAATATCGGTGCGTGGAACGCGCTTTATGTCTGTTACATAACAAACAGATTTTGATGTAGGCTGGTGCTTTTAGCCCAGCGAATGAGAGAATTAAGCTCAAACACTAGAATTATCTTTTTATATAAGTGAGTTCATTTGTCGATATCAAAATCTTGAGGTTTTATAGATCGTGCTGGGCTAAAAGCACCAGCCTACGTACTAACTATGAGCAATTTCAGGAATTAAAAGAATGGTTAGGATAAGTGTTTTCTCCCATAGTTATGTAGAATGAAATAGCGCGTAGGGTGGGTTAGCGATAGCGTAACCCACCAAATCTAGAATCAACGCAATCTCGAAAGGTGGGTTACGTCTTGACTGCGCTCTTTGAGAGCTTGACAAAACTAACCCACCCTACAGGCTACCCTTTCAATTTCTCTTTTAAAACATAATCAAAGATAAACGGACCAAAAGGTAAAAACGAGCCGAGGACGCCAGCAGGCAGAGCCCAAAGTGGCATTTTTATTTTGCTAGCAGCGTAGATAAGCGTCAAAATATAAGCAACAAATAGTACCCCATGCGCTATACCAATGTATCTTACTGCTTCAGGAATGCCCAGCATATATTTTAGCGGCATCGCGATACCTAGCAACAATAAAAAAGAAGTACCCTCTAAATAACCCATGATAGTCAGCGTTTTAAGCGTAGAGTTTTGACTTTTGGTTAGATTAGGCGGGGTAGAGGGCTTGGCTTGCGGCACTGGATATTCCTTTTACGATCACTGATAATTATTGGTACGAAAAGTCTTTGTAGGCTGGTGCTTTTAGCCCAGCGAATACGCGAGTTAAGCTAATATATTAAAATTATTTTTCTATATAAAGGTAAATTAGCGAGTAGGGTAGGTTAGCGACAGCGTAACCCACCAAGTTTAGAATACAGTTATAAAAAAGGTGGGTTACGTCTTAACCGCATTCTCTTCGAGAATTTGTTAAGTCTAACCCACCCTACATCAAGCTTTTACCCTTTCTTCAATACCCTAACCACGCGGATGATGTTCCGCATGCAATTTCTGCAATCTCGCCGTCGCCACATGAGTATAAATCTGCGTGGTAGACAGGTCACTATGCCCAAGCAACAACTGCACGCTGCGCAAATCCGCGCCATGATTGAGTAGATGAGTGGCAAAGGCATGGCGCAGGGTGTGCGGTGATAGCTCTTTATCAATACTGGCGACTTTGGCGTATTTCTTTAATAGATACCAAAAGTTCTGCCGGGTCATATAACCGCCTTGCGCGGTCAAAAACACCGCTTGGCAGTTGCCAGATTTTAAATGCGCGATCAGCTCACCGCGTCCATGAGATAGGTAATCCTCCAACGCGTCTGCTGCATATTCGCCTAGAGGTACGAGGCGAGTTTTATTGCCTTTGCCGGTAATCTGTAACCAGCCTGCATTGAGGTTCACTTGTTCAAGCGACAAATTAATCAGCTCACTAACGCGTAGACCGCAAGCATAGAGCACCTCTAACATGGCTTTGTCTCGTAGACCGAGGGCAGTACTAGTATCGGGCGCAGCGAGGAGGTTGTCGACATCCGCTTCCGCCAAGTCTTTAGGTAAGGGGCGTCCGATCTTGGGGCTTTTAATACGCTCGCAAGGATTGTCCTCTCGCAGGTTGCTGGCAATCATCCAAAGGTAGAATTGGCGCAAGCTTGAGAGCATACGTGCTTGGGTGCGCGGGGTTTTATCGCTTTGTGCGAGCGTAGATAGGCAATGGAGTACGTCATCGGCTTGCCACTTGGTCAGAGCGATCGGGTTGGTCAGCTCACAAGCGCGTAGGTCGCGCACATAAGCATTACGGGTACGCGTAGCCAGACCACGCGCCAGCATGGCTTGACGAAATTCCGTCACATAATACGGTTCGTCATCGACGGCGAGCGCTTTGGGTTGTCGCTGTTGGACGGCGCGATCACGGCTCATAGCATTTACTCGAAAGTTTAAATATTTAATTACAGGATTGAGCTGTGAATTTTTAAGCCCAATCGGTGCGCGAGGCGCACCCTATAGAAAACTCAAAGTTAAACGTTAGGCAGGTTGCAAACACCAAAGTGAAGTGATCTCACGACGACGCGCCGCAAATAGCGGATCAGTCTCATCTTGGCTACGACCGTGTTTGGGCTGGGTGTCGAGACGGTATTTTACGGTTAAACCACTATCGGCAAACCAGCCTAATAATTCCTCACGAGTGCGCAGATGCAAATGCTCAGCTAAGTCCGATAGGATAAGCCAAACCTCTCCTTGCTCCGCTAAGTGAGACTTTGCGCCTTGCAACAATCCGCGCAGCATTGCGCTATTGGGGTCATAGACGGCGTACTCAAGCAGGGATGTGGGCTTGGCAGGTAACCAAGGTGGATTACACACAATAAGATTGGCGAGCGGCGCATCAGTCGGATATAGGTTGGCCTCTTGCAACTGTATATCAGTCAGATCTAGACGCGCAAAGTTATCACTAGCGCAGGCGAGGGCCCGCGAGCTCAAGTCCGTTGCTATGACTTGTTTTGCGCCGCGCTTTGCTAAGATGATCGCCAATAGTCCTGTACCCGTACCGATATCATAGGCGACATCAGGCACAACTGGCAAAGGCGCATCGAGCAATAGCTGTACATACTCATGCCGAGTCGGTGCAAACACACCGTAATGCGGATGAAGGGTTAGCTCTAAAGTGTCGATCTTTACACCTTTTTCACGCCATCCAGCCGCACCAAGCGCACCTTGCACATCACGAAACGACAGTACGCACGCTTCATCATCCTTTTTATCTAAGGAGCCAAAAGCGGCGATGCAAGCAGTGCTCATATCAGGAGCACGGCGCAAATGGCTACCATAATCTGCATCCAGCTCCAACAGCAAACGGCTGAGTATACGCGCACGCTGAGCGGTCACTTGGCGCTGCTGATGGAATAGATTGGGTATGGCTTTAGACTCAGATTCAGCGCTTTTTGCCGCTTTCTTAGCTTTGCGTAGTGCTGAGCGCTCATTGGTGCGATCGATACGGCGGTTGATCGCTTGCAATAGCTGCCGGGCGTTATGAAAATTGCCACGCCATAATAAAGAGGTGCCTTGAGAGGCCAAGCGGTACGCTTCATCTGCTGTGGTTTTGTCATCAATGATAACTATTCGAGTGGGCGGTGCATGATTGCTCTCAGACAACCAGCGCGCTTGTTTTACTATATCGTTCTCATGCCACTGTACATACTGCTTTTGGGGTGCTAACACGTAACCTACCTTTTATAAATAATATGTACTGTCGTTATCGACTAAGCGCTTTTTTTCTTGACCAGATAGCGATAAAGCGTATGACTCATCGGCGCAGCATCATCGCTATCGATGGTGATCTCGTTAGGATCGACAGGCAAGCTGACGTCGTTATCAAGGGTTTCTTGCGCCACAAGCTCGTGCCCTAAATGACGACAAAAATTAGGAATATCGCGTGTGGTCGCAGGATCGGTTGCGAGTATTTCGATAACCTCGCCGCCCTCCGCCTTACGAATGACGCGGTGCAGCATCATCACAGGTTCAGGGCAAATGAGTCCTTGCGTGTCTAAATGATGGTGAGCTGGAGTATGAGTTGTCATAGGGCTTATGTATTTAAGTTAATTGGATTTTAAAGTAAATGGCTAATAAAGAGCAGTCTTTGATAATAAGTTTATTTATCTTTTACCACACTATCTTCTATGGCCAAAAAGTCAAAGAAGCGCTTAAAGTTAGATTTGAATAAAAACGCCACCCCAAGCCAGCAAGACAGTCCTAGCCAAGCGGTATCTGCGAACAATAAGCCGCCAATAAGAACGACAGTAGAGACACCAATACTGAGCGCAATCATCGACGGCTGATTCAATCGGTAACGGTAAATGACTAGGGCATCATAAAGGGTAATCGGAATCGTCAGAGCGATCAAAACATAGGGCAGATTAAAGTACAAACGATAGAGCAGTTGATTATCATGAAACATCTTTATACTAGCAATCGTACCAAAGACCATAAAAGCGAGAATCGCTACATATAACATATAGATGGCGATTTGATTGGCACGCTGCGCGCCTTTGATACGAGTGATCGCAAGCGGTGCAAAACCATGCTGAGTCGGTTGATCTGAGACCGTATTCATAAAGGATGTCACTTATTTATAATTGCTCAAAAAAACGTTTAATAGATTACTGAATCAGCCAGGCTTAATTATTCAGGCTTAATAGCATCTATTGCCAGCGCACTATTAGGATCACTAAAGTAGGTCGACAGCAAGATACAGGCAGAAATATCATCGATTGGCGCGCGCGGATTATCAATCCAGCCGTTCTCCCATGCGATCTCGCGGGCAGCAACTGAGGTGAGGCGCTCATCACACATCATAACAGTGGCGGGTATGTGCTGCTCCATTATCCGATGCGCTAGGCGCCGCGCAAATTTGTGCGCGCGTTTTGAGAGCATAGAGCTGCTGCCATCCATATTGAGTGGTAGACCGACGATAATTTGGGTCACGCCCCAGACTTTGATAATACCCAGTAGATTGTCCCAATCAGGCTGACCATTATTCATCGCCAAAATATCAAAAGCACGCGCCGTCTGCGTCATGGTATTGCCAAGCGCCATGCCCATCTTTTTGACCCCGTAGTCTAGAGATAGTACCAGATGAGGTTTAACGTCAGCACGGTTAGCGATTGATGTACTATCCACTGTGTCTATCGAATCCACCATCGTCGCGAATGTCCTCTTCTCTCATTTGTTATTTCAAGCATGACCAATATCGTCACTTAGATAATCAAAATTAATCCCGATTTTGTCAGCGGCTAATTGCCAGCGCTCCTCAAAGGGCGCATCGAACAAGAGCGTCAGATCAGCAGGGCAGACCAGCCAGTCGCCAGCGCTTAACTCGCGCTCCAGCTGCTTTTTTCCCCAACTGGCGTGTCCTAAGCAGAGCTGGTAATGACCGACGCCGTGACCGACCGCGATACGTTTAAGTACATCTTGACTGGTAGTGATACAGACGTTTTCGGAGATGGCAAACGACGATGCCCATTCAGGCTGCCCCGTATGTAGTACAAAGCCCACTTCAGGATACATAGGACCACCGTCTAACGCCACATCATCCATCACTTGTGGATCAGTGACATCGATACTTAGATCCTCTAACAGTTTGCCGACGCGCGCCTGCTCAAGCGGACGGTTGACCATGAGGCCCAAGGCACCGTGCTTGTCATGACGACAGATGTAAATGAGCGCCTGCTCAAAACGGGGGTCTGAGAGCTTGGGCGCTGCTATCAAAAAATGATGAGTCAAATTGGCTTTAGACATAGAGGCAAATACAACAAAGGGTAAGAGGATTAAGTGTAGATTGGATATCAATTAGGCATATGGGGTACTAGTTATATGGCACCGCTTAACCAAATATCAATACAGTTGCGCTAAGCGGATAGATTACGATTTGACGTCAGTTAATAAGCTACGCGCATGATCGCGCGTGACATCAGTAATGGTGACGCCGCCTGACATACGAGCGAGCTCATCGACTTGTGCGTGACCTTCTAAGATAATTAGCTCGCTTTGGGTCAGCTTGTCATGATGCTTTTGTACCAAGATATGTTGATGCGCTTGGGCGGCAACCTGCGCTTGGTGAGTGATCGCTAATAGCTGCTGCGTCTGACCTAATGTGCGTAGTAACTCGCCGACCACTTGCGCGGTGCCGCCACTGATACCGACATCGACCTCATCGAACACCAGCATGGGCTTGGCGGCGTTAGTATCAGCATTGGTCACTTGTAGAACTTGCATCACCAGCGCCATACGCGACAGCTCACCACCTGAGGCAATCTTGTGTAGCGGCTGCATAGGCATACCGACATTAGCGCTAAAGAGCAAGTCGATATCATAGCAGCCTTGGGCGTTGTACTGCGCCGTATCACGCTTGGTAAAGGCAAACTCGCAGCGCGCATTAGGCAGAGCTAAAGGTTTTAGTTGAGCGGTGAGCTGCTGACAGATTGCAGGCGCAGCTTTGACGCGTGCTTTATGTAGCGCGGTCGCTTGCGCAAGATAATCTTGCCAAGCTTGCTCAATTTGTGCTGCCATCGCATCGCTACTTGGCTCGTTTTCTAGCTCGTCCAACTGCTGCTGCCAAGCTTTGGCCTCATCGATTAGATCGGTCGCTGGCAGGTTATGTTTACGTGAGAGGCGATGACCTAAACTAATAAGGCTGTCTAGTGCTTGCAAGCGTTCAGGGTCAGGCAACTGCTGTTCGGCGTAGTCCGAGAGTAAGGCGGTAACCTCGATAATCTGCTGCTGCGCCAAATGCAGCTGCTCGGAGGCTTGATTGAAGGTTGCGCTAACATCGACTTGATGATCGCATAATTTGATCGCTTGCCCAAGCAACGTCATGACATCAGGCTCATCAGTATCATTATCAAGCAGATGTAGGCTATGGCTGGCCTCCGTCATCAGCGCCTCGATATTGGATAACTCTTCGTGCTCGGCTTCAACATCAGCATAATCGACAGAGAGTAGCGGCGCGATATCGGCAAGCTGGTTTTGCAATAATTGCATGCGATCTTGGCGCTGCGCCTCGCGGCTAGCAATATCATCGGCGCGGCGCTTGAGCTGCTGATAATGCTGATAGCTGGTGGCAGTATTGTCACTCATGGCAGTAATCTGCGCCATCGCATCTAGCCATTGGACCACGAACTGCGGTTTAAGCAGTGCCTGCTGCGCGTGTTGGCTATGGATATTGACCAATAGTGTACCCAGGCTTTTAAGCTCGGCTAAGCTGACTGGCGTACCATTAAGCCAAGCTTTTGAGCGCCCATTACTACTAAGCTGACGCCGTACCAGCACCTCAGGCTCATCCAAAGGGCGCTCATGCGCTACAAACCAGTCGGCTATCGCTTGGTTGTCCTGTACGTCGAACTGCGCGTAGATATCCGCATGCGCTGCGCCATGTCTGACCATAGCGCTATCGGCGCGCTCGCCTACGCACAAAGACAAGGCATCAAGCAGTAGCGACTTGCCCGCACCTGTCTCGCCCGTAATCACATTAAAACCCTCAGCCATACTCAGCTCATGCTGAGCTATCAAGGCAAACTGATGTAGAGTTAAAGATAAAAGCATCAACGCCTCTCGTGGCTGATCACAACCTTTAAATAAACCCTACTCGCTACCATTAGCCTAGAGGAGGGTACACCACAAAAATGCGGTAGTATCTAAAGACAGATAAAGGAATAAAAAACTAAATATAGTATGGTGTTAAACAGCACCAAATACAAATTCTAGCGGCAAAATATCACATAAATCTACAGGCTAAGTGTCTAAAAGAATAGTATTTATCACTCAAAGCGCTCATTATTTGACCTTGTATTTTATCAAATTTTGCGAATTTTGGCAGTGTCGTAACAAACTTTACAGATATAATGTGGTAGCATAATCTCACACAACGATAAACTTTTACGCTCATTGCGACCTTGTTTACGTTGCGACAATATATCAAAGAGAGCTGTCTTGATGATGGCTTGACCCGTTACTTATTTTTTAGTTTAGTTGTGATTATTTGATAAGGAAGTCCCTATGACAGCGGTAAAATTCTCTAATGTGACTGTTAATGCGCAAGCCACTATATCCTACGATGGACGCTGCTCAAGCCATACTATTATGTTCGAAGACGGTCGCCACAAGACCCTAGGCGTCATTTTGCCTTGTGACAATTTGGTTGATCACTATCACTTTAGCACCAATACCTCCGAGCGTATCGAAATTATTAGTGGTGAGTGCGAAGTAAAGATAAGCGGTGATGAGGAGTTTAATTACTACCGCGCTGGGCAGTCTTTTGTCGTTGAGGGCAATAGCGGCTTTAATCTGCGTACCGATGAGATCGTTCAGTACGTCTGTCATCTTGAAGGCTAATAATCAGCCATACATTTACATCTTAATATCAGCAGTCCCAACTCATCTATTAAAACAAACACAATCGCTTAGATTTTGTTTGTTTTTCTTTAATTGACACTTATACTTCTATTTAATCAGCAGGCCTATTATGGCAAAACCCAGTTACTTCTATGGTATTCATGCCATTGATGCTTTACTTGCGCACCGTCCCTTAGATGGTTTAAGTCTATTTGTGCAACAAGGACGCGAGAGCGATACTCATGTACAGGCTATCATTCAAGAGGCCAAAGCCAACGGCATTAGCATCCAGCCCACACAAAAAGACAACCTTACGCAGCTGTGCGGTAGTCCTCAGCATCAAGGAGTGGTGCTTCATGCGCGTCCCCTCGGATTTGCTGATGAGGGACTCATTGATACAATTAGCAGGCGCGATCAGTGTCTGCTATTGGTGCTCGATCAGATTACCGATGCTCATAATTTTGGTGCTTGTTTGCGCAGCGCAGTGGCGATGGGTGTTGATGCGGTTATCTGTCCAAAACATCATGCCGCAAGTCTCACGCCCACTGTTGCCAAGGTATCAGTAGGTGCAGCTGAGATGATACCTATTATTAGCGTGACTAATCTGGCGCGGACACTTACGCAGATAAAGAACGCAGGCGTTTTTGTCTTCGGTACCGCGCTTGAAGCAAACGCTAAGCCCATACATGAAGCAGACCTGACGGGCAAAACGGCGCTGATCATGGGGTCTGAAGGTGAGGGTATGCGCCGCTTGACGATGGAGAGCTGTGATGAGCTAGTATTTATACCCATGTCAGGCAACGAGTATGGCAATTTGCAAAGCCTAAATGTCAGCGTGGCTACTGGTATGGCGCTATATGAGATTAATCGACAGCGAACTTTAGCTGCTGGGCAAGGGTAAGATAATCTTGGTGTAAAGGCTCTAGGTGCTGATACAAAGTCTCAAGGTCGGCATCATTGAGCACCACATCGTCAGCATGGCGCGTACGCTCGCCGCGATCTAACTGATTGACCATAATAGCTTTAATTTTTGCGACGCTTTGCCCGTCACGCTGGCTGGCGCGAGCAAGTTGCGTGTCCTCTGTCGCATCTATTACTAAGATACGCTGACACAAATTAGCCAGTCCTGCCTCTGCCGCTTCTATGAGTAGGGGCGCTGAGAGCACTGCGTAAGCTGAGGTGCTGGCATTTAATTGCGCCTTGGCCGCTTCACGTATTGCAGGATGGGTGATGGTTTCAAGTTCTATAAGCGCCTCAGGATTGGCAAAGACATGCGCTCTGACCGCCGCTCTATCCATTTGACCCTCCGAATTAATCGCCCAATCCCCAAATTTCTTTTGAACCTTGCGCAGAGTGGGACTACCTTTGGCGACCACTTCATGTGCGATAACATCAGCGTCTATGATATCGATACCTTGCTTAGCGAACCAATTAGTCGCCGCGGACTTACCACTACCGATGCCGCCAGTTAGTCCGATAACCAGTTTGGTTTTGTCAAAACCAGTCACTTTACGCGCCGATTTTTGGTTAGAGTCAGCATGAGATGAGCTTGCATGTATGGACATAGTAATAACTTATTATAGGCAAATGAAAGGTTGATTGATTATGAGCACAAGTCATAATTTTAAGAAATTGCTGTTCTATGTTTGCAATGTGAATGGCTATAAGTTTAACTCGTGCATTAGTATTGGCTGTCGTGGTTACATGTCATTATTGTAACGTTTTACTGAGATTGCCAGCTTACTATTGAGTTTTTCACCTTTAAGCATACATGCCCAGATACCCATTTACGATATCAGTGCCGTACAATAAGGCGATGATACCTGCAATAGCGATATAAGGACCAAAGGCAAACGGCTGACTCTCGCCTTGGCGTCGCATCAAGATAATACCTACGATAGAGCCGAGTAGTGACGATAGCAAAATAATCAGCGGTAGCATCATCGGCCCAAGCCACGCCCCTAGCACCGCAAGTAATTTAAAATCGCCTTGTCCCATACCATGTTTTTTGGTGATTAAATAAAACACCTTGACCACTATCCATAGCGACAAAAAGCCAAGGAGCAACCCCCAAATAGACTGCGTTGGGGTGACAAACCAGCTCTGTGAATTAACCGCTAGTCCCAATCCAGCAAGCGGAAAGGTCAAGCGATCTGGCAATAGCTGAGTATCAAAGTCGATACCTGTGAGCGCAATCAACGTCCACACTAAGATCAGTGCCGAGAGTCCGATAACGTTAACGCCGAAGTGATAAATAACTGCCACAGTTAGCAGTGCAGTGATGAGCTCAACGATAGGATAGCGTATACCGATAGGCGCTTTGCAAGCAGAGCAGCGACCTTGTAGCACCAACCAGCTGACCAGCGGTATATTCTCATACCATTTAATCCGATGCGCGCAGTGCGGACAACGTGAAGCGGGCATGCTTAGGGTAATAGGCACATCATTTGCCGTCATTTGAGTGAGCGCGGCTGCTGGCTCCTCTTTTATGTCCGTCTGTCCTGCCAAAAATTGACTACACTCTTGTCGCCAGCCGTAGACCATCATCAGTGGCATACGGTGAATCACCACATTTAAAAAACTGCCAACACAGAGACCTAATACGGCAAACACGACCAAAGCCAAAGTCATATTGCTTTGTAATAACGCTATCAATTGCATCTCATTGCTATCCTTTAGCCGACCACTGAACCCATTTGGAAAATGGGTAAGTACATAGCAATGACCAAGCCGCCGACTAATACCCCAAGCACCGCCATAATGAGTGGCTCCATTAGGCTCGTTAAACCATCGACCGCGTTATCGACCTCATTCTCATAGTATATAGCTACCTTGTCTAGCATCTCCTCTAGGCTTCCGGACTCCTCACCGATACCGACCATCTGGATGACAAGACTTGGGAATAGGTTGGTTGAGCGGATAGAGAACTGCAACTGCTGACCGGTGGCCACGTCGTTTTTGATTTGCTGAGTGGCATCATAAAAGACCACGTTATTGGTCGCACCAGCAGTAGAGTTTAGCGCATCAATGAGCGGTACACCTGCGGCAAAAGTGGTGGATAGCGTCCGCGAGAAGCGAGCGATAATCGCTTGATAAGCAATATTGCCAAAGATCGGTAGCTTTAGCGTCGCGCGATCTAGAAAGTCACGAAACTTCTTAGAGCGTTTTTTGGCTTCTGAGAACCCTATGATAGCTGCGCCAATGATTAAGATCAGTACGAACCACCACGATTGCATCCATTCAGACATCCCAACGACCATTTGGGTAAAAGCGGGCAGCTCTGCACCAAAGGAGGCAAACAGATCGGAGAATACAGGGACAACTTTGATCAGCAAAATCATAGTGACGATAATGGCCACAACGATGACCGCGATAGGATATTTCATCGCTTTTTTGATTTTTGCCTTGAGTAGCTCACTTTTTTCTTTATAAGTGGCAACCCGCTCCAGCATAGTTTCAAGCGCTCCTGATTGCTCGCCTGAATCGACTAGTGAGCAAAACAGATCATCAAAGTAGCGCGGATGTTTGCGCAGGGCTGAGGCAAAGGTGCCGCCGGCTTCAATATCAGCTTTTATGTCTAAGACCAGCTCTTTCATACTTGGGTTATCAAGCGAGTCGGCGACGATCTCAAACGACTGCGTAAGCGGCACGCCCGCTTTCATCATCGTCGCCAGCTGGCGCGAAAATATGGCGATATCGATAGCTTTGATCGGTTTTTTGAACTCAAATAGGGGTTTAGGCTTTTTCTTAATACCTTTAACCGTAATACCTTGTTTGCGCAAAGTTGCTTTTGCCAGCTCCAAGCTACGGCTAGTGGTCTCGCCCTTGATCTTTTGCCCACGGCGATTGACTCCATCATAGACAAAGTCCAATAGCATATCTGTCTTAGCTTTCGCCATGTGCTCACCCTCAATTATGATTCAATAAACTGTATTTATTTTAGCTTAAAATCGATTACGTATTGATGTTAATTTTAGCGCTTTTCTCGTTGGTTTACGCGCTTATTCAGGTCGGTTTGTGCGCTTATTCAGAAGTAACGCGCATCATCTCTTGAATACTCGTCACGCCTTGGAGTACCTTTAAAATACCAGAGCGGCGCAAATCTCTAAAACCATTTTTGAGCGCAGCATCTTTGATATCGATCGCATTGCCATCTTCCATGATAATACGCGAGATATCCGGACTGACTTTCATAACCTCATAAATACCAACGCGGCCTTTGTAGCCTTCACGGCACTCGCTACAACCCACAGGCTCGCTGATGTGATTATTGGGGTCATCCAAGTCTGCATCGGTAAAGCCAATCTCAAGCAGGCTTTGACGCGGTACATCGATAGGTTTTTTGCAGTTTTTACATAATCTACGAGCCAGCCTTTGTGCGATAACCAAGTTGACTGAAGTGGCGATATTAAAGGAGGCCACACCCATGTTGCGTAGACGGGTCAAGGTTTCAGGTGCTGAGTTGGTGTGCAGCGTTGAGAGTACCATATGTCCCGTTTGCGCCGCCTTAATCGCAATCTCAGCGGTCTCTAAATCTCGAATCTCACCGACCATGACGATATCAGGATCTTGACGCAAAAAAGACTTGAGCGAATTGGCAAAGGTTAAACCAACTTTGGCGTTGACGTTGACTTGATTGATACCCTCTAAGTTAATCTCAACAGGATCCTCTGCGGTAGAGATATTAGTTTCGCCGGTATTTAGGATATTAATACCCGTATATAAAGAAACGGTCTTACCAGAACCTGTTGGTCCGGTAATCAGCAGCATACCTTGCGGCTTATGAAGCGCTTCTAAAAACATCTCTTGCTGATCAGGCTCATAGCCTAAAGCTTCAATACCAAGCATAGCAGAGGAGGGGTCTAAAATACGTAACACTAGCTTTTCGCCAAACAGCGTCGGTAATGAGCTTACCCGAAAGTCGATGGCTTTATTTTTGGATAGTTTAAGTTTGATACGCCCATCTTGTGGCACGCGGCGCTCTGAGATGTCCATTTGCGACATGACTTTTAGGCGGGCGGCGATTTTGCTGGCAAGTTGTACGGGCGGGTTGGCCATCTTTTGCATGACGCCATCAACGCGAAAACGCACACGAAAGCTCTTTTCATATGGCTCAAAATGAAGATCTGATGCGCCCATACGAATGGCATCAACGAGCATTTTATTGACGAATTTGACAACGGGCGCTTCATCAACGCCATCAGAGAGTTTGGTCTCGCCATCATCAGCATCAGGGTCTTCAAAATCGACCGTTAAGTCGCTATCGGCAAACCCGCTAAAGTTTTGCATACTATCAGCATATAGCTTCTCGATACGGGCTTTGAGCTTATCCTCCTCAACCACTACCGTCTCAACAGACAAGCGCGAGTTAAAGGCGACGGCGTCTATGGCATCGATACGCGTAGGGTCACTGAGCGCGACAAAAAGCCGTTGACCACGCTTAAAAATAGGTAGCGCATTAAATTTACGGACTATTTTTTCATCAATTAAGTCTTTGGGTATGATGTCATCGCTTAACGCATTGAGATCAAATAAAGGATCGCCAAAAGCTTGCGACATCATTTTTGCTAACTGATAAGCATTGGCTATTTTGTTATCTACCAAATAAGACACCAGTCCCATTTGCTGCTGCTGCGCCTCTCTTTGCGCAGTATCCATTTGCGCCTCGTTGACGATCCCTTCGCTAATGAGCTGCTGCGCTAAGCCGCCGATTTTAATAGTTGTCATAGATATGGTCTCTCCCTAACCTTGCTATCAGTGCTATGGTCGAATATCAAACACAGCCTAGTGTTCTATATACTATAGCACTTGCAAAATATTTGTTATACTTGCGCGCACAAAGCGATAATGATAAATCATATAGGGCAAACAAGATGCAAACTTGGGTAATAGGCAACTGGAAACAAAATCCTGCCACCAGTCACGAAGCAGGCGCACTGGTACAAGGCTTACTTGCTGCTATTGATGCAAAATCTGCGCCAATAACTTGTCAGTTAATGGTCGCCCCAAGTAGCATTCACTTAGCAGCTGTGGCTACGCAAATTAAGGGAACATCGCTACTTGCCGCTGCACAAGATATTAGCGCGCATAGTGATAGTACAGGTGCCTACACTGGGGATTGCTCAGCGCAGCAAGTCGCTGATGCTGGTGCAACGTGGACGCTACTAGGTCACTCTGAGCGCCGTCAGTACCATCAAGAGTCTCATGAGGCGCTTATGCAAAAGCTATCTTGTGCCCTCAAACAAAACTTGGGCGCCATATTTTGTATTGGTGAGACGCAAGCGCAGTACGATGACAAGCAAACCCTAAATGTTATCGATGAGCAGTTATCCATTATCAAAGACTTACTAGCCCAGCAGCCAGAGATCACCGACTCTCTCTCATCGCACCTAATGATAGCTTATGAGCCAGTATGGGCGATTGGTACAGGCAAAGTCCCAACCGTCTTTGAGGTCAGCGCCACCCATCAGCATATCAAGCAGACGCTCGCTGGCCTCTCGCCCGCCTTTAGTAATATAAATGTACTCTATGGCGGTAGTGTTAATGCAGATAATGCGCAAGACTTTGCTGCTGATAGTATGATAGATGGCGCTTTGGTGGGCGGCGCTTCACTAAAGGTAGAGAGCTTTTTGGCGATAGCGGATGCCTTTAGTTAAGCTAATGAGTAGCTTAGTATTGTATTAAGATCTTTGGTCTTATACTCTTTGCTCTAAGAGTAGGCTGACGGATCTAAACGGTGTTCTTTGAGGTGATAAAAGTCACTTTAATAGTGCCCTTGCAATCGTGTATAATGCGCCTTATTTATTAAGCCTTGATACTATCAGTTCTAATCTAACGAGCAGTTCTAATTTGAAGAGCAGTTCTAATTTGAAGAGCAGTTCTAATTTGACAAGGTCGAATGGCACAAACTTTAGATTTTTTCTAGCGAGTATTGTCATAAGTTTTTTTATTTGAGCTATAAGTCGTTGGTTCACATCATTTATTATTGTTACCAGTCGTCATTAGGCGGCAAAAGAGGACACCATGTTTACGTTTATATTAGCCATACATATTATCGTAGCGATTGCTATGATCGGCTTGATTTTGATACAGCATGGTAAAGGGGCGGATGCTGGAGCCTCCTTTGGTGCAGGCTCCTCTGGTACAGTCTTTGGCGCAGCGGGTACGGCCAACTTTTTGACTCGTGCGACAGCTGTGCTTACGGTTATATTTTTTATTACCAGTATGGTACTTGCAGTCAATGCTCGCGAGCAGGCTGAAGATCAGTTTCGCCTAGATGCGCCGGTATCTGCGCCGCAAACGCCGCGCCCGTTAACCGAGAACCCTCAGCAGTAGTAAAAAGCAAGGTTTCGGTATAATCATCTATTGATGGATACTCAGCGCTTGCTATTTTGATGCGTTAGTCTTACAATACTTTTTCTGTTTTTGCAGCCGACTCTTAATAGTCGACCTACTGTTCTGAATTTTCCTCAAAGAGCAGCGTAGCTAAAAGTAGATAGTCAAAAGCAGTGTGATGAGAGTTTATAGTCTCATAAGCGATTGTGGTGGAATTGGTAGACACGCCATCTTGAGGGGGTGGTGGCGCAAGCTGTGGGGGTTCAAGTCCCCCCAATCGCACCAAGTTTTAATGTTTGTTTTGTAATGTTTGTTTTGTATAGTACCGATGCATTATAGCGCTCTTTATTTAAATAAAGATTGACAAGGTGATTAAACCTACCTATAATACGCATTCTAAATTGTTGCGGGGTGGAGCAGTCTGGTAGCTCGTCGGGCTCATAACCCGAAGGTCGTTGGTTCAAATCCAGCCCCCGCTACCACTTTTTATACTGATGTTTGTACCCTAAATAGCCAGTGTCGATTAGCCCACCATTATGTTTGTGGGTTTTTTTGTACCTAAAGCTTTGTGTTATCATGACACTTGTCCTACTATGCCAAGCATTAGCTTGTGTGGCGCCTGCCTACTAGGCATAGTGAGTGCTTATTTATAAGTATTTTATAAGTAGTACGGTCTTCTACCTTATCTTATGACATCCATTTGCCTATAAATAAGATTAGGTCATAGAAAACCTAGACTGAGCGCTTTTGCCCAAAATAACAGGCAAAGTCGTTGCCGTTTATTATGTACAAGTGATACGTCAATAGGAAAAAATAAATACATTATGAAATTATCAACCAAAGTTGCTGAATTAACCGCTATCATCGAGCCTGCTGTTGCCGCTTGTGATGTGTCGCTATGGGGCGTAGAATTTGTACCGCAAGGTCAGCGCTCTTTACTGCGTATCTATATTGAGGCGTTGCCTGAAGACCAAGCACAAGACAAGCAAGTAACTATTGAGAACTGCGCGGCGGTGAATCATCAAGTCAGCGGTATATTAGAAGTGCATGACCCTATCGCAGGCGAGTTTATTCTAGAAGTATCCTCACCTGGCTTTGATCGGGCGTTCTTTTCAGAGTCGCAAATGCGTGATTACATCGGTCAAACGGTAAGCCTTCGTTTGATACAAGCGATTGGGCAGGGCGACAAAAAACGCCGCAAAGCGACAGGCAAGCTCGATAGTATGGACGATACCTCACTAACGCTTAGCGCCTCTGATGGCGAAGTGTTTGAGATTGCTTTTAGTAATATAGATAAAGCAAACTTGATCTATGAAGACGTCTAGCGCTACATATAATCTAATATCAAAAATTTGAGCTGTGAATAACTCATTGTGACAATAAACTCATTGTGACAATAGCAGTAATGACATTCGTAATGACGATAAACGTTACGACATCAATGATAAGATATGAGTCAATAACAAAACGATAGGACAGATAGAGTATGAGTCGTGAAATCTTAACGGTAGTAGAAACTGTCAGTAACGAAAAAGGATTGAACCCTGAAGACATCTTTGAGGCTATCGAAGATGCTCTGGTGGTATCCACTAAAAAAAAGGTCTATACCGAACAGCCAGAAGTAGCGGTACGTGTCGCGATCAATCGTGACACGGGCGACTACGATACTTATCGTTACTGGACAGTAGTCGCTGATGAAGACCACGAGATGCCAGCCTGTCAGCTTGCTATTACTGATCTTGACACGGATGAGTGGTCCATTGGTGATGTCAAAGAAGAGCAGATTGAGTCTATCGAATTTGGCCGTATTGCAGCCACGCAAGCCAAGCAAGTTATTATCCAAAAGATTCGTGAAGCTGAGCGTGCTTTGGTTGCCGATGCTTTTGAATCTCGCGTTGGTGAGATGATGTATGGCGAAGTCAAAAAACAAACTCGCGATGGTTACATTGTTGACTTAGGCGATAACGCCGAAGGCTATCTGTCTCGTGATCAGATGCTGCCACGTGAGCAATTGCGTGCCAAATCTCGTATCAATGCTATCCTTTATCATGTCAACCGTGAAAATCGCGGCGCGCAGTTACTATTATCCCGCACGCATCCTGAAATGCTCTCAGCACTGATGCAAAAGGAAGTCCCTGAGATTGCAGAAGAGATCATTGAGATTCGTAATGTCGCTCGCCTGCCTGGTACTCGTGCTAAAATAGCGGTCAAAACCAATGATCATCGTATTGATCCTGTTGGGGCTTGTATCGGTATGCGTGGTACGCGTATCCAAGCGGTACAACAAGAACTCGACGGCGAGCGTATCGATGTCGTGGTGTGGTCAGATGATCCTGCCCAGTTCATTATCAGTGCGCTTGAGCCTGCTGATGTCAGCAGTATCATCCTAGATGAAGATGCCAAGACAGCTGATATTGTCTTTAGTACCAACGATCAGCTTGCACGTGCGATTGGCTCACAAGGTCAAAACGTACGTCTGGCCTCTGAGCTGACTGGTTATAAGCTCAACATGATGCTAGAAGAAGAGTATCAAGAGCGCCAAGAGAGCGAATCAAAAGCCTTTATCGATTTATTTTATGAGCGTTTAGAAGTAGATCGTGATTTGGCACAAGCCCTTGTCGATATTGGTTTTACGACTATCGAAGAAGTAGCTTATGTGCCTGTTGAGACCTTTTATGATATCGAAGGCTTGGATGACGAAGCGATTGATATGATTCAAGAGCGCGCTAAAGAAGTGGTCATCGCAGATGAGCTAGTCAAACAACAAAACATGAAAGAGCCAAGTCAAGAGCTACAAGACCTTGAAGGTATGAGCGTCAATCTGGCCTATAAACTGGCGCAAAAAGACATTATTACCGTTGATGACTTGGCAGAACAGGCCGTATTTGATCTAGAAGATATCGAAGGTTTAGATAATGACACCGCAGGAAAATTAATTATGAAAGCCCGGGAATCTTGGTTCGATGAATAGGTACTAACTGCATATCGCTGTCTTTTGGTGATATGCTATCAACCATAAAGCGTGGATGTTGTTCTTAGCGTAAAGTCTAGCGAGCAACATTTGCCTTAACGCAATCATTTGTAGCCAACAATTGAATTGAAAATATAGCAAACAATAGACAGTAGGTGATAATAAATGGCAGATAAGACCGTCAAAGAACTAGCAGAAATGGTCGGCAAAACCGCAAGTGCTGTAAAACAGCAACTGGTAGATGCCGGACTGCCTGCTCGCGAAGAGAGTGACATGGTCACTGAACGCGAGCAAGAGAAGTTAGTGACGTATTTAAAACAAAGTCATGGCCAGACCGACAAGCGCCGTATCAGTCTTAAGTCTAAGACGACGAGCACCGCGCGCGTGACTGGCTCCTCTGGTAAGTCCAAAAGCGTCAATGTTGAAGTACGTAAGAAAAAAGTATTCGACAAGCCTGATCCAGAAAAAATGGCAGCAGAATTAGCCGCTCGTGAACAGGCTTTGGCTGAAGCACAAGCTCGCGCTGCAAAAGATGCCGAAGAGCGCCAAGCTGCTAAGAAAAAATCTGAAGAACGTCAAGCAGCAACGCTAGCAGCGATGCGTGCAAGCTTGGGCTCTAACAAGTCCTCTGATGACAAAAACGATGATGTTGCAGCCTCTGTTGTCGTCAAAAAAGGCGGCAAAGCGGCAGTTGAAGTCAAGTCAAAAGAGCAGCCTAAGAAAAAGGTTGCCGCGACTAAGCCAAAAGTTGAAACCGCAGCTGAACGTAAAGCACGCGAAGCACGTGAAGTTGAGGAAGCACGCTTACGTGAAATCGAAGCTGAGACGCGCCGCGTACAAGCTGAAGAAGCGCAAAAGCGTACGCTTGAGCAGATGCGCAAAATGGCGGGTAAGTATACCGATCGTGAGCCTGTGGCAGAAGTTCGTAAAGATGAGCCATTAGCTGAAGGCCTTGTAGGAGACGCGCTTGAGGAGTCGTTTGAAAAAGAGCGCCGTGAGATCAAACGTGGTTCTAATAGTACGGGTGCTCGTGGTCGTCGCCGCAAAAACCAAGATGAGCGTGAAATCAAGAATCGTAAGAACGGTCTGACTTCAACGCAAGCGTCACAGCATAAGTTTGAAAAGCCTGTCGAAAAAATCGTCTATGACGTCGAAATTAGCGAGCAAATCGCAGTATCTGATTTAGCTCAGCGTATGGCAGTCAAAGCTCGCGAAGTGATCAAACTGCTTATGAAAATGGGCGAAATCGTTCGCGAATCTGACATGATAGACCAAGCGACAGCGAGTTTAATCGTAGAAGAGATGGGTCACAACCCAGTACCCGTTAGCGATACCAAAGTCGAAGACGATCTACATGATGCCGTTGATGAGCGCAGCAGTAACGTACAAACGCGTCCACCCGTCGTCACTATCATGGGTCACGTTGATCATGGCAAGACATCCTTACTTGATAAGATTCGTGAGACTAAAGTTGCCACAGGTGAAGCTGGCGGTATCACTCAGCATATCGGTGCGTACCATGTACAGACAGATCGCGGCGTCATTACCTTTTTAGATACTCCAGGTCACGCCGCCTTTAGTGCGATGCGCTCACGTGGTGCTCAGGCGACGGATATTGTTGTTTTAGTTGTCGCCGCTGACGATGGCATGATGCCACAAACGGCAGAAGCGATTGATCATGCCCGCGCGGCAGGTACGCCTATTATCGTCGCTATCAACAAAATGGATAAGCCAAGCGCTGATCCTGATCGCGTTCTCAATGAGCTGACGACGAAAGAAGTGGTGTCAGAGGATTGGGGTGGTGATACACCAATGGCTCGTATATCTGCCAAAACAGGTGACGGTATCGATGAGCTGTTAGAGCTTATCAGCTTGCAGTCTGAGTTGATGGAATTAGAAGCCCCACTAGATGGTGCTGCTCAAGGCGTCGTTATCGAATCAAGATTAGAAAAAGGTCGTGGTCCTGTCGTCAGCGTACTGGTCAAAAAAGGTACATTGAAGCAAGGCGATCTCGTTCTAGCAGGCGAGCATTATGGTAAAGTTCGTGCGCTAACGGACGAGCATGGTCAACGTGTTAAGTCAGCGGGTCCCTCTATCCCTGTTGAGATCTTAGGTTTACCTGAGACGCCAGCGGCTGGTAGCGAATTCTTAGTCGTTACCGACGAGAAAAAAGCTCGCGAAGTTGCTGATTTTAGAGCCAATCGTGAGCGTGAACGTCAACTTGAACGTCAAAACGCTATGCGCCTTGAGAGCATGTTTGATCAGATGGAACAAGGTGATGTGTCTTTCTTAAACATTGTACTTAAGACTGATGTTCGCGGTTCTTTAGAAGCTCTACTTGCAGCACTCAATGAGTTATCTACTGACGAAGTCAAAGTTCGCGTTATCAGCTCAGGCGTTGGTCCAATCTCAGAGTCTGACGTTACCCTTGCTGAATCTAGTGAAGCGGTGCTGTTAGGTTTCAACGTTCGCGCTGATGCCACTGCACGCCGCAAAGCCGATAGCGCTGATATGGACATTCGCTACTACAGCGTCATCTATGGTCTGATCGACGATGTCAAAGCAGCTATGAGCGGTATGCTCGCGCCTGAACATCGTGAGAAGATCCTTGGTGTGGCGGATGTTCGCGAAGTATTCCGCTCTAGTAAGTTTGGTGCAGCTGCCGGTTGTATGGTAGTTGAAGGCACGATCTATCGCAACAAGCCTATCCGCGTACTACGTGATGACCAAGTTATCTTTACCGGTCAATTGCAATCATTACGTCGTTACAAAGAAGACGTCAATGAAGTGCGTACGGGGATGGAATGTGGTCTTGCGGTTCGTGGCTATGATGTCGAAGCGGGCGATAAGATTGAAGTCTTTGAGATTCAAGAGTTCGCACGTACGATCTAAGGCTATTGTTTGATAGTCAGTTACCACTAGGCCTAACAGGTGTACCCTGCTAGGCCTTTTTTACCGAATAGCCCTTGTTATAAAATGAGCGCTCTAAATGTATTTTAACTATAAAAATTTTACTACAGTAAGGTTAATTCTATGAACCAACGTCTACAACGCTTGGCTGATCAAATCCAGCGCGAGCTTGCCGTCCTTATCCGTGATGAAGTCAATGATCCGCGTCTAACGGGTTTTGTGACCATCTCTAGCGTAAAGGTTAGCCCAGATCTAGGCTACGCTGATGTCTATGTCACTATCATGGAGCCTGAGCTTAATGATGCTATGGTCAAAACCAGTCACGAAGAGAGCATCAAAGTACTCAACAACGCCGCAGGATTTTTGCGTACAGAGCTAAGCCATAGCCTAAAAACACGGACGACGCCGCGCCTGCGCTTTCACTATGATGAAGTGACCGCGCGTGGTAACTATATGATGGACTTAATCAGTCAAGCTGTCACCAAAACTGAGCAAAACGAAGATGACGTAGAAAACGACGCCTCGCAAAATGACTAAGCAAAAACAGATAGATAAACAAAGGGTCTCTGGCGTTATCTTGGTGGATAAACCACAAGGTATGACCTCGCAGCAAGTCGTGTCAAAGGTGAAGTATCTGTTTAAGTCGCCAATGCATGACAGCAAAAAGGCGGGGCATACAGGTACGCTTGATCCTATGGCGACAGGTCTTTTGCCGATCTGCTTAGGGGAGGCGACCAAGTTTAGTCACTATCAACTCGACGCGGACAAATCCTATCAGGCGACTATTGCGCTCGGTAGTCAAACCGATACGGGCGACGCTGACGGGCAAGTTATTGCGACTGCTCAGGTAACTCAAATTGATCAGCCGCTACTAGAGCGCATCGCTCAAAAGTTTTTGGGCGCGCAGCAGCAAGTCCCGCCTATGTATTCTGCACTCAAAAAAGACGGCAAAAAGCTCTACGAGTACGCGCGTGCTGGCATTGAGGTTGAACGTGCAGCAAGAGATATTGTCATCAAAGATATCCAGCTGATTGCCATTGATGACACTCAGTTGCAACTCACCGCAACCTGTACTAAGGGCACTTACATACGCGTGCTGGGAGAGGATATCGCGCAAGCGTTAGGCACGCTCGGTCACTTAACCGCATTACGACGATTGCAAGTGGGCAAGTTCGCTATTGATGATGCCATAACCATACTAGAGCTTGAAGCACTAGCACTTGATAAACGTTTTGAGCAATTGCTGCCAGTGGACGCTTGTATTGATATACCTGCTACCCTTATGCTGACCGCAGCGCAAGTTGCACGTATACGCCAAGGTCAACGCCTTAATGTCTTAGAGCAGATGAGTGTTGATATTAAAAACTACCTCTCAAGCAGTATCGATTCTCAAGTGTCTGATGAGATTTTGGTTGATTCTAAGAACCATCTAGAACCAAAAGCCGAGCCACTCTTGCATCATGAGATGCCTATAGATATACGTCTCGTTGACGAACAGGAACAGTTTATTGGTCTAGGGGCACTTAGTCTCAACGGACGCTTGCAGCCTAAAAAGCTCATCCATTTATAGATTGCATTACTAGGGCATTACATTAATCACATATCGTCACATTTTATTGCAGGTTACGTCTATGGCGTGACCTGTTTTTTTTATAGACTAGCCAAACCTACTAGACACTAATGATAATAAAAACAGCGACAACGTAAGCTAGTAGGAGACTATAATCAATAATGGAGTAGATTATGAAAACGATCGCTTTTTTACTACATAATAATTTTGAACAAGCAGAGTATGAAGACGTCAATAACCAGCTCAAAGACAAAGGCTATAAGACCGTTCTGATTACTACTAATGACGATAAACAAGTACAAGCGATGCAGCAGGACGTCAATAAAGCTGATACGTTCACGGCTGACATGTTCGCCAATGAAGCAAACGTTGCTGATTATGATGCGCTCGTATTACCAGGCGGTACGGTAAACGCTGATACTATTCGCGGCAACAAAGAAGCTCATAGCATCATCAATGCTATTAACGACGCAAATAAAACTTTAGCTGTCATCTGCCATGCGCCATGGGCACTGATTAATACAGGCATTGCAAAAGGCAAAACGCTAACCGCTTATCACTCCTTGCAAACCGATCTAGAGAACGCAGGTGCAAAATTCGTCGACAAGAGCGTGCAGATTGATGGTAATCTGATCACTTCACGCAATCCAGATGATATTGATGATTTCGTAGATGCTATCGACAAAGCACTATCCTAGTTCTATTCTTCTATATCTGATTTAATTTACTTAACCACCACTAAGGATCTACTATGACACAGCCTAACCCAAATGATACCAAGCTTGAGCAACAAAAGTCTGACTCGCAAATCGCTTCACTAAAGAATCAAACCGAAGACAATTATAACGAAGAGACAGAAGCTGCTGCCGATCGTATTGCAGACAATGTAGAGAATGCTAAAGACGATAAGTAAGCACTTATAGCTAACAACTTGTAACTATCATGGCTATCTTCTATAAAAATTTTTCAAAGCGTTTCTTTTAAGAAGAAAGCTATTATTTTAGGTTTGCAAAATTATTATAAGAATAGGAGAGTAATAATGGATGAACAAGAAAAGAAAATCGAAGAGCAATACAAAGAGATTAACCCAACTGATGAGGCTCCTGATAGTTTAGCAGAAGCAACAACTGCGCCGCTTGATGATAGCGAGCTTGGTCGACATGCTACAGAAGACGATGTTAAAAAGAACAACGATAAGTAATCCTTATAATGAGTCTATCCATTGATGTTACTGTGATATCAAATGTGTGAACTCACCATAAAAACTGCTGCTAATGTGGCAGTTTTTTGTTATAATCAGCGCCGTATTGGCAATAGCTCTTATGCAAAACTTTGATATAGTTTTAGCATCTAGTTAGTTAGTATCTAGATAGACGGCTAAGCTTGAATGTTTACGTGTGAAGCTCATTGTTTAATAATACGACCCTTGAATGCTTAGCGTTCACTAGGTCAACTCTAGTAATGCAGGGTTGTCCTGAATGATGCCAAAGCTTTTTTATTTTTACGGTTCTATAAGCACTCATCTGTTTGAGTAAATTATAGAGCTCTTAGCATTGCTGGAGAGAATTATGCTAACGAATACTGATCGCGAACAAATCATTGCTCAATACCAACGCGGCGAGAACGATACTGGCTCCCCTGAAGTTCAGGTTGCCCTATTAAGCGCCCGTATTAACGATCTACAGAACCATTTTAAAGAGCACAAAGGCGATCATCATAGCCGCCGTGGTCTTATCCGTATGGTAAACACGCGCCGTAAACTTCTTGATTACCTAAAAGGTAAAGATCTTGGTCGCTATACCACACTGATCAGCCAATTGGGTCTACGTCGTTAATATCACACTCAGCTGTGTGATTATCGATAAGATATCTGAGTATTACAAAAGCGGTGTGGAATAGATTCACGCCGCTTTTTTATGGCTGCTATTTTATCTAAGTGACAAGGTTTGAGCCAATTGTGCGATTAATTGGTCAAGGGCGATAAATCACTGTAAAATAATGCCTTGTGAATTTGTATCCTGATATAGCTTAAGCTGACCCTTTTTAAAATGAGCGTCGTTAGGCGCTTTATAGAGACAAAGGCTTAGGTAACATGAGCATAAAAAACAGAATTTGAACCAGTACGAGTAGTAACAGATAATTGAGCGATCACAGCGATAGGGAAAAGCTCTTTATTTAAAGCAAAATAATTGATAGATGAATGAGATAGCAATTTAGCACTTATAGTTGATTTACTCTAAAAATGATATAGCGCTGCTGGGATGCTATTTTTTACGTGAAGTTGCGCAGCGTTGAAAGGTAATAGCACGCCAGTAAAATTTATACCAGTAGCTCGTCTAAATTTATGACAATTTTACTTTGAACTGACTATAGTATTTAAAACTTAGCACTTAAAAATTTAACGACTGATGACAGACTCTTTATACGGATATTATCAGTCTCAATACTAGGAAACTTATATGACAATGTTTAATACAGTGAAGCGTGAATTTCAATACGGTAATCAGCAAGTCGTCATCGAGACAGGCCGCGTTGCCCGTCAAGCCAACTCGATTATGGTACATATGGGCGGCGTGACGGTACTGGTTGCCGCAGTCGTCAAATCAGATCCAAAAGAGGGTCAAAACTTCTTCCCGCTAACGGTCAACTACCAAGAAAAAATGTACGCGGCAGGTAAAATCCCAGGGGCTTACGGCAAACGTGAAGGCCGCGCCAGCGAGTTTGAAACCCTAACCTCACGCTTGATCGACCGCCCAATTCGTCCGCTATTCCCTGAAGGCTACGTCAACGAGATTCAAATTACCGCGACAGTTGTGTCATCGGATAAGACCCAATCTGCTGATATCGCAGCTCTAATCGGCGCGTCTGCTGCACTCGCTATCTCTGATGCGCCATTCAATGGTCCAGTCGCCGCCGCCCGTGTTGGTTTCATCGGTGGTGAATACGTCCTCAACCCAACGCTTGAGCAGCTCAAAGAAAGTGATCTTGATCTAGTTGTCGCGGGTACTAAGTCTGCGGTACTTATGGTTGAGTCTGAGGCCGCTGAGCTATCAGAAGATCAAATGCTAGGCGCGGTACTATACGGTCATGAGCAGCAGCAAATCGTCATCGATAACATTGCTTCAATGGCACAAGAGATTGGCACCGCCAAGCAGCAGTTCGAAGCGCCAAAGGCAGACGCGTCGCTTGAGAGCAGCATGAAAGAGCAGTTCGGCGCGCAAGTGGCTGACGCTTATACCACTACAGATAAGCAAGAGCGTTACGCCAAGCTCGATGACGTCAAACAAGCGGCTATCGATGCTCTAGCAGGTGATAAAGAGTCAGAGGACTACAGCAGCAATGTCTCCAAGCTCAAAGATATCTTTAATGATCTCAAATACCGCACCGTTCGTGACAATATCTTGTCAGGTAAGCCGCGTATCGATGGTCGTGATTTAGATACTGTCCGTGCGCTTGACGTACAAGTTGGCGTATTGCCATACACGCATGGTTCAGCGCTATTTACTCGCGGTGAGACTCAGGCTCTGGTCACAACGACTTTAGGTAACAGCCGTGATGTGAATATGATCGACTCACTAGGCGGCACGATTCGTGATCATTTCATGCTGCATTATAACTTTCCGCATTTCTCAGTCGGTGAGACAGGCCGCGAAGGTATCCCAAAACGCCGCGAAATCGGCCATGGTCGCCTAGCGCGCCGCGGTGTGCAAGCGATGCTACCAGATAGCGAACGCTTCCCGTATGTCATCCGCGTCGTATCTGAAATTACTGAGTCAAACGGCTCGTCTTCTATGGCCTCTGTTTGCGGTGCAAGCTTGGCATTGATGGACGCAGGCGTACCGATCAAAGCACCAGTTGCTGGTATTGCGATGGGTTTGGTTAAAGAAGGCGAGCGCTTTGCGGTACTATCAGACATCTTGGGTGATGAAGATCATCTAGGCGATATGGACTTTAAAGTCGCTGGTTCTAAAGACGGTATCACAGCCCTTCAGATGGATATTAAAATCGAAGGCATCACGCCTGACATCATGGAGCAGGCGCTGAAGCAAGCCCATGCCGGTCGTATTCATATCCTTGACGCGATGAATAAAGTATTGCCAGAGAGCCGTACTGAAATCAACGCTCATGCACCGAACTATGCGGTCATCGAAATCAACCCTGATAAGATTCGTGATGTCATCGGTAAAGGTGGTGCGATGATTCGTCAGCTCACTGAAGAAACTGGCGCGGTTATCGATATCGATGATGCGGGCACGATTCGTATCTTTGGTGAGAACAAAGCAGCAACCAAAGCGGCTATCGGTAAAATCGAGGCGCTAACGGCTGAAGTTGAAGTCGGCAAAACCTATGAAGGCACGGTCGCTCGTATCGTTGACTTCGGTGCGTTCGTTAACGTCTTGCCAAACACTGATGGTCTCGTGCATATCTCACAAATCGCAGAAGAGCGCGTCGAGAATGTCTCTGACTATCTAAAAGAAGGTCAAAAGGTCAATGTCTTCGTCCAAGACGTCGACAACCGTGGTCGCATTAAGCTGACTATGAAAGGTATTGAGCAAAATGTAACGGCTGATACTGCTGAATAAGTACTTTTTTTTGATTTAGAAAAACCGCTCTAGCTTTTTGGTTAGGGCGGTTTTTTTGTGGAAACATTTTAGATATTAAGTTTTGGCGTAGGCTGGGCTTTTAGCCCAGCACATAGAACTGTAAAAAATAAATATAGTTTTCGTAGGGTGTGCCATGCGCACCACTGGATAAGTTATCGTTATACATCGGTGCACTGGGCGCACCCTACGTTTACTATCGATTAAATTTCATATAGATTGATAGACATTCTTGCATCTTTGTAGCATATTAAATCTTTATAATTTTATCTTAGTATTAAATAGAGTAAGAGTACTATATGAGCCAACAAACACCATCGTTTTCAAATTTTTTAGCTGAATATGTTAATTATCTTTTACAATATAAAAACGAAGGACGAGCAAGACATATAAATGGAGGACGAGTTTCCCAAAGTAAACTTCTTGAGAGAGTGTGTGAAAGGTTAAATTTTAATCACAGCGCAATTGAATTTAAAACTATAAAACTTACTTCAGACACTATTGTAGACAATGAATACTACTATTATCAGACTTACGAAGAACTGGCTCTAGAGATTTTGATCGCATCGGGTTACGTTGTTAAAAAAAGATTAAAGGCTGGCACAAGGTATAATTTATCTGATTCTATTGTAGTACCATTAAAGAGTTTTGATATAGATTATATTTCTATAAAAGCACTAAGAGTAATGGCGAGTAGTTTGATACATAATCATCTAGAGGATTTAGTTTATCACTCTAAAAATGGTTATTGTGGGGATGACTTAGTAGCAGAGAACATGTTAGTTAGAATAGACAACATGATGAAAAAAATGTATGGCAAGGATGGCGACCCTCTTATCAAAGAACTAATAGCAGCTTTAAAAGAAGAAATAAACTGGATTTTAAATAGTAAAGGTAAATTAGAATTTGTGCTAACAGATTTCGATAGCTGTAATATAGAATCTAAAAAAGCCAATTGTATAGAGAGTCTTAAAAATCAACTTCTAGAAAAAATAAAGTCCATAAATCCTGAACAGTTTGAAAAGCTGTCAGCACAAGTGATATATGAGCTGTTTCCTAAAGCCAATGTTGGAAATGCTTTAGTACACAACGGAAAATCAGGTGATATGGGCATAGACTGTATCGTTACAGTTCAAGATTACTTAGGTCATCCAGTGAAATACTATATCCAATGCAAACGTTATACATCGAACAATATAGGTAGCCCCGATTTACAAAACTTTATAGGTAGTCTTGCGCCCTACTCACTAAGACAAGGGATATTCATGACAACAGCTAAATTTACTAAAGCAGCCTATGAGTATCATAAATCATTAGAACATCAATATACTATAAGGTTAATTGATGGTGACAGTATGGTTAGTTTAATGATTGAAAACCGTATCGGTGTGATTGAAAAAAATGTAAACACGGTATTGGCTATTGATGAAAGTTATTTTAATAAACTGGTCTAATTCTTAGTAAATGGAAATTTTCTTATTCCTCTTTATATTTACTAATTCAGTTAAAATCATGCCTACTTAATAAATCAATAAAAACACGGCTATCCCTTTATGATGCAACAAATCCTAGATGACATCGCCGCCCAAATGGCGCTTAAGACCGAGCGCGGAAAAGTAGCGGACTACATTCCGCAGCTGGCGCATGTCGATCCTAACCAGTTCGGTATCGCTGTCGCGACTCCTGATGGGCAGGTCTATAGCGCAGGGGATGCCAGCACGCTATTCTCGATACAAAGTATCTCCAAAGTATTTACGCTAACTATCGGCCTTAGTAAGCTTGGCAGTGCGCTGTGGAATCATGTTGGTCGTGAGCCCTCAGGCGACCCCTTTAACTCCATTACCATACTCGAGTACGAATCGGGCAGACCGCGTAACCCCTTTATTAATGCAGGGGCGATTGCGGTGGTCGATGCCATCACTATGGGACGCGAGCCAAAAGAGATATTGGATGAGATTTTACAATTTGTGCACTTTATAGCAGACGACGAGTCGATCAGCTTTGATTATAAAGTCGCAAGATCTGAGATTGAGCACGAGGATCGCAACGCCGCACTTGCGCATTTTATGAAGTCTTTTGGGCATCTGCAGCATGACGTCGATGCCATACTTAATACCTACTTTCATCAATGCTCGATTGCCATGAGCTGTGAGCAATTAGCTCGCGCTGGTCTATTTTTGGTCTCTAACGGTATCAATGAACCCACAGGAGCCAAGGTGATCAGCCCGCAGCAATCTAAGCGGATTAATTCACTGATGATGATGTGTGGTCATTATGATGGCTCTGGGGAGTTTGCCTATCAGGTGGGTCTGCCGGGCAAAAGCGGCGTCGGTGGCGGCATTCTAACAATCGCGCCGGGTAAAGGCGCAATCGCAGTATGGTCACCTGGCCTAAATCCAGTAGGTAACTCAGAACTTGGCACAAAAGCGCTAGAGCTACTGGTAGAAAGAACAGGCTGGTCGGTCTTTTCAAACTAAAAAATTATCTCATAGTAAGTAAAGATACCGATATAGACATTTACTATGACTTTTAACGCATAAAAAAATCCAATGCTAAACGCTTAAATAAACGCCTAACATTGGATTTATCACACTCTAAACTTACAAGATGAAACGGTTACTCTTGGTTTAGATCATCAATCATGCTTTGATACTTCTCTTTTCTACTGGCGATCTTACTACGCTCTTCTTCTACATTGGCGATGAGTTTTTTGGCGACATCTACGCTTTTATCAAAGGCAGCCAGCTCCATATCTACCATAGCGATTAAGCGCTCTAGCGTCATAGCTGTGGCTTTTTCAGTGACGCCATTGGTGATGCCCATTGCTTCTGACATAAAGTCTTCTCTGAGCTTATTGGCCCACTGAAAGAGACCTGCCATCGACATGTTAGCGTTGTCTTCATCAGACTGCGCTTGGTCATTTGCATCATTTTGTTCGGCGTCGCTCTTCTGCTCAGCAGCTTTATCAGACTTGTCACTTTTGCTAGACGTCTCTTTTTGGGCAGCATCGTCAGCTTTAGCTTCGCTGTCTTTTTTTGCGGTTTCTGCTTTGGTAGCTTTGCTCGCTTTTTTCGGCGCTTGTTTTTTATCAGCTTTGCTATCGTCTTTAGCATCAGCTTTGCTATCGTCTTTAGCAGTTTCTGCTTTTGCTGATTTATCGTCTTTTTTAGGGGCTTGCTCTTTTACAGAGGCTTCAACGTTATCCGCTTCTTTATCTTTATTAGCGCTTTGAGTATTGCTCTTATTATCTGACTCGTTCTTAGCGTCAGTATCTTTAGCTTTACTTGTGCTTTGAGTCTTGTCTTGGTTTTGGGGCTTGTCTTGATTTTTAGCTTTATCGGCCGCTGGCTTATCGTTTTTGGTCGCACTATCGGCTTTGTTTGGAGCTGGGGTGGTTTTCGCTTTATCGTCCTGAGCTTTTTTGTCTTGCTCTTCGCCCTCTTGGTAATCATGCTCAGCATTGTATTCATCAAAGTTACCGTCTTCAAATACTACGGTATCGTCTTTGACGACTTCTACGCCAACGACGGCTTTATTATCGGTCGCTTTTTTTACATTGTTATCGTTACTGTTTTTGGGATCATTGTTTGACATGGCTTGTTATCCTTAATTAAGTTTAAATGTATTAAATGTTGATAGTTCACTTATGAGAAGGATACTAAGCTAAGCGCATTTGATTATCAATATATGGATATAAATCTACTGTCTAAAGTGTACAGGAAGATACATGCGCTGATGTGAGGTTCAAATAGTTCAAACAGTGACGCGGCAAAGGGCGACATCTGTAATCAAGATGCCGCGCCGTCATGCAAGATGATTTGATATTAAGGTAATATTAAATAGTTTAATACTAGGGATTGTCAGCGATAAAGGTAACTAGCAGCTCGGCCAATGGTTCGCCTTGATCCTCTTGTAAAAAATGACCGCCATTGGTAATAGTCGTATGAGCTTGGTTTTGAGTACCTGGTATGAGCTTTTGCATGATTTTATCACCGCCTTTGGTAACAGGGTCAGAGTCGCTAAACAAGGTGATAAAAGGGTTATCCCATGTGCTAAGTACGCCCCAAGCTGCGCGGTTATCACTTGAGGCAGGGTCATCCGGTGTAGTCGGTACGAGCACGGGGAATTGTCTTGCGCCTTCTTTGAATGATTCATCAGGGAAGGGCGCGTTATAGGCATCGATAATATCTTGTGATAGCTCGGTTACAGTGCCGCTATTGATGATGCTGCCGACATGGAACTCTGGCGTATCTTGTGAGAACTGCTGCCACTTGCGAAAGCCCTCGCCAGGATCATGATCGCCAGTAGGGAGCATAGTATTGCCTGCAGCAACGCGTGCAAATCTATCAGGATTGTCCGCGACTAAGCGCAGACCAATGAGCCCGCCCCAATCTTGGCAAAACAGCGTGATACGGTCTAACTTTAACTGATCGAGTAGCGATTGCATCCAGTCGACATGACGCTGGTAAGTGTAGTCATTGCGATCAGCAGGCTTGTCCGAGCGCCCAAATCCAGGCAAGTCTGGCGCAATAACGCGGTGTCCTGCTGCTGTCAAAATCGGTATCATCTTGCGATACAGATAACACCATGACGGCTCTCCATGGAGCAGGAGAATAGGGTCAGCGTCCTTGCTACCTTCATCAAGATAGTGCACACGTAGCTCGCCGCCCTCAGTATCATCAACCATCAGATAGTTCGGTACAAAGTCAAAATCAGGTAGGTTCTCAAACTGCGTATCAGGGGTTCGTAGAGTTTTCATAGGACGTCCTTATCCTTAAAAATAAATATGTACAGCTTATAGAATAGCATTGAACCGATTGTCAAAACTATATTTCTAAACACGCTAAGTATGCATTAGCCTTGTCTCAATTAACGCCGCCTTAATTAATGTCAACTTAATTAGCGCCGCCTTAATTAGCATAGTATTCGCTATTAGAGCTTTACGCTTTTAGGCACATGGATATCGATACGTAGTTTCGGTAACTCTTGTAGATGCTGGGTAATAAGGGGTAGCGTGATATCCTGCCAGTCCAAGGGCAGCCTGGTTGTCATGTGCTCTTTTGCATCATTCAAACTAGCATTAATAGAAGAGTTGTCAAATAGCAGCGGACGGGCGAGTAGGGCCGCTTTACGCACGCCTTGATAGCGTATCAGCGCCATAAGCTGATCGGATAAATCACTAAGTGCTTGTGTCAGCCAAGCGGTGCGCGCCCGATGGTAAGGATGATCTGATATGACTAAGTTAGCGATATAACTGGGCTTATTATGACTACCAACGCCTAGACCTGAGTGCTCACGCGTGCATTTGTGTATTGAGCAGGTTCCTGTCTTTAGGCTGCCATCGATACAGGCCTTGCGGTAGTGCCGATAGTTATCAGGATAAAGGGACTTGGTGCGGGCAAGGACAGGATCTAATAACGTGCCTGTAGTATTCACAGGTAAAACGAGCAGCTGTACGCTACTGCTTAGAATAGGCGCATGTGTTAAGTGGATAGTCGCCATATTAGCTATTCCTAGTTTATTCTATCGTTGCTCGGGCTCGCTTTTGCGCCTCTAACTTTTGTGCTTCTAACTGAGCAATTTGCGTTTCTAATAGCGCGATTTGTTCGGCCTTCATTTGAGTGAGCTGTTTTGTCATCGCGATTTGTTCAGCCGCGAGTCGCTCTTGTTCAGCGAAACGCTGTTTTTCGTCCTTTAAGCGGTCAATCTCTTCTTTAGCCAGGCTATTGGTCTTAGGCAATGGCGCTTCTATGATTTTTTTAGGACTAGGAACCGCTATTGTTTTGACAGCAAGCGTATCATTGTCGTTTAAAGTGTCGATAGTAGGACTATTGGTACTGTTAACACTATCATTATCTATAGTTTTATCAGAAGGTACTACTGGCGAGGAGACGGGCTGAGCTGCTCTTATTTGCTCCTCTACTGTCGATATGTCAATGGTTGTTCCTTGTTCGTCCATGTTATCAGCAGTAGAGCGCAGCCATAGCAGGTAAGCTAGAATAATGATCGCTAGTATCAGAGCGATGGCAATCCATAATATCTGAACAGGTTGGCGTTTGGGCTTGGAGTATCGGCTAAAGGTAGGGCGCGGTTTGTGTGATTTCATACCATCGTTAATAGGAGTTGTCATGAGTTGTGGTTATGATAGCAAACTCAAAATAAAAAGCCTATCTAAGCTAGATAGGCGGTTAAATTAAGGTTTAAATTTTACCGTACCGCTCGTACCTGTAGTCATAGCATCGCGTACGAGTTGATCTTGCGCGTGGTTTTGAGCACTAATGGCGTCAGGGTCAGGACGGTGTTCGCTATGATCGCACTGTATGCACTCAATGTACTCATCAGGCTCTGGGGTGACAATATTGACCTGTACGATAACGTCTAGTGCTTGGCATTTGGGGCAGCGTACCCCAGCCAAGAACTGCCGTTTTGGACGAGTGGATTGATAGCGCATTTATGCCTCCTGATCCATATTAGACTCATCATTTTGGGCAAAGCCGCTATGACGTAGTAGCGCCTCTATATTGGCGCTGCGCCCACGAAAATTCTCAAAGTTAGTCTTAGCAGGGAAGCTACCACCAACGGACAAAATAGTCTCGCGGAACGCTTTACCCGTAGCAGGATTGAAGATACCGTCCTCTTCAAACTTGCTAAAGGCGTCCGCTGACAATAGCTCAGCCCACTTATAAGAGTAGTAGCCCGCCGCGTAACCGCCCGCAAAGATGTGACTAAAGCCATTGGCAAAACGATTGTAATCAGGCGTCTGTGTAATAGCGATGTCACCGCGAACCTCGTTGAGCGTCGCTAAGATACCGTCATAATCAAGCGCTGGCGTATGCGCATGTATCAATAAATCAAACAGCGCGAACTCAACCTGACGCAAGGTTTGCATACCGCTCTGGAAGTTTTTGGCCCCAAGTAAGGCATCAAGCTTATCTTTGGGTAAGGGCTCGCCTGTATCGACATGACTACTAATGAGCGCGATACCCTCAGAATCCCACGCCCAGTTCTCCATAAATTGACTAGGCAGCTCGACGGCATCCCACTCAACGCCGTTGACTCCTGCGACATCGCCGACACTGACTTGCGTGAGCAGATGATGCAAGCCATGACCAAACTCATGAAACAAGGTAAGCACTTCGTTGTGCGTGAGTAGGCTTGGCTTTCCGCCGAGCGCTGGCGTGAAGTTACCTACCATAAAGCAGACCGGTAGCTGCTCATATCCTTGCTCGTCATGACTATAGCGAGACTGAAAGCCGCTCATCCAAGCGCCGCCACGTTTGCCGCTACGAGCAAATAAGTCAAAGTAAAAACCGCCAACTAAGCGATCATCGTTATCGAATAATTGATAAAAACGCACATCGTCATGCCAGCGCGAGGCTGCAGTAACGTCACTTATCGTGGCATAACTCTCTTGCTCTTTGACTGTGATGCCGTACAAGCGCTCTACGATAGCAAACAGTCCATCGATGACTTTTGGCAGAGGGAAGTACGGACGTATCTCCTCTTGCGAGAGACTAAATTTATCTTGCTTAAGCTTTTCTGCGATATAAGCGTTGTCCCAAGGTTGCAAATCAGTGATGCCATAATTACGAGCGCAATCTTGCAACTGCGTCAGATCCTGCTTGGCAGTTGGCGTCGCCTGCTTGGCTAAATTGCGCAAAAAAGTCTCAACCTCTGCCACGCTGCCCGCCATTTTGGTCGATAGCGAGACCTCAGCATAATGGTTAAAGCCTAGTAGCTCAGCTTTTTGCTGGCGCAATGTGAGTATCTGACTCATCACCTCAGCATTGTTCAGCGAGTCGCCGTCTTTGTTGGTATGAGTATCGAACTCGGAGGCGCGAGTGACGTAAGCGCGGTACAGCTCGGCGCGCAAATCACGATCATCGGCGTGCGTCATAATTGCCAGATACACAGGAATATTAAGCGTCGCCACATAATAAGGCGTCGGCAAGGCGTCGACATCCTCTTGCGTCAAGCGACCCGCTTCTAACTCGTTTGCTTTAAACTGCTCGCCGGCATCTGCAAGTAAGGACAATCCGCTATCGGTCAAGCCTGCTAATTGCTCTGCGCTCAGCGGTAGCGCGTATGCTTGAGTGGCGTCCAAGATATGATCTGAGAATGTCGCTGATAGCGTGGATAGCTCGCTTTGAACAGCGGCGAACTTCTCTTGCTCAGCTTTTGGTAGCGCCACACCTGATAGCTCAAATCGGCGTACGGCAAGCTCAATGGCGCGGCGGCGTGCAGGCTCTAACTCTGCAAAAAACGTCTCATCATCGATAATAGCTTGATAGCGATCAAATAGCGGCTGATGCTGGCCTACGCGCGTACCATAAGCTGAGAGCTTAGGCAGTAGCTCATGATGCACATGACGGATCTCATCATTACTCATCACGCCGTTCAAGTGCGAGAGCACGCCCCAGCTACGATCTAATCTTAAATTAATATGATCAAATTCTAGGACGTCACGTAGCGCAATATCTGCACTAATAGGGGTAAAGTCTTTATCTTGAAAACTTGTCAAGGTATCCAAAAAATCATTGGCTTGCTTTATAGCTTGATTGACTTGCGCCTGTAGCGTTGTAGGAGAAGCATCCAAAAAATTGACAAGGTTTAATCTAGGGTCTAAAGCACTCATAAGGGTATCCATTTGACTGAGATCATTATTATGATAAGTATTCAATAAGGTTATATGGATTAAAGATGGGTATGTCTTGACAAAAATACAAGCTGCTAGCAACCAGTGATGAGCAATGCAATCTGACGCACTTAGACATAAGCTTAAAATAGGCGCAGAACAGTATCTTGCATTTATTGCTATTGCTTACAAAGCGTCATCATTTGCTTGCAAACTAATCATACATCTGTGCAGGCGGTCTGTTAGTATCAGAGGTGGTACTAAGAAAAAACATATGACTAAAAGTACTAATACAGGTGCCTATTCACCGTTATCCGCTAGATAGTGTCAGATTAAGATGACGACCATTTATAGTGGTAATGCTTTAATAGAGTACCAATACAAAAGGTTTATTAACGATAATAAAATAAGGAATGCATCTATGAAAGCAACACTTAAAAGTTTACGCGAGACCAAAGCCAATCCAGCCGTGAGTATCTTTGTTAAGACCCACCGCGAGCATCCTGCCAATGAGCAAGATCCTATCGCCCTCAAAAACCAATTAAAAGTTGCAGAAGAGCGCTTAAATAATGAGTACGATAAGCATACAGCGACCACGATCATGGATAGTATTCATGCAAAAACCAATGATCTTAATCATAACTATAATCTAGATACTCTTGCTATTTTTGCTAGCGTCGATGATGTGCAGCTCATCCGTATGCCGCTTGACACTACAGAGCGCGTGGTGATCTCAGACAGCTTTGCAACGCGTGACTTGGTTCGTGATATGGCAAGCGCAGTACACTTTTATACCGTTGTGTTGACTCGTGATGTCGCGCGCTTAATCGAGGCGTCAAATGATCGCGTCGTTGCTGAGTTTGATAAAGATGATGACAAGCAAAACAATATGGAAAACATTGCCTTTCCTGTCGAAAACAATGGCTTATATACCACCAGTGATGGCGGCTCAGATCGCTCGGCGAATAACGAGAGCAGTCATCTAAAAGAGTTCTTTAACCAAGTGGACAAGAGCGTGCAAGAGCTATGGGGTGAGCACAAATTACCACTCGTTATCGTCGGCGATGCCAAAAATATCGGCTACTATAAAGAAGTTTGCGATCGTCCAGACAACATTATCGCTACGGTCTCCAACGTGACTAATCTAGATGATGGCAGCGCGCAGCATATCGTTGATGGCGTTCAAGAGGCAGTAGAAGAGTATCGCTCATCACTACATCAAGAGGCGATGGGTGAGATTGACAAAGCTCGCGGCGCTGAGATGCTACGTACTGACTTGCAAGAAGTCTATCGCGGCGCGTTCCAAGGCGCAGGCGAGACGCTATATGTACGTCGTTGGTACATCCAACCTGCCAAAATCGATGAAAAAGCGCAGACGCTAACGGTAGTTGACGACGCAGCTGGCGAAGGCGTTACTGATGACGCTATCGGCGTGATTATTGAGCATGTCATTCACAATGGCGGCGACGTGGTGTTCTTGCCTGAGGAGATCATGGGCGAAGATCAACCGATTGCTCTGGTCACCCGTTATTGATATAGCACTTGGTCATATAACTAAGTATCATAAAAGTACAATAAAGGAGCATTGGTTCATAACGAGTCAATGCTCTTTTTACATCACAATAAGGCATCCACGATGATTATCCCAAACACACCCCTTGGACATACGATAAAAAGCTTGCAAGCAACGACGACTATGCTGTTGCGCGGTGCTCGTGGCAATATGGGCACGCCCAAGCCTATGCAGCCTGAAAAAATGCTGGTGCTCTATGAGCATGAGGCCTGTCCCTATTCGCGCCGTGTACGTGAGGTCATGACCCATCTTAATTTAGACTTTGAGAGTCGTCCCAGTCCGCACAAAGGCCACGTTTACCGCGATGAGCTTACAAAACTGGCTGGTAAAGCGCAAGTACCGTTTTTGATTGATGATAACCAAGACGTCAAATTATTTGACTCACAAGCGATTATCGATCATCTATTCGCGCATTATTCCAAAAAAGGCACAACCCCTAGCAAGTATCAAAGAGCCCAAGATGATGACAACGCCACCCTTGTCAATAAAGCGGCAAGTGTGGCCTCTATGATGCGCGGCGTAAAAGCCGACCACCCCAAAAAGAATGACGCACGCGGTAAACCTGATGAGCCCCTACATTTATATGGGTTTGAGGCCAGTCCCTTTTGCCGATTGGTGCGTGAAAAACTCAGCGAGCTTGAAGTCGGTTATATTAACCATAGCGTCGCTCGCGAGCAGATTCAAGACATTGGCGGCTTTGGCGTTCGACTCAATGTAGGGGAGTATCAGCCTGTTAAAGGCGGTAAACGTGAGCGTTTGATGAATGAGGTGATGCATGGCAAATTACAATTCCCGTATCTGGTAGATCCTAATACCGATACGCAAATGTATGAGTCCAAAGACATTATCAATTATTTAGATGAGCACTATGGGTAGTTGGTCTGTTGATCTTAGCTGAGTACGCTGCTCCAGCGCTTTGATAAACTACCATAATGATTATCTGCTACTATTCATCATAAGTTTGCTAATTATTTTGATTACGACTAAACGATAAAACCCAATTTCTCTACCTTAAAAATGATAACCCTATGACGACTAAATCTTTTGTATTAACCAGTTATAACATTCATAAAGGCATGTCGCCGATGAATCGGCAAGTCAAGATGCAGGGTATTGCGCAGGCGCTCGATACTATACGTGCAGATGTGATTTGCTTGCAAGAAGTGCAAGGTCAAAACCTAAAACGCAACTTGCAGTACAACGAGTACCCTGATCAATCGCAGCACGAATGGTTCGGAGAATATCTGCAATTTCAGAATAGCTATGGCAAAAACTCCGAGTACCAAAACGGTCATCACGGCAATGCAGTACTAAGCCGGTTCCCGTTAGATCCCAAGCACAATGTCAATATTACCGTCAATAAGCTTGAGCAGCGCGGCGTATTGCACTGCGAAGTTCAACCCATTGGCTGGGATATCCCTGTCGTTATCTTGTGCGCGCATCTTAATCTATTTGAGCGCGACCGTATCAAGCAGTACGAGGCGATCAGCGACTACGTGCGTAACGCCATTGCTCCTGATCAGCCACTGATATTGGCAGGTGATTTTAATGATTGGAAAAAGATGTCTTGTGATAAATTAGCGACCAATCTCGGTATGACAGAGGCTCTGCGGTGCTGTCATGGCAAGCTATTACCGACGTTCCCAGCTAAACTGCCTGTGCTCAGCTTAGACCGTATCTACGTGCGCAATCTGACGATTAAGGATGCTTGGGTACATACGGGCAAGCCGTGGTCGACGCTATCAGATCATCTACCGATTAGTGCAGAGCTGGTGTTGGCTTAGCCTGATTACTTTTAAACCATCGAAAAGGAAGACGCAATCATGTCTACGCACGCTATACCAAAAGACCAGCACGCTGTACTGATCAGTAAATTTGGTACGCCTGAGGTCATGCGCTACGAAGGTGGCGTTCAAGTCCCTGACATTGGTGATAACCAAGTACTGATAAAGGTCGCGTATGCAGGTATCAATCCTGTCGATTACAAGACTCGTCAAGGCAAAGGCTGGGGCGCAGACAATATTCAAAAACAGTATTTCGATAAAGGGTGGTCTGCCATTTTAGGCTTTGACGTCGCAGGTATAGTCGTCAAAAGCAGTAGTGATGATTTTGCTATCGGTGATAAGGTTGCTGCGCTTAGCTTCAATGGACAGTGCTATGCCGAGTACGTGGCGGTTGAGGCAGGGCTACTTGCTAAAGTGCCCAAGACTGTTAGCTTAGAGCAGGCAGGGGCGGTGCCTTGTGTCGGTCAAACAGCATTACAGTTCATTGATTTTGCCGATATAAAAGCAGGTGAGCACGTCGTTATGAATGCCCCTGCTGGCGGCGTTGGGCAATTGGTCGTGCAACTGTTGATGGACAAAGTGGCGACGATGGGCATCAAAGTTACCGTGATCTGCTCACCTGATAAGTACGACAAAATCTCAGGTTTGATCGATAGAAACCAGCTAGCGGGCTGGATTGACTATACTAAAGACGATAATTTCCCTAACTTACAAGCGGATGTGTTGCTAGATTTGGTCGGTAACGAGGCTGGCGTGCGCGCGCTGAGCGTACTTAAACCTCGCGCGCGCGTCTTCGTGCTACCGACGATTTGGGTGGATAAGCTTAAAGAGGCAGGTAGTGACAAAAACCTAAGCGTAGAGGGCTATGCAGTCAAGCCCAATGGTCAAGACATGACGCGCGTGCTTAAGTGTCTTGCTGATAGCAAGCTGACGCTACAGATTCAGCAGGTTTATCCTTTAGCACAGGTAGTCGCCGCTCACACTGATCTGCAAAAGGGCGACGCCTTTGGCAAATTGGTACTTGCCGTATAAGTTACCTTTATACTACCTATCCGTGTTTATCCTTACAAAACCAATGCGTGTAAGCCGCTATAGTATTCATACCGCGGCCTTTATTGATCGCTTCTAAAAGCGGCTGGTTTGAATGTTTGGTTCTCAGCCGCCTAGCTTTTAATTACCACATAATCATTATTAAGGATAAAAAAATGACCGATGCAAAGGATAATGCAAATAGCGACACTAGTAATAACACCAAAAGTCACGGCAGAGGTAACGTTTATGCTGCTCAAGTACGCCAAGAGATAGAGGCATGGAAAAACCCTGATCAAAATATAATAGATAAAACCTTTGCAGCTTTAAGTGCGCCAATAGACAAGGCAGGTGATGCGCTAATGAACGCGCCGCAATTAGGCGAGACGCTCAAGCAAGCGACGCAAAAAGCCATTGTAACTCTAAGCGATGCAGCAAACTGGACGCTAGATACCCAAGATGCTATAGAGGCTTATCGCAATACGCTGGGCAATAGTGACTCGGTCAAATCTTTCGATGACATTGCAAGCTTAGATATCGCGGATGTTGATGAGCAAGTGACATTATTTAAGAGCAAATACGTAGCACTGACAAGTGCACAAGGCGTAGCGACAGGAATGGCGGGCTGGGCGGGTATCAGTGTTGACGTGATGGGACTAATCACCGCCAATCTGCGCGCTATCGGTGAGTATGCTACTTATTATGGTTTCGATATGAGTCAAAAAGGCGAACAGCTATTTGCCATGTCACTGCTAGCAGTTGCGACTTCTGCGTCTGCTGATGAGCGTAAAGCGGCGCTTGAGGATACGGCAAGCTTAACTCAAGACCCTGAGACTAAGGCATTTAATAAAATAAATGAAGAGCTGATGTCGCGAATACTTAGACAGACCGCAACCAAAGTGGCGACCAATATGGTCAAAACCAAAGCGGCGCAGATTATTCCTGCGGTAGGCGCTGTGGTCGCAGGCGGCGTCAATGCCAATTATACGGCAAGTGTGTGTGAAGCGGCGTATCAGTGCTACCGCGAGCGTTTTTTAGATCGTCAAGAGTCAACTTAAACGAGCATACGCCGAAAGGTTAAGCTGATACGGCCCGAATCAACAGTTGTGGTCTTGGTGATGCTGTGCTTCCAAAACGTTTGCGTATCCCCACGCATGACAAGCAGCTGACCTGACTTAAGATAGAGCGCAGCTTTGACAGGCTTGTTTTGGTGTCTGATAGTTTTGTGTTTAAAGACAAATTTGCGTGTGGCGCCCAAAGATAGCGCCGCGATAATAGGACGGTCACCTAGCTCCTTTTCATCGTCAGCATGGTAGCCCATACCCTCAGCTCCTGACGGATAATAGTTAAGCAAACAGGAGTTGAAATTGGCCTTAATACCTCGCGCTAGTAGTAATTTCTCGATAAATTGTTTCACATGAAACACAGCGTCTGACCAAGGAATGCTCGAATGCGTATGGCCTGAATAGCGATAGCTTGTGCCGTCGTCACCCATCCAGACAATTTTGCGGCTAGTGATATGTGTCTTGCCAAACAAAGTCACACGATCAGATTGCCAAGGCAAGTCAGCCAACAAAGCTTCGTATAACGCATTAGCGTCCTCAATCACCACACCAAAATCATTCAAAATACCATCACAGGGTAGTAAATTGTGCTGAGGAGTGAGCGGGAACAAATCAGTCATAGGGCATCTAGAGTCAGTCCATTGTAAGCGTAACTGATATTAATTTTGCGCAGCCTCTGGCTGCAACGACACAGCACGCAAGGAAAATTGATATCAGTTGCGCGTTAAAATTAAATGTATCTGTTTTATTTAGTATTTACTATACCCTATAGATTAAAGATGTTGTTTACTTGTCATTGAAGTCTTTTAGGATGAGCTTAGCGCATTCTTCTGGCGCTTCTACAGGGAGTAGATGTCCATTTTCAGGCATAACGATCAGCTGATCTGCAGGGACGAATTTTTGCCAATTTTTGCGGACTTGATCGTTAATAAAAATAGTGGGTTTACCGATAATTAAGGTATAAGGAACGGGGGTCTTTTTTAGGGCGTCGTCGATATAGGGTATGCCAAAATAGCTTGCCAATTCTTGCTTTGGACTAAAAATAAAGCGGTAACTGCCATCGTCTTGCAGCTCAAGGCTTTGCTCAGCAAAGAGGTGCAAGTGCTCGTCTGAGATACGACGATAGGCATTTTTGCTACGTAAGTTATCATAAAGCTCTGTCACACTTGACCAAATATTTTGTTTACTCAGCGCGCTTTTAAAGGGTTCTCGAGTGAGCAGAACCTTACGAGGAATGAGCTTGTATAGCCTTGCTTGGCGTTTGGTAAAAGTCACAGGCTCAATTAAATATAGCTTTGAGAACAGATCAGGACGTTTAGCCGCTGCCATCGCGGTCGCAGTCGCGCCTTGTGAATGACCGATACCGACTACAGGCTTATCTTGCGTCTGCTCCAAAAACTTAATAAGAAGATCGGCATCCTGCTGGCGGGTCAACACTTTTGCCTTTGGCTTATCATACCAATAGCCGCGCATAGCCAGCGCGCTGATATCAAAATTTGTGGAAAGCTGGGTGAGCAGCGGTTTGTAATTACCGACAGTAAAGCCATTACCGCCATAAAAATGAGCAGGCGCGCGCTTAGTGTTTGTATGTGCGCCAAGAGTACTTAAATCGTAATACCGCGCTTTTTTCTTTTTGAGGGTAATCGGTTTGGCAAAATCTTGCATGACAGCACTATCCTTATACTTTGTATTCGTTTAACTTTATAATGGTTTAGTTATCTTCACCTAAGAACCCACCACTTTGACGTTGCCACAAGCGCGCATATACACCACCGAGCGCGAGTAACTCCTCATGGCTACCTTGTTCGATGATCTGGCCTTGCTCCATAACCACCAAGCGATCTAGGGCGGCAATCGTTGAGAGGCGATGGGCAATCGCAATGACCGTTTTGCCCGTCATGATGTCGTTTAGACTCTCAGTAATGGCAAACTCAATCTCAGAATCAAGGGCACTGGTGGCTTCATCTAATAACAAAATCGGCGCGTTTTTGAGCATGACGCGCGAGATAGCGATACGCTGACGCTGACCGCCTGAGAGCTTAACCCCGCGCTCACCAACATGAGTATCAAGACCTGTATTGCCTTTATCATCGTATAAGTCTTTGACAAAGTCCCAAGCCTGCGCTTGTTTGGCGGCAGTTATAATCTCGTCATCGCTTGCATCAGGTCGACCATAAGCGATGTTTTCGCGGACGGTACGATGAAGTAAGGAAGTGTCTTGGGTAACCATACCGATTTGCTGACGCAGGGACTCTTGAGTGACCTTGTCTATAGCCTGTCCATCGATACAGATTTTGCCACTATCGACATCGAAGAATCTTAAGAGCAAATTGACCAGTGTTGATTTACCTGCGCCTGAGCGCCCAACCAGACCGATTTTTTCGCCTGGTTTGATATCGAGATAAAAGTTATCTAGTAGTTTAACTTGTGACAAGTTTGATGCGGCAACCGTTTTGACCTCATCGATACGCGCCCCTTCAATATCGCCATTCTCCTCACCTTCATAACTAAAATCAACCTGATCAAACACAATATGACCGTCAGTGACTTTTAGAGTGGGCGCATTTGGTACATCGATAATAGTTTGCGGCGCTGATAACGTGCGCATACCGTCTTGTACCGTACCGATACTCTCAAACAGGCTAGCGGTTTGCCACATGATCCAGCGGGTCAGACCGTTTAGGCGTAGTGCCATCGCCGTCGCCGCAGCAATCGCGCCGACGCCAACGGCGCCTTGTTGCCACAAATAAAGGCCGATACCTGCGGTACTACTGACCAAAATCACGCTAATGAGATGAGTTGAAACCTCCAAATAGCTTACCCAGCGCATTTGCGCGTGTACCGTACCCAAAAACTGACCCATCGCATTTTTAGCATAACCTAGCTCACGGCGTGAATGACTAAAGAGCTTGACGGTCATGATATTGGCATAAGCGTCGGTAATACGTCCAGTCATGAGTGCGCGAGCATCTGCTTGTACGATAGCAGTTTGTTTTAATTTAGGAATAAAATACCACATCGTCAAAGCGACTAAGATGAACCAAGCGATAAAAGGTATCAATAATAAGCTGTCTAAATTAAATAAAATGACGCCCGTTGTAATAAAATAAACAGTAACGTACATAAACATGTCGGTGACCGTCATCACCGTATCACGTACCGCAAGCGCCGTTTGTATTACTTTGGCTGAGACGCGACCTGAGAACTCATCTTGATAAAACTGCATCGACTGCCCAAGCATACGCTGATGAAAACGCCAGCGCATCTGCATGGGGAATACGCCTTGTAAGGTCTGAAAATGAATAAACGACGATAAGGCAATCCAAAAGGGGCTAACTAGCATCACTGCAAACATAAGCAGGAGCATATCGCCTTTTTTTAGCCATAGATTTTGCGGGGTATAAATCCCAAGCCAATCGACAATATCGCCAATCCAAGCAAACAGCATGGCCTCATAAACGCCAATACCCGCTGAAAGCACCATAAACAGCAGCAGCCAGCCACGCAGGCCTTTGGTACAGGCCCACAAGAACTTTAGCAGACCATCACGAGGTGCAGGTAGCGGCATTGGAGATTCAGGAAAAGCGGGCAGACGGGTTTCAAAAAAGCGAAAAAGTGCATTCATAGGTAGCAAACAGACAGTAGTATCAGCGTACAAAAACCAGCATTAGTACTCGCGGTTTTGTGCCTTTACTTTTAGGATTAGAATAATCGGATATTTTATCAAACTTCATTATCAGGCTTACAGGCTAATTGTAAGCTGGGATCGACTGATGAGGATACTCTTAGTTATCAGGACTATTTAGAGGTACATATAAGTGAGTCGAGATATAATCATTGCTGATTATGAAATATATTGTTACATTCTCTACTGACTTAATTTTGAAAACATTGAACATCGATTTATTTTATTTGAGGGCAAAACTGATGTTGTATTTGATTATTGCAGTGCTGTGCAGCGTTGCCGTTTCGGTGCTATTAAAAGTGCTGCGGCAAAAAGATATAGATATTCGTCAAACGATTGTCGCCGGTTACCCTGTTGCCTTTTTACTCACTCTAGTCCTGCTCAAACCTGATGTCAGCGCTATCAGTACGCTTGGCGGCGCATGGCGCATTATCATCGCCCTTGGTATTTTACTGCCGCTCGTTTTTGTTATTCTTGGCCGTGCTATCTCAGCGGTAGGTATGGTTGCCACGGACGCCGCTCAGCGCTTATCACTGATTATTCCTATCATTGCCGCTTTTTTATGGTTCGGTGAAGTGCTGACAGGGACACGTATATTTGGCCTACTGCTGGGTTTTTTAGCGCTAGGCGCGCTGGTGTATCGCCCGCAGCACTTGGCTATAGCTACCACTAGTACTGCTAATATAGATCATCCTAGCGACAGCACGACTAGCAATAACAGTGCTCTCTCATACGCTAGGCAGACGCCACTTTGGTTATTCGGTGTTTGGGCCGGCTATGGCATTATTGATATTTTATTTAAGCAAGTCGCCAAGCAGGGCGCCGCCTTTCCATTAACGCTATTTGTTAGTTTTGGCTTGGCAGCTGTGCTGTTATTTATCTATTTGCTTATCACCCGAGTGCGCTGGCAGGGCAATGCTTTGGCAGCAGGTCTGCTGCTTGGCGTACTAAACATGGGTAATATTTATGCATATGTGCGCGCCCATCAAGTCTTGTCTGAATCACCAAGTATCGTCTTTACGGGTATGAATGTTGGGGTGATTACCGTCGCTACCCTTATCGGGGTTGGCGTATTTAAAGAGCATCTTAATCGCATTAATATGTTAGGAATTCTGCTGGCTATCTGCTGCGTTGCGGTGCTGTTTTTGGCGTAAACTTGAGTTAGGATTTACTGATTAAAATTTGACGGTTAACCGACTAAATACAAGCAAATGCTAGCGCTTATGGTAAGGTAATTTATAATTCGCTATGGGTGTTGCTACGTCGTTAGGAACGAACATCGCTAAGCGCTTATAACACGTTATGATAAAATAAAGATTCAATAAATAGAGGATACTTAATCAATGGAATATCAAAAACAACTACAACGTATAAAAGAGGGTTCAGGATTCATCGCCGCACTCGATCAAAGCGGCGGCAGTACGCCTAAAGCGTTAGAGAATTACGGCGTAAACGGTGATGCCTACGATAGCGATGATGCTATGTTCGATTTAGTGCATGAAATGCGCGCCCGCATTATGACCTGCGACTGCTTTGATAATGAGCGCGTCCTTGGTGCGATTTTATTCGAAGATACGATGGATCGTGAAGTAAACGGCAAGTCCACTGCCAACTACTTATGGGAAGATAAAAACATCGTTCCTTTTTTAAAGGTAGATAAAGGTCTAGCTGAGCAAATGAGCGGCGTGCAAGTGATGCGCCCGATGCCAGATTTGGATGCGCTACTTGATAAAGCTAAAAAGTACCCTGTATTTGGTACTAAAATGCGTTCAGTCATTTATGAGCCAAGCGTCGATGGCATTGAGCTTGTCGTACAGCAGCAGTTTGATGTCGCCAAACAAATCATCTCTAAAGGCTTTATGCCCATTGTTGAGCCTGAGGTCAATATTGATAGCGCACAAAAACACGAGTGTGAAGTGATACTCAAAGCAGATATTTTGCGCAATCTGGATCGTTTAAACGACGATCACCAAGTCATGCTTAAACTGACTTTGCCAGAGGAAGAGGGCTTTTATCAAGAGCTCGTCGATCACCCAAAAGTGCTCAAAGTAGTCGCGCTATCAGGTGGTTACAGCCGCCAGCAAGCTTGTGATAAGCTCAAGCAAAACCCAGGTATGATCGCCAGCTTCTCACGTGCCTTTACCGAAGGCTTAAGTAAGCAGCAGAGCGATAAAGAGTTTGCTGAGACCATTGATAACTCGATCAATGAGATTTATGAAGCGTCAAAGGTTTAAGTAAGCGTAGACAGTGAATGACTTATGTGCAATTCAATCCCAACCAACATGATGTTTGTTGGGATTTTAACTTTGTGCTTTGAGCAATAGGAGTTTCTCAATCCATGAGTTGAAATGCTGACAGTTATTTCTAATCTCATCTAGACCTATTTCTTGAGCTATTAAACTACCATGAAGAGGTTTTTGATAAGACTTCAATAGGTTTAGTATTCTTTTTGAAGGGGAAGTAACTTTACTATTATTAATATGTTCAGGAGTTTCAAAACTGGATGTTTCTTGAATTAATAGATCAACGTCTTCCTGTTCAAACCAATCTGAAAATTTCTCTGGTTGTGAAAATAATAGTGCTTCAAACTCGTGTAATAGTAGGTTCGGTATGAAGTTAATACAGCCCATATCTTGTTGCCAAACCTTCTCGATTGTCAAAATCTTATCAAAAATACTAACATTTCTCTTAGATTCATTAAGACCAATCCAGTTTTCAGGAAGTCCATAATAGTCCACCAGCGTTGTTACCCAAGAAGAACAGTCTTCTTTACATTTCATTTCTATTTGACGCTTGACTTTCGAATAACTTGAAATACCACCTTTATGTCCCGTACTAGTTGAAAAAATTATAGGGTAAACATAAAGACCCTGAGGCTCAAAAAATGTACAAAGTACGTCACGCACAAATGTTTCTTCCGTTTGTCCTTCACAAAAAATAAAAATTCTGTTCATCGCGAGGGTCTTCCTCCTAATAGGTTTTTCTCCCATATTTCACCAAGTGTGTATTCTTCAAGCCACTGTTGTATTTCTTCATTTTCGTGAACACGTCTGAATTTTGACTCATGATCAATTCTATCAACCACAATCAAGTCCTTGAAAGTAAACTCAGAGACTAAGTCAACAGATTGGGTAGAGATTATTATCTGTTTTTCTTTAGAAATTGATTTTATCAATGATGAGAGAATAGTTATTGCATAAGGGTGTAAACCTAACTCAGGTTCATCTATTAAAATAGTTTCGGGCTGATATTCTTGAGGTTGTAGAAGCACTGTGGATAGACAAATAAACCTTAAAGTACCATCTGATAATTGATGTGCTTTAAAAGGGATGTCATAGCCATCTTCAAACCACTCAAGCTCAATTTGTTCTGAATTTAATGGATTTGGTCTAAGTAAAAATTTACCAAAGAATGGGGCAACTAACCTCACAGTTTGTTCAATACGTTTTAGATGCTTTGGATAACGTTCTTTAAGAAGAAACAAGAAAGCAGCCAAATTCCTTGCATCAGGTCTTAAGTACATATTATCGTTAATCATGCCTCGTTGTTTCATGACAGCAGTATCACTAGTATCATGGAAATGATATATTCGCCAATTCTTTATAGTGGGAATTGTATAATCGTATATTCTCGTTCTACTTTGATGTTTATGAACATAGGTTTCAAAATGACCAGAACCCACATGCCAATCTCCACGCATATTCCACCATAAACTTTCATTGGTAAACATTAAGCGATTATCTTGAGTAGCTTCGAGGGTAAACTTATAACCATTATTACCAAATAGTAGCTCTGTTTTTAAATGTTCTGTAGACTTACGTCCAAAGTGCAATATGCTATCTGGTCCACCAGATTTGCTAGTATAGCTCTGTAAGTTTTCGTCTAATAATTCATGTATAAATTTAAAAAAACCAATAAAATTACTTTTTCCTGACCCATTTGCGCCAATCAAAACATTAAGGTTTGTCATCTCAATATTACAGGATTTAATTGACTTAAATCCTGTAATAGACAAAGAAGATAGCTGGTTATGATTCATAATGTTTTCAACTAGTGAAATAAAATGTAAAACTCTTTGACTAGTTTAACTTAAAAACTATAACTCTCACACCTCTTTGTACAACTGTCGTCCCTCGCTATGGTATTTCTCGGTCATCTCTTTCATGCCTTGGCGAACTTCCTCTAAGCTCGCTTCACGGGCTTGCTCGACCAGTTCAGTATCGACCTGCTTGATACGGTGGTTCTCGTCTTGAAGATCACCGCTACTTGGCGTGACTTTATTTTCCAAGCCTTTGGCGTACTCACGCACATTTTGCGTGATTTTCATCGAACAAAACTTAGGGCCACACATGGAGCAAAAGTGCGCCGACTTGTGCGCGTCTTTGGGCAAAGTCTCATCATGGTATTCACGCGCGGTATCAGGATCGAGCGCTAGATTGAACTGATCATCCCAGCGAAACTCAAAGCGGGCTTTGGATAACGCATTATCACGCGCTTGTGCCCCTGGATGGCCTTTGGCAAGATCGGCGGCATGAGCGGCAATTTTGTACGTGATGATACCGTCTTTGACATCCTTTTTATTAGGCAATCCTAAGTGCTCTTTGGGCGTCACGTAGCAGAGCATGGCGGTGCCAAACCAGCCAATCATCGCCGCCCCAATAGCACTAGTGATATGATCATAACCAGGTGCGATATCAGTCGTCAACGGCCCTAAAGTATAAAAGGGCGCGTCCGCGCAGATCTCAAGCTGCAAGTCCATATTCTCTTTTATACGGTTCATCGCCACGTGTCCGGGACCTTCGATCATCACTTGTACATCGTGCTCCCAGGCCACTTGAGTCAATTCGCCAAGGGTACGTAGCTCACCAAATTGCGCTTCGTCATTGGCGTCTTGCAAACAGCCAGGACGCAGGCCGTCTCCTAAGCTAAACGCGACATCATACTGTTTCATAATCTCGCAGATGTCCTCAAAATGGGTGTATAAAAAGCTTTCTTTATGATGAGCCAAGCACCACTGCGCCATAATAGAGCCACCACGCGAGACGATACCTGTCAAACGATTGGCGGTCAGCGGCACGTAGCGTAGCAGCACGCCTGCGTGAATGGTGAAATAATCAACACCTTGCTCGGCTTGCTCAATTAAAGTATCGCGGAATATCTCCCAAGTCAGATCTTCAGCTACGCCATCGACTTTTTCTAATGCTTGGTAAATCGGCACGGTACCGATGGGTACGGGTGAGTTACGAATCAGCCATTCACGGGTCTCGTGGATATGATTACCCGTTGATAAATCCATGATCGTATCCGCGCCCCAGCGCGTCGCCCACGTCATTTTTGACACTTCTTCGTCGATAGAGGAGCCGAGCGCTGAGTTACCGATATTAGCGTTTATCTTCACCAAAAAATTGCGTCCGATAATCATCGGCTCAGACTCAGGGTGATTGATGTTATTTGGAATAATGGCGCGTCCAGCGGCAACTTCATCACGGACAAATTCAGGGGTGATAATCTTTGGCGTATTGGCACCAAAGCTTTCACCCTCGTGCTGGCGCATGTCAGTTAACTCATGCTGTTTTTGTGTTTCGCGGATAGCGATGTATTCCATCTCAGGCGTGATAATACCGCGGCGCGCGTAGTACATTTGCGTGACATTGCCTACTTTGCCATCGACGTCTTTAGCACGGCGCGGTTTGTCGATGTGCGCAAACCTAAGGTTAGCGGTACTAATGTCACGTGCACGGGCTTGCCCGTATGAGCTAGACAGACCTGTTAGTTGTTCGGTATCACCGCGCTCAGCGATCCAACCCTCGCGTAATTTAGGCAACCCTTTGGTGAGATCAATATGAGCATCGGGATCGGTATAAACGCCTGAAGTGTCATAGACATAAAACGGCGGGTTGTGCTCCCAGTCCGACTCATCAACGTCTTGAATAGGCGTAGGATCAAGTGTAATCTCGCGCATCGGCACTTGTATATCAGATCTCGATCCTTGGATATAGACTTTACGAGAAGCGGGGAGAACACGATGCAAGTCGCGAGCGTCCTCCTCAAAACGGGCATCGGCAGAGGTGCGATGGGCAGGGGTTTTTAGTGCATCGGCTTTTTTGTCAGACGATTTTTGATTAGGTTTTGATATTAGGGTTGAAGCTGTCATATGCTGTCCTAGCGTGTTGTTTTGAATAAAATCAACACCGCCAGTAGCTGCGGGACAAGCATAGAATTTATATCTATCTTAATTGCATAAAACGTTTTACTACGATGATAGGCAGTCAAACGCTTCAAAAATCAGTAGGCGCCACTTCATATTAACCAACGTGTTCTAGCGATAAGAGACAGTATGGTAATAAAAAGGCATTTCTGCGCGCCTAATAGATAGGTATAACGTATGCTTAAGACTTCCCTGCGTCGGTACTAACCGCATCAGGTTCGGCGGGTGATCTCTCAGCGAATGCGCACTGGCTTGTGACCAATTGCACACCGCACCCCGAGTCTGTCAGTGTTGTAAATTTGCTGCTGGCAGGTTTACACCAGCAAGCTTTATAGTAGCAAAATTAGCTTAGGATAAATAGCAGTTTGCTTTATTTCTCTGGCGTCCAACCTTGCGCACGCTCGTAGTCTTCATTATCTAAGAACTTATCCCGCTGCTCAGTCAAAAACTTTTTGGCTTCAGGATCCATCATACTCAGATGATTTTCATTAATGAGCATGGTTTGTTGCTCAAGCCACTCTTTCCATGCCTTTTCAGAAACTGTATCTTGTAGCTCTTGACCTTTTTTGTTTGGAAAAGGCGGATGCGGCATCTTTGGCAAATCTTGCTGATATTTGCGGCAAAATACGGTATTGGCTTGCGGGTTAAAGGTCTCAGTCATGAGGTGCTCCTTATTGATTTTATGAAATTATTTATTAAATATTAGTATTTATCTATGATAACGGTCTTAGTCAATTTAGCAAAGGCTATCAGGTGTATAGAAGGTAACAGCGAGTGTGCCTAAGAGAATGAACAAAAATACCCGCAACAATGGCGGGTATCTTTATAAAAGATATACGTTGGTAAATATCAACTAAGCAAAAGCCTTAAGGCGGGCTCGGCCGTTAATGACCGCTTGCTTAACTTGATTGGGCGCTGTGCCGCCTAAATGATCACGCGCCGCGAGTGAGCCCTCAAGCGTTAAATACTCAAAGACATCATCACCGATAGCGTCACTAAATTGTTGTAATTGAGCTAGTGACAAGTCACTCAAATCAACGCCCTCCTTGATACCCAAAGCGACTGCATGACCGACGACTTCATGAGCATCGCGAAAGGCGACGCCGTTACGCACTAGATAATCGGCCAAATCGGTCGCTGTCGCATAGCCTTTCATGGTAGCGGCGCGCATAGCCTCGATGTTTGGAGTGATATTCGGTAGCATATCAGCAAAGGCAAGGAGTGAGCCGGTCAACGTATCGACGCAATCAAATAGCGGCTCTTTATCTTCTTGGTTGTCTTTATTATAAGCGAGCGGTTGGCTCTTCATCAGACTAAGCAGCGTCATCAGTTGACCAAAGACGCGCGCTGATTTACCGCGTACCAGCTCTGGCACATCAGGGTTTTTCTTTTGTGGCATGATAGATGAGCCGGTACAGAAGCGATCGGGTATCTGCACAAAATTAAACTGCGCCGACATCCATAAGATAATCTCCTCGCTCATGCGCGATAAATGCATCATCAAGATCGAAGCGTTCGATGTAAACTCAATAGCAAAGTCACGATCTGAGACGGCATCAAGTGAGTTTTGGCAAATGCCCTCAAAGCCTAGCAGCTCGGCGGTGATGGTACGATCTATCGGAAAGGTCGTACCAGCCAAAGCTGCGCTACCGAGCGGCATCTGATTCATACGGCGACGAGCATCTTTTAGGCGCTGGGTATCGCGGTATAACATCTCAAACCAAGCCATGACATGATGACCAAAACTTACTGGCTGCGCGGTCTGCAAATGGGTAAAGCCTGGCATGATAGTGTCGGTATGCTGCTCAGCCAGATTAAGGAGACCGCTTTGCAAGCGCACGAGTAGCTCAATGATATTATCAGTCTCCTCCCTTAGCCAAAGACGAATATCGGTTGCCACTTGATCATTACGGCTACGCCCCGTATGCAGTTTTTTGCCAACTGCGCCAATCATGTCTGTCAGACGCGACTCGACGTTCATATGTACGTCTTCAAGGGCAATGGACCACTCAAATTCGCCCGCTTCAATCTCAGCGAGCACCTGCCGTAGACCTTCTATGATCGTTGTAACCTCATCATCAGCCAAGATACCGCAGCGACCAAGCATCGTCGCATGGGCAATTGAACCTTGGATATCGTGACGGGCAAAGCGTTGATCAAAGCCAACTGACGCGGTAAAAGCGGCGACAAAACTGTCAGTGGCCTCACTAAAGCGCCCGCCCCACATCTGCTGGCCCTGACTATTTAGAGCAGCATTTGACGAATCGTTTTGTTCAGTGCTGCTCATAGTATCTGTGCTAGAATCAGAGACAGGTGACTTTTTATTTTGCTCAGAATCAATGGAGCTATCAGGGTTTGAAGAAATGGCGTTCATATCGGTCTAAGACTACTCATAAGAATAAGCACTCAAGTATAGCAAATGATGAGGTCGCCTTACTAGCGGCGCGCTTAGAGTTTTTTATCCCCAAGCTCATGGTCATGATGAAGCCTTGGCAGTGGCTGATGTACCTCTTTTTTTGGTCGTTATTTGTTACTATCACTAAGCGCCAAGATTTGGTTACAGGGTCTGATTTTGCCATTTTTTTTGCAGGCTATTTTTTTCAAAACGTCATCTCAATCCTTCCTGTTTTATATCTTATCGATTATCTGCGACCCATATTTAAAAGCATGAGTAACGTTAGAGTCAGCGTCTATATCATAGCGCTATTTATAATCAGCTCTGCTGTAACTATGATTTTAGTGCAGTTGGTAATGATTAATTTTGATTGGCTCAAGTACGATACTCGAACGTTTATCATAGACGTTATGCTCGATAGTATTGTGGGCGGCGGTTTTACTTTAGTCTTTATCCTATACTTTTTACGCCGCTACATGGAGCTAAACGCTCTCAAAGCCTCATTTGAGGACAAGCTTGGCGCGCAAAACGATATGATTAAGGCCCGTATTGCTCCGCACTTTTTCTTTAATACCGTTAATACACTAATCGCCCTTATGGATTCTAATCCTGCGCGCGCCTCTAAATTACTAGAGCACGTCTCAGCGCTCTTTCGTGCCAGCTTCAATGGCGCTCGTGAGATCAGTTTTGAAGAGGAGATTGCGCTTTGTGAGCATTACATAGCGATAGAGTCGAGCCGATTGGCGGACAAGCTGATTGTCAATTGGTCTCTACCTGAAGAAGATATCATGTATGACATGGTCATCACTTCACTCACCTTGCAAAGTGTTCTGGAAAAGATGCTGCTCAACGTCGTAGAGATGACTACTGAGACCATTGATATTCATATAAAGGTCACGTGGGAGCAGCACCGCGTTATCATTACGATTACCGTGCAACTGCCTAGCAAGACTTTAATGGTTATTTATGATTTGCAGCAACACATGGATTTTTACATTCAAACTGAGCGTTTGCGCGCTTACTTTGGCGATAGCGCTACTATCAACAGTACGGTCACAACTGAACAGATCATCACTAAGATAAACTATCCGCTTCAAGATGTTGGTCTGTAACGCTTTTAAAACAACCTTTTTTAACAGCTGGCATATTTATTGCTACATTATTACTACTATCGATAATGGTCTAGCTATTATTATAAATAACACGAGTTAAATTGATGTAAAAAGATAACGCAACAGGCTTTTACCTCAAAAAATTGTCTTTAAAAGGGTTTTTTACAGCTTCTGAAATACAGTGGTTATGTAAAGTAGTGAATAAATAAGTGATAGATAGTATTAAAAGAATATGAGCATATACCAGTATAATATCTATACTACTAAATAGCGGTCACATATAGTTTAAGAGAGGATATTACATGCGGATTGTAGTTTGTGATGATGAGCCATTAGCGCGTGAGCGTTTGGTGAGAATCGTGCAAGAGTCAGGTCATAAAGTGGTTGCTCAGGCAACGACTGGCATGGAAGCTATTACCGCCGTAAAGTCTCATCAACCCGATATTATATTACTAGACATTCGTATGCCTGAGATGGACGGTGTGCGCTGCGCTCATGAGCTCAATAAGCTTGAGCATCCGCCTGCTATCATCTTTGTTACTGCTTATGATCACTATGCGATTGCCGCACTCAGAGCCAATCCGATTGGTTACCTGCTCAAGCCTGCTAATAAAGATGAGCTGTTAGAGGCACTGAGTAAAGCCAAAAGCTTAAATGCCGCCCAGCTCAATGAGATCCGTAAACTTGAGGATCCAACAGCACGGCCTATTCGTGAGCATATCTCAGCACGGACTCATCGCGGCGTTGAGCTCATTAAACTCAAAGACATCTATTACTGTACCGCTGATCAAAAGTATGTCAAAGTGCGCCACAAAGACGGTATTGTACTGATTGATGAGACTCTAAAAGAGCTTGAGCAAGAATTTGACGATCGCCTATTTCGTGTACATCGCAATGCCATTATTAATCTAAGCTATTTAGATTTTTTGGAGACAGTAGATGCAGGTCAGTATCAAGTTCGCTTTAAGGGTATTGATGAGACCCTAGCGGTTAGCCGTCGCCATCTGCCTGCGCTACGTGAAAAAATACAGAGTATGTAGATATCGTCTTATGTAGATCTTGCTGTATTTAGAAGTTGTTTAGTGAGCATTAGTCATGAGCTGCAAATCATTCATACCGTATCATCACACCCTTATTTATGCTTAAATAGGGGTATTTTTTTGCGTCCCTACTTTACGACGTTAGCAATACATTGATTTGAGGTCTTTTATGAGTAACCAGCGACAACCTGCCTTGACTACCCTAAACATCGCAACACGCCAAAGTCCCTTAGCGTTATGGCAAGCTGAGCATATTCGAGATCGACTGCTAGCACTATATCCTGACATGACTATTAATTTGCTCAAAATTGTCACTAAGGGCGATAAGATTTTGGACACGCCTTTAGCCAAAATCGGCGGTAAAGGGTTGTTTGTCAAAGAGCTAGAGGAGGCGTTGTACGATAAACAAGCGGATATAGCCGTACACTCGCTAAAAGATGTACCGATGCAACTACCACAAGGGCTTACGCTTGGCGTTTATTGCACCCGTGCAGCGCCCACAGACGCTTTTGTATCTAATAGCTACCAAAGTATCGATGAGCTACCACAAGGGGCTATCGTTGGTACCGCCAGTCTACGCCGCCAGTGCCAAATAAAAGCCTATCGACCAGATTTACAAATCAAAACCCTGCGCGGCAATGTCGGCACGCGCCTAGGTAAGCTTGATGCTAATGATTATGATGCAATTATCTTGGCAACCAGTGGTTTACAGCGTATTGAGCTTGATGCGCGTATTCGTAGTGAATTGGATATTGATATGTGTCTGCCTGCGGTCGGACAAGGCGCGCTTGCAATTGAGTGCCGCGAAGATGATACGCGAGTAATGGACTTACTTGCGCCGCTGAACGATGACAAGGCTCGTATTCGCCTAATCGCAGAGCGCGCGCTTAATAGGCATCTACAAGGCGGCTGTCAGGTACCTATTGCCGCGTTTGCGGTATTACAAATGGCGGACAGTTTCGATAATAATATGGATAACGGTAATGATGATAATGGCAACACGCTTTGGCTACGTGGCCGCGTAGGGTCTGAGGATGGTAGCCGATTGCTCAAAGCGGACAAACGTATTACCTTGACGGGTACGCAAGATGAGCAAGAGTCGCAGGCTAATGAGTTGGGTATTGAAGTGGCAGATATGCTCCTTGCTAAAGGGGCGGATGAAATATTATCCGCCATTTACCAAAGCCAATAATGTAATTTTAAACAGGCTATTTACGTTATCAAACCTAATGGTATGTCTATGTCATCCGATTTAGATCAATTGTCTGCTGCTTTGTCCTCAAATATAGTGATCAATACGCGCCCAGTAGAGCGCGCCGCGCCGCTGACGCATCTGCTACAAAGCGCTGGACTGACCGTAGTTGATATGCCGATGCTTGCCTTGCAACCACGCGCCATTACTGAGCAAGAGGTGCAGGTGATGAAGCGATGGATGGCAGGTGACTATCAGGCGCTTGTCATCGTTAGTCCAACGGCTGCCGCCTCTGGCCTTGGGGTATGGCAAAAACTTGAACAAAAAGTCCAAGAACAGACAGGCAGTGACTCTTTAGCCTTGCAAGCCCAGTCGCCTGATGTATTTGTACCCAACAAAGCTAACAATGAAGCGCCCAGTCATATTATTGCAGTTGGCACAGCGACAGCTGCTGTCCTACAAAGTGATGAGCGCCCTATCAACTATCAAGTGCTACAACCTATGGTTGCTAACAACGAAGGCATGCTCGCTATGTCTGAGATTGAGTCTCTACAAAAAGGCGATAAATTGCTTGTATGGCGCGGTTTGGGTGGTCGGCGGTTATTGGTTGATACGTTACAGGCGCGCGGTGTCCATATCGATAGTATTGCCTGGTATGAGCGCGTGATGCCTGTTGATGCGCAACAGAGTTATCAGCGCTGGCGTGAGCAGACGACTTTTACTACCTCAAAACCCATTGTCCTTATTAGTAGTGGTAGCGCTTTTGAGCACTGGACAAGTATCGTCACTCAAGGGCGCGCTGCACCTTGCAAATCTTTGGTAACAAAAAAATTTGGGCTAAATGATTTTACTTACATAGTATTAGGCGAGCGCCTAGCTAATATGTTAGATGATGCAAAGCTTGATTACTGGCGCGTAGAGGACTTAGCGCCTGAGACTATACTATCTACTATCCATTCTAACCATCGTACGCTTTAAAATGTTCAACACTAAAACACTTGAAACCATCACGGTGCTGCTCTATGTCAATTCCTCCTAAGCCGTCCTCTTTAGTCCCATCAGCAGATCAGCAGCGCCGACAAGCCAATAGGTTATTGATACGCTTGCAATGGCTGGTGATTTTGCTACTCACTATCGCTTTAGTGTGGCTTTATATTGATCAGCAGCGTTTTGAGAATCAGATCAAAGAGCGTTTGCAAAGTAATGAGCACGTGGTCAGCCGTTTAAATGAGATGGATGACCGCCTGTTTGCAGTTAGCCAGCAGACTTTGCCGCAGCCTAGTAGTGCCGCGGGCAGTCAAGCACAAAATCAGCTCGATTTGTTACGTATTCAAATACAAGCTGCTGATAGGTTGCTTGCTGACGACAACGATAGAGCTGCTATTGAGCTGTTGCGCGGACTGCACTGGCAGCTAGCGCAAGAGAGTAATGAGATTGCGCCTGCGCTTACTATTGTTATCAAACAAGGCTTAACTGAAGATATCGAACGCCTACAAGCGCAATCTTCACAGCCTAGTCCGTGGCAGTTGCAGAACCTCGCTATTCAAAATATTCAAGAGTTTTTGCACAGCCATGAGCGTGATAAAAGCCATGAGCGTTTGGGTAATAGTGATAATACAAAGCTGACGAGACGACAACTGGTAGTTCATGAAGTGATTATGACCCTAAACTTAGCCAGTCAAGCGAGCAACATGCGTGATCAACAACAGCTTGCCAGCTATTTGCGTCAAGCACGTAAGCAGCTACAAACCCTAATAGCCTCATCCGCTAACTCTCAAACTAGAGCGCAAGCAGCTACAAATACCAAGAACCCTGAAAAAGTAGCAACAGCAGTGATGGATGCGCCAAAAAACTTATTGGAGGTCATCAACTGGCTAGACAAGCTCATAGCTAATACGCCAGCACGCTCGCCCTTGTTGACCACGCAAATTTTAGATCAGCCCAATAATAAATAGCTCATAGCTCAACACCCACACAAATAGGCAAATTATGAACCATGCGGCAGCAAATCAACTAAATGCTATGCAAGGAGTAAGTGCTATTCCTGACTCCCTAAAGCACTATCCTGTTATTCATAGCCAGTCGGTACAGTGGGGCGAGATGGATGCCTTTAACCATCTAAACAATGTCGTCTATTATCGTTATGCAGAGTCGGCGCGTATTGCTTACTTACAGGCGCTCGGTATGTTTGATGGCAGCATGGTGACGATGCTGGCGCAGTCAAGCTGTCAGTATTTACGCCCAGTAACTTATCCTGATACTCTGCTCATCGGTGTACGCTGTCAGCGTTTAGGCAATACGAGCATGGTCGTAGAATATAGCTATTACAGTGACGCGCAGCAGGCGATTGTAGCGACAGCTGAGGCGGTAGTCGTGCGTTTGGACGCGACTGGCGAAGTAAAGCTACCATGGACGCAAAAGGAGCGAGAGTATCTCGTTGCGATAGAGTCAAGAGTCGGTCACGCTCCAAAACTATAAGATAATAAGATATGAAGCGCATTATTTAAATAATAAAAAGGCATACCAATAATAATTGATATGCCTTTTTTATAGCGTGTTTTCAGCTTAAACCTTACTCTTCTTGATTGGGAGAATGAACAAAATCAACGACGTTAAGCTCAAATCCTGATAGCGCATAGAACTTCATCGGAGATGACAGCAGACGCATATCACGCACACCCAAATGACGCAAAATCTGTGCACCAACACCGATACTACGATAAGGCTGCTGAGTGATAGTAGAGATCGATTGATTGTCCGACGCTTTGTCCAAAGCATCACCTAAATCTATGGGTTGATGGCTCCCAATCCATACCAGCACGCCGCGCTCAGATGCATTAATCTCTTCCATCGCAGCTTGTACGCTCCAGCCGCCGCGGCCTGTGGCGTCGTTCTTGGCGGCGAATAAATCTCGTAGCGGATGAAACCCATGGACACGTACCGTACTGACGCCTGCGCCAACATCGCCTTTGACCAATGCCAAATGCGTCTCATCAGCACCAAACTCACGAAAACGGTGCAAAGTAAATGTCCCATGTTCAGTCTCAAACGGGTGCGACTCTACTTCCTCAATGGTCTGCTCATTAGCGATACGATAATTGATAAGATCGGCGATAGTACCGATTTTGATATCATGCTCTTTAGCAAATATCTCAAGATCATCGCGGCGCGCCATGGTGCCATCTGGATTGATAATCTCAACGATAACCGCTGCAGGCTCAAGTCCTGCTAGGCGTGCCAAATCACAACCCGCTTCGGTATGACCTGCGCGGTGCAAGACGCCGCCGTTTTGTGCCATGATGGGAAAGATATGCCCAGGTTGTACGATGTCCTCAGGTTTGGCTGAAGAGGAAACCGCTGCTTGTATCGTACGTGCACGATCACCTGCTGATATACCTGTGGTAACGCCTTCGGCGGCCTCAATAGACACCGTAAAGTTGGTACTAAACTTGGCTTCGTTACGATCAGACATTAGCGGCAATTCAAGCTGCTGACAGCGCGCTTGTGATAACGTTAAGCATACTAAGCCGCGAGCATGAGTAATCATAAAGTTGATATCGTCGGCGCGCACGTGAGTGGCGGCCATAATGATATCGCCTTCGTTCTCGCGATCCTCATCGTCCATCAAAATGACCATTTTGCCCGCGCGAATGTCTTCAATAATCTCAGGAATCGTATCTAAACTCATAAAAGGTCTCAATGCTTTATTATTTGTCAGTATAAAAAAAGGGTGAAAGCGAAATATTTGCCTATTGTAGCAGTAGAATAAAAAAAGCGCTGTATAGGTTAGTAAAACCAGCAGCATATAACTATAAATCTTGTAGAAGATATAGTGTTTGTAGCATAGTAAAGCAAGTGACTTATCCGTTTTAGTAGCTTTTATAGCGTACCGCTGTACTTTTAGCTACTTACTTAATGACTCAAAGTCAAATGTCACTATCCTTGGGATACTGTTGACTTAGAAATAATATCAACTTAAAAACACTAGCAACTTAAAAAATTAGTCATTACTCGCCGCTTGGTTTTTAAGCCAATCTATAAACTGTTTGCTATGTTGCTCACGCTGGTTATCAGCAAAATCATAGAAGCGGGTATTGGCTAGATTATCAGGTAAATAAGACTGCGGATAATAGTGGTTGGGATAATCATGTGGATAGGCGTAGCCTTTACCATAGCCTTGATTTTGCATAAGTTTGGTTACGCCATTTCTTAGATGTAGAGGTACAGCAGAGGCATCTTTTTCTGCGAGTGCCATTGCCGCATTGATCGCCTTATAAGTGCTGTTACTTTTAGCGCTAGTCGCCAAATAAACGACAACTTGCCCTAGTATAATACGCGCCTCTGGCATACCGATTGATTGCACGCTCCGTAGTGCTGCATCTGCAAGAAGTAGAGCGTTTGGGTTGGCATTACCAATATCTTCGCTAGCCAAAATGACCAAACGCCGTGCGATAAAATCTGCAGGCTCGCCGCCGACCAGCATTCGCGCCATCCAGTAAAGAGCAGCATCAGGGTCAGAGCCGCGTACGGACTTAATCATGGCAGAGACGATATCATAGTGCTGCTCGCCATCTTTATCGTAACGCACCAGTGCAGTCTGTGCCACGCGCCCAATCAATTCATCATCGATAACGAGTGGTGACTGCGCAGGATCAGCGGTCTGTACTGCAAGCTCTAATAGGTTTAAGGCTTTTCTAGCATCGCCATGAGCGAATTGGCTGATAATCTTTTGCGCTTGTAAGTCTATAGTTAACTTTTTAAGGATATTGTCCTCTAAGAGCGCGCGATCTAACACCGCATGGATCTGCTCAGAATTGAGCGACTCTAAGCGGTACACTTGGCAACGTGACAGCAATGCATTATTGACACTAAATGAGGGGTTCTCTGTCGTTGCACCAATCAAAGTAATGTCACCTGATTCTACTGCGCCAAGCAGAGCGTCTTGCTGGGCTTTATTAAAGCGATGAATCTCATCAATAAAGACGACAGGCGACTCAAAACTCAGCGAGTCCTTAGTGTCCAAGACTTCGCGCAGCTGCTTAACGCCAGTATTGAGTGCTGACAGCGCATGAAACGGTCTATTTACAGCATCAGCGAGCAGCATGGCAATAGTAGTCTTGCCAATACCCGCCTCGCCGTGCAAAATGATAGAGGGCAGATGGCCTTGTTCTACCAAACGTCGTAGTGGCGCGCCTTTTGCTAGCAGGTGCGTTTGACCGATAATCGCCTCCAAAGAGGATGGGCGCATACGCTGAGCAAGTGGAGTATCAGCATGAAAGGTAGAGGACATAGCATTCTCAAAGTTTGCGGCAATAGACCTAAACAACAGGGCCTAGGTTGTATCGATATATGGAATATTAATAATGACAGATCGACAGAATAAAAGACGCTGGCATCGATATTTAAATGCAATACGCACTGTAAGCTTTTATCAAAAGCCGCAATCACGGTATCTCACCAGTGGCGAGAAGGCGCTGGCACGTAGCGTATTCGGCGATAGTCTCAATCTTGATGCCGTCAAGCTTAAAACCGCTTGGTGGGTACTCAAAAATTATGCGGTTAGCCCTAATGGCAATATTTACTTCAATCCGTTAGATTGGATAGAGGACTTTAGCCATACCACGCTTGGCAAACAAAGCTGGCTGATACATGAGCTTACGCACGTTTGGCAGTTGCAGCAGGGTATCAAAGTGGTTCGCGGCGCGCTTTTAGATCGCCGTTATCAATACATACTCAAAACTGGCAAATCATTTTTTAAGTATGGCATTGAGCAGCAAGCGCGTATGGTACAAGATTACTTTTTGCGTCGCGAACGCGGTCAAAATTGTCAGGATTTACAAGCTTGTATTCCATTTTTAGTTGTGCCAGCCAAAAATCATAGCAAAAACACTGACAGCTCGTTCATAGTTTAATCTTCTACTTGTGCATAATCATCTATAAGATAAAAACCGTTTGTAAATTATCAAACATGCCCTAAATAAGCAATGGATTGCCATACTGATTTTAATTTTTAACAAAGGATTTGTATTCTGATGTTTAAATTTTTGTTACCTACTTCTAATTATAAAGGCGCTACGCGTGCGCGTCATGCGATAAATTTGACGGCATTAACTCTGATAGGCTCTTTGCTACTCACCGCATGCAATCAGCCAGCCAGCCCTGATGTGGCACCAGAGAGTCAAGAGGTAAAGACAGAGGAGCAGCAGCGCGCTGAGGACAGTCAATCCGTGACTCAAAGCGATTCCGCTACCGCTCGCATTGAGCAGTTTCAGCCTTTGTACGTCGAACAAGTACTAGGGCTGCAAAGACGCTTGCAGGCAGAGTATGAGTCCTTACAAGCAGCGGACATATCAGAGAGTGAGACCAGTCTGCTCTCCAATTCCACTCAAACACAACCCAATCAAGCGTCTGCTACTGAATCAACTAATGATCAAGCTGCAACTGCTGAGTCAGCACCAACGGATACGCAAGAGAAGAGCTCTGATATCAATACCAGTACAGAGGTGGGTGAGCGCGACTTGTCGGTACTCAAACGCATTAGTTTAGAGCCGCGCAAACCTGATATGTTGACACAGGAGCAAATCATAGAAAACTATCAGCAAGCTATGCAAGCGCTCTATGAGCCTGTCACTAGTGAGATGAGCGCAAAAGATACCGACACCTTACTCAATATTGCCGCTTTAATTCCGCAGTTGTTTGAGCATGCCGAGATTGCTAATAGGGTCAATGCCAAGAGTCCTGCACTGGCGCGATTAATTATTCAGCGTCAAGTCTGGCAGCAGATAGAGGCGCAGCAAGTGCTAGATATGCAGCAATTAAAACTATCACAGCAGCAAGAATTTGAGACTTTAATGAGTAAATTTAACGATACTATTAAAGATTACGACGAACAAATCGCCAAATATGAGCAAACGCTAAAAGAGTTCCAGCAGTAAACGATAAAAGGTGCCGCTTCATCTATAACATTTATAGTGAACGGACTCTACTTTGGAGCTCACCAAAAAATCCCGCACTATGGCGGGATTTTTTGGTGAGCTTATTTTAATAAACTTGAAGACCTATTTACGGTCTTCAAGTTTAACAAAATCACGCTTGGTTTCACCTGTATACAACTGACGCGGACGACCGATTTTGAATGGCGTGCTGTGCATCTCAAGCCAATGGCTGATCCAGCCAGAAGTACGAGCTAGTGAGAAGATAACAGTAAACATTGACGTTGGAATACCAATAGCTTTTAGGATAATACCAGAGTAAAAATCAACGTTTGGATACAAGTTACGCTCGATGAAGAACGGATCTTCTAAAGCAATCTTTTCTAGCGCCATAGCCAGCTCAAGTTTTGGATCATCAATGCCCAAAGCTTCTAGTACTTCATCAGAAGCCTTTTTGAGCACTTGCGCGCGTGGATCAAAGTTTTTGTACACGCGGTGACCAAAGCCCATAAGTTTGACTTCACGGCTTTTCACTTTTTCCATAAATTCTGGCACGTTTTCAACAGTACCAATTTCATCTAGCATCTCAAGCACAGCTTCGTTTGCGCCACCATGTGAGGGGCCCCAGAGGGCTGCGATACCAGCTGCGATACAAGCATAAGGATTTGCGCCAGTAGAGCCTGCTAAGCGCACAGTAGATGTTGACGCGTTTTGCTCATGATCAGCATGCAAAGTAAAGATTTTGTCCATAGCATCAGCGATGATAGGATTTACTTTGTAATCAACGTCACCTGGGGTGGCAAACATCATGTACAAGAAGTTTTCAGCATAGCTAAAGTCTTCACGCGGATACATGAACGGCTCGCCTTGTGAGTACTTGTAGCTCATAGCAGCTAGCGTTGGCATTTTAGCGATTAGGCGAATAGCAGTAAGCTCACGATCATGCTCATTACTGATGTCTAAGTCTTCGTGATAAAACGCAGATAAAGCACCGACTACGCCGACCATAATAGCCATAGGGTGGGCGTCACGGCGAAAGCCTTCAAAGAACTTACGCAATTGATCATGTACTGCTGAATGCTTGCGAATCTTTGCAAAGAAATCTTCTTTTTGCTCGCTATTTGGTAGCTCACCATTGATGAGCGCGTAAGCCACTTCTAGGTATTCAGCATTGTTTGCCAATTGATCGATAGGGTAGCCGCGATGCAATAGCTCACCTTTACCGCCGTTGATAAAAGTGATTTTTGATTCAACAGGAGCTGTGACCTTAAACCCAGGGTCATAAGACCAGTAGCCTGCTTCTTGTAAGGCGGCAACATCAATAACCGACTGTCCTAAAGTACCGTCAGTAATGGGCAGTTGGTACTCATTACCATCTACACTTAGCGTGGCACTCTTATCAGCCATATTGTTATCAGCCATAATTTCCTCTCCATTGGTTTTAATTTATAAACACAAATATAAAATCGACGCTTGGTAGTGCGTCACTACTAGTCAAACAAAGATATAAATTCAACTAATGCGCTATCTTATCTATATTAGCAGCAAACCGTAGTGATTTGAAAAGACTTTTAGCGTCCATACCACCGATTTATAGGATTTGGTGGCACTGAGACGAGGTTATTATTGTATCAAAATATGTCTGTTCACTCATTTCTTCAAAAACGGCCTTTATCTAGATAATTGCTGAGCTATAGCAGTTATTTTGTCTAAACCACAAGTTATAAACAAAATGAGCAATAATAGCTGAGTATTGCGCAGTGTTAATAGGGCGTTAAAACCTTTTTATAAGTCATTATTTAGAGGATAAGTTTGTAATTAGTGCTCAGTCATTTTATAATTGAGACAATTTGGCTAAAGCAAACTTTGTTGTTATGAGTAGATGACGTTACCTTACCTACGGACTACTTATATTTTGTTACGATAAACGCTGATATTTATGAGATAGACATACTTTATAACTTGAATGTTTTTGTTATTTGTTCTATTTTTAGATAGTCTATCTTGAAGTCATTCTTAATAATGAAAGTGATTGAGACAGTTAAGAATGCCATCTGGTTGGATTAGATGATATCGGTACAAAATAAACAAGGTCAATTAGCTTTTCCTTACTTTATTCGCCTCATGATTTGCACTGTGCTTATAGCTTTTATAAAGTTTAAGTTTTGGTAGCAAAAACAAGAGTATAACCGCAAAAGGATGACCGCTGTGAAAAGCAACCGACCCATTGATCTGCCTATGAGTCAGGTGATTAGCGTTAATGCAAAATCACCTATCGCCATCGCCTCAATATTACACCGTATTTCCGGTATTATTCTATTTTTACTCATCCCTGTCATGCTCTGGTTGCTACAAACTTCTTTGGCATCGCCTGAGAGCTTTGCAACTGTATTTGACAATGTGTTAGTGCGTTTTGTCGCTTGGATATTTGTCGCTGCTATCTCTTACCATTTTGTGATGGGTATGAAGCATCTATTCGCTGACATGGGTATGAACGAAGAGCTAAAATCTGGTCGCACAGCTGCTGTTGTCAGCTTTGTAATCGCTGCGATTTTGATCGTCGCGTCATTTATATGGGTGATGTTCTAATGATTAAGAATAATTCAGGTATCAAAAGCGCAACAGGTTTGACAGGTTCAGGATCACGCGATTGGATTGTGCAACGTTTTGGCGCCGTAGTATTGGCTCTGTATAGCCTAACTCTGCTCGGCTTCTTTTTGACTCATGGTAGCGTGGACTTTTATGAGTGGTTCGGTTTTATGAACAGCTTACCTATGCGCCTGTTTAGCTTAGTCGCGATTATTGCTCTAGCAGGTCACGCTTGGGTTGGTATGTGGACCGTATTTACAGACTATATTACTACTAGCAAAGTCGGTGCAAAAGCTGCAGGTTTGCGCTTAGCATTACAAGCTTTGATGGTTGCAGCTATCTTGGTTTATGTATTCTGGGGCATCATGATTTTTTGGGGTAATGGCTTTAATGTCGTTGCCGTTTAATCAATAGCTTGTTTGCTTGATGACTTTTTTATCAGTACTAATTTTTGGTTAATTGCTTGTAAATACAAACTGTTAAGTCATATTTATAAGCAGATAAAGCGTTTAAAAGTAGTCAGTCGATGACTATATAGAATAGTAGTCATTCCTAATGTCCTAGATTGCCAGTAGTACAAGGATATACAGTCAGGCTACTAACACTGATAAAGGGGGCTGTAAGGACCATATTGTTCATATTTTGGCAAAGCGTTTGACTACTATGATCAACACAACCCTTATGCATAATAATATCGCTCTTATATCGCCAATAGATATAGATCAATCTATCAGACAATCCTTATTTACTTCACAAGTACTACTTATTTTGAGTACTAACTAGGAAGATCACAATGGCAACTAAACAAGATAATACTATCAGCAACATTAAGACCTTGAATTATGATGCCATCATTGTTGGTGGTGGTGGTTCAGGCATGCGTGCTTCGTTGCAATTAGCAGAAGCGGGTATGAATGTCGCTGTTATTACTAAGGTATTCCCAACGCGCTCGCATACGGTCGCAGCCCAAGGCGGAATTGGTGCAAGTCTTGGTAACATGAGTAACGATAATTGGCATTTTCACTTTTATGACACCGTAAAAGGTTCAGATTGGCTGGGTGACCAAGATGCTATTGAGTATATGTGCCGCGAAGCACCAAAAGTCGTTTACGAGCTTGAGCATATGGGTATGCCATTTGATCGTAACGAAGATGGCACTATCTATCAGCGCCCCTTTGGTGGACATACCTCAAACTACGGTGAAAAAGCGGTACAACGTGCTTGCGCTGCAGCTGATCGTACTGGTCATGCGCTATTACATACGTTGTATCAGAAAAATTTAGAGCAAGGCACGCAGTTCTTTGTTGAGTGGATTGCTCTAGATTTGATCAAAGATGAGGCAGGTAACATCAACGGTGTTGTTGCTTTAGAGCAAGAGACAGGTACAGTTGCTGTATTCCAAGCACCGATTACCGTACTTGCAACAGGCGGCGCAGGTCGTATTTTTGAAGCCTCAACCAACGCTTACATTAATACAGGCGATGGTATAGGCATGGCAGTACGTGCAGGCGTGCCGTTAGAAGATATGGAGTTTTGGCAGTTCCACCCAACAGGTGTTGCAGGCGCAGGCGTTCTGTTAACCGAAGGGTGCCGAGGCGAAGGCGCAATCTTGCGTAACAAAGATGGCGAAGCCTTTATGGAGCGTTACGCGCCAACGGTCAAAGATCTAGCGCCGCGTGATCTCGTCTCACGTTCTATGGATCAAGAGATCAAAGAAGGTCGCGGCTGTGGCCCTAACGGCGACTACATCGTGATGGATATGACTCACTTAGGCGTTGAAACCATTATGAAGCGCTTGCCATCAGTATTTGAGATTGGTAAGAACTTCGCAAACGTTGATATTACTAAAGAGCCCATTCCTGTTATTCCAACTATTCATTATATGATGGGCGGTATTCCAACCACGATTCATGGTCAAGTCATCAAGCCTGATCTTGAGGCGGGTACAGATGAAGACGGTCTATACACCGAAGGCAAAATCGTAACGGGTCTTTATGCTATTGGCGAGTGCGCTTGCGTAAGTGTACATGGTGCTAACCGTTTAGGTACCAACTCACTCCTTGATCTATTGGTATTTGGACGTGCTGCTGGTAAACACATCGTTGATGAGTTCCATCAAAACGATCACAACTATAAGCCTATGGATCCGCGCGTCCTTGATTATACTGTTGGACGTTTAGATAAATTGCAGCAATCTACTGAAGGTCACAACGCACAAGATGTGGCAGATGAGATTCGCGCTATTATGCAGACGCATGCCAGTGTATTCCGTACGCAGGCGATGATGGATGAGGGTGTTGAGAAGCTATTGGCACTTGGCGAAAAAGTTGAAAACATTCATCTAGCAGATAAGTCGCATGTATTTAATACAGCGCGTATCGAAGCTTTTGAAGTGGCTAATCTTTATGAAGTCGCAAAAGCCACTATGATATCGGCTGCTAGTCGTCATGAGAGCCGCGGCGCTCATAGTGTTGCTGATTATGATCGTCCAGAAGATGATGATTATGCTCCTAACGGTCGCAATGATCACGATTGGATGAAGCATACCTTATGGTATTCTGAAGGCAACCGTATCATCTACAAGCCTGTACGCAAGATACCACTGACAGTAGATTACATCGAACCTAAAGTTCGCGTTTACTAACTTTAAGTTCATTGAGTAGGTTATACCGCTATACTTATTCTAGAATGAGTATTTATACTAGGATAAGTAATAGCTACGTTATATTATCAATTCATCTATGACAAAGGATGATCGCCAGCTATAGGTTAGGTGAGTGCTTAAGGCGCTATTATTCTAACAAGCCAGCCATTATCTAGTGTGGAGTTAAGCATTATGAGCAGAGGTAACCGCACCATTGAGATATATCGCTACGATCCTGATCGGGACGCAGCTCCGCGTATGCAAACTTACAATATCGAGCTACTAGAATCAGATCGTATGTTGCTTGATGTCTTGCTACGTCTAAAAAAAGAAGACGAGACTATTACCTTTCGCCGCTCATGCCGCGAAGGTATCTGTGGTTCTGATGGTATGAACATCAATGGCAAAAATGGGCTAGCCTGTTTGTTAAACATGAACACTTTGCCTGAAAAGATTACCATTCGTCCACTACCAGGCTTACCAGTCGTTCGCGATTTGGTTGTCGATATGAACCAGTTTTATGAGCAGTACGAAAAGGTACATCCATATCTGATTAACGATCAGCCTGCGCCGCCAACCGAGCGCTTGCAATCTCCTGAACAGCGCGAGGAGCTAAATGGTCTGTATGAGTGTATTTTATGTGCTTGTTGTTCGACCAGTTGCCCATCATTTTGGTGGAATCCTGATAAATTTTTAGGTCCGTCAGCGCTATTGCATGCTTATCGTTTTGTAGCAGATAGTCGTGATAGTGACGCGCAAGCACGCTTAGCACGTCTTGACGATCCATTTAGCTTATTCCGCTGCCGCGGTATCATGAACTGCGTTTCTGTATGTCCAAAAGGTCTCAACCCAACTAGAGCAATTGGTCATCTACGTAACATGCTTATTGACCAAGCAGGCTAATATGCTTTATTTGTTAGTCTTTTGAAATTAAAAACACCGCCGAGTGACTTGGCGGTGTTTTTTTTGATAAGATTAAGACGCTCTACAGAACTGACAATCTTTTATAAATTTATAGTTTGAGAATTATTAGGTATAATAGTGTGATACTAAATATTTATTAGGTAAATACTTAGTATTGAATAAACAAACTACATCACCTACTTGCCTCATGATAGGGTAGGTAGCATTATCAATTGTATAGGCAAAAGCGACTATTTTGAGTCAAGGAATGACGAATTAATAATAAGTTATATAGTTATCCAAAAAATAGCTCGCTAAAGTTGTTAAAACAATTTGGTTATGACGTGTAGAAGTATATATAAAGATTTGTTTTGAGACGAGACTATAAAGAAAACTGAGCATTCACAAATAAAGAATACGGTAGCGTTGTAAGTTAACAAATAGTTTATATGCCATGTCTTTCGTGCTCATATAAATAATAACTACTTCAAGAGTTATCATATTTCATTCATTTATCTATCAAATAGACGGTTATTATGAATAGTACAACTAAACAAGCAGATGGCTTAGTTCATAGTGAACTTGCCGCTGATAATGCATACTATATTGAAGCGCTTTATGAGCGTTTCTTAGATGATCCTAATAGTGTTGATAGTGATTGGCAAGATTACTTTAAACAGTACCAATCACCAAATGATGCCAAACACAACGCCATTCAAGACCAGTTTTTGTTACTGGCGCGCAATCAAACAGCGAATAAAGGTGGTAGTTCTAAAACGACTACAAGCACTGAGATTGACTGCGCTGATCCTAAACAAATGGGCGTACAGCAGCTGATATCAGCGTATCGTCGTCGCGGTCATCGTCATGCCAATCTCGATCCTTTAGGACTGCATCCGCGGCCAGAAGTAGAGGACTTGACGCTGGCTTATCATAACCTGTCAGAAGCTGACTTGGATACGATATATCCGACCAATGATTTAAATATCGGTAAGACTGAAGCGCCGCTACGTGAGATTATCGAGATCATGGAGCGCGTCTATTGTAGTTATATCGGTGTTGAATACATGCACGTGACCAGTAGCACAGAAAAACGCTGGATGGAAAAGTATTTAGAAAGCAACTTGGGGTACATCGAGTTCGATAAGGAAAAGCGTTTATCAATCTTAGAGCGTCTAACTGCTGCTGAGGGCCTAGAGAAGTATTTGGCACGTAAATATACAGGCGTTAAGCGTTTTGGTTTAGAAGGTGGTGAAAGCTTTATTCCTGCAGTTGACGAAATTATTCAGCGCGCTGGTGGCTATGGTACCAAAGAGATGGTCATTGGTATGGCCCACCGTGGGCGTTTGAACCTATTGGTCAATATATTAGGTAAGAACCCTGCTGACTTGTTCGACGAGTTCGATGGCAAAGTACAGCCAGAAAAAGGCTCAGGTGATGTTAAATACCATAATGGGTATTCATCAAACGTGATGACCCCTGGTGGTGAAGCGCATTTGGCTCTAGCTTTTAACCCATCTCACTTAGAAATCGTCGCGCCAGTGCTACAAGGCTCAGTACGGGCTCGTCAAGTTCGCCGTAATGATCAGCCAGGCTTTAGTGGTAAAGATGGTAATTCAGTACTGCCTATCGTGGTTCACGGTGACGCCGCTTTTGCAGGTCAAGGCGTGGTACAAGAAACTTTTCAGATGTCACAAACGCGTGCCTACACCACAGGTGGTACGGTACATATCGTTATCAATAACCAAGTAGGCTTCACGACCAGTCGCCAAGAAGATTTGCGTTCAACTGAGTACTGTACTGATGTGGCAAAAATGGTACACGCCCCTATCTTGCACGTAAACGGTGATGACCCTGAGTCTGTGATATTTGCAGCTCAGCTTGCGCTTGATTATCGTCATGAGTTTGACAAAGACATTATCATAGATCTGTTTTGTTATCGCCGTAATGGTCATAACGAAGCTGATGAGCCGTCAGCCACGCAGCCGCTCATGTATGCGGTTATCAAAAAGCTACCGACTACGCGTACGATTTATATCAACAAGCTTATCGAAGCTGGAGTCATTACCAGTGAAGATGCGACTAAATACGAAGATGAATACCGTGAGTCTTTAGATCGCGGCGAGTATGTTGCCAATTCGTTAGTCAGTGAGCCCAACGAAAAGCTATTTGTAGATTGGACACCGTATTTAGGTCATGATCTGGTCGATGATTGGGAAACTGGTGTCGATATAGACAAGCTAAAGACATATGGTCGCCGTATGGCTGAGGTGCCAGAGGACTTCAAATTACAGCGTCAAGTCCAAAAAATGATGGAACAACGCTTGGCTATGCAAACAGGTGAAGAACCCCTGAACTGGGGCGCAGCTGAGACCCTAGCCTATGCATCACTGGTAGACAACGACGAAGTCTTGGTGCGTATTACTGGTGAAGATGTAGGACGTGGTACTTTTTCGCATCGTCATAGTGAGATTTTTAATATCAATGATGGCAGTATGTATGTGCCGCTAGCTCACATTAGTGAAACGCAAGCACGATTTGCGACCTACAACTCACTATTATCAGAAGAGGCGGTACTAGCCTTTGAATATGGCTATGCGACCACAGTACCCAATGCACTGATCATCTGGGAAGCACAGTTTGGTGACTTTGTAAACGGTGCGCAAGTGGTTATCGATCAGTTTATATCGAGTGGTGAAACCAAGTGGCAACGTGTTTGTGGTTTGACTATGCTATTGCCACATGGCTATGAAGGTCAAGGCCCTGAGCATTCCTCAGCGCGTCTTGAGCGCTTCTTACAGCTGTGTGCTGAAGACAATATGCAAGTGATTACGCCAACGACACCTGCACAGATATTCCATGCTTTACGTCGTCAAGCGATTCGCCCTATCCGTAAGCCCTTAATTGTAATGTCACCAAAGAGCTTATTACGTCATAAGTTGGCAACGTCACACTTAGAAGAACTTGCAAACGGTAAGTTTGAAACGATATTGCCTGAGATGGATGAGCAAAATGCGGACAACATCACGCGTCTAGTACTGTGCGGCGGCAAAGTATACTATGATTTGCTGGAACAGCGCCGTGAGCTTGGACTCGAGCATGTGGCTATTGTGCGTATCGAGCAGCTATATCCTCTACCAGAGGCACGATTGATTAGTGAGATCGAAAAATATAGCAATCTAAAAGAGATCGTCTGGACGCAAGAGGAGCCACTTAATCAAGGCGCTTGGTACTACTTAGCACCGCACATGTTCCGTATTGTGGTTCCGCATCCAACTAAAGCAAAAGTTATGGAACCGGTTGCACGTCCACCAAGTGCTGCACCTGCAACGGGCTCGCCAAAGTTACATGCCCAGCAGCAGCGAGAATTGGTTGCCAAAGGTCTTGGTGTAAGCGTTGATGAGCTGTCTTAACAAAATTTTTTATATCGTAAATTAATCAAGTGATGATAGCTCAATATAATCTCATACGTTTATCATCACGACCCAATAATGAGCAGTATCCAAATCTAAGGAGTTTATCGATGGCTGAGATCAAAGCCCCCGTTTTTCCAGAATCGGTTGCCGATGGCACGATCGTTGAATGGCACGTATCAGAAGGTCAGCAAGTAAGTCGTGATGACTTATTGGCTGAAATTGAAACTGACAAAGTTGTATTGGAAGTGGTTGCTCCTGATGATGGTGTTGTGACCAAAATCGTCAAGCAAGTTGACGACACGGTCGAATCAGCAGACCTGATCGCTGAGTTTGAGTCTGGCGCTAGTGGCGATGCTGGTGGACAAGACGCTGATACTAGCGATAGCTCACAGACAGAGACGCCAGCGGTCAACCCAGATCAGCCTGCAGCTCCCGTACAACCTAAGCAAGAAGGCTATGGTGATACTCCAAGCCGTCCAGAAGCTCCTGAAGCTGATCATAAAGATCAAAGCCCAGCAGTACGTAAAGCGGCAAAAGAGTCTGGCGTTGATCCAAAGAATGTCGAAGGTAGTGGCCGTGATGGTCGCGTGACTAAATCAGATATGGCAAGTCCAAAACTTAAATCAGACAGCTCTATTAAGTCTGATAGCGGTACTCCAGTTGCTGAGTCGACAGGCGAGCGTACTGAAAAACGCGTTCCTATGACGCGCTTGCGTAAACGCGTCGCTGAACGTCTATTATCAGCAACGCAAGAGACCGCCATGCTGACGACGTTTAACGAAGTCAACATGAAGCCACTCATGGACATGCGTACCAAGTATAAAGATCAGTTTGAAAAACGTCATGGTGTGCGTTTAGGCTTTATGTCTTTATTCGTCAAAGCGGCAACAGAAGCGCTAAAACGTTTCCCAGCGGTTAATGCGTCATTAGATGGTGATGACATCGTTTATCACGGTTACTATGACATCGGTGTTGCCGTATCGTCAGATCGTGGTCTGGTCGTCCCTGTCCTACGCGATACCGATCAGATGAGCATGGCGGATGTTGAAAGCAAAATTCGTGAGCTTGGGGGCAAAGCGCAAGAAGGCAAGCTAGGTCTTGATGAGATGATTGGTGGTACCTTTACGATCTCAAATGGCGGCGTCTTTGGTTCATTGATGTCAACGCCTATCTTGAATCCGCCGCAAACGGCTATCTTAGGCATGCATGCTATCAACGATCGCCCAATGGCAGTTGATGGTAAAGTTGAGATATTACCTATGATGTACTTAGCCTTGTCGTATGATCATCGTATGATCGATGGTAAAGAGGCCGTACAGTTCTTGGTCACACTCAAAGATTTGGTTGAAGATCCAACCATGCTGCTATTAGACTTATAAGTCTTAAAGCTTGTATTGGCAACTGCCGATACAAGCTTTTTACCTTTGCTATGAGTAGCTCTGCTTGTTGTCATAAATATCTCTTAGCCTTTTCACAGCTTAGCTATTCTAGCAACCTTCTTTTCATTTATAGTCATAAAGCATCATTTAAAGCTTGTTTGCTATAAATACAATCTATTGTCTACGTATGATAGATCACTCATTTAATAAATAAAAATATTAAGGAAACTCATTATGAAAGACAGTTATGATCTAGTCGTCATTGGTGGCGGTCCTGGTGGTTATGAAGCCGCTATTCGTGCAGGTCAATTGGGTATGAGCGTGGCTTGTATCGAAAAACGCGTCTATAAAGGCGAGCCTGCGCTTGGCGGTACGTGCTTGAACGTTGGTTGTATCCCATCAAAAGCACTGCTTGATACTTCACATCGTTATGAGGCGACCCAGCATGATCTTGATGTGCATGGTATCAGCACAGGTGATGTGAGCATCGATATTGAAAAAATGATTGAGCGCAAAGAAGGCATCGTCAAGCAACTGACGGGCGGCGTGGCAGCACTGTTAAAAGGTAATGGTGTTGAGTGGTTACAAGGCTGGGGTACACTAGTTGACGGTAAGGGCGATGACAAAAAAGTTAAATTTGTTGCTTTAGAAGATGAAAGCGAGAGCACCATTACTGCCAAAAACGTTATCTTGGCTTCAGGTTCTATCCCTATTGATATACCAGTAGCAAAAGTCGATCATGAGCATATCGTTGACTCGACAGGCGCGCTTGATTTTACCGAAACTCCCAAACGCTTAGGCGTCATTGGTGCAGGTGTCATTGGTCTTGAGCTAGGGTCAGTATGGCGTCGCCTAGGTAGTGAAGTCGTCGTCTATGAAGCTTTGCCTGAGTTTTTGGCAGCAGCTGATAAAGATATTGCCAAAGAAGCGCGTAAGATGTTCAAAAAGCAAGGTCTTGATATCCGCGTTGATACCAAAGTGACCAATGCTGAAGTTAAAGATGGTCAAGTCGTGGTCACTAGTGAAAACAAAGGTGAGGCGTCTGATGAGAGCTTTGATAAGCTGATCGTATGTGTCGGTCGCCGTGCTTATTCTGAGAAACTACTTGGTGATGACAGTGGCGTAACCTTGACCGAGCGCGGCCTTATCGATGTTGATGAGCAGTGCAAGACTAACTTAGATGGCGTATACGCTATCGGTGATTTGGTACGCGGTCCGATGCTGGCGCATAAAGCGATGGAAGAGGGCATGATGGCTGTTGAGCGTATTCATGGTGAAAAAGCTCAGATCAACTATGACACGATTATCAATGTCATTTATACCCATCCAGAAATTGCTTGGGTAGGTCTCACTGAGCAAGAAGCCGCTGATGCAGGCTATGAAGTCAAAACAGGCTCATTCAACCTAGCCGCTAACGGCCGCGCTCTGGCACAAAGTGAAGCGCAAGGGTCTATCAAAGTTGTCGCTGATGCCAAAACCGATCGCCTATTAGGTATGCATGCTATCTCTGCAGGAGCTGGCGACATTGTTCATCAAGGTATGATCGCAATGGAGTTCGTCTCAAGCATTGAAGACTTACAACTAATGACCTTTGCTCATCCAACAATCTCTGAGGCCGTACACGAAGCGGCACTATCAGCAGATGGACGTGCTATTCATGCTATCCAGCGCAAAAAACGTAAGTAGTTAACAGTTTTGCTTTAGCAAAATAATAGTTTGATTAGGCAACATAGCAGAACTCATTACGATGAGTTCTGCTGCTATGGTAAATTGCCTGATTTCACATTTTTACTCTCTCTTATTTAGATAATAACGAAGGATACAAGCAATGAATTTACATGAGTATCAAGCAAAAGAGCTGCTAAAAAGCTACGGCTTACCGATTCAAGAAGGTATTGTCGCTTATAGTGGCGATGAAGCCGCGGCAGCTTTTGACAAAACGCCGACGGATATCGCAGTTATCAAAGCGCAAGTTCACGCTGGTGGCCGCGGCAAAGCAGGCGGCGTTAAACTGGTCAAAACCCGCGAAGAAGCCAAAAAAGTGGCTGACGAGCTGATCGGTACCAATCTAGTGACCTTTCAGACCGATTCTGATGGCCAACCGGTCAACTTTGTACTCGTCGCAGAAGACATGTACCCAGTACAAACTGAGCTCTATCTTGGCGCTGTCGTTGATCGCTCAACACGCCGCGTGACCTTTATGGCCTCAACCGAAGGCGGCGTCGATATCGAAGAAGTTGCCAGTCAAACGCCTGAAAAGATATTTAAAGTCAGCGTCGATCCACTAGTGGGTCTGATGCCGTATCAAGCTCGCGAAGTCGCGTTTAAATTAGGTCTAGAAGGCAAGCAAGTCAATCAGTTTGCAAAGCTCATGAAAGGCGCGTATCAAGCTTTTATTGACAATGATTTTGCTCTGCTTGAAGTCAATCCATTAGCAGTACGTGAAAACGGCGAGATCGTCTGCGTCGATGGCAAAATCGGTATCGACTCAAATGCACTATACCGTCTGCCAAAAATCGAAGCTCTGCGTGATAAGTCGCAAGAGAATGAGCGTGAGCTTAAAGCATCAGAGTTTGATCTAAACTACGTAGCCCTAGAGGGTAATATTGGTTGTATGGTTAATGGTGCAGGCCTCGCTATGGCGACCATGGATATCATCAAGTTATACGGCGGTAAGCCTGCTAACTTCTTGGACGTGGGCGGCGGCGCGACCAAAGATCGCGTGGTTGAAGCGTTTAAGATTATCTTAGAAGATAGCAGTGTTGAAGGGGTCTTGATCAATATCTTTGGCGGTATTGTACGCTGTGACATGATTGCAGAGGCGATTATCGCTGCAGTCAAAGAAGTAGACGTGCAAGTGCCTGTAGTCGTGCGCTTAGAGGGTAATAATGCTGAAAAAGGCCTACAGATTTTAGAAGAGTCTGGTCTAAAGCTTACCTCAGCGCAAGGTCTTGCAGACGCGGCGCAAAAGATCGTTTCTGCAGTTACCACAGGTATCGTCAACTAAAATAATGATCAAAAGTAGGAAAAAATAATGAGTGTATTAATTGATAAAAATACCAAAGTATTGGTACAAGGTTTTACGGGTAAAAACGGTACGTTTCATTCTGAGCAAGCGATTGAGTACGGTACTAAAGTAGTCGGCGGCGTGACTCCAGGTAAAGGCGGTCAAACGCATCTGGGTCTACCTGTATTTGATACTATGGGCGAGGCCATGGAAGCGACGCAAGCGGACGCGTCTGTCATCTATGTACCAGCGCCCTTTGTACTAGATTCAATCGTTGAAGCTGTAGACGCAGGCGTTAAACTTATCGTTGTTATCACCGAAGGCGTACCGACTTTAGATATGCTAAAGGCCAAGCGTTACCTTGAAGCTGCAGGCGATGTACGCCTTGTCGGTCCAAACTGCCCAGGCGTTATCACGCCAGGCGAGTGCAAAATAGGTATCATGCCAGGTCATATTCATCTGCCAGGCAAAGTGGGTATCATTTCACGTTCTGGTACGCTGACCTATGAAGCCGTTGCGCAAACGACAAAGCTAGGTTTTGGTCAATCAACTTGTATCGGTATTGGCGGCGATCCTATCCCAGGTATGAATCAGATAGACGCGCTAAAACTGTTCCAAGACGATCCACAAACCGAAGCCATCATCTTGATCGGTGAGATTGGCGGTACGGCTGAAGAAGAAGCGGCAGCGTACATTAAAGATAATGTGACTAAACCTGTTATCGGTTATATCGCTGGTGTGACGGCACCTGCTGGCAAGCGTATGGGTCACGCAGGCGCGATTATCTCTGGTGGTCAAGGCACAGCCGAAGAAAAGTTCAAAGCCTTTGAAGACGCGGGTATCGCTTATACACGCGATCCCTCAAAACTAGGTGACAAGCTAAAAGAAGTCACTGGCTGGTAATGCGTTAAAAGCTACATAAGTTTGGCAGATAACTATTTAATTATATTGATATACTATAAAGACACTTCACAATGAGGTGTCTTTTTTTATTCTTATATACTTTTGGTTATATTATGAAGCACAAGATTCTGGTCACAGGCGGCGCAGGTTATATAGGGTCTCATACTTGCATTGCACTATATCAGGCAGGGTATGAAGTGGTTGTCTTTGATAACTTATCTAATAGTAGCGTTGAGGCGCTCAATCGTGTCTCAACGCTCATTGGTGAGTCCATCGAATTCATTGAAGGCGACATTCGCGACCGCAGAGCACTACAAAAAGTATTCGCTCAACACGAATTTTTTGGCGTTATTCATTTTGCAGGACTAAAAGCGGTTGGTGAGTCTGTCGCCAAACCTCTGCTTTATTATGACAACAATGTTAGTGGGACTATTACACTACTTGACATTATGAGTAAATTTAGCGTTAAAAGTTTCATCTTCTCTTCGTCAGCAACGGTCTATGGCGATGCTGAAATTTTACCTATTGATGAAAGCTCTCCTCGTTCTGCGACCAATCCTTATGGTCAAAGTAAGCTGACGGTTGAACACATCTTAGAAGATTTAGCAGTAGCAGATAAAGACTGGAATTTGGTAACTTTGCGCTATTTTAATCCGGTAGGCGCGCACTCTTCAGGTACAATTGGTGAGGATCCAAATGACATTCCCAATAACTTGATGCCGTATATCTCTCAAGTTGCCGTCGGCAAACTTGAAAAGTTAAATATCTTTGGTAATGATTACGCCACTATTGATGGTACGGGTGTCCGTGATTTTATTCATGTGACTGATTTAGCATCAGGTCACGTTGCCGCTTTAAATTATTTAAAGCAGCAAGACTGTGCAAAAGAGAGTCGCTCAGTAGGATTTTTACCCATTAATTTGGGTACGGGTAAAGGGACTTCCGTTTTAGAGTTAGTCGATACGTTTGCTAGTGTAACTGAGCAAAATATTCCTTATCAGTTTGCCGAGCGCCGCGCGGGAGACATCGCCAGTTGTTACGCTAGTGCTGACAAAGCAAAAACATTGCTGGACTGGGAAGCTAAGCTATCTATCATCGATATGTGCAGCGATACTTGGCGCTGGCAAAGTCAAAACCCTAATGGCTATAATGCCTCTTAAATTTGATGCTATTGCATGTTACTTTTAATTAAAACGCTTTATCTACACTAAAACCTTTTGACGCAGATTCTATTTATGACAAAAATTACTCATGCTGTTATTCCTGTAGCAGGCTTTGGCACTCGAATGTTGCCATTATCAAAATCAGTACCCAAGGAGCTGTTGCCACTAGGCAATCGTCCCGCTATTCATTATGTGGTCGAAGAGGCCATTGCTGCTGGTATCAAGCACATCGTGTTAGTCGGTCATGCACAAAAAAGCGCGATCGAGAACTATTTTGATACCAATGCAGAGCTGGATCATCAGCTTCGGCAAAAAGGCAAAGACGCGCTTGCTGATAGTTTAAACTGGTTACCGAAGGATGTCAGCGTATCTATGATACGTCAGGGCAAAGCGCTAGGTTTAGGTCACGCGGTGCTAGCTGCGCGCCCCATTATCGGTGATAACGATTTTGCGGTGTTGCTACCAGATGTGGTGCTGGATCCTTTTACCACTGATAGCCAAAGCGATAACTTAGCTTTTATGATTAAACAGTTTGCTGATGATAGGCATTCGCAAATACTAGTGGATCAAGTGGCTGACGAAGACGTACATAAATACGGTATTGCTAAGCTCAGTCAAGACTTTGCTACCCAAAACGATAATACTTCAGAAAATATGAGTTTTAAAGTTGCAGGATTTGTAGAAAAACCTAGCCTAGATAAGGCGCCATCTCGGCTGGCTGTCGTAGGCCGCTACGTATTTAGCAATCAGATATTTAATTATCTGGCGAATACTACTGCTTCTGTTGGCGGTGAGATTCAACTGACCGATGCGATCGATGCTCTAATCAGTCAGTATGGCGTCAATGTCACGACAATGCGCGGCGATAGTTATGACGCAGGTGATATGCACTCTTATATGCAAGCGTTTATCTATTTTGCCCAGCAACAACTTGATAATAATTAAGACATGGATGTAAAAATGCAAAGCTACAGCGCTAATAGTGCTCGCCACTCAAAACCATGGCAGCAGCTGCAAGACCTTGCCAAACAGTCCTGGTCACTTGCTGAGCTGTTTGCTAAAGACTCTGCTAAAGGGGACGCGCGTACGACGCGTTTCAGTACGCAGGCAGGTGAGCTGTATATGGATTACAGCAAACAATGTATCGATGAGACGGTATTGTCGACGCTTTTAGACCTGGCTGACAGTTGTGATTTATCTGGACGTATAAAAGCCTTGATGCAAGGCGCTATGGTCAATACCAGTGAAGAGCGTGCTGCTTTGCATACGGCGTTACGTCTACCATCAACTGCCAAACTGCAAATGGGTGAGCAAGATGTTGTGGCTGATGTACATAAGAGTCTATTGCAGGTAGAGCGTTTGTCCAAACGTATTAGAAATGGCACGTGGCGCGGGTTCTCGGGTAAAGCAATTACCGATGTGGTCAATATCGGCGTTGGTGGTTCAGACCTTGGGCCGTTGATGGCAGCGACTGCTCTTGATGAATGGTCTGATACCGATATTAGGGTACATTTTGTCTCCAATATGGATGGCTCCCAGCTCGATAATTTGCTCAAACGCTTAAATGCAGAGACCACGCTGTTTATTATCTCCTCCAAATCCTTTGGTACCGTTGACACCTTATCCAACGCGAAGACGGCGCTGTCATGGCTGCTAGCAACCGCTAAGCGCCGCGATGGTAGTGAGGATAGCGTATTACGTCGGCACTTTATCGGTATATCTGCTAATAACGAAAAAATGAGCGCTTGGGGTATTCATCCTGAGCACCAGTTGCAGCTTTGGGATTGGGTCGGTGGACGCTTCTCTTTATGGTCAGCGATTGGTTTAGCCATTGCTGTGCGCATTGGTATGAGTCAGTTCCGTGAATTGCTCGCTGGCGCGCACAGTATGGATGAACATTTTGCCCATACTGATTTTGCGGATAATTTGCCTGTGCTACTGGGTTTGCTCGCGGTTTGGAACAGTACGTTCTTGCAAATACATGCTCATACCGTACTTCCATATGATGGCAGACTGAGCTATTTGCCCAGTTATTTGACGCAGCTTGAGATGGAGAGTAATGGTAAGTCGGTCACTCATGATGGCACTCGCGTTGATTATAATACCTGTCCAATTCTTTGGGGAGAAATTGGATCTGATGCTCAGCATGCGTTTTATCAGCTACTTCATCAAGGTACTCAACACGTTTCTTGCGACTTTATCGCTTGCGTGCGTCACTACAGCGATGAGCTACAAAATGCCTCCTTGCAGCATCAGCATGAGCTATCTTTGTCTAACTGTTTGGCGCAAAGCCGCGTCCTAGCCTTTGGTAATGCAGCAATCGTTGAGAAGACTCATGCTTGCGAGGCGGACAAGTACAAGCATTACCGTGGTAATCAGCCCTCAACTACGCTATTGCTCGACAAACTCACGCCGCATAGCTTAGGCGCGCTTATTGCCTTATATGAGCATAAAGTTTATGTCATGGCTAGTATTTGGGATATTAATCCTTTTGATCAATGGGGCGTTGAGATGGGTAAACAGATGGCAGAGACGGTTTATCATGCCCTGCAACAAGACGGTAGCGAGCAGTTTGATAGCTCGACCAATCAGCTGCTTGCCCATATCAAACAGCTGTCTTGATACTGTTTGTAGTTAAATTTAGATGATAATTAGACGTAAATGATAATAAGAAGTGAAAGGTAATCTTATGACTTCAAACTCTGCTAACAGTAATTCTGCTAACAGTAATAATGGCGAAAACGCTAATCGTTTTGCTGTCAAATACTCTGATGTCTGCGTACTTATTGGTCATGGTATTGAGGCTTTAACTAGTGCAGTCGTGTTGGCAAGTTTAGGTCAATACGTTCATATCTATGCCGATAACGATAAATTGTCACAGCAGCTGCAGCAATACAGTTTTGAGCATCATCTGCAAGCACTGTGGCAGCTTTATGTTCAACAAGAACAGATAATAAGTTTTCAGTTGCCTAAAAATGCGGATGAACTCATTATTACTTATGAAGAGCCTACTACCGATACCAAGTGTGACAGCACTCAGATTCTACCCCGCGCTGCGCTCTATTGGCTGTTTCTTGATGACATAAAATCATTTTGGAATGATGAAAGCTGGGTTAGCAGCTTTAATGATAGTCAGCAGCAGACCCAACCGATTATTACGAGTGGTATCGAAAATCTAGGTCATATCTCTCAAGTTGCTCAGCGTCTAAGACGTGCTTGGGTGTATTATGTGCCCTTTGTATTCTTGCAAGATGGCGAGGCCTATAGCTCGATGCTTAAACCCTCGCTGTGGTTACTGGGCGAAAAGACGCCAGACAGCAGTCAGCATCTACGCGCGCTACAGCCTCTAATGCAACAGGCGCGCTCCTATCATCATGCTGATATTGCAACGATAGAATTCGCTCGCAGTAGTATTATGGCCATGCTAGCGACTCGAGTGAGTTTTATGAACGAGATGTCACGCTTAGCAGATAGCCAGAATGTCGATATCGGACAGGTCAGTCAAATCATGGGACTCGATGCGCGCGTGGGTAGCAGCTACTTACAAGCAGGTTGGGGTTTTGGCGGTAATACTTTGCCTAGTGAGCTTATAAAGCTGGAAGAATCAGGCGAGACTAGCCGCGTTGAGATGCCACTACTGCAAGCGGTCATGCACATCAACGAAGACCAAAAAGAGCTGATATTTCGCAAATTTTGGCAATATTTTGATGGGTTTATCGATAATAAAACCGTAATGATTTGGGGCGGTAGTTATAAATCAGGCTCTGGACGCACCGCAAATTCTGCAATTCATCCGCTCCTGAGCTTATTGTGGTCATATAATATTCATACGCTTATCTATAGTGATAAGGCACAAACCGAACTCGCTGAGCAGTATGAAGAACAGCCGCTTATGACGCTGATTAATAGCCCTTATCAGTCTTTAGCTAGCGCTCAAGCTATATTTATCATCAGCTGGTCGCCACAAGATCGCTTAGATGTTGCCAGTATCAATCAGTACGCAATGCCTATCTTTGATGCGCAGAACGTATTGACCCGTGTGCAAGTTGAGGGACTTGTTGGCGGTTACGTGGGTATCGGTCGCAACAAGTCATAGTTTTTACCACCAAAAAAAGGTCTGCTCGTATGGGAATGAGTAGACCCCTTTTTTATTCTATTAACCTCGAAGCGTTCTTAGACAATATAACAGATTAGATACGTTAAGCCGGTATCGCTCCTTGAGCGGCTAACCACTGCTGAATGTCGGCCACTTTTTGCGCGAGTAACTCTTTATCACCACGCGCTTCAATATTTAGACGAATCAGTGGCTCAGTATTAGACGCTCGCAAATTAAAACGCCAATCGCCAAAGTGCAGACTCAGTCCGTCTAAGGTCGATTTTTCAGGGTTTTGCGCGCTAAATCTATCTTCTATTGCGCTAATAATGCTAGGCGCATCATGGGTAGTCAGGCGAAAATTAAGCTCGCCTGAGCTTGGATAGTCGCTGATATAGCCTGTGACCAATTCTGACAGCGTTTTGCCTGTGATTGACAATAGCTCAATGGTCAACAGCCAAGGTATCATGCCGCTATCACAGTAGAAAAAATCGCGAAAATAATGATGCGCGGACATCTCCCCACCATAGACAGCGCCTGACTCTCGCATCACCTGCTTGATAAAAGAGTGTCCTGATTTACTGATAACTGCCTGACCGCCATAAGCCTCGATAACCGCTTCGGTGTTGTATATCACCCGGGGGTCGTAGACGATAGATTCATTGGTATACTTATTCAAAAACGCTTGAGCAAGCATACCAACGACGTAACTACCATCGATAAACTCGCCATATTCATCGAATAAAAAACAGCGATCAAAGTCGCCGTCAAAAGCAATACCTAGATCAGCTTTGTTTTCTAAAACTGCCTCTTTGGTAGCCACTCTATTGGCCTCAATCATAGGATTGGGGATACCATTAGGAAAACTACCATCAGGGGTGTGATGTAGCTTGATTACCTCAATTGGCGCGCCAGCCGTCTTAAGTTTATTGACTAATAAATCAACAACGGGGCCTGCGCTACCATTGCCTGAATTGATCACAAGCTTTAAGGGTTTGAGTGTATCGATATCTATAAAATCGATGACATGATTGATATAAGCGCTCTTATCTGTCAAGAGCTGTATTTGTCCCGTTGCGTGCGTTGGGGTAAAGTCGCCAGACTCAGCTAACGCTTGAATCTCAGCTAAACCATCGTCGCTGCTGATCGGTTTTGAGTGCTCTTTGACCAGTTTAAGTCCATTATAATTAATTGGATTGTGACTGGCAGTGACTTCAATGCCGCCCATCGCTTGATAGTGACTGGTCGCAAAATATACCTCTTCGGTGCCGCTCATGCCTAAATCGATAACATCGACACCTGCATCTATAACCCCTTTGATAGTCGCCTGTTTAAGGGTTTCACTTGAGTGGCGAATGTCGCTACCGATGACGATAGCCGTTTGCAAACCCTCCTTATTCTCACTCTTGTCGGTAGCCTTAAAACGCGCTGATAAAATCTGCGCAAAGGCGCGCCCGATACGATAAGCAATGTCTTCATCCAAACTGACGCCCAGCTCACCGCGAATATCATAGGCTTTAAAGGAGCTGATGGTTATAGGTTCAAATGAGAGGGCAGGTTGATAGTTCGCTGAGGCAGACATAAAAGGGACGTTCCTTGCGTTTGAAATAGTATCGTTAATTGTAGCAGTAGTATGACTATAAGCGTCTACTTATTCAATGCTACACTAAGCGATAAATCAAGCTCGTTCAAGCAAGCAATAATCTAATAATCTAATGAGAGCAGGTGATGACAGTACTTAATAACAGCGCAGCCACAAGTAAAACGCCAAAAACCATCATAACGCCCAAGCCAGCATTAGGCGTACCAGAGGCAACAGGCGAGCTTGAGGATTTATTAGCACTTATGGCGCGCTTGCGGAGCGATTGTCCTTGGGATCAAAAACAGACTAATCATAGTCTAATCCCTTACGCCATTGAAGAAGCTTATGAGCTTGGCGCGGCGGTACAGACTGACGATGACGAAGATATCAAAAGTGAGCTGGGTGATGTGCTATTACAAGTCGTCTTTCACTGTCAGCTCTATGCTGAGCAAGGGCGTTTTGATATCAATGATGTCATAACGACTTTGCAGCAAAAGCTAATTCGTCGTCATCCGCATGTGTTTGAGACCCAAACCCTCAAAGACGACGCGGCCGTAAAAGCGCGCTGGGATGAGATCAAAGCCCAGGAGCAGCAAGCTGATGAAGCACGAGGTAAACCGCGGCGCAGGCTGGATGCTACTAAAGCAGGCAGCGCGCTGATGCAAGCACAAGAGCTACAAAAACAAGCCGCAAAACTAGGCTTTGATTGGGACGGAGTGGACGGCGCATTTGATAAGCTTGAGGAAGAGATCAATGAGCTTAAGAATGAAGTGAGTAATCAAACAGACGCTGATATCCAAACCAATATCGCTGCTATCGAAAAGGAGCTGGGCGATTGTATATTTGGACTGGTCAACGTCGCGCGTAAGTTAGGTCTTGACGCAGAAGCAGCCACGCTTACCTGCGTGCACAAATTCAAATCACGTTTTGGCTATATCGAAACGCAACTAGAGCAGATAGGTAAGCAGTTTGAGGACAGTGATATAGAGGAGATGGATGCACTATGGGAGGCCGCCAAACAGCATGAGCGCCGTTAATAAATACGCAACTTACAACAGTAGCCTTATGTTTTGTCTATTGTTAATAGGCTGTATTATCAGTGCTTTGCCAGCCCAAGTTCAGGCAGCGCCTTGTTTCGATGATCCTGCAAGTGCTTATCAGTATTTGTTAGCACAAGAAAAATCAGCAGTTAAAGCGCGCGAGCAAAAAAGGGTAAATATCAATCGTGCGAGCGAGGGTGAGTTAACTTCGCTAAACGGCATTGGTAGTAGCAAGGCACAGGCGATTATCTTGTACCGTGAGATGTTTGGTGACTTTAAATCGGTTGATGAGCTACAAAAGGTCAAAGGCATAGGCGCAAAAACGGTCGAAAAGAATCGCTCTCGCTTACAGATAAGTGAGTAAAACTCTTGATATCAAAGTGCGTAGACCGCATAAACGCAAAGAGTCATCTGGCAGTACAGCAAAAATGACAAATTAGGGTGCACCAATGACCATAACATACCCAGCCTGCACAAAATTTGTTAAACTAGCAGGCACATCCGCCTGATGGATACTGTGTTCGTTAGGGGTGATCGAGAATACCGTTGAGGAGTAGATGCATGGCAGAGCGCGCCGCCAAGCAGTTAGAACTAAATAAATCTGAATTACCTAATTCCATTACCGAAGTTATTGCCACTTTGTCCCGATCTGGGTTTGATGCCTATATCGTCGGTGGCGGCGTGCGCGATACCTTGTTAGGCCTACGTCCAAAAGACTTTGATGCGGTCACTGATGCCAAGCCTCATGAGATCAAAGACGTCTTTGGCAAGCGCTGCCGCATTATCGGTCGTCGTTTTCAACTGGCGCATGTTTACTCTGGACGCGAGCTCATTGAAGTCGCTACTTTTCGCGGTCCGCCCACCAGTGATGCTAACACCAACCAAGATGGTATGATCCTGCGTGACAATGTTTGGGGCGATATTAAACAAGACTTCTCACGCCGTGATTTTTCTATTAATGCGCTTTATTATCAACCGTTAAAAGGCGTGGTACATGACTTTTGCGGAGCGCTTGATGATATAGACAATAAGGTAATTCGCCTGTTAGGTCACGCTCCGGTGCGTATCGAAGAAGATCCTGTACGTCTGCTACGCGCGCTACGTTTTAAGGCCAAGTTAGGTTTTGAGTTTGATGACGAGTTAGCAGAGCAATTTCACGAGAGCAATTGGGCTCTACTGGAACAAATATCGCCCCATCGCCTCTATGATGAAACGCAAAAGATGTTTACTGGTGGCTACCTAGTACCGCTGCTACCACTCTTGTTTGAGTCAGGCGCAATCGATAGCTTGATGATATATCCACCCGCTGAACCAAGTCCACTGGTCAAACAAGTAGCTATCAACACCGACAAGCGTATCGCAGCAGGCAAGAGTATTAATCCGGCGTTCTTTTATGCGGCGCTATTGTGGGAGAACTACCTACATCAGTTAGAAAAAGCCAAAAACCGTAATATGCCTTTTGCCGATGCACAGATGCATGCAGCAGGTAAAGTGATTGATCGTCAACGTATCAAAACGGCGATTCCTAAGTTTGCCGAGCAGTTCATTCGTGATATTTGGCTATTGCAGCCCAAACTTGCTGCGCCGCGTACCAAGCAGATTGTACAACTGTCCGAGCATCCGCGTTTTCGCGCAGGCTTTGACTTTTTATTGTTGCGTGAGCAGTGCGGCGATAGCGATCATCCTTTATCTGAGTCTACTAACGGCATGGGCGAGTGGTGGCAGACGTATCAGACCTTGTCTGAAAAAGAGCAGGCTCAAGCGATCGATGATTTTGATGAAAATATACGCCGCGGCGCGTACAAGAAAAATCAGCACTCGCGCGGTCGCAATCGCCAAAAGCAAAATGATCTGCAAGAGCAAAGTCATTCTAATAAGCACAATGATACTGATTACAACCAAGACAAAACTAAGCCACAAGAGACTGCGCCGCCTATGAATGATGCTTCAAATGTACCTACGCGCCGCCGCCGCCGCGATGATACTCAGTCTCCATCGACAGAGCTACAAACGTCCTCTACTAAACCGAAGCAAACCTTCAATAGTAAACAGCAGGCAAAACAAGACCGTAAAGAGCTTGCATTACTACAGCAGTTGTCATTAGCCAGTAGTGAAAATAAGCGTGCTAAACCTAAATCTCAGCCAGAGCCGCTATTGGTAATAGAGCATGAAAAGGTAGTGCCGCCACTACAAAAACAGCTGGAGGTGGATAAATCGGCTAAACCTAAATCTCGCCAAGTCTCGGCTAAAAATAAAGCATCTGTTGCTGATACTAAGTCGGTTGATACAAAATTGGCTGATAAGAAGTCAGCTAGAGATAAAGAAACGAAGAGTAAGCCGTCTGATATTGCTCTTGAGAATAAGCAGGCGTCAAAGGCTAGCAAAGAGAGCAAGCAGTTGCCTGCACAAACGCCGCAGCTGGTTACGGCAAATAACGAGCCGATACCGCACAAGCGCCGCCGCCGTCAGCCTAGTACTGCTTTCTCAGACGTTTTAAGTAAGTCTGACACCCTGCCTACTCCAAAAGTAGCAAATCGCGATAAGAATAAAGAGACGGTGACTGACAAAGCGCAGGCGAGTAATAAAGAAGCTAATAAACGAGAAGCTAAAACGACTAAAAGTAAAAAATTGACTGCGCCAAATCAGAGCACGACAATCAGTAGTCAAGGACCTGTGCCCGCGAAACGTCGCCGCCGTCAGCCTAGCACTATCAGTACTGATAGTGTTTAAACTAATATAGTATTTAAAATAAAATGGCAAAGGTAACAGATGATAAGTGGGTAACCGCTTATGTTGGTTTAGGAAGCAATTTAACCAACGAGCTGGGTACGCCAATGGAGCACTTGCAGTTCGCTATTAAAAGTTTGCGTGCAGCAGATCAGATAAAAGAGGTACAAGTGTCCTCATTTTATCTATCAGCGCCAATGGGACCACAAGATCAGCCAGACTTCGTTAATGCAGTCGTAGGCTTTGAGACGAGCCTACCTCCCTTTGAGCTACTCGCAGTTTGTCAAGGGTTAGAAAACAATGCTAAGCGCGCGCGATTGCGTCACTGGGGCGAGCGCAGTTTAGATGTTGACATATTGTTGTATGGTAATGCGCTGTTAGCAGAGCCGACTTTGATAATACCGCATGCAGGTTTGTATGAGCGTAACTTTGTTTTGATACCTTTGCTTGAGCTTAAGCCAACCCTCAAAGTTGCAGGCGTACCACTTATCAATTATGCATCCAGTACAGACTGGACAGGGTTAAAAAAGTTAGGTGACAATTAGACAAGCCTATTTTTACTGATAGTGAGTTCAACATAAAAACGATACAACGGGACTGGAATGCTTTTTTTAAAACATAGGTTGCGCAGCATCGAGCGGCGTAGGCACAGCACGCCAGTAAAATTTATACCAGTTCCGCGTTTAAATATAATGCATCTGTTTTATTTAGAATCGACTATATCAAAACTATTTATTGCCAAGTTATCGAGAAATGTATGACCACTTTATCTACGCTAAAAAAGTTCAAAAAAGACGGGACTAAATTTACTTGTCTAACCTGCTATGACGCGATGTTTGCGCGCATGATGAACAAAGCAGAGATTGACACGATATTGATCGGGGATAGCCTAGGTATGGTGGTTCAAGGTCATGACTCTACGCTACCTGTCAGCGTCGACGACATGGTCTATCATACTGCCAATGTCGCGCGTAGCAATGACAAAGCACTGATTTTGGCTGACTTACCGTTTATGAGTTACGCCACTTTGCCAGAAGCAATTGCCAATAGCCGCAAGCTTATGCAAGCAGGCGCACACGTAGTCAAAATAGAAGGCGGCAGCGAGCTGTGTGAGCTTGTGACTATCTTAGCGCAGGCAGGTACACCTACTTGTGTACATCTTGGTCTGACCCCGCAGTCAGTCAATGTCTTTGGCGGTTATAAGATCCAAGGACGTACTGATAACGCTGCTGACAAACTATTAGCAGATGCCAAAGCTGTGGTAGAGGCGGGGGCGGCACTGATCGTATTAGAGTGCGTGCCCGCTGATTTGGCAAAATCTATTACGCAAGCCGTTGATGTGCCTGTGATTGGGATAGGCGCAGGCGCAGATACCGACGGTCAAGTGCTGGTCATGCACGATATGCTAGGTATGGTACATGGGCGAGTGCCGCGCTTTGTTCATGACTTTTTGACCGATGAGCGCAATACACAGCACAGTATCGAAGGCGCCTTTGCCTTATATCAGCAGTCGGTCCGCGAAGGTAGTTTCCCAAAACAGCAGCATCAGTTTGATTAGCTGAGTATCTTTTATAACTAGAGCTATTTATGCCTACTATCTATCACCGTATTTCAGATTTGCGCTCAGCCTTAGCGTCTAGCCGATGCAAGTTAGATAAGCCAAAGCGCATCGCGTTAGTGCCGACGATGGGCAACTTGCATGAGGGGCACTTAGAGCTGGTCAGTATCGCAAAACAGCAAGCTGATATCGTCGTTGTCAGTGTTTTTGTCAATCCTACCCAATTTGGTATTGGTGAAGATTTTGACAGTTATCCGCGCACTTTGGACGAAGATGTCAGTAAGTTGACCACCGTTCACGCTGATCATGTCTTTGCACCTAGTATTGATGAGATGTATCCTGTACTGCCGCCGCCAACTCTAGTGCTTGCAGGTGCTATCACAGATCAATTATGTGGTCAGTCGCGCCCTAGGCATTTTGATGGCGTTGGTATTGTGGTCTCAAAATTGTTTAACATTGTACAACCCGATGTAGCTGTATTTGGACAAAAAGACTATCAGCAATTAGCAATTATTAAGCAGCTAGTACGTGACTTAAGCTACCCTATTGAGATTATAAGAGCCCCTATTGTCCGCGCTACCGATGGCTTAGCACTATCATCGCGCAATCAATACTTAACGGGTACAGAGCGAAAGATTGCCCCGTTATTACATCAAGAGCTACAGCAACTGGCTAAGCAGCTATCTGGTACTTATGATAATGATAAGCTAAATATGCTTATAAGTAATAGTCGGCAGCGACTAACTGATGCAGGTTTTGTTGTCGATTATTTAGAAGTCAAAACCGCGCAATTAGAGTCGATTACTGATAACGGATCTAATCTTAGTTCAGAGTCTGCTAATGCCATTATACTCGTCGCCGCGAAGCTAGGACAGGCACGTCTATTAGATAATGAGCCGTTTACTTTTAAGTAGATAGTGCTGCAATACCCAAAAAATTTGACAAATGAATAGACAAAGGTAATTGATCATGGATACGGATAATAAAGACGATACTCTAGATCAAACCTCGTTGTCTGATACAACGGCTATATCTGAGATCACAAAAGAAGAAGTCGTGAGTATCTTAGTAGTTTCTGGTCGTTCAGGATCAGGCAAGACCTCCGTGCTTAACATTTTGGAGGACTTGGGGTATTACTCTATCGATAATTTGCCCTTGTCTTTAGTCCCTCAGGCGGCGCAAAGGCTCGTCGGAGATAGTGGTATAAAGCGCTTAGCGCTTGGCGTTGATATTCGTACGCCGCGCGCAGATTTATCAAATTTTTCTACTATACACGACACTCTTAAGCAGACTTACGGTGAGCAAGCGGTTCAGGTAGTGTATGTAACCGCGCAAGATAGCACCTTGGTCGCGCGTTTTAATGCCACGCGCCGCGTACATCCATTGATGACCAAAGACACGCTGAGTACTGAGCATAGCACTAACAATTTACCTGCAGCTATAAAAAAAGAGAGCGATTTGCTCCAGCCTATCTTTAAGCGCGCGGATATGAAAATTGATACTAGCATGCTCAATATTCATCAATTAAAAGAGCGTTTGCGCGATTACGTCGGCGTTGACAACAAAATCGTTATCAATCTGCTATCCTTTGGCTTTAAGTACGGCAATCCTATTGATGCCGATTTTGTATTTGATGTGCGCATACTTCCAAACCCGCATTGGAACCCTAAGTTACGTATGTCGACAGGACTAGATCGCAAGGTTAAAGAATTCTTTGCTGATTATCCAGAAGTGGACGAGATGGCAGAGGATATCGGGACGTTTTTGGAGCGCTGGTTACCTAATTTTTTACACAATAATCGTCATACGGTCACTGTTGCTATCGGCTGCACAGGTGGCAAACATCGCTCAGTCTTTATCACTCAGCAACTACAAGACAGATTGGCAGTAAACTTGCCTACAGATTTGACAGTGGCAACTAAGCATCGCGAAAAGCATATGTGGTAGCTGCCTCTTATTTATTTTTTATTATTATATGGATAGTACTATGGTTGACTGGTCAGAACAGGACATGCGCGTCTCGCGTACTGAGCTTAAAAAAGCGCATGAGCGCTTGCAGGCTTTATCGATACCCTTGTCAAATCTATCAAAAAAACAGCTCAAACAATTACCTGCCAGTGATTACTTTATGGCAGAGCTGATGGCGCTCACTGATATTACCAGCGCCAATGCTCGCAATCGCCAAACCAAACGCGTGGGCAAACTGATTGGTGAAGAAGATCGTCATACTTTAATCAAAGCATTATTCGACGCTTACTTTCCAAACGAGCAAGTTGCCAAGATCGAGAGCTGGTATGGTAGGCTTAATATTAATGATGAAGGCACATTAAAGCAATTTACTAAACAGTATAAAGCGTCTGAACATAATAGCCTGCACCAACTGCTATTATGGATTGAATATGCTAAGTACAAGCAAGACGATGAACTACTAGCTGAATCACAAGAAGATCTTGCAACCTATATTCGTGAAGTCACTATTTTGTCAGATCTAAAGTAGCTTGTCAGGCTTATGACAAATTAGAGAGTCTACTCATAAAATCGGTAAGCACTAAATTCACAAAACACTAAATTCACAACGAAAAAGCCAATCTTTAAGGATTGGCTTTTTGCATTTAAATCTAAACAAGACTAAAAACTATTTTTTCTCAGCACGTACTTTATCAACGAGATAATCAACGACTTTAGGCGCTTTAGCGCCTTCACCAGTCACGACATATTTACCTTGGACCACTACCGCTGGCACGCCTGATAATTGATAGCGCTTAGCGCCTGCTTGTGAGCGACCAATTTTGGTGCCGACGGCAAACGAGTTATAAAGACTATTAAATTTCTTTTTATCGACGCCTTTTGAAGCATACCAGTTGGCAAGGGAGGCCTGATCAAACAGCTTTTTACCGTCTTTATGAACGGCATCAAACAACGCGTCGTGGGTTTTGTTCTCAAATCCAAGTAACTGCGCAGCATAAAATCCGCGTGCGCTAGCTTCCCAAACAGGATTTAGCGCCGCTGGCGTCTTAAAAAAAGCCACATCTTTATCTTTAGTTTTTGCCCATTTTTCCATGTGCGGATTAAGCACATTACAGTGCGGACAACCATACCAAAAAAACTCACGGACGATGATTGCATCACCGCTAATATTTTCTGGATTATCAAGTACTCGGTAATCCTTGCCTGCTACATAATCAGCTGCCTGCGCGCCCATAGAGGCAAACCCAATAGCCATCGCCAAACCAGTCAGTGTCATGACACGTTTCATACGTTTTCCTTAAGGGATAAAGTCTTAAATACTTTGTAAAGTGAGAGACATAGTGTTAAGCGATGGTCGCTTAGCACCACATGCAATAACGTAAGCTATAATAGCTCAAAACGCAGCCTTTTGTGAACCGTATTCTTAACTAACCGTTGTAAAGCTGTGAGCTATTATTTAGCTACTCTTACTTAGTACCATAAAAAAAATATTGTCGATATTGATAGCGCTTTAAAAGAGTCGACAAAAAGCAAACTCGTCATGTTCTCAAGTTAACAATACCGCTTATAATAGCCCACGTATGTATCGACCTAAATAGACGCACTCATGATAATATTAGGTTATAAAATTTATGACAATACATATATCTAAGGAAAATCCTATGAGCTCAGCGCCGCATGCCGCTACTAATAATCAAACAACGACTAATACAAACACAATCAATGTAGATCCTAGCGAAGTTGAAAAGTTTAACAACTTAGCCGGCGAGTGGTGGAGTAACACAGGCGCCTTTGCAACTTTGCATGAGATTAACCCGCTACGTCTGAACTGGATAGAGGACAATGTCAAGAGTGGCTTTATAAGCGATGATACTGATAAAACATCTGATACAGGTCTGGCTGGCAAAACTGTATTAGACGTCGGCTGCGGCGGCGGTATTTTGTCTGAATCTATGGCGCGTCGCGGCGCTGACGTGACGGGTATCGATTTGGGCGATGAAAACCTCAAAGCAGCGGCGGTACATGCCAAGCAAAGCGGCCTTGAGAGTACTCTGCGGTATCAAAATATCCCTGTAGAGGAGCTGGCAAAAACGCACGCTGGGCAGTTCGATGTGGTGACTTGTATGGAGATGCTCGAGCACGTACCAGATCCAAGCTCTATTGTTACCGCCTGCTTTGAGCTATTGGCGCCAGGCGGGGTTTGCGTTTTATCTACCATTAACCGTAATCCTAAATCCTATCTGTTTGCTATTATTGGCGCAGAATACGTGCTGCGTCTGCTTGATCGCGGTACTCACGACTATGCCAAATTTATCACTCCAAGCGAGCTTGATAAGATGGCAATTAATGCTGGATTTACTCGTCAAGACATTATAGGTTTGCATTATAATCCTCTGACCAAACGTTATTGGTTGGCACAAAACGTCGATGTGAACTATATGATGGCAGTACAAAAACCGATGGTTTAACGACTAGTACCAGAGGTTATTACATCTACAGTTCATCCTGTTTTATCAACTTTATATAATAAGAGTGTGTGATTATGAGCAAATTTATAAAAGCAGTTTTATTTGATCTTGATGGCACCTTGATAGATACAGCCGCTGATTTTGTGCGTATTATCGGTAAAATGAGTCAACAGAATAACTGGCAAGCGCCGCCTGAAGCGCAAATTCGTGAGCAAGTCTCGGCAGGCGCTTCTGCTATGGTCAAGCTGATGCTACGCCATAATAATCAAGATCAAGTCACAGAAGAGGAGTTACTAGCCTTTCGTCAGCAGTTTTTGGATGATTATGAAGCGGACATTTGCGTCGATAGTCAGGTGTTTGATGGACTTGAATCTGTACTCACAACTTTAGAGCAAAAAGGCGTTCCTTGGGGCATTGTCACTAATAAACCGCGCTACCTAGCAGAGCAGCTACTACAAAAAATGGATTTGGATCAGCGCTGCGCCGCCTTAGTTTGTCCCGAAGATGTCGCTCGCTCTAAACCTGATCCTGAACCTATGTACATGGCGTTAGAGAAACTTGCTATACCGCGCGGCGCAGCTGGCTGCGTACTGTATGTCGGCGATCATATACGCGATATCGATTCAGGTAACGCCGCTGGCATGCCAACTATTTTGGCAGGCTATGGCTATATTCCGCCTGAGAACCAAAAGACTTTGAAAAAGTGGGGCGCAGATTATATTGTCAACACGCCTGAGCAGCTAAGCAAGTTGCTATTGGCGTCAGGTACGTTTGAGTATATTTAAAATTTTATTCTTTATTTAACCAGCTGTGAGTATAAGCATGACCGATAAGAGCACCCAGTCAGCAACCCAAAATAAAACTACGCCTTCGTTAAACCATGATGATATTCGAAACTTCAATGCGCAAGAGGACTGCTTGGCAGGCAAACGTATATTGGTGACGGGCGCAGGTTCTGGCATTGGCCGTGTCGCCGCGTTGACTTACGCGCGTTACGGTGCGACGGTATTGCTACTTGGTCGTACCAACAGCAAGCTTGAGACGGTATACGACGAGATCGAGGGCGCAGGTGGTAAGCAGCCTGCTATATTGCCAATGGATCTAGAAAAGGCTGATTACAATGAGATGCGCAATCTGGCATTGTTAATCGAAAACGAGTTTGGTCAGTTGGACGGTGTTTTGCACAACGCAAGTATACTCGGCGATCTAACACCGCTTGAGATGTATGATGTCGACACCTTTGCTAAGGTTATGCATATCAATGCTACAGCGACCTTTATGCTCACGCAAGCGTTACTACCGTTGGTTAAAGATACTGATAATGGTTCGATTGTGTTTACATCCAGTACGGTAGGAACTCATCCGCGCGCATTTTGGGGTGCTTATGCACTCTCAAAACAAGCGGTGGAAGGTATGAGTGATATATTTACCCAAGAGACGCAAAACACCACCAGTTTACGCTTTAACTGTATCAATCCGGGCGGTACACGTACTAATATGCGTGCTCATGCGTATCCGGGTGAGAACCCGATGACACTCAAGACGCCTGAGGAGATCATGGCAGGGTATATCTGTCTGATGAGTGATGAGAGTATCGGAGTACGCGGTCAAGTCGTCGCATTGCAAGCGATTTAAGAATTAACTCAAGGAGAAAACAATGAAAACTATTATTCTTAGTACATGTGTTTTGCTAAGCTGCACTTCAGCTTTCGCGCAAACTGGACTTTTTGATCCTTCTATAGAGCACAATCCTAAAGATGGGATTATTAAAATTTATGGAGCTGGTGGGCCACACACAGCTTTGAGAAAAGTTGCCGATGTTTGGGAGAAACAAGGTGGTACTAAGGTAGAACTCATAGCAGGACCTGAAAGTAAATGGTCCGCCAGTGCTCAAGCAGATGCTGACGCTCTTTGGGGAACCTCTGAGCAGTCAATGACCGCATTCCTTGAAACATATGAAACATTTGATCATGACAAGGTCGAACCCATTTATATTCGACCAGCAATCATCGCGGTACAAAAAGGAAACCCTAAAAACATACGCAGCTTTGATGATTTGTTAGCTAAAGGTATTAAGATAGTTGTGACTGAAGGCAAGGGAACGTATAACACGTCAGGCACTGGAGTGTGGGAAGATGTTGCAGGGCGTAAGGGAAGCTTAGATGATGTTGCTCGTTTTCGAAATAACATTGTAGCCTATTCATTAGGATCTGGAGCTAGTTTTAAAGCCTTTAAAGAGCAGAAGGCAGATGCTTGGATTACTTGGCCCAACTGGCCGATTCATAATTCTGAAGATATGGATATGGTTTACATAGATAAAGATCGTATCATTTGGCGTGATTTGAACATTGTGATATCGCCAAAAGCTGACTCTCAAACACAAGATTTTCTCAATTTTTTGCTGACAAGAAAGGCGCAAAAGATTATGAAAACGGAAGGATGGCAGCGATAGATAAAAAGCAATACAAACATACTTTATAAAGAGATAGAATTTAAATATAACTCTTAATCAAAAGTAAATCATAATAAACGTTTGTATTGAAATAAGCGCATTCTAACCCCATCTATCTGTTATTAAAGACTTTTATTCTAAAATTAAAAGCTCAGTACTACTGATAAAGGTGAATTATGGCAGGTGGCTGGTCAAGAGATGGCGCAGAGCATGAGCAAATGGATGCAACTGTTAACGATGCTGTAGATCGCGCTAGAAGTGCGATACCTAAGGGTGAGAGTAGTGAGTACTGCGATGAGTGCGGTAATCCTATTCCCGAGGCGCGGCGTCATGCTTTGCCTGGCGTACAGCACTGCGTGAGTTGCCAGACGGAACTTGAGCAAGTAGCAAAAGCGTCTGAGCTATTTAATCGACGTGGTAGTAAAGACAGTCAGTTGCGCTAATACATTTAACGTACTTACCTGTTTGTTTTACAAACCCTTTTATCCCATAAGTACCTGAGTCACCAAAAAGTAGGCGGTCACTATACTCAAAAGTAAAGCTGCCAAAAAGACGTAGCCATCTTCGGTGATTAGTCCAATAGCAAACAATATGATAGCGGCAGCGGGTATCATAACAGCAAAGGGTACAACCTCTAATGGGATCATAGCTAGGGCAGCAAAAACACATACTGCTGCTGCTAGTTTTTTTGCCTTATCAGAGCTCAATACTGTCAATCTTGGTTTAACAATCTTATCAATCCGCTTCGTCGCTTTTTCGGCGATAGCGACGCCTTTATGTAGCTTGTCCTGCTCAAAACTCACCTTATCGATAAATTTGGGCAGCCACGGGCGTTGTTTGCCAAATAGCATCTGTATACTAATTAAAGCAATAATGACTCCGCAAACTGTCGGTACTCCTGGTATGCCACCTGTAGGCATAATAGCAATCAAAGCAGGCGCAAACAGTAAAGGTCCAAATCCTTTTTCACTAAGCGCTGACATGACGTCGCCAATACTAACTTTATCAGTGTTTTTGTCAGGTTCAATCTTATGTAGGACTGTAGTCAAGCTAGTGTCAGAATGAGAGGAGTGACTAGCGCCGCTTTGCTCTGTACTCTGAGCGCTTACGCTAGTGTCATCCTTTGAGTCTTTAGACTTTGAACTGGTTTTACTTTCTAACACCGCTACTCCTGAGCGCTTTATTACGCGTCACTATACATTGTCTTTAAGAAGCATCGTTTTTAGGACTCATTGTCTTTAGGACTCATTGTCTTTAGGACTCATTGTCTTTAGGACTCATTGTCTTTAGGACTCATTGTCTTCAGGTTCCGCTTCATCAGGCACAAAGACGTAGCCTACGCCCCAAACGGTCTGAATATAACGCGCTTGCGACGGATTATCCTCGATCAAGCGGCGCAATCGTGACACTTGTACGTCAATTGAGCGCTCCATAGCGCCCCATTCGCGTCCACGTGCTAGGTTCATGAGCTTATCACGAGTCAGCGGCTCACGGGGATGCTGTACTAGTGCCTTCAATACTGAAAACTCGCCCGTGGTTAAGGTCACCACATTGCCATCGCGTTTTAGCGTACGCGTGGATAAATCAAGCGTCCACGGACCAAACTCAACCACCTCTAACTGATAGCTGGGCGCGCCAGGCAGCTCACGATTTTGGCGACGTAGTACGGCTTTAATACGAGCGAGCAGCTCTTTTGGATTAAAAGGTTTGGGTAAATAATCATCAGCGCCCGCTTCTAAACCTGCAATACGATCAGCGTCACCGCCCTTTGCGGTCAGCATAATGATAGGAATATCACCGTTGTCTTCACGCAGACGTTTGCAGATACTGATACCATCTTCGCCAGGTAGCATAAGATCTAGTACCACTAAAGAGAACAGCTCGCGCTGCATGAGCTTGTCCATCTGATTGGCGTCGTGCGCGGTACGCACTACAAAACCGTCGTCTTCCAAAAAGCGCTGTAGTAAAGAGCGTAAACGCGCGTCGTCATCAACGACCAATATGCGCTGAGTGAGCGTATCTGCATGAGTGTTATCCGTCATTTATCGTATCCTTTTATAGGCTTTATTATAGGCAAAATCTGCTATCGCTTTTACTTGTAATCTTGTTGCTATTTAAATTTTAAGAATATCAGTCACGATTTTTGTGCAATGACTCATTATTTAGCTATCTACCATCAGTGTATAAGATTGCATCACTAAATGCATCATCCATCCGCACAAATGCTGTATGCGTTTGTTTAACAAGGCAGATAGTGACATCTTTTGCTTCATTATGGCTACAAAAACCATGATAATTAAGGATAGTATAAAAAGGATTTTTATTCATGCAGCTTTTGCTATAATGCCAAACACCATTTATCAACGATTGATACGTCTATGAGTAGCACTGATACCTTAACGTCATCGCAAGCCCCAGCAAATACGCAGGGTTTGGATGCAACCACACACGCGAATATCCACGACAAACTTGCTCGCGCGCTTGGCATTAAGACGGCTCAAGTCAATGCGTTTGTCGAACTCTTTGATGCAGGGGCGACGGTGCCGTTTATAGCGCGCTACCGTAAAGAGAAAACCCAAAATCTCGATGATGCGCAGCTTCGAGCACTAGAAAAGTCGCTCAATTATGAGCGTGACATGGCAACGCGCCGCCTCAAGATTATCGAATTGCTAAGTACCCAAGGCAATCTAAATGACGAGTTGCAAGCGCGTATCGATAACGCGACATCCAAGCTTGAACTTGAAGACATCTATCTGCCTTATCGTCCGCGCCGGCGCTCACCTGCCGCCAAAGCTCGCGCAGCAGGATTAGATAAAGCTGCGCAATCGGTATTAACGCAAGAGGTTGCACCAATAGAGGCATTAGCTGACTATCAAGCGCCATCAGTCATCACCGATGATAATGGTAATGAGATTGAGGTAGATTTTGCGGATACCGACAAGCAGTTAGCAGGCGTACAAGCTATTATCGTTGATGAATGGACGCAGGCGCTTGATCTACTCGATAGTTTACGTAGTGGCTTTGCTAAAACAGCGAGCATCGTCTCATCGGTGGCTAGCGAAGAAAAACGCGAAGTGGGTGAGAAGTTCAAAGACTACTTTGAGCATAGTGAAAGCCTTGCACGCTTGCCCAATCATCGCCTGCTTGCCATGTTACGCGGTCGCCAAGAAAATGTCTTAGGTCTAAAAATTGAAGGCGAAGATACGCCCTTTATCGATAAAATCGTGAGTCATTTTGATATTAAGGCTAAAGCGCCAGACGCACGCCGCGAGTTTTTGGTTGAGGCGGCAACTAGTCTTTGGAAAGATAAGTGGCGTCCGCATATCGAGCATCGCTTGTTGACCGAAAAACGCTTAAGTGCTGAGGCGGATGCTATTGATGTGTTTGCCAGTAACTTGCAGCATCTACTGATGTCAGCGCCTGCTGGACGCAAAGTCATCTTAGGCGTTGATCCTGGTATTCGCCATGGCGTCAAAATGGCGGTTATCGATGCACAAGGTCATGTCATAATGGCTGATGACAAGCCAGTTATCGCAACCGTTTATCCTTTTGCGCCTGATAATAAAATGGATGAAGCCAAAACTGTCATTGATGAGCTGTTAAGTACTTATAACGTTGATCTAGTGGCTATCGGTAATGGCACGGCAAGTCGCGAAACCGATGCGATGATTAAAGAGATCTTGGCTGCCAATACTGCTCTTAAAGCAAAAGCGGTCATCGTTAATGAATCAGGCGCCTCTGTCTATTCTGCAAGCGAGCTTGCTAGTGATGAGCTTGCCAATCTAGATGTATCCGTACGCGGAGCAGTCTCCATCGCGCGCCGCCTGCAAGATCCTTTATCAGAGCTGGTCAAAGTCGATCCAAAAGCCATTGGCGTCGGTCAATACCAGCATGATGTCAACCAAAACCAATTGGCTGATAGCTTAGACAAAGTCACGCAAGACAGCGTGAATGCCGTCGGTGTTGATGTCAATACAGCAAGCCCTGCTATCTTGGCACATATTGCTGGTTTGAATAAAAACGTCGCGCAGCAAATCGTCACTTATAGACGTGAGCATGGCGCATTTGCTACTCGGGACGCGCTCAAAGATGTGCCCCGTTTAGGGGTCAAAACCTTTGAGCAAGCTGCAGGGTTTTTGCGTATTCACGAGGGTAGCAATCCACTTGATGCCACAGGTGTTCATCCAGAGAGCTATGAGCTGGTTGATAGCATACTTGCGCAAACGGACAAGTCTCTAAGCGAGATTATCGGTAACGATAGTGTGCTGGGTACTATCGATACTACAGCTTTGGCTAATGATGACAACATCAGTGTCAAAGCTATTTTGGACGAGCTGGCAAAACCTGCTCGTGACCCGCGTCCTGAGTTCAAAACGGCTAATTTCCGTGATGATATCAATAGTATCAAAGACCTTACTGAGGGCATGACTTTAGAAGGCGTTGTAACCAATGTTACCGCCTTTGGTTGTTTTGTCGATGTTGGTGTACATCAAGACGGTCTGGTACATATCTCTCAGATGGCTAATGACTTTGTCGCAGACCCTATGAACCGTGTCAAACCTGGTGATATTATCTCAGTTCGAGTCATCTCTATCGACGAAAAACGTGGCCGTATTGGCTTTAGCATGAAACCTGAAAACGACAAACCTGCGCGCGCGCCAGCTAAACCAGCTACGAGCCGTACGGACTCTACTAGTAGTGACGATAAGCCGAGCCGTGCGCGCAGCAAGCGTCCACCAGCAGACAAACGCTCTGGCGCACCGCGCCAAGGTGACAAGAGTAGAGGTGACAACAATAAAGGCGGCGCGAGTAATCGTCAGCAGGCGCAAAAGCCTAAGGCAGATACGCCGGTCAAAATGGGTACACTTGGCGCGCTGCTTAAAGAAGCAGGGGTCACCAAGGGCAAGAAGTAACTGCTCAATCTTTATTTAACACACAGAAAAGGCAGCCACTGGCTGCCTTTTTTCATGTGCGCCGTTCTAAAGTAAGGATACGATAAACGACTTATCTTAGGACGACACCATATGTCTAAGTACTCCAGTGGTCTAACATTACTGGGTTATGATACGACGAGTTTCTTGTAGAGTTACAGGAACTGTCGTTGTACTATCTGCACCCTCAATTCTTTGCTCTGACTCTAATGGCGTTACAGAGTTTGGCATCATGTTTGGATCTTCCATCATGCTTGAATCTTCCATCATTTTCGGATCTAATTGCGCAGGGTTTGTATCGACTTCGATTTCACTGGGCTGAGTGGCTAGTAGCTCCCCATCAGGACCTTCAATTTGAGCTTGCAAAGTATTGTCTACAGCAGTGGTACGTATATCAGCGGGTGTCACACTACTATCAGTAGCAGCGAAGGCAAAGATAGGCATCATGAGAGTAGTGCCGAAAAGTAGAGATAAAGTACGGTTTTGCATTAGGGTATTCCTTGAGTTGCAAATCTAAGACAAGTCCAAAATGAGTTTAGACTTTTAAGTAAACTAGCATGATTTCCTATTATGCTAATTGAGCTATAGGTCTTACGCCCTAAAAGCAAAAGACCTATAAAGACAACAACTGAGTCATCATTGCTACAACGTTTATGTCAGGTAAAATAAAACATTATAAAAATTTGATGTCCATTGATAATGTCTTAGACGCAAAAATACCAGCTCGATGGCTGGTATTTCAGTAGTAAAGAGATTAATACTCTCACAGAGTCAATCTAAGTTGTTATAACGTGCAAGATATATGTCCAAAACCTGCTTATCACTCAAAAGTGTTGATGTCACGTTGCAGATTATAACTATAATATCGCTAGCGTTAAAGTATTACTCAACTATGATAGTTCTACCTGTGTTTGGATCGATGATGCGCTGCTGCATGTTGTTTTGCATGTTATTGTCTGGCACACGAATCACAGGATAAGTCTGATTGATATCAGTGTTTCTGATGGCTTGAGCATCTGCTTCTTGACCAACATATACCGTACGACCATCTGCTGTCTCTACAGCAACTCTTGTACCTGCTGCTGTATTCACGCGTTGAACCTGATCACTAGGCGCTATGATGACTTCGCTGACTTGATACTGCGTTGGACGAATAGTACGCTTGGTCTCGATAACGACTGCTTCCATACTACGCTCTTCTTGGATTGCAAGCTGTGCTTCTGGCGCTTTGACTTCACTGATAACAGGAGTTGGGAAGTTGCTACCGAAATGGTTATCACACTGCTGCATGGTGACACGTACAGGATTGCCATTTCTATCCATATAGACGTTAACTGGCATGTCAGAGGCAAAAGGAACATATTTACCTACTAGCGCACCTGAAACACCGTAGCGACCATTAGACTGACCAACACCCATATCACAAGCACCTGCTTCATAGTCGCTGGTACGTAAATTATTATTGTTGACTACGCTTTGGGGGATCATAACCTCAGATAGGCTCATCTTAGCTACGCTGACTTCACCTGTGCGGCGCATCGGGTTTTGGTAAGTATAAGGAGTATAGAACTTAGCAGAGCCGTCTTTTACCGCCATGACGCATTCATCATAAGTATCATAGCCGACATTACCGTTACGATCAGTAGTCATACCAGCATTAGCGCCTGTGGCTGCCATAGCCAAACCTGACGTGAGTACCGCTGCAGTTAATATATTCAATTTCATAATTTTATCCTCTTAATAGGTTATGTATTATTTAGTAGCTTTGTGATGTTCCACAGCAAAAGCTGCATATACCTTTTTTATGTGAAATATCTATCTATAGAGCTTGGATAAACGCTGTACTTTACAAGCGCTGATTAAGATATAGATAAATAAGTTGTGCTTAACAAAATTTATACTACCCAAATGATTGCCAGTACGCTGTGACAATAGGCTAAGATTATGTAGCGTAATGTAGTGAAAACGCGCAATACGGCAATGTCAGTTACCTAAAACTCATACTTGTGTCATCAACCGATAAAAAAACCGCACCTTAACAATAAGATGCGGTTGATTGTGTCTTTAAATTTTTGGCGTTAAAACAAAATAGGCGCTAAAAAAAGTATCAATATTAGCTATCAACAACTTCAAAGCTTAAACCAGAGTGTTCCTCTAGGCGCTTGATTAAATGCTCGCCCATAGCAGAAGCTGGCGTCCAAAAGCCGCCTTCAACGCTCTCTTTTGAGATATCTTGTGCCAAGCATAGCGCCGATTGTGCCAGCATACGTGAGGTGCTGCCATAGCCTGGGTCTTTGTCCCCTGTAACTTTGGTACTGATATGCTCATTTTTAGCCGTTTCGCCAAAGAAGCGAATATCAAAATAACCGTTGTCTTGTTCAGACTTTGAAGGACCGCTACCTGACTTAGGTAGGACATGCTTTGAGAGTAATTCACGGCTGGGCTTAAACATCATAGAGGCGGCAAAACCCATAAGACCTGCACTTAATGCGTAGCTGGTCATCTGACCTTTGATACCATCTTTCATCCACATGGCTTCGTCGTACTTAAAGTCACGACCATACTCATAATCTGATAACTGATTGCTGCGATGTACGATACGCGTATTGATACTTGCCATCACAAAAGGAGCTAGCCAGCGCTTGTGCTTATCATCATATTCAGGTTTGCTGACATTGTACTGACGAGTATTTGGCGCATCATCATCAGTATTGAGTAGATAAGGATTCGTCACTTGCTTGCGGCGTGATTTGTCTTCGCCGACTTCTTCAAATATAGTCGCCATTGAGGCAATCGTACCACCAGAGAGACCGCCTTTAGCTGCTTTTACGCGCATGTGAATGATACTACAAACATCATCGAACTTATCTTGAGCTTGCTGCTGAGTAAAGTACACGCCCAAATCTGAGGGAATAGAGTCAAAGCCGCACGAGTTGACGATACGAGCGCCACTTTGTTTGGCGGCGTCCTCATACTTATCCATCATGTCCTTAATAAAGATAGCTTCGCCCGTCAGATCAACATAATCAGTACCATTAGCGCTGCAAGATTTGATCAAAGGCTCACCGTACTTTAGGTAAGGACCGACGGTTGAGATAATGACCTGTGTTTGTTTGGTCATCTTATCTAAGCTGGCGTCATCGTTACTATTGGCAATGATAATGTCGACTTTTTGCGTAGAGTCAGAGCCACTGATTTCAGACTGTAGTTTTTTGAGTTTGTCTTCATCGCGCCCTGCAATCGCCCAAGTCGCTTTTGCGTCATTATTCTCAGACAAAAACTCTGATAAGTAATGCGCCGTAATTTGACCGACAAAGCTAGTAGAACCGTACAAGACAACGGCATATTCGCGCGTGTCAGTGTTTATCTGATTTGAGGTAGACATAATAGTATCCTTATAGTGTGATTAAAGAAGATAGAGTGATTAAAAAAGTAATGTTTGAGCCTTAAAAAATTTGAGCTGTGAGATGTTGAGCAGATAATTACTTATAATTATTAAATATAGTTACAAGAGCTGGTTTATTAAGGTTCTTGTTGCAGAGCTCTCATTGGCCGATTTTGGTGTTAAATGGATTTTACGTCAATATAGGTAGGCATACTAGATGCTATTTATATATAGACACATAAAACGGTCGTACTTAAGTATCTACTACATCGATACTTTTAAACTTACAAAAGTTACATAATTCAATGTTTAATTACCAAATCAAACGATACTTTTAGAGGTGATTTAGTACTATTTGATTCTTAAGAATAGTATTAAAAACAATTAATTAAAGCTACTTATAACCAAAGCTACCTACATTAACAATTAAAGGAGAATTTTATGTTTCGTTGGGCTATCATTTTTGCCATTGTCGCACTTATCGCAAGTTTACTTGGATTTGGCGGCGTTGCAGGCTTATCTGCCAATATTGCTTACGTACTATTAGCTGTAGCTGTTATCTTATTCATTGTGGCCTTTGTTAGCCGCAAGATGTAGATCTGCAAAAAACTTATTCTTTATAATCAAAAAACCGTCTTCTAAGGAGACGGTTTTTTGGTTTAAGCAAACAAGGACTCATAATCTTAAAGAGTTTGTAAGTACAGATTATAGTCTTTTAGGCTGAATAATATATTCCATGCGCTTAGCTAGGCGAATATCATGACTGGTAATACCGCCAGTATCATTCGTCGTCAAACGTACTTCGACGATGTTATAAACGTTGCGCCACTCGGGATGATGCTCGAGCGCCTCAGCATAAAAAGCTGCTTGATTCATAAAACTCATAGCTTCGATAAAATCATTAAAGTGATAGGTCTTGACGATACTGCTGCCATCACGCTGCCAGCCTGCTAGATCCTCAAGCTGCATATCCACTTGTTTATCAGATAAACTACTCATGATGCTGTCCTTATGATAGTGATAAAAAAGTTAAAATTTATAAGAATAGATACAACAGGAGCGAAATCCGTTGAGTACATATTAGAATAAGCTTTTATACTTAAACTAAATCTTTGTACTCAGGGTGCTTGCTGATATATGAGGCAACAAACGAGCACTGCGGCACGACTTTTTTGTCGTTGTCACGCGCATAGTTTAAAGCGTGCTTGACCAGTGCTGAGCCCACACCGCGCCCGCCTAGAGCTGCAGGCACAATAGTATGATCGTAGACGAGCGTGTCGCCGCGTTCTTGGTAGCTGATGTAACCTGTCTTATTGTCGATAGAGGTCTCAAAACGCTTGGCATCTTGGTTGTGGGATATATCTAGTGATTCATTATTATTCATATCTCTCTCCGTTTACTAAATGACTTATTTTAATATAAAGCTGATTAAGCATAGAATAAAGCATTACGCATGACTGGTGGCAAATATTTACTCAGACCACGCGCGGTTGTCACAGCCTTGGTGACCTCTTTATTCTCTACAGCTTGCATTGTTAAGTATGATTGCCACTCAGCAGCGCTTGGCTTGCTAAAATGATGAATACGCTTAATCACCTGTTTGAGCTGCTGACCGAAGCTGCCAGTATTGTATGGTAAGCCGTATTTTTTGCATATCTCTTGTACTTGCGGGGCGATGCGCGTATAGCGATTGGCTGGCATGTCAGGGTAGATATGGTGCTCAATCTGATGCGATAAATGACCGGTCAAGATATGAAACCACTTGCGACCTGTAAGGTTACTTGAGCCTAGTATCTGTCTGGTGTACCAGTCGCCGCGGCTTTCATGGTCGTCAAGATGGGTATAAATATGAGCCTGCTCGGTAAAGTGACCACAAAATATCACCGCCCAAGTCCAGACGTTACGTACAAGGTTAGCAGTCACGTTACCGCTAACGGTCATCATAGCACTGCGTGTACCAAATACCAGCCCTGAAAGCGCAGGAAATGCCACATAATCTTTGCCTACTTGCCGCTTTATTTTGCTAAATAATGCCTGAGACTTAGGCGTCATAATATCGACCAAGCGCGCGTCATTGGCGTATTCATCAACACTGATTTGAATATCGTGAAACGCTACCGCCCACTCAAACCCTAGTGCTAGTATCGCTGTACTCAACAAGTTGTTGCGATCGCTTGGCGTCCAAGACTGCTCGTCGGTCACTCGAATCAGATGATAGCCGACATCATGATCACGACCAACAATATTGGTAAAGGTATGGTGCAAATAATTGTGCGAATGCTGCCAGAGCGGGGCGGGACAAACAATGTCCCAATCAAATTTTTGACTGTTTAGATGCGGGTGCCCCATCCAGTCATATTGACCATGCATGACATTGTGCCCAAGCTCCATATTGTTGAGTATCTTGCTAAAGCTGAGCAGGGAGGTGCCTAGTAGCCAGAGACCCAATTGCTTACGGCGTGAAGCGGGAATAGCGGCAATGCTAAGCACAGCGCGTGCTAGAGTTTCGCTATAAACGACCGCGCTATAAATACGCTGAATATAGCGAGCATCCTCCAAGCCAAGAGAAGCCATCACCTCTTTGTATAAAGCGTCTAATTCATCAGCCATAGCTTTGGTTTGCGCTTTTGATAGCGGCGCAGCGCTCAAGGTAGGGTAGGGCTTTTGCGGCCATAGCTTGTCATCAACGGGCGAAAAAGACGCAGTAGGCAGCGCAGATTGAGCACTAAACATAGGCGATAATAAACGCATAAAAACTCCTCAGTTACTGAGTTAAACGTCGAGCACGACGTCTGTTAAAGGCACTGTAATACAAGTCTGAATGGACTCAAAACCATCACTACTAATTGAGCCTGTCTGAATATTTTTGACCTGACCACTGATTTTTTGGCAGCGGCATAAATGACAGATACCTTGACGACAACCATAGGGCAGACGTATACCTGCCTTTTCAGCACCAGCAAGTAAAGTAGTATCACTTGTGAACTGTCGCTGGCGCGCGCGTAGAGATATGGTTCGCTCTACGATATCAGCCGCGCTTTGCTCTTTACTATATCCAAAATCACTACTACCAAAGCGCTCTACAGTGATATTATCACGCAGTGATACGTCGTCTAAATCAATCTCGCTTGCTGCTTGGTATAAACTTGATAACAGTTCTTGCGCGCCGCAGGCATATACTTGCGTTTGCTCAAGTGGCAGTCCTAGTGATAACAAGCTGTGAGTATTTAGATGACGACTACTGGCAAGATAAGTACTAGAATCTTTAGTGATTATCAAATGATAACGAAACGCAGGATAAGTCGATGCCAATACTGACCAAAAAGACGTCAATATAGGCGTACGATTGTAATGCAATAGCGTAACCGTCCGCCCATTCTTTAAGGCTTGAGTTATCAGTCCTAACATCGGCGTAATACCGCTACCACTGGCGATACATAACATGGGCGCAGAGTCATCTAGAGCAGATGGCAGTATAAAACTACCGCTTGGAGTGCTGCACTCAAATACATCACCAAGCGCTGCTTGCTGCGTTAAATGTTGAGAGATTAAACCTTGAGCCTTTATCGCTATAGTTAGTGTATGCGCCTTTTTGCTATGCCACCATAACGGCTGCTGCGGGAGTCCAACTATCGAGTACTGGCGCTGATGACGAACACCGTCAATCGGTACAATAAGACTAAGATGCTGCCCACCATCCCAGTTATTTCCCGATTGCTGACGAAATGCATAATTGGTCTCAAATTGAAGCGCGACTAGATTATCGCCTAGCCTATGCTTGGCTAATAAGCGTAGTTTAGGCGACATCAAAGACCAAAAGGGATGCACGCGAGTACCAACAAAGTCTATAAAAGCACGCTGAATAAGCTCAGGATGGTAGCCAGTTGACATAAATAGAGCCCCTTTAACTTAGCGTCACTGCCGACATCTACTACCTCAAAGCTATCATTATTAGGCTAATCATAGTTTAAACAGCAGCACTAATTTATTAAGTTATATTAACATAATAGACTTTATTGATTAATTCTATAGTAAGTTTGATGCAAAATTTTGTAGGACTTATAAAACAGAAATCTATCAGCGCTTACGCTTAGCTATCATTATTATTGTAAAGCCCGAGTTTTAATGACTGCTTTTGTGCAAAAAAAAGACGATAGCCTGCAAAAACGACTGAACCTGCCAGAAAACAAGCTCTCAGCTTGCAGGGGCTAGAGGACAATGCGATAATGGCAGACAATTTATATCTTATTCCAAAGCAGTTGCTACTCGCATGATAAGCGTTATGCGCGCCCAATTGCTCTCTCTAGGTAGTCCATCGGAGTATCAATGGCTCAATATATCTACACGATGAACAACGTGTCAAAACTTGTTCCGCCTAAGCGCGAGATTCTAAAAAATATTAATTTATCATTTTTCCCAGGTGCCAAAATCGGGGTACTCGGTATCAATGGTTCGGGTAAATCAACCTTACTACGTATCATGGCAGGCGTAGATACCGAATTTAGCGGCGAAGCACGCGCGCAAACGGGCACCAAAATCGGTTACTTACCGCAGGAACCACAGCTTGATGATAGTAAAGACGTCCGTGGTAATGTCGAAGACGGCATGCGTGAAGCGTTAGATGCGCTAGCTCGTCTGGACGCTATCTATGCTGAATATGCCGAACCTGATGCAGACTTTGATAAGCTTGCTGAGGAACAAGGCAAGATGGAGGACATCATTCAAGCGTGGGATGCCCACAACCTAAACACTCAATTAGAAAAAGCTGCTGATGCTTTGCGCCTGCCGCCATGGGATGCTGATGTCAGCAAACTATCTGGTGGTGAAAAACGCCGCGTAGCACTATGCCGTTTGCTACTATCACGTCCTGATATGCTATTACTTGACGAACCAACTAACCATTTGGACGCCGAATCTGTCGCTTGGCTTGAGCAGTTCTTACAGAACTACAGCGGTACTATCGTGGCTATTACCCATGACCGTTATTTCTTAGATAACGTCGCGCAGTGGATCTTGGAGCTAGATCGTGGCCATGGCTATCCGTACGAAGGCAACTATACGGAGTGGCTAGAGCAGAAGAACACGCGCCTAGAGCAGCAAAATAAGCAAGAAGAATCCTTCGCTAAAGCGCTGAAAAAAGAGCTTGAGTGGATCCGTAAGAATCAAAAAGGTCAACAGACGAAGTCCAAATCTCGTGTACAGCGTTTTGAAGAGTTAAATTCAACGGAATTTCAAAAGCGTAATGAGACCTCGGAGATTTATATCCCGCCAGGTCCACGCCTTGGCAACAAGGTCATCGAAGTCAACGATATCTCTAAATCATTTGGCGATCGTTTGCTGTACAAAGACTTGAGTTTTAACGTACCAGCGGGCGCTATCGTTGGTATTATCGGTCCAAATGGGGCGGGTAAAACCACCTTGTTTAACATGATTACTGAACGCGATACGCCAGATACAGGATCAGTCGATTTGGGTGAGAGCGTCAAGGTCGCTTACGTCGGTCAGGTACGTGATAACCTAGACGATAGCAAGACGGTTTGGGAAGAAGTGTCTGACGGCCTAGATATCATTACCGTTGGTGACTATACGACGCCAAGCCGCGCTTATATTGGCCGCTTTAACTTTAAAGGCTCAGACCAGCAAAAGCACGTCGGTCAATTATCAGGTGGTGAGCGTAACCGCTTGCAACTAGCGAAGACGCTAAAGCAAGGCGCAAACGTATTGCTCCTTGATGAACCCTCAAACGATTTGGATATCGAAACCTTGCGTGCGCTTGAGGACGCGATTCAAGTATTCCCAGGTACAGTCATGGTCGTCTCGCATGATCGCTGGTTCCTTGACCGTATCGCGACTCATATCTTAGCCTTTGAAGAGGAAGGCCCTGTATGGTTCGATGGTAACTATACTGAGTTTGAAGCGTATCGTAAAAAGACCATGGGTGACGATGCAACGCCTAAGCGCATGAAGTATAAGAAGATTAGTACCTAAGCCAATTATTTGACTTATTCCGATAAAAAAGACCTCTAATGATTAGAGGTCTTTTTTTGTATTAAACTATAAAGAAATTAAAACTATAGAGTAATTCGTACGGATTAACGCTTACGCCCAAACTTACGCTGTTTTTTATTACTAATCTCGGTAATGGCGTGGGATATCTCTTCTTCATCGAGGCTTGCCACTTGCTGCAAGGTCTGCATGATATCAGTACTGAGCACATACTTGGCATATTGCGCGATATCATTGATACGCTGATCAAAGCTTAGCACGCCTGTTTCAGCATCTTTTTTGAGGTAATCGAGACGTATGAGCGCGGTGACAAAACTAGTAAACAGCGCGCGGTCAAAGAAGTCAGGAATATCATCAGCATAGAGTACTGATAAGCGCTGACCGAGCAGGTGACACAGATCGACCACTTCATCCTCAGTTAGATTGCCAGAGCCTTGCTGCGCAAGTAGGGCCAGCGTCATAAAATAACGCTCAAGGCTTTGCTCAACAGGCGTTGCGAGCACTTGTAGCTGCTGATAGCTGCTGCTATTGGCTTCAGGAGTGCTTAGCATACCATCGCTAAGCTCAACGATAAGACCATGCGCGATCATATTATCGATCTTTTTATTGAGCGTGTCCGCAAGACCATGCGCTGGGTAGTACAAGAACAGCTCACTTTGTAAGAACGGATATAACTGCTCGACGATGTTATCAAGACGGCTGCGTTCGATACGACCATTACGGGCAACGAGTGCCGCTAAAAATGACATCAAGATAAAGACATGCAAGATGTTATTGCGAAAGTAGCTCAGTAGTGCCGCTTGCTTGCCTGCAACTTGAATGATATCACCCAAAATGTGCGGTATACGTTCAATGAGTTTGAGCTTGATACCATAATCGATAATCTGCTGCGGGTTCATGTCGGTGACGATAGTATCGTCAGAGTAGGGCATATGACTGGCGATATTGTGATAAAGCGCGATTTGCTCGCGGCAGATATCTTCATCCAAAGCCGCCTTTGGAGCTGATAGCAATACTAAGGAGAGTAGCGATACTGGGTTAACGACCGCCGCTTTATTGATGTGCTGCATGATCTTGATACCGATATTATCGACCATTGCACTCGTATTATCATCAAGCGGTGTATCGGTACGATCGGCGGGCAAGCTATTGGCGGGCACATCGAACTTTTGCATAAAGTCCTCGATGTGTAGCGGCGTTCCAAAGCTCAGATGTACTGACCCAAAGATTCGCTCGATCTTACGGCCGACTTTGAGCAGACCTATGAGCGACTCGGACTCTTTAGGCTTACCCTTAAGCTCACCAATGTAGGTAACGCCTTCCATAATGCGCTCGTAACCGATGTAGGTTGGAATAAACACCACAGGTTTATTGGTATGGCGCAGCTGACTATGAATGGTCATGGCGAGCATGCCCATCTTAGGCGGTAGTAAGCGCCCTGAACGCGAACGCCCACCTTCGACGAAGTATTCAATAGGCGTATTACGCGTGATAAGCGTATGCATATATTCGCGCAAAACGGCGGTATATAACGCATTACCACGAAAGCTGCGGCGAATGTAAAAAGCCACAGCGCCGCGCAGTAGCGGCCCCAATACAGGAACGTCCAAGTTGTCACCAGCAGCGACATAAGGGATGCTCAGGCCGCGCTTGTAGATGACGTAAGAGAGCAATAGATAGTCGACATGGCTGCGATGACAAGGCACGTAGATGATCTCATGATCGGTTGCCAGCGCGCGCACGCGCTCAAAATGATGCACCTCAACGCCGTCATAGAGCTGCGTCCATAGCCAAGTCAAAAACTTATCAAAGATACGAATCACTTGATAGGAGTAGTCGTTGACCATCTCATTGGCATAACCTTTGGCCGTCGCTCGCGCCTCTTTATCACTCACGCCGCTCGCCGCTGCTTCAACCTCTATCGCGTGTTTGATAGCAGGGGAGTAGATAAGCTTATCGACTAGATTGCGTCTGTCTGATAAGTCAGGACCAAGCATGCTGGCGCGCTGTTTATCGAGATAAATATTAAGCTGCTGCTGTAATGAGCGTACCAGCTCACGGTGACCATCACTGGCTGTGATAAGTGCGTGCGGCGCAGCATCACTATCTACTTTACCTATACTAGAAGTATTAGTGTCAGAGATACTAGATTCAAAAGGACTTACAATATCTGCTGCTGTTAAATCAGCAATATCGACTGCTACTGATTCCGATATATCCTCCATCAGCTCATCGGCTATTAAATCATCAGGCAGGCGCTTATAGATAGCTTGACGTAGGTCCTGCGGCGCATGAAACTGTACAAAAGTATCACGGCCCATTACCCCGATATTGAATAACTGCTTGGTAATACCCGGGTCTTCCCAGTTGTCGGTCATGAGTAGCTTAAACAGCGAGTCTTCTTTATCAGGCGCGCGTCCCCACAGTATGGAGACAGGTATGAGCCGAATGTTTAGATCTGGATACTGCAAAACAGCGGCAATCAGTCGTGCCAAACGCGGTGAGAGCTCATCATCTTTAGCCTTAGGATGATGCAAAAAAATGATACCCGCGTTCTCATAGACATTATGTGTATTGTCGTCGACTTCAATCAAGGCTGGCGGTAGACCGTGCTCCTGGGTTTGTAGATCAATAAGTAAGCTATTAGAGCGTGAATAGTCTTGTAGCACATAAAAGGTCAGCGTTTGGTCGCCCTCATCAAATTGTGGGACCTCGCCTAACAGTTTAGGTTTGACTGCGACATCTAGCGCTTGCCCAGACAACTTGCGATACAGCTGACTGATGGGCGTATTGCCTTGAGGCTTGTCTATCAACTGCGCTGAGTTGTCCTTAATAGGGGCTTTAAACAGGCGTTTTTTTATAAACTTAGGTATCATAATAAGGTATCAAAAGTTGTAAAATGTAATACAGGCATGATGCCATAAAATGCTATAAAACGATATATCCTGTCTGTATTCACTGTTAATATAATCTTACCAGCGTCGATCTTGACTATTTAAGGTACCCCTTCACTATCTTCAGTGTCGCTCAATCATTTAAGATACAAATAGCAAAATACTGACGTCAACATGGATACTCTCACTTGCATGGTTAGCGCTTATGACTCCAGCTATCAATACTGCCAAAAAACAGCATCTTGATTATCAATTGCATGAATATACTCATGACAGCAATGCAGCGTCTTATGGACTCGAGGCCGCCTATAAGCTTGGCGTAGCAAGCGCTCAAGTCTACAAAACCTTGGTAGTAGCGAGTGACACAGGCGTGCTTGCCGTTGCTGTACTGCCCGTAGATAACACCTTAAACTTTAAAAAAATGGCCAAAGCTTTATCTATCGATCACGGTTTGTCCTGCAAAAAAGTACAACTAGCAGACCCCAAACAAGTGGCGCGTAGTACAGGCTACGTGCTCGGCGGCGTTAGCCCCTTGGGACAAAAAAAGCGCCTAGCCACTATTATTGATAACGCCGCTACTGATCAGGCAAGCATTTACGTAAGCGCAGGTCGCCGCGGCCTTGAAATTGAGCTACCTCCTCAGCAGTTGGCTGAGACGATTGACGCCCGTTTTGCAGATATTGTCGACAGCTAAACACTCATACTCTTGGCAATACTCTCTATGAGCTGATATTTATTGAACTCCAAACACACTATATATAAGAGACTACCTATGCCGCATCTTACTGTTCAAGCCACGCCCAACGTCACTATCCCTCATGAGGAGTCTTTGCTAAAGGCGCTCAACCTTGCACTTTGGGAGAGTGGACACTTTGGCAAACGCACGGATATCAAAGCGCGCATACTGCCTATCGATACGTTTTTGGTGGGAGTGGAGGATGATGAGCAAGAAAACGGCTTTATTTATCTGCATCTAAAACTAATGGCAGGGCGCGATATCGTTGCGCGCAATCAGCTCTGCGAGCTCATCGTCACCACCGCTGAGCGTCTACTTAAAGATGAGCAGTCAGGCCGCGCGAGTATACAAGTATGCGCTGAGGTTGAAGAGATTAGTGCGGTCTATCATAAGAAGTTTTTTGACTTACCCTAGGGCATGTTTGATATTCATATTTTTTAAGTCAAAAAAAGCGCCTCAATTGAGACGCTTTTGTTATTAACTTATGGGTGTTGACTTATGGGTATAAGTTCAGCTCTAGTCTAAAAAGGCAAAGCTATCGATAGGCATATTCATCATGCTCTCGCTTGGCGCGACCATGGCTTCTGCGTGACCTGAAGTACGTGGCAATAACTTATCAAAGTAAAATTCTGCTGTTTGAATCTTAGCTTCATAGAACTCTGGCGCTTCAACGCCGCCATTCTCTAATTTGTCATAAGCGACTGCAGCCATACGAGCCCAATGATAACCCATCATCACATAGCCTGAATACATCAAGAAGTCATCTGATGCCGCTGAGATGATTTCGCGATCTTTACGTGCCATTAGCATTAAGCGTACCGTCAACGTATTCCATTCAGCACATAGCTTGGTGAGTGCCCAGACGAATTTACGCATGTCTTTATCAAGCGCATACTCGCCGCACCATTTCATGATGCTTGAGGTGTAATCACGGATGATTTTACCTTTAGATTGCAAGATAACCTTACGACCTAATAAATCAAGCGCCTGAATACCTGTGGTACCTTCGTACATGGTTGCGATACGAGCATCACGAGCGATCAGCTCCATGCCCCACTCTTTGATATAGCCGTGACCACCGTATACTTGCTGACCGTGCTTGGCCGCCTCAATACCTGTTTCAGTCAAAAAGCCTTTTAGGATAGGGGTGTAGAATCCTAATTTGTCATCCCACTTTTCAAACTCTTCATCATTGCCATTAGCCACGCCTTGCGCCATTTTGTCCGCATAACGCGCCGCATGATAAATCATCGAGCGACCGCCTTCGGCAAAGGCTTTTTGCGTAAGCAGCATACGACGTACGTCAGCGTGATGAATAATGGCATCCGCTACTTTTTCAGGATCTTTGGTACCTGACAGGGCGCGCATAGAGCGGCGATCTTTGGCATACGGAAGTGCGTTTTGAAACGCCAGCTCAGTATGAGCCAGACCTTCGATACCGGTACCGATACGGGCAGTGTTCATAAAGGTGAACATGGCTTTTAGGCCGCGATTAGGCTCGCCGATAAGAAAGGCAGTCGCTTCATCGAAGTTGAGTACGCAAGTCGCTGATGAGCTGATACCCATTTTGTGCTCGATAGAGCCACAAGTAACGCCGTTACGCTCGCCCACTTCGCCATCACTATTTGGCAAAAATTTTGGCACGATAAATAGTGAGATACCACGGGTACCACCTGGCGCATCTGGTAAGCGCGCTAATACGATATGGATGATGTTCTCAGTTAAGTCATGCTCACCGCTTGAGATAAAGATTTTGGTGCCACTAAGCTTGTAGCTACCGTCATCTTGCGGAATAGCTTTTGACTTGACCTGACCCAAGTCGGTACCGCAATGCGGCTCAGTTAGACACATGGTACCTGCCCATGAGCCTTCAACCAATTTATGCAGGTACGTCTCTTTTTGCTCATCAGAACCGTATTGCATCATCGTATTGATACAACCCGTTGATAAGCCAGGATACATCGACCAAGGCCAGTTAGCTGTACCGATGATTTCAGCTTTGATGAGGTTGATAGACATTGGCAAGTTCATACCGCCGTAGGCTTCAGGATATGAGATACCTTGCCAGCCGCCTTCAACGAACTGCTCATACGCCTCTTTAAAGCCCTTAGGCGTAGTCACAACGCCGTCTTCAAAATGACAGCCTTCTTCGTCAGCAGGCTGGTACAAAGGCGAGAGAATATTCTCAGCAAAGTCGGCCATGCCTTGCAAGATCATGTCAACGGTTTCAGGATCGGCATTTTCACCATTGTCTAGGTCTTTGTAATGCGTCTGAAAGTCAAAAACATCGTTTATCAAAAATTTGATATCGCGTAAAGGTGCTTTATAAGTCAACATAATTAAGTCTCTTTGATGGATTCGCTCAAATCAGTCCAACAGCAAAGAATCCGCTGTATAAATGAAAGTCACTATTGTCTAATAGCGATACGATAGGTAAAAGAATTCTGAGGTCATTTTTTGTAAACTGTTTCTTTATAAATAACCCATAAATGGTGCTAATCGCACCATTGTCAGCCCCACCTGCCTCTATAATTATCGGTAATGAATCATGCTGATAATCAATCGACGTCGTACAAGGGCAGCTGTGATAGCGTCAGTATAAGTCTTATTTGATCACAAAGACACAATACATAAATATAATTCATATTTCAATAGTCCAAGTATTCATTTAAGTTATATTAAATGACGTGTTAGGTCACAATATATATTTTATAGGTGCTCAAATGCCTAAACCTCTATAGATTTGGTAACTATTAAAACCTATGATCAAAGCTATTTATAAATCAGCACTTAACGCTGCAAAAGCTTGCTCAACATCGACAGTGTGACCCGTCCAGCGCATAAAACTCAAAGCCGCTTGGTGTATGAGCATGCCATAGCCGTCTGAGGTTTGTGCGCCGCGCGTCTCAAAATGCTGCAAAAAAGGTAAGGTTTTGCCATACATCATATCGTAGGCGTAGCGGGTATTTAGCTGGTCAGATAAGGGCAAAGTAGCCTCGGTCAGGCCAATTGAGGTGGCATTGATAATAATATCAAAATCACCGTTTAATTCGCTGGTCGTACAGACTTGTATATCATGATGAGCAATCTGATCACTGGCAGCGCTTAGCTCATTGACCAAGGTTTGCGCCTTACTTACAGTGCGATTAGCAAGGGTAAGCTGGGTGATGCCCGCTTCGATAAGCGGTAATATGACCCCGCGCGCCGCACCGCCTGCACCGATAATAGCCACTCGCGCCCCTGCCAAAGACCAGCTAAGACTATTGATATGATTGATGAGTCCCTGACCGTCGGTATTATCGCCGTAGATTGCCTCAACAGCAGGTATGCCTTGATCTAACAGCGCTTGATTGAGCATTAAGGTATTGACTGCGCCTGCGACTTTGGCATGTTCAGATAGGCCGCCACGTGCTTGAGAGCAAGCAAAAGCGCTTTGTTTAAAGGGTACAGTCACATTAGCGCCCACGCCGCCGCCGTTAAAAAATGCCTCAATCACAGCGACAAAGCTGTCCTCGCTATCGGGGCAAAACTGACGCTGATAGGAGATATCAAGCTGCGCCTGCGCGGCAAAACGCTGATGAATATGGGGTGATTTGCTATGAGCGATGGGATTGCCAATGACGATAAAGTGCTGAGTCATACCGAGTCTATCCTAAGCAGAAAAAGCTATGATAAGGGATAAACAACCCTTTAACAAATTTGTACTCGCAGCGATTGTTATCTGTAACGTCATGACTAGTCAAGGCTTAGACACTTAGGTAAACTGTGGACTTTAATATTAATTGTCTACTATGACAATACGCTATGCGCTCAATGATTGGCGCAATTATTGCACTCATCAATAGCAGTAGTGATTTAGTGTAGCTTATGCGAGCTGACGCAAAAACAGCTCAATACGCTCTAAGTAAACATACTATCCTTAGCTTTGAACCCTAAGCTTTACAACGACAAGCCCTTAAGTGTGAGTAAATAACCTATGTGGAACACCCCTTTACAGACCTTTGCCATGACTATAATGATGGCCGCTGGCCTCTCATTGAGTGCTTGTAGTGGTTCTGAGACCCAAGTCAGCGAGACTGAGACGCCAGAGAATACCGAGCAGGTTGTGGTCGAGACCTCAACCGACGCTACCGATTTGGACGGCGCTGTCAGTGATCAAGGCACGCCCGTTGTCTACGAGGTATCCACTTGGAGCACTGAGGCGGTCACGCCTGTAGAGGTAAACGATTTGGACGGTATTACCGCTACTTTGGGCAGCGTCGTCAGTACCGATGAAAACAGCTTGGACTACGCGAGTAATCCGGCGTCCAAATACCGCTTGATGGCAGCCGATCAGCCTTATTTAGATGTCATTGACTCAGATAAGTATCTGGAGCTGGGCTGGTACTACGCCAATCCTACTGACTCAGATGCCGAAAAAGAGCTGAGCCTTAACCATGCCAAAAAAGCGCATACAGCCGTACGCCAGCTCATGGGCAACGATGGCAGTAAGCTGCTTGCCAATATGCTCAGTGGTCAAATCATCAAAAACGAAACTATCGGTGGTCAAAAGGTCGAGCTGGCAAAGTGCGAGTTCTATAGCTGTATGCTCATACTCAATAAGTCAGGCGCTTAAATCCATGAAGCCTGTATCATGAGCTTTGAGTCATGAAGGTTCAGTCGAGCGCTTGGATACGTCTGACGATGCAAGATGAGTCGTCTTTTGAGCCAGTAATAGACGAGCCTGCCGCCCTAACGCCAGACAATCGCGGCATGGCTTATGGCGATGGCTTTTTTACGACGATGGGCGTTATAGATGGCATGATACTCTGGCAAGACTATCATGCCGCCCGCCTAATATCACATAGCGCGGCATTAGAGCTAGGTGTAGACGCGCAAGCTTTGATACATCACTTACAACCTATTGCCGAGCGTCTTAATAAAGGCATGCTCAAGCTTATTATCACTCGCACGCCGCAGCGCACGCGCGGTTATGGTTATAGCCCTGATAATATAGGGCACGCTTGTGAGATATGGCTCAAATCATCCACGTTATCGCTTACCACATCAGTGCATTTGTCTCTGCCAGATGGGCGCACGGTGTTTCAGCAGCCCTTTAAACGCGCTATCTGCTTATCCGCGCAGCTTGCTTGCCTGCCACCAACACTCGCTGGACTCAAAACGCTAAATCGACTCGATAGTGTGCTGGCAAGTGGCGAGCTGCAACGCGTGCAAGCACATACCAATAAGGAATGGGGAGAGGGGCTGGTACGCGACGTGACCAATGCTTGGATTGAGGGTACGATGAGCAATGTGTTCTATCAGCTCATAGAGGCGGGCGATAACATAAAAGCTAATGATAAAGGCGCAAACGTACCGTACTCGATGGACGGTCTAACGAGTGGTCAATGGTACACACCGTCGATGGCATGCTCTGGAGTTGCAGGAGTGATGCGCCAAGTCATCATTGATGCTCTAGCTACTACGGATAAACCTGTTATCATCCGTCCGCTAGCAAATGAGGATTTGCCCAAGCTAAGCCAGATGTTCTTTTGCAATGCGGTACGCGGCATCATGCCTGTATCTGATTTAACATTGTTGACGGGTGAGGTGGTGAGGTTTTGCTAATCATTCCAACCCGAAAATATTAAATTTGGTATCAATCAAATCATCGTAGTTGAGTTCTATATCCTCATTTTTATACCTTTCGCGCGCTTCTAAAATCGCTGATGAGTCGTCTTCGGCAACGACCTCTATAATAGCGCTCATCGTCTCGACTATTTCTATCTCGTAAGTGTATAAGTCTTTTTTAATCGTCATCAGTTCTCTCACTTTCACCAATAATTTGTACAGATGATCCTAGCAAAGGAACTTTGGAGAAGTGATCGTATTATATGAATAAGTGATCGTCTTTTGTTAACCCTACTTGTGTCATAACGCTAATCGATCAATGATTGCCTTTAAATAACTAAGTTAAAAGGTAATTCCTAATGCGAATCAACCCTATAGTGTGTGATGCCCAAACCTCTTACTTGCTGCATACGAAAAAATTAAATCAGCTATATCAAAAAATTGACATATTCTCTAATTGTCCTGTGCGCTATGATGGTAAAGGGTTTAAAAAAGATGATAGTAACAGGCCTTGTGAGTTGTCGAACAAACATTGGTGGGAAGGAGTCGATAATGAGGGTAATCCCTTAGAAAGTTATATAGTAGTTGAATGTCCATTAGGAGCAGAAAACGACTTTTTGTGGCTGCAAGAGTCTTGGATGTTTATTGAGGATGACGTTCATTTTGAATCAGATTTTTTATCTCCAAAAGCTATTGAAAATAGAGAGGTGTTACAGTTAGCTCAAGTTATTGGTTGGCAAGATGCTACTAAGCTTACGCTTGAAAACGCTAGATTACTATTGAAAATTAACGAACTAAAAGTGATAAAAATCAACGATATTTGGTTATGGTCGCTTATAGTGACTGTAGTTTAAAAGATAGAAATTTTATTATTTCTCGAATTCATTATAGTAAGCTTAGCTCAGTTTCTGATAACAACCACGCCCCAAAAACTCAATAACCCCTTTGTCCCGTAGCACCTGCAACTGCTGGCGAATTTTGTCCTTAACATGATTATTATCAGGGTGTTTACGCTGTAATTCGTCGGCAAACGCATAGACCTGTTTTAAATTAAATTTATCATCCAGTTTGTCGATGCAGTGCCAGACATCCAATGTCCAGCCACGTGAAGTTATCGACTGCTCGCGCAAAAACAAGGTTTTTTGAAATTGCTGAGTGACACTTTCGCGCGTTATCACCTGTTTATCTTTTACCAAAAACACTTTTCCAGAATCAGGTACCTTACGCAAGTCAATATTACAGCCGACCCAACCTGCACGTTTGGCACTCGCGGACAAGGGTTTGCGTTTGATAATGATGTCAGGTTTAAAAAATTGCTTAGGTATAATTAAGAAGTTATTGACGCTTAGCTGTGGCGAGTAAGTCAAAAAGAAAAAGCTGGGATTATCATCGCTACTGATACGCTCAATCATCGTGTCATAAGCACCATCATTGATAATTTGGCTCAGTTTGGCTTTTTTACTTTTCAGCTCATATTGTTCGGTGCAAGTTGCACAATAAAAGTCCGCTACGGGCTTATTATTGGCAAAATCAGCTAAGGGTTGAGTACCGCAGTTGGGACAATAACCATTGTCTTTTACCCACGCCTCGCTTAAAACACGAATAATTTGCGGTCCAGACGTATAATTCTTGGCAAGGCTTTGATTAAAGTTTAGATTCATAAGAGATTATCGTTAAAATGTTGAGAATATCACTATAAAAGTATAAATAAAATGATGACCAATAGGCTATATATCTGGTCTTAAACGCCAAGTTAATCCACAAGCTAAGCAAATGCCATTGAAAACCAAGCGGTTCGGTGCTAAATTCTAGCAAACATCTGCCTTTAGAGTTGCCATGAGCACGCCAACACCACCAATACCTCCAAATAAAACTGACGACACCGATGATACCTCGCCGAATACGCGCATTGATGACGCAGGCTATGATAACAACACGGCGGATTCTGTGACTGATGCGAGTACCGATGCGTCCCTACATGACGATATGCAGGACAAAGCACCTATCACTGATGTGTCCTTAATCAGTGGCCAAACCAAACCGCGTAAATACAAAAAAGATAATCCCTCGTTCTTTATGCAGCGTGGCTATCAGATATTGCTCGTCCTTGGACTTATCGCAGCGTTTTTACTCGTCATGGTCTACCAAACCTTGTTTGGGCGACTTGACCAGCCCGCGCAAAAAGTCACGATTGAGCAGGGTGATACCTATTATGGATTGTTGCCGCAGTGGCAGCAGCAGATTCCGCTATTCTCAGCGACAATTGGCAAGCTGTATATCAAATCGCAAGTTGATGCCCCTTTGCATGAAGGGATTTATCAGCTCCCTGAGAACCCAACGATGGCAGAAGTGTTGCACGTACTAGAGCAAGGCGCCAAAGTGGCGATGGTCAAAGTACAAGTTATCGAAGGCAAAACGGCAAACGATCTGTATCAGAATTTACGTGACAATTCAGGCATCAAAAAAGAAGTACTCACAGCAGACGCGGACAATCAGAGCATCGCTGAGGCGCTAGATTTGGTCGGTATCCTGCCAGATTCGGTAACGGGTAGTAATGATCCTATCGTCAGCTATAACTTGGAGGGTTGGTTCACCCCAGATACCTATTACTACGGCGAGGGTGCAACGGACACGCAGGTGCTCACCGATCTGTACAAGCGCCAGCAACAAGCCCTGACCAAAGCGTGGGAGAATCGCGCGCCAGATTTGCCTTATGAGACGCCGTATCAGGCGCTTATTATGGCCTCCATTATCGAAAAAGAAACCAGCGTTGCTGATGAGCGTCCACTAGTGTCAGCGGTGTTTAATAACCGCTTTAAAAAAGGCATGCGCATGCAAACGGATCCAACCATTATCTATGGTATGGGTAGCCGTTATGATGGCAATATTCGCCGCGCCGATATCGATGAAACCACCAGCTACAATACCTATCAGATTGATGGTCTACCGCCAACGCCCATCTCCTTACCGTCGCCAGCTTCCATCGAGGCCACTTTGCACCCAGCAGAGAGTGACGCCTTGTACTTTGTGGCAACAGGAACGGGCGGGCACAAATTTACCGATAATTTGGCGGATCATAACCGCGCGGTACAAGAGTACCTCAAAGTCATGCGGGAGAAAAAATCACAAACGCCGCCTGAATAAATATAAGCGCTTGCTGGTGTCATTGATCTAGCTAGCGCTGATCCAATCGTTCAATTTATTCTAAAATTCGTTACAGATTTTATCAATAAGGCTACCCAATGCCAGTATCAGCAATGATCTCTACTCAAGCCGCGTCCGCTCAAGGGCGCTTTATTAGCTTTGAGGGCACCGAAGGCGTCGGCAAGACTACCGCAATTGAGCAGTTGTGTACGCGCTTGCAAGCAGCGGGTATTGACTACTTGCGCACGCGTGAGCCGGGCGGTAGTCCATTCGCTGAGCGTCTGCGCGCCATACTGCTCGACCCTGCTACCGATATCAATGACGACACCGAACTACTACTACTATTTGCCGCGCGCTGCGATCACGTTCAGCAGGTGATTATGCCAGCGCTGGCACGCGGTACTTGGGTCATTTGCGATCGCTTTGTTGACTCTACAATGGCCTATCAAGGCTATGGCCGCGCTCATGGTGAGCCGCTTATGCGTGCAAAAATAGCGCAGCTTAGCGAGCAGTTTGTCCCGCTTCTGCCTGAGCTGACGTTATGGCTGGATTTACCAGTGCATGAGGGCATGGCGCGCGCAGGTAAGCGCAGCACTGCTGATAGGTTTGAGCAGCAGGCGACTGAGTTTTTTACTTGGGTATATAAAGGGTTTGAGGCGTTGGCAGCAGCTTATCCTGAGCGTATCTGCCGTATTGATGCCTCTGGTACTAGCGATGAGGTTGGCGCGCGGGTATGGCAGGCGGTTGAGGATAGGTTCAATATCACCTAGCATGTGCTTTAACCTATAAACAATTAAAGCAAAGCCCTAGCACTCATCGAGAACTGGGGCTTTTTTACATAAGAATATCGGCTATAGGTAACTTGGCTATTTATTCGCCTTGTCATCTATGACATCATCCGTATCTGGCAAGCGATTGGGATCTAAATCACCACTTTTAGTTCTTGGCGCGGTACCACTACCATTAGCGTTGCTGCTACTTATCGTCGTATCCTTTGATAGCTTGTCTGCATTATTCGTCGTAGCCCCTTTGTTTGTATTGACAGGCTGTTTTTTGTCGATTAGCTCAGGATCTATCACTTTAGCTTCTGCGGTGTTATCACTGACAGGCGCCTGCTCAACGAGTGGCTCGTCACTGACATCAGCGATCAGCTCTTTTTCTTTACGTTTTTCAGGCGCTTTGTATTCAGCCTCAAACTGAGCGTCCGCGTCCGCGCGCGCTTGTATTTGCTTGGCAGTGACATCGACTTCTTTTGGTTGTACCTCATCATCAACGACCAAGGCGATAAGCTTGCGATCGCGTGCTACCACACCGTCGAACTTGTCGGTAATGACGCTCAGCTTACCCTCTTTGTCTATCGTATATAGCGGCACGAACTGCTTGTTGTCCGCTCGATACTGCTCAAAGCTATAGCTGTCTGTGATATTGGTAATCTTGATGCGCGCTTTTTTGGATATCATGCTGGCAAGCTTGGTGTAAGTGACATCTTTGCCAAATAGCCACTGCGATTTAAAGTTAGATTGCTTATCATCGCGCTCGCTTTTGGTTTTTTCATCACTAAATTTGAGGCGGTAGAGTTTACGCTCGCCAAACTCGTGACGATAGTGAATCTCCGACAGCGTGTTCATCTCTTTGTCCATACTCATAGCGAATAAGTGACCGATACCGATGAGGTCTAAATGATTGTCGGCGTGGTCTGAGATAGGATTACCAAAGTAGGTGCGTAGACCGCTCATACGTGCTTTGGCAATGTTGGTATAGTTGTTGTGCGCGACGATAACATCAAAACCTTGATCCTTTAAGGAAGTAGCGACGAGCAGCGCCACCGGGTTTGAGCCGACGACCAAAATACCGTTGGTCTCAGGCTCGCGTACGCCAAGTAGATTGCCGACCAGTTTTGCGCCAAGACCCTGAATCATCACCGTACCAATAATGACCATAAATACCAGTGGTACGAGCAGCTCGACACCTTGAATATCATACTCTTGCAGGCGAATAGCAAACAGGGATGAGATAGCCGCGGCAACGATACCACGCGGCCCAATCCAGCTGATCATCAGCTTTTCATTGGTTTTAAGATTAGAGCCGATAGAGGATGCCCAAACGGATAAGGGACGCGCGATAAACATCACAATAGCGAGTAGCACTAATCCTGCAAAACCGACGCTAAGCAAACTTGCCAGCTCGACACGCGCCGCCAAAATAATAAACAATACTGAGATAAGCAGGACGGTCAACGACTCATTAAATTCCAAAATCGTATCGCGTGGGAACTTGGGCCAATTGGCTAAGGCCACGCCCAGCACCGTCACGGCCAAGAGTCCAGACTCGTGCTCTATATGGTTTGAGATTGAAAATAGTAATAATACGTAGGCTAGCGTAAAGACATTACGCAAAAACTCAGGAATCATATGGCGACGCATCAAAAAGGCTAATAGCCAAGCGCCTGCCATACCGATCGCTGTCGCTAAAACGACGATCTTGGCAAATAGTAATATACTACTAGCCTCACCACCTGAGATGATGTACTCGTACACCAATACCACGGCGATTGCACCGATAGGGTCGATGATAATGCCTTCCCATTTAAGGATATTGGAGATAGTCTTGTTCGGGCGTACGCTGCGCAGTAGCGGCATAATAACCGTTGGCCCTGTCACGCAGACCAGAGCGCCAAATAGTAAAGCGATTAGAGGATCGACATCGAATAACAAATAAGTTGAGAGCGCGACAATCGCGATGGTGATGACCACGCCGACCGAGACTAGTAGCTGCACCACCGATCCATGTTGCTTGATCTCATCGAACTCCAAGGTCAAAGAGCCTTCAAATAAGATGATAGCGACGCCCAATGAGATAAAAGGGAACATCAGCTCGCCTAGTACCAAATCAGGATCAAAGTAGCCTAATACGGGACCTACGATAATACCTATCAATAATAAAAACAAAATGGACGGCTGCTTGAGATACCAAGCTAACCATTGGGCGGCGATGCCAAGCCCAACCACGCCAGATAACAATAGGGCGGTATCCATAAATTAATCCTTTTATAATCTTGTCTTATCACAGTCAACATTTAAGTGAGGTTACAGATAACCTTAAATGCTATAGTCATAAAGACAAAAAACTGCCTGTCACAAGTAGATACAAGCCGATACGGAAAAAATAATAAACAAAGTCAATAATAGTCAAACGCCTATGATTGATAGTGGACATTGACTAGTATTAGCTCGCTAAGTAAATTCTTGGGTTTGTTATCATATCATGATTTTATTTTTTTTATGTTGAGCGTCTTTTACGCGCTATTATTGCCTGCTATCTAAACATGTTATAAAGTAAAACAATACTATACTGCCATGCGCCATCGCTTATTTGCACCTTTGAGCTGTGGTTTTTTGGACTATAACTTTTAAGCAATAACTTATAAAACAGTCTTACAACAACTATAAAAAACCATCTATCAGGAGTCTCTCATGCCTATCACAACTTTGTCACCATCTGCTCAAACCTTTAGCGCCGCGCCCCAATCACGTCGTAAGCACTGGCTACCGCGTACTACTCTAGCGCTGGCTATGAGTATGACGGTATTGACGGGCATCAATGTGGCAGCGATAGCGGATGCTCATGCAGCAGTGACTACGGCTGATTTTTCTGACTTGGTACAACAAGTGACGCCAGGGGTTGCACGCGTGAACGTCACCAAGACAGTCAGCGAAGCTGAGCTGGCACAAGCACAGACCGCTGAGCTGCTGCGTCAATTCTTTGGCGATCGCGTGCGCCTGCCGAATAGGCCTGCCACCCCAGCTATAGAGCATGCTTATGGCACCGCCTTTTTTATCAGCGCTGATGGCTATATGCTCACCAACCACCATGTGGTCGAGGGCGCGGACAAGATAACAGTGACCCTTAATGATCGTACTGAGCTTGACGCTACACTTGTCGGTAGTGATGAGCGTTCGGATGTAGCGGTACTCAAAGTAGCAGGTACGCGGTTCCCAGCATTACCTATTGGCGACTCCAACACTATCAGGGTAGGAGAGCCGGTACTAGCTATTGGCTCGCCCTTTGGCTTTGATTATTCAGCTTCGGCAGGTATCGTTAGTGCCAAATCACGTAGCTTTTCGCGTGAGACCAGCGTGCCGTTTATTCAAACGGATGTAGCACTCAATCCAGGTAACTCGGGCGGGCCGCTATTTAATCAGCGCGGCGAGGTCGTTGGGATCAACTCACGTATCTTTAGCGGTACGGGCGGCTACATGGGGCTGTCGTTCTCGATTCCTATGGATGCGGCGATGGATATCTATGAGCAGCTCAAAGCGAACGGCGAGGTGGCAAGGGCTTATTTGGGTATCTACCCGCAAGATATCGATCGTAACTTGGCAGAGGCGTATAACCTATCTCGGCCACAAGGGGCGCTACTGACTCGTATATCTCCTGATTCTCCTGCACAAAAAGCGGGACTCAAGACGGGCGATATTATATTAAAGTTCAACGATACTGATATTATGCGCGCCTCAGATCTGCTCAATATGATCAATCGCGCGCGTCCTAATGAGACCTTTGCCGCGCAAATACAGCGCGATGGCAAACCGCTGATGGTAAATGGCACCTTTAGCCTAGCGCCAAGCGATGTACAAGCGCAGAGTCGAGATGGGCAAGATAACGAGATACGCCTAGGTCTGCGCCTGCGCAATTTGACGCCAGATGAGCAGGCAGAGCTCAAATCAAACGATAAAGCAGGTATTATCGTCACTGCTATCGATCCTACAGGACTTGCTGCGCGTTCAGGTCTTATGGCGGGTGATATGGTCACCAACTTGCATCAAAAATCTATTGCCAATGTGACAGACTTTACCGATGCCTTGTCCTCATTGCCCAAAAGTGGCGTGGTCACCATTGAAGTTATTCGTCAAGGTATTCCTGCCATTATCGGACTGCGTATCGAGTAATTGACCCTTTACTTTTGCGTAGCCTAGTGGCAATTGAGAGATGGTAGGCAAATCAAAATATGCTACACTAGCGCTCATTTATGATGATAAATAATCGAACAAGGCGAGCCACTTAACGCCCTGTTTTCGCTAATACAGCAGCTTTGGTGCTGCTAAAACACTCAAGCTAAAATACTTAAGCTAAAATACTATACAAAGGCGCAGTTATGAGTACAGCATACGACGATATGAAAACCCGATTACAAGGTTCCATGGTCGCCTTAGTCACGCCTATGATGCCCGGTGGTCAGGTAGATTATAAACGTCTGGCCGCGCTTATAGACTGGCAGATTGAGCAGGGCACGCATTGCTTGGTTGCGGTAGGTACTACAGGCGAGTCGGCCACTTTGTCTATGCAAGAGCACAGCGAAGTTATCCGCTATTTTGTGCAGCATGTCAAAGGCCGCGTCCCTGTCATAGCAGGTACGGGCGCGAACAATACTATGGAAGCCATCAAATTAACGCAAGATGCCAAAGATGCGGGCGCAGACTGTGCGCTTTTAGTTGCGCCTTATTACAATAAGCCGCCGCAAGAGGGTTTGTATCAGCATTATAAGGCTATCGCTGAGGCGGTCGACATGCCGCAAATGCTCTACAATGTTCCTGGGCGTACTGTCGTTGATATCAGTCAGGAGACTGTCGAGCGCTTAGCCGATATCGATAATATCGTTGCCATTAAGGATGCGACAGGCTCGGTCGGTCGCGGCGAGCAGCTCATAAAAACCGTTGGTTCGCGCTTGGTGGTGTTATCTGGCGATGATGGCACAGCGCTTGATCTCATGCACATGGGCGCCAAAGGTAATATCTCAGTTACCGCCAATGTCGCGCCAAAAGCCATGAGCGAAACCTTTAGTGCGGCACTGCGCGGTGATTTTGAGTCGGCGACTGCTACGCATGATGTGGTCAAGCACTTGCACCGCGACCTATTTATTGAGTCAAGCCCTATTCCTGCCAAGTATGCCCTGCACAAAATGGGCATGATAGAAAAAGGCATTCGCTTGCCGCTAGTGTGGCTTGCAGACCAGCATCACGCAACTATTGATAAAGCTTTGGTACAGGCTAACTTGATTTAAGCCTTTATCAAATACAACAGACCTTACAACAGAGATACTATGATGAAGACATCATTTACGACTTCAAAACCTCTTGCCGCTTTATTGGCGCTAGTGCTAGGTAGTACCGTGGTACTCAGCGGCTGTCAAATTGCCAAAGGCTGGTTGTCACAACGAGACAACGGTAGCTTAGAGTATCAAGATAGCCAAAAGCTTGCGCCATTGGAGCTACCAGTAGCTCAAAACACTGCAGCTTTTATACCTTTATATCCGACTCCTAGAGCGGGCGTAAATACGTTAACTTTAGAGAACGAAGCAGGCAAGCAGTATCAATTGCCAAAGCCTGAGCGTACTGTCGCTGTCGTGCCACAATAATTTTTTTATACGGTTTTTGTCAGTATCTAACAAGAGTATAAATCCTTTAGACATCGACAAAAAGCTGCTCGTATTACTACTTTAAGCGTGAACGAATAGGAAACCTAATCATGCAAAAGCAACAACTGCTCTATAAAGGCAAAGCCAAATCTGTATATGAAACTGATGATAGTGATCTACTGATCCTGCATTTTCGTGATGATACCTCAGCCTTTGATGGTGAGCGTATAGAGCAGTTGGCACGTAAGGGCGCAGTAAATAACCGTTTTAACGCTTTTATTATGCAAAAGCTTGATGAGGCAGGTATTGAGACTCATTTTAAAGAGCAATTATCGGATAACGAAGTATTGGTTAAGCGCCTAGATATGATACCAGTCGAGTGCGTGGTGCGTAACTTTGCTGCAGGCAGCCTAGTGCGCCGTTTGGGTGTTGAAGAAGGCCAAGCGCTCAATCCACCAACTTACGAGCTGTTTTATAAAGACGACGCGTTGGGCGATCCGATGGTCAATGAGTCGCTGTCAGTATCTCTTGGCTGGGCGTCTGATGCGCAGCTAGCTGCAATGAAGGAGCTTACGTATAAAGTTAATGAGGTACTCAAAGGGTTATTTGATGATGGCGACTTGATGCTCGTTGATTTTAAGTTAGAATTTGGCGTGTTCCATGACCGTATCGTCTTAGGTGATGAGTTCTCACCAGATGGCTGCCGCATCTGGGATAAAGCGACCAAGAAAAAGCTCGATAAAGATCGCTTCCGTCAATCGTTAGGTGATGTCATCGAAGGCTATGAAGAGGTCGCTAAGCGTATTGGAGTGCCAGCACTGTAAGCTAGACGCCATAGGTTATACGGATAAACTGGGCCATGTGCTCAGTTTTTTTATGCAAAAACTTACGCAATCCTTATCAAATAGGCACGATAAACGTATTAGGATATTTTTATAATAAAGCTCACCTGCGTCAGTAAAAGGTTTGCCTTTATGCCAAAAACCACAACATCCAAAGTTTTACCGCCTCTATGGTTTACTCGCCCGACCTGCGTCGTCGCCGCTGATCTGATCGGCAAAGTGCTATGCCGCACTCTAGTAGACAGCGATGGCACGCAAAAAACCTTGCGCATGCGTATCTCAGAGACAGAAGGCTATATTGGCGAGGCTGATGGTTCAGTCGCCGCTCACATCAAAAAAGATCAAGCCAAGCTCATGTATCAATCAGGTGGCGTCTTTTATGTCTATCTGACCTACGGCGTGCATCTTATGCTCAACCTAGTCACAGGGGCTGCTAACTCTCCTGAATCGGTGCTTATTCGGGCAGGGTTTTTGAGTGCTGAGAGTGACCGACTGGCTGATGAGCAAACACTTAGCGCTGACAAGCAGCTCACTCATCCCAAGCAATTTGCAGGTCCTGGTAAGCTGACTAAGCGTTTGCAGATTGATAAGTCGCTGTATGATAAGCCTATCGATCCTAATTCAGCGGTTTGGATTGAGGACGATGGTTGCGCGCCGCCAGTCTCACTGCGCCCGCGTATTGGCATTGATTATGCTGGAGAGGCCAAAGATTGGCTGCTGCGTTATGTCTGGACCGATCACCCCTCATTGTCTAAAAAGTAGTATTCACCAAAGCTGCTATAAAATAATAGCTTAAAGGAGAAACGCTTATGTATAAGCTCACCGTTTTTATTCCCAAAGAGGCGCTTGAGAGCGTCAAAGCTGCACTATTTGCGGCAGGTGCTGGTCGTATTGGCAACTATGAGCAGTGCTGCTGGCAAGTTAAGGGAGTAGGGCAGTTTATGCCGCTAGCAGGTAGTGATCCGCATATAGGCGCGCACGATAACTTGGCTCAGGTTGAGGAGTGGCGAGTTGAGATGGTCGTTGACAAAAAAGTGATTGATGAGGTTATCAAGGCTCTAAAATCAGCGCACCCTTATGAGACCCCTGCCTATGATGTTATAGCAGTGCTTGATTTTTGATCGACAAAAAAAGGTCAAACAAACATTAAAGTTTGTTTGACCAAAGCGAGCAAGCGTTACAACTGCAGTACATTGTCTTTGTTCATTTAGTCCTTTTTCAATTTGATGACGTCTAAATTTGGATAGCTCAGCTCAATCTCATAATCTTGCCCGCCGCGCCGCGCTTCAATCTCAAAAACACCACGATTTTTTTTACTCTCAAAGTCGATATCTGTCACACGGTAGCCCATAGCGCGCACCTTGCGTATAGCGCGCTGCTTGATAGCAGGGTAACGGGCTTCTTGTTGTAGTCTATCGTCTTTATTGTTCTTATATTTTTTGCCTTTATTTTTGTTCTTGTTTTTATAGCGATTGTTGTCAGACTTATTTTTATCATTCTTCCAATTGTCTTTGACATCTCTTTTGTTAACGCTTAAGCGCTTTAAATCAGGGTAGCTATAGATAAAATCATAGAACTGGTTATTTTTTTTGGCATAGGCAACTAACACTTGACGACCACGGTAATTGTCACGTTTGATATCCATGACAGTGTAGCCGCTGCGGCGCAAATCTTGCCTGAGCTGTTGGCTTGCGCGATTAACGCTGTTATCACGATAGATAGGCTGATTGTCGTAGCCAGATGTCACTGTACAGCCGACCGCTCCACCTAATACAACGGCTGATAATGCAGCGATAAGGCCTGACTTGATGATTGTGCGTGGGACAGCTACCATGAGATTACTCCAAGTAAATTTATCATTTTTATAGATATTAGAGACATTATTAGAAGTACGGCTATGAAATATCTTCTTACATTTTTAGCATAGAGCGCATAACTTGATAGCAGATGTCATTACTGTTAATAAAATGTAAACCGCCTTAATAATATGTTCAAAATAAGTGCTAATGCGATGGGTTAGCATAATCATTGTTAATCTAAGTGAAAATAGGTAAATTATTGTTTTGTATAATATTTTATAAGAGGTAAGTTTTATTTTTTTGCCAGTAAAAATTACCTTGTAAGCATATGCTTACAAGCAATGACGTTAACACCTCTTAACAATATGATAACAATTTGGCATTATATATCCACGGCATCAGGGAATGTGACTCACGGATTGAGTTGACCGTATCAAGGATGATGAGTCTATTATTAGCGTCAGGATGACAAAAATAATAGAGGTAGGTACACAACCCTATGTTGATGGTAGTAATGCCAAAGGTACAATGTAATGGGCAAGATGCCCAACTGCTACGACATAGGCTACACGGATGTAGTGAAGAAAGTCGTAACAGGTGACACGGATAGTCAACGATAAAACCGCATAACAGTGATTTGCTATGCGGTTTTATCGTGTCTGGTGTTTGACTTGATTTTGAGCGATGAGAGTACAAAAAAACCGCATTGAATCTCAATGCGGTTTTTATGTTTAAGTATTTAACTTATGACTTAGTATTTGTGCTCGCGGCGCCAATCATCAACTTCACGCTCGGCGTCTTCTTTACTATGTCCGTAACGCTCTTGCACGCGGCCAACGAGCTTGTCACGGCTACCTTCTACATGCATGAGATCATCGTCTGTCAAGTCCGCCCATTTTTGTTTGACCGAGCCTTTCATCTGATTCCAGTCACCTTTTAGAGTATGTTCGTTCATTGTGGTGCTCCTTTTAGTTATTGGTATAGTAGTCTGTGCCACCACTTCCTTATAAATGTTTTTAGTAGTTTAGTTATCGAAATATTTAAATACTCAACTACTGTCATCACTATATAAATTGACGACTGTTTTGTCTGTATAAGGAATGTTGGTAGTGTAACTTAAGGATAATGACGGGTAATTTCTTGTTTTATATATCAATTTATTAGGGCGTGTTGAACATTCAACCATGGCACTGCTGATAGCTAAAATTGTTCTAGTCTAAGTAAAAATTGCAGGTAATACTGATGTATTGGCTAGATTTTTACAACGAATAGAGCGATTTTAGCATCAGCCCCTCTTTATAAATAGCTGGGGACAGGACTCTTTTTTGACGCTTCATGGTTAAAAATAGATGCTTAGAATAACTAAACTTACTATGTTTAACTGCGAACCGCATAAAAAATAGTCTCTGTCAGTGCGTATTTGTGAATGTTCAACACGTCCTAATATGATGAGAAAAAACAGACAAGTAAGATATTACGTTGTAGACTGACTTTTTAAGCGACTCTTATAGATAGTTTGAGTGCAGTCAACTGTTAGCTAATAAGAACGACCCCAAAATGGAATGTCTATTTTAAAGTACAAGGAAGTATGATTATGGCGACGAAAAGTAAAACGCAGCAAAATAAAGCCAACGAAAAAACGCATCTTAGAACCTGTACTTTGTGCGAAGCCATGTGCGGCATTGTCATCAAACACGATGGCAACAAGGTATTGTCCATCAAAGGCGACAAAGATGATCCTTTCTCTAAAGGCTATATCTGTCCCAAAGCGACAGCACTGCAAGATTTGCACGAAGACCCTGATCGCCTGCGTCATCCGGTAGAACGTACTGCGAGCGGCTGGAAAAAAATCAGCTGGCCGGAGGCATTAGATAAAGTTGCCGCTGGTATCAGCGACGTACAGAGCAAGTACGGCAAAAACGCCCTTGGTATCTATTTGGGTAATCCAAACGTGCATAACATGGGCGGTATGCTCACCGTCAAGCACCTGCTTAATAGTATAAAGACCCGTAGCCGCTTCTCTGCGACCTCAATCGATCAGCTGCCACACCATATCGTCAGCATGCATCTGTTTGGGCATATGCTGCGTATCCCAGTGCCTGATGTCAACCGTACCCAGCACATGCTGATTATCGGCGGCAATCCACTAGCCTCCAACGGCAGTATCATGACCGCGCCAAATATGCGTCAAAAGATCAAAGATATCAAAGGACGCGGTGGCAAAGTAGTGGTCATTGACCCTAGACGTACAGAGACGGCTGAGCTGGCAAGTGAGCACCATTTTATCCGTCCAGCCACCGACGTTTTGTTGCTGCTCGCTATGCTCAACGAGATCTATATCCAAGGCTACGCGGACAAAGTACGTGCCAAAAACAACAAGGCAATTGCTTTGACGCCAGAGATTGAGCGTATGGCAGACTTTGCCAAAGACTATAGCGCTGAGTTGGTGGCGAGTATCACGGGTATAAGTGCGCATGAGATCAAACGTTTGGTCGCTGAGTTTTGCGAGGCGGACAGCTCAGTCTGTTACGGGCGTATGGGCGTCTCAGTGCAAGAGTTTGGTCTGCTATGTCAGTATCTGATTATGATCATCAATATCGTCACTGGACGCTTGGATGAAGTAGGCGGCTTGATGTTCCCTAATCCTGCGGTTGATTTGGTCAATAATTCAGGCCCAGGGTATCTGGGTAAACGTCATACGCGCGTGAGCAATCTGCCTGATTTTAACGGCGATTACCCAGTCGTCGCTATGGCAGATGAGATGCTAGTGACAGGCGAGGGGCAGCTCAAGGCCTTTATGTGTGTGGCGGGTAATCCGGTGCTCAGTACCCCAAATGGTGAGAAGTTAGATGAGGCCTTGGCGCAATTGGACTTTATGGTCGCCATCGATTATTTTGTGACCGAAACCAGTCGCCATGCCAACATTATATTGCCGCCAGCTTCGCCGCTAGAGCGCGAGCATTATGATGTGACCTTTAATGGCTTTGCAGTGCATAATGTCGCCAAATACTCACCCGCACTGTTTACCAAGCACAAAGATGCTAGGCACGACTGGCAGATATATCTAGAGCTTGCCAAGCGCTTGGACAAAAAACCTGCTCTAGCAACCCGAGTAGAGCGTGAGCTCACCGCGCGACTAGGGCCCAAGTTCGTCCTTGATCAAGGGCTGCGCCGCGGACCTTATCAAGGTATGACACTAGGCAAGCTTAAGAAAAACCCTCATGGCATGGATCTAGGACCACTCAAACGTATGCTACCGCAAGCGATTAAGCATAAAGACAAACAGATTGCTCTCAATGTTGATTTTTATCAAGCGGATTTGGCGCGAGTGCAGGAGATGATGGCAAATTACGATGACGAGCAAATTTTGCTGATCGGTCGCCGTCATGTGCGTAGTAACAACTCTTGGCTACATAATAGTCAGCGTTTGGTCAAAGGCAAACCGCGCTGCACATTGATGCTGCATCCTGATACGGCACGCGAGTATGGTATTGAGGATGGGCAAGACGTAGAAGTCACCTCGCGCGTCGGTCAAGTAACGATCAGCGCTGAAGTCACTGATGAGCTGATGGCAGGAGTAGTGAGTATTCCGCACGGCTGGGGTCACGGCCGCAGTGGCGTTAAGCAAAAAATCGCCCAAGCGCATGCTGGGGTCAGCGTCAACGATTTGACCGATGATACTTTGATCGATGAGCTGTGCGGTAATGCGGCGGTCAACGGCGTCCCTGTGAAACTAGAGGCTATTGCAGTTAAAGATCAAGTAGAAGCAGAAAGTGAAGCTTCGATGCTCTCATAAAAATGCAAAAAGGGCGCTTAACCGTAAGCGCCCTTTTTAATGTCTGATTTTCTATTTTTTAAGAGTGTGAGATACCGACAAAGTTAAAATCGATGTCGGGTACTCTATCTTGTATCAGCAAACTTAGTGCCTTGGCGGAGCCGCAAGCAAAGGTCCAGCCTAACGTACCATGTCCTGTATTGAGCCATAAATTTTCAAAAGTCGCCTCACTGTTTTGACTACCACGCCTTACAGAGCCTGCGTGCGCGCGCCCAATTAACGGCACACTTGATGGGGTCATCGGATGAATGCCCGCCCAGTACTTAGCCGAATTGGCGATAATGCCTTTGGGGAATAGATGCTGAATACGATCAGTAATCGCCTCACATTGCGCTAAATTGAGCGGCAAACTATGACCACTAAATTCGATAGCGCTGGTCACTCGTAGTTTATCACCCATTCGCGATATGATGAGCTTGTACTCATCATCAATAAGGCTGATAAAAGGCGCTAAATGCGGCGCGCGCGGATTGACCTTGTAAGTTGCAGAGTAGCTCTTTGCAGCGAAAATAGGTAGATGAATGTCTAAAGGTTTGACAAGCGCCATGCTATCGTGACCAAGCGCTAATACATAACTGTCCGCGCTAAAGGTTTGCGCGTTTTCATCGATGGGACGGATAGTAATGCTGTGGACACGAGATTTGCTCGTATCGTCATCCATGCTGATGGCGACAACCTCAGTGTTATACAAAAAGCGCACCCCTGCAAGTATGCACTTTTCAGTCAAGCGCTGAGTGAACAGGTACGGATTGCCTGACTCATCGCAGCTCGTAAAGGTTGCACCAACGAGCCTATGAGCAACAGGGTATAGCGCAGGCTCCAAACTTGCCGCATTATTAATATCGATAAAGCGGCGCTCACAGCTTAATTCTTGTAGCCGTTTAGTTGGCTCAGCCGCTGCTTCAAAATACGCCTGATGAGTATAAAAATGCATGACGCCGCGAGTTTTGTGCTCATAGCTGAGATCAGTATCTACGCGCAACTGTTTTAAGGCGGTTTGCGAGTAGAGTCCTAAGCGCACCATTTGAGTCAAATTGGCATCTGCTTGCTCAGCGCGGCGCTCACGCAAAAACTGTAGTGCCCATTGGCGCTGTGATTTATCAGCGCGCAGGTGATACAAGAGCGGCGCATCTTCTCGAAAAAATCCTTTAAGGGTGGCAAGTGGGGTTTTAGGGTTAGCCCACGGATTCATACCCCCTACTGATAAAGCGCCACTTGCAAATAAAGTCTGTATACCAGGCGCTGATTCGCGCTCGATAACTGTCACATCGAAGCCGGCTTGACGTAGGTACCATGCGGTAGTGATACCGACTACGCCTGCTCCTAGTACCGCGATGTGCGTCATAAGCCTCCCTTTAGTTAGTACCTTTTTTTATTTATATTGATAATTAAAGTTGTATCATTGAGGTCGGGCCACGTCAGCTTGTAGCGCCTCTGGCAGATCAAGAACACGCATCTCACTATCACCCAAAGCTTCAGGACGTGCCACTACTAAAGCCTCAAACCCTGTATCGGTAGATATGGCATTGACCACTTGTATTTTACCCAGCTTCTCACCTGCCAAAGGCGTCTCACCTGAGCTTTTAACTCGGTGCAAAAATGCTTTTGGCGCCGCTTTAAAGTAAATACGAGCGATCACTTCTTGTCCTAGATAACAGCCTTTGTCGTAGTCCATACCGCCGCGCTGATGCAAGCGCAATTCTTGCGGTTGAAACTCACCTTGCGTCTTAGCCACTATCCAATAGTTACCCGTAGCAATACTTATCGCCGCCCATTGTTGTCCGTCAGCGTTATCTGAGCTATGGCTAAAGGTCGGCTCATGATCAAGTACACAAGGGTAAATCGTGACAGGTGCGCTGGTTGTAAACTTGGAGAACGCACCAAATTTGTTTAAATGTGCCAGCAAAGCGTCGACGCAATCAGTACTAATCACTACATCGTACTGCTTCTCGTCTTGCTTTTTGATCCATAAGCCAAACTCGATACGGCCTTTTAGATTGCTAAGTGCAGTTGGCTGATAGCTGAGTCCAAGCTTGGTCACATCAATAGTAATTTGACCTTGCAAGAACTTTTCGGCATCCTCGCCTTCGATGGTGATCTGAGAAAACTGCGGTAAGTGAGAGTCAGTCATTGTTATTATTCCTAATACAAACGGTATGTTTATCAATTTAGTTAGAGGTTAATTGTGTGGGGAGCTAAATGACAGCTTAATATGGAGAGTAGCACAAAAAGTGAGCACAAAAGAGATGTCTCACTTATCGTAACGATTTAGTAATACATCTTATCGTAACCTGACTCATTGGTTAAAATAGTGGATTTGCGCTACAATGAGGGCCATAAAATACTCTATTAATAACGAGCTGCGAGACTGCTATGAGCTTACCTAATTGTCCCAAATGCGCGGCTGATTACACTTATGAAGATGGCGCGCTGCTTGTATGCCCGATGTGCGCTCATGAATGGACGGCAGCTGAGAGTGATGCGGCTGACACAAAAACGCAAGAGGATGGCATCGTACGTGATGCGGTAGGTAATGCGTTGCAAGATGGGGATGCGGTCACCGTCATCAAAGATCTAAAGGTAAAAGGCTCGTCGATAGTTATCAAAGTCGGCACCAAAGCCAAGAGCATTCGCCTGCTTGATGATCCTGTAGATGGTCATGATATCGACTGCAAATTAGACGGCTTTGGACAGATGAAGCTTAAATCATCAGTGGTCAAAAAAGCGTAAACGGCTAGCGCTATCAAACTTATGTTGTTACAAAATTAATAAGAGTCTTTTTTACAACGTAATTTTATAAGCAAATACTCAAATCATGAGTGTAGAACTCACTTTGAATTTAAAAGTAAAACAAAATAAAGGTACATTATGAGCACTAAAAACGAACAACTCTTTGCCCAAGCCCGCAAGCACATTCCAGGTGGGGTCAATTCACCCGTTCGCGCCTTTGCTGGGGTCGGTGGTACGCCTGTATTTATGCACCGTGCCAAGGGCAGCAAAATCTATGATACCGAAGACAACGCCTATATTGATTACATCGGCTCTTGGGGGCCAATGATTTTGGGGCATGCCCACCCAAAAGTAATCGATGCCGTCAAAAAAGCTGCCGACGATGGTCTCAGCTTTGGTACACCAACGCCGTTTGAAACGACTGTCGCCGACAAAATATGCGAGATCGTACCAAGCGTTGAGATGATACGCATGACCAGCTCAGGTACTGAGGCGACGATGAGTGCTATTCGCCTAGCGCGCGGCTATACAGGACGCGACAAAATCGTCAAGTTCGAAGGCTGCTATCATGGGCACTCAGATAGTCTGCTAGTCAAGGCAGGCTCTGGCATGCTCGATATCGGTGAGCCCACCTCCAAAGGCGTGCCCGCTGATTTTGCTAAGCATACCATTACCATTCCCTTTAATAACCCAGATGCGATCAAAGAGTGCTTTGAGAAATGGGGCGACGAGATTGCTTGCGTTATCGTGGAACCCATCGCCGGTAACATGAACATGGTCATCCCAGAGCAGAGTTTTCACGATACCCTGCGCGAGCAGTGCACAGCGCATGGTGCGGTTCTGATCTTTGATGAAGTGATGACGGGCTTTCGCGTTGGACTTGGCGGCGCGCAAGCGCATTTTGGCATTCAGCCTGATTTGACTTGCTTTGGTAAAATCATTGGGGCAGGCCTGCCGGTTGGCGCTTTTGGCGGTAAGCAAGAGATTATGGAATGTATCGCACCGATGGGCGGCGTCTATCAAGCGGGTACATTGTCAGGCAACCCGCTTGCCATGCGGGCAGGTATCGCGATGTTTGAGGACTTAACTGTTGATGGCTTCTATGAGGAGCTCTCTGCCAAAGTCGACCATTTAGTCGATGGTATTCAAGCCTCTGCCGACAAGCACGGTATCAATCTGCGTACCAATAAGCTTGGCGGCATGTTCGGCATGTTCTTTGTAAAAGACGCCGACACGCCAACACCGCTTGATTTTGATGATGTGACTGCGTGCGATATGGACGTGTTCAATACTTTCTTTCACGGTATGCTAGATCGTGGTATTTATCTTGCGCCTTCTGCTTATGAAGCAGGCTTTATGTCTATCAAGCACAGTGATGAAGATCTGGATGCTTCGGTCAAAGCGGCTGATGAGATCTTTGCTCAGATGGCAAAAGGTTAGTTTTTGATCTAAAATGTCATAAGAAGAAAGCCAGTACGATAAAACGTACTGGCTTTTTTGTGTCAGGTAAAAGCTGACGGATAATAGGGCCGACGAATAAAGAGTTGCTGACGGATAAAGAGTTATCGCTGTTTGATCTTATCAAACTTAGTATCTTTTAGACTTAATCTGCCGCGTAGTACATCGCCATACATGCGAAAGTCACTAGCGAAGCTTTTGAGCGGAAATTTAAACGAGGCAGGTTTGTTTTTTTCAAAGAAAAAATGTCCGACCCAAGCGCAGCCATAGCCTGCGGCAATCCCTTTGAGTAGAGGTTTTGGCGAACGGGTTTTGATAGATTTTGCCAAGCCTAATAAACCAAAACTACTGCCCGCAAAATGCAAACGCCGACAAGCCATATTTTGATGCTCTTCTAAATAGAAGTCATAAAACCTTTGCTCAGTTGGTTTGACGTTTCTGATTTTGTTGTTGGTCTCTAGGTCTGTACGGCTAAAAACGGTGTGTTTGGTTTGAGTGTTCATAGTAGCGTCCTTGCTCGTCTTTTTATGCGTTATAAAGGGTGTAGATAGATCATTATCATATAACAAAATTAAGGCTAAGTAATTGTTAATTATGACATAGCCGTTGTTATTGCGATATAACCTAGCACATCGCAATAGCTAAATCTCATATCCGCTCTTGAATATATAGGACAGTCGAGCGCTTGCCCCTATTGGGCATAAATGCTTTAATGACAGCACTCATTGATAACGCTTGATACCTTACAATCAGGGTTTGAGGTTATTTGTATCTCTTTTCGTTGATTGTTTGAGGCATTCAACCTGCAACCTACGGTAACCGCTTTTTATGCCCAACAACTACCTTACCAATCCGCCGCTTGCCGAAGATGAATTGATGGCTGCTATCGATATCGGCTCCAACAGTTTTCATTTAGCGATTGCTCGTCTTGATCATGGTGAGGTACGAAAAGTAGTCTCCATGTCTGAAAAGGTACAATTAGCAGCAGGGTTAGATGAGCACAATATATTGAGTGCGGCAGCCGCTCGCCGAGGTTTGGATTGTTTGAGTCGGTTCGTGGCGCGTCTTGATGCGGTACCACCTGCGCGCGTGCGTATCGTTGCGACCAATGCCCTGCGCCAAGCCAAAAACGCCAACGACTTTATCGCTCGTGCTAATGAGATATTGCCCAAACCTATTGAGATTATCGCTGGTCGCGAAGAGGCACGTCTGATCTATTTGGGCGTCTCGCACACCAATGCCAGTAGCGATAAGCGTCTGGTTATAGATATTGGCGGCGGCTCGACTGAGTTCATCATTGGTCAAGGTTTTGAGCCGATACTCACTGAGAGCTTGCAAATGGGCTGCGTCGCCTTCACTCAAAAGTTCTTTGCTGATGGCCAAATCACCAAAGACGCCTTTACCAAAGCTATTGGCGCGGCGCGCAAAGAGGTGCTGGCGATTAATGGTCGCTACCAAAAAGCGGGCTGGAGCAGTGTAATCGGCTCAAGCGGCACGATTAAGGCGGTGCGTAATGTGCTGGTATCAAAAGGTTGGTCTGATGATCAAGAGCGCGTGACGTATCAGGGTCTCAAAAAGCTTGAAAAGCTGTTAACTAAAATAGGTAACGTTGACGATATTGACTTAGAAGGCGTCAAAGAGCACCGAAAAGCGGTGTTCCCAGCAGGGGTGGCGGTACTGCGCGCGGTTATGAAAGTACTTGGGATTGAGACGTTGACCTATTCAGATGGCGCGCTGCGAGAAGGGGTGATGTATGACATGCTTGGGCGCTTTAGCAGTGAAGATGTGCGCGATCGTAGCGTGCTGGCACTCATCAAGCGTTATTCGGTCGATAAAAAACAAGCCAAGCAAGTGGTCAAGAGCAGCCATCTACTCTTTGAACAAGTGGCAAAAGATTTAAAATTAAATACCGATGACGCTGACCTATTGCGCCGCGCCGCTTATTTGCATGAGGTGGGTCTAGCGATTAGTCATAGCGGTTATCACAAACATAGTGCCTATTTGTTAGAGCATTCAGATATTCCAGGGTTCTCACAAGTGGACCAAAAGCGTATGGCGCAGCTGGCACTTAGCCACAGGCGGCGGCTTAAATCCGATGCGCTTGAGCAGGCTTGCAGCATTGGCGGTGATTCCTTAGTGTATCTGTGCCTGCTGCTTCGGTTAGCCGTATTAGCCCATCATGGTCGCAGCGAATATATTCCGCCGACAATGAGTATCAAGGTGATTAAGAGCAATCACTGGCAAATTACGGTGACCAATGGTAACGAGCACTATACGTCTTTGCTTACCGATCTTTATGCGGAGACTGATCAATTCGCTAAGTGGGGCGTCAAGCTTGACATTGTTGAAGCGGATAATTATTGAAGTGGATAATCACTGAAGTAGATAATTGTTAAAGCGGATAAATAATATGACTTATCGCTTTTATACATTGAAAAGTTATACATTATAAAATTGCTAGAAATCCGTTACCTGTAAACGTCATTATTCTTTTGAACGATAGATAAGCACGACGTTATAAATGTCAATAACGTAAAGTTGTGCTAATGCCATAGCTTATAAGATGTGCTACTATAGTTTTTATTGAGTTTACAACTGTACTGCCATGATGCTGATAGTGGTTGAATGCCCTAATTAACAATAGCGCTTTGTATTGCAATAGCGCCTAGATCATATCAGTCATCACAGAAAAAATGACAAAAAGGATAAGTCTATGAGTACCGTCTGGGATAGCGTACAACTGGCACGTCATGCCAAACGTCCATTGTTTATGGACTACGTCAATCAATTATTCACAGAGTTTGACGCACTTCATGGCGATCGAGCTTTCGCTGATGACAAGGCGATTGTCGGAGGCCTTGCGCGCTTCAATGGCGAGCCGGTTATGGTAGTTGGTCAACACCGCGGGCGTAGTACGCGCGAGCGCATCGCTCATAATTTTGGCATGGCAAATCCTGAAGGCTATCGCAAAGTGATCCGTCTGGTCAAAATGGCTGAGCGCTTTAATATTCCTGTGATGACCTTTGTCGACACCCAAGGCGCCTATCCTGGTATTGGCGCAGAAGAGCGCGGACAAGCGCAAGCGATCGCTGAGAGTATTGCGGTATTCTCAAGCCTTAGAGTACCAATTATCGTGACGATTATCGGTGAAGGCGGCTCAGGTGGTGCACTAGCTATTGGCGTTGGTGACAAAGTCAATATGCTCCAGAACAGTATCTACTCAGTTATCTCTCCTGAGGGCTGCGCCTCTATCCTATGGAAAACCGCTGAAAAAGCCAAAGACGCTAGCGAAGCGCTAAAGCTTAATGCCATTAACTTGTATCAGCTAGGACTTATTGACGCGGTTATTGAAGAAGGCGAGGGCGCGCATATCCATCCGCAGCCAGTTATGAACGCGCTAAAGGAGCTGATTACTGAGCAGTTGAATGAGCTTGTTGATATGGATGCAGACGTGCGCTGTGAGCAACGTTATGAAAAGCTTAAAACCTTTAATTCTGAGGTGATGCTGCCTGCCTAAAAGGTCGATTTAACTCTTTAGTATTTTGTTAAAATAAACGTGTCCCTATAAAGGCACGTTTTTTTATATCTAAAGGTTTATTATTGTTAAGCAGATCAATAAACCATATTTTAATAAGATTATTTTATGAATAGCTCTGCTATCCGTCATCATCCCATCAGAACGCTGTCATCGACTCTGCCAGTAGATAAAAAGCTCAGTCAGGCGCTACTAGCCAGTACCGCTGAGCACTATGAGCACCTGCACGGTCGCCGTATTTGGCTGGCCTGTAGTGGTGGCCGTGATTCGTTAGCGTTAGCTGCTGCATGCGTGCAGCTTTATAGACAAGGCAAGGTGCCATTTTTGCCGCAGCTACTGCATGTCGATCATAACTTGCAAGCAGGTAGCGCGCAGTGGGCGATACACGTAGCCAATTGGGCGCGCGCGCAGCAAATGCGGTGTTATATCTTGCAAGCTCAGGTGGACGGTGCTGATGAGCAAGCTGCGCGCCAAGCCCGTTATACCGCCATGCTAGCGCATATCAATCAAGGTGATGTACTGATCCTCGGTCATCATAGCGATGATCAAGCTGAGACGGTACTGATGCGCCTCATTCAAGGCGCGGGCGTCAATGGACTGGCAGGCATGATGCCCCTTCGCCTGCAACAGACAGGCGCGCGGCAACATGTGTTATGGCGACCTTGGCTCAACGTGCGCCGCAGTGATATCACTGCCTATGCTAAGCGGATGGAGTTGCCCTATATCGATGATCCTACGAATGATAGCGGAGATAATGTACGTAGTGGTCTGCGCCGTGATGTCTTGCCTATGCTCACACACTATAATGCTAACGCAACCCAGAATATTGCTCGTAGCGCGCAGCTATTAGCGGATGCCAAAGACATTATTCATGCGCAAGCGAAGCAAGATCTTATACAAGTATCCGCCTCATCTTTTGCACCACTACAAATGCCGCCTGTGCAGCGCGTTATCGATATCGACTCATTGAATGCCTTGCCAAGCGCTCGCCTGAGTCAATTAATGCACTACTGGCTGGCACTAGATGAGCCGCTACCGCCGTCAAAGCAGCTTATAGATGACGTTATTCACTTAACCAAGCGCACCGATTTTGATCATCAGACCCAGCTATTTTGGCAAGGACGCCAGCGAGCTTATACGATTCGTCGTTATCGTCAAAAGCTATATCGATTAAGCAATCAGTGGCTTGCATGGCTCAACAATGATATACCTGCGCAAACCTGTCCGCTGCATACTGCTCATAGAGCAACACTCATTACGGTACGCCAAGATCAAAGGTGCCATTGGCAATTAAAGGTGGTGCTTGATAAGTCGCCTATAAATATGAGTGATACTATTGCTTTAAGCATTGCGCCGCTTGGTCGTCAGCAAAAGGTAAAAACTGCGCTAAACAGTCGAGCGCAGTCAGGCAAAAAGCTGTATCAGAGCTTAGGTATACCTGTATGGCTACGCGATAGTTTGGTAGTAGTGAGCCTAATATTGCCTGACAGCGAGAACAAATCTCATATCATTCATCTGGCATTGATATCACCGTTTGAGACTTGGATATTGGACAACGACAACCCAGCATTCAATGCCATAGCGCAAGGGTTAAAAAGTAGTTTGCATGTTGACTAGGGGTTTTTAATTTATCAAACGCCAAGAATGGCAGTATGATAAACTGAGTGTCATTTTGCATGCCCTACTGCTGCGCGTTTGATGAAAATTATAATAAGATCATAAGCGCAGCCGTTAGCGACGTTATAAAGGATAAATTATGTCAGTATTAAATGATAAAAAGATAAGCTTTATCGGTGGTGGTAATATGGCGCAGGCTTTGATCAGTGGTCTGATCGGCTGCGGCGTTAATCCTAAGCTGGTTACAGTTGCAGATCCTAGTAGCGAGATACGTCAAACGCTCACGGCTAAAGGAATCAATACGGTAGATCCCACTGAGGATGCCACATCCGCTGTGATTAGTGCAGATGTCATCGTACTCGCGGTCAAGCCGCAAGTGATGAAAATGGTGGTCAGCGCTTTTACAGAGGTGCTCGACAAGCAGCTCATCATTTCAGTGGCAGCGGGTCTATCGACGGATATTTTATCCGCGATGCTCGGCGGCTATAGCAACATCGTCCGCGCTATGCCGAACACTCCTGCTATGATTCAAATGGGCGCAACTGGTCTATATGCCAGTGCTGCGACAAATGATGATGACAAGCAACTGGCAGAGGCAGTAATGGCGGCGTCAGGGCTGGTCATGTGGGTCAATGATGAGGCGCATATGCATGCAGTGACCGCTGTATCAGGATCAGCGCCTGCCTATGTCTTTTATTTTATTGAGTCGATGATTGACGGCGCAGTCGATTTAGGGCTAAGTCGCAAGCAAGCCTCCGCACTCGCTATGCAAACAATGCTAGGCGCGTCTAAAATGGCCATGGATAGCGATGACGCACCGAGTGAGCTACGCCGCAAGGTCACCTCGCCAAATGGTACGACGCAGGCGGCGATCGAATCGATGCAAGCCAATGAGATTGGACGTCAAATCGCTGAAGCTATGCAAGCGTGCTATCAGCGCAGTGAAGCGCTAAGCGATGAGATGAGTCAATAGATGCTTTTTGAATTAAACTTAGCACTTGCTAACGCAAAACTATCGATACTGAGTAATGCTCCATGAATAACGCCTTATTACAAGTTTTTGATCTGGTCACCACCTTTGCCATGCTGCTGGTGTTTATACGCTTTATGCTGCAGTTTGCGGATATGGACGCCAGCGACCCTATGATCGCGCCCGCTTATCGAGCCACCCATATCGTCGATGTGTTTGGTCGTATTTTTCCTACCGTAGCGCAAGGTCGCATTAGCATTGCAGCTATTGTTTTGATGCTGCTTATTCGCCTGATTGATATATCAGGCAAGGCGGCTTTGACTCAGCAAGGCATCGCCCCTGTACCGCTATTTTTTACGGGTACCATCAGTTTGGTATTAGACTTTTTGCGTATGTGTCGCTATTTGGTGATAGGCTCTATTATCGTCAGCTGGATTGTCGTATTTACAGGTTCCGTGCATCCTATTGTTAATATCATTATGCGCTTAGCAGAACCTATCCTTGCGCCGTTTCGCCGTATTACCCCAAATCTAGGCATGCTAGATCTCTCACCGATTGTCGCCTTTCTTGCCTTTTATCTGCTTGAGATCTTTATCGGTGGTTTTGCCGCCAGCTTTATGCCTATGTTAGGCTAAGCTATCCTTTAAGATAATTTATACGTCATAATCAAACGCTCTGCTAAGGTAGGGCGTTTTTTATGGCTAAAATATAAATGACTAGTATCAATAGTGGCTTTATCAATAATCCACAACTGAAACTGATCAGACATCATTTTATTAAATAACTATCAAAGCAGGATTAAACGCATGACAAGGCTTGCAATTGGCGATGTCTTTGTTATAATACTCGCCCACGACTAGGACGTATCGATAGCAACGATACTGTATTTGTTACTACAAAGTTTGTTTTTACAAATGTCTTATCTCGTTTCGGTGAAGTGGGTGAGTGGCTGAAACCAGTTCCCTGCTAAGGAACCATACGTTAACGCGTATCGAGGGTTCGAATCCCTCCTTCACCGCCATCTTATTCGGCGATATATAGAGTTTGATGTGTTTTGACAGTAATTTTTATTTTAACTGATAAAAGCATTGACATTAAGTTTGTACTCTATATAATAGCCAACCTAATTTGCTAGAAAAGTGCTATGTCACTGCTCAGTAAATGATGTGCAAAACGCGCCCGTAGCTCAGTTGGATAGAGCACTTGGCTACGAACTAAGGGGTCGGGAGTTCGAATCTCTCCGGGCGCACCATTTGCATTATTAATGTCTAAAAGCATTATAGAGAACTCTAAATCAATCGCCTATCTTTAGATATTTGGCGGTTTTTTTATGTCTGCTCGTTTTGTCATCCGTTTATGATAACAGGCGCAATTGCGGTACAATAGACCTATTGCCTACCTGTTGTGAGCGCCTGCCATGCCAAAAACCTCCAAAAAGCCCTCTGCCAAGACCAAATCAAGAAGCAAAATATCATCACCTACGCAAGCAAAGCCAAAAGTAGCTGCAAAGCTGGCGCATAAGAGCGATGAGCCGACGATTGCTAAACCAACGACTAGAATCGCCGCTATCGTCTATGACGGTATGTTGATACTGGCATTACTGTTCTTGGTAGGGACGGCGCTGACAGTCATAGGAACGCTTGCGACTATGCAGACAGGGACGGAGTCCAATCAAGCGCAGACCTTACCCGTTTGGTACCAAAATGCGGTAATGACGCCGTCTTTTATCTTAACCTTAGTGGGTTTTTATGGACTGTTTTGGCGGCGCGGTGGTCAGACGCTGGGTATGCAGACGTGGCGGTTAAAGACCGTTAACGACACCGGTCATTTGCTTAGCTGGGGACAGGCATTTAAGCGTATCTTAGCGGCAAGTATCATGCCGCTTATCTTTGGTCTTATCGGTAGCCTAATCGGCGGCTCGCGCGCTGTTATGCTGACCAGTGCGTTTTTGGGTTTGATGTTTAATTACGCCTTTTGTCTGTTCAATCGTCGTGGCCTTGCGGTACAAGACATGATCTCAAACACCATTACCCTTAAAATGCCAAGAACAGAGAATGAAGGCTTATGGCGCGTGCTACGCAACCGTAAAGACAGTGAATAAACACAGGCTTGTTTTTGCTTATTTATATAGCGACACTTTGCGATAGCCATAACGTATAACCTACAAATGCCAATATCAAAGTCATACCAGAGACGCGGCCAAATTGACGTTTGGATATAAAAGCAAATAAGCACATCACAAAAAGTAGCACCGTGATACCACCCATTACTAACACATCACGCGATAAGATAACGGGGCTAATATTAATCGGTGCGATGAGCGCGGCAAGTCCCACAACAGCTAAAGTGTTAAAGATATTGGAGCCGATGATATTTCCAAGCGCCATATCATGCTCGCCTTTGCGCGCGGCAGACAAGCTTGCAACCAGCTCAGGCAAGGATGTACCCACAGCAACGATGGTTAAGCCAATAATCAGTTCACTAAGTCCCCAAAGCGTAGCAAGCTCGACTGCACCCCAAACGATCGCACGGGAGCTTAAAATCAATACCGAGAGGCCCAATAGCAGCGCGCCAAGACCACGAATAGCGCTGGTTTCCTGAGCACTATCTAATACAGGGTCGTCTTCATGTTCGTGATTACCCTCTTTCAAACTCAGTACAATCTGGATACCTAATACCGCTATCAACAAAGCAATGAGCACAATGCCGTCAGTATTACTTAAGACGCCATCGTTAAGCTGCCATGCCGCAACGCCAGTGACGAGTAGCAGTAGCGGCATATCACGATTGATAATGCTCTTGCGTATGATAATAGGGCTGATAAGTACCGTTGCGCCAAGTACCAAAGCGATATTAATGATATTGGAGCCATAAGCGTTACCCAGTGCCAGCTCAGGGCTGCCTTCTAAAGCAGCGAGCACTGAGACGACCATTTCAGGTGCTGAGGTGCCAAGTCCTAAGATGACCACACCAATCAAAAAACTGGGTACGTTTAATTTATTAGCTAAGACCACAGCGCCATCAATAAAAACGTCAGCACTCCAGACCAAGATCGCCAGTCCAATAATCACCGCTGTTATCGCTAGCCACATAAATCATACCTCTACAGACATAAAAAAAGCTGAACCCATTTGGATTCAGCCCGAATACTAGCATGCGTACTACGAATACAATAAGAATAAGTGTCTGACTCACTAGTTTTGCAAGTAGCAGACTAGCAACGAATCAGACTAAGCCACTTGTAACTAAGCCACTTGTACAGGAATTATGTTCGCCGTGTCTTTGACCGTATTGTCTTCATTGCAATAGACCAGCTTTGGCTGATAGGTTGACGCTTCAACTTCATCAAAATGCGCATAAGCACAGATGATAACGATATCGCCCAAATCTGCCATATGTGCTGCGGCGCCGTTTAGCGAGATGATACCAGAGCCCGCTTCTGCGCGAATAGCATAAGTGCGAAAGCGCTTGCCGTTGGTAACGTTATAGATGTCGATCGACTCGTTCTCGCGAAGACCGGCGAGGTCCAACAAGTCGCCATCAATACCGCATGAACCTTCGTAATGAAGCTCTGCATGAGTGACGCGGGCACGGTGTAGTTTGCATTTGAGCATATTAAGTAGCATAGGTTGCTTCCTTAGTGTAACGAGTATTAAAAGTGTGACGGGTGCTAAATGAATCAATTCAAGAGGTTAATGGGGGTATGATCACTAAATTAAAAGGGCGCGTTATTACCTCTCTTTTATTCAGGTAATTTAAAGCTATTAATCTGGGAGCGTGCCTTTTCGATATCGCCAGCTAACAGCAACGGCAATGCCTCAAAACTGGCAGACAACGCGCTATCAATAGCAATCTGCTCATCAGGCGCCGCTTTTGAGAGTACATGACCGCTGACCTTTGACTTATGACCTGGGTGACCGATACCGATACGCAGACGATGAAAGTCGTTACCGATATGCGGAGTAATATCGCGCAAACCATTGTGTCCGCCATGCCCGCCATCCGTTTTGAGCTTGATACTGCCTGCTGGGATGTCCAATTCGTCATGAGCGATCAGCAGCTCATGATTATCGATATTATAAAAGTTGACCATAGGCACTACTGACTGCCCCGATTTATTCATAAAAGTCAGCGGTAGTAGCAGGCGCACATCATGTCCATGAATCTGTCCGCGTCCAGTGATACCGTGGAATTTTTTGTCATGGCTCAAGCTGATATTAAATTGCTGCGCTAAATGATGCACGAACCAAAATCCAGCATTGTGACGGGTGAACATATACTGCTCACCAGGATTACCCAAACCCACAATAAGTTTAATGGCCATAAAATACTCATATTTGCTATAAATATATTTTGAAAAGATAGCTGTTAGCTTTTCAAAATGTACTGACAAAAACAGCAGGAGACGATTATCCCCTGCTGCGTATACGGCGTAAGTCTGAATGCTACAAAGCGACTAAAACGCCGTAGCAACCCATAACTTATTACTCGCTATCTGACTCTGAATCGTCGTCAGTCGCTTCTTCGCCTTCGCCGCCTTGCTCAGTAGCAGGAACTTCGTCAGCATCAACTTCGTCAGCATCTTCGTCAACTTCTTCGACTGTTGGTGGCTGCATGTTGACGATAGTACGGTCGTGACCGTCTTCTAATTCAAGCTCAGCGATAACCACGCCTTCTGGCAAGTTGATATCTGATAGACGGAATAGATCACCAATCTCCATACTTGACACATCAACGTCTAGATATTCAGGAAGCTGTGATGGTAGTGCGATGATTTCGACATCAGACACTAGCGTAGACAAGATACCTCCATTAGCAGTACCTGGCGCGTCTTCACGACCACTGAAATGAACTGGGATGTTCATGTTGATTTTCTGGCCCTTAACAATGCGCTGAAAGTCAGCATGCATTGGGAAGCCTTTGGCAGGATGGCGCTGCAAGTCTTTAATAACGACTTGGTGCTCATCGCCTTTGTCTGTAGTGATGGTCAAGATTTGTGAAAAGAACGCTTCGTATTCAAGTGACTTTACCATCTCGTTTAGTTTGATTGAAATAGCGGTTGGTTCTGCACCACCGCCATAAATGATAGCAGGGACTAGGTTCTGCTTACGTAGGCGGCGGCTCGCACCTTTACCTTGTTGCTCAGCAGAGCGGTCAACTGCGTTAATTGCAAAATGATCAATAGCCATGGAATTAATCCTATAGAGTGTATGTGAAGTATCTACTAGTGATCTAAGACTTGCGACCAGTCTATCACCAGATAATTGATACTTATAAAGTAAAGCTTAAAGAGTATAAATCATGCTACTAGCGCCAAAAAACAGACGTCAGCTAAAGATGAATACAGGCGCGCATTATACGTGGTTTTGTAGCAATAATAAAGGCTTATGCCTTTTACCACTTTTAAATAAAAATAGCGCTAAGACTCATAGGGTCTTAACGCTATTTTTATTCAATCATATCTCAATTGATGAAAGTTACGGATTGAGAATTATGAATCAAAACAATTAGGCATCAAACATCGCACTAATAGACTCTTCGTTATTGATACGGCGCAAGCTCTCAGCGAGCATCGGAGCGATAGACACTTGACGAATCTTGGTACAAGCTTTGGCGGCGTCAGATAACGGAATCGTATCGGTGACGACGATCTCATCAAGCTCTGATTCACTGATGTTTTTGAGCGCTTTACCCGATAATACAGGGTGAGTGATATAAGCGAGTACGCGGCGCGCGCCATTTTCTTTGAGCGCTTCAGCAGCCTTGCACAATGTTCCTGCTGTATCGACCATGTCATCGACGATAACGCAATCACGGTCACGGACATCACCGATAATGTGCATCACTTGTGACTCATTAGCGCGCGCGCGGCGCTTGTCGATGATAGCGAGGTCAGCATCGCCCAATTGCTTGGCCATAGCGCGAGCACGAACTACGCCGCCAACGTCAGGTGAGACGACCATGATATTGTCGTAATCTTGTTTTTTGAGATCGTTTAACAGTACCGGCGTACCATAAATGTTATCGACTGGAATATCAAAGAAACCCTGAATCTGATCTGAGTGCAAATCAACAGTCATCACGCGATCGATACTAACGATGTTGAGCATATCAGCGACGACTTTGGCTGAGATGGGTACGCGAGCAGAACGCGGACGGCGATCTTGGCGTGCATAACCGAAGTAGGGCATGACAGCGGTAATACGACCGGCGCTAGAGCGGCGCAAAGCGTCGGCCATCATCATGATTTCCATTAAGTTATCGTTGGTAGGTGCACAGGTGGGCTGCATGATAAACACGTCTTTACCGCGCACGTGTTCTTTGATTTCCACAGCAATTTCGCCATCAGAAAAACGGGTAATATCAGCTTTACCAAGAGGAATATGTAGGTGGTCTGCTACGGTTTTCGCAAGTTCTGGATGGGCACTACCCGTAAAAATTGCCAAATAAGGCATGACTGAAGTCCTATTGATTGACTCAAGCAGCGACCGCAAAGCAGTATCTAACTGCTCAAATGTAGAAAAAAGAGGGGTATATCATTACAGTAGAAAATGGCAGGGGTAGCTGGACTCGAACCAACGGATGTCAGGATCAAAACCTGATGCCTTACCAACTTGGCTATACCCCTGTAAGGTCTTGCTCTACCAGTACTATTTGAAAAGTATCAAAATGGCATGATAGTCGATCATGTCAGCAGTAAAATAAAGTTATTTATCGCTGACTTATCCTAACGGTGTTCGTTGCGAACTATACCGAAAGTAGGAGGGTGTTGTCAATTGCTATCATAAAATGCAGCAATACAAACTAAAAATGGCAGGGGTAGCTGGACTCGAACCAACGGATGTCAGGATCAAAACCTGATGCCTTACCAACTTGGCTATACCCCTTTAAGGCGACCTATTATAATCAAATTTGCAGATTTTGCAAGGCTTTTCGGCCTTTTTACAGGGTTTATTATTAACAGATTAACGATGAGATATTTGAATAAGTTAGATTTGATTGTAGGGTGGCAGACTATTTACGACATAAGCTGGACAAGGCGCGCCGTGAGTCCACTTCGTCAGTATGCTTTTATCAGCAGCCACACTCGCCTCTAACGGCAAAAAAACGGCGCTACCAGACCCCGTCATTCTCGCTGTGCCTAGAGCTTGCGACTCTAAACCTTGCAAGTAATTTAGTGCTTTTTCAACCGCAGGAGCTAAGCTTGTGACCACAGGCGTAAAGACATTCTTAAAAGGTGCATTTAAATGTTGCACATAATCATGGGTTTGATTTTTTATAGCGTCGATAGATAAAGGCGTAATATTACGACTTAATTTAGGATGGGCAAATAGTTTAGCAGTATTCACATGCGCATCGGGCGTAAGAATCAGATAGTGATGAGCAGGCAAATCAATTGCCGTTAGCTCCTCACCGATTCCCATAGCGATAGCATCCTGCCCATAAATAAATATAGGCACATCCGCACCAATAGTGGTAGCGATTTTGATTAGCTCGTTTTGATTGAGTTTAAATTGCCACAGCTCGTTGAGCGCTAGCAAAGTGGTCGCCGCATTAGAGGAGCCACCGCCCAAGCCTGCGCCCATAGGCAGATGCTTATCTAAAGTAATGCGAACCGCTTGCAGGGATTTTGGCATCTCTCCTATTGTAATAATAGAAGATAGCAGCGCTTTTGCCCCTTTAAAGATGAGGTTTTGTTCTACATTGTCAGTAATGCTATCCGCGCCAGCAAGGATGATGAGCTGATGACAAAGGCGAGTCGCTTGCTGATTCGCATCCGCGCTATCTGTAGTTACCGCGCTGATATCGACCTGCGCACTGAGCAAAAAATGCAAATAATCGCCCCAATCAAGCAGACGAAAGACGGTTTGCAGATTATGATAACCATCGCCGCGTTTGCCTGTGATATGCAAAAACAGATTAATCTTGGCAGGGGACAAGCGCGTGATAGTGTGAGTCGTCATATAGTTTTGCGTCGTAGATAAAGTAGGGTCAATATATCAGCAGTGCAATTTAACGATCTTGATGATTAATGGTCATAATGACCTTTTGACCTTGCGGCTGCGTGGCGCTAATTTTGTTAGGCAACGTATCAGCGCCTTTATATGTAAAGTTTGCAGTCCAAGGCCCATTGACTGAGCTGATCAGGCGGTTTTGCGCGTCCACTTGTGCATCGCTATCTGAGGGCGCAGGGCGACCCGATATCCAGTAGGGCATTTGTGAGATAGGCGCTTGCCAGCCTGTGGCCTTTAGCAATAATGTCTCTGGATCATCAGCGGTGAGCGTACCTGTCTTTTCGCTGACCAGTGTCGCCGTTTGACCATTGTATTCAATATTGGTTTTGCCAATGCCTAACGCGCCAATGAGTTCAATAGCGAAGCGATCGTCTTGTTGACCCCAAGCGTAGAATGCACTACCGCCTTGCGTGCCAGGGTTTTGTGCGCTATCACTAGGGGTAGGCATAGTGACGCCAATCTTGCCATTAATAGTAAAGTCATCGAGTTTTTGCGCTTGTACGGTAGGGCTGCTGGTAATAGGCGTTTTAGCGCTTTGTAACGATTGGCAGCCAGAGGTAATCAATATAGCAGAAGTTATGGCAGCCAATGTAGATAGACGGGTGTTCAATGGCGTTTTTGATAATAAAGATGACATGATTATTCCTCAAAAGGGATGCAAATTTTTGTGTGTTTAGCAGTGATGTGCTTAGCAGTACAGCTTACGCGCCATTTGTTACTCGGTTATGCCTTTTATAAGCGACATTGTTTTTGAACGTTTTGCTGCTGATAACTTCTGACAATCAGTAAAGCTGAATACGGTCATTGACGTTTTGTTGTCCAAAAGAGAAGCGTTTTTGCAGGTCTATGAGTAGCATTCTAACTCTGTCATCATCGCCTAAGCCCTGATAAGCTCGCAATAGCAGCACCCCAGACTCTAAGGTTGGTAGCACATCATAAGGCGTTTGCAGATAGCTGATCACTTGTGCGTAATTATCGTTTGCAAGCGCATTATCTGCCAGCACATTGAGCGCTTGCAAGTGCAAACCGTTATCGTAACGCAGGTCATCATAGCGAATCTGAACGATAGCTTTTGCTAGAGCTAAGCCTTGCTCAGAATTTCTATCATTGGCAAGTAACAGTCGTGCGTAGCTTAGTTTATAAGATAAGTTATTGGGCTTAAGCGTCTGCAAATGATTGAGTAAAGTGCGCTTGATGACATAATCACTGCGATCATCAAGTAATTGTACGCGCGCAAATAACAGGTCTTCGTTATCAGGATACTCGCGGCTAGCACGTGCCAAGAGCATTTGTGCTTTGTCCTTTTGCTCTTGCTGCCACAAGATATCTGCCTGCATAATATAAGCCTCAGGTGCAAATATCTCAAACTGCTGGCGTAGCTTTTCTAAAGTGGCAATAGCCGCCTCGATATTATTATCATTGAGCTCAAAGGCCACTACTTTTTTGCGGGCAGCAAGCACTAAATCCTCTTGCATAACGCCGCTTAGATAATATTTGGCCTGATCAAAGCGCTGCTGGCGCTCGGCACTAATACCTAGGTAATAATACGCTTGATCGAGATAACTGGTGCTCTTTGCCAGTTGGTTAAGCAGCCTATCTGCGCTAGGGTATTCTTCGATATCTAAGCTCACAAGGGCAGCAAGCAAAGTAATCTCCGCATCATCCTCAAAGCGCTTATTGGCAACAAGCAGCAACTCCCACGCTTCACGGCTTTGATTTAAATCGAGTAAGTAGCGAATCTCATATAGGTACAAGCTCTTGTTAGAGGGATTGCGCAGGCGCGATTGAGTAAGGTAGTTGGTAACAGTGCTTGAGGACTCAAGCTTACGTAAGATATCGGCTTTGAGGGTAATAAAAGGCACGTAGTCTGGTTGACGCAGTAGGGCACGGTCGATATGTACAAGGGCGACTTCTGGCTCGTCGAACTGCAATGATAAGCCTGCTTTGAGTACTGATAGCGAGGCGTTTTGCGCGCTATCAATAAGCTGCAAAGCCGCTAGTAGCTCGCGTCTGTCCTCATCAGTTTCAGGATAAATACCGACCAAAACTTCGCTCAAATCCGCTCTTGGATCATCTTGCAATATCAGCGTGAGCGTCTCGGCGGCTAAAGGATAATCATGCGCTTTGAGCGCTAAATGGGCGACATAAAACCAAGCGGGCGCGTGCTCAGGATTGCGCTCTTGCCATGCTTTGGCAAAGGCTAAGGATGACTCAAACCCTTCACTGCGCAGCGATAAGCTCAGCGCGCGCTCAAAGACCGCCGTTGCCTCTTCTTTAAAGGCTTGCTGCTTATAAATAGCCAGCGCGCGCGGCATATTACTGCGATCTGCTGCAAACTCAGCGTCGAGCAGTGCATATAAGCTTGGCTCATTAATCGTTGCAGATTTATTTATCAAATCATCACTAAACTCGTCTTCATCCTCAAAAGTATCAGCGCGTTGTATATTGATATCTTGGGTAATTGATAAGGTATCATTAAGGCTGGCACTGGCACTGGCACTGGCATAAGCAGGTGCTCCTAAGCACAGACAAGCGGCCAACACCAAAGTTAGCTTGTGCTGATGACACAGACGATCGACAATCTTGCGCCATAGCGCTCGAAGGTTTATATCATCATACGCGCGCTGTAGTTGCAACGAAGTACCAAAAAGTTTCATATATAGCAGTGCTTGCCTGTGATCGCATCAAAAGCGGCTAAACGAGGAAGTAGTCTTATCATATTATGGATAGCGATTAGACTTATTATAGCCAAGCCGATTTAGTTTAACGTAACTGTTCTTACTGTTCTTACTAGAGTTAGTAGCTCAGCTCATTATAAGAGGAGACGTTTGTGATAAACAATAGCGTCCTTGTTACTCAAAAAGTAGGGCTAAAATTTGCCCTAACAAGGGCAATAAATGCGCTCAATAAATGACTGCTAAGACGCCTTGGAGTAGTTGATTTGTGCTGTCAGCGCCCAGATACAGATAAACAGCACTAGGGTTACTGGGCAAGTATTAAATAAACCTTGTAAGAGTGATACAATAGGCGACTTTTATTGCATCTGTCTTTTCGTGCATAGGTGTAGCAGTTGCCTTTAATAACGCCTTTATAAGTCAAGTGAGTCTTGACGGGCGAGTTATATAGACGGTCTATCGATAATGAGATTAGTGGTCATTGGGGTCAATCACAAAACCGCACCAGTCGCTCTACGTGAGCGCTTGGCGCTTGTTGGTGAGGATGTCAATACTGCGCTTGAGCAGTTGGAACGCTTTACCGATGGTAGCGTAATTGTCTCTACATGCAACCGTACTGAGATCTATGCGCTCGTGCCGCAAGAGGCTGATGCAGGTTCTGTAACTTCTGTATCCTCAGCTTTAGTGAGTGCGCACATTTTACGTATAAAAACTTGGCTTGCTACTTTTAAGCAGATCGCGCTTACTGAGATTGATGACTATCTATATGTGCACCGTGATACTCATGCTTTAACGCACTGGCTACGAGTGGCCGCAGGTCTGGATTCTATGATACTCGGTGAGCCGCAGATACTTGGCCAAATCAAGCAAGCAGTGCATTTAGCGCAAAATGAGAAAGCTCTGACCAATCAGCTAGGCTGGATTGTCGATCAGGTCTTCGCCTCCGCTAAGCGCGTCCGCAATGAGACGCAAGTGGGCGCCCAAGCAGTATCACTCGGCTTTGCAGCGGCTAAGCTTGCCACCCAGATATTTGATAACCTGCCCAGTCGCACGCTATTGGTTGTTGCCGCAGGCGAGATGAATCGCTTGGTAGCGACCCATATCGCAGGTTTAGGTATCGGGCGCGTTATCATCTGTAATCGCAGTCCTGAGCGCGCTCAAATTTTGGCCGATGAGCTACGACACGCAAACTGTCAAGTTGAGGTGCGTACGCTCCAAGATTTGCCGCAAGTGTTATCTGAGGCGGACATTGTCAGCAGTTGTAGCGGTAGCATGGATCTATTGATTGATAAAAGTATGGCGATGCAAGCGCTCAAACGTCGCCGTTATCAGCCGATGCTGATGGTGGATCTGGCAGTACCACGCGATATCGATGCTAGTATTAGTCAGATAGATGACATTTACTTGTACTCAGTTGATGACTTGCAACACGTTATCGCTGGCAACATCGAACAGCGTCGCCAAGCCGCTGTTGACGCTGAGCTATTAGTCAGTCAGCTCGTCGTTGAGATGGAGCGAAGTTTCGCTGTGCGTCAAGTGGGCCGTGATATTCAAGAGTATCGCTTGCGCACTCACGATCAAGTCGACAAATTGCTAAGTGAATCCATCGCAAAGCTTACAGATGGTGAAGCTAATGCTGAGGATATCGTCATCGAGCTGACGCGCCGTTTAACGCAGACACTCACTCACGCGCCATCGAAATTGATGCGTAAAGCGGCGCGAGAAGGTGATAGTGAATTGCTAAATTTTGTGGTTTCAGGATTAAATGAATCCTACCGTCGCCGTTAGGCTTTTGTTTAATATATGCTAGAATCGATACGATACAAACAGCATCATGATCTAGGCTGCCAAGCTCAAACTAAGTGAGCGCTTAAACGAGTATGACTTAAGGCGTGTTTGATATTCGATCATGGCACTGACAGAGACTATTTTTTAGTCGCTGCTCTTAAATTAGAAGCAAGATAAAAAAAGTAAGTTTAGTCATTCTAAGCGTCTATTTTTATCAAAGGAGCGGCAAAAAAGAGTCCTGTCCTTCCAGGCTGATGCTAAAATTGCTCCATACTGTGTTGCAAGTCTAGCTAAGGTCTGGACATTATCTTCGACTCGCGCCGTGTCTGGAACCATTTTAGCGATCAGCAGTGCTCATTTATGAATTATCAAATACGCCTTAATCTTTACCATAACACTTTTAAATTCTATTTTAATAAATTACCAACTAGGAGCACGCCATGACCGCATTACGTCAAGATATCGATCCCAACGGCTTATTAGAGTATTCAGTGGTTTACACCGATCGCGCTTTAAACCATATGTCAAAGGCATTTCAGCAGGTCATGAATGATCTATCTAGTGAGCTTAAGTCAGTTTATAACGCTGACGCTGTGGTCATCGTCCCTGGTGCGGGCACTTATGGTATGGAAGCGGTTGCCAATCAGTTGGCCCGTGATGAGGACTGCCTTATCATCCGTAATGGTTGGTTTAGCTACCGCTGGACACAGATTTTAGAAAAAGGCAAGATCGCCAAATCCTCTACCGTTTTGACAGCCAATCGTACTGATGACACTGAGGCGCCAAAACCCTTTGCGCCAGTCGATATCGATGAAGCTGTCGCCAAGATTAAAGCCGAAAAACCGGCGATTGTCTTTGCGCCGCATGTTGAAACCTCAGCGGGTATCATTTTGCCTAATGACTATATCAAGGCATTGAGTGATGCCACGCATAGCGTGGGTGGTCTACTCGTCATCGACTGTATCGCCTCAGGCTGCGTCTGGCTCGATATGAAAGACTTGGGTATTGATGTACTCATTAGCGCCCCGCAAAAAGGCTGGAGCAGCACCCCTTGCGCCGGTCTTGTGATGCTAAGCGATGCCGCTGTCAAAAAGGTAGAGGAGACTGAATCTACCAGCTTCAGCCTAGATCTAAAGCAGTGGCTCACTATCATGCGCGCTTATGAAAACGGCGGTCATGCTTATCATGCCACGATGCCAACTGATGGTTTGCGTCAGTTCCGCGATACTATTTTGGAGGCCAAAGCAGTCGGCTTTGATACATTATCTGATGCGCAGTGGGAGCTTGGCAAGCGTGTTCGCGACGTACTAGAGGGCCGAGGCATTGAAAGCGTAGCGGCTGATGGTTTCAAAGCGCCAGGCGTTGTGGTCTCTTATACCGATCGTGACGATATGCATAAAGGCGCGGCCTTCGCTGAGGCGGGCATGCAGATTGCCGCAGGCGTTCCTCTAAAAGTCGGTGAGCCTGAGAGCTTTAAGACCTTCCGTTTGGGTCTATTTGGTCTTGATAAACTAACAGATGTCGACGGTGCGGTAGCGCGTTTTGAGTCAGTTCTTGATGAGGTCGTTGCTAAGTAATCACTCTATTCACTAAGTGTTAAACCCATTAAGTTTTGATGAATTAAAAAGTGCTGAGTCTATCTATTTTATGGCTTAGCACTTTTTTTGGCTATTTGTTATGTTTTATAATATAATGTTTTTTTATAAATAGATGCTGTCGATTTTATAGGTATTTGATATCGGCACGCCTCTAACTAGCATATTTAAATTGAGTAACAATTATGAGCATACAAATTGATTGGCAAGCCTTTACGCCTATCTCCTTGGTAGGCGGTCTTATCATAGGCGTGGCCACCGTAGTGCTACTGTTAGGCATCGGGCGCATTGCGGGCATTAGTGGCATTAGTGCAAGCTTACTTAAACCTAAACGCGTTGAGCTGTGGCAGATATTATTTGTCTTAGGTCTGATTGTCTCGCCGATACTGTATCAGCTTATCGCGCCGCTACCGCCTATGGAGGTGACCGGCTCATTGCCGTTACTTATTGGCGCAGGGCTACTGGTTGGCTTTGGTACGCGTTTGGGTTCTGGCTGCACCAGTGGTCATGGTATCTGTGGTAACGCGCGCTTGTCACCACGCTCAATGGTGGCGACCGTAACTTTTATGCTCTTTGGCATTCTCACCGTTTATATCGGCAGACAAGTATTGGGTTTGATTTAGCCTTAAACTGATTTAAAAGGTGAGTTGGTTGAGAGGCCATAGTCAATAATAGATGATAAAGAGAAGACAATGCTAAAAAATATAATCGGATTACTAGTTGGTTTGCTATTTGGGTTTGGGCTGCTGATATCAGGCATGACCAATCCTGAAAAGGTCTTAGGGTTTTTGGATGTCTTTGGCGCTTGGGATATCTCACTAGCACTTGTCATGGGCAGCGGCTTAGCGGTAGCTCTGGTTGGTGTGCAATTGGCGCGGCGTCAAAAGCTGAGCTGGATCGGTACTGAAATTGATATGCCAGGCAAAACAGTCATCACCAAAAGACTTATTATCGGTGCCATGATGTTCGGTATCGGTTGGGGTCTGGTTGGTATTTGCCCAGGCCCAGGTATCGTGTTACTGGGTACAGGAGCGTGGCAAGCCTTTATATTTATCCCTGCGATGATCGTTGGGATGCTTTCCTTTCAATGGCTTGAGCCAAAAATAAGCTAGTATTAACAAAGCAAATAAAACAAGGCTCCGTCTAAAAAATAGACGGAGCCTTTTTGATATTTTAGCGCAGATAATTTAAAACCATATCGCTACTTTGCACTGGAGGTCACCTTTGGTGTCTCGTGAGCAAGTGAAATAGCCGCTTGGCGCAGCTCAAATTTTTGTACTTTACCGGTACTGGTTTTGGGTATTTCGGCAAAGACGATATATTTAGGTACTTTAAAACCTGCTAAATGCTCTTTGCAATGCGCGATGACGTGATCGCGTTGTAGCGTGCTGCCTTCATGAATCTCGATAAAGGCGACAGGCACTTCACCCCAGCGCTCATCAGGGGCGGCGACTACTGCGCAGCTTTCGACCTCAGGCATTTTGTACAAGACGTTTTCGACTTCGATACTGGAGATATTTTCACCACCTGAGATGATAATGTCCTTGAGTCTATCCATGATTTTGATATAGCCATCAGGGTATTTGACTCCTAAGTCACCAGTACGGAACCAACCATCTTTGAATGCTGCTTCAGTCGCTTTACGGCTCTTGAGATAACCTTTCATGATCATATTACCGCGTAGTGCCAGCTCGCCCATCTCCTCACCATCAGCGGCAACCGGTTCGCTCGTACCTTGTCTAAGCACCTCAAACCCTGTCATTAGATGCGAGCGTACGCCTTGACGCGATTTCATTTGCGCGCGTCCTGTCACATCAAGATCATCCCACTGGTCTTGCTCGGCACAGACAGTGACGGGTCCATACACTTCGGTCAGCCCGTAAACGTGAGAGATATCAAAGCCCATAGCTTCCATAGCAGCAAGCATGGTTTCTGACGGCGGCGCGCCTGCGACCCAGCCTTTGACGTTATGATTAATAGCGTCTTTATGCCTTGCCTCCCCACCTGCGATCATATTGTGGACGATAGGGGCAGCGCAGTAATGACTAACCTTGTGCTTAGCGATGATCTGTAATATCAAATTGCCATCGATTTTGCGCAGGCAGACGTTAGTGCCTGCACGCTCAGCGATAGTCCACGGAAAGCACCAGCCGTTACAATGAAACATAGGCAGCGTCCATAGGTACAGCGGATGCTTTGGCATATCCCAATCTAGAATGTTGGAGACTGCGTTTAGCGCGGCGCCGCGATGATGATAGACCACGCCTTTGGGGGTGCCTGTGGTACCAGAGGTGTAGTTGAGGGCGATCGCTTCCCATTCGTCTTCAGGTTTTTCCCAATTATCCAGACGATCTGAGCTGGCGATTAGCTCTTCATAGCTCATTTTACCAAAGCGTTCCACATCAAGAGCGCTATCTGTGGCATGAATGACGATCAGATTAGGAAAGGTCTCATCGATAATCTCAGCCAAGTCAGCAAACTCGCTATCCATGATCAAAACTTTGGCTTCAGAATGCTGCACGCAAAAGGTTAGCGCATTGATATCAAGGCGTGTATTTAGCGTACACAGTACGCCGCCTGACATGGGCACACCAAAAGCGACCTCTACCATGGCTGGCGTATTAGGCAGCATGACAGCCACCGTATCGTTTTTATCCACACCTAATTTGCGCAAGCTATCAGATAACTGGCGGCAACGGGTATAGGTCTGCGCCCAAGTTTGAGTTAATTCGTTATGCTCAAGGTCATCATAGATGATAGCGGTCTTATCAGGATAAACTTGAGCGCTACGAATAATAAAATCAATAGGGGTGAGCGGCTGGTAATTGGCAGCGTTTTTGCCAAGACCTGTGTGAAAGTCGGTCATTATGATAGTCCTTTATCGTATTTGGGTGGCGATTGTCTTTATAATAACGGCTCTTAGGCGAACAGCTAGCCTTTATTATAGCCAAAGACACGTCAAAAGTGGGCTTAATTTGGGATGATTTTTAAGAGGCCTTGAGCCTACTGATATTGATATTGATCTAATGCTCACTCATCAGTCGTTTGTCCGCATAGCTGATAGTCGTAGCGGTGTGGTAGGATAACTATAATTTTTAATTTTATCTCGTTGACAAGGACGACCCTATGAGCGCCAGCACCTCAGCTAAAAGCACTGCCAGCACGACAGATACAATAGACACTGCTAATGCTAACGCGCATTATCCTCATCTTTTTGAGCCGCTAGATTTAGGCTTTACTACGCTTAAGAATCGCTTAGTTATGGGTTCGATGCACACTGGACTTGAAGACCGTTTTTATAACTATGGCAAGCTTGCCGCCTATTTCGCTGAGCGTGCTAAAGGCGGCGTAGCGATGATGATTACGGGTGGTATCTCGCCCAATCGTGAAGGCTGGCTGTTGCCTGCTGGCGGCACTATGAATACGCGAGCAGATGTTATCAATCATCAACGCGTGACTCGCGCCGCGCACAAGTACGATAGCAAAATCATTATGCAAATATTGCACAGTGGTCGTTACGGCTATCATCCATTTATCCTATCCTCAAGCCCGATTCAATCACCGATTACGCCATTTAAACCACGTAAGATGAGTATTAGCAAAATCGAGCAAACGGTTGAAGATTATGCGCGCTCTGCCAAATTGGCTAAGCAAGCAGGCTATGATGGCGTGGAGATCATGGGCTCTGAGGGTTACTTACTCAATCAGTTTTTATCAAGCCATGTTAATCAGCGTGATGACGAGTACGGTGGTGATATTAAAGGACGTATGAAACTCGCCGTTGACGTCGTCAAAGCGGTGCGCGCTGCGGTTGGTGAAGATTTTATTATCATATTTCGTCTATCTGTCATCGATTTGGTCAAAGATGGCAACGTCATGGATGAGGTCATCACCGTCGCTAAAGCACTAGAAGCTGCTGGCGTGACCATTATGAATACGGGTATCGGCTGGCATGAAGCACGCGTACCGACTATTGTGACTAGCGTACCGCGCGCCGCTTTTGTTGACTTCACAAGCGAGATCAAAAAGCACATCAGTATTCCAATGATGGCGGCAAACCGTATCAATATGCCAGATACGGCAGAAGATATTGTCGCAAGTAACCAAGCCGATCTCATTCAAATGGCGCGTCCCTTCCTCGCTGATGCGCACTGGGTCAACAAGGCCAAAAACGGTCAAGCCGATCGTATCAATACCTGTATCGCTTGTAACCAAGCTTGCCTCGATCACACCTTTGCCAATAAGCGCTCAACCTGTCTGGTCAACCCACAAGCCTGTCATGAGACTGAACTGGTCTATACCAAAACCAAAAAGCCACAAAAAGTGGCTGTCGTCGGTGGCGGCGTCGCAGGTATGTCAGCGGCTCACGTAGCTGCGCTACGCGGTCATGACGTCACGCTCTTTGAAGCTAAAGATATCTTGGGCGGGCAGTTCAACTACGCCAAAGTCATCCCAGGTAAAGAAGAATTCTTTGAGACCATTCGCTACTACATCAATGAGCTTGAGCATTTAGGCGTTGAGATTAACCTAAATACTACAGTCGACAAAGCCATGCTTGAGGAGGGTAAATTTCAACACGTCGTTGTCGCCACAGGCGTGGTGCCTAAAAGCTTAGATGGCAAACTCGAAGGTGCAGACCTGCCGCAAGTGATCAGCTATGCCGAATTATTATCCGGTGAAAAATCTGTCGGCGATACCGTTGCAGTCATTGGAGCTGGCGGCGTCGGCTTCGATGTGAGCGAATACCTCACTGCGCGTCACGGTCAGCCGCTAGATGAGCTCGGCCCTGAAACGCTCAAAGATCCAAACTATCGCCCCGAGCCACAATCTGTTGAGGAGTGGCGCGAAGAATGGGGCGTCACTAGTGACACCAACTATCAAACGGACGGCGGCTTAATTAAGCCTGAAGGCATCACCCCGATTCGCCAAGTGTATCTGATGCAGCGCAGCAAGGGCCGTTTGGGTGCAGGGTTAAATAAAACCTCAGGCTGGGTACACCGCGCGCATATCAAATCGCACGGCGTCATTCAAGTCTCAGGCGTGCAGTACGACAAAATTACCAACGAAGGCATTTGGGTGACTAATCCACAAGGTCAAAGCCAGCTACTGCGTGTCGATAGCGTCGTCGTCTGCGCCGGTCAAGAGTCTGTCGCTGAACTGATGCCAAACGTTGGCGATGCGCCAAATGCGCAGTATCATTTGATTGGTGGCGCAAAACTGGCCGCTGAGCTGGATGCCAAACGTGCCATTCGTGATGGAGCTGAGGTCGCGGTGCAGATTTAGGGTTGGTTTAAACTCTTAGGGCAAGTTAGCAGACGGTAGGGGAGCAATTTCCTGCCGTCTGCTTGTATCTGCCTTGCTGATGGCGTGCGGACTAAACTGTCTAGTGACGTTCCTGTTACCTCGATACCGTCCCTAGCCAGAGTCCGCAGCGCCATCATCAGCGACAGGATACCGCGTCCGTCAGGGCTAGCGGTAAGAGCTGTTTTCTTGCAAGTATTGGTCGTGGTCATAGGGTACGTCCAGCGCATCATAAAATTATGTGTAGGCTGGGTTTTTGACCCAGCATTTTGACTTTGCAAAGTTTCAAAGCTGGGCTAAAAACCCAGCCTACACTCTAAGCTCACCATTCAAAAATCCACCTCCCAAAACACTCCATTCATGCTAGATTAAATCCTATCAATGATACTCAATCGTACTCATCATTCACGCCATAAAAAAGGATTTGAACATGGCTGTGTTAAAGACTCTGTTTAAATGGATTGTGTTACCTATCTTAGCGCTGCTTATTATTATCAGTTTAGGTCTAGTAGTGACAGGCAATGGCTATATCTTCCGCGGCTTACAGCTCACTTATCTTAAAGGTGAAGCCACTGCCAATATCGATGATTATATTGATTTTGATAATCGTACGATTCGCGCCAAAGACGCTATCGCTTGGGAAAAAGATCCAAGCTTTGAGCAAGTCAAACTCACGCCAACCTTACAAAACGCCTTAGATACCGACGAAACGGTGGCCTTTGCAATTATCAAAGACGGCAAGCTAGTGTACGAAAACTACTGGCAAGGTTACGATGCCAATTCGCACACCAATAGCTTTTCGATGGCAAAAACTGTCACCACTATGCTCTATCTCAAAGCCGTAGAAGACGGCTATATTGGCAGCGTCGATGAGCCGATTACTAGGTGGTTGCCGGAATACGCAGATAGCGAATACGCGCAGAATTGTACCCTTGCAGATTTCTCAGCGATGACCTCAGGTTATGATTGGACCGAGGATTATTACTTCCCCATTAACCCGACGGCTGAATCTTATTACGGTCATGACTTGGTCAAGCAAATGGTCAATCGTGATTTTGTTGAGCCATGCGGTGGTCAATTTGAATACTCCTCCGGCGATACGCAAATGCTGGGGATTGCATTATCAAGGGCGTTAGAACCGCACGGTTATACTATTTCTAGTTACTTGGAAGAGAAGTTTTGGCAACCTTTAGGCATGCAAGGCGACGCCTACTGGTCGCTTGATGGCGCTGCGAATATCGAAAAGGTATATTGCTGCCTCAATGCCAGTGCGCTTGATTTTGCCAAATTTGGGCAATTACTAGTGAACGGTGGCGAGTGGCAGGGCGAGCAATTACTCACCAAAGAGCATATAGATTTTATGATTACGCCCAATAAAGATGCCTTTCCTGACGGTTATGCGCCAATCTACGGACATTCAGTATGGACGGATATGGACAGTCCGATACCTTATTATGCGATGCTGGGACATTTAGGCCAGCGCGTGCTCGTGCTCCCAGAGGAGAACGCGATTATCGTTAGATTAGGGAAGCAAAAGGGCTTGCCCACGCCAGTTGAAGGGTTCAATTTGGAGCCAGATTTGGGTCAGTATGTCACTGAGGTTAAAGCCGTTTTGGATGGCTTAGAATAAAATAGTAGCGGTTGTAAGACTGTACCTTGTTTATAACCGCAAAACCTTAACCCTCCATCTCACTCAGCAACCATTCCGAGACATCACTAACTTGCGCCGCCAACTCAGCATGCGCTTTAGCTAGCTCGCCAAGCTTGGCATTTACTTCATGTTTATCATATTTAATACCTGTTAAAGTCTCTTTTAATAGCTCAATTAATTCTACATTTAGCGCATCCGAGAAGATAACCACCTCAGTGATCACCGCCTGCTGCACGTCCATATGCAAATCAATAATACCCCAATCAAAACGAGTCTCGATATGATGGCTAAACTGCGGCGTCTTACCAAAGCGCCAATCCCAATCTACCATTTGCTGATAATATTTATTAAGCGCTGGCTGCTTGGCGAGACTGGCTTCATCTAATTCTTCGACTGGCGCGATATCATTATAATACTCACAAAATGCCTCGATAATCACCTCGGATAAAGTCTCATGATTGATGTCTGCATTAAACTCAACGAGGTTAGCGACGCGAGAACGCACCGATTTGATGCCTTTAGCTTTAAGCTTAAGCGGATGCGGATTGAGATAATCGCCCAGCTTTTGCATATTGGCGTTCACCAGCAACGTGCCGTGATGAAAGCTACGATCCGCCGCATATTTAAAGGCGCTGCCTGATATCTTCTTATCACCGACTTGCATGTCGTTACGACCAGATAACTCCGCGTCTATACCCAATTTTTTTAGCGCATTGATGATAATGGTAAAGTTCGCTTCTTGGTCGTAATTGTCTCTAGGCGATAAAAAAGTAAAGTTGGTATTGCCCAAGTCATGAAACACCGCGCCGCCGCCACTCTGACGCCGCGCCAAAAACACCTCGTCGGCTTCCATCTTATCGATTTTGCATTCTACCCATGGGTTTTGCGAGCGCCCAATGACCACGGTCTCAGAATTGCGCCATAAAAATAGCGTGTGCGAGTCGGGATTGAGCGTATTAAATATCCAATCCTCGGTGGCGAGGTTAAACCAAGGGTTAGTCACGGCAGATTTTAGAATGCGCAGTTTCATTTTTTGTCCTTTTTATTATTAATAGTAGATACCCTTTATTGTTGCTGATGTGAGGTTTTAATTCAATGGGTGTGTGGTAGGGGGAGGCGGAGTATTTTGGACGAGATTTTATAGGTTTTGAAAGAAAAGTATTTGTTGGAGCCAATTCTGCTATCCGCTTGTATCTAACTTGTCGATGGCGTGCGGACTGGTTTGTCTGGGGGCGTTCCAACATTCGAGCGACCACCTCCAGCCATATTCCGCATCGCCATCGTCTGCGTGAGGATACCGCTACTATCAGGGCTAAAACGCTCCCCAAGTTGACCATTGATATCTTAAAGCTTCACTTACTCCTATGCTATTATTAGGACTAAACTTAAGTAAATAAAAAAACTATTTCGCTGAGTAAAGTCTTGAATGGTTTTAACGGAGAATGGCGATGAATATTGAGCTAGCCCAGCTAATTAGTGAGTTGGATAAGTCAGATGAAAAGATTACCGAGTCATCCATTGCAACAAAGATTAATGAAGTTACACACGAAGATCCAAGTTCGGAGTCTATTGCAGAGAGAATTGCATTTGGATTTTGTGAAGACTATCAGCATAAACAGAGTGGTTGGGGTACTTACTTTGGTCCTATGATGGTATGGTTTGGAGATGACGGTAAGGCTTATGAAAGCCCTAGCATTTCTTCGATTACTGAAGAAGTTGTGGAACACTGGATAAGTAGATCAAAAAGTACCTCTAACCCAATATTAAAAGCACGTTATTGTGGTCTTATATGGGATTTTTCTAAACCTGCCATTAATAAAAAACCTGAATATACTATTGCCGTTGATTATATAAACGCGCTTCTTGAGATAACAGATAAAGATCTTTGTAAGAATCCGACTGAAGCTATTAAAAAAATTATTAGAGCTTACAAGGTTGCAGTTGGCTTAAATAATAGCGATCTCATAAAAAGGTGTATTGAAAGTGCTATTAACCTTGAAGATCGTATAGCGGAGGATAGTAAAGCAGGACTTTGGGGGTTTTGCTTCGATCTTTTTGTTTTAGGTAAGAGCAAGTATCTATCTGAGGATCAAAGAGAAAAATTGATAGAAGATCTTGAGCAGCGATTAACTCGACTTTCTAAAGATAGCTCTCCATGGGGGTGTGAGTCAGCAGGCGTCCGTTTAGCAGATTATTATAGAGTTAAAGGAAATAAAGAAGAAGCAACTCGAGTAATAAAGGTAGTTGGTAAAAGTTTCGAGGATGCGTGCGATGACGTGGCACCTATACAAGCTTCTTCATGGTTGCAACATGTGCACAATATATATGTTAGCTTCAATATGAAAAGTGACATAGAGCGAGTAACGAGAAAGATAACTGAGATAGGTCCAAAAGTTGTAGATAGTATGCAATCCTTCTCTCACAGCATAGAGATACCAAAAGAACAGTTAGAAGCTTATCTCGACTCAATGACAAATGGTGGTCTAGAAAATACACTTGTAAGAATTGCAGCACATTTTATCCCAAAGAAAGATCAAGTAGAGGAGCAGGTTTTAGAGCTAGCAAAAAATTATCCGCTGACATACTTGTTTACTAAGACACTTCAAGATCACAAAGGCAGACCTATCGCAAATATTGGCAGCGTTGAAGACGATTTAGAAGGGCACGTGATTCACCAACTTTCTAGTAATTTAAATACTAACGCCTTTTTTCTTAAGCATTCATTAAAAAAGGCCTTAGAAGTTTATAATATAAAAGTGCAAGATTTGGCTGACTTTGTATTAGCGTCACCTATATTTGAAGAAACAAAAAAGGATCTTATACATGCTGGTTTACAAGCGTATTTGGATCAAGATTATATTTCAGCAATACATATATTAGTACCTCAAACAGAAGCTGCTATTCGGTCGTTAGTCGAATTAACAGGAGGGGCAACTTCAAAAAGAAATAGGCAAGGTGGGTTGCAGTTAAGAACCTTTGATGACTTACTTAGAGATGAGAAAGTCCAAGAATGCTTTGGTATTGATTTATCATTTTATTTTAGGATATTACTCACAGAACAGAGAGGTTGGAATATACGTAATGACGTATGCCATGCGATAAGTCCATCAGAAGCATTCAATTGCTCTGTAGCAGATAGGGTTATGCACGTAATTCTTTGCTTGGCGCAGGTAAGAGTGACAAACGGCCAATAAGTTATTGCTATAAAAATTAGTTAGATAAAAAACGCCCATAAAGAGCGTTTTTCATCTAACCAGACCCTAACACCCACAAACCCTACCCAAAATCTTCCCTCAAAATCCTCGCCATATTACGCTCAGCAAGTCCGGTAATAAACACATACGGATTGACGCCTGCGCTGCCAAGGATTAACGCGCCGTCTTGCACATAAATATTTTTGTGCCTTTTGACGCGGCCAACTTCGTCAGTCGCCAAACCCAATCCCAATACGCAGCCGCTATGCAGACTTCACAGCTTAATCTCTTTACCAATATCAGTTAACCACGCATCAACCTGATGCTGCTCAAACACCTTAGCACCCCTTGATACAGTTGCGATACCGACACCAAGCTGGGCGCTAATCTCTCTTTGGGTCATGCCCTGTTGCAATAGCACAAATATAGTTAAGCGGTTGGCCAGCTCTGTTTGTTCTTTTTCCGTCATGAGCGCATTAAATATCGCTGATAGGCGCGTTCTGTCATCCGTCTCTACCAGTAGCTTAAGTAGATAATCATAAGCATCGCTTGCCTGATTTTTTGCCTGATGGTCATCTTGTCGCATTTCAACATCCTCTTAAATGAATCAAACCAGCTAATAAAAGCTCACTATAAATACGTGCAAATCAACTCTAGTTATTGACCTTATACAGGACTTAACTTAAAATACGTTTCAGTGTACTAGAACATGGATACAACGGCCTTATTATAACGCCACAAAAATAATTTGCTTGGATAATTTCCAGATATTAAAGCTTCAAAACTAAAATTCCAAAGACTAAAATCCCAAAAACTAAGGTTTAACGATGACAACTGAAAATACGGCAAACAGTTACGGCTTACATCAATTACTCCTGCCCAGCAGCGACGGTCTTTATGGCGAGTTTGGCGGCAAGATCGGTCATCCCGAATTGGCAAAAGCTATGGAGGAGATTGAGGTAGGTTTTCGTGAGATCATCAAAGATGATGACTTCATCAAAGAGATGAAACGTCTGCGCGAGACTTACGTCGGCAGACCTAGTCCGATATTCCATGCTAAGCGCTTAACCGAGCATTGCGGCGGCGCGCAGATTTATTTTAAGCGTGAAGACTTAAACCATACGGGTGCGCACAAGATTAATCACTGCCTAGGTGAAGTACTGCTCGCCAAAAAGCTCGGCAAAACTAAAGTTATCGCCGAGACAGGTGCAGGACAACATGGTGTGGCATTAGCAACCGCAGCAGCACTAATGGGCCTTGAGTGTGAGATCCATATGGGTGTGGTCGATATCGAAAAAGAGCATCCCAATGTTAGCCGAATGAAAATCTTAGGCGCCAAAATAGTACCTGTTTCGCGCGGCGCAGGCACGCTCAAAGAAGCGGTCGATAGCGCGTTTGAGACCTATCTTGGTGATTTAGATAACAGTATGTTTGCCATTGGTTCAGCGTTAGGCCCTGCGCCGTATCCTGAAATCGTCAGCTACTTTCAGTCGGTCGTTGGCCGTGAAGCGCGCGCACAGTTCTTGGAGACGACTGGTCAGTTGCCCAATAAAGTAGTGGCTTGTGTCGGTGGCGGCTCCAATGCTATCGGTATATTCAGTGGGTTCTTGGGTGATACGGACGTTGAAAAAGTCGGCGTCGAGCCTGCGGGTGAGGGCTTGGATACCCCCAATCATGCGGCGACGATGACGCTTGGGATCAAGGGTGAGATTCATGGCTTTAAATGCTACGTGCTACTTGATAAAGAGGGCGAGCCTGCGCCTGTGCATTCAATCGCCTCAGGTCTTGATTATCCGGGCGTCGGCCCGCAGCATTCGCTACTAAAAGATAACAATATGGCGACTTATGAGTCGGCAACCGATAGCGAGTGTTTGGACGCTTTTATGGCGTTGTCACGATTAGAGGGTATCATCCCAGCGCTTGAGACCGCACATGCGATTGCCTATGCGATGCGAGTGGCAAAAGACATGTCGCCTGATGAGACTATATTAGTCAATCTATCAGGGCGCGGCGATAAAGATATTGATTTTATTTTGGACAAAGTGACGCTATAGAATACAAATCTTATCTGCTCTTGATATAAAAAAACGTTTGATAGAGCATACTATCAAACGTTTTTTTATTAATAATCATAATCTATGCAAATGATACTGCTCAGGCAATCTCTATAATTATTATCGTCATTATCCCCCCACGGTGACGGTATAGGTAGGGCTTGATTTAATTGCTCAGAGGCTTTTGCCCAAGCTGCCCATTCGCTATTCTCTTCATTTTGAGCGTCCGTTGGATATTTTTGTTTACGTTCATTATCAGACATTGCCATAAATTTGAGCAAGGTTTTGGCATCTTTAGCCAATATGCTATTAGGACGCGCGCTAAGTTTTCTTATCATGGGTTCGTACGCAGGATCATAAAATTCGCGAGATAAGTCATCGATCCAATCCGTATTGTCAGAACCGAAAAAGAGGGTATAACGATACATCTTAAACAAGTTTTTTGCATTTTTAATGAAATAGCTGTCTGGGTACGTCTGTATGTAGTTCTCCCAAAAGATGGCACGATCAATCACTTCTGCAAAAGGCACGGCAACCGCCGCATCGTTCCAAAAAATATCTTGATTATCCATGGCCATACGCTCAACAAACTTGGCTTGATCACTAGGCAAGTAAGGAGCAAAAAGATCTGCCATAGCTTGTAGATCGTGGTGAAAGACATATAGACCCTCACCGATATACAATATGCTCACGTCAGCATCACTCTCCACCAGCTTGATCAGATAGCGCAAACGCGGGCTGGTCGTTTTTAGGTGTTCTGATGGCACTTCGATGTGTTGTTCTGCTAGGCTCATGATGGTATAAAAGTTTTCATCGTCCATATCGTGATCGATGGACAAAAAGCGAGCATACATCGCTTGATAGTCCGTGAGCCACTTTAATATCTCAGAATTATTGGCGATGGGTAGGCAGGCGTTTAACTGGCGCTCAAGGGCATAAATGTCCTCAATTTTACTCGTATTATCGATCTTATTTATAGTCTGACTCAGCCTTGTACAAATAAGCTCATTTGTCAGCTGATTTTCAGACGCAGATACGACCGCTTTGGTCAGTGATTTTGCCGTTGTGGCTTCTGTAATCGCAGTGTTATCTGTTTGAGCAGGCGCAGGATGGGTCATGTCTGGATTGGGCTTGCAAGCCGTCAGAGGTAATAAGCTAATAGCTATTATCAAAGGCATTAGGGTTTTTTGCACTAAGGGTGCTCCTATAGTCAATAAATGAGATCGTAAGATTTGAGAATATATTTTAGGTTTGATGAGATACTTTGGCTTCATGTATTCGTTTGTAAATCAAACTTGAATAGCAGCGCTCGTGCCTCATCAAGCAAATCACTCGCTCACCAGTTATTTTACGCTCACAGCACGTAAAGATACATTCTGTTGACTTAATCACTTATAAACTTTTCAGAGTCGCTAGCAGATTCCTTTATAGTACTGAACATATCGTATTGATATAGTACTGAACATATCGTATTGATATAGTACTGAACATATCGTATTGAGCATTCATTCAACAACTACAAGTCAACAACGACAAACAAGGCACTTTTATGGCATATGACAATCTATTTGAACCCGTAAAAATGGGTACTCAAACTCTAAAAAATCGCATTATTATGGCACCGCTCACCCGTCTGCGCGCAGTTGAGCCAGGCGATGTACCAACTGCTCTAGCGGGCGAATATTACTCGCAGCGCGCCGCTGGCGCAGGTCTGGTGATTGCAGAGGCCACGCAAGTGTCGTTCCAAGCCAAAGGCTACGCGGGCGCGCCTGGCGTGCATACGCAAGATCAAATGACCGCGTGGAAAGCGATCGTTGACAATGTCCATGCCAAGGGCGGTAAGATCGTCGTACAGCTATGGCATACGGGTCTGGTATCGCATGATAGCGTACAACCTGATGGCAAAGCGCCCATCTCAGCATCAGACGTTGAAGTCGGCGCTCGCACCTCATTGCGTGATAGTGATAATAAAGCGATCCGCGTTGAGACCACGCCGCCACGCGCTGCGACGCTCGATGAGATCAAACAAGTCATTGCAGACTTTGCTCATGCAACCAAAACGGCGAAAGAGGCAGGGTTTGATGGCGTAGAAGTACATGGCGCTCATGGCTATCTGTTGCATCAGTTTTGGGTGGAGCAAACCAACAAGCGTGATGACGAGTATGGCGGTAGTCGTGAGAACCGCGCGCGTCTAACGTTAGATATCATTGATGCTTGTGTCAAAGAGTGGGACAACGATCATGTCGGTGTCAGACTCTCGCCACAAGGTACGTTTAACGCCGTAGAAGCAGGCTATGAGGAAGACGACAACATCTGGCTGATTGAGCAAATCAACAAACGTGATCTGATGTATCTTCATCTGTCGGAGCCAGATTGGGCGGGTGGTACGCCGTACAATGATGGTTTCCGTCAGCGTATTCGTGATGCTTTTGATAATACCATTATTGCAGCGGGTGGCTACACTGCCGAAAAGGCTGAGAGAAATGTACGCGAAGGCTACATTGATGCGGTCGCCTTTGGTCGTGACTTTATCGCTAATCCTGACCTAGCAGAGCGTATCCGTCAAAATGCACCGCTTAATGAGCAGCATCCAGAAAGCTTTTATGGCGGCGGTAGCGAGGGCTATACCGACTATCCGTATTTGAAACAAAAGCAGGCTTAGTTTTGAAAAACTAAGACAGTAAAAAGCCATCTTACTGTAGTAGTAAGGTGGCTTTTTTAATGAAAGAGACGAGCAACTTAAAATAACTTAAGGAGCAACACAATAACGAGGAGTAGAGGCTACAACCTCAAACGTATTGAATGCTTCTTCATCTGTTAACCAACGATCTACAGACTCGTAAGTGATGTTACAGCTCTCATCTACAACTAAATCAAACGAATGCCAGAAGATACTGTTAATGTTATCATCGTTTACTGTTGGTGTTAGCGTACGGCTACGAATAGTTGGCCCGGCTAGAAATACATTAACAGGAGAGTTTTTAAGACCAGGATTTTTAGTCTCGCTAAAATTCTCTACGCCGTAACGATAGCGTCCTATCATCAGATTACGTACTGTAATAAATTCAGGACCGAAACTATCGGTATCATCAACATCCAAATTAGCAAACGGCGCTGCACTCAATCTTCCCTCATTTGCGAAAAAAATATGACCACCTGAAGGGGTTAGAAGATGCGAGTCGACATCTTCTGGCTGCTCGCCCCAAGTGAGACGAATAGACAGACTATCGTTCTCTGTACTAACGGTTAAGCATCCTTCGGTAATACGATAGTTGCCGCTTGCAGTAATAATAGATTGAGCGTTAGAAGTGCGATTACCGTTTTGAGCAAAAACGAGCATTTTGCTATCACGGCGCACCGGTAACGAGAAGTCGCCATTGCTATCTGTAATAGCAGTAGTAATAGCAGAGTAATTGATGCCATCGCCTTTAACCAATGCATTGTCAATCCGAACGCCATCAGTATCTGCAACGCAGCCAATGACATTGACAGTCTCCATAGCGACATCGACGTTCCATGATCCTATCTCATTCACATCAGCAGCATAAACCTGTGTGCCATTGACTAAGGTTTGTAAGGTAGCAGTACTGGTTTGAACCCAGCTTTGCTGTACGATGTCATAAAAGAATAAAGGCAATTGCTCTTGTAGTGGTGCTAAACTTCTAGTGGATACTGGGATAACCAATGAGGCCATATTGCCTTCTACTAATACCAACTCATTGTCGTCATCATCTTGAGCGGTAATAATCAAAGCGCCCCAGCTCTCCATAAAACCGCCGCCTACGATACCATAGCCGCCTGGCATCTCTTCTGGATCAACACTTGGGGTCACAACATCCATACTGACAGTGACGTTACCGACGATGGGTTGTCCATCAGCGCGTTGTAAGGCATTGGCAGGAATACGTACTTGTGCACCCAAATCTTCAATAACTAGATTGAAGGCTTCTGAGGCAACTTGAGTAACTGACACGACAGTATTATCGTTATTGAGCTGATACTCTACCTCTGTGGCAGTACCATTAGATACTGATGTTGTAAAGCTACGCTCTGGATAACCTTCAGCATTGATTATTAGCGTTACCGTTTCGCCAACCTTTAAATTAGTCAACTGAAACTTACCATCAGCGTCGCTAGTATACTGCTGTCCTGCTACTATAATAGTGGCATTAGCTATTGGCTCTAGACTTATTTGATCGACTACTGACCCTGAGATACTTCCCAAATTTTCGCTAGGATTTGTAGGATTTTCGATGTTAGGGGTGGTATTTGAATTATTGTTTGAGTCATCGTCACAGCCTACAAGCAGTAGAGTTGCAGTTAACCCTAGCGTCAATAATTGATAAGGTTTAGTAAGTTTTTTCTTAATCATAAAAATCCTTTTTTAATAATTACAATAAAAATAATGATGTTAAAAATTAGAGATAGACCAAACAAATGTTTTTGCCATACTAACATAATAGAAACAATTAAGAAACAAAAATTTGTTTAGGATTGGGAAATATTTTTTGGTCATCAAGATACAATAAAAGCCGCTCTACTCTGTTAGTAACGCGGCTTTTTCTAAGCTTATTTTAATAGCTGATTATTCTATTGACTAAAATCTTTTGTTTGCTAAGTAGCTCATCATTTTGTTCTATCATCACGACATTATTAGTGCTTAGCAGTTTAAACCACCTCGCCGCAAACAAAACCACTCGCCCAAGCCCACTGAAAGTTATAACCGCCAAGCCAGCCTGTGACATCGAGCACTTCCCCGATGAAGTACAGATTCTCCTGCAATCGACTTTGCATGGTTTTAGACGAGACCTCATCGGTTTTGATGCCGCCACGGGTGGCCTCAGCGGTGCGATAGCCTTCAGTGCCTGAGGGCTTGATCTGCCAGCCATTAATAGCATTGCCGATCTCGCTTAGGCGTTCATCTTTGATATTGGCAAGCTCAATGTCTTTGCTATCATCCCATAGCATAGATTGCAGGGCAACCAGTAGCTTTTTGGGTAAAGCGTTATTAGTATTTTCGCTTAAGACCGTACGGATAAGCTGCTTAGGATGAGAGGTTTTGTACGCGAGGAGTAGGGCAGTGACATCGATATCAGGTAGCAGATTAATAGTGATATTCTCGCCCGTTTCCCAGTAGTTGGAGAGCTGGAGCATGGCAGGACCAGACAGGCCGCGGTGAGTGAACAGTAGCGGCAACTTAAATGAGGTACGCTCATTGCTCGCCACTACGGGCAAGCTAATACCTGCCAAAGCCCGAATCAGCTCGCCTGTTTTATCCGTAAAGGTAAAGGGTACGAGGCTGGCATCAGTGTGAATCAGCGTATGCCCAAATTGCTGCGCCAGCTCATAGCCGAGACCGCTGGCACCCATCGTCGGAATAGATAGACCGCCTGTTGCTACCACTAGTGAGGCACAGCTATATGTATGGCTTGAGGGTTTTACATCGTTTGCGACATCTTTTTTACTGAGTTTTTTACGGGTCATTAGCACAAAGTTGTTAGGTGTATCGTCGATGACAGTCACCTTATCGATTTGTGTATTGATACGTATTTGTACGCCTACCGCCGCACATTCATCTAGCAGCATAGTGACGATATCTTGCGCAGAATTATCACAAAACAGCTGACCGTGCTCACGTTCGTGATAGGCGATATTGTGCGCCTCAACCATAGCGATGAACTCCCAGCTGGGATAACGGCTCAGTGCTGACTTGCAAAAATGCGGGTTGTCACTGACAAAATGCTCAGGCTCAACGAAGTAATTAGTAAAGTTGCAACGACCGCCGCCCGACATAAGGATTTTTTTGCCGACTTTATTGGCGTGATCAAGCACCAGTACGCGGCGACCTCTACGACCTGCGGTCAACGCGCAGTACAAGCCTGAAGCGCCAGCGCCAATGATGATGACATCGAATTGGTTATCTGACTTGGCTATTGGCGTTTGGCTTGGCATTTGACTCATGGTGGCAACTTTTAGAATAGGATTAGATAAAGGGTCAAATTATATCATGGTAAGTCATGAGACGTTTAGGCGCGCCTGCTCGCTTATTTCAAGATAAATGCGCTTTATGAAAGATTTAAACAAGCTTTCTCTACTAATGTCATGTTAATGAATAACCCCACCAAATAAACCGATATTCTTTATAGACATCAATAATGAGTTGCTATAGAGTGAAAGTCCTAAGATTATTTGTTACTAGTATTTTAGGTGCTAGCTTGCTGATATCTAAATAATTTTAACTTAAAGAAAATGATATTCTTTAAGAGCACAATCAGAAAGCAGCCTATTTAAATGGCTACTTTAAACAGGGTCACGGATGACAATGTTAAGACAAAAGGGACTTTATGGATATCCTACAACTGCTCATTAGCGGGATTGCTAATGGTTGTATCTATGGGCTATTGGCGCTAGGTTTTGTATTGATTTACAAAGCTTCAGAAGCGGTAAATTTCGCTCAAGGCGATATGCTCATGCTCGGTGCCTTTTTAGGCATATCCTTTATTAATACTGATCAAGCTAACCTTCCTTTCTTATTGGGTATTACCTTTGCTGCCGTTATTATGGGCGCATTTGGTTACTTACTCGATCGCTTTGTACTGCGTGGTATCTTTGGTCAGCCGCAATTTGCTATGGTGATCTTGACCATCTCGCTTGGCTTTTTGATGCGCTTTGTCGCCGGTGTCATCTGGGGACATAGCCCCGTTTCTCTACAGACGCCATTTTCAGGCCAGATGATAGCACTCGGCTCGCTAAGTATCGCTTACGTCGATATCATCATCATCATATCCACCATTGCGTTAACCTCCGTTTTATACTTCTTTTTTGCTCATACCCGGCTTGGCATTGCCATGCAGGCGAGTAGTCAAAATCAGATGGCCGCCTACTATATGGGCATTCCTGTTAAGCGGGTCAATGGTATCGTTTGGGCATTGTCAGGCGTTGTCGCCGCCCTTGCTGGTATATTGTTTGCGGCAAAAGGCGCTATCGAGCCCTCAGTTGGTTTGCTATTTGGTATCAAGGCCTTTGCCGCTGCGGTCATCGGCGGCTTAGGCTCCTTGCCTGGAGCTTTAGCTGGTGGATTATTAGTTGGGATTATAGAGCCCTTTGCAGGTCGCTATTTGCCGCTGGGTTTGAGTCAAATTGCGCCTTATGTGGTGATGCTTATTGTGTTAATCGTACGCCCAGGCGGTATTTTTTCTCAGGTCAAACAGAAAAAAGTATAGACGCGTTAAGCCAAGGATGGCTAAAACATTTCAAGGATGAACACTGCCAATGAAATCCCAGTTTAAACACAGCTACGACCAAGATATCAATATCTTTGAGGACAAACGTCACGTCATAAAATACGGCGTTCTTCTCTTGCTGCTTTTAATGGCGCCTTGGTTACTTAGCAACTATTACATTAGTGAGCTGAGCGCTATATTGATCTGGTCTATTACAGGCCTCGGTCTGATGCTGTTGACCGGACATACCGGACAGGTCAGCTTAGGGCATGCCGCTTTTATGGCTATTGGTGCGTTTAGTCATATGGCACTGATGGCACGCGGCTGGAATTTTTTCCCCGCTTTGATTGCTTGCGCGCTCATCACTGGGGCTATTGGCGCTATCATTGCCAGACCGATTCTGAGAACCAGCGGTATCTATTTGGCTATTGCAACCTTAGCGCTCAGTATTATCGTCGAGGATATTGCGATTGTAGCTGAGCCGATTACCGGCGGCATCTCTGGCACCTTTGCCTCTCCGATTAACCTCTTTGGCTACACTATCGATCGCTACATTACGCCAAAGGCCTTTTATTACTTGTGCCTTGCGCTTGTGATACTTGTGACCTTGGGATATATCAACTTGCTTAGAAGCGGTACGGGGCGCTCCTTCTTAGCCATTAGAGATAGCGAAGTCTCCGCCCGCGCGCTTGGCGTCAATGTACCGCAAGCCAAAACCCTTGCCTTTAGCCTATCTTGCGCGATTACCGCTATCGGCGGCGCAATGTACGGGCATTTTGTGCAAGCGGTCAACTACGAGAGCTTTACGGTTGTTATTTCTATCACCATACTATTACAGATCGTCATTGGCGGCCTAGGCTCTATACACGGCGCGTTTTTCGGTGCCGTCGTTGTTGTTTTATTACCGCAAGTCATTGCAATCTTAGGCGACGTTGTCGGTCAAAGCACAGGCTCTAGCATCACTAGCATCCCTGGTGTCGACACCGCGCTTTTTGCTCTAGTTATCGTGATTATGATCATCTATGAGCCGCGCGGCATATATGGTATGTGGATAAAAATACGGACTTGGTTTGAGCTGTTTCCACTGTATCGAAAAGGTCTGTTTCGCCGTTCCAAAACTTATCTTAAAACGGAGCGTATGCGATGAGCTTATTACAAGTCGACTCCTTATCTATTGCCTTTGGCGGTGTAAAAGCCGTGGATAACATCAGCTTTGAAGTAAACGAAGGCGAGATATTCACGATTGTCGGCCCCAATGGCGCAGGCAAGTCAACGATTTTTAACTTAATTAGCCGTCTGTACGAGCCGCTCAGTGGTCGTATTACCTTTGATGGCACCGATATCACTACGCTGCCTGCTCACGATATCGCCAAACTAGGTATCGCCCGTACCTTCCAAAACATTGAATTGTTTGATCATTCAAGCGTGCTACAAAACTTGCTCATCGGTCGCCATTCTCAGCGCAACACAAATTGGATACAAGATTTATTGTTTTTACCAAAAGTACGCCGTAGTGAGCGCGAGCATCGATTGCATGTCGAGAGGATCATCGATTTTTTAGAGTTAGCCCCTTATCGGGATAAGCTGATTGCAGGCTTGCCTTACGGTATTAGGAAGGTTGTCGAGATTGCGCGCGCATTAGCGGCGAATCCTAAGCTTATTTTGCTCGATGAGCCCGCCTCTGGTCTCAGCGTCGAGGAGACGTCCGAGATGGCGTGGTGGATTGAGGATATGCAAAAGGATCTTGGTCTAACGATCCTAATGGTAGAGCATGACATGAGCCTAGTAAATCGGGTATCAGATCGAGTATTGGCAGTGGCTGAAGGTAAGTTTTTGGCGCAAGGGTCCGCCGCCGATGTACAAGCCAATCCACAAGTTATCGAGGCCTATCTAGGTCAGGAGGGTGCGTGATGTCAACTATTAAAAAGCCGCTGTCCTCTGCCGCGCCTGCAACCCAGATGAATTTGGTCGACTCTGAGATCAAAAACAACGTGTTAGAGGTGCGTAATTTAGAGTCCGCTTATGGTCCAGTCATGGCGCTGCGAGGCGTGAGTTTGGAGGTGCCAGAGGGCAAGATTGTTACTATCTTGGGCGCTAATGGCGCAGGCAAAACGACCCTGATGAAAACTGTCTCTGGTGTCATCAATCCCCGTAAAGGCGCAGTATGGTTCCACGGTGAGCGTATCGATGGCATTGAACCTGATCGCTTGGTCAAAAAGGGGCTCTCGCACGTACCAGAAGGGCGCGAGGTATTTCCGTTCTTGAATGTCGCTGAGAACTTAGCGATGGGCGCTTATACGCGGCGCGATAAAGGTGAGATACAGCGTGATGTCGAGATGATATATGAGTACTTTCCTATACTCAAAGATCGGCGCACCCAAGCGGCTGGCACCATGTCAGGCGGTCAGCAGCAGATGCTCGCTATCGGGCGCGGGCTGATGTCACGGCCCTCTCTTATGCTCCTTGATGAGCCCTCTCTTGGACTCTCGCCACTACTGGTGCAAGAGATATTTACAATTATTCGCAGACTTAATAAAGAGCAAGGCGTGACCATTTTACTCGTTGAGCAAAACGCAAGGGTAGCCTTGGCAGCAGCGGATTACGGCTATGTGCTTGAGACCGGGCGTATCGTTATGGCAGGCTCAGCGGACCAATTGATGCACTCTGATGATATTAAAGAGTTCTATTTGGGACAAACCAAAGACAACACTGCGACAGCCACTCGCTGGAAACGCAAAAAGACTTGGCGATAAGACATGACTACTTCTATTGATACTAATGTTAATGCTAAACGCGATTCTTTGTCTTCTACTACGGCGGTCACTACGATCGCACCTAACCACAGCGCCGCGTCTCACGATCAGCCCCGTCATTTATCTGACCAAAACAGCAGTCATGATACTCATAAAAATATACGTAATGCGCCCTACAATCATGAGCCGCAAATCCTAGAAGGCTGCGATACATTAAGCAAACTGTGGCGACAAGTGTGCCTCGCGCGGGGCGACAAGATTGCGCATCGCGAAAAAGCCTTTGGCATTTGGCAAAGTCACAGCTGGGCAGATTATTATCAGCGCAGCTGCGATATCGGCATGGCGCTCGTCGAGCTTGGCCTGAGTAAAGGCGACACTGTCTCTATACTGAGTGAAGACAACAAGGAATGGCTCTATTGTGATATGGGTGTCTGCGGCGTAGGCGCCATACCCAACGGCGTCTACACCACAGACAGTCCCGAGCAGCTCGCTTATATATTAAAGGATAGTCATTCTAAGTTTTTGATCGCCGAGAACGATGAGCAATTGCATAAGTTTTTGGAGATTCGTGAGCAGACGCCTCATGTCAAAAAGGTCATCGTCTTTGATAGCAAAGGTCTGCGTAGCCTAGACGATGATCAGGTGATATTTTTAGATGAGCTATATACTATCGGTCAAAACGTGGACAACGCAATAGAGCGTTTTAGCGCTTATATTGATCAAGGAGACGCTAACGATGTCCGCACCCTTATCTATACCTCTGGTACCACAGGCGATCCAAAAGGCGCTATTCTCACCCACGCCAATATCCTCTTTGAGCTAAAAACCAGCATCGATACTCTGCCTATTTTGCCCACTGATGAGCAGCTGTGTTTTCTGCCCTTATGTCATGTGCTTGAGCGCCTCACCTCAGTAGATCTTCCTATTCATCGAGGCTGTATCGTCAACTTCGCTGAGAGCACTGAGACAGTATTTGAGAACATGAAAGAGGTCTCGCCCGATACCTTTACTGCCGTACCAAGGCTGTGGGAAAAGATGTATGCCTCCATCAGTAATATGCGTAGCGATGCCAGTGCATTGAACGGTTGGGCCTTTGATAAGGCCATAAAAGCTGGTCATGACTACGCAGATATCACGATGGCAGGCAACACGCCGACAGCGGGTCAACGCTTGCGTTATCAGTTTTGGGATAAGCTGGTGTTATACAAAATACGTGACCTGATAGGCATGAGTAATATCCGCCGCGCAACCACAGGGGCGGCGCCCATATCGCTCGATATTATCCGCTGGTTTCATGCCATAGGTGTGCCTATCTATGAAGGCTACGGCATGACGGAGAGCACAGGGGTAATATCGGTAAATACGCCTGAGGAGCAAATGCCTGGCAGCGTAGGTAGAGCACTACCAAATTCACAAGTTCGTATCGCGGACAATGGAGAGATACTCGTAAAGGGCGGTCACGTGTTTGCCGGCTACTGGAATAAGCCTGAAAAAACCGCTGAGGATATACGTGATGGCTGGCTTCATACAGGTGATGTTGGTGAGATAAAGGATGGCTATATATTTATCACAGGTCGTATCAAAGACATTATCATTACCGCAGGCGGCAAAAACGTCACGCCAGCCGCTATCGAGAGCAAACTTAAATTCTCGCCTTACATCTCAGACGCGGTCATCATTGGTGATAGACGCAAGTATCTAAGCTGTTTGGTTATGATCGATCAAGAAAATGTCGAAAAGTTTGCACAAGACAATCAGGTCATGTTCTCAGATTTTCGTTCGCTATGTCATGCGCCAGAAGTTATCGCCTTGATAGATGAGGTGATTCAAGACACCAATAAGACCCTAGCGCAAGTGGAGACGCTCAAGCATTTTCGCCTTATCGATGTGCTGCTCAGTCCTGAGGATGATGAATTAACAGCAACTATGAAACTCAAAAGAAATCTCGTTGAGAAAAAACACCGCGCGCTTATCGATTCTATGTACTAGTTTAGATTTTTGGCACAAAAAGCAGTATCAAAAGTGAACACTAACAGCGACTTAAGTCGCAAGGAGAGAGGCAATGAAATGGACATTCAAGACCACGCTACTAGCACTATCTGTCGGTACGATAGGGCTGGTCGGCTGTAGCAATTCAGAGACGCCAGCGGCGAGCGGCACAGATACTGAAACCGCTGCTACGACGAGTGACGTACCTGTACAAGGCGTAACGGATACTGAGATCCTCCTTGGTAGTGCTAATGATTTATCAGGTCCGTTTGCAGGATTTGGTAATCCTGCAGTAGCAGGCGCTAATATGTACTTTGATGAGGTCAATGCAGCAGGCGGCGTCAACGGTCGCATGATTCGCTACATCGTCGAAGATCACTCTTATCAAGTACCAAAAGCGGTACAGTCTGCCAATAAGCTTGTGAGCCGTGATAAAGTATTTGCCATGCTAATGTCGCTAGGTACCCCGCACAACTTAGCGAGTTTCCCTATTATGGATCGCGCCAATGTCCCTAGTGTCATGCCGCTCACCTTTGCTCGCGCCATGCAAGAAGAGGGTGATTTTGACCGTCGCTATACTTCTGGTAGTACATATTATGACTCCATAAAATTAGGCATGGAGTACCTGATTGCCGAAAATAACATGAGCAATTTATGCGTCATGTATATCCCTTCAGATTATGGTGAAGAGACCAATGAAGCGGCCAAAGACATTGCTGATAACAACCCCAACGTTACCTTGGTGATGGCAAGTTCGCATCGTCCAGATGAGACAGACTTTGCAGGAGCAATTGCTAAGCTAAAAGAGGCAAATTGTGATCTTGTTGCGTTATCTTTGACCATTCGCGGCGCCATTACCGCAGTCGGTACCGCAAACGCTATGGGCTGGACTGATGTCAAATTTATCGCGCCTGTCACAGGGTTTCATCCTGCTGTTGCCGAGGCTCCAGGCGGCGCTAGTGAAGGGCTATATGCCGTATCGTACTATAATGATTTAGCGCTAAGAGCGAACGAGCCTGAGACCAAAGCTTTTGTCGATAAATACAAAGCAGCAACCGGTGAGGATGTATCAGCAGGCGCTATTCTTGGTTATCTTTCAGCTAAAGTAACTGTTGAAGGTCTAAAAGCTGCAGGCAAAGATCTAAATGCCGATACCTTTAACACTGGTATGGAGACCGTTAGCTTCGTGGATGGGGTCACAGGATCGACAGTAGCTATTTCGCCTGAGAGCCATGTCGCGATCAACGATATTTACTTATCGCAAGTACAAAACGGCGCATGGAAAACCGTAACTCAGCTTAAGTAGTTTGCTACGTCTTCCGATTTTGAGCAACAAGCCATACACCCGTATGGCTTGTTTTGGTTTTAAGCCTTAATTTTGACAAGTTATAGCTTAATAACTACTCAAAAACGCTCGATAGTAGCTATCGGTATATAGTTCTGTAATTGTAAAGTGTCTAATTCTGCAAGTGTACCGTTATAAATTGAAATTGTTGTCATTCGTAGTCAACACCTTGCAACGAATCCGCTTATTTGCCAAACTGCTAGAGAGCATCATGATATATAGCGCCCTATAATACCGTCAAAGGAAGATGACCATGACTCAAGAATCATTCCCTGTACCAGCAGAATTTGCCGCGACTGCCAACACCTCACCTAAGCAGTATGCTAATGACTACAAAGCGTCAGTGGCATCAACTGATGATACTGATGCTTTTTGGGCCAAGCGTGCTCAAAGGATTGACTGGATTAAAGCGCCGACTATCATTAGCGATGTCAGTTATGATCTAGACAATTTTCGTATCAAGTGGTTCGAGGATGGTACCCTTAACATCGCTACCAATTGTCTAGATCGTCACCTCAAAGCCAACCCCCACAAGCCTGCAATTATCTGGGAAGGTAATCATCCCTCTCAGCACAAAATTATCTCTTTTAAAGAGCTGCATAACGAAGTATGCCGCTTAGGGAATGCCATGCGCAAAATGGGCATCGCTAAAGGCGACCGCGTCACTATCTATCTACCGATGATACCTGAAGCTATCGTCGCTATGCTGGCCTGCGCGCGTATTGGTGCGGTGCATTCGGTGGTGTTCGGCGGCTTCTCTGCTGAGAGCCTAGGCAATCGCATTGTCGATAGCCAGTCCAAACTCGTCATTACCGCAGACGAGGGTTTGCGCGGTGACAAGATTACCCCACTCAAAGCCAATGTCGATCGCGCGCTCAATATGGAAGGCACAGGCTGCGTCAACCAAGTGGTCGTCGTTCACCGCACAGGCAATTCGGTACCGATGAGTGGTCGCCGCGACGTCTGGTATCACACCCTTATTAGTAGTGAAAATGAGCACTGCGAGCCCGAAGTTATGGATAGCGAGGACCCGTTATTTATGCTCTACACCTCAGGCTCAACCGGCAAGCCAAAAGGTGTGCTACATACCACTGGCGGCTATATCACTTATGCACTATCGACCTTTTGTGATGTGTTCGATATAAAAGACGATGACATCTATTGGTGTACCGCTGATATCGGCTGGATTACGGGTCATACCTATAGCGTTTATGCGCCGCTAGCTAATGGCACAACGACCATGATGTTTGAGGGCGTGCCTGAATACCCCTCGTGGGCGCGTATCGGTCAAATCATTGACAAGCATGATGTCAGCGTACTCTACACTGCGCCTACTGCTATACGCTCGATGATGAAAGAGGGCGACGCGTTCGTACGAGAGTCGGATCGCTCAAGCTTGCGCTTGCTCGGTACCGTTGGCGAGCCGATCAATCCTGAGGCTTGGGACTGGTACTTTGAGGTGGTCGGGCAGGGGCGCTGTCCTATCGTCGATACCTGGTGGCAAACAGAAACGGGCGGTATACTGCTCGCTCCGATACCAGGCACGACCGCGCTCAAGCCAGGCGCTGCGATGAACCCTCTTTATGGTATCGTGCCGCAAGTGATTGATACCGACGATACTGTATTAGAAGGACCTGCTGGCGGTAATCTGGTCATTAGTAACAGCTGGCCGGGGCAGATGCGTACCATCTATAATGATCATAAGCGTTTTTTAGAGACTTATTTTACCCAGTACCCAGGCTTTTATTTTACAGGGGATGGAGTATATCGCGATGAGGACAATCATTATTGGATTACAGGTCGCGTTGATGATGTGCTCAAAGTCTCAGGGCACAGGCTGGGTACCGCCGAAGTTGAGAGTGCTATCGACTCGCACCCCTCGACCGTTGAGGCTGCAGTCGTTGGCATGCCGCACGATATTCGTGGCGTCGGTATTGCTGCCTTTGTTATCCTCAATATGGGTGAGGTGGCAAGCGATACGCTAAAGGCAGAGCTCAACCGTCATGTGCGTACAGAGATCGGACCTATTGCCAACCTCGATGCCATTTACCTCGTCGATGCGCTGCCCAAAACCCGTTCAGGCAAGATCATGCGCCGCATCTTGCGAGATTTGGCTGCTGGACAGTATGTCGGGCTAGGTGATTTATCAACGCTTGCGGACAGCTCAGTGATTAATAACATCATCGAGGTCGTCAAAGCAGAGAGTAATATACACTCTTGCTAGTACGTTTGTCTAAGTTGCCATGTTACCAAAAGTCGCATGGCTTTTTTTACTGCACTATAAAGTTATACCCCATACATTCCCCTTCTACTGATAAGGCCTATCCTCCCTATGATTCATCCTACCGCATCTGCTAATGATCACAATAACCCTAAAATAGCTATCATTGGTGGCGGTCTGACAGGATTGTTTACGGCGACTTTGTTAGAGCGTGCGCTTGGTGACAATACGGTCAGCATTACTATCTTTGAAAAATCTCGTAGCGTCGGTCGCCTAGCGACTCGTTATCGTACAAGCAGTACACACAGTGATAAACAATGGCAGTGGGACTTTGGCGCGCAGTTCTTTACCGCCAAGTCAGCTGAGTTTTCACGCTTTATTGCGCCTTGGCTGGACTCAGGACTGTTGCAGCCTTGGCTTGCACAAGTCGTAAACTTAACGCCCGCTGATAGTAAAGAGGGCGCCTCAAACATTGAAGCTAAAGAGCAGTGGGATACCGACCATGCGCGCTATATCAGCACTCCAAAAATGACCAGTTGGGGCCGAGAGCTGGCCGATACATTGCAGCAGAGCACGATTGAATTCAAGACGCGTGTTGCGCCATTAGCACAGTACACTCATGCGCAAACGGATGCTCACTTGCAAACTGACAGCACTTTAATCAGCAAGCAGACAGAGCTTTTTGATGAGAATGGTGAGCGCTTAGGCGTGTTTGATTGGGTCATTTGCACCGCGCCCAACGTACAAGCTTTTGAGCTTATGACAGAGAGCGGCTTTAGTGAACTCTCACAAATTATGCAGCCTAAGATGCTGGCCTGTTATACCTTGATGCTTGGTTGGGATGATCTGGCGTATCTACCAAAGATAATCAGTAACAAGCCTGACTGGGACGTGGCCTATGTGCAGGACTCTATATTAGATAGAATATTTATTGAGCATCAAAAGCCAGACCGCAAAACGCTGCTACCAAGCATAACGATTCACGCCCGTAATGACTGGTCAGAGGTGCATGTTGATGAGGATATCGACACTATTAAAGCGCAGTTATTAGTCGCAGCGCAGCGAGCACTGAACTGGAATGACGAAAGCGCTCCTAGTCAAATTGACTGTCATCGCTGGCGTTATGCGGCAACCGTGACCGACGAGGACAGCGAGCCGTTAGGGACATTAGTAGATAAACAAAAACAGTGGATTGTGAGTGGCGATTGGTGCCATAAAGGCAATATTGAAAGTGCTTATTTGATAGCGCAGCAGACAGTTAAAGTCATACTTCAGCATTAACTTTTATATTTAAATCTATTATATTTAAATAAAGTATCACCCAAAAAAAAGCCTACAGATCACCATCTGTAGACCGAGGAAAACATATTTGTTTTACGAAGATAAAAGTCTACGTCGCTTTTAATTATAATAGTAATACAAACCTTTATTTGACTCTCATTACATCCGTTTACGTTTACAGCAGTTTTACTACAGTGTCACATATCGACATACTCTCAGCTCTTGTTTTATAAATCGTGCGTCTGCACACAGACCATGACGACCTTCGTGAAAAATGCTAAGCTAGCAGCCATTATTAAGTTGTTATTTACTATGACTGAGAGCACCCCATTGCACACGCCAACGCCGCACCATCAGAAAAGTATCTTTAATCTGCCAAATAACCTAACCATAGCACGAATTGTTATGATTCCATTGTTTGTGGCGATTGCCTACTGGCCGCCTGCGATGGGTATCGGTATGCCTGCAATTTCAGACAATGTTATCGCTCGCGTTGGCATGAGTGAGTTTAGCGATAGCTTACTACGCCACTTACTATTAACAGCAGTATTCATTATCGCGGCAATTACCGATTGGCTCGATGGCTACTTTGCCCGTAAGCTCAATGTCATGTCCGCTTTTGGACGCTTTTTAGATCCTGTGGCTGATAAGCTTATGGTCGCAGCAGCACTTATTATATTAGTGCAATGGCATCCCAATATCATCATGGCGATTGCTGCTATTGTTATTATCTCGCGTGAGATTGCAGTGTCAGCGCTGCGAGAGTGGATGGCAGAGCTGGGTAATAGCACCAGCGTTGCTGTATCCTATGTGGGCAAGCTTAAAACGACCTTTCAGATGGTTGCAATTACAGTGCTACTACTCAATTGGGAATCGCTTGAAACTCTCGGCTATATACTGATGATGGCAGCGGTAGTATTGACTCTATGGTCGATGATGATTTATCTCAAAGCGGCTTGGCCTTATTTAAAGCAAAGCGGTTAGCTTTATACCTTTACAATAAAAAAACGCCAGTTGTCTATACGATTGGCGTTTTTTATTATTTGCGTATTTATTCCACTACTAGAATTTATATCACAGCTCAATAGAGAAGTTCTCTCCTAAGCTTTTTTCTATAGCCGTATCAGTAGCTGCCGCTACTGCCATTTTGGCGGCGCTTGCGATAGCATTACCATTAGCCCAGTATTCAGCACCGTGTGGAACAACCTTGATCAGTTGCACTTCTGGATCATCAATCCCTTTTTCAAAATAGGCATTGTAAGTGACAGACCAGAGCTCCTCTAACTTTTCTCGATCTTCTACCAGTTCTGCCTTGCCTGTGATCGAGAGATAATTTTTATCATCTTGACTGACGTAAGCTAAGTTCACCTGCGGGTTGTTATTGATATTATCGACCGTCTCAGAGGGTTTGTGACCGATAAACCAAATCTCTTTAGCCCCAATACTCGTCTCAGTAGTGTTCATTGGGCAAGAATGTAGATGATCCTCGTGGGTACGCGTGGTCATCATGGTGAATTTGATGTCGTTGACCATCGCCTGAATGGTATCCATTTGTTGTTGTTTACTCATAATAGTTATCCTTACTATTTACCGGTAAAAGTTTAAGATATAAAGTCACTAAAATTTTGACTCTGATATATAGCGTCTGTTTTAGCGACTATGTCGATAGTTCACTATCAATATAACGAAATGCGCTGGTATAACGCTACGAGTCCTCTGTAATACGCTGTGATTGTTTGTAATTTAAAGCTGCTATTTACAATTGAAAAGACATCAAATTTTAAAGCCTTAAGTCATAAAAAAACGCCAGTAAAATAAATGTACTGACGTTAAAGTGATGTGCTATCAGTTATATTATAAAGAGATATTGAACTGCTCACCCATGTCTTCAGCGGTTTTACCTTCTTGTAGCGCAGCTGATACCATTTTGAACATATTGATTGTAGAGCTACCACTTATCCAACATTCAACACCGTGTGGCACTACTTTAATCAGTTGTACTTCGTCATCATCAATACCTTGCTCAAACCATGCATTATAGACAGGCGACCACAGCTCTTCTAATTTGGCTCTATCCGTTGGTAATTCAGCATTCGCGCTCACCGAGACGTAGTTTTTTTCGTCTTGCGTTGCATAAGACAAACCAACCTTTGGATTGTCTTGAATGTCTTTGACAACATCGGATGATTTGTCACCAATGAACCAAATCTCTCTACCACCGATGCTGGTTTCGCTAGTAGTCATCGGCCAAGCATGAACATCACCTTTGCTATTAACGGTGCTCATCATGGCAAATTTTACGTCTTTAATCACGTCTTGTACTTTATCAATTTGCTCTTGCTTAGTCATAATATATCCTTATTAGATTAAAATTATTGTGGTTTTAAATGATTAACTGGTTGTAGAATAACGATAGAGGTGCCTGTAGTTATATAGGCTGCCCGTAATGCGATGTGAGCGTTTGTAAGCTGTATAAGGGTTAGGTAAAATTTGAGTGCGCTTATTACTCAAAACCAGCTCCGTTAATCAGCAAATTTTCTGGCTTTTACCTGATTATTACAAGGCTTCTTGTTATAATGCGCAGACCCTTGACTCTATATAGCAGCGCGTCTGCTATAGCCTATATCTTAGGAAACCTGCCTTTATGATGACTATCGCCGGACAGCCGTTTTTGACCGACTTTCAGACCCAGCAACTCATCACTCAATTTGCCCAAAAGACTGATCTCAATGTCACCCAAATCGATACTCAGCAAGTCTATGTGTTATCGCGTGAGCTAAACGCTGATGAGCACCAAAAGGCGCTGGATCTATTGGGTGTAAAAAGTGAGACGTCTTTTAATAGTGCAAAAGATCAGCAAATCCAAGTGGTTGTCAGTCCGCGTTTTGGGACGATATCGCCGTGGGCAAGTAAAGCGACGGATATCTTTAATAACTGCGAGCTTAAAATCAATCGTATTGAGCGCGTGATTGTTTATACGCTCACGCTAGAAGGCAGTGCTCAAGAGAAACTATCGAGCGCTGCTGAGCGTTTATTGTTTGATCGTATGACGCAAAGTTTGGTCTATGATTTGGCAAAAGTGAGCCAGCTGTTCGATGATGAACCACCAGCGACGCTCAATCATATCGATGTCATCGGACAAGGTCAGTCAGCGCTAGAGTCTGCTAATACCCAATTTGGCTTTGCGTTATCGAGTGAAGATATTGATTACTTGATGAATGCCTACGTCAATGAATTGGGGCGCAATCCTACCGACGTTGAGCTGATGATGTTTGCGCAGGCCAACTCTGAGCATTGCCGCCACAAAATCTTTAATGCTGAGTGGACCGTCGATGGCAAGGTAAAGCCCAAATCGCTGTTCCAAATGATTAAGAACACTTATCAGGCGAGTCCAGAAGGTATTTTGTCGGCCTATAAAGACAATGCAGCGGTAATGGCAGGGGCTGAGGGTATGCGTTTTTATCCTATTCCTACTGATCCTCAAGATCCTAATTCTGCGCATCCGTACGATTTTCATCAAGAAGCTATCGATATCCTGATGAAAGTCGAAACTCATAACCATCCCACTGCTATCGCCCCTTATGCGGGCGCAGCGACGGGGGCGGGCGGTGAGATTCGTGATGAAGGCGCAACGGGTCGCGGCGGCAAACCAAAAGCGGGTCTAACAGGCTTTCATGTCTCGCATCTGCACATTCCAGATATGCCTGAGAAGTGGGAGCAGTCTGGACAAGTTAGCACTCAGGACTATGGTACGCCAGAGCGTATGGCCACCAGCCTTGAGATTATGACACAAGCACCACTGGGCTCAGCCAATTTCTCTAACGAGTTTGGTCGTCCGAACCTATGCGGTTATTTCCGTAGTTTCCAGCTTGATATGTCAGAGGCCAAAGACGGCAGCGAGATGCGCGGCTATCATAAGCCCATCATGCTGGCAGGTGGTTATGGCAATATCAAACGTAACCTCATTGAAAAAAATCCAATCCGCGAAGGGGATTTATTAATCGTCCTTGGCGGACCTGCCATGCAAATCGGTCTCGGCGGCGGCGCGGCATCATCAGTCGATAGTGGCGCACTTGACGAAGGCTTAGACTTTGCCTCCGTGCAGCGTGATAACGCCGAGATGGAACGCCGCTGTCAAGAAGTCATCGATCGCTGCTGGGCCTTAGCTGGTAATGATATTGAAATTAGCAATGATAGCGCTGACGGCAATCCAATCGTCTCACTACATGATGTCGGCGCAGGTGGACTGTCTAACGCGATGCCAGAGCTAGTCAACGATCATGAGATGGGCGCAGTACTCAATCTACGTCATATTCCGTCATTAGAAGCTGGCATGTCGCCAATGGCCATCTGGTCAAATGAAGCGCAAGAGCGTTATGTGCTGGCGATTCGCCCAGAGAGTAAAGCGCAGTTTGACGCGATATGCACACGTGAGCGTTGCCCGTATGCCATCTTGGGCACGGCGACTAGAGTGCGTCAGCTCAATGTCAGTGATGAATTGCTAGACGATCAGCCTGTCGATATGCCGATGCAAGTTCTGCTTGGTGGTACACCAAAGATGCAGCGCAGTTTTGAGGTGCAAGCCAATGAGCTGCCACCGCTTGAGCTCAATAATTTTGATTTAGCCCAGTCTATTAAAGACGTGCTGCGTCATCCGACTGTCGCCAGCAAATCGTTTTTGATTAGCATTGGTGATCGCTCAATCACAGGTATGGTGGTGCGCGATCAGTATGTTGGTCGTTATCAAGTACCCGTCGCCGATTGCGCAGTGACGGCATCGGGACTCATCGCGCTTGATGGTCAAGCGATGACAGGGGAGGCGATGAGTATTGGCGAGCGTACACCCGTTGCACTCATTGATCCCAAAGCCTCGGCGAGATTAGCCGTTGGTGAAGCCATTACTAATATCGCAGGCGCGCGTATCGCTCAGCTATCTGATATCACTATGTCAGCGAACTGGATGGCGGCATGCGGCGATGACGCGGAAGACGCGGCATTATTCGACGCGGTATATACCGTTGGTGAAGAGCTGTGCCCTGCTTTGGGGATTGCTATTCCAGTCGGTAAAGACTCGCTATCGATGCGTGCTAACTGGACGGATGATAGCGATGCTAAGCAGGATAGCCAAGACAAATCTGTCGTCTCACCTATGAGTCTGGTGATTACCGCTTTTGCGCCTGTGGTTGATGTGGCAAAAACTTTAACGCCTGAGCTTATTAATGGTGATAGCGCGTTTTATCGTATTGACTTATCCAAAGGTAAATTGCGTCTAGGCGGCTCAATCCTCGCGCAAACGCACAGCCAACTTGGCAATGACTGTCCTGATCTCGATAAGCCAAGCGACTTGGTCGACCTCTTTAACTTTATTCAAGCGGGCAACGCGCAAGACGTCATTAGCGCCTATCACGATATCGGTGATGGTGGACTACTCGCCACTATTGCTGAGATGCAATTTACTAGCCGCCAAGGTATCAAGCTGTCATTGACTGATGATAACCTATTAGGTCAATTGTTTAGCGAAGAGCTGGGCGCAGTCATCCAAGTCATGCCAGAAAACGTCGCAGCCTTGATGCAACTGGCAGAAGAATTTAATGTCAGCGATATGCTAAGCCTCGTCGGTCAAAGCACTGAGGAAGATAGCCTCATTATTCAAACGCCGCTACATCAAGGCGATAAAACCCTCAGCTTTAGCCGCAGTGAGCTGCAACAGCAGTGGAGTCAGGTCAGTTATCAAATCGCCCGCCGTCGTGACAATCCAGACTGCGTGCAACAAGAATATGACTTGATTGCCGATACTAATCATAAAGGCCTTATCGCAGCGCCAAACTTTGATCTGAATCAAAAGGTCGAAGAACCCTATTTAGCCAGTCGTGAAGAAAAACCAAAAGTCGCTATCCTGCGCGAGCAAGGCGTCAACGGTCAGACCGAGATGGCAGCAGGCTTTACTCGAGCGGGTTTTGAAGCTATCGATGTGCACATGAGCGATTTACTTGAAGGCCGTATCAATTTGCGCGACTTTGATGGTCTGGTCGCTTGTGGCGGCTTTAGCTACGGTGATGTCCTCGGCGCAGGCTCGGGATGGGCCAACTCTATCTTGTTCCATGACGAATTGCGCATGCAGTTTGTACGCTTCTTTGCCCGTCCTAATACCTTTAGCTTAGGTGTCTGTAACGGCTGTCAGATGATGGCGCAATTGAAAGACTTGATCCCAGGCGCAGAAAACTTCCCACGCTTCATCGCTAACAAATCGGCACGATTTGAAGCGCGTACGGTCAATGTCAAAGTCGAGCGCACCAAGTCTATCCTGTTCAAAGGCATGCAAGACAGCATTTTGCCAATCGCTGTTGCGCATGGTGAGGGTTTTGCCACCCTTAACGCTACTGAGATCGATGGTATGGCAAAACACGGTCAGCTGGCGATGCGCTATGTCGATAGCCAAGGTCATCCAACCGAGACTTATCCGCTCAATCCAAACGGTTCAGTCGGCGGTGTCACGGGTCTATGTAGCACTGACGGCCGCGTCACTATTATGATGCCGCACCCTGAGCGTAACCTAAAAGCCTATAACCACAGCTGGAAACCTGAGCAGTGGATCGAGGACGGTGCATGGATGCGTATGTTCCGTAACGCAAGGGCTTGGTTGCGCTAGGAAAACTTGAATTAATCTTAGATAATAAAAAAGGTGGGCTTAAAGCTCACCTTTTTTTGTTTGAGACTTTAAGATATTGAAAATATCAGCTTAATTTTATCATCAAGAAATTTTGAGTAGGTTGGCGTGGAGCTTGCGACACCCAACGTTTTTTTTAGAGCTAATCCTGATTTTCGCTACTATCTTAGCTGTCTACTGGGGCGGTGACTAAGGTGAGAGGCGTTCCAACATTCGAGCGACCACCTCTAACCAAGTCACCGCAACCCAGTAGTCATCTAAGTATATCCACTGCAATCAAGGCTAGCGGTGACATCGTGTTCTTGCAACTATTTGTTGTGGTTCAAACGGATACCTTGAAGGATCGGCAGGGTAGGTCAGTGGAGCGTAACCCGCTGTTGATATAGTAAGGTAATATAGAAGCTTGCTTAAAAAATCAGCCCAAAAAATTGAAGAGGTCTATAACCATGATTCATGAATTCTACGATGATCTATCGACGTCACTCAGTCAAGCATTAGTGATTGCTAAAAGGGAGGCTGAACCAAGCCGAAAGTTTAGTCATGACATACCTGATACCAAATCGATTCAAACCGAAACAGATATCTCACAACAGAGGTAGCGATAGTGCCAATGCGCTTGTTGGATAAGTGACCTATAATATTATTATTTAGTTACTAACATTCTTTATTTCTAAAACCTGCCAAAATCAATCCCAACTCAAAATCACCTTACCGCATTGTCCACTTTCCATAATATCAAAGCCTTGTTGGAAGTCATCAATGGTCAGGCGATGGGTAATAATCGGTGATAAATCAATACCGCTAATCAGCATCTGCTCCATCTGATAACAAGTCTCCCACATCTCACGCCCATAAATACCTTTTAGGGTTAACGCCTTAAAAATAATCTTGCTCCAATCCACCGTCGTGGTGTTGGGCAAAATGCCGAGCAGAGAGATTTTAGAGCCGTTATACATGTTACTAATCATCGAATCAAAGGCCTGAGGCGAGCCTGACATCTCAAGCCCTATATCGAAGCCGTGCATTTTTAACTCAGCAATGGCGTCTTCGATGGTTTCGCCTTTGGCTGGGTTGATGGTCATAGTCGCGCCCATTTTTTTGGCAATCTCTAAGCGATAATCACTGATATCACTGACCACGATATTGCGCGCCCCTGCGAAGCGACAAATCGCCGTAGCCATTGAGCCAATGAGTCCCGCACCGGTGATTAGCACGTCTTCACCAAGTACTGGAAAGGATAGGGCGGTATGAGTGGCATTGCCAAAAGGGTCCATAATGGCTGCCATCTCATCGCTGATACGCTCATCGAGCTTTATGACATTATCGACAGGTATCACCAAATATTCAGCCATTGCGCCATCGCGATTGACGCCCACGCCTATAGTGTTTTCGCACACATGCAGCTTACCACGGCGGCAGTTACGACAATGTCCGCAAGCGATATGGCCCTCCCCTGTGACGCGATCGCCGATTGCAAAATGCTTAACACCATCGCCCACTTCACTAATGATACCGACATATTCATGTCCGATAATCATCGGCGTCTTTATGGTTTTTTGTGACCACTCATCCCACTTATAAATGTGCAAATCCGTCCCACAGATAGCGGTTTTTTTGATTCTTATTTTAACGTCATTAATACCGACCGTCGGTTCTGGCACGTCTTGCATCCAGATGCCTTTTTTAGCGTGAGTTTTGACTAAGGCTTTCATATTTTTCTCTTATTTAGCTGCGTTAATAAGGTGAATAGCGCATTAAGCAATCACTTCCATTTGCTTGGCGACTTTGATAAAGGCGGCGATACACTGGTCGAGCTGCTCACGAGTATGGGCGGCTGAGAGCTGAACCCGAATGCGTGCCTCGTCTTTGGGTACCACAGGATAGAAGAAGCCAATCACATAAATACCCTCGTCAAGCAGCGCCTCTGCCATTTGTTGGGAGACATTAGCGTCATAAAGCATAACCGCACAAATTGCCGATTCGGTGGGCTTGATATCGAAGCCGGCATCGCGCATTTGCTGAACAAAATAGGCCGTATTTTCATGCAATTTATCTTGCAAGGTATTGTCCTTCGCTAGCATCTCAAACGCTTTGATCCCAGCTGCCGCCACCACTGGAGGAATGGAATTTGAAAACAGATACGGGCGTGAGCGTTGACGCAGCATCTCGATCATCTCTTTTTTACCTGTAGTAAAGCCGCCAATAGCGCCGCCAAACGCCTTACCTAAAGTGCCCGTAATAAGCTCAATATCACCGCGCAGATCAAACAGTTCAGTCACGCCGCCGCCAGTCTTACCGACAACGCCTGCTGAATGACACTCATCAATCATAATCATGGCATCATACTTTTGAGCCAACGCATAAATCTCATCCATTGGCGCTACATTACCATCCATTGAAAACACGGCATCGGTGACAATTAAGCGAAAACGCTGGGCTTGCGCTGCCTGCAATTGCGTCTCTAAATCTTGCATATCCGCATTGGCATAGCGATAGCGTACCGCCTTGCACAGGCGTACCCCATCGATGATTGAGGCGTGATTTAATGAATCAGAAATAATGGCATCCTCGCCAGTTAGCAGGGGCTCAAAAGCACCGCCATTAGCATCAAAACAGGCGGCATAAAGAATCGTATCTTCGGTATTAAAAAACTTAGAAATCGTGGCCTCTAATTGCTTGTGCAAATCTTGCGTACCACAAATAAAACGCACCGATGACATACCATAACCTGAGTTTTCAATGGCTTTGATCGCCGCCTTTTTTATCTCAGGGTGGTCAGACAATCCAAGGTAATTATTGGCACAGAAGTTCAGCACCTCACGACCATCGGCGATCTTGATTAGCGTATCTTGCGGGGAGGTAATAACGCGCTCGGTTTTATACAACCCTGCCGCGCGTATCTCGTCGATTTCTTGCTGTAGATGGGTTTGAAAGGCTTGATACATAAAAATTCCTTTTTTAGTATTTTATGTGTCTATTGAGTGAGGTAGATATTAGGACTGCTGCTAGCAATAATCTATTTAGACTCTTGTAGCTGTTTTTTACTCTTATTTAGATATTCTTACAAATATTATAGTCCTAAATCATTGATTTTTGTCTATAAAAACCTCAACCACAAATGGACAGATATTGCGCAACCACCGTATCCATGCCTTGCTCTAACGATTCAACGGTAAAGGCATGTCCAATCGACACCTCCGCAATATCGCCAAGCCTGAGTAAATCGGCTAAGTTCTCTAAATTCAAATCGTGACCAGCGTTGACGCGCATGCCGTTTTCGCTGGCGAGATTGATACAGTCGCTAAAGCGCTGCTTGACCGCAGCAAAGTCGCCGTCATTGTTATCGTCGCTATGAGCACGCGCCCATTCCTCGGTGTACATCTCTATCGTCTGTACGTCGCTCTCAATGACTGCTTTGATCTGCTCAATATCAGGGTCGATAAACACTGCGCAGCGTGTGCCGAACGCTTCAAGCTCATGACTAAGCTTAGATAGCATATCGCTATGCTTAATAATATCGAAACCATGATCAGAGGTCAGTTGATCTTCGCTATCGGGTACGAGAGTACATTGATGCGGTTTAACCTCGCGAATGAGTTTTAAAAATTGCTCGTTGGGATTGCCTTCGATATTGAATTCGATGTCTTTATAGTCTTTGAGATATTCGCTAATATCATAAACATCTTGGTATCTGATATGCCGCTCATCGGGCCGTGGATGCACGGTAAAGCCCTTGACACCCAGATCAATCAGCTTTTGGGCAAAGTACAAAAGATTAGGATAATCGGTGCCGCGCGAGTTACGGATTAAAGCGAGTTTGTTTAAATTGACGCTAAATAGGGTGCTCATAGTGTTTCCTTTTTCGTTATAGTTATCTGATTATTAATCACTAAATGCTAATAAAAGTTGTCACGACCTGCGTACTTTTTATTGAGTGCTTTTAGGATAGCATAGGTCTCGACGTCCATCTGCCCTGTTGGATTTAGAGGACGAAAGTGTAATTGAAAGGCATAGATGACATCACGGCTAGGCTTATCCCACGCGTTTGTGGTATTGATCTGGTAGCCATACTCGCGAAAGGCTTGCTTGATCTGAGCTATCGTCGGCGTGGTCATAGCGATTTGTCTGATAAAATACTTTTTGTCGGCTTCATCGTACCAAGCGCCGATATCATACTGCTCGTATAACTGTTGCCAAGGGAACTTTGCGCCTGGATCTATCTTACGTGACGGCGCGATATCTGAGTGACCGACGATGTTTTTGGGTGAGATGCCATAGCGCCGCGTGATATCTTGCACCAATTGCGCGACCTTTTTGATTTGTAAGTCGTCAAATGTGACAAAATGCTCGTACGGATGATAGTCCAGCTCGCCTGATTTTAGCGCGCCTCGATACTGCTGAGCGATGCCTGCATTAACAATCTCGATACCGATAGAAGTATCGTTGAGGATGGTTCGACCTGCAAAATAGCTGTTGCCTGCATGCCAAGCGCGCTCAGACTCTGGGACTAAGTTATAGATCTTGTCATCGCCTTGATCCAAGATTAAATAGTGGGCGCTGACTTGACCTGTGGTGAGGGTCTTTATTGAGCGCGCGTTGTCTGAGACAGTATAGTGCAGGACGATAGTTTTGATACGCTCGCTTTTGCCTTGCGATTGATAAGTATCGCTATCGACGCGAAAGGTCTCGGTCGTCGCCATTTGCGGTTGGGGAGTGGTGATACAGCCTATCAAAGGTAGCGATAAGAAGGTCGCTAATGCTAAAGCGGTAAAGTTTTTTGCCATGAATTGCTCTGTAAGTAATGTATAATTTAAAATATTTATTAGAATAGATGTATTTTACATATTAACAAGTTAATGAGGGATAAAAATGTCACAGGACTCTGAACAAGAGAATAATACAGAAGTTTTGACTGAAGAAATTATTATTAGTAAAAAATGTGGAATTGTAATGCCAATATCTTCAATGGACGGTTACCCTGAATCTCATTGGAAAGATATTAGAAGAATATTAGAATCTGCTATCAGAGGAGCTGGTTTTGAAGCTAGAATAGTTAGTGAGTCAGACGATATTGGAGTTATTCATAAACGTATTGTACAAAACCTTTATGAAAATCCAATGATAGTTTGTGATATCAGTGGTAGAAATCCAAATGTTATGTTTGAACTTGGCTTGCGCTTAGCGTTTGATAAGCCAACTATAATCATTAAGGATGATGCTACTCAGTACTCTTTTGATACTTCAGTTATTGAGCATCTAAGCTATCCTAAAGACTTAAGACATCATAAGATTGATATATTTAAAGATGAATTAAAAGATAGAATTGAAAAAACTTACAAAACTTATCTCGAAAATCCAGAAAACTATTCAACTTTTCTAAAAAATTTTGGAGATTTCAAGACTCCTATAATTAACGAGGAAACAGTATCAGTTGATAAGTATATGTTAGATGAGATTAAAGGACTCAGATCATCAGTTCAAAGCCTATCTAGGTCGATACATATTAATAGTCAACTTGAAGTAAAAAGAGATGCTCATAAAATGACATTAATAAATGACACTGAGTCTAATATTCATGACGTCTATAATAGAATAGCTACAGCATTGAAATTTGATAATAATTTAGTTTTTTCAAGGTTATCGGGTAACAGAATTGATCTCGTAGGTAATAATACAACAGCATCTTATACAGACTTCGAAGATTATGTAAAAATGAGTATGAGTAACTTGAGTTATGAAATGAAAGAGGTCGGTCGTGGTTTGTACAGCATAGATCAAGATATACCATTTTAAATTATGAAACATTATTAGCACAAGTAAAGTTCGGAAGTACTAATTAATCCTTCCGAATCTTCTTAGCCAAAACGACTTTCCAACTCTCCTCTAAACACTCAATCGCTAACCAAGGCTCAATGACTTCAGCAGCATATTTCTCTTTTGAGTTCGACAATTGCCATAGCATCGAGAGCGTTGCAAACGGATAGGGACGCTCTACTAGATAAACGGGCAGATCCGCGTCAATCATGCCCGCGCGTACCACTTCGAAATACCAACCAGCGATACCTTGTTTGCTCACCCAAGCGGCGATATTGGGCACTTTATTAAACTGCCCGATTTGGTCGTTGATCTTATAACAAGGACGGCGTGGCTGCACGATACGCAGTTGGACGCTATGGCTGTCATCTCCATATTCAAAGATATCACCGATGCAAACGTTGCTCTCATCCATCTCAGGTAGGCCATTGACCGCCTCAGTCGTCAGGTTCTCACCGAGTGTGCCAACGCGTACTTTTAAGCTAAATTCTGTATTAATCTGCTCATAAGTCGCAGGCGGCAATTGGTGTACCGCTTTTAGCGGGCCACCGTGATGACGGCGATCGGCTTGCTCGTCTGTGGTCAAACCCATAAAGTCGACGGCGACAGGAGCTTTGATCGGGACTTTGTCGATGGCGCTCATTTGCTCACGCGCGAATGGCATGGCTTTGCCTGCGCGCACGCAAGTCAAAGTGGCAATATGTAAGGGCAGAGGCTGATTAAATTCTTGAGGTGCTTTCGCTTGCGAAGTCATTGCTGTACTCATGGCATGTCCTAATTGGCGATCCAATAATAGCGCTATCTTAGCGCAATCATAGCCTGCTTTCAGCTCATTTGTAACTTGCTGACGGATTTATAGTCGCGCATAAAAAAGACCAGATAAGTTATCTAGTCTTTTAGTCGTCATCAAAGCTTTGATTATGTTAGCTACGGCGACCCGCTTTCTTTTCACGCGGTACAGCGACCAGTTCAGCCAAGCTCTCAGACGATGACCATAGGCCTTCTAAGTCATAGAACTCGCGCGCTTGCGGCGTCATCATATGGACGACGACTGCGCCTAGATCGATTAGTGTCCAATCAGAGTCATTTCCGCCTTCGCGGCCAAGCGGCATAAAGCCAGCTTTTTTGGATTCAGCGCCGAGACTATCAGCCATCGCACGTACATGACGCTTTGAGGTGCCATCAGCGATTACCATACGTTCCATGACGTCGGTTAAATCCTCGACGTTGAGTACGGTAATGTTTTTAGCTTTCATATCTTCTAATGAAGTATTGACGAGGTCTAAGCATTGTTTTAAACGCTCGTCGGTCATAGTATTAGTCATAAATAGTGGTCTCTTAAATCTAAAATAAAGGGTATGGGTGCACCGCGTCTATCAAAAGCTACACGGTTAAATAAATAGGGATAAGGTAATTTTAACGGAATTAAGTCTTAGAATATAGCTTATGAGTGATTATATAATGATAAACCGCAGGATGTAGCCATTTAGTGAGCAGAGGAGATGATATAGGGTTCACAGTGTCAATAGTATCATTTATTGGCGCTAGCCGTGTAATTGGCCTGACAGCTTTAGTCAAAGATTGAGATAGTACTTGGCGTATTTGGGTACTCGATACTGACGCTATGGGGCGCAGATCTATATAAATGCGCCCTTGGCTATCGTTTTTCAAGGGCGTGAGCAGATCTTGTATAGAGTCGCTCGTTTGCGCTTGTAGCTCGGTAGGTAGCAGCTGCGTGCTATCTTGCTGAGTTGATAGCTGAGCGTCTAAGACGCTATCGACACGATTAAACACCCAAATATTGACGTAATTTATTAGTGCTAATCCATCCTGCCACTTATCCAAGCTACGCGCGCTGTCCATACCCATAACAAATATCAAGCTATCATTTGGGTAGCGACTACGCAGAGTGCGAACGCTATCGATAGTATAAACGGGCGGCGCTTGCCATAGCTCCAGCTCATCGATGCATAGCGGCGTGCCTTGCAGTGCAAGCTTTAGCATAGCTAAGCGATGCTGAGGGTCTGTGCTATCGGTTTTAAACGGTGAGCGCGCATTGGGTAGTAGTGACAAATGTAGCGTGCGATTTTGCTCGCTAGCAATAGGGGCTAAGCACTCATAAACTGCCATCGCCATCTGGATATGACCCAGATGCACCGGATCAAACGAGCCGCCTAGATAGACACGAATCAAAGGGTTAATGTTTTGCGTAAGAGTAGGTGAGTGAGTCATGGCGCTATTATAGCGATTGGGTACACATTTTGCTGAGCGAACTTAACAAAAAACGCTCACCATAACGTTATAGTGAGCGTTTAAGTTTAATAAGACGGTTTGAGCTAATTTAAATCAAATCGCTATAAGCCTGAATAGCAGTCAAGGCGATAGTGTAGACGATATCATCGACCAGAGCGCCGCGTGATAGATCATTCACAGGCTTGTTAAGGCCTTGGAGCATCGGCCCAACACTGATGACGTTGGCGCTACGTTGCACCGCTTTATACGTGGTGTTACCTGTGTTCAGATCCGGGAAGATAAACACGTTGGCTTGACCTGCGACTTTTGAGTCAGGCGCTTTTTGTTTGCCGACGCTCATGACTGAGGCGGCGTCATACTGTAGCGGTCCATCAACGGCTAAGTCAGGCGCACGCTCACGGACGATTTCGGTGGCGCGAATGACTTTTTCAACGTCAGCGCCTGTGCCTGATGAGCCTGTTGAGTAGCTGATCATCGCCACTTTGGGGTCGATACCAAAGGCGGCAGCCGACTGCGCTGATTGAATAGCAATCTCAGCGAGCTCTTCTGCGTTCGGGTCAGGGTTGATGGCGCAATCGCCATAGACGACCACTTGCTCTGGTAGCAGCATAAAGAATACTGACGATACTAGCGAGTATTGCGGCGCGGTCTTAATCAGCTGAAAGGCTGGGCGTACAGTATTAGCCGTAGTATGAATCGCGCCTGAGACGAGGCCATCGACTTCGTCCATTTGTAGCATGATCGTACCCAAAAACACCGTATCTTCTAATTGCTCAGCGGCAACCTCTGGCGTGGTTTTGCCTTTACGGCGCTCAACGACAGCGGCGATGTATTTATCCATATCGAGGCTGGCAGGATCGAGAATCTCTAGGCCTTCTGGCAGAATTAAATCGCGGTTTTTGGCGACTAATTCAACATCACTACGCGTCGCTAAGAGCACGCAGTCAGCGATACCGCGGCTTTGACAGATACAAGCGGCCTCAACGGTGCGCGGCTCAGAGCCCTCTGGCAGTACAATACGTTTTTTGGCTTGCTGCGCCTGCTTGACCACTTGATGACGAAAGGCCGCTGGAGACAGACGCGGCTTATGATCACCGCTAAATTGCTCTTTGATCCAAGCCAAATCTAAGTGAGCCGCGACGTAGCGCGTAACATCGGTGGCGCGCTCGGTATCATCACTTGGGATCTCAGCACTCATGTGCAAGAGTTTTTGTACGGTCTCAAAGCTATCGGTTTCGACGCTCATCACAGGAATGCCCGTCTTTAGGGCTGATATCCACAGCTCTGCGACAGTAGCGTTCGGTGTCACGCCGCCCGTTAGCACTAGACCTGCTAAGGGTACGCCATTGATACAGGCCAATCCTGCGGCAAGGAGCAAATCATCACGGTCGCCTGGAACGACGATCAGTGTGCCTCGATTAAAGACTTCATCAACGCGGGCAATAGAGCGCGCGGTTAGGCTGATATTATTGATACGGCGGGTTTTGGCATCGCCAACATTGAGCCAAGTGGCATCTAATTCGGCGGCGATATCCCAAGTACGCGGCACTGACAATGTATCGCTAAAAGGCACAACACCGATCAGGCGAAACTGCTCACTATCAAAATGCGGTGATAAGCGCTGTACTTCTTGAATGTAGCTTTGATCAAGCTCAAACACCGCCTCGCCTGGGGCCACAGGTTGATTGTCATAGGTGTTAGGCACATCAACACGCATCAAAATACAGCCAAGGGTGCGCTCGCTTGCGATACCGCCGAACTCACGCGCATGGACGTCGAGCTTGTCCGCTAGGTGCGCAGGATTGTTGATATCAGCATCGCTGACAAAGATAATTTTGGCATCCAAAGCATGAGCAATAGCGCGGTTGACTTGCGAGGCATAAGAGGCCTCTGTCGTTGAGACTAGGCCTTCACAAATGACAACATCTTGATCATCGCCGATACTATGGAAGCTGCCGATAACCTCTTCCATTAGCTCATCGATATTGCCGTCACCGATCATACGTAGTGCGCGCTGACGCCCGATAGATTTAGGTGCTTTTAGACCAAAGGCGTGCATAGCAAGTGCGCTTGAGCTATCTAAGCTCTTTTGTTTATCTAACGTATCATCTTGCAAAAACGGCTTCATAAAACCCGCTTTGATACCGTTGTAATCAAGGGCACGGATCAGCCCTAGCGCCGCTGAGGTCACACCGATACCGCGGCTAATAGGAACAAGTAAAATAGTTTGCATAGCGTATCCTACGATTTATTTTGATTAAATAGTGTACAGCGTTTTATAAAGCTATGAATAAAGCCATTGGCAAAACGCTCTTTTTATCTTTATATATAAATGATTACGCTAAACCTAGCGTTTGGCGTGTCTCTTTGGCGATCTGGCGCTCCTCATCCGTTGGAATCACCCACAGCTCAACACTACTATCGCTACTATGGAAACTACCTTCGGCTCCGCCTGCCAGCGTTTTGTTTTTATCGGCATCAAACGAGATACCAAAGTGACGCATAACATTCAAGATACGGGCACGAGTCGATGCTGAGTTCTCACCGATACCGCCAGTAAAGATAATACCTGTAAATTCAGGCAAGGCGCAGCTAAGACTGGCTAAGTATTTGCCCGCGCGATAGGCGAACATCTCAATGGCGAGCTTAGCATCTTTGTGACCTTCATTAGCGGCCTCTTCAACTGTACGCATATCGTTAGACAGACCTGAGATACCCAGCAGACCGCTGTCACTATTAAGCATCTTGTCAATATCCTCCAAGCTCATATCGAGCTGGCGTTTAAGATGAATATGCAAACTTGGATCGACGTCACCACTACGCGTACCCATCATCAGGCCCTCAAGCGGGGTCAGACCCATGCTAGTATCTAAGCTTTTGCCGTCATAAACGGCAGCCGCTGAACAACCATTGCCCAAATGCGCGGTCAACCAGCCATGCGTACCTCCCGCTTCGGTGATTTGGCTGGCGCGCTCTGAGACATAAGCGTGTGAGGTACCATGAAAGCCATAACGACGAATCTTATGATCCTCGTAAAGCGCTTTTGGAATGGGATAGCGATAAGCAACCGCTGGCATAGTTTGGTGAAAGGCGGTGTCAAAGACGACCACTTGCGGGATGTCAGGATAAATGGCTTGTACCGCCTCAATCCCTAGCGCATTGGCAGGATTGTGCAGCGGGGCCAATGACTTGAGGCGTTTGACCTCAGATAATACATGATCGGTGACTTGCACGGCTTCTGAATATTCACGCCCGCCATGGACGCCGCGATGACCGACGGCGATGAAATGATATTGCTCAAGGAGCTCAAGGATTTTTTGTAGCGCAAGCTTATGGCGACCGCCTGGAATGCTAATCTCTAATTTTTCACCGCTCAAAGCTGTGTGCTTGATACGCGCAGTATCAAGTCCTAAGTTTTCAGCAAGACCTGTGATACGCGTCGACTCATCTTCACTGATGAGGGCGTATTTGATGGACGATGAGCCGCAGTTTAAGACTAAAGTAGGATTGGTTAATTGTGAGGTATCAGATTCTTGCTTAGAGGTTTGGGTGGTTGTGCTATCGCTCATGCTCTATCCTTAGATGGTTGTCGGTAGGGGGTGAATCGGCTTAATAGTAGCCGCAGTGGGGTGTTATTCGCTTATCACTTAGCAAGCAGCATAGGGGCTACTTATTTAAACAAAGCAGATATTATCAATAATGTAACATATTTTGGGCGCTATACCACGACAACTATAAGGTTTAGGAGTGATAGAGGTCAAGTATCTAATACAGATGTTCACTCAATATAAAGCGTAGCAAGCTATGCACAAAATTGAAGTATTGAAATATTAGTTGTAAGTAAATTTATCAAACAGTCATTTACATTATCGGACACTGATATTGAATAATGCTATGATTAGCGCCATTGCTAATGATGCAAAATTTACTTTTTATTGCAGGCTTATCTCAAGGTTAACCCCTATGTCTATTTTATCTCGTTTATCCTCTACCAACCGCTATCTACCGAGCAGAGCTACGCGGCGCGCCAATGCTTTAGTTAATGCTTTAGTCATTACGGCTAGCATTACCGCGCTTGGGCTAGCTGGCTGCGGACAAAAGGGTGCTTTGTATTTAGTCGATACAAGCGATCAAGCAGCCATCGAGACCTCCTCTGCAGTCCTAGCCAGTGGTAGTCAGCCGCAGGATACCGCTTTTGATAATTTAGACGATACCGATTATGATAAGACCCGCTATCTTGAGCGAAAGCAAATACTACCCACTGCCAGTGATGATCCCAACGACTATTAACTAAAAGCACGCGCGGGTAAAAACACGCGCCACTATTAAAAACACGCCCTACATTTGAGATTTAGCTATGAGTAATACGACCTTGCAAGCCTGCACCCCTAATTCTGTTAGCACCCAAACTGAACAAGGTCTATATATAGACCCCATCGTTTTGAGCAAGCATTTGCCTGCGCTGCAATATCAAGACCGAGCACTGCACATGGGGCAGGTCAGCATAAGTGATGTCGCCGAGCACTACGGTACGCCGTGCTATGTCTACTCAAAACAGGCAATATTGGACGTCTATCAAGCCTATAGCGACAGCTTTGCAAGTCTTGATCATCAAATATGTTACGCGGTAAAAGCCAATTCTAACCTTGCGGTATTGGGCGTACTAGCGCAAGCAGGTGCAGGGTTTGATATTGTCTCGCGCGGCGAGCTTATGCGCGTCCTTGCGGCAGGTGGTCACGCAGATCGCATCGTATTCTCAGGTGTAGGTAAGACTTATGACGACATCGAGTTTGCACTCAATCAGGGCATTGGTTGTTTTAATGTTGAGTCTATCAGCGAGCTTGCACTCATTAACGATGTCGCTCAGCAGTTGGGCAAGCGCGCGCCAATATCGCTACGCGTCAACCCAGATGTCGACGCGGGTACACATCCTTATATCTCAACGGGTCTCAAGGATAATAAATTTGGCATTGCTCATGACAAGGCCGTTGGCGTCTACGAGCAGGCGGCTATGATGGACAATATTGATATCGTCGGTATCGATTGTCACATTGGCTCGCAATTGACTGAGGTAGCCCCTTTCGTTGCTGCGTTAGATAAACTGATTGAGCTGATTGGCGCGCTGCGTGACAAGGGTATCAATCTTCGTCATATCGATTTGGGCGGCGGGCTTGGGGTACGTTATATCGATGAGTCGCCTGTGACCATTGATAAGTTTGCGCAAGCTTTGTTGCCTAAACTGCAAGCGCTTGGATTAAAAGTATTCTTTGAGCCGGGTCGCAGCATGGTTGCCAATGCTGGCGTGTTAATCACCCGCGTGGATGTTCTAAAGCCAACTGAGCACAAGAACTTTGCTATCGTTGATGCGGCGATGAATGATCTGATCCGTCCTGCACTATATCAGGCTGAGATGGCGGTGATTCCTGAGACGTTGCCAAGTGATGATACTGGCACTGATGCTGGTAATGAGGCTATGACTTGGGATGTTGTCGGCGCTATCTGCGAGACGGGCGACTTTTTGGCAAAGGATCGCGTGCTGACACTAGCCGTAGGTGATATTTTAGCGATCACAGGCGCAGGCGCTTACGGTTTTACTATGAGTAGTAATTACAATTCGCGAGGGCGAGCAAGCGAGGTTATGATAGCTGGCACTCAGCATCAACTGATCCGTAAGCGCGAAACGATTGAGGACTTATACCGTGATGAGATGCTTTGGCAGGATTAAACAAGTAGCGGGATAAGTCATAAACAATTATTAAAACTAGCATTTGCACAAATAAGTCAAAAACAGACCCATTGTCATGATGACAGTGGGTTTTTTATGGTCAGTCTTTTATTACTTTAAGTCGCTATTAGCACATGCTGGTAGTTATCATTGTATCAGGTAGCGTGCTAATATAACCGACATATAATAATAGAGTGGGGCACAAGGATATGTTAATAGAGTTTACAAAGATGCATGGGCTGGGCAATGATTTTATGGTCATCGATTTGGTGACGCAGCGCTTGGATTTGACCAAAGAATTAGTAGAATTATTAGGCGATAGGCATCTGGGTGTGGGCTTTGATCAACTCTTAGTCGTTGAGCCGCCGATGCGCCCTGATGTGGATTTTAGCTATCGCATTTTTAATACCGATGGCACAGAGGTTGAGCAGTGCGGTAATGGCGCGCGCTGTTTTGCCCGTTTTGTGCAAGCGCGAAAATTATCCTTTAAGCAGCGTCTGCGTGTTGAGACAGCAAGCGGTATTATTGCTTTGACGACCGATCGTTACGGCTGGGTCGAGGTCGATATGGGTAAGCCCAAATTTGAGCCTGACGAGATTCCCTTTACGCCCAAAGCGACAACCAAGATTCAAAATGCTTATCATCTAAATGTCGAAGGTACGCCGGTGCAGCTTTATGTGGCGAGCATGGGTAATCCACATGCGGTAATAAAGGTAGATGACGTGCTCGAGGCCGATGTCGAGACTTTGGGTAAGGCGTTAGAGTCGCACCCTGCCTTTCCCGAGCGGGTCAATGTCGGCTTTATGCAGGTGATGAACCAGCGCCACATCCGTTTGCGTGTCTACGAGCGCGGCGTAGGCGAGACGCAAGCGTGCGGCACGGGTGCCTGCGCGGCGGTGGCTATTGGTATCCGTGAGGGCTGGCTTGATGAAGGCGAAGATGTGCGCGCGCAATTATACGGCGGCAGTATGATTATCAAATGGCAACCGGGCTATTCTGTGATGATGACCGGTCCGACCGCTTTTGTTTATGAAGGGGTGTTTAGTCCAGATGGTCTCATGGCACAAGCAGGTATTACGCCTAATCCTGATAGCTAATGTTTAATAGCTGATTTTTGATAGCTCAGGCTTGATAAATAAGGGGTGATAAAAATGTCTACTGCCAACAGTCAGCCTTGGATAACGACAGACTTAGCCAATACGCTAGAGTTAGATACTGAGTTAAATAATTTATTAATACCCGTCAATCGCTGGTTAAGCACGCTCAAGGTACGCAATCACTCAGAGCACACTTTGAGTGCTTACTTTTCTGGGGTTAATCAGTTGGCGCTGTTTTTGCGCGGTAAGCGCTCGACGTGGACGCGCTGCGATAAGCGTCAGTTGGCTCAGCACATCTCCCAGCGCCTAGATGAAGACAAGCTCGCCCTTGCCAGCGTTCAGCAAGAGCTGTCAGCGATTCGGCATTTTTATGGCTGGCTCATTGAGGAGGGCCTTGCTCGGATCAATCCAACGACAGGCTATCAGCTTAAACGCAGTCCGCGCCCGCTACCCTCTATTGCTGATATCGATATGCTCACCCAGCTGCTGGATCAACCTGCTCCTGATACGCCAGAACAAGCGCGTTTGTGGCTGCGGGATAAGGCGATGTTTGAGCTACTCTATAGCAGTGGTCTGCGCGTCGGTGAGCTGGTTGCCCTTGATATAACGGATATCGATCTGTCTGATTTGCGCGTGCGCGTGACGGGTAAAGGTAATAAGACCCGCCTTGTGCCGATAGGGGCTAAAGCAAGCGATGCCATTAGGCGCTACTTACCGCATCGCAATCTGTGGGTAGAGCAAGTCGATAGCGCTTTATTTATCAGTGAAAAGCTGGGCACTAGGCTCTCAACTCGAGCGGTACAGCAGCGTCTCAAGGTTGCCGCTCTGCGCGCAGGTATCGCCCAAAACATGTATCCGCATCTGCTACGCCACTGTTTTGCCTCGCATATGCTCTCAGGTAGCGGTGATCTGCGGGCGGTGCAAGAGATGCTGGGACACAGTGATATTAGTACCACGCAGATTTATACTCATGTTGATTTTGCCAAACTGACCCAAGTCTATGATCGCGCCCATCCACGTGCAAGCCATCCACAAAACGAAATAGAGTAAGGCTTGTAAAAGTGCTTTTTAATACTCAGCGTTATAGCAATATCAGGCCAAACGGTGACATTGAAAGATAGGCATTTTTTGCCTTGCATCTTCTTGCGCAGGTTTGTTTAAGGCAGCAAATACAAGTGTATAGTCTTTTTTGTTAGTATTGTCGTGATCAGAGCTATCAAACGCGCTGTGATCGTAGCTGTTTATCACTTTGCCGTTGTAGTCTGTGATAGCGCTATGCCCCCATGTCTGACGACTATTGCCGTTTTTGCCAAAGTGCTCACCGCCTTGCGCCGCGCCTATGACCATACATTGGCTATCAAGTGCGCGCGCTTGCAATAGTAGTGACCAGTGCGCCTGTCCTGTCATATAAGTAAAAGCAGAAGGCGCGCTTAATATGTCCGCGCCCGCTTGACGCAAACGCTGCGCGAGTGCAGGGAAACGTAAGTCAAAACAGACCATCATACCCAACTGATAGACGCTATTATTGATCTCAATCGGCGCAACCACCGTCTGCGTCCCCGGCTCAAAGGTCGCCGCTTCGTTATAGCTGCCTTGCTTATCAGCAACGGTAGCGGTAAACAGATGAATCTTGTCATAGCGTGCGATTTGAGTGCCATCTGGTGCAAACAGTTGACTGACTTGACGCAGACGTCCATCAGGGACGATCACGCCATCAGGGCGAGAAAAACACGGCTGCGTACCTGCTAACAGATAAATATTATGCGCGCGAGCATAACTTGCTAGCGTTGTCGATATCTCGTCAAAGCGCTCGGCGGTGGCATGTTGCGCGCCCATACTACAGCAGTTCTCTGGTAGTACGACAAGGCTTGCACCTTGTTCGCTTGCCTCACTAATAGCAGATTTTATAGCGGTAAGGTTGGCGTCTACGTCCTGTTGACTATTTAGCTGTACGGCGGCGACGGTAACGGATTCTTGGTTAGCATGATTCATAATAAGCTCAGTAGTTGTTAAGATTTATCAAATCGTTGTTTTTATCAATAATATTTAAATTTTAGAGTCACTTATAAGCTATAGATAAATAAGCGTTTTTAGATAAGGGAATAAATTATCATAGCAAAATTATCATAAAAAATGCTATCGTCATAAACGCATAATGCCAATGCATAATGCTAATGCCGCATTAGCCACATTTATCCCAACCATCAATAGCCTAATTATACTGGAGTGTAATAACCCTTTCATGAGTATGTCGTTCGGACTTGCAACCAGTCTTGGTACCTCACAAAAGCTGACGCCGCAGATGCAGCAGGCGATCAAACTGCTTCAGCTCTCAAGTCTTGAGCTGGCGCAAGAGGTGCAAATCAAGCTCGATAGTAATCCTTTGCTTGAACGTATTGAAGATGAAGAAGAGGAGTTTGAGCGCTTAGATGATATAGACGACGAGTTGAGCGAAGCTTTGTCGCTTGAAACTTGGAATCAGGCATCAGACAAGGACACCTCAAAAGACGCCGATGCTTTTAGTGATGACAATGATAGCTTTGACGATAGCTTTGACGATAACTATGACAGCTCTAATGACAGTTTCGATAGCGACAGCTATGACACGGGTAACTATGCGTCGGCAGCGCCTAGCGGTACAGGCTCAAGCGCAATAGATTTCGATGAGATGGAGCGTTATCAAGGCAGCACGCAGGCGACTATTCAAGACTATGTGCGCTGGCAGCTCAACTTTAAACGTCTATCGAGTACCGATGCACTAATTGCACAGTATTTGATTGATTCTATGGACGATATGGGTTTTGTACGCTTAGATATCGATGAGCTAGCCCAAAGCTTTGCAACTATGGCCAGCTTCTATCAGTGGGAGGAGCGCGTTGAATACGATGAGATACAAGCGGTTCTACGCATTATTCAATCTTGTGATCCCTTAGGCGTTGGGGCGTGTAGTCTAAGTGAGTGCCTAGCCATACAGTTGTCCAAATTAGAGGCCAGCACCCAGTATCTACAAGATGCGCAGGCACTACTGAGCGCCAGTGAGCATCTGGTCAGTAACAATATCAAAGCCTTGACTGAGATGACGGGACTGCCAGCCGCGCGTATCACCCCAGCGCTTGAATTATTGCGTACCTTGAACCCTTCACCAGGCTTGTCCTTTCAAAGTGATCAGCCAGATTATACCCGCGCTCCTGATAGCTATGATATTCCTGATGTTTTGGTGACGCCAATACGGCAAAAAGACCACTCGTCAAATCAAACATTACCCGACCAAGAGGTATCAAGTCATCAACAATCGCTATCCGATGAAGGCTGGCACGTTCGCCTCAATCCTGAAACCCTGCCCAAACTGCGCGTCAATCAAGAGTACGCAAGCTTAGTTAAGCGCGGTGATGACAGTCCTGATAATCAGTATTTGAAAGAAAATCTAACCGACGCTAGGTTATTTATTCGCAGTATCGAGGAGCGCAATCAGAACCTCTTAAAAGTGGCGACCAGTATTGTGCGCCGCCAGCAAGGGTTTTTGCGTCAAGGAGCAACTGCTATGCAGCCGCTCATCTTAAAGGACATCGCAGAAGAAGTTGAACTGCACGAATCTACGGTTTCGCGTTTGACCACTAGCAAGAGTATTTTAACGCCGCAGGGGCTGTTTTCACTCAAGCACTTTTTCTCATCGCACGTGAGTAGTAGCGAAGGTGATGTGTCCTCAACCGCTATCAGTGCGATGATCAAGCAGCTCATCACGGATGAAGACGCCAAAAAACCCTTGTCCGATAGCCGTATACAAACGCAGCTAGCAGAGCAGGGTATCGAGATCGCTAGACGAACTGTCGCCAAGTACCGAGAAGCTATGAATATTGGCTCTTCAACCCAGCGTAAACAAAAATATTAGGGTACTAATAACTGATTCTAAATACACAGATTAGACCGTGCTACTGGTACAAGTTTTCTTTGCGTGCTGCTCTTTTGAGACGACGCAAAATTTATCCTAATAGCAGAGTATTTATTTTATAGTGCAGCGACTGTAGCTGTTTATAGCAAAATTAGAATATAAAAATAAAATTTTTTGATTACATAGAAATATTAGTGCAATGACTCATATTATTACATTTGCTTACAGTTTGTTGTCTTGCTACTTAGGTGCTTTCATGACAAATTAGAGAAGCATCAATAAGGTATTGAACTCAGTAAGATGGTGGATGAAAAAGGACAAGCCATTTTAAGATAATCAGTTATCAATCGATTCGGTTTTATTCATTATTGGTGAGATAAAGCAGATAAGTATAGGAATGTACTGTCTGCTCATAAATAAGAAAGATAACCATAAGGACAACAATATGAATGTATCTATCAGTGGTCACCATATCAGTGTAACCGAAGCTATGGACACCTCAGTACGCGAAAAGCTCGCCAAAATTGAGCGTCATTTTGATCAAATACAAAGTGTGAAAGTGATCTTGTCACTAGACAATAGCGGCGCTAGTGATGGCGGTAAAAAAAGCCACAAAGCAGAAGCTATTTTGCGTGTTTCAGGTCAAGAGATGTTTGTCCAAGCTTTAGAGGATGATATGTATAAAGCCATCAATGAGATGGCAGACAAGCTTGATAGGCAAGTCCGTAAGTATAAAACCCGTCAAGAGCGCAAAAAGACGCAGGGCGCTGGACGTGAAGGACGATTTGATGAGATCGGAGACGATGAAGCCTCTCCAATGAGCTAAAAACCAATGAGCTAAAAACAAAAAACCTCAACACGTGATACGGTTGAGGTTTTTTTGCAAGTATTTATTATAAATCGTCGTGCTGTACCACTTCAATATTCGTGCCATCAACCACTTTAGTTTTAGCTAGATCAGCATGCGCTATGAGTTTGTCATTCACCTTGACCGCATAGCGACCTTGACTGAGTCCCAACTCGTTAACCACAAGTTGTACTGTCTGATGGGTAGTCTGCATAGTTTTGCCGTTGACCTCGATTGTACTCATAACACTTATTCCTGTTCATTCATTTCGTATTCATTCATTTAGCATTGATAACTAACTGGTTGTGCTACGAAACGTGGTGACAGCAAGCCAAACCCATCCCGCTATCATTAATACGCCGCCAATAGGCGTAATCGCGCCAAACCAACGCGGCGCGCCCAAAGTCATCGCATACAAACTACCAGCAAATATAATCACCCCGATTTGCAATAACCAAGCCGTCATTTGAGTCGCATAATTTAAGCGAATAAGCAAACCGACAATCAACAACCCTAAAGCATGAACCAGCAAATAAAGTGTCGCGGTACGCCACCAGCCCAGCTGCTGCGCGTCAGCGATGCCTTTGAGACCGTGAGCACCAAATGCGCCAAGTCCCACAGCAATCGCCATATTGAGCGCACCAATACCAATCCAGTTCATTATTATCTAGCCTTAGATACCATCATGAATATTTATTGAATGTCATCTGGCAGTATAACGCTCTCAATCGTCATCGCCTCACGAATCTTGTCCATAGCGTTCTTTTCGATCTGACGCACGCGCTCAGCCGATATCGAGTAGACCGCCGCCAGCTCATGCAAGGTTGATTTTTGCTCAGTGAGCCAGCGCTGCTCGACAATATCGCGCGAACGATCATCCAAGGTCTCCATAGCAGCCAGTAGCGCCGAGGAGTTATTCTCCTCCCAGTCAGCTTCTTCTAACTGCTCAGCAGGATCGATACCGTCCTCTAAAAACAGTTGCGGCGCGTAACGACCGTCATCATCATCACTTGATTGCGCCTCAAATGACGCATCATAAGAAGTTAGGCGCGACTCCATCTCGAGCACTTGTTTGCGCGTGACATTTAAATCTTTAGCGATAGCATCCGCTTCTTCTAAAGTGAGCTGATTGTTCGTCTTTTTAAGGCTACGCAAATTAAAGAACAATTTGCGATGCGCTTTGGTGGTCGCCACTTTAACGATGCGCCAATTGCGAATGACAAACTCGTGAATCTCAGCTTTGATCCAATGTACGGCAAAAGACACCAAACGCACGCCTTTGTTGGGATCAAAGCGTTTGACCGCTTTCATCAGTCCCAAGTTACCTTCTTGAATCAGATCCGCTTGCGGCAGACCATATCCTGAATAACTACGCGCAATATGAATGACAAAACGCAGATGCGACATAACGAGAAGGCGCGCCGCTTCGACATCGCCTTCATCGTAATAACGATGAGCCAGCTCTTGCTCTTGTGTTGGCGTTAGGATAGGGATTTGATGCACAGTATTAATGTATGCCCCTAAGTTCACGCCAGGCGCTGACAGATGCGTTGGCATCGCAGGCACCAAGTCACGGGTACTGGTATCGCCCAATTTACTCGCATCATAAGGTGGTCTTTGTGCGGCAGCCTTGAGCGCTGCGGTACGAGCTTCACTTTTTGCAGGCGTCAAGGTTTTGCCTGCCGCTGTTTTTATATTAGACGTCTCATCATTTTGCACAGCATTGTCTGGCGCAGTTTTGTCTTGCACCTTGTCGTTTTTTTTGCGGTTGTTATTGTCGCTTGCTGATTTGGTAGCCATATTCTTGACCTTGAGTGTTTTTAACTAAGTATTTATAACTAAGTAAGCAAAGGTGTATTTGTATTAATTGTAAAGGATAGAGACGCTTAGTTACTATCAGTTTTGGTAATGATGAAGTGATATATTGTATCGAATGATGTTGCTAGATTGCTATCTGGCTCTATCTCACTTGTAGTGTTGACTGCCAAAGATAATGAGCTTGTAGCGTTGGTCATCTGACTTTGCTCACAAAAAGCGACAATATCTGCTTGTGAGTTGGGGTCAGTTGCGACGATATAGAGTGAGTCACCGTCTACTACTTGCCGCAGCGCCACTTTAGTTTTAAGTAGTGGCATAGGGCAAGATAGATTGCGCCCATCGACGAATGCTGTTATGGACAAATCTGCAATAGAATTTGCCAAGGATGCTTGATCACTATCTTTAGGGAGGCGCTCAATCAAATCCTGTACGACTGATCGCTCAGTAGCAGATAGCTTTGAGAGGTCATAATATGTGATAGAAGTAGGTTCGATGGACATAGGAGTAAGCCCCTTTATACAGTAGCGTGTCATTGTAGCAAATAGCGGTAGCTCAGTCGTCTCTGAAATGTTTAACCCCATGTTTGACTCGCCAAAATCACAAGCAAGTGTTACTAAAAAGTGACGCCTGCTTGGATATTGGTAGCTATCAGCAGACTAAAATTGATTTGCGCCAAACAAGCTCGTATAGTCAAAGCTGATATCTGGTCACCGCATAGGATACGCCCTTGTACTATACTCAGTACCACTCTACTCAGTACGACTCTCGTCTAAACCGCTCAGCTAAGAGCAGCGCTGCATTGACAGCATATAAAAGCGCCAAGCCTTTATCGATAGCCCTTAGTTGTGCGCTATGCACAGTGCTGTGGTCTGCGCCTGCGTCGGCGGCTAGCTATGTCAAAAACTCATGGCAAGTCATGGAGCCTGAGACATTAGAGCTGCCAAGTTTGCGCGGTTCAGGCTTGAGCTTTGATGAGCAGTATCAAAACAAAATGCTTGGGGCATGGTCACTGCAAAATATCAATGGCCGGGTTAAAATGGAGCATGATCCTTGGATTCAACAGACTGTCAAGGACATGACATGGCGCATTAATGCTCAAGCGCGTCAGCAAGCGCCTATGGGGTTAGTACTCATAGATAATCCAAGTATCAATGCTTTTGCAGCGCCAGGCGGCGTTATCGGTATCAATACAGGCACCATACTTGCCGCAAGTAGCATGGATGAGCTGGCAAGCGTCGTCGCTCATGAGGTGGCGCATATCAGTCAGCGTCATTATGAGAGCGGTGCAGATGAGCGTAAAAAAGCACTGCTGATGCAAATCGGCGGGATGCTCGCTGCTATCGCGGCTTCTGCGGTTGATGGTAATGCAGCGGCGGCAGTGATGGCGGGTAGTCAGACGGCATCGATGAATAGTAGCATGGCCTTTAGTCGTAGCAATGAGCGTGAGGCAGATCGCGTCGGTATGCAAATCATGACGCAAGCGGGCTATGACCCAAGAGCGATGCCTAGATTTTTTGCGACTATGAATCAAAGAAGCCAGCTTAATCAAACTGCCAATCAATTTATGCCAAGTTTTGTACGCTCGCATCCGCTTAGCAATGAGCGTTTGAGCGAAGCACAGACGCGGGCCCAGCGTTACTCGTCCTTGAGCTTAAGTGAGCAGCAGCGTCATCAAGCGCTATTTGATCTATTGCACTGGCGCGTACAGGTCACGGGCAAACATGTCTCTGAAACTGCTCTTAAGACCGCTGCTAATAATAGCCTTGGGGCTAAAGTTGCGCTGATGTACTGGTACGGCGATCAGCAGCGTTATGCTAATGCCAAAGATATCATGAATGAGCTACAGACTCTGCCAATCGCCCAGCGCCAGATGCTTGAGCCTTTATTGTCAATTACTTATAGCCAAATACTCAGTGATCAAGGCAAGTGGCAGCAGGCTGCGCAATTATTACAAAGCCAGCAGCGCCTGTACCCTGAGCGTCGTGATTTGCGGCTGTATTTAGCTGAGGCTTTGACCAATAGTAATCAGCCCGCGCAAGCACAAGCTTTAGTAAAGTCGCTCACGCAGCAAGACCCAAGCGATCGTTATGCATGGCAAAGTATGCAGCTGGCTAATGAAAAACTGGCCAAAACGACGGATTCAAAGGCATTGGCTGATATTGCTACGATTAATGCACTACGCTACCGCAGTCAAACCCAATTGTGGAGTGGGCGCTATGATAGTGCTTTGACCTCGTTAAACCAAGCTCAGCAGCTAACTAAGAAACTACAAAGCACCGCACAAGCTCGAAGCGCGCCGCCTTTGCTTGCAAATATCAATGCTGAGATCAAAGACGTCAAAACCGCCAAAGACTTTGAGCCTTAAGCGGTTTTTAGGTAGTTTATGTAAGGCAGCTTACATCAAATAGGCCATAAACCGTCTAGTTTAAATGGCTTTTGTAGACGCCTTATTTTTAGACGATTAGTAGGGTTAGCCTTGTAGCGCTTCTTTAACCAATTTTGATATTACCGCAGGATCAGCGCGTCCTGCGGTTTTGGCTTTGAGTGCGCCCATCACGCTACCCATATCACGCATAGAGGTCGCGCCTTGTGCTGCAACCTCGCTATTGACCAAGGCGGCAAGCTCGCTATCATCCATCTGCGTCGGCATAAAACCATTGATGATATCAATCTCAAACTGCTCTTTGTTCGCAAGATCCTCACGATTATTCTCAGTAAAGATAGCGAGCGATTCTTGGCGCTGCTTGAGCTGTTTTTGTAGTACCTCTAAAACGTCAGCGTCACTCAGCTGGGTTTGACGGTCAATCTCGATTTGTTTGATAACCGCTTGTACATTACGCAGCACTTTGACGCGCTCAAGCTCACGAGCTTTCATCGAAGTTTTGATGCTATCTGATAGCACTTGTTTGAGGTCGCTCATAATTATTATTCCTTATTTTTAAAAGTTGATAGATCAATATGAATAGCAAAAATAATAGCATAAAAAACGCCACTGATATCAATCGATAGCAGTGGCGTTGGTATAGCGCTTGTAGTACTCACATTTGAGCTATGGGCTCAATAGTGTTTAGTACATACGAGTGGTGCGGATAGTTTCGCGTTGCAACTTCTTTTTATAACGCTTTACAGCAGCCGCTTTTTTGCGCTTGCGCTCTTGCGTTGGTTTTTCATAAAATTCGCGTTTGCGTACGTCTGATAGAACGCCAGCTTTTTCACAAGCACGCTTAAAACGGCGGATAGCGATATCTACGGGTTCGTTTTCTTTAACCTTAACTGCAGGCATGAAGACTCCTTATTGGGATGAGATACAAAGGCATTAGTTTGGCTGTGTATTAGTATTTAGCCGTAACATCTCAAGATTACAGGCATCAGCTCAAACTAGGATAACTTGTGCACGGTGCACAAGGGCGGTAATTATACTGAAAAATACCTACAAAGTCAAAGCTTAATCTTCTTATGTGATAGCTATACTGACTCATCTCTGAGGGTTATAACAATAAGCGCTGAAATAAAATAAGCACTATAAGCTCTAGCTAAATGTAATGACCGCGCACAAAAAGTCCATACGGTTTATACGTATTAAAAGCAGTTTATGGTATGATAATTTTATAGTATCACAACATATTCAGATTGATTTAAACAAGGATTTTGGGATGAAAAAGACAGTACTAAATGCATCATTATGGACAGCGTTGCTCATCGCTTCAGGCTTAAGTCTTAGTGCTTGTGGTGGAGGGGTAGATTCTCATGATGTTTTTGCTGTTGAACGTGTCAATGCTGCAGCAGATCAAGCTCGCGCTAATGCTCCAGAAGCTGAGGACTTTGAGTTTCCAGAGACTGCGCCTATGGTTATCGCTGAAACTGACGCTACAGAAACTACCGCAATGGATGATGCAATGGCAGCACCAGCTGATGCCGCTGCCCCTGCTGAGGACTTAGCGGTCAACGTGGGTGCTGAGCTATATAATAAGCAATGCATGGCATGTCATGCGACAGGGTTGCTCAACGCCCCTAAATATGGTGACGCAGCCGCTTGGGGACCTCGTATCGAAAAAGGTGTTGATACGCTAACATCTCATTCAGCCAACGGTTTTAATCAGATGCCAGCTCAGGCTTATAACGGCGTGACCGAAGATCAGATCCGCCAAGCGGTCGAATACATGATCGATGCAGCCAGCTAATAGGCTATAAGTAGAGGGTTGTCTTGCGCTAATTTTTGTATGTATAAGGAGCTATGATGACTAGTCAGCAAAAAGCCTCACCCAAACGTCCGCTAGTCAAAGGGATTTTGATAGCCTCTAATCTTAGCTTGTTTTTTTTATTGAGTGCTTGTAGTAGCGATGAGCCTGTTAGTGACAGTGCTACAGTTGAAACGACTACGGCTGATCCTGAGGTAGTAACAGTAGCGCCAGAAACAGAAATTGTAGCGGCAGTCGAAACTGACTCTGTAGCGCCAAAAACAGAGGTCATTCAGACAGACGCTACTGAGAATGAATCCGCTGACGTCGTTCTTGCAAGTGATGCAGGTGTCACTCTTTATGAGTCAAACTGTAAAGCCTGTCATGCCAGTGGACTCCTCAACGCGCCTAAATACGGTGACAAAGCAGGATGGGCGTTAGCACTACAAAAAGACAAGCAAACCCTATACCTGCATTCTGCAAACGGTTTTAACAAGATGCCAGCGCAAGCTGTAAACGGCGTCACAGAAGCGCAAGTCAAAGCGGCTGTAGATTATATGTTGGCAGCTGTAAGCTAATATCCGCTATTGAAATTTGCTAAGCTAACCGTCATTGTGGGTTCACAGTGACGGTTTTTTATGGCTGCTGTTTTGGACTAAGTGATAATACAATCGGCAGCACCGTAAAAGCCATGACAAAGGATAAAGTATGAAAGTATTGGGACTTGAGACCTCTTGTGATGAGACCGGTCTGGCTATTTTTGATAGTGAGCAAATCAGCAGCGATAATAAAGGTCTCGTTGGGCAAGTGTTGTACTCTCAGGTAGAGCTTCATGCTCTCTACGGCGGGGTGGTACCTGAGCTTGCCAGTCGTGATCATATTCGTAAACTCGTCCCACTACTTAACGAATTGCTTGCGCAGTGCGATATCGAAAAAAGCGATATCGATGCGATCGCCTACACCAAAGGTCCAGGTCTGATCGGCGCGCTGATGACGGGCGCGTTATTTGGGCGCAGTTTGGCTTATGGCTTGGATATTCCTGCGATTGGGGTGCATCATATGGAGGGGCATTTGCTGGCACCACTTATGGGCGCAAATCCACCCGCATTTCCTTTTGTATCCTTGCTCGTCTCTGGTGGTCATACGCTCCTGATCGCCGCACATGGTATTGGGGAGTATGAGATACTCGGTGAGTCGATAGATGATGCAGCGGGTGAGTGCTTTGATAAAGCTGCCAAGATGTTGGGTTTGCCATATCCTGGCGGTCCCAATGTCGCCAAACTAGCAGAGAGTGGTGATCCAAGCGCTTACGATTTACCGCGCCCTATGCTCCATCGCGGCTTGGACTTTTCGTTTAGTGGTATGAAAACCGCGGTGCATAATTTGATCAAAGATACGCCGCACTCAGGAGGCTCAGGTCATAAAGATGAGAGCGACTCACAAGTGCGTGCCGATATTGCTGCGAGCTTTCAACATGCAATGGTCGATACGCTAGTGAAAAAATGCGTTAAAGCCCTCAAGCAAGTAAATATGAATAGGCTAGTTATCGCAGGCGGCGTCAGTGCTAATACTCATCTGCGCGAAACCTTAGAGGCTGAGCTGGCTAAAATAAATGCGACTGTCCATTATGCACCGCCTGCGCTATGTACTGATAATGGCGCGATGATTGCTTATGCTGGCTTTGAGCGTCTGCAAGCCGGGCAGTCTGATGACCTAGCAGTGAGCTGCGTACCGCGTTGGCCGATGACCGAGCTACCTGCACTGTAAGCGTTCTGTATAGTTTTCTCATAGGCTTAAATCATAAAAAAGGATAACGCGATGCAGTGGCTAGCCATAGGTGTAGGAGCAGCGATTGGTGCGTGTCTGAGGGCGTGGCTGTCCCGCTTTAATATAGCGCACAGCTGGATACCTCTTGGCACGCTAGGCGCGAATGTTTTAGGCGGCTTATTAATTGGTTTGGCGCTGGTCTGGTTTGAGCGGATGGGTAGTGGTCTGTCGGATAATGTCCGCGTGTTTGTGATCACTGGCTTTTTGGGCGGGCTGACGACCTTTAGTACCTTTAGTGCTGAGGTGTTTGGCTTTATTCATGATGGGCGTTTGCTGGCGGGTTTAGCCTTGATAGGGTTACATGTTGGGCTTACATTGCTTGCAACCGCGCTTGGCTTTTATTTCTTTAAAATGGTTTTGTGAACTACGATTGATATTAGTTGATATATCAAAATAGATATAAATCTTGTTTACCTGTATCTTATAGGATACAATAATTATATGTACTCAATATATACTACTGAAGTTTTTGACAAATGGTTTAATAAACTAAAAGACCAACAGGCAAAAAGACGCATACAGGCTCGAATTGATCGGGTTGAAGATGGAAACTTTGGAGATTCTGAACCTATAGGTGAAGGTGTTTCTGAACTACGTTTCTTCTTCGGTTCTGGCTATAGAGTCTATTACTGCAAGCAAGGGCAAAGAGTCATTATTTTATTAGCAGGTGGAGACAAAGCGACTCAAAGTAAAGATATAAAAATTGCTCTCCAATTGGCAAAAGAGTTAGAGAAGGAACTATAAATGACTATTAAACTTCGAAAATGGGATAGTGCTGAGCATCTTAAAACTGATGAGGATATGCAAGCTTATCTACAAGCTTGTATTGAAGAATCTAACAACGATGCCGCATTTATAGCAAAAGCTCTAGGTAATATTGCTAGAGCCAAGGGAATGACACAATTATCAAAAGATACAGGGTTAGGTCGAGAGAGTCTATATAAAGCACTCTCTGGTGAAGTTAATCCAAGTTTTGACACAATTATTAAGGTTGTTAAAGCTTTAAATTTACGTCTGGCAATTTAAGATATCGAGCCTTTCCTAAATTGACTTGTGTTTTTATTCGGTAGTTAGTAGTTCAATTATAGCAGTTTGTTTTGAATAGGTTATTTATTGATTATCAGGTCTATTTGGTTAGTTCTAGTGGGATTAATCTTAAAGATAGCTTTAAACCAATTATAATGAAGGTTATACATGGATCAAGAAGGAGTAGACAAGGTAGAACATACGATAACTAAAGGATCAAGTATTAGAGGTAATAAGGTTAAAAAAGATAGAAGTATTATTTATTATATAGGTATAGCCTTTAGATTTATTGAAGATAACACCAAGACTGTACTAGCTGTTACTTATGGTTTAGGGGCTACTGTTCAAGTTTTAAAATTAAGTGCAATAGATCCTACTTATATAAAGTTTTTTTCTGTATCACAGCTAATTGCAGATGGTGCTTTTTTTATATCACTAATCTTTCTAGGTTACATATCCTTTCTCGCCTTCTCTTTCTTATTCAAATCTATAGGTATTAGTAATATCCTCGTTTATGACCTCCAAAATAATCACAGATCTGAAAATTCCCTGTTGACTGGAAAAGGCTTTTTACTTCTACTACTGCCTTTCTTTGTACTTATTTTTTACAATATTACTATTATAGGCTACTTCAATAATAAAATTATTCCTATGGTAGTGATTTACTCTTTTATCTATTCTTTATTAATGGAAATGCTAAAATACTCTTACGAGTATGATAGTCATATAGTGAAAATTACAGGTGATAAAAGAATAGGTACTGGGGCTATTTATAGATTTTTGGTAAGTATGGCTATTATATTTTCAATTATTACAATACCCAAGTTTATATACAATATTTATAATCTACCTTCTAACTTAGATAACTACGATAAAGCTAAACAGATTGTAATGATAGACTATAAAGATCAAGCTATTACTAAGGATAGTGTTAATATCCTGTATTTTAATGATAAATTCATGTTCATAGAAATCATTAGACCCGATAATGAGGGTTCTATAGCTGTCTACCAGACTAATAGTATGTTGTTTGATACTAGAATTATAACTTTGAGTGAAGAATAAGAAATCGTTTCCTAAAAACTGTGTAATTGTCCAGAAAGAACACTATGAAATACATTGCAATTATTTAAACGACTCAACCCATTACCACCATTAATTTATAGCCAAACATTAAATTCCTCATCAGGGAACTATCAATTACCATAATATAAGAAAATAATCGATATTTCATAACTGAAAAATGAATAGACAGAAAAACCTACAACGGCTTAACAATACCTGCCAAAAGACCAGCAAACCCCTGCATATAAGCAGTACTTTGGCTTGACGTACGCGTCGCGGCATAGAGTTGACAATGCACGCCATCACCTAAAGGACGCGAGACCACCCAGCCTTTTTTCTCGTATTCTGCAACCACCCAATCGGGGAGGGCGGCAACTCCGCGCTCACTAGCGACTAGTTGAATCAACATCGCGGTTAGCTCAGTGGTGCGGATACGCTTAAAGCTCACATCGCATGGTGTCATAAAGTTGGCAATGATATCTAAGCGCTTGGCTTCAACGGGGTAAGCTATCAAGGTCTCATCGATTAAATCATTAGGCTCAATAACCTGCTGCGCTGCCAAATCGTGTGTTGGCGATAACACCAAACGACTCTCATACTCAAATAATGGCTGATAGCTGATACCGTCTATCGGTAGATTGCTCGTGGTAATCAACAAGTCAATATCACCCTCAACCAGCAAATGATGCGGCTCAGGCTCAAATCCTGTAGCAAAGTCCAGCTCGACATCGGACCATTCGCGGCGATATTGATTGAGTATCGGCATTAGCCAGTCAAAGCAGCTATGACATTCAGAGGCTAGGCGCAATCTGCCCGCTTGCCCATGAGCTAAGCGCTTGAGGTTAGATTTGGTACGGGTGACTTGCGGCAAGATACTATCAGCGAGCGCCAGTACCGTCTTGCCTGCTGGAGTAAAGCTAAGCGGGCGCGTACGACGATTGACTAAGCTGATGTCGTAGTAGTTCTCTAACTCTTTGAGCTGATGGGAGACCGCAGAAGCGGTGACGTGTAGCTCATCGGCTGCGGCGGCTAGCGAACCGTGTGCGCGCAGCGCGGTTAACGTATTAAGATGGCGAAGCTCTAACATAGCGTATCTTTATATTTAAGATGAGATGGATTCATTATAGTAAATATCACAATGAATTTCTTTCAGATTTATAGTTTTCTATTTGATATTAACGCTTGCGTAATAGCAATTGCGAGATAATAACTAAGATCAAAGACGCTGCGAGCAGTAGTGTACCGATAGCATTGACCTCAGGCTTAAGTCCTGAGAAGCGTTAAAAAATTGCACTGCAATTTTAGCTTTGCAAGGGTAATTCTTTAAATAGAATTTCCAAGAAGCTTTTGTAAGGTTTTAAAGCTAGTCTAAAAGCGCTAGCCTACAACAGCTAATATTAAACTAAGAATGGCGTATTAAAATTACTACGCTTAGCGACGACGCAATAAGAGCTGCGAGATAATGACCAATACCAATGAAGCCGCTAATAACAGTGTGCCAATGGCATTGACCTCAGGCTTAAGACCGACACGCACCATAGAATAAATACGCAGCGGCAAGATCTCATAGCTCGGACCCGTGACAAAGGTAGAGACCACCACATCATCAAGCGACAAGGTAAAGGCGAGCAACCAGCCCGCCATAACCGCAGGCAAAATAACGGGAATGAGTACGGTGCGTACCATCGTTGACTCGCTAGCGCCCAAGTCTCTGGCCGCCTCCATCAAGCGCTCATCTAAACTACTCAAGCGTGCAAAGACGGTAATCACCACAAACGGCAGGCAAAAGGTAATGTGCGCGAGCAATAAAGACACAAAGCCTAATTGCAAACCTATCAATAAAAATAGCGCGAGTAATGAGATCGCCAGTACAATCTCAGGCGACATCATCAGCACAAAGAGCAGGCCGTTTAATAGCCCTTTACCGCGAAAGTTATAACGATGGAGCGCAAGGGCAGTCAGCGTGCCTATCAAGGTGGAGACAGTGGCGGCGACCAATCCCAAAACGATAGAGTGCCAAAACGCATCAAGCATCGCTTGGTTGTTAAACAGTGACTCATACCACTTCAGGCTAAAGCCGCCCCAGTTATAGCCAATCTTGGACTTGTTAAAAGACATCACGACCAAGACAATAATGGGCAAATACAGTAGCGTATAAATGAGTCCCAGATAACCTTTGGCGGCGATACGGCCTATCTTTTGTGTACGTAGGCTCGACATTACGCCACCTCATTGAAGTCAGTTTTGCCGATACGCTTACTACTAGCGCGATAGGCTAGGAGCAACACCGCCATCGCTAACGTTAACAGTACACTCGCTGCCGCGCCGAACGGCCAATCACGCGCATCCAAAAATTGGTTTTTGATGATATTACCGACTAGCAAATTGCGCGAGCCGCCTAAGACATCAGCGACATAGAACATCCCCATCGCCGGCAATAACACCAAGAGTACGCCTGAGATAATCCCCGGCGTGGTCAAGGGCAGCACCACATGCCAAAAGGTTTGCGTTTTTGAGGCGCCCAAATCTTGTGACGCCAGCAGCATATCATCGCGCAGATCCGTAAACACGGCATAGAGCGGTAGCACCATAAATGGAAACAGCAAATAGGTGAGACCTGCGATGACCGCGCCTTGGGTGTACAAAATATCGATGGGCGCATCGATGACGCCTATCGCGAGCAGGGTTTTATTGATGAGTCCATTATTGGCAAACAGCAGCTTGAGCGCATAGGTACGCACTAAAGAGTTGGTCCAAAAGGGCAATATCAATAACATCATCAGTAACGCCTGCCAGCGACCATTGGTTTTGGAGACGAGCCAAGCAAAGGGATAACCAAGCAGCAAACAGATCACGGTAGTAATCCCTGCCATCCAGAGTGAATGAACGAAGACCTCAAAATATAGCGGATCAACTAGGCGTATATAGCTCTCAATAGTGACCGGCAAGCTGATAAACGCGCTACTATCACGGCTCAAAAAGCTCACTGCAATGACCAAGATATTAGGCAACAGGGCAAATATTAGTAGCCAGCCCCAAATTAGCCACAGCGTTGCAGTACGAAAGGGGCTTTTGCTGCCCAAATTGAAACGGCCATGACCTGCCATCAGCTGCCATCCTTTTCGTTATCGACGTTGTCATAGCCATCATTCGTGTCGCCATGAGTGTCATCAGGCAATACCCACTCCCAGCCATCAACCCACGAGACTTTGACGCCTTCATTTAACTTGTAATCAAAACTAGGATCGTCCTCGTCAAAGAATTCTGAGGCTTTAATCACATGACCGTTTTCAAGCTCAATAATAGAGTCAAGCGTACTGCCTTTATAATTACTTTCAATGACGCGGCCTAGCAGTCCCGTATGCGTCGTATCATGGGGATCATAAATGCGCAAATCCTCAGGGCGCAGGAGTAAATTGACGATATCGCCGACTTGAACGGCTGTCGCAAACGCAGGGCGGCGCAAATTACGCAGGGTTGTCGGGCCGTCTTGCGCTTCGCAAACCTCAACCTCAATACGCCCATTAGTGACGCGACCATCGCGATCTGGTTGCTTTAAGTTCACGCCTTTAACCTCAGCTTTAAACAGATTGGCTTCACCGATGAACTTGGCGGTAAACAGATTAGCAGGGGTCTCATAGATTTCAATAGGCGTGCCGATTTGCTGAAACCTACCATCTTTCATCACCGCAATGCGATCTGACATCGATAAGGCTTCTTCTTGATCGTGAGTGACAAAGACAAAGGTAATACCCAGCTCACGTTGCAAGCGTTTAAGCTCTGATTGCATCTGCAAACGCAGCTTATGATCGAGTGCTGATAACGGCTCATCGAGTAGCAACAATTTAGGGCGATTGATGACCGCGCGCGCGATAGCCACGCGCTGCTGCTGACCGCCAGATAAGTCTTGCGGGCGACGATTAGCCAAGTGCTCCATCTGCACCATCGCTAGCATCTCGCGCACCCGCGTCTGAATCTCATCCTTTGGGACTTTTTTGAGCTTAAGTCCGTAAGCGACGTTTTGCGCGACGCTCATATGCGGAAACAGCGCATACTGCTGAAATACGGTATTGACAGGGCGTTTATCAGCGGATAGACCTGCTATCTGCACGCCGTCCAAAACGATGGCACCTGCTGTCGGCTGCTCAAATCCTGCAATCAAGCGTAGCAAGGTGGTCTTGCCGCAACCAGATGGACCTAGCAAAGTTAGGAACTCACCGTGCTTGATATCGAGGTTGATGTCGGTCAGCACTTGCGTCTGATCGTAAGATTTTTTGACCCCTGTGATTTGCAGCAAGCTATTACTGTCAGTAGGCGTGTTTTTATCATAGTTAGAAGCGCTGTTGGCGCTTGCTGAGATGACAGTTGCTGGCGAGTTGGTCATAAAGCGGATTCCTAAGCTTTTAACAATAGGCTTGTGAATAGTTATATCAAGTATACCGACGAATATAAGATAAGCGCAGGGTTTGACTTGCGCCAACGGTTAGATATTATAACAAACCTACCCAATGAATGACTCAAATCTCGTTATGAATTATACAATTGGCTTATAACCAAACATTGAGACAAACATTTTTTACCCTGTTTTTAACATTATTGCGATACAATTGTTTTTGTTCACTAGGTAGGTTTTAACACTTGTGCCCCTCATCTCAAAACAAGGACGTCTTATGACTACTCAAACCGATAATAATCGCCCAGCAACGGGTCAAGAAGTACTGGCGCTACTCAAAGAAGGCAATGCGCGTTACGTTGAGAGCTTAAATACAACAGACCCTTGTATGCAAAGGCGGCCTGAGCTGGTCAGTGTGCAAAATCCACTAGCGATTATTCTGGGCTGCTCAGATGCCCGCGTCCCTGTAGAGATTGTTTTTGATCAAAAGCTTGGCGAGCTTTTTGTGATTCGGGTGGCAGGAAATGTGGTCGCGCCCTCTCAAATTGGCTCTGTTGAATTTGCTGCCGATCAATTCGATACCAAGCTTGTCGTCGTTCTTGGGCATTCGCACTGCGGCGCGGTGACCGCTTGCGTCGACGCGCTGATCCATCCTGACAAGTACTACTCGCCCAACTTGCAGTCGATCGTCGATCGCATCCGCCCCAGTGTCTACAACCTGCATGAGCTTGCTACTGCCAACGGGCAAGATGTCGACGCTGATGAGTTGGTTGAGCGCTCTATTAGCGCCAATGTACGCATGTCAGTCAGCCAGCTTCGTCACGGCTCGCGTATTTTAGAAGACTTATCTGGTAGTGGTCAATTGCTCATCGTCGGCGCTGAGTATGACTTAGAGACAGGTGAGGTACGCTTTTTAGACCATTAAATGTATAAGCTTAATTTAGGTTTATCATCTTAACTTGAATTTATGAGCTTAATACAAAACGCCATCAGTACCCGCGGCGATTTTTATTAAGATGAGTAACACTTTTAAAAAATAGGAATAATAATGTCAAAGGTATTAAGTCCAGATACGAGTAACGCGTCGATTGACCAGCCCAAGAGCAGCGTACAAGCGGTAGGGGTTCAGCCTATATCGGCTCAAACCAAAGGCTTTAATTTTAATCACACCATGCTACGCGTCAAAGACCCCGTCAAATCGCTTGAGTTTTATACAGGCGTGCTCGGTATGACCTTACTTGCCGTCAAAAAATTCCCTGATATGGGTTTTGATTTGTACTTTTTAGCCAAGCTTACCAAAAGCGAGCGTGATACTCTGCCCGCAGGTGACGATTTAGCGATTTATGCCTTTCGTCAGCGCGGTATTTTGGAGCTTACGCACAATCATGGTACCGAGACCAAAGATGACTTTAGCTATCACGATGGTAATGAGGCGCCGCAGGGCTTTGGACATATTTGCTTTAGCGTACCTGATTTAGAGGCCGCTGTAGAATGGTTTGATAGCAAAGATGTCGCTTTCAAAAAACGACCAGAGGAAGGCAGTATGAAAAATATTGCCTTTATCAAAGATGTCGATGGTTACTGGATTGAGATCGTACAAGCGGACTTGATGGATTAGTAATGCCCGATTGACTAAAACAATAATGACTGGAGTAATCTTTTTATGGCAACTACTGAGGGTGATCCTACCGCAACTGAGACTGCCGCAACTGAGACTGCCGCAAACACAGCAATACAAAGCGCTGACCCTGTGACTTATCATACCATTACAGATACAGCGAACGATCTACTCAGTAGTTTCGTCGAACGCATCCCGTACTTAGTTGCGGCGATTATCGTGATCGTAATCTTTTGGCTATTGTCTATCGTCTTCAAAAAAATCGTTCGCAAACTACTGGGCAGCCGTAGTCGGCATCAAAACCTTGTCAAAGTATTTCAGCGCATAGGCGGCGCATTGATATTTTTTATCGGCTTTATGATCGCTATGGTCATCGCCTTACCAGGATTTACCCCAGCCAAACTTATCGGCGCGCTTGGTATCGGTTCGGTTGCCATTGGTTTTGCCTTTAAGGATATTTTTCAAAACCTACTATCTGGTATTTTATTATTAATATCAGAGCCGTTTCGCATTGGCGATCAAATTGTCTCAGGTGATTTTGAGGGTACGGTTGAAGACATCAAAATCCGCGCCACGACCATTAGAACTTATGATGGACGGCAAGTTGTCATACCCAATTCAGATCTGTATACCTCGGCTCTAACGGTCAATACCGCCTATAAGCAGCGCCGCTTGCAAGTTGAGGTGGGTATCGGTTATGAGGATGATATCGAAGAAGCCAAGATGGAGATTATCAAGGCATTACAAAAGGCGGATACGGTATCAACCAAAGCGGATCCAAGTATCATTGCCACAGGTTTTGGTGGGTCATCTATGGATATGACAGTACGTTGGTTTATCGAAGATGGTACGCAAGCCAATAAAGTGGCTTCCATTCATCAGGTCATTGTTGAGATCAAAAAAGCACTTGATGCGGCAGACATTAATATACCATTCCCGATACGCACGCTAGATCTGAGCGATCCGTCGGTAAAAGCTACGGTCGAGCAACTCAGCAAAAAGGATGCTAAAGATCAAGAAGGTGAAAACAAAGTAGATGTGGATAAAATTATCACAGAGTAAATATCTGGTGTTGAGGCTGATACATCGATGACGAAAAGAGTGATCACTCTTGGCATTATGAAACTTGCCGTAGCTGGCGAAGAGAGTGACGTTGCCTTGGATAAAACAATCGAAGCTGCGACGGCTCGGTTCAACCAAGTCGTGCAGCATAAGCTAGACATTCAAATCGAGTCATTCTCTTTTACAGGACTCAGTTTAACTCCTGATCAGAACGGCTATCGAGCGCTCGATTTTGTACAGATTGGCATCAATGAAAAGACTGAGCGCAAGCTTGCATTTATGTTGATTATTACCGATGTAGAAATCGCTGCCGCCTCTATGTCTTATTTACTTGCGCTGCCCTCTCAGCTTACTAATGTGGCGGTAATCTCTACGCGTCGTTTGCTCGATTCTGAAGTTACGCAAGAGGATAGGCTTATCAAGCGCTTAACTCACCTAATGCTACAGTGCTTTGGTCGACTGTTAAACCTAAAATATACGCAAGAGCCGACTAATTATTTGGCTTATGTGCAAGTGCCTGATGACCTTGACGCTATGCAGGCCTTTACAGCCGCTCAGTACCAGCAGATGGCTGAGAGTCTTCCACAAGAGGCCAATGATCGTTACTCTGAGGGGAGTAGGTTTTCTTTTGTCATTCGGCATATCCTAAGCAATATTCCAAGGATTGTTCGCGGAGCCATCAGAGCCAATCCGCTACGCCTTGTTACCAAACTACCAACCATGATTGCGACAGCGCTTTCAGTGATTATCGTACTTATCTTTGGCGGGGAGACTTGGGATTTTGCCGCTTCAGTGTCTTACAGTCAGCTAGCGGTTTTTGTCGTCTCCAGTTTTTTGGCAGCAACTTTTGTGCTCTACCGCGCTTTTTCCTTTCAGCTCATATCTACGCGGCGAGGGCAAACCTCAGAGAGCTCGGTGGTCACGGCTGCGGCTACCTATTTGGCACTAGTATTAACGCTGATTTGTATGTTCATCATGTTTGGAGTGCTGATGTATGGTGTGGTGGTGTTCGTATTTCCAGATCCCTTGATGAGTACGTGGACCTCTGACAAAGATGGAGCTTCCCTTGCAGCTCATATACGCTTGGCAGCATTCTTGGCGGCTGTAGGAGTGCTATCAGGCTCGCTTGGCGGATCGGCGGATTCGCGCTCAGTGGTACGCAATGTGTTGTTTGCAGCTGATGAAACGTGATAGCTTGGGAACAAGCTACTAATAAATCTCACTAAAAGAACCGCTATATCATTTAATATAGCGGTTTTTTTGTACTTGCTCACTGACTACAAACGTAGGCACCTTAGTCGGTTTTAACTTTAAAGTCAGTATGACAAGACTTACAGCTGGCACCAACATCACCAAAAGCGGGCTTGAAGTCATCGACACTGGTCGCTGTTTGCGCAACCGCATCAAGCTGTGCGGTAACTTGCTGAAACTTCTCTGATTCATTGACGAAAGTGGCGTTGTCGCTCCAAACGGCTTCTGTCGAATTACCAATGGACTCCGCGTTACCAAAATGTACCCAAGGGCTTTTTGAGGCTTCTGCCAAAAATGAGGTTTGATCTTTGAGTACTGCCGCATCAAAAGTATCAGGCGCTTTGACCATATCGCCCATAATTCCCATTGCGTCACTGTAGCTTTTCATAATGTCTTGTCGGGCTTTGATATCAGGATCAGTAGGACTGCTACAAGCGCTTAAACCGACTACAGCGCTTAGTAGCGCCGTGCCAGCGACTGCTCTTAATGATGTGGCTTTTAAAGTTTTGTTTTTTAATAGGGTATTAGTACGAACCTGTTCCATAGGTCACTCTTCCTTATTTATACAATGATTAAATATGCAGGGTTGGTGGTTAAGATAGTTTTTATTAAAAACAAGAAAGGGCAGTTGTTGAGCCCTTTTTTATTCATTATGCCAACTAAGAGTGCAAAGTCAACCAGTCACGTGGTTTTAAATAGTAATCGGTAAGCTCAAACTCAGCAGTGCCAGGCTCAGGCTCAAAACGGTAGTGCCAGCTGGCAAGGGGCGGCATACTGACCAAGATGGACTCAATACGGCCATTGCTCTGTAGCCCAAATAAGGTACCGCGATCATACACCAGGTTATACTCAACATAGCGACCACGGCGATAGAGCTGAAATTCGCGCTGCGCCTCGGTATAGGGCTCATCTTTACGCTTATCAAAGATAGGGAGGATGCCATCGAGATAACCGTTGCCGACCGCTTTCATAAAGTCAAAGCAGCGCTCAAAATCCCAACCTCGGCTCTGGGTATTGACATCATCATAAAACAGGCCGCCGATACCGCGCTGCTCATCACGGTGGCGCAGATGAAAGTACTCATCACACCACTGTTTAAAATCAGCATAAATGTTCTCGCCAAAAGGTGCGCATAGATCGTGACAGACCTGGTGCCAGTGCACGCAGTCAGCGAGCACAGGATAAAACGGCGTCAAGTCAAAACCGCCACCGAACCACCAAATCGGATCCTCACCCGGTGCTTCGGCGACAAACAATCTAACATTCGCATGGCTAGTTGGGACGTTTGGATTAGTGGGGTGCACCACCAGTGATACGCCCATTGCTTGTGCTTTGCGACCAGCGATATCAGGGTGACGGGCTGTCGCGGACGCCGGCAAGTTATGGACATGAATATGGCTGAACATAACGCCTGCTTTTTCGATAACTTGACCGCCCGCAAGCACGTTTGAGCGTCCGCCGCCGCCCTCAGGACGTTCCCAATTATCGGGAACAAAGGTAGCACTACCGCCGCCGTCACGCTCCTGAACTTCTAGCGCCTGACAAATTCGCGTCTGCAAATCGACCAAAAACGCGCGTACGCGCAGGATGCTCTTGCTGGTCGCTCCACTGTCAGTAGTCGTTATTGCTGATTTGTCGTTTGTGTCGCTCATAATAATTTTTCACTTATAATGCTTCGCTTATAGTTTGTCACTTCTTATAGTTTGTCGCTTATAGTCCTGCGCTTACAATCTTGGTACTTGTACTACTATTGAAGCGTATTACTGATTAAAATGCGTTTCGGTATTGATGTCTTTATCCAACAGGTGTCCCATGCGGTCACGCTTAGTCGCTAGATAACTGGCGTTATCCTCTGTGATACCGACGATTGAGGGCACGCGCTCTACGACGTCGATACCGTGATCGGTCAGATAGGTGACTTTGTTAGGATTGTTGGTGATGAGGCGTACTTGATTGACGCCAACGTGTGCCAGCATCGGCCCGCACATATCATAGATACGCGCATCAGCAGGTAGCCCTAGTATCAAATTGGCATCCAAAGTATCATGACCTTGATCCTGCAAGGCATAAGCGCGGATTTTATTGGTGAGTCCTATGCCGCGGCCTTCTTGACGCAGATATAATATAGCGCCGCAACCGGACTCTTGTACCGCTTGCATAGCCATATTAAGCTGAGGCCCGCAGTCGCATTTGAGTGAGTCAAAAGCGTCACCTGTAAGGCACTCTGAATGAATGCGTACAAGGGGAATCATAGAGGCACTAGCATCTATATCTTGTGCGGCAGGCAGGCCAACGGTGAGCATGACATGCTCCTGACCGTCTTCGTTTTCAAAAACATGAATATCAAACTCGCCGTAACGAGTCGGTAATTTGGCACTAGTAATAAATTGATATGACATTGAGATCCTGCATAGGCCGGTTATCGTGGCAGTAGAGGAGAGTGTTGTAGAGCGTATTTAAGGTCAACTTGGAACCTGTTTTAGCCTAACGATAATTTTAGACTTATATAAGGCATAAGTTCTCGTTTACAATAAGCCTATGACTTAAGGCTGGCAAAGGAGTGCTTCGCCTATGTGGTGCTTGAGGCCAATTAATAACACGCTGATAGTAAATAGAGCAAACTAGTATAACCTGTTCTGAAGCAAGCGACTAAGTTTAGGATAAAACACATAAAATTCACAGACCAAACACGATGACTTCAGCGACTGTCAAAAAAAAATGCTATTATGCCATACTATTTTGCCCAGTACAGTGACAAGTGTTTACCCGTAGATTACTATGGCGTCACGAACTTTCACGACCCATGCCCGATAACAAGGCATAATGTGGCAAGTTATCGCAGCGAATAAAGTAGGTAATACTAGGGTCTGTTTGAGCAAAAAAACAAATAAAGATTTACCTCTTAAGCTTATGTAAGCTAAAGGTATATCACGTCAAGCTTGATAGGTATCGTACGGTTTATGCAGCAGTCAACTCATCCCCTACAGTCTCAGTCAGCATCTGCAGCGCACTCTATTGCTGATGCGCCTGTGTACCCATCAGCTTTGCAGCAAACTTACGATACTATTCCGCGCACGCGTCCATCGACTCCGCTACTAGACACTATTGACGCGCCTGCTGATTTAAATGACTTAAGTTGTGAGCAGCTTATTACATTAGCCGATGAGCTGCGTCTGTTTGTACTGTATTCAGCAGGTCAAAGCGGCGGTCATTTTGGCGCAAACTTGGGCGTCATTGAGCTGACGATTGCACTGCATTATCTGTTGGATATGCCGCAAGATCAAATCGTTTGGGATGTCGGTCATCAAGCTTATGCTCATAAAGTATTGACTGGTCGCCGTGATAAGCTTGGCTCTATTCGTGCCAAAGATGGTCTAACCGCTTTCCCTGAGCGCGGCGAATCTGTATACGATACCTTTGGCGTGGGACACTCCTCGACTTCTATCTCAGCTGGGCTTGGTATGAGCCTTGCGCTGCGTTACCAAGGTCGCGCGCAGACTGTTGCTTGCGTTATCGGCGATGGTGCGATGACAGGTGGCATGGCGTTTGAGGCCATGAATGATGCGGTGCAGCAAAACGCTGATCTGCTAGTCATATTAAATGACAATGATATGTCGATATCCTGCTCTATCGGTGGGTTTTCACGGCATTTAGCGATGCTGTGGGAGTCAGGCTATCAGGTAGATATCGCAGAAACGGGCGAGCCTGTCTTGCGTCATAGACCTAATATGCGTGATTTTGATCGGCGCAAACGCCACAAAGCCATGCGCGATGTTCCTAATTTAGAAGACAACTTGTTTAAAGCTATAGGCTTTACCTACTTTGGCCCCTTTGATGGTCATAACATGCCTGAATTATTACGGGTGTTATCGAGAGCTAAACAAGTCAAAGGCCCAGTCTTGGTACATATTTATACCACCAAAGGTCGCGGCTTTGCGCCTGCTGAAGCGGATCCTGTGGGTTATCATGCGATTAGTAAGCTGGCTGGTGATACGCCAAACAATGATGTCGCCAAAGACAGTCCAGCTAAAGCACCAGCACTAAAATTCTCGCAAGTATTTGGGCAGTTTTTGTGTGATAAAGCTGAGCAAGACGATAAGCTGTTAGCTATTACGCCTGCGATGGAGGAGGGCTCAGGGATGACCCTGTTTGCCCGCCACTATCCTGAGCGCTTCTTTGATGTAGCAATCGCTGAGCAGCACGCGGTCACGCTGGCAGGCGGCATGGCAACCCAAGGGGTCAAGCCTATTGTGGCGATTTATTCCACATTTTTGCAGCGCGGTTATGATCAATTAATTCACGATATCGCTTTGCAAGATTTGGACGTGATGTTTGCTATCGACCGTGCAGGGTTAGTCGGTGAAGATGGTGCAACCCATGCGGGTATATTTGATTTAGCCTTTATGCGCTGCGTACCTAATATGATTGTCGCGGCGCCAAAAGATGAAAACGAGTGCTACCATCTACTTAATACTTGTTATGAGTATCAAGGGTGCAGCGCGGTTCGTTATCCACGCGGCACGGGCACAGGCGCCCTTATCGTTAAGCCTGCTGAGCAGTATAAGATCGGACAAGCCGTTATTGAGTCAGTATTGGGTTCTAGTGAGGCTCAGATTAAGCTGATTTTGCTAGCGTTCGGAACTAGGGTTGCGACAGCTGAGCAAGCGGCAAAGGTGTTGAGTGCTGAGCAAGCCGATTGTCAGATTCAAGTGGTCAATATGCGCTGGGTCAAGCCTTTAGATAGTGAGATGATAGAGTCGCTAATTGAGCAGGGTGCGACGCATATCGTAACGCTTGAGGAGCACGTCATCATGGGCGGGGCTGGTAGCGCGGTCAATGAGTATTTGCTCAATGAGTCAGTCGCTTATCAGCGTCAGCGACCGGTAGTACTCAACATCGGTATAGCCGATCAGTTTGCCGCTCATGGCTCGCAAGCCGAGCAGATCGCAGACTGCGGCTTAGATGTCACAGGCGTAACCTCTCAGCTCAAAGGTTTGTTATCTTCGTAGTCTTATATTTTATTGAAAATATATTTATTAGCTTTAAAAGTTTTAGTACGACGCCTGCTTGCCGCAGGTGTAAATTATTTTACAGTGTGTCTTAAATGGCTTTGGCTACGGCTAATGCTTTCGTTTTATTCATTGATTAGGTAAAAGGTTATTTATGGAACCCATGGTCGTCATCGCAGCGCGTGCTGCTGAAAAAGTTGGAAAAGAGATCTTGCATGCGCATCAAAACCGCCACAAAATCGAGTTCGATACCGAATCTAAAGGTCTTGATGGCTTGGTCACTCGTATCGATCGCTTTAGCGAAGAGCTGACGATTGCGACGCTCAAAAGCAGCTATCCGACGCATTCATTTTTGGGTGAAGAGTTTGGTATGCAAGAAGGTCGCGGCGAAGACGCTGATTGGTGCTGGATTATCGATCCGCTCGATGGTACCAAAAACTTCGTCCACGGGGTTCCGCAGTTTTGTGTGTCTATCGCCGTGCAGCATAAAGGCGTCACTCAGCACGGCGTTATCTATGATCCCGTTCGTGATGAGATGTTCTCAGCGAGTCGCGGTAAAGGCGCGCGTCTTAATCAGCGCCGTATTAATGTCAGTGAGCGCAAAACGTTAGAGGGTGCATTATTTACCACAGGTCATCCGCTAGAGCGTAAACGTAACGGCGAAGTCATCTCTTATGCCAAAGAGCACTTTGAGAGCTTGCAAAAGGTCTGTGAAGCGGGCGGTCAAATTCGCCGCCTGGGCTCAGCCGCCCTAGATCTATGTTACGTAGCAGCAGGGCGTTTTGATGGGTATTTTGAGATGTCTATCAAGCCTTGGGATATTGCGGCAGGTGAGCTGATTGTCACCGAAGCGCGCGGCGTGGTTGTCGATCATACGGGCGCGCATAACTCTATGACTACAGGCTCTATCTTTGCCTGTAACGTCAAACTACTCAAGCCACTAATGCAAATCGTTGTCCCGGCTTGGAACGACGCCATTTAATATCATTTATTAATTGTCCCGTCCTAAAATAGGTTGAGGGTTTATAAGGAGTCAGATACTGCAAGTATCTGGCTTTTTTTTGGAATATCACTTCTTATATTTTTATGAGCTTGGTTCGGTGTGAGCATATTCAAACTTAAATGCGGTCTCCTCTCATTATAGATATGTATAGACTCGTCTATCATTACTTTCAACTCATCAAAAGTATTACACTCGTATAGTAAGAACTCATATTTTAAAATACCATTGATTCTCTCAGCCAAGGCATTTTGGTAACAATCATAGCCATCCGTCATTGACGGCGTTATCTGATAAGCTTTTAGTGCCTCTTGGTATAGCTCGGAGCAGTACTGTAGTCCTCTGTCTGAATGATGAATCATAGCATGATCATAGTAGCGGTTAGACTGCGCCATCTTTAACGCTTTGACCACATTGCACGCTCTCATATCGTTACTCAAGTGATAGCCCATAATCTGTCTTGAACAAGCATCTGTCACCAGCGATAGATAATGAATGCCCTCACTAGACTTTACGTAGGTGATGTCCGCCACGAGTACTTGCTCTGGTATCAGCGGTTGGTTTTGGTTGTCTTTTAACAAATTAGGATATTTCTTGAGCCAGTGCTTACTGTCAGTCGTCTTAGTATAGCTACGTTTGGGTTTCACCAGTAAGTCATGTGCCCGCAAGTAATCAAAGAAACCATCTCGACCTAGTTTGATACCTGCTTTTATAAGCTTAGGTTTGAGCAAGTAGTACAGTTTACGTCCGCCAAGCTTTGGCATAAACTGGCGATAAAATACAACCCATTCAGACAGTATGGCTAACTCGTCTACTCGCTTGAGGTGTCGCGCTCTATGTTGGTAAACGGCTTGAGTACTGATTCCTAATAAGCGACAGCCCCTAGCTAAACTCACTTGTCCGTTTTGTTTAAGGTGCCAGAGACTGTCGTGACAGACTTTTTTCTTAAGTTTACTCCATGGTCTTTGTCATATATATCAATCATGGTATTTAAAATAAGATTACGATCTCTTTCGTCTGCAAGCTCTCGTTCTAGACGCTTTATCTGCTGAGCAGGGGTTTCTACACTAGGGTTATGGGCTGACATAGGACATCGCCTCCGCTGATTAGAACCTGTCCAGTCCAATTTACCATGCTTTCGTAGCCATACCAAAACGGTACTGCGTCCTTGTATGCCATAAATACTCTGGGCTTGTTTATAGGTCATGTCGCCTTTTTCAACACTATGTACAATGCTTAATTTAAAGCCTAAGGTGTAATCTTTTTGACTGCGTTTCGCTCTCTTACTCTCTACGTTTGACATATTATCGCCTAAAAAGTGTCAACTCATTCTAGGACGGGACAAATGATCACAAAAAAGCTGACTTCAAAATGGAGTCAGCTTTTTTGGTTTTAGGCATTTAGATTTTCAAACAATATCTCATGCATTTAGACCTTATATTCTAACGCACTTAAACGTTTATCTTCGCTGACTTGCTCCAAAATCGTCAGCTCTTCTTCAATTAAGGTGAGCATATCTTGTACATGTGGTAAGCGCTTGCTACAGGCAGTAATGCAGAACTCGATTCTATCGAGGTAGCTTGCAAGCGTAATATTCAGCGCTTGCCCATTGACCAAGATTGACGCCGGATACAGAGCTTTTAGCAAAGCGCCATTCCAATAGAGCTCTTTTTTGGAACCTGGTACGTTAGAGATAATCAGGTTAAAGGCTTGTTTTTTGGGGAATAAACCTGTGAGGGTGTTCAGCCCCTGCCAAGCATAGGCAATGGCGCTGTAGTTGATGACCTGCGCCTTATTCATACGGCGAAAGCGGCGCTTGCCACTGTTCATACTGTCATGAATCAGTTGTAAGCGTTTGGCAGGGTCTTCTAAATGAGTACCTAGGTTTGCCATCAAAAACGATATTTGGTTGCCAGAGGCACTCTCATCTCCGCGCAGTGACATCGGCACAAAGGCGATCAAAGGTTTTTTCGGTAGTGCTTTTAGATCGAGTAAATAACGTCTGAGCGCACCTGAGCAAACTGCAAGCACCACATCATTAACGCTGATATCAAATTGCTCAGCTATAGTCTCAAAGCGGCGTATATCATAAGACTGCGCTGCAATACGGCGCGAGGCTGAGATACGGTGGTTAAGAATGCTCTTTGGCGCGTCAAAAGTGCCGACATAATCCTCATCACCGCTGTGCTTAAAATTGTCCATAAGCTCTGTAAATACAGGCTTGATGGTTGATAGCTGCTCTTTGATTATGCGCCTAGTTGAGGGCACCTCTGAGATGAGCTTATCTTTATCATTGCTGCGCGTAACCATCGACCATATAGGCAAAGATACTGGGTCATTTGGTGATTGAGACAAGGTCTTTTGCACAATGCGCATCGCTGCAATACCATCAACCAATGAGTGGTGAATCTTGATGTATAAAGCAAAACGGCCAGGCTGTCCTTCAGACTCAGGCAAAATACCTTCGATTACATGACATTCCCAAAGCGGCATGGCGCGATCAAGTAAGCGGCTATGCTCTTTTGACACGTACATAAGTAGCTCGCGGACGCGGCCAGGGCTTGGTAGAGCAACGTGACGAAAATGATGCTCGACATCGAACTCATCATCCTCTTTCCAAAACAGCAAGTTCTCTAGTACCTGATTAAAAGGAAAGCTTGGCGGGACGGTTGAGGTTTGCATTTGCTGCACAAGGTTATAGACAAAGTCACTGTCTGAGTCTTGCTCATCCTCTGGCAATTCAAATAAAAATAAACCACCGACATGCATCGGCTGTCGGCGCGACTCTAAAAGTAAAAACAACTGGTCGACGGCTGTCATTAGTCGCATGATAAATCCTTTTATGGCGATAGGTAATAGGCTATAGCGTTATGATAACTATAGCGTAAAAATAGTCAAACGGGTATAGATAAAAAGTAGCTAAGGGTCACACATCGTTGCTTAAAAAGTAATAGTGACACGATAAATATCGGCTTTTGCTATGATTAAGCGCAGCTTAAAACAAAATGCTATTATAACAAACTTGCAAGCACGTACCGCTGGTAATTATTTACTTATGCGTTTTATCTTTGCTTTGATTTTTACTCTTATTATCAGGTCGTTTTTATGATGCAGCTGCCATACAGTTTTGCCAAACGTCATCAGCTTTTGATCATGCTAGCCATTGATCCTCAGTTACCGCCAACTTTGGTACTGACCAAAGCTACGCCTTTGTCTGCGATTAATGAAGCCATGCGTTTTTTGCAGCAGCAGGGCGTGCCTAGCATACCGACTTACGAGAGTATCGATAGCGACAACTTTGAAAAAAGACTCAATGCGGTTTATGCCAATAATACTGGTGAATCACAGCACATCGCCGCAGGTTTGGAGGATCATCCTGATCTTGATAGCTTGGCTGATAGCGTCCCTGAAACCGAAGATTTGATGGACTCTCAAGACGATGCACCGATCATTCGCCTGATTAACGCACTGCTTTCTGAAGCCATTCGCTTGAGCGCCTCAGACATTCATATCGAAACCTTTGAGAAGCGCTTGGTCGTTCGTTTTCGCGTCGATGGCGAGCTCAAAGAGATTATTACCCCAAAACGGCAATTAGCGCCGCTTTTAGTCTCACGTATCAAGGTTATGGCCAAGCTTGATATCGCCGAAAAACGGGTGCCGCAAGATGGTCGTATTAGCTTGCGCTTAGCAGGACGCGAGGTCGATGTGCGGGTATCCACCCTGCCATCAAGCTTTGGTGAGCGCGTGGTCATGCGTCTGCTTGATAAGCAAGCAGGACGATTAAACATGACCTATCTGGGGCTCTCAGATAATGACTACAGCGAGCTTAAACGGCTGATTCATCGCCCGCACGGTATTATCCTCGTCACAGGACCGACCGGTTCGGGTAAGACAACGACGCTATATTCAGCGCTCACTGATCTAAACGATCAGACGCGTAATATCTTGACCGCAGAGGATCCTATTGAGTTTCAATTGGACGGTATTGGGCAGACGCAGGTCAATAGCAAAGTCGATATGACCTTTGCCAAAAGCCTGCGGGCGATGCTACGCCAAGATCCTGATGTGGTGATGGTCGGTGAGATCCGTGATATTGAGACCGCTGAGATTGCGGTACAAGCATCACTTACGGGGCATTTGGTGCTCTCAACTCTGCATACCAATACCGCGATTGGCGCGGTCACGCGTTTGCAAGACATGGGCGTTGAGCCGTTCTTATTATCATCATCTTTAATTGGCGTAGTGGCACAACGCCTGGTTCGTACGTTATGCACCCACTGTCATACATGGCAGGCAGCTGACAGTGAGCAGGCCAAACTCTTTGATGAGATCGACATAAGTTTAAGCGTGCCTGATGGCGTCATTAGCTTACCAAAACCTGTTGGCTGTGATAAATGCAATCAGTCTGGCTTTAAGGGACGTACCGCGATATATGAAGTGGTGCCTGTCGATGATGCACTACGCCGAATGATCCATAGCAATACTGCAGAGTATGAGCTGGAGTCTTACGCCCGCCTGCAAACGCCATCGATCCGCGCAGATGGTTTGCACAAAGTAATAGCAGGGCGGACAACGCTGGAGGAGGTATTGCGAGTGACCAAAGAGAGTGCATCTACTGATGAGGGTTTGTTGGTATAAAATAAGCAGGCAAACGCGCCCATCTATTCAGCGCGTTTTATAATTTTGCCAAGTAGCTTAGATTATTTGCTTGATTTGGACTGCTTAACTTAAAGTGCCTAGCTATAGAGCTATAGAGCTATAGAGCTATAGAGCTATAGAGCTATAGAGCTATAGAGCTATAGAGCTATTTTGCAGCGATACATTCGATCTCAACACTAGCGCCTGCTGCTAGATCCGCTACGCCAAAAGCGGAGCGCGTAGGATAAGGTTTGGCAAGCTCAGCTTTATAGACCTCATTAAAATCAGCAAAATCATCCATATCTGTGAGCATAGCCAAGCATTTGACGATATCTGATTTTTGATAGCCATACGTTAGCAATGTCATGTTGATATTGTCCAAGGCTTGCTTGGTCTCAGCTTTGATACCGCCTTTGACCAGCTGACCGTCTTTAAAGCCGATCTGACCTGACATGTACAAGGTATCGCCAACGCGTACTGCACTAGAAAAAGGATAGTCACCGCCATCACCTAAAAAGACTGGCGCAGTTTTGCTCATCGTCGTCGTTGGTGCAGCTTGAGCTGTCAGCACAACGCTCAATGGACCGAGCGAGCAGGCACCTATAAGTACGGCTTTAGATAGTATTTTAAATAGATTATTATGACTAATCATAGTGATCTCCTTTATTGTAAATATGAGTATTATACTTATGAGTATGATACTAGGGGGTGTTATTCATCCTCTGTCGCTTTGATTGTATCAGTGGCTTGCTTATCTTGATCAGTATCTGATAGGTTATCGCCCTTACCTTGGCGACGCGCTTCTAACTCGGATTTGGGTATCCACGCCCACATCATCTCAACGGTGATAGGGTCGCGGCTACTCGCAGACTCGCGGTCTTCGATAACACAAGGAATGATCATCTCGCCTTTGGGCGTGTCCAAGATATGTTGGCGCTGCTCATCGGATAGGCTCGCTACCGCTGCAATTTGACCTTTTTTGATAGGGCGATAAAAATTTACAGAATAAGATTTTATTAATAATATACGATCAGAGGGCAGGTTTAATCCCAAAATAAACCCAGTGGCTGTCTCAGCAAGTAAAGTAATCGCCACCGCATGGATAGAGCCGATATGGTTTTGTACTGCCTTGTCATTGTCCAAACTGACAACCACTTGATTGGGTTCGACCGTCTCATAACAGATACCTGTCGTACCGACATAGGGTACCACTTTACCAAAAGCTTTTGATAAAATCTTGGAGCGCGCGGTAGCTGGCAAGTATTTGGTAATAGACAACAGTTTAGTGAATTGATTGTTAATAGGCTTTAAAGTGCTGCTAGGCTTGTCCTCTTGCATGCGGCTAGTATCAGATATTTTGGTGGGTAATTTATCGATAAGCTTGTTAGGAAGCTTTTTAAATAATCCTGACATACAAGATCCCTTAAATTGAACATAATAATAGTAGCGGTAGCTTAGCGAGCTCAAAGCTGGCAATACCCTGCTAAGATGATAGTGATAATAGTACCTCAATCGCTATACCTGTGTCATTTTTACCATGAACTTAAGCGCTCATAAAGTCGCTATCAACGTAATTTATCTATTGGAGCCTGATTTGCCAACCCATAAGCCTAACAACATTATTTATACTGGCGTTGCAGGTACTGGCAAAACTCATCGTTTGCTACAAATCGCCGAACAATACACCGACTATCTGCCTCCTTCAGATAGCGACTGTCTGCTTGATCATTTATTACAAGATCGCAGCTGGCGTGAAATTATTTGTCTTGTGTTTTTGGATTTAAAGCACAAAGGACAGGATTTGGTTAAAGTGCCTGAGCTTGTCGCGCACACGTTTTTTTTGGCAAAAGCGGCGCAAAACGAGCGCGGCAAACACCTAAATAGCACGGCGTGGTCTGTGCTACAAATGCACAGTCCAGTAGAGTCGCAGACGGTAAATTGTGATAATAGAGCAGGGCAGGCGTATTTTGATAAAGACGCGAGCGGCGCTTGGTATCTATTGCCACAGAGCCAAGAGTCACTCGCTGTACTAGGTGAGCAGTTGGCAGAGTATCAGCAAGCTTGCGCTGATAATCGCTTAAGCAATAATAGGGTGCACCAGCAGCGCTACACTATGGTCAGCTTTCATCAAGCTTACGGTTATGAGGAATTTGTAGAGGGCATCAGACCTGTCATTGGCGCTAACAAGCAGGCTTATGATATTCAAGATGGGGCATTTTTAAAGTTATGTCAGCGCGCCCTGCGTGACCCCAATCAGCGCTACGCTATGTTGATCGATGAGATCAATCGCGCTAATGTCTCACGCGTATTTGGTGAGCTGCTCAGCCTCATCGAACCTGATAAGCGTCTTGGGATGCCAAATGTGATGAGGGTCAATCTGGCCTATTCAGGGCGCGTGTTTGGCGTGCCTGCCAATGTCGATATTTATGCGACGATGAACACTCAAGACCACTCACTTGCCCCGCTCGATATGGCGCTACGTCGGCGCTTTCATTTTATTGATTGTCCGCCGCAGCCTGAGCTGTTATCGGTTATTCATGCTGATAATGATAGCAGGGCTGCGATAGATTTAGGGCAGTTATTGACAGGTTTAAATACCCGCATTATTCAAACACTAGGCGCTGAGGCGCAGCTGGGCCATGCTTTTTTGTGGTCTACTGCAACTTTTGAGCATTTGCAAGAGGCTTTGGTGCAGCAGATTATTCCGCAGTTGGCGCAAGCGGCCGGTAATCAGTCCACTATCTTGCACTATATCTTCAAAGATGAGTCGCAGCCATTAGCGGCGCAGTTTGTTCAAGATAGCCAGTCATTCATACCCAGCCAGCATCTGCCAAGTGCTGCCAATCAAAACGCATTTTTGGGGCAGTCTATGGGCACAAGTAGCTATAGAATAAACCCTGACCTTGTCGCACAAAAGGGTGAATTTACCAGCGCCGATATTTATCAGCGCTTGTATTAACCACACAGATTGATATTTACAGTGATTGATGTTCACGATGAATAATATTATTACGATGACCGTTTTTGAGCATCAGCGTTTAACAGCGCGTGACTTTGCGTGGACGACAGATTTTGATTGGTTGCTCAGTGAAGAGCTAACGGTGTTTACTATCAAGCGCAAACAGGGACAATGGCAGCTCAAAGTTGGGTATTATATCGGTATTATCTTGTTGCCAAGCGGGAGTATGCTGGAGATTTTACCTAAACCTATTCATATAGACGATGAGAGCGCAAGCAGTACAGATCATAGCCTTGAGCAGACGCGGCGCTGGGTGCACAACATGCTCGCCGCTCTGAGCCCTTCGTCAATTAGTAGCAAAAACTTTGGTCATATCAGCACCCATGTAGCACCTATATCAGACAATTTGCCGCCAGCAAAGCCTCCGTTATCAGAATGGTTAATCGCGCAGTTTGTTCAATATTTATCGCAATATCGGCCTAGTAGTCGTTATCAGCCGCAAACTCGTAATGATATGGTGATGCAAGGCAAGCTCATTATCAAAGAGCAGCTTAAACGTAATCGTCATCAGCCGCACAAGTTTGTCTGCGAGATAAGCCAATTAAATCAAGAGATTATCGCCAATCGCATAATAAAAAGTGCGCTTATACTACTTGCGCCTTTGTTAGATCAGCAAGTTTGGGCCTTACTACCTTGGCAAGCTATAACCGCACTCAATCATCAAGAGCGGCGTCAGTTAGAGGCAGTATATCAGCAAGCAAAATATCAGCTTACCAGTCAACCGCTAAGCCTGCATCAACGCCGCGGAGCCGAGCAGCTGCTAGATTTGGCATATTGGCTGCTTAAACAGTCAAACATTGAGGCAGGTCATGGCCTTAATGTACAACCTGTGTCAGCGCCAAAGATGCGCTTGTGCGTTCTTTTGAATATGAATCAAATGTTTGAGCAGTGGGCGAGTATAAGTATCGCAGCTACCCTTAAAACTATCGACTCAGATTATCAGCCCCTGTACCAAGCACAAAGTATTTGGCTTAGTGACGACACTGGACAGACGCAGCTCTCTATGCGTCCAGATCTGTTAATCCTTCATCACAAATCACCACTGTCCACTAGTACACAAACCAATTACAGCCACGTCATCGATATAAAATGGAAGTCGCTCACGCCAGCAGGTGCGATCACCTCTAGTGACGCCTATCAGCTCAGTAGTTACGCGCAGGCTTATCAAGCTGAGCACGTATGGCTGGTATATCCTGTCCTAAATAGTCGTCGGCCTGTTGCCCTCAAGCCGCAAGGGAATATAGCACTGAGTCAACCGAGTGCATCGCCGCGTAAGCTATGGCTGATGCCATTTAATGTGTTAGAGGGTACGCTTAACCTTAATACTTAACGTAAACGCTGGCAATAAAGCGCATACCACATCCATAATCAATGAGTGCCATCGATAAGTATTATTCTATAGGTTAACAAGACGCCAAGCCCCTATTTATAAAATACTTATAAATAGGTGTTGACACTATCCGCCTTAGCGCTTAATATATGCACCTCGATAGCGATGATCATTAATGAGTTAGCAGCTTTGCTGGTAGTGCATTAAAGAGAGTCTTATCGTAGCAAAGATAGAGTTTATCGGAGTGTGGCGCAGTTTGGTAGCGCATCTGGTTTGGGACCAGAGGGTCGTAGGTTCGAATCCTATCACTCCGACCATCTATTTTGAGAGCCTTACAGGCTTTTTTTTTATGTATAATGGTTTAGTTACTTACAAACCTAAGTAGATAAAAAGCCCTTAAGAGCGCCTGTAGCTCAGCTGGATAGAGCATCTCCCTTCTAAGGAGGTGGCCGCAGGTTCGAATCCTGCCAGGCGCACCATTTAGCCTGCAAATCTTGCCTATCATAGGCATCAGTTATGGCGGTTGTAGCTCAGTTGGTAGAGCCCCGGGTTGTGATCCTGGTGGTCGTGGGTTCGAGTCCCATCAGTCGCCCCAATTATCTCTGTACTATCCTCTTCAAATAATGCTTAAAACGCTTGCCTCTTGTGGCAATTTTTTGCGTCTGCTTTTTATTCCCCCCCTTAGTATTTGATATCGTTTTTGTAGCACTCTTTTAATGCTAAGCTTTATGGCGCAAGGTGCAAAACTACTTTCTTCTTAAACAATATTTTTAGTCAGCTAAGATAAAGTGATTATGTGCTCAACGTATTTATATTTTTAGTCTCTATCCACTCGAATTGATTTATATGGTTTAATATCAGCTCGTTGGTTATCTTAATGGGCTTATTTACTAACTGCTGAACCACTAAGGGATAAATAGATGGACGCACTCAGTGTGTTGTTACAAAATGTGCATTTGTTTGAAACTAAATATTATCGTCTCAATGGCACGGGCGACTGGTCCTTTTCTATGGATAGACAGGACTGTATCTTATTCTACGTTGTGCTATCAGGTAGTTTTTGTATTGATGTCGGAGACGAGATTCGACAGGCAAAAACTGGCGATACGATCATGCTATCAAACTCTCATCATCACAGAAGCTATGCTGTTAACCATAACGGTAATTCGGCAACGTCATTAGATGATAGGCTCGCTAATTGTATCAATAACACACTTGATCTCGATAGTGGCGGCGATGCCAACGTCTCTGTGATCTTGATTGAATGCAAGTACGATAAAGAGATGGTACGTCCGATACTCTCTGTATTGCCCTCTATATTGCCAGAGCTCAACGCAAGCTCTGGTGCTAGGTTTGAAGTCGTTGATGTCGAGATTAGACTGCTGACTTTAGAATCACAGCGCGAGCGTATGGGCAAAACAGCCGTTATCAATCATTGGGCGAGCATTATGATGATTGAATGTCTGCGCACTTATATAGAGAGCCTACCCGAGGCGACCGACAGTTGGCTTGGGGCTATGAAAGATCCGTTTTTGACTAAAGCGTTAACCGTTATGCATGACGCGCCAGATTACAATTGGACTATTCATGGCCTCGCTGAAGTGGCGGGTATGTCGCGCTCAAGTTTTGCTCAGCGCTTTAAAGACGTCGTAGGCATGCCGCCTTTGACTTATCTAACAGATTATCGTCTACGTTTGGCGGCGCGCTATTTGCGCCTGCAACAACACAGTATTAGCCGCATCGGCGAGCTGGTAGGCTACGCGTCGGACTCCACCTTTAGTCAAGCGTTCAAGCGCATTTATGGGATATCACCAAAGGCTTATCGTCAGGAACACTTTAGAAAACTAATTAATAAGAGTTAAGCAGACACAAACAAGAATGCCAAGATAGATTATCTTGGCATTCTTGTTTATGTCTTTAGATAGTGACACTCAAAACGCTTGCCGCTTTGATATTAGACTATGACAATCTGCCGAGCTTGAGGTACTATAAGACATCGAGTTCTTTTGCTTTATAGACTGACACTTATTCAATTTTGCTACAAATGGTGTGTTATGATCCAATCAACTTCTAGACCTGATAATGAAAGTTTGCATCAAAAGTCAAGCTCTAGCGCAGCAGAGCACAATCAGCAAATGGTCAGTGAGGATACGATTGACAAGGCAGCTTTACTAGCGTTGTTTACAGTAAATGATGGCGATGACCATAACGATGAATACAACGTTGTCACTCATACAGACATTACTGTAGCTGATGCGCGCCTAGCGCTTTATCGCACTCAGTATCAGCGCACGCAGCTACTATATACTGTTGCAGCTAGTACGCGTCCGACGTATCTAGTACAGACACTCAAGTCACAGTTTGCTGAATATCAGCAACATCTGCTTGCACAAAATCTCGATAAACGCGGTCTTATCGATACCCAGCCTTTAGAGCGGCTATGGCAGCAGTTACACGTGGTTGATGATATCATTGCCGATATTGTGCGTCACATGCCTGCCCAGCAGCCCGCAGGATGGCAGCTGACTTCGCAAGATGGTCAAAACCCGTTACGTCTGCCCACTATCGGCAAGCTCAAAAGCTCCAAACCGATAGCTGACAAGGCAAGTCTTAACAATTATGTCCTCAGTCACTTTGGTGTCAGCAGCTTTAGCTATGATCGCGGTTATTACATCGGTCATGTGGTCGGATATTTATTCAGCTGTTACTTTTGCGCGCACTTATCTGTTAGCTACAATGTGACCGCACTTGATGAGCACGCGGTGAGCGGTTATGACTACGCTAGCCTTGAGACGCCATATATGGTGAGATTGCTGCAAGGGTTGGATGGCTATTGCAAAAAACGTATCTACCAGTTGGCTGTTATTTGTGCGCGCCTAAGCGTTTATGCCTCAGATAAACGTATTGAAAAAATGCTCATCGCTGAGGTCAATGATTTTGACAAAAAACTACAACAGCAGCATCTAGATGTTTTATTGCTCCAAGGCATGATGCCTGAGAGTAATGATTCCACTCCGCTATTTTAATTCACCTGTATTTTTGATGCTCGCTTAGGATACTGCTGTTATGCCCGCTTATCATTACAAGGCGCTTGATGATCAAGGCAGTATGAAAAAAGGCTTGTTAGAAGGCGACTCTGCACGCCAAGTACGTCAGCAACTGCGGGACAAAGCATGGACACCAGTCGAAGTCAACGCCGTCAATGATAGGCAACATCAAAGCAAGAGCCGCTACAAAAAACCCTCTGCCTATGAGCTTGCACTGTTGACCCGCCAGCTCTCTGTCTTGCTCGCCGCCGGTATCCCGCTTGAGGAAACTTTAGCCGCTGTTGCCAAGCAATCCCCAAAAACCCATATCAAATCCTTGATGCTTGCCGTGCGCGCACATGTGCTTGAGGGTTTGAGTTTGGCGCGTGCGCTACAGCAAGCGGCGAGCTTTCCGCCGCTGTACATCGCCACTATCGCAGCAGGGGAGAAGTCTGGTCACTTAGATCTGATTCTCAATCAATTGGCCGATTACACCGAAAACCGCTTTGCCCTACAAAAGAAAATCCAAGGCGCTATGGTCTATCCTATTGTGCTGATGGTAATGGCGGTCGCGGTCATTATGGGGCTTATGAGCTTTGTCGTACCCAAAATTGTCAAAGTGTTTGAACAATCAGAGCAAGCGCTACCTCTTATTACCCAAGTCGTTCTGACCCTATCGAATGTTATTACTCAGTGGTGGTGGCTGATGCTACTGGTATTAGCGGGCGCCTCCTTTTTGTTTTACCGCTTTGCGCAGACGCAGGCGGGTAAGCTTACGATAGATAGTATTGTACTTAAGTTACCTATCTTAGCGCGGTTGTCCAAAGGCCTAAATGCGGCGCGCTTTGCTAGCACCTTAGCGATATTAGTGCGCTCAGGGGTGCCGCTGATAGAAGCGCTGCATATTGGCGCGGCAGTGGCGACCAACCTACATATCCAGCAAACCATTATCACTGCTGCCGACAGAGTGACCGAGGGCGCCAGTCTCTCAAGCCAGTTAGAAAAGTCTGCTTATTTTCCACCGATGATGGTACAAATGATCAAAAGTGGAGAGAATTCAGGCGAGCTTGAGAATATGCTCAGCCGCGCCGCCAACATGCAAGAGGCAGAAGCGACCAACTTTATCAGTACTTTGTTATCTTTACTTGAGCCGTTGATGCTGGTATTTATGGGCGTAATCGTCATGATTATCGTTATGGCGGTGATGCTACCTATCGTCAATATGAACGATTTGGCAGGCTAATTTAGCGCCGCGCTTTTGCTAAATGACATATCACTTAACTCTATCTAAGGTTTCGCAAGTTTTGCCCGCTGTTGTCTATTGACAGCGATTAATGTCGTTAAAGGAGTAGGTGGGCTATAGTAGATAGCACTGATGTCGTCGTTGAGATATTGGATAAGCGGCGGTTTGTGATGATAATTTGTTTGTCTTAGACAACTGTACTATAGTAACGTTAATTTAATCCAAGCTATAACCGCTTAATAAGGCTTTACTCTTTGCAAATTAAGCAACGACTACAACTGAGACCACACCTATGGCTGATACCCTACAGATGACTAAAACCAACAATACGGCAATCTTAGCGCCGCTTAATAATGATAATTTACCCTCAGCAAAAACGACGCCAGTTGTAAGGCGTCAATCAGGCTTTACCTTGATTGAGATCATGGTCGTCATTGTTATCTTGGCTATTTTGGCAGGCTTAGTCGTACCTAGAGTGGTTGGACAAAGCGATAAAGCTCGCGTCAAAACCACAGAAACAGCGCTCGCTACGGTATCGAACGCCCTTGACATGTATAAAGTGGACAACTCTCGCTATCCGACGACGGCGCAAGGTTTAGAGGCGCTAACAACGCCGCCCGCCGACGCCAAAAACTATCCAGAAGGCGGCTATATAAAAGGCGGCTATCCGACTGATGGCTGGGAGAACGAGCTGCAATATGTCGCCCCAGGCAGTGAGAATCGACCTTATGACTTGTTCTCATTAGGCGGCGACGGTCAGCAAGGCGGTGAAGGCTTAGATGCTGATATTTATGCCCAGCTATAAGGGTATTTAGTTATATTATTACTTAGTGCATAAGTAAATATAGCCATACCGATAGTAATAGCACGATATATCAATCAATAAGGTTTTATTGGTTGATATTTTTATATTTAGATGTAATGGATAGATTGCTTTTTATTTATAACAATAAAAACAAACAAAGCTCAAATTATAGGTCAACGTTTATGTCATTAAAGAGTACCACGACCAAAAGCCAAACGACGAAAAAGTCCTATGCGCTTGCTATCGTATTGGCTAGCAGCTCGGTCGTGGGCGCGCTTGCTATGAGCGCGGCACCGACCCAAGCCGCCAGTTTGAGCGATTTATTCGGTAATAAAAGCGCCGCCCAGAGCAGCTTTTTGCCAGTAGATGAAGCGTTTCAAGTCACTAGCACTAGCCAGGCTAAGACGATAGGTACGCGCTTAGCAATAAACTTTGATATCACCCCTGAGCATTACGTCTACAAAGATCAGATCAAGCTCACGTTGCCTGCAGGCATAAGCGCGGCGCCATTTACCTACAGTCAATCGCCAAAATCTATCGACGATCCTACCTTTGGGCAAGTACCTGTATTTGATCAGCGCAATATGGTGGCAACGACGACTTTGACAAATGCCACAGGTCAACCTATCGATAATGCAAAAATTGTCATCGGTTGGCAAGGCTGCGCTAAAGCAGGTCTATGCTACCCACCAGAAACAATTAATACGACCGTCAGCGTTGCGGTGACTCCGCAAAAAGCGCCGGCCAAACCAGCGGTGAGTGCAGCTACCAAAGCTCCTACTGACAAAAAAGTTGTTGATAATACTGATACTAAAAGTCCTGCTACGCCAGCTAAGACTGTAGCCGCGCCAGCTGATACTGATACTGATACTGAGCAAAGCAATCTGAACGCCAATGCGGCTATATCTGATGCAGAGGCGACGGCGAATGATAAAGCGGTTTTTGCAGATGGGCAGATACTCACAGACGAAAACGAAGTATTAGACAGTAGCGCAGAGCCGATTGATAATAATGCTACGAGTACCCCTTTAGTCTCAAATAGCAGTACTAATGATGCTAGTTCAGAGACCATAAATAACGCAGCTCCTAATGCTTTGGTTGATAGTGATCCATTTGGTTTGGCGACGCATCCTTGGCTGGCACTGATGCTATTGTTTGTGGCAGGGCTGGGTTTGGCATTAACGCCTTGTGTGCTTCCTATGCTCCCTATTGTCGCTAATATTGTCGCTCGCCAAGAAAACCCAACCGTCAAAAAGGGCGTGATATTGACGACCAGTTATGCGTTAGGCGTAGCAATAGCCTACGGGTTATTGGGCGCGGTTATCGCCATCTTTGGTGAGTCGCTCGGTATCATAGGCTGGCTACAAAACCCAGTTATCTTGCTGAGCTTTGCTCTAGTGTTTGTGCTACTTGCCTTGCATATGCTCGGTGTCTTTAGTATGCGTATGCCGCGATTTGTCGGTCAAAAGATGCAAGGCTTGAGTCAGGCAGGTGATAGTAAGCTGGGGAGTACGGGCGGCAGCTTGGTTGCAGGGTTTTTGTCAGCGCTGGTAGTATCGCCTTGTGTATCAGCGCCACTATTTGGTGCGCTGCTGGCGGTCTCAACGATCGGTAGTCCAGGGCTCGGCTTTGCTGCGCTATTTATGCTGGGCTTTGGCTTGTCCGCACCGCTTATTCTTATCGGTGCTACCCAAGGCAAGATCATACCAAAGGCCGGCGTGTGGATGGACTGGATCAAGCAAGGCTTTGCGCTGCTGTTATTTGCAGTCGCTTTGTTACTGATTGAGCGCGTGTTTGTCTCATCAGTGATGCTACTGGTATGGGCGCTGTGGTTTATGGTGGTGGCGATATGGGCATGGCGCTGGATCGGTCGCGGGCGCATGCTTACTCAAGCACTAGCACTCACTACTGGAGTTTGGGCGGCTTGTCTCATCATAGGTGCCGCTTTGGGTAATGAGGATAGCTTATATCCGCTAGCGTCTTTGAGTGCGACATCTGCCACCAGTGCAAGCATCGTTAATAGCACTGCTCGTGATGATAAAATGATTACCACACTGGCGCAATTGGATGCTATTACTGCTGCTAACCCCAAAGTTATCGTCGATCTCACCGCCGACTGGTGCGTCGAGTGCCGCATTATGGACAAAAACTTATTTCAAAACCGCCCCGCGCAAATGCAAGATTGGCAACTGGTACGCTTAGATATTACACAGACTACTGAGGACTCCAAAGCGATCTTGGCACGTTACCAACTCTTTGGCCCTCCTGCGCTTTTGTATTATCAAGATGGTCAACTAGTGACCCAGCAAGTAGGTGAAATTGGCCGTCAAGAGTTTGAACAGACGCTGACCACATTGAACACTCAGCTTTGATTTTCATTAAAGCCGCCCGCGATAATTTATTTATCGCGGGCTTCTTTAACTGGTTTGATATAAGACCATACAGCGAGATTAAAATAGTTTCTTGCAGCATCAAGCAGCGTAAGCGCAGCCCGTAAGAAAAAATTATTTTAGTCTCGCTACAACGCGATGTCTCTGTTTTATTTGAAAGCTAAAAACTACCACATCAAATCATCTGGAATCACATAAGCGGCATAGGGATCGTCTTCGTCAAGCTCGGTATCAGACTTGTCATTTGAGACGATGATGAAACCTTCAAGCTTGGCATTGATACGATCCGCCAGAGGCCTTGGCAGCAAGGCATAACTGTCCTCAAGTCGTGCTATCACCACGTGACCGGCGACGATTTGCTCATAGAACTTTTGAGTCACGTGAATCTTTTTAATCTTAGCGTGATCAACGAACTGGTAGTCCACTTCTCCTTGCGTATCATGGATCTGATGCTGCTTAATCATTTGTACAATATTGGCTCTTAGCATCTTATCTTCTAACGCTTGTTGTTTTTCTTGATTGAGTTTTTGATCTTTTTCTACTTTTTTTGCTTGCGCTGCAGCGAGTGCTTTTTTGCTCTCTGCATTCAAATCGTCGCCAGTACGTTTGGCATGCTCAGACTGTTTGCTTATTTTTTTGGCCTTTTTGCTATCGACCAGTCCTGCTTTTAACAGCTGTGCTTGGAGGGCGTTTTTAGCCATATCTGATCACCTAAGTCTTTTGTATAAAACGTAGATAGTAACAAATTTTGCAATAGCCTGTCACAAATGCATGTAAACCCTAAGAGCGCTATCCTCTGTATAAAGAATAAACAATATAAGTAATAAACAGGTCTCGAAAGTTTCGACTTATTAGTATTAATACTGGTATATCGTCAGCAATTTCATTACACTAAAGCAACAATATTAATGCATAGCAATAAAGACATCTCATATATAGTCTTTGGCGTTTATTAGCAGCTCTAATTTAAGTGTCACCTTTATTATCTATATCTTAATTATCTTAACCTTCTACTGGCAGCACCTTTAGGTTTATTGCCATAAATAAAGGACATCTATGCTTGCCCATTCATCTTCATCCTATCTGCATACTGATTCAAGCGAGCACCACCTTATGACTTCTAAGCGCCGACTGCCTACAACCTTAAGTGTCGCTATCACGCTAGCTTTAAGTGGCTTTACCATACAAGCTTATGCACAAACTTATAATGAGCTATCCGTTGACGATGCAACAGTTGAGTACCCAAGCACGCGTACGTCACCCGTGATGGACGAGGTTTTGGGCAGCTCAAGAGCCCCTGCTGAGCGCAAAACCTTTGTAGCAAACCAAACCCAATTGTTCTTAGAATGTCAGGACTTGCAAGTGAGCGCCGCGCGGTTAGCCTGTTATGACAAGGTGGCATCGCAAGGCAAAACGCCTACCTACACAGAGACCAAGCAGCCTGTCGATCTGGCAAAGACGATTAAATCTACCATATCAGGCAATCCGCAAGTGGTACTGGCAAAGGATAACGGCGTAAGCAAAGTCAGCGAGGATACAGCAGCCTCCACTGAGTCCTTGGATACAGTGGGACTTACGCAAAGAGAAGCTGAAGTACTAGAAAACATAGGGGTGACGCAAGATGATATCGAAAAATATAGTCCGCTAAGTCTTGCCTATGATTTAGACCAAAACAGCGAGCGCGGCACTTGGACAGTCAGACCTTATCGTCCCAACTACGTATTGCCATTGTTTTATAGCTTTGATCCTAACTTGAATCCAACCTCTAGCAATCCAGATGAGCCAGGAGAAGAGTACACTTCAAACGATATCCGTAACACTGAGCTAAAGTTCCAATTATCGCTCAAGACCAAGGTGGGCGAGGATCTGTTCGATACCAACGCTGACCTCTGGTTTGGTTACACCCAGCAAGCGCACTGGCAGGTCTACAATGAGGACAACTCTAGACCATTTCGCGGTACCGATTATCAGCCAGAGATTTTTTTGACGCAACCTGTCACAGCCAACTTACCGTTTGATGGGCGTTTGCGCATGCTTGGCGCAGGATTGGTGCATCATTCCAACGGACGCTCTGATCCTATCTCGCGCTCATGGAACCGCGCTTATCTAATGGCGGGCGCTGAATGGGGCAAATTCTCAATCGTGCCACGCGTTTGGGCGCGTATCAATAACGAAAGTGATAGTAGTGAGGACAACCCAGATATCGAAGATTTCTTAGGATATGGTGATATCAAGTTCTTATATGATTTGCCAAAACAGCAAAGCCTCAGCGGTACGCTACGCTACAATCCGAGTACCAATAAGGGTGCGGCGCAAATTGACTATATCTATCCGCTATCAGAAAACGTCAATGGTTATGTGCAGCTGTTCCAAGGCTATGGCGAGTCGATCATAGATTATGACTATGAAAATACCGCGATCGGTTTTGGTATTGTCCTTAACGATTGGAAAGGGTTTTAATACGGGTGAATAAACCAAAGAGCGCCTTATGCATGCCCTAGCGTCTTATTTAAAGGCGCTTTATCCAAAAGTATCTTATTTAAAAGCACCTTACCAAAGTGGCTTGTGGCTGGCAGAGTATCTAAGCGTACGCTGCCAGCTTTGTCGTCTTTATCCTAGTACATCAAAGCACCATCTCGATTATAATCATTCAAACTCACAGACCCTCAGCAAGCGCTTTAGTCGTGGTCTACTATGCGCGCACTGTCATCACGATATTGTCTGGCTACCAGCGCCATTTTTTGTAGATATCGCACCTAGTATGACGCTACCTATTCAGGCGGCGACCTATTACGACTATCCTATACGTCAAGCCATTCGCGCTTTTAAGCATCATGAAGATATGACAAAACTTGCTATCCTCGTCCATGTCTTACGTCAACTGCCGCGCCCGCATGGCTGTCATCATGCCAACAGCGTTATCATACCTATGCCAACGACTAATGCACGCCTAGTCAAGCGCGGTTTTGATCCTGTGAGTATCTTGTCGATACAACTCTCCAAACACTGGAACATACCGCTGTGGCATGGCGCCAAGCGTATCGACAGTACCAGTACCCAGCAAGGCCTGACCCGTAGCGAGCGTTTAAGTAACCTAGACAATGCCTTTGCGTTAACTCAGATGCCGCCAGTCAAACGCCTTATTTTATTCGATGATGTCGCAACGACAGGGGCAAGCTTACAGGCACTCGGGCGCACGATACATGAGCAAGTGTCTCATTTTTATACCTCAGCATTACCCTCTGCTAATAATTATGAGCTATCAGCCTATGCCTTAGCGCATGGCAGTCAATAAATTCTATCGATAGTAACACCTTTAAGCTTTTGCAACTCTTTTGTTGCTTATAGGTTACCTTGTCGATATATTAAAAACAGTCTCTTTGTCTTTTTGTGTTACTAGTCAGAGTACTAGCTACAACCAGCTTGCAAGAGAGCATAAGTATGATTATAGACTGGAACAAAAATTGCATCATTACAATATAGATATAAAAGCTTTGCTCACTAAGACCACCGCAAATATCACTCTAAGCAAAACGCTTTATGAGTCTAAAGGACTACAAAATAAGTGCTAATTAATAGGAATCAAGTGTGAACGTCTCAACAACACAGTTAGCACTTAAACAGTCAGGATTTACTTTAATTGAGCTGATGGTCACCATCGCCGTCCTCGCTATTATCGTAAGTATCGCAGCTCCCAATATTAGTACGCAATTGGCCAACCAGCGGGTAAAGTCGACAACGGCGACGCTTGAGAATGCGTTAAAAGAGGCAAAGGTTGAGAGTATTATTCGTCGGCAGAACATTACAGTTGCGTATAATAGTGCTTTGAAGACAATTACTGTAACTGATAGAAGTAATAGTGTTATAGCTAGTTATAACGTTAATAGGCAGAGTACTGTCAGTCAATCTATTACGCCTGCTAGTACTACTCAGGTCGTATTTCAACCGAATAAAGTGATAAGCGGGGCAGGCACTGAAGTTGTCTATACTATCTGCGATGATAGTTCTACTAACGAGACCTCAAGACATGTCACAGTTAACAAAATCGCTAATATCAGTGTTACAAACACTGGGAGCTGTTAATGAACAGTAATACTACACAGACAGGGGTAGGTTTAGTAGAAGTAATGGTTGCTCTGCTTTTATTAGCAGTAGCCGTATTAGGTTATAGTGCGTTACAAGGCCGAGCTATAAAAGCAACCAATGAGTCTTTTGAGCGTTCGCAGTCACTGGTCATGATGCGTAATATAGCAGAAAAGATTCATGCCAATCCTTTTGCTATCGAAACTTATGAAACTCAAATTAATGATATCGATTCTGTCACTGCGCCTAGTACTCAGTGTGGTCTTGATGGTGCGGCAGTAACGACTTTGTGTACCTCTGTCCAGCTTGCAGAGGCCGAAAGTTATAAATTTAAACTTGATCTACAGAATTATGATTTTCAGATACAGATGCATCCTTGTCCTAATACGGGTGGTAATGGCACTGATCCAACAACTAATATTATGTATTCATACTGTCTAATTTCCGCATGGGGTGATACTACAGCGACTATTGGTAGTGATGATGAGACAAACTGTTTAACGGCGCAAGTGGCCGCTACCGAAGATGTAGCCGAACAAGCGGGTGGCAATTATCATTCTGCAGCTACCTGTATGATGATGGAGATATAAGATGAATTCAAAGCATCATAACTCTATACACTCATGCGCTTCAAATAATAGTGTACCTACTATGCAAATTCTAGCTTTTACTAGAGTAAAAGGCTTTACTTTAGTAGAATTAATGATCTCTTTAGTACTAGGTTTGCTCGTTTCCGCTGCAGCATTGCAGATATTCTATACCAGTTCAGTCAACAGTCGTAGACAAGAAGCCAGCTCTCAGATTCAAGATAATGCTATTTTTGGCTTTTCTCAAATGCAGCAACACCTGAGACGTACTAACTATGGTGCCAAATCAACAGGGGCTTTTAATGAGTTTTTTATGAATCATTTGACCCCGCAGGGCGGAGTGGTACTCACAGCGCCAACGGGGGTCGCTCCTGTTACGACTCCTCCTACACCAGTCAGTTGGTTACAAGGTAATTTATCTGGATTGACACTAGATGGTGCCGCTATTCCAGTAGCTTTGTTATCTAGCAATGCCTCTGCTAACAGTACTAGCAATCTAAAAGGTATCGCCAATAGTGATCAGCTAACGATTCAATATCGATCGGATAGAGAAGGTACTTTTGACTGTGAAGGTGATGTGATACCACAAGGGTTCTATGTCATTGAACGCTATTTTGTGCGAACGGATACGACAGTTACTCCTAATGCACCAGGGTTAGCCTGTGCTTCAGCTATTTATAGTTATAACGAGACAACTGCTGGAGGCGCAACTGGTATAGATATAGCCAGTTACATCGTACCTGGTGAAACAGATGCCACAGCAAACAACTTAGCAGGTACAGGCACTATCATTATTCCTAATGTTGATTATTTTAGAGCAACGCTAGGGATATCCTCTAGCAGAGACTTCGCTACTGATCCTGCAAATTTAGATATAGCTTACGTACAGATTCCCGCAGCGGCAAATCTGGCAACAGTACTCGACACTAGGCGTATTGTCAGCTTGCAGATAGGTATATTAGCGCGTTCAAATAATCCAACCGCGACTGCGCAAAACAATAGTGATTTGACGTTCACAGTGTTGGATAAAGTCGATGCAGAGCTTAGTGACACTGTCGCAGCTGGGCCAACCTACTTACGTAATATTTACGAGACGACTATTTTGTTACGTAATGCTAGAGGAGGTCTATAATGAAACCTGAAACTATGAACTACCCTAAAGTGTCCACAAGTTTGCATAATCAATCTGGTGTCGCGCTAATTGTGGTTTTGTTAGTGCTTATTTTAATTATGATAGTAGGAGCAATCGCTGTTAGGCAGAGCACCACCGATCTCAAAGTGGCAACGGCTGATCAGGTTAATAAGTTACTGTTTCAAGCCAATGATGCTGCTCTATTAAAAGTTGAAAAAGAAGATCGTATCTTGAGTGCTGCTAGCCGCGAAAAGAACGACACTCTCAAAGGCTATATATCGAGTAGTGAGCGTGAAGGTCATAAGATCAGCTTTTGTGTTAGACCGCGTAGTACTAAGCTATTTAGTATTCTTGAGATTAGCGAACTCAATGAAAGTAATGCTTTATTGACGGACAAAAACAACGGCTATTGCAATCCTAACGATAGTAATGACTATGTCAGTGAAGGTCGGGTAATTACTCAGATGACGTTTGTACGACCTGAGAGCAGTGGTATTTTCTCTCAAGAAGGTTCAGGTACCTCGTCTAACAATGTTGAGCCTGCGACAACTGGGGTCAATGCCGCTATTGGCTGCACTACCTTTATAGGTTACGTCACTTCAGTCATACCAGCACTCTCTAGCGCACCATTGGGTAATGCGAGTAGCAATGATACTACTTCTATCGCGGGCTGCTTTAAGCAGATGCGTACAGGGTCTACTACTGTAGACAGTTGTCTGACCGCACTGAGCGTGCCGTATCAAACCCAACAGCAGACTTATATTAACCAGCCAGTTGGTGTGACCTGTGTTTCTGGTAACTAGAATTATTTAAGCGGCTGCTATGTTTAGCGCGCCAGCTTAAAAGCAATAGATGACTAGCAGTTTATTTATAACAGCAATCAATATTTAGGGATGATTACTATGAGAGTCTTGAACAGAATCACAACTGATAGAGTCCACCCTATTATGAAAGGCTGGCCTATCAAAGTATTATCGACAGTCGTTTTGGCCTGTATGGCAACGAGTGCTGGTCATACTAGTGATTTAGAAATCTATCAAGGTGCGACAGGTGGCAAAGCCTCAATCATGATGATGCTAGATAACTCTTTAAGTATGGATGAACAAGGCGTTAGGCATATTCAAGACGATTATCCAGATGTCGCACTTTTCAACTTGTATGCTGCAAACGAACCTGTACGCATTTATAACGATGCTGGTACTAGCATTGTTGATAGTAGTTTGTCATATAGAGTGATTTATAAATTAGATCGCTTTGGAAATAGATATTATGACCGTATATCACGTTTGAAAATGGCGCTTATTCCACTGTTTGCCAACCCTAAAGGCACCTCAGGGTTCGGTCCAGATGAGGATTTGACTAAATACAAAATCGGTTTGGGTAGCTTTTTTGGAGGAAGTGGTGCAGGTGGTGGAAAAATAGATACGCCAGCAGCAGATCTGACGCTTCCAAATAGGAAAGCGCTTATCAATAAGATTATTGCATTGAGCCCAACGACATATACTCCGATAGCGAATGCTTATGCCGAAGCTGGCGCGTATATGTTAGGGACAACCACAGTCAGTCGATCAACCCAGACCGAAATACGATACGAAGCAGTTGGTGCTTCAGTTGCTGAGCGCGGAAATAGAGATAGTTTATATAAATGTAATAATGTGAGTTCAGAAGTTTCTACTATTGGTAGTAATAAATATTATGAGTGTGTTGGGGGGAGCTACTCTTCAGTCGTTAGTCAATTTAACACTAGAAACTTAGATCCCTCTGTATTAAGTAGTAGTACGGTTTATCCTCGTAGAAGTGGAGACGTCACTTTTTATTATAAGCAAATTGAGGTACCAGTAGAAGTAGTCAATCCAGCAAGTGGTTTTTTGCTCTCAGATAGTAGCACTAAAATAACTAGTGGATTAAAGTATGATTCACCTATGCCTAATGTTGCAAACCAATGTGATGGTTACGGTGTGTACTTTTTGACGGATGGTGAGCCCAACAGTGTTTATTCAGAGCCAAACACTAAAAGCCTGATGAATACGAGCTTGGTAGGAAGTTCGCTGTCTGTTAATAATGTTAGCAACCCTGAGCTTACCTCTCTAAGAAGCTATTACTATTCGGGCATAGATCCTCGAACCAGAGCCAACGTCGGTAGGCCTGAATGGGAGTTGATTGGAGAATATGCAAAAGCATTAAACAGTGACAATAATTCTAGAGGAGATGCGATTGCGACCGCAACAGCAGGATTAGGCAGTGTATATAGAGAGCTATCAACACTAGAACAAACTTCATTCGAAGGAAAACCTGTCTATAACTGTGATGATGCTAATATTAATAGTATAGACGCCAAGAACCTATGTAAGCTTGGTGAAAAAGGCCAGGGCTATGGTGAAGGTGGGTTTGATTATGTTGCTGGGTCGGTAGATATTGCCGAGAGTGTTAAGAACTTCGTTAGAGACGTAGGTGAAACTGAGATTGCTCCCATATCAGCAGGCACGATGTCTGTACCGCTTGACAGTCTAGGGGGACTAGAATCGCGTCAATTTGCTTATTTACCTATACTCGAGCCTCTCCCTGGATCATCCAGACTATGGAACGGCAACCTAAAAAAATACAAGGTTAGAAATGCCACTTTGCTCGGTGGTAATAATAATTTTGTCTTCTCTAATAACAGTGGTTTGTTTGCAAAAAATACTTATGATTTATGGAATACTGTTGCTGCCTCAAGACCTGACCGAGGTTTGCCGCAAGTGGGCGGTGCTTACCAAAAGGTATTTGAAAATACAGGTGCAACCGCATCAGGCAGTCGCAATCTGTTTGTAAATAATGGCAGTAGTTTAGTCAATCTAAAGGTGACTGCAGACAAGAAACCTGTAAACTTTAATACTTTGACGACGGCCAATGGATATACCAACCCCAAAAAAATCGCGCTACTAAACTTTATGGGATATGGTGAATCTACAAGCACGACAGTAACTGATGGCACCGCAATAACTGCCTCATTAAATACTGATCTGAAGAATGTCGGTGGTGTGCTGCATTCTATACCGCAGCTGATCACCAAAAAAGTAGCTGTCGATGCTACGGGCAAGTTTGATACTAGTCAACGTGAAGATTACGTAATATATGGTTCTATGGATGGCGCTCTGCATATGCTCGATGATAGCACGGGTAAGGAGGTCTTTACCTTTGTGCCCAAGCAGATCCTTGACTTACAACCCAAAGCACTTGCTGGCAATGGTACTGCCGAAGATGGCAGCTATCCTTATGGTGTCGATGCGCCTTGGCTAACGTACGCCTCTTACACTACAAAGTCTAATACGACAGGTACGGGCGATGCAGCTACCACGACGAATACTTTTGAAGCGGAGCAGAGCTTTGCATTAGGTGGTCTACGCATGGGCGGCTCTATGTATTATGCCCTAGATGTCTCAACTCCTAGTACTCCTAAGATGATATATAGCGTCGGTTCTAACTACGCTAATAAGCTACAAGATCAACTTGGAGCCACTCCAACAGTGCTAGCAGGTACTACAAGTAGCACCGTAGCAGCAGAAAAGCTAGCCTTCGCAAAAATGGGTCAATCATGGGGCAAGCCTGCTCTAGGCTACGTTAAAAGCGGCGGTAAACGCGTCATGGTGAGCTTCTTACCTGGTGGTTATGATACCTGCTACGAAGATCCAAAGTTTAAGCTTGGTTCTACTGTCACAACCAATACGGTTACAGGCTGTAATGGTAAAACGACAGCTCAAGGTAATGGCGTCTATATGGTGCAGATGGGTGAAGTTGAAACCAAAGCCAATAACGAAGAAAAAGTAAATGTCTCAACTGGTAATGGCAAGTTGTTATGGTGGGCTAATAATAGTGGTACTAGTGTTACCGCTGCTTCTACTGCTACTAGTGCCTCATTACAGTATTCAAAAGCAGACGATCTTAAGCATAGCGTCGTGACTCAGATTAGAACCTTAGACCGCAACTATGATGGTCTGACGGATCATATCTACTTTGCTGATTTAGGCGGACAAGTTTGGCGCGCTGATATCAATAACAATGCAGATACCAATAACTTTAAAGTAGATCGAGTCGTTAAAGTGCTCGATGTCAGTGACCAAGTGGGTACTGGCGATGCGCCACCACGTATTTACGAGCGCCCGCTAATCACTTTTTATAATGGCAGGTACGGTTATATCGATGCGGACAATCAGTCAGGCACTGCTAGTGGTGTACAAGCTATGGTGACAGTAGGCACAGGAGATCGTAGTAATCCAGTAACTGCAACAAGGAGTGTTCCTAATGCGCTATACAGCGTCATCGATAAGGACGTGTCTCGTAGTGATCTATTCTTCTATGGAACAGGAACAGCGCCGACAATCAGTTTACGCACACCAATTAACAAGGTAGCAGGTACGACTTCTAGAAACGACAAACTACAAAAACTGACATTTTCTGCCGCTGATATTAGTGCAGCAGCGGTAACAGGAGGCGCACCTGCTAGGGCAGGCATTAAAGAAAACATGGAGAAAGGTATTGTCCAAGGCTGGTATATGCCGTTTGATACTTGGTTAAATGAGGCAAAGCAGACTACAGGCCCTTACAAGATGAAAATGTTCAATGAGCCTGATGCACTAGCTGGTATATTAGTGTCCTCTTCATATAACCCTGACAAGGGTCAAGCTGTTCAAGCCTGTAGCGCTGGTGTCAAAGGTGCGACTCAACGCGAACGCACTTGTTTGCCCTTCGGTACTTGCTTAGATAGTAGTGGTAATGCAGTAGTAACTGCTCGCTCTACCTTCAATGCAGGTTCAGGTATTGTCGACAATATTGTCACCCAGTTTAATGATACCAGTATATTTAGTGGACTAGTGAACCGCTGTGAGGGTGACGACTGTACCCCCAAACTCATCTGCCCAAATGGTGACTGTGATCCTGAGCCGCCTGCGTGTACGGGTATAGATTGTGACCCTTTAGCTGGCTTCAATACGGACAAACGCATCAACCCATTAAGCTGGATTGAGCATTGATATGTCTAAACTATCGAACGATAAAATGATACGACAAATAGGCTTTACGCTTATAGAGCTGATGATTACTGTCGCCATACTCGCTATATTGGCTGCTATCGCTATACCAAGCTATCGCGCCTATATCATTCGTAATGCGGAGGCCGATGTGCAGAGCAAGATGCTCGCACTGAGTAATGAGCTTGAACAGTGGCGAGCCAAAGCCTTAACCTATAAAGGTTTTAAGCCTAATACTATTGCCGATACTACGGGCGCGATAAACTCACCGACTACTAATCCGCGTTATGTGATCACGCTGGGACATCTGACAGGACCGACGACTTTTAGCACCTTGCACCAAGGCGGCGGGCGCGCTAATAATTGGGTTATGATAGCAACGCCCATCGATATGGTAGGTGCAGACAACTTCATGCTAACCAGCCAAGGCGTACGCTGCGCTAACAGTGCTGATTTTGAGATCACGGATGCCGATTGTGGTACGGGACAGACGACATGGTAATTTACTATAGTACTACTACACATAGCTCATCGATCAAGGCGGCGCCGCAGACAGGCTTTACCTTAATAGAGCTCATGATTGTCGTAGCTATTATCGGTATATTGGCAGCCATTGCTTATCCGAGTTATCAAGGATATGTGGAAAGGGTAAATCGCGCGGATATGATGAGTGAGATGCAGCAGATTGCAACCCGTATAGAGTCAAGCAAAACCAACTATAAGCGTTACGATAGAATTCCACTATCCTCTGTATTGTCAGGTACACCTGCTACGGATGGTAGCGTGAATTTTCCATCATCGGGTACAGCTTTATATATTGTTACTGTCACGCCTAATGATGCGACTACCCTTACTAGTAAAGATTGGACAGTTACGGCGGCCCCTATAACAGGTACACGCATGGCAGGCGATGGTAGCCTGACTTTAGACAGCACTGGAGAGAAATGTAGAGGGACTTATTGCGGGTCAGGTAGCGAATGGCAGTAATGAATAAGTCATTGACAAAAAATGTCAGTAAATAGTATTCAAAATACGTAATAAATATCTGTACTGACAATTTTGAGTAAGTATTACGTAACATAAGCCAAAATATTGATCTTATTGAGCTTCAATAGACCTTTAAAGAGTATTTAAACGAGTTAGAATCAAATACGAACTAAGATAAAAGAATTAGAAACGATAACTTGGCACACTACATGCAACAACTAAGATAAGAAAGCATTACCCTTATAACTGAAGATAGAGATATCTTCGTACTATCCCTAAAGGAGTTCCTATGAACGCTCAAAAAGGTTTTACCCTAATCGAACTTATGATCGTTATCGCCATTATCGGTATCTTGGCTGCGATCGCTATTCCTCAATATCAGAACTATACTCGCGGTGCTAATGCTACAAGTGAATACTCAGATACTACTACGTATCGTACTGCTATTGCTTTGTGTTCTCAAACTAACGGTGGTGCTTTAACACCATGTGATGCTGGTGCCGAAGGTATTCCTGCTGCTCAAGGTGCGGTTACAGATGTAACCGATGGTGTCATAACTGCAAATCTTGGTGACATTGATGGTAACGGCACTAATGATACAATTACCGCTACTCCCGTAACTACAAATACTACTGAAATTTCTTGGACAGTCGCTACTTTAGCTGGTACAGATGTATGTGCTGCTGGTTGGTTAGACTGCTAACATTTGAAAACAGGCGTAGGCTGGGCTTTTAGCGCAGCTCACAATATGAATATACTACTTAAAAGCCAAGCATTGTGTTTGGCTTTTTTATATCGAAGAAATTTACAAACATTAAGTGAATACTGTTATTGGCCTAATTTCTGTTTCATACCTTACTCACTAAATATAACTTTAGTCGAATATAATGACTCAACAATTATAAAAAGGCTTTACATTAATAGGGATAATGATTGTTGTTATTGGCTACAATTGCTATTCCTAATTACACTTAATATACTTTTAAAGCTCAATAAAATGCTTGCTTGTCAGAGGTAGAAAATTATAGTAACAGTTTGTTTTATACTAAGAATAATAGTAATGCAACACCAATTGCTCCAATTATAAGCGCTTGCAAATCAATTACTGACGCTACAGGATGGACAGTAGAAACACAACAAAAGATTATAGCTATTGCTAAATCACCTTCTGATGCTCGTATAGAGTGCGATCTTCCTAATGGTTCATCTTGTAAAGTTTTGCCTTAGTTTCATCCAATTATCCATTTTTCTTTTAAAAACTTAAAACATACCCACCATTACGCCCCACCCAGAATAGTGTAAAATCATCACAAAATATTGTGCTGATGAGTCGTGCTATGCAAAAGAAAGTCTTAGGTATCTGTCTAGTCATCGCGCTACTAGAAGGCTTTGCTGGTCTCGGTATCGAGATCTATGCCATTCGTATCTCTGCGACGTATATCGGCTCGTCTATCTCTATCACAGGTGTCATCCTCGCGATGGTGCTAATCGCTATCGCTGTGGGCTACTGGTATGGCGGACGCCTGTCACAAGATATCCATACCCCAAGACAAGCACTATTAAAAGCAGGGCATGTCTTGTCCTTGTCTGCTGTTTCTCACGCGATTGCCTGTATTATTCAATTGCCACTGCTTGCAGTCATGACTGCTAGCACAGACAGTCCAATCCTCGCGGCTATCGGTGTTGGCTTGCTGTTTGGGGTAGGGCTAGCGTTTGGCTCGACGGCGATTCCGCTGATTACCCAGTTTTTATCATTGAAATATAAAAGCTTGGACAATAATGGCAGTGTCGATGCAGGCAAGAACGCGGGGATGATGGTAGCGGTCACTACTATCGGTAGTGTGCTTGGCTCGACGCTGACGCCAATTATACTACTGCCTTATATTGGCCTGATGAGTAGCTTGGCGCTATTTATCGCCGCCCTTGCGATCAGTAGCTATCTATGTACCAAGCTCGCTATACATATACAGAGCGACGAGCCTGTGAGCCTATCTACGCCGACGCTTAACTATATGTTAGCGTTATCGGCGTTTGTAATGACCATGAGCTTCATACTGTTGAATAAGACCGATACAGGCTATCAGACCGCGACGGGCGCTTGGTTTATCAACCAGACGGTTATCGATCATCAGCTGGCAGTCACCATCACTGACAAGCCTGGACTATCAACGAGCAGCTGCTGGATATATTTGCCCAAAAAGAACTGTCACTGGTATGGCAAGGTTACCGTAGAGGCTATCAATGAGATTGCCCCTGAGACGCTTGTGTTTTTGGGCGGCGCGGGTATGGGTACACCAAGCGAAGTGGCACATCACAATCCTAATATGGCGCTGACGGTCATCGATATTGATAAAGGCTTACCCAAGATTATCGAAGAGCACTTTTTAAAAGCATCTATAGCGCCCAATATCAAGTTCATCGGCGATGATGCGCGCGGTTATTTGACCCGTAACGCGCAAGCACGTTATGACTTTATGCTGATTGATGCTTTTCAAGGGCGTTTTGTCGCGAGTAACTTATATACCCTAGAGGCGCTGACTGGGTTCAAAGCCAATAGTCAATACATTATGGCAAACGTGATTGGCATGCCCAATAGCGAGCACGGCTACACCCAAACCATCTTAAAGAACTGGGTTGAAGTATTTGGCGATTCCGCTTATATCCTGACTCAAAACGACAGCAGCAAGTTACAAAACCTGATACTTTGTAATTTTGCTTGTCCAGATAGTCAAAAGCTTGCGCAAGCTGAGTTTTTAAATAAACATCAACATGTCCATACCGATGACGTACCGAGACTTGATCGGTATCTGTATCGCTCTATTGAGCGGTTGTGAGATATTTGATTGAAAGTAAATAGGGTGGACGATAGCGTATAAGTCTATTCGTTGAATGGCGGGTTACGTTTTATAAAAACTCTCGTTCAGAGTTTGGTAAAACTAACCCACCCTACGAAAAACTAACTTTGAAATATATCTGTCGTAGGGTGGGTTAGCGCAAGCGTAACCCGCCTATTAAGTATTATTAAAGGGTAGGTTACACTCTATCGAAATTTTCGTTAAGAATTTGATAAAACTAATCCACCCTACAAAAAATTAACTTTGACAATATAGCTATCGTAGGGCGGGTTAGCAACAGCGTAACCCGCCTTTATTGACGATAACAGGAGTATTTGATAAAGCTTTGGCTATTCTCCAATATCGCTATCATCGAACGCATTTGTAGCCCAATCTTTAGCATACCTCCCTTTTTTTACCTCACGTAAAAAACTAGAATATTCCCAATCAGCGGCACAACTTACTAGCTTGTGTTTGACAGGGTTAAAATGAATATAATCCATATGGTTATTAAAATCTAACTCATCACGTATAGTATGTTCCCAATATCGACGTTGCCAAACGCCAGTTTCTTTACGATTGATGCGACTGATACTGCCCGTCTGCTTTACCGATTGAGGGAGTTGACGACTAAAGTGACTTTTAAAAAGCCTGATACGGGCAGGATAATTATCATCATTGTCAGGCATCGTCCATAGCGCATGGATATGATCAGGCAGTATTACCATGGCTTCACTAGTAAAAGGTAGTTTTGATTGGGTCTTACTATAAGCCTGTCTTAATTCATCAATGTAGTCGGTCAAAAGGCAGCGGCGTCTATCATTTAAACAAAACGTGAAAAAGTAAGTTGCACCGACTTGTCTATTTCTACGATAGTTTTTCATAGATTCTACAAAAAAGTTAATGATAATAAAACAATATCATTACGATCGAAATTTATCTATGTCTATAATTTCATTTTGAATAACGTTTGGCGGGTTACGCTTTGCTAACCCACCCTACAATATGGCTTATCAAAAGTTTCTCAATAAAAAAAGGCTGTAGCAAAAGCCACAGCCTAATGAATACCGAATGGATTATCTATAGCAAAACACGCTATTTTTCAAGATACTGAATCTTGCCTTCAACGCCGTCCCATTTTTCGGCGTCTTCCATTGGCGGCTTCATCTCTGTGATGTTTGGCCACTTTTGTGCCAGCTCAGCATTAAGCTCAATAAAGACCTCTTGACCCTTAGGTACTTCGTCCTCTGAAAAGATTGCATTGGCAGGACATTCAGGCTCGCATAGCGCGCAGTCAATGCACTCATCAGGATCGATCACCAAAAAGTTAGGACCTTCATAAAAGCAGTCCACTGGGCAGACTTCCACGCAGTCCGTATGTTTACAAAGAATACAATTATCTGCAACGACAAAGGTCATAGGAAATCCTGTTATTGATTCGGCTTAAATAAATAAGTAAAAGGAAATAAAATAAAGCGTATTTTAGCGCTTTTATCCTCATTTAACAATTGTCTTTAGCGACTACTGCGTTGTTTGAGCTCATAGAGTAAGTCATGCGCTTGTTTGGGCGTGAGGCTATCAGGATCGATTGCATCAAGCTCATCATAAAGGCTAAATAACTGATTTTGTTGTTGATTGTGCTGAGTTTGATCGTGATTGGGTAAGGGTGCGTCATAAGCGTTATCAAGGTAGCTGCGGGCGCGTTTGTCGGTTACAGACTTAGCTAAGTCATTTTTGTCATCAGCACCTTGAGTGTTGTCAGGCATACTTTGAGAAGAGGGCTTATGAGGCGTCAAGCTATTGGCTAAATAACGTTTGGCATCTTCTAATACTGCCGTAGGAATACCTGCCATCTTGGCCACATGTAATCCAAAGCTGGAGCTGGCAGCGCCCTCGCGGATTTGATGTAATAGCAAAAGCTGCCCGTCGACTTCGCTGGCAGCAACATGAACGTTACGAATGCCAGATCGATTAGTATCTCTATGGCTCTCATCACTAGACTTGCCAGCCTCGATAGCCAGTTGCGTCAGCTCAAAATAATGGGTGGCAAATAAGGTCAAACAGCCGATACCCAGCAGCTTATTGACGCAAGCATGAGCAATCGCTAGGCCATCTGTCGTCGCGGTGCCGCGGCCGACTTCATCCATCAGCACTAGTGATTTGTTAGTGGCTTGATTAAGAATAGTCGCGGTCTCGATCATCTCAGCCATAAAGGTCGATTTGCCGCCTGCTAGATCATCAGCGGAGCCAATACGAGTAAAGATACGATCAATATCACCGATATACGCGCTTGTGGCGGGTACAAAACTGCCGCAATGCGCAAGCAGTACAATCAGCGCAGTCTGGCGCATATAGGTTGATTTGCCGCCCATGTTGGGCCCAGTAATCATCAGTAGCCGCTCAGGATGATCAAAGGTGCCAAGCGTACAGTCGTTGGCGACAAAATGGCTGGCTTGTTCCGTACTCGCGCCGTTTTTTTGACTCAATGCGGCTTCGACGACGACGTGCCGTCCTTGAGAGATATTGATACGGGTTGTATTTTCATTGGTACTGGTTAAGCTTGTATTAGTATCACATTTGCTATCAGGGTTCATGATCGGGCGCTGCCACTGATAAGTTATCGCTAGATGCGCCCAGTTAGTGAGCACATCGAGCTGCGCGATGGCGGCGCTCAGCTGTTGCAGCTCTGGCAAATGCGAGCTCAGCGTCGTGAGCAGGGCTTGATATAGCTGCTTTTCGCGTGCCAGCGCTAAAGTTTGCGCGCTGAGATATTCAGTCTCGAGCGTCTTTAGCTCGTCTGTGATAAAGCGCTCGCTGTTTTTGAGCGTTTGCCTGCGGATAAAATGCGCGGGTGCTTGTAGCGCTTGTACTTTTGGCAACTCAAAATAAAAGCCACTAACTTTGTTATAGCCGACCTTTAGGCTCGGTAGTGTATTCTCAATACGGGCGCGCGCCACCATGTCATCGAGCGTCGTTTGAATATTGTCATGCAGATGAGTGAGCCTATCGAACTCCTCATCAAAGCCTGCTTTTATCATACCGCCATCACGAATGTGAGCGGGCGGCTCTGTAATGATAGCGCGTTCAATCAAGGCTGCAACCTCTTGTACGCTTGGTAGATGCGTGGGCAATTGTTGTATGAGCATAGCGAGCAGACCTGCCTCCTCATGATGAATATTGGCATCACTTAGCAGGCCGGTTAGCTCAGCGCTACTGTTGATGCCATCCACTAGCTTACGTAAATCACGCGGCTTGGCACTCATCAAACCAATACGGCTACTGATACGCTCGATATCGCCGATACTATTTAATGTCTCACGTAGAGCGATGACGAGAGGTTTTTTAAAGCGTGAGTGCTCGGTCGTTCGTTTATTATTAGCTAACAGCTTACTTATGGCCTCAAGGCGCATATTGATACGCGCGTGCTGACGTAGTGGACGCTTCATTTGTTGCACCAGCAATCTGCGTCCCATCGGTGTTTGACAGTGGTTGAGTACAGATATAAGAGAGGTGCCATTACTACTGACGGGAGTGAACAGCTCGAGATTTTGTTGGCTGCCTGCATCAATAATCAAATAGTCATCAATGTATTCAACAATGAGCTGGTTGACCTGCGGTACATGGCGCTGCTGGGTTTGCCGAGCATAATGAATGAGCGCCGCGCAGCTAGACTGTGCCAGTGGCGCGTCACCGATGCCCAAACCATCCAAGCTTTGAACCGCAAACTGCTGGCACAAGGTTGCTGGCGCATGTTGCTTATGAAAGTCAGCGGCAGCAACTTCGATAATGGGACAATCAAGGCGTGCGCGCAGCCATGCCAGCCACGTCTCATCGATAGCCTCACTGATGATACATTCGCTGGGTGCAAAACGTGCCAAGATGGTTAGCATCTGTGTTTGTAGCTCATCGAGGTTGTCTTTATCAACATCAAGGGTTTGCGTGGTCAATGTTCCAGCCGCTAAGTCCAATTGACTGATCGCAGCTTGCATGGTCTGAGCGCTGTTCTTTATTTTAGCGATATCGATAGCAACGACCGTTGGCGTATGATTAGGTGCGATGAGGGCGTCATCAGTGATTGTCCCTGCGGTGAGAGTTTTGACTACTTCGCGGCGCATAATGCCGCCGCCTTTGGCCTTATCTTTCTTGCTCTTGTCGCCGACGCTTGGTAGGTTTGATCCACTACCATCTTTTGAGCCGTTACTATTTTTTAAGCCCTGACTATCAGCCGCCTCATCGATTTGCTCGCAGACGACGACCGTTTGCCCTGCTGCAATGAGCCGTGCCATATAGCTATCTGCGGCATGAAAAGGCACACCTGCCATGGCAATGGTGTTGCCCGCTTTGTCGGTGCCGCGGCGAGTCAAAGTAATATCTAGTATCTGCGCGGCGCGTTTGGCATCGTCAAAGAATAGCTCATAAAAGTCGCCCATACGGTAGAGGAGGAGCGCATGCGGATACTGGGCTTTCATTGTTAAGTATTGAACCATCATTGGCGTATGATGCGCCAAATCAAAGACGCTATCCCCTATGATAAGGGGCTCGGTCATGCTTGAATTTGAGTCATTGGTGTGATTAAACGGCGCAGCAGGCATAGCGTATCTCTTAGTTTTGTATTTCTTAATTAAATAGTATTTGTTATATATTGGGCGCTATTTTACCATGACAAGCGCACCTTTCGCGTTGCCAAATCTACGCTCCACCCTTGTATCCATCGTTAGCATAACCATATATAATGACGGCACACTTAATTGGGTGGTACTAATATTGAAGCGTACTTAAATTAGGTCGTACTTAGTCAGGCAAAGCATACTCAGGTAAAATTAAGCCAAGTAGCGATAGAGCACCCATTTGTTTGCGCTGATTATCGAATATTTCCATAGGTCAAAAATTATGTTATCAAAGATTGTAGGCAGTGTGGTTGGCACCAAAAATGATCGTGAGCTCAAGCGTATGCGCCGCGTGGTTAGCAAAATAAATGCGCACGAGGCGAGCATTCAAGCCTTGTCTGATGAAGAGCTACAACAAAAAACAGAAGAATTTAAAGCGCGATTTTTGAAGGGTGAGAGCTTAGATGCGCTATTGCCTGAAGCGTTTGCGGTCTGCCGTGAGGCATCCTTACGTATCACAGGTATGCGTCACTATGATGTGCAGCTGATCGGTGGTATCACCTTGCACGAAGGCAAAATCGCTGAGATGAAAACCGGTGAGGGTAAAACCTTAATGGCGACTTTGGCCATTTATCTTAACGGTATTAGTGGTAAAGGTGTGCACGTCGTCACGGTCAACGACTACCTAGCTGCCCGTGATGCCGATTTAAACCGTCCCTTGTTTAACTTTTTGGGTCTAAAAGTTGGCGTCATCTACTCACAGCAGCCGCCGCAAGAAAAGGTCGATGCTTATCAAGCTGATATCACTTATGGTACCAATAATGAATACGGTTTTGACTATCTTCGCGATAACATGGTGTTTAGTCTAGGCGAGAAAAAACAACGTCCGTTAAACTTCTGTATTATCGATGAGATCGATTCTATCTTGATCGATGAAGCGCGTACGCCACTGATTATCTCAGGTCAGGCCGAGGACTCCTCACGCATGTATGCGCTGATCAACACGATTATTCCCGTACTCATTCGCTCAAAAGACGAAGAAGCGAACAAGAACAATGAAGAAGAGGACTTTTGGATTGACGAAAAAAACCGTCAAATTGAGATTAGCGAAAAAGGCTATGAGAAAATTGAGCGCTTTTTAATCGAAGTGGGCGAGCTGGGACCTGAAGAGAGTCTGTATAGTCCAAGTCGTCTGCCGTTACTTGCGCACGTACAAGCCGCTATTCGCGCCCATCATATCTTTGTCAAAAACGTGCATTACATTGTCGATGAAGGCGAGGTAGTCATCGTTGATGAAAACACGGGGCGTACGATGCCTGGTCGCCGCTGGTCAGAGGGTCTGCATCAAGCGGTAGAGGCCAAAGAAAACGTCGAGATTCAAGCAGAGAACCAAACGCTGGCGACGACGACTTTTCAGAATTTTTTCCGCTTGTACGACAAATTATCTGGTATGACAGGTACCGCTGATACTGAGGCGGCAGAATTTAAATCCACTTACGATCTTGATGTTATCGTTATCCCAACCCATAAGCCGATTGCGCGGGTGGATATGGATGATCAGATATTTTTGACCAAACTGGGTAAGTATCAAGGCATTATCCGTGAGATTAAAGGCATTCAAGAAAAAGGCGCGCCAGTACTGGTCGGTACGGCAACGATTGAGGCCAGTGAAGAGTTGTCCTACTTGCTTGATCAAGAAGGCGTCAAACACAACGTTCTAAACGCCAAGCAGCATGAGCGCGAAGCTGAAATCATCGCGCAGGCAGGTAGTCCTAAGTCGGTCACTATTGCGACCAACATGGCAGGTCGTGGTACTGATATTATCTTGGGCGGTAACTGGCAGTCGTTTATTGAGGACATCGACAATGTCAGCCCTGATGAGATGAAACGTCTAAAAGAGCAGTGGCAGGTCAAGCACGATCAAGTGGTCGCAGCAGGCGGCTTGCACATTGTTGGCTCTGAACGTCACGAATCACGCCGTATCGATAACCAGCTGCGAGGCCGTGCCGGTCGTCAAGGAGATCCTGGCATGTCACGTTTCTTCTTATCGCTTGAGGATGATCTGATGCGTATCTTCGCAGGCGATCGCGTGGTCAACATGATGAAGGCTATGGGCCTCAAAGAAGATGAAGCCATCGAGCATAAGATGGTGTCAAAATCTATTGAAAATGCTCAAGGTAAGGTTGAGAGCCGCGATTTTGATGCGCGTAAAAACTTGCTTAAATACGATGATGTCGCCAATGAGCAGCGTAAGGTTATCTATAGCCAGCGTGATGATTTGCTTGCAGATATGGACTTGCAAGAGGCGATTGAAGCGATGCATTACGACGTGTACAACGCTATGATCAGTCAGTTCATTCCGCCAGAATCTATTGATGATCAGTGGAATATTGACGGGCTTGAGGATGAGCTTGAAGATGAGTTCAAGCTTTATATGCCAATCAATGACTGGCTGGATGAGGATCGCCGCCTTGATGAAGAGGCATTACGTGAAAAAATCATTCAAACTGCGCTGGATCATTACCGTGGTCGACGCGCGCAAATGGGCGAACAAAGCGCCGCTCAGCTCGAGCGTCATTTTATGCTCCAGAGCCTAGATAAGCACTGGAAAGAGCATTTAACGCAAATGGATCAGCTGCGTAAAGGCATTCACTTGCGTGGTTATGCACAAAAAAATCCAGAGCAAGAGTATAAGCGAGAATCGTTTGAGCTGTTTCAAATGATGCTAGGGGCGATCAAATCTGAGACCGTACAAGACTTATCACGTGTCCATATCCCAACCAAAGAGGAGCTTGAGGCACTAGAGGCGCAAAAGCGGGCGGACGCTGAACGCATGCAGATGCAGTTTGAGCACGATGACGCAGGCGGCATCGGTGGCGGTGAGCGCAGAGCGACCAATGAGCAAAATCAGGTCAATCAAGGCGCACGCGCCAATGGTCAAATGCGCGTCAATCTAGGCGGTACTGCGGCGGCTGGTGTCAGTGCTGGTGCTGTAAGCAGTGCTGAGGCAGAGCCAAATCCTTATGCAGGTATGAATGTTAGTCGTAATGCGCCTTGTCCTTGCGGCTCAGGTCTCAAATATAAGCAATGTCATGGCAAGATTTGATCGCCCCTTGCTTGGGTGATACGGTCTGTTCAGTTGACATGTTCTGATTGTTATTTGAACGAGAATGGCTGTTTATTAGTGCCCGTCATTTTATTAGTGCCTATCATTTTAATAGTGTCTATAGTTTATTAGCTATGGGCATTTTGCGTTTTGCAATAGCTATAAATTACAAGGATCAAAGAGCATTCGTGCTTTTGAAACATAATCTTTGTATTTATTACTTACAAATTGCGTATAGGCGTAGATATGCGGACACGCTATAGTATTTAGCATACAAAATCAGGAGCAAATCATGAAGTTTCAGTCATTAAAAAAGAGCCGTACCTCCTTTGTTGTCACAGGTTTATTAGCAGCTATGCTAAGTCTCAGTGCTTGCCAGCAAGATCCTGAGCCTGAGCCAAGTTTAGAGGACGCTATTAGCGAAGAGCAGGCAGCTCCTATGTCCGCAGAACCTGCTGAGCCAAACGATGCAGTCGTTGCAGATGCTACTTTGAATGAAGTAGAAGGGGATACAGTAGCAACGGTTGATGACAATATCATGCAAAGAACATATCTATGTGCTCCTACGCTAAAGGTTGAAGCGACCTATCTAGAAGAAGACAATCAAGTGGTGTTAGAGACAGACAAGGGCACAGTAACACTAAACAAAACTAATGAAGGCACCAATCCTGAAGCCTATGAAGTTAGTACAGATCTAAGTGGCAATCAGGGTTATACCCAGTGGCGTACTGCTCACCAGACCCGTGAAACCGGTGTGCTGCGCACCAACAGTAGCAGTGATGAAGCGAGCATCGATACTTACGAGTGTAATGACTCTGAATAAAACGAACTATCTTTAACCAATAAAAAAGCAACGTCTCGTTGCTTTTTTTGTGCGCAGGTTTAAATTTGTGCGCAGGTTTAAATAAGTAATTTACGACGACTTATGATTAACACGTGAACTCTCATGCGCCAAAAACCCTTCTTCAGTGACATCTAGCTCTTCATGCTTAAGCTCAACCTGAATATTGTCAGTATGCGTATGAATGGTCTTTTTGACGTCTACTTCTTGGATTGCATAAGTGTCTTTGGTAATCGTTGCCACCTGACGAGAGATTATAATCTCAGTGGGCGCGTCACCGAGCTCCACTTGTGTGCCATTGATCGTAATGACCGCCTTACTATTTAATGAAGGCTCAACGTGGCGCAATATATCTTTGTCATCATAACTGCCTGATAGCAAGTCTTGGCTTTGCGCGTCATGATGTTGAGTCTCGATAGTGATGTACTCTTCAACCAGCTCAATAGGGACATCGATAGTTTTGGTACGAGTGTGCTTAGTCACGGTAACTTTGCCAACATCCAGACGCTCTTTGTTGACGACTGGGCGCTCCTCTAACAGCTCTAAATGACCAACGCCTTGTCTAACGACTGCATCATCTTGCGTATCTAAAACATCGTTTTGATCTGTATATTGATCATTTATAGCAGGATCAGCTGCATCGTTTATTTGTCCAGTTTTACTATTGTTATTGTCCATAATCGTAGTCCTTGTTGAGTAATAATTTATATCGTCGTTAGTAGTTACTACTATACCTTAGATTTGGTTGTATTCTTTGGCACAAAAAAGGCCAGAGACAAGCTCTGACCTTAATGACTAAGTAAATATACTTAGCTGCTTATTATTATAGTTTATAACGATAAAACTATAATTATTCTGCGTATTACATGCCACGAGCACGGCGTACATCATCAGCAGTAACGTCATTGCCTTCGTATAAGTTACCTTTGCCGTCTACAACATTACCGTCACGGTCAATGTCTAGCTCTTCACGCTGAATAGTTTCAACGATAGTTTCTGTATGACGCTCAGTCGTTTTACCAACGTTAACTTCTTCAGTAACATAAGTCTCTTTACCAACGCGCGCGCGCTCAGCTTCTAGCTCAACTGCGATTGTCTCTGTGGCACCAGTATCACCGATACGGCGGTCTGTTGGACGATCTACATTCGTACGTTCGATATGCGCATGTTCTTCTTCAAGCTCAACGTCTACGTTACGCTCTTCTGTGACGACATGCTTACCGACTTTAACTAAGCCTGCTACGATGCGATCTTTATTGACTGTCAAACGCTCTTCTAATAATTCAAGAGTATCTGGGGCATTATATGACGTCTCACTTAGCTCCATACGCTCTTCGGTAGGAATAGTATCTGCGACGAATGCTTGACGATCTCTCTCGTTTTGCTCTTTATAGCTATACTGATAGTCATGATCATAAACTTCCATAGCTTCAACTTGAGATTTCGTTAAGCTATCGAAAAAGACATCATCACCAACGATACGAGCTAAACCTGCTGGAATTAATACTTCTTTTGAGCTAAACCAGCCGCCTACATCAGCAATTAAGTAACGAATGCGACCCGTAGTATCTTCTACTAGAGCACCATCAATTTTACCGATTTTCTCTTCATTGACGCCGTAAGCTGTTTTGCCTGTTGGGTCATAGTAATCATCACCGATGACGTCACGATGGGTTGCTTGGATATCTTGTAAACGAATTAGTTGGCTCATTATTATCTTCCTTTAGTATGAGTGATTAAATTAAAGTGTGCTGATAGCTTTAGTACTAAAATTAGTCATAAGCTAAAAACATCAATATATACCTGCTGTTAATGCTTACCGTTTTATTAAATACGATAATAGCAGTATGGTTTTTCTTATCTTTATTGCTAATTGGCTGATAAATAATGCGATATATTAGATGTACAAATTAACGTAACTCTAATAGGTCAGCCTCTGCATCAACCTGTAAATAGAATACCAATAGGCCTAAGCTTATGATATATAAATGAAGTAGCAAAGTGTGCACTCAAGGTAAAAGCGTGTAATAGGCTGTAAAAGCTATAACAAGTTTAGGGTATAAATTAACGCTTTTTTACAACAATAGACAAATGCAAGTATTCTGAGGAGTTTGACCATAAAAAAACCGCATAAGCTTATAGCCCATGCGGTTTTTAATTTGACATTAAATTTTAGAGTAGGTTACATTATGCCATTTCGATAGCGACTGCAACAGACTCACCACCGCCAATACATAAAGTAGCGACGCCTTTTTTGCCGCCAGTACGTTTTAGAGAATTGATAAGTGTTACTAAGATACGTGCTCCTGATGATCCTACAGGGTGACCAAGTGCACAAGCGCCGCCTTCAATGTTAACCTTGGCATGGTCAAGATTGAACTCGTCCATAGTGGCCATCGTCACCATAGCAAAGGCTTCATTGATCTCCCAAAGATCGACATCTTCAACGCTCCAGCCAGCCTTTGGTAGTAGATTTTTAATTGCGCCGATATTTGCGATAGTAAATTCACTCGGATGGCGTGAGTGAGAAGCGGTCGCTACAATACGAGCTTGAAAGTCTAAACCTTCAGATTGCGCTTGTGACTCTTTCATTAGCACCACAGCTGCCGCACCGTCTGAGATAGAGCTTGAGTTAGCGGCGGTAATCGTACCATCTTTAGCAAAGGCAGGGCGCAAGGTAGGAATACGTTCTGCATTGGCAAGACCTGGCTCTTCATCGGTATCGACCGTTTGCTCGCCTTTACGGGTCTCAAAAGTCACTGGCGTGATCTCATCTTTAAAATGACCGTCTTTAATGGCTGTAAGCGCGCGATTGAGCGATTCAATAGCAAATTCATCCATCTGCTCACGAGTATAGCCTTTCTCATTTGCCATTTCTTGCGCAAAATGTCCCATCAATTTGCCCGTTTCAGCATCTTCTAGGCCATCGATAAAGATATGATCTTTGACTTCTTTATGCCCCATACGATAGCCGCTACGAGATCCAGACATGACATATGGCGCATTCGTCATTGATTCAAGACCGCCTGCAACTGCAATATCGATACTGCCAGCCTTGATACCATCATGCGCCTGCATGACTGCTTTTAGACCAGATCCACATAGCTTGTTAATAGTAATGGCACCAGTAGCATCAGGTAGACCTGCTTTGCGCATCGCTTGACGAGCAGGGCCTTGACCCAAACCTGCGCTTAGAATACAACCCATGATGACTTCATCAACTTTATCAGGGCTAATACCAGCACGCTCAACCGCCGCTTTGATGACAGCTGCGCCTAGATCTGGAGCGCTTACGTCTTTTAATGCGCCTTGAAAACCGCCCATTGGGGTGCGCGCACCGTTTACAATTACAATCGAGTCATTTGACATTTTATTTATCCTATACTTATTTTATTAAAAAAACGGTACCATTATAATGCGTACCGCTTGAGTGTAAATCAAGTAAGCTGACTATCTAGTGGGCTAAATGGTACTGGTCTTGACCAAAAGCCTCAGCCACAAAACTAATTTAATTATTTATGATAATTCATCGAGGCGAATACGAACCACTTTATCTGTGATAGATTCAAGCTGTTCTATTTTTTCAATCGCGACGTTCATTTGCGACTCAACGACAGGCAAAGTCAAGATGATAACAGGCACTTGACCTAACTTATGCGCAGGCTTTTGCAAGATAGCATCGATATTAATACCAGCATCACTAAGTATGCGAGTGATATCGGCCAACACGCCTGGGTGATCAAAAGCATGGACACGCAAGTAGTAGCCCGTTGTCATCTGCTCTGCACGTAGTATTGTCGTATCAGAGAGCTGTTCTGGAATAAAGGCCAAATGCGGAACATATTGGCTGTTGTTAGCGCTATTTGAGTCGTCATTACTGCCCAAAACGCGTACCAAATCCATAACGTCTGCCATCACCGCAGAGGCTGTCGCGCCTGCGCCTGCGCCATCACCGCAGTACAAGGTTTGCCCCAGCGGGTGCGAGTTGACTAGCACGGCATTTTTGACGCCATTGACATTGGCAAGTAAGGCATCTTGTGGAATGAGTGTTGGGTGTACGCGCAGCTCAATACCCGCATTATCTTCATCTGCATTGCCCTGACCTGCATTGTCTTGCTCGCCTGTACGGCGTACTGCAAAACCTAAATGTTTGATACGGTAACCGAGCTCTTCGGCATAATTAACATCTTGTAAGGTGATACCTGTGATGCCCTCACAGTATACTTTGTCAAACTGTAGCGGAATACCAAAGGCGATGGAGGCAAGTAGCGCCAATTTGTGCGCAGCATCGATACCTTCAACATCAAAAGTCGGATCCGCTTCTGCATAACCTAGTGCTTGTGCCTCTGCTAATACGTCATCAAAGGGACGGCCCTTATCGCGCATTTCAGTCATAATAAAGTTGCCTGTACCATTGATGATACCTGCAAGCCAATCTACTCTATTAGCGGCGAGTGCCTCGCGCATAACTTTGATAATCGGGATACCGCCTGCGACTGCGGCTTCATAAGCGACATGTACGCCGTTTGCTTCTGCTAAAGCAAAAATCTCGTTGCCGTGTTCTGCGAGCAGTGCCTTGTTAGCGGTCACTACATGCTTGCCGTTTTTGATCGCATGCATAATGACGTCTTTGGCAAGGGTAGTACCGCCGATGAGCTCTATGACGATATCAACATTATCGCTACTAGCGACCGTCATCAGATCAGCATTTTGCGTAATGCTGCTATCTATATCATCACGCTGACGGCGCGTACCGACCTCGGTAATAATAATGTCGCGACCGCTGCGGCGTTTAAGCTCGTTTAGGTTGTCGTTGATTAGGTGGACTACGCCAGTGCCTACAGTCCCTAGGCCAAGTATCGCTAATTTGATGGGTTTACTCACAGTATCCTCAAGAGGTAGGTTTAGGTTATTAAACAGAACTAAATAATGCTACTAAAAAAAGTATTATTTTAGCGCGATTAGCGGCTCTATCGTATCATACCGACGAGCGCTAATAACGCCTATTGTATACCATTTATAGATGATGATTAATTGGCAGCGGCAACCGCTTGCGCTAACTGATCGGCGGGCAAGTAGCCACCCACTTGTTGACCTGATTCGGTAAAGATAGCGGGTGTTCCGCGTACGCCAAGTCTTGCGCCAAGTGCCATTTGATCGGCTACAGGGTTAGTACAGCTTGGCGCTTGTACATTAGCGCCCATCTTTGCCTGATTCATTGCCGCCCTGCGATCTTGACTACACCATACAGACTCCATCTTGGGGACTGACTCCTGACTACGCGGCCATGCTAGGTAGCGCACCTCAATACCGCGCGCATTGATATCTGCCATCTCTTCATGTAGCTTGCGGCAATAGCCACAATCAGCGTCAGTAAAAGCATAAACGACAGATTTTGTCTCCCCAGTAGCAGGGAATATAACCATATCTTTTTTATCGACTGCGGCTAATGCCTGTTTTGCTGAATTGGCAATGAGAGCGCCGCTAATGTCGATAGGTTCAGCGCCGCCCACAGCGACAATCTGCCCTTGAATGATATGCTTGCCCGCCTTATCGGTAAAAAACGCTGGCAAGCCTTCAGCTGTCACCCAATAGATGTCGTCCATATCTGTAGGGATAGCCGATATAATAGTGCCTTCAATACCAGAGGTCTGTAAGTTGCTTTGTAGTGCTTGCACGACTGAGGCGTCGCTATCGGTTGCAATAGGTGTTTGACTCTCTTGCGCTTGTGCGCTACTAATGATGCTAGAATTATTAGCAGTATCAGCCGTATTGTTTGAACAACCCGTGATAGCGACTGTCAAAAGCGCCGCCACCATAGCGGCAGGTAGATTTTTTTGAGCAAAAGATTTTTGAGTCATAGATGGCTTAGCTTTGATAAGAGTTGATAAAGAAAATAGGCTCATAGAGATGTCCTGTAGGTCTATAGACCTAGGCGATTAAGTATAAAACAGTCGTAAATAGTTATGAGAACAAGAGGTTGTAGCGATTATTACAGCCGCCCCAGTACTTGCAAAAGACAGCGCTTGCAAAAAACAAAATAGAGGGAATATATTAGCATAGTTTAATCTATTGAAACTAAAGGCTATTGTATTTTGCCTGCAAGTATCGTACCCAGTGTCTCGCTTTAGTTACCGCTATTAGATACATTTATACTATGTCATATCGCTTTGTGCCTAGGTAATCTGTTGCAAACAGCGATGTGGTTGTAGTACAAACAGGATTAAAAAGCACCATATCAGTAAAAGTGTACGTCGTGAGTGTTGCGCTGCTACAGCACTTTTAATTCTAATCTAACTCTCATATTTTAAGGAACGTCCATGGCAGGTGCCAGTTTACTAACTCTTCTCGATGATATTAGCGTGATATTAGATGATGTGTCAGTCATGACAAAGGTCGCTGCCAAAAAAACTGCTGGCGTATTGGGTGATGATCTGGCACTTAACGCAGAGCAGGTCAGCGGCGTCAAAGCAAACCGCGAGTTGCCAGTTATTTGGGCGGTGGCAAAAGGCTCCTTTATCAATAAGCTGATTTTGGTGCCTGCTGCCCTCTTAATCAGTGCTATTTATCCGCCTTTGGTGACCTTTTTGCTGATGTGTGGCGGTCTATTCTTGGTGTATGAAGGCGCTGAAAAAGTTATTCATAGGTTTTGGCCCCATGCCCTGCCGCATGATGAGGAGCACGAAGCACGGCTCGCTGCTAATGCGGATGAAACCGTTGATCTGGTCGCTTTTGAAAAACAAAAGATCAAAGGCGCTATACGTACAGATTTTATTTTGTCAGCTGAGATTATCGTCATCGCTTTGGGCTCTGCTGCTGGTGCCACATTGTTGCAGCAAAGCTTGGTGCTGTCTATTCTCGCAGTTGCGATTACAATAGGTATCTATGGCCTAGTAGCTGGTATCGTCAAAATAGACGATGCAGGCTTGCACTTAATGGAGCAAGAAGGCGCGTTCAAACAAAAACTTGGCAAAATTATGTTTGCCGCTGCACCAAAACTTATGAAGTTTTTGTCGATTGCAGGTACGCTAGCTATGTTCTTGGTTGGTGGTGGCATCTTAGTTCATGGTATTGATTTTCTGCATCATGGCGTAGAGGATTTGGCACACTTGACGGGTATATTTGAGAGCGTAACGACCGCCCTATTAAATGGTGTTATCGGCTTTATCATCGGTGCTATCATTGTTGCTATCTTTACTATTATCGGTAAAATGCGCGGCGGTGATAAGTCGGCGGCTCATTAATTATTACCAGATTTTAGACGTTTTTTATTTCTATAGAGCACAAAAAAGCCCCAAAACTCATATGAGCTTTGGGGCTTGGTTTTGTCAGTTAACGATTAGCTTGTGCTATCGCTGTCATCTGAGCGCTCCTCATTTGAGCCATTAGCGTCCGCTTGTTCTGCCTGCGTTGGCTTCTTATGCTCTGTTTTTGGCTTACGCGTGCGTGCCTTTGGCACCTTTGGCGTCGTCAGATTAAACATACCCGTTTGCGGCAATAATTGCTCTGCTACGTTTTCGATCATGTTTTTGTAGCTGGCGATGGTCGTCTTTGATTTACTCGCTTGCGCGTCATCGACGACGTCAGCCGCGTCACTAGAATCGGCTGCGTCTTGCGCCTCATCAGTCTCAATCTGATCCGCATCTGCTAGTAGTGCCTGCTCGCTATCTACAGTCACGTCGTCTGCCTGTTCTTGACTACTAAGCGCACTCGCCGCAACCTTATCTGCCTCCACATTTTTCTCAGCTTCAGTCCGCTCAGCTTCCACTGAGTTTGATGACTCGCCATCAGTAGTGATATCTGCCTGGTAATCAGGATGCTGACCACGTGGATCATTACTGGCACGTTTACCGATAGCTTTAGGCGTCGCTTTCGTCTTACCTTGGGCTGCTGCAAATTGACTGACAGCCTGAGTCATCGCCTCAAAACGCGCTAAATAATCAGCGCTCAAAGGCTCATAACCATAATTGCTAAAGTCAAAGTTAGCATCAATAGCTTCAGACTTGCTATCAGCACTTTGTTGTTCAGCACTTTGCTTGTCAGCTACGGGCTGCGCTTTGGCTTTATGTATCGCAATCGCTTCAATAAAGCAGTGGATGACGCCATCTTCAGCTAAACGCGACTCAGCTTTTGGTAGGAGCGCATGAATAAATCGACCAACCGTACCGCTGATAGTTGGCGTAGCAGCAGAGACCTCTGTGACTTGCATGTCTGCTGGTTTTGCAGACTTTGCTTGCAGGCGACGTACAACGCGCGGATCGTTGCCGGCTTGACCGAACTTATTGGCCGTAACATAACGCGCGGCAAAAAGATTCTCACGATCAAAATCAAGCGTGCTACTGGTTTTGTCTTCTTTAGTAGCATTATCGGACGTCTTTGACGCTTTTGATGGGGCAGATGTCTCTAGCGTTTGAGCCGCTTTTGGTGCTGCCTCTGTAGGTGCCGCTTTAGATACTAACTCTTTAGCCTCTTGAGCGTTTGCACCCGACTTATTATCAGCGCGCTTGTCTGCCTGCTCGCTCATTGTCTGCTCTTGTTGCACCAAGCTTGCCTGTATTGACTGACTCTTAGCATCATCAGTAACCTTGTTATCAGACTTGTGATCGTGCGTCGTATCCTCGCGATTCACCTCATCGATAGCCGCTTTGCCTTTGACTTGGCTATCATCAGCTTCTTTGGCTGTAGTCGATTGCTCTGTCGTCTTTGACTTACTATCATCTAAGGATAAATGAACGACCTCTGGCGTCTTTAACTTAACAGGTGACTCATTGATCTGCAAAGTCACCTCATTTGGGTCTTGATGGTCACTTTTACTGCGCGCCTGACCAGATGTTTTACTCTCAGATCTTTGAGTTTGCTGGGCCGCGTCAGCGCTTAGCGTTTCACCGCGTTCAAGATTACCACGTGAGCCGCGCTGGCTGTGCGACTTGCGTTTACTGCGCGTTTGCTCATCAGAGTTACCCTCTTTTTGTTCTGCATTTGAGCGCTCGTTTTGGTTTTGACGAGTGCTAGTGCTTTGACGGCTATTGCGATTGCTGCCACGACGATTGTCTTGACGCTTAGTTTGAGTATTGTCGTCATGAGCGCTGTCAGCTTGATTGCTGTTACTGTCATTATCGCTTGTGTCATCACGCGAGTCTTTTCTTTGGCGTGGTTTTGATGATCTTGACTTGCGCGTTTTGCGGCGGCGTCTATCATCACTGCTCTCATCATCGCGGTCACTGTCAGAGCGACTCGCTTGCTGAGATTTATGATTATTATCAGTCTGTGATTCAGACGCCTCTTTGCTATTTAGAGCCTCGTTGTCAACTTGACCAAAAGCGCCTCGACTTTGCGCGCCTGTGTTAACGATCGCTTCGATCGCTTCGGCTGCATCGCGGCTACTGACACTACGCGTAGTCTGTGCTTGCGGCGCTTGTGAGAACAGGTTTGATAACCAAGCAACGGCTTGCGGCTGGGCGGCTACGGCGACATTGCTTGCTTGTTCAGTTGGCGCTACTTGAGCACTAGTTTGATGATTTGCTACTGGCGCGTGGTTGCTTTTGCCGCGATGATCATTGCTACGCTGGGCGGCGCTATCTTGAGTCGCACTTTGATTATTGATGCGCTGATTTGCTGATCCACCTGAGGGTTGGCGTACTTGCTCATTAGTCGGCGTGGTTGGCTTTTGCGCACTTGGAGCGCTTGATGATGCTCGCGGCTGGCGAGTAGGCTGCTGCTCTGGACGCGCTGAATCAGCGGTTTGCCAATCAACATCGTAGCCCAAATCACTGTGCTCTTGCTGCTGCGTATCAGTGATGCGCTCATAGCTTGAGGGCGCAAAACCGTCGCGGTTAAAGTGCAATTTAAAGTTTGGCGACTCAAGGTGGGCATGCGGCAAAATCGTAATACGCGTACCGCTATCTTGCTCAAGATAGACTAAGCTATCGCGCTTCTCGTTGAGCAAAAAGGCGGCGATATCTGTTGGCACTTCAGCTTGTACTTCGCCTTGACGCTCTTTTAGGGCGATTTGCTCAATTTGGCGCATAATAGAGAGCGATAATGAACGCAAGTCACGAATCATACCATTGCCATGACAGCGCGGGCAGATATAACCTGTTGATTCCTCTAGCGAGGGGCGCAAGCGCTGGCGGCTCATCTCCATCAAACCGAACTTGGAGATCTCCCCAAACTGAACACGGGCGCGATCGTATTTGGTCGCATCAATCAGACGTTTTTCGACCTCTTTTTGGTTCTTGTTGTCATTCATATCGATAAAATCAATGACAATAAGGCCACCCATATCGCGCAGGCGCAATTGACGAGCAATCTCATCAGCGGCTTCTAGGTTGGTATGAAAAGCGGTTTCAGAGACATCAGCACCTTTGGTCGACTTAGCTGAGTTGATATCAATAGAGACCAAAGCTTCGGTTTGATCGATAACAATAGAGCCACCAGAGGGCAGACGTACTTCGCGCTGATAGGCGGTTTCAATTTGTTTTTCGATATTAAAGCGTGAGAACATCGGCTCATAATCGGTATATTTGCGCAGTTTCTCCGCCTGTTTAGGCATAACCGCATCAATAAAACCCGCCGCTTCAATGTAAGCGTTTTCGTTATCGATCCAAATCTCAGTGATATCATCACGCAGATAATCACGCACCGCACGCGTGACGACGCCTGCTTCTTGATGTACCAAGCGCGGGGAGGGATACTTCTGATTTTGTTCTTGAATGGCTTGCCAGATATTGAGCAGATGGTTCAAATCATGTTGCAGATCTTCTTGCGTCTTGCCGATACCTGCCGTGCGTATAATAACGCTCATGCCTTTTGGCAAATCAAGATTGCTGAGCATACGCTTCATATCTTCACGAAGCTTTCCTGAGATTTGACGAGAGATACCGCCGCCACGTGGATTGTTCGGCATCAGTACCAAGTAGCGACCAGCAAGTGATACGTAAGTCGATAGCGCAGCGCCTTTATTACCGCGCTCTTCTTTTTCAACTTGTACGATCAGCTCATCGCCTTCTTTGATGAGTTTTTTGATGTTTTCATCACGTGGATTACCGCTTAAATACTCGCTTGAGATTTCACGAATCGGCAAAAATCCTTGACGCTGTGAGCCGTATTCGACAAACACAGCTTCTAGTGACGGCTCAACGCGAGTCACATGACCTTTATAGATGTTAGATTTTTTTTGTTCGCGGGTACGGTTTTCTAGATCAAAATCATACAGATGATTGCCTTTACATAGGGCAACACGAATCTCTTCGTTTTGAGTGGCGTTGATTAAAATGCGTTTCATATTTATATCCTATGAGGACGCACAGTAACGACAATATACAGATAAGCTCAGTGGCAAGTGCGATTAATTATCGCGATGATAGACGTTAGATTGTAGAGCAGTAAAACCTATTGGGTAATTACGCTGGTCTTAAAATGCAGACCTAAGCGGAGCACAACGTTATTGATTGGCGCTTTATACAGAGATTATAAAGTGTGAGTCTATAATTTGTCTGTCTGTTATACCGCCTGTAGGGGCTATAAATATCTCGCTCATTTGAGCGCTATAATCAGTTGGGCATAACAGCTGATAATTTTTTGCATGTGTTGTTAGCAAATGCAGTACATACTGGTTGTCAATCAATATGTCGGTAATAAAACATAATAGCGCTACTTGATACTTTTAATACTAAGGATCATTAAGTAGTGCTGTTAAAGGAGTTATCAGGAAGTACCAGTAATAAAAATCAATAGTTTTAGTTGTTCTGTCGCGCTAAGGGTCGTAAATCTTTGAGACTCAGCGTTAACTTCTATAGGGTTATCTATTATTCTTACGAATAAAATATCCATCAAAGGCAGTTGGGCGACTCTCTATAGCTTTGCTATTATCAGCGGGGCGTACTTGGCAAACAAAATAAAAGTCTTTGAGACTAAGCTTGGGTTTAAAACTAAGCTTGGGTTTAAAACTAAGCTTGGGATAGGAGGGTTGTCACTATCTACTATCAAATATGTTTGACCGCCAATACGTAGGCAGCTAAAGGGTAATCGCTTATCTGCTTAAACTTGCTCAACTGCGCCGCTTAATTGATCTAATATCAAAGGCTTGTAAGGCCATAAAATATATCAAAGTGTCGTTATGCGCGCGTTAAGTAAAAAAAGGGTGTCACGGTTGTCTTTTAAAAGCGGATGAGACGCGTAACGTTACCGTAATTAGCGCTCAACATGCTAAACTATAACAAATCTTTGTGTAAACACCTAACTAAAAATGACAAATCAAGTAATGACAGACAACGACACCCTTCATAAAGCCCCTGCTATCTTCAATAGCAAAACTCGCCCGCAAAGCGCAGATGATGAGATTGGCAACTTTGAAAAAGTAAATTATCTTGAGGTGACGCGTCATCAGCACGATCAGCGTTTGGATAATTTTTTGTTAAACCGTCTCAAAGGTCTACCCAAATCGCATATCTATAAAATGATTCGCTCCGATGAGATTCGTGTCAATAACAAGCGCTGCAAGGCGCATGATAGATTACAGCGTGAGGACGTGGTACGTATCGCTCCTGTACAGCTCGCGACCCGCGAGAAGCCTATTATCAGTACCGAATTTGCCAATAGCTTGCTGGCACGTGTGGTGTATGAAGATGAGGGTCTGATTGTACTGAACAAGCCCTCAGGCATTGCAGTTCACGGCGGTAGCGGACTCAACTTTGGCGTTATTGAGGCCATGCGCGAGGTTACGGGCAAAAAATATTTAGAGCTGATCCATCGTATCGACAAAGATACCTCAGGTCTGCTGATGATTTCCAAAAAACGCTCAACGCTTAAAACCTTGCAGCAGCATTTGGTGGACAAAACCATTCAAAAGCATTATTTGTGCCTAGCAAAAGGTCAGCCTGCGATGAGTGAGCAGCGTATTGATGCGCCATTGCTGCGCTATACGGTGGCAAGTGGCGAGCGCCGCGTCAAGGTCGACGCGCAAGATGAGCTAGCCAAAGAAAGTCAAACGGACATCAACGTTCACGCGCGCTTTACCCTGAACAATCAGCCAGTAAGCTTAATAGAAGCTAAGCCGCTGACTGGACGCACGCACCAGATCCGTGTGCACCTAGCGCATATCGGTCATGCGATCTTGGGCGATGATAAATACAACGTCCATGACAAATCAGGCGTACACCGTCTGTGCTTGCATGCTTGGCGCTTGGACATTCCAGGCTATAAAACTATCACTGCGCCGCTTCCTGAAGAGATGCTTGCTTTGGTACCTGATAACCAGACATTACCACAATAATCAGGCGAGCAAGACGACTCACACCAAAATCAATAATGGCTTGCTCACTATACGGACAAGCCATTTTTATAGGCTATAAAGGGTAGTTATGAATAACGCTACAACGCAGACTGCACCGCTATCAGTAGCCAATCACCCCTCAGACAAATCTTTGATAATCTTTGATTGGGATGGCACTTTGATGGACTCAATAGGGCTTATCGTTACCTCTATGCATGTTGCAGGAGAGGCGCACGGATTTGATACCACAGATGACGCTGTAAAGGATATCATCGGTTTAAGCTTAACTAAGGGTATTGAAATCTTATACCCGCAAGCAACTGATACGCAAAAACAATCTATTGAGCACCGTTACGCTGAGTACTATATCGCCAACAGCCATAAAACGCCGCTCTTTGCGCCTATAGAGGCTATGCTAAAAACATTGTGCCAGCGCGGCAAAACGCTTGCTGTAGCAACAGGCAAAAAACGTCAAGGGCTTGATAGGGTGCTAAATGCGTCAAACAGTCAGCACTACTTTGCGATTACGCGCGGCGCGGACGAGTCAGGATCTAAACCTGATCCACAAATGCTTAACGATATTTTGATGCATACCCAGCAGCAGGTAGCTGATGCGGTGTTTATCGGTGATAGTATCCATGATATCCAAATGGCTAATGCGCTTGGCATGATGAGTATTGCGGTCAACTACGGTGCCGCATCCAGCGACACTCTTGCTGAGCAAAATCCAACCTATCAAGTTGACTCACCGCAGGCATTGGTTGCGCTTTTATACGGATAACCTTATTAACTAAAAAAGCTCAACTAAAAAATCTTAACCAAAAAAGGGGTTATCGTTAATAGCGATAACCCCTTTTTATTATCTACATGATGAACTATAGTTTTACTTGGCATATAGTTTTACTTGGCACATAGTTTTACTTGGTATCTGGCTGTTGTTCAATCGTGCCTCCACTATTCAAGAGCGCTGTATCATCAGCTTTGGTAGGGTATTCAAGGACATTATTCTTGCCTAGCTTGTACTCATACCAGTGTCCCATTACCCCTGCTAATTCATCAAGGCCTTCTTTTCTGAGGGCGGAGAACAGCTGAATAGTACAATCAAGCCCCAGCTCTTTTAGCCTTTTGCGAGTATTGAGTAAGGCGTTTTTAGAAGCGCCGTATTTAAATTTATCCGCCTTAGTGAGTAAAATGTGTACTGGCAACTCGCCGTCTTTGGCCCAGTGCAGCATCTGCTCATCAAAGAACTTGAGCGGGTGGCGAATATCACTCATCAACACCAAGCCTGCCAAACTAGAGCGCGATACTAAGTACTCCTCAAGCTCTACTTGCCACTCTTTTTTCATCTCAAGCGGCACCGCAGCATAGCCATAGCCTGGCAAATCAACCAGACGGGTATGCGTATCACCAATACTAAAAAAATTAATCATCTGCGTGCGTCCAGGTGTTTTAGACGAGCGTGCCAGCTGCCGCTGATTGGTCAAGGCATTGATCGCTGATGATTTACCGGCGTTTGAGCGCCCAGCAAAAGCCACTTCAAAGCCCTCATCAGGAGGGCAAAGACGAAAGGTAGGCGCTGAGGTCATAAACTCAGTTTGCTGAATACGCTGGCGAGATTTGGTATTGAATGCTGCATTTTCGGCAGCGACATCGTTGAACGGGGTACTCATAAGTGACTCGTTACTCTAAAAATAAAATTTGGGTTATCTGAGTTTAAACACCAGATAAATTATAAGTGCAGCATAACATTAAACTAGATAATGCCTTCAAAATTATTTTGGGTAGGGTAATAAGTCCATTTGAGATTTACCAAAGCCAAACTTGATAAACCTACTTAAAGTCGACATATATGGTTACAATGATAGTTGAGAGATTATAGAGCAATAAAGGAGGTGTTCCATGTATGCATTCACCACACTTTTAATCAAATCACTAACCCGACTCAAACGCGTGTTCATAGGTAGTAGTGCTATCGTCATACTTAGTTTGAGCGCAGCAACAACGGTTCAAGCTGCTGATGTAGAGGCTATCTACAACGACTCGTGCGCGGCGTGTCATGATAGTGGCGCCCTAAGAGCTATCAAAAAAGGCGATAGTGCTAAATGGCAAAAACTCATACAGCAAAAGGGTATGCCCGCTCTGATTGATTCGGTAAAGAACGGCATGATTCAGATGCCAGCTGGCGGATTGTGCGAGACCTGTAGCGACGAGGATTACAGGCAATTAATAGAACATATGGCTAAATAATATTATCACGACTTAAAAGTCATGTAATCTGCGAAGTAGGTGGCGCAAGATCGTCGTTGTTATAGAGTCAATAATTTGTCATAAAATCAATCGGCACAAAAACCATATGGTGCTAGGATTAAGTAGGCAAATACTACAAAGTCTTGCTATAATATTTATAAATAAACCCTGATATCAGTAAGTCATCTGAAATAGTATAGAACTAAGACTTTAGCATAGCCATGTTGCGACATAAAAGTTGTCGCTGATAACGATTAAGTACAGTTTGATCCGCCGAATGTCTAAAAGTTACTTACTATCTCATATTAGTCTTATGCCGAGCCAGTAGGATTGTTATCAATGAAAAAGTTAATTGCTGCCGCCAGCTTATGTGTTGCAAGTTTTAGCGCTCACAGTGCCATTATCGTTCCTGAGCATGACATTAATGCTGGTAAACAAATCGCTGAGACCGTATGCGCGGCCTGTCATGGTGTCGATGGCGTCAGTCCGATCCCATCACAGCCTAACCTTGGCGGTCAAAATGTCAAATACCTCTATAAGCAACTCGTCAACTTTAAGTCAGGTTATCGCGTTAATGGCATTATGCAATCACAGGTCGCTAACTTATCGCAGCAAGATATGGCAAACGTTGCCGCATACTATGCTAATCAAGCGCCGTGGAGCGTAGGCTTTGGCAATCCTGCAACGCACCAAGAAGCGACTAAGCTATATCTAGGCGGCGCTAAATCACGTAACGTGATTGGCTGTGCGGGTTGTCATGGTCCTGATGCCGCTGGCAACGCATGGGCGGCGTTTCCACGTCTGGGCGGACAGCATGCCGAATACATCTCAACGCAGCTCAAACTATTCCGCGCTGCAGGCCGTGAAGATGAGGTCGATGGTGATGCTCAGATGCGTTACAATGATGCGGCCAAAGAAGGCGAAAAAGGCATGATGCAAACGGTCGCTTCAAGATTATCCGATCGTGATATTCGTATCTTGTCAGATTATATTAGCGCCGTTCACTAATATCTTTGGTGCCCAAGTTTTAAAATCTTTATGTTAAATTATAAAGCCCCGTTATCGGGGTTTTTTTATCATTATAAACCTACTCTTATCTGCTATTTTGGTTGAGATTATCATGATTCGCTACGCTTCTTACTTTATCGCCGCGCTTTTGCCCTTATTGCTCTTTCGTTGGTTTGCGCCTAGCGCTATTGGTGAAATTGACTTTTGGCTATTGTGGCTACTGGCTATGGTATTAGTATCCCTGCCTGTGGTCTACGCTGAGATTGCCTTAGCTTATCGCAGTATCGATGCGCCAATAGCAGGCATGCAAAAACTAACGCGTGAAGCTGATGCCAGTCCATTTTGGCGCAGCTTTGGTTGGCTTGCTGCACTCGTCTCTATTGTGATTGCTGCACTGGTCATTTCAGGAGCAGCTGAGGGTATTATCACAGGGCTGATGGCGCTCGATAGTGACCCTGCTATTCCAAGCTTTGCTATTGCCGCAGGTTTGATGGTGATAGCGGTGCTATTGAGCTTACTCGGGGTAGCGCCATTACCTATCGGTCTTGGGCTTATGATACTTGGCTTGATACTTGGCGTAGCTGATGGTTTGCCGCAGATTGAGTTTGCGATGACAGGTATTAGCTTGAGCGAATGGGGACGCGCGGTGGCATTAGCGCTGGTCAGCGTAGGTGCAGGTACTGGCCTATATTGGTTCGGTCAAAATCTGGCGGCTCGGCAAATAGGGAGCGCGGTGGCAGCTTCAAATAGCGCTGCCTCAAATCGCCCTGCGATTCATCGGGCGACCAAGAGTCATAGAGCAAGTAAGCTGGTACTACCGATATGGATACTACAGCTCGTCGTTGGCGTGATAGCTTTGTTTATAAGTGGGCTTAGCTTACCGCCGATCGGTCAATTACTATATTGGACTGGGGTTATTTTTGTGGCCAGTTACCTGTTGCATTACGCCGCTGGGCAGTTAAGTCACAAGTTTGGTGTGATGGTTAGTTTAATTGTTACTCTGGTTTTAGGGCTATTGCTAGTGGTACTAATACCTGCAAGTTGGTTGGTTGGGCTACTGGTTATCATTAGCACGGTAGCGGTTTTACTATTGTCTATATTTGCAGGCTGGCAGATGAAGATCAGTCATCTACGCAAATCACTTAACTTTGCTAATGAAGGGTTTTATAATCTATGGCGCGTGGCGATACGCCTCATCGTCCCTTTAGCACTGATGCTGGCTTTGATAGGGTGGGTATTGCAGTGGCTGAGCTGATAGCTAATCCTATAACGGTTTACTTAGCTTATGCAGAAAAGCCGCAGCGTCAGCATTACACAACGCTTGTGGTTGAAGAGGGGACAACACTATATGAGGCACTCATGCAAGCAGGATGGCTGGCGAGATTTGCCTCTTTGGCGTCTTGGTGCGAGCAAGCTGTAGACATAAAAGTGCCAACAGCTAAGCGCTGGCATGTGGGTATCTATGCACAAAAACAGCCGCTTAATTACCGCTTGCAGCCCTTTGATCGTATCGAGGTGTATCGTAGTTTGAGCGCTGATCCAATGTCTCAGCGCAAAAACAAATCACGTCATTAAACGTAGAGTAATGACAACGTTACACTATGAATTATGATGCTGGAAGGGTCTCTATACCTTCAATACGCGTAACAATACCGCGCTCATCAAAGTATACAATCAGATGCTGACTGGCGTTTTTGACATCAGCGATTCCCTTACGCTCGCCCTCAGTACCCGCCTTGTAATCATAGATGTAGTCCCAGCGGTTAGGCGCTAGGGTATCTCTGATGGCAGGGCTACCCAACACATAGAGCACCTGGTTTTGGTTCATACCGACTTTAAGCTTTTGCGCTTGTACTTGAGTGACAGGCGTCCCTTGCGGCAAATCTATTTTGTATACACTAAGCAAAGAGCAGCCAGACATTGCAACTGCTGCGCTCAACATGCCAATAGTAGCCGCTCTACGTAACAGGCTTTGCGGACGATAAAACAAACGAGTGGTCAATGACTGTATCATGATAAGATGACTCATTAAAAAATGGATTAGGCGCGGTAGTGTTAAGTACTGCCGAAAATATATATTATCGACAATAAGTACTATCAATGATAAGTACTGCTATCAACAATAAGTACTACCGACAATCTTGGACAAATGATACGTCATTTAGAACCTATTGCCTACCATTTACCACATTATTTACCAAACCTCCTCTAAGATGATAAACTGTTTTTATCGTAAATTCAGGGACTTGCGCTTTGGTACTTAATAAGCCCAAATTAAGAATAAAGGCGTCCAATCAGTTGCTAAAATCTGACCGTTAAAAGGAATATTATGTCTTTAACTAATCAAGATCTACGTAAAGCGGGACTAAAAGTAACCTTGCCTCGTATCAAAATATTGGAGCTGCTTGAGAGCGCTGAGATGCATCATATGAGCGCAGAAGAGGTATACAAGGCACTCATTGGACAAGGTGAAGATGTAGGCCTTGCAACCGTTTACCGCGTGTTGACTCAGTTTGAGCAAGCAGGCATCGTTGAGCGGCATAACTTTGAAAATAATCTATCAGTGTTTGAGATTACCCAAGAAGAGCATCATGACCACTTGGTCTGTGATGGCTGCGGTAAGATCATTGAGTTTCATAATGAAATTATCGAAGAAGAGCAGCTCAAGGTAGCCAAAGAGCATGGCTTTAAGCTCTCAGGTCACTCGCTAGTGCTGTACGGTATCTGCAATAATAAAGAGTGCCAAGACAATGCTAGATAATAGGCGTTAAAATAAATTTTGATTATAACGTAAAAAACAGCGCTCAAGATGAGGGCTGTTTTTTTGAGGGTTAATTATATAAGCATTAGAAGAGTAGGTATGTCAAAGAAGAGGATACTAAAATTAAAGGGCTCTAATTGATAACCAGTGATAGCCCGTCAGAATCTTCATCAACTTTTTCACCGCGGTTTTTGCCGCTGAGTTTGATTTTTAGGCGCAGATCATTGGCGGAGTCCGCATGCATAATTGCATCTTCGTAAGTGATTTCGCCTTCTTCGTACAAATCAAGTAGCGCCTGATCAAAGGTTTGCATATTGCTGTCACGCGAGCGCGTCATAACTTCTTTAATCTCGTGAATATCACCTTTACGAATACAGCTACTGATTAGTTTTGAGTTCAATAAAATCTCTACCGCAGCGCGGCAGCCCTCACCATCAGGGGTCGGTATTAGTTGCTGGGCGACGATGGCTTGTAAGTTTAGCGAGAGATCCATAAGCAGTTGACTGTGGCGCTCGGACTCAAAAAAGTGAATGATACGATCAATCGCTTGGTTGGCGTTATTGGCATGTAAGGTTGCAAATACCAAATGACCTGTTTCGGCATATTGAATAGCGTAGCTCATAACCTCAGGATTACGAATCTCACCAATCAAGATAACATCGGGCGCCTGACGCAAGGTGTTTTTGAGGCCCGCTTCAAAGGACAAGGTGTCGATACCGACCTCGCGCTGAGTGATGATACAGCCGCGGTGCTCATGAATAAACTCGATAGGGTCTTCGATAGTGATGATATGACCATGAGAGTGCTGATTACGGTGACCGATCATGGCAGCTAAGGTAGAGGATTTGCCCGTTCCTGTGGCACCGACCAATAGGATAATTCCGCGTTTTTTCATCGCCAGCTCTTTTAGCGAGGGCGGTAAACACAGCTCTTCAACCGTTGGAATCTTGTTTTCAATCTTACGCAGGATCATACCTGCCATATCACGCTGAACAAAAGCACTAACCCGAAAACGGGCCTGCTGCGCTTTATCGGTAATAGCAAACTGACACTCGTTAGTCGTCTCAAACTCTTTAACTTGACTGGGTGTCATCACGCTTTTGACCCAAGCCATAGATTGCTCAGCGCTAAGCGGCGTCTTGCCAATCGCTAATATCTGACCATTGACTTTCATAGAAGGCGGAACATCAGCGGTGATAAAAAGGTCAGAGCCGTTTTTTTTGACCATCAGTTGTAATAATTTATCAAAATCCATAGTGATCTATCCTTGTCCTTAAGCTTGTCATGTCATGCTGATTTAAATGTGTTGTATTAAATAAATGCTTCTGGTTGCTTGGCGTAAGGACGAGCAACGTCTTTACTTATAACGCCTTGCGCTACTAGGTTTTTGAGGGTTTGATCTAAAGTGATCATACCGTCGCCAGCTCCCGTCTGAATAGAGGAGTACATCTGTGCAATTTTGTTTTCGCGAATCAAGTTACGAATAGCGGGCGTGCCAAGCATAATCTCGTGAGCGGCAACGCGTCCGCCGGTTTGACGACGTAGCAGGGTTTGTGAGATAACCGCTTGTAGCGACTCTGATAGCATCGCGCGAATCATGTCTTTTTCGGCGGCAGGGAAGACGTCGATGACGCGGTCAATGGTTTTGGCCGCAGAGCTTGTGTGCAAAGTGCCAAAGACTAAATGCCCCGTTTCAGCAGCGGTAAGCGCTAAGCGTATGGTCTCAAGGTCTCGCAGCTCACCGACGAGAATAATATCAGGATCCTCACGTAGTGCTGAGCGCAGCGCAGGCTCAAAGCCTAAAGTATCTCTATGCACTTCGCGCTGATTGATCAGGCTTTTTTTGGACTCATGTACAAACTCAATAGGATCCTCAATCGTTAAAATATGCTCTTTGCGGCTCTCGTTGATATAATCGATCATAGCGGCAAGGGTCGTTGATTTACCTGAACCCGTAGGGCCTGTCACCAAGACCACGCCGCGTTTAAAGTCAGAGACGCGCTTGAACACCTCACCCATACCTAAGTCCTCCATCGTCAATACTTTGGAGGGAATAGTACGAAATACGGCACCTGCGCCGCGATTTTGATTAAAGGCGTTGACCCGAAACCGTGCTAAATCTGGAATCTCAAAAGAAAAGTCGGTCTCAAAAAACTCCTCAAAATCAGCGCGCTGCTTATCGTTCATAATGTCGTAGATGAGCTGATGCACCACTTGATGCGTCATCACAGGCATATTGATACGGGTCATCTCACCATCGACGCGGATCATCGCGGGCATACCAGCTGATATATGTAAATCTGATGCATTGTGTTTGACTGCAAAACGCAATAAATCTTCAATATTCAAAGTGTTTTTTTCAGCCATAATTGGGTATTCCTATCGGTAAGGACAAATCAGTAGCACTTAGCCAGTCGCTAAAAGTCATCAGTAAAGGCCAACCATGCAAAGCTGACAAGCATTTGATTGTTAAGTGGTTAAGATAACAATATCATAACCACTCAACTAATATTTAATTTAAGAGCAAAATATATGCCATATTAAGACAAAATTTAAAAATAATGCCATTATAGGTAAAGAGAATAGACTGACCATCGCAAACGAATAAATGAGAGAGTTATGAGCAATAATTACAATGATAAAAGTGAGCATGTTGTAGAGCTCGGCTTTGATAGCGAAGCTTTGGTTGAGCGCTGGGGACAAACGCTTGAGCAAGTTAAAGGTGCCTGCAAGTTAGCAAACAAGAACAACGTCACTTTACTTGCGGTCTCAAAGACTAAGCCTGCGCCAATGATTGCCACTTTAGCTGAGCAAGGACAGCGCCATTTTGGTGAAAATTACTTGCAAGAGGCGCTTGAAAAAATAGAAGTGCTAAAAAATGAGTCCAAAACGAGTGACATCGTTTGGCATTATATTGGTAGCATTCAGCGCAATAAGACGCGAGATATCGCTGAAAATTTTGATTGGGTACAGACGCTTGAGCGTGACATTATTGCCAAGCGCTTAAATGAGCAGCGCCCTGAGAATATGGGCGCACTCAACGTTTTGATTCAGATAAATATTGATAACGAAGACAGTAAGTCAGGATGTTTGCCAAGCGAGCTACCAGAGTTAGTAACCGCGATAAAGAACTATGAGCAGTTATGTCTGCGCGGCCTGATGATTATCCCGTCCAAAACAGATACCGATGCTTTTAAGCGTACTAAAACATTATTTAATGAGATTAAGGAGGCGCATCCAGAGCTTATCGCTTGGGATACTTTGAGTATGGGGATGAGTGGCGATATGGCGGAGGCGATTGCAAGCGGCTCGACTATGGTACGTGTGGGTACAGCGATCTTTGGCGCACGCGATTAGCTCAAAAGGCTTTTAAACTCACTTATCAGCTGTCGTCAAGTTTGGTAACCAGTAGCTGATTGATCTTAAGATTATCGGTTGCCAGAATCTCAAACCGATAATGCGCGTATTCGATAGTATCTGTCTTCTTTGGAATTTTGCGCAGCATATAGGTCATAAAGCCGCTGATGGTTTCATAATTTTGACTAAAGGGCAGGTTGACGATACCCAAAGCACGTATCACATCCTCGATTGGCGTCATACCGTCCACCAGCCAAGAGTTTTCGGTACGTTGTACAATAAGCTGCTCCTCTAACGTCACAAGCTCGCCCATCGCAATGCTCATCACATCCTTTAAGGTGATGACGCCCACAACCATCGCATACTCATTAACAATAACCGCAAAGTCAGCGCCGTTTGACTTAAAGGTCTCTAACACCTCAAACAGTGACAGCGTATCTGGGATAAAGAGCGCCGGTTTTAACAATGCCTTGTCAGTTAACTGCACTTTGCGCTGCTCAAGCACTGAGGCCAAAAAGGTGCGCGATTCAACGTAGCCAATGATATGTTCCAAATCATCATTGCGACAGACCAAAAACTTATTGTGTGGCTGCTCTATCATGACCGAGACAGCTTGCTCAGTTGTGGTATCGCTATTGAAGTAGACGATGTGCTCGCGCGGATTCATCACTGAGGTTACCGTGCGCTCTTGCATCTCAAAGATGTTCTCAATTAGATGGTGTTCTTGTTTTTTGAGAACGCCGGCCTCAGCACCGGCATCCATGACCGCGTAGATATCCTCTGGCGTCATATCGTCGCGGCGTACGGTTGAGATGCCAATGAGTTTAAAGACTAAATTGGCCGCGCCATCAAATACCCAAATCAGCGGCTTTAGAATAAAGATCAAAAAGATCATCGGTCTAACTAGTCTGATAGCGATATGCTCAGAGTTAGACATCGCCAAACGCCTCGGCATCAAGTCTGCAAATAGGATAAAGATACTAGTGACGAGTACAAATGATACGATAGACGCCAAGGTTTCATGACCCAATAGTACCTGCAAATAAGAGCTGATCGCTGACTCGCCAATAGCACCAGCCAAAATGGCGACGGCGTTGAGCACGACTTGGACCACGGTGATAAAGCTACCAGAGTGCTCTTGCATATTGAGCACATCAAGCGCGCGTACCTCGCCCTCTTTTGCCATGACTTGCAGCTTAATTTTGCGTGCTGAGGCAATCGCCATCTCAGAGCTTGAAACAAGCGCGGCTAATATAATAAGTAAAAGAATAAAGACACTAGCGCTTAACAAGCTCATGAGAGACTCAAATAAAATGATGATAACCAAGGGGAAGGGCGTCAAAATGAGCCACTAAAAAAGCTGGGTAAGCACCCAGCTAATCATAAAGTATTAGGGCGTGTTTGATTGTTCAACGCGCCCCAGAATAAAGCGTTATAAGTTAGCCTTTTATCGACCACTTATTGACTAAAGGATAGCGGCGCTCACGACCAAAAGCTTTGTGACTGATTTTGGTGCCAAGCGGTGCCTGCGCGCGTTTGTATTCGCTACGATCCACCAGAGAAATCACGCGGGCAGCGACGTCAGCATCATAGCCTTTATCGATAATGTCTTGATAGCCCATATCCTCATCGATATACATCGTCAAGATACCATCTAATACGTCATAATCAGGCAAGCTATCTTGATCTTTTTGATCAGGGCGCAGCTCAGCTGATGGCGGGCGAGTAATCACGCGCTCGGGAATAACGGGCGTATCCTCTAAGCGGTTGCGATAATTTGCCAAATCGTACACTTGCGTTTTGTAGACGTCTTTTAGCACATCAAAGCCGCCTGCCATATCACCATATAAGGTGGAATAGCCTACCGCCAGCTCAGACTTATTGCCTGTGGTAATAACCAAATGACCAAATTTATTGGACAAAGCCATGAGTACTACGCCGCGCGCGCGGGCTTGAATGTTCTCTTCGGTCGTATCAGCTGGTGATTTGTTGAATAAAGGCGCTAGCGTATGGCGAATGCCTTCGACCGCATCGAAGATAGGGCAGACGGTGTAGGACACATTAAGGCGGCGCGCTTGTGCTTGGGCATCCTCTAGGCTGATTTGCGAGGTGTACTCGTACGGCATCATCACCGCGTACACCTTGTCAGCGCCCAAAGCATCAACCGCGATACAAAGCGTCAATGCCGAATCAATACCGCCTGATAAACCGACGATGATACCTGAGAATCCTGATAGATTGACATAATCACGCAGACCGACAACTAGGGCCTGATACATCTCAGACTCGCGGCTTAGCGATAACGGCGCTTTGTTTTGGGTATTAAAGGAGTTGCTCTTGATATCTAAAGTTGCGAGCAATAGCTGATTCATAAAGCGCGGGGCCTCATGAGCGATATTACCATCGGCTTGCATAATAACAGAGCCGCCATCAAATACCAAGTCATCTTGCCCGCCGACGGCATTGACATAGACGATAGGTAGATTATGCTCGCGGCTGCGTTTAGCTAGCATATCTTTACGCTGGTCTTGTTTGCTGATCTCAAACGGTGAGGCGTTTAAGCTTACGATAAGATCTGCGCCTTGTTTTTTGAGATCGGCAATCGGGCCTTTTTCCCACAAGTCTTCGCAGATAAGCAGACCGATAGTGATACCTTTGTAATCAAACAAAACTTGATTGCGGCCTTTATCGAAGTAACGACGCTCATCAAAAACGCCATAATTGGGCAGTACTTGTTTGTGGTAAAAGCCTTTTTGATGACCATTATGCAAGATAGCAGCAGAGTTAAAGGTGCCGTGATGATCGACATGAGGGTAGCCGACGATCATGACGATATCGTCGATATCACTTAGGCTGGATAAGGCGCTTTTGATGCGACCAGACAAGCTTGGACGTAGTAACAAGTCCTGCGGCGGATAGCCTAATAATGCTAGCTCTGGAAAGACAATGACGTCGGCACCTTGCTCGCGGGCTTGTAGTGCTAAAGTGCGCATTTTTTGAGCATTGGCGGTGATATCACCGACCAAAAACTGCGCTTGTGCTAATGCAAAGGTTACTGTATTCGCTGACTTATGACTATTATTGGTTGAAGGGTTGGGGTTATCAGTGTCTTTTGACATTGTTATTGTTCCTATTTATGTTTATATATACAAAATTATTATTGGGCTAAATATATAAGTTCAAATATTGAACTCATAAGCGATAAGACGCTGGCGTTTTCTATAATAAAAGCTCTATTATTGGCTTTTTCTACATTTAGCGTTATAGGCGCTTAAGATATCTGTCATTATTTTATGTTTAGCAGCTGCCGCTTAAATATAAAGCACCGCTTAAACCAAAGCAAAAAAATCCTTTTTCGCTTACTAATGATCAAGACTAAAAGTATCTAGATCTGACAGACAACCGCTCTAGTATAACATCAATTAGAAGCGCTCATAGAACGCACCAGTGATTTAGCAGCGACGTCAGCTGAGTCAAGTGCTATGATAAAAGCGCTCATAAAGACAAATGTACTCAATGAAGCTGCGACTCACTTGAGCCTTTCATTTGAGCCTTAGACGCACAGTTGTAAGTAAAAGTTACAACACAGTATTATATATTCGTTATATTCTAATGCATAATGATAACTATTGACTGATGCGGTTTTTGACTTAAGCCGATGTCAAACTTATCTGATACCAACAGTCTTATATCGTCATCAAATACAGCTTATAGCTTTTGCCTATAAGCTGTATTTGTATAGTTACTATTTTATAGCAAGTTTACAGCAAAACTTTGCTAACTGATTTTGGTCACATTGCCATGATTGAACACTGGACAAAAGAGTTTATTATTCAGCGCTTACTTGCGATCACTTTGCTGGTTGTGCTGTTTATCTTATGCTTTCAGGTGGTACAGTTCTTTATCGTGCCTGCGTTGTGGGCGGCGATTTTGGCTTATGTGACTTTCCCTGTTTATCAGTTTTTTAACGAAAAAGTACGTTTTAGCTCTGGCGTTAGTGCTGGGGTGATGACGGTTAGTATTACACTTATCATAGGTATTCCTCTTGTTTTTGGTCTGTTTATATTGCAGCAAGAGGCTATAAGTTTAATTAGCAACATCATTTATCGCATTAGAGCAGGTTACTTAGATGTGCCTGAATCTATCAAGGATTTACCGATTATAGGTCAACAGATTAAAGACATGCTGTGGCGCATTAACAAAAATCCAGAGGGTGCGCTTGAGGCTTTTCGAGTCTGGGCGCAGTCGCATCTGTATTATGGCAAAATCGCTCTTGATGTGATGCTCAGCAGTCTTGCCAAATTGGGTATGGCACTGATGACGCTGTTTTTCTTTTACCGTGATGGTACCAACTTAATTCGTCAAATTCGTCAAGCGCTGCGCAATATCATTGGCAATCGTATCGACGGCTATATCGACTCGGTAGGGACAACCACGCGCGCTGTGGTATATGGCATTGGTCTAACGGCGCTCGCGCAAGCTTTGCTAGCTGGCGTTGGTTATTATTTCGCTAGTGCGCCAAGTCCTATTTTATTGACGATAGTGACTTTTATTATTGCGCTCATTCCCTTTGGCACGCCCTTTGTTTGGGGCGGAGTATCGATTTGGCTACTCAGTCAAGGTTATACCGCTGAAGGCATTGGTTTAGCGCTTTGGGGTACTTTGGTCATCAGCTGGGTAGATAATTTGATTCGTCCTATTGTCATTAGTGGCGCGACCAAGATACCCTTTATTATTATCTTTATTGGGGTGCTCGGCGGCTTGACGGCTTTTGGCTTTGTCGGTCTATTTATCGGACCTGTGGTACTTGCGATCGGTCTTGCCGTCTGGCGTGAATGGATATCTAATCATAAAAATGAAGTGTTCGCGCCCAAAAAAGTACCACTAGACGATGATGAACCGCTTGTATCTGCCGACAAAACAGCGGTGAGTGAAAGCAATAAACCGATTTGATGCTGACAGCACAATACTTTAATAACGACATACTAATTCTATGAATAATTCTATTACTATCGTTGCTGATAGCAACATTGCCAGTCTCAATGAGTTTTTTACCGCTGCCAATTTAGGTCAAGAGAGCGATCAGATCACTATCGTGACTGTAGCAGGGCGTGATATTACAGCGCAATTGCTAGAGCAGCTACAGCCTCAAGTGCTGCTCATACGCTCAGTGACTCAAGTCAATAAAGCACTACTTAAAGATAACAGTAGCGTCCATTTTGTCGGCTCAGCCACTATCGGCACCGATCATGTCGACCAGCACTATTTAAAATCGCGCAATATCACCTTTTCCAATGCAGCGGGATGTAGCAAGCATTCAGTCGCGCAATATGTGCTGACGGCTATTTTGACGCTACGTCCGCAGTATTGGTCACAGTCTATCAAGGCAATGAAGCCTATGACGCTTGGCATCATCGGACTGGGTAATATCGGTAGTACACTAGCGCAGTACGCAACTGACCTGGGCTGGCAAGTACTCGGGTATGATCCGCTATTACCGGTATCAACGGTCAACAATGCAAGCTTTGAGCAGGTATTAAGTCAAAGCGATGTGATAAGTTTGCATGTGCCGTTGACGTATAGACATAACGCTGACAACGTTGCTGACCATAGTAGTGATTATCCAACGCTTCATCTTATCGATAGTGCTGCTTTGGCAAAAATCCCAGCAGATACGCTACTTATCAATAGTGCGCGCGGGCCTGTTATCGATGAAGCGGCGCTCGTAGCGGATATCGAACGTACAGGTAGACAAATGGTGCTCGATGTGTTTGAGCATGAGCCGCAAGTGTCTGAGAGTCTATTATCTAAGCTCGCTATCGCCACTCCGCATATCGCAGGGTATACCCTAGAGGGTAAGCTGCGCGGTACACAAATGATTTATGATGCGCTCTGCGACAAGCTAGGAGTGCTACCTACGCAATCGATGAATAAGCTGCTGCCCGTTAATATGTTCTTGTGGTCTGAGCTCAAAGACAATCCTAATCTTTTAGGCAAGTTTTATGATATTAAGCAAGACGATAGCGCGTTAAGAGAAAAGGCTACCGATGGGCGAGTAGAGGGAGCTGACTTTGACAAGCTCAGACGCGATTATCATTTGCGCCGTGAATGGCAGGCTTGATATGAGTCAACTTATAATAGTTCATTACAGAAAATACTTATGAGCTCACCTAACCATAGGCTTGATGCATCTAGCTATGCACCAACGATGACGCTAGCAATGGCACAAAAGCGCGCGCAAATGCTCGCTGACATCAGGCAGTTTTTTGCCATGCGTCAGGTATTAGAAGTACAGACGCCACTATTATCGCAAGCGGGCAACACGGATACCTTTTTGCAATCGGTAGGTGCTGGGGTAACCTATCAAGATCAGCTGCGCACTTATTATTTACATACCTCGCCTGAATTTGCGATGAAGCGTCTGCTTGCCAGCTGGCGCGTACCTATTTATCAGATATGCACGGTCTTTCGCGATAATGAGATTGGCTCGCGGCACAACATAGAATTCACCATGCTTGAATGGTATCAGCCGAATTATACTTTGGCTGATTTGGCTGATGAGCTTGGGCAGATGTTAGAGGTGCTCTATGGTTATCCTGTAGTGATGAATCACTATCGTTATGTCGATGCGTTTATGGACTTTGTGGGTATTCATCCACTGACGGCTAGTATCTCGGCGCTACAAGCCGTAGCTGAGGACAAGGGTCTGAGTGTATCTGGTCTTGAAGGTGATGGCGACAGCTCACAGCAAAGTGAGGATAATATCCGCCAAGGGTGGCTAGATTTGCTCTTTAGCCACGCCGTCGAGCCAAACTTGGGTTATGAGTTGCCAACGTTAATTATTGAGTATCCACCAGCGACAGCGGCGCTCGCCAAAACCGCTCTCGATAAAGACGGCAATCAGATTGCCAAACGTTTTGAGCTGTATATTAATGGTATCGAGATTGCCAATGCTTATGATGAATTGGCTGACGGGCAGGCATTAAGAGCACGTTTTGAGCAAGACAATCAATTGCGCCGTCATCATAACCTGCCACTAATGCCTATCGATGAGCGCCTACTCGCTGCTTGTGATGAGCTGCCGACTTGTAGCGGGATTGCGCTCGGTGTCGATCGTTTACTCATGGTATTAGTAGGCGCAGCTCAACTATCAGACGTCATTAGTTTTCCAAGCGACCAAGCTTAAGCATTGAGTCAGTGCTTTATGAGCATAAAAAAGCGGACTATCCAAGGACAGTCCGCTTTTTTTGAACAAAAGAGTTAAGATTATATTTTGGCAATAGCTTCTTTGATAGCCGTCTCGCCGTTTTGCATACTAAAGACTTGTTTGATGGTGTTATCAGCACTCAATACCGCCGCTAAAGTGCTCGCTACATCCTTGATTGAGTTCTCACCTGCACTATCATCATTGACAGCAATAGTTCCCGTAGCTTCTCGCTCTTTAAGCGCGCCTGCTTGCACAATAGTGTAGTCAAGGGTGCTGTCATGGACAAGCCACTGGTCTGCGTAATGCTTGCAAATATAGTAGTCTTTTAGATCTTTGATACCAGGATTGTTCCATTTACTAGTATCTAATGAAAATACGGTACTGAGCATGATATAGCGTTTAATGCCATTATCTTGCGTCGCTTGCATAGTTTTCACTGCGCCGTGCAAATCTACTTCTAATACATTTTTGCCACCAGATCCTGCGACAAAATAAACCGCATCGATATCTTTATCGATTTGTTTTTGAATGTCGTCTTTATGAGCTGTAATGTCTAAATCTAACTGACTGTAGTTGTCGTTATCGAATAATTTTTCATCTTGTCTGGTCGTACCGATGACTTGATGACTATCATTTAATAATTGTTCAACCAAATCACTACCGACGCGGCCACTGGCACCTATGACTAAAATTTTCATATGGACTCCTATCTTTGAGAGTTGTTTTTTTAAGAGTTATTTAAAATATGCATCTAAGATAACAAAAAAATCGGCATACATCGTTATGATGCGTGCCGATTACATAGTGTTTGGTTATAGCGTGTATACCGTTTGCAAGGAGAGTAGGTATAGCGGTTGAATTTATTCTTTTAAAATGTCTAACGCACTAGTTTGTTAAGACCGTCGGCAAAGGCTTTTTTATCACGATCGCCGTACGGCTTTTGTCCACTCATCTCTTGTAATTCGAGCACGCCGGTACCGCGCATAGTATCCATAAAATCACGCATGTTGAGTTTTTGCTTGATATTGTTTTTATCATAAATGACGCCGCGCGTAGTCAGCACCATGCCGCCTTTATCCAAGATATCATTAGCCAAAGGAATATCGCTGGTAATCGCCAAATCGCCTGCCTGTATTTTTTCGACAATGTAATCATCAGCTTTATCAAACCCATGCGGTACAACGGTCATGATCAATAGCGGTGACTTGCGTAGCTTGATGGGGTGGTTGGCGACGAAGATAGCCATGGTTTGCGTACGCTCTGCGGTTTTGATAATTAACTCTTTGGCAATAAGTGGCACTGAGTCAGCGTCAATCCAGATTTGCATTAGTTATTAGCCTTGTCTTCTTTGTCAGCGGTACTTGCGCTTTGATCTAAGTCTTCTACTTTTTCGTCGACTTTAGCCTCGGCTTCGATATCTAACTGATCGGACTCTGTTTTGGTGTCTGAGTGTTTTTTATCCAAACCAACTTTATTAGGTAAAACGCTTATCAGTGCGCTCAAGCTTGTCTCAAGGTTAGCGACGTCATTTGGCATCAAGGTAATATGAGCGATCTTGCGATCTTCGCGCTCCTCTTTATGATAGCTGTGATAATGAGCGCCGTCTATTTTGAGTACCTCGCTGATATCTGGATACTGACCGAGGACATTGAGCATAATGGCGGGGTGGATATTGTCTGTATCACCCAAAGGCAGGCCAACTACTGCGCGTATATGGTTCTCAAACTGACTGGTGATTGCGCCCTCAATACTCCAGTGCCCAGAGTTATGTACACGCGGCGCGATCTCATTGGCGAGCAGATAATCATGACCGCGCGCGTCTTTAGTCACAAACAACTCAAGCGCCATAGTACCCACGTAATTAAGATGATTCATCACAGTGGTAATAGCATCTTTTGCTTGCTTGAATAAATGGCTGGTACCGACCGCAGGTGCTTGAGTTTTAGCTAAAATCCCTTGATGATGATGGTTTTCGACCAAATCATAACAGCGCACATTACCCTCTGTGCCACGTGTGGCGATGATAGAGAGCTCACGACTAAAGTGGATAAAGCCCTCAGCGATCAGCGAGGCGGGGGTTGGCGTCAGGCTACCTTGACCACTGACCGCATCTTTGAGCGCGTGCCACGCCGCTGGTATATCGTCATCGGTTTTGATCACAAACTGACCTTTGCCATCGTAGCCGCCGCGACTGGTTTTGAGTACGATAGGTAGACCCAAAGCCTTACAAGCCTGTGCAAGCTCGGCTTGGGTACTCACGGCGACAAAGGGGACGGTCGCAATAGCCAAATCATTAAACATCTGCTTTTCTTTTAGGCGATCTTGTGCCACATCAAGAGCAATAGGCGGTGGATACATGCCCTGTTTTTGTCCTGACTTGGCAAGACTTGCTAGACGTTCAACGGTCGATGTTGGCGTGTTTTCAAACTCTAGGGTAAACACGTCCGCTGCCGCTATAAAATCCTCTAACTGCTCACTGCTATAGACGCGTCCATAAAGACTGGCTGGACACTGCGCATTGTCCTCTAAAAACACGCAGCGATAACCGAGCGGCATGGCAGCCTCTGCCAGCATCATGCCGAGCTGACCGCCTCCTAAAATACCTATCGTACCAATGGTTTGGGTTGCAGGGTAAGCATTATCTGTTGTCATAGCAGGCTCTTTTGCGTCATCAAAAAGGATATGGTTTTGGTAGTATAGCAAAATAGGAAAAGGTGCACGAAAGGCACCTTTTATTATTGAGCTAAATGATGACCAAGCTAAGTTGGTCATTTTATTGATTGATAATACCAGGAATAGGGCTGGCAAGAATGGTATCGGTTTGCGTTTGACGCAAATGTTGCAATTTATTAGCAATCAACTCGTCATGCAATGCCAACACCTGAATCGCCAGCAGTGCAGCATTATAAGCGCCAGCACTACCGATAGCTAGCGTACCAACCGCGACGCCTTTTGGCATCTGGACGATAGAGAGCAAACTATCCCAACCGCTAAGTATCGAGGACTTTACAGGGACGCCAAAGACAGGAAGCGGCGTTTGACTGGCGCACATACCTGGCAGGTGCGCCGCCCCTCCAGCACCAGCGATGATGACTTGCAGGCCATTGTCTTTAGCGCCTTTGGCATACTCAAATAGTCTATCAGGCGTACGATGAGCCGAGACCACCTCGCATTCAAACGCAATACCGAAATCTGCTAATAACTGGGCTGCTGCGCTCATTGTCGGCCAATCAGACTGCGAGCCCATGATAATACCTACTTTGGGCTGACCTGCTGGGGAGGCGATAGCCTTGTTTTGGTCAGTTGCATGATCGGTGCTCATAAGGCGATATCCTCAAAACGACCATCATACAAAAGTTTTGCTAGTGCCGTAAAGACAAGATTGCCTCATCTTAGCAAAACTCATCGCATAGCTTGGCTTGGTAGTCGTAGAAGGTCTACGTATTTAGGTACTGCACAAAGTTATTGGGGCTAAGTGGTAATGGGTGGTCAGTGTCCAGCTGATAACTGGTCAAATATCCACTATCAACCGCTGCTGAATAATCCGTGCAAACGACCTGCGGACTGAGCGGCGCAGGCGTGCCTGTTAGCCAGTAGTGACCCACAAATATAGGTTTAGTCGTTTTGAGCGTAAAGTCTATAGGCTCAGGCTTAGTATCATAAGGAATCTGCGCTATCGCTGAGGCAGGCGCGCGTGCAATATCGTGGATAGGGCGATCATTGAGATCATCAAGCCACCACCTTACTCGTACTCGCGTACGCGTCGTACCTTCTTTATCCACCATCACAATACCCTCAGGCAGCGGCGTCTCCACCCCTTTGAGCACGCGCTCTAAGGCCTCAAATAACGGCGTATGTTTTTGTGAGGTGTGAATAAGCGCCTTTAAGGTTAAGCGATTGTCATCGGTTAGCAGTGGCTTTAGCATTGCCATACTATCGACATCCCAGCAGGCATGCACAAAACAGGCATAGTCGGTCTCAAGCCACAATGGAATCTCGTAAAAGCGCTTAAGCCAATAGGTATGCAGCTCCGAGCCAAAGGTCACTTCATCTAAAAACGCCTTGTGCTGGCGGGTATGTATCTCATTGTGCACGCGTAAATAGTGCTCTGGATGCTCAGGATCTAAAGTGGCAAACGCTAAAGCATTGTATTCATGATTGCCCATCACGGCATCAGCAACGCCTGCGTCGAGCATCGCAAAGACAATCTCAAGCGTCTTGATTTGCTGCGGGCCACGATCGATTAAATCACCGATAAACAGCGCTCGGTGGCCTTTGGGCGGCACAAAATACTGACCATTATGCTGATAATCTAATTGCGTCAGTAGTCCTATTAGTTTGTCTGCATAGCCATGAATGTCACCGATAATATCTATAATCATAAATTGTGATCAAATTCCGAGTCAGTAGATTAAAGGATAGGCGAGAGTAGCTCTCTAATAAAGTGCGGTATAACCTGTGGCTCTAGTATTATTGTGGCTATCACGCCAAACGCGCCGCCCCATAAATGCGCCATATGGTTAATATTAGAGTCGCCTTTTTTATCGGCATAGATGCTATAAGCGACGTATGCGATAGCGAATAATATCGCAGGAATCGGTACAACAGCGAATAGATACAGCGTATCCCAAGGCGCGAGCAGTATAAAGGCAAAGAGTACTGCTGATACGCCCCCAGAAGCTCCAAGGCTTAGGTAGCTGGCATTGTTTTTGTTTTTGAGATAACTTGGAATCATCGCCACAATGATAGCCAAAAGGTAAAACACAATAAACCCAAAGCCCCATAGATATGGCTCATAAAGCCCTTCGATGGCGCGACCAAAGAAATATAAGGTAAACATGTTAAACAGCAGATGCATGCTATCGGCGTGAATAAAGCCGTGAGTCACAAATCGATCCCATTGACCTTGTTCTACTGCTGGCGGATAGAATATCAGACGATTAAACAGAGCTTTATTTTGCCAAGCTAGCAGACTGATAATAACCGTAACGATAATAATAAGTGTAGTATGATTAAACAAAAAGGTCATCCTTAGGGCAAGCCTATTATACTACGCGCTCAAAGTACGACGCGTTCCAAGTACGATACGCTCTAAGTCTCAAGCGTTTTGATCGAGAAAAGCAGAATATGTAGACTCCAATATAAAGCAATTAAACTATCAGTAAGTGATGATGAGTAAGGCTTCGTATTGCGAGCGTAACGACTCCTGTTGACAGTGATACTTGGCATAAAAAACGTAGAATTGAGCCATTAAAACCTTTAATCAAGCAGAGGAAAGCTGCATTTTATGAATATCATTGAACACTTAGAACAAACCGTTAGCAGCCTAGTGTTAGCAGATACTGTAGATGCTGCTAAGCTAAGCTTACTTGAGCAGTTCTATGCAATTTTAGCGACGCGGTTGTCATCATCACAAGTGCAGCGCGATGATAAGGCGCGTTCAGACAGTTTTGACACCATTCATCACTCACTATTTGAGCAACTATGGCAAGACCCTGATGATCGTCAAGTCATCATTAAAGAGTTGTCCGCAGCGCACCATATCAATGAGATAGTGACTACGCAACTGCTTATCAATGCCACACCCCTCGCTTATCAAGCCCTAAAGGACAGTGCAAAGGGTGAGTATTTGCCCGCCTTTTTACAACATCAGCAACCCATTTTACGTCAATATCTTCCAGCGTGGTCAGCATCTGTTATTGCACAACGTACGCATATCGAGGGTTCACTGACGTCAGCTATTATTACAAATTCAGATAAAACGACGGCAGGTGACGCTCACATCTTAAATACACAAAGCCTTGAGAAAGAAATCATTGAGCAAGAGAAGCTATCTGATACCGATGCCATTCATGCAAATCCCTCCCAGCACCATGCAGATAACTATGCATATAACTATGCAGATAATAACGAGGCTAATAATAACGAGGTTAAGCCTTTTAGAGTAACGCGCGCTCGTAACCACAATAAAGGCATGCGTAAGACATCCTGGTTGCTGTTTGCCTTAGCCGTATTAGCAGGAATGGGGTTGGCATGGGCGTTAGTGACAAAGCCTAAACCAGTTGAAACCACTGCAGCACCGCCTACGGTTGCAGCGCCTGTAACGCCGCCAGTCGTTGTGCCTTTGACACCTGTTTCGATGAGTGTGGGCGTGGATAATAGTGGCAATCTTTACACTTGTAGTGCAAAAGTCGGTGATACCAGTTTGCAAAGTGCGTTTATGCAAGCGCTTAACGTGAGCTTTGGTGAGCAAGCTAGTATTTGTGAGATCACTGTAGCCAAAGAAATCGCTGCAAGCTTGCCCAATATGTCCATAGAGACGCTACCTGATATCCTAACTTTGCTCAGAGCTACCCCTTTTGCACGCTTGCAACTACAAAATGAGCGCATCGTACTAGAAGCGCCTGATGGTCTGTTGCTGCAACAGCTGGTCGATGACATGCGTATTTTAGTACCTGCCATGCCGATAGAGCGCGCTGCGCCTATACCACTACCTGACAATCTAACTACTGATAATGATGTAACTACTGATAATAGTATAACTATGAATAATCCTGTTGATAGCGGCAACGAGACTATAAGTAACCTAAATAATAACGATGTCGGCAATGCAAACAACACTACAAACAACTATCAGGCTACAGATGATGAAACAGGCGATAGAGTCATACCTGATACGCCAAATCAATATAGGAACAATAATCAAAATACAAATAGCACGCCCGTTCCATCAGGACCTATTTCTTTATCTGAATTAGAGGAGATGGCAAGTAAAGAAATCAGAGTAGATCCAGTAAGAGCGAACTGATAATAACTATGTAGCGGTGTAATAGTCATATAGTGGTAGTGGTAGTGGTTATATAGTGGTAGTAGTTATACAGTGACTAGCTTAGCAGTCATTAACTTAGTAGTAACTTGCATGATTCCTTTAAATATTTGTATAAGCTTATTTGGCAATATATTAATATCCCTATTTGTTTGATATTAAAAAATTAAAAGTGACTTCTTACTTACGCCGTTATTTAAAGTGTTCAGCAGACTCTATCTGGCAATCCTTAATATACGTTAACGTCGATTACACTAATAGGTTTTTAGTTACGCGTAACTCTCCTAACATTACCTAATGTTGCATTTGTACAACATCACCTTTGTTGTGAGTAACCACTTAGTGATTATACTAGGACAATACTGAAGTAAATCAATAAGTAGCTATAGCTAAGTATTTGAACTCAATAATGAGTAACAGACACATTCTTTATTTTTATTTGCTACTACTTGTTACATTCACTCTTATAAAGCGAAACATAATCTTTTGTTTTGTTAATTTAAAATGACAGAATAAGTTTTCGCAAATTTTGAACATTTAGAACGATTACACAAACTATTAGGGGATACAGAATATGGATATTATCAGTCATTTAACACGAACCGTCAGCCCAGCAGTTTTGGGAGATGATCATAGCCCAGCCAAAAAAGGCCTACTTGAGCAGTTTTATGCGATATTCGCCGCTCGCCTAGCTGATAACGAAACCTACGGACGTTTCTCTAACGAGAATATTGCTCGTGACGATCAAGGTTTTTACGACCGCGTTTGGACAGATGGCGCGAACCGTGACCGTATTTCACGTGAGCTTGCAGGCGCGCACAACGTTGACGCAACAGCTTCTCGTGGTTTAATCGCTATGGCTGCACCTTTAGCCTATCATGAGATAAAAAGCCTTGCTGGAACGACGCCAGTACCCCAGTTTTTGAATGATAATTTATCCAGCTATCAGCATCATATCCCAGCATGGGCAAGCGCTGTGGTACCTGCTGGTATGTTAGCCGCCGCTCCTGCTGGCGCACGTATTTCTGACACGACTACGACCGCGCCTCTAGTACGCGAAGAAGAGCAAAAAGACGGCAGCTTTATGAAAGCGTTATTGCCTATTATTGGTTTAATTATTTTAGGTGCACTTGCTTGGGCACTGCTCAGAGGTTGCCAAGATGACCCAGCACCTGTCGCGACGCCTGTTGTTGCTGAAGAGCAAGCGCAGACAGATGGTCAAACAGCAGTTGCTATGGATGTCGAGCCTGCCTCATTGCGTCTTGCTATGGGTGAAGGCAACACCTTATACGCTTGCCGTATGAATGTCGGTGACGAAGCGCTACAAAGCACTGTTATGGGCGCGCTTAATGATGCGTTCGGCGCTGAAACTGATAAGTGTCGTGCTGATGTCGATGACAGTTTTGCGACAGATATGCCAGCTGCAGCCAATCTTGCTGCTATCTTGGCTATCTTCAAAGATGTCCCAGACGCTAGCATGATTATCAAAGGCGATAATATCGTAGTGAATTCAGCAGATGCTGATGTACTTAGCAAGCTAGTATCTGATTTACAAGCTGCAGCACCGTCAATGACAGTTGAAGCTGAAGGTCCGCTAGATATGCAAGGCGAGATTGACAACAGCCTAGTTGCTGCTGGTGCGGCAATAGATAGACTGGGTGACAATCCAGATCCACGCGATGTTGCTCGTGCTTTGAGCCTACAAACCATCAACTTTGAGTTGGACAAAGCGTTTATCCCTGATGTCAACAAGCCGTTCTTAGATCGCGCCGCCAAGATAGTTACCGAAGTGCCAAACATGGAATTGGTTATTATAGGTCATACGGATAATCAAGCTTCTAATGCTTACAATATGGAGCTATCACGTGACCGCGCTGAATCAGTCAAAGAGTACTTAGTTTCTCAAGGCGTTGACGCAAGTAAGCTTACGACAAAAGGTATGGGTGAAACTGATCCTATCGCTGATAACTCAACTGAGCAGGGACGTTTCCGTAACCGCCGTATTGAGTTTACAGTCAACGATCAATCTGCAATGGCAAGTAACAATGGCATGGCGACCAACAGTGGCAACCTTGACCCAGATCTTAACCCGCTAGATAGCAACAACGATGATCTAACGGTTGATGGTGATGATCGCGGCGTAAACGCATCAATGCCAGACCCAGATCTGAATCCATTAGATAACAATAATGATGACTTACTACCAGATGGTGATGATCCCACTCAAGGTACTGTTCTTGATCCAACGAACTAATCTATCGATACAATTATAGATTATCCAAAAAACCGCACTTATCAGAGTGCGGTTTTTTATTGGAGTATGGCTACCTTTAAAAGAGTAGAGTTTCTGCTTCTGCATGTAGTTGTAGTTATTGTAGTCTGCTTTTATTTATACTCAGTAGGATCCTTTTGCCCCGCTGTAATCTTAGTGTTTAGATCTTCGTTGATGAAAAAAGTATTCAAGATATGATTCCGAGCCTGTTGCCAGTAGTCAAATTGCTCACAAGTAGAGAGCAGGTCATCTTGCCATACTGGAATATGTCCGCGCATGGTTTTGATACGACTTTGATTGGGATAGGGTAGCTCTTGCGCCGCTTTGGCAGCATCGTGAGCAGCAATTCTATCATTACATACCAAGGCAATATCACAGCCGGCATTGATGGCGGCTTTAACGCGAGCGCTGACATCACCAACAGAATTGGCACCTGCCATAGAGAGATCATCAGAGAATATCACCCCATCATACTTGAGCTGACTGCGCAAAATGTCTTTAAGCCATATTTTTGAAAATCCTGCTGGCTTATCATCGACTTGCGAGAAAATAACATGAGCAGGCATCACCGCATCTAACCATGGCAAAGTCTGGGCGAAAGGCTGCATATCGCTTGCCATAATCTCGTCTAAACTGCGCGTATCAATGGCCTGCGCTACGTGTGAGTCAGGAGCGATCGCGCCATGACCAGGAAAGTGCTTGCCCGTAGTTGCCATGCCAGCGGCCTTCATTCCGCGCATAAACTGCGTAGACAAAGCTACAATCGCTTGCGGCTCATGATGAAAGCTACGATCGCCTATCACTTGACTGATACCGCCTCTATCGAGGACAGGCGCAAAGCTCATATCGATACCTACGGCGAGTACTTCTGCTGCCATAAGGTAGCCGCAATCGTAAGCACAGCTTAGGGCGAGATTTGGGTCTTTATCGAATAAATCACCGAGGAGGCCCATTGCAGGTAGCGGAGTGAAGCCTTCACGCAGGCGTGCTACGCGGCCACCTTCTTGATCGACCCCGATTAGGATATCAGCATTGTGATAGCGGATGTCATCACATAGCGCGCGCACTTGGGCGGCATCGATCACGTTGCGTGCAAACAGTATAATGCCGCCTACTTGTGCCTGTTTGATCAAGCTGACGTCTTCTGCGGTCAGCGCGGTATTGTCTATATCTATCATTAACACGCCGTACATGGCAGAATCCTTTTTTAAGTTACATTTACAAGGCTAGGATAGAGGAGTACTTAGTGATTCAAGTTGACACACCTCTTGATGCTACCGTTCGCCTACTATGTCAGTCATTATACATAAGGGTGGTCGCTCATCAACCTAACAAGCGTGAACATAAGATATCTAATAGATAAGAATTAAAAGCATAAAGGGAATTAAGTGTAAGATTATTTATACAGTTTGAGACAGTCGATAAAGGTTGCGCGTGCTAGTATTTATTGTATTTTGGCTATACAGTGCTAGTGTTAGATGCTATTTTTATTCAGTTATTAATCAAGTACTAAGTTTGAGCAGGACAAGCCACTATTAGGCTATATCAGCCGCTAATCCAAAATGAGAGATAAAATACGAGTGCTATACTAGATGCTATTACTATACTAGTATCATCGCCATGTTAGTATCGTTGCCATGTTAGTGTCACCATCATAGCAGTAGCGCTGTAGTCGTATATTATGCAAGTGCAAGAATAAAGTGAGTACAAGCATAAAGAGATAGTACTTGCATTGGAATTAAACAACTTATATTTAAAACAACTTATATTTAAAACAACTTATATTTAAAACTACTAGGTAGATACGATGAAAAAACAACCCGCACAATGGTTATTAAGTGCAGCTTCTGTAGGCATCGCAGGTATTATCCTCACTCAAAGTTATGGAACTGCAGTCGCTAATACTGAGACACAAGGGTTCGAGCCCACCCCTGAACAAAAAGTCACCACCCGTCAAGTTGCCGCTTTGCTGGATCGTAGCCATTATCTCAATCAGCCGTTAAATGCTGAAATGGGCAATGAGATACTCTCTATGTACATCGATAGCTTAGATCCAAACCATACCCTGTTCTTACAATCGGATGTCGATGAGTTTAAGAAAAAGTATGCTGATGACTTTGGTACTCGCCTCAAACGCGGCGATTTATCAGCAGGCGTTGATATCTTTGAGCGCTACCGCAAACGCTCAAACGAGTACTTTGAGATGGCAACAAGAATGCTCAAAACCGATATCGATTTGACAGGCGATGAGACCATTGTGCTAGATCGCGAAAAGCTCGGCCATTTTAAGACCAAAAAAGAGCAGCGCGACTACTGGACGCGCCAATTGAAGTTTCAATTGCTTAGCATCACTTTAGGCCAAGAAGATGAAAAAGCCAAAGAAAAAGTATTTTTAGATAATCCAGATATCACTCGTGGTCAGGATTTGGTCCGTAACGATCAGCGTACGCCAAACGAGATACTACTTAACCGCTTAACGCGTCAGCAAGGACAGTTCGGTCGCCTCAAAGATGACGAGGTAATGGAGACCGTTCTAAATACTGCTATGCTAACCTATGATCCGCACAGCAATTACTATGCGCCTATTCAAGCGACTGAGCTACAAATCCAGTCAAGCTTGCAATTAGAGGGCATTGGCGTCTCTATCCGTCCTGATCGCAAAAACCCAGATTATACTCGTATTGTGACTCTCGTCGATGGAGGCCCTGCAGCAAAAACAGGTCAGATAAAACCCAACGATCTCATTATAGGGATCGCCAAAGACGGTAAGAACATGACGGATGTGGTCGGCTGGTCAACGCGCGAAGTTGTCGGTCTTATTCGCGGTAAACGCGGTACTTCGGTGACGCTTAAGCTGCGCCAACCCAACACTCCGGATGCTAGCGCGCGTACGGTCACAGTAGTACGCGATATCATTCAGCAAGAAGAGTCAGGCGTACGCCAGCGCGTGGTAGCAGTCAAATCTCCTGAGGATGGCTCGCTTAAACGTATTGGTGTCCTTGAGATTCCAAGTTTTTATCTAAATTATCGTGCGCGCCGTAATGGTGAGGACTATCGTAGTGTCAGTATAGATACAGAGCGCGCAATCAAAGAGCTCAATGAAGAAAATATCGACGGACTAGTGGTCGATCTGCGCAATAATCCAGGCGGCTCACTAGATGAAGTGGCGAAAATGCTTGGATTGTTCATCAAAGGCGGTCCGTTAGTACAAATTCGTGATAATCGCGGCAATATCCAAGTCTACCGTGATGATGACGGCGGTGAGCAACTCTATGATGGCAAAATGGCAGTGATTACTAATCTGGCTTCAGCCTCAGCGAGTGAGATTTTTGCTGCCGCTATTCAAGATTATGGTCGCGGTTTAGTCGTCGGGAGCACAACCACTGGTAAGGGCTCTGCACAGATTCAACTTGATAACCTCGCTCTAGGTTCAGCCACTCTTACTCAGCGTAAGTTTTACCGTATTACAGGTGGTAGTACGCAAAACAAAGGCGTCGTTCCAGATGTAGAACTGGTCAATATCTATGATGATGCAACTTTTGGTGAGCGCGCGCAGAAAAAAGCGCTGCCTTGGGATACTATAAAGACGGCCGCTTATAAGCCTGAAGGTAAGTTCACCTCTGATACACTAGCTACGCTTAATCAGCAGTCCAAAATCCGTCAAGAGCAAAATCCGCAGTTTGTCTATCTATCAACGCTCAATGATATTCGCAATATGGAAGATGAGAAAAAGCCGATCGAGATTGATATTAACAAACGCCGCGCTAAAATGCAGCTGATAGAAAAGCGCTCGTTAGAAGCTGAAAACAAACGCCTTATCGCAACAGGTAAGCGTCCTTACGCTAATTGGAATACCTATCAAGCCGCTATGGATGCCAAATTTGAAGAGCGAAGCCAAATGAAAGCGGACGAGCGCCCTGAGCTACCAGAGAGTGAGGCATATATCACTGAGGCCGCTTATTTAATGCTAAGTGCCCAGCCACAAACTCTAAGCAGTCCCAAAGAGAAGTTATCTGCTAGAGATAAGCAAGCTATGTAATCAGCTAGTAGGGGTGTGTAACACTGTGTAAGCATATGCTTACACACATTGAGTCTTTGGCGTCTTACCTTATAGGGCTAATTTTACGATAATGGTTCCACAGCACAATTGAGTAGTACTAGGGATTGGTATTCAGTGATTGTATCAGGGATGGTTTGCTGATTAGGGATGACAGGGCTAGATGCCCGCTAGCTAGAGTTGACTTCGGGATTAGGTTGGTTTTAGTATTAACAAGGATGGTTAGTAATGAGAGCCGTGTAACGCTAGTCGTTATACGGTTTTGTTACGTTTAGACATCTGGTTTTGCTACAAAACTTTAAAAAAATTCCAGCTATAGTCAATGTGAAATAAAATCGATACGCAAATATTACCAGTGCTACTGGTATAAATTTTACTTGCTTGCTGTGTCTACGCTGACAGAAGCTGCGCAAAATTCATCCCAGCAGCACTATATCAGTTTTATAGTAATTCAACCATATATAGGATTCATTATGTTAGCACACAAAAAAGCCAGTCGCTCAATTTGAGTGACTGGCTTTTAGCTTGCTATAGTAGTGTGTTAGACCACTCAATAGCTCTACGCTCTAATTAATGCTCAACGCCGCCTGCACCGTGGACGTGACCATGGTTTAGCTCATCTTCAGTTGCCGCGCGTACTTCTTGAATCTCAACATCAAACGTCAAACGCTTGCCTGCCAAAGGATGGTTGGCATCAACAGTAACTTCTTCGTCCGTTACATCAGTTACGGTTACGAGCATCACTTGCTCGCCTGCTTGTGATTGAAACTGCATACCTGGCTGAATGTCTTCTACGCCTTGAAAGTTATCACGAGGCACTTTTTGTACCGCTTGGTCTTGGTATTCGCCGTAGCCATCAGCAGGCTCTACAACAGCGTTTACTTTTTCGCCAGCAGACTTGCCTTCTAATTGTTTTTCTAAACCTGGAATGATGTTTTGATGACCATGCAAGTAAGCGAGTGGCTGACCTTCTTGTGACTGGTCTAATATATTGCCTTCGTCATCTTTTAGCGTGTAGTTAAACTTTACGGCGGTATCTTTTGTGATAGTAGTCATAAATTATCCTTTTTTAATACAAATAACATAAATCTGAAGTAGTAATAAACCTAAAAGAGCCAATTAGCCAGCCAAAAAGCCGAACTATTAATCAGTTATCATCAGTTTATCAAAGTAACTGTAGCAGTTAGTGTCTTTAATTGAGATGCTCATAATAACTTTCAAGGTAAAAAATAAAAAAGAGTGCATAAATAGGGCGTATTGAACATTCAACCATGGCACTGCTGATCGCTAAAATGGTTCCAGACACGGCGCAAGTTAAAGATAATGTCTAGACCTTAGCTAGACTTGCAACACACTGCTTATATAGAGCTGGGGGCAATTTTAGCATCAGCCTGAAAGGACAGGACTCTTTTTTGCCGCTTCTTTGACAAAAGTAGACGCTTAGAATGACTAAACTTACTATTTTTATCTTGCTTCTAATTTAAGAGCAGCGACTAAAAAATAGTCTCTGTCAGTGCGTATTTGTGAATTATCAAACACGCCCTAAGCTAAGCATAGCCTTTTGTATCATAAAGTAAGGGCAAAAATGCAATATTGTCAGTGAGCGGTGCAAAGACGATTTTGCCAGTTGCGTTTTGATGCAATGACTTCTACCATAACCATATCCCTTTTTATAAGAATAGACTATGACAACGCCCAAAGCTTATCCTGTGCATTACAAGTTTGACTTTGCTCGCTTTAACGAGCATTTGGTTGATGTGACCTTAACTTTTCAAAGCGACATCGATGTGCCAAGCTTATGGCTGCCGGCTTGGATTCCAGGCAGTTATTTAATGCGTGAGTTTGCCCGTCACATCACCGCTGTGCATTATCAAGTGCTAAAGGATACGCAAAATAAAGGTGATGATTCAGTCAGCCTACGCGCAAAAAAGACAGATAAGCATACTTGGCAATTACCTAAGGTTGAGGCGGCACAAACGGTGAGCGTCCACTATGAGGTGTATTGCTACGATCTGTCAGTACGCACCGCTTATGTCGATCAGCAGCGGCTGTATGGCAACTTAACCTCTCTTGCGCTAGCGATTGAAGGGCAGGAGGCATCGGCGATACAAGTAAGCTTAGTGGTACCTGATGCGTTTTTGACAGGCAAGGACGCTAACAAAGTAATTATCGCCTGCGGTCTTAAGGCGACTTCTTTGGTTAATGAAGCAGAGAGCGTTAGCCAACATATATACGGGTTGCAGGCACAGAGCTATCATCAGCTGATCGATTACCCGTTTGAGATTGCTGAGCAGGATAAGTTTGGGTTTATCGTACAAGATCATCGTCATCAAGCACTTGCGCACCGCTTTTATATATCAGGCAGACATAGTGCCCATTTAGGACGGCTGCAGCAGGATCTGACTCAAATTTGCCAGAGCTATATGGACTGGCTAGGGGACGCGCCCTTTAGCGATTACACCTTTATGACTTATGCCAGCGGGCAAGATTATGGTGGTCTTGAACATATTAATTCGACCAGTTTGATTACGCCGCGCCGTGACTTGCCTAGTCACGATGAGCCCCAAATACCCAGCAATGCCTATCAGCGCTTTTTAGGCTTGTGTAGTCATGAGTATTTTCATGCATGGTGGGTCAAGACGGTGCAGCCTGATGTCATGTTCGATGTTGATTTGCGCCGTGAGGCCTTTACACCGCTGCTTTGGGTGTTTGAAGGCTTTACCTCCTATGTTGATGATTTTATGCTACAAGCCTCCGGTGTCATAGACAAAGCCAGCTATCTTAAATTACTCGCCGAACAGATCAATCGCTACTATCAAACGCATGGCCGCGCCAATCAAAGCGTTGCTGAATCTAGTTTTGATGCTTGGATTAAGCTGTATCGTAGTGACGAGAACACAGGCAACGCGGGTATCAGCTACTACAATAAAGGCGCGCTGGTCGCTTTGTGCTTGGATTTGACTTTGCTTGAGCACAGCAATGGACGCTATCGGTTGTTTGATGTGATCAAGTCTTTTTATGAGCAAGCAAAAGCGTCCGATAAAAAGAGAATCGGAATCACCAGCGCTGATATGGGCCGCGTTATCGGTGAGTTCATGCCAGCAGATGAGTGGGAGACGTTTGAGCGCCGCTATATCGATGGCGTTGAAGAGTTACCACTTGATGAGCTACTGAGCGCAAATGGCATCACTATAAAACCTGATAACAAAGACACAGCAGATAAACAGGTGCCTTGGGGCATGCGCTGCACCGACACGCCAGCAGGTCTTAAAGTCAGTCACGTACAGCGCGGTAGCGCGGCGGCTATTGCTGGAATATCAGCGCACGACGTCATCGTCGCCATCGATGGTATCAAAGCCGATAGCAAGCAGCTAGCTACCTTAAAAGACGCTGATTATCATGTTGAATGTCATCTGTTTCGCCGTGACGAGCTGATGCGCGTTGACGTATTACCTAAAGCCGCTCAGGGTATTGAGGATATAAGCCAGCAAAGCCCATTCCCTCACAAGGTAGATCTACAGTTTATAACTATGCGCTCGGCATCGACTGATGGCAATCAGTCAGAGTCAGATAAAGCGCTAATCTGGCTTGGGGCTATGGATCAGGTAGAATAAAGCTGTTTGCTCAAAGAACGTTTCGCTATCAACATAAAAAACCCCATACTAGCTGTTTTTAGTACGGGGTTTTATTTAAACGGTATCTGTTTTTACGTTACAGACTCATTTTCGGTTAACTCAGCGCTGTCATCGGCTTCTTCAATAATAGTTTGACTATCGATCCAATTTTGTATGGCGTCAATCTCGCTTTGCTGCGCGTCGATAATGTTTTTAGCCAGCGCTCGCATTTCGTCATCCTCGCCGTATTTTAATTGTGTTCTTGCTAGCTTTACCGCACCGATATGATGAGCGAGCATAGCACGTGCAAAGGCCATATCAGCGTCAGGGTCAGTGATGGCCGCTGACATCTCATCGTGCATGGTCTTGGCGCTCGCATCATAAGCGCGCTGCATCGCTTGGGTCACAGGTTTTGACTCGATCGTATCAGGATGGCTGGCAAGCCACTTTCTTAGAATATCGATCTCACTTTGCTGCGCGGTCATGACCTCTTGTGCCACCTTGCGCATAAAGGGGTTTTGACCGTATTTTAGCTCAACCTTAGCCATATCGATCGTACCGCGATGATGACCGAGCATACTTTTGGCAAAGGCTGTATCTGGATCGTTATAACCTATGCCTATTAGCATCTCATCATGCATACCTGTCATCGCTTTAGCGTAGTCTTGATATCTCGCGCTCGTCTTTATCTCATTTGGCACCTCTAAATCATTCGTCATACCATGAGCACTACGTGCGCCTGCACCTTCTGCTAAGACCTCAGTACTATCAGCATTGTCGCTGACAGGCGGCTGCGGCTCGATGACAATCTTATCCTCTACTGTCGTCTCTTCTAGCGCTGTAGCGTTAGTCGTCTCGGCCACGGGTTGACACGCACTAACGGCAAAAACAGCTGCAAAAATAGGCATAAGAAGACGGGCGTTAAACATGACGGATCCTTGTCAAAGGCAAGTAGATGGCGAAAGAATAAAGACTTAAGAATAGTAGCAGACAAACATTACCCTTTCGAGTCACTAGGTTAAAAATGTGGTCACTTTTTTGTCTACAAAGCTTTAAAGGCCTAATTGCTGACATTGCTCACGGCTAAGGCTAACATGCACAGACTCACCAACGGCTAAATCTTTGAGCTCAAATCCAGCGACCGACCAGCGAATCAGGCGCAAGCAAGGCAAGCCCACATGGGCCGTCATGCGCCGTACTTGTCGATTTTTACCCTCAAAGATAGTGAGTATCAGCCACGAGTCAGGGACACTTTTGCGCTCGCGTATCGGTGGATGACGCGGCCATAGCGCGATAGGCAAATCCTCTACGCTTACGTGTTTGATTTTAGCAGGTAAGGTCTTGCCGTCTTTGAGCATGACGCCGCGGCCTAATTGTGTGAGTTGCTCAGCAGTCGGAATACCCTCTACTTGTATCAGGTACGTTTTGCCTTGTTTGCGTCCGCTATTGGCTTTTGGTGGATGCGTAATGGCCTTGTTAAGCTTACCATCAGCAGTTAATAACAGCAGACCTTCGCTAGTGGCGTCCAAGCGTCCAGCGACGCGCAAGGATTTGTCATCAAAGAACTCTGCTAATGGCGTAAATTTATTATTATCGTCATCCCTAAACTGGCTTTGGACGCCGTAGGGTTTATTAAATAAAACGAGTGTAGGCATAATGGGTGCCATATATAAAAGTTATGGCTGATTTTATCACGGCATGGTACAAATATTTATAGACAATAAAAAAACACCTCAAAGATTTATTGTCTTTGAGGTGCTCATATCTAACTTAAATAATGCTAAAAACGCATCGGATACTATATCGAAGCTATAGCGTCATTAAAGGTTTGACTTGGACGCATGACTTGCTCAGCGAGCGCTTCATCCGCTAGATAATAACCATCGATATCGACAGATTTACCTTGTGCATCATTTAGCTCTTTGACGATAGTCTCTTCGTTGCTCTCCAACTCTTTAGCAAGTTTTGAGAACTGAGCTTTGAGATCGCCATCTTTGTCCTGCGCAGCGAGTTCCTCAGCCCAGTACATTGCTAAGTAAAAATGACTACCACGGTTGTCAAGCTCACCTGTTTTGCGTGAAGGCGACTTATCATTTAACAACAGTTTTTCAGTCGCTTTATCAAGCGTTTCTGCCAATATTTGCGCTTTAGTGTTGTCATCGTTTTTGGCCAAGTGCTCAAGCGATTCAGTTAATGCTAGGAACTCACCTAACGAATCCCAACGCAAATGATTTTCCTCAACCAATTGCTGTACGTGCTTAGGTGCAGAACCGCCAGCACCCGTTTCAAACAAACCGCCGCCTTTCATTAGCGGTACTACCGAGAGCATCTTAGCACTCGTGCCCAGCTCCAAGATTGGGAATAGATCGGTCAGGTAATCACGCAAGATATTACCAGTAGCAGATATTGTATCAAGGCCGCGAGCAACGCGCTCTAGGGTATAACGCATAGCACGAACCTGTGACATGATCTCAATATGCAGGCCGTCAGTATCGTGATCCTTTAAGTACATTTTGACTTTTTTGATCAGCTCATTCTCGTGCGGGCGATACGGGTCTAACCAAAAGACAACGGGTGTATCTGATTCACGCGCGCGGCGTACAGCAAGCTTAACCCAGTCTTGAATAGGCAGATCTTTGGTCTGACACATGCGCCAGATATCGCCTTTTTCAACGCGCTGCTCCATTAATACTTCATCCGTCTCTTCGTCAACAATACGAGCGATGCCCGAATCACTGGCTTCAAACGTCTTGTCGTGTGAGCCGTATTCTTCTGCCTTTTGTGCCATAAGACCGACGTTTGGTACTGTACCCATCGTGGTTGGATCAAAGTTGCCATGCCATTTACAGAAATTGATCATCTCTTGATAAATACGAGCAAAGGTAGACTCAGGCATCACCGCTTTGCAATCATACAATTTACCATCAGCGCCCCACATTTTGCCGCCTGAGCGAATCATTGCGGGCATAGAGGCGTCAACGATGACATCACTCGGTGAGTGAAAGTTAGTAATGCCTTTATTAGAGTCAACCATAGCAAGACGCGGACGATGTACTTGGCAGGCATGCAAATCACGCTCAATCTCTTCTTGCAATGAGGTGGGTAGCTCTTTGATTTTTTCGTACAAACTTGCCATACCATTGTTGACGTTGATGCCAAGCTCTTCAAAGAGCGCGCCGTGCTTTTGAAAAGCGTCTTTGTAGTAGGTTCTGACGGCATGACCAAAGACGATAGGGTGAGAGACTTTCATCATTGTGGCTTTTACATGCAATGAGAATAAGATACCCGCTTCACGGCAGTCTTCCATCTCACGCTCATAAAACTCAAGTAAGGAGTCTTTACTCATAAACATCAGATCGATGACTTCTTTGTCTTGTAAAGCGATACCGGTTTTGAAGACATTGACCGTACCATCATCAGTGACACGCTCCATACGGACGCTGCGCGCTTTGTCCAAAGTCATCGACTGCTCACCAGCATAAAAATCGCCATCATGCATGTGTGAGACATGAGTCTGTGACCACTGCTTCCACTCGCCCATAGAGTGCGGGTGCTTGCGCGCGTAGTTTTTGACCGCTTTTGGTGCGCGGCGATCTGAGTTACCTTCGCGCAAGACGGGGTTGACCGAGCTACCTAGGCTTTTGCCATAGCGCTTGCGTAGCTCTAACTCTTCTTCGGTCTCTGGATCATCAGGGAAATCAGGTATCGCGTAGCCTTTAGCCTGTAGCTCTTTGATAGCGGCTTTGAGCTGCTGTACCGAGGCACTGATATTAGGCAGTTTAATAATATTGGCATTAGGATCTTGCGTGAGTTCACCTAGCTTAGCTAAGTTATTAGGAACGCGCTGCTCCTCAGTTAGGTAATCAGGAAATTCTGCTAAGATACGTGCAGCTACAGAGATGTCGCTGGTTTCAACATCGACGCCTGCAGTTTTAGTAAAGGCTTCAACAATAGGCAAAAAAGATAAAGTGGCTAGCGCTGGAGCTTCGTCGGTTTTTGTATATATAATTTTTGACATTTTAGTATGCTATTCCTTTAGGTTATAGTTAAATTTAGAGTGTGTATCAGCTATTAATAGTAGCAATCATGTTTTCATTCAGTTGAGCATAAGGACAAATATAAAAGGTAAAAGGGTGTTATCTACATTCGATAGAATGATAGTTTGACTATAGCATTTAAACACCCAAAAAGTGAACTGATGACAGTAATTTGTAAGAAAAACACCGCATATTCGATACGTTGTCAATCTTGAATAGTGAACTTGGTATACTATTTTTTGAATGCAGGTTTAGTTATAGGCTGTCACCCCTTATATTCTAACAGCGATTGCGCTGAATATCACCTTTGCCAAGCGATTTTAAGCCGTCTATCCACTACATTTGACCTTAATATTGACTCTATTTTTACCATGCTGAGCTATTCAAATACTGGCAGCTTAGGTGTTTTCTATTATAAAGCTTGACTAATTTTTATCATCAAGTGATATCTATATTTGCAAATTGTGACAGCAAATAGGTATAAATTTGCTAGGCTAATGACTGTAATTGTCGCACGACTAATCCTAAGCAAACTTAAACCTAAGCAAACTTAAATAAGTAAGCCAAGCACATAACGACAACAACGATTGTGAGACCTATGAATCTAGAGTACGCGTTACTAAATGATACCGACTGGCAGAATAATGCTAAATGGCAAACGCCCGACACGCCCTTTATGTCCTTTGCGTTTTGGCAAGCGCTGACGGACACAGGGGCTATCGGTGAGCAAGCAGGGTGGCTGCCGATATTTATAGTGGTGCATCGCGTCGTAAATGATATGGGAGACTTAGCTACAGAGTCTATCTCTCATCCTGTAGCGGTGCTACCTGTCTTTATAAAGGGTCATCACCGCGGCGAGTTCGTTTTTGATTATGCGTGGGCAGAGGCTTATGCGCGCTACGGCGTCGATTATTACCCGCGGCTGGTAACGAGCGTACCCTATACGCCTATTACCGGTCAGCGCCTGTGGTTGGCAGAGGGCGAAACTTTAACCGACGATATTATAAAAACCGCTATCGCAGGGGTTGATGATATTGCGCGGCAAGTAGGCGCGTCGAGCTGGCATGGGCTGTTTGTCACGCCAAACCTTGCAAACGTTGCCACCACTGCTATGCCAAGTGACGCTGATGTAGAGCTGGCACTTATGGCTCAAGAGATAGATGCTGAGCCGGCGATAATAGAGATGCCAATCCTTGAGCGTCAAGGCTGTCAGTTCTTGTGGCAAAATAAAGATTTGCTCAAAGATGAGCAGCCTTTTGTAGACTTTGAAGGGTTTCTAGCAACCCTTAAAGCTAAAAAGCGCAAGACTATTCGCGCCGAGCGCCGTAAAGTTGCTACGCAAGATATCAGGTGCGTGCGTAAATGCGGTGATGACATTACTGATAGCGACTGGAAGGCCTTTTATCACTGTTACGTGATGACCTATGCAGTGCGCGGGCAGCAGCCTTATTTGACGCTAGACTTTTTTATGGCATTGGCACAGAGTATGCCCGAGCATTTAATGCTCGCGCTCGCCTATGATAGTGCTGATGGTAATAATGAGGACATTATCGCCTGTAGCTTATTCTTATATGACAATCCTGACAGCGACAATGCGACGTTGTACGGACGCTATTGGGGCGCGCTTGCTGATTATGATAGCTTACACTTTGAGTTGTGCTACTACCAAGGGCTTGAGTTTGCGATTGAGCAGGGACTGATGTATTTTGATCCTGGCACTCAAGGGGAACACAAGCTCATTCGCGGCTTTATTCCGACCAAGACCCACTCGATACATCGTATTTATGATCCGCGTTTTGTTCCGGCAATTAGCAACTTTTGCATTGAAGATAGACAGCGTATGGCACAGTATCGACAGCAGGCGTTTGCGGTTTTGCCTTTTAATGAAGATAATATGCCTACCTTTAATGATGCTCAAATAGATAGCGACGTATAAGGGCCACGCTATAGCAATGCTAAATACCAAGTTATCTCACATGCATACCCCAGCGCCGCCTAATCTTGTGCCGTGGCTCGATGCCAAAGGCTCTTTGACTGCGATGCTAGAAACCAAGGCAGGTCAGCCCCTACGCGTAGAGCGACAGTTTGAGGGCTACAGACTTTTGAGCTTAGCGCAAAAACATCAACTGGGCATTGAGGGCAGAGCGCTTAATCGACCGATGCTAGCATGGGTGCGCGAAGTATATCTATATGGCAACGATGAGGCGCCTTGGGTCTGGGCGCAAAGCCTGTTTCCGCTACCAAGCCTAAAAGGAGATGCTCGTCGCTTGCAACATTTAAAGGGTACGCCAATTGGTTATGTCCTATTTAGGCGCTGCCGCACCTTGCCAAGCCAGCGCTTTATCTCTCATACGCATAAAGGCTGGCAGCGGCAAACACGTTATGACTGGTATGGGCGCAAACTGCTTATTAGCGAGACGTTTCTGTCTGGTTTCAATTATTGAAAAACACTTGTTTAATAAATAGATACTGTGTTAGTATTTTGTAACTAAACGTTAGTCTATTATTTCACTGTTATCAAAATATGAGAGTCAATTATGAGCCCATTAAGTCCCGCAAAATTATTTTTGAAGCTATCTAGCACCTTCATCTTGTGTGCCAGTACAATTGCTCTATCGCAAACGGCCAACGCTGGGTTTTTTGATAGCATCTATGATGTGCAAAGAGCGGTAAGCTCCATTGGGCAGACTGCTGATACGTTTCGCGGTAGCAAACAGGCGGTGACAGACTTGGGTGAAGAAGTTGGTTTTATCTCGTCAAATGAAGTAGATAATCAAGTGGGCGGCGTCAAACTTATTGAAGGTGCTCTACTAGCGGGCAAGCTTAAGAATACATCACTGTATAATCAAGCGAGCAACAATTCGATGCAGGTGAGTAGTTTATCTCAGCAAGATACCATTATTTATATGGGTAAAGAGCAGAACGGGTATTATTATGTTCAAACTGATAAAGGCGCAGGCTGGGTATCTAAACCGCTAGTAGGATTGAGATACTAACACTCATTATTTCTACCTACAAAAACAGCCATATCATTTGGCTGTTTTTTAGTTTCATCACAACGTGTTTTCTATCGTATCATTCTTTAAACCATTCAGCTTAAGCTGAGCTTTTTTGCGCTCATAAAGTTATATTTCATGTTAGACTCAGCATACGGCAAGATTTCAGTGCAATATCCTTGCTGAGCATCCACCCTCTATGAGCGCGCTCATAACCTTATCTTAAATAACACTAGTTTTACAAAACCAATAATATAGGACACTCTTATGTTTAAAGACATCTCTATTAAAGATTTTGACCCTGTACTCGCTGACGCGATGGCGTCTGAAAGCAAACGTCAAGAGAGCCATATTGAGCTTATCGCCTCAGAGAACTATTGCTCACAAGCAGTCATGGAAGCACAAGGCTCAGATCTGACCAATAAATATGCCGAAGGCTATCCGGGCAAGCGCTATTACGGCGGCTGCGAATACGTCGATATCATTGAGCAGCTCGCGATTGACCGTGCCAAAGAGCTATTTGGCGCAGAATACGTCAACGTCCAGCCGCATTCAGGTTCTCAGGCCAACTCAGCGGTTTTTTTAGCACTCCTTGAAGCCAATGATACGGTACTTGGTATGAGCCTCGACGCGGGCGGTCACTTAACGCATGGCGCGCACATTAACTTCTCGGGCATTAACTACAATGCGGTGCAGTACGGTCTAAATGAGGCGGGCGAGATTGATTATGATCAAGTCGACAGCCTAGCCCGCGAGCACAAGCCTAAAATGATTATCGCAGGCTTCTCCGCGTATTCTCAAGTGGTCGATTGGCAGCGTTTTCGTGATATCGCTGACGAAGTAGGGGCGTACTTTTTGGTCGATATGGCGCACATTGCAGGCCTTGCCGCTACTGGCGCGTATCCAAGCCCCGTACCATTCGCCGATGTGGTCACCAGCACCACGCACAAAACCTTACGTGGCCCGCGCTCAGGCATTATCTTATCGCGTGATGATAAGCTGACCAAAAAGCTCAACTCGGCGGTATTCCCTGGCAACCAGGGCGGCCCGCTTATGCATGCCATCGCAGGCAAAGCGGTGTGCTTTAAAGAAGCCTTAGAGGACAATTTTAAGACTTACCAAGAGCAAGTGGTCAAGAACGCCAAAGCTATGGCAGAGGTCATCATGGATCGCGGTTACGATATCGTCTCTGGCGGCACCGAAAACCATCTGATGCTTATCAGCCTAGTTAAACAAGAAATGACGGGTAAAGAAGCGGATGCATGGCTTGGTGATGCTTATATTACGGTTAACAAAAACGCGGTGCCTAACGATCCAAAATCACCGTTTGTGACTTCAGGTATCCGTATTGGTACGCCAGCGGTAACCACGCGCGGCTTTGATGAAGCTGACGTAAAAGAGCTAGCAGGCTGGATGTGTGATGTCTTAGATAGCCGCGGTGATGAGCAAGTAATCTCTGATACGCGCGAAAAGGTAAAAGCCATCTGCGCCAAAAAGCCTGTGTACGCAAAGAATCAGTAATTTCTTTTACCTGCTTTTAGACGTATAAAAATAGAAACCGCTTGGCTTAGGCTTGGCGGTTTTTTTGGTTTAAGTATAACAACACGTTTGAATATGAGCGGCACCTCACAGTATAGTGCATTAAATCAATCTAGCTTAATTGCGCAAGCCATAAGTTAATAGCAAATCCAATAAATAATAATCCTGTAAAACTCATGCTCACCATAATGAGTAGAGGATACTGATTGAATTTGTTTGATAAATTTTTGCCTGCAAAAACCATAACGCTTAGATAGCTAAAGCTAATCATCTGCAAAATGATGGCAAGTACTAAGAAGGATAAAAAGGGACGCGGATAGCTCGGCTCAACGAACTGTACAAAAAAGGATAAGAAAAACAAGATCGCTTTTGGATTGGTCAGGCTAAGTAGTAACGCGCGATTAAAGAAGTTTTGGTGAATAGGCGCGGTTATCGGTTTTGGCTTAGCATCAGCTAGCAAAGCTCTATGACGAAAATTTTGATAAGCGCCTATCAAGAGTTTGGCACCCAAATAAAATAAGTATAGACCGCCTATTAACTTAATACCCGTAAATAAAATAGGGTAGAGTTTGAGCAGGCTACCCATTCCGAGAACCGTAACGATTATCAAAATGCTATCGCCAACGAATATACCAGCTACCGTATGATAGCCTTTGCGCACGCCATGTGCAGCAGACACCGACAGACAATATAAGCTATTTGACCCTGGCAATAGGATAATGATTATGGAACCAATAATATAGGTCGTCAGGTCAGTAATACCGAACATAAAAAATCCTTTGACAGGCCATAATGCATTGACTACTGATGTAAGTTGCTATTTTCGATAACTAAATGGCGATGCCCATTCTATAACACTCTACCAACTAAAGAGCATAATATTATTAAGTTGTTTCACTTGTAACGCTATGCCCTCTCTTGTGTTTGTCGCCATATCAAACGTGCCTAAAAGCGGTTTGATACTATAAGTATGGTAAGCAATAAAAAACCGCTTAGCTGAGGCTGAGCGGTTTTTTAGAGCTACTATTTCGTGATTTTTAGGTAGACTAAAGTTCATTATAAAATTTAATTTTATTAAATAAACTAGAGGAAACGGTCAATTTTATAAATTTATATCGACAGTATTTTATAGATATCCAAAATATGCTGACGCCAGATCACAGCTGTGAACTCTAAGAAAGTATCTAACTTATTATAATATATGATTGTTTTTGTTTATTAAGTTAAATTAGTATATTATTAGCGGTGACAATTGGGTAATAATAGTAATACAAATCGTAATATATGATTACCTATTGAATATTGATGTCATGACAATAGTTCAGAAAGTTACTTTCGCAAAAGGGATTTTCACAAAAGGGATTTTTATGAAAAAACAACCGTTAGTCGCTATGGTGCTACTACTTAGCGCCACTCTCGCGCGAGCTGCTGAAGAATCAGCTGTGGTCGTTGAGCAATCGGGTTTAGAAGCATTTGGTGCAGGTCTCGATGGGTTTATGGGCAATGCCTTTGGTTGGTTCGTCGACCTTATTTTCTTTTCAGTACCACTTGGTGATGTCAGCTTTCCGCTTATTGTGGGTTGGTTGTTAGTTGCCGCGCTAGTGTTTACCTTTTACTTCGGATTTATTCAGTTTCGCCAAATAGGGTTGTCTCTAGATATTGTTAGAGGCAAATATACCGATCCCAATCCTGCTACCAAAGAAGAAGGCGAGGTCAGTCATTTTCAAGCCCTAGCTACTGCTTTATCAGGTACCGTTGGTCTTGGTAATATCGCAGGCGTTGGTGCAGCGCTTGCCATTGGTGGTCCTGGTGCTACCTTTTGGATGATTATGGTTGGCCTATTCGGTATGGCGACCAAGTTTGTAGAGTGTACGCTCGGTGTCAAATACCGTACGATACTACCATCTGGGGCTGTATCTGGTGGCCCTATGTACTACCTAAGCCGCGGTATGGCTGAACGTGGTATGGGCGGATTAGGTAAGTTTTTAGCGGTTGGTTTTGCTCTCATGTGTATTCTAGCAACCTTTGGTGCTGGTAACATGTTTCAGGGTAACCAAGCCTTTGCAGTTATGAGCTCTACCTTTAGTATTCCAACAGAGTACAGTTTATTCTTTGGTATTGGTTTGGCTGTTTTAGTTGGTATGGTTATCATCGGTGGTATGCCGCGCATTGCAACCGTTACCGAAAAAGTCGTACCCTTTATGGCCTTGTTATACATCACTATGGCGGTAATCGTATTAGTTGCTAACTTTAATCTTATTGGCGCCGCATTCGGTGAGATTTTCACAGGTGCCTTCACAGGTGCAGGCGTAGCTGGTGGCTTTATTGGCGCACTTATTCAAGGTTTAAAACGTGCGACTTTCTCTAACGAAGCCGGTGTTGGTTCAGCCGCTATTGCTCACTCAGCAGTAAAAACTAAAGAGCCTGCTACGGAAGGCTTAGTCGCTTTGCTTGAGCCTTTTATTGATACGGTTGTTATCTGTACCATGACGGCGCTGGTTATTACTATCTCTGGGGTAAATACTGTCGCAAACTTGCAAACCCAAGCGCTCACTGGTGTGGATCTAACCCGTGCAGCCTTTATGGAAACGGCGCCTATTTTTCAGTATTTCCTAGCTGTGGCGGTATTGCTGTTCGCTTTTTCAACGATGATTTCATGGTCATATTATGGCCTAAAAGCTTGGACTTACCTCTTTGGTGAAGGTAAAGGCGGCGAGATGATATACAAACTTATCTTCTTGGTCTTCGTCGTTATCGGTACCATCGTACAGTTTAGCTTTGTCATCGACTTCTCAGATGCCGCGCTCTTTGCAATGGCGATCTTTAACATCATCGGTCTGTACTTCTTGATGCCAGTTGTGAAAAGAGAGATTAATTCTTTTGTCGCTCGCGTGAAGAGTGGTGAAATTAAAAAGTACAAATAGCGAGTTTGATTCAAAAACTTTAGTTTCTTAATACGTTATAAAAGCCCGCTAAGCACTATCTTAGCGGGCTTTTTGCTATCTGCCAATTGTAATTGGCTAGACGCTTAGCAAGACGCCCAAATGTCATGTGATTTAAACTTTTATACGACTACCCACAGCTGCGGCCTGCCAAAATCTCTAAAAGCATCTTCAATCATACTTTTAAACACGTTAAAATCCTCAGTATTAATTTGCTTTACATCCGTCAAATCTAAACGTAAATGCTTAGCATCGCTATCGGTTAAGCAGTCCCAAGCACTATCCCAATTATGTGCAAAGTAGTCAGGAAAACTAAGCGCCTTATCCAATGCGGTTAATAGAGCGGCTTTGTCCAGCACTTCTTTGATAACGATATTAACTGCTCGCTTGGGTATAGCAGTCGTCTTGCTATCTTGGTTTATATAATGAATGGCTTGGCTCATTTATCTCACCTGTAATTGGCTAAAACTGTCGTAGTGATCAACAGTTAAATAATAGACGGTTGGCGGATTGCCACCTGTGACGATACGGCGCGCGCCGCGATGAGAGACGCCAGGGGTAGGTACAGTGTACTCTCGGTAGTAGCCACTGGCCTCTTTGGGCAGGCGACCTTCACGATTATAAAAAGTTGTGCCGTCTTTAGCAGGATAAGGGAAAGGCCCGCCCTGCCCAATAAGCGCAATAGTATTGTCAATTTGCGCGTCACCCGTGATAGCGTTTTGATTGGTAGTTTCTGCTGATTGAGCAATAGTAGTTGACCTAGGGCCATTATCAAAAATCGATTGTAGATCACCAAAGAAATAGGCAGCCAAGGCGATGATAGCGATGATGCTAAATAGGCGTGAGATAGGACTGCGCTTTGTTTGACCGATGCGGCGCTGATTACTTTTATGGTTTTTAGAGTTGCCTTGAAGATTGGCGTTCGCTGCGCGCTTTGGCGTCTTTTTTGCAGAGTGTGATAGTGGCGTCTCTTGTAGGTTCAGCGATGTCGAGGTTACCTCAAGGGCACGCAACTGGTTTTTGTCATTGCGCTCGCTGGTAAAGTAGACGCGCTGACCAATACTGACAGGCTCAGACAAGCGTACTGTTGTGATGTGAAAGAACACATCTTCATTTTGATCGTCCACATCGATAAAGCCATAGCCTTTATCCTCGTTCCAGTGCTTAATAGTGCCGCTTTGCATAAGCCAGCTGTCCTATGATTTAGATTTTTAGATAGTATATATAACTTAGTTATAACGCACAAAAACGCCAGCGACTAGGCTGGCATTTTTTATTTAGATTAGATCAATTAAGCGCGGGTTTCACCGTGGCCATAGACGATCCATTTTTGTGAGGTGAGACCCTCAAGTCCTACAGGACCGCGGGCGTGAATTTTGTCCGTTGAGATACCGATTTCAGCACCGAGTCCATACTCAAAACCGTCAGCGAAGCGGCTAGAGGCGTTAATCATCACGCTGGCTGAATCGACTTCCCGGATAAAGCGCTGCGACTTGGTATAATTATCAGTGATAATGACATCAGTATGCTGACTACCGTGGGTATTGATATGCTCAATCGCGTCATCGATACCGCTGACGACTTTGACAGCTAAAATCGGCGCTAGATACTCAGTGTCCCAGTCCTCAGAAGTGGCCGCTGACAGATGACCGTTTAGCGTCGCATTGTCTTTTAATATCGCTTGCGCTTTGTCATCGACACGCAGTTGCATGGCATTATCCGCTTTGATAATAGCTTCAGCGATTTGTGGCAGCAGCTCATCTGCGACTGCTTCGTCAACGAGTAGCGTCTCCATTGTATTGCACGTGCCATAGCGATGCGTCTTAGCATTAACACTAACTTCTATCGCAATCTTAGGATCGGCATCACTATCTATAAAGGTGTGACAGTTACCGTCTAAATGCTTGATCACAGGCACTTTGGCGTCGTTGCTGATACGCTCAATTAGACCTTTGCCGCCGCGCGGCACGATGACATCGACGTATTTAGTCATCGTAATCAACTCGCCGACAGCAGCGCGATCAGTGGTCTCTAGCACTTGTACACTATGCTCAGATAAACCTGCATTGGCGAGCCCTTTGTGAATGCACTTAGCAATCGCCTGATTGGACTCAAAAGCCTCGGAGCCGCCGCGCAAGATAATCGCGTTGCCCGATTTGAGCGCCAGTGATGCCGCTTCTAAAGTCACATTAGGGCGCGATTCATAAATCATGCCGACGACGCCGAGCGGTACGCGCATTTTACCCAGATGGATACCAGAGGGACGATAGGTCATGTCGGTGACCGCGCCTATAGGGTCAGGTAAGGCGGCAACATCTTTGAGACCTTGCAGCATACCGTCAAAACGGGCGTCATTTAATTCTAAGCGGTCGAGTAATGCTGAGTCTAAATTGTTCTTTTCACCTTTATCCATATCGATTTTGTTGGCGGATAAGATGTCTTGTTTGGCATCGACTAACACGTCATGAATAGCAATGAGTGCTGCGTTTTTGTCCCCTGTATTAGCAGCAGCGAGCGCGCGAGAAGCGGCGCGGGCTTGTTTGCCGACGGTTTGCATATAAGTATGAATATCTGTCGTTGATTGAGTCATAACTAATAATCCTTATGTGATAAATGATAGATATTGATAGGCTGATGACGCTAACTGTATAAAAGACATGTGGATATAAGGTTTGTAAATATTAGACACACCTAAAAGCAGAAAAATCTGCTTCATGTTATCAGATGCCGTTATAAGTGATAGGTAAGTAACGGTTTTGTTAGCGTCTTGGCGTTATGCCATTTAACATAGAGGAGATTGCGTCGTTAGTAAAGATGAATTTGTGAACAGCATTCATTTGTAATCGGCAATTAACCCTTAATGCGCCTATTGATAGAACAAATATGATAGAACAAATACGGTTACGCAGTTTTAACAGAAAGCGGCTTTAAATACTAAGGTCAACCAGTAGCAATAGCAGTACAATGATCAGCACCAAAGCATTTTTACCATTTACTCAAAAAGGAGCTTATATGACTGCTACCGAGAAAAAAGCAAAACCTATCATATCTAAAAAATGGTTGTATGGCTCCTTAGTCGCACTGGCACTGATCTGGGGCGTCTATACCAACACCGAAGCCGCTAATAATAATGGGGCACCAAACTCAGTGGAACAAGTACAGATCGATAATGGCAATGACGACATCGATATCGTTACGGACGATGATTATGCTAGTGATGACGATATTGACAATGACAATGACAATGACAATGACAATTATAATGACAATTATAATGATGATGATACTGACCAAGAGTGGGGCTATGACTCTTTAGATGACGAAGAGTAAATGTTATTACTTTTAACAACTAAATAATGATGAGTGATTATATTATGCAAAAATCTATTTATAAAAACCTATTGCTGGCGACATTAGCAACTTCAGTACTCGCTTTGAGCGCTTGTGAAGACAAAGGCTCTAAAACCAGCGAAGATGATCCGACTTATGATGCGCAAACTGAAATTGAGCAAGAAGCCACTAGCGTCGATAATGATATGCCAGCAGACGATGTGGCTATTGCAAGCGCCAATGATGGTGTTGCGATGGACAACGAGGTTATGAATGACGATGTTGCTATTGCTACAGCGGATGACTCAGAGGTTCTTGATGGCACTGAATCATCAGAGCACGTGTCTACTTACTAAATCAGTAGATAGTAGGGCGCAAAAGACACTGAGATGCTAAAATAACGCTCAAATGTGCTACGGCAGATTTGAGCTTTTTTGTGTCTTTATTTGAATAGACAAATACACGTTTGCCTTTTGGCTGTATTTTAGGCGACAATATGCAACCTTTCGTCGCTGCCAAATCAATTAATCTATTAGATAAAAGCACTTAGATTCTAACTTCTTATTACTCATACCTATTGGAAACCTGCTAAATCATGCTTGATATCGCAAAAGATCCGACTCGTCCTATCGCCTTAGACCTAGAAGATATTCATAAAAGCTATGGCTCACTAGCAGTACTCAAAGGCGTGTCTTTGACCGCGTATGATGGCGATGTCATCTCTATATTAGGCTCGTCAGGCTCTGGGAAATCAACTTTGCTGCGCTGCATCAATATGCTAGAGAAACCGAATAAAGGTCGCATCACGATCGGTAATGATGAGCTGATGCTAAAACCGGGTAAGTCAGGTGAACTGCAAGCGGCGGATGTCAAAGAATTAGAGCGGCTGCGCGCCCGCGTAGGATTTGTATTCCAAAACTTTAATCTGTGGCCGCACAAGACCATTTTGCAAAATATCATCGAAGGGCCGACGCAGGTTCTCAAAGTTAAAAAAGCGCAAGCGATCAGCGATGCTGAAAAGCTACTCGATAAAGTGGGGCTACTCGATAAAAAAGACGCTTATCCGGCGAATTTATCGGGCGGCCAGCGTCAGCGCGTTGCCATTGCACGCGCCTTAGCAATGCAGCCGCAGGTTTTGCTGTTCGATGAGCCAACCTCAGCGCTAGATCCAGAACTGGTTAATGAAGTGCTCGCTGTGATGCGTGAGCTGGCAGAGGAGGGGCGCACGATGCTGATTGTGACTCATGAAATGCGCTTTGCTCGTGAAGTCTCAAGCCAAGTGGTGTTTTTGCATCAAGGCGTGATAGAGGAGATGGGTACACCTGAGCAAATATTTGACAATCCAACCTCTGAGCGCGTCAAAGACTTTATGTCGTCGCATCGTCAGTAACCACGTTTTTAGCTATATCAATAACCATGTTTTTAAAAGTACTACTCATTAAATCCATACTATGGATAAACAATCCTCTAGTAACAGACTTTCATTAAAAAATTATTGCACAATAATGACAGCTCAGTTGCAAAATGTTTGTTTTTGATATTTGAGTCAGGTATTATCAAAGAGTTTATGCAGCGCTCTAAGCTGTCCTCACTTTATATCAGCAAGTTCTATGGTTTGGCATGGATGTCAGATCATTATTCTTGCGTATTTATTCAACACTAAGGAATGTAAGATGTCGAATTCTCGCCTATTGTGGTCATCGATGACCGTCGCTACCGCTATGCTGATTGGGGCATGTAGCCCAGCTACTGATGAGACTGCTACTGACGCCAACGTAGATGCGGCTACCACAGATACCGCGACTAAGACCATACGTATTGCCACCGAAGGCGCTTACCCTCCTTTTAACATGACCAATGCTGATGGTAGTCTGTCAGGTTTTGATGTTGATGTCGCCAACGCCCTATGCGAGCAGATGCAAGCACAGTGCGAGATTGTCGCGCAAGATTGGGACGGTATTATCCCAGGTCTATTGGCACAAAAATATGATGCGGTCGTCGCTGGTATGTCAATCACTCCTGAACGCCAAGAAAAAGTCGATTTTACTGAGCCTTACTTCGCTAATACTATGGTGTGGCTAACTGATACCGAAAGTGGTTTTGATCCTATGGCGATCAAAGACCTCACTTTGGGCGGTCAGCGTTCAACCACACCTGGTGCTTATCTACAAGATAACTATGAAGGCAAAGATGGCAATACCGTTCAGTTGTATGACAACTATGATAATGCCTATCTGGATCTAAAGTCAGGTCGTAGCAATGCAGTCCTCGCCGAAAAAGTCTCGACCAAATCATGGCTGGCTGATAATACTGAAGGCTTCGGTATAGTAGGCGATGAGATCGATAACAATGACAACATCGCTATCGCCGTTCGTAAAGATGATCCGTTAAGAGATGAGTTTAATAAAGCCCTTAGTGAAATCCGTAGTAATGGTGAGCTGGCACGTCTTGAGCAAGAAAATTTTGGTCAGTAAATGAGTTGAGTTATTCTAATTCTAAAAGTACTGCTCTCGCTCACACCTATTATTTGACGCAATATACTTTTGACGCAATATACTAAGGACTTACTACAATGAAAAACTTAACCACACTAAAATCTAAAGCCAAATGGCTTGCGCCTGTCAGTATCGCGATGCTGATGGTTGCAGGCTGTAGCAATAATAGTACGACTACTGATGAGACAGTAGCGGTCGATACGGCGACTACCGATGCGCCAATGAATATCAAAATCGCCACTGAATCAAGCTACAAGCCGTTTAGTTATACTGACGCTGATGGCAAATTAATTGGCTATGAGATTGAACTGATTGATGCTCTATGCGCGCAAATGAAAGCCGACTGTGAAGTAATCTCACAAGATTGGGACGGCCTAATACCTGGTCTAAATGCACAAAAATTCGATGCGATTATCGCTGGCATGTCGATCACGCCTGAGCGCCAAGAAGTTATCGAATTCTCTGACCCATACTTTTATAGTGGTATTGTCCTTATCGGCAAAAAAGGCGATGATCTGACGATAGATAATTTGGCAGGTCAGCCAATCGGTTCACAGCGCTCTACTGTATCTGCGCAGTACTTGCAAGATGAGCATCCAAATGCTGACATCAAATTCTACGATACTCAAGATAACGCCTATTTAGATCTTACATCAGGTCGCGTACGCGCAATGATGTCGGACAAAGTTACAGGCATTGACTGGTTAAAGACGCCAGCAGGGCAGGATTACGAAATCAAAGGCGCTGAGATCAATACTGATGAAGACGCGATGGGCATTGGCTTTCGTAAAGATGATCCTTTAGTTGCCAAATTCAATCAAGCCCTTGGCGAGCTCAAAGACAACGGCACTTATGAGCAAATCACCGCCAGCTATTTTGGCACCAGCTCAACGGCTGCCGCGCAGCAAGCGGCTAACGATAGTGTCGAAGAAGTACTCGTCATCGATGAGGGTAGCGTAGAGGGTAACGCGCTGATCGCTGAAGAAGAGCAAGCAGAGGCTATGGCTAACTAATATTTGGATTAAGTATCAAGGATGATCATGATAAAGACTTTTGTATCACTGGTAGCGATATCAGCACTGGCATTATCAGGCTGTAGTAATAGCCAAGATACTGGCGCTGAGCCTGTAGACGCGGCTCCCAATACCGATGAAATCTTACGCGTGGCAACAGAAGGTGCTTATGCGCCTTTTAACTATACCAATGCTGATGGCTCATTAGGTGGGTTTGATGTCGAAATGGCTAATGCTATATGTGACGATATGAAAGTCACTTGTGAAATTATGGCGCAAGATTGGGATGGTATCATTCCAGGACTCAAAGCGGGCAAATACGATGCTATCGTGGCGGCGATGTCAGTGACGCCAGAGCGGGCGCAGCAAGTGAGCTTTACAGATCCTTATTTTAGCAACACTTTAGTGTTTTTAGCCAAACAGGGCAGCAGTTTTGATCCAAGTAACCCTGATGATATCAATACTAATTCTATCGCCGCGCAGCGCTCTACTATCTCATCACAGTGGCTAGAGGGCGAATACCCTGACGCGAATATGATGCTATATGACACGCTAAGCAATGCATTCTTAGATTTAGGTTCAGGTCGCGTTGATGCGATGGTCTCTGACAAGCTGCCTGCTATCGAATGGCTCAGCTCAGAATCTGGCAGCGGTTACGTGCTAAAAGGCGATGAGATCGATATCAAAGACAACTTTGCGATCGCAGTACGCCCAGGTGATGAGCTTGAGGGTAGAATAAATCAAGCGCTTGCTAATATCAAAGCTGATGGCACCTATGATGCGCTTAATGATAAGTACTTTTCAGTAAGCACGCAGTAGCCAGTACGAAACAGCAGCTGCTAAAATACAGTAGTTGCTAAAATACAATGACTAAGCTATTGCAAGAAAGACATTACCGCTTTGGTGATGTCTTTTTTGTATGCATAGCGCTGCTGGTATATGATAAAATCAGCGCTCAGTTTGCTGCGCTAGTCATAAGGGTTGTAGCGCGCTTTTATAAGGTCACTATCTGACACATTATAAAAACGTTATAAACACGTTGTTTGAGACGATAGTAAACGACTATTTTATTGATAATACAAAGAGAATAAGTGAATAATTGTGTTTGACCTACAAGGATTTGGCGCGCTATTGTTAAGCGGCGCCGCTGTCACTATCAAGCTTGCGGTAACCAGCCTAATTATCGGTATGGTATTAGGTCTGCTTGGTGCAACAGCAAAACTCTCTGACGTCTGGATACTGCGCAAGCTTGCGACAGTATATACGGCGACGATGCGCGGTATTCCTGAGCTGCTCTTAGTCCTGTTTATCTACTATGGCGGCTCTATCTTGTTGATGAGTATTCTCAAGAGATTCGGCTATAACGAGTACGTCGAGGTCAGTGCTTTTTGGGGCGGTGTTATGGCGCTATCCATCGCTTTTGGCGCTTATGCAACCGAAATCTTTCGGATGTCTATACAAGAGATTCCGATAGGTCAAAGCGAGGCGGCGCAAGCGGTCGGTATGCGTCCTTTTCAGATATTTTACCGTATTACCTTACCGCAAGTCTGGCAAATTGCACTACCAGGTTTAGGTAATTTATTCTTAGTGCTGCTCAAAGATACCGCTTTGGTCTCTGTCGTCGGTCTCAAAGACATCATGTATCAGTCCTCGCGCGCCGCGCAATCAACGCAGCAGCCTTTTACCTTTTATATGGCAGCTGCGATTATCTATTTGGGTTTGACCATGCTTATCACAGGCTTTATGCTTTGGCTGGAATGGCGTGCTAATCCAGCGGCGCGCTATGCCAAAAAACTAAGCCGTCAATCTGCCCCTAGCCAACCGATCGCCAAGTAGAGGAGAGTCACTTATGGATTGGAATTGGCAAGTTATTTTTGAGCATATCCCAGACCTCTTAGGCGGCGCAGTATTGACTGTGCAGCTGGTCGTGGTCTCAGGTATTATCGGGCTATTTTTTGGTCTAGTATTAGCGCTACTGCGATTGTCCAAAAGCTGGGTCATACAGATATTACCTTTTTTATATATTTTCTTCTTTCGCGGTACGCCGCTGCTGGTACAGATATTTTTGATCTATTATGGTTTGGGCCAGTTTGAGTGGATACGGGAGTCGATGCTTTGGGATCCTGTGCTTAGCCAAGCCTACTGGTGCGCTATAATTGCCTTTACCTTAAATACGAGTGCTTATCTGGCTGAGATTATTCGCGGTGCGATTCAGACCATACCAGTAGGTGAGCTTGAAGCCGCTGATGCGATCGGAATGTCCAAATGGCAAAAGCTTACGCGCATTACCCTGCCGCGCGCTTTTGGTATTGTCATTCCCGCCTATAGTAACGAAGTCATCTTTATGCTCAAAGGTAGCGCGCTCGCCTCAACCATAGCACTCATGGATATCACTGGGGTGGCTCGTACGATTAGTGCGCGCACTTATACCTTGATGGAGCTGTTCTTTGCCGCAGGTATTGTTTATCTGCTGCTGTCATGGGTAATCTTGTTTAGCTTTAGACTCTTTGAGAAGCGAATGAATCGCCATGCCAGCTACGTGCCGCCAGATGTTATGACCAATACCATTCCGTAATAAGTTGGAGTTTAAACCACAAGTTATTCGTGGTTTAGACCTCATCACTTAAATAGTGCCCTATCTATTAACTGTAGCTATCAATTTGTAGTGAGGATTTTGTATGAGTCAATCGTCACATATGTCTTTAGTAAATACTATTGATGATAACGTTAATGATGATAGTGCGATAAAAGCTAGCGAGCGTTTGTGTGCGTCTATCGGTAAAGTCGTTTGTGTCGGCCGCAATTATGCCGCGCACGCCGCTGAGCTTGACAATGAGATACCTAGTGCCCCTATGCTTTTCATGAAGCCTGCCTCCTCTGTAGTTTCTATCAGGCAAGATATCATCCGTCCCGACCCACAAGTGTATGGCGAAACGCATTATGAGACGGAGCTATGTATTCAGCTGGCATGTGATCTAAGTGCAGCGACGGCTGAGCAAGCCCGCCAGGCAATATGTGGGGTAACTTTAGGTCTTGATTTGACCTTGCGCGAGCTTCAAAGCGCGCTCAAAGCCAAAGGTCATCCTTGGGAGCGTGCTAAATGTTTTGATGGTGCATGCGTACTTGGCGATTGGCTTGATCCAAAAGCGGTTGGAGATTTGACGCAAGTACATTATCAATTGCACATCAATGATAAGCTGGCGCAAGATGGTGATAGTGCCTTAATGCTGTTCTCAGTTTATGATTTACTTGCTGATATCAGCCATGCCTTTAGCTTACAAAAAGGCGATGTCATCATGACCGGTACCCCAAGTGGCGTTGGCGCGCTAGGAGCGGGTGACAAGCTCATGCTTTGTCTTGGTGATCATCAATGGATAACGTCAGTGCGATAACGTCGCCGCAGTTATATCAGATGTCAGTTCATCATAATTATAGTAATGATGGCTTGTTGCGCTTCGTTAGTCGTCAAATTCCTACCGCCCATAACAAGCACACTTGTGAGTCAATCCCTTTTCTTCTCTTTGCTTGCGTTAAGGGCTAGTATGTCAAATACCCTTTAACCGCTGAGCACGTCACCACTATGAACAGCACAGAGAACAGCCCAGATTCACTCGACACTATTCACGATCTATTCTCTAGTGCTCGGCACAAGACCGAAGCTTGCACGATCGCTGAAAGCATGCCGCTACATGCCGACTTATATGAACAAATCGCTCAGCTTGAGTCAATCGATGAGAACGAAGTCGCCAAACTATTAGAAGATGACGGCGATCCTATATTACCGCGTCAGCCGATTACTTTAGGCGATTTTTTTGAGGGTCTAGCGCAGCTGGCGACTATGGGCGTGGTCGAGGTCACAGATATCGTTGAGGCGATTCACCGTGAGGTGATTTTGCGTCCTTTAGGGCGGTTTAATGATGAAGGTCATTTCAACAACTGGCAGCGCGGTATCACTGGGCGTATCTACGGTACAGTTCGTCATATTATGCTGCTAGTTGGCAATAACTTATCATCAGTACTACGCCTATATAAAAGTGTTTCCAATGACAAAAAACAACAGCCTTTGCCTGAGTCCTTAAAAAAGCTAGTCAATGTTTTTAATGGGGTCATGGGCGATCACTTAGTTAATCACAATAACGCGCTTGCCATCTCTATGGCATTGTATGATAGGTACGGTCAGATACAGCGCCGAGAGCTCTCTGGACGCGTCATTATTTTGTGTCATGGCCTATGTATGAGTCATTTAAGTTGGCAGCCTGCCAAAGGTGACGGTTTGGGCGACTTTATCTTAAATAGTCAGCCTGACGCTACGGTACTATATTTAGATTACAACACTGGACGCCGTATCTCACGCAACGGTCATACGCTCTCCAAAGTCCTGCAAAACCTCGTCGATAATAATCCAGCACTGACACAAATCGATCTGGTTGGTCACAGTATGGGTGGCTTAGTTGCGCGTAGTGCGCTGTTTTATGGTCAGCAAGATCGCATGAGCTGGGTTAAAGGTGTTGGCAACCTGGTGACTCTAGGCTCGCCGCATCACGGCGCTATTCTTGAGCGCATTGGCTTTATGGTACAAGATATCATCGCCAAACTCCCTTTTGCAGGCTCTCTTGCCAAATTGGGTGATATGCGTAGCGCAGGTATTATTGATTTGCGCCATGGTAGTATCCGTGATGCCGATTGGAAGTCTTTGGAGGGCCGCAATGTGTTGCCACAAGACTTTCGTCATCCTGCGCGCTTGCCTCGGCACGTGAATACATTTTTTGCTGCCGCCACTTTGATTGAGACTTATTATGGCTCAAAGGTATCAAACGTCGTAGGGGATGGGCTGGTATCTATAGATTCGGCATTAGGTGAGCATGCTGATGAGCATACTTTAATGCTACCCGATGGCAACAAAGCGATATTTTATGGCGTAAGTCACATGAACTTAATGTACAACGAACGCGTTTTTAGACAAGTGGTAATGTGGCTACTTGATAATGGTAAAACGGACTACTCAAAAGAGTCTCGCGTACACTCTTATCCCGATACGGTAGAAGTGGTGATCTAATAGCGCACTGACAAAAAACCCTCAAGCGGCATACTTGAGAGTTTTATTATAGGTAGCTTGATATTGTATTTGGCTTAATATTGTATTTAGCCTGATATTGTATTTGAGCTACTATTTAAACAAAGACTACTCAGCAAATATCGCTGACACATCTTCTTTATCAAAAGTGTAGACTGCGCCGCAAAACCCGCAATCCATCTCAAAGCTGCCGTTTTGCTCGGCTAAAATATCTAGCGCTTCGGTCTCACCAATCTGCTCAATCGCCATCGCGCATTTCTCGCGCGAACAAGTACAACCAAACGCTAACGTTACAGGATCAGGAGCGACGACGTTCTCTTCATTATATAGACGATAGATAATCTCGCTGGCGTCCAAAGTGGTCAGCTCCTCGTCCTTGACCGTACGAGTGAGCAGCGACAGGCGAGTCCACAAGTCATCATCGATACCCGCGTCTTCGTTTTGCTCAACCTCATAAGCCTCTTCAGCAGTACGTGGCAGCATTTGTACCAAGATGCCTCCAGCTTGCAAGCCGTCTGAGGCAAGACTGATTAGAGTCGGAATCTGCGCTGACTGCTTTTGGTAATGGGCAAGGCACTGAGCTAGATTATCATGGGTACGCTCAACGATGCCTTGATATGCCTCGCCGCCATCAGGCTGAATATTGATAAACAATACGCCTTGACCTGTTGCGCCAAGCTCAGCAAACGCCTCATCAGCATAAGTCATGTTATTCCAAGCTTGTACTTGCTCATCCGTCTGTCCCTTCCAGCTGGCAAGCGCGCGTATAATACCGTCTTGATCGCACTCTGCCATCGCCCAGTTAAGCAAGCTGTCGCTGTCTGATGATTGCAGCTGAATAGATAGATGACCATCGATTTTGACGGTACCGATAAGCAAACTTGCTGCCGTCAACATCTCACCTAACAAGCGCCTGATGGCCTCGGGATAATCTTTTTGAGCGATAGTTGAAGCATAACTGCGCGACAAGCGCACCACATCACCGCGCACAGGGGAGTCCTCGATAAAAAATCGCTGACGCACATCAGTAGTGCTGCTATCGTTATTATGCTGTGTATTTGTGGTTTGGGTATCTGAAGTCATAAGTCATTTATTCTTTGAAAAGTTGATAGCTTTATGGGGATTATCAAAGATTTATCAATCATGTGTGCGTATGTTTGAGACTTATATCGCAGTTATTCTGAATGTAAATATAGAACAGATGTAGACAACTAAAGTGAGAATATGACGCGTCCTAAGAAAAGTGTTGTAAAGTAACATAAAGTTGCACTATTATGAACGCTAGGTAAACATTTCAACAAGTAACAAGTAAATATTGATAAGCAATTATTTTAAATAGAAGCAACTGCATGGACGCTTAGCGAGGACTTTACCTGCGCGCAGGCGTCCTCTTAAATTTGTATTGTGATAAAAGGATGTATCTCATGGCTTACGCTTTAACAAAACCTTTAACCTTCGCCGCCCTATTAGCTTTGGGTTTGACAGGTTGCAACAACAGTAATCAGACCGCAACTGAAGAGGCGCCCGCAGATGGTGCTACGACAGAAGCGGCTGCCAATCCTAATGGCACCTTACAAAAAATTAAAGACTCAGGCACTATCGTAGTCGGTTACCGTGATTCTTCTATTCCGTTTTCTTATATCGCAGATGATCCCAATCAGCCAATGGGTTACGCGCATGACTTAGAGATGAAAGTCGTTGAAGCTATCAAGCAAAACCTAAACATGCCAGATCTAAACGTTCGCTATAATTTGATCACTTCACAAACTCGTATTCCACTCGTACAAAACGGTACAGTCGACTTTGAATGTGGTTCTACGACCAATAATGAAGAGCGTCAAGAGCAAGTGGCCTTCTCGAACGGTTTCTTTGAGATCGGCACGCGCTTGCTTACCAAAAATGACTCAGGTATCAGCGGTTTTGATGACTTAGAAGGCAACACGCTAGTCACCACTGCAGGAACAACCTCTGAGCGTTACATCCGTCAATACATTGACGAGAAGCAAATGGATACCAATGTCATCTCAGCCAAAGATCACGGCGAAGGCTTCCTTATGTTAGAAAATGGTCGTGCGGATGCCTTTATGATGGATGATGTCTTGCTAGCAGGCGAAAAGGCCAAAGCCAAAAATCCTGACGAATGGGTTATCGTAGGTGAGCCACAATCGTTTGAGATCTATGGCTGCATGATGCGCAAAGACGATCCAGAGTTTAAGGCCGTGGTCAATGAAGCGCTTAACAATGTCTATAGCTCAGGCGAGATCAACGATATCTATAGCAAGTGGTTCTTGAACCCAATCCCACCAAAGAACGTCAATTTGAACTTTGAGATGTCAGACAATCTAAAAGCCCTCATTGCCAATCCGCATGACAGCGCGCAACCAAAAGTGGCTACTGCGCAGTAACAGCGTCCTTCAACACAGCTGCTTGCTTACTGAGTTAATATTTAGTATTAGCTTAGTAGGCAGGCTTATTTATCGCAGCTTGGAGAGACCGTTATGAACTATAGCTGGAACTGGGGTGTGCTCTTTGAGCAGACTGGCATCGGTAATGAGCTATATATTCACTGGATGATTACTGGTCTTGGCTGGCTGCTATTGATCGGTAGTATCGCCTGGACGATCGCGATGGTCATCGGTACCATCTTTGGTATTATGCGCACGCTACCAAGCAAAACTGCGCGTCGTATCGGTACCGCTTATGTGACCTTTTTTCGTAATATTCCGCTACTCGTACAATTATTCTTCTGGTTTTATGTCGCGCCCGGTTGGCTCACGCCCGCTTTGCAAGAGTGGTGGTATAGAGACTTGTCGCCGAACACCTCAGCGATGCTCTCAGCGAGTATCGGGCTTGGGTTATTCACCGCCGCCCGTATCGTTGAACAAGTGCGCACAGGTATTGAATCCTTGCCGCAGGGGCAAATCAACGCCGCCTATGCGCTTGGGTTTACGATTCCGCAAGCCTACAAGCAAGTGCTGTTACCACAAGCCTTTCGTATTATTTTGCCGCCGCTAAGCTCAGAGCTGACCAACTGCTTTAAAAACGCTTCGGTCGCCTCTTTAGTTGGCGTGATGGAGCTAATTAGTCAGACTAAGACCATTAGCGAGTATACGCAAAATAGCCTTGAAATTTATACTTACGCGACGATTATCTATCTGGTTTTTAATTTATCCCTGATTGCTATTATGGGCTTAATTGAGCGCAAACTGCGCGTACCTGGGCTTATCGCAGGGAGTCAAAAATGAATATGACTGAACTTGCGACCGCATATCCTGGCCTATTAGGCGGTATGCTGACCACGCTTAAAGTATTGTTTTTAGCGATTTTGGGCGGTATTAGCTTGGGCACTGTGCTCGCTTTGATGCGTTTATCTGGCATCAAAGCACTAGAAGTCCCTGCCAAACTATACGTCAACTATTTTCGTTCAGTGCCACTGTTATTGGTACTACTTTGGTTTTACTTTGCCGTACCTATGATCTACTTTTGGGTTGCGGGCAAATACTTACAACTCGATGCTGCTTTTGCCTCCTGTGTGGTTGCCTTTATGATGTTTGAGGCGGCGTATTTCTCGGAGGTTGTCAGAGCGGGTATTCAATCGATCGGAAGCGGACAGGTCAATGCGGCCAAAGCGCTGGGTATGACCTATGGACAGACGATGCGTTTGGTCATCTTGCCGCAAGCGTTTCGTAAGATGCTGCCGCTAATACTTCAGCAGTGTATTATCTTATTTCAAGATACGACGCTGGTATTTGCTATTGGCTTGACGGACTTTTTCCGCGCCGCCTACGTGCGCGGGGAGTTGATGGGCTTGTTAACGCCATATATTTTAGGCGCAGGTGCCGTGTACTTTATCATCAGTTTGAGCGCCTCTATCGGCGTACAGCAAGTACAAAAGCGTTTGAGGTTTTAGAACAGGGTATAAAGAGTATTTTATACCGCAATTACATATAGAAAAATGGCTAGGAGCCTGCGATGAGCAAAGCTGACACATATATAAATGACTTTGGTGGACTGGTCACAAATAACGGCCATGCTACCGATGAGATGGTCGTTGAAATTGACAGCGTCAGCAAATGGTATGGCGACTTTCAAGTATTGACCGATTGTACTGCGCACGTACACCGAGGCGATGTTGTCGTCGTTTGTGGCCCGTCAGGTAGCGGTAAATCCACTTTGATCAAGACAGTTAACGGTCTTGAGCCTTTTCAAAAGGGACAGATCATGGTCAATGGCATCTCGGTTGGCGACTCCAAAACCAATTTGCCCAAACTGCGTAGCCGCGTTGGCATGGTGTTTCAACATTTTGAGTTGTTTCCGCATCTGACCATTATCGATAATTTGACTGTGGCACAAATCAAAGTCTTGGGACGAAAAGAGGACGAGGCCAAAAAGAAAGCTATGGCGTATCTTGATCGCGTTGGGTTAACCGTACAAGCCGCTAAATATCCCGCCGAGCTCTCTGGTGGTCAGCAGCAGCGCGTTGCTATTGCCCGTGCTTTGGCAATGGACCCGATAGCCATGTTATTCGATGAGCCCACCTCAGCGCTTGATCCTGAAATGATTCAAGAGGTGCTCGATGTGATGGTAGAGCTGACCCGTGATGGTATGACGATGATGTGCGTGACCCACGAGATGGGATTTGCCAGCCAGGTCGCCAATCGTATTATCTTTATGGATGAAGGTCACATCGTTGAGAACTGTAGCAAAGATGAGTTTTTTGAAGGCGCAAAAAGTGAGCGCGCTCAGCAATTTTTATCAAAGATCTTAAATCACTAATTATGATGATAAGCATTATTTAAAACGTCCTAAAAAGGGCGTTTTTTTGTGTTTAAAAGGTTTTTACATTTATCTTTTGCAGAGATGCTTTGAGCTTACAAGTGTTCTTGGTTTGTTGTTACAATGGTTATCATACTTGCCACTTTATAATAAAGAATATTTGAGCAAAATCGGAGCTTATATGACAGAGCAAAATACAGTGACTGCAAAAACGTCCTTTGACGAAAATGGCGTGGTTATTATCGGCGCAGGCCTCGCAGGCTGGCATGTGATTGATGCGATTCGTAGTAAAGATAAGGACATCCCAATCACCTTAATCACCGCCGATAGCGGCGATCGCTATCACAAGCCGATGCTAACGATGGCAATCAGTCAAAACAAACGCGTAGCAGATTTGGTGCGGGCAACAGGCGCTGATGCTGCAAAAACCGCTAATATAACTTTGCTCGCTGATACGCAAGTCAGCGATATCGACGCAGCTACTCAGCAGTTGCATCTGGTCTCCGCCACACGATCAGACCCTGCTAACATGGCTTATGCCACGTTGGGGTATGACAAGCTGGTGCTAGCTATGGGCGCGCATCCTATCTTCCCTAAGAGTTTGCCTGAGAGTTTAGTCTGGCATGTCAATCACATCGAGCGCTTTGGGCAGTTGCAAGAAAAGCTGGGTACAGGCAGTCAACGCGTTGCTATCGTCGGTGCTGGCATGGTGGGCACTGAGATTGCAGAGGACTTGTTAAAAGCAGGTCATAAGGTGACTTTGCTTGATCTAAACGATGCCCCACTTGCGCAAATGCTACCTGCAAAGGCTACCGCGCGTATTGCCAAAGCGATAGAGTCGCAAGGCATACAGTTTTTGGGCGGTTATCAAGTCACAAATGTTAATCGTAACGATGATGACACGCTGACGCTTAGCTATGAGTTTTTAAAAAATAACAGCGAGTCTACAGAAAACCAACCTACTAACCTGATCGTCGATCACGTGATTGCCAGTACCGGTCTCATTGTTGATGACAAGTTGCCCGCTGCAGCAGGCATCGAGTTTGATCGCCGTACGGGTATCGTCGTTGACGCCTCAACGTTGCAAGCTCAATCAAGCGCAACTGAATCAAGCCAAATTCAGTCAAACCCTATTTATGCTATCGGTGATTGTATGTCGATTGATGGGGTCGCCTGTCGCTATGTCGCGCCATTACGAGCGCAAGCGGCAACGATTGCAGATGATATTTTGGGTACTGATCATAACGGTTATGAGCACAAACCACCTATGATACGTCTCAAAAATAAAGCCATCTCGGTCATGGTCGTAGGCACGCCGCAAGCTGATGGCAACTGGCAGGTTACCACTGAGAGCGAGGACGAGCTGGTCATGGATTTGATCAAAGACAATAAGGTGAGCGCCACAGTGACTATCAAGGCCCCTGTAGTCATCAGACAGTAGCTAAAGTCTAAATCATTTAAATGATACGTACCGTATCGGTATTATTGACAAGTCTTGAATGAAGGCGCTATAGTAGTGGTAGACAAAGCTGTGGAATATATGTTCTATTAGCAATAGCCTATAGATTCTACAGATAAGCACAACGAAAGGACTCGTTATGACTCAAACTCCTAATTTTGATACTATTCTTAATAATGTCCCAAGCATAAATATGGGCGAGCGCTCGGCGAATGCGCCGCTCACTAAGAGCTACGATAAAGGCCCTGATGTGCCGCTTATTGAGGCGACCATTGGCGACTTTTTTGATGCTATTGCTGACAAGTATCCTGATCGTATGGCGCTGATCTCCTCGCATCAAAATATCCGCTGGACCTACAAAGAGCTACAACAGCAGGTCAATCAGCTGGCAAGCGCCATCATAGAGATGGGGCTTGAGATTGGCGATCGTATCGGCATCTGGTCGCATAACAATAGCGAGTGGCTACTGATGCAATTGGCGACCGCCAAAGTGGGTATCGTCCTTGTCAACATTAATCCCGCTTACCGCACCTTTGAGCTGCAATACTCACTCAATAAATTAGGCTGTTCGGCGCTGGTACTTATGCGCCATTTCAAAAGCAGCGACTATGCGCAAATGGTACGCGAGCTGTGTCCTGAGATCTATCACAAGACTTATAATCAGCTTGATTTAGTCGAGATTCCAACGATTGAGCGTATTATCTGGATTGATGAGCCAGGCAATGATGACAACTTTGATTATATGCAAAAGTTCTCTGACTGGATGAGTGAAGGCGACGCCAATGATCCACGTATTGCCGAGCGTCAAGCTCAGCTCAAAAACACTGACGCGATCAATGTGCAATTCACCAGCGGCACCACAGGTACACCGAAAGGCGCGACCTTAACGCACCGCAATATCCTTAATAACGGCTACTTTATCGGGGAGGCGATGAATCTCACCTTCGATGATATCTTGTGTATTCCCGTTCCGCTTTATCACTGCTTTGGTATGGTGCTTGGTAACTTAGCCATTCTCACTCACGGCGGCTGTATCGTTTATCCTAATGATGGCTTTGAGCCGCTTAGCGTATTGGAGGCGGTGCAGGCTGAGAAGTGCACCGCGCTGCATGGCGTGCCAACGATGTTTATCGCTATGCTTGATCATCCTGATTTTGCGCAATACGATTTATCTACGCTACGCACAGGCATCATGGCAGGCTCTAGTTGCCCAATTGAGGTCATGCGCCGCGTTATCGATGAGATGCACATGGATGAGGTTACTATTGCTTATGGCATGACCGAAACCAGTCCTGTGTCCTGTCAGACTAACAAACACACCCCGCTTGAAAAGCAAGTATCAACTGTCGGTTTGGTTCAGCCCGCCCTTGAGGTCAAAGTTGTCGATACCGAAACGGGCGAGATTGTGCCGTTAGGGGAGACAGGGGAGCTGTTGACGCGTGGCTATTCGGTCATGAAAGGCTATTGGGGCAGCCGCTTTAAGACTCGAGAAGCTATCCAAGACGGCTGGATGCATACGGGTGACTTGGCGACGATGGATGAGGATGGCTATGTCAAAGTCGTCGGTCGTAGTAAAGATATGGTCATTCGCGGCGGCGAGAATATCTATCCTGTCGAGATCGAAAACTATCTGTATCGTCATCCCAAGATCCGCGATGTACAAGTCGTCGGCATTCCTGATAAGCGTTATGGCGAGGTGTTAGCGGCTTTGATCATTCCAAAAGAGCCTGATTGCTTAACTGAAGATGAGGTCAAAGAGTTCTGCCGCAACAATATTGCTCATTATAAAATACCGACCTACTATCGTTTTGTTGAAGAGTACCCGATGACTATTACCGGTAAAATCCAGAAGTATAAAATCATCGAAGAGATGGTCGCTGAGTTGGGGTTAGAGTAATGGCTAATCACGGTTAGATATAAAAGCAGAACACTGCTATGTATTAACTAGCTATATATTAATTATCTAAGTACTCAGTTTTTAAGTAAGAAGCTATTAAATAGAAAGTTGTCAAATAGCAAGTATAAGTATAAAGACCTATTATAAAAAGGGATGTCATGAGCGCTATAATCACCAGTAAATTGAGTCCAAACGCCAGCGAGTTTCAACAAAACCGCGAAGCTATGCAAGTCATCGTTGACGATCTATATGAGCATCTAAATAAAGTTGCAAAAGGCGGGTCAGAGCGTGCACGTGCCAAGCATTTAGCGCGCGGTAAGCTGTTGCCCCGTGAGCGTGTTGAGCGCCTGCTTGATGTTGGTACGCCGTTCTTAGAAGTCGCCCCGATGGCGGCGCATGATATGTATGGCGAGGATATCCCAGCCGCTGGCGTGATCGCAGGTATTGGTCGTATCAATGGTATTGAGTGCATGATTGTCTGTAATGATGCCACCGTCAAAGGCGGTACTTATTATCCTATGACGGTCAAAAAGCATTTGCGCGCGCAAGAGATTGCGCAAGAAAACCATCTGCCTTGTGTCTATCTCGTTGACTCAGGCGGCGCGAACTTACCCAATCAAGACGAAGTTTTCCCTGATAAAGATGACTTTGGGCGTATCTTTTTTAATCAGGCCAATCTAAGTGCCGCAGGGATTCCGCAGATTGCGGTGGTCATGGGCAGCTGTACTGCAGGCGGCGCTTATGTGCCCGCGATGAGTGATGAGTCTATCATTGTTAAAGACCAAGGCACGATATTTTTAGGCGGACCACCACTGGTCAAAGCGGCGACGGGCGAGGAGGTTAGTGCTGATGATTTAGGCGGCGGTGACGTACACACGCGTCTATCAGGGGTGGTCGACTATCTCGCGCAAAACGATACTCATGCTTTATCTATAGCGCGCGATATCGTCGGTCACTTAAACCGCGATGCCAAGGTCATTCCTAATCAAATCACGCCGCGTCCGCCACGTTATGACGCCAAAGAGCTATACGGCATTATTCCAACAGATAAGCGCAAACCTTTTGATGTTAGAGAAATCATCGCTCGCATCGTCGATGACAGTGCGTTTGATGAGTTCAAAGCGCGTTTTGCTACGACTATCATTTGCGGTTTTGCCCATATCGAAGGGATGCCCGTCGGTATTACCGCCAACAACGGCATCTTGTTTAGCGAGTCGGCGCAAAAGAGCACGCACTTTATTGAGCTGTGCTGTAAGCGTAAAATCCCACTCGTGTTTTTGCAGAATATCACAGGCTTTATGGTTGGGCGCAAGTACGAAAACGAAGGTATTGCCCGTCATGGTGCCAAGATGGTCATGGCTGTTGCCAATGCCAAAGTGCCCAAATTTACCGTTATCGTTGGTGGCTCGTTTGGCGCCGGCAACTATGGTATGTGTGGCCGCGCTTACAGTCCACGCTTTTTGTGGATGTGGCCTAATGCTCGTATTTCAGTCATGGGCGGCGAGCAAGCGGCCTCAGTACTGGCAACGGTCAAGCGCGATAATTTTGAGCGCAAAGGTGAGGCATGGAGCGAGGCTGACGAAGAAGCCTTTAAAGCGCCGATTCGCGATATGTATGAAGAGCAAGGCCATCCTTATTATGCCACTGCACGGCTTTGGGACGATGGTGTGATTGATCCTGCTGATACGCGCAAGGTATTGGCGCTTGGACTGAGTGCTGCGCACAACGCCCCGATAGAAGAGACGACGTTTGGTGTCTTTAGAATGTAGGTTGATATGTTTTGTGTAGGGTGGGCTAGCGAATGCGTAACCTGAAAGCTGTAAAAACGAAGCACTGCTTCGTTAAGCTTGCAAGGAAAATCTTTTGAATAAGATTTTCTATTAGAGTAAGACAATACGGTGGGTTAGGTTTTACCTGCATTCTCCATAAGAATTTTAAAAACTAACCAACCCTACCACTCTTCACGGAATTAGTAAGAGCGCTAAGTCAGAACCAACGTCACAAAAGCACCACAAACAGGAACAAACATATATGAATAATCATAAAAATCTACTAGTAACCACAGAAAACTATATCGCAACCGTAACCTTAAATCGTCCTGAGATTCGCAATGCTTTTAATGATGAGATGATTAGCGAATTAACAGCTGTGTTTAAGCAATTGGGTCAAAGCGACGAGGTTCGCGTTATCACTTTAGCGGCAGCAGGCAAGGCGTTTTGCGCGGGCGCGGATCTAAACTGGATGCGCGCTATGGCAGATTACGACTATGATGAAAATCTAGCCGATGCCGATAAACTCGCGCAAATGCTCAAGACAATTTACAAGTGTCCTAAACCTACCATTGCCGCTATTCAAGGCGATGTTTATGCGGGTGGTATGGGTTTGGTTGCAGTATGTGATGTGGCTATCGCAGTCAAAATCGCTAATTTTTGCTTAAGTGAAGTACGTTTAGGTTTAGCGCCTGCAACGATTAGCCCTTATGTCATACGAGCTTTGGGCGCGCATGCCTCGCAGCGTTATTTCTTAACGGCTGAAGTGTTCGATGCCAAAAAAGCGCGTCAATTAGGCTTTATCCATGAGCGCGTTAATGAGGACGAGTTGCAAAATAGAGTGGCTGCAATATGCGCCAAGATTGTCAATAATAGCCCTGATGCGGTCAAGACTTGCAAGCGACTTTTGCATGATATCGCTGGCGAGACAATAGACGATAAATTAATCGCTGATACGGTAAAAGATATCGCTGATATTCGGTCGTCAGAGCAAGGAAAGGAAGGCGTACAAGCCTTTTTACAAAAGCGTAAGCCTGATTGGCTCAGCTGATAACTACGCATCTAGCGAATAGGTATCTAGCAAATTAAGTATCTAGCAAATAAATATATAACAACTAACCCTATAATTAAGGACTCTTATACTAATCTTCTAGGCTCAGCTTAACAAAGCGGGCTTAAGTAAGTATAGAAGTTATCATAGAACTAAAAGGCAAAGACAAGGATAGCTATGTTTTCAAAGATTCTTATCGCCAACCGTGGCGAGATTGCTTGCCGTGTTGCGGCGACTGCTAAGCGCTTAGGCGTCCGCACCGTTGCTGTCTACTCTGATGCGGATCGACATGCCAAGCACGTGTCTGTCTGTGATGAAGCCATTTATTTAGGCGGTTCAGCCCCAAAAGATAGCTATCTCAAAGGCGATGCTATCATTGCTATTGCTAAGGAGCGGGGCGCTGAGGCCATTCACCCAGGTTACGGGTTTTTGAGTGAAAACGCTGACTTTGCGCAGGCTTGTCAAGATGCAGGTATCGCCTTTATCGGACCGTCTGCTGATGCCATACGGGCAATGGGCGGCAAGTCTGAGTCTAAGCGCTTAATGGAAGCGGCAAACGTACCGCTAATACCCGGCTATCATGGTGACAATCAAGACGCAGCCTTCTTGAAAGAGAAAGCCGATGCTATTGGTTATCCCGTGCTTATCAAAGCCAGCGCGGGCGGCGGCGGTAAAGGGATGCGCATCGTCGAAAACAGTGGCGACTTTAATGATTTGCTAGACTCCTGCCGCCGAGAGGCCATTACCAGTTTTGGTGATGATCAAGTACTCATCGAAAAATACGCGCTCAAACCACGCCATATCGAGATCCAAGTGTTTGGTGATAGTCATGGCAACTACGTGCATCTATTTGAGCGTGATTGCTCGGTACAACGTCGCCATCAAAAGGTGCTAGAAGAAGCGCCAGCGCCAGGCGTTGATGAGTCTATGCGTGAGGCAATGGGTACGGCTGCGATTGAAGCGGCGCGTGCGGTCGATTACGTAGGCGCGGGCACGGTTGAGTTCATCGTTGAGCAGCGCGGTGGCGAGATGAGCTTTTATTTTATGGAGATGAATACGCGCTTGCAAGTAGAACATCCTGTCAGTGAAGCGATCACGGGCGTTGATTTGGTTGAATGGCAATTGCGAGTTGCCGCAGGCTTACCACTGCCAAAATCGCAAGAAGAGCTTGCGATAAACGGTCATGCGATTGAGGCACGTATTTGCGCGGAAAACCCTGATAATAATTTTTTGCCGGCGACAGGGACGCTGTTTACTTATCAAAAACCTGAGCACAGCACCTTTATTATCGATGACGTGCGTATCGATGACGGCGTGCGCGAAGGCGATGTCATCAGTCCATTCTATGACTCTATGATTGCCAAGCTTATCGTCCATGCGCCAACGCGCGAGCAAGCGCTAGCTAAGATGGATCAAGCATTAGGGCAAACGCGTATCGTTGGTCTGCCTAATAACGTGGCATTCTTGCGTTATGTCATCAATACAGACTCCTTTAGTCAAGCCAATCTCGATACCGCTTTGATTGAGCGAGAAGCGGACGTCTTGTTCGATCAGCAGCCGCTTGAGCTATCTACGCTAGTAACGACTGCAATTGTGCAACAGCTCGCTGGCGAATCCTCAGCAAGACTCAGTAGCACTCAAAACGACAATGATCCCTTTGGTCAACCCACTGGTTTTCGCGCTTATACCGATTACGCGCGCTCATTTAGCTTAGTCTACAATGAGCAGTCTTATGTTGCTCGTATTAGTGACTGGCATAATGTGTCAGCTAATAGCGCCACATCTAAAGGTAATGACCAAGCCAGTAGCTTTACACTTACCATTGAGAAAAGCGCTGATGATAAGCAAGCCGCTCCCGAGTCTTTAACCTGCGTTTTTGAAGGTCAGGTCAGCTATAATAGTAATGACGGGAACAATCACACCTTATGGCTGGATGGCGCACGCGTCAGCGCACAAAGCTGGGTACATAACGAGAGGGTACATGTCTTTACTGATCGTGGTCGTGATCAAATTACCCTTGTCGATATTATGGCTTACGCGGGCGAAGAGAGCGCTGCTGTCGGCAGTTTAAAGTCGCCGATGCCGGGTCAAGTGGTCGCGTTCAAAGTCAATGTGGGTGACAGTGTCAAAAAAGGCGAGCCACTTGCTGTTATTGAAGCGATGAAGATTGAGCATACTATTACCGCGCCAACCGATGGCGTGGTCGCCGAATTGCTATTTGGCGCAGGCGATCTGGTCGCAGATGGCGATGAGCTTCTACGTATCGACAGCGCGTCTGATGAATAAAAAGGCCAATATTCAAAAAATAGGATGGCACTTATGAGTAACTTATATCCAGACCATGTCCGCATCGTTGATGTTAGTCCTCGTGATGGCTTACAAAATGAGTCAGCGACGGTGCCGACGGCGGTTAAGCAAGCTTTGATTAACGATCTCATAGCTGCAGGCGTCAAGAAGTTAGAGGCTACCAGTTTTGTCTCGCCTAAATGGGTGCCGCAAATGGGTGATAACAGCGACCTTATGACGGCACTGTCAGATACGCGCCGTGGAGACGTTATTTATTCGGTGCTGGTGCCCAATATGCGCGGCTTTGATAATGCGCTCACTTACCATCCTGATGAAGTAGTGATTTTCGGTTCAGCGAGTGAGACCTTTAGCCAAAAAAACATCAACTGTAGTATTGATGAGAGTATTGAGCGTTTTGCGCCTGTAGTCGTTGCAGCCAAGCAAAACGGTATCAAGGTGCGCGGCGTCATTTCCTGTACCGTGGGCTGTCCTTATGAAGGCGAGATTGACCCAAGTCAGGTAGCTTACGTCACCAAACGTATGGTTGAGATCGGCGCAGAACAAATCGGTATCGCCGATACGATCGGTGTTGGTACTCCGCTCAAAGTTCAGCGTGCACTTCAAGCGGCCTTTGAATACATTGATGTCGCAAAAATATCTGGTCACTTTCATGACACTTACGGTCAGGCGCTTAGCAATACTTTGGCGGCGCTTGAGCTTGGCATTAGTGAGTTTGATACGTCTGTGGCAGGTCTTGGCGGTTGTCCGTATGCCAAAGGCGCAACGGGTAATGTGGCGACAGAGGACGTGGTTTATATGCTCCATGGCATGGGTATCACAACAGGTATCGATTTGGAAAAGTTAGTAGTGGCAGGCGAGCGTATTAGTACATTCTTAGGTCGCCGTAACGACTCAAACGTGGCGCGAGCTATTATAAATAAACGTGCCTCTTAATACATTTTAGTCTACATATTTAAAATTAAACACAAGGAAAGATTATGAGTTTACCCGGATTAGATTTTCAGCTTGGTGAAGACATCGATGCGCTACGTGATGTCATCAGAGCGTTCGCAGAAAAAGAAATCGCCCCGCGTGCCAGTGAAATCGATAGTAGTGATGAGTTCCCTATGGACCTTTGGAAAAAAATGGGTGATGTCGGCCTGCATGGTATCACGGTACCCGAAGAGTATGGCGGCTCAGACATGGGCTATGTCGCGCACATGGTTGCATTAGAGGAGATCAGCCGCGCTTCAGCCTCCATAGGTCTAAGCTATGGCGCGCATTCAAATTTGTGTATCAACCAGATCAAACGTAACGGAAATGAGGCGCAAAAGCAGAAGTTTTTGCCTAAGCTTATCAGCGGTGAGTTTATCGGCGCGCTCGCCATGAGTGAGACGGGCGCAGGCTCCGATGTTGTCAGCATGAAACTTAAAGCTGAAGAAAAAGACGGCAACTATATCTTAAATGGTAGCAAGATGTGGATTACCAACGGTCCTGATGCCGATGTCATGGTGGTCTATGCCAAGACCAATCCAGAGCTAGGCGCCAAAGGCATGACCGCCTTTATCGTTGAAAAAGGTATGGAAGGCTTTGGTACTGCGCAAAAGCTTGATAAGCTCGGCATGCGCGGTAGCCATACGGGCGAGATGACTTTTAATAATGTCAAAGTGCCAAGCGAAAATATCTTGGGCGGCATTGGTCAAGGCGTTAAAGTCTTGATGAGTGGCCTAGATTTTGAGCGCGCGGTACTAGCCGCTGGCCCTATCGGCATCATGCAAGCGGTTATGGATAATGTCATACCCTACATCCATGATCGTAAGCAGTTTGGACAAGCTATCGGTGAGTTCCAACTCATTCAAGGTAAAGTCGCGGATATGTATACTATCTTGCAGGCGGGTCGTAGCTTTTTATATACGGTCGGTAAGAACTTGGACATGCTGGATAAGCAGGGCGAAGGTCACAGTCGCCAAGTACGTAAAGACTGCGCTAGTGTGATTCTTTGGTGCGCAGAAAAAGCGACATGGATGGCGGGCGAGGGCATTCAGATATTCGGCGGTAACGGCTATACCAATGAGTATCCGCTGGGACGTTTATGGCGCGATGCCAAACTCTATGAGATTGGCGCTGGAACGAGCGAGATTCGCCGTATGCTCGTCGGCCGTGAACTATTTAACGAAACAAAATAGGTTTTACAAGATTCAAAAAAAGCAGCTTGTCATAGATAAGCTGCTTTTTTTATTGCTTGGGTTCTTTGTAAAGCTCTAATCAGACAACTGCTGACGATGATCAAAGTAACGCGCCAACCCATTTAATAGTAGATCATCGCGCAGCCGCACGGGGCGATTGACGTGTTGGGCGATAATATGGGCATCACCGCCCGTCATGATCAGCTCAAAGTTAGGATGTCTATGCGTAATCTCATTGATAGCGCCCACGATAGATAATAAAATGCCGCGATGTACCGCATCTTGTGTGGTGATGCCATGAATTAAGTTATCGAAACTACCGTTTGAGATTGCAATCTGCTTGGTTCCTGAGAACAGCGACTCGCGTTGTAAATAGATATTAGGAAAAATATAGCCGCCCAAATGCTTGGCGTGATCAATCAGATCGATCGTCACCGCGGTGCCGCAGCCGATCACGCACTGGCGCTTTTTTTTATCGACCGCACCGAGCATCTGTAACCAGCGATCACAGCCCAATTGACGAGCATTATAAGCGCTATGCATGAGAGGGTGAGCGGCATCGACATGGACAAATTCAAAAGGAATATCAAGTCGGCTCAAGGTCTCAAATACTTTACTATTGAGCTCATCACCCAGCACTGAGGAGATACCGATAAAATCAGGAGCGTAGTTCTCAAATCGATCAGTCAGACCCATCAGCAGCTCAGCGGGCGCTTGCAGATGCAATTTGGCATCATGCGCGACGATCTGCCCGATATCATCTGTCAGCCAGTATTTGAGCCGAGTATTACCAAGATCTAACCAGAGCATAGCATTCCTTTTAGCATAACCTTCCCTTTTAACCGCTCTCGTTTAATAGTGCTGTTGCGAGAGCAGTATTCGTTATAAGTACCCTTTAAACTTCATTTATCACATCAAGGCGACCGGTAAAAATGGTGCAAATACTAGCGTCATCTTGGCGTAATTGCAAACAGCCATTACTATCTATACCGCAGGCATGAGCTACGATTTTGTGTTCTTGAGCGCGGTGAGTTTGCGTGACGCACACCTTTAAGTCTGCTAGCGCATCTACCGCCTCAAACTGCTGTATGAAATCATTTAAATAGTGTGGGTTTACGCTAGCACGCTCAAGCACTATTTGCGCAAAACAAGTCATCGCTGACAACAGAGCATCGCTCACTTGCTCGTAAAGAGTTATCAAACTCGGTATGTCATTATTATTATCTGTCTTAACCAATTGCTTAATGTCTTGCAAGCTTATTGCTTGATAACTCATACCTTCAGCAGTTTTTGTGGTGAGCGTAGGCGTCGTCTTAACGTTGAGACCGACGCCGATGACAACGCCCAACATTTTGCCATCGCGTAATACCGGTTCTATTAATATCCCTGCCAGTTTGCTAAAAGGAATAACTGGCATATCAACGCTTTGCTGTGCATAAAAGCCTAAATCATTGGCCCATTTGACACCGATAGGAGTCAAGTTTTGCCTTATTAGCTGCTCATTTATCATCTCTATCACAGGCATAGTAGCCAGCTTTACGCCTACAATTAAGGATAGCAGTCCGCTGACAGGCGCTTGATACGGATGATATAGAGATAGATACACATTGCCCTCTGGCGACTGCCATGAGCGCTGATGCTGTCCGCGCCCACCACTTTGCATCTGCGCGGTCAAAAGATGTACTTTGTCACCGTCCAGAGTACCTGCTTCTATGTCTGCTATCAGCTCGCTATTGGTTGAGACGCTACTTGTAAGGTGACGATGATTAAGGTTGGATAATAAGCTAGATAACATAGCGGATACGCTCGTAAGTTTCGTCAGCATTTAAAAAGGGTGGCGTCAGTATTATCATGCAACTGTTTTTAATATGGTAAATTGAATATAAAACTGTCGTGTAAGTTTAAACGCGCTACTGGTATAAATTTTACTTGCGTGCTGTGCCTACGCCGCTTGATGCTGCATAAAACTCATCCCAGTAGCGCTATGTTTTTTTACAGTGCATTGGATATATACTGCGAGCTTCGCTCTTGGCGCTAGCCATTATGATACAAAAACCCGTGAGATAAAAGGTGGCGTCAATGATGTTATATGTGTGGTTTGTGATTGCGGGTGCATTTGCAGGTGTTAGTGCAGGCTTGTTCGGCGTTGGTGGTGGCATGATTATCGTGCCCGCACTAGTATGGATATTTACCGCTTATGATTTCCCGCCTGACGTTATCACGCATTTGGCGATTGGTACGTCGCTTGCAACCATCGTAGTGACGTCCATCAGCTCATTGACCGCGCATAATAAGCGCGGCGGGGTACGTTGGGAGGTCTGGCGCAAGATGGCGTTAGGACTAGTCATCGGTAGCCTCGTTGGTGCAGGTATCGCGGATATGATCGATGGCAAAGCGTTGCAAGCGATTATCGGTATCGGTGCGTTACTAGTAGCGCTCAAAATGTTGTTTTTCTCTAACAAAGAGCAATTGGGTAAGCCGCTACCTCCTGCTGGCGTCCAGTTTGGGGCAGGCACTGGTATCGGAATGGCGTCGTCTATCTTTGGAATCGGCGGCGGCAGTTTGACCGTACCGTTTTTGAACTGGGCAGGGCTACCGATGCGGCAGTCGGTTGGCACTTCAGCCGCTTGTGGTCTGCCGATTGCACTGGCTGGCGCGGCAGGATTTGCATGGTTTGGACAAGACGTCGCCAATTTGCCTGAGGGCACGATAGGGTTCGTGCATATCACAGGCTTTTTATGCATCTCAGTCGTCAGTTTTGCGATGGCAAAGGTCGGTGCCAAGCTTGCTCATGTATTGCCAGCGCTGACGCTAAAACGCGCTTTTGGTGTACTACTGATATTCGCAGGCGGGCAATTGTTTTTGAGTGGGATTGGGGTGATTTAGGTTTTGAACTTTGAAAAATTTAAATATAGTATATGAAGATCTTAATCTTAATAAGATACGTAGGATTAGTTATGATAGATAAGTTATATTTTAAAAGACAAGAGATTATTGATACTGAGCTTTCAAATGATTATAAATATGACTTTTTTCCAAAAGAGTTTAGAGTTCAAATTTATCACATTTTAACTGATGTCTTTTACGACGTAAATTACAGTGGGTCACAAGGTTTTCAAAATGTGTTTCATGAATTTAACGGTGATTTTACAACTCTAGCCAATAATACTAATAGTGAGTTACGTAGAATATGTAAAATATTTTCCAGAGAAAAAGGTAGGCTATCACTTAAAAGTAATACAAACGGTGTATCTAGTAGTATGGACTACGGAGCAATACTTGAATTTATATTGAGTGAAGAAAACGTAGATGATATTCTCACGATTGTAGAACTCGTATTTGATATTATTGAAACTAAAGCCTGTAATGAGGATTTTGGAAAACGTAACGATGCCTATGAAATTTCTAAGAAGGCTATACTTGAGCTGAACCAACGTTTTCGAGAGCATAGTATAGGCTATCAGTATGAAAATGGTCAAATTGTTAGACTTGATTCTGAGCTTATTCATACTGAAGCTGTTAAACCTGCTTTACAACTACTTAGCAATCCCATTTATAAAGGTGCTCAAAAAGAATTTCTAAATGCACATGAGCATTACCGTCAAAAGCGGTATAGTGAAGCGTTGATAGAATGTCTTAAAGCTTATGAAAGTACACTAAAAATTATTCTAGATAAAAACAAATGGGAGTATAGCTCCAATGCAACTGCTGATGAGCTTACAGGAAGAGTCATGCAATCAGGATTAGTTCCTGAGTTTTGGCAACAGCATTTCAAATCTTTAAAAAACACCTTAACTTCGGGTGTACCTACCGCTCGTAACAAAGTAGCTGGTCATGGTGCAGGTAACGAAATTAGAGAGATACCTGAATATTTAGTTAGCTACATTCTTCACATGACTGCGTCTACAATTGTATTCTTAGTTAAAGCAGATGAGGATTTAGAATAACTTAAATAGTTACTACATAAATAGAGAAATTGCGCGGCTATTAATTAAACACTTATAACTAAACGTTTGTGATAGTATTTTGCTTACCTGTATTTGATTGATAAGGAAGTTTAATCAATACGGGAAACCACCCTAATGTTTATCGATAGCGATAGATTACCTATAGCACAAGGATGCGCAAGCCATGAGTAAACACGGCGATAAAAGCAAAAAAGCAGATATCGAACTAAAAGATGTCGCAACTGACAATACAACAGAAAAAGTGATTCACAACGTCTTTGTCGACAGCTTAGTAGAACCGAGCGATACGCTACAGTCTGAGCCTGCCAGTAATACTCGCAGCAAAATGGTGTTTAATAGACGCCGCTTTATGAAAGGTTTTGGGTCTATAGGGGTGGCGGCAGTAGGGGTTGCTAGTCTAGGCTTGGCAGGGTGTGACGATGATGACAACGACAATTTCAATGCCAATGACGCCGTTAGTTTTGATCACGGCGTTGCTAGCGGTGATCCCTTATCTGATCGTGTCATACTGTGGACCCGAGTAACTCCGCAAAACACAGGATCTCGTCAATTTACGGTTAACTGGGTGATAGCTCGTGATTCACAGATGGATAATGTGCTCAAACGAGGATCTGTCACTACAAATGCTACCAAGGACTATACTGTCAAAGTCGATGTAGATGCTCTAGAGCCAAACACCGTTTATTATTATCAGTTTACCGTAGGTAGTAAGAGCAGCCGCGTTGGTAAAACCAAAACCTTACCTGTAGGTTCAGTGAACCAAGTCAAAATGGCGGTGTTTAGCTGTGCCAATTATCCAGCTGGGTTTTTCCATGTTTACGCTGATGCTGCTAAGCGCAATGATTTAGATGTTTTTATTCATTTGGGCGATTATATTTACGAGTATGGACGCACGGTTACCGATGCTGGGGGCAATGTCGTACCTGCTTATGCGTCGCAAAACGCCGCTGCTATCGACCGTGAGGTTGAACCTGCGCAAGAGGTGACGCGCATCAACGAATATCGCATGCGTTATGCGCAGTATAGAAGCGATGCAGATTTGCAAGACTTGCATGCCGCTGTACCTATGATTGCGGTATGGGATGATCATGAGCTGGCCAATGATGCTTATGAAGATGGCGCCGAAAATCATCAGCCTGCCACTGAGGGCAGCTGGGATGATCGCAAACTCGCCGCTGTCACCGCTTATCATGAGTGGATGCCGATACGTAACGAAGTACAAAGTAAGATCTATCGCAGCTTTGACTTCGGCGACTTACTAAGTTTGCACATGTTAGATACTCGCATTATTGGACGTGATGAACAGCTCAATTATGCCAATTTTATCAAAGCTGATAATGTGGTCGGCGCCTATATTGACAGCGATGCGTTTATGGCAGCGACCAATGACCCTAATAGAGAGCTATTGGGACTGACGCAGAACAACTGGCTGGTGGGCCAACTACAGCAATCAAACGCTAAGTGGCAAGTGCTCGGTCAGCAAGTGTTGATGGGACGGATGGATATACCTGCGCCCGTCATTTTGAATTTAGCCGATCCTAGACTTGGCTTAGATATCAATGCGTACTTAGCGTTAACGCAAAAAGCCCAAACCGCTCCACAAACTTTAACCCCTCAAGATATCGCTCTATTGCAACAGCCTGCTATTCCTTATAATACTGACGCTTGGGATGGTTATAGTGCGGCGCGTGAGCGCATATTAGCAACCGCCAAAAATCTAAATAAAAACCTAGTCGTACTGGCGGGTGATACACACAATGCATGGGCAAATAATCTCACCGATAAAGACAACAACGCTGTGGGCGTAGAGTTTGCGACCAGCTCAGTCAGCTCACCAGGATTTGAGGAATACATTCCTAATCCGCCAGCACAAGTAAAAGCGGTACTGACTCAAATCATAGACGGTTTGCAGTTCATAAACCCGAATGAGCGTGGTTATATGGCGATTACGGTCACGCCTGAGTCTTGTCAGTCAGAATGGGTATTTGTTAGTGATATTCTACAGGAAACCTATAGTAGTGAAGTGGGACAAACGCTCAAAGTGCTCGCCGGCGCAAACCAGTTGAGTGCATAACTTTTGTCTGAGCAGTTCTTTGCCTAAATAAATTTTTTCTACAGGCGGTTGATAGAGTCTACTCTTTATCAATCGCATCGAGCCCCAATCGCATCCACTTCATTGCCAGCTCATTGCGATCGGTAAGCATGCTCCATAGCGCATCTTCACTAAAGATAGAATGCGCCTCGCCTGAGTGCTCAATTGGTAGATCCGCTTCACGATCTGCCATCCACTGCGGGCTTAAGTAATACCCTTGCAACTCATCGAACAGCTTTTCTGCTTCTAAAAATTGCTGCTGCGCCTCAAGTTGCTGCTGATATAACTGGCTCCAGCGCTCATATTTTTGTTGTAAGTCCTGCGGGTCAGAGTTCTTCATGTTAGCTCGCTTATTTTTAATTCATACTCAATATAGGCTGTCCTCTATTCTAATGCAATGCAGCCTTATAACAAACTTCTAAACACACCGCAATTTGCGGTAGAATAGCCGCCTGTTTTTGCTGACCTAATATACCTTTCATGCGCCTAAAATCCCTCAAGCTGACAGGATTTAAATCCTTTGCTAATGCTACCACCTTTAACTTTCCTCGTGGCATTACTGCTATTGTCGGGCCCAATGGGTGCGGCAAATCAAACGTCATTGACGCCATACGCTGGGTACTAGGCGAGACCTCCGCCAAGCAGCTGCGTGGCGGAGCGATGAGCGATGTGATTTTTGCAGGCACCCAAGACAAATCGGCAAAAAGCGTTGCCAGTGTCGAGCTGACCTTTGAGCACACCCAAGATGAGACCACAGGCATTCGCCACGAGTTTAACTTATATCATGAACTGTCTGTACGCCGTCAAGTCAATAAGGAGGGACGTTCAGACTATTTTATTAATGGCACGCGCGCGCGTCGCCGTGATGTTGTCGATGTCTTTTTAGGCACAGGGCTTGGCGCGCGCAGTTATGCAGTGATTGAGCAGGGCATGATTGGGCGTATCGTTGACTCAAGCCCCATGCAGCTACGTGAGTTTATTGAAGAGGCGGCAGGGGTATCACGTTATCAAGCACAGCGCTTAGAGACCCAAAAAAAGCTTGAGATCACGCAAGATAATTTAGCGCGTTTGCAGGATATGCAAAGCGAGCTTGTCAGTCAACAAAAGCGGCTATCTAAACAAGCAACAAGCGCCCAGCGTTATGAGGAGTTAACACTCGCGCGTGCTGATATCCAGCAGCAACTTACCATTCAGCAGTTGTACCAAGCTAAGCACTATCAGCAGCAGCAAAAACAAGCGCACAAGCAAGGTCTCGATGAGGTCGCGCGCCTGCAAAGCCTTTGTGAGGATCTAAAAGCCAAGCAAGACAAACTGACAGCGCACATCACACAAGAGCAGTGGCTCAAAGACGATGCGCAAAGCACACACTATCAGCAGCAGCTGGGCTATCAAAAAGCTGAGCATGAGCTTTTTGATATTCAAAACCAAATCAGCCAGATTGAGCAGCAGATCGATAGTATACACGCGCAGCAATCACAAACGCATACAGAGAGCGAAGCCTTAAAGCTAGAGCAAAGCGAGCAACAAGCGTTGCTGGCAAGTCTACGTCCACAGCTCAACGATTTGGCGGTCAAACGTGAGTCCTATAAACAAAGCGAGCGCACATTGCAGCGGGCATGGACTGACGCGCAAGATAAAGTATCGCGCTTACAATACGACATGCGCATTTTAGAGCAGCAGCAAGCCATTAATGCTCAGGAACAAAAGCGCTACCAGCAAAGCTACGACAAGTGGCAGCGCCGCGAGCACAATTGGCAAGCCCTACATGCGCAGCTATTACCCTTGGACGCAGATCATAGCAGCGTCTCACCTGCATTCGCACATACCGAGCTGACCGAGTTAAAGGATCAGCTAGGGCACATTGTACGCAAGCAGGATTATACCTTTGAGCAGGTAGCAGTACTGCAACCTAGGGCGCATGAGTTACAGCAGCGATTAGGCGTACAGCAGCGTGAGCTGACAGAGAATGAAAAACGTCATGCACTGCTAGTCGGTGAGTACGATACCTTGCATCAAATGCTGCATCCTAAATCACGCGACGATACGTCAACGCAGCACGTTACTAAAATAACTTATGACACTGAAGATAGCGATTTTGATCAGGTGTCACAGCCGTTACCGATAAGCACGATACGCGCACGCATTGAGCTGACAGATTTGGGTCAGCGTTATGCCCATATACTCGATGAATGGCTGGCCCCGTGGCTTGATAGCCATGTCTTGCTGACGGACAACAATAGACAGAACTTGGCGCATTATGTAACAAACTTACTCAGTTATCAAAAAGATACCGTAGGTGCAAAATCGGGTCACAGCTTATGGCTGCCCGCTACCCAAAGCGATGAAGTTCATTCATTTATGAGCCAGTTAGCACATGCGCTTAGCAAACAGCTTATACCTTTATCTAAGTTAATCTTGCAGCCAAGACTTGCGCTTTGCCAGCAGTGTTATTTATACATTGGCACTGATAATGAAACTGAAGAAGAAAAAAGAGCAAATCTGGGTAGAGTTTTAGAGGTGTTACCAAAGCCTGCAACGCTACTAACGACTGATGGCTGGATGATTAGTCAGCAAGGGATGATATATTTAAGTAGGCTTATTGGTCGGGATAACAGTGAAAACAACAGCGCGTTTTTGACCCAACGTATTGAGCAACGTGCGCGCCTAAAACAGCTTGAGACCTTGTTAGAGGCTAGCAATGTAAGCATAAACACGCAGCAACAAACGCTTAAGCAAGCTCAGCGCGAGTATGATGCGTTGACGATCAGCTTAGAGGAGGCTCGTACGCAGGCGGCCCAATTAACGCAAGATAAGCATCACTGCCAGCAGCAACTTACCACTTGTCAAGCGATGTATGAGCGCTTGAAAGCTGACATACAGCGTCTGGATAATGACAAATTAAGCCTTGAGCAAGAACAGCAAGCGCTAATAGCTGAACAAAAAGCGCTCAATGATAAGCAGAGCGAGACTCAACGGGCGCTAGATACGCTCATTACACAATTGACAGAAGCAAAAAGTCATCGTCAAAAGTTACAGACGGATAAAAATGAGCGTAGCCGTGTTCGGCAGGCAGAGGACGATGCTTGGCAGGCACTACAGTTAAACATACAAAAAGGCGAGATGCGTTTAGAGCATAGCGTTAGCCGCCTAGTCAAAGTGACAGATCAGCATGATAAATCCCTACAAGAGTCGCAAAAGCTTGGCGTTCAGTTAGTAGAGTATCAACAGCAATTGCCAGAGCTAAAGACAAGGATGCAAAAGATACAAGAGTTGCGTGATCAGCAGCAAGCTCTGCTAGCGGAGCGTGAGTCAACCTTAGCGGCGCTCAAGCAAGACTATAGTAAACAGCAAAATGAGCTGGAAGCGCTACAGCATAAGCTTCAATCACAGCAAGAGGATTTGGCACAGCTAGCAACACAGCTAGCGCTAAGTAATGCGCGCTTGGAGGACGCGAGCACTCATGCTCAGGAGGCTCTAGCAAAGTATCAAAGCATCAGTCAAAAGTATGATAAAGACGCGCCGCAAACGATGAGTGTCTCAAACGTGTTAGCGGACTTTATCGTCCATGATCGCCGCGTGCGTCCAGACAAAATCGCCCAGCTCAAATCAGAGCAAGCCAAGCTTGAGCATGAGCTGAGCAAAATAGGCGCGGTTAATCTAACCGCTATCACAGAACTGACGGCGGTTAACGAGCGCTTAGAGCCGTTAGCGCAGCAGACGGCAGACATTGCCGCTAGTATGCAGACTTTGACTGAGGCGATCAAATCTATCGATGAGACGACTAAGGCATTATTTATGCAAACGCTCGATGCGGTAAATCTTGAGCTGGCAGCTTTATTCGCCAAAGTATTCGGCGGTGGTCACGCGAGCCTCACGCTAGATACCGATAGTGATTTACCTAAATCTGAGCAGTGGCGCGCCGGACTCACTTTGATGGCGCAGCCCAAGGGTAAGCGCAACAGCCGCTTAGCGGTACTCTCAGGCGGTGAGAAAACCCTAACCGCGCTGAGTCTTATTTTTGCGATATTTAAGCAGCATCCTGCACCCTTTTGCGTACTTGACGAGGTCGATGCGCCGCTCGATGATGCCAATGTCGCGCGCTTTACCAGCTTAATTGAGGAGCTTGCAGGAGAGGTGCAGTTTATTTTTATTAGTCACAACAAGCTCTCCATGCAGATTGCTGATGAGCTAAAAGGTATCACTATGGCGCAAGCTGGCGTCTCAACTTTGGTCAGTGTGTCCTTGGATGAAGCGATCAATTATATCGACAGCTAGAGGCTCATGTAGATCATTTGGTAATGAACCTGTTTTCATTTAAACGGCAAATAGTGATTTTATGCTTAAAAATATAGTAAGATAAACTTGCCGCACTCAAGTAAGTACGCGTGCTAAACATAGCAAGTGATGACGGCGTCTATTAGCCATGCTAGACTATTGCTATTTGTTTTCACTATCATCCCCTTTGTCATTATTAGGATATCTCACTCATGACCGCTATTCAGTTTATCTTGATTGCCATTGCAGCCTTTATTGTGCTCGCAGGGCTGTTTATGGTCATTCGCAGTTTTAAGCGTCGTCAAAATACTGAAACCACTCCAGTGAATTATGACAAAAATGGCATTCCTATTATTCCGCGTCATGAGCGTAATATCGTTGATCAGCCAGATCTTGACGATACTGTCGCAGGCGAGACCAGTATCGCGCCTGATCGCGAGTATTTACAAGCGGTCGTCGAAGACGAGCCTACAACGCAGTCTGCAACCATCGATGATATGCTAAATCATGCCCAAGCTGACACCAGTCCTGCCAGCGAGCAAAATGAGGATTATGAGCGCTGGCAGGCGGAACAGCAGCGCGCCGATGATGACGAATTTGCAGCGATAGCGCAGCAAATGAGTAACGAAGAGGATGCGCAGACGCATAGTGAGCAAGAGATTGACGCTTTTTCAAGCCTAGTGTCAGCCACAGACAGCCTGATGCCTGTCATTGATACCTTTGATGAGCCAAGCTTTGATGAAAACAGTCCGGTGCTCGATCAGCATCTACTTGAGCCTGTTGATCAAGCGCAAAACGGTCCGCTGATTCATGCCAAAGACAACATCAACATTACGATTTTGCCGCAGCAGTACCGTGACCGTGCAACGTCCGTCATTCGTGGTCGTGACCTGTTAGGGTTGATAGATAAATATGGTCTGCGCTTTGGCGCGATGAATATGTTCCATCGCTATGAGCAAAAAGACGGCACAGGTATGCTTTGGTTTAGCATGATGGGCATCACTGATGAGGGTATCGCGCCTTTTGACCCGCATAGCGTGGCGACCAATACCTATAGCGGCGTCGTGGTGTTCTTATCGCTACCGCATCCGCAGGCACTGCATAGTTTTGATAGTATGATGAGTATTGCTTACATGATGGCAGATGATCTGGACGCGGTTATGCTTGATGAAAATAACGAGCCGATCACCCCTGAATATAAGCAGCAACTGCGCAATCAAGTACGCGACTATGAATAAAGGCTAACCTCTAATAAAACAAAAAACTCTAGCCTTATTGAGGCAAATAACGTCCTTCGTTTTACGTTATTTGCTATCAAAACTTGTTATTATATTGGCATCTTGAACCGTAAAGACGCCGATTATGACTGACTCAAAAGCTACCAAACCCTCTGCCAAAAATGCAGTAAAACCTGCCGTAGATAACGACGCTATCATCGCAAAAATGCGCACGCTTATCGAGACGCTCAAAACCCATAACTATCGCTATTATGTGCTGGATAATCCTATCTTAGACGACAGCGAGTACGACCAACTGCGCCGCTCGTTGTTAGAGTTAGAAGAAGCCTACCCTGATCTTATCCAGCCTGACAGCCCAATCAATCAGGTCGGCGATACCCCGCTGTCAGCCTTTACCCAAGTGACCCATGATATCCCTATGCTATCTCTAGGCAATGTCTTTGACTATGATGATTTGCACGGATTTATGCGCCGCGTCAACGATCGTTTAAGCTTGACCCAACAAAACCCTGAGTACGAGATGGAGCTTAAGCTGGATGGACTGGCTGTTTCTCTCAAGTATGAACATGGACAGTTTGTGCAAGCGGTCACACGCGGCGATGGTCAAACAGGTGAGGACATTACCCAAAACGTCAAAACTATCCGTAACTTGCCGCTGTATCTTAGCGAAGCAACAAACATCGAACTGCTAGAAGTGCGCGGCGAAGTGTTGATTCCCAAAGCAGGCTTTGAGCGCTTAAACCGCTTGGCAGTCGAGAACGATGACAAAGTCTTTGCCAATCCGCGTAATGCCGCTGCTGGGAGCTTACGTCAATTAGATCCCGCTATTGCTGCTAGCCGTCCGCTAGCGTTCTACGGATACTCGGTCAATCAAGGACTACCCGAGACGATAGAGACGCAGTCTGCCGCCCTCGCTTGGCTTGGTGATCTTGGCTTTACCGTCAGCGCGGTGCGAGTGGTGGCTCACCCGCGCCAAGCACAAGAGTACTATGAGTCAATGATTGAGACTCGCGAAAAACTGCCGTTTGAGATCGACGGTATGGTTATCAAGGTTAATAGTCTTGCACTCCAGCAGCAGCTTGGCTTTTTATCGCGTGAACCGCGCTGGGCGACGGCCTATAAATTCCCCGCCCAAACCGTCATCACCCGCCTAAACGATATCGAATGGCAAGTGGGGCGCACGGGGCAAATTACCCCAGTTGGTAAATTAGAGCCCGTCAAAGTCGGCGGCGTCACCGTCAGCAACGTCACCTTACATAATTTTGGTGAGATTGAGCGCTTAGATGTGCGCGCAGGAGATATGGTCAGCGTGCACCGCGCAGGCGACGTCATCCCTAAAATATCTCGCGTCTGGCACGATCAGCGCTCCAAGGAATCTAAGCCCGTCACCCTGCCGAGCAACTGTCCGGTATGCGACTCTCCCGTGGTGCTCCCTGAAGGCGAAGCGCTTGCCCGTTGTAGCGGCGGTTTGTTTTGTCCTGCGCAGCAAACCGAGGCCTTAATCCACTTTGTCTCGCGCCGCGCCATGGATATTGATGGACTCGGCGAGCGCTGGCTCATTAGCTTCTTTGAGCACAGACTTGTCAAAACCGTCGCCGACATCTATGACTTGCACCAGCATACAGATGAGATGATTACTTTTGAAAAACTTGGCGAGAAGTCGGTACAAAACATCATTGACGCCATTGAAGCCAGTAAAAAAACCACCTTGGCTAGATTTATCTACGCCTTGGGTATTCGCGGCGTCGGCGAGGGCACCGCACAAAACTTCGCCCAGCAATTTGGCGATTTGGATAGCTTAATGAGCGCTGATATGGACGCGCTTATTGCCACCCCTGATGTTGGCACCATCACCGCTGAGCTGACCCACGAGTTCTTCCGCGCTCCACATAACGTTGAAGTCATCGAGAAGTTACGCGCAGCTGGCGTGTACTGGGATAACGTCGAGCAAGTCGCCTCTGCTGATCTACCACTCGATGGTCAAACCTGGGTCATCACAGGCGCACTGAGCAGCATGGCAAGGGACGAAGCCAAAGCCAAGCTGCAAGCGTTGGGCGCGAAAGTCTCAGGCAGCATCTCCGCCAAAACTACGGCTTTGTTGGCAGGAGAGAAAGCAGGATCGAAAATGGCGAAAGCGGAGAAGTTGGGGGTCAGAGTTGTGGGTGAGGAGGAGTTCTTGGAATTGGTTAAGAGTTAAATGTTGGCCGTAGGATGCGCCCCACGCACCATTTGCAAGCCAAACTTGGTAAAGAGCAACAGACAAAAAAGCATGGCCTCAGCATCGCTTGCTTTAAAAGTTGGCAAATATGCGGGTCATGAGTCGTCTTTCTTTAATGGTTTACTCGGCGCTCGTCCCTCGCGCAAGAACAGAACACAGCTCTCGCCTCGCAGACAGGCAGATCAATACTCTGCCATTTCCGTCTTCATTCGCGCCTAGCTCTAATTTTGTAGAATAGCAAGAGAGTTGAGTAGGGTGCGCCCCGCGCACCATTTAAGAAACGGATTTATGAATTTAAGCATATTATTTTATAAATAATTCAACGTGGAATAATTTTATAGATAAGTGTTTTTAATTTATCTATCTGGATTTATGCGTTGGTGCGCGGGGCGCACCCTACAAAAGCTATTTATTCGTTGTTATAATGAGGAAATGCAGAGGCTACATCCTATATATATTTTCACTGTTTAATCGACAAGCATAATAGTAATGACCGCCAATATAACTCATTACTCCACTATTTTTAAACTGTAAAAGTGGATAACTTCGTAAGGCACTTGCTTGAATGAGAGTATCTTCGTAGTTGCATAAGTATTCTTTTTTTAAACTTATGGCGTAAATTAAATTTAATATGTGCAAAGCAGCGAGAGCGTTCAATAAATTTTTAATATTGGCTTTATAAAAATTTTCTGGACGTTGATGTTTGATGTCATTATATGCACTCCACCACTCAAAAGCTTCACCTTCTCTAGATAACGGTTTAAAAGGTTGAAAAACACGTTTTTCATTACTGATATTAAGAAATACCTCAGAGCTACTAATTATTGGAAAGTATTTCGACAGCATTTCCCTATGATGACCCATATTAGGTTGTTTAATTAACTGTAGATCTAAATTAGCTCTTATATGTTTAAGAATACTATCTATATCAGTACAAATTGCAAAATATAATTGCATGTTTTTAAAAGAGTAGCTTTCATCGTTTTTCTTATGGATAGAAATATATTCACTAATCTCTTCTAGGCTATTTTCCAAAGATAAATAGTGTGACCAAAACTGATTTGTATTTTCGATTGTACACCTTAGCTCACTCATTGTTCTTCATCCTATTCAGCTTAATTTCAATCGGGTTAGTTAGTGTAGGGTGCACCCCGCGCACCACTGAAGAATTAGGTTTTAAATTTATATGTATTATTTGACTTATAGCTGAACGTTAAATGATTTGCATAGAGAGGTGACTTTAATCTATTGCTTCATATTCACGCGTTGGTGCGCGGGGCGCACCCTATCATTCTTTAATTGCATAAACGACAAGCTAACCCAGCTTATCCGCAAAACCCTCTAAAAAAACAATCGAACCACCCCAATCTTCCGCATAAAACCCTTGTCTTACATAGCGATGAAAGCTTGAATAAGGCCAATCTGCAACCTTATCAACCAAGCCATGTTTGACAGGATTATAGTGCAAATAATCCATATGCTTGATAAAGTCAGACTCGTTTCTAATTTGGTGCTCCAAGAATCGTCTTTGCCATATTCCTCTCTCATTCCGTTTTACTTCTGAAAGGCTCAATGCATCTTTAGTTGAATGATACTGCGGACAAGCTTGTGTGGTTAGACGTTTTATTTGCGACCAACGCATACTATAATTGGCATCATTTTCAGGCATTTGCCAGATACAATGAATATGATCAGGTAGTTGTACCCAAGCAATGATTTCAAAAGGATACTGCTGTTGAATCTGTCTTATACTACTTTTAAATGCTTTTAAGAAATCAGGTTCGCATAGTATTTTTCTTCGGTTGTACGATACTAATGTGAAGAAATAAGTAGCGCCTTGGGTGTACGAACGGATGTACCTTGGCATTTTTATTCCTTTATGGTTTTGATATTGAATCGGTGCGCGGGGCGCACCCTACAAGTCTAGTAATTTTAATTTGCTATTTCATATTCACGCGTTAGTGCGCAAGACTCACTCTGAGATTAACTGCGCTGACGAAACGTGGACGCGCGAGGGACGAGCGCCGAATGAACCATTAAAGAAAACCGCGCTATGATAAGCATATTTGCCCATTATAAAAGCAAGCGATGCTGAGGCTAGCTTTTAGTTCTTTATGGTTTGTTTTATCGTCAAATACCGTCGTATATATCAACACGGGTTAAACTCTACTCCCCAGCCTCACTATGCACATCAACCTCACTCTTTTTACCATCAGGCACAATTACAATCGGTAGGGTGAGTCCTTTGGCATAATCTTCTTCAAACACATAGTCATAGCGACCCGCTTGGATATCAGGTGTGGTATGAATGATGAGCTTGATATCCTCGCCGTCAGTGAGTTCATGAGAAGTGTAGTTATTGCTGAGCTGATCAAGTGCTTTAGATAGCGCTTCATTACTCGCCATGCCAACGGTGAGATTATATTGTGCGGTGGCAGTATCGACGTCAAAATAGTCCGCGTAGTCTTTGACGTTCTGGCTATCACTCTCAAACGGATAGTCAAAGTCTGCTCGGTCAATAGGCGTGACATCGCTCGCCATCAGCGACCAGTCCATAGCGCCCGCAGCTGCTGTATTGCCAGTAGCGACAGCTTGGTCATCGGACGTATTTTGCTTGGTGGTACTCGCGACTTGTGCGCTTTGCGCGTCAGTTGTGCTAGCACTATTATCACAGCCTGCGAGCACTGCTAGGCTTGAGGCAAGTATCATTGCCGTGCTGATTAGACGTTTGCTCATTGAGTTACCCTTTATTATCGCTGTAGTAATACCTGTCTAGTAGCAAGCATTTTGACAGCTTTTGGTTGTGTTCACCACTCAATCAACCACAAAAAAACAGCCATAATATATGACTGTTCTTTATCACGTGAAGCTTGCCAATAGTAGGTTTATTCCTATCAATAGGAGACGCGGCCAATAGGCTTATCTACCTACTTTACAGTTGACCTGATACTCTCTACCGTTTGCCCATTTCATGGCTAACACACCTTCGTCACCTTTCATATGCCAAGCATAGATGACTTCTGGGTTTGACTGATTGACGTAGCTTGCGGTCGCGCCTTGGACGCCGCCATTTAGGATGATGTTTTGCTGCGACCAGCCAACCTTAGGTAAGGTTGCTGTTAGCATCGCTTGTTGCTTGTTGATTGATTGCTTAGCCATCACTTGGCTGTTGTCTGTACAGGTGTAAGGCACAGGCGCCATACGATCATAAGCCACGGTAGGGGCTGTATCGGTGACAGGCGTTGCAGGTGTCATAGGCGTGCTAGGTGCCATCGTTGAACAAGCGCTGATCAAGGCAAGGGTAGGCATAGCTGTGGCTACTTTCATCATCGTATTCATAAGTTTCTCCAAAGTATAAAATCTATATGATGCATTCATTGCATAGAGTTATGGTAACCAAAACTAAGGATACGCTATGTTAGAAATTGTTTGTAAGCTGTGGGTTTCGTTGCCTTATCGATAACTAATGTAAGTATTTAGCCAAACTAAAAAGCACATCAGTTATTAAGCTGATGCGCTTTTTATTTATCAATTAAGAATAGTCACTATTTCGTTTTACGCGGTGGCAATCCTGTGTGCTGAGTTTGAAAGTTGCCTTTACTCACTTTTTTCTTGCCGGCGCTGTTTTTGCTATTACCTTGACGCTTGACAGAATCATTGCCGATGCGGCTGTTCTTTTTGCGTGCCGACTGATAGCCATTTTGCTCCCCATCACGGCCCTCTAAACTGGCGTTGAATGGTGGTATCAAGCAGCCACGGTTTTTACCAATAAGATCGCTACGACCCATGTCTTGCAGAGCACGGCGCAGCATTACCCAATTCTTTGGATCATGATAACGCAAGAAGGCTTTATGGAGTTTACGCTGCTTGCCCGATTTAACGATATCCATATCGCCACCTTCGCGGCTAACCTTATGTAGCGGGTCTTTGTGGGTGTGATACATTGTCGTCGCGGTTGCCATTGGACTAGGGTAGAAGGCTTGTACTTGATCAGCGCGATAATCATTGCGTTTGAGCCAAAGGGCGAGGTTCATCATGTCCTCATCTTTAGTACCTGGATGGGCCGCAATGAAATACGGAATCAGATACTGCTCTTTGCCCGCTTCCTGACTGAACTGCTCAAACATGGCTTTGAATTGATCATAGCTGCCCATGCCAGGCTTCATCATTTTTGACAATACGCCATCTTCAGAGTGCTCAGGGGCAATCTTTAGATAGCCACCGACATGATGGCTCACCAGTTCTTTGACGTATTCGGGATCTTTTACGGCTAGATCGTAGCGCAGACCTGAGGCAATCAGGATCTTTTTTACGCCTTTAATATCGCGAGCTTTACGATATAGTTTAGTCAAATTACTGTGATCGGTGATTAGGTTTTCGCAGACATCAGGATAGACGCAAGAGGGCTTACGGCAGTTTTTCTCAATCGTTTCATCTTTACAGTTGAGGCGGTACATATTGGCAGTTGGCCCACCAAGGTCAGAGATGACGCCCGTAAAATTCGGTGCAGTATCACGAATGGCTTCGACCTCGCGTAGGATAGACTCCTCCGAGCGGTTTTGGATAATGCGCCCTTCGTGCTCAGTGATTGAGCAAAAGGTACAACCGCCAAAACAGCCACGCATGATATTGACCGAGAATTTAATCATGTCAAAGGCAGGAATACGCGCATCGCCATAGCTCGGGTGCGGCAGGCGCGCATAGGGCAAGTCAAACACATAATCCATCTCTTCGGTTGAGAGCGGAATCGGCGGCGGGTTGAGCCAAACATCGATAGAGGTAAAGGAATTTCCCGCGCCGCTACTATGACGTTGCACCAGCGCGCGAGCGTTGCCTGGATTGGTCTCTAGATGCAGGATACGGCTGGCATGCGCGTAGAGTACAGGATCAGATTTGACATGCTCATAGTCAGGCAGCCGAATGACGGTTTGCTCACGAGCGGGTAGTTTTAGCTTATATTTACGCGCCGTTTTTGGTTTGTATTCTTGAACCTCCATACCGCGCATTTGCACAACCTGAGTCTCTTCATCAACTTGATCAGCGTTCAAGACTTTATTAGTCACAGGCTCAGCGACAAAACCCTGATACTGTGATGAAAACGAGTTTTGATTTGGCGTCTGGTTGGGACGCTCTTGCTCAATCTTACAGCTGTCAACGTCTTCGGTCATGACATAAGGGTTGATAATGGGATCGACACGGCCAACGGTATCGACATCGTTACTAGCGACTTCTATCATATCCGCTTGCCAATGACGACGACTTGGCGTGAGTAAGTATGCCGTACCACGCAGTTTACTCATTTGCTCAAAGGTATAGCCTTTGGATAGACCATGCATCACATCGACAATAGCGCGTTCAGCATTACCGTATAAAAGAACGTCGGCACGGCTATCGAGCAAAATACTGCGGCGTACTTTATCTGACCAATAATCATAATGGGCGATACGGCGTAGGCTGCCTTCGATACCGCCTAAGATAATCGGCACATCAGGATACGCTTCACGGCAGCGCTGGCTGTAGACGATAGCCGCGCGATCAGGGCGCTTATTAGCGACATTGCCCGGCGAGTAAGCATCATCGCTACGTATCTTACGATCGGCAGTGTAGCGGTTGATCATGCTATCCATGTTGCCAGCGGTCACGCCATACGCATAGACGGGTTTGCCAAGCTCCATAAAGGCGTCTTTGCTTTTCCAGTCGGGCTGGGCGATGATACCCACGCGAAAGCCTTGCGACTCAAGTAAGCGCCCAATAATCGCCATCCCAAAGCTGGGGTGATCGACATAAGCATCGCCTGAGATGATAATCACATCGCAAGCGTCCCAACCGAGCGCATCCATCTCCGCGCGATTCATTGGCAAAAAGGGAGCAGGCTCGTAGCAGCTGGCCCAATGCTTATCGTAATCATAAAGCGCTTTGGTGCCTTGTTTAAAAGCGGTGCGGGCGATGGTATCGGCAGACATGGGACAACCTTAATCTTAAAAATACGGGTGATAGCTAGCGGCTAAGGATAGTTATTGTTGACTAATTGAGTAGCGGCTAATTTAAAGGCGCTCATTTTAACATGAATTGCGTTCACGATGTGAAAAAGCAATTTTCAATTATTTAGTTAAGTTATTGATAGTGCGAGAAAAACTACAGTTAACTTTTAGAGGGCCAGTCTGTTATTCTAAGGTTAAGTCATTGAAAATATAATGTAGCGATTTTGGACTAGAATGACGAGCGGTTAAGGCTTAAATAGATACTGTGACTTAATGAAAAAGCGCCTTCTCGATTATAAACGAATTTGAGAATAGAGATGATAAACAAAAACTTAAACCGCAAATTGCCACATTCAAGTCATCTAGCTTTACTAGCACTTCTTATGATTATAGCGTCTCCTGTCTATGCAGCAGGTGCAGCAGGTGCAGCAGGGCATCTTACCTTTTACTATATGTTGTTTATACTACCCATTGTCTTACTCTTTCATCTTATTGCTGTTATTTACTTCCAAAAGCGAAATCGTTACCGCTCTAAAGCATTTACTCATAAACATTTAATTATCGTCATACTGTTTTTGTCGATTGGGGTAGCCACAACGACGTTTGAGTATGTGACAGACCTAAGTAGTACGGGTATTCACGTTGGTACCTTGTTGTCTCTTTTATTTGTTTAGGGCTTTATAGCGCTATTGTTTGCTATTCCCTACTTACTTCATCTTTTCGCTATCGAAGAGTGAGTTACTGCTTTTATCACTATAATCAATCGAGCAAAATCTTCGTCCCACTCTTGGTAAAATTCATCACAAACTGACTGCGAAAACTACGCACGTTATTCTCATAAGTGAGCAGGCTACGGGTAAATTCGTGATAGTCGTTCATATTCTTGGCATTGACCATCAGCATAAAATCAGCGTCCCCTGACACTTCATAACAGCTCATCACCCGCGGTTGCTCATTCATCAAGCGCTCAAACCGATGCTGCATTGAGGTATTAGAGCGCGACATCTCTATCATGACGATGGCCGTCAGACCATAACCGACCTTGTTCGGATCAAGAATAGCGACTTGCCTGGTGATGACCTTGTTATCTATCAGCGCTTGAATACGGCGCTGCGCGGTGGCTACTGAGACGTGCACTCGCTCTGCAATAGTCTTGAGTGGTAAGGTCGTATCTTCTTGGAGCAAATTTAAGATGGCTTTATCTGTATTGTCCAAAGCATCAGTCATTAAAAAACCTTTTTTTAAATCTGTAAATAACGATTAATTATCATATAAATTGATAAATCGATAAATAAGTTATTTTATATAATAAACGAAGATAAATAAAATCATAATTTTGTATATTTAGAGATATATTATCACTACGTGCTACTACAATAGAGAATATCAAATAGGTACTGGCTAAAACTCTAAAAATAAAGCTTGCACCTATATCTCATTTAAGGAGCCTTGTATGTCTACTTCTACATTATCTAATACTTTAGTCTCGCGTTTACCGCTACCGACAATGTGGACCGCAGGCAGCGTACAGCAGCGCACTTTAATGATGGGCGTAGCACTGGCAGTATTATCCAACCTGCTATTTGGTGTGCTTTATGCGTACAGTAGCTTTCTAGCGCCATTATCAGGCACACAAGTTTTTATTTGGCGTATGCTGGCGATGTGGGGCGCTTTGATTGGCTATCTGATTATTAGCGGTCGCTTGGGGTCACATATTGAGAGATTAAAGACACTTAAAACAGTTAAGCAGTGGACGTGGTTACTATTACCAACGCCAATATTTTTAAGTCAGTTTTGGCTGTTTATGTGGGCGCCTGTCAACGGTCAAGGCGTGCAAACGGCGATGGGTTATTTCTTATTCCCGCTCATGATGGTGCTGTTTGGCTGTGTGCTATTTGGCGAAAAGCTTAGCCGTCTGCAGTGGTTCGCCGTTGGTTTTGCCGCGCTTGGCGTAGGTAGTGAAATCGTACGCACCCAAAGCGTGTCTTGGGCGACATTATGGGTGTGCGGGACTTATCCTTTGTATTACATTTTGCGCCGCAAGCAAAACATTGGTGCGATTACAGGCTTGCTAGTTGATTTGACGATATTTGTGCCTTTTGCTTTGGCCTATTTGTTTTTTTTAGCGCCTAGTAGTTTGGGGTTAGTGGGCGGATCTAGTTTCTTTATCATGATGCTGGTAGGACTTGGGATACTTAGTGTCCTTGCGATGAAAACCAACGTCGATGCCAGTCAAATGCTACCCGTTAATGTCTACGGCATGATGAGCTATATCGAGCCTGCGCTGTTATTTATATTGGCGGTAACTGTACTTGGCAACCCTTTTGAGTCAGCGATGATTTATAGTTATGGACTCATTTGGTTGGGTATCGCATGTCTCATTATTCATGGTGTTAAGCAACTACACCGCGCAAAACAAGAAAGGCAAAGTTTAAAAGTTGCGCAAACGGTTTAATATGATTTTTAGAATGCTCTAAAGATAAAAAGGACGATTCAACATAAGGCTGAATCGTCCTTTTTAATAGATCAATATATAGGGCTTTAATCTAAATGTTGTTTAAAGCCGCGCTGCTTATCACGTTCCCAGTCACGATCTTTGAGCGTTTTGCGTTTATCATGTTGCTTTTTACCCACAGCTAAGCCGATTTGGCATTTTACAAGAGAGTTTTTCCAGTAGCATGATAGCGGTACGCAAGCATAGCCTTTTTGGTTGACTGCGCCATAGAGTTTATCGATTTCACGGCGATTAAGCAGTAGCTTACGCGTACGCGTCGTATCAGGACTCACATGGGTTGAGCTTGAGAGTAGCGGCTGAATGTGCGCACCGAACAAAAACGCTTCGTTATTGCGAAAGATAATATAAGCTTCTGTAATCGTCATTTTGCCTGCGCGAATGGACTTTACTTCCCAGCCTTGCAATGCCAGTCCCGCCTCGAATGTTTCTTCGATAAAATACTCATGACGCGCTTTTTTATTACTGGCAATTTGATTGTCTGGTTTTTTAGATTTTTTTGACATTATTTTCTCCAAAGGGCGGCAAGTCATTATTTTGAGATAGCTGCCCCGATCTAACGGTTCCTCGTCCTAACTCTGTTATCAGAATATTACTGTTATCAGGTTATTGCGATTGCTCGCAGCGGATGAGTCGAACCCGCTATTGTATCAAAACATCGAGCCAAATAGGTAAAACGAGCTTAGGACAAATGTAGCAGATAAGTATTAAACACCGCCGAAATTTGTTAGCATACGCAGTATCATCAACCACTATATGACCCTTGCTATGAACCCTGCAATCTCATCAAACACCTCATCAAAGCTGCACACCAAAATCTTGTACCCAGGTACCTTTGATCCGATTACCAATGGTCATGTGGATTTGGTCAAGCGTGCGACCAAATTATTCGATGAGGTAGTTATCGCTGTCGCATCAGGTCATCACAAAAAGCCGTTATTTAGCTTTGAAGAACGCGTGAGCCTAGTTGAGACGGTATTTGCAGACTTGCCGCAAGTGTCTGTCGTTGGTTTTGAGGGTTTACTTGTGGACTTTATGCGTGAAAAAAACGCCACAGCAGTACTGCGCGGCTTGCGAGCCATGTCAGATTTTGAATACGAGTTTCAATTAGCCAATATGAACCGCGAACTTGATGATAGGTTTGAAGCGGTATTTTTGACCCCATCTCAGCATTATTCGTTTATCTCATCAACGATGATACGAGAAATCGCCAAGCTTGACGGTGACGTCAGTAAGTTTGTCCCAAAATGCGTCTCTCAGGCTTTTATTAAAAAGCTAGGTTCATAAAGAGCGGGTTGACAACAGTAATAATCGATAAGGAGCAGTTTATGGCGCTATTAATCACGGATGAATGTATCAACTGTGATGTCTGCGAACCTGCTTGTCCCAATGAGGCCATCTCAGAGGGGGAGGACATCTATGTCATCGATCCTGATCTATGTACCGAATGTGTGGGACACTTCGATGAGCCGCAGTGCGTAGTGATCTGTCCGGTTGATTGCATCCCCAAAGATCCTGACCATAATGAGACTGAGAGTGATTTATTATCTAAGTACAAGCGTATTACAGGTCAGTAATTAAACTATAAATAGGATGAAAATACATAACCAAGCGGGTGCAAGTTTTGCTATACTAGCGCGCTTGGTAGACTAGGCGATCGCCGCTGCATACTGTTTGTTTTATAAATGAATAGACTTGCAGGGGAGGAAAGTCCGGGCTACATAGGGCAGCGTGCCAGCTAACGGCTGGGCAGAGTAATCTGACGACCAGTGCAGCAGAGAGCAGACCGCCTTTAGTGTCTAACACTATCGGTAAGGGTGAAAGGGTGCGGTAAGAGCGCACCGCGTGAATGGCAACATCTCACGGCAGGGTAAACTCCACGCGTAGCAAGACCAAATAGGCATCGGCATGGCGCGGCCCGCGTTCGATGCGGGTAGGTTGCTTGAGCGTATTAGCGATGATACGCCTAGAGGAATGATCGTCCACGACAGAACCCGGCTTATCGGTTTACCAAACCTTTTTATTTAGCGTAACAGGCAAAAAATTGTGCTTTAGGGGTTGACGCAAGTCTCCTGCTTGGGCATAATACCGAGCCTTAAATGGCGATGTAGCTCAGCTGGTTAGAGCGCATGACTCATAATCGTGAGGTCAAGAGTTCAAGTCTCTTCATCGCCACCATTTATATAGTAGTAGCTTGTGTTATCAAAAACTCCAATCCTTTGTGATTGGTTTTTTTTTGCCTAAAATATTACCTTTCTTATCCGCATTGATAAGTATGTTTGAAATATTATAAGAAGATAAAAATAACGCAACCTATATTCAACGTACTACTGACTGAACTTTACTTGTATATTGTTGCTCGCCAACAGAGCCTAACAAAATCGCCTTACTTTGTAGGCAAAAACTGCTAGAATACTTGCACCTGTCTATGCGTAGTCAAAAGCAGCAGCAATTGCTGTTTTACTGATTTTGTAAGTATGATAAAGGGCCTGTAGGCGAGTAATCGTTTGCATGGCTACCTTAACGTCTATGCTAGGCATCATCTTTTTTATCGTTGTTATTCAATCATCATTTATTTAGTAGGCGCTTTGTGACCTCATTAGCTAATATTCGTAACTTTTCTATTATCGCCCACATTGATCATGGCAAATCGACCCTTGCTGATCGCTTTATTCAGATGTGCGGCGCGCTGCAAGATCGTGAAATGCAAGCGCAAGTCCTCGATTCCATGGACATCGAGCGTGAGCGCGGGATTACGATCAAAGCGCAGTCCGTAACCTTGTATTATGACCATCCAAATGGTGAACGCTTTCAGCTTAACTTTATTGACACCCCAGGTCACGTCGATTTCTCTTATGAGGTATCACGCTCATTAGCCGCTTGTGAAGGTGCGCTACTGGTCGTTGACGCCGCGCAAGGGGTTGAGGCGCAGTCGGTTGCTAATTGCTACACCGCTGTTGATCAAGGCCTTGAAGTCATGGCAGTGCTAAATAAGATCGATCTGCCACAAGTCGAGCCTGAGCGCGTCATTCAGGAGATCGAAGACATTATCGGTATTGACGCCGTTGATGCTCCGCGCGTATCTGCCAAATCTGGCCTTGGCGTTGACAAGCTGCTTGAGGCTTTGGTTGAGTTTATCCCAGCACCGACAGGAGATCGTGACGCGCCGCTACAAGCGCTGATTATCGACTCTTGGTTTGATAGTTATCTAGGCGTAGTCTCTTTGGTGCGCGTACGTCAAGGGACAGTCAGAAAAGGCGATAAAATATATATCTTATCGACCAAAGACGCCCATCCTGTTAGCTCCATTGGTGTTTTTACGCCAAAACCTCTAGATACAGGTATTTTAGAGGCGGGTGAAGTTGGCTTTATTATCGCTGGTATTAAAGATATTGCAGGCGCGCCCGTAGGTGATACTATCACTCATGCCAAAACGCCTGATGTTGAGCGTATTCCTGGGTTTAAGCAAATCACCCCGCAGGTGTACGCCGGCCTATTCCCAGTCGATGCTAATGACTTTGAGAAGTTTCGTGAAGCGCTGCAGAAACTGCAAATTAACGACGCCTCGCTGTTCTTTGAGCCTGATACCTCTGATGCACTAGGTTTTGGTTTTCGCTGCGGCTTTTTGGGTATGCTGCATATGGAGATCATCCAAGAGCGCCTTGAGCGTGAGTATGATCTCAACCTGATTACTACCGCGCCCTCGGTCATCTATGAGATTGAAAAGAAAAACGGCGATATTATCTACGTCGACAACCCTTCAAGACTACCTGAACCGAATAATATCGAAGAGTTTCGTGAACCCATCGCCCGCTGCCAGATCCTAGTACCGCAAGATTACCTAGGTAATGTCATGACCCTATGTATCGAGCGCCGCGGCGTGCAAGTTGATATGCGCTTTATGGGTAAGCAAGTACAAATGATATTTGATATTCCAATGGGTGAAGTGGTCATGGATTTCTTTGATCGCCTAAAGTCGGTCTCGCGCGGTTTTGCCTCTTTAGATTATAACTTTGAGCGTTATCAAGCGGACAAATTGGTCAAGGTTGATGTCTTAATCAACGGCGAAAAGGTCGATGCTTTGGCTATGATCGTCCATCAAGACCAAGCGCGCCATCGCGGCAATCAGCTGGTTGGCAAAATGAAAGAGCTGATACCGCGTCAGATGTTTGATGTCGCTATTCAAGCCGCTATTGGTAGTCAAATTATCGGTCGTAGTACGGTCAAAGCTATGCGCAAAGATGTTTTAGCCAAGTGCTACGGCGGTGATGTCTCGCGTAAGAAAAAGCTACTCTCCAAGCAAAAAGCGGGCAAAAAACGCATGAAGCAAGTCGGCAATGTGGAGATTCCACAAGAAGCCTTCTTGGCGGTATTGCAAGTAGATAGTTAGAGTTTAAGGTTGTGTCTGGTAAAGGTACATCTAATAAAAGTACAGTTAACACGGACATAACAGCTGCTCATTTTATCAATGAGTTATACGTTCTAAAACAATAATGACTCGCAGCGTTTTTGACAGCAGATCAGTGCTAAGTTAATAGGCAACAACGTATGGATTTTGATTTTAATTTGATTTTGGTGCCATTAACCTTGGTTTTAGGGGCTATTTGGCTGCTTGATAAGCTAGTACTAAAGCAGCGCAAAAAGCTGGGCGCTGGCAAAGAGAATATGCCAGTACGCTGGGCTTATGACTTTTTTCCAGTACTCGCCGTCGTCTTGATTGTGCGCTCGTTTTTGTTTGAGCCGTTTAATATTCCCTCATCATCCATGGTGCCGACGCTCTATACTGGCGACTTTATCGCAGTCAACAAGTACGCTTATGGCGTGCGTTTACCGCTTACTTATACTAAAGTAATTGATACAGGCAGCCCTGAACATGGCGATGTTATGGTGTTTCGCTATCCTGAGAATCCGAGCATCTACTATATAAAACGTGCCATTGGTCTACCAGGCGATACGGTCAGTTATGACGATGGCACGCTTGCTATCAATGATGTGCCCGTTGAGACGACCCCCGTTGATTTTACTCCTAAGCCTGAGCTTACCAGTAGTCTTTATCTTGAAGGACAACCCATTCAAAACTATAGACTCACTCAACAAGATGCTATACAGATGGGCTTAGATGAAGAAGCCAAAGCTGAGTACTTTGAAGAGATTCAAGGCGATCATAAGCATCTAGTACGCTACTTGCCTGGTATGAATAGTTCACAATATGCTAATTTTTTACAGCAAGAGTCTCCAGAGGTGGTTAGCTCGGCAGGTACTAAATGGCGCATTACCGTCCCTGATGGTCATTATTTTGTCATGGGTGATAACCGAGATCGCAGCGCCGATGGGCGCTGGTGGGGGTTTGTACCTGACGAGAACCTAGCAGGTAAAGCGGCTTATATCTGGATGCACAAACCGCCAGGTCTAAATATGCCGTCTTTATCGCGCAACGGCTCTATCGATTAGATGTAGTCAGCTAAGAGGTTTAACGCAGTTAGAGATAGAGTCTGTGCTAATATTAATATAGGTATTACGGTTACCAATACGCCAACAGGTTAAAGGATTATAAAGGTGCATCAATTATCTAGCTTGTCCACACAGCGCGGCTCTGGGGTGACAAGTGTTATATTGTTTATCATGGTACTAGGTATAGCGGTAAAGCTAGCTGTTGCTATTGTCCCTGCACAGTTAGATGATCGTCAATTGACTAAAATCATCGCCGCTGAGCTCAAAAGAGCCAATGATAATGGCGATACTGCTCGCGAGCTAATTGAGAATACTAATAAGAAGCTATCTATCAATGCTTATTACGATACCAAAGCCGAAGATATTTTTACCTTTACCAACAGTCAAAAAGGTCAATTGGCTATCTACAAAAAGTACAATAAGACCAATAATCTATTTGGGAATGTCGATATCGTCAGCCGTTTTGAAGGCGACATCGAACCTATAACAGAATAATGAGATCAACTAACTACTCACTTGTACAAAAAGGGATAACCACAAGCCACAAATGAAACCAACTTCGCAGCAGACGGTGCCAAAGACCCAGTCCAATCATAACGCTACCGAGACACCTATTGTAAGCTCTGAGTTTATGCAGCGATTGGCTGTTTTGACACGTAAACTAGGCTATACCTTCAATAACCTAAGTTTTCCAAAATTGGCATTGACTCATCGCTCTTTTGATAGCAAAAAAAACTATGAGCGCTTGGAGTTTTTAGGCGACGCTCTGCTAGGTATGATTGTTGGCGAAGCGCTATATCATAAGTTCCCCTTGGAGAATGAAGGTAGGCTTACTCGCATGCGCGCAACATTAGTTCGCCAAGAGTCGCTCGTTATTATCGCTCAAAATTTGGGCCTCTCAGATTACCTTATTTTAGGCGTCGGCGAGCGTAAAGGCGGTGGTCGCAATCGTGCATCGATACTAGCCGATGCGGTTGAGTCACTAATAGGGGCGATCTACTTGGACAGTCAGGACTTAGAAGTTGTTCGTACTTGCGTATTGGCTTGGTATGGTGATTTGATTGATAACGTTAACGATCAAAAAGTGCTCAAAGACGCCAAGAGTCGTTTGCAAGAGTGGCTACAATCTAAGCAGTTTGATCTGCCGCATTATGAGCTGGTCGAGACTCGCGGTAACGCGCCCTATCAGATCTTTGTAGTGCGCTGTCAGGTTAATATTCCCAATTGTCCTGATATTACCGAATCAGGAGAGAGCCGCCGTATTGCAGAACAAAAAGCGGCTGAGCTTATGATTAATCAGCTGCATAAACTACCAAATTCTGCCAAAAAAGCACATAAATAATTTTCTATAAGCAATCGTTATGATTTGCCACTACTTAAAGAACACAATACCCTTATGACAAAAGATACTGATACCAATCAAGCGAGCACCTTAGATACTGCTAATCCTACGAGTAATGCAGGCCTAGAATCTACTCAAGATAAAGAGCCAAGAACAATAGGTAAGGCGTTAAGTCAGGTTCAAATGCAGGCTGAGACAGAAATAGATGCTGTAGATAATGATACAAATAATGAAGATACAATTGATGGGTTTTTTTCACCGAATCATCAAGCGCAGATGACAGATGATTTTAGAGCAGGCTATGTCGCGATTGTCGGTCGTCCTAACGTTGGCAAATCAACCTTGATGAACCACTTGCTGGGTCAAAAGCTATCGATTACCTCCCGCAAGCCGCAAACCACACGCCACCGTATTCATGGTATTTTGAGCACGCATGAGATGCAAGCGGTGTTCGTTGATACCCCAGGTATCCATCGTAACGAAGTCCGAGCGATTAACGAGCGCATGAATAAAGCGGCGGTATCAGCGTTAGTTGACGTTGATCTGGTACTGTTTGTGGTCGACTCTGATCAGTGGCGCGACGATGACTTGTTAACGCTGCAAAAGCTAGGCGATACCAATTTGACCGTAGTGCTGGTCATCAATAAAGCCGATACCTTAAAGGATAAGGGGTCGATTCTACCGCTTATCGAGACCTTTAGTGATAGCTTTGATTTCGCTGATATCGTTCCCGTATCGGCGCTCAAAAATCAAAACCTTGATCGCCTAGAAGAAGTGATAGCGTCACACTTACCAAATGCAGCACCTATTTATGACACTGAACAAATCACTGATCGCTCAGAGCGTTTTTTAGCCAGTGAAATCATCCGTGAAAAAATTATGCGTAGTGCAGGGGACGAAGTTCCTTACGATTTGACCGTACAGATTGATGAGTTTAAGGATGAGCCTGCGCATACTGATCCAAAAACGGGACGACCGCGTAAGGCCGTAACCTTTATCGATGCAACTATTTATGTTGAGCGCAGTGGACAAAAAGCTATCGTAATAGGTGATAAGGGTCAGCGTATTAAGCAGGTAGGGATGGATGCTCGTAAAGATATGGAACAGCTGTTTGATAAAAAGATTATGCTGACACTATGGGTCAAAATTAAACGTGGTTGGTCTGATGATGAACGCGCTTTGACGAGCCTAGGGTATTAAACTTATTAAAACTATACTGTCATTGAAAATGCGATATTACTGAGACCAAAGCAGATGCGTAATGAAGCGTTAACAGGTTACTTATTACATCAACGCTCTTATCAAGAAAAGCGTGCGCTTTATTATCTATTCTCTGAGCAGTATGGCGTTGTCCATGGTATTGGTAAAAAGGGAGCACCGCTGTTTATACCGTTGCAGCTGTTTGCCACTGGTAAGCGTGATCTTAAAACCTTTAGTCAAATTAACATCGCTCAAATACCTAGTAACAGTCATAGCGATAGTGCCCCTAAAGTAGACCAAGTCTCTTCACCCATGAGTGAGCAAGAACTGGTTGTTAAAGACACCAAAGACCCTATAAACGAGCTTTCTTATAAACAGATCACAGGTCAACATCAGTATGCAGCACTGTATCTAAACGAGATACTCTGGCGACTATTGCCAACTGAAGATCCAATGCCAGTCTTATGGCATCATTATCAAAATAGCCTAGAACAGCTTAAGCAGGCTCTAACTGCTGACGAGCTGCGCCTTTGTTTGCGCCATTTTGAGCAGCATCTATTTGCTGAGTTAGGATTTTCTTTAACGTTAGAGCAAGACAATATGTTAAATGCTATTGAGCCTGACACGACTTATCGATTTTTACCAGATGCCGGATTAGTTCCCATTGTGCATACTGAGGCGACAACTAACGCTACTGCGCAGTCGATATTTGAAGGAAAAGAGATTATAAAAATGGTTGAACAGGGCGTCGTACTTGATACTCTCAGTAACTGGTCGCGCCTTTATCGTCAGCTCATAGATCATTTGTTAGATTATCAACCTCTGCAAAGTCGTCTACTTTGGCAGCAGCAACAACGCTATCAGTAGATAGTCTTTGATTAGAAGATAGCTTTTGAATAAGATTTGACGCTCAATAGGAGTGATCAGGCAGATTGTTGTAGTCAGACATATGCAGTCATAACCATGCAGTCATAAATTAGGCACAGCCCGTAGGATGAGTACTGCTAGGTTTATGTCTGACGATGCCGCCTTGATTAAATGAGATCTGATACATGGCGTCATTATAGCTCGACGTTGGGCAGTACTTTATGTGACCGAAATGTCCTCGCGGTTTTCCACTATCACCCCAAAACTTTGTGTAGTGACGTTTTGCGCCCACTCGTAAACTAAGTTTACTATATTTAGGGTTCAGGTTTTGCTCATCAAGCAAGTAGTCTACTTGTACGTCAAAATGCTTGTTATCATTGACATCAACGAAGAGTAAGATTTTTTTATCACTATCTCTATGACATCTGCCCCCAGCATCAGAAAGACATACTAATAAATTTTGTCGACGAATATAACTTTCCGCTTTGGCAAGACTAAATGTACTCTCTAACTGGTTTTTGATGCGATTGGCTTCCATACTAGCTAAATGTTTAAAGATGCTAGGAGCGGCGATGGTCATTATAATAGCTAAAATAGCCACAGTAATGATCAGCTCAGGTAACGTGAAGCCATTTCCTTTGGCTCTTACAGATATCTCATCCATGTGATATTTCTCTCTGTGTACGCCATCTTATTAACTAATTACTTTTTCGATTAAAAGTTTACAACTTTTGATTTTGACACAAAGCTATATGTATACATTATATGCGTATTCATTTTTTATTATTAACTTGAACTAATGTTCATCTGTATAATATAAACTGAATATGTATCAAATGTCAAAAAATGTTTCAATTGGTGAATCATGAGTTTTACCAATAGAGAATAGCTACTATCTGTACTAAAATGCATGAGCTCAATAGGTGTTTGTTAGTACATGTACTATTGACGTCTAACATTCATGTTATTAGGAATAATACGTATGTTAGTCATCCGTAATTTAAACTGGCTATTGTGTTTTAGTTACGACATTATCGTGTAATAATGTGTAGCTGCTTGACGAAAAAAGTTGTAAAGTCAATTGATAGTCGCTAAGCTACTCCTTAATTGGTTTTGTTGCAAAATGACACATTTTCAAAAAAACTTGTCATGAGCACATGTTGGTAAGTAACATCGATTAACGCATCATTTAAATTATCCTTTGGAGAAAGTCCATGAAATTGAATAAGATTGCCCTAGCTCTGTTTGCTGTAACAGCAGCTCCACTAGCCGCTAATGCTGGTGTCACTATCAGCCCATTGTTACTTGGTTATCACTACGCTGAAGGCGCTGACGATGATCAAAGAGAAACATTACTCAATGATAATGGTAACGGCGATAGATACAACAAAGAAGATGGTCTATATACTGGTGCCGCTTTAGGTATTGAGTTGACTCCTTCTACCCAGTTCCAAGTTGAATACGGCGTATCCAACACTGATGCTGAAAGTCTGAATGGTGCTGATAACCTAGATGCAGAACAAGAAATGATCACGGGTAACTTCTTAATCGGTACTGAAGAATTTACTGGTTATACTGATAGTGCGTTGAAGCCATATATGCTAATTGGTGCTGGTCAATCTAAACTTGATATCGAAGATAACAACGGTGATGAAGTTGCTAATTCTACTGATACTATTGGTAACCTAGGTTTAGGTGCGATGTATCGTATCAATGATGCACTAAGCCTACGCGGTGAAGCTCGTGCTATTCACAACTTTGATGAGAACTGGTGGGAAGGCATGGCTCTAGCGGGTCTAGAAGTCGTCCTTGGTGGTCACTTAGCTCCAACAGTAGCTGTTCCACCAATCGAAGAGCCTGTGATTGAGCAGCCAGTTGTTGATACTACGCCTATCGTAGTTATCGATCCTGAAATGGACTCTGACGGTGATGGCGTTGTAGATAGCTTAGATGCATGCCCAGGCACACCAATGAACCAAGTTGTTGACGCTCGTGGTTGCCCAGTAGAAGTTATTATCGATGATGCTCTAAAAATGGAGCTTCGTGTCTTCTTTGACAACGATAAATCTAACATCAAAGCACAGTACCAGCCTGAGATTGCTAAAGTAGCTGAGAAGATGCGTGAGTATCCAAACTCTACCGCTCGCGTTGAAGGTCATGCTTCAAAAACAGGTCCATCAGCACGTTATAACCAACGTCTGTCTGAAGCCCGTGCCGTCGCAGTGAAATCTATGCTAACTAACGAGTTCGGCATTGCACCTAATCGTCTATCGACTGTAGGCTATGGTTATGACCAACCAATCGCTTCTAACGATACTGAAGAAGGTCGTGCTATGAACCGTCGTGTTTACGCTATCATTACTGGTAACAAAACAATGACTGTAGAGCAAACTAAAGATATGGTTATCAACTAATCATTCATCTGTAGCAAGTTCTAAATAAAAAAGTCACCTTCGGGTGGCTTTTTTTTGTTTTGATATTGCACTGCTCAGTTATTTTATAAAAAAGGCAGTGCATTAATGTTATACTAGCCGCCCAAATACTTTGCAGATTGGCAAAGTGTTCTCTAGCACAGCTACCTGTACGATAAATTTGTGTATTATCATAGTTTTACTTATTATTTAAACTTAGTAGATCTACATCATTATTATATTCAGCGGCGCTTATTGCTACTGCATTCTTATTAAGACAAAACGAGCATTTTATATGGCGAACGACATCCAACACCTGCGTAATATCGCAATCATTGCCCACGTTGATCATGGTAAAACCACTTTGGTTGATAAACTTTTGCATCAATCAGGCACTTTTGGCGACCGTGCTAACATTGCTGAGCGTGCGATGGATTCAGGTGATATCGAGCAAGAACGTGGCATCACTATCTTGGCTAAGAACACAGCCATCAAATGGCAACATCCAAGTAAAGACATTGAATATCGCATCAACATCGTAGATACCCCAGGTCACGCTGACTTTGGCGGCGAAGTTGAACGCGTTATGTCTATGGTTGATTGTGTACTACTAGTTGTCGATGCTGTAGACGGTCCTATGCCGCAAACTCGCTTTGTCACTCAAAAAGCATTTGAGCAAGGCCTTAAGCCAATTGTTGTCATTAATAAAATTGACCGTCCAGGTGCACGACCTGATTGGGTTATGGATCAGATATTTGATTTGTTCGACAACCTGGGCGCAACGGATGAGCAGTTAGACTTTCCAGTTGTTTATGCCTCGGCCCTAAATGGCGTTGCTGGTCTGGAAGCGGATAATTTAGCTGACGATATGACACCACTTTTTGAGACTATCGTCGATGTGGTACAGCCACCGCAAGTTGATGCCGATGCGCCGTTTCGTATGCAAATCTCAAGCCTTGACTATAATAGCTTTGTTGGTGTGATCGGTATTGGCCGTGTTCAGCGGGGCAAAATTAGCACCAATACGCCTGTAACTATTATTGATAAAAATGGCAAGACTCGTAACGGCCGTATCCTCAAAATCATGGGATATCACGGTCTTGATCGTATCGATGTCGAAGAAGCACAAGCTGGCGATATTATCTGTATTACAGGTATTGATGCTCTTAATATCTCTGATACCATTTGTGATCCTAATGCGGTTGAAGCATTGCCGCCACTAACCGTTGATGAGCCTACAGTATCAATGAATTTTCAGGTCAATAATTCACCCTTTGCAGGCCTTGAAGGTAAGTTTGTAACTTCACGTAATATTCGTGAGCGCTTAGAGCGTGAATTGATTCATAACGTAGCGCTACGTGTTGAAGATACAGAGTCTCCAGATAAGTTTAAAGTGTCAGGTCGCGGTGAGCTGCACTTATCTGTATTGATCGAAAACATGCGCCGTGAAGGTTTTGAGCTTGGGGTATCTGGCCCAGAAGTTATCGTCAAAGAAGTCGATGGCAAGTTGCAAGAGCCGTACGAAAACGTTGTCTTTGATATCGAAGATGAGCATCAAGGCTCTATCATGGAGCAAGTTGGTCTACGCAAAGGTGAGATGACTAATATGGAGCTCGATGGTAAAGGTCGCATGCGTATTGAGGCGACTATGCCAGCACGCGGACTGATTGGCTTTCGCTCTGAGTTTTTGACCCTCACTTCAGGTACGGGTATCATGACGTCAAGCTTCTCTCACTATGGTCCTCAAAAGATCGGTGATGTTGGTGGTCGTACAAATGGCGTACTCGTATCTATGGCCAAAGGTACCTGTCTAGGTTTTGCACTGTTCAACCTGCAAAAGCGCGGCAAATTATTCGCTGAACCGCAGCTTGAAGTATACGAGGGTATGATCGTTGGTCTAAACTCACGTAATGATGATATGGCTGTCAACCCGACAACGGCTAAACAATTGACCAACGTTCGTGCTAGTGGTACTGATGAAGCACTAACACTAACGCCTGCTATCAAGTTTACCCTTGAGCAAGCGCTTGAATTTATTCAAGATGATGAGTTGGTTGAAGTAACACCAAAAGCTATTCGATTGCGTAAACGCTACTTGACCGAAAGTGAGCGTAAGCGTCATGGTCGTAGCAAAAAGGGTGCTTAGTTTTAGCCGGTACCCAACTTAAACAGTCAGACATAAAAAAGGCCAACGTGATGTTGGCCTTTTTTTATTGTCAAAATATATCGTTGATGCAGACAAATCTTAACGGCGCAAGTTAGGGAGTCACAACGACATAATCATTGGTGTTGATCAAAATCTCAGAGGGCTGATCAACAACGATACGTACGATGTTGTCATCAACCACTTGTGACTTGTAATAATTGTCTTCGGCAACCGTACATCCTAAGCAGCGACTCATCGCATCCCATGGCTCAACAAAGAGTTTTCGTTGAGCTTGATCAGCATTACCGCCAATAACGGAAAAGGGTAGACTAACTATATAAGCTGCAGTACCAGCTACCGCGGCGACCAGCTGCAAGGGCTTGCCTACCACCGTATCAACGACCATCGTCTCATAAGAAGGACCAAAATCAGTCTCGTCAATCTCTATCGCAGCAGACGCCGTATGCACCATAGCTGTTGTCAAAACAATACTAGTAATGGCAATGATAATGCGACGTTTAGCAGCAAGTAATGAGTAAGCGGTCATGATGTTATCCTAAAGCTAATAATGAACGTAACGAGAATATATAATTATGCTATTAAAGCAAGATGTGCTGCGATAAGCAACATAAAAGCCTATTATTGACCAATTTGCTAAGTTTAATTCATAAAGTCTGACATTGTGGACAAAAAACACTAGCACGGCCGTTGAGCTTAATATTGTCTAAATCGGCATTGCAAGAAGGGCATGCTTCTCCTTGACGACCATACACGTTTAGAGTTTGCTGAAAATATCCGGTCTCGCCACTGGCAACGGTGAAATCGCGTAAAGTGGAGCCACCAAGGGCGATGGCCTTGTGCAAGATAGTCTTGATATGCGTAACTAGTATAGATAATTGCTTGTAGGACACTTCATTAGCAGGCGTAGCTGGATGAATACCTGCTAAGTATAAGCTTTCGGTGGCATAAATATTACCCACACCAACGACGACTTGTTGTTCCATGATGACAGATTTAATAGCGCGCGTAATTGGTCGTCTTGCAGTTGCTTTGCGCGAATTAGAATCCAATGGTTTATATTTCGCTGCATCAGTCCGCTGAATGAATTGATAGAGATAATCTGCATCAAAAGCCTCTGATAAAGGTTCAAGACCTAGGTTGTCTAATAGCTTGCTACTGTAATCGTGATACCACAATACCGAGCCAAAACGTCTTGGATCATGGTAATGCAGCTGAGTAAGCGCGCCATCATCATCTCTAAAAGTAATGATGAGATGATCGTGTTTGCGCTTGTCTGCACCGCTAGCATGCTGTTGTAAGCTTCCTGACATACCAAGGTGCACGAGCAACTGGCGTACCTCTTTATCAAAGTCATTACTTTTGGAGGCCACGGGAGCAAAGTCTAAAATCAAGTATTTAGCGCGTCTTTGCACGTCTACTAATACGTGATCGACCAAGTCATTTAAGTCGTCGGGCATTTGCCAACGCAGCTTCGGCTGAAATACTTGTACTTTTGTAACCTTTTGGCCAAGTAGAGGCGTTAGGCTTGTTTTTGTGGTTTCAACTTCAGGGAGTTCAGGCATAAGGGTTCAAAACGTTTATATGAGTAAAAAATAAAGGAGGGTTAACAACGCATTTGTAAAGCTATCAAGCTACTGCGCGTCGTGCATGCAAAATACCATGCTGCTGTTCAAGTTTAGCCAGTAGTTTGGATAAATGCGCAAGGCCTGCCACTTCAATATGAAACTTCAAAAAAGCAATATTATCATCTGTACTCAAAGTTTCAACTTTACGAATATTGACATTTTCTTTATCAATAATTTGCGTTAAATCACGCAATAGTCCGCGTCTATCGTAAGCTTCTATATGGATATCGACAGGCTGATAACGACCAGACTTAAATTGCCAACTGGCAGCGATTTTGCGCTCAGGATCGCGCTCGATAAGGCGCAAGTATTCAGGGCAACCGCGATTATGCACACTAACGCCGCGAGACAGGGTCACATAACCTGCGATTGGCTCTCCATGTACAGGATGACAGCATCCAGCGAGATGGATTTCTGTATTATCGAGACCAGCGATAGAGATTTTATACGCATCAGGTTTACCAGCAGGTTTATTGTCAATATTAACAACAAAATCTTCTTCGGGTTTTTCAGGTTCTAGATGCAGCTGACGAGAGATGTGCGTGGTCAACTGATTGAGTCCGATCTCACCGGTAACCAAGCCGACGAGAATGTCATCGGCGTGATTGACACTAAAGAACTGCGTATAATCGTTAAGGTCTATACTGTTGGGATGTACAGATAAACGCTCGAGCTCTTTTGCTAGCATGTCCCGACCGATCTCAATATTTTTGTCACGATCTTGCTTATTGAACCATTGGCGCAGCTTGGAGCGGGCGCGGCTAGTCTGTATATACCCTAAGGAGACCACAAGCCAATCACGATTAGGCTCGCGCGTCGCTTTGGTAATAATCTCAACCTGCTCGCCAGTTTTTAGCTGATACGTGAGCGGAACATAACGCTGATTGACGCGCGCCGCCTGCGCTCGATTACCCACTTGTGTATGGACGTAATACGCAAAATCAAGTACGGTCGCTCCTTTTGGCAGCTCAGTAATATCCCCGTCACGACTAAAAACATAGATACGCTCAAGCTCATCAAAATCAACGATGTGCTCTTCATCTTCAAGCTCAGTAAAGGCAATGCCGCCTAAATCGTCCTCAATGGTCAAGGCCGAGTCTGAGCGATTACGAACCTCATTATTCAAAGAAAGCAAGTGACGCAAAGAGCTGATTTTTTGATTAAAGTAAGTGTCTTTTTTATTCTTTAACCCCTCTTTGTAATTGACATGCGCGCACATGCCAAGCTCAGCCTCAAAATGCATCTCATGCGTACGAATCTGCACCTCTAACGACTTGTTCTCTGCGATAACAGCAGTATGCAAGGAGCGGTAGCCGTTAGATTTAGGATTGGTAATATAATCATCGAACTGCTCTGGTATATAGCGCCAAAAGCCGTGAACCAAGCCTAAAACATGGTAGCAATCTGATGGGCAGTTGACCAAAACTCGAAGCGCGCGAATGTCATAAAGCTGATCAAACGATAAGCCTTTAAGCTTCATTTTGCGATAAATAGAGTAGATGTGTTTGACGCGTCCTGATACCTCACCTTCGATACCTGCATCAACTAAAGCTTCATTCAATTTATTCTGGACGCGCTGAATATAGGACTCGCGCTCACTGCGCTTTTCAGAGAGTAGTTTGGCAATCTCTTTGTATCTATCAGGAGCAAGATGGCGAAATGCCAAGTCTTCAAGCTCCCATTTGAGCTGAGCAATACCAAGACGATGGGCGAGAGGCGCATAAATAGTCATGACCTCACGTGCCACTCGGCGTTGACGCTCCTCATCAGCGAAATTTAATTCACGCATAGCAAAGGTGCGCTCAGCTAATTTAATGAGCACCACGCGTACATCGTTGGTCACTGAGATGAGCATGCTATAGATGTTAGATAACTGTTCGCGCTGATTGTTAACGAAATGATCCTCTAGGCGCTTACTGCTCTCAATAATAGCGGACAGTTTTCCCATGGCTAAGGTGTCTTTAACTAATGTTGCGATATCAGCGTTGAAGTGCTTTTGGATATCTGCCAGACTAATCATCGATTTACGAGCGCTACGATAGAGCATAGCGGCGACCAAAGCGTCTTCATCTTGATACAGGTAAGTTAAGATATCTGCCATACCAATACCGGTCACATAGGCACCTGAGCGCTCAGACTCGCTAGTATTCATGCGACTACGGATAAACTCGCAGGCATCACTTAAAATAGGAACAGATTCCTGCCCAATACGCTTAGCAACATTATCTAGCCAAACAGGGACATCGATATTGGCATCATCGATGTCTTCTAATGGGATGTTGGATTTTTCGAGTAGCTCATTGTTCGAGTAGTCGTCTTTGATAGCAGAATCGTCTTGCTCAAAAGAGATTGAGCGATCAAAGGTGGTATGTAGTTTGTGGGTCGCCAATTGGGCTTTGATATCTAGCGGTATTTGCGCGTAGCTATTGGCTGATTGATGAGAGCGCTGATTGGCAACCAACTGCGCTGCAAGCGAGGCACTATCAGTCTCTGTCATCTGTCCATCTACTAATGGTAATCCTTCGCGAATTTTTACCATCGCCGCCTCCTTTTGCTAACCCTAAGTCATACTTCATCTTGCTAGATTTTTGTCTGATTGCTCAAAACAAGTCACTTTTAAATAATGACAGCCGCCAAAAATCAATTTTTAGCAGCTGTTATCAAAATTTTAATAGTTATAAATGCTAACAACTACTAGGTATCTGCATATTATTATCTGATAAGTATGAGTACCCAACGAGTATGTATTTTATTGTTCTCTCTTTAATTATCTCACTTTAGTGTCATCATACAAGACAGCCTGTGTAAGGAAATTAAAGTCAAACGTAACCTACACTCAGCTTACTCAAGCGATTTTCTCAAAGCGTGCGATAGATTCGACGTGACCGGTATGACAAAACATATCCATCACTCCTGCATGGGTCAGACGGTAGCCTTGCTCAAGTAGCGCTTTGGTATCGCGGGCAAGCGTTGCTGGGTTACAGGACACGTAAACAATACGCTCAGCATTGAATTTGGGCAGATATTGCATAATCTCCCAAGCACCAGAGCGCGGTGGATCGATTAGCAAAGCATCAAAACCTTGATTGGCCCAAGGCTTATCGGTGCAATCTTGAGTTAAGTCTTGTGCGTAAAACTCAGTATTATCGAGCTGATTGCGGCGCGCATTATCAGCGGCGCGCGCGGTCATAGCATCACTACCTTCAACCCCAACGACCGATCCTGTAGCTCCAACCAAACGCGCTAGTGGCAGGCTAAAATTACCAAGGCCACTAAATAAGTCCAATACGCGCTCGCCTGCTTTTAGATCTAGTAAATCACAAGCAAGTTTGGTCATTTGCCGATTGACCGAGAGATTGACTTGGGTAAAGTCGGTTGGAATAAATTCAAAAGTGAGATCGTACTCAGGTAATTCATAATACAGACGACCAAACTGCTCGCTCAGATCATCTTTATCGGTTAAAGCAATGCGCTCAATCGTATCTGCACCTTTAGATTGCAGATACAGCTGCCAGTTACGCGCTGCAAAAAACGCTTTGAGCTTATCGATATCATTTGCTGATAAAGGCGCAAGGTTGCGGACAATTAAAGCAACGGGCTGATCACCATCAGGAAGATCCGGCAAATATTCACCCATCGCCAGCTCTAACTGAGCGATTTTGTCACGACTATCTAAAGTGCTAATAAGCGCTTTTAAGTTTTCAATCTCAAAGCCAATACGCGGATCTAGGATATGACATTCATTGAGCTTTGCCAAAAAATTACTAGAGCGCTCACGAAAGCCTACCAGCGCCGTCTGTTTTTTGACCACATAACGCACGCCCAATCGCGCTTTGGTACGATAGCCAAGTCTGTCACCGACGACAGGGTCAAGCCAGTGGTCAGGGGCAACATGGGCTTGATGCATGAGCATCTCAGCGAGGACAGATTGCTTAAAGTTAATTTGCGCGTCAGGCTGCCAGTGCTGTAAGTTGCAACCGCCGCAAACACCAAAGTGCGGGCAGGGCGGTACGGCGCGCTCAGGATTGGGGTTTTTCGTTACCTCAATGGCGTCGCCTTCTTCGAAGCTGGCGCGGCTGTTGGTCAACTTGACTAAGGCGCTTTCACCAGGTAATGCAAAACTGACAAAGACTTTTTTGCCATGTTTGTCCTGCGCGTGACCTTGCCGCTCATCAAAATCCTTGCCATAAATAGCGACGCCGCGCCCATCATGAGATAGACCATCGATAGTGAAGGGCAGTGGCTCTGCATCCTTTAGGCGGCGACGCGTTTTGGTCGAGGGTTTTGATTTTTTCTTATTAGGCGGCACTACGATGGTCTGAGAAGTTGTGGTCTGAGAGGTATCGTCGTTAGCGATACTTTGGGTATCTTGGTTATTCAAGGGTTGTGAATCGGTGGGTTGCATAAACCTGCCTTAGCATTAAAAAAGGAAAAAGAAGTTATAAAGAAGTGGACCAATCCGCAATAAAAGACTCGTGACGTAGACTACCATCCGCTTGCGTTAACGTTTTAAGATAGTCATGACTACGCTGTTGCCAGTCGCTAAAGCCTTGTGACGATAGTTGCCCTGTCAGTCGCAGCCAGCGCAAATAAATCAGCCAAGTATTCATCACATCAGACTCACAATACGTCGAGAGCGTCTGCCAATTGTCAGCCGCAACGAGTGCGCCGACCATACTACCATCGACGTCTGTCTTGCCAGGTAAGCCATAGAGGCTAGCGACAACATCCATCGCCTCGCGGCGACTAGCGCCGTACTGGCTCAATCTGTCCATCAAGTCTAAGTGACGGGTCTGAAAGCGATTGACATAATTGTTAAAACGCATGTTTTTGATACGCTCGCCTTCTTCAAACAGCCAAGGCGCTGACAGATCGTATTGCATCGCGCGATAAATAAGCACAGGAATATCGAACCCAGAGCCGTTCCAGCTAATGAGCTGCGGCAAGGTCTCAACCTCACTAAAAGCGCGAAAAAACTTTGCCAAAATGTCTTTTTCACTAAACTTATCAGCACTGAGTGAAAACAAAGAGAACTGCTCACCTTTGATATATAGCGCTGAGATACAGACAATACGCTGAAGGGGCAGACGCATAAAGTCATGACCTGCCTCTTGCAGGCGAATAGACTGGAGTGCACTCAGCGCCTCGCTATCACTTAGATCAGCCAATTGCGGATAAATACGGCGGGCAGCATCCGTATCGGCTACCGTCTCGATATCAAAAACAAGCACAGGGTTTGACGGTAGAGCTTGGGTCATAATAAATCCTAAAGGGTCATCTAAAAATCGGTCATCTAAAATGTTATGCCGTTATCAGTTTTAGCTAAGGTGTTTAGTAGCGATCATCTTTACTCAGCACGGTTATCGTCCACGTTATAAAGACCAGTCGATAGATAACGATCGCCTCGGTCGCAGACGATAAAGGCAATGACAGCATCAGGATTAGCTTTGGCAACTTGCACCGCTGCCCACGCTGCCGCGCCAGAGGATACGCCTGCAAAAATGCCTTCCGTCTTGGCAAGCTTACGCATGTAAATCTCAGCGATATGCTGATCGATATCCATAACTTCATCGACTAAGTCAGCATTATATATTCCAGGCATGTAAGCGGCAGGCCAGCGGCGGATACCAGCGATAGCCGCTTCCTCATCAGGCTGCAAGCCAATAATTTTGATCTCTGGGTTTTGCTCTTTTAGGTATTTAGATACGCCAGTGATCGTCCCTGTTGTCCCCATAGAGCTAATAAAATGAGTGATTTTGCCGTTAGTTTGAGCCCAAAGCTCAGGCCCTGTCGTGAGGTAATGCGCTTGGCTATTGTCAGGATTATTAAACTGATCGAGCACGATACCTTGACCATTCGCTTGCATTTGTAGCGCCATATCACGCGCCGCTTCCATGCCTTCATCGACATTGATTAAGGTTGCGCCATAGGCGAGCATGGCATCCTTACGCTCTTGAGTTGAATTTGTTGGCATAAGCAAAGTTATCGGATAGCCGCGCATAGCGGCGACCATAGCGAGGGCGATCCCTGTGTTGCCACTTGTCGCCTCAATGAGCATGTCACCAGGTTTGATATCACCGCGCATCTGTGCTTGATAGATCATGTTAAATGCAGGGCGATCTTTGACCGAACCTGCCGGATTGTTGCCCTCAAGCTTACCCAAAAGCTGCGCGCCATTAGTAATGTTTTCTTGTTCTGGCAAACGCTGCAATTTGACTAAAGGCGTTTGACCGACGCAGTCCGCTAATGTGCTAATCTGAGTGATAAAATCTGTAGACGACATACGGCATCCTTATATATTTTTAGATAAGACTAGGGTTGTCTTATAAGCGCCAGTAGCTCCTTAGTATTTAAGGCATAAAGGCGACTGACAAAAAGTGGGCTTATTATATCATTTTGTTTTTGGCAGCGCTTATGCCATCGACACCTATCTGTAACTAGGCTATCTGTAATTGAGTTAGTGCAAACGGGCAAATGGTATTGATAGCCCCTGTTATCATAAATGCTGCTAAAATACGGACATCAAAGTTTTAAGATTTTCAGACAGTCACAAAGCTCGCAGGATAATGGAGTCAAGCTACTCATGGCACAAAAAAAACGCTTTAATACCAGTAGCGCCTATGGTCAGCTGATCCTTTTGGTGTTTTTGCCGATATGTGTGTTGGCAATCGTTGGTGGTATCTTGGTATTTACTGAGACCATGCGCGCCAGTGATTCAGAGCAAGAAGCTTTAGCTGAGGCGGTGCTTATTCGCTACAAGCCTATGGTTCGAGACTTAGTACCACAATTATTAGCGCAAAAAAATCAAGCATTAGCTACGGACAAGGCTTCATCAGAGGCCGTAGCGGCTTTAGGAATTATCCGTGAAAAGCTAAGTCAAATGCAATCGGACCAGCATGTACAGCGCATCGCTATCGTTGACGATAACGATGAGATTTTGATGACTGTGGGCTATGGGGTGGAGGAGGCGTGGCCTGTTATTGATGTTAACAAGGACTTTTTATCGCAGCAGCCATCGCCTATTGGTACAGTATACGGCAGCTCGTTAGGTAGTTTTGACGGGCAAAAATTCTGGCTGCTCGTTGATATGGACAACCAGCCGCTCTATATCGCCCGTTACCGTATTGCCATGGCGCTAGCGATTACTGGTCTGTTTACGATTTTAATTTTGCTATTGACTCTAAACATCTATGCCAAACGCTGGATTGCACCTATTTATGAGCTGCGCTTGCAACTTCAGCGCACGCAGGTTGATAATTTGTACAAGCCTGTGCTGGTTGAGTCTGATGGCGAGCTTAATCTATTGCAACAAGATCTGGTCAGAACCTTGCGCCGTTTGCACTCAAGCTTTCAGGAGCTAAAAGACCACGCCGAGCAAACCGAAGATGATCTGCGCCTTGCTTTTGATGAGATGGAGATGCAGAACATCTCTATTAGAAATGCCCGCGATGCCGCCATCTCAACCAGTCAAGCAAAATCTGCGTTTTTGGCCAATATCAGTCATGAGCTCCGTACGCCGCTTAACAGTATTGATGGCTTTATTAATCTGCTCGCGCGTCACGGTGAGCTTAATACCGAGCAAGATTTGTACGTACAAACCATCCGCAAGTCCTCTGCACATCTACTGGCTCTGGTTCATGATGTGCTCGATTTTTCAAAGATTGAGGCGGGTAAACTCGTGCTTGATTGTCACGAGTTTGACCTTTATAGCACGGTTTATGACGTGGTCGATATGCTCTCGCCTGTGGCTTCTGAAAAAGGTCTGCGCATGGCAGTACTGTTCTATAACGATGTGCCCATGTGCATTAATGGCGATGCGCTACGACTTAAGCAAATATTGACCAATATCGTCGGCAACGCTATCAAATTCACAGATAGCGGCGATGTGGTGGTGCGCGTAAGCTTAGACGATCACAGAGATGATCATTTAATCATTAGTGTACAAGATAGCGGTAAGGGGATATCCAAGAGCGATCAAAAGATGCTGTTTCAAAGCTTTAGTCAAGGTGATCCATCAATTACTCGTCAATATGGCGGTACAGGTTTGGGCCTTGTGATATCCAAGCAGCTCACTCGTCTTATGGGTGGTGACATTGGGTTTTATGACAATGCGCAAGAAAACATTGCTAATAAAGGCGCGACCTTTTGGTTTCGTATGCCAGCGCATGTCAATGTGCTAGAGGCAGCCGCTGAGCAAACGATTGATTTACCGAGACTTGCGCCGCTGGCAAGCGCTCATGATGAATTTAATGTGCTGGTTTGGATCAATCATGCCGCCTCCAGACAGGTACTCAAAGCCAGTTTGCACAGTTTGCCGATTAAACTGGTGCAAGCCAATTCTCTACCGGGCGTGCTGGAATCATTGAAGGAGCAGGGCAACTACTGGGATTGGGTCATTGTTGATGATGATACTCAAGACGATATGATGGCGCTACTCAAACAGATCCGTTTGCACTATCAAGGCAAACTTGCCGTATTTGGTTATCAAGTTGCTGCCGACAAAGCTTTATTAAACCGATACCAAGCCAATATTTTATATGAGCCGCTAGATAAGCGTCAGCTCTATACAATGCTCGATACCCGCAAGCGCCGCGCTATAGAGCAGATCAAAGAGCCACGCTGGACGGGCATGACAGTACTGGCAGTCGATGATCATCTGCCTAATTTGCTGGTTTTGGACGCACTATTAAGCGAGCTTGGTATTCATGTTGTGACCGCAAGTAGTGGCTTTGATGCGATCGAGATTATTAGTAAACAGCAAACCTCAAATGAGAATATAAAAACGCTTCAACATAACTTACACGATAAAACTCAGGTGTCAAAAGCGCAAAATCGTGACATCCTTACTCAGCAACCATTAGAGCTTAGCAAACAAGATAAAACAGAGGAGAACCACAAGCAGCATATTGACCTGATATTTATGGATATTCAAATGCCGCGTATGTCAGGACGTGAAGCTGCTGCGCAGATTCGCAAAATCGAAAACACAGATAAGCGTATTCCTATTATTGCTCTGACTGCGCATGGACTAGCTGATGAGCGCGAACAATTGGTTGCAAGTGGGATAGATGATTATGTCGGTAAGCCGATTAGTCAGCCGCAGCTGTTGCAAGTACTACAAAAGTGGCTTGGGCGAACTGCGATGTCGCATGACTCAGCTTTGGCTATCAAAAATGAAGAGTATACCTCTGTTAATAGCGCCACTACTACAGAAGCTCATACACTAATCGCATCTTACGCCGCTCCGACTAACGATAGTGGTCAAAAAACGAGTAACACTTTGATTGATCAACAAGATACAATCGAGAAAAGAGCTGCTCGATCCTTATCCCTTAAAAGAGTTCGCGATGATTATTTGCGCAACAGTCAAACCAAGGGTGGCAATGGCAAAGCGTCTGCATACAGACATGAATCTAGTTTTGCTTCTACTGATCAGCGTGAAGACACTAGTCAGTCTAATATTGAGCCAAACTATCAGCAAGACAAAAGCGACAATCCTTTTACAGTATCTTCTTTTGTGAAGCCACCCTTTATGCAACCTGTGCAAAACCTGTGGGCGCATAGCAATTCTGCCAATATGCAAAAGAGTAACAGTCTTAACAGCAGCACCTCAAGTATGCACAAAGATTCTGATATTTTTGACTGGCAAGATGCGCTGACGCGCTCTGCTAACAAGCCTGAGCTTGCAGCTAAGCTTATCATGATGATGCTTGATACTATTGACGATGAAAAAAAGGTACTGACCAAAGCCTGGCATGCTCATGATCGCAGTATGCTAGCGCAGATTGCTCATCGTATATTGGGCGCTAGTCGCTATACAGGCGTGCCAGAGCTGCGTCAAGCCAGCCAAGATTTAGAAGATAAGTGTTTATTGAATGTGCAGCATACCACGCCCGCTCAACTGGCTATGCTCGCACCTTATTATGAAGCACTAATAACTGCATTAGATAACTTACAAGCCCTTGATTTGTCTGCTTATCCGCAGTTGAATTATCACCGATTGAGTGAAAATGATATGACGTGGAAAATGATCTAATGTGATATCTGGGGTCAGTTATTGCGCTGACATTACCCACATAACCTTGCTATGATAGTTTTATCGATCTAAATACTTGCTACCTAATATTGAGGATAACTATGCACGCTATCACTGCCCATCAATACAAAACGCTACAAGTTAGCGTAACTGACCATATTTTGACAGTTACGCTCAACAGACCACACAAAAAAAATGCGCTTAGCTTTGAGCTGGTGAATGAGTTGGTCAACGTAGCCAAGCGTATAAGTAAAGACAAGAGCCTGCGCGCGGTTATTCTAAATGGTGCCGAGGGAACATTCTGCGCGGGTATTGATCTGGGTGATTTAAACAATCCTAAGAATCAAGCTTATGCCTTTTGGGAGTTAGTAAAGCCTTGGCAGAGTATGTTCCAACGCGTATGTCTCGTCTGGCGTGAGGTGCCAATTCCAGTGATCGCTGTATTAGAGGGTCATTGCATCGGTGCAGGATTACAGCTGGCACTCGCTTGTGATGTGCGCGTCAGTCATCCAGATTGTAAGCTATCTATTATGGAAGCTAAGTGGGGCTTAGTGCCTGATATGGGTCTGACGCAATCCGCCTTTGGGGTGGTGCGAGAAGATGTGCTCAAGGAGCTGGCCATGAGTGCGCGCCTTATCGATGGTACTGAGGGCAAGACGCTAGGTCTGGTCAGTCACTGTAGTGATGAGCCGCTTGAACATGCGCAAAGATTAGCTGCTGAATTCGCCGAGCGTTCACCCGATGCGGTGCTGGCGAGCAAGCGCGTGATTAATGCGATGCATCAGCAACCTGCTATGACGCTATATAAAGAAAAAATGTGGCAACTCAAAGTCATGCTAGGTCGCAACCGCAAACTTGCCCTCAAAAAAGCCAAGGATGCCAGTATTACCTTTAACAAGCGTCAGTTTAGATAGTCGTTATGCATACTATAAACATATGTCTTTACTTCATATATTATAGTATCTTGTAAGTATATATCGCAGCTCAACCCCTTTACCTATTGAAATTCCAGCAGACAGTGCGATATAGCCTTGTCTGCTGTTTTTTTTGCGATTCCAAGCAGTATATATATTTATTTCATCAAATCATACGGTCTTGCTATGTCTACTCCAAACACCCCAATCAATCCTAAACCAGTAGCGAGCGAGCGTGTACGCTCAGCAGATCTGCCTGTTGCTTGGATTATGATGCTTGGGCTTATTGTTGCAGTTGGGCCTTTATCTATCGATATGTATTTGCCCGCGCTACCTTCTATGGCGGATGATTTTGGCGTATCGACCGCATTTATGGCCAACTCCGTACCCGCGTATTTTGTCGGTTTGGTCTTTGGGCAACTTATTTACGGGCCTTTGAGTGATCGCGTTGGCCGCGTCAAACCTCTATATTTTGGGATGACGCTGTATGTGATTGCCTCTATTGTCTGTGCACTGACTGATAGCGAGTATGTGCTGTTTGTAGGACGTACCGTACAAGCCCTAGGTGCTTGCGTTGGCGCAGTGGTCACGCGCGCGGCAATTCGTGACAGGTTGACCGCGAAGCAAACAGCAAAAGCATTCTCTATCATGATATTGGTCATGGGGCTTGCCCCTATACTTGCGCCATCGCTTGGTGCGCTGTTCTTGCAGTTTTTTAGTTGGCATTCTATCTTTTGGTTTTTGGCCGCTTTTGGGGCGTTTAATCTACTCCTCACTAAATTCTTTTTCTTTGAGACATTAACAGAAGAGAATCGTAACGCGCGTCCCGCCAAAGAGGTGATGAGTCAATACTGGGATCTATTAAAGGATAGAAGCTTTAGTTATCCGGCTATAGGTGGCGGATTATTGATGGGAGCGATGTTCGTCTATATTAGCTCGGCATCTGAGCTCATTATGGACACTTATGGCGTTTCAGCGACGCATTTTGGCTGGCTCTTTGGGATGAATGCGGCAGGGTTTGTGCTTTTAACTCAGCTCAATCAATGGCTCACCAATCGCTTTCGTATTCTAAGTATCTTGCGTTTTGGAGCGATGATGCAGGTCATATCAGCGGCCGCGCTGTTTGTTATAGGCATACTATTTGGTACTGATGCGTGGCTGCCACTGGTATTAACTTGTATCTTCTTTTGTATTGCAGGACTGGGTCTTACGCAGCCCAACGCATCGGCTATTGCTCTAGCGTTTCAGAAAAAACGCGCAGGTATGGCAAGTGCGCTTCAAGGCTCCTTGATGTTTTCGGTGGGAATATTTGGCGGGCTACTGCTCAATCTGTTCCCGGTTAATCCTGTGCTTAAGATTGGTATCGCTATGTTCTCACTTATGAGTCTTGGCGCTTATTTAATTTGGCAGATTGATCGTAACTTAAATTTGGATGATGCTGAGTAATATCTGTAGTCTTAATATAGCTTCACAAGAACTCAATATATTCATAATATGTTGAGTTTTTTTAGTTTTCAAACATGCCAATTACTTAATTGATAAATAAGAAAATATGAATATTTGTTTACTATTACCAAAATCACAGAGTAGTAAGTTAATGTGAACTTTGACGTGAACGTTGTCCTTAATACATTTATATAAATAGATATTTATATTTATATTGAGAAATATAAATCTCATTCAACTATTATAATTAAAATATTGCAATTTACTTATGACCTTATTAGTATGTAATGTAACTAAATATTTACATTTTCAATATATGTGAAACATAAGCTTACTATTGAGACATAGTACTGGCTAAATGAATTTTGAATTAAGGGTCAATTATGAAGCAATTACTATACATTTTTCCAGTAATGATGAGCGTTAGCTTGTTAGGATGTAGCAATTCTGGCAATCCTGCTACTCAAGAAGTTGCAAATTCAGAAGGTACAACTGAAGAAGAGTTTGTCAGTAAATTACCTGATTCAGCGCCAGTAGTTCGGGTAGCTTCTGATTCAGATTTTGCTCCTTATGAATTTAAAGATGAATACGGTAACGTAAGTGGGTTTGATATAGATGTTATGAATGCTATTGGAGAGGATCAAGGCTTTCGAGTAGAGAACTATACCGATCGCTGGGAGGTGATCTTTGAGAATTTAGATAGCAAAAACCGGGATATGATTGCTGCAGCCGTTCCTTATAGTGCAGAGCGTGCCAGTAAATATCTGCTCTCAGATCCCTATGCGCCGTTGCCCTCTACGCTATTGTATCTAGATGAATCGCTAAATCTAAACTCTTTAAACGACTTAAGCAACGTCAGAATTGGTGTGCTAGATGATACAGTGCAGCATGAGTTTTTTAGCAGCGGTCAGTTCAAGGTAAAATCAGTTGAACCCTACATCACTACCTTTGCCGCAGTACAAGCGATGGCACAAGGAAAGGTTGACGCAGTAGCAGAGGATTCAGGAGCGCTGCGCTATATCATGGAAGATTTGCCAAGTCTACAACCTCAGTATTTTGATTACGAAGACTTAACCGCAGAAGCAGCTCGCAAAGTGTTAGTCATTGACAAAGATCAGCCTGAATTGCTAGAGAAAGTAAATGCTGGTCTCAAAACTATTAAAGAAAATGGTACTTACGGCAAATTAACGACTAAATGGTTCGGTGAGGATTTAACGTCTGCGGTATTAGAGCAAGAGAAGGCGATGCAATAATTCTTGTAATAACAAACTATAGGCTACTCTTGTTATTAAACAGTAAGTATATTTATCTATATTGAAAGGAATCAGCTATGGCTATCGCAAATATAAATGACGGTTCACGTTATCGCGGTTTAATCTTATCCATTGTAGCGTTTTTAACGCTCATTGGGGTTTTGCTCGCTTTTACTTTTTACACCTCAAGTATTCTTGAGCGCAATACAACCCTGGTTAACCTCTCCAACAAAACTGCGAACAATGCCCAAACGATTATTAAAGACTTGTTTGATTTGCAAAACAGTACTGGCGAACATATTAACTCGCCACACCAAGTACGAGTCAGAGAAAGACTTGAAACCAATACACAAGATATTGATCAGCTGTTAAAGGGTATGAGTAACGGCTCAAACTATATTAATAGCAATGGTACAACGATCAGTGTTCCTCAAATAAAAGGCGAGTATGAGCAAAACGCACTTGAAACTGCACAACAAGAGTGGGATAAGCTAAAGCCACTTATCGAAAACTATCTTGAGGGTGCTGATGATATTTTAATTGACTCATCAAGTGAGCTTGCACTGGCCAATGATCAAGCTAAAACATCAAGTTTGCGTATGAATGACTCTTTAAACGAGCTGACCGATGAAGTTTATGCTCAGTCAGAAGCTCAGGCTAATACGATCCGTCTAGTTCAGCTACTAGGGGTTGCGGCAATCTTTGCTTACTTCTTAGTCTTTGTATTCTTCTTTGTTCGCCGCTTGCGTGAGACTGATGCTGAAGCACTAGCGGCTCGTCGTGAGACGCAAGAGATCATGCAAACGGTAAATACTGGTCTATTCTTGTTAGATAAAGACTTAAATATCGGACAACAGCATTCTCGGGCATTAAACAATATTATCGGTACTGACAATTTAGCGGGCGAGAACTTTACCAGTGTATTGCGTGGCCGTATCTCTGATAAAGATTTGACGACGACCAAGCAATTCATTGAGCAGCTATACAATCCGCGAGTAAAAGAAAAACTCGTCGACTCATTAAATCCATTGCACAAAGTGAGATTGCATAATGTATCAGGTGAGCAAGGTTCAGACAGTCGCTTCTTAGATTTTAAGTTCTCACGAGTTTATAACAATAAAGATATTGCGCGTATTTTGGTCAACGTTAATGACGTATCAGATGCCGTTTATCTTGAACAGCGCCTAGAAAAAGAGCGCTCACAAAACGATATGCAAATCGAGATGCTGACCACTATCTTGAACGTAAATCCAAAGGTGATTAACGAGTTCATCGATAACACCAAACAGCATATCGAAAAAATTAACAACATTCTAAAAAACCCAGGCAGCTCGCAGTATGAGCTTGAAGGCAAACTTAAAGCCATTTATCGTGATATGCACAGCCTAAAAGGCGAGGCCTCTGCACTTAAATTGCATAGCTTTACTAAGATTGCCTCAGAAGCAGAAGACAAACTTCATGCGCTACAAAACCAAGGCACCTTATCAGGTAACGACTTTTTGCCGCTAGCCGTTCATCTAGATGAGCTCCTCACTTTGTCTAACACTATTGAAGCTTTAGGTGAGCGTATTAACCAATCATCTGCTGCTGCTACGCCAAGAGCTGTAGAGCCTCAAGTTGTAGTAGAACCAGACGCTGCTCAGCCAGTTGCACAAGTTTCTGAAAATTTGAGTACTCATAGCACAAGCGATAATACCTACAGCGCAAGCGATGACACCTATAGTGATGAGGGTATGGACATTGATTTGGATGATGATTCAGACGATGACTATATGCCATATTATCAAGAGTTCGCGCAAGACATTGCCACCAGACAAGATAAATATGTACAACTTCAAAGCCAAACTTTGAGTCATGTCAGTGTACCAGAGCGTCTTAAAAAACCCGTCAAAGAGATTAGTATTCAGCTACTACGTAATGCTATCGTTCACGGAGTAGAGACGCCAGAGGCTCGTAAATCAGCGGGCAAATCAAACGTTGGAACCATCGAGCTTGAGATGCAAAATGTTGGTCGAGACTTTGTCATCACTATCCAAGATGATGGTCAAGGTATCGATTACGATAGCATTCGCCGTAGATTGGTTGAAGGTAGCCGCTATAGTAAAGAAGAGGTTGCTACCTTTAGTCAAGCTAAGCTACTCAAACAGTTGTTCGCTTCAGGGTTCTCTACCAAGGAGTATGCTGATGAAGATGGCGGCCGCGGTGTTGGGCTAGACATCATCAAGTCTTTGATAAAAGAGCATGATGGTAGTCTAAACGTAAATAGTGAACTGGGTAAGATGACACGTTTTGTTATCAAATTACCAAAAGCCAGTTGAGAGTAAACTATGTATAAACTAATGATCGTTGATGATTCAAACATCATTCGAAACCGTATCCAGCGAGCGTATGACTCTGGCAACTTTATGCTAGTAGCGACGGCAACCAGTGGCGTGCAGGCGGTAGAGAAGTTCAATGTGCACCGCCCTGATGTGATTACGATGGATCTGACGATGCCGCAAATGGATGGTCTTGAATGTATCAAAAAGATTATCGCCATTGATCCTGATGTACGTATCTTAGTCGTGTCAGCTTTGTCTGATAAATCTACTGGTATTGAGGCGCTATCGCTCGGTGCTAGCGGGTTTTTATGCAAGCCTTTTTCAGAAGAGGATTTGGTTGAGTCCTTACACGAATTGATGCAAGACTAATGAGCTGACGCAAACTAAGCTCATACCCATTAAATACAAGAAAAATACTATGAAAGAGCAAAAGCTACAGATTTTTTTGGATATTATTAGCCACTATTTTAACCAGTTTGGTAGCGAGGAGATGGTGGTAGACACGCCTTACTTGCTAGAAGGTAAGCTGCCTAAAGTACTCGACTATACTGGCGTCATCGGTATATCTGGTGCACAAAAAGGGGTAGTGTATTTTTCGGCGACTCGCAAGCTACTATCTTCTATATTAAGTAGTATGGGCGAGAGGGATACTAGTGAAGCGATGTATATCGATCTAGCAGGTGAAGTGGCTAATACTATCGCTGGCAACGCACGTACAGAGTTCGGTTCTGAGTTTCACATCTCTGTCCCTTTTGTGTTTAAAGGTGCGCCGCAGAGTATCGTTCTACCTGATGATGAGCGCTCTTTTATCATTCCTATTACTTGGTTATCACAGATCGGTGAAATCGTCGTTTGTCTTGAAGACTAATGCTTTAGCTACTGGGTATTATATACGGATAATATTATGATCAAAGTTGAAAAATTAGGGGTCTTTTTAAGCTCAATCGATGCCTTTTTTACACAGATTGGCACTGATAGTGTTTCACTTGACACTCCATATCTAAGTGATAATAAAGTCGCAGTAGGCTATGATTATAGCGGTATTATCAAGATATCAGGACCACTGACTGGGTGCGTTTATGTTAGTGCTCCGAGTAATATGCTGCGCGAGATTATCAGAATCATGGGTGAGCCTGACACGTCCCTTAAAATGATGAAAGATCTACTTGGTGAGATGGCGAACACCATATCAGGTAATGCCCGTACTGAATTTGGCGCCGACTTTATTATTTCCCCTCCCACTATCGTTGAGGGCGCGCCAAGCTTATCCTACCTACCCAATGATCGTCATAGCTATATAACGCCTTTTACTTGGCGTGGTTATGAGGCGGTAATAGGTATCTGTATTGCCTAAAGACGGTTCACTGCAATATAAAGTTGAACATGTTAAGTATAGTTGAACCACTACAAAACTGATAATAGTTTATTTTATTTCGAATCGGCCATATTAAAACGACGCTCAGACGTCGTTTTTTTGCATTCTACTCTTTGTCTATTTTAGACTTGATGGATATCCACAACCTATAGATAGATTGTTCGTACGATTTAAATAACTAGAGATTGCTACTTAATATATGATAAAATACAGCGCAGCTATTTTTTGATAGTGCATTTTTTAACCAACCAATGACACACACATCATGGCAAAAAATTGCTGGGTGTTTGGCGACTTGATTAATTTGCATAAGCCTTTTTATTTACCCTAAAAAACGCTTTGCAAATGCGTGTCGCTAGATAGGCAGTTTTTGTGATGTGGAGGCATAACCCAACCAATAGGACATTTTTACATGGCAAATGACAACCCAACACAAATCGCAATGCGCGACTTACTCCAAGCTGGCGCTCACTTTGGTCACCAAACTCGTTTTTGGAATCCAAAAATGGGTCCTTATATCTTTGGTGCCCGTAATAAGATTCACATCATCAACCTAGAGCATACCGTAAAAGCGTTTAACGAAGCCTTGACTTACGTAAACGGCTTAGCAGCTAAGAAAAACAAGGTACTATTTGTAGGTACTAAGCGTGCGGCAAGCGGTATCATCCGTGAGCAAGCACAGCGTGCTGGCATGCCATACGTCGACCATCGCTGGTTAGGTGGAATGCTTACCAACTGGAAAACACTACGCCAGTCAATCACTCGTCTAAAAGAGCTTGAGAAGCAAGCGGAAGACGGTACTTTTGCTAAGCTAACTAAACGTGAAGCTCTAGAGCGTACACGTGATATGGAAAAGCTTGAGCGCTCATTAGGCGGTATCAAAGACATGGGCGGCCTACCTGACGCTATCTTCGTTGTTGACGTTGATCATGAAGCGATTGCTATTAAAGAAGCTAAAAACCTAGGTATCCCTGTGATCGGTATCGTCGATACAAACTCTAATCCTGACAATGTTGATTACATCATCCCTGCTAATGATGATGCTATTCGCGCCGTGACTTTATATGTCAGCTCTATGGCTGATGCGATCATCGCGGGTAAAGAGTATGCACAAACGCAAGCGGGCGGCAAAGCGGATCAAGAGCAAGCGTCTGAGCAAGCACCAGCGGATAAGCAAGCACCTGCTACCGAAGAGTCAGCAACTGCGATTGAGCAACCTGCCAAAGCACCTGCGGTTGAAAACCCAGCCGAAGCACAAACTGATCTATAAGTCTTAACTAAGCGTAACACTAACTTATTGTTAGTGACCTATTTATTATCAATAAGGGGCATGATGAAGGTTTACTCGTCATGCCTTTTATACAATAAATAGTCTTTTTAGGCGCTATTATTCGTTAAGCAAACCTATATTAAGCATTTTCACACACAACAAATAGAGGTAACTCTTATGACAGACGTAAAAGTATCTGCCAAAATGGTAAAAGAATTGCGCGACCGTACTGGTCTTGGCATGATGGAGTGCAAAAAAGCACTAGAGGAGTCAAATGGCGATGTTGAAGTTGCCATCGATAACTTGCGTAAATCGGGTCAAGCAAAAGCGGCCAAAAAAGCAGGTAATATCGCTGCTGACGGTGCTATCATCATCGCACAAAACGACAAAAAAGCATTCTTGGTAGAAGTTAACTGCCAAACTGACTTTGTCGCCAAAGATGACAACTTTACAGCTTTTGCTGAAAAAGTCGCTAATATCGCTTTAGAAAACAATACGACTGACGTTGAAGCTATCAATCAATTGCCATATGGCGATGGTCAAACAGTCGAAGAAGCTCGCGTATCACTGGTACAAAAAATCGGTGAGAACATCCAATTACGCCGCGTTGAGACGCTAGAAGGCGATAACCTTGCCTCATATCGTCATGGATTACGTATCGGTGTGGTCGTATCTTTTGAAGGTGATAATGCTGATACTGGTAAAAACCTTGCTATGCATATCGCCGCTTTTAACCCAGTAGCGGTAGATGACGAAGACGTGGCTGCAGACGTATTGGCTCGTGAAAAAGATATCATTGAAGCCAAAGCTCGCGAATCTGGTAAGCCTGATAACATCGTTGAAAAAATGATCGAAGGCGGTCTGCGTAAGTATCTTGATGAAGTGACCCTACTGCGTCAGCCATACGTCATGGACAACGACAAAAAAGTCGGCGACGTACTAAAAGCTGAGGGCGTTAAAGTATTAGGCTTTAAGCGCTTAGAAGTTGGCGAAGGCATTGAGAAAAAGCAAGAAGACTTTGCTGCAGAAGTTGCCGCAACGCAAGCTGCTGCAAACAAGTAAGCCTATATCAATAAGCTAAGTAGATAGCATTAAACCTATCTTAGTTAATGTAGTGCTCTATACTGCATATAGATAAAAAAGATACAGACAAATAGATAGAGACAAAAAGCCCGCTATATAGTAGCGGGCTTTTTGCGTTTTGCAGTATATAAAATAGTAAGTTTAACGTAGCGCAGCGTAAGCGGAATTGGCGTAGCTTGCACTATTACTGCTCGTACCAAAGCTGACATTTTGCATTGAGCTGTTATCGCTGATGCCATTAGCGTTGTTATAGTTATTTGTACTAGTCGATAGCCCAGAGTCGTTTTTGTACAGGCTATGATAACGGCTCATCACCTTTTTGACGTAGTTGCGGGTTTCCTTAAATGGTGGGATACCACCATACTTATCGACGTTACCTTCGCCTGCGTTGTAGCCTGCAATAGCAAATTCGATATTGTTATCAAATCGGCGCATCAGCCAAGCGATATATTTGGCTGAACCTTCAATATTATCCGCAGGATCCCAAGCATTACTCACCTTAAATCGTCTGGCAGTAGCAGGCATCAGCTGCATCAAGCCTTGTGCGCCGACAGGCGAGCGGGCATTAGGATTAAAAGCGGACTCGGTATGCATCATTGCTTTCATAAGCCCAGGATCAACGCCATGACGAGCAGCTGAAGCACGGATATAAGCGTCATAAGCATTACGGCTACCGCTATTGCTAGCAGGGCTAGTACCGTAGTTATTGGTACTGGCATTATTATCGTAATTGCTACTGTCTTTGTAATAAGTGACTTTTACTTTTTTGGTGAATTTTTCAAAATTACCGCTAGGGCTGACGTTGGTTAGAAGAACCTGACCGCCTTTGTCTTTATAGATATACATATTGCCAGCATGCGCGCTTGTAGAAATAGCGGATAGAGCAAAAGAGGTCAATAATATCGGTGACAGGCAACGACTTAGGGTTTGAATGTTTATCATAAAGGCATCACTTTTTATCGAAGACGATCAGATTACTTGGTGTATGAACGCGCTCAAGAATCAGCTGATTTAAAATAGATAGAATTTACTATAACACAACTATAACATAAATCCTCATTTGGACTTATGTCGAATATGTCATATCCATAAAATAAAGAATGAGCTTATGCTGACAGCGCACCGATAAATATGGGTACCCATACGGCAGTCAATAGCCCGTTAACCGCTAAGCCAAAGGCTGCATAACGTCCAGCAGTTGAGCTGATCTGCCACGCTTCAACTGTACCAAAAGCATGCGCCGCCAGTCCCAGTGCCAAACCCTTTGCACGGTCATCATCAATACTGCGAAACAAGAAACGTGCCAGAGCGCCGCCAAGCAAGCCTGAAACAATAATGATCAGGTTTGCCATCGCTAAAGGTGCGCCAATCAAGTCCGCTACGCTAAGACCGATAGGCGTGGTTACAGAGCGAGTGGCAAAGGCTAATATGGTCTCTTGGCTAAGCGAAAACAGATAGGCAAGTGACATGGGCAATAAAGCCCCGACAATACTAGCAATCAGCACAATAATAGAGAGGCGCTTGACCGGTAAACCCTTAAAGTTCATTGCTGCCAGCGGTACAGCAAGTAGTACTGTCACGTAACCCAACAGGTGATCAAAGACAGGTTTGGCCACGCCATAGTAGTTATCATAGTCCCATTGCAAAATGAATAAGAACACAATAACTAAGACTAGTGCGGTAATGACCATAGGCAGCCAAGTGAGCTTTTTGGCAAGGACGCGGGCGCTCACGTGCGCCACTAACGTCAATAGTATCGCCGCCCCAGTCGCTACGGCTATGCTGTCAAAATACATGGCTACCTCTAGCAAAATACATAAAAACCCCTAGAAAGATGCATAACTCTCTCATAAAACATACGGCTACTCTTGACGCTCAGTAGATTTGCTTGACGTATCAAGAGTATCGCTACTGTTTAGCCAGCGATTAGCCAAGATGCCAAGACCCCATAGCGGTATGAGAGTACTGATAATCATCGTGATCATGACGCCCCATAACTCATCACCAAGCTCAAATAACAAGATGCCAGCGCCGGCAGATACAGGTAAAAAGGCAAAACCGCTATCGACAAGCAAAGTATTGCTCGCTTGAGTGAGCCAGTGCGGTAGACCTCTTATCAAACGCCAAGTCATAAGTATCAAGAACATCGCAACCAAACCGACAATATTGGCAGCCTTTTCGATACCAGCCCAGCTGCAGATAACGACCGCAAGCTCACGAACCACAACGACCATAACGAGGGTTAAAATAATAGCCATCCATAAAGGTAGCTTTGAGTGCGAAGAGAGGGTCATAAGTGACTCATGATAAGTTAAAAATAAACATAACGTGCTAGAGGTTTGACTAATGGTAAGTACTAGTAAAACATGACACACCATTAAAAAAACACTTGTCGATGATAGGAGCGCCAATTATATACACAGTCGCCACATTAATAAAGCTAGGTTCCCTAAGGCAGAATCAATAAGCGCCAAACTATCAAAAAACAAGCGATACCTATCTTATAAGATAAGTACCGCTTGTATTAGGTGAGGTTTTTTTAAATAGTAACTTAAATAGTACTAAAGACCGCGTTTAATAAATAGCTAGACTGATTGATCAGGCCTCTGGCGTTGTATCAGACAAGGCTAAATCAACTTCGGACTCATCGTCTAAATGATGGCTTAAAGTCTCAGCTGAGTCATCAGAATCTACCGATTTACTGTCAAGATCACCTGCATTTGTCGCAGTTTTTTCTTGGCTTGACTCTTCAAAAGGTTCAAGAACAGGCATCAAAAGCGTTGCTTGTGCTAAGGGCAGTACGTCTAAAGGAGACAGGTTAGCCTGACCGAGCAGTTGCTTGAGCCTATCGCTTGGCAGACGTATGGTCAGGCACTCATGACCCGTATCATCATAGCTTTCCTCGAGTATGACGCCAAGCTCGTACAAGGTGTTTTTGAATTGACCTGCATTATATGGCAGCGTCAAATCAAAGGTGGTAAGCGTGCCCGTCAATAGCTGCTGTACGGCAAGAGAGAGCTCCTCCATACCTAGGTTTTCTCGTGAGGAGACATAAACACGATTGGGTTTCCCCTCGCTTGCATACCCAATACGAGCAGGCTCATCAGTGAGATCAATCTTGTTATAGACATTGAGCACAGGTACGTCATTGTCAATCTCAGCCAGCACTGCTTTGACCGCTTGAATCTGCTCATGCATATCCTCACTTGAGGAATCGATAACATGAAGCAAAAGATCAGCCTCTAACGTCTCCTCAAGCGTAGCATGAAAAGACTCAACCAACTCATGGGGCAAGTGACGCACAAAGCCTACGGTATCGACCAGTACTACGCGTCCAACGCCTTGCCAGTCTAAGCGGCGCAGTGTCGGGTCAAGGGTCGCAAACAGTTTGTCCGCAGCATAGATGTTTTCATCCACCAAACGATTGAATAAAGTGGACTTGCCTGCGTTGGTATAACCGACGAGCGAGACAGTGGGTACATCAGATTTTTGCCGACGGGCACGGCCTTGCGCGCGCGTTTGCCGTACCTTTTCAAGCTTACTCTTAAGCTGATTAACTCGCGTCTGCAATAAGCGGCGATCGGTCTCAAGCTGGGTTTCACCAGGGCCACGCAGACCAATACCCCCTTTTTGACGCTCCAAATGCGTCCAACCGCGAACGAGGCGCGTCGATAGATGGTTAAGCTGCGCCAGCTCGACTTGCAACTTACCTTCATAAGTACGAGCGCGCTGAGCAAAGATATCTAAGATTAAACCGGTGCGGTCAAGGACGCGGCACTGGGCTATAGTCTCAAGGTTACGCTCTTGTGATGGCGACAGATTGTGGTTAAAAAGGACGATATCAGCGTCATGCTCGCGTACCAGTTCGGCAATCTCTTCAGCCTTTCCGCTCCCTACAAAGTACTTGGCATCAGGCTTTAGGCGTGAGCCTGTCACTAGTGCCAATCGATCCGCACCTGCTGAGTCCGCCAAGAGTTCAAACTCGCCAAGATCATCAGGATCTTGAATTTGGCGGATGTCTAGATGAACGATAATAGCGCGCTCGCCGCCGGTATGTCTGTCAAAATATTCCAAAAATAGTCACCTATTATTAATTTATTAAAGGGTTATAACCTTCTATATGCGGCCACCCCAACGATATTAAAGCGTGTCAGATAATTTTATGTTAACTTTGAACCTGATCCAAGAGGTCTGAGTGAACAAATCGTCACTGAATCAAGAGAAGTTTGTTATACTTATCTGCCTTTTATTACACTCTATTTTTATAATTTATCTTTTACATAACCGCGCGTAGCTTATATACAATAACGCACTATATACATCCATGAGGGACAAAGATGAGTCAATCTAAGTCAAAGTTTTCAGTCAAAAAACAGTTGGGCCGTGGCAAGCAAATCGCTGGCATGACCACAACTATGGTCGGCGGACTACGCGCCGCCCAGCGCATCGGCGCATTTCGGGAGCCACCAAGAGAAAAGCTACCACGCTATATTCAAGCCTTTTGTCGCAAGATGGCAGGCTCGTTCGGTGTCAAGGTCGTAGAGGTCGAGCCAGTACCGCAGCATCACGGTCTGTGGGTATCAAACCACGTGTCATGGATGGATATTCCAGTTGTAGGTACCGTGAGTCCCGCGTTCTTTTTGTCAAAGGCTGAGATTGGCGAGTGGCCTGTATTTGGTAAGCTGGCTCATGCTGCGGGCACGGTATTTATCCAGCGCGGGTCAGGAGATGCCGGATCAGTAGCCACGCAAATTGCAGACTTTTTAAAAGAAGGCTTTTCGGTTGTCTTTTTCCCAGAGGCCACCACGACAGATGGTAAAAAAATCAAGCGTATTCATGGTACGCTTTTGCAAGCAGCGATAGATGCAAAGGTACCCGTACAGCCTATGGTACTCGCTTATGTTAATAAGGACGGTACCTTAAGTGACGCACTGCCTTATTATGGCAAATTAACCATGAAAGAGAGCCTTAAAAAGGTACTCGATAGCAAAAATGTTACCGCTTATGTGCTACCGCTTGAGCCAATAGATCCTAATGGCTATAGCAAAAGTGAGATGACCAACAAATTGCAAAAAAGTATGCAAGAAGGCTTAGCTGAACTACATTCAAGAGTACTGAGTACTTCTGCATAAGCATAAGGTTTTGCTATCAGGATAAACACAGAAAAGTGCAACCTTTAATAGGCTGCGCTTTTTTTTGATATTTCTACCTAAAAATAAAACTAAGGCGATGGATTAGGCTGCTCGGTATGTACGGCCTCTATAGCTTCTAGTACATCTGCGCTCAAAGTCAGATCAATGCTGTCGATGTTAGATTTAAGCTGCTTGGTACTGGTCGCGCCGATAATGTTGCTAGTGACAAAAGCACGCGAATTAACAAAAGCCAGTGACATCTGCGCCATATCTAATCCTGCGTCATCAGCAATCTTGGCGTACTGTTCTGTCGCCGATAGCGCTTGCTCGTTTACGTAACGACCAAAGCGCTCATATTTGGTCAGGCGAGCGCCCTCTGGACGTTTGCCATCTAAATATTTGCCCGACAACACACCAAAGCCTAGCGGCGAGTAAGCAAGTAGGCCGACGTTTTCGCGATGCGCGATCTCTGCCATACCGACCTCATACAAGCGATTGAGTAGGCTATAAGGATTTTGCACCGTGATAGGTGCGATCAAACCATTCTTGTCCGCCTCCCAAAGATAGCGCACGAGTCCCCAAGCGGTATCGTTGGATAAGCCATACGCACGAATGCGACCTTTTTTGATCTCATCGTTTAGCGCTCGAATGGTCTCTAAAAACGGCGTCAAATCGTCCAGTGATTGCGCTGCCATATCTTCGGTGTAGCCGCGCTGACCAAAAAAGTTCGTTTGACGCTCAGGCCAATGCAACTGATAAACATCGATGTAATCTGTTTGCAAGCGCTTAAGGTTGCCATCGATAGCTTGCCCGATATGCTCAGCGTTAAAACGGCTTTGACCGTCACGCAAAAAACTCATTGGCGACATTTTGCTGGCAAGGATAACCTTATCACGCTGCTTGTTCTTAGCAAACCAAGTGCCGATATGACGCTCAGTATCCCCTTGCTTGTCTTTATCAGGTGGTGAAGGGTACATCTCGGCGGTATCCCAAAAGTTGACGCCAGCAGTTAGCGCCATATCCATCTGCGCGTGCGCTTCACTCTCGTCGTTTTGCTGTCCCCAAGTCATCGTGCCTAGACAAATCTTGGATACCTGTTCATGAATCTGTGGCAGGGTTTCATATTTCATCTTATTATCCTTTTTATTGTTTTAAATGAGCTGTATACCAGTCACGCCAGGCGGAGTGACTTTAAATATTTGGACTTTAAAAAGCACCGCTTGACCGGCGAGCGGATGGTTGAAGTCCACTTCGATCTCATCATCGATAGCACTTATGATACCTGCCAAAGTGTTTTTACCTTTATCCTCAAACTCAACCATCATGCCAATCTCAGGATTGTCCGCGATGAGCGCAAATTGAGTGCGACTAAACTGCTGGACGTTATCTGGGTTCCAGTCTCCAAAGGCTTGTTCAGGGCCAAGGTGTGCTGTGCGCGTATCGCCTGCCCGCAAGTTCATCAGCACCTGCTCAAAGCCAGGCAATAGACTCTCATCACCGATAGTCAGCGTGACAGGTGCGTCGCGACTAAAGGTTGAATCGATTATTTCTCCATTCTCAAGTGAGACTTCAAAATGTAGTTTGACGCTACTGCCGTAAGCGATGCGCGTATCTTCGTTAGGATTGATAAATTGAGAGTCGGTCATAGTCAAAGGTCACCTAGTGATTAAAAAAGCAATGCATCAAATAATAAGGCAAATGATAGCTGGTGTAAGCGTCAATAATGTAACGTAACTGCGGCACTATAAATATAAATAAAGTACCATAGATAAAATACTATAATTTTGAATCTACAAGTGAGCATATATAGCAATGGCACAAAATGAGCGAAGCATCCTAGTACAAGGCGTCGTACAAAAATGGCAAGATGAAAAAGGCTTTGGTTTTATCAAAATGGGGAATGGCGAGTCGGTGTTTTTTCACGTGAGCGAGTTCAAAGCACCGCGCCGCCCAGAGATTGGCGAACACGTTGTCTTTACGCTTGGGCAAGATAATCAAGGTCGCCTGCAGGCCAAGCGAATACAAGAGCTAAGCTTTGTACAGCAAAAAATGGCAAATAAGAACAGTCAAATCCGTAAGCGTAATCAAAAACGCAGCGCACAAGCGGACTTTGAGGAGGGTCAAAAAAAGCGTTTGTTTATTGGCGTAGGCTTTTATGGGGTGCTAGCGGTACTGGCATTCACAAGTGAGATAAGCTGGCTCGTGTTTGGCTGGTATATAGCGTTGGGAATTATCACTTATATGATGTATGCCAAAGATAAAAAAGCGGCGCAAAACAATGAGTGGCGCACCCCTGAGATGACATTACATATTTTAAGCGCTCTTGGCGGCTGGGTGGGAGCGCTGGTTGCCCAGACTTATCTGCGCCACAAGTCCCAAAAGCCAGAGTTTCGTATGGCGTATTATTTGACGGTAGTCATTAACTTGGCGGGCTTGTTATTTGTGATGGCGGGTGGGGGATTGGAGGGGTTTTTATGAATTATTAAAAAAGGCATTAGTTATGTACGCTTTTGAACAAGTTTTACCCTTGATAGAACCCAGTTATGGTTGGGTTTGCTGCCGTAAGCGAGTAGGCTACTATTATAGTTTTGCCATAGATTTCGGAGAAAAAATTTATCACAACCAAGAACGTAATGTAGATCCGTATTATGGTGAATGGCAATTTCGTACTTATAATCGTATGTGGAAAATTATAAAAGAGGACAAAGTTATTTTAGAGGGTCAAAATAACTCCGGTACTAACGATGATTTAGATAACGCGCTGCAACAGATTGAATTTGGCAAGTTGATAAATATTTTGGTCACTGACGATCTTAACTTAGCTTTAAAGCTCGATAATGGCTTATCGATTGAGTTTCTTATCAGTAGTAGGAAAGAAGATATCTGCACAATTTTTTTACCTAAGAATAGATGTCTTGCTTATCAATCTGATGGGAGCTGGGTATATGAGAAAAGTGATATGCCAAAGCCTAATTATATTAAGCTTGATTATAAATGATAGGTAATATCTAGAAAAAACCCCGCTATAGTGAATTATGACGGGGTTTATTTTTAATGAAACGATGCTAATTTTTAGCCTTTTTGGGATCAGTCCGCTTACCTTCAAAAAACAGCATATCGATGACAATGATCGCCACGCCAACACTAATGCCAATATCTGCAATATTAAATATCGGGTAATGCCAGACATCGGCGTTATGGACATGTATAAAGTCTATGACATGACCATGGAGCAGGCGATCAATCAGATTACCAATAGCGCCACCAAGTACCAAGGCGAGACCGAGAGAGAGCAGCTTGGCGTTTCGTGGCGCCTTGACTAGATAGACGATCAAAAATATCGATATGATCAGTGCTAGCCCAGAAAAAAACCATTTTTGCCAGCCGCCTGCATCCGCCAAAAAGCTAAAGGCAGCGCCGTAGTTGTATGCCAAAGTCCAATTCAAAAACGGCTCAATAACGGGTACAGGCTCGTTAAATACTAGCCGAGTCTCAGCTAACCATTTGGTGAACTGATCAAAAACAATAATAATGAGCGAGAGCATATACCATATAAAGGCACGGCTACCATTGGCAACCACTTTGGGCGTTTTATTTAACCGGCCCATAGGCGTGATTGAGCTACCTGTCGTGATATGTACGGGTCTTGGCAATTCATCGACTGGGGTTGGTGTTTGCGGCTTGGAGGAGTCAGGGGTGTTAAGCATAGTAGCGCACCTCGCCGTCACCTGTGACATTGGTTACGCAGCGCGCGCACAGCTCTGGATGCTTGGGGTCAGTGCCGATATCATCGCGGATATGCCAGCAGCGTACGCATTTAGTGCCCGTCGCGGCGCTAATATTGACTTTTAGATCGGTTGCCGCGCCGCTGTCATTATCAGCTGTATCAGCAGATGTATCAGCAGCTGTCATATCTGTAGGCGCCTCACCTAGTGGTGCAAGCGTAGCTTTGCTGGTAATTAAGACAAAACGTAGCTCCTCGCCAAGTTTGGCTAAGCTATCATGCATCGCGCCCTCGGCATAAAGGGTGGCATCAGCGGATAAATTGGCATTGATGATTTTGTCACCGCGTGCGGTTTCGATGTTTTTATTGACTAAGTCTTTGGCACGCATAATGTTTTGCCAATCATCAGTACTAATCGCGCTCAGCTCAAGTTCTGGGAACTCGTACCACTCTTGAGTAAACACGTACGCATCGGCGTTTGCGCTATCGTTAGCGTGTAATACTTCCCATGCTTCTTGCGCGGTGAATGACAAGATCGGTGCAATCCAGCGAATTAAAGCTTGGGCGATATGGTAAATCGCCGTTTGCGCCGAGCGGCGCGGCTGTCCATCTTTTTGCGTGGTGTACTGACGGTCTTTGATGATGTCTAAATAGAAGCTACCCAAGTCCTGCGAGCAGAACGCCGCGATATGTTGCGTGACTTGATGGAAGTCCATGGCATCATAAGCAGCGATAATTTGCGCTTGCACAGTCTGCGTACGCTCAAGGATGAACTTATCGAGACTGACCAGATCATTAATAGCGATGCTATTAGTCGCAGGATTAAAGTCATCGGTATTAGCTAATAAGAAGCGCAAGGTGTTACGGATACGGCGATACATATCGATCGCGCCTTTAAAGACCGTTTTACCTGCACTCATCTCATAACGATAGTCGCTCGACGCGATCCACAACCGCAGCATATCCGCGCCTGTTTTGTTAATCTCGTCTTGTGGGGTGATGATGTTACCCAGTGACTTACTCATTTTGCGGCCGTTTTCATCAACGACGAAACCATGAGTCAAGACTTGCTTAAACGGGGGACGCTCGTACATCGCCTCCGAGGTTAAAAGGGAGGTCTGGAACCAGCCGCGATGCTGATCTGAGCCTTCTAGGTACATGTCAGCTGGGTTGGTCAGTTCTTCACGCTGCTCAAGGACAGCAAAATGCGTCGTCCCTGAATCAAACCAAACGTCTAGCGTATCGGTAGACTTGTCATAATCGCTTGCTTCATCGCCTAGATAGTCCTCACAGCTGGCATCAAACCAAGCTTCCACGCCGCCCGCTTCTATGTTCTTTGCAGCCACTTCCATCAGCTCAAGCGTGTTTGGATGCAGCTCGCCTGTTTCTTTATGGGTAAAAAAGGCAATCGGCACGCCCCAAGTACGCTGGCGTGAGATACACCAGTCGGGGCGACCCGTCATCATCGATTCAATACGGTTTTGACCCCATGCTGGCGTCCATTTAACCTGTGGAATATCTTTTAGGGCGCGCTCACGTAGGCCCTCAACTTCCATGTTAATGAACCACTGCGGCGTCGCACGAAAGATAATCGGCGACTTATGACGCCAGCAATGCGGATAGCTGTGCTCAATTTTGGTATGGCTGACCAAATGATCATTGTCATGTAAGGCGGCGATAATCTTTGGATTGGCTTTATAGATATGCTCACCTGCAAATACAGCGGCCGTCTCTAAATAGACGCCAGTGCCGCTAACGGGGTTCTCTACTGGCAAGTTGTATTTAAGACCAACGATATAATCGTCAAGACCGTGACCGGGCGCGGTATGCACCAGACCCGTACCGCTATCAACCGTGACATGATCGCCTAAGATAAGCGGCACTTGGCGATCTTCAATTAATGGATGCTGAGCGCGCAAGCCTTCAAGCGCGCTACCTGATACGGTTGCCAACACGCCTTTATTGTCCAGTTTAAGCTCAACAAGTGCTGTCTCAACCAAATCAGCGGCTAATAGCAAGTTGCCTTTGTCGGTTGCGACCACACTATAGTCATGTTCAGGATGTACTGAGATGGCTTGGTTAGCAGGCAGCGTCCATGGCGTCGTCGTCCAGATCACAGCGGCGATAGTGCCGTCAATCTCGCTTAAAGCAGCTAGTTTTTGAGTATCCAAAACATCAAAGCTGACGTAGATCGCATCAGAGATTTTGTCTTGATATTCTACTTCCGCTTCTGCCAAAGCTGAGCTACAGTCCAAGCACCAGTTGACAGGCTTCATACCGCGAGTCACATGACCATTGTCATAGATTTTAGATAATGCGCGCACAATGTTGGCTTCCTGCGCGAAGTTCATCGTGAGATAAGGATTGTCCCAATCACCAAAGATACCTAAGCGCTTAAAGTCAGCTTTTTGCAATTCAATTTGCGTGCTCGCATACTCACGGCACAGACCGCGAAACTCGGTGGCGGACACTTTTTGACCGACTTTACCGACTTTGGCCTCAACCTTTTGCTCAATGGGTAGACCATGACAGTCCCAGCCTGGTACATAGGGCGCATCAAAGCCTGATAAGGTTTTTGATTTGACGATCATGTCTTTGAGGACTTTGTTGACCGCGTGACCTAAGTGAATCTGACCGTTCGCATAGGGAGGGCCGTCATGCAAAATGTATTTGGTCGCGCCGACTCGCGCGGCACGAATTTTGCCGTAGACGTCGTCCGCTTCCCACGCCGCCAGCCAATCAGGCTCACGTTTGGCAAGGTTAGCACGCATTGCAAAGGGCGTGTCGGCAAGGTTTAGCGTATCTTTGTAGTCGATAGAGTCGGTCATAGTGGTCTTTGTCTTAATTAAATGTAGTGAGAAAACCCGCGTGCCAAAATATAGGATGACTGGTATATATGCAGGACGCATTGACAAAAATCAAAGCCACCTATTATAAGGCAATTAACGCACTAAAAACAGGGGACATGTTTTGGGCAAATAGACGCTCAGACTTATTGATTGTTTTTAATAATCAGCTGCTCTGCCAAGGTAGAGAACGGCTGGGTGGCGTGAGCAAAATCAAGACTACTCTCTAAATGACTCAAATGCTCATCGAGTAGCATGACAAGTCTGTTCTCATCTTTGGCCTCTATCGCTTGTACTATACCCAAATGCTCATCTTCAGCGCAGTTTGAGGAGCCTGCATTATTGTATAGTCCGATAATCAAAGTCGTGCGCAAGGTAAGTTCACTCAAAAACTTCTCGAGCACCTGATTGCCAGCGATTGTCGCTAAATGCATATGAAAGGCGCGGGATAATCGCAATTCAGCAGGGGTGTCTCCTGCCGCGCGCGCAACCGCTTCATCCTCAATCATAGCGCGCATATTAGCACTGTCTTGATCGGTGGCGTTTTTGATGACGCTGAGCGCCAGCGTACGCTCAATGGTGCGCCGCGCGGCAAACACGTCACCGGCTTCCTTGGGCGTAGGCGTTGAGATAAATGCACCGCGATTGGGCTGTAATTGCACCACATGCATAGTTGCCAGTGTCGAGAGGGCGCGTCTTACGTTAGCTCTATTGCATTTGAACAGATCGCTCAATGCCTGCTCACCAAGTTTAGTGCCCGCAGGCAAGCGCTGCTCTGACACTGCAGCAGTGATAGCCTCAATGATTGCATTCTCTGGCGTGTCTTCGTTTTTTACTAGCGTATTAATAAGATTCATAGTCGCGATTATAGTGCGCTGCATGCATGGCGACAACATTTTTTAATTTTTAGTTGTATTGTTAACAATTTTAGTTAACAATGAATATATACGCATATAGTTACTTTTATTTGATATTCAAATCAGTCTCTGTATCAACTTTATATATGGATAACCAACCTTTATGAAAATCTTAGTCATGAACCCTAATTCGACGACCTCCATGACGGACAAAATCGTTGAGAGCGCTCGTCAAAAAGCAAGCGCTGGCACAACGATCATCGGCGCGTCTGGGGATGATGCGCCAGCCTCTATTCAAGGACACTATGACGAAGCGATGTCTGTGCCTGGACTGCTTAGACGTTTGGCCCAAGCAGAAGCAGACGGCGTCGATGGCGTCGTAGTCGCCTGTTTTGATGATCCAGGTATTGGCGCTTGCCGTGAGGTGTTCTCAGGTCCCGTCTTAGGTATTTGTGAGGCGGCGGTCAAGGCGGCAAGTATGGTCTCAACCTCATTTAGCGTGGTGACGACTCTGCCGCGCGCGATACCTGTGATCGAAGAGCTTATTCACGGCTATGGTCTGTCTCATCGCTGTCGCCGCGTGCGCTCAGCTGAGATACCTGTGCTGGCGCTTGAGGAGCCAGGCTCTGGCGCGCGCGAAAAAGTACGCGATGAGATTATACGCGCTATACGTGAGGACAACTGCGAAGCGATCGTTTTGGGCTGTGCGGGCATGGCAGATTTGACCGAGTGGCTGACGAAAGAGACGGGCGTTCCTGTTATCGACGGCGTCACTGTGGCTACGCGTATGGTCGAGGCACTCATTGGTAGCGGTATAAAAACCAGCAAGATTGGGGCTTATGCGGCGCCTATTAAGAGCTAAGTCAATTTACACACTTTAGGAAGGAGAGTGTCATGGAAGACGCAAAAAGAGCCGTAGCGGCGGCAGATATCAAAACGCTGGATCACAAGGGAGTCGGAGAGGAGAGCCTTGCGCCGCAAACCACGCGCATCATGGGATCTTGGTCTTATTTATTTGCATGGCTTGGCGGCTGCGTTTCTATCGGGACGTTCACCGTCGGCTCAGGTCTGGTCGGTACGCTAAACTTGCTGCAAGTGGTACTTGCCATTGCTATAGGTTGTACCGTCATCGGGGCGGCGCTGATGATTAATGGCCGCGCCGGTCACAAGTATGGTATTCCGTTTATGGTTCAGACGCGCTCCGCTTTTGGCTTCACTGGTAGCCGTATTCCTGCACTAGTGCGCTCAGTACCTGCGATCGTCTGGTTTGGCTTTCAGAGCTGGATTGGCGCTGGTGCGTTGAACTTGGTATCTGATGCACTATTTGGCTATAGCAATATCGTCGTTTTCTTCATCGGTTTTCAATTTTTACAGATTGGTCTATCTGTTTTGGGCTTTCATGGTATCAAGTGGCTTGAAAACATCGGCTCGGTGTTTATTATCGGCTCTCTCATTTATATATTTATTAGTGTCATTAATAAATATGGCGATACTATTTCAACTAATTTGATTAATGTTGAAGGTACTTGGGGTACGCCTTTTTGGGGTGCGACCATGCTGTTTTTAGGTGTCTATAGTACGATGATGCTCAACGTCTCTGATTATTCACGCGAATTAAAAGAGAACGTCGGATTGTTCCGTCAAGTAGTCATTTATTCAAACTCTATCTTGCCTGCTGCCTTGTTTATGGGCTTGATCGGTCTCATGGTGACTAGCGCAACGGGTGAAGTAGACCCTATTAAAGTGTTCTCAAGCGCAGTTGATAACAAGCCTTTACTGGTCATCACCATGCTGTTTATTGCCTTTGCTCAGGTCACAACCAACATTCTAAATAACGTCGTACCGCCTGCTTATGCCTTGATGGATATCTTTAAAGTCAAATACAAAACAGCGGCGGTCATCGTCGGGTTGCTCGCCTTTGGAACCTTTCCTTGGGAGCTGGCCAAAGATGAGTCTGCGGCAGGACTCAACCTCTTTATTCAAACGTACTCTGCATTCTTAGGGCCTATATTTGCGATATTGGTCGTTGATTATTACTTCCTGCGTAAGCAAAAGCTCGATATCGATAAGTTATATGATGAAAATGGTCCTTATAAAGGGGTGAATATGGCAGCAGTCATCGCTATGGCGATCGGTATTGTGGTTGCGCTGACGTTCACTAGCATCTCTTGGTATGCCAGCCTGATTCCTGCTGGCGCAATCTACTGGATATTGATGCTCAAAATGCCATCGGCGCAGCGCTTTATGTCGTAGATGGTTATCGCTTAGAGTCATTGATAAAAAAACCCGTAACGTAGCATATCCTACGCTACGGGCTTTTTATAACATTCCTAAGAGATCGCTTTACATTGTAAACAACGTATTTGGAGAGAAACGTATCTAAAGAGATGTGCTACGATTAGTGAGTTATCTGGCAGATTGCGTGTATGTCGTAAATGTAAATCGTTAAACTAACATCACGCTTGGCTCAATTTTGATTCCGTCAAATTACTCTTATCAAGGAAGATAATTATGAAAATAGGCATTCCAAAAGAGATTAAAAATAATGAAAATCGCGTTGGATTGACACCCAGTGGAGTCAGTGCTTTGGTCGATGATGGTCACAAGGTTGTCGTTGAAACAGACGCTGGTATGGGTTCGCAGTTCACTGATAATGACTACAAAGACGCAGGCGCAACTATCGTTAACAGTGCAAGTGAGACTTGGGATGCCCAATTGGTCATCAAAGTCAAAGAGCCACAATCATCAGAGTATGAGTACTTTAAAGAAGGCTTGATTCTGTTTACCTATTTGCATCTCGCCGCTGAGCCTGATCTGGCGAAAGCATTGATAGAACATAAAGTAACGGGCATTGCTTATGAAACCGTACAGCTAAAGGATGACTCACTGCCACTGCTAACGCCAATGAGTGAGATTGCAGGGCGCATGAGTACACAGATCGGCGCGCAGTTTTTGCAGAGCTTTTATGGTGGTAAAGGTATATTACTCGGCGGCGTACCGGGCGTACAAAAGGGGCGGGTCACTATCATCGGTGGCGGCGTCTCAGGTACGGAGGCGGCAAAAATGGCAATCGGTTTAGGCGCAGATGTCACTATTTTGGATCTTGATCCCAAACGTCTCAAGCAATTATCTGAGCTCTTTGGTAATGAGGTGCAGACGCTAGTATCCAACAAAGTCAATATTGCTAGGTGCGTACAAAATAGCGATTTGGTCATCGGCGCGGTACTCATTCCAGGAGCGGCTGCACCCAAACTAGTCAGTGAAGAGATGATCGAGTCTATGAATGACGGGGGCGTCATCGTCGATATCGCCATCGATCAAGGCGGTATCTTTGAGACGACCGATCGCATCACAACCCATGACGATCCTACGTATACCAAGCACGGTATTGTTCATTATAGCGTCGCTAACATGCCAGGCGCGGTACCGCGTACTTCAACCTTAGCCTTATCGAACGTGACTTTACCCTACGTACGAGCACTCGCTAAAAAAGGCGTCAAGCAAGCGTGTATGGATAATGCTGCACTAGCAAAAGGCATTAACACCATGCAAGGTCATATGACTTACGAGGCGGTCGCTGAAGATTTAGAATATGAGTATAAGGATTTGGATGAGTTGATCGGTTAACTACTATCATAAAACAAAGCCTACTTAATTCTTTTTTGCAAAAAGGTAGGCTTATTTAAATCATTGTCAGTCGACTCAAAAAACCGAACTCAGCCACAACCGTAATTTAAGCGACCAAAGCGGCTGAATGCCTGTGAGTCCTTGCGTCATTTTGCCATCTTTTAACACTACATACGACGGCGTCACTTGTCCTTGCCAGTCAGCAAAGATACGTCCTTCTTCATCGTTTATCGTCGTGAAATCAAAATTATTGTCAGTCATATAGTTTGATAATTCTTGATTATTGCCTGACTTAATGGCAACGGTCACGACAGGGTAGTTATTCTCCACCGCCAGCTTATTGATAGTTGGTGAAGTATAAGTGCATATCGGGCACCAAGTTCCCCAGAAATATACGAGCGTCGGCTTATCGGTACTCATTGCCGCAAGATCAAGGCGTTGTCCTTGATAGTCTGTCAGTTGCAATTGTGGATCGGCCGGCATGACAGGCTGTCGCCACCAGTTCACAGCAGTATAGATGAGCGCAAATATCGTCCCATAGATAAGTATGGTTTTAAGTATTGATAGCCCCTTTTGTTTCGGTGTCTTTCTAAGTTTTAATGTTTTTTGCGAACCTGTCATTTTAGTACCTGCTCTTCTACTTTTTGTGATCTTAGATATAAAAAACGGCTGAATGATCAGCCGTTTTGTTATTGTGTAGTGGGTACTAAACGAGATAGATATACTAGATTGTAACGCGAGACTGGTACAAACTTTACTTGCGTGCTGTGTCTGCGCTGCTCGATGCTGCGCAAAATTTATCCCAGCCTCGCTGCATCTCTTTTACATTGACTTGACTATACGTTTGTGAGCTTTTCACCTTTACCTTAAGCCCTTAGAACTTTTCGGCGCGACCCTGCAGTGGATTGCCCAACAGTACGCTACCTGAGTTTTCACGGCGCTCGCTATCGCTTAGTTTGCTGGCAGGTATCTTTGCTTTACGCTTCCACTTTAGGCTAAACAGATCATCGCGGCGATCGAGCAAATTATGTACTGAACCCTCGTTACGCACATGGATGAGCTTATCTAAATTGAGATCAGAGAAGAACACCATTTCTGTATTAGCCGTGGTCTCTGCCATGATGGCATCATGCGGGAACGCAAAGTCTGATGGCGAAAAAATAGACGACTGTGCGTATTGAATATCGAGGCTCTCCACTTGCGGCAAGTTACCGACAGAACCACAAATCATCACGTAGCATTCGTTCTCAATGGCACGTGCTTGGGCACAGTGGCGCACGCGTAGATAGCCATTTTGGGTATCGGTCCAAAATGGCACAAACAAAATGTCCATGTCATCGAGTGCCATTAAGCGTGCTAATTCTGGAAACTCAACGTCATAACAGACCAAGATTCCAATACGGCCGGCATCCGTGTCGAACACTTTGACCTCGTCACCGCCTTCAATCACCCAGGCACTACGCTCATGCGGAGTAATATGAATCTTGCGTTGCTCCTCGACTGTACCATCGCGGCGGCATAGGTAGCTGACATTATACAAAGTATCGTTTTCATCAAGTAGCGGCATGGAGCCTGTGATGACATTGACGTTATAACTAACCGCTAGATGCGAGATCTCGTTTTTGAACCATTCGGTATAGCCTGCCAAAAAGCGAATGGCGATGTTTTGATCGGTGGACTCACACAATCCCATTAACGGCGCGTTAAAAAACTCTGGCAGACAGGCAAAATCTGAGTTGTAGTCCGCCATGATATCGACAAAGAACTCGACTTGTTGTAGCAGCTCCTCTGGCGACTCAACCTCACGCATCTGCCACTGAATCCCGCCAATACGTACCTCAGATTTACGGGTATTGGGCTTATAGTCTTTGGGCTCATAATAGATATTGGCCCACTCAAGCAAGGTTGCAAAGCCTTTAGACTGCTTGTCATCAGGTAGATATGCGGTCAAGATGCGCTTGACAATAAAGCCGTTTGAGAGCTGAAAAGATAGCGCTGAGTCATGAATCTCACGCGACTCGACCGCGTCAATGTACTCGCCAGGAGTGAGGTCTTTGTGATTGTAGTAATTAGGTATACGTCCGCCTGCCAAAATAGCGCGGAAGTTTAACTGTCGGCACAGCTCTTTTCGCGCATCATACAGGCGACGACCCAAGCGATAACCGCGATACTCAGGATCAATGAGCGCATCTAAGCCATAAATAGCGTCACCCTTAGGATCATCTCTGATAATCTCTTTGTGACCAATCAGATCATCATAAGTATGCGGATTAGAGAACTTGGCATAATCGACACGCATAGACAGTACAATACCGATCAGATCGTCGTGATCAAATAGCGCAATTTGTCCTTCGGGAAAGGCATCAATCAAAGCATGGATAGTGGCTTTTGACCAAGAACCGCCAAGGTTAGAATATACTTTATCCATAAGAGCTTTGAGCTGGGGATAGTCTTTTTTCTTAATCTCGGCAATCGTTAAATGAAAGTCTTCTGGTTTTTCTATATTACTCATAAAGATCCTATAATATTGTTTATTAACTACGTGGTGATAAGCGTGAAGGCTATTGCTTGATAATATGAGTGCATACAACTAGCGACATATGCTCATAATATGTTGTCCTGTCAGTTACAAAAAATGGTTATCTTGAACACAGTAACAATGTTACAATAATTAACAATAACAAGTAGTTATTACGTTCTTGCACTCATTTTTATTCACAATTATTTAGTTCGCTATCATATCATCTCAATACTCTATTTCCAGTTACCCTTAGTAGTCCTTGTAACCCTAGTAGTCATTTGACATCTAAAACTCAATATCTATGCGCCGCTACTTTGAAACATTGCTAAGTGGTCTCAATCAACTTTGCTAAGGTATGAGTTACTATTTTTTGATAGTTATTTGCCTTTTTCTTTAGTATTTTATGAATCTGCGAACCATATAATAATTATAAGCTCCTTAGGATATTATCTATGCAAATACCTCTAAACCATATGGAAACTGTCAAAAAGCTGAGCGATACGCCTAAGGATGGTTTGATCCAATTGGTTTATGTCAGTAGCATGACGCTCAGATCACGTCTAAAGTCCTCTGTTTTTGACGAAGTTGAGGCGCATGCTCGCAGCTACAACCAGCAGCATGGCATAACGGGTACTTTGTGTTATGGCAACGGGCATTTTTTGCAGTGCTTGGAGGGCGAAAAAGATGAGATACTGACTCTGCAAGAGCGTATCTTTGCTGACGGACGTCATAAAGAGGTGCAGATACTGTCTCTAAAAAACATCAGTCAGCGCAGCTTTGAGGATTGGCGCATGCGCTTACTATTTTTGGAGCGCTGGCTTTGGTCTCCTGCAACCAAAAAACAAGCCGATCAGCTCTCGCCTTTTTTACCTTTTGCGCCGCATGGCTGGACGCCCGCTCGTACTGCGCAGTTTATTAATACTATCCAAACCTTTGATAATCCGCCGCATATAAAAGCAGCTGGTATTACCTACAATGCCATGGGTAATATGTTTAAGCACATTGCCGCGCCGCACCAAGCGTTTTTAATCGTTCAAGGATTTTTGGCAATATTGCTCGTTATAGGCCTCTACCTTTTAACCTATTAGTACGCTTTATATACAAATGACAAAACGAAAAAAGACGCTAAACCGTTGAGTCTAGCGTCTTTACTTATTTTTATGACTACGTAAGACGCCTTATATATCGAATATCTTACCGCGATTCATGATGTTATTGGGATCGAACACTTTTTTGACTGCTTTTAGGTACTCAATCTCAAGCGGCGTACGGCTATATTCCAAATATGGCTTTTTGGTCATGCCAACGCCGTGTTCAGCCGATACCGAACCGCCATATTTTTGCACGATTTCAAACACGTACTTATTAACGATTTGGCAAGCATCAAAGAACGCATCTTTGCTTAAGTGTTCAGGCTTTAAAATATTTAGATGCAAATTGCCATCACCGATATGACCAAACCAGCACACCTCAAAGTCAGGATAATTACGACTGACAACCTCGTCAATCTCAGCAATAAAATCAGGGACATGAGTGATTAACACGGACACATCGTTTTTATACGGGGTAAAGACTGAGATAGTCTCAGAGATATACTCACGCAGTTTCCACAGCTCCGTCGCCTGCGCAATGCTTTGACTCATGACGCCATCAACGACCCAGCCCTCGCTCATACAGTGCTCAAATATCGCCATAGCCTTATCCATAATCGGCTCGTATGGCGCTTCAAATTCAAGTAGAGTATAAAATCGAGTACGCGACTCAAACGGCTCTTGGACTTGACCATGTGCCATGAGTTTATCGATTGCCACATCATCGAAGAATTCAAAGGCGGTCAAATCAATCTTTGCTTGAAAGGCTGATAGCACATTCATGACATCATCAAAGCTATCCATGCCTAGCACCATGACATTTAAGTCTTGCGGCGCACGATCCAGCTTAATTTGCGCATGAGTGACAAATCCAAGCGTACCTTCACTACCGATAAACAGCTGACGCAAATCATAACCTGTGGCATTTTTGACCATACCGCGGTTGAGGTGCAAGATATCGCCGCGACCAGTAACCACTGTCAACCCCATAATCCACTGGCGCGTCATACCATAACGTATGACTTTGATACCGCCTGCGTTGGTGCCGATATTGCCACCCATCTGGCTTGAGCCTGCTGATGCAAAATCGACAGGGTAGTATAGATCTTTGGACTTGGCAAATTGCTGAAGCTGCTCGGTGACCACGCCTGCTTCAATCTCAACCAAGCGATCAGCAGGATAAAATTTGCCGATACTATTCATCTTATCGAAGCTCACTACAATCTCGCCATTAGCTGCGACTGCGCCTGCCGATAGACCCGTACGTCCGCCGCTTGGGGTTAATACGACGTTATACTCATTCGCTAGCAGTACGATCGCTTGCACTTGCTCAGTGGTCTTAGGAAAGATAATAGCAGAGGCAGCAGGAGCAAAATGTTTGGTCCAGTCTTTACCCCAATGTACAAGGCTCTCGCTATCGGTCTTGATTTGACTGCTATCAAAGTTATGCGTAGTGATTAGAGCGTCTAGTATAGCTTGTACTGCTGCGCTATTCGCTGCTGGCGCAAGGTTTGGCTCATTGACCACAGCTTGGTCAGCGGCGTGAGTGCGCGCGTGGGCGGGCAGGTTTTCGGTGATCGATTCAGTCATAATAGTCTCGACTAGGTGCAAGGGTCATGTGTTGGACAAGTAACATAGCTGGTGTTTGATAACTTATAAACGTGCCCTAATATTAGCACATTACCAGTACATATTTAGAATGCGTTTGACCCTTTATAGGTCACTATTAGTCACAATATCTATAGCTTAATTCACATTATGCTCTAACACCTAGCGACAATTTTGTGTAAGATAAGCGCATTGTTTTTTATTCTCGTCGACTGTTTAGATTATGACAAACAGTGACTCCAATTATAGGGCAGGTCTCATATGGCATTATCACTACAAAAAGATAAAATCCGTTTTTTACTATTAGAGGGCGTCCATGACAACGCGCTAAAAGTATTAGAGGGCGCAGGATACAGCAATATTGAGTATCTGAGTCACGCACTAGATACGGACGAGCTGATCGAAAAGATTAAAGATGCGCACTTTGTCGGTATTCGCTCGCGCACGCAATTGACGCGTGACGTACTTGAGCACGCCAAAAAGCTTATCGGTATTGGCTGCTTTTGTATTGGTACTAACCAAGTAGATCTAGAGGCTGCACGTGAGATGGGTATCCCCGTCTTTAACGCGCCGTACTCTAACACGCGCTCAGTGGCTGAATTGGTACTGGCGGAAGCCATCATGCTGTACCGCGGTATCCCAGAAAAGAACGCTACTGTGCATCGCGGCGGCTGGGGCAAATCTGCTAAAAACTCACATGAAGTGCGCGGCAAAACTATCGGTATCGTCGGTTATGGCTCTATCGGCTCGCAGCTATCAGTACTCGCTGAGAGCTTCGGTATGAAGGTCATCTATCATGACGTCGTCACCAAATTGCCGCTAGGCAACGCCCATCAAGTTGGCAGCTTAGACGAGCTACTATCCACCGCTGATATCGTCACCTTGCACGTGCCTGATGTACCAAGTACACGCTATATGATGAAAAAAGAGCAGTTTGATCAGATGAAAGAGGGCAGCTACTTTATTAATGCGGCACGGGGTACTTGTGTTGAGATTGATGATTTGGCAGCGGCACTTGAGTCGGGTCGGGTACTCGGCGCGGCGATCGATGTATTCCCAAAAGAGCCAAAGTCTGCGGATGAAGAGTTTGAGTCATCACTGCGCAAATTTGATAACGTGATTTTGACGCCGCATATTGGTGGCTCAACACAAGAGGCACAAGAAAACATCGGCTTTGAAGTCGCTGAAAAATTCGTACGCTACTCAGATCAAGGTGATACAGCAACGGCGGTCAACTTCCCAGAGGTTTCAGTACCGTTCAAAGAGGGCTCACATCGCCTGCTGCATATCCACAAAAACGTTCCAGGCGTGCTGTCTCAAATCAACCGTCTGTTTGCAGAAGCGCACATCAATATCTTGGCGCAGAGCCTGATGACAGAAGGCGATGTTGGTTATTTGGTCATGGATGTTGATTACAATGATTCAACAGCCGCGCTTGATCAGCTCAAAGACGTCGAAGAAACCATTCGCGTGCGTATTTTGTTTTAATCTAAAAGGTATAACAGTGCAATAAAAAAGAGAGACTAGTATAGTCTCTCTTTTTTATGGGTACTCTCTAAATCAAATAATATTTGTAGCGATACGCTTAGTTTGTCTGGTTAGTAGTATCTGCTTTGAGACGCGCCTCAACTTTAGCAGCTTTGCGCTTTTCGATAATGTCATTTACGTCGCTTCCGATATGCGTCTCACCGCGCTGCTTGGCAAGCTGCATCTGACGTTCACGCTCGCGAAAGCGCGCTTTTTGTGCGTCAGTGGCTTTGTCAATACAATGCGGGCAAGATTCACCTTTGACATAAGAGGCGCTATTCATATCATCAATAGTGATCGGCATACGACACGCAAAGCACTGCTCATATTCGCCTTTCTCTAGGTCGTGATTGACCGAAACGCGATTATCAAAAACAAAGCAGTCGCCTTGCCACATTGAGTCCTGCTGCGGTACTTCTTCTAAATACTTCAAGATGCCGCCTTCTAAATGATAGACTTCCTCAAACCCTTGCTCGCGCAAATAGGCCGTCGATTTTTCACAGCGAATACCGCCCGTACAGAACATCGCGACCTTTTTGTGTTTGCTAGGATCAAGCTCTTTTGCGACATACTCTGGAAACTCACGAAAGGTATCAGTATTAGGATTGATAGCATTTTGAAAGCTGCCGATTTGCACTTCATAATCATTACGCGTATCGATTAGCGTCACTTCTGGATCTGAGATTAGCGCGTTCCAATCGGCAGGCTTTACGTAGCGCCCAACGGACTGTAGCGGGTCGATGTCTTCGACGCCCATAGTGACGATTTCTTTTTTGAGCTTCACCTTGGTGCGATAAAACGGCTGCTCGTTGGTATAAGACTCTTTAAACGTAAAGCTACCGATCGCGTCAATACTACGCAAATACTCTAAGACATTATCGATGCACGGGCGTGTACCAGATATCGTGCCGTTGATGCCCTCAGCAGCGATAAGTAGTGTACCTTTGACATCGTTGTCCGTCATCTTATCAAGGATAGGCTGACGATAGGTTTCAAAGTCATTAAAGCGAGTAAATTTATACAAAGCGGCGACGACGATATTGTTAATTTCGCTATCGTAGGTTGGCGCTTGTTTTGAGGTTGTATTGTCTAAAGTTGTGCTCATACTGTCTCCTGCTGGCTAGGACGTAAACCTAGTGCAATTAGTGATTTAAAAACGAATAACATTTATTCAATTGTGGAATGTATAAATGCGCGGGTAGTGTAGCAAATTTAGGTTGGTTTTTGAATATGTATCAATAACAGACATTTATTACTCGCCCATAGTTTTTTTGGTTAGCAAAGTTATTTATCCTAACCCTAGAGCTTGCTATAGTAGGCGTTTGTTAATCCTTTATCTTTTATTCTAAGGCGCTTGTATGTCTCTATTTCAGTCTGTTGTTGTCGCCAGATATGTCAATCAATTAGATAGTCAGCAGCTAGAGGCGGCGTGGCAGCGCTATACTCAATGCTTTTTGAACCCGCTAAAGCAAGACAATATAAGAGTGAGTAAAGAAGAGCAATATCAAGAAGGGTTTTTGCGTGATTTATTCGTCGATGTCTTTGGCTATACGCTCAATCCCAATCCAGACTATGACCTGACGACTGAGTTCAAAAACCAAACAGGCAGCAAAAAAGCAGATGGCGCGATACTCAAAGACGGTCATGCTATTGGCGTGATTGAATTAAAAGGTATGAACACCACAGATCTAAGTAAGATTGAGCAGCAGGCTTTTGGGTACAAAAACAATCAGCCTAAATGTCGCTATGTTATTACCTCGAACTTTCAAAAACTACGTTTGTACATTGACAATGCGGTTGAGTTCATCGAGTTTGATCTATTTGGCTTAACCCAAGATGATTTTGCGCAGCTGTATCTGCTACTCAATCATGACAGCGTCATGCGCGACCTACCTGCCACTATCAAATCGGCCTCGCTATCGCAAGAGGAGGCAATTACCAAGCAGCTATACAAGGATTATTCTGTCTTTAAACGTGAGCTGTTCGCAGATTTAACCACTAATAACCCTGATATTGACGCTTTGGTATTGTTCCAAAAGTCGCAAAAGCTACTCGATCGATTTCTGTTTATCTTCTTCGCAGAAGACAGTCATCTGCTACCTGCCAACTTTGCAAAAGGTATCATCAACGAGTGGCAGCAGCTAAAAGCGCTGAAGATGACTGTGCCCTTATACGATAGAATCAAAGCCTATTTTGGTTATTTGGATCAAGGTCATAAGGATGAGCATAGCGAGATATTTGCCTATAACGGTGGTCTGTTCAGCTTTGATGCGCTACTAGATAGCGTCATCATAAGTGATAAGGTGCTAGGCTCACATATCAAAACGCTGTCAGAGTATGACTTTGCTAGTGAAGTCGATGTCAATATTCTAGGTCATATCTTTGAAAACTCACTTACGGAACTCGATGAGGTAAAGGCGCAGCTAGCAGGTGAGGCAATAGACAAATCGCAAACCAAGCGCAAAAAAGATGGGGTGTTTTATACGCCCAAATATATCACCAAATATATCGTCGAAAACACGGTCGGTAAATTGTGCAAAGACAAAAAAGATGAGCTGGCTATCGTTGATGAAGATTTTGTAAAGCCTAATAAACTCACGGCAAAAGCTAAAGGAATACTCAAGTTGCAATCTGCGGCGCTTGAGATTTATCGAGACTGGCTACTACAAATCACGATATGTGATCCCGCTTGTGGTAGTGGCGCATTCTTAAATGAAGCGCTGAATTTTTTGATTGCTGAACACAGTTATATCGATGAGCTACACGCCAAGCTCTATGGCGATAGCATTATCTATCCTGATATCGAAAACAGTATCCTTGAGAATAATCTATTTGGAGTGGATATCAATGAAGAGAGCGTCGAGATTGCCAAGCTGTCACTGTGGCTGCGTACCGCACAGCCAAGACGTAAGCTCAATAATCTAAACGATAATATCCAATGCGGTAATTCGCTGATTGATGATGTTGATGTGGCAGGCGATAAAGCGTTTAATTGGCAAACGGCCTTCCCACAAGTGTTTGCAAAGGGCGGCTTCGATGTGGTGATTGGTAATCCGCCTTATGGAGCTGAAATTAGTAAAGAACAACAAGCTTATTATCTTAAATCTTATACGACACCAGCTTACAAACTGGATACTTACGCTATATTTATTGAAGCATCTATGAGTATAGTTAAGAAGCAGGGGAGTGTAGGATTGATTGTTCCTTATACTTGGCTCACGATTTCACAACATTCAAAATTAAGAAAATTTTTGTTTGAATTCGAAATTAGTGAAATTGTCAATTTACCTAATAAAGTTTTTTCAGATGCAGACCTAGATACAGTAATATTGTTTGTTAACGACAAGCAGCCAAATACAAAAATAAAACTATCTTATTCTAATGGCAATATTATTTTGTCTGACGAGAAATTCATTAATATTGAAAATGTTAAGAAGAATAATGACCTACTGATAAATCTGTATTTACTAGAGGAAGATTTAGACATAGTCGAAAAAATTGAAAACAAATCTACTTTAGATAGTTATTTTGATGTATCGCAAGGCTATATCCCTTACCGAAGAAGCGACTTAGTAAAAAAATATGGTAAAGAAGAAGGAAATAAAATAGTTGATGAACGCCTTTGGCATTCAGATATCAAAATCTCTGAGAGCTGGCGTCAAGAAATACAGGGTAAGGATATTTCAAGATATAAAAATAGTGAAAGTTTCCAGTATATAAAATATGGAAAACACTTAGCTGGTTATGTGGAGGAAAGATTTTTTACTGAACACAGAATTTCAATAATGGAAGTTACTAGAGGCGATATTTACAGATTGAAAGCCACACTACTCAAAAAAGAGTATTTCAATACCCCTTCTTTGATAAATATTATAAAGAAGCAAGAACATGCAGGTAGTTTAAATACGTTATTGGCCATTATAAACTCAAGACTAATGTCTTGGTATCATACTAAGGCACACTCTAAAGCGAATGCAGAAACATCGATTCCAAAAATTCTGGTAAAAGATTTGAGGTCTTTACCAATAATACCGGAAGATAAAAACTTAGCCCAAAAAGCCGATCTTATGCTATCGCTAAACGAGCAGTTGCAAGACACAACGGGTAAATTTATCCGCACCTTACAACGCAAATTTGAGATAGAAAAGCTTAGTAAAAAGCTCGAAAACTGGCATGAGCTCACCTATGCAGAATTTATCAAAGAGCTGGCAAAAAAGAAAGTCAAAATGAGCCTAAGCGAAGAAGCCGAGTGGGAAGAGTACTTTTTAGCCGAGCAAGCCAAAGCCCAACAGCTCATGCTACAGATAGAAAGTACTGATGACGAGATCGATCAAATGGTCTATAAACTCTACGATTTGACCGATGATGAGATTGCCATTATCGAAGCCAGTTAATGTAACTGTTTATAAAAGATGAGTTTTGGACTACTTATTACTTATCCATACAGCTAGAATAAACAAACCCATCGTCAAAGGAGATGACCTATGAGTGACACCGCAATGGAGTCTACTGCCGGCACGCCGATTAGCCGCTACCCTGTCCCGTCATTGGACGATATGCCAGCGGATATTCTTAAGCGCATTTTGGCCGTGCAAGAAAAAGCCAAATTCATACCCAATGTATTTTTAGCACTTGCGCATCGTCCAGCAGAGTTTAGAGCGTTCTTCGCTTATCACGATGCGATTATGGAGCGAGAGGGCAGCACGCTCAGTCCCGCTGAAAAGGAGATGATCGTCGTCGCTACCAGCGCCGCTAACGGCTGCCAGTATTGCGTCGTTGCTCACGGTGCGCTACTGCGGGTATTTTCCAAAGAGCCACTGCTAGCAGATCAAATAGCGGTCAACTACTTGCATGCGCCTATTACTCCTAAGCAAAAACAGATGTTAGCGTTCTCGCTCAAGCTATGTCGTACGCCCGAGCTGGTACAAGATGCGGATTATGAAGCGCTTAAGGCGCATGGCTACGATGACGAAGATATTCTCGATATCACGGGTATCACAGGCTTTTTTGGACTCTCTAATAGAATGGCGATTGTGATGAATATGCAGTCCAATCCAGAGTTTTATACTATGGCGCGCGAGCCGAGAAAGTAAGAGGTTTATATATCCTCAAACACAAAAAATCCAGCATACAAGCTGGATTTTTTTGATTTAAATTCTTAGAGTATTATTTGCTCTGAAACCAAGTGTCGGCTTTGCTACGGGCGCTAGCGATATCTGAGCTAGATAGGTTCAATGCCAATTGACCGATTTTGCCGCGTGCTTTACTACGTACCTTTTCATCGAGCATGCCGTCACGAGCAGCCAAGTCATACCACTTATAGGCATCAACTAGGTTTTTCTGCTTTTCATCGAGTAGCGCTAGCGTATAGCTGGCACGGTTATCACCGCGCATAGCGGCTTTCTCTAACCATCTGCGGGCTTGCTGAACGTTTGGCTGTACGCCTTCACCGCGCAAGTACATGATAGCGAGGTTAAGCTGGGCGGGGGCAACGCCTTGCTCTGCTGCGCGCGTGTACCACTCGATTGCTTTTTGAGTATTTTGAGCGACGTCTTGACCTTTTTGCAAGCGCTTGGCTAGGTAGAACTGCGCGTGATCATTACCTTGTGCGGCGCGAGCAGATAGCTCACTAACAGGCATCAGCTCAAAGCGTGAGGTATCTAATGGAATATTAGCAATCAGTTCAGCATTAGCTAAACCTGCGCAAGAGAAAAGGGCAGTAAACAAGGCAGCTTTTAATAGTTTCATAGCGGCTCCAAAATAGGGCGGTTAATTAATGGGATACATTTAGCTTAGAATTTTAAATAGCATTAGTAGCTATATGACCTATAGTGACAGCAACTCATTGAACTATTAAGTGATTTTAGATCCATAAGTAATAGTAAAGCGGCGGATAAAGGTCGTAATTGACAATATTTGATTAGCTTACCATCCAAGGTTACAAAACTCAAATACTAATTACTTGTTTTAACACTGGTTTTTTATTTGTATTTGGTAACAGAGTTATACAGATTCGTATTTGGCACAACAAAGGTAATTATTATTACTGGTATAAGTATAAGTATAAGTATAGCTTAACCTTGTTCAGAGTTTTCTAATTATCGTTGTCGTTAAAAGATACTTAGCCCGTTACTAGGAAAGATTTTGCGCAGTCTCTAAAGTGACAAAACTACGCAGTAAGTAAGGAGGCTTATAACAGTAGCGCAATATTTTTAAATGGATATTCTCGTTAAGCGTTTGATGAGCGCTTAGTGACTCTATAGATGGCGACATCGGCGAGTAAGTTTGGCGCTTGCCTGATCAGCGTCGTCATCAGGGCGCTATGAGGCTTATCAGAATCACTAACAGCAAAACGATTGATAATATCAATATCATGCTCAGCACACAAAGCCTCAAAGTCCTTAAAGGTACACAAGTGGATATTGGGCGTGTTGTACCACTCATACGGTAGCGCTTCTGAAACTGGCATGAGTCCTTTGAGCCCAAGGTGAATGCGGTTTTGCCAATGCGCAAAGTTGGGAAAGGTAATGACGGCTTCTCTTGCCACGCGCAACATATCTAATAGTAATAGATCGGGCGATTTGACCGCTTGTAAGGCGCGCGCCATTACCACCGTATCAAAACTATTATCCGCAAAACGCGCAAGACCATCGTTCAAGTCCTGCTCGACGATAGATAGGCCCTTGGCTATGGCATCGTTGATTTTGTCCTCATCAATTTCAAGCCCGTATCCTGTGACGCCAAGCTGTGTGTGCAAGTGCGCAAGTAGCTCGCCATTGCCGCAACCTAAATCCAGCACATGAGAGCCTGGGGCAATCCAGCGCTCGGCTAATTGATAGTCCATTCTCACAAGCGTGCTCCTGTACGGTTGGCAGTGATAAAGGGCGCAGTCAAAAATCCCTTTATCGCACCCATATAACGCGGAATATCGAACAAAAACGAATCATGACCGTGCGGGGCGTCGACATTGAGATAACTGACCGGTTTGCCTGTTGCCATCAGCGCATCAACGATCTCTTGTGAGCGCTCGGGTGCAAAGCGCCAGTCGGTTGTGAACGACACCACCAAGTACTGACACTCACTATGGGCAAAGGCAGCTTTTAGCGCGCTAAGCTCACGTTGATCGTTTTGGCTTTGACTGTTTTGTATCTCTGTATCTGCCTCTACGCTAGTCTCGCTATCCTCTATATGACCGCGAGTTGGGTCGAAATAATCTAAGGCTTTGGTCATTAGCAAATAAGTATTAGCATCGAAGTTCTCACTAAAGCGCTCACCTTGATAGCGCAGGTAGCTCTCCACTTGGAATTCAACATCATAGCCATACATAAATTTGCCAGACTTTAGGTCACGGCCGAACTTAGCTTTCATCGCATCATCAGTCAAATAAGTGATATGCCCAACCATGCGCGCGAGTATTAGGCCACGGCGCGGATAAGTGCCCGCTTGTAAGTAGCGCCCTTCTTTAAAGTCAGGATCTGATAGTATCGACTGACGCGCCACTTCGTTAAAGGCGATATTTTGTGCCGACAGCTTAGGAGTACTGGCGATAACCACGCAGCGCTTAAGACGATTTGGATAATCAAGCGACCATTGCAGCGCTTGCATACCGCCCATTGAGCCGCCAACGATAGCATGCCAAACCTCTATCCCTAATCGATCTGAGAGCAGCGCTTGCGTGCCGACCCAGTCTTTGATGGTGACGAGCGGAAAGTCAGGACCATAGGGCTGCGCCTCACCCTTGTCTATACTGTCAGGATTGATGGACGTTGGGCCTGTCGAGCCAAAGCAGCTGCCGATATTGTTGACACAAACGACAAAAAACTCGTCGGTATCAATTGCCTTACTAGGGCCGATCATATTGTCCCACCAGCCTGCTTTTTTATCTCCTTCGTGATAACCTGCGGCGTGATGACTGCCTGAGAGGGCATGACAGATAAGGATAGCGTTTGATTTATCTGCGTTTAGCGTACCATAAGTCTCAAATACTAAATCGAACGCTGGCAATGTACGATTGCACTCTAAAGTGAATGGCTCATCGAAGTGATAGGTTTGCGGCGTGACCATTCCGACTGAGCCGACTAAACTGGCTGAAGCACCTGAGGGCTGCCGTTTAGGGTCGGAATGCCCGCGAGTCATAGCGTTATTGTTCGTATCAGGGCGTGCGCTCAAAACTACCTCACAAGATGACAGGCGATAAAAAGACAGTAAAAAGGCGATCACTATCGCTATAGGCATCTATTGTATGGCGATGCGCTTAGGAGTACAACCTTCACACGCTATAAAGCGGCGTTTACCTCCTATAAAAGACTACACTCATGCTACACTAACGGCAGCTTGTGACCGTATAATTTGACTGCTATTGTTAATTTATAACCTGTCCAAAGTCAAAGCGATTAAATAAAGCTTAACGATTAAAGCAGGCCCAGTGACTGTTTTGACTCCAAGCTACCCAAATCTCTGTTATAAAGTGTGCTGCTATGAAACCCAAATTGCCCCCACGTATTGCTGTTTTACTGATTAACTTAGGCACGCCAGATGAGCCGACCGCGCCTGCGGTACGCCGCTATTTGCGTCAGTTTTTGTCCGATCCACGTGTGATTGAGATTCCGCAGTTTCTGTGGGCGATTATTCTCAATTTATTTGTCTTGCCGCGGCGTCCCAAACGCGTCGCTGAAGCTTACGCGAGTATTTGGGATGGCGACTCACCGATGCGTAACATCTTAAATGGTCAGGTTGAAAAATTAGAACCTCGGCTAGCAGCTGCCAATGCACCCTTTCGCGTGTCCGTTCATGCAGCGATGAGCTACGGCAATCCTGGGTTGCCTGATGTTATGGATGAACTGCGAGGCGAGGGCGTTGATCACTTTGTATTGCTGCCTGTATTTCCGCAGTACTCAGCGACCTCAAGCGGCGCTGTCTATGACGCGATCAATAAATGGGCACTAAAACAGCGTAATTTGCCCAATTACACCATCGTCAAAGATTACTTCGCCCATCCGCTTTACATCAAAGCACTAGCCGATAGTATTCGCCGTTTTCAAGCCAAGCATGGCAAACCTGATAAGCTCATGTTTAGCTTTCATGGTATACCGCAGCCTTATGCTGACAAGGGCGATCCGTACCCCAAGCGCTGTAAATGTACTGCAGCGCAAGTGGCACATGCATTAGGTCTAGGCGAGGATGAGTGGATTATTAGCTTCCAATCGCGCTTTGGTAAGCAAGAGTGGGTCAAGCCTTATACCGATGTTATCCTTGATGACTGGGCCAAATCTGGGGTCAAATCCGTGCAGATTATCAGTCCTGCATTTTCAGCAGATTGTCTTGAGACATTAGAGGAGTTAGCGATTGAGAACCGTGAAAACTTCATTGAGGCAGGCGGGCAGGAGTATCATTATATCCCTGCGCTCAATATGGATGACGCGCATATCGATCTATTAGAAGCTATGAGCGCGCCACTCGTTAAAGGCTGGGCAGGTACGCTTGAGGGCTGGGTGTAATTCGTTTTTGAGTATAAAAAATAGTAACACAAAAAAAGCCCTCTCGACGTTATCGAGCGGGCTTTTTTGACATTAAATATTACGTCTAAAAATCATCGTCGTTGCTGTTTTCGGCTGCATCTGAATCAGCAATATCGACGATATCAGGGTAATCGCTATCATCTAAATTGTCTTGCACTAAGACGTTATCGATATTGGCTTCATCAATATTTTGCCTATGCATAGGGGTTAAGCCTTGCGTAGCATCTGTACCAACTTCTGAATTATCAAACCCAGCACTATTATCAATGACATCATCATTATTTATCGTATGCAGCATAGGATTGTCTAAATCAACCAGCTGATCATCAGTCTCCATATCCATGCTCTTGTTACTATCGATACCGTCCATCTCTTCGGGTAATGGTGATTTTGAGTTGTCCATAAAAATCCTTATATTATAAAAAATTATGACTGACAGTGTGCAACTTTGCGGATGGCTGCGCTAGTAGTAAGGTGTCATAGTGTGTTCAAAATATGTAAGGATGACCTATAAAAAATGACTACCTTTAAAAGTAGTCATAAACTATAAACAGCCGTCATAAATAGCGCGTAGGTAAAAATAGTAAGTAGTCGCAAATGCATTTTATTTTTTGTCTAAATCATTATTTAGCACTCACTTTACTACTGACAAAACGTATTAAGGAGTCTGGCGCGACTTGCGAGAGTTTTTGAATGACCTTGGCTGGCATGCCAACAGAATAATGGACCTCTGATATTCTATCGTTAGTGCGACAGCTCAGGCTACATATGGTTTTGGCAACATCATCGACGCTCAGATTGATACCTAAGCGATCAATACTCGTCACTTCTAGATCTTTAGTCATATCGGATTTGACCCATAACGGCATCACGTCTATGACCTTAATACCGAGTTTGGCGTATTCAATATTTAAGCCCTCAGTCAGGCCGCGAACAAAGAACTTGCTGGCTGAGTAATTGGCAACTTCGGGTTGACCATAGATCGCAGATGCTGAGGATACATTGATAATTTTGCTATGTTCGCTATTGGCTAAATGCGGTGCAAGCTTATGACAGCCGATAAGCACGCCCTTACAATTGACGTCTATGAGCGAGAGCTGATCTGCCAGATCTGTTGATGGCAGAGCGCCACTGACAAGTAAGCCTGCGTTATTGATGAGCACATCTATACTACCAAAATGAGTGATCATCTGATCAATAGCCATATCCCAAGCATCAGGCTGCACCACATCAAGCTCACCTATAATGACGCGATTTTGTTTAGTAGCTTTTTTAAAGGTTTTATCTTCGATAGCGTCTTGTAGAGTGGCAGTATTGGTCGCGAACAGCCCAACACTGTGACCTTTGTCCGCTAGGCGCTTAGCTGTTGCCAAACCAATACCACGTGATGCACCTGTGATTAATATATTCATGTGTATCTCCTTTTTATCGTGAGGGTAACCATGTTTTAATCGAGAGTAGGGTGATAAGCTACAGTTATCTATTTAGTCACTCTACTACTTTTTACAGGGCCGCGCAGGGCTTTTACAAGTACTGTATATTTACTTTTGTTTATATTATTGACTAACTGTGATATTGACTAACCAAGTCATTCACTAACCAAGGTAAAGTCTGAACGACTTGCCAATTGCATCTCAAACTCACGCAGTGTAAACGTCCATAGATACCAGAGTGCTATAGCATACACCACGCCCTCAGTCAGCTCTTCCACCGCCACACCGATACTCTCTGAAAAGATAATCGTATTCTCGCCCATATATTGCAGTATCGCCAGCAGGGCAACAATGAGATACAAAGACACAGGCACGCGCTTTAGCATTGACCACAGGTAACGCCAAGAATATATAAGCAGTCCTAAAGCTACGACATAGATGACTAGTAATACCATATCCTCCCACCACTCATAGCTATGATTAAACAGCAGCAGGTTGCTCGGTATCACAAGTTCTGGCAGATGATTGAGCTCGCGGCGTATCACCGTAAAAAACACCAAAACAGACGCCAGCCAAAAGTAGCGACCTTGTTTGATATCGCTTTTGATAGCGTATTGCACGCAGCGTAGTAGACAGGCTATTAATAGGATAGAGCCTGCGATTTCAATAATGCCATTTTCGGTAAAAATGGGACGTCTCCTAAACGATAAGGCAAAGACAATACAATGCTTAGGTCTACTATTACTTTAGAGGTTAAGTTTAAAAGACGCATTATATCGCCAAATATAATGCCATGCTATTGTAAATATTGACTAATTAATTCATTGATAAGGTTAAGGTTTTTTGAATATCAAATTTATATACTGTCAGATTAGTCTATTAAAAAGGGCGCTGGTGACGCCTTGTGCTGGTATTTGCAGGCTTGAGCAAAGCAGTCACGGCTCAACCGCATTTTATGGCGACAATCTAGTATTAGTGTTATCAAGTATGTCGTTTTAAATATTAAATCGGTGGGTTACGCTTTAGCTTCGCTCTCTTAAAGCTTGAAAAAGCTAACCCACCCCACGCCGAAATCCAATCTAAATCAGTACTTAATGCGCCTTATCCCAATTCTCGCCGCTGTCTGTCTCAACCAATAACGGTACGGCAAAGTCAACGTCCCAGCCCATGCTTTTTGCCGTATCAGTGAGCACATTTTGCATAGCGTCGGTAATGAGCTGGCTTATCTCATCGACCTTGTCGCTATCGACTTCAAAGACCAGTTCATCATGCACTTGCAGGAGCATTTTGGCTTGCTCTTTTGGCAGTACCTTATCCACGGCTATCATCGCAAGCTTGATCAAATCGGCAGCAGAGCCTTGCAATGGCGCGTTAATCGCCGCACGTTCTGCGCCTTGTTTGACCATACGGTTACTATGATTGATATCGGGGGTGTAGAGTTTGCGCCCAAGTATGGTTTCGATATAACCACGCTGCATGGCACTAGCTCGCGTATCGACCATATATTGCTTGACGCTAGGATAGCGATCAAAGTACATATCGATGTACTCCTGTGCCTCATTGCGGCTCATCTGCAGCTGCTTAGCTAGACCAAAGGCGCTCATACCATAGAGCAGACCAAAGTTGATGGCTTTGGCATTACGGCGCTCAGTGGCACTGACCTCGTCGACCGCTTTTCCTAAGACCTCAGCTGCAGTCGCCGTATGAATATCAAGACCTTCGTTAAAGGCGCGGGTTAAGTTGGCATCGCCTGAGAAATGCGCCATGAGACGCAGCTCAATTTGCGAATAATCCGCCGCTAAGATGACGCGGCCCTTTGGGGCGATAAAAGCTTGGCGGATCAGGCGACCGGTCGCGGTACGGATAGGAATGTTCTGTAAGTTAGGATCCGTTGAAGACAAGCGCCCCGTACTGGTCAGCGCCTGATGATAGCTGGTATGGACACGGTCAGTCTCGCTATCGGCGACTGCATCGAGCGAGTCAGTATAGGTGCTTTTGAGCTTGGAGAGTCCGCGATACTCTAAGGTAATATCGACCAGTGGATGATCGACTTTAGATAGTACCGCTTCGCCCGTAGAGTACTGTCCTGATTTGGTCTTTTTGCCACCAGGGACGCCAAGCTTTTCAAAGAGCATCTCGCCAAGCTGTTTGGGCGAGCCTAAATTGAATTCCTCACCTGCGACCTCATAAGCTTGTGCCTCAAGCGCGATGATCTCTTCATCAAAGCGCTTAGATAGCTCATTTAAAAACGAGCGTTTGATCAAAATGCCTTGAGCTTCCATCTGACACAGTATCTGCGCGACGGGGATTTCAAGCTGGGTGAGCAGACGCGTATTGTTCTCATCATCGGCAAGGGTTTCACTAAACAATTCAAACAACTGATAAGTGATGTCTGCGTCTTCACAAGCATAGTCACTGGCAATATCGATAGCGACTTGATCAAAGCTGACTTGCTTAGCTCCTTTACCTGCAACGTCCTCATAGCTGATAGTTTGGGTATGCAAATAGTGACGCGCCAAATCGTCCATGCCATGGCGAGTCGCGGCGGCGTTGATAACATAGCTTGCTAGCATCGTATCCATCGCCCAGTTATTGGGGCTGCTATGAATAGCACCGAGCAGGTTAATATCGTAGTGACTCAGAATATGAGCATCGTATTTTAAATGCTGCCCGATTTTGCCGATGTTAGGGTTTTCTAGTAGCGGTTTTAATCTAGCTAGTACCGTATCGCGGTCGAGCTGTTTGTCTAGCAATTCATCACCCTCAAGCTTGTGCGTGAGCGGTACGTAATAGGCTTCATGCGCTTGCAGAGCAAAAGACAGACCGACGATTTCAGCTTGTCGCCAATGAATACTGGTTGTCTCGGTATCAACAACGAAGTAGGGTGCGCGCTCTAACTGCGCGACCAAACTCTCAAACGCTGGCATGTCAAGTACGGTATGCCAAGCCTTGTCATGGCTTTTACTGTCTTTGATATTATCGATTTTGGTGGACTGAAGTGACTTGGCGACTTGGGCTTGTGATTCGGCGTTTGCTTGGCTATCTGCCACACTTTGAGTGCCGTTTGCTGGGTGATTGGGGTGATCAAGAGAGGCCAGCTCATTTTTAAATTCAAGCTCGCTATAGAGGGCGCGTAGCTCGTCAATATGAGCGCAGGGGTCAGTATTTATTTTTAGATCTGTCCAGTCTTGGCCGATATCTAAGTCCGTTACGATAGTGGCAAGCTCAGCATTCATCGGAATATCTGCTGCATGCTCGACTAGGTTTTTGCCTGCACGACCTTTTATATCGGCGACATTATCTAACATGGTAGCGATATCGCCGTACTGGTTGAGCAAATCTTTTGCCGTTTTTTTACCAATACCCGGCACGCCTTTAATACCGTCGGATGAGTCACCCATCAAGGTCAAAAAATCGATCATTTGGTGCGGCTCAATGCCAAACTTTTCAACGACGCCTGCGCTATCAGTAATTTTACCTGTAAAGCTGTCTTCTAATATAACGCAGTCGTTAATCAGCTGCATCATATCCTTGTCACCGGTCGAGATGACCACATGATGACCCTCAGCGACAGCGCGATAAGCGAGTGTACCTATGATGTCATCAGCCTCCGCGCCTTCGATACGCAGTAGCGGAATCCCTAAAGCGGCGACTAAGCGATGGATATAAGGTATCTGCTCTGCCAACTCAATATCCATCTTGGGACGATTGGCTTTGTATTCCTCGGACATCGCATGGCGAAAGGTTGGCGATTTGGTATCAAAACAGACCGCCATATGGGTCGGATGGTAGCGGCGCATTAATTTAAGCAGAGCGTTTAGCGTGCCGCGTATGGCATTAGTCATCAGCCCTTGGGTGTTTTCCATCGTTTTGGGCAGCGCGTGATAGGTGCGAAACAGATAGTAGGAGCCATCGACTAAAATAAAAGGCGGCTGGTCCTTGTCCACATGAGCGGTATCCATGGTCGCCACTTTGGGCATCGTCTCAAAATTAGGTCGCAAATCAGGATCAATCGGGGAGTGTGAGTTGTGATTATTGTCAGTCATAAAGGCCACTTATTATATATAAAATAAAAAAGATGACCTATTATAACGATAAAATCAGCGCGTGCCGAATGGCTTAAGCGTTAATAAGTGTACGTCGCCTGAGAGGGTAAATGTTTGCGCCAGACATAAAAAAAGAACCCAGTGCTGACTGGGTTCCCATCTTTAGTATACTATGTCTATCGAGAGATAAAAGCCTTATTTGACTTCTGATGTCACTTCGATATCGATATTGCCTTGGGTAGCTTTTGAATAAGGGCAAACGGTATGGGCTTTTTCAACCAGCTTTTGGAACTCATCGCTTGAGACTTCAGTACTGTCGCCAATCACATGAATCTTGACCGCTAATTTATAGTCATGATCGCCGCCTTGAATGAGATCAACCGTCGTTTCGGTCGTTGAGCCAAAACTTGCGCTTTCCATCTTTTTGACCACGCCCAAAGCGCTATCAAAGCAAGCAGCATAGCCCATCGCGAGTAATTGCTCTGGATTATTGCCTTCCATATTGCCACCCGGAGGGGCCATTTTTACTTTTAGATCGCTATCACTAAGTGAAGCATCACCAGTACGGCCGCCTGTGACTGTGGCTTTGGTAGAGTATAAAGTTTTCATAATTGTCCTTATTTATTATTGATAGGTGTTATCACAAAATAACCTATTCAGAGTAGCAAAATATCGAGGTTAGTTTATATAGCACAGGTAAAACTATACTTATAATTTGTAAGTGCGCCTTATCTTGAGCCCCTTGCTTAGTTCAAAGGTTTGGTTTAAAGGTTTGGTTCAAAAGATAAGGATTACTCTATTTCTGCGCCGCCTGCCATGCTTGCATACCACCAAGATAGATGTCAATGTGCGCAAAGCCTTGGCTTGCGAGCCATCCTGCCGCTACTGTCGCGCGCTGACCACTGGCGCACATTAGCGTGTAGTGCTGATCTTTATCGAGATCTTGCCACTGCTCATTGAGATGACCGACATAGATATGCGTTGATGACTCAATAGCGGCAGATGCGCGCTCATCCGCGTCACGAACATCAAGCAGCGTCCAGCCCGCTTTTTGATGGTCATTATCAAGACGCTCTTTGACTAAAGCGGTATTAATCATAGGCGTCTGCTCTATAGTCTCGCTTTGCTTAGCTGCTGCTACCACACCGACGTAACCACCAACGATATTATCAAGAGCAATGCGCACCAGATGCTCGGTTGCGGTAGCCATTTGAGCTTCATCAGAGGCAATTAGCGCCACGCTTTGGCCTTCCCCAATGAACCAGCCTGCAAACGCTGAGATCATACCGACTGGTAGACTCATGGAACCTGGCAGGTGACCTGACGCATAAGACATCGGCTCACGAATATCAATTAGATGATCTACGTTTAGATCTTTTAGCTCATCGAGTGACAGTATGCGAGGACGCATCACGCGCGGCGCGGATTTACCACCCTCCATGTTTAAGCGCTCCATGAGTCTAAAATAGGGCGGCTGATAATGGTTTTCGGCCACTTTAGCATCGATGAACTTATCGCGACTCTCGATTTGTAAGCGTGGATTATTAAGGCGCTCATGACCGACAGAGGAGAACTCACGATCAGCCATACCTGAGCCGCAGACAGATCCTGCGCCATGAGCAGGATAAATCATCGCCTGATCACCGAGGGTCAATATCTTTTGTAGTGAGTCGTAGAGTAGACCAGCCACTTCGCGGCGACGCTTGGGATAAAAGTCAGTACGACCAACGTCACCGACAAATAGGGCATCCCCTGTAAATACGCCAACGGCCTTGTCAGGGTACGCACTATCAAATAGGGCAAAAGCCAAATGGTCATCAGTATGACCAGGCGTCTCAAGCACTCGAATCTCAAGCTGATCAATAGTGAAGCTATCACCCTCGCGAGCGGTGTCAGCATAGACAACCTCTCGCTCAGGATTTGGCCCGTGCCATACTTTAGCCCCTGTTAGCTCTGCTAATATTGGCGCGCCAGAGACCAGATCCTCATTGCGATGCGTCTCAAAGATATGGATGATCTCAAGTCCTGCGGCGCGTGCTTTTTCGACATAAATCTCGCAGTCGCGGCGCGGATCGATGACCGCAGCTTTGGTACCTGAGCCTATCAGATAGGATAAATGCGAGAGTCCAGGGGTTTTGATTTTTTCTAATAACATAAAGATATCCTTTTTATATCAATTGTTTTTTGAAGCAAGGGTGCAGGTAATACTGAGCAAGTTTGTTTATAAGGAATGCCCTAACTCAAAAGTCACGCCCCAATAAAATAAGCGTAGCAAAGCCAATTATTTTTTATCGTATTATCTTATATATTATCAGTAGGTATATTGTTTCAGTGCCTGCTTGCCTTTGTGCAAAAATAGCATCTCAATCATAAATCCGCTACAATACGCGCACCAAAATCCCAGCTGTATTCAACGATAAGTTACCTACTATGAGCGCAGATACCAAATCATCAGCGACCAAGCTGACGCCAACTAAATTGGCTCGCGAAGTTGCCAAACGCCGTACCTTTGCCATTATCTCGCATCCCGATGCGGGCAAGACTACTATGACCGAAAAGCTTCTATTATGGGGTCAAGCCATTCAGGTGGTGGGCGAAGTTAAAGGCCGCAAGACTGACCGCCATGCCACCTCAGATTGGATGAGCATGGAGCAAGAGCGCGGTATCTCTATCACCACCTCCGTTATGCAGTTCCCGTATCAAGACCATATCGTTAACTTGCTTGACACCCCAGGTCATGCTGATTTTAGTGAAGATACTTATCGTACTTTGACTGCGGTTGACAGCGCGCTAATGATGGTCGATGGTGCCAAAGGCGTCGAGGAGCGTACCATCAAGCTGATGGAGGTGTGCCGCATGCGCGATACGCCGATTATCTCCTTCGTCAATAAGCTCGATCGCCAAATCCGTGAGCCGCTTGATCTGCTTAGCGAGATTGAGTCGGTACTCAAGATTAAGTGCATTCCTATTACTTGGCCTATCGGTATGGGGCAGGATTTCGTTGGGGTGTATCATCTGACCGAAAACAAAACCTATTTTTATGAAAAAGGTCACGGCGGCGATATGGCGGTCTCTGAGACTCGCGAAGGCTATGATTATCCAGATATACGTGAGCGTTTGGGCAAGCTGATGTTCGATGCCTTTGAGGAATCGCTTGAGCTGGTACAAATGGCGCTTGAGGATTTCGATGTCGATGAGTTCTTGACGGGTGAGATGACGCCTGTGTTATTTGGTACCGCTTTGGGTAATTTTGGTGTCAATATGGTGCTCGATACCCTAGTAAAGTATTCGCCGCCGCCAAAAGCGCATCCCACTGAAGAGCGTGAAGTATCCGCTACCGAGACTGACTTTAGTGGTTTTGTGTTCAAGATTCAGGCCAATATGGATCCACGTCACCGTGACCGTATAGCCTTTATGCGCGTGTGCTCAGGCAAGTACGAGAAGGGCATGAAGATGAAGCATGTCCGTCTAGGTAAAGACGTACGTATCGCTGATGCCTTGACGTTTTTGGCAGGGGATCGCGAAGCGCTAGAGGAGGCCTATCCTGGAGATATCATCGGACTACATAACCACGGTACCATCTCTATCGGTGACAGTTTCACCGAAGGCGAGGAGCTAAATTTCACGGGGATTCCGCATTTTGCCCCAGAGCTATTTCGCCGCGTAGTACTGCGTGATCCGCTTAAATCCAAAGCCTTGCAAAAAGGCCTTCAGCAGCTCTCCGAGGAGGGCGCAACGCAGGTCTTTATGCCGCAGATTAATAACGATTTGATCCTAGGTGCAGTCGGCGTGCTGCAGTTCGAAGTGGTCGCCCATCGCCTCAAAGAAGAGTACAAAGTTCAGTGCACCTTTGAGCCGGTCTCCATCGCGACAGTGCGCTGGATTCACTGTGATGATGAGGTGGCACTGACCAAATTTAAGAAAAAAGCTCACGATCAACTCTCGATCGATGGTGGCGGTTATTTAACTTATTTAGCGCCATCTCGGGTCAATCTGCAACTCATGCAAGAGCGTTATCCAGAGATTACCTTTAGCAGTACGCGCGAACACTAAGCTATTTATGATTATAAAAAGGACACGTATATCGTGTCTTTTTTATTGGGTAAACATGTTGAGCGGTTAGAGCTTTTTGCAAAACAAGCTCTAAAAACGTAAACAGTGTTTCAACACTAGAGGATAAAGGTTGCGGTAGAATAAAGGCAATCAATAAAAAGGAGTAGTAACATGACAAGCGATATGGACGACAGTAAAACAGCAAATGCAAGTGCAACCAATCCTACGTTATCAGATAATTTGGCCGCCAAAACTTGGCAATTAGATGCCTTGAGTGAAGCCTTGGGTGATCTGACGTTGCCGATTACTGATAGCTTGTCGGTCGGGCGCGGCAGTGATAATGATTTAGTGCTCGGTAGCAAAGAAGTCTCGCGCAATCACGCACTGCTTAGCGTGGCTGAGGATCAGCTGTATATCAAAGATTTAGATTCATCTAATGGTACCTTTATCAATGATGAGCGCATCGATGGCAATCAATCAAGAGCTTTAAAGAGTGCCGACATTGTTGGGTTTGCCAGCTTTAGCTTTCAAGTATTCGCGGTTGCTGATACAGCAAAACAGCTGCCTATTACAGGCACAGATAGCATGAATACTGCTGATATAAGTCCTGTTAATAATGACACTGTCAACAATACTTCTACTATCAATGACGATACTACGGCTGTCGATACTCATCATGACAATGCCGTTAGCTCTGATACGAGCCTTGATACTGGTGCAACTGCCCAAGCCATTAGTTTGGCAACTGGCGCTGCTGCGACAAAATCTACAATCTCTACAGGTTATAAAAGCAAAGCGTCTGATGGCACAATTAATATTAATGATGCCGCTGATATTAACAGTACAGCGAGTACTACTGATACCACTCTTTCGAGTAAGAAGCTTCCAAGCTCAGCTGAGCCAGTAGTCAAACAAACCATGGTGACTGAAGTCCTAGCAGCGAGCGATAGTGCGCAGCCTATCTCTAATAGTGTAGCGCATACAGATCATAAAGCTCAAACTGATGAGCCTATTGTCAAAGATACGATCGTGACTGAGGTGCTCGCTGCCGCAGACAGTACTGATATAAATAGCGCTGACGCGAATAGTACTAAAATAACAAATATGAATAGTACTGATGCGCCGATAAGCCGCGATTCATCAGCGTTAGATGAGACATCAGCCCCGACACCTACAGCCAATGCCCCCACTCACGAGGAGACAGTGATGTCCACTGAGCCTGCAAAAGATACCGCCCACAATACAAATACCGACAGTACAACCACCGACGAGCACTCAACCAAGCGCGCTCCTTATCACGATGATACGGTAGCTCCTGAACACGATAAAACGACAACGACTGAGCTACAAGAAGAAGCCGATCCAGAAGTACTGCGCGCCAAGCAAGCAGCTACTGCTCAGTTCTCAGGAACAGCTAATCTAGGCGGGTCACGCGATTTGGGCACGACGGGTAATAATGCGATGGATCAGGCGATCGATAATCCAGCTAATGCCGCTAGCACTGACAAAAAACCAAGTGGCGGCTGGTTTATTTGGGTGTTTATTATTATCCTAATTATCGGTATTGCGCTATGGTTATTTAATATGGGCGGCGTGTAAGCTCGCCCCAAACGTCTAGTCTTTTTAAATGCTTATTTAAGGTTTTATAAGTAATTAGGTAAGCTATCAAGCTGCCAGACTTTACAACGATAAAATCGTTATAAAGTCTGGCAGCTTATTTTTATGCTTAAATTAATGGTTACTGCCATTTGCTTTTACTCCTTGTGCTTGCAAACATTTTGTTTTAAGCACTCATAATATCGGTCAGTTTTGTTATACTGATTCGCTATTATTGACGACTATCTTTTGCTACTACTGTGCTAAGAGACCCTTTGCTATGATGAATTTTGAAGAATATACCGCTTTTAAAGCACAAGGCTTTAGTCATGCGCCGCTGATAAAAAAGCGCTTGATGGACGCGCAGACGCCCGTTTCTGTATTCTCCAAAGTACGTGATCTAAGTGGTTCGGCCTATTTGTTTGAGTCGGTGGTAGGCGGGGAGCGCTGGGCGCGTTATTCGATGATTGGCTTAGGTAGTGACTTGCTGCTGCAGTATGCCAACGGCGAGATGACGGTCAAGCGAGACAATGACATTAGCGTCAACGCAGTGGCTGATCCCTTTGACTACATTCGTAAGCTGATGGCGCAGTATAAGATGCCAACTGCTGATGATATATCTACGCTACCGAGCTTTAGCGGCGGTCTTATAGGCTATTTTGGTTATGACATGGTACGTGTCATTGAGCCGTCTGTCGGTCAGTCTGATGCACCAAACCCGATGAGTCTGCCTGATCTGTGGCTTATGCTGTCGATGAGTGTGATTGTCTTTGATAATCTTGAGAATACTCTATCTATTATTGTCTATGCTGATTGTACAAGCGATGAGGGTTATAGCGCTGCGATTCGCGAGCTTGAGAAGATAGAAGATAAATTGGCTGAGATGGCAGATTTGAGCACGCCGACCATGCCAACGCCCAAGTTTGAATCACAAACTGGAGAAGAGAAATATTGCACGGATGTCAATAAGATTAAAGATTATATCTTTGCAGGAGATGTCATGCAAGTGGTGCCCGCGCAGCGTTTGAGCGCAGATTACACTGGCGACTCCCTAGCGGTTTATCGCGCACTACGTTTTTTAAACCCGTCGCCTTATCTGTTTTTGGTACATGGTTATACTTTGGATGATCACAAACGCTTTGATATTATTGGAGCTTCCCCTGAGATTTTATCGCGTATTGAGAACGGGCAAGTGACCGTCCGTCCGCTAGCAGGCACCCGTAAGCGCGGCCGTGATGAAGCTGAGGACTTAGCACTAGAGCGTGAGTTGTTATCTGATCAAAAAGAGATTGCCGAGCACTTAATGCTAATAGATTTAGGGCGTAATGACATTGGCCGCGTTTGTGAGTATGGTAGTGTCAAAGTCACCGAAAAAATGTTTATTGAGCGCTACTCACAGGTCATGCATATTGCCTCTAACGTCGAAGGCACCGTACTACCAGATAAAGACGCGCTTGATGTCTTTTGTGCCACTTTCCCAGCAGGAACGCTCTCAGGCGCGCCAAAGATTCGCGCGATGCAGATTATCGACGAGGTTGAGCCGGTACGTCGCACCGTGTTCGGTGGCTCGGTTGGCTATCTAGGCTGGCATGGCAATATGGACACCGCTATCGCTATTCGCACTGCGGTTATGCGCCGCGGTAAGATACATATTCAAGCTGGGGCAGGTGTGGTTGCCGATTCAGTACCAGAGGCGGAGTGGGATGAAACCAACAAAAAAGCCTTAGCATTAGTTAAGGCTGTAAAAATGGCATGTGATGGTTTGCGTATTCAGTAAGGCCCCATTAAACTAGAACCTTCAATAAACGTTGAAAGTATATTTTAAGCCTTAAAAAATCACAATATAATCAACTGCGTAAGATTTTTTATAAAAAAACCATCTAAAAGTGCAAATAGGGCTTGTATTCTAAGATATATTTGATAGAATACTCCCCACTTTGAAGGAACAAGCCGACTTAGCTCAGTTGGTAGAGCAACGCACTTGTAATGCGTAGGTCGCCAGTTCGATCCCGGCAGTCGGCACCATTTTTCAAAGTCATTTTTAAGCATTAGTAAATAATGCCGCTTTTTACAAATTTACTTTTTTAAGTTATTTTTGTTTAAAGCACTCTTAGGTGGGGTTGGGGAGCGGTCAAACCCAACAGACTGTAAATCTGTCGCGAAAGCTTCGAAGGTTCGAATCCTTCCCCCACCACCATATTTTCTAAGTTTTATCGTAGCAGCGCCAAGCATGCTCTATAGCCAAACCTCTTTGAATACTGATATCAGTTAAGTAAAGAGTCACTTTGAATAAGAGCTATTGCGGGTGTGGTATAATGGTAACACCTTAGCCTTCCAAGCTAATGACGCGGGTTCGATTCCCGCCACCCGCTCCATATACGTGGCATTGACCGCAGCTTACCGTAAAATTTTCATCACGATAATCAGTTATTACCATTAGCTGTTTCGTGATATTTTTTTAAGTACAGCTTGTAGATTTCTTTAGTAGTTATTTAAACTATGCTCATATAGCTCAGCGGTAGAGCACTCCCTTGGTAAGGGAGAGGTCTCGAGTTCAATTCTCGATATGAGCTCCACTTATATTCATTTTTTACGCCTGTTTTGCCCTATTGGTATATCCAGCTTGCATTATAAAAAATAATATGTGATAACTGTATAAAGTTTTGCATCGATATAACTATCATATAGCAAGCGATAATGACAGGGTAACACTGAGGTGTTGCCTTTTAGTGCTGTCAGTTTGCTTATGATTTAGCTTATGATACAGTAAGCTCACAAGCTAAAAGCTAATGTTATAATTAATTATTGTAGTTGCTGTATTTAAAGTAAAACAGATTAATAGTATCGTCTTTATTTGTATTCAGACTCTATGAGACAAATTATATTAAAGATGGATGCTCAACTCATTGTTTAACCAAAAAAGGAAAACCTCATGGCAAAGGCCAAGTTTGAACGCGTAAAGCCCCACGTTAACGTCGGCACCATCGGACACGTTGACCATGGTAAAACCACCCTAACTGCAGCTATCGCAACCGTAGCGGCCAAAACCTCAGGCGGCGAAGCCAAAGACTATGCGTCTATTGACTCAGCACCTGAAGAAAAAGCACGTGGCATTACCATCAACACCTCACACATTGAATATGACACCGAAGCTCGTCATTACGCCCACGTTGATTGCCCAGGTCACGCCGATTATGTTAAAAACATGATCACAGGTGCCGCCCAAATGGACGGCGCCATCCTAGTCGTCTCAGCCACAGACGGCCCAATGCCACAAACGCGTGAGCACATCTTGCTCTCTCGTCAGGTAGGCGTACCCTACATCATCGTCTTCATGAACAAATGTGACATGGTTGACGACGAAGAACTACTAGAGCTCGTCGAAATGGAAGTACGTGAACTCCTTTCTGACTACGACTTCCCAGGCGACGACACCCCAATCGTAAAAGGTAGTGCCACAGAAGCCCTAAAAGGCTCAGAAGACAAATACGGCGAACCAGCTGTTGTCGAACTACTAGAGATTCTAGACACCTACATCCCAGAGCCTGAGCGTGACGTCGACAAAGCATTCCTAATGCCAATCGAAGACGTCTTCTCAATCTCAGGTCGTGGTACTGTAGTTACCGGCCGTGTTGAGTCTGGTATCGTCCGCGTAGGCGACGAGATCGAAATCGTCGGTATCCGTGACACCCAAAAAACCACCTGTACTGGTGTAGAGATGTTCCGTAAACTGCTTGACGAAGGTCGTGCTGGTGAGAACTGTGGCGTACTACTACGTGGTACCAAGCGTGAAGACGTACAACGTGGCCAAGTACTAGCCAAGCCAGGTTCAATCACCCCGCATACCAAGTTTGACGCCGAAGTATACGTACTGTCAAAAGAAGAGGGTGGTCGTCACACACCATTCCTAAACGGCTATCGTCCACAGTTCTACTTCCGTACTACTGACGTGACTGGCGCAATCCAATTACAAGACGGTACTGAGATGGTTATGCCTGGCGACAACGTTGAGATGGGCGTAGAGCTTATCCATCCAATCGCTATGGACAAAGGTCTACGCTTCGCTATTCGTGAAGGCGGCCGTACGGTAGGCGCTGGTGTTGTTGCTTCAGTTAAGGACTAATCATTAGATTAGCTTTTACTTGTTAGACTTAGCGTCTAACTGCTAGATGAAGAAAAGCCATCCGCTAGGGTGGCTTTTTTGTGGGTGAAAGTTTTGTTTATACGTAATAACAAAGGGTTGGGCTGTAGGATGTGCTTCGCGTATCATAAATGGTTAATATAGAGCTTCTTCAGTTATTTTAAAAATTCTCTAGTCTTTGGCTTTAATCGATACACTTTCTTATCAATGGTGCGCTAGGCGCACCCTACAAAGGCTGACCTTTCAAATTGTATTAGGAAGTTAATTGATAAGAGAGTTTAAGAGCTATACTCTGACATGTAACAACAAGCGTAACCTGCAAAATCTATAATTCAAAATCTGATGGCGGGTTACGTTTCTTCTTCACTCTTTACGAGAGCTTGAAAAAACTAACCCACCCTACGCGCCCTTCAACCTTATAGATGTAACTTGTAGAGATAAGATAATGCTAACCATAGATTTGCTAAACAAAGAATCATCTAACCTTCAAATCACTATCCAAGCCGTTGCTAACATTGAAAGCTTGGTTCAATCGCGAGATGCTTGGGATTATCAGAGCATAGTAGGTTTGCTCGCACAGGATAGTATTGATTTACTGGTAGTTCGTAAAAGCGATGAAGTCGTTGGTTATTGCTTATATCAACATCTTTTTGAGCAAGCAGAGATTTTACGTATCGGCACGCATCCTGATTATCAGCGCCAAGGTATTGCTTCCCAGATCTTCACCGCATTAAACAATGAATTGATTAGCAAAGACGTCCAGCAGCTTATGTTAGAGGTGAGAGCAGATAATGTTGCGGCGGTTGCGTTGTATGAGCAGCAAGGGTTTGAGGTGATCTATAGGCGTAAAGGCTATTATAAAACGGCACACAAGCCTGCTGTCGATGCGTTGATTATGCAGCTTAATTATAAAAACAAAGCAGATAGGAGTGGATAAGGTTATCGATGATAAGGCAGCTTAGAGCTGTTATTCTTGCAGTCCTCTATAGAAGGTACATAACTCTCATCTTCTTGCATACGCGTCAGCAGAGTAATACGCTGAGTTAGCATCTCCACCATCAGATTGATAGTGGCTTGTTGTTCAAGGATTTGCGCTAGTTTTTGTTTGACGATATCGAGTTGTTCATCCAAATCAAGCTGACCATCGTAATAGTCATTTAGACTGTTTTGAATTTCAGTCAAGGTAAAGCCAATCGCTTGCGCGCTTTTGATCAGTGCGATACGATCCACGCATTCAGGATGGAACTCAGTGTATAGCCGTGATCCTGCTTGACGTTTACGAGATTTTAGTAATCCTAAATCATCGTAATGACGCACCGTATCTTTGGTCGTATTGGCAGTTTGTGCCAATTGACCTATTAATAAAAACGAGTCATCAGATGACATATAGCCGTCCTTGTGTGGGTAGATATCTGGCTGTGTCTATACGTGTAATCGTTTGCGCCTCTTTATGGTTACGGTTGTACTTTCCAAGGTAGCGCAGACCCTAACTTGGCAGCAGATAGAGGTTTGTGCGAACCGGTTTGCCATTGGACAGAACGCGCACCAATAAGGCTATCTAGCTGCGCCAAAAACTCAGTACGCGGCACTGTGGCCGCGCCCAAACTCATCAAGTGCTCGTTTGGCAGTTGGCAATCTACTAGCGCCACACCACTTTGCTCACATAGACGCATAAGACCCCAAAACGCAAGTTTGGACGCGTTAGAGGCAGTATGAAACATGGATTCCCCAAAATAAATACTGCCTATTTTTAGACCATATAATCCGCCTACTAGCTGTCCCACCTCATCCCAAACCTCGATACTATGAGCAAAACCATGAGCATGAAGCTCGGTATAAGCTTCAATCATCTCTTCATGAATCCAAGTATGTTCGCCCTCGGGCAGGCCATCACTACGCGGTAAGCTACAGGCATGAATGACCTCATCAAAAGCCTGATTGAGGGTCAATTGCCAACGCATGCGGTTTGCTTGTTTGCGTAGTGATTTACTGGGCTGATAGCTCTTTGGCGCGATCACGCAGCGCGGCTGGGGGCACCACCAAGCAATCGGCTCATCCTCGTTGAACCAAGGAAACAGACCGCGCGCATAAGCGGATATTAGAGTCTCTGCTGCCAAGTCTCCGCCTACTGCGACAATACCTATACCATCAGGATCGACCTCTATTGGACTTGGAAAGTTATAACGCCCAAGACTTTTTAGCCTCTCAGGCGTGATGGTGCTGGCACTAACCAGGGGTTTTTGACTTGAATGACTGTTGGCAGAGGCGCTCACTTACGCCTCTTTGTCCGCAGTCAAAGTTGAGGCGTAAGTGTGGTCAGTGGCAACCGCTTCACCGATAGCATCAAGATACTTTTCAGCATCGAGTGCTGCCATACAGCCAGTGCCCGCTGAGGTGATCGCTTGACGATAGACGTGATCTGCGACATCACCTGCGGCAAAAACGCCCTCAACACTGGTCTGGGTTGCATTACCATTAAGGCCACTGTTGACCACAAGATAGCCATCTTTCATGTCTAGCTGACCTTTGAACAGATCGGTATTAGGCTTGTGACCAATAGCGACGAACATGCCAAACACGTCCAGCTCTTTAGTGCTACCATCTAACATCGACTCGATGACCACACCGTTGACGCCCATATCATCGCCGACCACCTCGCGGACTTTATGATCCCACTCGATTTTGACATTACCGTTTTTGGCTTTTTCAAACAGCTTGTCTTGCAGTATTTTCTCAGAGCGCAGCTTGTCACGGCGATGCACTAAGGTCACCTCGGATGCGATGTTGGATAGATATAGCGCTTCTTCAACTGCGGTATTACCACCGCCAATAACCGCGACTTTTTGATCTTTATAAAAGAATCCATCACAAGTCGCACAAGCGGAGACGCCAAGGCCTCTAAATTTGGTTTCTGATTCTAATCCTAAATACTGAGCGGAGGCACCCGTCGAGATAATGAGGGCGTCACAAGTAAAATTGCCGTTGTCGCCAGTTAGCTTAAAAGGACGCTCGCTCAAATCCACCGCGTTGATATGATCATAAATCAGCTCAGTACCAAAACGCTCAGCATGAGATTTCATACGCTCCATTAGCGCAGGCCCTGTCAGATCATACGGGTCGCCTGGCCAGTTATCGACCTCTGACGTTGTTGTAAGCTGTCCGCCGACCTCTAAACCTGTGACCATGACAGGCTTTAGGTTAGCGCGCGCCGCATAGACAGCAGCGGCATACCCTGCTGGACCTGAGCCTAAGATAATGAGTTTTTCGTGGCGAGTGTTGTCAGTTGCCATATTGGTTCCTTACGGTAGTATTAAGTTTTATTAATTAAAGTGAGATAAAAATTATGCTACAAAGGTAGCATCAAAAAGGTAAAAACGTCGTCTTTAAAAATGACGAACGGTATCGTTATTTGTGGTGTTGTCAACATGCTGGCGTGATACTAACATAAGGGTGATAAGCAAAAAGTGCAAGTTTGCTAAAACAAACATCATTATCATTAGAATAAAACCATAAACAAAGCATTAAAGCCAGATTTGTAGATAACTCAGTCGCCAATTTACCTATCTATTTGTTATTATAGGAGGTTATATACAGCTTAAGACATAATCTGTTTTACTATAGGCTTTATGGTTAGCAGCGCTCATTTACACTATAAGCATCGCTTACTTATATAGTAATATTTGACGCCATTATGACGAACACTCGTCATAATCTGGCACCCTTTGTATGAATCGTATTGATAAAGGCAGATCCTACGTGATATCAGCATCAGTTATTGATTATTTAAAAAAAGGCATATTTACGGTCCTTGGATTGATAGTGGCCGTGTATTTGTTTGTGATTTTGCTGACTTATACCGGTAATGATCCCAGCTGGTCACATATCAGTAGTGATATGAATACGATCAATAATATGGGCGGCGCTATGGGCGCTTGGTTATCCGATCTGCTCTACAGTTTTTTTGGCTTTAGCGCTTGGTGGTTGCTAGCGTTTTTGGTGTATGAGTCTATTCTGATTTGGTGGGAGAGTAAGCCGACATTCTGGCCTTTGCGCTTGATGGCTTATGTGTTTTTATTACTCAGTGCTAGCGCCTTATTCGCTCAAGTAGTGGCTATTATTCAGCAAGTTACTGACCCTAGCGCAACCGCTCTAAAAGGAGTGGCAGGCGGGATCATCGGTCTTGAACTACAAGTACGTTTAGCGCAACTGTTAACGCAGTGGGGCAGCGTGGCGTTTTTGACATTGTTTGTGATTATTACCGCGACTTTTGCCTTCAACATTCACTGGCAAACGGTATACCATAAGCTCACTGATCTTGGGTGGCTTGGCTCTGGAGTCAGTGACAAGGCTCAACGTAGTGAGGCTCAAAGCGCAAAACAAAACGATAGTGAATCTCAAGAGGATAGCGATGAGCTTGATAACGAGTTTGCGACCGCTCAAAAAACAGACGCCGATCAACAAGAAAAATCAGGTCAATTGCCACTTGAGCTACCAGAGAAACAAGACAATGACACAGCGGACAGTGGTCGCTTTGGTAATGTGTTGACGGACTTTTTGACGAAGTCAGGCCTAAAAGACAGCGTAAAAGCGTCTATGGCGATAGCGGCAACAGAAGCGGCGGCTATGGGTTCTAAACCGCAAGCGGTAATGGCAACTGCTAGCTCTTATGCTAACGATGAGTCATTAAAAGAGCCTGTCACGACTTTACGTAAGGTAGAGCCAAGCTTTGCTTGGAATGATGCCAGTACCGTTGATGATCTATTAGCAACAGATGCTTTTGTCGCTAACTATGGTGAGCAATATGACGAGCAGTACGCCCCAAGCTCTGATGAAACGGTATCAGAGCTTGCTCCTACTCATAATGCAAATTTCGTAGAGCCATTAGCGTCATTAGAGCCTTCAGCGTCATCAGCACCATCAGCACCACTAGTACTACAACAAGATGATGCACTGTCCGATAGCAAAAACGGTGATGAAATTAGCGCAAGCCAGCTGGCTGATGCTTGGATCGCAGAGCATGATACTACTCCTGATACTAGGCTCAACATTATGCCTAATAATGAGCTCAATACTAATCTCAATATCAAGCCTGATAGCTCACCTGTTATAGCGAATGAGAGGGATGCAGTATCCTTTGATAATGACTCAACCGAAACGGTAAGTGCGCCAATGCATACTGAAACGGTCGCACCCGTCATTGAGCCGCAGTCTGACACTCAAGACGTATCAAGCGCGCCAGTCACTGATATGACACCGACCAATACGCCTCCTGCTAACCCGACGCTACCACCAACAGCTGTCACGCCAGCCGCAGCCGAGCCAGTAGTCGCAAAGCTAGATGAGCCAAGTGTCAGCTTTGCTGTGCCAGAGGGGGATAGCAGCAACCATATTACTGACATGATGCCAGATAATACCGACGCGCCAGTAATGCCAGATATCAGTGATGATGCCGCTTTTAGTCAAAAATCTCGAGCCATGCAAACGGCTGAGTATCGTGGTAATCTCACGCCTATTCCTGAGATGTCTATCCTAGATAAGCCCGATCCTGATCGCAAACCAAGCTATACCGTCGCCGAGCTTGAAAAATTATCAGAACTGCTTGAGATTAAATTACAAGAGTTCAATGTAAAGGCCGAGGTGGTCAATGCGATACCAGGGCCAGTGGTGACGCGTTTTGAGGTGGAGTTGGCAGCTGGCGTAAAAGCAAGCAAGGTCACAGGTATCTCCCGTGATTTGGCGCGCTCGTTATCTATGGCGTCCCTGCGCGTAGTCGAAGTCATACCAGGCAAACCCTATATCGGTATCGAAGTACCTAACAAAAAGCGCGAAATGGTACGCCTTATTGAGCTGCTTAATACGGACAAATTCAAAGACCCCAAAGCGCAAATCAGCATGGCGATGGGCAAAGATATCGGTGGCAATGCTATTATCACAGACCTTGCGCGCGCGCCGCATATGCTCGTTGCGGGTACCACAGGCTCTGGTAAGTCGGTACTGGTTAATTCTATGCTGCTATCGATACTACTTAAATACAAGCCCGATGAGCTACGTCTCATTCTCATTGATCCCAAGCAGTTAGAGCTTGCCAACTACAATGATATTCCGCATTTGCTCACGCCTGTGGTGACCGATATGACCGAGGCGGCGAGTAGTTTATCGTGGTGCGTGGCTGAGATGGAGCGCCGTTATCAGCTGATGAGTTTGCTCAAAGTACGTAAGCTCGATGAGTTTAATAAAAAAGTCCGCGCCGCTGAAAAAGCAGGTAAGCCAATGCTCGATCCCTTGTGGCGACCGAATGATAGCGTCAGCATTAGCCAAGCGCCTAAGCTTAAGACCCTGCCGATGATTGTCATTGTCGCTGACGAGTTTGCTGATATGATCATGCAAGTAGGTAAGCAAGCTGAAGAGCTAATCACGCGCTTGGCACAAAAATCACGGGCAGCAGGCATTCACCTTATGCTCGCCACTCAGCGTCCTTCGGTCGATGTCATTACAGGTCTGATCAAAGCCAATATTCCAGTGAGAGCCGCGCTACGAGTCAACTCAAAAGTCGATTCGCGCACGATACTCGATAGCGGAGGCGCTGAGGATATGCTCGGTAACGGTGATATGTTGTTCTTGGGGCCAGGTCAAATTGAGCCTGATCGCGTTCATGGCGCGTATGTCAGTGATGAAGAGGTCAACCGTGTCTGCGATGCGTGGCGCGAGCGCGGCGCACCAGATTATATTGATAACATGGCGGGCAACTTTGAATTGTCGAGTCCAAGCGGCGGCAGTACTGCTAATGCTTCCGGTGAAGATGATGATCTGTACAATGACGCGGTTGCCTTTATTATGGAGACGCGCAAAGTCTCGGCCTCAAGCATTCAGCGTAAGTTTAGTATCGGCTATAACCGCGCCGCACGCATTGTTGACTCTATGGAGGAGGCGGGACTCGTTAGCTCGATGGGCAAAAGTGGTAAGCGTGAGCTGCTTATGTAGCACTGTATGGTTATAATAAATAAAAGAACAAACGAGTCTCGTTTTTTTGTTTGAATAAACGACTATAAATGGCTGTTTTATTCTACACTTCAGCAAGGATGCCAACATGTTTAAAGAATATACCCAATACGATGCAATAGGATTGGCAGAGCTCGTCAAATCAGGCGAGGTGAGTGCCAAAGAGCTATTAGAGTCAGCGATTGCGCGCGCTAATACACTCAATCCCAAAATGAATGCCATTATTCATCGATTCGACGCGCGCGCTTACAACGCCGCGCAGCAAGGTTTGCCAGATGGCGCGTTCACAGGTGTGCCTTTTTTATTAAAAGATTTGTCTTTTTATTTTGAAGGTGAGCCGATCACTATGGGTAGCCGTAGTATCAACGTCGTCAATAAACACGACAGCGAAATCGTTAAACGTATGAAAGCCTCAGGAGTCAATACCTTTGGCAAGACCAATACGCCTGAGTTTGGGCTGATTATCACCACAGAACCCAAAGCACACGGTCCAACGCACAATCCCTTCAAAAAAGGCTACAGCTCTGGCGGCTCATCAGGTGGTAGTGCGGCAGCCGTTGCTAGTGGCATCGTACCGATGGCAGGCGCAGGCGATGGTGGCGGCTCTATACGGTTTCCTGCGGCGTGGTGCGGGGCAGTGGGGCTCAAACCGAGTCGCGGGCGCAATCCATTCGGTCCTGATTTTGGCGAAGGCTGGGATGGCGCTGCTGCCGATCACGTCATTACCCGCACGGTTCGTGATACCGCAGCTATGCTCGATGCGACTAGTGGCCGCGAGATCGGTGCGCCTTATGTTATTGCTGCGCCTGAGGGGTCGTTTTTGCAAGCAGCTATGCGCGCGCCTAAGCAGTTAACGATCGCTTTGCATCAGCAGCCGCTTATCGCTAATACGACTGTGGATAAAGAAGTGCTGGCTGTACTTGAGCGTACCGCCAAACAGCTAGAGTCTATGGGTCATCGCGTCGTTCCTGCTGAGCCTAATATCAATATCGAGCAGTTTTGGCATGATTTTATAGTCGTCGTTTGCGCGCATACAGCTTTTACCATCGATAATGTTGAGCGTAACTTTGGCGCTGAACATATCAAAAAACTAGAACCTCAAACCTACAATATGGCGATGCTTGGGCGTTCGCTATCTGCCGCCGACTTAGTCCATGCCAAGCACGGTTGGCACAATAGTCAGCATCAGACAGGACTGCTGCTTGAAACCTACGATATGATTTTGTCGCCCACAGTGCCGACAACGGCGGTTAAGCATGGTGTGCTGCCGCCAAGCCGAGTCGATGAGATGCTGATGAACACCTCAGGGCTTCTAAGCAAAGGTATCAATATGGGTAAGTATACTTTTAGCTCCGGCATGATAGAAAAACTCAGTCATCCCGTGCTGAGCAAAATGGCCTTTACGATATTGGGTAATGTCACAGGCCTGCCAGCGATGTCGATACCAATGGGTATGAGCAAAAAGGGTCTACCGATCGGTATGCAGCTGATTGGACGCATGAATGATGAGTCAACGATACTGAGCCTAGCAGCAGAGATAGAGCGTGCTGGCTGGTTTACTAAGCCAGCGTTTGAGAAGTAGATTTATTTGGTATTAGTTATCGCAAACACGCTTTAATCAAAACGATAAATATCCATACCTAAGCTATGATGCGCCATGCTTTGATGAACCACAGAGACACGTTGTCCTGCACCTAAAGCAAAAAATAGCGGTAATAAATGCTCGTCGCTTGGGTGAATATTGCGGTAGTCAGGATATTGCTGCCAATCTAGCGCCGTTGGTATATCAGTTTTAAGCTTTTTAAGCAACCATAGCTTAAAGTCTTTGGCGGTCTCATCAATACTATCAGCTTGCCATTTCATAGCTTGTAGATTATGGGTGATGTTGCCTGAACCGATCACAAGGATTTGCTGATGACGTAGGTTTGCTAGCTGCGCGCCTAATTGATAACAGGCTACGCTATCATAATGACGCGGCAAAGAGATCTGCACGATGGGCACATCAGCATCTGGGTATAAATGATGAAGCGGTACCCAAACACCGTGATCCCAAACTCGCACGGGATTGACGCGGCATGTGATACCACGCGCGCTTAGTTGCTGCGCAAGTGACTCTGCAAGCGATGGTTGACCTAATGCTGGATAGTCTAGCTCATATAGCGCATCATCAAACCCTGAAAAGTCATGCCAAGTCTTAGGTTTTGGGTTGCTACTAATCTCAAGCTTACTCGATTGCCAATGTGCGGACATGATGATAATCGCCCGCGGCTTGGGCAGGTTGTGGCCCATGCGAGCTAGTGCATTGGTCGTCGCTGATTGCTCGGTTGCGAGCGTTGGCGCGCCATGCGAGATAAACAAAGCTGGCAAAGTTGCGCCGCTGCTTAAGCGCGCAGACGAATCTGCCCATGTAACCGATCCTGTAATGGGAGCGATATTCGTGCGCGCTTGGCGGTCTGCGTGCGCTTGATAGTTAGGAGGTGTCGCAAATCTTGATTGAGTCATCTTGCATTTATTAGGGCGCAAGTGGGTTTTTCAATCGCTAGAGGGGACGATATTTTTAGATAATTTAACTCATGTGCTCACTATCAGTTGCCACGGTGATAAGGGTGATTGTGATTAATACTCATCGCGCGATACAGTTGCTCCATGAGCACTACTCGAACCAAAGGGTGCGGCATGGTCAGTGCTGATAGTGACCATTTGACATCGGCTTTTGCAAGTACCTCAGGCGACACGCCGTCAGCGCCGCCAATGACGAGGGCAATATCATCACCTTGCTGCATTGCGTCTGCCAGCTTATCTGCTAAGCCTTCAGTGGAGAGCATTTTACCTTTTACATCGAGTACCCAAAGTTGCTCGCGCCCTGAGGTGTTATGCGCGGCGAGAATCGCTTGACCCTCCATCTCGCGATACTGCGCCAAATTGGCATCAGAGGGGTTTTTGGCACGTTTCGCGGCAGCAATCTCGACTACCTCAGTGCTCAGCATAGGCTGAATACGTTTATGATACTCATTAAAGCCCGTTTGTACCCAATCAGGCATTTTATTACCTACAGTCAGAATGCGTACTTTCATACTAAATTATACTCGTTTAAAAATTTAACTAACGGATTAACGGACTAACGGATTAACGGCTTTAGCGTTTGGGATACGCGGTTACTGTCTTTAGCGTCTGGTTTTTTGAGGATAGTCAGCTTGGCATCAGATTCAAACACTACCGCTTCGATCTCATCAAAGTCATTAGCGCCCTCTGAACGCATCGCACATTCTACCTCTTGCTGAGTTAGACGCTCAGCACGCAGAGCTTCGGGCAAAAATTGTCCTTGATAAAAAACAATACGCGGGTCAGACAAAATAAACTGACTAAATGGCGGCGAGATAGAAGCGTATTTGGTTACTAGGTACTGAAGGACATATAACAAAATAATAGAAGAGCCGCCCTCAACAAAGGGTATAGACTCAAGTAAAATCGTACTTGCACCTATCGAGCCGATCATGACCGTCACTATCCAGTCAAAATTGTTTAATTGAGACGTTGAGCGTTTGCCTGAAACTTTGGTGGTTGTGACGATCAAGACATACACCATAACTGTCGTTAAGAGAATACGGCCTAACTTTTCGAGATCATCGAACATTAACATATCCATACCGCTATTTCCTTGTGACCACTAGGTATCAAAAATTTACTATCTTTATCTAAAGCTCATAGAACTACTATACGCCAATCTTTTTGATGATAAAAAATCATTTTGGGGTCAGCAGGCGATTAAATATCAAAATACTAATACGGGCGCAAGCGAGGGTCAGCAGCATAATCATGATAACTGCGCTGACTAAAGGCATAGGATTCTCAATAGCCATCTCTGTGAATACTTCGCGGCTGACGACGTCAAATAGCGCAAACCATATTCCCAAAAAATACAGCGTACTCAGTAGCCAGACGGTTGCGGTGCCAGCTAGAGTCAATCGATTCATCTCACTTTTTTGTAAAGCGCGCTTATGATGCTTGATAAACTTGTACACTGCAATATAAGCCGCCGCGATAACCGATAGCACCGTTACCAAGTGCGGGTTCATCACCAGCTGCGTTTGCACAACGATAAATACGACGCTGGCAAGAATATAACCAACTGCAAAAAACCCCACGTACTCTGTCATGTTGGCGTTTGAGTTAATAGCGTTTTGATACGCAAGGGGCGCAGGCTTTTGTAAGCTGGGGCGTTGATCAGTCATGAGGCTACCTATTACAAAATTAGGGCGTGTTTGATAATTCACAAATACGCACTGACAGAGACTATTTTTTAGTCGCTGCTCTTAAATTAGAAGCAAGATAAAAATAGTAAGTTTAGTCATTCTAAGCGTCTATTTTTATTAAAGGAGCGGCAAAAAAGAGTCCTGTCCTTTCAGGCTGATGCTAAAATTGCCCCCCAGCTCTATATAAGCAGTGTGTTGCAAGTCAAGCTAAGGTCTAGACATTATCTTCAACTTGCGCCGTGTCTGGAACATAGCTTTGATAAACTGGCAGCGATCAGCAGTGCCATGGTTGAATGTTCAACACGCCCTAAGCTATAAAATAAAAATTATCATCACTTAGCGCTGAGCGCTCCAATCAAGAAAAGCATCAAGTACGGGCCTTGCCCTATAAGCATTGAGCGCCTGCTCAGTATTAATAATGCCAACGACAGCGTAGTCTTGCCCTGATAGCCCTTTGACGTAGCCTGCCATTGAGGTTACATTATTTAATGTACCTGTCTTTATCCAGGCGCGCCCTATGGCTGCTGACTCAGGAAAACGCTGACTGTGAGAGGATATAGTACCGCTAACGCCCGCCACGCCCAGCGAGCTGACATAAACATCAAAACTGGGATGCGTATAAGCGTAGCTCAATAACTCACCTAAATTGGCCGCGCTCAAAGTGCACTCTCTACATAGACCTGAACCATTGGTTAGATACGGCGGCGACGTGCTTAAATGCGTGCGCCACCAGTCATCAATGCGCGCCAAGGCCTGCGGATAATCGGTCATCTTTGGCGCGCCATAGTAATATAGACTATTTACTGTGCTAGTGTTTTTTTGAGCATTACCAGAGCTATAGGCCCCCAAAGATAAGGCAACTTGCTCGGTCATCACGTTGTTTGAAAAATGGTTGATATCGTAGATCTGCTGAGTCAAATTCAGCGAAGGATAACTGGCAATAGGTAAGGGTGATACCGCGTTTGCGTAACTTTTATGGCGTCTACTAATCGCTTGATAAGGCATGTCTTGAGCAATCACTCGACCGTCAAGCGTATTACCCAGTTGTTGCCACTTTGAGGCGACCACACGCGCGCCAAAGTCTTTGGCGTCAGGGTAGGCGACATAAAATACGTGCTCAGCGCAGCTGACTGGTAGACTGGCATTGAGTACCAGCTTATCAGCTTGCCAGTCAGGGGCAAGACTACTGCTCGCCTGCGCGCAAGCTGCTTGCCGTGTGCCTATAGACGAGGGCAGCTGATAGTTTGCAAGAGTAGGCTTATAGGTTAGTTTGGCGCTATTATTGTCGACAAGGTAGCTGCGAATACCGACGGTATTAAAGTTAATTAAGAATCCATCAGGGCTAGCATTATAAGGTCGTAGTGGCGCGTTATCAAAGGCGGCAGGGTCTTTGGTGACATTTGCAAAGATCGTACTATCGACGATAATATCGCCATCGACATGACGTATGCCTGCTTTTGTTACCTGATAAAGCAGCTGACGCAAACGCTCATGAGTCATTTTGGGGTCGCCGCTACCTTGAATAATCAGATCGCCTTGCAGACGATTACCGACAATCAGTCCCGTATGATATACCCGAGTATGCCAAACAAAATCAGCGCCCAAAGTATCAAGGGCAATAAAGCTAGGAATAAGCTTCATAGTGCTAGCAGGCGTGCGCGCTATATCTGCTTGATGAGTCAGTAACGGCTGACGATGAGGAGATGAAGACGGCGCGGGTAGGGTTGGCGTCTCTGCATTGCTACTTCCATCAGTATCGTGAATAAGCTTGTCATTGCTAATAGTATCATCAAAAGGATCAAGACTTAGATGCGTATAAGGGTCATCAGTATAGCTATTGAGTTGACGCTCTTGCTCGTTGATGTCTTGTTGAGCGATGAGTTGCTGATTTTTCGTTGATGTCTTTTGCGTAGAGGTAAGCGTGCTATCGTTGCCAGTACTGTTTTTATCAGTACTGGCTTCAACACTGCCATCTTTATCAGTGCTAGCTTTGTCAGTGCTAGCCTCGTCAAGCGTCACTACTTGTACTATCGGCGGTAATCGACTGCTATCTTTTTGACCGATAGGTATAACCATAATACTGATATCTGCAGGCGCAAGTTCCGCCTTTGTCAGTGCCTCTAAGATAGGCGCTGGCAATACCGCTTGCGCACTTATCGGCGCCAGCATAACTAGAGCAATAGATATAGAAGATAAGCGACGAGAAGTTTGGGTGATAGGCATGACAGACACTACTTTAAAAGCTCAAAAACCAGCTATAGTATCATGAGTTAGCGGTTTTACGTACCATCAACGCTAGCTTTGCGTCCATAAAATCAGGCTTTTGGTACCAGCAGGTTTTTAATAGAGTAGCAATGATCATTAGCGCAAATGCACAAAGGCCATAGCCGTCATAATGGCGTCGTTGTAAGCATCATGCGCGCCTAATTCGGGAATATCATAGTGAGCCATAATGTTGCTCAGGTGATGGGATTGATCAGGAGCCGCCCCCGCTGAGCTGCCCATTTGTCTGGCGTATAGCTTACGTACATCAATCACCTGATTGGGAAGGGGCACGCCCATGTAACTTTTTATTAGAGGATTTAAAAAGGCGGTATCAATCTGCGGACAAAATCCTACAATAGGACGATTAGCGATAAAGGGCAGGAGTAGTGCCAGCATCTCGTCATAACTCATACCGTTTTCGACCTCAGCGGCGCGTAGTCCGTGAATGACAATAGTATCGGCATCTGGCATAACAGGCGGGCGACAGACCAGATGCAGACCATTGCCCGTATCGATCATATTGTCATTGACATGAATGGCGGCAACCGAGATCAGGTGATGTTTACGCGGATTTAGCCCGGTCATCTCGCAGTCGATGGCGACCCACTGCCCTGATAGCGGCGGCTCAAACATCCTCTCAAGCTCAGGACGTTGTAGCTTGGCTTTGTGCCATGACGTAGTGAGTTGCTTAAGCCAGCTCATAGTCGGCTCCCATTTATCCGATTTCTAACTGATAGTGCTGCGTAAGCTCGTACTTAAAGCTTTTGACGACTGCTAAGCACTCTTTTAGCGCGTCACGTTCTAGCGCTGACAGGGTTATTGGATCGACTTGGCGGGCATACTTGTCATCAGTTGCAAGCGCAACTGCCAAGCGCTGCGCCATAAAGAACTCTAGCGCTTCACCTAGCGTCTCGGCGCGCTCCTTATTGAACATACCAGCATTGACCAAAGCTTTGAGGCGCTCTTTGGTACTGGTGACCTCAAATATATTGTGCTCAAGAGCTAACGCACGAATACCGTGTACCAGCGGAAATAGACCTGACTTTTTGAGATCCACATCGCGGCGCGTCGGTTTACCGATTAAGGGGACAAACTTTTGCCACCATTGACTAACATCACCAAACTGCAAGGCGGCGCGTGCAAAATGACGGACGAACATAGGATCTGCGCGCATGTGCGCGACTTGTAGATGGGCGCGTATTTGCGCTAACAGCTCTCTATCGCCGCAGACGTACTCGCCGTCGAGTATTGAGGATAAATAAATACCATGCATAGGATCGGTATTTTTGAACCACAGGCTAATCTGCGCTTTAAAATCGCTAATAGATTGTCGCCATATGGGATTATTCATCATAATATGGCCATCGCATAAGGGATAACCTAAGACGGACAGCTGCTGATTAAAGGTATCGGCAAACTTTTCTAAGTCAGGATGAGTAAACCCATCACGAATGATCAGTGCATTGTCTTGGTCAGTACGCATAATCTGCTCACCGCGGCCCTCTGAACCCATAACGATGACACAAGTGTTCTCAATCACTTCTTTGGGGGCGATTAGCTGCCACAGCTTTGTGAATACTTGAGCGTTAAGCTGCTGTACCATGCGGCTAACCACGCTGACTTTCACCCCGTTTTGCTGCTGCGCGCGGATGTAGCGACCGATCAGCTCCACTGCTTTATCTAAACTGCGCATATCCTGCGCCTGCTCAATCTCCATACTGATGAGCTGCGAGTGTTGACCGACGTAGGCGATCAAATCACTCTGCGCTAATACGCCTATAACCGTGTCGCTATCGTCTAAAACGGGCAGGCGATGGATACGGTAGCGCGTCATCATCAATAGCGCATCACCAATCTCACGTTTATCTTTGATGGTATGCAGATTAAAGCTAGCATAATCTAAACAAGGGGTAGTAGCAGGGTCTTTTTGCTCACTGACTGCGCGGCAAATATCGTGATCACTCAAGAGTCCTAAAGTATGATCTGATTTAGGCGGTACTACCGATTGTGATACCTCGCTCTGTTTCTGCTCAGCTTGCTTAGGTGAGCGCACCAGTACATGCTTGAGACCGGCGTCCATCATGATACGCGTGGCTTGATATAAGCTGCTACTTGCAGCAACGATATGGACGGGTAATAAAGTGACATCGGTGACAGGTTGCAAAAGGATTTGTTGTACCTCTTGCTGGGCGGAGTAGCTACTAGTGCCCGCAGCCTGATTGCTACGTCTAAGCTCGAGCGCTTTTAGACGCTCGGAGAGCTTGTCGGATAACAACTGACGCACCAGGTGATTTTGCGCGCCAATCTTGTCGATAGCGCTGCCATCAACTTGAAGTAATAATGAGTCCTCTACCGCACAAAACTGGTAATACTCAGGCAAGTGACCCGTCTCACCGTTTTTGTCGGTGCGCTCAGGAGTACGGCGGCTATCAAACCAGTCATTACTGTTTAAATGCTTGGTATGGTTGTTACCTAGGTAAGTGGCGACGAATTCATCACCCAAGCGCTGCTCAATTTGACCTTTTAAAACCACAAAAAAATACTGTAAATCATCGACAGCCAAGGAGTCATCTTTAGCAAGATAGCGCACTTGGGTATGTTTTTTGACGCTTAGACGCTCATCAGCGCTTAACACATCAAAAGGCGGCTGGGTAAAATCAAGCTGAGGCATGACATCTTCCTTTTAGTGCTATTTAGTCTTACTATAGCACTATCCCCGCACAAATCCACAATAACATCATTGTTATCAAAATATCATGTTACGATCAAAGAGAAGAGAGTCTGTCATGTTAATCGGTCAGCATTGTACGGATACGGCGAATGGCTTCACGACTCTCCTCAACGCTGGCAACTAGGGCGATACGCACATAGCCTTGACCTGGGTTAAAGCCATCGGCCTCCCTTGAGAGATAACGTCCTGCAAGCGCGTGAATATTGGCCTGCTCATAAAGCGCTTTGACAAAAGCTTCATCATCACAATCGAACTGCTCAGGCGCTTTTATCCAAAAGTAAAACCCAGCGTCTGGCATACGTAGATCTAGTAGCTCGCCTAACTCTTGCATCCACAAAGCAAATTTTTCTCTATAAAGCGTGCGATTATGCGCCACGTGCTTCTCATCTTGCCAAGCGGCAATCGATGCGAGTTGATGGGCGATAGGCATAGCGCAGCCTTGATAAGTACGATATTGCAGGTAACTTTGTAGGATATCGCCATCGCCTGCGATAAACCCTGAGCGCAGTCCTGGCAAGTTTGAGCGTTTTGATAGGGAGTGAAAGACCACACAGTTTTTGAAATTATCACGTCCAAGAGCGGCGCACGCTTGTAGTAACCCTATGGGTGCCTCATCGAAATATAACTCGCTGTAGCACTCATCGCTTGCGATAATAAAGTCGTGCTGATCTGATAAGCGAATCAGGTATTCCCAATCATCCATAGTCATCACAGAGCCAGTAGGATTATTCGGGTTACAGACGAATAATAGCTGAGTACGCGTCCAGACCTCTTTGGGTACCGAACGGTAGCTGCCCTTAAAGTTGTTAGCAGGGGTACAAGGTACAAAATGCGGCGTGGCCTCTGCAAGTATCGCCGCCCCTTCATAGATTTGATAAAAAGGATTGGGCATGACGACGGTAGGCTCATCGTTATTGCCATCATGGTTGATAACCGCTTGAACGAAACTAAATATCGCTTCACGCGAGCCCATAACGGGTAATACTTGTGAGTTTGGATTGACATGCTGCAAAAAAAACCGCTTTTCTAACCAGTGCGCGATGGTTTGACGCAGCTCAAACATACCGCTCGTCGTCGGATAGCGCGCTAAGGTGTCCAAGTTTTCTTGTAGTACGTCCAGCACAAAGGCGGGCGGTGCGTGTTTTGGCTCACCAATACCTAGCTTGATCTCAGTGTAGTCGAGGGCAGGCGAGCTATTCTCTAGCAAAGTTGCCATTTTTGCAAAGGGGTAGGGATGCAGGTGCGTTAAGTTGTTATTCATAAGATCGCTGGCTATAATAGACAATAAATAATAAAGTTATAAAGAAAAATTACAGTTTAGTAGTGTAGCACTTCTGCTGTTTGATGTCTTTTTCTTCCAATGCTTATTGTCATTATCCCAATACCTAAAGGTTGAATGACTCAAGTTCAAAGATATAAAGTTTATGGTGATTTAGTTTAAGATGACTCAAGGACGTATCCAGTCATTTTGTAGTAAACCGTCTTATAATGAGCAGCTGCACTCTATCATTATAGTTCGCCTTATTACCCATAGCTTATAAATAATAGAACAATAAGGACGCCGCTTTTAGGTGGCTGCCTAATAAGCTTAGGACAATTGATATGACACTCGTTTATGATCCAAAAAAACTCGACAATACCTTTGATACTGATCAAAGCCCTAGAGTCGAACCTCGTCCTATCATTTGTGATCAGTTACGCGCACGTGAACAACAGTGGTGTCATGCACGCAAGCGCATATCTACCCTGCAAGAGCGTCAGATGTTTTGGTACGGCGACAATAGCTCCATAATGTGGTTACTCTGGCAACTGGTCGCTTATGTGGTTGCAGCAATTATACTAATGCTATCGACAAGACTACTTGGTTTTAGCTTGTCTGTATGGGTCTATCCACTGGTATTTGGTTTACAAACGATCCTTTTCTTTGTTCTACTACATAAAAAAGGACGCTTAGCCAACCGTATTCAGACTATTTTGACCAAGACTGAAATGACGTGTAAGCAGGCGTTCAATGAGATGGATGTTTTAGCCAAAGATAGCGTGTTCCCTGATGTTCACGCCAACTCGCCACTATCTTTGAAATGTATTTATGAGCGCTGTGAGGCACAGTTGCATCTTATTACTCTACGCTGCTTACTACAAAAAGAGGTGGAGGCGGGCAGGATGATCATCAAGCAAAAGCGAGTCGACGCTGATGTCTTGCCCATAGACTTGGCTGATGAGAACCTAACTGAGCACGCTAGTGAAATTATATATAAAAGTACTTTATAGGGTATAAGTGCACTTAGATAAACATCGCTTAAATAGACCTAGCAATACAAAATAAAGCCTTGTCAGTGACAAGGCTTTTTTGGTTTATAGATATGTCCCGTCCTAGAATGAGTTGACACTTTTTAGGCGATAATATGTCAAACGTAGAGAGTAAGAGAGCGAAACGCAGTCAAAAAGATTACACCTTAGGCTTTAAATTAAGCATTGTACATAGTGTTGAAAAAGGCGACATGACCTATAAACAAGCCCAGAGTATTTATGGCATACAAGGACGCAGTACCGTTTTGGTATGGCTACGAAAGCATGGTAAATTGGACTGGACAGGTTCTAATCAGCGGAGGCGATGTCCTATGTCAGCCCATAACCCTAGTGTAGAAACCCCTGCTCAGCAGATAAAGCGTCTAGAACGAGAGCTTGCAGACGAAAGAGATCGTAATCTTATTTTAAATACCATGATTGATATATATGACAAAGACCATGGAGTAAACTTAAGAAAAAAGTCTGTCACGACAGTCTCTGGCACCTTAAACAAAACGGACAAGTGAGTTTAGCTAGGGGCTGTCGCTTATTAGGAATCAGTACTCAAGCCGTTTACCAACATAGAGCGCGACACCTCAAGCGAGTAGACGAGTTAGCCATACTGTCTGAATGGGTTGTATTTTATCGCCAGTTTATGCCAAAGCTTGGCGGACGTAAACTGTACTACTTGCTCAAACCTAAGCTTATAAAAGCAGGTATCAAACTAGGTCGAGATGGTTTCTTTGATTACTTGCGGGCACATGACTTACTGGTGAAACCCAAACGTAGCTATACTAAGACGACTGACAGTAAGCACTGGCTCAAGAAATATCCTAATTTGTTAAAAGACAACCAAAACCAACCGCTGATACCAGAGCAAGTACTCGTGGCGGACATCACCTACGTAAAGTCTAGTGAGGGCATTCATTATCTATCGCTGGTGACAGATGCTTGTTCAAGACAGATTATGGGCTATCACTTGAGTAACGATATGAGAGCGTGCAATGTGGTCAAAGCGTTAAAGATGGCGCAGTCTAACCGCTACTATGATCATGCTATGATTCATCATTCAGACAGAGGACTACAGTACTGCTCCGAGCTATACCAAGAGGCACTAAAAGCTTATCAGATAACGCCGTCAATGACGGATGGCTATGATTGTTACCAAAATGCCTTGGCTGAGAGAATCAATGGTATTTTAAAATATGAGTTCTTACTATACGAGTGTAATACTTTTGATGAGTTGAAAGTAATGATAGACGAGTCTATACATATCTATAATGAGAGGAGACCGCATTTAAGTTTGAATATGCTCACACCGAACCAAGCTCATAAAAATATAAGAAGTGATATTCCAAAAAAAAGCCAGATACTTGCAGTATCTGACTCCTTATAAACCCTCAACCTATTTTAGGACGGGACAATAATACTCTAAAGTATCATTATGGCGAGTATTCAAGCTCTCTATCAGAGCCGCTTTTAGCGAAGCAAGCCTTTCGTTAGATAACCGCTTGTCATCTTGATCACTGATATAAAACATATCTTCTGCGCGCTCGCCTAAAGTGGTGATACGCGCGGCATGCACCTCTATTTTTTGCTCTAAAAACTCTTGTCCCACGCGCGCAAGCAAGCCTGGCTGATCCAAGGTCTGCAAGCTCATAATATGCTGGCTTGAGGCTTCATTAAATTCAAAATCTATAGTCGTTGGCACCTCAAAATGTCGAAGCTGACGCGGCAAGCGTTTATGTGCAAGCTTGGGCATAGTTGGATTTTTGAATGCATTAATCAAGCGCTGCTTAAGCTCTTGCTGACTGTCCTCATCAGCGAGTAGCGTGCCACTGCGATCTAACAACACATAAGAGTCCAGAGCAAAATCTCGCGTTGCAGTAATAATACGCGCATCTAAGACGTCTAGATTCATCTGATCGAACACCGCCATCGTTACTGCAAACAGATTGGCTTGATCTTGGGTATAAACAAAGACCTGCACTGCATCAAGTGCTAATTCGCGGTGCTCACGCAGCACTACTAATGGCGCGCTATCGCTATCTGAGGCGCGTCCAATCGGGGGATGGTTGAGTATCGCCTCGGTGTGCCAAAGAATGTCTTCTGCAATCTCACGCAAAAAATACTCATCGCCCAAATCATCCCATAGGCTGAGTACTTCATCGCGGTTCATATGCTGGTTGTCGACATTATCTAACATCGTCAGTGCTTGCTTGTAAGTGGCATCGATCATATCTTTACGGTTATTTGGCGCATCGATATCCGCGCGCAATATGCGCCGCGTTTGCGAGTACAACTGCTTCATGAGAGTGGCGCGCCAGCTATTCCATAGCTCAGGGTTGGTCGCGTTCATATCAGCGACCGTCAGCACGTATAGATGATTCAGATGCGTGACATTACCGACCAGATTGGCAAAGATGGTGACGACTTCAGGGTCTGAGATATCCTTTTTTTGTGCCGTCATCGACATCAGTAGATGATAGCGAGTTAGCCAGCCAACGAGATTGGCATCTGCCAGACTCATACCGTGCTTGAGGCAAAACTCAACGGATTCAGTCTCCCCCAATTGACTGTGATTGCCGCCACGACCTTTGGCGATATCATGGAACATCGCGGCTAATACCAAGATCTCTTTACGCTCAATCCGTTGATAAATAGCACTGACCAGCGGAAAGTCTTGATTGTAGGCAGGATCGGTAAAACGGTGCAAAATACGAATCAAAAATAGCGTATGCGCATCAACCGTATAACGGTGAAATAGATCATATTGCATAAGACCTGTTACTTGACCAAAGGCGGGAATATAATTACCTAAAATGCCGTAGCGGTTCATAATGCGCAGGCGATGGAACAGATAGTTTTGCTCCTTTAGATTCGCCAAAAACAGCGCCTGATGATCAATGTTATCACGGTAAGTTTCATCAATACCGCGTGCCGCAATCTTAAGCGCTCGCAGGGTACGGGTGCGTACAGTTTTGATGCCGTGTTGTCCCATGAGCAAAAACATCTCAAGAATCGTCTCAGGGTGCTGGGCAAAAACACGATGATGCGCCATCGCGATCTGATCGCCAACCTGATTGAAATGAGCATTTAAAGGACGCTTGCGCGGACGCTCTTCATCAGAAAGCTCAGGCTCGATAATGGTCTCAAAATAGTGGTTGGTAAGCATCTCAGAGAGCGTTGATATCTGCATGGCGCAGCGATAATAATCCCGCATAAAGCGCTCGACGGCGGCGTTAGGCTCATCACTTGGCTGCATCTCATAGCCCATGCGCTGTGCAATATCACGCTGATAATCAAATAATAGCTTGTTCTCGTTGCGCCCCGTTAGCTCATGTAAATGATGGCGTATCTGCCATAAAAAGTCCTCGGCAAAATTTAGCTCATCGAACTCTTTTTCGGTCAAAAAGTTCTGCTGTACTAGATCATAAAGCTTACCAACCCGAAAATAGCGCTTAGTTACCCAGCCGACGATGTGGATATCACGCAAGCCGCCCGGTGCGGTTTTGATATTGGGTTCAAGGTTGTATTCGGTAGCATTGTGACGCAGATAGCGCGATTTGGCCTCACCTATCTTTGCCTCAAAAAAAGCACGCTGTGACCACTGCTTATTGACCACGCGTTTGGGTATGGCTTTGAGATCATCATTACCGATTAATAGTCTTGCCTCTAATAAAGCAGTAGCAATCGTGTGATCTGTTGCGGCCTCAAAGCATTCATACGTAGTGCGCACCGAGAGCGCAGGTTCAAGACCGACATCCCAAAGCAGTGCCACCAAGCGATCTATACGACTACTGACGTCTTTGCTGATCTCTTTGGGTGCTAGTAGTAAAATATCGATATCTGAGTATAGGGATAGCTCGCCGCGACCATAACCCCCCGTGGCAAAGAGCGCAAGGTCGGTTTTGTCCAGCTCAAACCATAAAAATAAGGCTCTGAGCAACTCATCAATCGCACAGGCGCGAGCGATGACCAGTTGGCGTATGTCAATACCGCGTACAACGCCGCTACTGATGTCCTCGTTGATTTGTGCAAGCCACTCAGGAATGCCCAGTAACGACTTTCTGCTTGGGTCGCTTACGACCAATAAAGGCGTATCGGTAGTCATATCAGGCGGCTGTAAGGCGGGCAGCGGAGTAATGTAGACAGCAGCGACATCGCAATTAAACATAAGGGTATCCCGTTTGATCTTTGGGTTAAACTTGTTGGGGTGCAAGATAATTATAGAGGTAAATAATAAATAAAAACGCACTTTAAAAGCAAAAAAAAGACCGCCTAAGCGGTCTATTCTTTATTACTGCGTCAAAAAGCTCAAATCTTCTTCAGGTCGAGTCGTAAAGACCTCACAGCCATTATCGGTCACGACCATGGTATGCTCCCACTGTGCTGAGAGTTTACGATCTTTAGTAATCGCCGTCCACTCATCAGGTAGTATCTTAGTCTGCCAAGTGCCTTGGTTAATCATCGGCTCAATGGTAAAGGTCATACCCGTTTTGAGCTCAAAGCCTGTGCCCTTTTTGCCGTAGTGCATCACCTGCGGCTCATGATGAAAGGTATCGCTAATACCATGACCACAGAACTCGCGTACGATACTAAAACGCTCAGGCTCGACCACTTCTTGAATGGCCGCGCCAACATCACCCAGACGCGCGCCGTCTTTGACAACGCTCATACCAGCGTACAGCGCTTTTTGAGCGACATCGCAAATGCGCTTAGCCATGATAGAGCCTTTGCCGACGATCCACATCTTTGAGGTATCGCCATAATAGCCGTCTTTTATGACCGTGACATCAATATTGATAATATCGCCGTCTTTAAGCAGCTTACTATCGGTAGGAATACCATGACAGACCACATGATTGACTGAGGTACAGATTGATTTAGGAAAGCCGTTGTAATTGAGCGGAGCTGGAATAGCGCCTTGCTCATTGACAATGTAATCGTGAGCGATTTGATTGAGCGCTTCGGTACTGATACCGACTCTGACGTGCTCATCGAGCATGACGAGGACGTCGCTGGCAAGCTTGCCGGCAACACGCATTTTTTCTATCGCTTCAGGAGACTGAATAAGTGATTTTTTAGTTATCATAATTATGCTTATCGTTAGGGGGTTGAAGTATGCTAATTATACCATGAATGGATTATTTGCGGTTTTGCCAAAATCATATAAGGGTTTGTCTGCTAAAAGTCTTTACCGATTATATGTTTAGCTTTGACTGTAAGGTCACGCAAAAATAATGAATAATTAAAATAATAAGCCTATTGTTACTAAATAGTTACTATTACTAAATATAAGTACTCTGTAAATTGAGCATGCAACGGATTTGCACTAATTTCGATTTGCACTAATTTCAATGGTATCGGCCCTACTCAATATAAGTGAGTAATGCTCATACCTTGTCATTCATTATTTATCGACAGCAAGTTATTTATCGACAACAAGGATGTAGTCATGACGTCAACCACGCAAAAAACCAAGCACTCCTTTCAAGCTATTATCACGCCGCGCAAAATTGTACCCGTACTTGGTAGCCTAGGTACTGGCCTACTCATGATGACCTTGTCATCAACCTCGGTACAAGCTGCGACTTACTATACTTGTTCAGCACCTAGCGGCTGTCAGTTGGCAGGCGCTAGGTTATTTACCTCAAGCTATACCGATACCAAGAGCCCTGTGGTGTTAGCTCACGGTCTTGGCGGTTTTAATAAATTATTTGGGGCGTTAGATTACTTTTATGGTATTCCGCAGACATTAATGCGCGGCGGCACCGATGTATATGCAACCAAAACCTCAGCGGCTAATAATAGTGAAGTACGCGGCGAGCAGCTGCTTCAGCAGGTCAAGCTTATCTCCGCCATCTCAGGTAAACCAAAAGTCAATCTGATAGGCCATAGCCAAGGCGGTATCGATATTCGTTACGTGGCTGGCGTGGCACCAGAGTACGTGTCATCAGTGACCGCCGTGGCGAGCCCAGAACAAGGCTCAAAGACCGCTGACGCTATTATGTCGCAGCTCTCAGAGGATAGCGTAGTCACAGAAGCTGCTGCTGGACTCTTTAAGCTATTAGGCATAGCAACTGATATTGGCTCAGGCGTAAGTGTTACTGAACTCCAAGAACAAGACGCCTGGAACGCTTTGGTCGCTTTGTCTACTGAGGGCGCCGCTAAATTCAACGCCAAATTCCCAGCCGCTATGCCAACGCGCTACTGTGGTCAGCCAACGAGCACGCAAGTCAATGGTATCAATTACTACTCGTTCAGCGGCAAAGGTCAACTGACCAATCTCACTGATGTCACTGATCCTATTTTGCTAGCAACTAGTGTCCCCTTTGGCGCGGATCAAAATGATGGCTTAGTATCGGTCTGCTCAAGCCGATTGGGTTACGTCATTCGTGATGACTATAGAATGAATCACTTAGATTCAGCCAATCAGTTATTGGGCCTAGTATCATGGCGCGAGACCAATCCTGCGACTATCTATCGCAGTCAGGTCAATCGTCTCAAAAAAGCAAACCTATAATAGCTAGCCAAAAGGCATTTCATTCAAAATATTTTGGTTAGAGCTTAATCAATACTTATCAACATTGGTTCGTATAACAAGATAACGCTACTATGTCACACGCTCGTCGCCCTTATTTATTACTTGTCGTCATCGGTCTTGTCATCGCAGCGCTGATTGCTGTTGTCCTATGGTTTAAACCGACATCAAGTGACAGACAAAGCGAAAATATGCAAACGACGACAACCGATAGTGAGATATTAAATGACTCCTCAAGCGCTGTTGTCGCAGAGAATGTAGCTGATAACGGCAATACTCGGTTTGTTACAGGACTTGAGAATCTACCGCGCTCACTACAAGGTACGGACGTCGATGGCGAAATAATCATCGATGAAAATCGTCAGCTAGTGGTGACCGAAGGGCTGCGCCGACTGTTTGATTATTTTTTATCAGCGCTAGGAGAGGAGGATGAGGCGACCATACATGCCCGCGTTGAGAGCTATATTCGTAGTGTAACCCCTGAACCTGCGGCGTCTCAAGCTATCGGGCTATACCATCAGTATGTTGCTTATCTCAAAGCCATCCCTGAGATTCAAAAACGCTATGGCACGCTGCAATTGCAGGCCACCCAAAATGGCGAGCTCGATCTAAACATGGTCATGCAGCAAAAACAAGACGTCGCTCGTTTGCGTCAGCAATACTTTGATGACCAGACTATACAAGCGTTTTTTGGGAGTGAAGATGAGTATGATGACTATAATATTGAGATGATGAGAATTGAGCAAAACTCGCAACTGAGCACAGCGCAAAAGCAAGCAGCGCAAGAGGATTACGTTAGCCGGCTACCTGATGGCGCGATCAAAACCAATATTGAACAGCAAGTCAATATGGCAAAGCTAATGCAGCGCACTGAGCAGATGAAAGCGCGCGGCGCCACGCCTGAGGAGCTATATAACATGCGCCGTGAGCTCGTTGGCGCACCTGCGGCGACAAGGCTTGCCAAGCTTGATGCCGAGGATGCTGACTTTGATCAGCGCTTTACCCAGTATCAAGTGCAAAAACAGCAACTATTAACGCAAAATCCAGATAACGTACAAACTCAAATCAATCAACTCGAGCAGCAACTCTTTAGCGAGACTGAACGTAAACGCTTAACGGGTTATGCCGCTCTTAAACAGGAGACCTCTCAATAACATTAAATAACTTTTAGTCAGATAAAAGACAGTTGTGATTGAGACTTAGATAAGTTACGGTTGCTAATGGAAATACAAGCTCGTTACTTTTATGCATCTTGCATGAAGTTAAAGTAGCAGCCTCGTATTTTGATATAAGAGTAGCTTTAGTTTAACATTCAACAACGACTTTTATATGAGTACCCATAAACCAACTTATAACAACATTTAGGGAGCTTCAATGAAAAACCTGACCAAAGCACTAATGACCGGTATCGTAATGATGACTATGTTAGCAGGTTGCCAGTCGATGATGGCACAGCCAACCGACCAGCCTGATATTACAGGTACAGATGTCATCTAATTATCAGTAATACTTGTTTAACGACCTCACAAACTAGTGGGGTTTTTTTATGCCTGAATTTAAAGCGAGCAGTTAGCAGCTATTAGCTCATCTGACAAGCCTTATTAGCAAAACACATATAACAAAGTACAAAGTAGGGGCGCGTCGTATACAGGATAGCTCATGACAGGTATGGTTTAGTCAGGCACAATAGCTAGATTGTTTAGCACTACAAGTTAAGCACTACAAATAAGACAATAATTAAATACTACTGATATTTAGGAGATATTATGAAAACCATGACTAAAATCTTGATGACAAGTACACTTGCAGTTGGCGTTTTAGCAGGGTGTCAGACGACGCCTACCGTCAACGCTCCTACGGCGCAGCCTGTAACGACTAGCGCTTTGCAAGCTTACAACTGGCAGCTCGTTGACGCTAAACGTGCCAACGGCGAGCAGATATCTCAGCTATTTTATAACCCTGCCAAACCTTTAACACTGAACTTCTTTGAGGCTGAGGGTACCAATCGCGTTACCTTTATGAATACCTGTAATAATATGGGCGCTGAATATAGAGTCGTTAACAGTAACGTTGAGTTTGGTAATATGATGAGCACGCTTATGCAATGTCCTGAGCCACAAGCCAGCTTTGATACTGCGACGATGGCTACTGTACAAGGCAAATATGATATTAATAAAAATGCCAATAACGTGCCTATTTTGACTATTCGTAACAACAATCAAGTCGCTTATTTTAAAGCGGTTGCTAAATAGTTAGCGACAATAGATGACTCATAAAGCTACTTTATAATGATGCCTCACGCTATAGTGGGGCATTTTTTTTGCAACAATTGCGTTACACTAGAGTAACTCACAGCCCTCTACTGGATTGCAGTTATGCCAAAAGCTTTCTCTTTTAATAGTCAGGTACTATTTGTGCTACTGACTATCACCCTTGTTAGCGGTTGCCAAACCCTTTCTGCCCCAAAAGCAACTATCGATACCAGCATCAGCAGTCCACTGACCGCCGCTATGCCTATAATCGATCGCACAGGCCGTATCGCTTATGTCGAGGAGCAAGGCGCGGGCGCAAGTAAGATATCGACGCTTTATACTATCCGTCCTGATGGCAGCGATCGAAAGCTTATTGAGCAGCTCAATGGCTATATCTACGCGCCCGCATGGTCAACCGATGGTCAGCTGCTGGCCTACAGTAAGCAAGCTATGCGCGAGCCGCCCAAGATTTATATCTATGATCTAAGCCGTCAAACGCGCAATCTTATCGTCAATAGTAATGGCAGCAATCTATCCGCCTCCTTCTCACCTGATAGTCAAAAAATGCTTTATAGCTCAACGGTCGGCGGCAACGCTGATATCTATGAGCTGTCGTTAACTGATGGTAGTACGCGTCAGCTGACCACCCTAAAGAGTACAGAAGTGCAGCCAAGCTATGCCCCAGACGGCGCAAGCTTCGTTTATGTCAGTGACAAAGTCCGAGCAGGGCGTCCGCGTATCTATCGTTATGATTTTGCTAGTAGTAGCGCCTCTCCTATAGCGACTGGCGGCTACGCGGCAAGCCCGCAGCTGAGCGGTGATGGTCAACGCATGGCGTATCTCAATGGGCGCAAAGCGGCAGTCATGACCTTGGCGACAGGGCAGGTGATCGATCTTGCTGAAACCGGACTTGATGAGCCGGCGCGCCTGTCTCCCTCTGGGCAGTACGCTGTTTATCCAACTCGAAGTAGTTTAGTGATTGCCTCATTGACGGGCGGCAATAGTTATACGATTAGCAGTCAAGCAGATACGGTTGTGCGCGCGCCCGTTTGGGGTCGCCAGTGAACATGCGTAAGCGCTCATTTATCGGTCATAAATTTTCTCTAAAGACTGATTTTTGCCTATATAATAACTAACAAAGAAACATAAGTTGAGCCCGATTGCTCAAGCCTGATAGGTTTTTTGTATAGGTTAGGTTTGGCGGAATTAATGATTAACAGTCAAGTGGTACATAAGTAGAGATCCATTGAGCAAGTGCAAAACGTAGGAGCACCTCATGCAAGACGCTTTTTTGTTATTCATCACCAAGATCAGTTTGTATCCGACGCTTGTCTTTACCGGTCTAGTCATGTTTGTCACCTTGTATTGGATCGTCTCTTTGCTCGGCATGGTGGATATGGATAGCGTAGATGTTGGTGATAGCGCCGATATCTCTGAGGTATCATCGGCAGGGTTTTTTTCAGGATTGCTACTTAAATTTGGGTTATACGGCGTGCCGCTCATTATTATTTTAACGCTAATTAGCCTCATCGGTTGGCTGCTTAGCTACGTCTATACCAGCTTGCTACATGATTATATTAGCTCAGGTATTTTGTATTGGGTGTTTGGTACAGGCGCTTTGTTATTGGTACTCGTCGTATCTATGTGGCTGACAGGCCTGATCATCGCCCCTATTCGCAAAAACATCGCCAAAATTCCTAAGCGCAACGCTATTAGCAATATTGGAAAAACAGCCATCGTGCGCACGCTTAGCGTCACAGACAAGCACGGCGAGGCGCAATTAAGTGATGGCGGCGCCGGACTAATACTCAAGATTCGCCCTGATAGCAGTGAGCAAGAGTACTCGCTTAAACAAGGCGATAAAGTCGTGTTGGTTGAGTATTTAGCAGAAGCCAATACCTACCGAGTAGAACGCGTTAAAGATTAGAAGTTACTGATAATCGCCATTTATAGTGGCATAGCTTGTTTTAATTATAGGAAAAAATATGGACATACTCATTATCGTCGGCGTGGTTGTGGTGCTGGCATTTGTTTTCGTTATGGCAGCGCTGCTCATGCTCAAAGCCTTTTATTTTAAGGTTGAGCAAGGCAAGGCGCTTATTATTAACGGCGTGAATAAAATCGCCGTGCGTTTTGATGGTGGCTTTGTTTGGCCTATTATCAATAAAAAAGAGCTGATGCGAATCTCATTAATCACTCTAGAGGTTGATCGCCGCGGTAAAGAGGGACTGATTTGCGCGGACAATATGCGTGCTGATATCACCGTGGCGTTTTATTTGCGAGTCAACGAGACCGAAGAGGACGTACTTAAAGTTGCCAAATCGGTTGGTGTTGAGCGCGCCTCAGACAAAGTGGCGGTCAATGAGCTATTTAATGCTAAGTTCTCAGAAGCGCTCAAAACGGTCGGTAAGCAAATTGATTTCGTTAAGCTGTTTGAAAATCGTAGCGAGTTTCGTGACAGTATCGTGCAAGAGATCGGCAACGATCTTAACGGTTATGTCCTAGAAGATGTGGCGATTGATTACTTAGAGCAAACGCCAAAAGCCTCGCTTGACTCCAGCAATATCTTGGACGCTGAGGGTATCAAAAAGATCACGCAGCTGACAGCGACGCAAAACATCATTACCAACGAGCTTGAACGTGACGAAGAGCTGGCGGTGAAAAAGAAAAACGTCGAAACCGTTGAGGCGATGCTTGAGCTTGAGCGTCAACAAGCGGACGCCGAAGCCAAGCAAAATCGTGAAATCTCTTCAGTGATTGCTCGCGAGACGGCTGAAACGCGCAAAATTGAAGAAGAAGAGCGCAAAAAGTCTGAAACTGCGGTCATTATGGTGGAGCAAGACTTAGCGGTACAACGTGAAAACCAGCAACGTGAAATCGAAGTCGCTGAGCAAAACCGAATGCGCGCGGTGATCATTGAGCAAGAAAAAGTCACCCGCGCTCAAGACTTAGAGATTGTCTCGCGCGAGCGTGAAGTGGATCTGCAGCGTATTGAAGCTGAAAAAGCGATTGAGCTTGAGAAAAAAGAAATCGCTAACGTCATCCGTGAGCGTATCGTTGTCGATAAGTCAGTGGCGCAAGAAGAAGAGCGCATCAAAGAAGTCCGCGAAGTCAGTGAAGCGGATCGTGATAAGCAAACCCGCGTCCTCGCCGCTGAAGCGGACGCCGAAGAGATCAAAGTCCGTCAAGTCAAAAAGGCCGAAGCCGAAGAGCTATCTGCTAAGCACAAAGCGGTTGAAATCATGACTCTGGCTAATGCCAATCTAGAAGCCTCAGCCAAAGACGCCGAAGCTAAAGTCAAAATGGCAGAAGGTATCAAGGCTGAAGAGTCCGCGCATGGTTTTGCCGAGGCGGCTATTCAAGAAGCCAAAGCAGGCTCCTTAGAAAAAGAAGGTCTCGCCAAAGCCAATATCATCAGAGCCACAGGGCAAGCTGAAGCGCAATCAGAGCGCGAAAAAGGCATGGCAAATGCTGAGGTCATCGCCGCACGTGGTGAGTCCAATGCCAAGTCTGATCGTGATATCGGAATGGCGGACGCCGCCGTTATTGCGGCTCGCGGTGAATCCAATGCTAAAGCCGAGCGTGAAGTGGGTCTGGCAAAAGCCGAAGTCACTCGCGCGCACTTCCAAGCTGAGGCCGATGGTCTGGTCGAGAAGTTCAATGCCATGGGTAGCATGAGTAAGGAAGCACGCGAGCACGAAGAGTTCCGCATGAGCCTTGAGACCGCATTGCAAGAAGCGATGGCGTCTATCGATGCGGGTAAAGAGATCGCCAAAGAAAATGCAGAAGTACTGGCAGTGGCGCTCCAAAAAGCCAAAATCGATATCGTCGGCGGCGAAGCACACTTCTTTGACAACTTCGCCAAATCTCTGTCTATCGGCAAAGCGATCGATGGCCTCGCAGGTAAGTCAGACACGCTAAGCGGTATCATCAATGGGGTGATGGCCAATCAGGTTATGAAAAACACCAATCAGCCTAATAATCAGCCCACTCAGCATAGCGAGTAATTATTTTATACTCTAAAAAATCTGCTACTTAGGTAGCAGATTTTGCCAACTCAAAATAGTGAGTTGGCTCGTCTAAAAGAATGTTTTACGTTTTTTTAGACGAGCCAAAGCCTTCTTATTTTCTTTATTGCCCAAAACTCTCTTATTGTCTAAAAACAGAAATGGACGACTCACGATGGCGGATACGCAAAACCCAAACCCTTCAGACAGCACGCCTCATTCAGCCCAGCAAACGGATCAAGCCGTCGCCTCAGGCAATGCCTATGAGCTGATCAAACGTCGCTTAACCGAGCAGGGCAGCCGTCTACAATCCCAGACGGCGACCCTTAATAATGCCCGCCTAGAAGAGTTTGGTAGCACGCAGATGCAAGTCATCGCACGCACGCGTATTCGTACCGAATACAACTGCGTGGCGCAGGATATGGTGCAAGTCGGCGACTATCTACTATTTGGCTACAACGTCTTTATGGGGCTCAAACGTGCCAGCAATATCAAAGACGTGCTATCGCTTTATCGTCTTATAGAGCCTGAAAATGACGATTTAGCATCGAGCACTGAGCAAAAGTATCAGTTAGAGGAGGTCGATTTAACGGGTACGTTTTTGGATCAAGATAACTTCGTCCAAGATTTCAATGAGCTGTATCGCTACTATAAGCAAACCCGCCTGATCCAAATCACCGTAAAAGACAGCAAACTGCTATTAGCGTTTCAGATCGGTGAGCGTATCACTGATATTCGGGTGTTTCGCTTTGCCTTAGACTTTAGCGAGGGTACGCCAGAACCGGCGCAGGTGGCCTATGTCGATAACCGCGGTGAGCGCGATATCGAACTGCCGCCCGCTTATGATTTTGAGTGGATAGAGACCACGCGTGAGCAGATGATCAATGGTAAATACCCGCACATGAATATCTTAGATACGATATTTGTGGAGACGGTCGGTGGTAATCTGACCATTAAGATTGAGAACAATACGCAGTCAGGTCAAGGTATCTATAATGAGCCTGTCAGTGATAGTACTCAATCGCTGACCGATGCGCAGATTCATTATGCCAAAGTTGGCAGTTTAATACTTCTCAAAATTCTACCTTATCGCGAAGATAATTACCGCTACTTTGTCTATAACACCCTGACCGAAGCGGTGCTACGCTTGGACGCTATCGGACAGTCCTGTGTGCAATTGCCCGAGGATCACGGCATTATCTTCCCAGGGGGCTATTACCTGCAAACGGGCGAGTATAAGCTGTTTGAGAGCAATAACGGCGATGGCAATACCAGCAGCGGTAATAACAAAAACCTAAAGTTTAAGCGCCGCATTGTCTCCCCAAACGGTGAGGATGTGCTGTTTTTGTTTTATGACAGAGACTTGGGCGTCACTGGGCTATTTGCCTACAACCTTATCAAAAAGCAGTTGGCCAATCCCATTTATTGTAACGGCATGGCACTGGCAGAGAATGGCCGTTTGGTGCTGTTCACGGCTCAAAGTGAGCCGTCACGTATTCACCCCATGCAGATATGGCATACGCCCTATGCGTCAGCCGAGTACATCAGTGAGCTGCCTGAGAGCACCAGCTTCTATGGCAAAATCGGCAATAAAGAACTGGTGCGCGGCATCTCTGATCTGTACAGCATTACCCGCTTGATCGATAATCAAAGCGTCTCACAAAAGCTCTATGAGGAATTAGCGGATAATACCAGCCGCCTATTTGACAACTATTACTGGTTATCTGAGCCTGATCTGACCGAGATTGCAGGTAGCATCCGCGAGGTCACCGAGACCGCTGAGCTAGTCATTGATGAGTTCGCCAAAGTCCAAAGTATCCAAAAGCAAACCCAAAAGGCATTAGCGGACGCCCAAGCCAAGCAAGATGAAATCCTGCGCCAGATAAAGATCACTACCTTTGAGTCTGCCAGCGATTATGTCGATCAGTTATCCAATATTAGACGGCAAAAAGGTCATTTGGTCAGCTTAGAGGAGCTGCGTTATTTAGACAGTGACAAGCTGGAGTCACTAAAAACCCAGTTAGAGACGGCCGAGAGCGAGCTTGCCGAACAGACAGTCGTATTTTTAAGCGCTGATGAGGCGCTAGCGAGTTATGAGGGCATATTGGCGGATGTCAGCGAGCGCTTAAATTCCGCAGAAACCAATGCCGAGCTAAAGCCAGTATTAGATAAAATTGACGAGACTGCGCAAGGGCTTGATTTGCTCACTGAATTACTCGGTACCCTAGATGTCGCTGATGCCACGGTGCGCACGCAGATTATAGATGACATCTCGACCATTTACTCAAGCCTTAATCAAAGCAAAGCTAAGCTCAATCATAAACGCAAAAATTTGGGTTCCGCCGAAGCGGTCGCGCAGTTCGGCGCGCAGTTCAAGCTGTTCGGTCAATCCATCGCCAATGCCTTGTCGATTGCCAATACGCCTGAGAAGTCCGATGAGCAAATGGCAAAGCTGCTGGTGCAATTAGAGGAGCTGGAGAGTCAGTTTGCTGACCCTGAGATCGGTGGCGGCGATCAGTTCTTAGCCGATATCATTAGTAAGCGTGAAGAGATTTACGATACCTTTGAGAATCACAAACAGCAATTGCTTGATGCCCGTAATCGCAAGGCACAAAACTTAGGCGATGGTGCGCTGCGCATGTTAGATAGCATCAAAAAGCGTACGCAGAGCACTGGTGTTACAGGCTTTAAAGACGAAGAGTCGCTCAATACTTACTTTGCCGCTGATGGCCTAGTACAAAAGGTACGCGGCATCGCCAAGAGCTTGCAAGAGATGGGCTTTAGTGTCAAAGCCGATGACATCGATGCACGACTCAAAGCGATTCAGATTGAGAGCTACAAAAGCCTCAAAGACAAGTCCGACTTGTTTGAAGAGGGTGGTCAGATTATCAAGCTCGGCAAACACCGCTTTTCGGTAAATACCCAGCCGCTCGATTTGACCTTGCTCAGTCGTCAGCAGAACGATGGCAAACGGGTGCTAAATTTGCATCTCACCGGCACAGATTATTATGAAGTATTGGACAATGCCGAATTAAACGCTTTGCGTCCGTATTGGGACATCAGTATTGCCTCAGAATCTGATACCGTTTACCGTGCTGAGTATCTGGCTTATAGCATTATCGAGAGCGCAAAAAATAACCAAGACGGCCTCACTGAGGCGCGTCTATATCAGGCTCTTGATGAAACGGACACTGCGAGTGCTATGGATAGCATTGACAACAGCCCCCTTGCCAAACTAGTCAAAGCTTATGCTACGCCGCGTTATCAGCTCGGCTATGACAAGGGCATTCATGATCACGATGCCACGCTGTTATTGCTACAGATACTACCGACCCTACGCGAGGCGGGATTGCTCATTTATACCCCGCAAGTACGGGGATTGGCGCAGCTGTTTTATTGGCAGTTGGGTCTTGTGCAGGCGTTAGGGTTAGAGGGTCTGCGCCAATTTGGTTATGACAACTGGTTGAATGAGTCAGTGCTTACGCGCGCGCGCAACTGGACGGATAGAGCTGTGATTGCTGAGCAGTTGCGCCGCAGCCTCGGTAGTGATACTGCCAAAGTCTTGCTAGTAGAAGATATGACGGCGGTGATGCGTGAGTTTGTCGCCACTTACGACGGTAAGCAAGAGAGTGTAGAGGCGACCCTAGAGACACATTCGGAGCTAGGCGCTAGCAATATTCATAATGCCAATATCTTTAAACAAAGCTACGTGCAATTGGCTTGTGAGTATTTGGTCAGCGTCATGGGGCAGTCGGGTAGCCCTGATGTTGCAATAAACTGGCAGACCAGTCAGCAAGCGCAGCAATTATGCGAGCAGCTGACCCAAACGCTCAATAGCGCATCAAATGCTAAAGAGGCTGGCTTTGAACACCTCACATCCGCAATCGGCAAGCTGGGTTTTCAACCTAAGTCCGCCTATGAGCTACTAGCCACTTGGTTTCATGCCCTGCTGGATAAGACTTATGCCAGCAGTACAGATAACGACGATGCAGAACTCAGCGAAGAGCAGCGTGCCAAGCTAGACGAAGAACAAGCGCTACGCCAACAGCATTTAGATATAGGTCGCCACTACGTGCCCGAAGCGATTGCGATTTTGCTCACCCAATTAACAGATAGTCAGCGCGAAGCCTTGGTACAGCGTCTGATTGATTCTGGCGTGAGCTTGAATAAAGGCGCAGGTAACAAAGGGGCGACTAGCACGCCATCTACCTTGTCATTCTCAGCCGCAACCTCGCTGACCAGCCTTAATAACCCGCTCAATCAAGTGACTAACTTTGAGCGTAGTGTCGGTGACGTCTCACTTGAGATACAAGTTGATAACTTATTAGGCGAGCACGAGCGCATTCACAGCCAAACACTGACCTTTGCCGTCGATGACTTCTTAAGCCGTTTGCACCATCACGATACCCAAGTTATACCTGCTTACAAGCGCTATCTTGCCATGCGCTCAGAGATTTTGCACGACGCCAAAGAGGAATTGCGACTGGACGAATTTATGCCACGTCCACTGTCATCCTTTGTGCGTAACCGCCTGATTAACGAGAGCTATCTACCTCTGATCGGTGATAATCTTGCTAAGCAAATGGGAACGGTCGGCGAGGACAAACGTACCGATCTGATGGGCATCCTCATGATGATATCGCCACCAGGGTACGGTAAAACCACCTTGATGGAATACGTGGCGAATCGTTTGGGCTTAATCTTTATGAAGATTAATTGTCCTTCACTCGGTCATGATGTCACCTCCCTCGACCCCGAAAAAGCGCCCAATGCCACCGCGCGTGAAGAGCTGAATAAAATCAACTTGGCCTTTGAGATGGGCAATAACGTCATGCTCTATCTTGACGATATCCAGCATACTCATGCTGAGTTTTTGCAGAAGTTTATCTCTTTAGGCGATGGCACACGCCGTATAGATGGCGTCTGGCAAGGCAAAAGCAAAACTTATGATATGCGTGGCAAGAAGTTCTGCGTGGTCATGGCGGGTAACCCGTACACCGAAAGCGGTGAGGCCTTTAAAGTCCCTGACATGCTCGCCAACCGTGCCGACATCTATAATTTGGGTGATATCATGAGCGGAATGGAGGAAGTCTTTGCGCTCAGTTATATCGAAAACTCACTGACCTCAAACAAAGTCCTCGCACCACTTGCCAATCGTGATTTGAGCGACGTCCATCGTCTGATTAAGATGGCCAAGGCTGATAATGCCAATCTTGCACAAGCGCAAAGCAGCGAGCTGACCTACCCGTATAGCACCTCGGAGATTAACGAGATTATCGCTATCCTGCGTCATATGTTCACGGTGCAAGAGGTCATCCTTGACGTCAACCAAGCCTACATTGCCTCCGCCTCACAAGATGATAAATATCGCGTCGAGCCAATATTTAAACTGCAAGGCAGCTACCGCAACATGAACAAAATGACCGAAAAGCTATCGGCGGTGATGAATAAAGAAGAGCTAAACCAGCTTATCGACGATCACTATCTAGGCGAGTCGCAACTACTGACCCAAGGCGCAGAGAGCAATCTGCTCAAACTTGCCGAGATGCGCGGCGAATTGACTGCGGATGAGGCCGAGCGCTGGGCACAAATTAAAGCTGACTTCTTACGTAATAAAGCTATGGGCGGGGAAGATGGCGACGTCGGTGCCCGTATTGTCGCGCAACTCGTCGATCTAGCCAGTGGCTTTAACGCTATCAGCAGCCAGTTTGATACTTACCTTAGCCAAAACGACCCTGAGCAACTGGCGCGTTTAAACGAGTCAGCAGAGCAAGCCAAACGAGACGCGCAGCTTGAATCACAAAAACGGCTCGCCGATAGCGTTATCACAGGTTTTGTAGATAACGCCAAAGTCGTCAGCGAGAGCATCGATAGTGGCTTTGAGAAGAGCATCAATCAGCTCACGCAAATCTATAAGCACGACCACAATGCTGAAAAGACAGAAAGCGAGTACCTCAAGCAAAATCACGACATGCAAAAAGCGCTAATGGCGCAACTGGTCAGCGCGGTTGAACAGCTGGCGCAGCAAATGGCTCAAAGTCTATCGACTAGTACTGACAATCAAGCTTTGAGCACTGATCTCACTGAGCAAACTGCGCTGATGGCCAATGCGCTCAAACAAGCGCTAGAGCCACTGACTATGCGCATGGATGAGAAAATCGCTCTCGATACCAGTACGGATCAATCGGGCAAGCTTATCGTTAATAGCCTAAACCGTCTTAATAAAATCTTTGATAATTATGAGTAGTTAACTCATTAAAAAAGTGAGGTAGGGTGGTGTTAGGCTTGTCGAATTCTCGTAGAGAATGCAGACAAGACGTAACCCACCGTTTTTATATATTCTGCAACGAAAAATTCTATTTAAAAGTTTGTGGCGCGTAGGGTGCGCCCCGCGCACCATGAACAAAAACTAGCTTATAAATTTATTCATAATTATCGTTAAAACTAAATAAGATTACGGGAAAATTATGGCGCATAAAAAGAAGAACGTTCGCAAAAAGGAATGTCCAGTGTGCCAGCGCGAGTTTAGTTGGACTAAAAAGCTCGATAAAAACTGGGAGAGTATGGTGTATTGCTCAGACCAATGCCGCAGGGTAAAGACCTATGAGAATGTAGAGCATAAGAAATAAGGACTAGAGGTTTGGTTCAATATTTATAGTCTTTGTAGGGTGGGTTAGCTCAAGCGTAACCCACCGCTTTCGACTTTGTAACTTGCTAGCTCCCGTACCTTAAAACCAATTTACAAGATGACAAAAGGAAAAGTTATGGCACATAAAAAGGTAAACCTACCGCAAAAAATCTGCCCTGTCTGCCAGCGACCTTTTACCTGGCGTAAAAAGTGGGAAAAGGATTGGGACAATGTGGTTTATTGTTCTGAGCGTTGTCGGCGGGGTAAAGTGCGCGATTAACCTCGGCAAAAATTAAAAAAATATTGTTAAAATACTTTATTTCACATTTTTAAATAACTGATTAAGAGAGTTTTATGAAAACATTATCTGCAATTGTATGTAGCTCTATACTTGTTCTGTCTAGTTGTTCAGTGTACGACGGACGCTCAGAACAATACAAACAAAAGCTCATTAGTAAAAGTCTAGTCTCCGCACAGGAGCGTGATGATATTTTGGCAAAGGCGCAGGCTTTACCTGAAGTAGATAGCGATCAGCCCAGATGGTTACTGGTTAGAGAATACGATAATATCCTCATTCCAGGAAATGAGACGACCAAAAGTTATTTGAATGTGAATAGTATTATACAGCTCAAAAATGTCGCATTCGGTGATGTTAAAGAAGTCAGTCCTAACAAAAACTACACTGTGACCACTTATAGAGTATTTTGCCAAGATGGGTTTATTAGAAAGTATAAAGTCAGTAGTTACAACGAAAATAATGAGAAAAAATCTGAATTTTTATCATCGCTATCTGAAGAAGCCTATGATGAAGGTATAGCCTCTAATGATGAAAACATGGCAAAAAGCATTTGTGCCTTAGCAGGATTTTATAAGGGGATGGATCCAGACTTGCCATCGATTACAGTACCATTCAAATAGCAAAATTCATCTTCTATCGCTTGAGTGAAGTCAATGCAGATAGAGTTCGGGTAGGGTAGCGTTAGACTTTTCAAATTCTCATAGAGAATGCAGACAAGGCGTAACCCACCGATTATATATTGTGCTAAATCTAAATGGTGGGTTACGCTCCGCTAACTCACCCTACGCGACTGAAATTTAGACAAAAGAAGTAGGGTGCGCCCCGCGCACCATTTTAAATAACTTGACTGTTCATATGATATCAAATGGTTAAAGTACTTTTAATGTCTTATGGGAAAAGTTGTAACACATAAAAAAGTAAATTTACCGCAAAAAACCTGTCCCGTCTGCCAGCGCCCGTTTACGTGGCGTAAGAAGTGGGAGAAAGATTGGGAGCAGGTGATTTATTGTTCTGAGCGGTGTCGGCGGACTAAGGATAAATAAAGCAGCTAGTACGTTTGTCTTAGAATCACTATAGTCAAAACTATCATGCTAAAATAGCAAAACTAAAATTTATAACATACATTTAAGCTGGATAAATTATGAGCAATATAGCCACTATTTTAAGAGATTCACAATATAACCTTACCCAATTTAAGCAAGAACAAATTGACCAGCTTGATAGTAGAGTATTTGATAAAACACAAAAAAACGGTACTAAACCGCATGTTGAATGTTTAGTTCGTAAAAAGGATATACGACTAACACCAGAAGAAATCGTAAGACAGTTGTATCTGATGACATTAAATGAAGACTTTGGTTATCCATATGAGCGAATGCAAGTAGAGTATCCTGTAGCCTTTGGACGACAAACCAAACGAGCCGATATTGTTATTTTTGATAAAGACCATACTACCTCAGTATATATCATGGTCGAAATGAAAAAACCGAAATTAAAAGATGGTAAAGATCAGCTAAAGTCATATTGTCATGCCACTGGCGCACCAATTGGAGTATGGACTAACGGCGAATCTATCTCATTTTATAATCGTCGTGATCCTAATTATTTTAAAGATATTCCTCGTATTCCCCAAGCTCATGAGACATTGCCAGACGTTCTGACAGAACGTTGGACTATCGATACATTAATAAAAGAAGATAAGTTAGTAAATGAGCGTAAATCACTCAAAGATATTATCTTGGAGTTAGAAGATGAAGTATTAGCGAATGCAGGTGTAGATGTATTTGAAGAGCTATTTCAACTTATCTTTACTAAGTTATACGATGAGCTGGAAAGTACTCGTAATAAAATTCGTCATCTAGAGTTTCGTAACTATGGTGAGACTGAAACTCAGCTCAAAGAGAAAATCCAACAACTATTTGATAAAGCAAAAGATAAGTGGGAAGGCGTATTCAGTGCTAGTGCTAAAATTACATTAGCCCCTTCACATTTGGCTATTTGTGTTTCTTCACTTGAGCAAGTTAAACTTTTCAACTCCAATCTAGATGTTGTTGATGAAGCGTTTGAATACCTCATTAACAAGTCTAGTAAGGGTGAAAAAGGACAGTATTTTACACCACGTTATGTTATTGATATGTGTATAAAGATGCTCGATCCGAAGCCTGAAGAAACAATTATTGACACTGCAGCTGGTAGCTGCGGTTTTCCTGTACATTCTATATTTCATGTTTGGGAAAAGCAGCTTAAAGCGAGAGGCTTGGAAGCTAGTCATTTATTTACTGCCGAAGAACGTTTTCCTGAGCAGTTAGACTATGTAAAAGAAAAAGTATTTGCTATCGACTTTGATGAAAAAGCAGTGCGGGTAGCTCGTACTTTGAACTTAATCGCAGGCGATGGTCAAACCAATGTTCTTCATTTAAACACTCTAGACTATGAGCGCTGGAATGATAAAACAGAAGATGAGGACTGGAAGGATATCTACTATGAAGGCTGGAAACGTTTAAGAAAGCTATGCGCGACTAAAAATCAAAACCGAGATTTTGAATTTGATGTTTTAATGGCTAATCCTCCCTTTGCAGGAGATATTAAAGAAAGCCGTGTTCTATCAAAGTATGAGCTGGGACATAAAAAAGATGGTAAACAGCAGTCTAAAGTTGGTCGAGATATACTGTTTATAGAGCGAAATCTTGATTTTTTAAAGCCAGGTGGGCGTATGGCAGTTGTCCTACCTCAAGGACGTTTTAATAATTCAAGTGATCAGTATATTCGAGAAATAATTGCTGATCGTTGTCGTATCTTAGGGGTGGTTGGTTTGCATGGCAATGTATTTAAACCGCATACAGGAACTAAAACTAGCGTACTTTTTATACAAAAGTGGAATGACGATGAAAGCAAAGGGGCGTTATGTCCTAAGGTAGAAGACTATCCTATTTTCTTTGCTACGATGCAAGACCCTAGTAAGGATAATAGTGGTGAGAAAATATTTGTTAAAAAGTCAGACTATCCGCAAGCCGAAACGGTAGACAAGGATGCTAGTGAGGATAGAGTAGCCGAAGTTGTCAATACTTATACCAGTGGAGCAGAAAACCTAGATGAATATTTGCTAGATAATCATGGACATTTAATTGTCAAACATGACCTATTTAACCATGATGGACTGACTCAGGACGGCATCGCTGAAGCTTTTATAGAATTTGCTAAAAGGGAAAAATTATCTTTTGTGGGAAAGATTTAAGCCCTTTTGATAAAGAAAAATATGAAACTTTGTCAAAAGGGCTTTCTATAGTCGAAAAATTCTTGACTATTATTCAAGAGAATAAAGATTTTAGGTTTGATAGTTCATTTTATACGGATGAACCACTTTTAAACCCAAATATACAATATAAAAAGATAGGTGAATGCTTGGACGTTTCACAGTATGGAATATCAATAGCTATGAATGAAGAAGCAATAGGCTATCCCATATATAGAATGAATGAAATTCATAACATGCTTTGTGACTTTAGTGTTGATAAACATGCTGACGTTTCTATTGAAGAAGCTCAACCTTTTATTTTGAATGATAAAGATGTACTTTTTAATCGTACTAATTCTTTTGAATGGGTTGGTAGAACAGGTGTTTATAGAAAAAATAATACTGAAGACTTTATATTTGCATCTTATTTAGTTCGTTTTGTTCCGAAGAAAGAACTTATTAATCCTGAATATTTAGCAGCATTTTTAAGTTGCAAATATGGAGTGCAGGATGTTAGAAGACGTGCTAGGCAATCTATAAATCAAACCAACGTTAATCCTGAGGAAGTCAAAGAAATTTCTATACCTATGTTTTCTTCGAGATTACAAAGTATAGTGACAGATAACTTTGATAAAGCTCATGATTCACTATTAAAATCTGAAGAACTATATAACAAGGCTGAGAGTCTGTTAACTTCTAATTTAGGTTTAGGTAACCTAGATTTAAGTATAGAAAATAATAATATAAAATCTTTTAAATCAAGTTTTTTATCTACAGGTCGATTAGATGCAGAGTATTACCAGCCGAAATACGATGAGCTAATTAATAAGATTAAAAGATATCCATGTGAAGTATTGAGTAATTTGGTTGATATTCAAAAATCAATAGAACCTGGTTCAGATGCTTATCAAGAAAGTGGTATACCATTTTATAGAGTTTCAAACTTGACAAAATTTGGATTAACGCAGCCTGACATACATCTTGATAAGCACAAATATAGTGACATTATAAATCCTAAAAAAGACACCATTCTTTTAACCAAAGATGGCACAGTTGGGGTGGCTTATAAGGTGACTGAGAATATCAAAGGTATTACTTCAGGAGCAGTGTTGCATCTAAATATTAAGGATAAAACTAGAATTTTACCCGATTACCTTACTCTAGTTTTAAACTCTATTGTAGTGCAGTTACAAGCTGAACGAGATGCTGGTGGGTCAATCATTCAGCATTGGAAACCATCAGAAATCGAAGAAGTGGTTATTCCGCTATTAGATATTGAAATTCAGCATGAGATTGCCGAACTAGTTCAGCAAAGCTTTCAGCTTAAGTCTAAAAGCGAGCAGCTACTGGAAAATGCTAAGAGTTTAGTTGAATACGCTATTGAACATGGGGAAGATAAAGCGATGAGAGATTGTGAATTGGACTTGATCAAATAAGGTAATATAAAGTATGGCTAATGGATATGTTGAAAATGTTGAGAAATGGAAAACTTTAACAGATATTGACTATTTTACTTATTTTATCAAAGCTTGGATATCATTTAATGCTTGGTATAAAAACCAGTATACAAATATTAATAGTGACAGAGAAGCTATAAATAAAATAAAAAACGAAAGTAATACTATTAAAAACAAAGCTATAGGTCTACTGGGTTCACAAAGTGAACAAGGTGCTCTATTTGAAGCATCTTTAGCTTCCCTTCATAAAAGTTTAATGGAGCTAGCTGTTCATAATGACGGAAAAAGACTTTGCTTTTATGATTTTGTAATTGAGGTTGATAGAAACAACTTAATACAACGCTCACATGCTAGAGGGATTAGTTATTATTTAGAAGTTAAAATGGAGAGGTCGGCTGTTAAAGAGGTTAAAGCTACAGTAAGTAAAGCAGATAGAACAACAATTCTCAACTATACTGGAAGCGTCTATGATAGAAATGCTTTTGTTCTAAACAGTCAGTATTTACAACTTTCAGGTAACCAAAAAAATAAAGTCATTAACTTATTTGATTCAGCAAACCCATTTAAACCTGAAAATTTGTTAACTGATAATGAAAATGACTGTTTTAAGATAGGGGCATATAAATTTATCAGAGATGAAGAAAAAATATTTAAGTGTCTGTTAGAAGTGATATATGGACTTAGGAATGCCCTTTTCCATGGTGAGATTGTACCAAATAAAGATCATAGAAAAGTCTATGAACATGCCTATCACGTACTAAAGATACTTTTAGATAGTTTAGATTAGAGGGTGTAAACGTCTCTGAGTTAACAAGTTTAAGTTAATCATAAGAATATAGAACAACTCTGACATAGCATGGTTTTTTAGCCCCGATTATCGCGGATATCCTGAGGAGCTAGGCGAGTTGCGGTAGCTAGGTTTTGAGGTGGTCTCGAGGCAACAGGAACGACTCAAACTGTGCTACAGAAAATCATAGATTTTCTCTTGCGTCAGGGCGAAGCAGTGCTTCGCTTAATCCATCCTCACACCTAGACTGGCAGATAAAAGCAAAAAGCGGGAACGGCTATAAAAACCAATCCCGCCTCAAAAACACGCTAAAAAAATTCAACAACATCCCTACAAATTCGGATTTAACCACTTCTCAGCTGTCTTTATATCCCAATCTTTTCTTTTGGCATAATCCTCTAACTGATCTCGGCTAATCTTACCGACGTTGAAGTATTCACTATCAGGATGCGAGTAATAAAACCCACTGACCGAAGACGCCGGCCACATCGCGTAGCTCTCCGTCAAAGTCGTACCGATAGCCTCAACCGTACCCAGCCAATCAAACAGCTTGCCTTTTTCCGTATGTTCAGGACAGGCAGGATAGCCCGGGGCAGGGCGGATACCGACGTATTTTTCTTTGATCATCTCATCATTGGTTAAACTCTCGTCGGCCTGATAGCCCCAATAGTCTTTGCGGATGAGCTCATGCAAATGCTCAGCAAAGGCTTCGGCGAGGCGATCAGACAGCGCTTGTACCATGATCGCGTTATAGTCATCGCCAGCTTCCTTATACTTATCAGCCAAGTCTTCAGTGCCAACGATAGAGACGGTAAATCCGCCAATATGATCGTTAGCGGATTCTAAAGGTGAGATAAAGTCCGCTAAGCTAAAGTTAGGCTTGCCACTGGCTTTATCGCTTTGCTGACGCAGATGCTCAAAGGTATGCGTGGCTTGTCCGCCATCTTCGAGCGCTCTGTCGTACACGGTAATCGTATCGCTACTGGTGCGACGCGCAGGCATAAGTTTAAACAAGCCTTTGGCGACGATGAGCTTTTCATCGATCATCTTTTGCATCAGCTCATTCGCATTATCGAACAGATCACGCGCCGCTTCACCAACCACGTCATCTTGTAATATTTTGGGATACTTGCCAGCCAGACCCCAAGAGATAAAGAACGGCGTCCAGTCGATATAGGGCAGCAAGTCAGTGATAGGGTAGTCGTCCAATATCACCTGACCGAGTTTGTTCGGCACAGGCGGGGTATAGTTGACCCAATCATAATTAAAGCCCGCTTTTATCGATTCTACATAAGAGAGCTTGGCGGCTTTGGGTTGACGCTTCGCCAGACGTTCGCGTACTTTGATGTACTCTTCGCGGGTTTCATCGAGCAGCTCTTGACGGTTTTCTTTGGAGAGCAGTTTGGTGACCACACCGACCGCGCGCGAGGCATCAGCCACATAGATGACGCCATCGTTTTGATACTGCGGCTCCACCTTGACCGCGGTATGCGCTTTAGAGGTCGTGGCACCGCCAATCATCAACGGCAGGGTCATGCCGCGCTCTTGCATTTGCTTGGCGACATAGACCATCTCATCGAGACTTGGGGTGATCAGACCTGAGAGACCAATGATATCGACTTTCTCTTTGATGGCGGTATCGAGGATTTTCTCGCACGGTACCATGACGCCCATATCGACGATGTCATAGCCATTACAGCCAAGTACCACGCCGACGATATTTTTGCCGATGTCATGCACGTCGCCTTTGACCGTGGCCATCAGGATCTTGCCTTTGACTTCACCCTCGACCTTTTCCGCTTCGATATAGGGGTTGAGCCAAGCGACGGACTGCTTCATCACGCGCGCTGATTTGACCACTTGCGGTAAGAACATTTTGCCCGCGCCAAATAGATCGCCGACGATATTCATCCCGTCCATGAGTGGCCCTTCGATGACCTCTAGCGGTTTGGGGTATTTCTCCCACGCTTCCTTGGTGTCCGCTTCGATAAAGGTGGTAATACCTTTGACTAGGGCATGAGCGATACGCTCCTCGACTGATCCCTCACGCCAGCTCATATCGACAGTGCTGTCTTTTTTCTTGCCGCCGTCTTGGTAGTTTTCGGCGACGCTCATTAGGCGCTCGGTCGCATCTTGACCGCTTTCGCCTTGATTGCGATTGAGCATGACATCTTCGATAGCGTCGCGCGCTTCCTTCGGAATATCGTCATATAGCTCAAGCATAGCGGGGTTGACGATACCCATGGTCAGGCCATTTTGAATCGCATGATAAAGAAATACCGAGTTGATGGCTTCGCGAATCGGGTTACCTCGGAAGCTAAAGGAGACGTTAGAGACGCCGCCTGATACCATCGCATTAGGTAGGTTGTCCGTGATCCATTTTGTGGCGTTAATGAAGTCTGCGCCATAATTGTTGTGCTCGGTGATACCGGTGGCGACCGCAAAGATATTGGGGTCAAAGATAATGTCCTCAGACGGGAAACCGACCTCGTTAACGAGTACGTCATAGCTGCGCTGGCTAATCTCAGTTTTGCGCTCAAAGGTATCGGCCTGACCGTCCTCGTCGAATGCCATGACGATAACCGCGGCGCCGTAACGCATACACAGCTTAGCGCGCTCAACGAATTCTTCGTGACCTTCTTTGAGTGAGATAGAGTTGACCACCGATTTGCCTTGCGTGCGTTTAAGTCCTTCTTCGATGATGTCCCATTTCGAGGAGTCAATCATCAATGGCACGCGGCTGATATCTGGCTCACCTGAGACCAAGTTGACAAAATGTATCATCGCCTGCTTGGAGTCGAGCATACCCTCATCCATGTTGATATCGACGATTTGCGCGCCGCCCTCGACCTGATCGCGGGCGACGTCTAGTGCCTCGGTATAGGCTTCAGTCTTGATCAAGCGCAAGAATTTCTTTGAGCCTGTGACATTAGTACGCTCGCCGACGTTGACAAATAGGCTATCAGGGGTGATGTTAAACGGCTCAAGACCAGACAAACGGCAGGCAGGCGCAATCTCAGGAATAACACGCGGCGAATAATTGGCGACCATCTCAGCGATTAGGCGAATATGTTCAGGGGTGGTACCACAGCAGCCGCCAACGATGTTTAAAATACCCGCTTTAGCAAAGCCTTCGAGCAAGGCTGTCGTTTGCTCAGGAGTCTCATCATATTCACCGAACTCATTAGGCAAGCCGGCATTGGGATGGGCTGAGACGTGGACATTAGCAATATTGGAGAGCGTTTGAATATGCGGGCGCAGCGCATCGGCACCGAGTGCACAGTTAAAACCTACCGATAGTGGCTTGGCGTGACGTACTGAATTATAAAAGGCTTCTGCCGTTTGACCTGATAGGGTGCGACCTGACGCATCGGTAATGGTACCTGAGATCATAATGGGTAGCTCAAACCCAATATCATCAAAGACGCCAGTGACGGCGAATATCGCAGCTTTGGCATTTAGCGTATCGAACACAGTCTCAATCAAGATAATATCAACACCGCCTTCGATCAGTGCAAGGGTGGCTTCGCGGTAGTTGTCCACTAACTGATCAAAGGTCACGTTACGATAAGCGGGATCATTGACATCAGGTGATAGCGAACACGTGCGCGATGTTGGACCAATGACGCCTGCGACAAAGCGCGGTTTATCAGGATTCTTTGCCGTAAACCCATCAGCGGCCTCGCGCGCTATCTGAGCAGCGGTGATATTGAGCTCTGGTACGAGGTACTCCATATCATAGTCCGCCATCGATAATCGCGTACCATTAAAGCTATTGGTCTCGATAATATCAGCGCCAGCAGCGAGGTGGTCATTATGAATATCTCTGATCATCTGCGGCTGCGTCAGCACGAGCAAATCATTATTACCACGTACGTCCTGCTCAATACCAGCAAAGCGTTCGCCGCGATAATCTTCTTCCTCTAATTTATAGGTCTGAATCTGAGTGCCCATCGCCCCATCGAGCATCAAAATACGTTTTGCCATTTCAGCTTCAATGCGGGTGCGTGCCGTAAGTTGTTGTTCTTTATAAGGGAATACACTAGGCGGCGTTAATACAAAATCATCGCTAGAAGTAGTGGTTTGCTGCTTGCTATCGTTTTGAGGCGTTGTCGATGTCATAGGAGTAAGGCTTATGTTATTGATGTTATAAAGGGATAAGTGCAAAAGCGCAGAATTAAAAGTTAGCGCATTTTAACATGAAAATTGGCGTATTCGAGCAGGCGTTGCTAGCCATACCCTTCTATAAGCATTTTAAGCGGTTTACGAGAGTGAGCAAATAAAGAGCAAGTTTCTACAAAATCTGCTAATTAGGGTAAAAAACAGACATAACTTACAGGGGTATTACAAAAAGTAGCGTAAACACAGAGTGACACTTCGAACCAATATGTTAATTTACGTTTATAAGGATTTGCTTCTCATTAGTACTACTTATAAGTTTGTTGAATATGATTAAAATTTTTAATCAGGTTCTCTTAACTTTGAGAATAACTACCTTATATAGGACATACTAAGCATATAACCGTTAATAAAATAATCAGGGATACGAATATGAAACTTACTAAAATCGCTACAATCAGTACCTTAGCAGTATCGTTACTAGGATTGAGCGCCTGTAATAATATGATGGCAGCTGACTCCATGCCTATGAAAACGCCAGCGCAAAAACAAGCTATGCAAAATCAGACCATGTCAGATATGAATGTCGTTCAAATTGCGCAGAGTAATGCTGATTTTTCTATCTTAGTAGAAGCGGTGCAAGCTGCAGGTTTAGCTGGCGCACTGTCTGATACGAGCGCAAGCTATACCGTATTAGCCCCAACCAATGCTGCCTTCGCTCAAGCACTACAAGAGACTGGCATGACAAAGGCGCAACTCTTTGCAAACAAGCCATTACTGACCAAAATTCTGACTTATCATGTGATCAAGGGTAACACCCCAGTATATCAAAAGCATGTGAAGCCAGGTAACTATACTATGCTGAGCAACGACACTCTTGTCATCACGCCACAAGGTAAATTGATGGATGAGATGGGTCGTACGACGAGCATTATCAAAACAGATATCGCAGCGAGCAACGGCGTTGTACACGTTATTGACAGAGTTTTAATGCCACAATAATTACTGTATTAGGTTAAGTTAATAGCGCAGCTAAGTTGATAGCGTAGTCAGATCAATAGCCTATTAAATTGATTGTAAGCCATTACTGTAAAAGAGCTGATGTCTCGGTAGATGTCAGCGATTCATTAAACCATCCGCTTGTTTTGTTTAATCCATCCATTCATCAACACAAAGTCTAATCCATCATTTGTACGGTTACTTATCTATAAATGAGGTATGACTCAATTTTGTTTTAAAAGGAAATTTTTATGTTAAAGAAAACATTTTTATCACTAGCTATCGCGGCATCTGCAGTAACTTTAGTTGCTTGTAACGATACCGAAACCGTTGTTGAGCCAGTCGAAGAGCCAATGGTTGAAACTGAGCCGATGGTTGAGACTGAACCTATGGCAGAACCAATGGTAGAAGCCGATCCTATGGCTGACACTATGGCAACTCAAAGTATTGCTGAAATTGCAGCAGGTAATGACAATCTAACTATCTTGACTGCAGCATTACAGTCAGCTGGCTTAGATACTATGCTAATGGATGCAGGTACTTATACGGTATTTGCCCCTACTGATGATGCGTTTGCACCAGTACTTGAAAAGCTTGGCGTCACTAAAGAAGAGCTTTTAGCAAACACTGATTTGCTAAATAGCGTACTGCCTTATCACGTCCTACCTATGGTCGTTATGGCAGCTGAGATTCCATACGGTACAGATGTTACTACCGTAAATGGTGCTACTATTAATATCAGCGATGCTAACGTTATTACTGATGCAGCGGGTAACACTGCTAATATTACTGGTACTGATATTATGGCGACCAACGGCGTAGTGCATACTATCGATGCGGTACTCATGCCAGAGTAACTATTGGTTTAGATAAACGTTATTTTATACGATTACTATTTAATATGAAAAAAGCCCAGCTCTAGTAGTTGGGCTTTTTGTTGTCCATCTTTTTATAGCTTATCTTTTACATCTTTGAATGGTTTATACAACATCCACAAAAAAGCCCGAAACTTAATCTCGGGCTTTTTTTATGTTAATACGTAGAGATTACTTAAGATCTTTACGCAAGGGATCAGCTGCAACTCTTTGCTGCTCTGCTAGATGACGCTCTTCCCAATAAGTCGCGTTTTTGATACCAAATTTCTTAGGATCAAAGACGAATCTTTTAGAAGTTGTACCGCCGCCTGCTTTGAGCTGTGCTTCGTAATCGCGTAGGATATCGATAGCAGGACGTGCCACAAAGAAGATAACAATGATACCGACGATATTGAGCCAAGCCATCAAGCCAACACCAACATCACCAAGACCCCAGATGTAGCCTGAGCTGTTGAGCGCGCCGTATGCCACCATAAACATGATGATAAGCTTAACGATGAACTGACCGGCTTTACTTGCGCCTTTACCCATAGAGCGGGTGAGGTAGGAGATGTTCACTTCAGCGATGTAGTAGTATGCCAAGATAGTAGTAAAGGCAAAGAAGAATACCGCTACCGCAATGAACGTGTTACCAAAGGTGCCGTAGACTGATTCCATCGCCATTTGTGTAAACGATGGTGAGTTAATCTCAACAGTCGCCGCGACGTTTTGAACCAGGAACTGACCATCAGGTAGCTCGCCTTGGATGTTGTACATGCCAGTAGATAGAATCATAAAGGCAGTTGCAGAACAAACAAGCAGAGTATCAACGTAGACGGAGAATGCCTGTACTAAACCCTGCTGCGCTGGGTGATCGACCGCTGCTGCTGATGCAGCGTGAGGGCCTGTACCTTGACCAGCTTCATTAGAGTAAATACCACGTTTGACGCCCCAACCAATAGCGGCACCAAAACCTGCTTGCGCGGTAAAGGCATCACCAACGATAGCACCGAATACTTGTGGAATCATGCTAAAGTTTGCAAACATGATCAGTAGCGCAAGAATAATATAACCGACTGCCATAAACGGAACGGCATACTCAGTAAAGGTTGCGATACGCTTGATACCACCAAAGATGATAAAACCTAAAACCACTAGGATAATACCAAGAGCGATTAGGCGGGTTGATCCTGTTTCCATACCCATGAAGTTCATTGCTGACCCTTCACCTGCAACCTGAGCCACAGCGTTGATAACGCCGTTGGCCTGTACGCCTGGTAAGAACACACCACAAGCGATGATCGAAGCAATGGCAAACAAGATACCGTACCATTTTTGACCCAGAGCACGCTCAAAGTAATAAGCAGGACCACCGCGGTACTCGCCAGTGACCACGTCGCGCTCTTTGTAGATCTGACCTAAGGTTGACTCAACATAAGCGGTTGAGGCGCCCAAAAAGGCCACAACCCACATCCAGAACACCGCACCAGGACCACCAAAACCGATGGCAGCGGCGACCCCTGCAATGTTACCCATACCAACGCGGCCTGCCAGTGATACGGCTAGAGCCTGAAATGATGAGATACCTGCATTGTCAGGTTTGCCCTTAAATAGTAGTCTGATCATCTCCCCAAACAGGCGAACTTGAACAAAGCGCGTTAAGATAGAATAGAATAAACCTGCACCTAAGCATAAGTAAATGAGTGCCGGGCTCCAGATAATTCCGTTTGCTAGATTGACTAAACTTTCCATATTATATATTCCTAAAGCTGTCTCAATAAGCCTTGACTCAGTGAACCTGCTGTTAGCTTCAAGCAAGTCCCTAAGTGTTTTTTGTACTATTGAGAGTAGGCTATGGTTGTCTGTATTTATCTACCAAGATTAGTATCGATATTAAATAATGACATCAATATTGATATTAGACTCAGTGGTATCGACACCAAGTTGCTAACGACAAAACGAGCAACAAGACATCAATAGATAAAAAAGGGAATGTTGAAAGCAAATGCATAGTATCGCTACTAGGCATCTAATATATTTTACACTGTAATGGATACTTACATTTGCATTTAATAAAAGTAGTTATTTTGAATAGTAATTGACTAAAAATAGTATACATATCAAAAACTTGCTTACTACTAATGCCAGCTATATAACAAATTAACTACCAAATGTATGCAAACCATACAGTAACGTAACTGCAATTTGCCATATTTTTACTTTAATTACTAGAATTTTCTGTGAATCACAAAGGTTAAAAGTGATTAAATAGACAGGTGTCTATTAAGTTTTGGTAAAGTATGATTAAACGGGAGTTTTAGGGCTTGTGACTGTACTTATCAATACTCTTTTAGCTAGTCTTATCCTCTACCACGCAGCGCTAATAAGCTCTTAGATAAATAATTAGTACGAAAGCTTATCTGATGGCGCGGTTGTGTTTTGGTAACGGTGAATTGTAAAAGTCTAGTGATGACGTCATCATTACCAGCATAAGCTACTGGTGATGATAACTTATGATTTAGGCTATGAAATCTATGCCAGTTTGCTCAACAACTACTATATAAATAATGACTAACGATTAACAATCAGGAGCGACCTTTATGTCACGCAACTCTTTTATAAAACCTATGCTGCTCTCAGCCGTACTAGCAACCTCTACTATCGGTCTGTCAGGCTGTGGTTATAACAACTTACAATCGCAAGATGAGCAAGTAACCGCGTCTTGGTCTGAGGTGGTCAACCAATATCAGCGCCGTGATGATTTGGTGCCAAATCTGGTCAAAGTGGTGAAGCAATACGCTGATCAAGAGCAAGAAGTATTCACAGAAGTGGCGGCTGCGCGCTCACAAGCAGGCGGCATTACGGTAACGCCTGAGCTATTAAATGATCCTGAAGCGATGGAGCGTTATGCTGAGGCGCAGTCGCAGATGACAGGCGCGTTATCACGTTTGATGGCAGTGTCCGAGCGTTATCCTGAGCTCAAATCTGATGCTTTGTTTCAAGACTTGCAAGCGCAGTTAGAAGGCACTGAAAACCGTATTGCGGTTGCGCGTAATCGCTACATCCAAGAAGTTCAAGGCTACAACACCACAGTACGCCAGTTTCCAACCAATATCACTGCCAAAGTGTTTGGTATGGATACCAAGCCCAACTTCACGGTTGCTAACGAAGACGCAATATCTACTGCGCCCGATGTTGATTTTGGTGAGTAGTGCTTTATAGCAATATGGCAACTAGACTTATCGTTTGACTCAATCTATAGATGGTAAATACATTATGCAAAATCTAAAACCATGCTTGACTGCCATCCTCTTAGCGTGGGGCAGCCTATATGCGCCAATAAGTTTTGCAGATGATGTGGTTACTAATCAGGCAGGGGCCACAGAATCATCGGCAAACCTGCAAAACCGTAGTGTTGAGGAGCTAGTAGCCATCGCTAAGGCGGGCGAGTCTAACGAAGCCATTAATGATGCGGTACTGGGTAATGATGCGATTAGTGGCACCGTTTTAGGTAATGAAGCTTTGGGTAACGAGGCGATCGCGCCCAGTGCTAATAACGATGCTGGCGCAAATCTGCCTGCGCCGACGCCTATTCAATCAAATGCGCAAAGTGTCGATGCTGATAAGTTAATACTGAACAATCCAGTCGTTGACCAGGCTAATATCCTAAACCCACAAGAGAAGCTACGTCTAGAGGCGCAACTGCGTAATATCTATCAACAAGGATTAGCGCAAGCCGCTGTCGTCATTGTACCGACAACTAACGGTCTGCCTATATTTGACTATGCTCTGCAAGTCGCTGAAAAATGGCAGTTGGGTAATGAGGCTATCGATGACGGCTTACTGATCGTTGTCGCGGTCAATGATAGAGATATGTATATCTTGACAGGTTACGGGTTAGAGGGTGTATTACCAGATTCAGCGGTCAATCGCATTATTCGCGAGGATATAGCGCCGCTATTTAAGCAAAATGATTATGCAGGCGGACTGCTGGCAGGTATCGGTGCGCTTGAGACTCGCCTAACTGCCGATCCTGAGGTGCTGGCACGCGCTGATGCGCAAGCCGAATCTCGCAGCGCACAACAAAGCTCGGAGGAGAGTCCGTCCTCGGTATTCTTGTTTGTGATGGCTATGGTGTTTGGTAGCTTTATCACTAGTATTTTTGGACGCGTCTTTGGCTCTATCTTGACCGCTGGCGGCTTCTTTGCAGGCTCTTTGGCGCTTGGTGGTGGGTTCTTTATGACCCTTATCATGGCAGTGTTTTTGTGGATGTTCCTCATCTCGCGCGGCTCAGGCGGCGGCAAAGGCGGGCGCGGTGGCGGCGGTGGCCTGATATTTTTACCTGGACTTGGCGGCGGCGGTGGCTTCGGTGGCGGCGGTTTTGGTAGTGGTGGCTTTGGCGGTGGTGGCGGCGGCTTCGGCGGTGGCGGTGCTGGCGGCTCATGGTAGAGTGAGTGCGACTTTAAACAATAAAATACTTCTTTAAAAGTCGTTATGCTCAAAAATGACACATTTAGAGTTAGCGGCTTTAAAGATAATCGGGCATATTAGATAATTGCCTATTTGAGGAAATATTATAATGGTACAACATACCCCGCCGCAGCCAAGCCTTGCTCGTCTTTGGCGTCAAGCTGTCTTTGTTCCTATGCTCCATAGCAGATGGCTCACAGCAGATGCCAAAGCGCGCTTAACAGCTAAGGTTACCGAAGCGGAGCTTGGGCATCGCGGAGAGGTGTTCTTGGTCGTTGAAAATCATTTACCTATCCAAGAGGCTTACCGTATCAATTCTCGCGTGCGGGCTGTTGATTTGTTCAGCGAGTATAGGGTATGGGATACCGAAGAGAACACAGGCGTTTTAGTCTATGTCAATATATGCGAGCATAGCTTAGATATTGTCGCCGATCGCGGCATCAGCGCCCATGTCAGTCCAACCGTGTGGCGCGCTATGTGTGATAAGGCGCTAGCTGGTATCGCCAATCAAAAGATGGAAGCGAGCTTGATTGAGCTATTAGATGAGATCGGACAGCTATTACGTCAGTACTATCATCTCGAAGACGATCCTGAAGGCAATGAGCTGTCCGACACTGTAGTGTTTTTAAAATAAAGTTTTTAACGTTGATATAGTAAGTCTAAGAGTGCTTGATAAAATCCTTTAAAAGTATAGGCAACACCTCTCCCGCTTTTGCTGCAAGCGTAATATCGACTACCGTGTTCGGTGTTGGGTTTGGGTTGATTTCTATGAGTTTAGCGCCGTTTTGTTTGGCCAGCTTTGCTAGTCCCGCAGCGGGATAGACAAGGCTTGAGGTGCCGATACTCATAAATACCTCACAGCTTGCGGCTGCCTGTTCTGCTATTTGCCACGCCTCTACAGGTAAGGCTTCACCAAACCAAACAATATCAGGTCTGATGTAACCTGCGCAGTGCGGGCAGGTGATTAGCTCATCGTTAGCATATTGATTCTCTTTATTTATACCTTCTATCTTATAAGGTTTATCACACTGATGACAGCGATTGCGCCATAGATGCCCGTGCAAATGCGTCACCTGAGCGCCTGCTTGTTCATGCAAATCATCAACATTTTGAGTGATGATTGTAATGTGCTGATGACTTTGTTTAATGCTTTGCTGCCACTGCGCCAAGGCTAAATGCGCAGGATTAGGCGCTTTATCCTGTACCAGTTGTCGACGCCATTGATACCATGACCAAACCATTTTTGGATCACGATCAAAGGCAATAGGGCTAGCCAAATCCTCAGCGCGATAATTCTCCCACAAGCCTGTCTGCTTATCTCGAAAGGTGGGGATACCGCTTTCAGCTGAGATACCTGCGCCCGTTAAGATACAGATGCGCTTAGCTGATGTTAATAATTTAACCGCGTGCTGTTGTTGGGCTACTAACTGCGTTGATAATTCTGCTACCATAACCTAACCCTCAATAATGGATGACTGTGTTTATGATAGACGGAATATGGTGGCTTGTCATATTGCTAAGCGTAGCCATTGGGCTGTGGCTGTTTGCCAAGTCGCGCGGCGCAAAAAAGAGCGAGGGGCTTTATCAAAAATCGGCTCGCGGGCAAGCAAAAAAACAAAAGATACCTATTAATGATAGCTTGCAAAAAACCGCCTTATTATTAAAGCAGTACTTCCCAGATTATGTGGTTAAGCAAAAAGCCAATCATTTGCTCGTGAGTAAGCAAGATAAAAAAATTGCCATGATTACTATTGATAAAAAACTCGCTATGGGTCAACGCCGTTTGGGCGAGGTGCCAGTGATTAACTATCACCGCGTCCCAAGCCGCGATCAGCTAGCTGCTAACTTACAGGATGCACAGTAGTAGTTTTGCGTAAGCTTGAAGTGGTTCGATAGAGTGCTGTTAGCAGTGTTCTATAGGTACTACTAAATTGTATTAAAAACATAATAGGGTTTGAGTAGCAGGTAATGCAAAGAGAGGGTAGTACAGAGCAAGAGAGAGTAATGCAATAAATGGTGCGCTCGGCGGGAATCGAACCCACGACCCTCGGCTTCGGAGGCCGATACTCTATCCAACTGAGCTACGAGCGCTTAGTATTTACGTACGGCGACATAAATTTAAGACCGCTTAGTCTAGCAAATAAAGCGGCTAAAACCAATAAGCGATGCAGGCTATCCTCATTATTTACGAAAAAACAGTCAAGTCAACAAACAGGCATGGCAATCTACCATCCTTTTCCCTTATAATGTTAGGGACAACGAATTTGATCCATATTCACCGATTACAATTGTGTCAAAGCATGCAAAGATTATTTATTTTTGATACCAGTACGCTGGCTATCAAATAATTTTTTTGCCTATTTGCCATTTGTATATGTAATAAGAGAACGTGACGAATGAGAAAAGTAGTGATGTTATCGGCAGCTGCCATTCTAGGGATTGCTAGTATCGCGGTGAGCCAAGCTGAAGAAGTTGTAGATACAACGACGGTCTCTGAGGTAGTAGAGGCCCAAGAAGTCGTTGAAAACGCGCCGCAGGTGCTCGGTGATGACGTACAAGCTGCTGCTGATACGACGGATGCTGCGCCTGTTGATGAGACGGCAGTAGTAGCGGATGAAGACGCAGAAGCAGGCGAGGCGGTAACCGCGCAAGCGGCACCTGCTGAAGAAGAGCCTATTCCAGAAGATACCCCGCAAGTTCAAAAGCTGGTTGCGCTTTACCCCAATCTGGTTGCTCGTATTCAGCCTGTAGGGCGCGTCTGTTTTGAAGAAGGCGAGATCTGTGATGTAACCGTCAGAGCTGCTAGCGCTTCTGCTGATGGTGGTCCACGCGATGGTGCTGCAGTATACAATGCGGTATGCCAGACTTGTCACGCTTCAGGCCTACTTGGCTCGCCAATGCTAGGGGATGCGGGCGCTTGGGGTCCACGTATCGCGAAAGGTGCAGATACGCTATATACCCATGCGATTCAAGGTTTTAATGCCATGCCAGCTAAAGGTGGTGCTGATATTCCTGATGAAGAGGTTCAAAACGCGGTCGACTATATGATTGCTGAGGCCAGCTAAGATAGTTTTATTTTTCCTAAACATCATAGTGAGCACTTAGGTAGCACTAGTTATAAAGTTAATCTTAGAATTAAAAGCGTCTATTTCATTAATGAGGTAGGCGCTTTTTTGTAGTCCTTATTTGCTGATTGATATTATCAATATCGTCCTTGCTATAATGTGCGCTTGAAATACACTGCAGGCAGCCTCACTTTAAGAGCTACATTATTTATTATAATAATAAATTTTACTATTTATTAAAGAGGTTGTCATGTCAGAGGTACCAGCACTCACCGTTCGAGATTTATCTAAGACTTACGATAATGGATTTTCAGCTTTAAAAGGTATCGACTTGACCGTACCACAAGGTGGATTTTTTGCGTTGCTTGGGCCTAATGGTGCTGGTAAATCGACCATGATTGGTATTATCAGCTCGTTATTTAAGCCAACTACTGGCAGCGTGCATATTTTTGGTACAGATTTGCTAGAGAATCCATCCGTTGCCAAGCAGTATTTAGGGGTCGTGCCGCAAGAATTTAACTTCAATATGTTTGAAAAAGTTGAAGATATCTTGATTACTCAAGCAGGTTACTTTGGTATATCAGCTAAAGAAGCTAAGCCGCGAGCCAAGCGCCTATTGACCGCTCTTGGATTATGGGACAAGCGCGACAGCAAGTCACGTGAGCTATCTGGCGGTATGAAGCGCCGATTGATGATTGCACGCGCGCTGATTCATAAGCCTAAGCTTTTGATCCTCGATGAGCCAACCGCTGGCGTCGATATCGAGCTGCGCCGCTCTATGTGGGAGTTTATGCAGCAGATTAATGTCGAAGAAAACACTACGATTATTCTGACGACGCATTATTTGGAGGAAGCAGAGCAGCTGTGTAAGCGCATCGCTATCTTAGATCATGGTGAGATTCGTATTAATACCGAGATGAAGGACTTGCTTGCGCAGTTGTCTGTTGAGACTTTCGTTTTTGATTTGTCAGTACCTGTCGATCACCCTATAAAGCTTACTGATGTCACCGAAGTTGCACAGCCTGATAGCTTAACCCTTGAGGTGACGCTGACAGAAGGCGAGTCGCTAAACGGCGTCTTTACTCAACTCTCTGATCAGGGCATCACTATCGCCAGCATGCGTAATAAGTCTAACCGCTTAGAGGAGCTGTTCATGCGCCTAGTAGATCAAAATATCGATAGCAAAGACAGCATGAAGGAGTCAGGGTTGTGAATAAAAAAATAACGGTAGACCCAAATGAGACCATGTCATGGGGCAAAAAGTGGATTGCTTTTCGCACTATTTTACTTAAAGAGATACGCCGGATTTTGCGTATCTGGCCGCAAACGCTGTTGCCACCAGTTATTACTATGACACTGTACTTTATTATCTTTGGTCGTATGATTGGCGATAGAGTGGGTGAGATGGGCGGCGTGCCTTATATGCAGTTTATTGTACCTGGCCTTATCATGATGGCAGTAATTACTAACAGCTACTCAAACGTGGTTTCTAGCTTTTTTAGTGCCAAATTTACTGCCAGTATTGAGGAGCTACTCGTCTCGCCAGTCTCCAAACATGCGATATTGGCAGGTTATGTCAGTGGCGGTATCTTTCGCGGATTAGTCATTGCAATTGTGGTCTCTATCGTCGCGCTGTTCTTTACGGACTTGGGCGTTGAGCACTTATTTGTCACTATATTCACCGTGCTTGGTACTTCGATATTGTTCTCGCTTGGCGGTTTTATTAATGCGGTGTTTGCACGCTCTTTTGATGACATCTCTATTGTGCCAAGTTTCGTTCTCACGCCGTTGACCTTTTTGGGCGGGGTGTTTTATTCGATGGAAGACTTATCAGAATTTTGGCAAAATGTCTCCTTACTCAACCCAATTGTGTATATGGTAAACTCATTTCGCTATGGTATTTTAGGTTACTCTGATGTCAATGTGTTCTATTCGATGGCGGCGATTTTTGCCTTTTGTGTGGTGTTCTATGTGATCTCTTATCGCTTACTAAGTGATGGTTCACGGATTCGGTTGTAGTTTTATTGGTTTGTAGTTTTAATATTAAGCGCTAAAGGTCATTTATGAGTATCCACGGTATTTTAGGCGAGCAGACCACTGATTATCCCACTGAGTATAGTCCACAGACGCTATATCCCATCGCCCGTAGTATGGGGCGCGCGGCAATTGGCTGGCAGGATGATAAGCTTGCTGTCGGTGTTGACTGGTGGCAGGCGTTTGAGATGTCATGGCTCAATGTGCAAGGTGTCTCGCAAGTGGCGATAGCGCGCTTTAGTGTTCCTGCAAGCTCACCGTATATCATTGAGTCAAAGTCACTTAAGCTGTATTTAAACAGTATTAATTTTACTGAGTTTGCTAGCTGGCAAGCGGTGCAAACTTTGATTGCCAAAGACTTATCCGCCTGCGTACAAGCGGACGTACAAGTTGAGCTGTTCGCTCTAGACGGTGAGCCGTCAGAACTCATGATTAGCCAACCTAAGGGCATTTGTATCGATAAGGCTTTGGCTGATAGCACAGAAAAAGTTGCTTTAACCTTGCATCCTGACGCTTCGTTATTGCGAGGTGACGCGCAAAGAGCAAGCAGTGATAGTAGCGCGCCTGTTAGCTTTTATTCCAACCTACTGCGCAGTAATTGTCCAGTGACCAATCAGCCCGATTGGGGCACATTGGCGGTTGAGATAAGCAGTGATCTAGCGGTAGATGACGCGGCTATGCTACGTTATATTTTAAGCTTTAGGCAACACAACGGCTTTCATGAGCAGTGCGTGGAGCAGATATTTGCAGATTTAAGTGAAGTCTATCAGCCAAGCCAGCTTATGGTTCGAGCTTGGTACACGCGCCGCGGCGGTATCGATATCAATCCTTGCCGCGTTAGTGATATGAGTTTATTACCTAAACCGAGTCGTCTGATTCGGCAGTAAAGAGTAGGGTCTATTTAGACAAGTTGTTGATAAATTGGTGCTCTGTGATTTAAATGACCCACAAAAAAGCGCCTATCTTACACATTCAAAAATGTAAGATAGGCGCTTTTTTATTGACCGATATTGAAGCTTAATTTTAGAGCTTGACCTATTTGCTGATCACTTTAGCCAATACCTCGTCACGACTTAGCATCTGCTTTTCGCTATCGCGGCGATTGACGTACTCAAATTTATTCTCTGCCAAGTTGCGATCGGAGACGACGATACGATGCGGGATACCGATCAGCTCCAAATCCGCAAACTTAACGCCTGGGCGTTCGTTTCGATCGTCGAGTAATACATTGACGCCTTGCGCTTTAAGCTCTTCATAGAGCGCTGTCGCGGTTTGCATCACCGTATCTTCTTTGGACTTCATCGGTACGATAGCGACTTCAAATGGCGCAATTGAATCAGTCACGCTTGGGGTTTGTGGCCACATAATACCGTTTTCATCATTATTTTGCTCAATAGCGGCAGCAATAATGCGGCTGACACCAATACCATAGCAGCCCATCATTAAGGTGACAGGCTTACCATCTTCGCCAGAGACCGTGCAGCCCATGGCTTGCGAGTATTTATCACCCAGCTGGAAGATATGGCCGACTTCGATACCACGTTTGATCTTGAGCACTCCTTTACCATCGGGTGATGGATCGCCTTCCTTGACATTACGCACATCAACGATGCGGGTGATACTAGCGTCACGCGCCCAGTTCATACCGATAGTATGCTTATTAATCTCGTTAGCACCAGAGACAAAATCTGACAAAGTAGCTGCCGCGCGATCGACAAATACTGGCATATCTAAATCAACGCCGATATAGCCTTTGTGAAGGCCTGCCGCTTTTAACTCTTCATCAGAGGCCAAAGTTAGTGGTACATTCGCTTCTTCTATCTTCTCCGCTTTTACGGTATTTAATTGATGATCGCCGCGCAAGATAATAGCGATAAGTTGCGGGGTATCGTCTTCTTTATGACCATGAACGATCAAGGTTTTGACGGTAGTGGCAAGCTCAATATCTAAATGCTCTGCGACCATTTTACAAGTCGTCATATTCTCTGTTAGTACGTCTTCACGCGCCTGTGTCGGTGGCCGGCGCTCAGCAGTACTGACTGATTCGGCCAGCTCCACGTTAGCTGCGTAATCAGAAGAATCAGAGAAGGCAATATCATCCTCCCCACTATCAGCTAAGACATGAAATTCATGCGAGGCAAAACCGCCGATAGAGCCAGTGTCCGCTTGCACTGCGCGAAAGTCCAAACCCAAACGGGTAAAGATACGAGTATAAGCGTCATACATATCATGGTAGGTTTTTGCTAGTGAGGCCTGATCGATATGAAAAGAGTAAGCATCTTTCATAGTAAATTCGCGCGCACGCATCACGCCAAAGCGCGGACGTATCTCATCACGAAACTTATTTTGAATCTGAAAGAAGCTAATAGGCAGCTGCTTATAACTACGCAGTTCGCCTTGAGCTAGATTGGTGATGACCTCTTCGTGCGTTGGCCCTAAGACAAAATCACGATCGTGGCGATCTTTGAAGCGCAGTAGCTCAGGGCCATAGTCTTCAAAACGCCCAGTGATCTGCCAGAGCTCAGCAGGTTGAGTCATCGGCATAAGCACTTCTTGCGCGCCGATACTTTGCATCTCTTCGCGCACGATTTTTTCGACCTTTTGCAAGATACGCAGACCCATAGGTAACCAAATATAGAGTCCAGAGGCGATTTTGCGAATAAGACCGGCGCGAACCATTAACTGGCTTGAGGCGATGTCAGCATCGCTTGGCGTTTCTTTTAGGGTGGCAAATAAAAACTGACTGGCTTTCATAAATAAAGCGAAACCTTATCTTTTATAAAGAATAAATAAGTAGCGCGGTGCAGGGTAAAGGACTACAAGCGCAAAATAGGAGTAGAGGCCAGGATAGTATTCACCAGCACAATCAGACTATGTTAGGTAAAGTTTGAGCTAGACGCAATGACTTTTTAGCTTTTGCTCAATATAGAGATAAAAAAGGCTAATGATAGTTGAAATATGGCTTAAATTACCGTACTAAAAGGCGTCTTGAGCAAGGCTTATGTGTAGCAATTGGTAGCCATAACTTGAAGTGCGGCTCTGACGGTATCATTTATATCCCATCTCCTATTCACAAACGCAGTCTTCGCTTATGCGCTGATCATCTATGATTCAATCGTCTTTAAGCCCATGACCCCTAAAAGGATATCGCCATGCCAGCGTCTGACAATCGACTCTCGACCAAGCCTAAAACCAAGATAGCTAAAACCTCGTGGCTTTTGTTAATAATAGGTCTGCTTGCTTTACTCGCCGCTTTTTATATGGTGCAAAATCAAGTAGAAGACGAGCCTATCGAGACCATCACACGCGAAGGGGTGGTAACGCAGATCCAGCAGCTCAATCGCTTGCAAACGGTTGGCTTTAGCGTAGATACGGTCATCACCAGTCAGCGCGAGGGTAGCTGGCAGAAGCTTTGGACTGATGAGCAAAAGGGGCTATTTATCGTTCGTGGCCGCGTTGAGGCAGGCGTCGATCTGGCTAATTTGACACCTGATATGGTACGAGTGACCCAGCCTAGCGCCGAGGACATTGCAGCGTTTGAGAGTGCTACTGAAGATGACGCAAACTTAGGTAGTAATCCTGCCGTATTGATGCCAAAGATTGATATCACCTTGCCGCAGTCTGAGATATTCTCAGTATATTTAGACGATATCGAAATCTATGACTGGCAAGCTGGCGTCTTTGGTATGACGCAGGTTGATCCTAGAATTTTTGAGCAAGCGCAAAAGATGGGCAAGACAGAAGTGTTAGAGAAGGCTTGCCGCGGTGATGTTATGACCATCGCTCTTGATAACGCCCAATCTCAATTGCAGCAGCTCTTTGCTCTAACGGGCGCTACTGTGACGGTTACCACACAAGGCGCGGGCGCATGTCGTCTGCCAGCGTCTACAGCCTAAAGAACATACCGTTATTCAAAAAAATTGTCTTCGTAAGCTTATTTTATAGTCAGTTCACCACAAGAGATATATCGGTCTATAACTCATACTTTTTATTAGGTATGGCTTATATTATATTAAAAAGTAAGGCTTATTTGTTATTCATGATAAGCTTATAAATATCAACACTGTTATAATGGTATACGAGACGATACAAAGGTGACGCATATGACAAATCCTGATGACCGATCTTCTGTAAACCCAAAACGTAAGTTCAGCAAGCGCCCTAAGTGGACAGGGTCGCTTTCGATATCGAACTGGATATTAGTTATTATCAGTTTTATCTTTTTCGCTTACGCTCTGTATACTATTAAAACACGTATCATAGAATCTTCTGTTAAAAATGACATGCCTAAGAGTGACATCAGTCAACCTTTATAATTCATAGTGTTCTATCTTGAGGACATAGGTCAATTTTCTTACTCTTTTTTAAACTCTGCGATAGCCAACTGCCTCGCTTCTTTATGATCGACCATAGGAGCCGGGTAGTCAATATCGGCAAAGTCGCCGCCTTTGGTCAGTGCTTTACGAAGTTTATTCTCATCATGCAATATGCTGGCAGGAACGTCTTTGAGCTCAGGTAGCCAAGTCTTGCTAAATAGCGCTTTAGGATCATGGCTTTTGCCTTGGCTAAAGGGATTCATAATACGAAAGTAAGGAGCAGAGTCAGTACCCGTTGAAGCGCTCCATTGCCAGCCGCCGTTATTAGAGGCAAAGTCACCATCGACAAGTTGACTCATAAAGTAGCGCTCACCCCAGCGCCAATCAATTAATAAATCCTTGGTCAAAAACATTGCCGTGACCATACGCAAGCGGTTGTGCATAAAGCCATTGGCATTTAAGCTACGCATCGCGGCATCAACGAAGGGTACGCCTGTCTTGCCCATGCACCATGCCTCAAAGTCCTCTTCGTTGTATGACCAGTTAATCTTGGCGTCGGTCTCTTCTTTGTAGGCTTTGTGGCGGATCAGTTCAGGTTTGACAGTTAATACATGACGATAAAAATCGCGCCATGCCAGCTCACTAATCCAGCGATTGATGTCTTCATTGTCGCCATCATTGCCATGTAATTTGTCTTGCGCTTTTACCGCCTGTAGGTAGCACTCTCTAGGACTAATGCTGCCGATGGTGAGATAGGCTGACATGTGGCTAGTGCCTTGCAAAATAGGCTTGTCACGGCTGACGTTGTAATTATTGATATCATCGCTTGTAAATTGCTCTAATCGCGCGCGTGCTGCGGCCTCGCCAGCAGGGTAGTGCTCGCGTGCTTGCTCTAACTGCGCGCTATAGTCGATATGTTGATAAGCGGCGTTTTTATCTAATGCCGCTTGATAGTCTTGTACGATCTGAGCACTTAGCTCTTCGATGTCTTTGAGTGTGCTTGCGCTGCTATCTACTGACGTAAGATTAATGAGTGCATCAGTCGTCTCATTATTACTCTTTACCACCACCGCGTTGTGACTCTCAAGCTGACTGACTTCTAAGGTATGACGCCACTTTTTGTAAAACGGCGTAAACACTTTGTACATCGTGTCACTATCATTGGTAGTGATGCTTTGCGGCGGCAATATACACTGGTCATGATGACGTATAAACTCAATGTCTAGCTCAGCGAGCTGCTTGGCTAATGCTTCATCCCGAGCGATCTCGCGCCCTTCGTATTCATGGTTGGCCATGAGGCAACTGATTTTTTCTTTTTCACAAAACTCAAGGAGCGCTGCGATACTGTCATCGAAATGCGCGCAGGCATAGACTTGTAGCGTGATATTAAAATCTTTGCGCAAGTCATGCACCAAAATAGGCAGAGTGCGGGCGATATGATCCACTTGCGCTAGTGACATATCATGAGTGTGCCACTGCTCAGGGGTATAAAAATAAACGGCTGTTACTGACGCGTCATTATCGTCAGCCTGCTCACAAAGTGCGGCTAATGCAGTGTTATCATGTATACGCAAATCACGGCGAAACCACATCAAATAGTGCGGCGTGCGCCCCTTGTCTTTTTCAGCCTTATTGTCATTATTTGCCATTTAGCTTTCCTTATCCTAATCATAAACAAAACGATGCATAAAAGTATGCTAGGATAAGTTTTTGGATGCAATTGATTTGCCCAACAGGTAACAAATCATCATCATTTCTGATGATAATTTCTTCGACAATAAGTGTTTAGTTTTCGCCTCCTAATTAACCCTTTTTGGTGTTTAAAGGTCATCTCATGCACGTTAAGTTTTGTGGGTTTACTCGTCTTGATGATATTCATGCTGCAATAGAGTTGGGAGTGGATGCTGTGGGTCTGGTGTTTTATCCACCAAGCCCGCGCGCGGTAACGATAGAGCAAGCGCAAACCTTGACTCGCGCTATTCCCGCCTTTGTGAGCGTAGTGGCGTTAGTTGTTAATATGTCAAAGGATGAGCTTATGCAGTTAGCGGGGCAAGTATCCTTTGATATTATCCAGTTTCACGGTGACGAGTCTGCCGAGCAGTGTCAGGCGCTCGCTGCTAGCGTAAGCAAGCGCTGGATAAAAGCTTTACGCATTAATGCTGAGCAAGAGACACAAGATAGCGTAAAATCTCAGATTGACGCTTTTGCTGATGCTGGCGCAAGTAGTATTTTGCTCGATGCCTATCATCCGCAAAAATACGGCGGTACTGGTGATCATTTTGACTGGGACTTAATACCGCCCAAGAGTGCCTTGCCCATTATTTTGGCAGGTGGACTAGATGAAAAAAACGTCACCGCAACTCATAAGCTACCTATCTATGCAGTTGATGTCAGCGGTGGTATAGAGTCTGCAAAAGGCAAAAAAAATACAGCAAAAATGCGCGGATTTATAAAAGCGGTCAAGCGTGATCGATGGCAAAACGAGACGCTGTAAGCGAACTTCAAGTTATTAGCAACACTATCTATTTTAAAACCTCCCATATTAAGTAGGAAATATCATGAGTCAGCTCGCAACTAATTTAGCAGAAACGATTGCCAATCCAGAAGGCGTACAAGATTTTAACCAATACCCTGATGCTCGCGGACATTTTGGTGTACATGGCGGCCGCTTTGTCTCTGAGACGCTAATGGCGGCGCTTGAAGAGCTTGAGACGCTATATACTAGAGTCAAAGCCGATCCCGCATTTTGGGAGGAGTATCATAACGACCTAGTCAATTACGTTGGTCGTCCTACGCCGCTATACCACGCCAAGCGTCTAAGCGATGAGATCGGCGGCGCGCAAATTTATTTTAAGCGTGAAGACTTAAATCACACTGGCGCACACAAAGTAAACAACACTATCGGGCAAGCACTCCTTGCCAAGATGAGCGGTAAAAAACGTATTATCGCTGAGACAGGCGCAGGTCAGCATGGGGTCGCGACAGCGACGATCGCCGCGCGTTTGGGACTAGAATGTATCGTCTATATGGGTGCAGACGACGTTGAGCGTCAAAAGATGAACGTCTATCGTATGCGTTTATTGGGCACCACTGTTGTCCCTGTTACCTCAGGCTCACGTACGCTCAAAGACGCGATGAACGAGGCGATGCGCGATTGGGTCACCAACGTCGATACCACTTATTACATCATTGGCACGGTCGCAGGTCCGCATCCTTATCCGCTCTTGGTACGTGATTTTCAGGCGATCATCGGTAAAGAGACGCGCGTTCAGCATTTGCAACAAACGGGCAAGTTACCTGATGCTCTAGTCGCTTGCGTTGGTGGCGGTTCAAACGCTATCGGTTTGTTCTTTGACTTTCTCAACGATACTGACGTCAAAATGTACGGCGTCGAGGCCACAGGTGATGGTATTGAATCAGGTCGCCATTCTGCGCCACTTGCGGCAGGTCGTATTGGGGTATTGCACGGCAACCGCACGTATCTTATGGCAGATGACGATGGACAAATCCAAGAAACGCATTCTATCTCAGCAGGTCTCGACTACCCAGGCGTTGGCCCTGAGCACAGCTTCTTAAAAGATATGCACCGCGTAGAATATGTCGGCTGTACGGACAAAGAGGCATTAAAGGGCTTTCATGAAGTGACGCGCAAAGAAGGTATCATCCCAGCACTTGAGACCGCTCATGCTTGCTACTATGCACTAGAGCTTGCTAAAACCATGACCCCAGATCAAACCATCGTCGTCAATATGTCAGGTCGTGGTGATAAGGATTTGCATTCGGTAATGAGCGCAGAAGGGATTGAGTTTTAGTCCCATACTTCAATAACTATTAGCAAGTAACTATCAGAAAAGGGCTGTTAATAGCGGCCCTTTGATTAAAGCCGCACTGATTATATTTAGAGACCCCTATGACCCGAATTGAAAGCACCTTTGACACCCTAAAATCACAAAACAAAAAAGCCCTCATCCCTTATGTAATGGCAGGCGATCCTAATCCGAGCAACTTTGTCAGCTTGCTTCATGATCTCGTCAAGCATGGCGCAGATATGATAGAAGTGGGTTTGCCGTTCTCTGATCCGATGGCAGATGGCCCAACGGTTGCCTTGGCAGGTGAGCGGGCACTAGCGGCAGGCACGAGTACTCGCGAAGCGCTACAGATGGTAGGTGAGTTTCGTAAGACAAACACGCAAACGCCGATTATCTTAATGGGGTATCTCAATCCTGTTGAGATTATCGGTTATGACAAATTTGTCGCGCTTTGTGAGCAATCAGGCGTTGATGGTATCTTGATGGTCGACTTGCCACCAGCGGAGGCGGGTAGCTTTACTCAGCATCTAACGGATAATGCAATTAACGAGATTTTTTTACTATCGCCCACCACTTTGCCTGAGCGCCGTGAGCAAGTACTGACCCATTGTGGCGGCTATATTTACTATGTCTCGCTCAAAGGGGTGACAGGCTCTGCCACACTTGATACCGATGATGTTGCCACTCAAGTACAAGCGATCAAAGCAGAGACCGATCTACCTGTCTGCGTTGGTTTTGGTATCCGTGACGGCGTTTCCGCCAAAGCGATTGGTGCTCATGCTGATGGTATTATTGTCGGTAGTGCGCTAGTACAGAACTTTGCCGATATAGATGCTAACGACAGTACGGCAGTGGCAGCAGCACAGCAGCGTATTATGACCAAGATGGATGAATTGCGCGCCGCACTCGACAGTCTAAGTGCATGAACGGCTAAATCGTATTAACAATAAATCGGACTCATCGACGTTATTTTGGCTAAAGAACAGCAAACCCGATTGGCTTTGCTAAATTTAGTTTACGTGTGTAAACTAAGCCTGTGCATATATGATTGTCAAGCCTATAACTATCAAAGTTATGATGCTACATGAGGGATTATTGCAACGACACTTAACGATTAGCGGCAAGTTTATGAGTAGACTTGTCAAATAGCCTAGGATAAGGGCCAATACTATGACTGATACGATAGAAAAACCAGATGCTACCAATGATGGTATGACCAAGCCTAGTACGTGGTTTGACAGGCCGGTACCTGGGGTCAAGCATCAATTGACGCCAACGCTTTCTGCGGTAGAGACAGAGCCGTCAACTCAATGCAGCAATTGTCACTCCAAAATTACTAATACCGCGCTGATATTCAACTGCTACGTCTGTCCGCACTGTGAGCATCATTTGACGATGACTGCACGCGAGCGCTTGCAGTGGTTTTTGGAGCAAGTAGACGGTGAGCTTGGGCAGGAATTTACTGCAAAAGACCCCTTACGCTTCGTCGATAGCAAGCCTTATCCTAAGCGTATGGATGAAGCGCAAGCTAAGACTGGGGAGAGTGAAGCATTAATCGTCATGTATGGCAAACTGCGTAATATCGATCTGGTGGCTTGTGCTTTTGACTTTCGTTTTATGGGCGGCTCGATGGGCTCTGTGGTCGGCGATCGCTTTGTACAGGCGGCTGAAAAATCATTGGCAGAGCGTAAATCTTTAGTATGTTTTGCCGCATCTGGCGGCGCACGTATGCAAGAGGGCTTGCTATCGCTCATGCAGATGGCACGTACGGCAGCCGCGATTGAGCGCTTGAGAATCGCGGGCATTCCTTATATTGTAGTATTGACCAATCCAGTCTATGGCGGGGTAACTGCATCTCTTGCTATGCTAGGCGATATTCATCTGGCTGAACCCAAAGCGATGATTGGCTTTGCAGGTAAGCGCGTCATTGAGCAGACGGTGCGCGAGACGCTAGAGGAGCCATTCCAGCGTGCTGAGTTCTTACTTGAGCATGGCGTGGTCGATGAGGTCGTGCACCGTCATCAGATGATAGATACTATCTATCGTTTGCTGGCAAAGATGTGTCACAAGCCTAATGTAGATGCTTAAGCTAAAATATCAGCTGGGTTATACTTATATAGAGATAGCATTTATCGTGCATAGGCGATGAGTGCTATTTTTTTAGGTTTGGTTTTTGGTATCCATGTTATACACTGCCTAGCCAGTTGCTGTAAATCACCGTAAGTCATTTACGGCTGTCTAATTTTGTGTCACCTTATAAAGGTTAATGTAGGTTCTACTATGTCCGTCTCTAGCGCATCCCAGCCCAGTCCAGCCACGCCAGATAGCACCGCCAGTCTCACCGAGTGGCTGAATTATATGCAGCATATTCATGTCTCAGCCATAGACATGGGGCTATCACGGGTACTGCCTGTGGCACAGTATTTAGGCGTTGTACAATCGGCGAAAGACGACGCTTATGTGTTTACTGTCGCTGGCACCAATGGCAAAGGCTCAACGACAGCAGTTATCGCGGCGATGACTCAGGCAGCAGGGTACAAAACCGCGCTGTACCAGTCGCCGCATCTGAGCGTATTTAATGAGCGCGTCCGTATTAATGGCGAGATGGTCAGCGATGAGACTTTGATTGACGCTTTTAATAGTGTTGAGCGCGCCCGCTTGGCTTGTGAGCTGACGTTATCGTTTTTTGAGATGACGACCTTGGCTGCCTTATTGATATTTGCGAACGCGGACTGCGATGTTTGGGTATTAGAGGTCGGACTCGGTGGGCGCTTAGATGTGGTTAATATCATAGACCCAGACTTAGCGGTTATTACCAACATCAGTATCGATCATATCGATTGGCTAGGGGACAATACTGAGGACATTGGCCGCGAAAAAGCAGGCATTTTACGTCAAGGCATCCCTTTAATATATGGTGCATATGAGATGCCAAATAGCGTCAGGAAGCTCATTGATGAGCAGGATATTACTTGCTATCAAGCCGAGCAAGATTTTGGCTATCGCAATCTGGATATCCAAAGATGGCAGTACAGTAATGCCGCTGTCACGCTCGAGCTACCGCGCTCAGCGCTATCACTTACCAATACTGCTAATGCGTTGTCTGCTGTGTTAGCCAGTCCATTAAAAGTCGATAGTGCTGCTATCAAGCAAGCGCTACAAACTGTAAAGTTAGCAGGACGTTTTGATTATCGTACGCTTGACAATCGCCATTGGTTATTTGATGTGGCGCATAACGAGCAAGGCGTTGCGTTTTTGCTCGCGCAATTATTACCGCTTTGGCAACAGCATCTACAAGAGCAAGCACAGAAAACGTCTAGTGCTCAAACCGGCACGATAAAAATGCTGTTTTCTATGCTTGGGGACAAAGATATTGAAGGCGTGGTACAGCAGTTGACGCAAGCTGATTTACCTATTAGTGAGTGGTTTATCGCCGAGATTGACTATCCTCGTGCTGCCAGTACTGAGCAATTAAAGGGCGTTTTGACAGCTTATGCTGATACAGATAGTATAAAGGAGTTTGCAAACCTAGCACAGGCTGTGCAAGCGGTTATTGAGGCGAGTACTGAGCAGGACCTAATTGTTGTTTGCGGCTCTTTTCATACGATAGGGGAGTCGCTCGCTGTTCTAAATAGCTGATAGTGAATAAGTGGTCATAATCATCAAATAGTTTGCTTGGTAGTTCTTGTTTGGCATAGCCTAGTAGCAGACAGCATCAAAAATATACTCTATAATCAAAAAATAGCTAATATAATGTATGCGTTGTTAAAACAGTGACGATTGAGGTCAACAGTGACCGAAATTTGTGCTAACGAATAGCCAGACAAATAGCGACGCTAACGAATCGGACTTAAACCTACTAAGAGACGTAAACGAATGAACTTTTCGAGACAAGCCTTATTGGGCATTGGAATGATTGTAGGCGGTAGCGTCATGCTATACGCTATGGTGCAGCAAGTAGGCGGCGACAATAACCCTGAGCAAACGACCGCTATCGTTGATACCGCAAGCCCTGATACCGTAGCAGTAGCGCCATTGACCACAGATATCGATACTGAAAAACGACTCTTGGCACAAAAGCAAAAAGAGCGCGCCGCTCGCGTCGCTGAGCAAGAGAGGCGCGCTGAGCAGTTCTTAGCCGAGCAAGAAACGGCTGAGAGCCAAGCGCTGGCAAAAGCTCGCGCAGAAAATGAGCGCTACAGAGACAATATCGCTGAATCAGAGAATGATGGGCCAGAACAAGAGCCTGTACAAGAAACCACGCTAGTAACGCCTACTGTGCAACCGCAGACAATAGCTGCAACGAGCGAGGTAGCTTCAACTGATAATCAAGTCGCTATCGCCGCGCAACAGCAACAAGAACGACAAGCGCAAGAAGCTGCTAAGCGTGCCGAGGCGCAAGAAGCCGCCAGACTTGCTCAAGCACAACAACAGGCTAAAGCACAACAACAGGCGCAAACAGACGCCAAAGCTAAACAAAAAGAGCAAGAACAAGCTGCTGCTCGTCAAAAGCAAATAGAAGATAGGGCCGCTGCCGAAAAGGCTAAAAGTGAGCCACCGACATCGCCTACAGATTATAAGGTTAAGCGCGGCGATGGTCTGATTAAGCTGGCTCGTCAATACAATGTCCCCGTTGCCGCTTTAGCACAAGCGAACGACATCGCGCCTTCAACTGACCTACGATTGGGCCAAACCCTGACTATTCCCTCGCGTAAGCAAATCGAGCGCTTGGAGCGTGAAGCCGCCGCTGCCGAACGCTCACGCGAAGAGAAACGTCAAAAAGAAGAAGCACTCGCCAAAAAATCGACTGAGGCCAAACGCGACGCACAACAAAAGCTAAGCGCTGCGCGCCAAACTGTCAAAGAGACAGACGCCAAAGGCAGCTTTGGGGTACAAGTGGCGCTAGCTGGCAATCAAGCCAAGGCGGATGAAGTCGCCAAAAAATTCAAGTCGGCAGGCTATCAAGTCAAAACCAGTGCAACCAGTCGCGGCGTACGCGTCGTCGTTGGTCCTGAGCGCGGTAAGATTGCCGCGTTAGCACTCAAAGACAAGGTCAACAGCGACCCTAAAGTCGACACCACTGGTGCTTGGGTTTTGTATTGGTAAGCATAACTGCATAAGATCATATATTAAGACACGACATTCATTGTCGTGTTTTTTGTTTTGTGAATTGCTGATTTTGAGTGATTTATATACGATGAGCTATATTCTACTCGCACCTTTTTATTTGTTTTTGTACGACTTATCGGCCTATAAAGGTCGCCTAGTCTTTTTTTATTCATAAGGCACAACCATGTCATTTGGTGTTATATTTTTGCTCGCAGCAGTAGGGTTTTTAGGACTGATCATAGTCATTAGACAGCAGTCAACCGCAAAAAGAGTAGATCCAGAACTGCAGCCGGTCCGCGGTGACGATTTGGCTATATGGCCCTTTGCACCTATTCCCATCATGACAGATACCGAAGTTATCTTCTTTAATAAGCTCAAAAACGCCTTGCCTGAGTATCATATTTTTGTACAGGTGCAATTATCGCGTCTTATCGAAGCCAATAGCGAGGAGACCAGCGAGCGTAGCTTTTGGTTTAATCGCATTTGTCGTCAGAGTGTGGACTATGTCATTACAGATATCGATATGCAGACGACGCTTGTGGCTATTGAGCTCGATGACTGGACGCATAGCAGCAAATCGCGGCAAAAAGCCGATGACAAAAAAGACAAAGCGCTGGCTAGTGCAGGTATCGCTATCGTACGTTTTCACGCCGAGCGTATGCCGAGCGCTGATATGCTCAGATATGAGATTATGCAGGTGATTGAGAACTACTAACTATCAGATTGAAATGAGCCGATGACTATTGCAAAGAAAAATTATATTTTCTCAAAAACTTGTAGACTAATCTCACCGTTAGTTGTAATATTCTGGCAACAAATGAGCGAACTTTAGTTTCTTTGTTTCGTTTCTATAAAAATCTTTAAGGTTACTTATAATACGGAATATAAAATAATTTGAATCAGAATAGTCTTTGATAAAGGCGTCTGACATTAAGGATATTGCAATGAAATTTTTTAAACTTTCGGTACTAGCCTTAGCCACTACTTTAGCATTGAGCGCTTGTGGCGATGATAATGATAGCAATACTTCTTCTAATAACGGCTCAGGCACACCAGGTGTTCCCACTCAGCCTCCTGTTGATAATAGTCTGTCTGATCTTGAGCAAGCTAAAGAGATGATACGTACCGCTAAGCTGTTTGTTAGTGATAATCAAGCAGTCACTGAAGCTTATGAGGGTGCCAGTGCCATCATCACTGACCAGCAGGACGATCGGCTTGGCTATGCTTTAGAGGTGCCGAACAATCTTTCTTATTATATGCAAGAGAACAATCTCTCAAGACTAACGGCTGCAAACATTATGGCTTTAGCTAATGATGAAGAGTTTGAAGTCGCTTTAGGTAATATTTCTCTTGAGCCAAAAGCAGGTTTTTTAGCGACCTTAAATGCAGATGGTCAGTTTGCTCTAACCGGAACCACTGAGGTAGAGCTCGAAGAGTATGAGTATGACTACAACTCGCAAACGGGTCAGTTTGATGAAATAGTTATAATCGTGGATACTTTTGACCTAAGTTTCGATGATTATCAAAATGCCTTGAGCTCAAACACTAATACTGACAATTTTAAGGGTAGTCTTGGTTTTAATAGTATTAAAATTGGTACTGGCAAAGAAGCTATACTATTGAGTTCAACGACCAAAGGCGCCACAGTCAATGGCCAGTTCAGCGAAAAAGTCACTTTCAATGACGAGTTTGATTTTGATGAAGCCAATGCAGCAGGCGTCACTCTCGAAAAAGGCGTCATTACTTTAGGTAAGCTAAAATTAGAAGCCAATGATAGCGTGATCGAAGCGAGAAACTTTGCTATTGAAGTCATGGACATTAGCAAAGAGCTTGCCGACGGTACCTTAGCAGTACGCACTATACCTTACAAGATCGATTTAACTGGTCAGATGATTAAGGAAAATCCAGCAACTAATGTAACGCTTACCCTGAATGCTCTTGCTGATGCCGATGATATCAAGAAGTTTATCACTGTGGATAGTACGGGTAATATTGTAGAGAGTGCTAGCAATTTTGTAGGTATGAAAGTATTACTAGCTATCAAAGGCGATGTCACCAAAAATGATAAATTAACGATTCCACTTGACTTCCAAGCCCAGCTTGAGCGTACGGCTCGCAATGCTGTTGAGCTTAAAGGCCTAACTGCCAGCGTGAAGGGTAAGACTCTATTTGTTACTGGAAAATCGACTTTGAACAATGACTACGACGTCGTCAGCACTCAGTTTATCATTAAGCAAAATAATGCCTCTATCACTCTAAATGTCGATGAGGATAGTGATTTTATTACCGATAGTAATGGTAAGCTTGGTGATATCATCGTTAATGGTAAAGACTTGGGTGATCTGATGGACAATGACGGTAAGATTACGGCTAAGTTTACCGATAACAGCTTAATTGTTTTATAAGATTATAGATTCAACATGATCCCTCAAGGGTTTTGAAATCTATAAAATGATTGAAGATATAAAAAGAGACAGTAAGGCCTGTCTCTTTTTTTTGCTCTCCAAATTCTATCGCTTGTCATCTATGGAACGTCCATGATCTCCTCAAGACTACTTATAGCTGTACGTACAACTTGGCAACCATTAACTCGTTATCGACTCGATAGTTCTATTACTTCTATGACATTGATATGCTTAGGGTCGAGCTTATCTATATCTGCTATCGCGCAAGAATCTAGTCTTTCAGAGAGTAGAGCGCCAACTTTTCTGTCCGCCAATATTTTTGCTAGCCAAATACCAACGCAAACACCCAAAGTAGAGTTTGAGGTTATGGCAACAGCAGATAGCCCTGCTCAGCCTATCGCCGCTTTTATCGATGATTGGGATGCGCCTTTAGAGTCAGGTGAGCATGCTTATGTACAAGGACGGATGGGGCTTAATGTACAACCTGCCAACAGCGCTATTAGCTATGGGTTAGCTTGGCGCTATGATTATCTGATGGAGTTTAGTGAGGAGACGGCAGAAGTCTACTGGCAGTACGAGAACAAGCAAAACCCAACCGCAAGTAAATCTTATCCGCTATTTTTGGAGGCTAAGCATAACGAAAGAGTAGGGGCCAATATTGGTTTTACCCAGTCTATAGCTTCTGATTGGCACTTAACGACTCAAGCTAATATTTGGCAAGGATTACATGCTTTAGATGGTAAGGTTACCGGGAGTTTGAGCAATCGGGTTTTAGCAGATAGTGAGCTCAATAATATTCGAGATACTATTGATAAAGCGGATGCTTATCTTTATTACTACTACGACGAGCCAGCGCTAGGGGAGGAGAATCTAGGCTGGAATCCTGATAATCCTTCAGGTTACGGTTACTCAATTGATTTGAATCTAACCGGTAAGCTCTCAGATAAGACGCAGTTAAATATTCGCGGATATGATGTCCTTGGACGTATGCGCTGGAAGGAGATGCCGAGCACTCGCTATGCGCTTGATTATGATGTTAATGGACGACCGCTATATAGTCTGGAAGGTCAGCTTGAGACGAAGGATGTCACGCAGACGCTACCTTGGCGGGTTGAGGGTAGTCTTATGCATCAACTAGATAATAATTGGCAGCTTGGCGCACATGGACAAGCCAATGAGGTGCAAGACTTATATCAACTCTCAGCGAGTTATCTGCTCAATAATAATCGCTCCCCCTTTATACTTACCGCATTAATTGAGCCGCAGACGCAAGCTATGGGACTGGCGTTAGACAGTCAGTACGGCGGTATAAAAGTGCTGACTGATGACTTAGATTCTGAAAAAGCTAAGCGTAGTGAAATCAGCTTATATGGTCGCTACGCTTGGTAACGGCTCTTAATTTAGTTTAGCTAATAATGACAGGCGGATAAATCACTAATGGACAATCTTGGGCAAAATATAACCCAGCTTTAGGTTTTTTGTTCTCTAGGCAAGTGGCTAGAGGTTGACGAGCATCATAAAAGTCGCGTTTAGTGAACCATTCGATATAGTGCGCTTGCCGCAAACGGCTAGTATTAAGCTTAGCAAGACTAGTCTCATCGTTTATATCACACCACTCATGCATAGGAAAGGTAGGCTCTAACCAGTCTGGATAGACAAAACCAGTCGTGCCCATTGGCAAAAAAAAGCGCCCCTTAATCACCCCATAACGCTTATCGATTTTGACGCGACCATGCGCCTCGGTATCGACCAAAACCACTCTAAACTGTTTGGTCTGCATATAAGTCATCTTACGCTGTAGATTATCATTGGAGTTGATACCGACCCAGTGCTCAGGGGTAAACGGCGACGCACCCATAAAAAACTTAATCGCCAGCTCCCAATGCTCAGTTAACCCCTTCTCATGGTTATATAGAATTAAATCCAGTTCACCAACGGTCTGCTTGCCATTATATAGCTGCACGTTATTGGCGAGTGTCTCATACGGATGCAATCCACGCGCAAAGCCGTCTTCTAACCAAAATGATAACAAACCCTCAAAGTGAAAGCCCAAACGATTGGGACTTGGCCGACTAAGTAGATAACGGGTCAAATCTTGATAGGCGTGAGTACTATCAAGCTCATCCAAACGCTGACGATAAGCGTCAAATTGCGCCAGCCAAAACTCACTGGGATGGACTTCGACTTCATGAGTGCTTTGATGCGGTGCAAAATCAAGCCATTGAGTCAGCACATTAGGGCAGGCGAGTACAAACGCTAGATCGCGTACGTAAGGACGGTGATAAGCTTCCCATGGGGCATAGCTTGAATGACAAGAAAGCTCAGAGGTAATTTCGGGCATAGTAAGACTAATAATGGAATAGAGGATAAGCTATTTACCCTAACGGCTTGGGGGCTAAAAGTCTATAGAGCAATTCCCTGTTTTAGTAAGGGGCTGCGTATAGCTTTTATAAGCAGTTACCGCTATATTGTGATAACCCTTTTACAAGCGATTGATGGATTTATGAGCGATAATTTACATACTATAGATGAAACGCCAACTTATGCTGAGGATACGGACGCGTTTGATCATCATCATCTTTGGCACCCCTATACCTCGCTGCCACCTGCTTATCCCAATCTGGTCATCGAGCGCTGTGATGCGGTCTATCTGTATACAAAGTCGGGCGAACCCCTCATAGATGGTATGTCATCGTGGTGGGCCTGTACTCATGGCTATAATCATCCTGCACTCAATCAGGCCATCAGCGAGCAATTGCAAAAGATGTCTCATGTCATGTTCGGTGGTCTTACCCATCAGCCCGCTATCGATTTAGGTAAAAAACTGCTCTCTATCGTCCCTAATGGTCTTGATGCTATTTTTTATGCAGACAGCGGTAGCATCGCCGTTGAAGTGTCATTAAAAATGGCCATGCAATATCAGCTCGCTAAGGACAAACCCGAGAAAAATAAAATCGCTACCACCCGTTCTGGATACTATGGTGATACTTGGCATGCCATGAGCATCTGCGATCCTGTTGGCGGCATGCACAGCATCTATGGCAATCAACTACCGGTACAGTTATTCACAGACAAGCCTATTGATGGCTTTAACAGTGAGATACCAGAGAGTGCGCGCGCGCAGCTGACTGAGTTCTTTGAGACGAATCATACTCATATGGCCGCTTTTATCGTTGAGCCTATCGTGCAAGGTGCTGGCGGCATGCGTTTTTATAGTCCGCAGTATTTACAACTGATACGTCAGTTGTGCAGTCACTACGATGTGCTGATGATAGCTGATGAGATCGCCACAGGGTTTGGGCGTACGGGTAAAATGTTTGCCTGTGAGCATGCGCATATCTCACCAGATATTATGACCATAGGCAAAGCCCTAACCGGCGGTTATATGACGTTTGCAGCGACCCTATGCCAGCGTGATGTCGCTGATACCATTGCGGGTAGTCCTTATGCAGCCTTGATGCATGGTCCGACCTTTATGGGCAATCCGCTAGCGTGCTCAGTAGCTATTGCCTCACTAAATTTAGTCATTGAGAACGACTATCCTGCTCGAGCTAGAGAAATAGAGGAATATCTACAAGCGCAGCTCGCTGCAATCAAAGACTATCCTCAAGTAGCCGATGTACGTACCCTAGGCGCTATAGGCGTGATTGAACTTAATAACAATGTGGACATGCCTACTTTTCAAAAACTGCTCATTACGAATCGAATTTGGGTCAGACCCTTTGGCAAACTGATTTATATCATGCCGCCGATCATCATGACCCAAGCAGAAGTCACCACACTATGTGATCGATTAAAAGCCGTGATTAACCAGTACTTATCTATAAGTAGTGACTAGGATCTTTTGTTCACAGCAAAAAACAACTTCAGTATTTTATAAGAGCGATATTAAATGGTCACAGTCCTCTGTTGTGAGATTAGCATTCATAACCAGTCGAATGCGCGCTGTGCCTACAGGGACGGTAGGTGGGCGGATTGGCAGTACATAGAACCCAGCGTCCCGCAACTGCTTGGCCTTATTTATCGCACTCTCGTTGCTCCCAAGCACATAAGGGATAATAGGCGATTGATAGCTGCTAATCGAGCTACTACTTGTAGACTCAATAGCGTCTCGCACTTGCGTCGATAACTGCGCTAGGTGCGTACGCAAATGGTGAAGCGAAGGCATCTTCTCTACGATAAAGCGGGTCCAACTATGCATAATGGGGGGCAGTGCGGTGCTAAAGATAAAGGAGCGCATTTGGTTGATTAACCACTCTCTCACCTTTTCATCACATATAATATAAGCGCCTATTGAAGCAAAGGCCTTGCCAAAAGTGCCGACGAGATAATCTATGTCCTCTAAGGTTTGCGTCTCTTCGCTCAAACCCAGTCCATTTTGACCTAAGACGCCGACGGCATGCGCTTCATCGACATAGAGTTCAATTCGGGGATCGCCCGCTTTGAGTTTGACCAAGGCCTTTAAGTCCGCGCGATCGCCATCCATACTAAAGACACTTTCGGTGACGATGATAATGCGTTCAACAGACTTATCTAAGCTGTCAATAATAGCTTTCAGATGCGCTAAATCATTGTGACGATAGCGCTTATAAGTGCACTGCTTGCTACGGATAAGACGGATACCATCTATCATACTTGCGTGTATCAAGTCGTCTGATAGTATACAAGTCTCAAGGGGCAGTTTGGCAAGCGCAGGCAGAATCCCAATATTGGCGTGATAGCCACTGTTAAGCACCAAAACTGATTTTGTTGAGGTTTGACGCTCATCATCTGATAAAGCAAGGTGATACCAGTTTAATAAATCTGCTTCTAGTAGTGGCAACTGCTCGTGATTACCCGTCAGCAAACGTGAGGAGGTCGAGCCCATTTTGGGTAGCTGTGAAGCAGGAAGCGCTTGCAGCTGAGCCAAAAACTCGCTCTGCAAGCTAGTGTCATTGCCTAAACCTAAGTAATCATTGCTAGAGATATTTAGCAGGGATTGATTATCAGCGATGATGCACTGATCTTGATGCTTAATGTTAGGAAGTTGTCGATATTGATCGTTAGCACGGAGCATATCTAAATGATCGTTGACGCGGGCGCGCGTGGGTCCTGTCATAACAGCAATCCTACATTAATTTAAAGGTTATTTGATGCTTTTAGTATTAGCATCAGTAGTCACTAGATTTTGGCTACTACAATGATGCCGCTAGTCATTCTAACGGTATATTGTCATCAATAAAACGCTAAAATTTTATACGCTTTAAAATAAGGATTAATAACTATGACGGTACTATTCATCGGTGGTATAGATACCGATATTGGCAAAACAGTAGCGACAGGGCAGTTGGCCAAAGCTCTGCATCAGCAAGGGCACAAGGTCATCACGCAAAAGCTTGTGCAAACAGGATGCTCTGATATTGCAGAGGATATCGTCGCTCATAGAGATATGATGGGTATCTCTCTACAGTCAGTAGATAAGGAGGGAACGAGTTGTCCTTACGTCTTTAGCAAGCCTGCCTCGCCGCACTTATCATCCGCGCTTGAGCATAGGGTGATTGAACCTAAGCTTATCACAGCATCGACCAATGCACTGCTAAAGGATTATGATATCGTACTGTTAGAGGGTGCTGGCGGGCTTATGGTGCCTATTACCGATACGTTACTAACCCTAGATTATATCGCCGAGCAGGGTTATCCTGTTGTCTTAGTTAGCTCGGGTAGACTTGGCAGTATTAACCATACGTTACTCAGCATTGAGTCCATAAAAAGCCGCTCATTGACCCTACATGCGCTGATATATAATCAGTGGCAGCCTGACTCAAGCTATCCAAAAGATAATGAGATTGTCGATAGTACCAGACAGTATTTATATAATTATTTGCAAGCTAACCATCCGCAAAGCTACTGGGTGGATTTACCGGATAGCTCATCCGATCTACATGCCCAAACAGCCGATACGGACTTCAAAGCTGATACAGACTTTTCACTCGCAAACTACGCGCAAGTATTTAAATAGAGTGCTATAACGCTATCGTCCTTTTATATGGTTTAGCATGCTTTATGATAGAGTAATAAGCTTGAGCATCAACAAGTAATGGAGCGAATTATGCAATACCTTTTACAAATGGATTTTCCGTACAGTGGTCCTTTTGGTGACGAGTTTTATACGCAAATGAAGGACTTGGCTAGCGATATCGCGACCGAGAGTGGTCTGGTCTATAAGCTGTGGACAGAAAACGCAGACACGCAGGAGGCGGGCGGAATATATGTGTTTGATAATTTAGAGGACGCTAATAGATACCTTACCAAGCATACCGAGCGCTTAGAGTCGTTTGGGATTACTGGTATTCGGGCTAAGACTTTTATTATCAATAAGGAGTTGAGCGCTATTACTAAGGCTTCTGTTTGATAGTTAATTTATATAAGTAAAGCCAGCTCTGAACTGACCCCCGAAACTTGGACGGTTTAAGTTTATAACAAGGACTGAGTTCTGTACTGTACAGGGCTTAGTCCTTTTAGTTTTAGCTGAATACGCTCATGATTGTAATAGTGAATATACTCATGAATCTGTTTCTCTAACGCTTCAATAGTTTCTGGTTTCTCAATATAAATCGTCTCACACTTAAGCGTACCGAAGAAGCCTTCCATCAATGCATTGTCCAAGCAATTGCCCTTACTGCTCATACTTTGCTTAATATGATTCGCTTTAAGCGACTTTGCAAACGGCTTCATCTGATAATGCCAGCCTTGATCTGAATGCAGTGTCAACTCCTCCTTGCGTTTTTTAGGTATACCTTTAAGCGCACCATCTAGCATCTGTTTCACTAAGTCATATACCGGTCGTCTTGAGAGCGTATAACTGATGATCTCATTGTTATAGCAATCTAGTATAGGAGACAGATACAACTTATCACCGCCCACTTTAAACTCAGTAATGTCAGTAAACCATCTGCGATTAGGCGCACTCGCCCTGAACTTGCGCTTGACTCTATTCTTAGCTATGACGCCGCACTGTCCTTTGTAGGATCGATACTTTTGCCTTCTGATTCTGGCAGTCAGCTTAAGCTGTCCCATGAGCCTGGCAATCAGTTTATGGTTATGAATTAAACCCTCATTCTTGAGTGCTTGGGTGATTCGACGGTAGCCATACCGACCTTTATGGTGATGATAGATATCACTGATACGCTGTTTGAGATCGGCGTATTTATCTTCACTCCAAAGCTGTGCTCTATGATAGTAGAAACTACTCCTTGCAAGCTTTGCTATGGTCAGTAAGTCAGATAACGCATATTGCTGCCTTAGTCCTTCGATGAGCCTTGCTTTATCGCGGCTTGTTTCCTTTCCTTGAGCAAGGCATCGAGCTTTTTTAGATAGGCGTTCTCCGCTCGTAAATACTCATTCTCACGCTTGAGCTCTGCTAAGGTCTTTTCATTATCAGGTTTGTCTGTGATAGGAGATGCCATAGTACTACCTTTATATTTGGATATGAGTCCAGACATACCGTAGAGGCGGTAGGCTTTATGCCAGTGGCTAATAAGTGCAGGTGAGCTGATAGTAAACCTAAGGGCAGTTTCAGATTGACTTAGTCCTTCTGCTAACATTACAGCGAGCACTTTATACTTAAACTCACTATTGTATTTAGTTTTACTGGTCTTAGGTTTAATGGCGTCTATACCGCCATGTTGATATTGTTCAGTCCATTTGCTGACAAACCTTGGATTTACAGAAAACTTTTCACCTGTCGCACTGCTACTATGTCCTTGTTTGTAGTATGCAATGACTTTGATCTTAAAGTCTAGATCGTAACGCATAAAATAACCCCCATAAGTGGTGTCCAACTTATGGGGGTCAGTTCACTCTTAGACTTAAGGGCTGGCTTTTTTTGTGTTTGAGGAAAAATACTATCTTAGGCTTAATAAAGTTATGGTTGAGCATGAAGGTTGACGTTTGCCTTGCTAACAGTGACTTCGTGAGTTTTAATACTGTCACCTTCCTTCATTTGCTGCACACTGGCTAGCAATAAATCACCAAGCTCATCACCAGTAAATTTGTGAGTAATAATGTCGATATTGTCTAAATTGATAGTATTTTGATTATTAGTGTTCATTTTATAATCTCAGACTAGTTATATCACACTGTAGCATAATAATAGTCAGCCACTGATATCTATAGCTGACTTTCTTATTAGGTTCTCTATACTTAGAATATGATATTAATCACGTAAAAGTTAAGCTGAATATCAGGCGAATTCGATAGCAAAGGTACTAGAATCACTAGCAAAAACTTTAATATGGTAAATGACCATTTTGGTGGTTTGTCGAATGGTTTTTTAGTTGGTGAGGTTGGATGGTTTGTGTTATCAATAAAAGCGATAACAGGGTTTTTTTGCTTTGTCATTTTTACATCTCCATGTCAGCCGTAACGGTGTGCTACGGCTTTCAACATGGTTCTATGGTATGTGGTGGGGTAGTCTAAGAAAATTCTCTTAACCTATGTTTATATAGATTAACTTAGGTTGAGATATATTTAAATTATGATTGTGGTCTGCCAGCCTCACTAGCATATTGGGGTATAGAGCTAAGCCAGTTCTTCAAAGTAGATTTTCTTTCAGGAAGCATTTCACCGTGTCCCGTATCAATTAGATAACTCCAAACAAGTTCACACATTTCACCAATTCTTATTTTTTTATCATGGTCTTTTGACCACAAATACTGTGCATGTGCATCAGCAATCATTCTAGCTTTCAATAGCCTTGGGCTAACTCCCTTTTTCTTGAATAATATTTCTGTTTTTTCTACTGCAGGTTTGTTTTCAATAATGAGACTTTCCAATAGCTCTAAATCTTTGTGCAAAATCAAAACATCATCAGACGTTGCTTCTAGGTTGAGTGCATACGTTTCTTTGTTGTTAAAGGTACTATTAACCCCTTCGTAATAATCTATCTGATAATCTTCTAGATGGTAGTAATCTAATACCTTCATATTAATTCTTGATAGTGCTTTTTCAAGTCCGTACTCTTCGATGCTCTCTTTAGGTAGTATCGGCTGATAACTACTTTCTCTCACTTTTATTTTATCAAATTGGTAGTCTTCACCTCGATATGTACTAGGTCTGTCACTAGGCAAAAGAAACTCTTCTACATCTTTTGGGTTAGCGTTTAGTCTATTGTGTGGTAACAAGCCCTCAATATCTGCCCATTCGTCACTAATTTCAGTTCGTCCCAATAGAAGTAAGTTACTAATCATTCTGTGGCTTAGCTGAATAAAAACGCCTAATTCCTTGCAAGTTAACGAAGGCTTTACATCGCAAAAAAATAAATATAGATCTATTTGTGTTGTATAGGTTTGATAATCTTCACTGTTTTTGTCTAATTCATCTAAAAAGTCTAACTTGTCTTCATCAAGATAGTGACTTCCCATCAAATAAAACCCTCTACCATAAATATAAGCGTCTAAATCAAACTCATAAATTCTTTTAAGTAATTTTTTTGGCGTTATGTTATCGGTTTCAAACTTTCTATTTAAATAGTCACAAGCTTCATGCAAACTATAATATTCTGCAGTATCAAAGCTTAACGCTATATCGGTATTGCTCACAACTTACACTCCTACACCATCAAATCAAAATAGACGCAAGGCAATGACGGCGACAGGGTATGAATAGATGTCGTTAATCCAAGTCTTGCATAGTCCTTACGGCATTCTTTTGTTACTAATGACCTTCAAATGTATCAGTAATCCACTGATTTAGGCTCAATACCGTTTTCTTGACAGACGTTCAAAAAGGTTTGTAAAGACTGTTCGCCTTCGTTTTCTAGTGCCTGAACACTGTCACCATAAAAGTCAGCACCGCCATTAAGTCCGACAAATTCACCTCGAAATAAACCTAGCTCAGGGTTATATTTGATAATAGCTTTGTGGTCATGAATCATCATGATATTTTGCATGATTATTCCTTTTAATCAATTGGTTTTACCTTTGACTAAGTTTAAACTATTTTTTTCTTATGAAACCATAAACTAATAAAATTTTGCCCACAAAAAAAGCCAATCATTTAAAACAATGATTGGCTTTTCTGTCTAACTACTATATTTGGTCGGAACGGCAGGAAGTAAAGTATTGGCTGTAAGCATTGGTACTAAAGGATTTATGTTTTATGGAAATAAAATATACCGCAAAATATACCGCATTATGCAAAAGTCACTTAGCTTTTAGCCCTCATTTGGCTGTAAAAAGTAAAGATAACAGACGATAGGTTATGGTTATTAGGGTCATCATTATTATCAACATGCTAGCAACTTAGGCGTACTTTTTTATACTTGCACTTTGTTTGCATGGGGTTAAATTGCTAATGACTGCACGCGCGTGATTAATAGCATTTTAAGCCGTGCAAAATAGGTGCAAATATCGCGCATATGTATTGCGTTTTCTTTGCATCACCTCACATTTAGATACCCTCAATTTGAGGATAACCACCATTGGCGAGTGTGCTAAATAGATGCGCTCAATCTTGGGCGTATCTCGTCACTTACTGAGTAAACGCTTATGCAAAGGTCGCGCTTATCTTAAGCGTATCTCTTGCACTTTCTTTGCATACATCGTGCATCATTGGTTGTGATTGTCTAAATATAGGCAATTTATAGCTGCGTTTATGATGCGTGTTTTGTGCGTTTTATTGCGTATGGGGTCTTATCTAATTCCCACAGTTGGTGTTTATTTCATTCGCGCCATTGGCAATCATGCCAGCTTATAGCGCATCTTGTCTGCTCCAGTAGTGCAATTATTGGCACCAAAAGCCACTGCATCAGCTCGCACTTACTCGCAAAACTAGATAGAACCAATTTTGGGTTTATCTCAAGCCAGCCTCTTAAGTATATTACTGCAATTTGCTGATACTAAAATCGACTTGCAACTTTCTTTCATGGGGTTGTTTTGCTAAACGCTCTTGGTGCGTAATATTCGCACCTTGAGAGTGGTATTAATGTGCGCCTTTCGTCTTTTAATCAGGTACAAAAAAAGGCATACGCTAGACGTACACCTTTTGGTATTGGCTTAGGTTCACCCATTGGGTGAGGGTGTCCTATCAAGCTCGGATTGCCCAGTGTTATCTCTCGGCTGTAGTCTGCCTAACTCAATAGACTGGCTTAAGCATCTAGCTTTGTCATTGATGACTTGCTGTCTATCGGCTGGCATGGCTGCTAGGTAGTCGTCTAGTTTGGTGAAGTTTGTCATTGGCTATCCTCTAACCACTTAAGCCTCTACAAAAGGTTCGGTTTTAGGGGTTAAAGTGACTTGTAAGCCCATGCCGTCAATGATTTTCATCATAGTGTCAAAACGGGGCTTTTCGGACTGCAAGGTTTTATAAAGACTTTCGCGTCTTATGCCTGTCTTTTCTGCCAACTCATTCATGCCTTTTGCGCGTGCAACATCGTTTAATGCTTGGATAAAGTCACTAGATGCGCCATCGCTCAATGCTTCATTCAAGTAAGCATTAACAAGGGTTTCATCTGTTAGGTACTCTGCTACATCAAAACGACTGATTTTAGTATCGGTCATGGGGGTACTCCTCTGTTTCATTCTTTACTTGTTGCCATAGTGTACAAGCCTTATCAATGTCGCTTGCTTGGCTGTCTTTGCTGCCTCCTATCAATAATAGATAGAGGGTATCGCCTTGCTTGGCATAATAAACGCGGTAACCGTTGCCCTTAAATATTCGCATCTCATAGATACCGTTTGTGTTGGCTAAGGGCTTATAGTCACCAAAATTGCCACCTTGTGCTCGCTTGATACGTGCCAATATGCCAACTTTACCCAATGGGTCTTTGAGCTTATGAAGCCAGCGTCTAAATTGTTCGGTTTGGTTAATATCAATCATGGGGGTAAATTATTAGAAAACTTATAATTGATTGTAAACTTTTGGATAATAGATAACAAGTTACGATTGTATGTGGCACATATATAGAGTTAGTCAAAACAAAAAAGGCAGACGATAAACGCCTACCTTTGATTATTTTTGCTGTACCTTAGTTTTTTGCATGGGACAAGCGGGACAGACGGGACAGCCCTTATGTAGCATGGCTTTTAGCCGTCCCGTTATCGTTTTTAGCAATGGGACAGACGGGACAGAAAAGCTAAAATGCAAAATCCTGTCCCGTTCGTCCCGTTATGGTTTTTAGCAATGGGACAGCGCAATCCCTTGCTGCATATAGCCTGTCCCGTCCGTCCCGTCTGTCCCAGTCGTTTTAGTAGGTTCACAACAAAGTATATCAGCAGTAACCGCGTAAACAGATGGGCGTTGCTTGCCACTAAATAAAGTATCAGGTGTTTTATAGGTTTTACGGTCACCTTGATTAAGTAATAACAAGTCGGCTTCCTCTAATACTTGTAAGACTTTCTTTTTGCTAAAGGGCGCACATACTTTGTCAAAAGTTTCTTTAGAAAAATAATAGTCCCCTGTTTCCATATTGCGATAGCCTACACGGTTGGGAGTTCTTTCCTCAAAGTCTAAGCGCGTGTTTCTATAACAAGGTTGAAAGCGACTACTGCCATGCTGTTCAATAAACGCCTTGATATGGTCTATGGTTTGGCGCTGCTCATGCTCACCATCACGTCCATAGTTATCAAGCCAATTATCTAAGCATGTCATAACGGCGGTGGTTGCTTGTCCTGCTTGCCAGCCTGTAATACCTGCCAGTGTTGCCATCTCACCAGCAGCAGCCACAATAGCGAACCTTTTAGCCACTCTATGCGCTTGTGGGGCAAGGTCGCTGTAGTTGCTCATAAAGTCATTTACAAGCTGCTTGGCTGTTGCTGTGGTCGCGGCTTTGTCAGTAGTGATATGTTCTAACCATGCCATGCCAGCCACACCGTAGTATCTATAATATAGGTCTTTGATTTTATCGGCTTGTGCTGCGCCTGTTTCTGCCAGTACCAAACTATCAAACGTCCTTAAGTCATTACCAGCCCCAGCATCAGCATCAATATGTGCTATCCGAACCTCTATACCTGCATTGGTTTTCTGTCCTGTTACTGCCATTTCTTGCTGTATGGTTTTTTCGCCATTAGATAGGAAGATAATGCGCCACTTTTTGGCTATGCGATTGTGCCCCGTGGTGGTACTCCTCCCTTTTCCTTGGCCATTAGCCAGCATGTAAACGACTTTACCAACTACTTTAGGGTCGCCCTCACTGATTTCATCAAGTGGTAAAAAGCTATCGTTATGCTCGCTTGCTGTGCCCTCTAAGGCGTTATCAGTGCTGCGCCATGTTTTAGTATAGCTGTCAGGCTTGCCCCATACACTAGCTGCTACTTTTAGTGATAATGATTTACCCATAGTTGATGAACCTACGATATGAAAACCACCACCGTCATCATCGAGTAATTCCAGTAATTGACCAGCAAACGCGCAAGCAATAGAGAAAACAAAACGGCTCTGTTCGGCTAATGGTTTGCATAGCTCATCACGCCATTGTTCTAGTGTGCCTTGCTGGGCTATGGTGCTGTTGATTGCATGGGCAGACTGATAGACGATTAACTGCCTACCATCGCTGCCTATTGCACCATCAGGTAATATATATTGCTCACCATGCCAGCCTAGCTTATCAACACATAATGCCCGTTTGTGAATGGGGTAGTCTTGAATATAGGTGTCTAAGTAGCTGCGCTGTTTGCCATTGGTGGTAATGCTCAATCCTTGACTGGCTAGCTCTCTACGATACTCACGGGCATCACCTTGTAGTAGTGATAAAGGCATTGACCACGTATGTAGCACGCTATCATCATCACGCCATTGCAATAACCGCCCCCATGTACCGCTGCTTGTGTCCCTAGTCTTAGCGATAATCTCAATCGGTGAACAAACAAACGCCTTAAACTTAAAGGTTATGTTTGCTGGGTCGTCATCGTTATACTTCACAAAAAACAGTCCGTCATGGTATAGCTCAAAACGTCCGTCATCATGCATCATAGGCGCGTTAAGCTGTGGGTCATCGCGCCATTCGGGATAGTAGGCAGTATCTTGTAAATTGATTAGCTGGGTGTCATCAGCTGCCAGTATTGCCTCATAACTGTCATCTTGTAGCATCGTGACCATATCAGCTACGGTAACCAGTGCTTGAGCTTTCACACCTGCCAATGAGTTTATTAAGCCCTTGTTATCAAGTGTCATAGGTACGGTAACGGGCGCGGTGCTGCTCCAATGCTGCACCATCTTTTTAAGGTGCTGGTTTGTCTTTTGAGGGCTAACAATAATAGTCTTATCACTTGCCATCAGGCACGCATAAGCATCTATGCCGTTTTCTAAGTCATCAAACGCTATCACCTCACTGCCTTTGTTAGTGTCACCAATGACGATAGCGCCATACCCTGTAGGGTCAATGACAATGGGCTTTGCTTTGCTGTTTGGCGTATAGAATACCGCGCCTACAATATTGCTTTGTTTATCGGTCAATCGTAGGGCTATCGTGCCAGCGGTTAGTTCTACTTTACCTTCATTTGTAGTAAGATTATCAGTGACGTTGAGCAAGCTATTAGGCGGTAGTAGGTCAAATAGTTTAAGTAATAGCTTATCGTTTACCAGTCCTTGCCGTGTGACTGCATCAAAACTATTCATTACCACTGTAAAGCCTGTGCTAAATGCACGGGCTTTTTCATGGGTGGCTGTTTGTGGTGTGGTGGTCATCTGTTCCCCCTTGCTTGCGACTGGTTCGGCTTGCGCTGCTCTCTATACTTCTTGTAGTAGCTCTTACGCTTGGCATACTTACGGCTTTGTTTTGGCTGTGGGTAAAGCTTCATAATTGAACCCTCCACATGCTGCAAATAATGGCAAGTTTTGTAGTACCTGCCAGCCTAAAAAACACGCTTTTCAAAGGGTGAAAATAACCAGCTAAAAACTCATTTATTTTCGGCTGTAACGGGACATAGGGAATAATTTTTGACGGCTCACAATGAGCATTTAAGGGTCGATTTGAACGGATTAAATTACTCATTATCTGCCCCTAATTTGCTGTAACCAGTCATTGCTAGGGGTTCGTTAATAATATCCAGTTGAGTGCGGAGTATGTCCTCCCATGTGTTAGTAGCATCATGTGCCAAACGTGCCATAGACTTAACGGCTTCCCCCTCTATCTTGCCGTAGTAAATAAGTCCTAGCAGATAACCAACATCATGTAGGGCATTGCTTGCACCATGAATATCACTAGCGATATGTGATAAACCATGTGATGACATAGTGATGACTATTTTGTCGTCTGCTTCGGTGGTGTCTATCACTGTACGGTGATTGGTTTGGTTGCCACTGTATAGCATGGCTATTGCTTGGCGGTTGGCTGGCGTGTCTTGGAATAATGACGGCTGATAATCGCCTGTTTCTTTGTCGCATGACGGCACAAAGTAACCTTTATCATCGTAGTAGATGTTGCTGCCATCGTGAGTAAGTGCCAATAGGTCACGCTTGCCGTATGGGTCGGCTGTTAGTACAAACGAGGTAAAGCTTAATGATGGGCATAGAACACTGTCACCAGCTTTGAATGTGGCTAGTGTAGGGGTGTTTTGAGTGTTTGAGGTCGTGCGGATTGAATTACCCATGATGGATAGCTCCTAATAAGTTTTGAGGTTGCGTCTTTCCCTTTGATAAAAAAGGGGTAAGACAAGTCTTACTCTCGGTCTTATTAGAAACCGCCCTGCATATTCGCCTTTCGGCTCTTTTATTTTGCAGTGTCAACTCGTCATAATTGATTGGTAATTGAGTTACCAAAGTTATGAGGGATTGCGCCCTTGTTGTGCTTAACTGCACTTTTAGGACTGCGCTTGAATAATTAGAATAGACTTGAGAATCTACGCTGTTATCAGGCACAAAAAAAGCCAAAGGATTACGGCTGGCATGACCGCTAATAAGTTTCGAGAGGTCTATATAGTAACCGCTGTTATCATCGGTTGCAATCTGTTTTGCGCTGGCTGGCTTGCAAGTCACCAATGACAGTAGTAAGCCAATGCCAGCCACCCATGCCATAAAGATAGTAAACCTTAGCAGTAAGCCACGCTTGCCAGCCTGTGCCCCGTGCTGGGGCTTTGGATTGGTTCTAGTATTATCACTCATGGTCTGCTACCTCCTGCTTTGCTGTGGTCAGCATATAATCTAATTCGTCAGTAATGCCCTCTAGCGACTTTGACGCAGCTCTTAGCGCAGTTATAACGGTATTAATAACGCCTCTTGATACCGCGCACTCCACTTGCACGGCTTGCAATGCCATTGCTAGATGACTGGTATCAATATCGAGTAGCACTATCTGCTCATTGATACTTTCTAACTGGTCGGCTGATACTGATATTTGATTACTCATTGATTGATACCTCGTCTTGTGTGATTAGCTTGCCCATGATGTCCGCACTCATTTTGCTGGCATGTTCACTGTGTGCCAGTAGCGCAGAACGTACCGCCACAATCACGCCTTTGCTTGCTGGGTCGCTGGTTTCTATCAGGTTCAAGGCATAAGCAAGGCTTTCACAATCGTTCGATACGTCTTGTATGTAGTCGTCCACATGGCATAGCGTGTAAGTGTCCACTGCCACTAGGCGTGGCTCTAATACTTCCAATGGTTCGGTTATGCTCATGGGGTCACCTCGATATTAGATAACTCACTGTCAAGTAAGGTATGTTCATCGAGCCAATAGACTGCAAACCACTTATTGTTATGCTTGACCATTTCACTTTGAATGAGCAGTCCTTCCGCTCGTAAGTCATATATGCGAGGGGCTAGACTTGTAATTCTATAAAGGCGGATAGAGTCCCATATAGTGATAGTTGCGCCTGTCATTAGGTGCGTTCTGATTATCTCTATGTGGGTCTTGGGTGCTTGCTCATTGGTAACGGGTGCGGTTGCTGTAGTAGTCATGGCTTACACCTCCTCGCTAGTAATTGAGGTGTGACTTTCCAGCCACTCGATAACATCAGCATTGCGCCATGCCGTCATAGTAGGGGATAGCTTGATTGGTGCTGGGAAGCGTCCATCGCGTGACCATGCCCATAAGGTACTGCTACCAAACGGTAAGAATGGTATTAGCTGGCTGGCACGGCTCATGCCTTGCGGTGGTAAATATTTGATGTGTAGGCTTTCGGCTATTTGCTCAATGCTGTTTGATGTGTCATCAGTGAAAGCGATAACGGGATTATCTGTGGTGGTGTGCTGTGTCATGTCAATGACTCCGTACTACGTGCCACTACACTATGTAATGGCTTGTCTTGTACGGTTCATCTTATGAGTAAGTGGGTAGGGGGTCGTAAGGGGGTGAATGAAAAATAGTTCGCCCCCTTATGTATGAATTGCAGTTATTACTAAAGAATCTACTTGCCAGCAATCAATTTTTTCTTGGGGTTTACAATAGTTGTTACTCGGTCTATTGCATTGCTATTAACTTTAAAATCAGGGTAAGTACTCAAGTAGTCCTCTACTTTTTTTGAATTGGCTTGTAGTGATACCTTTCCATTGTTATAGCAATGATTCCAAGTATCGTGGCATAACTTCATCTCTATAGAAAAATACTTATTACTAGGGTCTAAATAGCCCTGCTTTGCTATGACTTCGGATATTTCCTTTTCTTGTTTTTCAATCGTACCTTTCAGTTTATCAATAACTAACCCACATTCTTTAATAAGCTCTTTATAGTCATTAATGAGCTTATCAGTGGTATCAGTTTCGTCTTTAGTTGTTGACGTTACAATATCGTCATGATTAAGCGTATAAGAAAAGTCTTTTGCTTGATAGAAGTTCAAACTGATTTTTTTCAAAATACTGTTTCTATTTAAAGCATCAATCTTGTAATGAAGCTTTGTAATGCATTTCCTTTCTTCGCTTTCAATATCAACTATAAAACCAACTAAACCGCACTCAAGAATTCTTTTAAGGATATTATCATTAACTTCACATAAGTCATCTGACGTTTTATAAACCCCAGTTTCTTCATCTATTTCATAAGGGTTAATAGTGTTCTCAAATTTTTCGGTCAGTAACCACTCTACTACTTCAACTATTGAACAACGTTGCTTATAAGCTATAAAGTAAAGAAAAAAACGAACGTTTATATAGCTTGAATCCTCACAATTATATTTATGTGTTAATGCCATATATCACACCCTTACACCCTTAAATCAAAGTAGGTGCAAGGCAGTGACAGCATAAGGGTGTGAATAGCTGTCGTTCGGGAGCAACCCCTAGCCTTGCATGGTCGTTGTCACATGGCGTTACCCATGCTTCTGTGCTTGTTGTTTGAAGTTACCGTGAATGACGTTATCAATCTTGCCAGCGTAGGCATCATCAATGAAGTTTGCCCACTGGTGCATCATGTCTGTTCTATATTTTAAGTGCTGCGCCCCGTTGTATGCTTTGCTTACTTTGTTCTCTTTCTCATGTGCCAGTTGCAGCTCTATAGCTTCGTGCATAAACTCCAGTTCATGCAATGTGGTGCTGGCAAGTCCACGGAAGCCGTGCCCTGTCATACGCCCTTTATAGCCCATGCGCCATAGGGCAGTGATAAATGCGTTTTCACTATATGGCTTACGGGTTGTGGTATTAAAGAACACATACTTGTCCGAAAGTCCTAGCTGTTTAATCTGCTCTAAAATTGCCATTACTTGAGGGGCAAGCGGTACTAGGTGCGGTCTATCCATTTTCATCTTGTCGGCTGGTATGCGCCATATTTTGGCTTGATAGTCTATCTCGCTCCATTCCATAAAGCGCAATTCTTGCGTCCGCACGAACGTATAGCACAAGAACCAAAAGCCTAGCTTCACCAGTAAATCACCACCATAGGCATCAATGTCTTGAAGTAGTTTAGGTAACTGCTGGCTAGTCACACGGCTATGATGCTTAACCTTATGCGGTTTTAAGGCTATGGTTAGGTCGTTGGCTGGGTTATGAGTTACTAAGCCCTCACGTATGGCTTGCTTGAATATCTGCCCTGTTTGACGCATTGCACGCCTTGCCATATCGGGTGCGCCCCTCGTTTCGATAGCTTTACCAATGGCTAAAACATCAGGCGCGGTTATGTCCTCTATGTTCATGTGACCAATGAAAGGCTTAATATCGCGCTGGTACTGTGAATAATCACGGCTATAGGTCTTAGGGGCAATATGGGCTTTGCGGTCGTCATGCCAGCGTTCTGCTATGGCATCAAACGTCTTTGTACCGTCAGTGTCGGCTTGCAAGCGTTTCTTATCGTGCTTAGGGTTGATGCCTTGCTTTATCAGGTCTTTTATCTGTTGGTTGCGCTGGCGAGCATCGGCAAGGCTCATTGCTGGATATTTACCAATGGTTAGGCTTTGGCGCTTATCAGCGTACTTATAGTCACATACCCATACCTTACTGCCCGTACTACGAACCCATAGGCGTAGGTTATTACCGTCACTATATTTGTCAGGTCGGCTAGGTGTGCAAGTATCGGACGGCTTAAGGCGTTTGATTTGGCTATCAGTTAGGGACATGACGGTATATTTCCATGACGGTATAAAATATACCGTAAAATATACCGCACTTTGACATGGATTACCATGCTTTATGATGGCTTGTTATGTAGGGCATAACGTTTGAAACGCCCATAGAAAAAGGGCAGACGGTCAATGACGGTCTGCCCTAATATTGTGTTTGGTCGGAACGGCAGGATTTGAACCTGCGACCACTACACCCCCAGTGTAGTGCGCTACCAGACTGCGCTACGCCCCGAATGACTGCTATTTTACGCAAATTTACTTTTATTGCAAGGGCTATTTATTTTGTCCAAATACAGCCATCACATTTGACGCATAGCAGACATTTTAGGCCAGCAGCTCTTTTAGGATCTGATTGACCTGTTGCGGATTGGCGCTACCACGGCTGGCTTTCATCACTTGCCCAACCAGACCATTAAAGGCTTTTTGTTTACCGCCGCGATACTCATCGACCATCGCTTCATTGTTAGCGATGACCTCTTCGACCATAGCCTTGATAGCACCTGTATCCGTCTCTTGCTTAAGACCTTTTTCTTCGATGATCTTATCAGCCGCATCGTCGCTACTGCCGCCTTCGTGGGCGTATAGCGCGCTAAAGACTTGTTTTGCCATTTTGCCCGATAGCGTGTCATCATTGATACGAGCCAGCAGTACCGCCAGTTGCTTGGCGCTGATAGGGGAGCCTGTGATGTATTGATCATCTTTATTGAGTGCACCGAGCAGATCACCCATGACCCAGTTTGCCGCCATTTTAGTATTGAGTGTACCAACTTCGGTAACGACGTCTTCGAAGTAATCGGCAAGCTCGCGGCTACCCGTCAAGATACGCGCGTCGTATTCTGATAATTCAAGCTCATTCTCAAACCGCGTTCGACGTGCTACAGGTAGCTCAGGCATTTCTTCTTTTATCTTATCGATAGTATGCTGATCGAGACGTACAGGAGTCAGATCAGGATCGGGGAAGTAGCGATAGTCATCAGCATTCTCTTTGGTACGCATGATACGCGTCTCATCAAGATCAGGATCATAGAGCATCGTCGCCTGCACCACTGTACCGCCATCCTCGATAATATCGATTTGACGCTCAATCTCACGATTGATAGCGCGCTCAATGAATCGAAATGAATTAAGGTTTTTCAGCTCAGTACGTGTGCCAAGCTCGCCGCCAGGCTGGCGTACCGACACGTTGCAATCGCAGCGAAACGAGCCTTCTGCCATCACCGCATCCGAGATACCCAGCCACGTGACCAGTTGATGAATGGCCTTGATGTAGGCGAGTGCCTCAGATGCTGAGCGCATGTCAGGCTCAGAGACAATCTCAATAAGCGGCGTACCCGCACGATTAAGATCGACGCCCGTCATACCATCGACAGCATCATGCACTGACTTACCCGCGTCCTCTTCTAAATGCGCGCGTGTGATACCCATGCGTTTGGGGTATTCGTTTTTGTCGCCTTCATTGACGATCACATCGATATAGCCCTTGCCGACGATAGGGTGCGCCATTTGAGTGATTTGATAGCCTTTAGGCAAGTCGGGATAAAAGTAGTTTTTACGATCAAAGGTATTGAACAGACCCAATTCTGCGTTGACGCCGATACCAAATTTCAACGCACGATCCAATACGCCTCTATTTAGTACAGGTAAGACACCTGGTAGCCCCAAATCGACAATGCTCGCTTGCGAGTTTGGCTCATGACCAAAGTCGGTTGGCGCGTTGGAGAATATCTTACTTTCGGTATTAAGCTGGCAATGAATCTCAATGCCGATGACCACTTCATAGCCATCGACGAGCAGCTCTTTACGAGGCGCAAACTCTGTCATTTCCATTGTAAAATCCTATCAAAAAATTAAAATAAATAATTATTAAGCTATAAAGTGTTATTCGTTAGTTGTTATCAATATTTGCAGCTCATCTCGCTTTTCGCTACTATCTGCTCATCTAAGCAAAGCGAGGGCTAGCGTTTGCCATGTCTCTTGCTCCGCGTAGCCATAGCAAAACCAAGCCCTCACAATGTGCTTATCCAAGCAGGATATCCGCTGCAATCAAGGCTAAACGAACCTGTTATCGCAAGGTTCGATATTCTCTAAAACCAATCAAGCTGTTTATGCTCAAGCTCTAGTAATGCCATTAACATAGGTTAGCGCGCAGCACATACTTTAGAGCATCAATGATGATTCAACATCTGCTCGTAAGTGTCTTTAAAGATGTCACTATCTCCGCCACTTTGATAATAGGCGGGGATAATATAAGTCACCAAAATCTTAAACTTACCTTGTCTATATAGACTATCTATCAAAGACTCGGCTTGTTTAGCATCGCCTTTTTCAAAACCATACGGAGCAATGACGTCCTCAAACTTAGCATAAAAGGCTTCAAAAAAAGATGTACTATCTTCAAAGTTTTTATCAAAAAACGCCTCTAGCGCTTTTAGCTCGTCTTTTAGAGCTTGCGCCTGATTTTCATCTAAGCCGATCTCTTGTTTTAACATCTCGATAACCGTCATCTTATATCCTTATTAGCGTTAATTTATGCTTATGCAAAACCGTATATGCTAATACGGTCAGTGAGTTAGCTCTAGATAAACGTATTATACGCCCTCTTTGGCAATGAGTGAGTGTTGCAAATGATGATCCGTATGCTGCTGGAACAGATGCGCGGTGGCAAGCAGCTTACTCTCTTGCCAATATTGCCCAATTAATTGTAAACCTACAGGCAGACCTTCAGAGGTAAGACCAACAGGCTGGCTCAGTGCGGGCAGGCCTGCCAGATTGACCCCGATAGTATAGACATCGCCCAAATACATCGTCGCAGGGTCGAGGTTATCACTGAGCTTATAAGCAGCAGTCGGGGAGGTGGGACTGGCAATCACATCACAATTGGCAAAGGCCTCATCAAAGTCTTTGATAATAAGACGGCGAATCTTTTGCGCCTTAGTATAATAAGCATCGAAATAGCCTGCCGATAGCGCATAAGTCCCCGTCAAGATACGGCGCTGCACCTCAGGACCAAAACCCTCAGAGCGAGAGCGCGTATAGAGATCAGTCAAATCTTTGGGATTCTCACAGCGATAACCAAAGCGCACGCCATCGAAACGCGATAGGTTAGAGGAGGCCTCGGCAGGGGCAAGCATATAATAAGTGGCAAGAGTGATATCAGGATCGGTGATATTGACCTCTACGATCGTTGCACCTAGCTCTTCGTACTTTTGCAAAGCGGCTTTGACGGTTTGCTCGACTTCTTTATCAAGCCCTTTACCAAAGTACTCTTTTGCCACGCCGATACGCAAATCGGCAAACGGTTTGTCACCTGCTTTGGCCTGAGCCTCATTGAGGTCTTGTACATAGTCTGGGATATCGTGTTTGACTGAGGTGGCATCACGCTCGTCATAGCTGACCATAGGTTGAAGCAAGTATGCGCAGTCCATAGCGCTACGTCCCATGCTACCTGCTTGATCTAAACTTGACGCGTAGGCAATCATCCCAAAGCGTGAGACGCGGCCATAAGTCGGTTTGATACCGGTGAGTCCGCAAAACGAGGCAGGCTGGCGAATAGAGCCACCTGTATCGCTACCGGTGGCGACAGGGACGAAGCCTGCGGCGACGGCAGCGGCGCTACCACCAGAGGAGCCGCCTGGCACGCGCTCTAAATTCCAAGGGTTTTGTACGCTGCCGTAGTATGAGCTGCTATTATCTGAGCCCATTGCAAACTCATCCATATTGAGCTTACCCAGGCTAATCATGCCGGCCTGATCAATATTGGAGACGATTGTGGCATCATAAGGCGAGACAAAATTATGCAGCATTTTTGAGCCGCAAGTGGTGAGTACGCCTTGGGTACAAAAGATATCTTTGTGTGCCATTGGCATGCCTAGCAGCACTCGCTTATCTCCTTGCGCGCGTAGCTCGTCAGCGGCTTTTGCTTGGGCAAGTGCGGTCTGGGAGGTCGTAGTGATAAAGCTATTGACCTTGTTATCTAGCGCTTGTACACGTTTGATATAGTGCTCAGTTAGTTCTGCGCTACTAAATTGCTTGTCTTGTAAACCTGTGATTAGTTGCTGGGTACTTAAAAGATGAAGTTCAGACATAAGTCGTCGTCCGTTAAAGAGAGTAGATGTTGATGATAAAAATCAAAAAGTAGCCGCTTATTCAATAACTTGCGGCACAAGATATAGACCGTTTTCGACAGCTGGCGCGACAGATTGGTTACGCGCGCGATCGATATCATGCTTGGCTATGTCAGCTCGAAAGTCTTGATAGACTTCATGAATGTTCGATAACGGTTTGATATCAGCAGTATCAACGCTCTCAAGCGTCTGCATCAGGGTCATAACCTTACTGATTTCACTGGCATAACTGCTTGCGGTATCCTCATCGATACCCAAGCGCGCTAGGCGAGCCACTTCTATAATCTCTTGACGGCTAACATTGCTGTTATTAAGGTCAGCTTCGGGCGTTTGTTGTGACATAAAATCTCCGATTTAAGAACAGGATATAAAAGCTGGCAAAAATGACTACCCTTAAACGCGTCATAAACTTAGGCACAAAGGATTAGGCATAAAGGTATAGGTGTAATATGCGTTTATTATAAAGCATCTATCCCAACTTTACAGTCCTAGGTTTACAGGCCTAGCTTTATAAGGGGTCAGGCCGCCTAAGCTGAGTATTGCGTTAATAGGAGTTTAGAGGCTAAAAGATTGATTTAATATCAAGGGTTTATATGCGCCAGCATTCAAGGTATGATAATGAGCAGTCAAAGTTGGGTGATTAATGATAGTGCTTTATCTACTATTTACTCGTATCTTGTTCAGATACTAGTATTTAGCAAGATGTTATTACTAGGTAGATGCAAATAGCGCTGTTTTTTTTAAGCCAAATCGGTATAATTTAGCCCAATTTAATCTTTGTTGTTTAGGTTCGACTTATTGGGTCGATAACTCTTGAGACTCATCAAGAAAATTAAAGGGTTAAAAGGCATTAAACCCTTTGACCAATACCAATAAGAACGACTTAGCCTCTCATTCGCCTCACCGTAAGACGCTGGATATATTAGTCATGAACCTGTTTGGATTTTTATCAAATAATATCGCAATCGATCTCGGTACTGCGAACACTTTAATTTTTATTCCTGGCAAAGGCGTTGTGCTCGATGAGCCAACCGTCGTCGCCTTGCGTAGCAATCGTACACAAAATCCTACTGTAGCAGCTGTAGGTCTTGACGCCAAGCAAATGCTAGGTCGTACGCCTGCCAATATCACCGCTATTCGCCCGCTAAAAGATGGCGTGATTGCTGATTTTGAAGTCACGCAAAAGATGCTTAAGCACTTTATTGCAAAGGTAAAGGCCAAGCGTTTTATGGCGCAGCCTAACGTTGTCGTTTGTGTGCCTTGCAAATCTACTTTGGTTGAGCGTAAAGCTATTCGCGAAGCAGTTTCATCAGCAGGCGCAAGCAAAGTACTACTGCTTGAGGAGCCGATGGCGGCGGCAATTGGTGCTGGCATGCCCGTTCACGAAGCAAGCGGCTCTATGGTCGTTGATATCGGTGGCGGCACGACAGAGATTGCAGTTATCGCGCTATCAGGCTGCGTGTATGCCGAATCGATTCGCATCGGTGGTGATATGTTTGATGAGGCTATTATTACCCATGTGCGCCGTACCCATGGCTGCGTTATTGGTGAGACGACTGCTGAGCGTATCAAAACAGAGGTGGGTTCAGCACTCAACGAAGACAGCCAATTAGAAGTAGAAGTGCGCGGACGTAGCATGGCAGAAGGCGTGCCCAAGACCTTTACTGTCAATTCAGAAGAAGTGCAAAAAGCCCTAAGCGATCCATTAAGCGGTATCGTCAGCGCTGTAAAAGCAGCGCTTGAGCAAACGCCGCCAGAGCTGTCATCAGACATCGCTGAGCGCGGTATCGTACTGACGGGCGGCGGCGCTCTGTTACGTGATTTGGACAAGCTTATCTCTAGAGAGACGGGTCTACCAGTGACCGTAGCCGAAGATCCTTTAACGTGTGTGAGCCGCGGTGGTGGTATTGCTCTTGAATTTATCAATAACAAAAGCCTAAATATGATTTTTGTATAAACGTTTTTAGCTTTTTTTAAATCTATCACTAAGCATTTATTAAAGGTAGCCTGCTGTGCTGCCTTTAATGCCATCAACCCTGCTCTAAATACCTGATATTAGATCCTTATGACCCCAAGTATTTTTGCTCGCCAGCCTTTGTCACTGCGTATCACTGCAATTGCACTGATCGTCGCTTTGATATTGATGTGGTTTGATAGCAAAAATCCAGAATGGTTCAATCCTGTGCGTAATATCAGTCATGCAGCGATGCAACCTATTTACGAGTTATCTATACTACCAAGCTATGCGGTGCACTGGGTGTCAGGTCGCACTGAGTCAAAAGAAGTGTTGCGCCGCGAAAACGTACAGCTCAAATCACAACTACTGCATGCACAAGCCAAATTACAGCAGCAAGATTATATCTTAGCGCAAAACGCGCGCTTGCAAGGTATCTTGTCAACGACCAAGCCTGAGCAGTTTGACCTCAATCTGGCTCAGGTCATTGGTACTGATACCAACTTGCTTAAGCAGATTGTTGTGCTTAATAAAGGCAAGCAAGATAGCGTACAAGTGGGCCAAACGGTCATTGACGAAGACGGTATTTTGGGTCAAATCATCAACGTCTACCCCAATACCAGCCGCTTGTTATTGATTACCGATGAGCAGCAGTCTGTTGCGGTCATCATCAAGCGTACTGGCCAGCGCGCTATTGTCACAGGCAAGGGTATACCGACTGCACTACATCTCAATTATGTGTTCAAAACCTCAGATGTCCGCGTGGGCGATGAGCTGATCTCATCTGGTTTAGGCGGACGTATTCCAGCAGGGTATCGCGTCGGGCGCATTGCTTTAATAAAAGATACGCAAGCGGATAACTTTAGAAGTATCGAGGTGACGCCCGCTGCCAACTTCGTTGACAATGCTTATGTACTCATTTTGCAAGATAAAATGACAGATACTCAGCGCTTTTCACTACCGCAGACGGACGCTACGCTAAATACTGAGCCAAATATTGAAATAGGGTCTACAGACAATATGGCGGCGACTAATGAGACTTTGCAGCCAACCACCAATTAAATCGGTATCGAACAAGCATATAAACTTCTGCTCTGATTTATAGCGGTTTTGGCCATCACTAACCAATGATTGCTATACAACTGATGTAGGTAAGCTCATGGCGTATCCAGATTCTGAACAACCCACCTCTCTTTTGCTACTAGCAATCGTTTCAAGCTTCGTTGTCGCCTCCTCACTTGTGGTCTATCCCCTTAATTCAAGCATGGCAACCTTGCGTCCTATGGTCATGATCATGGTGCTCATATTTTGGTTGCTCTTTCAGCCGCGTTACGTAGGGGTTTTTACCGCTTTTCTTATTGGTATTATAGCCGATTTGCTTATGGATACGCGCTTAGGTCAGCAAGCATTCGCAGCGGTTGTTGTCGCCTTTTTTACTAAGATAAGTAGCATCTATATCAAAGAGCTTAGAACGAGCAGCGCTTGGTTGTTAGCATCAGCGGCGCTTATAATATTTCAGCTCAACTTATGGCTACTTCAGATGTTTACCCAAGGCGTGTTTGTCGCTCAATCTGCGTTCTCTTTACTGATGAGTATCGTCAGCTGGCCATTAGTATTACTGATATTACGCAAATTTGTACGTTAAGACGTCTCAAGCTTTTAAACTTCAAAAATAAAGAGAGCAGTGATGGATATCATTTTGGCTTCAGGATCGCCGCGTCGCCGTGAACTATTAGCGAGTGTCTCACTAGAGTTTAGCGTTATGGCGGTAGATGTTGATGAAACGCCCAAAGACAATGAGTCGCCAACCGCGTACATCGAGCGTATGGTCGCCATCAAAGCGCAAGCGGCGATAGCGCAGCTTAGTGTTGAGAGGAACAATGCAGGCGATAATAAAGCGTTTATTATTCTAACTGCCGATACCATTGGCGTATTGCCTGATGGTCAGACGGTACTGGTCAAACCAAGCGATTATGCGCACGCTTGTAGTATGTGGCAGCAGATGTCTGACAATACTCATGAAGTTTGGACTTGCGTACAGGCAACCCACGTTTTATTAACCAAAAATAAGGGTCAGGGCAGCGAGATAGACACTACTCAATTGGATATAAAGCTAGTAAGCCTGCACCAAATTATGGAGCGTACTCAAGTGACATTTGTTCCATTAACTCAAGATATGATGAGCGCATACTGGAACACCGGCGAGCCTGCTGACAAAGCTGGGGCTTATGGTATTCAAGGATTAGCAGCTGCTTGGGTCACTCGTATCAATGGCAGCTATACCAATGTCGTCGGCTTACCGCTTGCACAAACGCTTGCATTAATTGATGATATAAAAAAGTTGAATTGATAGCTATGGATTGAAGTGCACATAATGATACGCAGGGTTATGGGCAAGGCTCAGCCCCATTTGCTACACTAGAGCCTATTTCGTTATTAAATAAAGAGAACAGAGGTTATGTCAGAAGAGCTGCTAATCAATATCAGTCCTATGGAATCGCGCGTAGCAGTTTTAGATAGTGGAATACTGGGTGAGATCTATATTGAGCGTCATCATAAGCTAGGTCTCGTTGGTAATATATATCTAGGTACCGTTGTACGCGTACTACCAGGAATGCAAGCGGCTTTTATTGATATTGGTCAGTCGCGCACCGCCTTTTTGCACGTCAACGATATGCAACGTTTGCCGTCAACGAGCACAAAAAAACCTGCAAGCGAAACCATCAAAGACACCGCTGACAATACAACGACCACTGACGATAGTGAAGCGCTAACAGATACTACCAAAAGTAAAACAGCTATAGCAGCAGAGAGTCTCGCCATGTCGCCACCAGTGGTGAGCGCGCGCAGCACAGATATCACGCCTGTCTCCGCCAAAGTGCTTATTCAGCACCGATTACATGAATCTCAGCGTATTCTTGTGCAAGTAACCAAGGATCAGCTCGGCAGTAAAGGTGCTCGATTAACGACTAATATCTCTTTGCCTTCGCGTTACCTAGTGTACCTGCCATCAAGCGATCATATCGGTATATCACAGCGTATCGATGGGGAGGAGGAACGCACGCGTTTAAAGACTGAGCTGACAAGCCTTATGCAAACGGTCAATCTAAGAGGTGGACTCATTGCGCGTACTGCTGCCGAGCGCGTACCTGTCGATAAGCTAGAGGAAGATATCTACTACTTGGTACAATTGTGGCGTACTATTTGCGCACGTCACAAAGAGTCCACCGCTCATCAAAGCTCAGAGCTGATTTATCAAGAGCTATCATTACCGATACGCGCTATCCGCGATTTAGTGCATACCGATACCGAAAAAGTCATTATTGATAATAGTCAGATATATGAGCAAGTACGCCACTTTGCCAAATCTTTTGTGCCTTTTATTTATGATCGTATTGTTCACTATACCGCAGAGCAGGCGCTGTTTGATGTGCACCGCGTCGAGGATGACCTGCGTGATGCCCTAAAACGCCGTGTTGATCTCAAGTCAGGCGGTTATCTGATTATTGATCAGACCGAAGCTATGACGACCATTGATGTCAACACCGGCTCATTTGTTGGTGGTCGCTCCTTAGAGGATACGGTTTACAAAACCAATTTAGAGGCCACTCATGCTATCGCCCGCCAGCTGCGTCTGCGTAACTTGGGCGGGATTATCATTCTTGATTTTATCGATATGCTCGAGCAAGAGCATAAAGACGACGTACTTGAGAGCTTACAGTCCAAGCTGGCACAAGATTATGCCAAGACCAATATCACCCAAGTCAGTGAGCTTGGCTTAGTTGAGATGACCCGTAAGCGTACCCGTGAGTCGCTAGGGCAGCAATTGTGCGAGCCTTGTTCGACCTGTCAAGGACGCGGCTTTATCAAAACCGCAGAGACGGTATGCTTTGAGATTTTCCGCGAGATTATGCGCTGCGCTCGCACTTATAATTCCCCAAAGAAGTTCACCGTAGTCGCTCATGCAGCAGTCATAGATCTGCTATTAACCTCAGAGGCTGACACAGTTGCCGAGCTTGAGTATCTCCTTGGGCGAGTCATTACTTTTGAGGTCGAGAACTTGTATAATCAAGAGCAATATGACATTGTACTTGACTAACAAAGCAGTTGTTGCTTGCGTTATAAGTCTCAAAGATATAAGCGTCAAAAGTTATCTTTATGACGACTCACCACTGGTAAATAGACGCGTTTTATCTTATATTTTAAGTAAAAGCAGGGGCCATTGCCTATATTGTCCTTGCAATGACTTATATACTATGTATAATACACACCACTGAATTACAAGAGCGCCGCTTAGCAAGTTGCTGGCGCTATGACAGCTAGAGCATCGTTTCTAGCACTATTTCATATGCCTTTACTGATTTCCATATTAATAGGAGATTCGGTTGGGCTTTAAACTATTTTACTTTTGGTTGTTGCTTGTTTTGATAAAGAACAGATAACTATCTTGAGTGAATATTTAATTAAACGGCTTTTGGTCATCACCTTGTTTTGCAAGAATGACGAAAACATATATTAGGAGCTTGCTGGCATGGCTAACCAGAGAATCCGTATCAGACTCAAATCTTTTGACCATCGCCTGATTGATCAGTCGGCGCAAGAGATTGTCGATACTGCAAAGCGCACCGGTGCGCAAGTTTGTGGTCCTGTACCGTTGCCGACTCGCATTGAGCGCTTCGACGTTCTAACCTCACCACACGTCAACAAAGACGCGCGTGATCAGTACGAGATTCGTACTCACAAGCGTATGGTTGATATTGTTCAGCCAACTGACAAAACTGTGGATGCGCTGATGAAGTTAGATTTAGCGGCGGGTGTTGACGTTCAAATTGCTTTGGGCTAACACACACCCAACCCATTAATAAGATATAAAGAGGTTTAAAATGGCGATCGGTTTAGTCGGTAAAAAATGCGGCATGACCCGTGTCTTCACTGAAGCAGGTGCGTCTACCCCTGTAACCGTGATTGAGGTCGATGCAAACCGCATTACTCAAGTAAAAAATGAAGATACAGATGGCTATCAAGCCATCCAAATCACCACAGGCACTCGTCGTGACAGCCGCGTAACTGCAGCTCAAAAAGGACATTTTGCCAAAGCTGGCGTAAAAGCGGGCCGTGGTGTTTGGGAATTTCGTGCTACCGAGGGTGACCTTGAGGGTCGCGAAATCGGTGGTGAGATCTTAGCTGACTTGTTCGAAGTAGGTCAGATGGTCGATGTCACAGGACAAAGCAAAGGTAAAGGCTTTCAGGGTCCAGTTAAGCGTCACAACTTTAGCATGCAAGATGCTACTCATGGTAACTCAGTTTCTCACCGTGCCCATGGTTCAACTGGTCAAAACCAGTCACCAGGTAAAGTATTTAAAGGTAAGAAAATGGCAGGCCAGATGGGTAACAAACGTGTTACGGTTCAAGGCTTAGAAGTGGTCTCGGTTGATGCCGAAAAAGGATTGCTGGTCATTAAGGGTGCAATCCCTGGTGCTACCGGTGGCGATGTCATCGTGCGTCCGTCAATCAAAGCCTAAGCAAGGGGATTAACGTGGATTTAAAAACAGTTACAGGTGCGGCAGTTGAACTTTCTGACACAGCGTTTGGTCGTGAATTCAATGAAGCATTAGTGCATCAAGTCGTCACCGCTTATTTAGCGGGCGGACGCCAAGGTACACGTGCACAAAAAACCCGTGCCGAAGTTTCTGGCGGTGGCATCAAGCCATGGCGCCAAAAAGGTACTGGTCGCGCTCGTGCAGGCTCTATTCGTAGCCCAATCTGGCGTTCTGGTGGTCGCGCATTTGCCGCAAAACCACAAGACTGGTCACAAAAAGTTAACCGCAAAATGTATCGCGGTGCTATGCAGTGCATTCTTGCTGAATTAGTACGTCAAGAGCGTCTAATTTTAGTTGAAGAGATTAGTGTTTCTGCACCTAAGACCAAAGAGCTGATCGCTAAGTTAAATGATTTAGGCGCACCTCGTGCCCTAATCGTCACGACAAACATTGACGAAAATTTATACCTAGCCGCCCGCAATATTCCACATGTCAATGTACTAGGTACAAGTGAAGTGGATCCAGTGAGCTTGATCGCCTTTGATAAAGTGATCATGTCAGTTGAAGCTGCGAAACAATTTGAGGAAGCACTAGCATGAATAACGCAAGACTTTATCAGATCCTAAGAGGACCTGTCTTCTCAGAAAAATCTCAAATGCTTGGCGACTCACTTGGTGTACAAGTATTCAAAATTGATTCTAATGCTACTAAGCTAGAAGTCAAAAAAGCAGTTGAGCTCATGTTTGAAGGTGTTGAAGTCACCAAAGTAAACACTTTGAACGTTAAAGGTAAGACGAAGCGTTTTGGTAAAAGCATCGGCCGTCGTAATGACTACAAAAAAGCCTATGTTACCTTAAAAGCTGGTCAAGATGTACAAATGGCTGATGCTGGTGAAGAGGTTGCAAGCGCAACTGATTCTACTAGTGAAACAGCGAACAACGAATAAGGATTACACTCATGCCTATCGTAAAAGCAAAGCCAACATCACCCGGCCGTCGTTTTGTTGAAAAAGTAGTGCATCCACACCTTTATAAAGGTCGTCCGTATGCACCGCTCCTAGAATCAAAAAGTAAGTCAGGTGGTCGTAACAATAATGGCCGTATTACTACTCGCCATATTGGCGGTGGTCACAAGCAGCATTATCGTATTATTGACTTCAAACGTACTAAAGACAATATCCCAGCTACGGTCGAGCGTATTGAATACGATCCTAACCGTACCGCTCATATTGCACTTCTTAAGTACGCTGATGGCGAACGCCGTTATATCATCGCTGCCAAAAAACAAGCGGTTGGTGATACTGTGATGTCAGGTGAAAACTCACCTATTCGTCCAGGCAACTGTTTACCGCTCAAAAACATACCTTTAGGTACTGTGATCCATAATATCGAGCTTAAAATCGGTAAAGGCGCACAGATGGCTCGCTCTGCGGGTACAAGCGTACAGTTATTGGGTCGTGACGGTATTTACGCTATTTTGCGTATGCGTTCAGGTGAAACTCGCCGTGTACACGTCAACTGCCGTGCCGTTATCGGTGAAGTCTCTAACACTGAGAATAACCTAAAATCACTTGGTAAAGCCGGTGCATCACGTTGGCGCGGTATTCGCCCATCAGTTCGTGGTGTCGCGATGAACCCAGTTGATCACCCGCATGGTGGTGGTGAAGGTCGTAACAAAGGTCGCCATCCAACCAGCCCTTGGGGTCAGAAGTCTAAAGGACTTAAAACGCGTAGCAATAAGCGTACTGACAATATGATCATCCGCCGTCGCGCCAAGAAGAAATAAAGGAAGAATTTCATGCCTCGTTCATTGAAAAAAGGTCCATTCATAGACGCGCACCTGTTTGCCAAAGTTGAAGCTGCAATTGATGCCAACTCACGCAAACCTATTAAGACTTGGTCGCGCCGCTCGATGATTTTGCCACAAATGGTTGGCCTAACTTTATCTGTTCATAATGGCCGTACTCACGTACCTGTCATTATCAGCGAACAGATGGTTGGTCATAAACTAGGTGAATTTGCCCCGACTCGTACGTATCGTGGTCATGGCATTGACAGAAAAGCTAAGAGATAAGGTGCTTACCATGGAAGTAACTGCAAAATTACGCGGTGCCGCCATCTCGGCACAAAAAGTTAGACTCGTTGCTGATGAAGTTCGTGGCAAGCCCATTGAGCGTGCTCTGGATATCCTAACGTATAGCAATAAAAAAGGCGCTGTGTTTGTTAAGAAATGTCTTAACTCAGCCATCGCCAATGCCGAGCATAATCATGGCCTAGATATTGACGACCTAAAAGTCGCTACTATCTACGTTGATGAAGGCATTACGCTAAAACGTATCCTACCACGTGCAAAAGGTCGCGCTGATCGTATCAGCAAGCGTACCTGTCACATCACTATAAAGGTAGGAGAATAAGTTATGGGTCAAAAAGTACATCCAATCGGAATTCGTCTTGGTGTTGTCAAAAAGCATAACGCAAACTGGTATGCTGATCCTAAACAGTACTCAGAATACCTCATCAACGACATTCAAGTTCGTGAGTATCTACGCAAAAAGCTAGATAGCGCTATGATCAGTAACATCATGATCGAGCGTCCTACTGGCGCTGCTAAAATTACCATCGCCACTGCGCGTCCTGGTATTGTTATCGGTAAGAAAGGCGAAGATATCGAAAGACTTCAAAAAGAATTGACCAAAATTATGGGCGTACCTGCTCAGGTCAACATTGAAGAGATCACATCACCTGATCTAGATGCTCGTCTCGTTGCTGATGGTATTGGTAGCCAGCTTGAGCGTCGTGTTATGTTCCGCCGTGCTATGAAGCGCGCCGTACAGAACAGCATGCGCTCTGGTGCTAAAGGTATCAAAGTTGAGTTGTCAGGCCGTCTTGGCGGTGCTGAGATTGCTCGTACTGAATGGTACCGTGAAGGCCGCGTGCCATTACATACACTACGCGCTGATATTGACTATGCGTCAGTACGTGCAGAAACAACTTACGGCACCATCGGTGTGAAAGTTTGGATCTTCCGCGGAGAAATCCTTGACGGTATGAACAGTGTTTATAATCCGGTCAAAGAAGAGCCTCGTGCGCCAAAACGCCGTGGCCGTGGTGGAAACCGTCGAAACTCAGACAGAGGTTAAACTATGTTACAGCCAAAACGTACCAAGTTTCGCAAAATGCATAAAGGTCGTAACACAGGGCTCGCTCATCGTGGAAGCACCGTTGCATTCGGACAAATTGGTCTAAAATCTTTGACGCGTGGTCGTATGACAGCTCGTCAAATCGAAGCAGCACGTCGTACCATTACTCGTAAAATCAAACGTGGTGGTAAGATTTGGATTCGCGTATTCCCAGACAAACCTATTACCAACAAGCCATTAGAAGTACGTATGGGTAAAGGTAAAGGTCCAGTTGAATATTGGGTATGTGAGATCAAACCTGGTAAAGTGCTATATGAAATCGAAGGGGTTTCAGAAGAGCTTGCTCGCGATGCTCTAACGCTTGCAGCAGCCAAACTGCCCTTTAAAACTACCATTGTTAAGCGGACGATAATGTAATGAAGATCAGTGAATTACGTGATAAATCATTAGAAGAGCTGACCGGGTTACTTGATGAAAAGCAACTTGATGCTTTCCGTATTCGTATGGCTAAAGCAACAGGTCAGTTGGGGAATACCCATGAAGTCAGAGGCAATCGTCGTACGATTGCCCAGATTCAGACTTTGATCAACGAGAAACAACGAGGCGACTCATGAGCGAAAACAATCAAACAGCCACCAACGCTAGCGTATTGACAGGACGAGTTGTCAGCGACAAGATGGACAAGTCCATCACAGTTTTGATTGAGCGTCTGGTTCGTCATCCTTTGTATGGCAAACAGCTTCGTCGTTCTACTAAAATCAAAGCCCATGATGAAGACAACGTTTGCCAACAAGGCGATCTTGTCCGTATCAAAGAGACACGTCCAATCTCAAAAACTAAGTCTTGGACTTTAGTTGATGTGGTTGAAAAAGTAGAAAAAATCTAAGTAAATTGCATTGAATACCAGAAGCTGTTAAAATACCCGCCTTTTTAAGGATGCTGATTGCGCTTGCCGTAATCGCTCACTTATGAGTAAGGCGCTATTTATACCAAAATGCCGTCTACTCATTCTGTGCTAGCGGCAGCAACTGGTTTTTATTGCTCATACCTGTGGAGTAACGCTATGATTCAGGTTGAATCTATGCTGGAAGTTGCAGACAATAGCGGTGCAAGACGAGTTCAGTGCATTAAAGTACTGGGTGGTTCTCATCGTCGTTACGCATCTGTCGGCGATATTATCAAGATTACGGTTAAAGAAGCTATTCCTCGCGGTCGTGTCAAAAAAGGCGACGTGATGAATGCAGTAGTTGTACGTACCAAAAAAGGCGTTCGTCGCCCTGATGGTTCGGTTATTCGTTTTGATGACAATGCTGCGGTATTGCTCAACCAAAACAAAGCACCGATTGCAACTCGTATTTTTGGACCGGTAACTCGTGAACTACGTGGTGATCAGTTTATGAAAATTGTATCCCTAGCACCAGAAGTATTGTGAGGTAACCCATGGCTAAATTACGAAAAGGCGACACAGTTATTGTTATTGCTGGTAAAGATAAAGGCAAACAAGGTACTGTTCAAGCTGTAAAAAACGATCGTATTAAAGTTGAAGGCATCAACATCGTCACTAAACATCAGAAGCCAAATCAGGCAACTGGCGTTGAGGGTGGCATTGTTAAGCAAGAAGCTTTTTTGCATATCTCAAACGTCGCGATTTTAAATGCGCAAACCCAAAAAGCAGACCGTATTACTTATCAGACGAATGATGAAGGCGTCAAACAACGCGTTTATCGTTCAAATGGTGAAGTTGTGGCGACTGCGTAAGACACTAAGGGTGTAATGGTAATGGCAAGATTAAAGACTTTATATAACCAAGAACTAAAGCAACAGATCAAAGAAGAACTTGATTTAGCTAACGTGATGCAAGTGCCTAAAATCACTAAGATCACACTTAATATGGGTGTGGGCGGTGCGTCTCAAGACAAGAAATTGCTTGAAGGTGCGGTAGCTGACATGATCGCAATTGCTGGTCAAAAGCCTGTTGTTACTAAAGCTCGTAAGTCAGTTGCTGGCTTTAAGATTCGTGAAGAATGGCCGATTGGCTGTAAAGTAACGCTTCGCGGTGAGCAAATGTACGAATTTTTAGATCGTCTCATTGCTATTGCGATTCCTCGTATTCGTGACTTTCGCGGTTTTTCACCTAAAGCCTTTGACGGACGTGGTAACTACTCTTTAGGTATTAAAGAGCAGATCGTATTCCCAGAAATCGAATATGATAAAATTGATCGTATTCGCGGTATGGATGTAACGATCACCACCTCTGCAGGTAATGATGAAGAAGGTCGTGCGTTACTCAAAGCATTCGGCTTCCCATTCAAATAAGGTAAAGACGTTATGGCAAAGAAGAGCATGATTAATCGCGAATTAAAGCGCGAAAAAATGGTTGCTAAATATGCTGAGAAGCGTATTAAGCTAAAAGAGACTATCAGTGATGTCAACGCAAGTGACGAAGAGCGTATGGATGCTATGTTAGAGCTTCAGTCTCTACCACGTAACGCATCTCCAGTACGTCTGCGTAATCGCTGTGCTATCACTGGTCGCCCTCATGGTTACTACCGTAAGTTTGGCTTATCTCGCAACATGTTGCGTGAGCGTGTCATGCAAGGTGATGTACCTGGTGTTCGTAAAGCAAGCTGGTAAGGAGTAAGACATGAGTATGCAAGATACTGTTGCTGATATGCTAACCCGTATTCGTAACGCGCAAATGGCGAACAAAGTATCGGTTGCGATGCCAAGCTCAAAGCTACGCAAATCAATCGCTGATCTATTGGTTAGCGAAGGTTATGTGGCAAACGCAACTGTTACTCAAGAAGATAACAATAAAGCGACGTTGTCTATTGAATTAAAATACTTCGAAGGCAAACCTGTCATCGAAACTATTCAACGCTTTAGCCGTCCTGGTCTGCGCCAGCATCGCGGTAAAGATAACATCCCAACTGTTAAGCAAGGTATGGGTGTTGCTATCGTATCAACCAGTCAAGGCATCATGAGTGATCGTGCTGCACGCGCTGCTGGTATCGGTGGCGAAATCGTTGCTTTTGTTGCTTAATATTTGGTTATCAAATATTAAGTTACCAAGCAACCAAGATACCACTTAGGCCTTATTGTTTATTGCTATTCTATTGAGGACAGCAATAAACAAAGCACCATCAGATGCAATAATGCTTTTTTAGTTAATAGCAATTGATAGGTGCTAGGCAAGCTTAATTATGATAAACTAGCACGCTTTTTAGCCTGTTAGTTTTTTCGCTATTATCTTCTCCTATTTTTATTGATGATAATTGGCTAACAGAAGAAGTTAATTTTTTAAGGAATATTCCTATGTCTCGTGTGGCTAAAGCCCCAGTAACCTTGCCAAACGGCGTTAGTGTTACTTTGAACGATCGGCAGGTCGAAGTGAAAGGCAAGAACGGTACTTTGTCTTTACACCTGCATGAATTGGTCGAGCTGAAACAGGAAGATGATGCTATCATTCTCTCACCTACAGTCGATTCAAAAGAAGCCATGATGCATACTGGCACCGTACGCGCCTTACTTAACAACCATGTTATCGGCGTAACCGAAGGCTTTGAAAAACGTCTTCAACTCATCGGTGTTGGTTATCGTGCTCAAGCTACTAGTGATAAAGTAACCTTGAACGTCGGTTATTCACATCCAGTAGAGTATACGTTGCCAGAGAGTGTGTCGGCCGAAACCCCAACGCAAACTGAAATTGTTTTAAAATCAAACAATAAGCAGCAGCTTGGTCAAGCCGCGGCAAATATCCGCGCCTTCCGTCCACCAGAGCCTTATAAAGGTAAAGGTATTCGTTATAGTGACGAGCACGTGATTCGCAAAGAAGCCAAGAAAAAATAAGGTGAGTTGAAATGTTTGATAAAAAAGCAGCTCGTCTGCGTCGAGCTAAGAAAACCCGTGCGCATATCAGATTTTTGGGCGTTCATCGTCTAACCGTCACTCGCACGCCAAAGCATATGTATGCCCAGATTATCTCTCCAAGTGGTGGTGAAGTGATCGCTCAGGCATCTACACTAGATAGCAGTCTGCGTTCAGGTGCAACTGGCAACACTGATGCTGCGACATCTGTAGGCCAAATGATCGCAGAACGTGCAAAAGCAGCTGGTATTACCAAAGTTGCCTTTGATCGTAGCGGTTTTAAATATCATGGTCGAGTAAAAGCTTTAGCTGAAGCTGCTCGCGAAAACGGATTGGAGTTTTAATCATGGCTAGAAATAATGACAAAAATGAACCTTCAGACGGTTTAGTAGAGCGTCTAGTCACCGTTGATCGCGTTGCAAAAGTGGTCAAAGGTGGTCGTATTTTTTCATTCACAGCTTTAACCGTTGTGGGTGATGGTAATGGTCGCGTTGGTTTTGGACGTGGTAAAGCACGTGAAGTCCCAGCGGCTATTCAAAAAGCTCTAGAAGCGGCGAAGCGTAATATGATCACAGTGGAGCTTAACGAAGCCACTTTGTATCATCCGATCAAAGCCCGTCATGGCGCAAGTAAAGTCTATATGCAACCTGCATCTGAAGGTACTGGCGTTATCGCTGGTGGCGCAATGCGTGCTGTATTAGAAGTTGCTGGTGTCAAAGACGTTTTGACTAAGTGTTATGGCTCTACCAATACTGCTAACGTTGTTCGCGCAACATTTAACGGTTTACGTGATATGTCAACTCCAGAAAAGATGGCAGCAAAACGTGGTAAATCTGTAGACGAAATTTTGGGCTAACCTTTAGTAGATAGGACTAGGTGAATATTGATGAAAACAATGAAAGTCACTCAAGTAAAATCAGGTGCCCATCGCCTCAAGAGCCACAAAGCTAGCTTGAAAGGATTGGGTTTACGCCGTATTAACCATACTGTAGAAGTTGAAGATACCCCATCAACTCGTGGCATGGTCAATCGCGTTAACTACATGGTAAAAGTGGAGGAAGCGTAATGGGTCTTAGATTAAACGAATTATCACCAGGTGTTGGCGCAAAGAAAACTGCCCAACGTCGTGGTCGCGGTATCGGTTCAGGTCTTGGTAAAACAGGCGGTCGCGGTGTGAAAGGTCAAAAATCACGTTCAGGTTCTAGCATACGCTCAGGATTTGAGGGTGGTCAAATGCCTTTGTACCGTCGTCTACCAAAATTTGGCTTTACTAGTAAAATGGCAATGACTACGGCTGAAGTCCGTCTGTCTGAGCTCAACAAAATTGACGGTGATGTAGTCAGCTTAGAGACGCTTAAAGCGGCTAACCTTGTCCGTCGTGATATGAAGCGTGCTCGCGTTATGCTATCAGGCGAAGTCACTAAAGCTTTTACATTTAAAGGTATCAAAGTGACTAAAGGCGCTAAGCAGGCAATCGAAGCTGCTGGTGGTAGTATCGAGGAGTAGTAACGTGTCAAAGCAATCAATGTCATCGACTGGTATACCGCTTAATCCTTTCGCCTTTATACGCAAGTATGATGAGCTCTGGACGCGCTTACTATTTTTGATCGGTGCGTTGATTGTTTATCGTTTAGGGTCACATATTCCTGTTCCTGGTATCAACCCTGTCAATTTAGCTGATTTATTTTCGCGTAATGAAAACACCATTTTGAGCATGTTCAATATGTTCTCAGGTGGTGCTTTAGAGCGTATGTCTATTATGGCGCTCGGCATTATGCCTTATATCTCTGCCTCTATTATTGTACAGATGATGTCAGCAGTCGTTCCGTCGCTTGAAGCGCTCAAAAAAGACGGTGAGGCTGGACGTCGCAAGCTAAACAAGTATACCCGTCAAGGCACCCTTGCTTTAGCTTTAGTGCAGTCGCTTGGAATGTGTGCAGGATTGATCAGTCAGAACTTGACGTTATCTAGCGGTCTTACCTTTTATATACCGGCGGTGACCTCATTGGTAGCGGGCGCTATGTTCTTGATGTGGCTTGGTGAGCAGATCACAGAGCGCGGCGTGGGTAATGGTATCTCAATGCTTATTTTTGCAAGCATTGTCGCAGGTACCCCTGGCATGATTTCACAATCTATTGAACAGGTCAATCAGGGTCAGATGAATCTGATTGTACTCTTTATCTTTGTTATATTAGGCATCGCGGTAACCGCGGGTATCGTTTATATTGAACGTGCTCAGCGCCGTGTTCCTGTTAACTATGCACAAAAGCAGCAGCAAGGCCGCAAAATATACGCTCAGCAGCAATCACACTTGCCATTGAAAATAAACATGGCAGGGGTTATCCCTGCTATTTTTGCCAGCTCCTTGTTACTGTTTCCAGCAAGTTTGGGTCAATGGGTAGGTCATTCAACCGATCCTACCTTTGTGCAAAAGATACTACAAAATATGGCACTAGTGTTGTCTCCTGGACAGCCGTTATATTTAGTACTGTTTGGTGCGATGATTATTTTCTTTTGTTATTTTTATACTGCATTAGTTTTTAGTCCTCGTGAAGTCGCTGAAAACCTTAAACGAAGCGGTGCGTATATCCCAGGTATTCGTCCCGGACAACAAACTCAGCGTTATCTTGATCACGTATTAAATCGATTAACTTTCATCGGCGCGATGTATATGACGGTTATTTGTTTGATGCCTATGGTCATCCAGTCAGGTTTTGGTGTGCCATTTAATCTTGGTGGTACATCACTATTGATTATGGTAGTAGTGGTAATGGATTTCATCTCGCAGATTCAAGCGCATTTGATGACGCATCAATACCACGATCAGACGTTAATTCAGTCGCCCACTCAGCCATAAACTGAGCGGTGTGATATTTCAAGGAGCATGCGATGAAAGTTCAAGCATCAGTAAAAAAGATTTGTGGTAGCTGTAAAGTAGTTCGCCGTAAAGGTCGTGTACATATTATTTGTACTGCTGAACCACGCCACAAGCAACGTCAAGGTTAATTGACTAACGAAGATTTATTGTTAAATCAATTAACACTTGAAAAAACGCGGCGGATGCGATATCATCCGCCACTTGCCGTAGTTCATACCTTTTTATTTGTTTCATTTTATGACGCGTATTAATTGAAAGATTATACGAGTTTTAAAGCATGCAGATATTTAGGTGTTAACAGCAATAATTTTGGAAAACAACATATCGTTTAAACAAACGATATCTGTTTTTCTTTGATGGAGAAATAAATGGCTCGTATTGCCGGTGTCAACATTCCGGATAATAAGCATGCTGTTATTTCACTAACTTACATCTTTGGTGTAGGTCGTACCACTGCTCAGAAAATCTTAGAAGCAGTTGGCATTGCCCCTACTACTAAAGTCAGTCAGTTAGATGATACACAGTTAGATGCTATCCGTGCACAAATTGCAGAATACATGACTGAAGGTGACCTTCGTCGTGAAGTGTCAATGAATATCAAGCGCTTGGTTGATCTTGGTTGTTACCGTGGCATTCGCCATCGCCGTAACTTACCAGTAAGAGGTCAAAACACCAAGAATAACGCTCGTACTCGTAAGGGTCCGACACGCCCTCTCAAAAGATAATTAACTTAGGAAGCTAAAAGATGGCTAAAGACACTCGTAGTCGCAAAAAAGTGGCTCGTCGTTCAGTATCGGAGGGCATTGCCCACATCCATGCGTCTTTTAATAACACCATTGTAACGATTACCGATCGTCAAGGTAATGCACTGGCTTGGGCCACCTCAGGTGGACAAGGCTTCCGTGGTTCACGTAAATCTACACCATTTGCAGCTCAGGTTGCAGCTGAAGTCGCTGGTAAAGCGGCTCAGGAATACGGTGTTAAGAATATCGACGTTTTGGTCAAAGGACCAGGACCGGGTCGTGAGTCTGCGGTAAGAGCACTAGGTGCATTGGGTTATAAAGTGAACAGCATCTCTGATGTGACCCCAATTCCACACAATGGTTGCCGTGCGCCGAAAAAGCGCCGCGTCTAATACTAAAGACGAAGCTTTTTATCATAAAAGCTTATAGGAGACATAAACATGGCCCGTTATATTGGACCAAAACTAAAGTTATCACGTCGTGAAGGCACTGACCTAGGTCTTAAATCTGGTGTTAAACCTTATGACGTCAAGACCAAAAAAGCTGGTCGTCCACCAGGTCAACATGGCGTTAGCCGTAACAAGACTTCAGAATACGCTTTACAGCTGCGTGAAAAGCAGAAAGTTAAGCGTATTTATGGTGTGCTTGAGCGTCAGTTCGCAAACTACTATAAAGAAGCTGCTCGCAAACGCGGCGCTACAGGTGAGAACTTGCTAGCTATGCTTGAGAGCCGTATCGATAACGTCGTATACCGTATGGGCTTTGGCTCAACTCGTGCAGAAGCGCGTCAGTTGGTCAGTCACCGCACTGTCATGCTTAAAAAAGCAGGTCGTGATGAGTTTGTTCGTGTGAACATTCCATCAATCCAGTTGCAAGATGGTGACGTTATCGCTATTCAAGAAAAATCTCGCGAACAGCTACGTATCAAGAACGCTATTGAGCTTGCCACGCAGCGCGGTATTCCAGAATGGCTAGATGTTGATCACAGCAAATTACAAGGCACGTTTAAACAAGCGCCTGATCGCATTGATCTTCCTGCTGAAATCAACGAAAGCTTGATCGTTGAGCTATACTCAAAATAAGTGATACCTTAGCATATCTACTGATTTGGTCAGTGGATATGTTATGTCATTTAAACCTGTTTAATCTATCGAGGTGACATTATGATGCTAAATGCAACTGAGTTTCTAACACCAAATGCCATTAACGTGGACACGGTTAACGAAACGATTGCGAAAGTCACGCTCGAACCGTTAGAACGCGGCTTTGGGCATACCTTAGGTAATGCTCTTCGTCGTATCTTGTTATCTTCATTACCTGGTGCTGCGGTTATTGAAGCTGAGATTGATGGTGTTGACCATGAATACTCTACGCTTGAAGGCTTGCAAGAGGACGTACTTGATTTGCTTTTGAACTTAAAAGGCCTAGCAATTACCCTTCATGACCAAAATGAAGTATTTTTGACCTTGGACAAGCAAGGTCCAGGCACTATTACTGCTGCAGACATCGCACTACCGCACAATGTAGACATTATCAATCCAGAATTGGTATTAGGCACATTGAGCGAGCGCGGTCATCTTAAGATGCGTTTGCGCGTAGTGATGGGTCGTGGATATGAGCCAGCAAATCAGCGCCGTGAAGATGGCGACACCAAAGCAATTGGCCGTCTAAAGCTTGATGCAAGCTTTAGCCCAGTGCTTCGTGTTGCTTATCAAGTTGAGAACGCTCGCGTCGAGCAGCGTACCGATCTTGATCGTCTCATCATTGAGCTTGAAACTAATGGCACTATAGATCCAGAAGAAGCAATTCGTAAAGCTGCCACTATTTTACAACAACAGATTTCTATCTTTGTTGATCTAGAAGCTGAAGAAGCGCCTGAGCCTGTGAAAGAAAAAGAAGAGGTCGACCCAGTGCTACTTCGCCCTGTGGATGATCTTGAACTAACGGTTCGCTCAGCCAACTGCTTAAAAGCTGAAAACATTTACTATATCGGCGATTTGGTACAGCGTTCAGAGACTGAATTATTAAAAACCCCAAATCTTGGTAAGAAATCATTAACTGAAATCAAGGACGTACTAGCGTCTAAAGATTTAGAGCTCGGTATGCGCCTAGACAATTGGCCACCTGCTGACTTACGTGTTGATGATCGCTTTTCTTATCGTAGCCGCTAAACTTTAAGGATATTTGACTATGCGCCATCGTAAGAGTGGAGTCAAGCTGGGTCGTACCGGCAGTCATCGTAAAGCCATGTTCCAAAATATGACCAACTCATTATTTGAGCACGAGTTGATTAAAACGACGTTGCCAAAAGCAAAAGAGTTACGCCGCGTCGCTGAGCCACTAATCACATTGGCTAAAGAAGACAGCGTTGCTAATCGCCGCTTGGCATTTAGCCGTATGCGTAGCAAAGCTATGGTCGGTAAACTATTTGGTACGCTAGGTCCACGTTATCAGACGCGTCCAGGTGGCTATCTTCGCATTGTAAAATGTGGTCACCGTGATGGTGATAACGCGCCAATGGCTTATGTAGAATTAGTTGATCGTGACTAAAATTAGCTATCATTTATAATAAAAAAAGCTCCCATTCGTTGGAGCTTTTTTTTGTGCTTAATGTGCTGTCTATATCATTAGAGCACTAACGTCCGCCGCACCTTGTCTGATAATTTCAGGCTGATTATTAGTCATGTCTACGATCGTAGTCAGCTTAGTAGTCTTGATACCTGCGTTGATCAGACCATCTATCACATGACCTAATAGCTCCTCAATCTCGAAAGGATCATCGAGTATGTCATCGCGATTGGGTAGCACTAATGAGCTGGTCAATATAGGTTCATCCATTGCTTCTAACAGCGCTTGAGCAATAGGGTTACCAGGTACTCGTATACCTATAGTTTTTTTCTTTGGATGAGACAGTTTTTTAGGGACATCTTTGGTAGCGTTCAAGATAAAGGTAATAGGCGCTGGAGTACAGGCCTTTAGTTGTTTAAATTGTTGATTGTCAACGGTGGCGTAATTAGCGATCTCACTTAAATCACGACATAGCAACGTAAACTGATGCTTATCATCAAGCTCACGTATGAGTTTGAGCTTCTCTAGAGCGTCTTTGGCACCAAGGCGACAACCAAAGGCGTAACTGGTATCAGTGGGGTAGATAATCAGCTTATCACCGCGTAGCATATCGGCTGCTTGCTCTATGAGGCGAGGCTGCGGATTTTCTGGATGGATATATAAAGTTTGCATACGGACTCCTATTTTGGTTTTTTGCCTTTATTAGAGCTAGGCTTTTAGATTTATAGTTGTTGAAGTATAACCCTTAGAGTGATAAGAGTTGTAGGAGCCTGCCGTAAACAAGCGTATACAAGCGTAAAACACCATAGATACTCTATTGGTTCAAATTTAGCTAAGCTCTGATTAGAAGTCAGTTTCGGGCGATATAAAGATGATGTTTTAGCTTCTAGGCTGCTTGGCTGTTAAGCTGAATATGCAACAACGCTAACAACAATATTTTGGCATCGCGCGGCAGTAACTCTGGGTTTTTTTTATAGTTTAAAGCTTGCTTATAGACGTCAGCTGCAAACGTGCTGCTACTCGTATCAAAGGTTGCAAAGATATTATCCTGCGACACTCGAAACGGTCTGTGACAGGCAAGACTAAATAAACACTCTAAAGCTTGCGGCTTGATCTCCACGCGCTCAAAGGCCAGTTGTTCATCTTGATTGCGCCCATCTGCTGCGTACCAATAGCCAAAATCATCAAGAAGCCTACGTGCTTGTCCTGCAATGCACCAGTGACTGATTTCATGCAAAGCGCTGGCAAAAAACCCATGAGCAAAGGCTATGCGAGCTGGTTTATCATAAGTTGCGGCAAAATACTCAGGTTCGCTATCACTGTGCATCAATATTACGTTTTGACTGGCAAATAAGGTATTAAACAAATCAATCAAAGCATTAACGCTTTTTTCTTCTTTGGCCTCTGACCACTCATAGATCATCAAACCTTTATCACATAATGAATGAATATCAGTGAGGATTGATGGAGAATCATATGACTGTATATAAGACTTGAGTTCATTCATTAAAGACAGAGCGTCAGTAGCAGTTAATAAAGATGAAAAATCATGAATAGTCATGTTATAAGTCATAAGACAACGGCTGGTTTAGGTATAGGTTTAAGGCGAAAGTGCCTATAAAAAGTAGTAAAAATCGTAACATACTAGCGCTAGCGTCATATAGGGCTTTGCGTTAGTATGGCAGGCAATATTATACACCATTTATATTGAGAGGCCGCGTATGTCGAGCACTTCAGCCACAGCGTCTAACAGCGATACTCAAAAGGCACCATCAAGCATTTTACCTGATAATATCTCATTAAATAAGTGGGAAGACACTGGTTTTGAATGGTCAGGCCTGTTGGCACCGCATACTTTTGCTCGTCTCAAAGACGTACTCACAACAGAGCACGAGCAGCCACAGTTACAGCTAGATGCCAAGTTATATCGACGTAGCAATGTATTACATTTGGCTTTTACTTTGGCAGGAGAGGTCTGGCTGACTTGTCAGCGCTGCCTACAGCCGGTTGCTATTGACTTATCAGACGATTATGACATTGCTTTGTTAGATGATGATAGTCAAGAGAGTCTGATCGATGAAGAACAAGATTACTTATTGCTAGATGAGATCGTAACAGAGCAGTCACCTGAGCGCTTACTGCCTCTAAAAAAACTGATTGAAGATGAGATATTACTCAAAGCCCCTTTATCGCCAAAGCATGAGGATTGTGAAATGGCGACCTCGCAAGTTGGTGATATTCCAGAAGAAGAAAACGAAAACCCATTCGCTGCGCTTGCCTCACTAAAGGGTAAGTTATAATCGAATAATAAGTTGTAGAAGCAACGCGCCCTAGTGCAAAATGTCCTAAAACGAACTACAAAACCAAGGCTTTATTAATACGTCAAACATGCGTATAATGTCCGGTTTATCGCATTCTGGCAACGTGCCGCTTGCTTAAAGCGTCAATGAGACAAACCGCTCGTTTGGTTTGGATTTAGTCAGAGCTTTAAAGCAATTGGCAAACTCGTTAATTTAACGATGCATAAGGTTTGAGTGGTTATCAATACACCTAAACCTGTATCGGTTAAAACTGAATTTTAAGTTTATTCCCTTAAGTATAGGAGCTACATCATGGCTGTTCAAAAAAGTCGTAAAAGCCGTTCGCGTCGTGACATGCGCCGTTCACACCACCGTATGGAAGTGGCTGAATTAAGCGTAGATGCTACTACTGGTGAAAAGCATCGTCGTCATCACATGACCAAAGACGGTTTTTATCGTGGTCGTCAGTTGTTCAAAGTCAGTCAAGATGCTTAAATGAAGTAGTCCTAAGACTAATAGATATGTTTATCCGTGATTTGATAAGTATAGGTATTATTCGTCAAAGGATTATGAGCGCTTAAGTATTTTTGTAGCAAGAGCCAAGTTATTCGCTGTCATATATTAGGCATGCAGATAACTTGGCTTTTTGTTATTGCAGCTTTCTGTTATTGCATTAGTAAAGGTTAATTTTCTAACCTTTGACAGTCTGAGTCATTTAGGCTTACTATATCAGTAGAATTTTGTTGTATAGACTTCTTAGTTGCAAAGACTAGATAACCTATTACGATGATTACAAATACATAGACGATAGCTAGTACCTACCATTTACTGATAAATTAATAATAATAGAACATAAATAAGCGCTCGCTTTTAGGGAATTATTCAACAATATAAGGAATATGGGTTATGGCAGTAGCACCCGATTCAACAAAAACGCCGCCTACGCGTATCGCTGTTATTTTTCCAGGACAAGGCTCGCAAACGGTCGCTATGACCTCAGAGCTTGCCGAGCATTACCCTCAGATCAAAGATACTTTTGCCGAAGCAAGTGCGGTACTTGGCGAAGACTTGTGGGCAATATGCCAAGACGAAGAGCGACTCAACCAGACTCAGTACACCCAGCCGGCACTTTTAACGGCTAGCATCGCAATTTGGCGTATTTTACAAGATAAGTTAACCAAGACGCCGTGTTACTTAGCTGGACATTCACTTGGAGAGTATAGTGCGCTATGTGCAGCTGGCGTGATTAGTTTTGCTGATGCTGTCAAGTTAGTACATAAGCGTGGGCAGTTTATGCAAGAGGCGGTAGTCGGTATCGATACGGCTATGGCAGCCGTGCTAGGTCTTGAGGATGCACGAGTTGAAACCTTGTGCGAGCAGGCGACCGAGCACGTTGATGGCGCTATCGTCGGTGCGGCTAACTTTAACAGCCCAGGTCAAGTCGTGGTATCTGGTAATGCTATTGGCGTAAACGCTGTCATAGATAAAGTCCAAAATACAGGCAAAAAAGCCATACCTCTAAAGGTTAGCGTGCCTTCGCACTGTGCACTTATGCAGCCTGCTAGTCGAGCGCTCGCTGAGGCGTTGGATAATATCGAATTTGAGCAGGCCGCTATTCCAGTTATTCAAAATCGTCATGCCCGCGTTGAGAGTAGCGCACTAGGTATCAAGCAGGCATTGACAGAACAATTGAGTGAACCTGTCCTTTGGTCCAAAACGATGCAAGAGATGGCAGACAAACAAATCGGTATATTGATCGAATGCGGTAGCGGTAATGTTTTGAGTAATCTAGCCAAGCGCCAAGCAGAGCCTATTACAAGCTATCCTACTGACAAGCTTGCTCGTTTGGATAAGTTAATGGAGGTGCTATCATGAGCCGTACAATTACCCTAGTAACGGGCGCAAGTCGCGGTATTGGCAAAGCTGTTGCCAAACGTTTTGCTAAAGAAGGGCATTTTGTCATTGGCACAGCGACTACTGAAAAAGGCGCTGAGCTTATTGATGAATATCTACACGATACAGGCGGTATTGGACGCGTGCTGGACGTGCGTGATACCGAACAAATCAATAAGCTCTTTGAAGAGATTGAGAGCGTCTATGGGGCCGTACAAGTACTGGTAAATAATGCGGGTATCACCAAAGACGGTCTACTCATGCGTATGAAAGATGAAGACTGGGATGACGTCATCGATACTAATCTATCTTCGGTGTACCGTATGAGCAAACGCGCGATTCGCGGCATGATGAAAGCTCGCCGCGGCCGTATTATTAATATCAGCTCCGTTGTTGCCAAGATGGGCAATGCAGGTCAGTCCAATTATGCAGCGACCAAAGCAGGTCTTGAAGGCTTTAGCCGCACATTAGCCCGTGAAATTGGCTCACGCCAAGTGACTATCAATTGCGTCGCACCAGGTTTGATTGAAACAGATATGACGGATGAGCTTGATGAGCGTCTGCTTAATTCTATGCTAGATGCCGTACCTATTAGCCGCTTAGGTCAACCAGAAGACATCGCTGCTGCAGTCTCGTTTTTAGCTAGTGACGAGGCCAGTTATATTACAGGTGCGGTCATTCCAGTCAATGGTGGTATGTATATGTAGCATCGTTACACACTGATAATAAAATACTGTGTGAACGAGTGTAAACTCTAATAAATGGTGTTATAATAACGCATACTTTTATGTCAAAACCTTGTATGATAATGAGGTTTTATTGGATAGTATATAAAATAACGCTTTATCAATCTTAAAAAATGATAGACAAAAAGGGAGAGATCTATATGAGTAATGATGTTGAATTAAGAGTAAAATCTGCAGTAGCTGAACAGCTAGGTATGAACGTTGAAGACGTGAATAACGATGCAGCCTTCATGGAAGACTTAGGTGCTGATTCGTTAGATTTGGTTGAGTTGGTTATGTCGTTTGAGAGTGATTTTGGTATCACTATTCCAGATGAAGATTCAGCAGAATTGACTACTGTACAAAAAGCAATTGATTATGTACAAGCTCAGCTATAACTGACAAACCGTCATTATTAGTTGATTGACCGCTTATCTATCTAGGTAAGCGGTTTTTTTGTACCTAAACTTTTGTGCTTGAATACTTGTACTTAAATACTTATGCTCGAATATAGCGTCTCTACGCGAGACTAACATTATTCAACATACCTTTACTTGGCAAAGCGATGTGTTTTGCTATACTCGATAGCGCAAACAAAAAACGTTAATAACAATAGTGAAGGAGCAATAATATGGGAATGTTCAGTTTCGCAAAGGATATAGGTGACAAAATTTTTAACCGTGATGATGACAAGCATGATGCTAAGACTGAAACCAAAGCTGATGCTAATACGCAAGTCAAATCGAGTGAGCCATCGGCTCAATCTGTAGCAAGCTTATTGTTACGCCGCATTCAGCAGCAAAACCTCAATATCAGTAATCTAAAAGTCAAATACAATGGCTCAACAGATACCGCTGAGATCAGTGGTGATGCCAAAACTCAAGCTGATCGCGAAAAAGCTATTATCGCTATTGGTAACGTACAGAACGTCGCAAAAGTGATCGATAATATCAACATCGAAGAAGACGCGCCTGAATCTACTATGTATACCGTAGAGTCTGGTGATAGCTTGTCTAAAATTGCCCAAAACGTTTACGGTTCATCAAGCGACTATATGAAGATATTTGAGGCTAACAAACCTATGCTTTCTGATCCAGATAAGATTTATCCAGGTCAAGTATTACGTATTCCTAAGCCATAAAGTTATCAGAATTTTCTAATCGCAAATGCTATATATTTGTCATGACGCTCCTTATATGAGGGGCGTTTTTTGTACTTGACTAACACTCTGTCAGTCTACCTTGCTGCTCCTTTATTGCCCAATTAATATGCTCGTCCAGCATCTCATCGTGAACGCTCAACTTTGCTTCAAGCTCGACTATTACCTTATTACTAGCAATTGCATTACCTAAACCGATAGCGATATTGCGTAAAAAGTTGACGTAGCCTGTACGTCTAAGCGGACTGCCTTGAGTATTATTCAAAAAGTCGTCTTCCGTCCATCGCCAAAGATCGAGCAAGCTGCTGTTATCTAAATGATGACGAGGGGCAAAGTCCTCGACGTCTGTGACTTTAGCGTAGCGGTTCCAAGGGCAGATCAGCTGACAATCATCACAGCCAAAGACGCGGTTGCCTATAGCGCGTCTATACTTGATGTCTATAGATCCCTTGTGCTCAATGGTTAAATAAGAGATGCAGGCTGCCGCATTAAGCTCATAAGGCGCGACGATAGCTTGAGTGGGACAGATATCTATACAAGCACGGCAACTGCCGCAGTGAGCCTCTACGGGCTTGTCATCTGGTAGCTTTAGACTGATAAACAGCTCGCCCAACACAAAAAAAGAGCCTGCTTGCTTATTGAGTAGTAAGGTGTGCTTACCTGTCCAGCCAAGACCTGCTGCATCGGCGATAGGGCGCTCAAATATCGGTGCTGAGTCGCTAAAGGGACGAAAGATAAAATTTGATGTATTGCCAATATCTAAATGTTGCCACTCAGGGAGCATCGTCTCAATCTGTAGCGCTAATTGTTTGAGGCGAGAGCGCATGGTCTTATGGTAATCGCGCCCGCGCGCATAGCGGGCAATAATGCCTTGATTGGGGTATTGGTTGTCAATGATAGTACGCGGCGTCGGTACTTGAGTGAGGTAATCCATACGCACGCTGATAATAGTTTTAGCCCCTGCTACTAACTGCTCAGGATGCGCGCGCAGCTCATGATTGTTGTGCATAAAATTGAGCTGACCCTCATAGCCTTTATCCAGCCAGCGTTGTAGCTGCTCTATTTGCTCGGCAAACAAAGGGTGGTGTACAGACAAAAAACCACAATCAGCAAAACCGAGAGACTTTGCTTGTGCTTTGATCCATTCTTTAACCTCAGCAGCGGACGTAAACGTGTCTATGTTGTTGACGTTATCGATGCTATTAACGTTATCAATCTCGACGGCGTTTGATGGTAATTTACTATGGCTTATCGCTGATTTTTGAGTGGACTGAATATTATGAGTCATAAATGGGCTAGATGTTGGCTAAGATACTTATATGATAAGCTTATAAGTCCTAAGCGCAAGTCTAAAAAATATAATTAACGCAGAGAGTCAGTCATGTCAGCCTTACTAAGTTCGTTATCCAAAAACACAATGCCAGTCGCTCTTTACAGTAGTGAGCAAATTTATGCTATGGAAAAGGCTTGGTTTGCCCAAGGGTATGACAGCTTCGCCCTAATGCAACAAGCTGCTTGGCAAGTAACGCAGCATATCAGAACGCTTTATGAGCAAAAATATCGTAGTACTGATGCGGCTAGCAAGACAGTCTGTCATGAGGAGAATCATCAGCCCAGCGTTATTATTTGGGTTGGCAAAGGCAATAACGGCGGCGATGGCTGGCTTGTCGCGCACTATCTAAAACAAGCAGACTGGCAAGTACGAGTCATTACGGTTGGTTTGGATATGGATAATTTAGCTGTTGATAGTAACACCATAGTATCCATGACTGACGCAATAAAAGCGCGCCAGATCACTATGGACAGTGATATCGAAACAGTGCGTTTTGAAGATAGTGGCTCTAAAAATAATGGCTTTAAAGTCATCAGTCACCCAAAGCACTATAGGGCAGAGGCCGATGTATATATCGATGCTCTGTTTGGCATAGGTTTAGATCGCGCGCCTGCAGGTGTCTACAAACGAGCTATTCAAGCCTTTAATCACTACTCAAGACACTATCATGCTTTAAGCATAGCTATTGATATCCCAAGTGGACTAATCGCCTCAACTGGGCAAGTCTTTGACAGGTGTGCGATCGAGGCAGACGTGACATTGTGCTTGATCGCCCGTAAGCTTGGCCTACATATCAAAGATGGTATGGATCACAGCGGAACAGTGTTTGATATACCGCTTATTCCTTATGCAGACATTGAGCCCGCCGCTCTTATGCTTACCCGACCATATAAGGTCTCTAAGCGCCGTCAAAACAGCTATAAGGGCAGCTATGGTCATGTGTTAATCGTTGGCGGTAACCGTATTGATGGCTCACAGGGTATGGGCGGGGCCGCGATACTATCTGCCGCTAGCACTATGGCAACAGGCGCAGGCAAGATAACCGTTGCTTGTCATAGCGCTTTTCATGGTGCGCTATTAACCTCGTTGCCTGATGCGATGACGCTTGATTTACATGATAAGAATAGCGCTGAATCGTTAATTAAAGATGCCAGCGTTCTAGCCATAGGTATGGGACTAGGCCGAGATAAAAAAGCAGAAGATTTATTCATATATTATTTACAAACCACAATGTCGCAAGATATTCCAATAGTGATTGATGCTGATGGTCTGTACCATCTAGCATCGCTACAAGCTGATAACCATGAGCTAATCGCGCAGCTGCGCCGTTATAGTACGGCTCACAAGGTTTGCCTAACGCCGCATAGTGGTGAGATGGCGCGGTTATTGGACAAAGACGTAAAAGAGGTAGAGAGCGATAGACTAGCTGCGATTAAACAAGCTGCGAGTATTTATGGCGGTGATTGGGTGCTCAAGGGAGCCGGGTCTATGGTGTTAGAGGATGAGCAGATCTATGTCTGTACAACTGGCAACGCAGGTATGGCCTCAGCAGGTATGGGAGATGTCTTATCAGGAGTCGCAGCAGGCTTGTTAGCACAGCAAGATTTGTCAAAACTCTTACAGCATCTGCGCCAAGCTGTACTTATTCATGGTAGTGCAGGTGATGTACTCGTGAATGAATTATTCTCTAATGATGCACTGCTAATTGGTGAGCGAGGGCTACAGGCTCAAGATATGCCAGCAGCCATTCGTCATGTAATACACACTTTGACTCGTTAAAATCCAAGAGTATAATCTACCTAGCAATGTCTATCAGTTACATTATACCGTAGCGCCCGTACAATACTGACTAATAGCTTGTTGCACGCGTTCACGTTTAAGTTCAATTTCGCGCCCATCCAAGTAGCGACGCTCGCCATTAGTATCCATCTCATAGATGCGACCACCAACGTTTAGATTGGTCAGGTTATTACGCAGTGACTGACAGCGCTGAGCATTCGCTTGAGCTTCTTGCTCCTCTATACGCGCCTCTAGCTGCGCCACGCGCTGCTGCTCTGCATCTGGGGCACTATTGTTTTGCTCGCTATTGGTTTTGCCTGCCATTTGACCGGCATTATTTTGTCGACCATCACTACGAAATTCGATAACTTCAATATTTTTGCCATTTTGCGGCGCGTGCTGACTGTACTTGACTTCACCATAGGCGCCAATCGACTTATAAACTTGCACAGCGTGAGTCATGCTCGTAGATAGCAGCAAAGCACAGAGCATAGCGAGTATTACAAATAGCTTAGTCGCAATAGTGGTAGGCACATTTGCCATAGCAACGATCCTTTATATAGTTTGAAGAGATGTAGTTTGAAGCGTTTATATCTATATTAATGAGTAGGTTATGACAGTGTTTTATGCCAACAGACCGTCGATACAGATATCCTTGCTATAATAACCAATAGTTAGACGCAAGTGTTAGAAGTTTTTCTTGACAATAGCGCTTGAACCATTGAAAATATTAGCAGTTGATTGGTCAGTGAGCGGCTTTTACTTTATTGCCGTGGCACTTGAGGACAAAGACCACAAGTTACTTATCGGTAACTTATGTGGTTTTTTCTTCTTTGTGATGATGATATGTTTGTTATATACATCGTCTCCGGACTTATCTGTCTACAATGACTAAGATAAACTTATTATTTATAAACATCAAACGCGATGTTTGCATGGATGGCAAGTACAATACAGCGTACTGTCACAGTAATGCCTGCTGATAAAAGTGTTTTGTATTGTAGTATTAGCATAACTGCTGATCCTGTTTTTATCAGTGCAGTTGTCACTACTATGCGCAACATAAATAATAAGCCTCTTTTATAGATGCCTAGCATCTTGTCACTGTATACCGATAATCCGCTGCTTCAACACTGATCCTAAAATTTACTGTGCTCAAACATCATTGTCTTAATGACAGTTTTTTTAGTTATGATGTTTTGACATAGCAAATATCTATTCTTTATATAGACAAAGACTCATTATTTTTGAGTACGAATGGCCGCATTTAGGCGTGGTTGTTTTTATGATTAAGTAGTAAGTCTGCGCCGAACAAAAGGTGATGACAGTGACGCAAACCACGCAAAGTCCGAATATGACCGGGCACACGCAAACGGCTAATGCCGCCAAGAACTTTGAAGAAAAGCAGCAACGCATTGCTGAAGGCCAAGAGCCTGTAATGCTCTCTGGGGCTGAGATTTTGGTGCAGTCTTTGACCGATGAAGGGGTCAAGTACATTTTTGGCTATCCAGGCGGTGCGGTTCTTCATATTTATGATGCCCTATTTCAACAAGAAACCATTGAGCACATCCTTGTGCGTCATGAGCAAGCAGCAGGTCATATGGCCGATGCTTACTCTCGAGTGACTGGTAATACTGGCGTCGTACTTGCAACTTCAGGCCCAGGAGCCACCAACACAGTAACGGCTATCGCTACTGCGTTTATGGACTCAGTACCTATGGTTGTGATCTCAGGTCAGGTGCCAAGTAGCCTGATCGGCGAAGATGCCTTTCAAGAGACCGACATGATTGGGGTATCACGCCCTATCGTCAAGCATAGCTTTCAGGTGCGTCATGCCAGCGAAATCCCTATGATCGTCAAAAAAGCATTTTATATCGCGCAGACAGGCCGCCCAGGTCCTGTCGTCATAGACGTACCAAAAGATATGACCGCGCCGAGCGAAAAGTATGCTTATGAATATCCAAAAGACGTCTTTATGCGCTCGTATCAGCCGTCAATCAAGGGTCATAGCGGGCAGATCAAAAAAGCGGTTGAGACTTTGCTTGCGGCAAAACGTCCTGTAGTTTATGCAGGTGGCGGCGTTATCTGGAGCAAAGCACACGCGGAGCTGACTGAGCTTGCGCATCGTTTGAACTTACCTGTGACTAATACCTTGATGGGTTTGGGTACGTTCCCAGGTTCGGACCGTCAATTTTTGGGTATGTTAGGTATGCATGGTACTTACGAGGCCAATACGAGCATGCATCATGCAGACGTTATTTTGGCAGTCGGTGCGCGTTTTGATGATCGCGTCACCAACAATGTCAAAAAGTTCTGTCCTAACGCCACCATTATCCATATCGATATAGATCCGGCGTCTATCTCAAAGACCATCTTTGCTCATATCCCAATTGTAGGCGACGTTAAGTCGGTACTAACAGATATGCTCGATAGTATCGGTGATGACAAGCAGCTTGATCAACATGCTCTACTAGACTGGTGGTCGCAGATTAATGAGTGGCGCAAGCGCCATGGTTTGCGCTATGACACCAGCACAGAAAACGGTATCAAGCCGCAGAGCGTTGTACAAGCACTAGATAAAGTGACTAACAGTAACGCTATCATTACAAGTGATGTCGGTCAGCATCAGATGTTTGCCGCGCTTTATTATACGTATCTTGAGCCAGGTCAGTGGTTGAACTCTGGTGGCCTCGGTACTATGGGTGTGGGCTTGCCATATGCAATGGCGGCCAAGCTTGCCAATCCTGATCGTGACGTCGTCTGTATCACAGGCGAGGGCTCTATCCAGATGAATATTCAGGAGCTATCAACTTGCTTACAGTATAATCTGCCTGTCAAAATCTTGAACATTAATAATGCGCAGTTAGGTATGGTGAAGCAGTGGCAAGATATGCTTTATGAAGGTCGCCATGCCCAGTCTTATATGGACTCGCTACCAGATTTTGTCAAGCTTGCTGAGAGCTATGGTCACGTCGGCATCAAGATCACTGATCCTGAAACGATGGAGGCGCAAATAGAAGAAGCGATGGCAATGAAAGATAGACTGGTATTTATCGACGTCTATGTCGATCGTAATGAGCATGTGTATCCGATGCAAATTGCAGGACAGACTATGCGTGATATGTGGCTAACAAAAGGGGAGCGTACTTAATGCAACAACCACATCTGATTTCGGTATTAATGGAAAACGAAGCGGGTTCGTTGTCGCGCTTGGTCGGCTTGTTCTCCCAGCGCGGCTACAATATCGAAACCCTAAACGTTGCCCCAACTGACGACCCCAGCATCTCGCGTTTGACGCTGACGACCATTACCTCTCCTGAGCGAGTTGAGCAAATCACCAAACAATTGCATAAATTGATCGAAGTGGTTAAAGTGCTTAATCTATCAGATACCGTTCACGTTGAGCGTGAGCTTATGCTGATAAAGGTACGTGCGACGGGCAATGTTCGCGAAGAGATCAAACGTAGCGCTGATATATTCCGCGCTCAGATTGTCGATGTGAACGCTAACCTGTACACGATTCAAATCGTAGGTGATACGGCCAAACTTGACGGTTTTATCGATACTATTGGACGTGAACGCGTGCTAGAAGTGGTACGCTCGGGTGTTATCGGTATTGCTCGCGGCGAAAAAACGCTAAGCGTTTAATACTTGTCTGTCATTATACTAATTTAAAACTAACATCACGCTTATAGTAACTAAGTAGCTTTACTATAAGCCTTTATTATCCATGGCAAGCCATGCTTGAGGAAAAGGACTCTATTTATGAACGTTTTTTACGATAAAGATTGCGATCTATCGATTATTCAAGGCAAAAAAGTCGCCATCATCGGTTATGGCTCACAAGGTCATGCCCATGCTTTAAACTTACAAGACTCTGGCGTAGATGTCACTGTCGGCCTGCGCGCTGATTCGGGTTCTCGTAAAAAAGCAGAAAACGCGGGTCTAAAAGTCGCTGATGTGGCAGACGCCGTAAAAGCCGCTGACGTCGTGATGATCCTGACGCCAGATGAGTTCCAAAAAGAGCTATACAACAATGAGATTGAGCCAAACATCAAAGAGGGTTCGACATTGGCTTTTGCTCATGGTTTTGCGATTCATTACAACCAAGTGGTACCGCGTAGCGATCTAAACGTCATCATGGTAGCGCCAAAAGCACCAGGCCATACGGTACGTAACGAGTTCGTCAAAGGCGGCGGTATCCCAGATCTTATCGCAATCTATCAAGACGCCTCAGGCGATGCCAAGCAATTAGCGCTCTCTTATGCAGCAGGCGTTGGCGGTGGACGCTCAGGTATCATCGAGACGACGTTTAAAGATGAGACTGAAACTGATTTATTCGGTGAGCAAGCAGTCCTTTGCGGCGGCGCAGTAGAGCTGGTCAAAATGGGTTTTGAGACTTTGACAGAAGCAGGCTACGCACCAGAAATGGCTTACTTTGAGTGTTTGCACGAGCTTAAGCTTATCGTTGACTTGATGTATGAAGGCGGTATCGCTGATATGAACTACTCAATCAGTAACAACGCTGAATACGGCGAATACGTTACGGGTACAGAGGTCATCAACGAGCAATCACGAGAAGCAATGCGTAATGCGCTTAAACGCATTCAATCAGGCGAGTACGCCAAGATGTTCATCTCAGAGGGCGCAACGAACTATCCTTCTATGACGGCGCGTCGTCGTAACAACGCTGAGCATCAGATCGAAGTCACTGGCGCAAAACTTCGCGGCATGATGCCTTGGATCGGTGGTAATAAAATCATCGATAAAGACAAAAACTAAGCGTTACTGATCTAAGTTTTTAAGACCCATGTTATCAACAGATAACGTGGGTTTTTTTTGTTTAGCACCTTAACCGTTTTAATCAATTGATCACTTTAATAGCTTTATTATCTTAACAATTTTGTCGCCAACGCGTATTTGTAAAGTCTAAAAAACAGCGGCGAATAGAAATTGACTTACCATCGGTTGAAAATGACGACTAGCCGCCCTATATAGACAAACATTATAAGACTTGCTCACAGTTTACGAGTGCAACACTTTAAGTATAACGGTGCAAGCAATTTAACTTTTATTATAAACATTATTAATCATAGGCGGTAGCTGTGCTAATACCCAACCCTGACTGGCTAACGCCGCAATTTATATACGTCGCCCTAAGCGCGGTAGTAGCTGTTTTGATCTGGATAGAAGGGGAGATGCTCAAGACCACCGACGGCAAGCTACCCCAATCGCCATTGTTTAAATTTAGCTCATTACTAGATACGGCTTGGTTTTTTATCTCAGTCATGATGCTCTACGTTATCGAGTTGACACCGCTTGCAGTAACCGTACCAGCTGCTTATGGCATATATACCGTATTTGGCTGGGTGTATGGCACCCGCCTGCTCAGACGCAAAGGCATTCCTGATTCTGCAAAGGAGTTAGTGATACCAGTTAAGTACATTGCTTACAGTCAGTCGTTTGCTTTGATATTTTTCTCCTTATGTCTTTTAGTATTGGCAGCGCCTTGGTTACCTATTGCTAATTAGTAAAATGATAAGTCAAAATCAATTATCAATTATTAATTAAAAATATCAAACTATTCAATGATATAGCGTCAAAAATGCCATTTACAAAATTACTGTATTAAACTTACCTAGGCTTATAAAAGCTGCTATACTTAAATCATACTTATAAGACTTTAAACACATTTGTGTTGTATTTTAATAGGTAAGTGGATTCATTTCGATGATGAGCTTAGAAGCTATAAGTATTTTTCAATTAATCGGTGAAGGCATTAGTCTCACCAACCGTTAAAGAGTTAGGAAAAATTATGTCAGAAAAAGTTGAAGGCACCGTAAAGTGGTTTAATGAAGCTAAAGGTTTTGGTTTTATCGCTCAAGACAATGGCGGTCAAGATGTATTCGCTCATTACAGCGCTATTCAAGGTGGTGGCTTTAAAACACTAGCCGAAGGCCAAAAAGTTTCTTTCGTTCTAGGTCAAGGCCAAAAAGGTCCACAAGCTGAGCAAATCGAAGCCCTATAATCTTAAACCGAGATTATATTGTTTTATAACAATAAAAATATTGTTTAGACTGTATAAAAAAGCAACCTATACTTAGATAGGTTGCTTTTTTTATGACTAAAATTTATCAGTTCTAGATTTAATTTATTGACGTACCATTAAAATAGTAGAGTTAGGAGTCAGTTATGGAATGGCAGTCTTGGATAATGATTAACGAGCAACAAGTCATCGGTATTACAATATCGGTTGTGGTGTTTTACTTTTGCCTAATATTATTTACTCGCATCGCAGGGCTACGTAGTTTCTCTAAGCTCTCAAGCTATGATCTGGCGATGACCATAGGTATTGGTAGTATATTAGCATCCACAGTGGTATCCAAATCGACTTCACTGATGCAAGGCATATTTGCCGTTGGTATGTTGTTTCTCTTGCAGTCCATTGTCTCTATCGTGCGCCGCAAAATTAAACCTGTCAAAGATCTGCTCGATAATCAGCCCATAATTTTGATGGCAAACGGTGAGTATCTTTGGGACAACTTAAAAGAAGCAAAACTAAGCACTAATGATGTTAAGCAGGTACTGCGTCAAAACGGTGTTAAATCGCCTTCTGAGGTGTTTGCAGTCATCATGGAAACCACTGCTGATATGAGCGTTATCAAAAACAATGACGCTAAGCCGGATTGGTCGCTTTTTGATGATGTCCGCGACAAAGAGATATTGATGAATAGTATAAACAACACTACTAGTCATAAAGATATGACTAATCGATAACAAAATGTTAAGAAAATGCACGACCCAAAGTGCTATAAAGGGTAGTGAGCTGGCGGTATTGTTTACTCAGTTTTAGGCTTTGCGTTTTGAGCTTCTCAAAAATTTATGACGCTTTATTCACAGCGCTATCTTGATTTTGCGCCTGTGCTCACGCAAGATACGGACTGTTCTTAAATACGTGTGTTTAGGTACAGGATTGACAAGTAATTAGTGGATTAATCCATATACTTAAAATCAATAGGCATGAGCGATAGGTTTGATATTTATTGTGACTCATCGTTTTTGATATTGCGCGTGAAAGCTTTATAATAACGCTTAGGTAAACACTAACTCTTGGTTTTTTTAACCAAAATATTTTATTCATAACATTAATAAACGAGGAACGTATGAAAGCATTAGTAGCGGTCAAGCGTGTCATTGATTATAACGTAAAGGTTCGTGTAAAAGCTGACAACTCTGGCGTTGATTTATCTAACACCAAAATGTCTATTAACCCATTCGATGAGATTGCAGTAGAAGAAGCGGTACGTCTAAAAGAAGCGGGCGTGATCGATGAGATCATCGTCGCCTCTATCGGCCCAAAAGAGTCGCAAGAGCAGATTCGTGCAGCCTTGGCACTAGGTGCTGATCGCGGCGTACTGGTACAAACAGACGACAAGCCATATCCTTTGCAAGTTGCCAAAATTCTAAAAAGCATTGCTGAGTCTGAGTCAACAGACATCATCTTATTAGGTAAGCAAGCCATTGATGATGACAATAACCAAACGGGTCAAATGCTAGCGGCATTGATGGGTATTGGTCAGGGTACTTTTGCATCAGAAGTTAACGTTGAAGGCGATAAAGTAAACGTCACTCGTGAAGTTGATGGCGGTTTGCAGACTGTTGCGCTAACGCTACCTGCGGTGATTACAGCTGATTTGCGTCTAAACGAGCCACGCTATGCTAAATTGCCAAACATCATGAAAGCAAAGAAAAAGCCACTTGATGAGAAGACGCCAGCAGATTTTGGTGTTGATATGGCCTCCAAGCAGCAAATCACAAAGGTCGTACCGCCTGCCGCTCGTAAAGCAGGTATCACTGTCAAATCAGTGGACGAATTGGTTGATAAGCTTAAAAACGAAGCTAAAGTTATCTAAGTCATCAGCGCAGATTTTGTAGGGCTTGTAGCTATGCTTACCTATAGCTATGTTTGATGACATAAGTAACAAGCAGAGCAAAGCAAGACCTGATCATAGTATAGACGACAAGAATTAATAAAGGATAAAGACAATGGCTATTTTAGTATATGCAGAACATGACAATGCCAGTCTAAAAAAGGCAACTTTCAACACTATTGCTGCTGCTAAATTAATGGGCGATGAGGTTCATGTGTTGGTAGCAGGTTCTGGCGCGCAGGGCGCTGCAGACGAAGCTGCAAAGGCTGAAGGCGTAAGCAAAGTATTGCTAGCAGACAACGGCGCTTATGAGTATCAATTAGCGGCTAATATTGCCCTGCTAGTTGCTGATATTGCAGGTGACTATAGCCATATCGTCGCTCCTGCAACGACTACAGGTAAGAACTTTATGCCTCGCGTAGCCGCTTTGCTTGACGTTAGCATGCTATCGGAGATATCTGCTGTTATCGACGCGCAAACTTTTGAGCGTCCTATTTACGCAGGTAACGCAACGGCAACAGTCAAAACCTCAGAAGACAAAGTGATTGTGACTATACGTCCAACCTCATTTGATCCTGTCGCTACCGAAGGCGGTTCAGCGACCGTTGAAACTATTGACAACGTTCAAGATGCAGGCAAATCAAGCTTTGTAAGTGAAGAAGTTGCAAAATCTGATCGTCCTGAATTGGCTTCAGCGGGTATCGTTGTATCTGGTGGTCGTGCTCTAGCTAATGGCGAGAACTTCACTAAATATATCGAACCTTTAGCTGATAAACTAGGCGCTGCTATTGGTGCCTCGCGCGCTGCTGTTGATGCTGGTTACGTCTCTAACGATATGCAGGTCGGTCAAACAGGTAAGATCGTTGCTCCGCAATTATACATCGCTGCTGGTATCTCTGGTGCCATTCAGCATTTAGCGGGTATGAAAGACTCTAAAGTTATCGTAGCTATCAATAACGATCCTGAGTCGCCAATCGCTAGCGTTGCTGACTATTTCTTAGAAGCCGATTTATTTGACGCTTTACCTGAGCTAACCAGTAAAATCTAAGGTTTATTAGGTATTGTACTTAGATAAATAAAAATCCCGCTATATATAGCGGGATTTTTGCGTTTTGAGGCTAAGTTTTATAGCTGCATTGCTATTATTTTATATCAGCTATATTGACGTTGACGCAGGGTCTCGTACAGACATAGCGCGCCTGCAATAGCGACATTGAGACTCTCCTGCCCGTTAGGCTGCGGCAAGGCAATAGGGGTGGCGCATTGCATGAGCTCATCGCAGACGCCTTGACCTTCGTGTCCCATAACCCAAGCTATAGGCGCGCTTAAATCATGCTGATAAATCAAAGTATCCGTATGCGAGCTGGTCGCTAGTAGGGGTACTTTGACTTGCTGCAAAACATCTGTGACCGCTAGCCCTTCATAGACTGTTAAAGCGAACTGCGCGCCCATTCCTGCCCGCAAAGTCTTGGGCGACCACACTTGCGCGCTGCCCTCAGTACAGAGCACCTTTGTGATACCAACAGCTGCTGCCGTGCGTAGTAACGTACCGACGTTGCCACTATCTTGTACGTCGTTTAAAATCAAGCAATCATCGTTAATGACAGGCAAATTATGCTTAGGTATAGCAATTATAGCCATGATATCAATACCAGTACCTAAACTGCTTATGCTGCGATACAGCGTATCTGGCAGCGTTGAGATGCCAACATAACTGGGCAGCCGCGCAAGCAGCTGCCGCACTTCACTATGCGTGTGTGCTGACTCAGATAATAGTATCTGTAGTACAGGGTAGTCACTACGCAGGGCTGCATCAATCAAATGTGCGCCTTCAAGTACCGTTTGGCCTATTTTTTTGCGCCGGCGAGCTTGCGTAAGTAGTGCTTTGATCAGTTTTACCGTTTGGTTCTTATCAGAGGTAATTAGCTCAGTAGGATTTGCGCTCATAGTAAACGGCTCAGAATTAGAAAAAAGTAGCGTTAAGGTTTTGCGTCATTTATCTAAGACTGACTATGTTGCAAATGAAGAGTCTTAACATAGTCCACTTCATTTTTACTACCTAATACTACAGGCACACGTTGATGAATATCATTAGGCTCGATGTCCAGTATTCTAGTCGTAGCATCAGTCGCCGCGCCGCCTGCGCGCTCAATCAGTAAGCTCATAGGGTTGGCTTCGTACATTAAGCGTAGTTTGCCCGCTTTTTTGGCGTCCTTGGTATCAAGAGGATAAGTAAATAGGCCGCCGCGGCACAAGATGCGGTGCACATCACCGACCATAGCTGCTACCCAGCGCGTATTAAAATCGCGTCCTCGCACCCCAGTCTTGCCTGCGATAAGCTCGTCAATGTACTGCTGCATAGGCGCTTGCCAGTAACGATAGTTTGAGCCGTTGATAGCATACTCACTGGTATCTGCATCAATCTGGACATTGTCTTCTATTAAGACATAATCGTTGGTATCTGGATCTAGGCTGAACATGACCACTTTATCGTCGATGGTCAAAGCCATGACCGTTGAGGTACCATATAGCAGATAACCTGCTGCTAGCTGCTGATGACCTGCCTGCAAAAAGTCGCTGTTTTCACTGAGATGACCTGGGCGTAAGTAAGGGAGAATAGAGAATATCGTACCAACTGCCATATTGATATCGATGTTTGAGGAGCCATCCAACGGATCAAATAACACCAGCAAGCTGCCATCAACGTTGGCAGGTGTTGCATCATCCAATTCCTCTGAGGCAACACCTGCGCAGTGAGGGTTTTGGCTAAGCGCATCTAAGAGTAAATCATTGGCCAAGACATCGAGCTTTTTTTGTTCTTCGCCCTGCACGTTTTGATTGCCAGCTTCGCCCATAATATCAGCAAGCGCACCTTTTCTAAGTAACTCTGATATGGTGATGCCAACGTCCGCTAGCGTGGTAATCACGTCGTTTATCGCAGTTTGGTTTGAGTGCTTGTCTAAATATTGGGCTAGGGTGGTCATAGGGTGTCCTAATAGAATAAAAAAAGCGATAACATAGGTTTTCATTTAATAGATAATCAATACAAATAGCTCATTGTACAGCGTTTGAACTGACTCAAAAAATAATAATAAGCGGGTCATGTCCCTTTGTACTGGCTATAAAATCAGCTACACTAGATTTATTAAATGTAAAGTGTCTATTTTTATAGATAAGTTTGAGACAAAGTGTAGCAAATAAGCGCTAAAATGTCGCTGTATCTACCGCTTTGCCTACGAATAAAGGTTCGTCATTGATTGAAATAGTGCTCAATATGTTCCATCTAGCCATACTTATTAAAACAACCACAAAGACTCGTCATTATGCCAAATGCTACCGATAGCCATGCTACCAATAAAATCTCACCCTCTGACTATGTCAAGTTTGATCCAAGTACCATTCATCAAAGGCTAAACACGTCGCTCAGTCGACCGCAGCTTAATGCTGATGGCAGTATCCGTCACTTTTTGGGTGTAGAAGGATTAAATAAGGCGCAGCTGCAGGCCATTATAGCCAAAGCGGAGACCTTTTTTGATGATAAGGGCTTATTAATTAATAGACCTGAGCTTGAAGGCTGTACCGTGATGAACTTGTTCTTTGAGCCATCGACCCGTACGCGTACCACTTTTGAGGTCGCTGAAAAGCGCCTAGGTGCCAACGTCCTTAACATCGATATCGCGCGCTCTAGTACCAAAAAAGGTGAGAGCTTACGTGACACTTTGTGGAACTTGCAGGCAATGACTGCTGATATCTTTGTTGTGCGTCATTCAGCATCGGGCGCTGCGCACTTTATGGCCACAGAGGTTACGCCTAACATTGCCATCATCAATGGCGGTGATGGCTGGCATGCGCACCCCACTCAAGGAATGCTCGACATGCTGACCATTCATCGCAATGCTCCGCGACCATTTGAGGAGTTATCTGTCGCTATCATCGGTGATATAAAGCACTCGCGAGTGGCGCGCTCAGACATCAGCGCTCTACAGACGTTAGGGGTCAAAGATATCCGCGTTATCGCGCCGCGTACGCTTTTACCCAAGGGCATTGAGCGCTTTGGCGTCAAAGTCTATGAAGATATCGATCAGTGCGTGAGTGACTGCGATGTCATCATGGGCCTGCGTATCCAAAACGAGCGTATCGACTCGCCGCTATTATCGTCATCGAACGAGTATTACAAACACTATGGAATAACACCTGCACGCGTCGCACGAGCAAAACCAGATGCCCTAATTATGCATCCAGGACCGATGAACCGCGGCGTTGAGATCGCCTCAAGCGTGGCAGATGGCCCGCAATCAGTAATCCTAGAGCAGGTGAGTAACGGCGTAGCGATTCGTATGGCTGTTTTAGCAATGGCGATGGAGGGGCAGCGCGCTCATCAAGCGTCTGGGGCATAACCTATTATGTAATGCCATTTAGCGTTGTCGCCTCACTTTTTAACTTTTATTAATACGGTATTTATGCTCATGTCCACAAACACCAATAACTTAATACGTAATCTGCTACCGCAGTCATTATCGTCTACGCTGCCAAGCACTGTAAATGATCATCTAAGCGATAAAAATATAGACAATGAGATGTGGCTGCTACCGCCGCTCGTTGATCTATGTGCGCGCCTGCGAGAGCCAGGTCAGCAGCAGCATGGTACGCTAATATCTGAAGGGCAGGCCGCGCGCGCCAATGGATTTTTGCATGTGGTCACCCCTCCTGATACCCATCCTATTTTAGAAAACGGCTCGCTGCTCAAGGGCTTACGTGAGCGCGCGCTTGATGACGGCGGTATTTATTTACATATCTTGGGTGCTTTGACCGCAGGGCTTGAGGGCACACATCCCTCTAACATCGCTGGCCTAAAAAAGGGCAATTGTATCGCAGTCTCCAACGCGCGCAGGCCTTTTAAGAATGATTTAGTGTTACTGCGCACACTTGAGTATGCGGCGACCTTTGGTATGAAAGTATTCTTTTATCCTGATGAACCTAGTCTGTCAGGTGAAGGCGTGGCGCATGAAGGCTATATTGCTTCTTATCATGGTTTGCAAGGTATTCCATGGATTGCAGAAACCGTAGCATTATCAACGCAGCTGCTGATGGTAGAGGAGACGGGTATTGCCGCGCATTTTAGTCAGCTATCATGTAAATCATCAGTTGAGCTCATGCGCTGGGCAAAGGATAAAGGCCTGCCAGTCACCTGTGATGTGGCGATGCATCAGTTGTACCTGACCGATGATAATTTAGAAGGATTTAATGCGCAGGCCTATGTATTACCACCGCTACGCAGTAATACCGATCAACAAGCATTACTGCGTGGGCTCAAAGACGGCACTATCGACGCTATCTGTAGTCATCACGAACCGCTCAATGCTACCGCCAAAAAAGCGCCATTCGCAGAGAGCACACCTGGTATCTCAAATTTTGATACCTTTATGGCTCTAGCCTGTCAGTTGGTACGCGATGAGGTGCTCAGTTTGGCGCAGCTGGTAGACAAGATATGTCTTAATCCTGCCAAGATTGCAGGTATCGAAGCCCAATACGAGAGCATAGGCGGGGCTGTACTCGTCGATCCTGACCTTGAGTGGCAAGTCACCGCGCAGACTATGTATTCTAATGGCAAAAATACACCGTTTTTTAATCAGCAGTTGCAAGGGCGCGTTGTGGAGACTTTCTTTGGCTAATACGCCAGATTCACCCCAAGCGGATCATACAGTTATATCAGAGGACAGCCATCATTCTAGTGAATCGATTAAAGCTGTCGCTATCTATGAGATTGTCAAAGGCGTAGGCGCGCTATTAGGCGCAGCAGCACTAGTGTTATGGCATAACGATCTTGAGCATTGGCTTGCAAGCGCTAATGACTCATGGCGGCGTTATTTTGGTACATTATTAGCGCCGCAAGTTGAGAGCACTATACAAATTGCTCAGCAAGCGAGTCAAAACTGGACGCTTTTTTTACTGTTTATCGTTTTTTATGTCAGTCTACGGTTTATTGAAGCTTATGGCTTGTGGCAAGACAAAACGTGGGCCTACTGGTTTAGTGTCATTGGCTACGGAATATTTATTCCTGTCGAGATTTATTACTTAGTTATCAGTCCCTTTGATTGGTTTAAGCTAAGTATTTTAATACTTAATGTCATTATCGTCATCGTGGTCTATCGCAGCATGAGACAAAAAGGTCTGCTATAAGAATAGTGTTAACACCATAAAGGTTTTGCTTAAAAAGCAGGATAAGACTATCTTTAAAGCGATAGCGTTATCCTGCTTTTTTAATTTTAAAGTCTTAATAGCAAGCCATTAGTCAGCAGCCGTGCACTTTAACTCGGTTGCTTTGGACTTATCGATCTGGCGACTCGACCAACGCTCAAACCTTGTACCAAAATGGAAAATATCACTACCGCGTAAGTTAGCGCCAGCAAAATATCACGCTCAGGCCCTGTTGGCAGTTGCAGTACTAAAGCGACTGAAATACCGCCGCGCAGCCCGCCCCATGTCAGTACCTTCCAAGCGCCTGAGGGCAAATCAAGCTGACGGTTAAAGGTTTTGGTAGTCATACCGACAACGATGAACCGAGCAAGCAGGGCAATGATGATAGTTGAGATAGCAGCGATAAATAAATTACCTGAGTAAGCGATCATAACCACTTCTAAACCGATTAAGACAAACAAAATCGCGTTCAAAATCTCATCAATAAGCTCCCAAAATAGATCAACATAATGGCGAGTCTTGTCACTCATAGCTAAGGCGCGACCACGATTGCCGACCATCAACCCCATCATCACCATAGCTAACGGTCCTGACAGATGCCAATGACTGGCGAGCGCATACCCGCCGATCACGCCTGCCAAAGTTAGTAACACCTCATCTTGATAGCTATCGATGCTCTTTATCATATAGTACAAAATAGCACCAAGCACCAATCCAAAGACGATACCGCCGCCTGCCTCAATGGCTAAGGTATGGGCGACATAGTTAGCAGTAGGAATATCACCGCTCGTTAAAATACCTAGAAGCAGGACAAAGATAACCACGCCTAAGCCGTCGTTAAACAACGACTCGCCAGCGATAACGGTCTCTAGGCTCTTTGGCGCGCCAGCTGAGGACAAGATGCCCATTACCGCAATAGGATCAGTAGGCGATATCAGCGCGCCAAATAACAGGCACCAAATAAGTGGTAAGCCAAAGCCGAACAGGGGCAGCATGTAATATAGGGCGATGGCGATCAGTACCGCAGATATCACTGTACCTGCGCCTGCCAAAATGCCAATAGGTAGCTTATAACGTTTTAAGTCGCCAATATTGACATGCAACGCTGCTGCAAACAGCAACATAGACAGCATGCCATCAAGCAGAACTTCGGTAAAATCAAGCTGCTCAAGTAAACTTACTTCATAATCAATAAGCTGATCAAAACCTAAAAATCCCAAAAATATCGCTATCATAGAGAGCAAAATTGAGATCACCATAACGCCAATAGTTGTCGGCAGACCGATAAATCTATGATTGATATAAGAGAGTACAGCGGTAATCGACAAAAAAATGGCGCTGACTTCTAGAAGGGTCAGAGTAGATGTGGATGCCATAAAGAATCTCAAAGTAATAAAAAATAATAACTGCAAACCAAAATGTTAGCAGCTTAGCTAGATTGAACCTCTAAAGCTTTATTGATATGCGTTGCAAATTTGCTAAGGTATCTAAAGTGCTGATGCTGTGCGTCCTCATTATGGACGAATTGCTTGGCCTGCTGGCACATAGCGGCTAAATCGTTTACCAGCTCGCTGTAGGTCAAGTTCTCAATACCTGCGCGCTCAATCAAGGTAATCTCATGCAAGAGCGTCTGCTGCTGGGCACTATTGACCCGAGCATAGTTAAGATCCGTCATCGCCTGACACAAAGCTTTTAATACCATTAAGTCAGCGACCGCATAACGGCGTATCTCACCCAAAGAGGTATCGATAAAGTCAGCGATTCTAGGGGTTTGGGTGATGACAGCCAGCGTAGCTACCCGCGGCTCATTAACCGTAATTTTTGACTCATCGTTGTCGTGAGGCGGCACATAAAAATGATACGGGCTTGGCGGCTGGCGACGCATCATCACGCTCAAACATATTGTCAACGACTGAACACAGTTCACTGCCGTCTTGGGATCATTGATACCAGGCGAGAGGGCACGCACAGCAATCTCAGTCACTTGTCCCAAACTATAAGCAATATCGTTTGAATGTACCGCGCGCGGCTCAATGCGAACACAAGCGGCGAAGCGTTGCCAAAACATCCCATCAGGATGGCGCGGCAAAATCGCTAAATTAGAGGTTTTAGTCTTTTGCTGATCACTAGGGTGCCCTGGTGGACACTGATAAAAGTAGCCGATGACGTTTTTGTCAGTGACAAAGTCGCCAAGATTGGCATGCAGTTGTACAACGCCGCCGTAATCTTGAGTCAAGGTAATCAAAGAGTCAAAGTAAATTTGCTGCAAATATCCTGAAACGGGCGCGTAAATAGGGGTGGCAGGCCAAGTATGAAACCGCTTTATATCTTCTTGTAAGATATCTTGATGATGCTGTATATCACAATGATCGCTATACCAGTAATTGATGTTTTCGAGCGCATCGTTACTAGCATCTTGAATGACGTGAGAGGCTTGAATGGCATGCACCATATGTTGTACAAAATATACTAATAGCAGCGCACAAATGATAGCCATGACGATAGCAAAGGTGACTGACAATTGCGGCACACCAAGACCGACATCAAATTTATGAATAGATTTGAGCACTAATAGGCTGTAACTAAAAGTGCCGATAAAGGCACCAAGTACAAACTGATTGGGCGTATCTGTCAAAAAATTACGCAAAAGTCGCGGCCCAAATTGCGACGACGCCATCGATAATACAGCAATAGTAATCGAGAACGTGGTACCAGCGACGCCTAACACGGCGCCTGCGATAGCGGTCATGATAGAACGCGCGGCATCCGCATCACCAGTAAAAGCAAAGGCTATCTCTTTGACTGCCTCACGATCAAAATACTCATCAATAGTAAGAAACAAGGGCGCTAATAGTATGCCAGCTAGTACACAAGTCGTTGGAATAAACCAGTATGAGCCAATTAACTGCTGCCATAAGTTTCTGATGCGATCAGGCAAATCAGCAAGCGTTTGTAGCGACCACAACTGAGCAAATTTATGAAAGCCATTAATACTGGATTCTTTGGTTGTTTCAAGTAACGTTTTTTTCTCATCGCGCACTAGCGTAGGCTCCAAAATATATAAAATAGCTTTGTGTTAGTAATAAACTTAACTTATTTAGCGCTGCGGATTGTCCGCTTCAGTGATAATACTTTTATCCTCTACTCTTATTTTATCGCCTCTTGTGCGACTGCTTTTGATAAAGCTGGCAGTATTGCTTATCCTACTCTTTTTTGCTGAGTTTTGGTCTATAGCACTATCTTTTGGAATCACAACTTCATTGTGCTCGTTGTCCAAAACTACGCTACTGTCTTTGTCAAAAGCGGCGGGTTCAAAACCTGCATGCTCACTTTTTGAGTTGCGACGATTTTCGCTAGGCCTACTTGGAGGAGTCATTGATTTGCGGCGCGGTTCGCTATGGGCAAATATAGCATTTAAAGGTAAATCCAGCTCCTCTTTGGCGCAGCGTTCTGTCGTCTCAAAGCGGTTGATAAGCAAGCTTAACCAAGGCTGCTGATCGTTAGGATTCATCTCATCTAACTCATCTTTGATCGGCAATGGGTAAGGTAGGGTACGATAAAAGTCCCAGAGGCTCATTTTGCTCAAATCTCTTTTGAGGACGTATTCATCGTGCTCAGTTGTGGTAATCAGATTGCTATCTTTAAGATAGTTAATATAGGTATACCATTTGGGCAGCTCCTTGCGGCCTAGGACATCGCGCAGCTCCTGCTCACTGACCGCCTCGCCTTTTAGATAATGGCTATATACCACATTGAGCATGTCCAATAGACTCAGCAGTGGATGGCGAGGATAGACCTCTTTGGTCTCAAAAATCGTTAAGGTATAGCTAATCTCAACTCCTAACAAAATTAGGTTCCAAGACAGATAAATCCATAACAAAAATATCGGCAGGGCAGCAAAAGCGCCATAAATGGCCTCATAACTGGTAAAGTTGGTCATCACCGTGCCAAAGATGTGCTTGAGGAGCTCGAAAACGATAGCCACGATAATACCAGCAATAGCAGCGTTTTTGAACGGGACGCGTGCCTTTGGAATAAACCAGTACATACCCACAAAGCCTGCGACAGTGATACCAATCGATACCATCTGTACCCAAAATGACCAATCGATACCGTAACCTGCAATTTGACGATTCAAAAAGCTCAGGCTCTGTACGGTGCTCGAAGCAATAAAAGCGGTGCCCAATACGATAGGGCCCATGGTTACGATTGTCCAGTAGCGCAGCATACTTTTGATGCCGCCTGCGCGATCAGTCACGCGCCATATCTGATTAAAAGCGCGCTCGATAGTGGTTAGAGTCATGATAGTCGTCAAAAATAAGATGACGATACCAATAGCAGTCAAATTGGTCGATTTTTCAGCGAAGTCATTGATATATTCACTCACCTGCAAGCTTGATTGCGGCAAAAGGTTGCTATAGATCACCTCATAGATCTGCGCGCGGACAGAAGCAAGTGCCGGCACTGAGGATAAGATCATCAAAAGGACGGTCAGTATCGGCACGATAGATAGCATTGTGGTATAGGTTAAAGAGGCCGCTTTTTGCTGGCAGTCATCTTCAAAAAAATGTCGCGTCAAAAACTTTAAGAACTGAAACCAGCGCTGCTGCAAAAAGGGCAGTTTTTTTACCAAATTTTCCATAGAGACCCATCAGCAAACAATAAAGATAGATAAGTGTAACAAAAATACGCTTACCATATGTGCCCCTAATTTGTGTCAAAATGCTGAGCGGTAGCGTTTAAGGGACAACAGACAGGCTTTGCTTTATAAAAGTAGTTTGTTTGCATGTGCGCTCAAGAGTCGGGCATAATGTAAACAACAATTATTGGTATGATTTTTATAGGACATTTAGCTCATGAGTCAAACTGCTCCCTATGTTTTGGTGCTGTATTATTCTACTCACGGCACAACCAAAACGCTGGCTTACTCGATTGCTCAGGGCATCGAAGACGCGGGTATGACAGCGCGTATCCGTACAGTCCCAACAGTAGCTGCTGAGACAACAGTGAGCAAACCTGCGATTCCAGATGAGGGCGATCTATATTGCACGATGGACGACTTAAAGGGCTGCACCGGTCTGGCACTTGGTAGTCCTACTCACTTTGGCAACATGGCTGCGCCCATGAAATATTTTTGGGACAGTACTGTGACGCTTTGGCTAGCAGGCAATCTACAGAACAAGCCCGCCTCTGTATTCACTGCTACAGGCTCGATGCATGGCGGACAAGAGACGACACTGCTTACGATGATGTTGCCGCTTATGCACCATGGTATGATGATAGTCGGTCTGCCTTATGCTGAGCCTGCGCTTGGGCGCACTAGTCGCGGCGGCACGCCTTATGGTGCCAGTCATGTTAGCGGCAGCGCGCATGATCAGCCTGTCACTGATGATGAGCGCGAATTGGCAGTGGCTTTGGGTCGCAGGCTTGCGATAAGCGCCAAAGCACTTGCGCAAGCGGACTTTGGTCGCTAAATATGCGCTTATGTCGCTAAACATGCGCTTATAGTGTTATGTCGCTCATTTTGTATGATCCTCCTTTATGTGACCCAATAGGAAAGCCAAAAGCCCTATGTCAAACTCTCCTGACTCATCAAGCGTAACATCAGCACCCGCGCCTGCAGCGACGGGCAAGCCTATCGCGCCTATGCGTCAGCGTCTGCTTGTGACTTGGCTGCTTTGGCTCGCTTATCGTCTGCTGGTCTTGCCGGTTCTAATTAGTGTTTTTAATCCAGCCAGTCCTGATATTATTGGCGGTATCGCTTGGTATGGGCTTTGGCTGATTCCTGCATTTATCATCACGCCCTTTATATTGAAGGGACGCTCGCCCTATATGCTATTAATTGGTAGTATGCTCACCTTGGTGTATTTGGGGGCAAGCGGCGTCGTATTATTTACACGTATCTACGGAAGCAGTTGGGCTGAGATTATGGTTTACTTAATCGATTTTGTGTTATTGTTTTTGATTAATACTTGGCTGTTTTTATTGTTAAAGCGTCTGCCTTCTATGAACAATGTCGTCAAACAGCCCCGCGCGCGTTAGTTGTTAGCTATTAAAGTCTCAACACAAAAAAGCGGCGCTCTAACTATAGAGCGCCGCTTTTGTCTGGACTGTTTATTACTAACTATTACGAAGATCAGGGGCAAAGGGGTTTAGTTTACTTTGGTTAATTCCAGATCCATCTTTTTGCCATCGTTGATTTGACTTACTTTCACTGGTAAGTAGTCTAAACTGGGTGCCAACCAAAAGCTGGTTGAGCGGTCATTGTCGTCATGGACACGGTCAACACGTACAGTGTCAAAGGTACCTGCTGGTACCGTAATTTTGGTATTACCTGACTTTTTAAAAGGTGTTTTCTCGACTTTGTCTTTTTTGGCCATGTAATAATTACCAGAGAATTTGCCGTTCAATAAGTCTTGACGAATTTGTACCTCTAAGCTCAAGTCATCAAAGGCTTGCTGAGCCATATTAGACGTTGTGGTCTTGCCTCTATAGCTGCTTGTCACCTTTTTGCCCGCTGAATCAAAGCTAAGATTATGCGTACGCCCAATGCCGAGCAATTTGTACGTGGTGCTGGCTTTGCTTGGGCTAACATTGTTGCCATTGATTACAAAGGTGCTGCTTTGCGCGGCGCTCGCCACGCCTGCGACTCGAGCTTTGACATTGTAGTTCCATGCATTGCCTGATTTGCTCAAAGTACGAGTAGCCACTCCTTTATATTTATCTTCTACGGTAAAGCTGTAGTTTGCGCTTGAGGGCTGTATGCTTTTTGCGTTAGCAAGGGTAGGGGCGGTCATACTGATAGCTCCAATAGCAGCGATACTGACACCTGTTGTAAACAGGGTTGCCAGTTTATTCTTACTGCGCTTGTTAGGGATGGTAAATGATGTCATGAATGTATCCTTAATAAGTTTGTCAGATATTTTAGTTATTTTATAGCTATTGTTTACGTACTCTTGTGAGTGACAAAAGCTCTTGTCCACTAGGACTGTTAATCATAAATACTATAATGGTCATATCTTGTTACATTTTCAAGGGTGGCTGCTGAGTAATAGGTTGAGCAGGTGTAGTCGATGTTACCGTAAAACGCTTGTCATCAGTACTCAGTAACGTCATGTGAGTAAGCTTGCACGCTTATGTTTGAGGATCATTTGCAGCAACAAACGCCTTGTAAATATTTTTGAGTTTACACTTGAACCCACCTTGTCATGCCCCCATTTTTTGAATCAAGCTCACAGCTTATCTTTTATAACACTACTTTTATATAGGTAAGGGTATGTGTTTGACCGATAAGGCTGCTGAGACCCTTGAATCAAACCCATTTAACGTAACCAAATTTTGGAGACATAGTGATGAATATTCGCCCTTTACATGACCGTATCGTTGTCCGCCGTATAGAAGAAGAAACAAAAACGGCTGGTGGTATCTTACTGCCCGGTTCAGCGCAAGAAAAGCCGTCACAAGGTGAGGTGCTCGCAACAGGTAATGGTCAGATCCGTGACAATGGTGACACCCGCGCGCTAGACGTCAAAACAGGCGACAAAGTCTTGTTCGGTCAGTACGCTGGTCAAACGGTTAAAGTTGACGGTGAAGAGCTACTTATTATGAAAGAGTCTGATGTATTAGGCATCATTGAAGCTTAATCTTTAATATTCACATAAAAAATTATTAATTATTGGAGTAAATGAACATGGCAAAAGACGTAAAGTTTGGCATAGATGCCCGTAAACAAATGATGGATGGCGTAAACGTCCTTGCAAATGCAGTACGAGTTACGCTAGGCCCTAAAGGCCGTAATGTGGTCATCGACAAATCTTTTGGCGCACCGACCATCACCAAAGATGGTGTTTCAGTGGCTAAAGAGATCGAGCTTGAGAATAAGTTTGAAAACATGGGCGCGCAACTGGTTCGTGAAGTCGCTAGCCGCACTAATGATGTCGCAGGTGACGGTACGACTACGGCCACAGTATTGGCTCAGTCTATCTTGCAAGAAGGCATGAAATCAGTGGCCGCTGGCATGAACCCTATGGATCTTAAACGCGGCATCGACAAAGCCGTACGCGCCGCCGTTGAGCAAATTCATGAGCTATCTACCCCAGCTGACGATTCAAAAGCTATCGCGCAAGTTGGTTCAATCTCAGCCAACTCAGACACCAAAATCGGTGAGCTTATCGCTCAAGCGATGGAAAAAGTCGGTAAGCAAGGCGTCATCACGGTTGAGGAAGGCTCAAGCTTTGAAGATACGCTAGAAGTCGTCGAAGGTATGCAGTTTGATCGCGGCTATATCAGCCCGTACTTTGCTAATAAGCAAGACAGCCTAACGGCTGAGTTTGAAAACCCATATATCTTGCTCGTTGACAAAAAAATCGGCAACATCCGTGAGATCGTGCCACTACTTGAGCAAGTGATGCAGCAAAGCAAGCCACTACTTATCATCGCAGAAGACGTTGAAAACGAAGCACTGGCAACCTTAGTTGTGAATAACATGCGTGGCGGCCTAAAAACGTGTGCCGTAAAAGCACCAGGTTTTGGTGATCGTCGTAAAGCCATGCTAGAAGATATCGCAACCTTGACCGGCGCTACAGTGATCTCTGAAGAGATTGGTCTAAGCCTAGAGACGGCAACTCTTGAGCAGTTGGGTACCGCCAAAAAGGTCACTGTTGGTAAAGAAAACACCGTTATCGTTGATGGCGCGGGTCAAAAAGCTGACATCGAAAATCGCGTCGAGTCTATCAAACGTCAAGTGGAAGAATCTACCTCTGACTACGATAAAGAAAAGCTACAAGAGCGTATGGCAAAACTTGCCGGCGGCGTTGCCGTTATCAAAGTTGGCGCGGCGACTGAAACTGAAATGAAAGAGAAAAAAGATCGCGTTGATGATGCTTTGCATGCCACTCGTGCTGCGGTCGAAGAAGGCGTTGTCCCAGGCGGCGGCGTAGCACTTGTTCGCGCTTTGAACGCACTATCTGAGCTCAAAGGCGACAATGACGATCAAGACGCAGGTATCAAGATTCTGCGCCGTGCGATGGAAGCACCGCTACGTCAAATCGTTACTAACTCAGGCGAAGAAGCCTCAGTTGTTGTTAATGCGGTCAAGCAAGGTAGCGGCAACTACGGTTACAATGCGGCGTCTGGCGAGTACGGTGATATGCTAGAGATGGGTATCCTTGATCCTGCAAAAGTTGCGCGCTCAGCACTAGAGAATGCAGCATCGGTTGCTGGTCTCATGCTCACGACCGAAGTCATGATTACTGACTTACCACAAGGTGATGACGGCATGGCTGCTATGGGCGGCGGCGCTGGTGGAATGGGCGGTATGGGTGGAATGGGTAGCATGATGTAATTTATGCCCTTAACCTGTAATGCTTAAGACTATAGTTTTCATCTTATAGTCTTTGTCAAAACAAAACCCCGATAGGCTTTGGCTTATTGGGGTTTTTTATGCGTAGAAGCTAAAACTTGGTAATATAAAACTTGAATTTAAATAAATAGTGAACTAAAGTTTTACTTTTGGCTTTTATGTGAGGTATATTAATTATACGGCTACTAATTTCTTAACTGTTTTTTAATACTATCACTCATTAATAGGTGAGCTTTTATGAACGAATCTACTGCAATTCGAAAGTTTGATAGCGATGCATCCGCTACTAGTTACCTGAATATTAAAAGCTATAATTTTTATATTGCTCGGCAAGGTTATTCTGACGAAGAGTTACGTTTTTCAGAAATAAGTTGTATATTAACGCTAAATATACCTGAGATAACTGTCCATGACATGACAATCAATACAATTGAGATATATTTCAGAACTGCAGGCTCTATTCGCAAGCAATATAAATATACTAAATCATCTAAAACTTTAAATTTAGAGCTATCGCATGACGATTTAAGTGCTTGGTCATCAGGAATGATGCATCCTAAGGCGTACTTGGACCTCATTTCATTTGACTCCAAACATATAAAACTTTATTTATTTGCGGGCAACTAATTAGTAAAGGCTCTATAGAATATAATTATTGTTGCTAGTTATCCTAAGCTGAAGGCTGAATTTCTACTCCAGCAAGTAGCAATGATTAGACGAGTTTTGCTACTAAATCGATAAGTTGAAAGAAAAAACTTACAATCCAGCTAGTTCTGAACAAAACTTATAAATATTAGTTACTGATCCGCCTCATCGCGCCTAAACGTCCAAGTGTTGTCATCAGACAATTCATCGACATAATAATAACCTGCCAAATCAAAATCTTTAAGCTGCTCAGCTTTGGTCAGTTTATGATCCGCCGCGTATTTCACCATTAGACCACGGGCCTTTTTGGCATAAAAGCTGATTACTTTATATTGACCATTTTTCTCATCTTCAAAACGTGGCGTAATAATCTGTGCGTCCAAAGCTTTTTTCTTCACTGCTTTAAAATATTCGTTAGAGGCTAGATTAATCAAGACTTTGTCATCACTATCTGCCATTTGCTTATTGATGGTATCGGTAATCTGCTCGCCCCAAAACTCATAAAGGTTATCACCGCGCTTATTTTTGAGTTTGGTGCCCATCTCAAGTCTATACGGTTGGATCAAGTCTAAGGGTTTGATAATGCCATATAATCCTGACAAAATTCCTAAATGCTTATTAACATAGATAGCCGTATCTTTATCCATGCCGTACATATCAAGTCCGGTATAGACGTCACCGTCGAATAGGTAGCCGGCGGGTTTGGCATTGTCATTATTAAAGGGCTTGTCCGTATCCCATTGCCACTCTTGATTGCGCTTAGCATTTAGCTGCGCTAGATCATCAGAGATGCTCATAAGCTCCTGCAAGTCCATTGGCTCCTTAGTCTTAAGCGATTTCATTAAGGTCTGCGAGTGCGCAATGAGCTCAGGCTGGCTGTAGTAGTTGCCAATGTTCACAGGAACGGCATCAGTCTCATTTAAAGATTTGGCAGGAGAGAGAACAAAATACATAGTGATTCCCTTTAAGTAATAATTATTAGAAAGCAAGGTTGTGAGAACTCAGATAAGTCTTAGATATGCTATAGCACATTTTAGCATGAGTGCTTTGTTCATGTTCAAAACTGTTATATATTGTCGTCAAAAGCCGTGTATATTGGCTTTGAGAGTGACGCAATAATAAAAGTTATGATAGAGGGTCTTTTAGCTAACTTTTTATTTACTTATGAGTCATCATTAAACAATGATAAGTAGACAATGATGTCTTTATAATAAAGCGAGCTGATGACAGCCACATTATCATTTATTTAATTGATAGTTGTCAGAATGATAGTCTTTGATGAGCGCTTAATTTTTTTATGAGTGTTGATCAAAGATTTTTTGCACCATGCGTTTGGTTAATTAAGTCAAAGCGCATAGGTTGGTTATGTATTGGGATGTAAGGAGACGGTATGAAAATCGGTGTGATTAGTGCAGATGCCTCGCATGAGAGCCGCGTAGCAATAACCCCAGATGCAGTCAAAAAACTGCGTAAGCTTGGGTTTGAGGTGATTATTCAGTCCGGTGCTGGTATCGCGTCTTATTATTCTGACGAGAGCTACCAAACCGCTGGTGCCACAATCGCAGCAAATGGTAGCGACGTCATTAGTGATGCGCGTATTATTACCACAGTCAATGACTTGCCAGCCCAGATGGTGGACAGCCTGACGACTGGTCAAATCGTCGTCGGTATGCTCGACCCTTATCGCAATACTCAGCTCGACACTTATGCGGCAAAAGGCGCAACGGTTTATGCCATGGAGCTGTTGCCGCGAACGTTATCGCGCGCGCAGAATATGGATGTGTTGTCCTCGCAAGCCAACTTAGCGGGCTACAAGGCGGTATTGATGGCAGCGAACGAATACTCGCGTCCATTCCCGATGTTTATGACATCAGCAGGCACGGTCAAGCCTGCCAAAGTCGTTATCTTGGGCGTTGGCGTGGCAGGTTTGCAAGCGATTGCTACGGCCAAGCGTTTAGGCGCGGTCGTCGAAGCCAGTGACTTGCGTCCAAGTGCTCGCGAGCAAGTTGAGTCATTAGGCGGTAAGTGGCTGGATGTACCGATGAGCGATGAAGAAGCGCAAAAAGCCAAGTCAACAGGGGGTTATGCGTGGACGCCATCAGAGCAATACATGACCGACCAAGCAGCAGTCGTTGACAAAGCGCTAAGCGGCGCTGATATCGTCATTACTACTGCGCAAATTCCTGGCCGTAATGCACCGCGTTTAGTGCATAAGGCTACGCTTGACAAAATGAAAGCAGGCTCAGTGCTTATTGATATGGCAGCGGGTACAGGTGGTAATGTTGAGGGCAGCGTTCCTGACCAAACCATTACTACTGATAATGGTGTACGTATCGTGGGAGCGGCTAATATTCCATCACAGCTAGCAGCCCAGTCATCAGACTTATACGCCAATAACTTAGTCAACTTTATAACCACGTTAATTCAAGAACCAGCTACAGATGATGCCTCATCTCAAGCACTGACACTACATTTAGATATGGAAGATGAGATTCAGGGCGCTTTAGCCGTTACTCACGACGGCCAAGTTCGTCTCGCTCGTCGCTAAAACTCATGTATTTTAATGTTGTCAGTTACGAATAAATTTTAGGAGGATAAGATGATTGCCACTATTTTAGCCGCAGCGCCAGCAGGTGCGGCAATGGCTAGCACCCCATTTGTAGCGATTTTTACCGTATTTGTACTCGCTATTTTCGTCGGCTACTACGTGGTTTGGGGCGTCACCCCTGCGCTACATACGCCGCTTATGGCAGTGACCAATGCGCTATCGAGTATCGTTATCGTCGGTGCCATGCTACAGACTGTAGTCATTGACGGTTCGGTATTTACCGCGACCAGTATATTAGGCGCTTTTGCGGTATTTTTAGCCAGCGTCAATATCTTTGGTGGTTTTGCCGTGACTGAGCGTATGCTTGCCATGTTTAAACCCAAACCTAAAAAAGTGGTCGTAACAGATACTACTGAGAGCGGAGACAACGTATGAATAATATCTCAGCTATGATCGCGGCTAATGCGGATTGGTTTTATCTTATCGGTGCTATCTTATTTGTTTTAACCTTGCGCGGCCTATCTAGCCCAAAGACGGCGATTCGTGGTAATCGTATGGGTATGGCGGCGATGGCAATTGCTGTGGTTACCACTTTCTTTTTAGCCGAAGGTCCAATCCTTTGGATGATCGTTGGCGCTATGGTATTAGGCGCAGTAGTCGGTCTATGGAAAGCTAGAACCGTTGCTATGACGCAAATGCCAGAGACGGTTGCGTTAATGCACTCGTTCGTAGGTCTTGCCGCAGTTGCTATTGCACTAGCGACGGTACTGCATACCGAAGAAGCCTACAGTACGATTACTCGCTTGGAGCTGTTTATCGGCTGCTTTATCGGGGCGATTACCTTTTCAGCGTCGTTCTTTGCCTTTGGTAAACTGGCAGCTAAGAGCTGGGCGAAGACGGTTACAGGCGGCTGGGTAAAACCCGTTCAAGCGCTCTTGTTTCTCGCTATGATAGGGTTTGGCGCGGTCTACTTCATGACCGATTCACTACCTGCTTTTTATGCGATGACGGTACTTGCTATTGTCTTTGGTTGGATGTGGATTGCACCTATTGGCGGCGGTGATATGCCAGTGGTGGTTTCACTACTTAACTCATTCTCAGGTTGGGCGGCAGCAGGTATTGGTTTTACCCTTGGCAACTCTATGTTGATTATCGCAGGCTCGCTCGTCGGCTCATCTGGTGCCATTTTGTCTTACATCATGTGTAAGGCTATGAACCGCTCACTACTCAACGTCTTGTTTGGTGGTATGGGTACGACAGCGGTTGCTAGTGGCGATGACGACGGCGCACCTAAGAACTATAAGTCAGGCTCAGCTGAGGACGCAGGTTTCCTTATGTCTAATGCTAGCGACGTGATTATCGTACCAGGTTATGGTATGGCACAGGGCCGTGCACAAAACGCAGTCAAAGAGCTCTATGAGTTACTAAAAGAAGAAGGCGTCAATGTACGCTTTGCCATTCATCCGGTCGCAGGTCGTATGCCTGGTCACATGAATGTCCTTTTGGCAGAAGCTGACGTGCCTTATGACGACATTATGGAGATGGATGAGATCAACTCAGACTTTGCCAGTACTGATGTGGTGCTCGTTATCGGGGCCAACGATGTCGTGAACCCGTCTGCAAAAGACGATCCCACGTCACCTATCTTTGGTATGCCGATCTTGGAAGTGACCAAAGCACAGACGGTTATGGTCATTAAGCGCTCTATGAGTACTGGTTATGCAGGCCTTGATAACAGTCTCTTCTATATGGACAAAACCATGATGATCTTTGGTGATGCCAAAAAAATGGTTGAAGAGATGGTGCGTAGTATCAATGGCGGCGGTCATTAATTTATAAAAAATAGCACACATCAAAGAAAGTCACTCAGGTGGCTTTTTTTGCGTTAAAGTAGGCGGCATTTAGACACGCCCTAATATAAAAGAGAATGATTTATGAACATGTTGCTCCGTTTTTTTATTATGACCAGTCTGCTCAAACAAGCACTCAAAAAACAATCGGTTAGCGAGACTCTCAGTCAAGAGGTGCTAAGAGCACCAGTTATACGGCACTACCGAGTATTACCGCACGATTTAGGGTTTCGGGATCATCTGCCAAATTATCGCTTTTTATCGTTTATTGAGCTTAATGTTACCAAGTGGCTAAGGAGCTGCTGCCATCAAAAAGGCATCAAAACTCCTGAGTGGATTGTCGCTATGCAGGAGATTATTTATCTCAAGCAAATCAAATTCTTGGACAAAATGACTCTAAGAAGCGCGGTGGCAGGCTGGGATAAAAAGTATGTTTATTTTGAGCATCACTTCTTTGTAAAAGATCAGTTAATGGCGGTAGGGATGACCAAATTCGTATTTGTAAATAAACAAGGTCAGCAGACGCCAGGGCTATTGGATATGACAGGCGAGCAGATGACTGATGTGATCACGACTTGGAATAGCCATCAAGTCGCTGTCAAATCCATGCAAGTACCAAGTGTATGATTCAATCATGCTCTAATAAATGCATCTATAATCATCTGCCGAAGTTTGTTAGGATGAGTCTATCGTTTTTATCGTAAATAAAGGAATCACCATGACCCCGCAAAAATTAAAATGGACAGACAGCTTAGATATCGCCATAGAGCTATACGAGAAGTTCCCCGAGACGGATCCGCAGTACATTCGTTTTACTGATTTGCACCGCTGGGTGACAGAATTAGAGGGCTTTGATGATGATCCACAAAAGTCAAACGAGGGCATCCTAGAAGCGATTCAGATGAATTGGATCGATGAAGCCGATTAATTTTTCTATTTTAACTCTCTCAGTTTTACTCTATAAATATAACGCTATAAGTATAAAACCAAGGCAACATTATGACATCACAGGTCAAAGAGCTATCAACAGCGATAGTTTGTAAAGGTATCAGTGTCCGTACTACCAATAACGCTGAGATTAGCCATGACAGCGCAAAGTTAGGTCGATTATGGCAAAAGTTTTACCAAAACCATGTCAGTCACCTTAGTGATAACGAAGATATCTACGGGGTTTATCACAATTATGAGAGCGAGGATTTAGTTGGCGCGTTCGATGTGGTCGCTAGTTGGAAGGTAGAGAGCGAGCCTGTAGAGGGAGAGGATAGCAATGAAAATAATAGTAAAGACAGCAACGTTCTTAGCCCTGAGAATATTTTAAGTGCCGCTCATGGTAGCGATGTCATTACGGTGACTATCCCTGAAGGCAAGTATCTAGTATTCACCGAAGAAGGGAGAATGCCGAATACAGTGATGAACGCTTGGGAGAAGGCGTGGGAGTATTTTCATAATCCTGATTGCGAGCATACTCGTACTTACAATGTCGATTTTGAGCATTATATCGGTGGCAATCTAGAGTATGGGCAGTTGGATCTGTATATTGGGATTGAGTGAGCCATTAATACAACGATCAACGAGAAACGAGCAACGAGAAGTAGAGAGAACATCTATGCCAACGCCGCAGGTAAGTTATCAAATCAATACGCCAATTACGCCTTTTCAATTTATAGAGGTATTAAAGCGTTGTAGTCTAGGCGAGCGCCGTCCTATAGATAATCCTTATGTTATAAAAGGAATGCTGGATAATGCCAATCTGTTAGTGACAGCTTGGACTGATGAGGTTCACGAAGAAGGTGTGAATGATACTAATAGCAGCAAAAAGCTTATAGGTGTAGCACGCTGCGTCACCGATTTTAGCTACTGTTGTTATTTATCAGATATCGCTGTCGATGAAGCCTATCAAAATCTAGGTATTGGCAAGACAATGATTGAACATATTGAGCAGCAATTACCACCAAGCTGCAAAGTTATTTTATTATCTGCGCCGCAAGCGACTGAATATTATCCAAAGATTGGCTTTACTCGGCATGAGAGTGCTTGGGTTAAGGTGGTTGAGTAGTAAAAGGCTTTAGTGGCGTAGGGTGGGTTAGCTCAAGCGTAACCCACCAATTGAATAAAGCTATTCATCCAATAATAAATTTTCCAAAATCCCCTCATATATCTGCGCCAGTCGTCCCAAATCATCAACCTCAACCTTTTCATCGACTTGATGAATCGTTGCGTTGCGCACCCCCAGCTCAACCACTTGTGCACCAGTCGGCGCGATAAAGCGTCCGTCGGATGTCCCGCCTGAAGTAGATAATGTCGTCTCTGTACCTGTTACCGATTTGATCGCGTTTTGGCAAGCGGATACCAATTTGCCTTCTGGAGTCAAAAAAGGCTGACCCGATAATTTCCAATGAATATCATAATTGGCTTTACTATTGTTGAAGTGTTTATCAAAAATAGCGTGAGTTTTTTCTTTGAGTTCTTCTTCCGTAGTCTCTGTGGAAAAGCGAAAGTTAAAGACCGCATTAAGCGTTTCAGGAATGACGTTGGTTGCGCCTGTACCGCTGTTAATATTGGAGATTTGCAAGGAAGTCGCAGGGAAGTAATCGTTACCCTTATCCCACTCAGCCGCGGTTAATTCCGCCAAAGCAGCCATTGCTGCATGTATCGGATTACTGGCCAAATGCGGGTAGGCGACGTGACCTTGTTTGCCTGTGACCGTTAGCTGGGCACCTAAGGAGCCACGGCGACCGTTTTTGATAATATCACCTAACGTATCGGTACTTGAAGGCTCACCAACGAGGCAGTAGGTAATTTTTTCTTGCCGCGCTTCCAGGGTCTCAATCACTTTGACCGTACCATTGATAGACGGGCCTTCTTCATCTGAGGTAATCAAAAAAGCAATAGAGCCTTTGTGCTCAGGATGATTAGCCGAAAAACGCTCAGCGGCTACGGTAAAAGCGGCAATGCCTGTTTTCATGTCCGCAGCACCGCGGGCCCACAGATAGCCATCAGCAATAGTAGGAGAAAAAGGAGGGTATGTCCAATTATTGACATCGCCAGTGGGCACGACATCAGTGTGACCGGCGAAGCAAATTACAGGGTCAGTGCTGCCGCGCCGCGCCCAGAGGTTTTTGACTTGCGCCTGCTCGCCCGTTTGATCTCTGTCACCATAATACATAAACTCACAGTCAAAACCTGCCCGTTCCAATCGCTCTTCTAGGATATCTTGGCAGCCGTCATCATCTGGCGTGACAGAGGGACGCTCAAGCATCTCAATGCTCAAATCTAAGGTGGCTTGTTGGTGGGTTTGCGCTAAAGTATCTTTATTGTTGGACATGAACGAGCCTTTTTGATAATAAGTAAGTGTAAAAACTTCTAAGTTAAGCGATAAGTTAAGCGAAAGGTACCAAACTATCGCGGCGCATCCAAGTGGCGATAGAATAGCGCTGACGATGTGCAATTTGTACTTGATGTTGTAAGTCGCTAGCAAAGATAATCAAGCGATTGGCAACGGGCATAATGGTATGAGAGATACCGTGATTATCAACGAGCTCTACTGCGCCGCCGTCACCTGCCTCCCAATTGTCATTAAGATAAAACACCGCTGATAGCACCCGCTCATCACGCCCCGCAGGATTGTCGCTATGCCACTGATAGCCAAAGCCAACAGGGTAGCAGGCATAATGCGCCTCGCTGTGGCGAATCCCTGTAAATAGCGCACGGTTTAAAACATCAGCGAGCTTATCAATGCTTTGTAAATAATAGGATCCTGCTAAAAAGTGGTTATTAATCCAGCGGATTTTATCCCCGCGTATATGACTTAAACGCACGCCAGCTGTAAGATGAGCCTCTCGATAATCAACGAAACCGCTCTCTGCCTGCAAAGCGAGTAGAGCTTTGTCACTAAAGACATTATCGATAATGATAAAACCTTCAAAACTAAGCTTATTTAGCTGCATATCGGTAAGCCTTTGTTCCCAATTGACAACAAAGTCAGCGGCTTGCAGAGTGGCAATATCTTGGACAAGTAGCAAGGTATTATCAGATTCTATTGGCTTATTAACAGTCAATTTATCCAAATCAGAATTCATCATCTCAGTATTACTATGAATCGTTGTCATCTTTTATCCTTATAATAAGCATAGTCAAACGACTTTTTCACCTTTCTTATTCAATGGCGAGTTACCGAAACCTCGTTATCTTTTATGCTGTCTATGCTACCATAGATGCAATTTTTCTTATTTAAACTTTTGAGACTATGAACTATAAACATGCCTACCACGCCGGTAACTTTGCTGATGTGGTCAAACACATATTGCTCGTACAACTCCTCAATCAGCTCAGCCAAAAGAACAAGCCGTTTTATGTGCTAGATGCTTATGGCGGGCGCGGACTGTATTCGCTCGCAAGCGAAGAGGCGCGCAAGACAGGCGAGGCCAAAGGCGGTATACAAGCGCTGCTTAGAAATGCCGATATCGATATGGAAAAAGCCCCAGCCGCTATTAAAGACTATATAGAAGGTATCAAGCAAGCACGCTTTACCTACGATAGCAAAGTCTATCCCGGCTCACCATGGTGGATTGCGCACCATGTCGAAAAGAACCCTGACGGCGGCGTACGCGGCGAAGCCTTTGAAGCCAAAGCGAGCGAGTATGACGCGCTTAATTATCAACTGCATAAGTTGCCCATTGGTATTCATCACCGTGATGCGTTTGAAGGTATCCGCGCGGTCATTCCACCTGCTGAGCGCCGTGGTCTAATATTCTTAGATCCTCCTTATGAGCAAGAGCACAAGGACTTTACCCGTCTGATTGACTTGCTTGTCGCCTCTTATAATAAATGGCCTCAAGGTACCTATGCGCTATGGTTCCCGATCAAAAACATCGAAGCGGTTGAGCTATTTTACAAAAAGCTAAAACGCACTGATATCAGACGTCAGCTGATCTGTGAGCTCAACATCTATCCTAACGATGTCGCGGTTGGTCTCAACGGTACGGGTATGCTTATTATCAATCCGCCTTGGCAGTTTGACAACCAAGCGCGCGAGATATTGCGATTCTTGCAGCCGGCACTCAAAGTGGCTGATGCCCCTAACATGACGCCTGATAGCGCTACCAACGTGCGCTGGCTGGTTGGCGAATAAGGATAAACTGATGAGTATGGATAGCAAGATAAATACAGATGCCAAGCGCACTGAGACACCATTGAACACCCACTTAGATAGCATCAGTGATAGCGCAGCGACTCAGCCGCCCTATGCCGATGAGCATGAGTTCAATATTCGCTTAGCGGACAATGACGACTACGACGGTCTCACTTTTGAAGTGATAGAAACCGAGGTGGCAGAGGGCAAGCCTGTCGTTAGCCGCGGTGTCTATCTTGCGCCCAATCTGATTACCACGCTATCACTGCTATCAGGGTTTTATTCGATTTTGGCAAGTACGCAAGGCGAGTTCTACAAAGCGTCATTAGCGATCTTTTTATCAGCGATATTAGATGGCGCTGATGGACGCGTAGCACGTATGCTTAATGCCCAAAGCCCGTTTGGTGAGCAATACGACTCACTGGCGGATATGCTCGCCTTTGGCGTAGCTCCTGCGATTTTGATCTTTAGTTTTGCCTTAGAGCCATTAGGACGTATCGGTTTGGGCTGCGCGTTTGTCTTTACCGCTTGCGGCGCATTTCGGCTTGCGCGCTTTAACGTGCAAGTTGGCACGGTCGATAAAAAATACTTTGTGGGACTAGCCAGCCCACTGGCCGCTATATTGGTCACAGCAGCCGTTATGGTTGCAGTCGATCATAACGAGTGGGTCGGACAGTACGACACAGCTGTGATGTTCTTGTTCGCAGCTTGGGTGGTCATCTGTGGTCTTTTAATGGTCAGCAACGTTAAATACTACAGCTTTAAAGAATTTGATAAGAAGAAAGTACCCTTTGTAGTACTTATTATTGGGGTCTTGATACTTAGTATCGCGATTTACGATATTCCTGTCGGTATCTTAGCGATCGGTATCATCTATGCTTTATCAGGTATTGTAACAACGATAAAAGCAAAAATGTAAAACTTAGAAACAATTAAAATAAAGCCGCTTACTATTTAACGATAGTAGGCGGTTTTTTGGTTTAGAGCGCAGCTAATACTTGTTGGAGCTGCTGGCGCAGATTCTTTGGATCTATTGGTTTATGTAGGACTAAAGGGTTTATCGCTTTAGTAGCTGTAAATAGCTGCGGCGTCGTATCGGCAGTCAAAATGACAAACGGCGTCAAATGAGCAGAGTTACTACTTTGTCTAATCGCAAAGATAATATCCTCACCAGTTATGCCATTAGCTAAGCGAAAATCGGTGATGACCATGTCAGGATGACACTTATTAAAAGCAGTTACTGCCTCCTCAAGCGTCTGTACGGCAACAGGCTGACAGCCCCAAGATCCGAGGAGTAATTGCATTGACTTTAGCACCGCATCATCATCATCAATGACTAAGATAACTTTGTTCTTTAGATAGTTTATCGTTTTGCTAAAATTCAAAGCGTCACTATTATTTGGTGAGCAAGTCGGGAGTACTACTGAAAACTGCGAGCCTATTTTGACGGTTGACTTAACGTTCAGATCAGCCTTCAAGAGCTGCGCCATTCCTTTGACGATAGCCAAGCCCAGACCCAAACCTTGATCCGTTGTTTTATTGCGCTCGATTTGATAGAACGATTCAAATATCTGTTCGGTTTCATCTATCGTCATGCCGCTTCCTGTATCCCACACGCTAATGCGGCAGTATTCCAACAAAATAGATTGATTCTCTATAGGCATTTTGCGTACGCCAATCACTACGCCGCCCTTAGCTGTGTAGCGTATCGCATTACTGATAAAGTTTCTTAAGATAAGTCCAATCATAGTCGGATCTGTCATTACCCAAATACCAGTAGACTTGTATCGTAGCGATAGTCCTTTGCTTTTAGCTTGCAGGCCAAACTCATCAACCAGATGCCGAATGATACTATCAATATCAGTGGGTACAAAATGCGGGCTCATTTGTCCTGATTCTACATGCGCGTAGTCCAATATAGTATTGAGCATCTCCCGACTCGATTGACTAGCAGATTTGGCGTAGTCCACTATTTGCACTTGATGACTATCAAGATCAGTATCAGTAAGTGCTTCGATAAATAAGCTTAGCGCATGAACAGGTTGGCGCAAGTCATGACTGGCTGCCGCCAAAAATTGCGTTTTAGCTAGATTTGCTTTTTCTAATTGCTGAGTTTTTGTCTGAAGCTGAGTGACTAAGCTTTGGTTTTCTAGGTAGATTAAAATAGCTTTTAAGGTATTGAGCGAGGTATGTTTGGCAAAGAAAATATTAAATAAGAGCAGACCAATAACAGCGATAGCTAAGATAGCAAAGCCTGTTTCATCTAAATAAAATAGCAAAAATGTCCACATAAAAACACTAGGCACAGCGTATGCAATATAGACCCGCCAGAACATTGCTAAACTTGAAATACCGCCGCTGAGCAGTCCAAAATGCAATCCCAGAAGTACAATAACTTGCGTTGCATTTTGCACATTAGTCATAAATGCTTTGCCTATAGCCAGTGCCCATAAACAGGCAACTGCAAGTGTACACATAAATAGCACGTTATAAGCAGCATAGTGAGACAAGTGGTTTATATGGCTGATAGGGACGGACGAGGTCGAAGATACCTGCTGAATGCGGTTATCTGACAATGGCTTATCTAAGCTGATTTGAGCATCATAGGCTAATATTTTTACCTTTTGCCAGTTCAGCCAGCAGACACTAATGATAACAATATGAAAAACGATCCAAATCAGGATCATTGCTTTGGCGGCATTTAGCTCCATTAAAGGCACACGATAAAGCATGCTTACAAAAGCAAAAACTCCAAAAGCCATAGCGAACGAAAACAAAATAGCAAAAGACCTAAATACTCTTTTCAAAAATAAGATACTAAGACTGTCAGTCTTTTTAAGTATAAGTTGTATAGTAAACAACAGCATACCCAATATAATTACCTGATAAATTAACCAAACTATATTCAATATTTTTTGATTGGTATTAAGATCATACGTAATAAACATCGTCGCAAAAAAGCACAACGCTGTAAAAACAGTCCCTAACAATGCTAATGGTAAATGTCTCATTACCAGTCTAATCTGCTCTGCAAGTATCAGCTTAGAATCGTAGCCATCAGGAATAGTATCAGGTAACGCCTGAATGTCATCTTTAAACATAGTCTATTGTCATACTTTATAAATATAATGTGAAGGTGACTAATAAAACAGCTCATACTATCCTACTGACTCAAATACCCGGCTTGCTGAGCGGCAAGAATCATTTTGGTGCGATTGTTAACGCCAAAATGTTCCATCAATGCGGCAGCATGATTGCGAATGGTGTTCTCGCTTAGTACTAGTTTTTCTGCAATATATTTATTGCTATGACCTTCCGCCATAAGTGCTAGGACTTCTAGCATTCTAGTGCTCAGTATAGGTTTGGCTTGGGTCACTATCTCAGAGTTTGTGTTTAAAGCATACTGAGCGTTGGTAATCGGTCGATTATCAAGCAAAGACTGAACTGTTTTGCATATAAGAGCGGGATCTGTATTTTTATTCAAAAAGCAGCTCGCCCCTTGATCGAGTGCTTGATTGATATTCTCATGATTGCTAGCAGCGGACAGTAGCATAATACGTGCATCTGACCATTGCTGCTGCAATACACTCATTCCATCGATACCGTTTAGACCTGGCAGATGAACATCCAACAATATGACATCAATGTCGATTTCAAGCGTCTTAGCGTCACTAATCTTTTCAATCTCATGTATAGCGGCTTTTATCTTACTGGCAAGTATTAGACGTAGACCTGCGCGAAATAGAGCGTGGTCATCAACCAATAGAATATTTTTTTCCAAACTATCTTTTGGCATTAAGATCCCTTTTGTAAAGTCAAGATACCGGTATATTCAGAATTGATTTGTTTTTTAGGCTATTGAGATACCGTTTTACAGACAATAGCCTCTATTAAAGTATCGAAATCTAACAAATAGATAATAGTGATTTGTCTAAGCATTTGTTTTGTCAGTATTGATTTATCTACTCTTTGGTCTGACTAGTACATTTATACTATTACAAACGGTACATAATTTATCTATACTATAACCGAATTATTACTTTAAGTAATCTCATGTAACTAAAAGATTTCTATAAACAATGTCTGCCTTATTTGCTTTCGTAGCGTTGTGAATAAATATGTAAATATTATCAAAAAAATATTTGCAAATTAGTTATTTAATCGAATAAGGATATCAGGACTCAATTATGCTAAACCACGTCTACCGCGTTATCTTCAATCGTTCAACAGGCTGCTATGTGGCAGTGAGTGAAATCACCAAATCGGGTGGCAAATCTAGCAAATCTACAACGGGTACCGTACCAGCTAGTACGACAGGTGCAACACTACGACACCGTGCGATAGCGATGGCGATAAGCGGTGCATTGGGTCTGACACTAGGTCTGACAACGATAAGTGCTCAGGCATTTGTGTGTGTCGACGTAAATGGTGATGGAGGAGGTAGTACTGCTAGTGGAATAAGGAACGTCGCTTGCGGCTTAAATAATACTTCTAGAGGTATTGGTGCTGTAGTAGTAGGTAATAATAATAACACTTCTGTAGGTATTGAAGTTGTAGCAGTAGGCAATGATAATAATTCTCCAAGTATTAATTCTGTAGCAGTAGGTAATAGGAATACTGCTACAGGTGTTAATAGCTCATCAGTAGGTAATAGGAGTACTTCTTCAGGTGTTAATAGCTTAGCGATAGGTCTTAACAACACCGCTTCAGCTCTTGATAGCTCAGCGATAGGTAGTAGTAACACAGCCTCAGGAGGTTTCAGCTCCGCCGTAGGTTATAGCAACGAAGCTTCAGGTGGCTTTAGCTCAGCGTTGGGTTATCGCAACGACGCCTCAGGAGGTTCCAGCTCAGCGTTGGGTCGTTCTAACGAAGCCTCAGGAGGTTCCAGCTCAGCGTTGGGTAGTTCTAACAGAGCATTAGGTTTTGCCAGCTCAGCGTTGGGTGGTTTTAACACAGCCTCAGGTGACTTTAGCTCAGCGATGGGTCGTTCTAACATAGCCTCAGGTACTAATAGCTCGGCGGTTGGTTTTGAAAATGAAGCTGGAGATTTTAGCTCAGCAATAGGTAGTTTTAACGAAGCCTCAGGTATATTTAGTAGCGTAATGGGCAGTAGCAGTGTTGCCTCAGCTACGGGTGCGACAGCAGTTGGTAGTGGTAGAGAAGATGGCCTAGTAGCTATCGATGGCGCGATAGTTCAAGCAGAGTTTGCAGCAGCTACAACAGATATAGAAGTTGATGACGAAGGTCGACGCTTCAAATTAGACACTAATAATGATCCCATATTTGAGTTCGCAGCAGCAGACTATGAAGACTTAGGCATAGGTGCAACCGCGAGTGGTATCCGAGCGACAGCTATTGGTAACTCATCAGTGGCCAGTGGTCGTGACAGCTTATCTGTGGGTACAGGATCGACGGCCGATATTGATAATAGTATTGCTCTAGGTAGTCAAAGCGTCACCACAGTCGATGCAGGTGTACAGGGTCTTGGTGCGGACACTAGAACCGATGCCACATGGCAATCGACTTTAGCCGCAGTCAGTGTCGGTGACACTAGCGACGCTGATAGCGCTAATTGGCAAACTCGTCAAATCACAGGCGTCGCCGCAGGGACAGCAGATACCGATGCGGTCAATGTGGCGCAGCTACAAAGAGTAGAGACGAACAGCTTCTCTCAAGCACAGAACCTAGCCTCTGCCTTTGGTGGTAATGCCGCGTTCAACATGAACGGCACTTTCCAAGCACCGACCTATCGTATTAATAATACTAATTATAACGACGTAGGTTCAGCATTCACAGCCGTTGATGGAAGACTGACTGACTTGCAAGGACAAATTAATAACATTGAACTTACACCAGGCCCACAGGGTGAACAAGGCATTCAGGGTGAACAAGGCGAACAAGGAATCCAAGGTATCCAAGGTGTAGCAGGTCAAGATGGCGCTAATGGTGCAATGGGTGTTCAAGGTGAACAGGGCATTCAGGGTGAACAAGGTGAACAAGGTGAGAGAGGTTTGCAGGGCGTAGCAGGTCAAGACGGTGCTGACGGTGCAACGGGTGATCAGGGCGAACGCGGCCTGCAAGGAGAGCAAGGTATCCAAGGTGAAACTGGTGCTCAAGGCGAACAGGGTATTCAAGGTGAACAAGGCGAGAGAGGTTTGCAAGGCATAGCAGGTCAAGACGGTGCGGACGGTCAGGATGGTGTAATGGGCGCTATGGGCGCTCAAGGTCTTCAAGGTGAGCGTGGTATCCAAGGTGAGACTGGTGCTCAAGGTATTCAGGGTGAACAAGGCATACAAGGCGAAACTGGTGCTCAAGGTATTCAGGGGGAGACTGGTGCTCAAGGCGAACAAGGCATTCAGGGTGAGCAGGGCGAGAGAGGTTTGCAGGGTATAGCAGGTCAAGATGGTGCTGACGGTGCAACGGGTGCTCAAGGTGCCAAGGGTGATCAGGGTGATCAGGGTGATCAGGGTGATCAGGGTGATCAGGGTGAACGAGGCTTGCAAGGCATTCAGGGTGAGCAAGGTATTCAAGGTGAACGCGGTCTGCAAGGAGAGCAAGGAGAGCAGGGTCTACAAGGTGAGCAAGGCGTAGCAGGTCAAGACGGTATCGACGGCGCTGATGGCTTAAATGGTACTAATGGCGTTGATGGTCAAGACGGCGCAATGGGTGCTCAGGGTATTCAGGGTGAACAAGGCATTCAAGGCGAAACTGGTGCTCAAGGCGAGCAAGGTTTGCAAGGCGTAGCAGGTCAAGACGGTGCTGATGGGACTGATGGCATTGATGGTCAAGACGGTGCGATGGGTGCCCAAGGTGTTAAGGGCGATAAGGGTGATAAAGGCGAATCTGGCATCAGTGAAGAAGCTAGAGCTGAACTAGTAGAGCAAATCGAAGACAGCCAAGCTCGTTTCTTTAGTGTCAACGGTTCTAGTGATAGCGAAGATGCAGGTAATTATAATGGTAACGGTGCGACAGCTGATGGTGCGATTGCTATTGGTGTTAATACCAAATCTGCAGGTACTAACAGTATCGCCGTAGGAACAGATAGCATAGTCACGGGTGATCAATCTACTAGCGTCGGCAAAGGCAACATTGTCTCAGGCGACCGATCAGGAGCGTTTGGCGATCCCAATATCGTAGGTGGCAGTGCTAATTATGCCGTCGGTAATGACAATATCATTGGTGATACGACCAGTAATTCAGTAGTCTTAGGTAGCAACGCTACCGTCGGTGCTACAGGAGCAACAGCTAACAATAATGGCACCCCAACCTTTACTGATACAACGGACGCCTCAAACTCTGTTGCTATTGGTGAGTCGGTCAACGTGCAGGCAAATAATGCAGTGGCTATCGGCTCTAATAGTAGTGTGACTAATAGCAATTCGGTAGCACTTGGTGCTAACTCACAGACTAGTGCGGATAATACCGTCTCAGTAGGTAACGCAAATAACCAGCGCCGTATCACCAACGTTGCAGCAGGTATCAATCCGAACGATGCAGTTAACGTCTCTCAGCTCAATCAAAATCGTGCTGAAGCCTTTGGTTATACAGATAGAAGAATAGATGATCTCGAAGGAGAAACTCATTCAGCCGTTGCTGGTGCTCTCGCCTTTGGCGCTCTACGCTATCCTAATGTCCCAGGCAAAGTAAGTGTTGGTCTTGGTGGCGGCACATGGGAAGGAGAGTCTGGTTACGCAGTAGGTATAGGCTATACTACATCAGATGGACAGTTCTCCATTAGCAGCGCCTTTGGAGGCAGTGGCAGTCAAAATGGTGGTAATGTCGGCGTCAGTTATACCTTTGACTAAATAACCTTTAAATTAATAAGTAGAATAAGCAAGCTTACCATCAGAAGATAGTAAGCTTGCATTAGCTTTTAATGGAGTAAAAAGTGATAAGGTAAAACATGAATATTAAATTCTTTTCACAAACCCCTTGACCCAACTTTAAACATGCGTATAATGCCACCCAGTCGAAAGGGAAGGCGGATTGAAGAATGACTTATCATTCTAACCAACCAGCCAATAGCGAGAAATTTCAAACTAACTACTTTAGTAATTAAAAATGAAATTTCAAACTAAATAAAAATACTTCTTGACTTACTAATTAAAGCGTCTATAATACGCACCTCGATAAGAGATAGGGGAAGAGACTAGCTGATAATATTAGCGAAATCAGAACCTTAACTTAGCGAAACAAATTATAAAAAGAGTTGACAAACTAATCTACTATGATAAGATAGTCGGCTCGCTAGATAGCAAAGACCCTAAGGGTTTGAAGCGAATTTAGCAAACAAGATATTAGATTAAATCACTGACTGGACGACAGCAGTGGAACACTATTTAAAAGCGAAACTAAAGAACAACTTGTGTGGATTTTTGCTGAGACAAGAATGCTAAAAATAAAGTTGACTATCTTCTCTTTTCGGGAAGATTATTAACTATAAAAATTATCATTTAATCAGCAGAAAAACTCAAAGTTAATTCATTACGAACATAATTTAAAGCGATTTTGCCAGATTAGATGAGCCAAAGATTAGAAGTCGTCTTACTATTTTATAGTGAAAGACTTCATAGTTAGATTAAACTGAAGAGTTTGATCATGGCTCAGATTGAACGCTGGCGGCAGGCTTAACACATGCAAGTCGAGCGGTAACATTTCTAGCTTGCTAGAAGATGACGAGCGGCGGACGGGTGAGTAACACTTAGGAATCTACCTAGTAGTGGGGGATAGCACGGGGAAACTCGTATTAATACCGCATACGACCTACGGGAGAAAGGGGGCATCTTGATGCTCTCGCTATTAGATGAGCCTAAGTCGGATTAGCTAGATGGTGGGGTAAAGGCCTACCATGGCGACGATCTGTAGCTGGTCTGAGAGGATGATCAGCCACACCGGAACTGAGACACGGTCCGGACTCCTACGGGAGGCAGCAGTGGGGAATATTGGACAATGGGGGCAACCCTGATCCAGCCATGCCGCGTGTGTGAAGAAGGCCTTTTGGTTGTAAAGCACTTTAAGCAGTGAAGAAGACTCAATGGTTAATACCCATTGACGATGACATTAGCTGCAGAATAAGCACCGGCTAACTCTGTGCCAGCAGCCGCGGTAATACAGAGGGTGCAAGCGTTAATCGGAATTACTGGGCGTAAAGCGAGCGTAGGTGGCTTGATAAGTCAGATGTGAAATCCCCGGGCTTAACCTGGGAACTGCATCTGATACTGTTAGGCTAGAATAGGTGAGAGGAAGGTAGAATTCCAGGTGTAGCGGTGAAATGCGTAGAGATCTGGAGGAATACCGATGGCGAAGGCAGCCTTCTGGCATCATATTGACACTGAGGTTCGAAAGCGTGGGTAGCAAACAGGATTAGATACCCTGGTAGTCCACGCCGTAAACGATGTCTACTAGTCGTTGGGTTCCTTGAGGACTTAGTGACGCAGCTAACGCAATAAGTAGACCGCCTGGGGAGTACGGCCGCAAGGTTAAAACTCAAATGAATTGACGGGGGCCCGCACAAGCGGTGGAGCATGTGGTTTAATTCGATGCAACGCGAAGAACCTTACCTGGTCTTGACATATCTAGAATCCTGCAGAGATGCGGGAGTGCCTTCGGGAATTAGAATACAGGTGCTGCATGGCTGTCGTCAGCTCGTGTCGTGAGATGTTGGGTTAAGTCCCGCAACGAGCGCAACCCTTGTCCTTAGTTACCAGCGGGTTAAGCCGGGAACTCTAAGGATACTGCCAGTGACAAACTGGAGGAAGGCGGGGACGACGTCAAGTCATCATGGCCCTTACGACCAGGGCTACACACGTGCTACAATGGTAGGTACAGAGGGCAGCTACACAGCGATGTGATGCGAATCTCAAAAAGCCTATCGTAGTCCGGATTGGAGTCTGCAACTCGACTCCATGAAGTAGGAATCGCTAGTAATCGCGGATCAGAATGCCGCGGTGAATACGTTCCCGGGCCTTGTACACACCGCCCGTCACACCATGGGAGTTGATTGCACCAGAAGTGGGTAGCCTAACCGCAAGGATGGCGCTCACCACGGTGTGGTTGATGACTGGGGTGAAGTCGTAACAAGGTAGCCGTAGGGGAACCTGCGGCTGGATCACCTCCTTATAGACGGCATTCGTCTTAGTAAGAATTCACAACAAGTTGTTCTTTAGTTTAGTTTGTTTATAAGCCTTAGGCGAATAGGCATTGCGATATAGCCAAGCTATTTGAAAATCCTATTTAAAGGATTTACTCTTGCGAAGCTAAAAAAGCGATAGTCTTTAATGCTTAACTTGGAAGCTGAGTTAATTGAAATTTCTATTTAAAGAAATTTCCTTGCGCTCGGGTCAAAGCAGTGCTTTGACGATTTCCTCGCTCAGGCCTGTAGCTCAGCTGGTTAGAGCACCGTGTTGATAACGCGGGGGTCGGCAGTTCAAGTCTGCCCAGGCCTACCATTATTTAGGTACAGTGCTTAAAACAGTTAGAAACGCTCAGACGTAAGCAAGACTTATAGAAAATTGCCTTTAAGCAATTTTCTCTTGCGAGCCTAGCGAAGTAAAAGGCTTTAAGGTTTAAGAAGGGTTAGGGCTATCAGCAAATCCCCTTTAAGGGATTTACTCTTGCGCTCGGATCAAAGCGGTGCTTTGATTGTATCCTCGCTCAGGGGCCATAGCTCAGTTGGTAGAGCGCCTGCCTTGCACGCAGGAGGTCAACGGTTCGACTCCGTTTGGCTCCACCATTAATAAACAAGCCCGATTGAATAGAATATATACATAAGCATAAATAGAAACGAATGATTCGACTTATAACAAATAAGTACTGATTATTTCTTTCTGTTTTATACAGAACTTACTACTCGACGAGAGAGTAAGAACTATTTAAAAACATAGATATGAGTCTGGGTTAGGAAGAGCGTGTTCACGCGCACTTCTTAACCTTAATAACTCACCTCTTAACGACATCAGTTGTTATCCCAGGGGTGAGTTATTAAAAAAGTAAAGAGAACTGAATCAAGCGTAAACATAGGTGATATCGTTATAATTGCGAAACCAACCTGTTAAGTACCAGATCTGTTCAGTAGTAAAATACCTCGAATTACTTCGAGGCTACTTTTACTACTAATAGAGATAAACTTAGCAAGTAAATAGACCCTTTGGGGTTGTATGGTCAAGTAATTAAGCGCACATGGTGGATGCCTTGGCAGTCAGAGGCGATGAAAGACGTGACAGCCTGCGATAAGCTTCGGGGAGGCGGCAATATCCTGTGATCCGGAGATTTCTGAATGGGGAAACCCACCTAGCATAAGCTAGGTATCCTAATTTATTAGGAAGCGAACGAGGGGAAGTGAAACATCTCAGTACCCTTAGGAATAGACATCAAATGAGATTCCCCAAGTAGCGGCGAGCGAACGGGGAGAAGCCGATTGATATTAGAATAGAAGAACAGCGTGGGAAAGCTGACCGTAGTAGGTGATAGTCCTGTATTTTAAATTCTAGTATTGACATATTAAGTAGAGCGGGGCACGAGAAATCCTGTTTGAAGATGGGGGGACCATCCTCCAAGGCTAAATACTCCTGACTGACCGATAGTGAACCAGTACCGTGAGGGAAAGGCGAAAAGAACCCCTGTGAGGGGAGTGAAATAGAACCTGAAACCGTGTGCGTACAAGCAGTGGGAGCCTTAATTTATTAGGGTGACCGCGTACCTTTTGTATAATGGGTCAGCGACTTATATTCTGTAGCAAGGTTAACCGTTAGGGGAGCCGTAGGGAAACCGAGTCTTAATAGGGCGTCATAGTTGCAGGGTATAGACCCGAAACCGAGTGATCTATCCATGAGCAGGTTGAAAGTGCCGTAACAGGCACCGGAGGACCGAACCCACTGTCGTTGAAAAGCCAGGGGATGACTTGTGGATAGGGGTGAAAGGCTAATCAAACTCGGTGATAGCTGGTTCTCCCCGAAAGCTATTTAGGTAGCGCCTCGGACGAACACCATTGGGGGTAGAGCACTGTTTCGGCTAGGGGGTCATACCGACTTACCAAACCGATGCAAACTCCGAATACCGATGAGTGATATCCGGGAGACACACAGTGGGTGCTAACGTCCATTGTGGAGAGGGAAACAACCCAGACCGCCAGCTAAGGCCCCAAATTCCTAGTTAAGTGGGAAACGAGGTGGGAAGGCATAGACAGCTAGGAGGTTGGCTTAGAAGCAGCCATCCTTTAAAGAAAGCGTAATAGCTCACTAGTCGAGTCGGCCCGCGCGGAAGATGTAACGGGGCTCAAACTAGGAGCCGAAGCTGCGGATTTGAATTTGTTTTCAAGTGGTAGGGGAGCGTTGTGTAAGCCTGTGAAGGTGCATTGTAAAGTGTGCTGGAGGTATCACAAGAGCGAATGCTGACGTGAGTAACGATAATGGGTGTGAAAAGCATCCACGCCGGAAGATCAAGGGTTCCAGTCCAACGTTAATCGGGGCTGGGTGAGTCGACCCCTAAGGCGAGGCCGAAAGGCGTAGTCGATGGGAAATCGGTTAATATTCCGATACTTGTTTATAATGCGATGGAGGGACGGAGAAGGTTATGTCAGCCTGGCGTTGGTTGTCCAGGTGAAAGGATGTAGGCTTGTGGCTTAGGTAAATCCGGGCTGCAATATGGTCGAGATCTGATAGCAAGTCCTACTTGTAGGACGAAGTGGCAAATACCATGCTTCCAGGAAAAGCTTCTAAGCAATAGTTATAAACGAATCGTACCCTAAACCGACACAGGTGATCAGGTAGAGAATACCAAGGCGCTTGAGAGAACTCTGCTGAAGGAACTAGGCAAAATGGTACCGTAACTTCGGGAGAAGGTACGCTGCTGATGGTGATAGGACAAGCTCCTTGAGCTGTTGGCAGTCGCAGATACCAGGCTGCTGCAACTGTTTATTAAAAACACAGCACTCTGCAAACACGAAAGTGGACGTATAGGGTGTGATGTCTGCCCGGTGCTGGAAGGTTAATTGATGGGGTTAGCGTAAGCGAAGCTCTTGATCGAAGCCCCAGTAAACGGCGGCCGTAACTATAACGGTCCTAAGGTAGCGAAATTCCTTGTCGGGTAAGTTCCGACCTGCACGAATGACATAATGATGGCAGCGCTGTCTCCAGCAGAGACTCAGTGAAATCGAAATCGCAGTGAAGATGCTGTGTACCCGCGGCTAGACGGAAAGACCCCGTGAACCTTTACTACAGCTTTACATTGAACTTTGACCTGACTTGTGCAGGATAGGTGGGAGGCTTTGAAGCCGAGACGCTAGTCTTGGTGGAGCCAATCTTGAAATACCACCCTGGTCATGTTGGGGTTCTAACTCAGGTATAACAGTACCGAGGACAATGTATGGTGGGTAGTTTGACTGGGGCGGTCTCCTCCTAAAGAGTAACGGAGGAGTACGAAGGTGCGCTCAGACCGGTCGGAAATCGGTCGTAGAGTATAAAGGCAAAAGCGCGCTTAACTGCGAGACCCACAAGTCGAGCAGGTACGAAAGTAGGTCTTAGTGATCCGGTGGTTCTGTATGGAAGGGCCATCGCTCAACGGATAAAAGGTACTCTGGGGATAACAGGCTGATACCGCCCAAGAGTTCATATCGACGGCGGTGTTTGGCACCTCGATGTCGGCTCATCTCATCCTAGGGCTGAAGCAGGTCCTAAGGGTATGGCTGTTCGCCATTTAAAGAGGTACGCGAGCTGGGTTTAGAACGTCGTGAGACAGTTCGGTCCCTATCTACCGTGGGCGTTGGAAATTTGAGAGGAGCTGCTCCTAGTACGAGAGGACCAGAGTGGACGAACCACTGGTGTTCGGGTTGTCATGCCAATGGCATTGCCCGGTAGCTACGTTCGGATGGGATAACCGCTGAAAGCATCTAAGCGGGAAGCCCACCTCAAGATAAGATTTCCCTAAAGAGCCGTTCAAGACTAGGACGTTGATAGGCAGGGTGTGGAAGCACAGCGATGTGTGTAGCTAACCTGTACTAATTGCTCGTTTGGCTTGACCATACAACACCCAAGTGGTTTGTAATTATCTATTGAGTGACAATTATGCGTCTGTCACGCACCTTCAATGACTTGAAGGTCCCTTGACAGATAAAACGCACAATGGTTATTCATAGAATGGTAAGCATTATATCGATATCACCTTTATCCTTGATTCAGTTAGGATAGTGATACTTAAGTCATTAAGTAAAACCAACAGACTCATATCTAACCCCCTTTGCTGACGACAATAGCACGATGGCACCACCTGATCCCTTCCCGAACTCAGAAGTGAAACATCGTTGCGCCAATGGTAGTGTGGCTCCGGCCATGTGAGAGTAGGTCATCGTCAGCTCTCTATTCTAAGAAGAGTCATCCTTAATCGGATGGCTCTTTTTTTATCTTTCATTTAGTCATTACCATGTGACCTACGCAGCCAATCCTATTTAAAGGATTGGCTCTTGCGAACCTAAAATTGACATGCAATTTTTTAACGGTTCTCAGGTCATCGTCAGCTCTCTATTCCTAGACTAGCCCAATCCTGTTTATTCAGGATTGGGCTTTTCTTTGTTTTATGTTTAAAAAGAGCTGTTACGTACAGCTCTAATCATATCAACTCTTATATAACATTCTTAAACTTGGGATTTCCATTCTTGGTTAGACTCAAATATGTCTTGATATACTGCCTCTTTAATAGAATCAGCATTAAAACGACTTCTGTTTTCGCTCAGTCTCAATACTCTAGGCAGTCGACTGATTCCTAATTCACCATCTGCTAATGCGTAATGTCTATATTTTTCATTGATAATTTCATTACACTCGAACTCAGGGTATACCATTCCTTTGTTTTGACTTTTTGCCATTCTGACAATGAAGATAAATAGATCTTCATTTACCGATTGTTCTGTCTCTATGATGTCTTCTAGTGAATAATTAGGCGTCTTGCCTGCTTTCAATTTTTGCCAAAAACTACCTTTCTCTTTAACTTCATTATAATTCGCTATATTATCTTTATAAGACTGTAGCTCGCTTAAAGAGATTTCAGTCTCTTCTAACTTTTCTTTAACTGTTGTTAAGGGTACTTTAATATGATCGGCATGTTCCTCTACTCTTTGCTGCTCAGCATTTAGTACCAAACGTAATTTATCTAATAGTTTGCGCATAGCGATAAGCTTTATAACCATGACCTCACCACTATCAGAATACATCACTAAAGGTTGCAGTCTAAAATCTTGAATATTATCACTCATCTGTTTTGCTAATTGATCTAAATGATAAAACAGATAGTTTCGATCATTAATATCGTTTTCTGTCAGTTTGATGACATTAGGTAGTTTTTGTAGTATTAGCAGAGATAACTGTTTTTCATACTTGATAAGACGTTCTTTGATTATAACTTCAGGTTGACTACCATCTTGTTCGAGCGGCTCTTTAAGTAAAGGTTTTAAATAGCAGCTGTATAAGCGTTTAATTTCATTCACAAATTTTAAGATAGTATCAGACACTCCTCTATCGAGTGTATATAATCTGGACATACAGTAAGAAGAATGCGTGAGATATTTAGAATCCTTCATACGCTTTTTGTCTAGTACAATATGAGTAAGATAGACAAACTGATGGTGACCGCCGCCGCTACTATCCTCATGTAAAAAACGTCTAAAAGAGTACGGGTTTTTATCGATCTGATCTGCAATACCAATCAAAAACCAGTAACGCTGTCCTTCAACGATAAAGAACTTTCTATCTAAGCCTTCTTTTTTGATAAACGCTGGAAAATGTGTAAGTTCTTGAAATTCTAAATCAGAGGAATCCCAACTTCTAAAGTCTCTACCTTGAATCTGCTGCTTGATAAAGACTTCTTTAAAATAGGACTTCACGATATCATCATTTAGCTGACGTAGACCTGAATGTATGGTTAACTCTATAGTGTCAATCCAGTTTGCTAACTCGTATAAAAATGCTATTCGTATTCTATGACGACTTTTTTGATCTAGTAGAGAATCATGAACCTCTAAATTATCTAAGTAGCCAAGTAGTGCTTCAACTTTATCAGCCAAAGCTATCGCGTTATAAGCTTTAATGTCAGAGCTTACGACTTTGAGCATATGAGAGGCAATGGAAATCAGATCTTTATTATTAGTTTTGATACTACCAATCGTAAAAGACAGAGTTTCAGGACGCTTATAGACTAATTTTTTGTCTGCACTAATCGTTATACCGCGAGGCTTTAGTATATTCTTATAGATACTGTACTGACTTTTCTTGTGCAATTTGGGCAATATTTTTTCAACGGATTCATACCAATCAGAGCTAAGTGCGGGATCTATAGATTTTAGCTTGTAAAGCTGATACTCAGATAAGTCATGAATATTCATGATTTGAAGTCCTTTAGGCATTCGGTCAATTGTATGACATACTAAATAAGCAATTGTAATGCACAATTGTCATAGGATAAACCATCAGCTGATAATAATTAAAAAAGTTTACAACTAAAAATTTTAAATGAATAAGAATCTATATAAATGAGGAAGAACAATATGAGTACGTCAAAAGTTAATTACCAAGGCTCACTTCGTACGAGCGCAGTGCATCTGCAATCTAGCAACGAAATTATCACAGATGCGCCAACGGATAACCAGGGTAAAGGCGAGGCGTTTTCGCCAACGGATTTGTTAGCGACTAGCTTAGCCAGTTGTATGCTAACTATTATCGGTATTAAAGCTGCTGATCTGGGTATTGATATTACGGGCACTACAAGCGATGTGACTAAGATCATGGAATCTGATCCAAGACGAGTTAGTGAGATACACGTCGCTATGCATTTTTTACAGAAGCTAGATGATAAAACACAAAAAGTGTTCTACAACACAGCATTAACTTGTCCTGTGGCTCGTAGCCTCCACCCAGATGTGGTTCAAAACGTAACCTTTAGCTATGCAGATGGTGGTTGATATGACGACCAAAACATTACTCATAGTTGCTCATTCGCCCTCAAAGAATACCAAAAAACTAGCACAAGCAGCTTTTGATGGCGCCAACCATCCCGATATTGATATCAATGTGGTACTCAAGTCTCCGCAAGATACGCAGCCTGAAGATATAATGGCAGCAGATGCTTTGCTATTAGGCACGACAGAGAATTTATCTTACATGGCAGGATTGACCAAAGATTTTTTTGATCGCTGTTATTATCCGGTTTTGGAGCACAAGCAAGGCCTACCTCTCGCACTGTATATCCGAGCAGGGTATGATGGTACAGGGACTAAACTGGCTATGAAGACGATCATCACGGGTCTGCGCTGGAATCAAATTCAAGATACGCTCATTTTAAAAGGGGAGTGGCAAGAGGAGTTTACTGAGCAAGTAAAAGAACTTGCTATGACTTTAGCTGCTGGGGTAGAAGCAGGTATTTATTAGTTAAATAGCTAACGAAGATATAAACAGAATTTAGAGCACTAAGATCAAACTAAGTAATTTGGACCAAAAAGCTATGACTTCTCCATTACCGTTTTCTCAAGCTTGCGAAAATAACAAAGACGTTATCTTAAAGGTTTTGCAAGTAGAGCTGCAAGGTTATACGCGGGTGTTAGAGATAGGCTCAGGAACGGGTCAGCATAGTGTATATTTTGCACCAAACTTGCCTCATTTGATTTGGCAGACTAGTGATGTTGTGAGCAACCACTCTTATATAAAAGCTTGGCATGATGCTTATCCTACGACCAATTTAAGAGCGCCATTGGCATTTGATTTAACTTGTGATTCCATTCCACTGACTGATAATGTCAGAGACTCTTACGATGCTGTGTTTACTGCCAACACGTTTCATATTATCAGCTGGTCTTTGGTTCAGACCTTGATTGAATTAGTAGGTAGTGCATTACCTATGAATGGCAAGCTCATCGTCTATGGCCCGTTTAATGAAGATGGCAGGTACACAAGCGAGAGTAATCAACGTTTTGATTTATCATTAAAACAACGTGATGCCGCTAGTGGTATCCGTGACAAAGAGGACGTCCTCACTCTAGCAAAGAAGCATGATTTACAGTTATCAACGCAATACGATATGCCTGCAAACAACCAAATATTGGTGTTTCAAAAAAGAGTGCAGACATAAGGTAGAGATGCCACTGCTATCCTGTGTTACGTAACCCTGCTGCGAGAGCATTTATACTACGAATCAGGGGATCTTCTACAGCGAGCTTATCCTTGTCGTCATCAGCATCACCCTTTTGCCGTAAGCGTTTGAGCAGCTCAATTTGGATGTAGTTAATCGGATCTAAGTAGGCATTACGCCATTCTAGCGATGCCGATAGCTCTTGTTGGTTGGATAATAAAGACTGCTGGTTGAGCAGTGAGTTAAGACCAGAGTGAGTTAGCTCATGCTCTTTGACTACATCATTCATAATATGCTCGCGCAGACTCTCATCATCGCAGAGTAAGCTGTAGGCGCGCGCAATGTCCATCTCAGACTTGGTAAATGCCATCTCTATGTTACTTATAAAGACAGTAAAGAAAGGCCAGTTGGCGTTCATCTCCTTCATCAGCTCCTCGTCTTGTTTAACGCTATTCAAAGCGCTACCAACGCCGTACCACGCAGGTAGGGTAAAACGCGCCAGCGACCAGCCAAATACCCAAGGTATGGCGCGAATCGTTGACTTGCTCGGTAAGCCTTTTTTACGATGCGCAGGACGCGAGCCGATATTGAGCAGGGATATCTCTTGTACAGGGGTCGCCTGCGAATAAAATGAGTAGAATCCTTCGGTGTGATCAGTGAGTGCCCGATATTGGGTTTCACCAGCATCGGCCAGACGCGCGAATAAATCCTCATAACGCTCTAAGTGCTGAGGCTGTTCTAAAAACTTAGAAGAACTGGCTTTGAGTGCGCCTGTGATACCCATAGTCAGCTGGAAAACGGCAGTGTCTGGATTAGCGTACTTGGCATATAGTACTTCACCTTGTTCAGTGAATTTGATTTGACCATCTAGAGTGCCTGTAGGTTGAGCGGCAATAGCTTGATGAGTTGAGCCACCACCACGGCTAATTGAACCGCCGCGACCATGAAATAGACGCGTATGGATTCCGTATTCATTAGCGATACGCGTGATGGTCTGCTGGGCGCTGTATAACTGCCAAGCTGAGGTTATTATGCCGCCATCTTTTGAAGAGTCAGAATAGCCCAGCATAATCTCTTGAGTATTATCGGTTTGCTCAAGGAGCTGGCGATACAGTGGATTGTCTAAGACAGTAGGTAATATTTTATCGATATTTTTAAGATCATCGATCGTCTCAAACAAGGGCGCAACAGGTAGTGCTGCAAATAAATGCCCCTTATCATCAATACCAGATAACCCTGCAAAACGCATGAGTAGTAGCACTTCTAAAATCTGACTGGCGTTGTTGGTCATTGAGATGACATAACTACCAAAGGTATCATCGCCGACCAGTTTACGAAGATTAGCTACTGTCTGCATTAAAGCCAGCTGTTCACGGGTTTGCTCGCTCAAATGATCACTATAAATAAGCGGTGTCCCTGGGTTTTTGAGCAAGCGCGTTAGCCATTCTTGACGTTCTAATTCGTTAAGGTGGTGATAATCAGGTAGGTTTGAGGCATTGGCGAAAATGTCAGCGATAACCTCGCCGTGATAGCCTGAGTCTTGACGGATATCAAGCGCCGCTAGATGAAATCCGCAGGTTTTGACCAAGCGTATCATATCGAGCAGAGCACCGTCGGCATGTGCCTTATCATGCTTATTGACACTCTGGCGAATCAGGCGTAAATCATCTAATAAATCTTGTGGCGTTAGATAAGCGTCAAATGCAGCTTGCGTATCTGTGCCTAGGCTTTGAATATGCTCATTAGTGGCTTTGACTTTAGCAAGAATAATCGATAGCAGCCTACGATACGGCTCGTTGTTATAGTCATTAAGATTATAGCCAAACACTTTTTTATCCAGCTCACTATAGTCTTGAATACGAGCATAAACGTCTGGTGCAATAGTGACGACAGTATCGCTATGAATAAGCTCACGGCGTAATTGCTTGAGTAATACCTGATAATGACGCAGCACCGTATTGGCATGCATAAGGACTGCCATCTCAGTCGTCTCGTGCGTGACAAACGGATTGCCGTCTCTATCACCACCTATCCAAGAGCCAAAATTGACAAAGGCGGGTAGGGGATAGTCGCTTAATTCAGGATAGATATCGACAAGGGCGTTCTTTATGTTGCGGTACACTTTGGGGATGGCGGTGAACAAACTGGCATTAAAATAGTGCAGACCGTTATTGATCTCGTCATAAACCAAAGGCTTGCGCGTGCGCACCTCGTCTGATGACCACAGTAGATCGATGATCTCAGCTGTTTTTTGTTTGGCTTGCTCAAACGCTAAGCTCTCCTCAGACACGTGATTTAGTGCATCACTATGCTCATACAAAGACTGCAAGATATTCATCGTCGTGCGTCTGCGCGCCTCAGTCGGGTGAGCGGTAAAGACAGGGATAAATTTTAGCTGATCGATAAGGGCTTTTATTTGCTCAGGGGTGATGTTGCGCGCGCGGCATTCTAACAAAGTACGGCGAAACGAGCCCTCCCAGCTTTGATTGGACTCAGCGCGCATGACTCGGCGCTGCTCACGCGAGTGGTTCTCTTCTGTCAAATTGGCCAAAAAAAAGTAGATAGAAAAAGCACGAATAACGTTTTTGAGGGTTGGATTGTCCAAGGAGGCAATAAGGTCGATAAGATGCTGCTTGCTTTGCGCGTTTGGCTCACGGCGCTGTTGAATAAAGCCTTTACGCAGCGTCTCAATAGTGTTCAATGTGTCCTCTCCAGATTGACGAGCTATCGCCTCTCCCAAAAACGACCCTAATAATCTGACACGCGCGCGTAATATATCATTCTGTAATAGCATCTCGTCCTCCTTGTTGGTATTTCCTAAGTTTTAAAGACAACACGCTCTAGTTTAGAGCTAAGAGGTCTAGAACTAGGGTGTGTCAATAACAAAAGTATCTATATACTCTTTATGCTATTTGTACAAAGTTATATAAGCTGATGGATCTATTTATAACTGTCTTCTAAAAACGTTAGATAACGATTCCATGAGCGCTCATCTGCACGGGCGTTGTATCTATCAGGATTATTAAAATCGGTAAAAGCATGCACCGCGCCGCTATAGGTAATCATCTCGTGCGGTACTTGACTGGCCTCCAAAGTCTTGCCAAGGGCGGTAAAGTCCTCTAAAGGAACGGCTTCGTCAGCTGTGCCATGAAAGACTAAAATCTCACCGCGAGTGGTGTTGTAATTTTGACCTGTCGGAAGCTCAAGCCCGCCGTGAAAGGGCACAAATGCTTTTTGCTCAAAACCGGATCGGGCAAGCTCTAACGCCACACTTCCGCCAAAACAATATCCCATCGTGGTGCCATTTCGAACATTATTGCCCTGCTGCTGACCTACTGTTAGTGCGCCGGCAAGTAAACGGCGCATTTTGGTTCTATCATCATACAGCTCAGAAGTCAGACGTTTTTTGTCCGCCATTTCGGTGGGGCGAATACCAGCACCGAACATATCAGCGGCTAGGACATTATAGCCCTCAGCAGCTAGCATATCGGCACGTTTTTTCTCGTAGTCTGTGAGTCCATCCCAATCATGAATAAGTAAGATAAAAGGGGCGCTTGGTCGATCCGCTTTGGCGTAATATCCTTCATAGTTTTGATTGTCTACCGTATAGGTAATGTCTGTAGCAGTGATAGCTAGTGCACTTTGACTCACAGTTAGAGCAAACAGACTTAATGATGCGCCAGCGATAAGTGAGCAAGTAGATGACTTTGACAGGAGTGACATAGAGAGCCTCTTTTTATAGATGATTAGGTGTAATAATTAAAAGAAGAGCATGCTAAGAAGATGACCTATATCTTATAGGCTTGCATAAAAGCATACCCTATAGAATAGCTACATTACAAGCACGAGTTATTAATGTAGATTTAATACAAAACGCGGCAAAAATTATCTTTGAGTAATGCAAAAGTTAACTAAATATCAACAAGGTAAACCATGTATCGGCTAGGTTTTTTGGGTACTATGAATGGTCGCTCTTTTATGAGCTTACCTATAATCGACAACCAAAAAAGCTAGGATGCCCAATGAAAACCAATATAGATCATACGGACCCCGCAGTTGATATGAACCCTACGCGCGGCAATGGTGGCGAGACGCACCAACGCGCAGGAGATGACACTAAAGCTTTAACTACGCAGCAAGGCGTCGTTATCGCTGACAACCAAAACTCCCTAAAGGCAGGCGCACGCGGGCCAACACTGCTAGAGGATTTTGTCCTTCGTGAAAAAATTAATCATTTTGACCATGAGCGTATCCCAGAGCGTGTGGTTCATGCCCGCGGTAGTGCCGCTCATGGTTATTTTGAATTGACCGAATCATTAGAAGAATATACGACGGCTAAAATTTTGACTGAGACTGGCAAGCAGACGCCGTTGTTCACGCGTTTTTCTACTGTTGCTGGCAATAAAGGCTCAAAAGATACCCCACGTGATGTACGCGGATTTGCGGTAAAAGTCTATACCGAAGAGGGCAACTGGGATATCGTCGGCAACAATATGCCGATCTTCTTTATTCAAGATGCGATCAAGTTCCCAGATTTGATACACGCGGTTAAGCCTGAGCCTGATCGCGGCTTTCCACAAGCTGCTTCTGCTCATGATACGTTTTGGGACTTTGTCTCGCTTAGCCCTGAAACCATGCACAACCTGATTTGGCTGATGAGTGATAGAGCATTGCCACGCAGCCTGCGCATGATGGAAGGCTTTGGTATTCATAGTTATCGTCTACTAGATAAAGATGGCAAGAGCACCTTTGTACGTTTTCACTGGAAGCCTGTACTCGGCGTTCAATCAACCACATGGGATGAGGCTGTCAAAATCTCTGGCGCAGATCCTGATTATCATCGTCGTGACTTGTATGAAGCGATTGATAACAGCGATTATCCAGAGTGGGAGTTTGGCGTTCAGCTCTTTACAGAAGAAGAGGCTAACGCGTTCCCATTTGATCATCTAGACTCAACTAAGCTGATTCCAGAGGAGATGGTACCTGTCAAAATAGTGGGTAAGATGGTGTTAAACCGTAATGTAGATAACTTCTTTGCTGAAACTGAGCAAGTTGCCTTCTGCTTATCTCATGTGCCACCAGGTATTGATTTTAGTAATGATCCATTACTGCAAGGTCGCTTGTTTAGCTATTTGGACACTCAGCTTAAGCGTTTGGGCTCACCAAACTTTGTGCAAATCCCTATCAACGCGCCAAAATGCCCATTTGCCAACAACCAGCAAGATGGCCATATGCAAATGCAGGTGCCAAAAACTCGCGTACTCTACGAGCCGCAAAGCCTAGATACAACGCGTCCACGTGAGAGTGTTGAAAAGGGTTTTGAGTCGTTTGCTGAAAAGTTGGATGATGGCGTCAAAGGTCGCGTACGTGCTGAGAGCTTCGCTGATCACTATAGCCAGCCGCGTATGTTTTATCGTAGCCAGACCCCTGCAGAACAAGCTCACATCGCTTCAGCTTACGCGTTTGAGCTTGGTAAGGTGGACACCGCTCACGTCCGTACTCGCACGCTAAGTCATCTGCTTAATATCGATGAAGATTTGGCAAACCGCGTAGCAACAGCACTGGGCATGGAGCTACCTGAAGCCGCTGATCCTGCTGCGCCAGTAATAGATATGGATACCTCAAAAGCAGTACAGACTATTGGTCTATCGCCTAAGACATTAAAAGGCCGCTTGGTCGGTATTTTAGTCGCAGAAGGCTCAAGTCATAGCGAAATCAAGAAATTTGAAGACGCTGTCAATGCTGAGGGCGGCATGGTCAAAATCGTCGCACCGAACAAAGAAGTGACGTTAGACGATGGTACTCGCGTACAAGCTGACGAGCGCTTAGCTGGCGGTCCATCAGTGCTCTTTGATGCGGTAGTAAGTATCATTATGCATCCACCAGCTAAAAATCTTGCAGAGGACAGCTCAGCATTAGACTGGTTCACCGATGCTTATGCGCATTGCAAGGCCATCGCTTATTGCCCTGCAACTGAAGAACACATATTGAGCAAATTGCCGATCGAAAAAGATGCTTTTGTAACCCCGCTTGATGATGTTGATGGCTTTATCGAAAATGCCAAAACTCGTCTGTGGGAGCGTGAGCCAAAGGTACGTGATTTAGCTTAATCACTCACTGATAACTAGCAAAAAACTCAGCCTAAGTGCTGGGTTTTTTGGTTTTTATAAAATGGTTTAGCTCTTTTCACAATAAAAGACTACTCAAACCACATCAATCTCTAGCGCAAAAACACCACATAACCTTTAAAGTGGGGGTTATTTTCCAAAAATTCTGCGCCTTGCCATTGACCGCCTTCAATAACACCAATCTTAAAATCAAACGGTAAGTTTTCTAACTTTTTTAGATATCGAGAGTAATCGGGCAAAGTCATTGTCCCTTGATAGGTTTGAATAACCAGCTCATCAATAGCATCATTAAGTTGCATAAACTGAGGATCATCCGCTTGGTTTGACCAATCAAGCAATCCAGTCACACTTAATTGATATTGCGCTGGCAACTGCTGACGAATACCTTTGAGTAACTCGGCGTATTTATCGAGTTGATAGGTTGGCGCGTCATAGTCTATTTGAATACCCATGACTTGATTACCTGCACGCTGCCATTTGTCCAAGCGCTCAATAAGCTGCGGCATAACCTTATCTGACCACTCTTGACTGGTTGCCCGATAGACCAGCCAAATCTTTTTATCAGTTAAAGCGCGCACGCCTAAACCTTGAGAGGTAAGCGTTGCCGGTGCCGCATGAGCCGCGTTCTCACGCGTGTTGGGACGATAGTACGGAATATTGGGCGAACGAATTTCACCTTGTAAAAGATATAAGGTATGAGCTTGGCTAAGTTTAGTGTCATCTTTGGACGGCGTCCAAATCCAAAATTGCTCGTAGTCCTTGGGATTGATAATGACACTATCGCCACCACTACCACTAACAGAAGCATCTGTGTCTGGAGAATGAACACTATTAGGATGACTAGCCTCTGAATGGGTTGGTTGAACCTTATCAGACTGACTAGTCGCAAGAGATTTTTCAAACTGAATATAAATAAAAACCGCAAAGAGCAGAATGATTAAGAAAATAGACCCTAAGACGAACCTTTTGAGTTTGAGCTGTTTATTTATCAAGTCAATATTTCCTAATACTTAACACATCTTAATGCTTAACGCGTCTCAATGTTTAACACGTCTCAATGTTTAGCACGTTCTAATTTTAGACGGGTTATTACCAGTAGTATTTTTGATTTTGTGCCCAAGTCGTATTGCTAAAGTCTGATTTTAAACGTTGAAACCACCCTTTACGGACTGACATATCCACGTCCTCATCGCTACATTGGTTATTACCAGCACTTGCAAAGCAACCAATGGCACGGTGTAGGGCATAAGCAGATAATTCATCATCTGGATTATTGGTAAATATAGCTTGATACATATCTAATCGGCTTGTATTTTTACCCTTAAAACGACTGGGTATGTCTCCTAAGTAAGGATAACTCATATCGCCTTGATCAGCAGTATGATAATACTGGTCATAATCGTTGAGATAGCTTGTGACATTAGTATCATACATAAACTCAGCCAGACATAGAGTTTGTAGTCTATCCTTTGGGTTTTGGCTGAGGCGAGTGACGGTTTTGGTTAAGTCTTGGCAGTTGATACTAGGACTTATCTTTTTGCCCTGCCAATTAAATTCATTAAAAACAGGCAAGTATTTGAGTGTCTCCTCTTGACTATCATAGCCCAAGTATTCTTGAGCATTCTTCGGAAGATAGGAGGGCTTATAGGTTAAGTAGTCTTTATAGCGCCCATGGGTCAGTGATTTGCTCAGTAGCGCGTAGCGGGCTTCTGCACCAATAGTATCGGTTGGCGAATGACTATTAGCAATTTGCTGTAATAGCGCAGGATCAGCAGAATACTTTATTATTCGTACTTTTAGAACTTGTGATTGCATGTTGGCATTATTACCAAACAGTTTGCTGTAATCATTGGTTTGATCCGCTCGAAGCGCTAACGCCAGCTCGGTTACAATATTCTGAAACGGCTGTTTGGGTAGCTTGTGCAGCCGATCCCATAGTGCATTTGCCTCATCAATATTACCCATTTGCTGCAATGCTTTTGCTTTTAGCACGTATTGGCTAAATTTCGAATACGACATTTTAATTCTTGCTACAGTAGGCGCATCGCTTGGTAAGTACTGTAAGGCAAGCTTTGGGTTGTTTTGCTGTACAAAATAATAAGTCGCCAGTAGATACTGATATAAATCCATGCGATCTTTAAACTTAGGTTTTAAACGCTCAAGCTGTCTTAATGTCAAAGGAGTAGGGGAGTTAGAAGAGCTGGCAGGTCTTAAGCGGTACAAGGCAAAACTGGTCAGTAGAATGGGGCTGTTGAAGGTGTTGATGTCGATTGACTCATTATAACTTGGGAAAAATATCCGTCGTTCGATTTCTGCTGGTAAGGCGCGACTATCAAGATTAAATTGTAGCGAGTTTGCATGATTCATTTGCCATTCGATCTCATCCACTAGCTTTTGTTGCTCATCGGCTAGCCAATAGAGCCTGCGTTGTAAGCCCCGAGCGGAAGCAGTATGATGCCCGTTTTTGAAGCGGCTCAGGTAAGAGTTGATGGCCTGTTGCGTGCCCGCAAATAGCTTTGGATCAACATTTTCGCTTTTATAGTAGTAGTCTGCCATACCCTGCTGATAAATACGGTTAATACCCGTACGAATGAGCATATAGTTGGCAGTATCGACCAGCCAAGCTAACCCAGCATTATTATTGGTTTTAATATTAGTCAAAGCGCTATAGAGATTATCGGCACTGTCAAAGTCTGACTTTTCGCCTAAATAAAAAAGCTGAGTGGCTAAGATATAGTCGGCGTATGGCTGAGCATTATCAGACCATTTTAATACAAAGGTAGGGGCGTCCTCATCTAATGGTGTAGCACGGTTGAACGAGTCGGCACATTCACTACGAACAGCCTTGCGAAACCTTATCAGTTGCAAACGCTCTTTAGATGTCAGTTTAGGATCGATTTTTAGAGCGTTTTCTAGCGCTTCCTCGCCCGTATAGAAGCTATTGCAATATTCGGCGTAGCGACTAGTTTCAGAGTCCTCTAAAAAGCTTTGCTTGGGATTCTCGACTTCATTGACCGCTGTATGCCTTAAAGTGCTCAAATGTAATGGAAAGTCATAATAACGGTAGTATTCTGAGTCAAGACCATTAGGAATGTCGAAGTTAATCAAGCCTTTATCAGCGAGTAATAGATAGAGATTGGTTTGGGTATCATTGCCAGTATCAAGAGTGGGAAAATTGATTTGACACTCGTTATAAATGCGATTGTCCAATGAGAAATTAGAGCCGCAGTAGTCACCACCGCCCGCTTTTGCAGGTATAGATAACACCAGCAGTCCTGTGGTGAAGAGTGTTAATACTAACCCTTTAATGATGGTATTTAACACAGGTTGGGTAGGCGACTTTATATTCTCCGCAACGCTATTCATAGACCACTCACTGATGATTACTTTATTAAACCCTATAAGGATAACAGGATTTTATTCTAAGAACTAAATCCAATGACTCTCCAGCACACCCTATCAAGACTATATACTAGTTCAGGCTTTTGTTCGAATGTTCATTATTAGCGCTATATTTTTTGCAACTAGGCAGTACTTTGAATAGTCGCTGTAAAATAATAGTCACAAGCGTTCACTGAATGTCGCGAGTTGTCCAACTCTAAACGTTATAATGCTAAATGCTAAAGCACTAAATATAGTCGCTAAGCTAATCATAAGATTAGCTTGAAATAGAGGTTTATAAAGTTAATTATACGGTTGTTTAATAATTACCAAAAATAAAATAAAGCTTAGTAGTAGGCTGAGAGTTATTATGAGTTTAATTGATATCGTTGCTATTGAAGGCTATATTCAGACCACTTATATGGCGGTGTATCCTGACAAGTTATTACTACTTGACTCAGGATGTCTGTGCGATGTCGAGCATATTTTGACATACATTACATATAAATTAGAGCGTCCCGCCGGGCACCTTAAGACAGTCATGGTCACGCATATGCACCCAGATCATGCGGGCGGCGCTGAGTTACTAAAACAAAAAACAGGCTGTCAAATCGTTAGTGCAAAATCTGAAAAATCTTGGTATCAAGGTATATCGGGTAGAATCTCGCACTTAAATGATTTGGGATTGACCTATTACGTAGCTCACAGACAAGGGAAGTCAATTGCCAATATTTGGTACAATCCCAACTTAAAAGTTGATATTGAAGTTCAAGATGGCGACCCGATACCGAACTTTGCAGATTGGATGGTCTTGGAGACGCCAGGCCATACGGATCGCGACTTATCATTGTGGCATGCGCAGACGAAACAAGTTTATACCGCTGATCTTATACTGATTATCAGAGACAAATTTGTATCGCCTTATCTGATTACTTTGCCTGATGCTTACCGCAGCTCACTAGATAAAGTTAAATCGTTGCAACCAGCGCTTATCTTATTAGCGCATGATAAAAGAGCAAAGATATGCGATAAGGATTTTGATCGTCTGATAGCTCGCGCGCCAAAAGAGCCCCGCAAGACCTCGTTAAAAAATGTTTTGAGTAGTGCTATAGTAAAGTTTAGATTTGCCCGTAAAAGAGTTAAAACCCCTTAGCTAGTTAAAATAGCCAAAAAAAAGCCCAGACATTATAAGTAATGTCTGGGCTTTTACGTAGTACGATAAACAAATATCAAACTAAATGTGGTGGGCCGACCGCGACTCGAACGCGGGACCAATTGATTAAAAGTCAACTGCTCTACCAACTGAGCTATCGGCCCTGAGCGGCGTAAAAAAATTGTATACAATTTTAGCCGCGCAAGAGAAAATACCTTAAAGGGGATTTTCTTAAAACATGACATCTTTATGATGTCTAACGAAAAAAGCACTGCTTTTTTAGCTTCGCAAGAACAATTTCCTTAGAGGGAAATTGTGTAAAACGCTAAACTTTAAAAAGTTCTATTTACGTTATCGTAAATTCTAAGAGCTATATATCCAAACTAGGTTTAAAACTAAAGTCATTAAGTCAATACCGAGTAGGGTAATGCACTTAATGAAGGTGCTACTAAATATGGTGGGCCGACCGCGACTCGAACGCGGGACCAATTGATTAAAAGTCAACTGCTCTACCAACTGAGCTATCGGCCCTGAGAAGCGTATAAAAAAAGCACTGCTTTTTTAGCTTCGCAAGAACAATTTCCTTAAAGGGAAATTGTGTAAAACGCTAAACTTTAGAAGTTTCTATTTACATTTTCGTAAATACTAAATATCCAAACTAAAGATTACAATTATCGCAAGAGAATTTTCCTTAAAGGGAAAATTCTAAAAACTATGTTTACAAATCCAGTCTAAATGACATCTTTATGATGTCTGATTAAAAACTCTATTTGTAAAACGAATTTCTTGCTTCACTTTAAGAGATATTCTATCCCTAAACGTGAGAGCACATTATATATATTATTGGGACAAATACAACCCCATGACCACAAAAAAAGGTGAATCCTAGGTAAGTATTTGCCTTTTTTGAGTTGGCACACTATATGTTCTAAAACAGTTTTGCTTAAGTCAGAGTTATCGCGATTAACGCGCTAGTCTCTAGATAAGGCCTCAACAGGATCAAGCTTGGCCGCGTTACGGGCAGGCAAGAAGCCAAAGATAATACCTATTAGCGTTGAACAAACAAAAGCGGCAATGATTGAGGTTGGAGAGTAAATAACTTTAAAGCTGTCACCGCCAACGCGGTTGATCAACTCGCCAATTGCAAAAGCAAGGCCAATGCCTAGTAGACCGCCTAAGATGCAGACCAGTATGGCTTCGATTAAAAACTGCTGCATGATATCGTTTTGACGAGCGCCAACCGCCATACGTACGCCAATCTCATTGGTGCGTTCGGTGACAGAGACTAGCATAATATTCATCACCCCAATGCCGCCTACGACCAAAGAAATAATAGCGATAGATGATATGAGTAAAGTCAGCGCCGTTGTCGTAGATTCAATGGTTTCGCGGATAGAGTCTGAGTTACGAATACGAAAGTCATCGGTACCATGACGACCTTCCATAAGTGTAGAAATGGCGGATTCTGCTGCAGAAGAGGAGATGCTATTATCAATTAGAGCGACAAAACGCTCGATATTAGGACTACCTACTATGCGTGACATCATCGTCGTGTAAGGCATATAAAGCGTAGGCGATTCGACTTGTCCACCAAAGCCGCTGTTGTTAGGCTCAAGAACGCCAATAACTCGCCCAGGCACGCTACCGATGAGCACAACTTCACCGATAGGATTGTCAACATCAGCAAAAAAGGTCTGCTTAGCATTGTCATCGATGATGATATCTTGCGTGCGTTTTAAAATGCTCTGCTCATCAAAACCTTGACCTTGCGCTAAAGTCTCTCCGCTGACGTTGAGATAGTCTTGACCTACGCCGCTTATGCTCGCCGCTTCTTGTACGTTCCGATAGCGTACACTCATATTGCTATCGAGCTGCGGGCTGACGCTGACGACATAAGGTTGATTAGCGACTGCCTGCGCATCTTGTGGGGTCAAATTATCATCGTTATATTGGCGTCTGGGATCTCCCCAAGGATAGCCGTCTATTACGGTAATAGTATTGGTGCCTAAGGAGCTAATATTAGCTAGTATCTGTTCTTGTGAGCCTTTGCCTAGGCCGACGACAGAGACTACTGAGGCGATACCTATGATAATACCAAGCATCGTTAAAAGCGTACGCATCTTATGGGCGCGCATGGCAAGTAGCGACATTTTAAATGCCTCTAACAAGCGATCTATAAAGCTGGCAAGTTTACCTTTACGATGCGTATCGAGTATAGATTCTGGCTGTACTCTGTTGTCGACGGCTGATTGTTGATAGTGCTCGGTACGGTAGTCCTCGATGACGTAGCCGTCTTTGAGCTCAATGACACGCTCAGCCTGCTGCGCAAGACCTGGATCATGAGTGACCATGATGATAGTATGACCTTGCGATTTTAGCTCATGCAAGATAGCCATAACGTCCTCGCCTGACTTACTATCGAGCGCTCCGGTTGGCTCATCAGCCAAGATAATATCACCACCGTTCATCAGAGCGCGTGCAATAGAGACCCGCTGCTGTTGACCACCTGAGAGCTGATTGGGACGATTACCTACCTTGTCCGCTAATCCCAAATCTGAGAGTAGCTTTTCAGCGCGATTGCTACGAGCTTGCCCATCCATACCCGCATAAACAGCGGGCACAGCGACGTTATCTTGTGCACTAATATCACCTAACAGATGATAACGTTGAAAAATAAAACCAAAATGCTCACGGCGCAGCTTGGCAAGCTCATCGGCGTCCAAGCGACTAACGGGCTGACCATATATCAGGTATTCACCAGCGGTTGCTTGATCTAGGCAGCCTAAGATATTCATCAAAGTGGACTTACCAGAGCCTGATTGCCCGATGATAGCGACCATCTCGCCTTGATTGATAGTCAGGTTTATATCATGGAGCACGCGTATTGTCTGCTCACCGGCACGAAACTCTTTGATCAGACCCTTAACTTGCATCAAGGGCACATCTGCTGTGTTATTAGCGCTGGGTGTGATGGGATCCATGGGTACGACGACCTATATTTATCAGATATAAAAATGCGATGTAGGAGTAGATAGCATCAAGCCCTAAAAGGGACGTCCGCCTCTACCGCCTTGGCTACCCTCTGCTTTTTCTTCACCCAAAACAACTTCGTCGCCTGCGCTGAGTCCACTCAAAATCTGCGCATTAACGCGATTGTTAATGCCAACGGTAACGCGTTGTTCAACGACTTCGCCATTGTCCTTGAGCACGCGAACCATGCCAGCGCTGGTTGAGGCGTTATCAGTAGTATTAGCATCCGCACGCGCTCTATTTTTGTCATCATCGCTACGCATATCAGTATTGTCAGAGGAATCAGCAGGTCTTTTGCTGGCGCTGGCAGGTTGTAGAGCCGCCGAAGGAATAAGCAATGCATTCTTGGCTTCGTTGACAATGATATAGACCTGTGCGGTCATATCAATGCGAAAGCGGCGCTGGGTGTTTGGTACCTCTATGTAGCCGACATAATAAATAGCAGCATCAGTGGAGCTGGTGTCACTGATATTCTCTGGCGCAGGTTCAATAGCCTTTAGAGTAGCGTCGTACTTTTGGTCAGGATTACCAATAATATTAAAATAAACTGGCATACCCGCTTGGACGTTGATGACATCAGCCTCAGAGATTTGCGCGTTGATACGCACGGTTGACAAATCAGCTAGGGTGACGATAGTCGGCGCGGTTTGATTGGCATTAACCGTAGTACCTTGCTCAGTGGTGACCGAGACCACTGTACCTGATATAGGCGCGCGAATCGTCGTGTAGCTCAGATCCTCCTCAGCCGTACTGACGTTAGTTTGTGACTTGCGTAGCGCGGCGCGCTGACTATTGATGTTAGCTTGGGTGGTTGCAATAGCGGCATTGGCCGTGTCGATAGCGGCGCGCGCATTGGCGACGGCGGCTTGTGCGGTCTCAACGCGAGTGGCTTGGGTATCATACTCTTGCTGGGATATCGCATCGATTGCGACCAAGCCTTGTAAGCGAGCAAAGTCAGACTGGGCCTGTTTAAGCTCAGATTGACGGCTAGCAAGATCAGCGTAGGCGCTTTTTAGGCCTGCTTCACGGCTTAAGGCCTCCGCTTGCGAACTTTGCAATGCCGCTTCACTTTGTTCAAGGCTTGCCTGCTCATTGCTCAGATTATTATTTTGTGTCACTTGATCGATCTGAGCGATGAGATCGCCTTGTTGTACTTCATCACCCACCTCAACATAAAGCCGGGTGACTTCACCTGAAACCTGTGCTCCGACATCAACGGTATTTAGAGCTTTGACCTTACCTGACGCCATGACGTTGTTTTCAATATCGCCAACATAAGCACTTGCAGTCAAATAATTAGGCGCCTCCTCAGTGGGCTTCAAAAAATTATAAGCTATAGCCGCTAGAGCGACGACAACTAGAGCAATAACGCCCCATTTGATAGCGGTTTTCTGGTTCAGTTTGGCCATGATTTAATCCGATTGCAGTGATATCAGGTGCAGCTTGTGAGTATAGCTATAGTAAAGGCTCTATTGGCAAAATGAAACGGTAATTAGTTTGCGAAAGGTTAAGGGGGTATAAACCTAGAAGGTGAGAGAAGTCGTTTAGAGACTAAATTGAGGTAATGACTGAGCTACATATAAGTAAAAACAGAGGAGGTATTACGGATAAGAGATTACTTACTGATTAAAGGCAATCTGTTTGTTGAAGGGTATTTGTATTTAACCTATGAAAACAACCTTTGCCCTGACAGCTCAAGCGCTGCTTGTAATAAGAGCTCCCAAGCAGGCTGACGAACCAGACCTTTGATTGCCTGATCTGAGCGATAAAGGAGCGCAGGCCAAGCTGCGGTCGTCTCTCTTGAGTGACGGCGGCAAGCTTGCTGGTAGAGGCTTTGTTTGCTGCGCCAGATACCTAAGCTCTGAGGGTCTTGACCGTCCATCAATTGCATTATATGTCGCATGTCTTTACTGATTGCCCAAAGTACCAAGGTCGTCGGCTCATCAGTCGCCCTAAGCTGAGCTATAATTTTGACCACTTGAGAGGTGTGACCTGCCAGCATCGCATCTGATAAATCAAACACACTAAACTGCGCGTCGCTCACCAGCGCTGCCTGCAAATCACCGATATCTAGCGCAATACCGTCACCTTGTTCTGCTAGCTGCGGCGCAAACAGGTAAGACAGTCGCCATAAGGTCTGGTAGGCGCTTAGCAGGTGATGTTCGGTATGTGACATAAGAAGCTGCCAGGCGTCTTTTGATAGTTTTAGACCAAACTGTTTTGCTTGGATTTGTAATAACTGCTGGCGGGCACGCTCGTCATAAAAGTTGCAATCGATGATATGACCATACTTAGCAAAAGGGGCGAACCATTTGCTACTTTGAGCGCGCTTGTCTTGTTTTGGCGTCAGCCAGAGCAGGCTGTTACTATGCGCGCCTGTTTGTGCGTCCGTCGCAAAACGCTCAAGCTCGCTAATGATGGCTTTATCAGGCTTGTGATTGCCAGTCACGATAATCGCGCTGGCATCATCAAACAACGACTGGCTACCTAATTCTGAGAGCACTTCTTGCCAAGTTTTAACAGATATCAGCTCGATACGTTTGATAGCATAATTTTGTGCGCGCCACTGCACCCGTAGCGCATCAATAAGCCATTGGTGAAGCAGCGGCTCATCTCCATGCGCAAGCCATAGCCCTGCAACCTGAATATCAGGCTGCAATAATTTAGGATAGGCTTGTATAAAGGACTCTTGCATAAGGGAATCAGATTATTAATCTTAAGGGTTTGGCGTTGTTATCTCTGGCGTAACAACGATAGGGACTCTAGAGTTTTCTATCACCTGCGAGGCCGTTTGATTGGCAGTAGGTGCGACTTTAGGTAGACCGATGGCGACGTACTGATCAGTGATACGCTGCGCTAGGCTGTCGTATAACCAGTCACGAATTTGGCTGCCTTGCTGATCATCGGTGCTGACCGAAGCCTCATTATATTGGTAGCTGCGCTCTACTTGAATTGGGTTAGACAAGGTTATTGGCTGTCCATTTTGCGTTGTCTGATAAGTGACATCCGCAGATAGCACTAAACGAATTTCAGTCAACACGCCAACTAGCTCATAACGGCGAAAACGCACATTGTTAACAGCAATGGTGGCGATTTCGCCAGAGGCATTATTGATATCGCCGGTGTTTTCTATGATCGTCATCCCATCGACAACATTAACGCCCAAGGCTTCTAAACGCCGCGTAAGTGGCAATTTTAGAGGAAATGAGATGCGGTTGTCTTCAACAATAATAGCCGTTTTGGGCGCCTCAAAACGCAGCGGCGCCTCAAGACCGCGTAGCTGAAAACCGCAGCCGGTTAAGACCCCTGCTGCTCCGAGCATAGCAAACATCGGTAAGCTGGCAAGAAGGGCAGACGCAAGCTTGTTTTTGCCTTGTTTTCGCATGGACATATATCCTTGTGTGCTGTTATAAGCCTTTACTATTTAACCAACCAAGTTGCTAAGCCAGTCAGTAGTTAGCCGGCTACTACAATGTTAACCAGCTTATTGGGTACGACGATCTCTTTTTTGATATCACCAGTGATGAATTTAGCGACGCTTTCAAGCTCGCGGGCTTGTGCTTTTAGAGTCTCAGGATCGCTGTTGGGTGGCACGTCCATTCTACCGCGTACTTTACCATTGACTTGCACGACCATAGTGACCGTATCTTGCACCAGAGCGCTAGCATCGACAGCAGGATAGTTCAGGGTCTGAGTATCAAGACCTAGTTGCTCAAGCAAGTGCTCGCCAACGTGCGGCGCGTAGACCGATAGCATAATCAGCAAATCAACAAGCGCTTCATGCTGTACTTGTAAGTCCTGCTCACTGCTGGCTTTAAAACTGGCAAGCTCGTTGGAGAGCTCCATAAGGCTAGATACGGGCGTATTTAGTGCTAAGCGCTCGCCTAAATCATTATCAATTTTGCCAATGGTCTCGTGCGTCTTACGGCGTAGACTTTTGGCCTCTTTACTCAAACCCTCTACGCTTAATGCCGTAGTATTAAGCGTGTTTAGCTCTAAGCCTGCTTGTGTTAGCGCCTGCATATGGTCGCTGGCAATACGCCAGACTTTTTTGACGAAGTTATAAGGGCCTTTGAGCGCATCATCTGACCATTCAAGCGTTTGATCGGCAGGAGCGGTAAATAGTGTGTACAAGCGTACCGTATCCGCGCCGTATTGATCGATAGTAGTTTGCGGATCGACGCCGTTGTTTTTGGACTTGGACATTTTTTCTATTTTGCCGATAGTCACAGGCTTGCCGTCCGCCTTTAACGTGGCTTTGATCGGTTGACCGCGCTCGTTGTAGTCGATATTGACATCGTCTGCAAAGTAATAAGTGGTACTGCCGTCGCTATTGACACGGTTAAAGGTACCCGCGAGCACCATGCCTTGAGTCATCAGATTGGCAAAGGGCTCGTCGCCTGATACCAAGTTTTCATCGCGCATCAACTTATGAAAAAAACGCGCGTAGAGCAGATGCATGACCGCATGTTCGACGCCGCCGACATACTGATCGACAGGCAACCATTTATTCGCCGCCGACTTGTTGACCATGTTTTGATTATCATTCGGGCTAGCAAAGCGCGCATAGTACCAGCTCGATTCGACAAAGGTATCAAAGGTATCGGTCTCGCGCTCAGCAGCATTGCCGCATTTAGGGCAAGTAGTATTGACAAACTCAGGAATATTTTTGAGTGGGTTGCCGCGACCATCAGGGACGACATTGGTCGGTAGTACCACTGGCAAATCTTGCTCCTCGACAGGCACCGTACCACAATGCTCGCAATTGACCATCGGAATAGGGCAGCCCCAATAGCGCTGACGCGAGACGCCCCAATCACGCAAACGATACTGTATTTTTTTATTAGCAAGCTCTTGTGGTTCAAGTTTGGCGAGCATAGCATCAAAGGCTTGCTCAAAATCCATACCATCGAACTCGCCTGAATTGACTAAAGTATTGCGCTCGGTATAAGACAGATTGACATCGATGCCATCAGCTTTTGCCGCAGCCTTTAAAGCATCAAAATAGCCCTCGGGGGTATTGATAACTTGTTTGATCGGCAAATCGTACTTGACTGCAAATTCATAATCACGCTCGTCGTGAGCTGGCACCGCCATGACCGCGCCTGAGCCGTAACTCATGAGCACGTAATTGGCGACCCAAACAGGCACTTCCTCGCCCGTTAACGGATGGGTTACCGTAAGTCCTGTATCCATACCGATTTTTTCGGCTTTGGCTAGATCAGCTTCGGCGACAGAGCCTTTTTTGCATAGCGCATTAAACTGGGCAATGACTTCATCATTTTCAGCAGCGTACTGTGCTAAGGGATGCTCGGCAGCAACCGCAACATAAGTGACGCCCATGAGGGTATCGGGACGAGTGGTAAAGACGTCTAAGGTGTTGTCTTGACCCTCGATCTGATAAGGAAAGTGCACCTCCATACCGGCACTACGACCAATCCAGTTGCGCTGCATAGTCAGCACTTCTGCTGGCCAATGACCCTCTAGCTGATCCAAATCATCGAGTAACTCATCGGCATAATCGGTAATGTTGAAGTAGTACATCGGAATGTCGCGCTTTTCAACGGGCGCGCCGCTTCGCCAGCCTTTGCCGTCTATGACTTGCTCGTTGGCCAGCACGGTATTGTCAACGGGATCCCAGTTGACGGTAGCAAGCTTTTTATACACAAGCCCCTTTTTGTACAGTTGCAAAAACAACCACTGCTCCCACTGGTAATACTCTGGGCTACAAGTGGCAAACTCACGTGACCAATCAACCGATAAACCAAGTAGTTTGAGCTGCGCGCGCATGCTTTCGATATTGGCAAACGTCCACTCGGCCGGTGGGGTCTTGTTGGCAATTGCAGCGTTTTCAGCAGGTAAGCCAAACCCATCCCAGCCCATAGGCTGCATAACTTCAAAACCCTTTAGACGGTAATAGCGGCTGAGTACGTCAGAGATTGTGTAGTTACGCACGTGTCCCATATGTAGCTTGCCACTAGGATAAGGGAACATAGAGAGCATGTAGCGGCTGGGCTTGTCGCTTGGTTCATTGCTCACTTCATAACGTTTGTCCGTGGCCCACTTAGCTTGCTGCGCCGCTTCTATAAGCTGCGGCTGATAGTGATTGTTATCGTTTTGGTTGTCAGTAGAAATGGTTTGGTCTGCGGTTACGGCGTTGTTCATAATTGGCTCAAAGTTGAATATTTTAATAAAAATTTAGATACGCTAGAATAGCGCAAATCGGCTAAAAATGCGATGGGGCAGCGTAATAATAGACTTATCATAAATAAGCGCTTACCCTTATAAAAATCGATAATAAAATTACTGATCATAAAAACCTTAGGAATAACTATGACCCTCACCATTTACGGTATCAAATCCTGTAGTACTATGAAAAAGGCGTTTGCTAAACTCGATGAGCTTAGCGTTGATTACAGTTTTCATGACTATAAAAAGCAAGGTGTGAACAAAATAGACGTACAACGCTGGGTCGATGCTTTAAGGATAGACAAAGTACTCAATAAACGCGGCACGACATGGCGCAAATTGACCGATGAGCAAAAAGAGGCTGCAGATGCCAGCATCGATGACGCGATTGATTTGCTAGTGGCAAATACTAGTATGATTAAAAGACCAATAGTAGAGGGTCAGTTTGAGGGTCGATCAGTACTGCTTTGCGGCTTTGATGAAGAGGTGTTTGATAGGCAGTTTAGTAAACCCTAGTTTTAGATTATAAAATATAGCACTCATATAGGCTGTTTTATGATAGATTTGCAGATATAAGTTGGCTGTTTGCATATCATAGCTGAAACCATAGTTAGAATCATAACTGACAAGGATGACATAATGAAAAATCTACTTTTACTTCCTATGCTGGCAGTGCTCCCTTTGATGACCATGAACGCACAAGCGGCAGATTCCTCGACTAAGATTACCTTTGCCGATAACAGCTATTGCGGCAGCTTCACTGGTAATATCAAAGATGGTAAAGAATTTCGTTTGTGGCTGATGGCCAATCAAAATTTAGTCATCCGTAATGTCGGTGACGATCAGATCAGCGTGGCTTATGTCACAGGACCTAATGGACGACTAAGTGGCGATCGTTATGACAATGAAAATTCGTATTTTACTGAGCGCAAAGGTAATCATCGCATGAAGGTATATGGCAATAGCAGCCATAGCTCAGTTGAGTTTTGTGCGTATTGATTTAAAATTAACCTTCCAAAAAAGCCCAAGTGTTATAAGCTTGGGCTATCATCTTTATAGTAGAAGGGTTTAGCTCATTGCTGCATCAATTTCACGACTGATTAAGGTACCGACGCCTTCATTGGTAAAGATTTCGAGTAAGGTGGCATGAGGCACGCGACCATCGACGATAACGGCACTTTTGACACCGCTACGTACCGCATCAAGCGCACACTGAATTTTGGGAATCATACCGCCTGAGATGGTGCCATCATCGATAAGGGCGTCGACCTTTTTGGGCGTAAGCCCCGTGACCACCTCGCCATCGCGGCCAAGTACGCCTTTGATATTGGTCAGTAGCATAAGCTTTTCCGCTTGCAAAAATTCAGCAACTTTACCGGCGACTAGGTCAGCGTTAATATTATAAGTGTTGCCTTCAGAATCGACCCCAAGTGGTGCAATAACGGGGATAAAGTTGGAGGAGATGAGCATATTGATGACGTCTTTATTGACGCTGACCACATCACCGACAAAGCCCAAATCAACAGGAACTTGCGAGCCATCTGCGCCAACTTTACTCATGACCAGCTTTTTGGCTTGGATGAGGTTGGCATCCTTGCCCGTCAAGCCAATAGCGCTGCCGCCATGCTTATTAATGAGACTGACAATAGATTTATTGACATGACCGCCCAACACCATCTCTACGATATCCATGGTGCTCTTGTCCGTAACGCGCATACCATCGATGCGATCAGATTGACGACCTAGCTCTTTTAACAAATTATCGACTTGCGGGCCGCCGCCATGGACGACGACAGGATGCATGCCAACGGTTTTGAGTAAAACAATATCGCGCGCAAATGAGCTTTCAAGCTTGGGGTCAGTCATCGCATTGCCGCCATATTTGACTACGATGAGCTTGCCGACGAAGCGCTGAATGTAGGGCAGTGCGGTAGTCAAAACCTCAGCGGTGTTTTTGGCATCGTTCAAATTTAGAGACATCATATACTCCTAATCGGCATCTTAAATACAGATGCTTTTATTAAAATGGGTTACTCAGGATAAATGCTAGCAATTTGCTTGGCTAAATCTTTATCAATCCACTCGCAGAGTGTCACAAAATGCGCTTGAATGGTCTTTAGATCGCCGCTGCTATCCGCTGCAAACCGCACCGTTAGACTATGACTGGTATTGGATTGACGCAGTACACCAAAACCGCGTGCAAAATCTAAACGCACTCCATCGATACAGGTAATCTTAGTACCCTTGGGCAGTAACTCTTGCGCTTGATAAGTCGTTATGCGCGGCAGACAGCAGGTATTATTACATCTAGCGGCTGTGCATAAAGGGTTTTGATGAGCTTTATCATCATTGCTATTGTTGTTATCTAAAAGGCTAGTGTCGTCAATAACCGTATTCACTAAGCATTGCAAATAGTGACAGTGCGTCGCTAAGCGCTTAATGATAGAGCACTCTGGTACCTTATCTATCATAGGTAGATAATGATCCGAGGTAATGACAATACTTGGAAGCTGGCTGGTAATATCTGTTAAGCGATAAAGAGTAGTGCGGTTTACAGGCGCGCCCCAAGCGTCAAATGCAGGCGATAAAGTATGATTGTGCTCTGAGGTATATGCAAGCCAATGCAGTAAGCGCAGGCCTGCGTACATCGCATCATCATAAGCGGTAAAATAGCCATCATTAAAGATAAAATGTCCTGATAACTCCCCTGCAAATATAATAGGACTATTATCAGAACGTAGCCGTTCACGCATAAAGCCGCTACCGGTTCTACTGATAACGGGCGCAGCGCCCAAATCCTCTAATAAAGTAGGCAGGTGATGTGAGCATTTAACATCGAATAATACTTGCGGTGTTGGGGCATAGCTTTTATGAGTTAAATGATGCTCAGTTAAGTCAGGGTTGATATTCGCCTTTGAGCGCTCAGTAATGGCCACCCTTGCCAACAGGTAAAGCAGGTGATCTGAGAGCACCACCTTACCGCGATCATCGACAATCATTAGCCGATCACCATCGCCATCAAAAGCAAGGCCGATATCAGCTTGATTAACGATGACCATCTGTTGCAGCTGTGCTAAGCGATTGGGCTCGGTAGGGTCAGGATTACCCATCGGAAACGTGCCATCAGGGGTATCATTGATAATAATGACTCGCGCACAAAACGTAGTAAAAAGTGGTGCGGCGATGCGACTGGTTGCGCCGTGCATACAGTCGATTACAATAGTCATATCAAGCTTTGGCTCAGCAGATTTTTTAACTGCTTTTGATGGGTGTTTTTGAGTATGAATGTCAGAAAAAACACCTTGAATAGCTTCAATATAAGGCGTTGCTACTGCATTAGTAGGGAGGCTAATGGTAGCAGGCGTTGTATTTAGACGAGTATCGTCATGAATAGCAGCAGAGTGTGACAAATCTTCAAAAAGCGTCTGGATATCTGCTTCGCTAGGGGAGGCGTTACCACATAACCATTTGACGCCGAGAATGTCTTTGGGAGAATGGCTGGCGGTGACCATGATGCCATGACCGTCATACTGCTCTGTCCAAAAGGCCATCATCGGTGTGGTAACAAGCCCTAAGTAGATGACCTGAAGCCCTCGCTGCTGTATACGCTTGGTCAGAGCCTCAGCAATACACTCGCTACCAGCGCGCACATCAAAACCTATAATCACGGTAGTCTTTTTGGCTCTCAGCTCACGGGACGATAGGGCAGACGTATTTAATTTGTGGTTTGAGTGATGATTACTATCGATACAGTACTGACTGTAAAGCCGAAAAAAAGCATCAGCTAAGGCAGTGATAAAATCACTGGTAAAATACTGCTTATCACCACGAATGTCGTAGGCACGAAATAAGGACTGCTGCGTAGCAAAGGGGGGTATCATTACTACGTCTCCTTATTATGATTGATAAAAAACAGCATGTATAGTTGGGTTTTATTGACGACCTGAATGACCAAAACCGCCTGCGCCGCGTACGCTGATATCATTAAAATCATTGACAATCTCAAACTCAGGACGTGCAACGGGCACTACGATATACTGCGCCATGCGATCGGCGGGATTAAGGATAAAATCCTCATCACTACGATTCCATACACTGACCATCAGCTCGCCTTGGTAGTCGGCATCGATGAGACCCACTAGGTTGCCTAGTACAATACCGTGTTTGTGACCTAGACCTGAGCGCGGCAATATCATGCCTGCATAATTGGGATCAGCAATATAAACTGCCAATCCCGTACCGACTAGATGCGTTGTACCTGCTTTGATCGTCAAAGGCGCGTCTATACAAGCGCGCAAATCGATACCCGCTGAGCCGTCAGTTGCACGTGTTGGTAGCGCAAATGACTCATCATTGATAAGTTTAGGATTGAGAACTTTGACTTGTACCGCTTGCATAACGTACTCGCTGTTTATTTTGTTTATAGAATTAACTCGTTTATAGAATTAGCACGCTGGCCAAGCCCAAAAACGACATAAAGCCGACGATATCAGTTACTGTCGTTAAGATAACTGAAGCAGATAAAGCTGGGTCGATATTCATGCGTTTGAGCATCAAAGGAATACTAATGCCAGAGACGTTGGCAGCGGTCATATTAATGGCAATAGCGCAGCCAATGACGCTACTGATCTTGATATCATGAAACCACAATTGGGCAATAAACGCCATAATTATCGCCCAGATGATACCGTTTATCGCACCTACCCATAGCTCTTTGTTGAGTAGCCAAACACGATTAGACCCGCCAATTTGACCCATCGCCATACCGCGAATGACCACAGTAAGCGTTTGAGAGCCTGCGATGCCGCCCATACTCGCTACAACGGGCATAAGAATAGCAAGGGCGACTACTTGCGCGAGCACCTCTTCAAACTGACCGATGACCGCTGCGGCTAAAAGCGCAGTACCCAAGTTAATACCTAACCATACGCTACGACTCTTGGCACTGGTCAAGATAGGTGCGAACAGCTCTTCGTCTTGGCTGACACCTGCCAGATTCTTCATAGTGCTATCGACATCATCTTGGATAATCTCCATGATGTCCTCGCCATTTAATTGTCCGACCAGCTCGCCAAAATCATTGATCACAGGCGCATAACGGATATCCTCTGAGCGAAAAATCGCAGCGGCGTCCTGAATATCTAAGCGATCGTTGATGGTAACTGCAGGATCGATGAAGTCTGCGACCAATAGGTTTTGATCGTGTTTAATCAAATCCACTAGGCTGAGTAGTCCAAGGAGCTGCTGGCTTTGATCCACAACGAGTAGCTCTTGGCTTTGATCATCGAGCAAATCCTCTTCTGCGCGCAGCCAGTCTTGTACTTGCGATAAACTAATATCATCATGCACCTGAATGATATCTGGATCCATGTAGCTACCTACTTCCCAGTCTTCATAGGTGTCGAGCTTATTGACCTGAACGCGTACGTCTTCATCCAAGGTCGCCATGACTGAGGTACGCACTGTGTCGGTGACGGTCTCTAAGATCTCAGAGATGTCTTGCGCGTCAAGGTCTTGGGTGAATAAAGAGATCTCTTTTGAGGAGATATTCTCCATCAAGGGCTGGCGCGTCTCGACCTCTAGCTCCGCGAGCACTTCGCCCTTTAGCTCCTCTGGTATTTGCTCCCAAATGAGCAATCGGGTTTGACTCGGGAATGACTCGAGCAGGTTGGCGATTTCGTACTCAGACTGCTTAGCCAAAAACTCAGTAATCGCGTTATAGGACTTATCAGCGACTAATTCTTGCAAGTATAACAGCTTGTATTCAGCGCTATACTCTAACGGATTATAGTCTACTGGTAGCGTGGTCTGACGATCAGGATTTGGCGTAGTAGCAGACATAATCAATCCAATAGGTTAAAGGGGAAAAATAAGGGGTTAGTATTTACGTTTAGCGATTGCCTAGCAGCGCTCGAATATTGGCCAGATACTCATCAGCGACAGCCTCTGGGTCTTTGGTAGCCTTTTTCTTTTTTGCTTTGGCAGGCCAGTCAATATGATCCTCGGGTAGCTCATCCAAAAACCGTGATTCTGAGGTCACGCGCATCTGTCCGCCTGCACGGCGCTGAGTCGCTAAAGTTAACGTCAGCTCACGGCGCGCGCGGGTAATACCGACATACATCAAGCGCCGTTCTTCTTCGACCGTCTCACTCATGATAGAGTTGCGGTGCGGTAGCATCTCTTCCTCGAGTCCCATAATGTAGACAAAATCAAACTCTAGGCCTTTTGCTGCGTGCAAGGTCATTAGATTGACTTTATTGGTATTTTCTTCTTCTTGCTGCTGCTCTAGCATATCAAGCAGTACTAACTTGCGAATAATAGTATCAATAGTACGGTCTTCGTCTTCTTCGGCGCGATTAATCAGCGATTGAATACTGGTATAGAGCATATCGATATTATCGATACGGTTTTTTTCTTGCTGCGGGGTCTTAGCATCGCTACGCACAAAATCAATATAGCCCGTCTCATCAATCATTTGACGCACAATTGGCACAGGGTCGGGGTGTTGATCGAGCGCGCGGGTATAATGCTCAATAAAGTCGCCAAACTCTTTGAGCGTGCCATAAGCTTTACTTGGTAACACATGAGACAGCCCGCCATGGGTACAGGAGGCGAGTAGTGAGATGCTATGCTCTTGCGAGAATAGACCAAGTTTCTCTAAAGTCGCAGGCCCCATACCGCGTTTGGGCGTATTGATAATACGCAAAAATGCACTATCATCCTCAGGATTTAAAATCAGGCGCAAATAGCCCATAATGTCTTTGATCTCACTACGCGCAAAGAACGACTGACCACCCGATAGCTTATAAGGTATCTGTAATTGGCGCAATTGTGCCTCAAGCATACGCGCCTGAAAGTTACTGCGATAGAGCACCGCGTACTGTTCCCACTCATTACCAAAACGCAGTTTATGGGTGATGATCTCTTTTGCCACGCGCTCAGATTCATCATCATCGTTACGGCAATTAATGATACGAATTTTTTCGCCTTGACCTTTATCTGACCACAGTTTTTTTTCGAACAGATGCTCATTATTAAGAATAACGGCATTAGCTGAGGTCAAAATACGACTGGTCGAGCGATAATTTTGCTCAAGCATAACGATCTTGAGTTTAGGAAAGTCCTCTTTGAGCAGCGCCATATTTTCAGGTTTGGCGCCGCGCCACGCATAGATAGATTGGTCATCATCACCTACCACAGTAAAGCGCCCTTGCGGCCCAACTAAGTATTTAATCATTTCATACTGGGCGGTATTGGTATCTTGATACTCATCGACGAGTAAGTAGCGAATACGATTTTGCCATTTATCACGCAGCTCACGATTTTCGCGTAGTATCTTGGTTGGCAAGACAATCAAGTCATCAAAATCGACGGCATTATAAGCGCGCAAATTACGCTCATATAAGGCATAGAGAGTTGCAAAAATCATGTCCTCTGGATCATCTAAAGTTTCCATCGCTTTATCAGGCTCAACCAGATCATTCTTCCAATCCGATATCATTTTTATCGCTTTGCCAACCAGCTCACGACTCTCAGCGCCTGATAAGTTATCGCGCATCATCAGCTCCATCAATAGCCGCTTGCTATCATCACTGTCCATGATAGAGAAGTTGCCTTTAAGCGGGGTATGAATCAGCTCATAACGTAAAAACTGTAAGCCAAATTGGTGGAACGTCGAGACCGTCAATCCGCGCGTCTTTTCACTCGGTAGCAATTTACTGACCCGCGCTTTCATCTCGCGCGCGGCTTTATTAGTAAAGGTCACTGCGGTGATACGCTCAGCTGGCATATTGCATTCTTCGATAAGATAAGCAATCTTGCGCGTAATCACCGAAGTCTTACCTGAGCCTGCGCCTGCCAATACCAAAAGCGGCCCTGATACATAGAGCATAGCTTCTTTTTGTCTAGGATTGAGTTGACTCATATGGTGACCTTTGTGGCAAATAGTACAAAAACAAAAAGAATAGACGTGGCTTTGTATCAAACAAAATAGTTGACTACTGATGATCACAAAGCTTATCTATGTTGATGATAAAGCGAGACTAATCGTACAAAGCATCGCCTAAAATCTGGTGGGTTATTATAAAGCAAAAGGATGGGTTTTTGGGATTTGGTCTAAAGACCGTGAGGTGATATTATGCAAAAAAGGACAGTGCACTTGATGTACAAGTAATATAGCGTCAGTTTAAAGCGTAAACTGACGCTATATTTTCGCTTTAGAGGTTAGATGTTATAAAAAACTAAGCATGGTTTAGTTGGCGAGCCGCCTCTAATGCAAAATACGTCAAGATGCCATCGGCACCAGCGCGGCGAAAGCCAATGAGCGACTCTAATATCACCGCATCAGTCAGCCAGCCATTTTGAATCGCCGCCATATGCATCGCGTATTCCCCTGAAACTTGGTATGCGAACGTTGGTACGCCAAAGGTGTTTTTGACCTCGCGGATCAGATCCAAATAAGGCTGACCGGGTTTAATCATGACCATATCTGCGCCCTCAGCGATATCCATCGCCACCTCGTGCAAAGCTTCTGCGCGATTACCAAAGTCCATCTGATACTGTTTTTTATGTCCGCCCTTTAGATTGCCTGCACTACCGACAGCGTCGCGAAATGGGCCATAGTAGGCAGAAGCGTATTTGGCAGAGTAGGCCATGATAGCGGTATTAGCAAAACCTTCGGACTCAAACGCATCGCGCATGGCTTTGATACGACCGTCCATCATATCGCTTGGAGAGATAATATCAGCGCCTGCACGCGCGTGAACAAGTGCTTGCTTGACGAGTACCTCGACGGTGGCATCGTTGACCACGTAACCGCTATCATCGAGTAAGCCGTCTTGACCATGAGACGTATAAGGATCAAGGGCGACATCGGTCATAACGACCATCTCTGGCACCGCATCTTTGATAGCGGCGACCGCGCGAGCAGTAAGACCGTTGGCGTCATAAGCGGCCTTGCCATCAGGCGTTTTTAGCGAGTTGTCGATAACAGGGAAGATATCGATAGTGGTGACGCCCTCGGCTAACAATGCTCTAGCATATTCAATGGTCAAATCGATGGATAAACGTTCAACGCCAGGCATGCTAGCAATGGCTTGACGCTGATTGTCCCCTTCCAAAACAAAAACAGGAGCGATAAAGTGCTTAGGGTGCAATTCAACTTCGCGGATCATCGAACGCACATTATCGTTATAACGCAAGCGGCGCAGACGAGTCTCAGGAAATTGACGATTAAAGGTATAAGACATAAGTATTCCTTATTATTTTTGAAAAAATTGTAAGAATAAAAAAGCCCCGCCAAAGCGGCAGAGCTCGTTTTATCTGTAACATCTATAAATTAACGCTAAATAAACTATGGCTCACTTATCTGCGTGACTGGCACGGTTTCAACGGCGCTTTCATCAATAAGTAAACCTACCGCCGCGTCAGCATCGTTGTCATCATCAATATCGACGATAGCCGTTGGCTTAAAGGTCATATCATCTGAGCCTTGTTCCTGCTTGATAGCGACAGCTTCGGCTACAGAGACTACGCGGGCAGAGCTTGCCGCTTCAATCGCCTCAGCCGCTTTTGCTTCTGCGTTATTGGTCACCAACGTTGCGATACTCGTCAGATTAGTATATTGCGGCACAGGGATAGCGGTAGTTGGTACATCAAGATTAGCACCGCCGCCAAGCGCTTGGTATAGCTCAATTTGGCTGATGATTTTTTGCAATTCTAAATCTAGGATACCCTGCTGAGTCGAAAACAAAGAGCGCTGAGCATCGAGAACATCTAGATAGTTTGCGATACCTGCCTTAAAGCGTGCATTAGCAATCTCATACGTTTGATCAAAGTTATCTTGCAGACGGTACTGCGCCGCTAACTGCTCACCAAGCGTTGCTCGGGTGGCAAGGACGTCTGAGACTTCGCGAAAAGCGGTTTGAATAGATCTCTCGTACTGAGCAAGACTCTGCTTACGCTCCACTTGTGCCACTTCATAATTAGCATCAAGCAGGCCACCATCAAAGATAGGCACACTAAGGTTGGGACCAAACGACCAACCAAAGGAGTCGCTATCAAACAAATCGCTTAACCCATCGCTACGCAGACCGACGCTACTGGCAAGGCTAATCGTTGGAAAATATGCGGCGCGCGCGACATCGATGTTAGCGCCAGCAGCCTTAAGGTTATATTCTGCTTGCAAGACATCGGGACGAAAGCGTAGCAGCTCACTTGGCAGACCAGCGCTAAAGACTTCGTGAGTTGTAATATTACTGACCGCAGGCGCTGGGATAAGCTCTCCGGGTATCGGTGCACCAAGCAAGAACTGTAGCGCGTTACGAGAGGTCAAAATGCTGCTTTGAGCGCGTAATACGGCGAGGCGGGCATTCTCAAGCGCCGCTGAGGATTGCAGTGAGGGCAGCTTGGGATCGATACCTGCTTTAAAGCGCTCATTGGCAATAAATAGCGAGCGCTCACGGCTCTCGACAGTGGCCTCTGCTAGCTTTAACTGCGCTAGGCTGTAGCTCAAATTAGCATAGCTTTGGGCGATATTACTGATCAGACTAATCTTGGTGGCATCTTTTGCTGCTGTCGTTGCCAAAAAGCTCTGCAACGCTTGATCTTTCAAGCTATCAATGCGACCCCAAAAGTCTAACTCATAGCTGGCAAGACCTAAGTTGACACCATAACTGTCTGTTGTTTGACGACCACCCACACTACCGCCGCCAGGGAGACTGGTTCGAGGCGTGGCTTGGCTTTGACGAGAGTAATCGACCTGACCGTTAATCGTAGGCAAATCGCGAATATCGGTGATTCGGTACTGCGCGCGCGCGCGCTCAATCGCAAGACGCGCACTCTCAAAGTCTTTGTTGTTCTCAAGTCCCAAAGCGATAAGTGCTTTTAGGCGCTCGTCACTATAAAAGTCCTGCCAGCGCTGACCAGCTAGGCTTGGCTGCTGCGGCGTACTAACCGTCTCTTTATCAAAATTACTATAAGACTCATTAATAGGAATATTTGGCTGCGCCAGCACAGGCGTAGTATCTACTTTTGGTATGGTGTTACAAGCAGTCATACTTAGCGTTAATACGCTCAAACTCAAAAGGCGGGTTGAGCGCCCTACAAATGCTTTTTTTACAGGGTTGCACGCGAGCATTCGCTTTTTTGTAGTGATTGCCTTGGGCACTGTATGGGCAGTAATAGAGGGATTACTCATTGTGTATTATCTCCAAAGCTTGCAGGCTGATAATTCTCAGAGGTGACTAAAGTCTGAGTGTCATCTGTTGAGTCGTCGTTAGGGCCATTATCGTGACCATCATCATCTGGATCACGCGGTTTGTTATTGCCATATTTATGCGGGAACAGACTACGTACCCAAACATAGAACATAGGAATAAAGAATATACCCAAAAAGGTTGCTGTCAGAACGCCGCCGACAACACTGGTACCGATCGCGTTTTGACTACCAGAACCTGGGCCACTGGCGATAAATAACGGCACGACACCTAGGCCAAAGGCAAGCGAGGTCATAATAATAGGACGCAGACGCTGGCGGGCTGCGGTCATAACCGCCTCTTTGAGACTATAACCTTCCTCTTGATGCTCTTTGGCAAACTCAATAATCAAAATGGCGTTCTTAGCAGAGAGACCGACGACGGTGAGCAGGCCGACCTGCAAATAGATATCATTGGCAAAGTCTCGCAGCCATGTAAAGATGACCGCACCTAATACCCCAAGCGGGATAACTAGCAGCACTGAGAAGGGAATAGACCAGCTCTCATACAGCGCGGCTAAACATAAAAAGACGACCAAAATAGATAGCGCATAAAGCATAGGAGCCTGCGCACCAGATTTTTGTTCCTCTAGTGACATACCTGTCCACTCGTAACCCACACCTTCGGGTAACTCGCTTATCATGTTTTCCATCGCGCTCATCGCCTCACCTGTACTAAGACCTGGGGCGGCGCTACCTTGAATGTTCATAGACGGTAGACTGTTATAGCGGGTTAAGCGCGGCGAGCCTGATTGCCACTCACTACTTGAGAAGGCATCGAATGAGATCATATCACCTGTCTCATTACGCACATACCACTTACCGATATCATCAGGGTTGGTACGGCTATTAGGCTCACCTTGGACAAACACACGCTTGATACGGCCACGATCAATAAAGTCATTGATGTAACTTGACCCCCAAGCGGTTGAGATTACGCTATTGATACTACCAAGCGATAAGCCATAGGCCGCCGCTTGCTCTTGATTGATATTGACTTTAAGCTGCGGCGCATCTTCTTGTCCATTAGGACGTACGCCTGCGACTTGATCGTTTTGCGCGGACATACCTAGGAGCATATTGCGCGCTTCAAGCAGCCCATCGTGCCCGATATTACCGGTATCTTGAATCATTAAATCAAAACCACTAGCGTTACCCAGCTCAGTGATGGCAGGCGGTACAATAGCGAATACTTGCGCTTCGTTCAATTGAGTAAAGAAGTAGCCCATCGCTCGACCCGCAACGGCCTGCGCAGTGTTCTCGTCGCCATCACGCGCCTCCCAATCAGAGAGTCGCACGAACGCCAGACCCATATTCTGTCCTTGTCCGGCAAAACTAAAACCTGCAATGGTAAACACTGACGCGATATTATCCGTCTCTTGGGTATCGTAATAAGTACGCACTTTCTCTAGCACATCTTGGGTTTCATCGAGCGTGGAACCTGCTGGGAGCTGGACTAAGGTAAACATAATACCTTGATCCTCCTCTGGCAAGAACGAGCCTGGAATACGCAAGAACACCACTGTCATAATACCGATGATGATCGCGTAGCCCACCAGATATAACCATTTAAAACGGATACTTTTACCCACAAAGCCTTCGTATTTGCGGCTGAGCTTAAAGAAGCTACGGTTAAACCAACCAAAGAAGCCTTTTTGCGCTTCAGTATTGCCTTTTTCATGACTCTTGCTACGTTTGAGCAAAGTCACACATAGAGCAGGGGTGAAGATAAGGGCGACTAGTGCTGAGAGCACCATAGCAGTAATCAAAGTGATCGAGAACTGACGATAAATGACGCCTGTTGAGCCGCCAAAGAACGCCATCGGTACAAATACCGCCGACAAGATAAGGGCAATACCGATTACAATTTTGCTAATCTCACCCATTGATTGAATGGTCGCGTCTTTGATTGAGATATGCGGATCTTCTTCTAATATACGCTCGACGTTCTCAACAACGACGATGGCATCATCGACCAGTAGACCGATGGAGAGTACCATCGCAAACATAGTCAAGACATTGATACTAAAGCCTGCGACGTACAAGACGGCAAAGGTGCCAAGCAAAACGACAGGAACAGCAAGTGTTGGAATAATAGTCGCGCGCCAGTTCTGCAAAAAGATAAACATGACGATAAACACCAGTACGATCGCTTCAAGCAGCGTCATGACAACTTGTTCGATAGACAAGCGCACAAATGGCGTGGTGTCATAAGGTACAACAGAAGCTAGACCTGCTGGGAAGTTAGATTCAAGCTGCGCCATACGATCGGCGACTGCTTCACGAGTCTCCAAGGCATTAGCGCCGCCTGCAAGCGAGATACCCAGACCTGCTGCTTCTTGACCGTTGTACTGTGAGACTACGCCGTAGTTTTCACTACCAATCTCGACATCTGCCACATCACCCAAGCGTACTTGCGCGCCTGAGACGTCTGTTTTGAGTAGGATATTGGCGAACTCTTCTGGCGTTTGTAGATAGCTTTGTACCGTAACCGTCGCGTTAATAACCTGCTGGTCGGTATCGGCGGGCGCTTGGCCTAATTGTCCTGCTGAGACTTGAGCGTTTTGCGCGCGAACCGCATTGACGACGTCGCTTGGCACCATGTTATAGCTACGTAAGCGCGCAGGGTCTAGCCAGATACGCATGGCATAAGTAGAACCAAATAGCTGTACTTCACCAACGCCTTCGACGCGGCTGAGCTGATCGACGACATTTGAGCTGACATAATCAGCAATATCAGCGCGGTCCATATTCCCATCTTCTGAGATAAAGGCCTGTACCATCATAAAGCTACTGGAGGACTTGTTGACATTGACCCCTTGGCGCTGAACGGATTCAGGCAATGAGCTCATAGCCGATTGTAGCTTGTTCTGTACTTGTACTTGTGCGGTATCAGGATCAGTACCGTTCTCAAAGGTGAGCGTAACGGTCGCGCCGCCATTAGAGGAGCTAGACGATGAGATATACATCAGACCGTCAAGGCCTTTCATGCGCTGCTCGATGACCTGAACGACAGAGTTCTCGACCGTTTGCGCATTTGCGCCAGGGTAGCTGGCACTCACTGAAATCGTCGGCGGCGCAATACGTGGATACTGTTCAATCGGCAGATTGATGACCGATATGACCCCGATAAGCATGACCAAAATGGCCATTACCCATGCAAAAATAGGGCGATTAATAAAAAAAACTGACATAGTATATCCCTAAGTCTTCCTATCTTTGAATGGAATTAGTTAGCAGAAGCTTCAACTGAATTGTCATTAGAAGCGTCATCGCCAGCTGGCTCATTCATCGTTTTGGCAGCTTGCTGCGGCGTTTTGGCATTAGCACTGCCACTAGCAGTATTTGCCGATGGCGCAGGATTAGCACTCTCAAGCGGTTTGGCAACGACTTCTTGTTCAGGTTTGACTTTAGCACCGCCAATAATGACCACTTGATCGCCTGCTTGCAAGCCGTCAGTGATGACCCATTGACCATCGAAAGTACCGTTGACCGTAACGGGTCGCACTTGAATTTTGTTGTTTTGATCGACGATATACACCTGCGTTTCACTCTTAGGCGTACGCATAACCGCGCTCTGTGGCAGTAAGGCGGCATTAGTGATAACGCTTTGCGTCAAGCGCGCTGAGACATACATACCTGGAAGCAGAACGTTATTTGGATTTGGAAATATAGCCCGCAGCGTGACTGCGCCTGTCGATTGATCCACTTTAGCTTCTGATAAAGCGAGCCTGCCACGTACTGGATATACCGAACCGTCCTCTAACACTAGCTCAACCGTATTCATACCAGCTTGGGCTGTGCCTTCAGATATTTGTTGGCGCAGTTTAAGTAGCTCGGATGAAGACTGACTAATATCGACATAGATGGGATCAAGACGTGAGACGGTAACCAAGGGATCGGGCTGACCTGCACTAACCAAAGTACCAGCGGTGACGCTTGAGCGATCCGTACGACCTGCAATGGGTGCTCTGACAATGGTGCGATTAAGATCCAAAGTACTCGCGTCTAGGGCGGCCTGCGCGCTTTGAATGCCTGCTTCTGCACTAGATATACCAGCTTGCGTTTGTCCTACTGCCGCGCGCGCACTCTCCAAAGCGGCCTGCGCGGTACGAACCTGCGTGACGGCTTGATCATATTGCTGTTTGGAGATCGCATCGATATCGACCAAGCCTTGCAGTCGCTGCAAATCGTTTTGGGCCTGTGCAAGCGACGCTTGACGGCTAGCGAGCTCAGCTTTGGCGTTAGCGTTATTGGCTATTGCGGTCTGACGATTGGCTTGTGCTTGAGCGATAGCGGCCTGACCACTAGTAATAGATGACGCGTAGTTATCGGTGTTAATCCGATAAAGCGGCTGACCTGATTTGACGTTACTGCCTTCACGGAACAATACCTCTTCAATCACGCCGCTCACCTGTGGACGCACATCGGCGGTTTCAAAGGCGGCGGTACGACCAGAAAAGGTTTGAACTTGAGGAACTGATCCAAAGGTGACGGCTTGAACATTGACAACAGCGGGCGGCATCTGTTGCTGCGCCGCTGCGGCGTCTTCGTCTTTTTTGTCACAGCCAACCAGTACAGCTCCAGATAGTACAGTGGCCATTACAAGCGCAAGAGTAGAGTGCTTCATCAAGGTCCTCGTCGATATAGATACGATATAAGTAAAGTAGATAACCGTTAAGCTGATAAATGCCATTGAGGTACTCATCATTTTATGTCTAGAAGCTATCTAATAATGGGGTTTAAGCTAAATATGAATAACTAAGTATGAACAACAAGTATGCGTAAAAAGTATAAGTGAAAAATTATTCGCTATTATAAACTATTGGGTACACCCTATAGTCAAGTCGTCATAAAGCGCTTTATATTAAGATCTATGTATTTTATCTACTTACAAAGCGCGTAGCCTATAAGCTGGCTTAACAATCGAGCACTAGCAATAAAAAATTATTCCCTATAAAAAATTGTTAACTTTTGTTATAGATTCAAATAATACTCTATAACAGTCGTGCGCTGGCAAGCTCAGTTAATTGATATAGTCCAAGTCGATAGCGATTGTCAGGTAGAGTGCTAAGAGCTTGTTGTGCAAGCTTAGTTTCTTCTAATGCTCGCGCAGTACAATAGGCAAGCGCTCCTGACTGACGTACCAAATCAATAAGCTGCTTAGCATTGGGTGTTTTGCCCGTCTGAACGGCCACCCGCAGCTGCTCATAACCTTTTGAGTCACTACTCTTTAAGAGCTCCAACGCTTTAATCGTCGGTAAGGTAGGTTTGCCTTCACTTAAGTCGTCCCCTAAGTTTTTGCCCATAAGCTCGCTATCACCGCTGTAATCAAGCACATCATCAATGATCTGAAAGGCATTGCCAAAGTGCTGACCAAAATCAGAGAGCGCCTGCATATGCTGTTCTTGCTTTTGCAAAATGGCGGCGCCTTGGGTTGCCATCATAAACAGCCGTGAGGTTTTGCCATCGATAATGTTCAGGTAATCCGTCTCAGTTGCCGCAGGATTGTGCTGATGCTGAAGCTGCAACACCTCCCCTTCAGCGATATCACAAGTGCCATCGGAGAACAATTGTAATAGAGACAAACTTCCAAAACCGACAAGCAAATTAAAAGCGCGGGCAATTAGGTAGTCGCCTACGAGCACAGCGGTGGCATTGTCCCAAGTGGCATTGGCAGTGGGTTTGCCGCGGCGCTGTCCTGACTCATCAATCACATCATCATGAACCAAAGTGGCGGTATGCAGCATCTCAGTAATCGCCGCTAAATGCATGGCCTGCGTTGAGGGCTCATCATTTAGCATCCGCGCGCAAAGCAGCGTTATCAGCGGGCGCATACGTTTGCCGCCAGCATTAATCACATGCTGAGAGACGCTCATCACCAGCTGTACTTTTGAATTAAGACTCCCAAAGACTTGCTTATCCATGATCTCAAAGTCGCTTGCAACGATGCTTTGAATCTCGCTATAGATTAGGGTAGAGGGTGTTTTTGATGTAGATAAAGGGGCACTAGTCATAATCAATCGTCATATCAAAGGAATAAAAACTCACTTAAAAATGAGCAAATAATCGGTCTACAAAAAATGATGAAGTTGCAAATGCGCTTATAATAGCATAGCTGGCAAGTCTAATCGCTGTATTAAAAGACGTACTCATTGCGTGCAGCTATTAAGACGGTGCTTAAATAGTCAGCAAAATTGCTACTAACAGACATAATTAATATATCATCTTATCAGGTCAAAATGCTGTTTGTAAGTCGTTGATTAGATAGGCTATAATAGCGAGCGCTGTGCTATAAGATTATCAGATTAACTACTTACTGAGTGACTACTTACTAAGTGGTGAGTATACTGATTTAAAAGCGCAGAGCGAACAAGAGAGATGACTTGCTTTTGCTGCAAAAGACAAGTAAAATCTTGCCTTTAATTTTTCCCTGTCGTGTTCGTCATAAAAGCGCTGGTATGATATCAGCCACGGCACACGGGTTAAACGGAGTCAGACAATGTACGCAGTAATCAAAACTGGTGGCAAACAGCACCGTGTAGTCGTCGATGAGCTTTTAAAAGTTGAACTATTAAAGGCAGAGAAAGGCGAAACGATCAAATTTGAAGACGTGTTGATGGTTGTTGATGGCGATGACGTCAAAATCGGTCAGCCTGTTGTAGACGGCGCAAGCGTAGAAGTTGAAGTGGTTGAGCATGGTCGCGGCGAAAAAATCCGTATCATCAAGCACAACCGTCGTAAGCATTATCACAAAGAGCAAGGTCACCGCCAATGGTACACCTTGTTAAAAATCAAAGCGATCAACGCTTAATTTTGAATTTGGCTCAAAAGCTAAATGATATAGCGCAGAATGCTTAAGAGTTATCGCATCAGCGGTAAGTCACATTAACAAGGAGAATTATCCATGGCACATAAAAAAGCTGCCGGCTCAAGTCGTAACGGTCGTGATTCAAACCCAAAAATGCTTGGTGTAAAAATCTTTGGTGGTCAAACGATCGCCGCTGGTAACATCATCGTTCGTCAACGTGGTACAGAATTCCACGCAGGCGAAGGCGTTGGCATGGGCCGCGACCATACTTTATTTGCACTGAACGACGGTGTGGTTAAGTTTGCAACTAAAGGCAAATTCAACCGTCGCTACGTTATGGTTGAAAACGCATAATTGCACGCTATCTATGATCTTTTTTAGATACTGTTGCTTAGGTCATGTTTTTTAGATCATAGCAGAGCAAGCAACAAAGTCCCTATTACCTATTGGTAGTAGGGACTTTTTATATGTATAGAGTATAAAACAGACAAACGAGTCTGCACATAATAAACAGCTCGTATTATCTTTGTGGCATTTGACGTTGCTGTGAGCGTTACAAGCGCGTATGCCATGCGTAGTAATGATTGCAAATCATGTCTAGGCGCGTAATAAAAAAACTGGCACACTGTCGTCATTGCCTAATAGCACTCAAGAAAAAAGGCATAAGGTCATTAAGTATCGAATAACACTTTGATTTTTTATTAATGCGATCGTGCATTTTAGAGAGGAATAATTATGAATAATTTAAATAAACAAAGCACTTTTAAGCAAAAATTGATGGGCGGCGTTTTAGCTGGCGTTTTGGTCACCTCATTAGGGGTCGCTGCGCCCATGATAGCGATGACGCAAACTGCTACCGCAGCACCTGCTGACAATTTGACCGCTGCTAAGCGCTTAAATAAATTGCTTACTAATACTAAAAGCATGAGCGCCAACTTTACCCAAACGACCAAAGGCGCAAGTAGCGGCACTTTTAAAGGCTCGATGAGCGTTGAGCGCCCTAATAACTTTCGCTGGGAAACCAAGTCGCCCTCCGAGCAACTCATTGTCGCCAACGGTAGCTCAATGTGGATCTATGATAAAGATTTAGAGCAGGCCACTAAGCAAGGGGTCGACACTCAAGTGGGCAATACACCAGCGCTACTATTGTCAGGTGACCCAAGCAAAATCGCCCAAAACTTCAAAGTCACTCAGCCTTATGCAACCAAAAACTATTACGTGCTTTATCCCAAATCAGGCGATGCCAGCTTTAAGAGTTTGTCGATGAGCTTTAGTGGCGGTAAGCCTGTCATGATGGTGCTTAACGATACTTTGGGTCAAACTACCTCAATCAAGTTTAGCAATATCAAGCTCAATCCGAGTATTAATAGCAGTCAGTTTAAATTCACGCCACCAAAAGGCGTTGACGTTATCAATCAGTAGGCTTAAAATACCAGCAAGCTTCAAATATAAAAGGACAAGCCATTATCGGACTTGTCCTTTTTTTTATCTTAAAAATCGGGTTTGCTAAATACCTAAAAATTACTATTTAACTCTAGGGGCAAGTAGTCTGTTTTTGTCTTTGCTACAACGCTTTAGTATTAGGGTTTATACGCTATTATAACAAGCATAATCAGTAGTCTTTATGCCAAAATAAAAGCACGAAAATACACGTTTTGTAGCATATAAAATGACCAGTTAATACATCTAAAAACTGGCTTTTAAGCCTTGATATGCGTATAGTATGTAAACATTTTATGCCAGTTGTCACCCTATTATTGACCTTGTGTTATGAGCTATTAAATCAATGAATAAGACATTGATTTGATATGTTTGTATACAACCAGCGATATGCTCGCAAGCTTTGTATTTATGGCGCTTTACTCTTTGTGATTGCCTAAAATACTAACTTAGCAAGGTGAGTTGTCAGTAATACTGATAATTGGTCATTACCAGCACAGCAAATCTGTGCTTTTATCTGTATGACGCTTTTATTAAGGCGCACTTGTACAGATTAGGTGAGGAGCAAGGATTATCATGTCTGCTTTTGATTGGTCAGCAGTTGCTTTTATTTTAGCCGCTATTGGTTTGGTCGTATTCATGCTGGTCGTCCCGCGATTACTCGGCGGACGCTCGGGCGGCTCACAAAAAGAAGAAGTGTTTGAGGCAGGCGTTGTCGGATCTGGTAACGCCCGTATTCGCTTGTCTGCCAAATTTTATTTGGTTGCCATCTTTTTTGTGATTTTCGATCTAGAAGCTTTGTATTTGTATGCTTATTCGGTCTCAGTCGTAGAGGCAGGCTGGGTGGGTTTTGCAGCCGCCGCTGTCTTTATTATTATTTTGCTTATAGGCTTGGTCTATGAGCTAAGTCTAGGTGCAATGAACTGGGCACCTGCTGATAAACGTAAGAAGACTGCGCGTTTAACCACAGCACCAGCAGGGTTTAATTTGGCCAGTATTACCAAATTCGATGGCGTAAATGAGTTGATGGTCGATCCGACAGGTAAGATACCTGCGCAGTCCTCAGGTCAGATCAACGTCTCAAACAACATCGAGACCAATCGTCGTCATCTGCAAAACATCGATCATATCAATACCACAGGTAACGTCACTACGGTAGATTTTGCAGAATCAGCTCAACAAAAAAATGTGCACAAATAGTGGCGATGGTATACACGCCCTAAAATAAAGGTTATCTGTTATGAAGTACACCCTAACAAAAGCCAATCCTGACGCCGATATCTATCCTGCCCAAACCCGTCAAACGGTCAACGATCCTATAGAAGATGAAGTCAATAAAAACGTCTTTATGGGCCGCTTAGAGGACATGGTACACTCAACTGCCAACTGGGGTCGCAAGCATTCACTCTGGCCCTTTAACTTTGGTACTTCTTGCTGTTACGTTGAGTACGCAACCACTTTGACCGCTGTTCATGATTTGTCACGCTTTGGTGCTGAGGTCATTCGCGCATCACCTCGTCAGGCTGATGTAATGATCGTCGCGGGGACTTGTTTTGTCAAAATGGCGCCCGTTATTCAGCGCCTTTATGAGCAGATGCTTGAGCCAAAATGGGTCATTTCTATGGGCGCATGTGCCAATTCAGGCGGTATGTATGACATCTATTCGGTCGTACAAGGCGTGGACAAAATCATCCCCGTTGATGTCTATGTGCCAGGGTGCCCACCGCGCCCAGAAGCGCTGATTCAAGGCTTGATGCTGCTGCAAGAGTCGATTACTAAAGAGCGCCGTCCGCTAGGAATTCATGTCAACGAGCAAGGCGTTTATCAGCCGCAAATGACGCCTGAGCGCGATCGCAAGCAAGCTGATCGCATCGCGGTCAAAAACTTGCGTAGCCCAGATAGTATTTAGAGCCGCTATTTCTATAGTCGTTAGCTTATATCGCTTGTCACAAGTTATGAGTAATGAAGGAAACCCTCATTCATGGTCACGGTAGTTGATAACATAGATCCCAAGATCAAACCTGTACCGGTAGTCATTCAAGAGCTGACCCATAAGTACGCGGGTAAGTTCGTTGTGCAGCATACGGTCGATGAGATTCCAACCGTATGGGTGGCGCGTGCCGACTTGCTAGATATTCTCCTGTTTTTGCGTAAGCTACCCAAACCCTATGTCACGCTATTTGATCTGTCGGCGATGGATGAGCGTTTACGCCAGCATCGTCGAGGCCTGCCTGATAGCGACTTTACGGTGTTTTATCATCTGATGTCCTTTGAGCGCAACAGTGATGTACGTATCAAAGTGGCACTAGATGAAGACGATCTGACGGTGCCAAGCGCGACCAATATTTGGCCCAATGCCAACTGGTATGAGCGCGAAGTATGGGATATGTTCGGTATCGTCTTTAGCGGGCATCCGCATCTAACGCGTATCTTATTGCCCAAGTATTGGGAAGGTCATCCGCTACGTAAAGAGTACCATGCGCGCGCGACAGAATTTACCCCATACTTTCTAAATGCCGCTAAACAACAATACGAGCAAGAAAATCTGCGTTTTGTTCCAGAAGAGTGGGGCATGAAGCGCTCGGGACGTGACGAGGACTTTATGTTCTTGAACATCGGCCCCAATCACCCTTCTGCTCATGGTGCGTTTCGTTTGGTGCTCCAGCTTGACGGCGAAGAAGTCGTCGATTGTATCCCTGATATAGGCTATCACCACCGCGGCGCTGAGAAGATGGCAGAGCGCCAGACTTGGCACTCTTATATTCCTTACACTGACCGTATTGATTACCTTGGCGGGGTGATGAACGAGCTGCCATACATTATGTCGGTCGAGAAGCTCGCGGGCATTACTATTCCGCCGCGCGCTGAGACCATTCGCGTCATGATGAGTGAGTTTTTCCGTATTACGAATAATTTGCTCTTTGTCGGCACCTTTATTCAAGATGCGGGCGGAATGACGCCAGTATTCTATATGTTCACTGATCGCCAAAAAGCTTATGACGTCATTGAGGCGGTAACCGGCTATCGCATGCATCCAGCGTGGTTTCGCATTGGTGGTACGGCAGCCGATCTACCGCGTGGTTGGCAGCGCCTAGTTCGTGAGTTTTTGGACTGGATGCCTAAGCGCTTGGATGAGTATGTCAAAGCCGCATTACAAAACAGCGTACTCAAAGGTCGTACCCAAGGCGTCGCTCAATACAATGCCAAGCAAGCACTCGCTTGGGGCGTGACAGGAGCAGGTCTGCGCGCCACGGGTATAGACTTTGATTTGCGTAAGGCTCGCCCGTACATGGGCTACGAGAACTATGATTTTGAAGTGCCTATTGGTTATAACGGTGATGCTTATGATCGCTGTATGATCAAAGTCGAAGAGATGCGCCAGTCCTTGCGTATCATCCGCCAGTGTATGGATAACATGCCTCAAGGACCTTATAAAGCGGATCATCCTCTATCAGTACCACCGCCTAAAGATCGCACTTTGAACGATATCGAAACCTTGATTAATCACTTTATCTCTGTCTCTTGGGGCCCTGTTATGCCAGCGGGTGAGTGCGCAACGATAGTTGAGGCCACCAAAGGCTTGAACAGTTATTATATTACCTCGGACAAGGCGACTATGAGCTATCGTACTCGTATTCGTACGCCGACGTTTGCCCATTTGCAACAAATGCCCTCTGTGATTAATGGCTCTTTGGTTTCTGACGCTATTATGTATTTGGCTTCAATTGATATCGTTATGGCAGATTGTGATCGTTAAACAATTGAGCGCAAGATAAGTAAGGATTGACAAGAGATTATGAGAATTGTTTCTGACAAAATGCCAAAAGTAGATGTGGCTAGTATTTTGACCGTAAGTGAGATTGATGCTATTCACGAGTTTATGCATCATTACCCGCATGCTCGCGCCGCCTCATTAGACGCCCTCAAAATCGTGCAAAAGCGCAACGGCTGGGTCGATGACGCTCAAGTGAACGCTATTGCCAATCTTTTAGATATTCCCGTGACTGATATGGACGGCGTCGCTACTTTTTTTAATCGTATTTATCGTCAGCCTGTCGGTCGTCACGTGATTTTGATTTGTGATTCTGTAGCCTGTTACTTGACAGGGTACGAAGCGCTATCGGCTGAGCTACGCTTGCAATTGGGTATCGAATATGGGCAAACAACTCCTGATGGCCGTTTTACCTTGTTGCCGATTTGCTGCCTGGGCAATTGTGATAAAGGCCCTGCGGTGCTCATCGATGAGGACACTTATGGTCCTATTGAGCCTACTGAGGTCGCGCAACTACTGGAGCTATACGCATGAGACTGACCTTATCTGAACAGATCGCTCAGCGCGGGCAAGGCAAAGCGCCAAGCCAGCTCAATGAGCAACGTATCCCCATCTATGGCGACAAGGCGAGCGCCACTAGCGAAACTATGCCGCTTACATGGCGTCTTGCACACCATGACGCCGTACTTGATTTAGCTACATATCAATCGCTACAAGGCTTTGATGGGCTAAAAAAGGCACTAGATAAGCCGTTTAAAGACGTCGAAAATATGATCAAAGCGGCCAATGTTAGAGGCCGCGGCGGCGCAGGATTTAATGCTGGTCTTAAGTGGTCTTTTATGTCGCCACCAGATGGCTTGCCGCGCTATCTTATTTGTAACGCTGATGAGATGGAGCCGGGCACCTTTAAAGATCGCTTGTTAATGGAGCGCCTACCGTTTCAGCTCATCGAAGGCATGCTCATTACTGCTCATGCGATTGGGGCTACCGACGGCTATATCTTTATTCGCGGCGAGTATATTTTGGCCGCCGAGCGTTTGGTTACTGCTATTAATGAGTGTATCGCCAATAACTTGATGGGCGATAATATCTTAGGGACAGATTTTAGTTTTAATCTGCACGTACATACGGGCGCTGGGCGTTATATATGCGGTGAAGAGACGGCGTTGATCAATTGCCTAGAGGGTCGCCGTGCTAACCCACGTACCAAACCGCCATTTCCGCAAATCTCTGGCGCTTGGGGTCGTCCAACGGTTGTCAATAATGTTGAGACCTTGTGCAACATGCCAGCTATTCTAAATCACGGCGTAGACTGGTATCAGTCATTGTCTGAGATTAAAGGCAAAAGCAAAACCCCTGGCACCAAGCTATTTGGCTGCTCAGGTTTGGTCAAGGATCCTGGTTTATGGGAGCTGCCCTTTGGTTATACTGCGCGTGAGATTATTGAAGACTTTGCAGGCGGTATGTTAGAGGGTAAGACGCTAAAAGCGTGGTTGCCTGGTGGGGCGTCCACAGACTTTTTGACCGCTGATCATTTAGATATTGTCGTTGATTTTGATAGTATTCAAGACGCAGGTAGCCGTATGGGCACCGGTCTTATTATGGTCGTAGATGAAGCACAAGATATGGTGCCTTTATTACGTAACTTAGAGATTTTCTTTCAGCGCGAATCGTGCGGCTTTTGTACGCCATGCCGTGATGGTCTACCGTGGGGCGTCAAATTGCTCACTGCGATTAACGACGGCGAAGGGCAAATCGGCGACGTCGAAAAATTAGAAGGATTAACTCGGGATTTATGGATTGGCAAAACCTTTTGTGCCCACGCGCCAGGAGCGATGGAGCCACTAATGAGTGCTATCAAATATTTCCGTCCTGAGTTTGATCAAAAAATCGCGCAGGCGGTTGGTGCTGACGTCATAGACGCCGCGGCCAATCCTCAGCCAGTAGTGAAATAAGGAGAGCGGCATGGCAGTCATCCATATTGACGGCACCACTGTCGAAGTAGATAGCAGCGATAACTTGCTACAAGCCTGTCTATCTCTAGGTATTGATGTACCGTATTTTTGTTATCATCCTGCGCTTGGCTCAGTAGGCTCATGCCGTCAGTGCGCGGTTAAGCAGTATCAAAACGAAGAGGACATGAAAGCGGGCAAGGGGCGACTAGTAATGTCCTGTATGGTCGCGCCAGACAATGACATGTACATCTCAGTCACTGATGACGAGGCCAAAGCGTTTCGGGCCTCGATGGTTGAGCTGCTGATGACCAATCATCCACACGATTGCCCTACTTGTGAAGAGGGCGGTCACTGTCACTTGCAAGATATGACCTATATGTCAGGTCATAATACGCGCCGCTATCGCTTTACCAAACGTACTCATCATAACCAAGATTTGGGCCCGTTTATCGGTCATGAGATGAACCGCTGCATCGCTTGCTATCGCTGCGTTAGATTCTACAAAGACTATGCAGGTGGCGAGGATTTGGGTGTATATGGCTCAAACAATCGGGTTTATTTTGGTCGTGACAAAGACGGGCAGTTTGAAAGTGAATTTTCAGGTAATTTAACAGAAGTCTGCCCAACTGGGGTGTTTACCGATCAAACTCACTCAGAGCGCTACAACCGTAAATGGGATATGCAGTACGCGCCTAGTATCTGTCATGGCTGCTCGGCGGGATGCAATATCTCACCTGGTGAGCGTTATGGTGAGTTGCGCCGTATTGAAAACCGCTACAATGGTGAGGTCAACGGTTATTTCTTATGTGACCGTGGTCGTTTTGGTTATGGCTATGTCAACCGTGCTGATCGTCCGACTGGGGCGCTTGAGCGTATCAATGACAAACACGTCAAGATCAATATTGATTATGCGTTAGATGAGACTATCAAACGCCTCACAGACAAAAAAGTCATCGGTATTGGCTCACCTAGAGCGAGTCTTGAGACTAACTTTGCCCTCAAAAACTTGGTTGGTTTTGACAACTTCTCGACAGGTCTTAATCATCAGCAGCAAAACTTAGTGCATAAATGTATCGAAGTGCTCAGCACTGAGGGTATACATAACCCAAGTATGAATGAGATCGAAAGCCATGATGCTGTGCTCATCTTGGGTGAAGATATCACTCAAACCTCATCGCGAGTGGCGCTATCCGTACGTCAAGCAGCAAAGAACGAAGGCCTGAAAATGGCGGCAGCGCTCAAGACTCAGTCTTGGCTTGCGGAACCTGTCAAACGCATCGCTCAAGATGCTTTAAGCCCCGTTTATATCATCGATGTCACTCAAACTAAGCTTGATGATATTAGTAAATCAAGCGTAGTTGCGACGCCTGAAGACATCACGCGCCTTGGCTTTAGGGTCGCTGATGAGATTAGCAATTTTGCTGATGACTTGTCAGAGATAGCAGACCTGAAAAAATCTGAGCTAAGTAACAGTGATGGCGATGATGCTAGTGCTGATCCTATGCAAGTGCTGGCTCAACAGATCGCTTATGATTTGATTCAGGCAGATAGACCATTAGTGATATCAGGTAGTAGCTTGTCATCTACGGCTTTGATAGAGGCAGCGGCGCAGATTACTCAAGCGCTTACGCAAAAACGTCAAGCGATCAAGGCGACTGAGCAAGAGCAGGTTGAGGCGCACAATAAGAGGGTGAAAGCTGCACAAGCACAAGCTGCTAATGATCAGCCTGAAGAAGACAAAGAGTTAGAAGCCAAACCAGCTAAAGCGCAAATGGGTACCAATAAAGATGCCCAAGACGACGTTGAACGCGAGCCTGCGGATGCTCTTGAACTCAAAGAAGTCAATAAACAGTATCACGGTCAAGCGGGTATTTATCTGACGGTTTCTGATGCCAATAGCATGGGCGTGTGTATGCTAGGCGGTCACTCAGTAGAGGAGTTATTAGCTACTGAATTTGATGTCGTCATTGTCGCTGAAAACCAATTAACAGACGCTATTGATGCCAATAAGCTTACGCAACTACTGAGCGATAAAACGGTTATCGCGCTCGATCATCAGCTGCTTGAATGGCATAAAGACGTCGATATTGTACTGCCAGCTGCGAGCTTTGCGGAAGCAGATGGAACGCTTGTGTCAAGCGAGGGCCGTGCTCAGCGCTTCTTTCAAGTCTACGACAGCAACTACTATCATCCAATGAGCAGTATCAAAGAAGGTTGGCGCTGGCTGCACGCGGTACACAGTAGCATCGAGGGCAAAGAGGTCGATTGGACACAGCTTGATGATGTCATTAACGCTTTGATTGCAACGCATCCTAAGCTGGCTGGTATCAAAGGCGCGGCTCCCGATGCAGATTACCGTATTACAGGACTCAAAATCGCCCGTCAGCCGCGCCGCTACTCAGGTCGTACCGCGATGCGTGCGCCAATATCTGTTCACGAGCCTATGCAGCCCAAAGACTTAGATACCGGTCTTACCTTTTCGATGGAAGGCTATAGCGGCAAGCAGACCAAGGGCGCGATGATTCCTTTTGCCAGTGCTGCAGGCTGGAACTCGCCGCAAGCTTGGAATAAATATCAAGATAAAGTTGGCGGTCATCTTAAAGGCGGCGACCCTGGGGTGCGCTTGTTCGATAGCTTTGAGCGCCTGCCTAGCCGTCAGTACGTAGCACCAGAAGCAGCGTCTTACGCGGCAACTGATATGCAAGAGGGCCGCGCCAAATTAGTGCCAATCTATAATATCTACGCCAGCTCTATGATGGCCTCGCGCAGTCCCATTGTAGCTAAGCAGTTGCCAATTGCCAGTTGGCGCGTTGGTATGGATGATGCCAAGGCTTGGGGTCTGCTCGCTGGAGACTATTTGGCGATAGAGATTGATAATCGGCAGATAACACTGCCCGTGCAGTTAGTGCAGTACCTAGCAGAGGGCTGTATCGGCTACCCAGTTGGGCAAGTCAGCATTATTCATCCGACATTGCCAGCCTCAGTACGCCGCGTTGATGCGCCAGTCACTATCGCAGGTAGCATGGCTGATGACATGGTCAATGATACAGATGCTTTAGATGATGAGCTCGTAGCACCAATTAGCGATCAAGGGGCGTAAAATGCAAGTGACTCGTATTATCCCTGATGTGCCCGCCCTTTTGGCAAACATGATGACCTTTGATGCTTGGTCTATATTGTTTTTGGTTGTGCAATCGATTGTGATATTTTTGGTCGTGGTTATCGTCGCCGCTTTGATGATCGTCTATGAGCGCCGTATGCTTGCATTGTGGCAAGACCGTTATGGTCCTAATCGCGTCGGTCCCTTTGGCTCCTTGCAACTGGTTGCAGATATGCTCAAAATCTTCTTTAAAGAAGATTGGACGCCAAACTTCACTGACAAGTTTATCTTTACCTTAGCACCGGCGGTAGCGATGTTTACCGCTTTGGCGTCTTTTGCCATTATTCCTATCTCGCCAACCCTTGGGGTTGCGGACTGGGATATCGGTATTTTATTCTTTTTTGCCATGGCAGGTATTGCTGTTTACGCGGTGATGTTTGGCGGCTGGGCGTCAGCGAACAAATTCTCGCTATTAGGCGGTCTGCGTTCAGCGGCACAAACCATTAGTTATGAGGTATTTTTAGGCTTGTCTTTGATGGGCGTGGTCGCATTGACAGGCTCCTTTAACTTACGTGAAATCGTTGAATCACAAATAGACGGCTGGTACATCATCCCGCAGTTCCTAGGGTTTTTGACCTTTGTGGTCGCAGGTGTTGCGGTCACTCACAGGCATCCCTTTGATCAGCCAGAAGCTGAGCAGGAGCTTGCTGAGGGGTATCATGTTGAATACTCTGGCATGAAGTTTGGTATGTTCTTTATTGGAGAGTATGTCAACGTTGTACTTATCTCAGCCCTGATGACTTGTCTGTTCTTTGGCGGTTGGCTTGCCCCCTTCAATTTAGATATCCCTTTTGTGCCGCCTGCATTTTGGTTCATGATAAAGACGCTATTCTTTATGACGATGTTTATCTTGGCACGGGGTTCGCTCATGCGTCCCCGTTATGATCAGGTGATGAATTTTGGCTGGAAAGTTTGCTTACCTGTAACCTTGATTAATCTGCTGGTTACCGCCGCTGTCATTTTGCTAATGAGATAGGGCGCACGCCAACAAGGATAATAAGACAATGATTACCGCTATAAAAAAGACGCTCGTGGGTATGTTTACCATCGTTCGTAGTATGTGGATGGTCAATAGCCATGCGCTCAGGCCGCGCGATACTATACTCTATCCTGAGCAGGCCGTACCTGTGCCGCCGCGCTTTCGTGGACGTATTATCTTGACCCGCGATCCAGATGGGGACGAGCGCTGCGTAGCTTGTAACTTATGTGCGGTCGCTTGCCCTGTCGGTTGTATCTCCTTACAAAAGGCGGAGCGTGATGATGGGCGCTGGTATCCTGAGTTTTTTCGTATTAACTTTTCGCGCTGTATCTTTTGCGGAATGTGTGAGGAAGCTTGCCCGACTACTGCTATTCAGATGACCCCTGATTTTGAGATTGGCGAGTATAATCGTCAAGACTTGGTCTATGAAAAAGAGCATCTACTCATCTCAGGCCCTGGCAAGTATCCTGACTATAACTATTACCGCGTTACTGGTATGGCGGTCGCAGACAAACCTAAAGGTTCTGCGCAAAACGAAGCAGCGCCTATCGATCTAAGGAGCTTGCTGCCATGATGACTATTTTGAACAATCCTGACTTAGCAGGGTTCTATGCGCTGGCGGCAGTGGCTATTTTTGCAAGCTTACGCGTGGTGACCCATGCCAACCCCGTGCACGCGATATTATCGATGATCGTCTCCTTATTGGCAGTTGCGGGTATCATGTTTATACTAGGCGCGCCGTTCGCAGGTGCCCTTGAGATTATCGTTTATGCCGGTGCCATCTTAGTTCTATTCGTCTTTGTGATTATGATGCTCAATTTGGGCATGGCAAGTGAGGCGCGAGAAGAGCGCTGGCTGGATGCGAGAACATGGGCTATTCCGACAGGGTTGACACTGATTATCGCCGTTGTGCTTTACGCGTTCATCGGTGTCAATCATGACGAGGCAGCAGTTATTGGCGGTATCAACGTACCTGCCAAAGCGGTCGGTGTGGCATTATTTAGCAAATACATTATGCTCGTAGAAGTCGCTGCACTATTGCTACTTGGGGCTTTGGTTGCCGCTTATCATTTAGGTAAGCCAACGCTAGATGATGAGATAGTAATCGATGACACTATTCGCGATCCTAGTAAGCGCTTAACCCTTAACACTGCTACCCGCAGCGCTCGTAACAGCGGCGCTGACTTATCTCACGATAATGATAGCGACGTCAATTCGCTTGATTCAAACGAGCCTTATGAGTACAAAGACGTCGACCCGTATGATTATGTCGGTAAGCAAGCCGCTACGCGCAAGGAGTTAGACTGATGGTACAAGCAGTTAGCGTAGCCCAGGACGTATCGACTATGCCGTTCGCCCACGAGGTAGCAGGCCTAGCAGCGCCTGCTCTTGAAGTACAAAACGTGCTGGGTATTATACCTATGAGTCATGGGCTTATCTTGGCAGGGATTTTATTTGCCATCGGTCTATGCGGCGTTATGGTTCGGCGCAATTTTTTGTTTATGCTGATGAGCCTTGAGATTATGATGAACGCCGCAGCGCTTGCGTTTATCGTCGCTGGCAGCCGCTGGGTCGATCCAGATGGGCAGATTATGTTTATCTTTATTCTTACCTTAGCGGCTGCTGAAGCCTCGATCGGCCTTGCCATACTATTACAGTTTTATCATAAGCGTGGGCATCTCGATGTCGATAGCGCCAATGAGATGAGGGGATGATGTCATGAGTGTATTACCCTTAACCTTTATACTTCCGCTCATCGGCTTTTTAATCTTAGCCTTTATGCGTGACAAGCTCACCGAACAAGCCGCCAGCTTTGTTGGTGTTGGCAGTATGGGGCTATCAGCGCTTTGTACTTTGGTTGTCAGCTACACCTTTTTAGGTAGTTATCCTGCAGGTACGGTAGTAGAAGTGCCGCTGTGGACTTGGATGCAAGTTGGTGATTTTGCACCAAGCTTTGGTCTTAGCTTTGATGGTCTTGCCTTAACCATGACTGGCGTCATTACAGGCATTGGCTTTTTGATTCACCTGTTCGCTGCTTGGTACATGAAAGGCGATAAAGGCTTTGCACGCTTTTTTAGTTATATGAATTTGTTTGTCGCCAGTATGCTACTGCTAGTACTCGCCGATGATTTAATGCTGCTATATCTAGGCTGGGAAGGCGTTGGTATCTGCTCGTATTTGCTTATCGGCTTTTATTACGAGCACCGTGCCAATGGTCGCGCTGCGATGAAGGCCTTTACTGTCACCCGCGTCGGTGATGTGTTCTTAGCCTTTGGTTTGTTTTTATTGTTCCGTGAGTTTGGCACCCTTAATATTCAAGAGATTATCACTCGCGCGCCTGAGATGTTCAGCGTTAATGATCCGGTAATGATCCTGACCACGATGATGATCGTGGGCGGCGCGATGGGTAAATCTGCGCAGATTCCACTCCATACGTGGCTCGCTGATGCTATGGCTGGTCCGACACCAGTATCGGCGCTGATTCACGCCGCGACGATGGTTACTGCTGGGGTCTATTTAATCGCTCGTTTGCATCCATTATTTGTCCTCACTCCAGGTATTTTATTGTATTGGGTTGGGGCAGTGGGCGCATTAACCTTGGTCGTCGCAGGATTCTGTGCGCTAGTACAAACTGATATCAAGCGTATATTAGCCTACTCAACGATGAGTCAAATCGGCTATATGTTCTTGGCATTAGGCGTTGGCGCTTGGCAAGGGGCTATCTTTCATTTGATGACCCATGCGTTTTTTAAAGCCTTGCTGTTTTTGGCATCAGGCGCGGTCATATTAGCGGTTCATCATGAGCAAGACATCTTTAAGATGGGCGGTTTGCGTCGCAAGATTCCATTAGTATTTTGGTGCTATATCATCGGTGGCGGCGCTCTAGCGGCTATTCCTTGGATAACCGTCGGCTTTTATTCTAAAGAAGCGATCCTTTGGGAAGCTTATGCCACCGGTCATCAAGTGCTGTTTTATATGGGCGTGTTTGGGGCTTTCTTAACCGCTATTTATACCTTCCGTATGATTTGGATCATCTTCTTTGGTGAAGAGAAGACCCATGCGCACAAACTGTCTGGCATCTCGTATTGGTTGCCACTTACGGTACTACTGGTGTTATCGACTGCAGTTGGCGCTATGATCATGCCGCCACTCCAAGGCGTATTGCCCGAGAGTGTAGGACACTTATTAGAAGTGGTAGGTCAAGTAGAGGCTAAGCACACCGCAGAATATATCGCTATGGGCGCTATGCTCGCAGGACTGGTGATAGCCGCAGTATTGTACGTCGTTGATAAAGGTCGGATGCTGACACGCTTTAAGCGCTCAAGTATTGGCGGCGCGCTGTATTACTGGTGCTATCACGGTATGGGCTTTGATGCGCTATACGATATAGTTTTTGTAAAACCTTTTTTATTCATCGGCCGCTTGTTTAAAGCTGACCCTGTTGATAAAACGTGGAATGTATTGCCGATGCTGGCATCAGCAGGTAATAAGATGTTGTCTGTGACACAAACAGGGTCACTTCGAGGTTATGCCGCAAGCTTTGGCTTGGGCGTTGCTGCACTTCTCGTATTGGTCATGATAACGGTGGTATAAGATGATTGAGTTACAACAAACGTGGATGCTACCGGCGCTCATTACAATACCCTTTATAGCAGGCCTGCTGTGCTGGTTGGTTGAGCGCTTTAACAAGCGTTTACCGCGCTGGATTGCTCTGATTGGTATGACACTGACGTTTTTATTGTCATTGGTACTCTGGCAATATGGCGACTTTAGCGGTATGAGCAAGCAGGTCATTGCGCCGCAATCGGCAGTGCCTTGGGTCGCTGAGTTTAGTGTGCCTTGGATACCGAGCTTCGGTATTAGTTTTCATCTGGCGATGGATGGTATGTCGCTACTGATGATTGCCTTAACAGGCTTGTTAGGAGTAGCGGCAGTTGCGTGCTCATGGAACGAGATTCAGCGACGCGTTGGGTTCTTCCATTTGAACTTGCTATGGAGTTTGGGCGGGGTCATCGGGGTATTCTTAGCGATTGATCTGTTCTTATTCTTCTTCTTTTGGGAGATGATGCTCGTTCCAATCTATTTCTTGATCGCTATTTGGGGTCATGATGTCGTCGGAAAAACCAAAGAATACGCGGCGACCAAGTTCTTTATCTATACCCAAGCCTCTGGGCTTATCATGCTCATTGGTATCTTGGTACTGGTGATTATCAGTTACGCGCAAAGCGGTGTGGTCAGCTTTAATTACAATGATCTGCTCGGTACTAACCTTGGTGGCTGGGAATATCCGATCATGCTCTGCTTCTTCATTGGCTTTGCGGTCAAGCTGCCTATTATGCCTTTTCATGGCTGGTTACCTGATGCGCATGCGCAGGCGCCAACTGCAGGTTCGGTGGATTTGGCTGGGGTACTGATTAAAACAGCCGCTTACGGTTTGATTCGTTTTGTTTTACCGCTGTTTCCAGCCGCTTCGCAAGAGTTTGCGCCAATAGCGATGACTTTGGGTACGATAGGTATCTTTTATGGCGCGTGGCTTGCGTTTATGCAAACTGATATGAAGCGTTTGCTTGCTTATACGAGTATCTCGCACATGGGCTTTGTTGTGTTAGCCATTTACGCAGGTACGCTACTTAGCTTACAAGGACTGATGATTCAGATGCTCGCGCACGGTCTGAGCTCGGCGGCTCTCTTTATTATGGCAGGACAGCTCTATGAGCGTTTGCATACGCGTGATCTGACCGTGATGGGCGGTATGTGGGGACAGTTCCGCTATTATGCGCCGATCTTGATGTTCTTTTGTGCCGCGCTACTGGGTATCCCAGGTACGGGCAACTTCATCGGCGAGTTTATGATCTTGTTTGGTGCTTTTGCTCAGTATCCAGTGTTTGTGGTACTCGCGACGTTTAGCTTAGTGCTGGCAGGATTGTACTCACTTATCTTAATTTATCGTGCCTTATTTGGCGCTAATAATACCAAAGAAGTTGCCTTACATGAGACGCGCTCACATGGACTGCCCGAGCGTCCGCTAAAGGATTTGGGTCGCCGCGAGATTTCACTGCTGCTGGTATTAGCAGTGGGTCTGGTCTGGCTGGGACTGTATCCGCAGCCGATTCTCGATACCTCAAGCCACTCTATGCAGTGGATCAATAACGCTTATATTTATAGTGAAGTGTCACAAGCAGATGTGTTGCAATCACTTGATGCAATGGAGGCACGTTAAGTCATGAATGATTTTATGATGAATGATTTGATGGGGCTGATGCCTTATGCGCCTATTATTATCGTGGTGATTACGGTGCTGCTAGTAATGATTGCCATTACGATCAAGCGCTCACACACGATCACAGGCACTATTACCGTTGTCGGATTAAACATTGCATTATTTACCTTAATCGGTCAGATGCTGGGCATGATTGAGCGCGGAGCCTTACTGCCTACTGCTGAGCAGCTCTTTGTCGTGGACAACTTTGCGCAGTTCAACATGATGATTATTCTGGTCTGCGCACTGGCTTGTTGTACGCTATCTTATGCTTATCTTGCCAATTTAAAAGACAATAAAGAAGAGCTATACATGCTCATTTTACTGTCGACTGTGGGCGCGCTACTTATGGTCTGTGCGCAGCATTTGGCGGCGTTCTTTATGAGCTTAGAGCTGTTATCAGTACCGCTATATGGCTTGCTCGCTTATACGTTCTTGCGTGAGAAATCTCTGGAGTCAGGGCTTAAGTATCTGGTGTTATCAGCGGCGGCCTCAGCGACTTTGCTCATGGGTATGGCGTTTATATACGCGCAGGTAGGCTCGCTAGGATTTAAGTCTATTAGTATTATGCTGGCAGGCTCTTTTGAGTCGCCCCTATTGATACTTGGCGTTGCCATGATGATGTTCGGTATCGCCTTTAAATTATCAGCAGCTCCTTTTCATGCGTGGACGCCTGATGTCTATGAAGGCGCGCCTGCTCCTATCGCGACTTATCTGGCGTCAGTCTCTAAAGTGGCGATGATGGCATTAGCGGTGCGGTTCTTAATTGATACCTCATTGTTGGCTTTGCCCTCTGTACAGATGCTGTTGATGGTGATGGCGACTTTATCTATCTTGGTCGGTAACTTGCTCGCGGTACGTCAGACGAACCTTAAGCGTCTGCTCGGTTATTCTTCTATCGCGCACATGGGTTATGTGCTGATCGTTATTGTGAGCCTCGGCGCGGGCGCTGATAGCATCTCTAGCATGTATATGGCGGTATATGCCTTTACCTCTATCGGTGCTTTTGGTGTGGTGACTTTGATGTCAAGCCCTTACAGATTATCAGGGGAGGCGGACGAGTTAGTGCACTATCAGGGGCTGTTTTGGCGTCGCCCAGTGTTGACTGCAGTCATGACGATTATGATGTTATCGCTCGCTGGTATTCCGCTGACGGCAGGCTTTATTACTAAGCTATTCGCAGTACTTGCCGCAGTACAAGGTACCAATTGGTTCTTGGCGGCGATGATTATCTTAGGTAGCTCAATCGGTCTGTTCTATTATCTGCGCGTGATGTTAACGCTATTTAAGCGTCCAAAGGCTTACGTAGAATTCGATGTCTCTGGACAGTGGGGCTTGCGTACTGGTGGTATTATGGTCATTGGCGTAACTTTAGCTATTCTCTTTTTCGGGATACTACCGAACAGTATGATTGAATGGGCAAGCCTGGCGCGCGTTTGGTAAAAGCGCAAATAGCAAACAGTACAGAGTAACCATACTCCTTACTGATAATGATATTGAAAAAATAAGGTGCGCTAAGTTTATGTTAAGCTTGGCGCACTTTTTTGCTATTGATTATCTACAATTAAGAGCCATACCTATACTTAAGTTATTTAAAATTAAGTTGTTTAAATTGGTCAGCAGTGCATCAGTGCTATTAGCATCTAAAAAACAAAATCTATAAGAGGCCTAAGTTATGAGTGATAATATTCAAACGGTTGAAGTATTAAGTAAGACCACTTGGACACCTAATCTATTTAGCTTTACCGTTAGTCGTCCTGATAGCTTTAAATTTACCGCAGGGCAATTTGTACGTTTGGGCGTCAATCCTAGCCAGTTAAAGCACTACAAGCACGCAGATAGCCAAACCAAAGAGACTGCGCCTGATGAGGACATCTTTCGTGCTTACTCCATTGTGTCATCGCCCTTTGATGAGGTGTTAGAGTTTTTCTCTATCGTTATCGCTGATGGTGCGTTTACCTCCCAGCTTCAGTATTTGCAAGTGAGCGACGAGCTACTACTGAACACCACGCCGTTTGGGTTTTTGACATTAGCTCGCTACCAAAAGCCTGATCCAAAAGATCTGTGGTTGCTGGCGACAGGAACAGGACTTGCGCCGTTTTTGTCGATGTTACAGGACTTACAAACGTGGCAGGATTACGAGCACATTGTCTTAGCTTACAGTGCCCGCAGCCTTGATGAGCTCGCTTATGTTGAGCAGATTGAGCGCTTGCAAGAGGACTTTGGCGCGCTCGTCGATAATCCTGCAACCCTTACCTTTATCCCTATTGTGACTCGCGAAGAAGTTGAGGGTGCACTAAGTGATCGATTACCTAAACTGCTCACGGACGGCACTTTGCAGAAGCGGGCAGGCATTGCGCTCGATATTGATAGTACGCACATTATGCTGTGCGGCAATCCTGATATGGTTGAGGATACCAAAGAGACGCTTAAGAGCTTGGGGCTGGTGATGAATCGGCGTGGCGAGGGCAATATCGCGGTAGAAAACTACTGGTAATTTGGGGTTTAAAATGTATGCTCTAAACCTCAAGTCAAAAAAAGACGGACTAGCCAATCGCTAATCCGTCTTTTTTTTCTTTCGAGATAACCCTGTCTACACGTTGCTAGGTTCAGTGGCATCCTCTACAGGGTGAATCGGACCTTTCATCAGCTCAGGTTCACCGCCTGTACCATAGTAGTCATCAGCTATATCATTATTTTTATCATCGTCATTAATAATATCCTCGCCGCTACTGCCGCCAAGCAAATCACGATAGTTGACTTGAGTCTTTAGCACCAGCTGTTCTTCTTCGACCTCGCCATAGTTGACTTGCACCTTACGTAGGGTGCTCATGATTTTTTGGTTCTTTTTAAGCCAGCGATTGATATCTAGGTAGATAATCTCGTCTTTGGCACGGGCAATATTGATATAAGACAAGATAAACCCTAACGGGTCTTTTTTAAGGACGCTGTGATAAAACCAGATAGCCAGTTTGACGCCTTGACGTTTCATAAAGGACTCACAGCGTAAATTGAGTACATCAGTATAAGTGAGCTGACCAAAGACAAAACGCTGAACGTTACGATCGAGCTGGACATGCACTAAGCTAAAGTTACTTGCGACCTCAGCATAAATCCCTGCGGCGTTGACCGTACAAAACAGACGAAACCAATCCTCATGCAGCTCGACTCTGATCTCTAATATCGCGCCCACATTGTCAGTGACAAACTTTTGCAGCGCATCGTTAACATACTGCTGCGCCACTGGTATCGACAATTCATCTTCGATCTTATCAGTGGTTTTGTTATACAAATTTTTGATAGCTTGAGTAACACTGCTCCAGCCGTCACTGAATGAATCGCTAAAGCGATCACCCATGTTTTCAAAGAAATGATCAAATTTGTCTGAACCATCAAAGTTACTCAAACGGATTATCCTTGTGCTTAATTATAATATCTGATGTCTTATCCAAAAGTCATGATGCTATATACTTTATAGCATGTGCTGGTGGCTAAAAATAGTATATAGCATTGAGCGGTACTACAAAACCGATAGGCTGACATTGTAGCAAATCAGCTCATAAAGTAATAAAAACACAACAGCGCAAAGTTATCATCATCTTGGGGTGTAGCCGTTTAATCAGCCCTCATGTTATGATAGCGACCAGATTGTTGTCGCCGTTTAAGCTGAGATCTCTTGTGACCTGTAATAAAGACTTGTATCGCGATCACTTTTTTGCAAAAGCACCTAAAAAAAATATCAGCCTACCTGTCGCTATTGTCATCGCAATTGGCATTCATGCACTAATTATCTTCGGTATTGGTTTTTCGGTAGGACAGGATCCTGCCGCCGTCATGCAAGACGTCGCTCAAGTGTTAACAGATGATATGACGCCGAATAAAGAGGCCAATTATATCGCTAATGGCTCCCAAAAGGGTGGCGGTACAGTCATAGAAAGGGTTCGGCAAGAGAGCGCTCATATTAGCTCTATGTCTGCGCTACAGATTAGTCAAACTCAGGACGTAATCAACTTACCGCGTAAAGCCCGTGAGCGGCGTTATCAAGAGAGCTACCTGCGCACAACGCTCAGCTGGCGCCAGGCGAGTATTGAGTCTGACAACGATAGCAAGCAAGCGCAAGATAATATAATGGTGCAAGAGGAGCGGCTCCGTAAACAGATTGCGACGTTAGAGACACAGTTGTCTCAGCGCCAGCAGATATATGCGACTCAATCAAAAGCCCGTACGCTCGATAGCAACTCAACGACCAAGGGCGCGGCAGCTGATTATATCAATACCTTTCGCGAGTACGTAGAGCGTGTTGGCAATCTCAATTATCCAGCGCAGGCACGCGCTCAGAGCATTACTGGTGACGTACGTTTGATGGTTATTATCAATAATGATGGCACAATCAAAGCCATCAGCTTGCTTGAGAGCTCAGGGTCGAGGATATTGGATGAAGGTGCAAAGCAGTCTGTGCGCAAGGCGGCGCCCTTTGGCAAATTTACCAGGGACATGCGTGATATCCCAGAGTTACGGGTGATTCGTACTTATCGTTATAGTGACAGTGTCGAAGTTGTGTACTAAAGTATTCAACTATCAAGATATTGTACTGCTAAGCCATTAGACTATTGAGCTATTAAATAAGCTATCAAATCATTCAGCATTTAAGCTATTAAATCATTAAAAGAGTTTTTATGGAATTTTTAGGATTTACCTTCGATATTGCCGCACTGACACATAATGCGCTCACTGTAGTTATCAAAATTGCCTTTGCAATTCTCATATTCGTAGTGGGGCGCTGGATTGCCAAAAAACTAGTTACTTTTGTTAATCGTATGATGGTGCGTAGTCATTTAGAGACTACCGCTGCCAACTTTTTAAGTCGTTTGCTTTACGGTATTTTACTGGTTATTGTTATTTTGGCTGCGCTTAATGAAGTGGGCGTCCATACCACCTCTGTAGTCGCTATTTTGGGCGGTGCGGCAGTCGCTATTGGTCTATCACTCAAAGATCAGCTGTCAAACTTCGCTGCGGGGATTATGATTGTTACTTTTCGGCCTTTTGTTAAGGGTGATTATGTACAGATCAGTAGCTACACAGGTACAGTCGCTGAGATTACCTTGGTCAATACCCACCTGACTACGATTAATAACCACGACGTCATCATCCCTAATGGCGATATCACTACCTCTGCAGTCGTCAACTACACCGCGCTACCCAATCGCCGCGTCGATATCACTATCGGTGTGGGTTATGATGCAGACATCAAAAGAGCCAAGGATTTAATACTTAAATTGGCTAAAGAAAACCCCGTCGCTTTTGATGATCCTGAGCCTATCGTAAGAGTGACTAATTTGGGTGACAACTCAGTTGATCTGACTCTAAATGTATGGACAACCAATGCGGACTGGTGGTCGATGCAGTGCGATCTACTTGAGCAGTTCAAAGCCGTGTTCGACAGTGAAAAAATCGACATTCCGTTCCCGCAGCGTAGCGTACATATTAAAGGTCTGGATCAAATGATAACCAATATGGATCAATCTCAAAAGATTCCGATGAATAAAGATTAAAGCTTTTGATCATTGTTCCAAATACGGGTTAGGGATACCTAACCCTGCCAATATCTCAATCTCGAACTGCTCCATCTCGTCTTGCTCTGCTTGACCGATTTCATGATCAAAGCCTAGTAAATGCAAGATGCCATGTACTAGCAAATGGCTGATGTGCTGCGTTAGGCTTTTATTTTGCTCGGCGGCTTCGCGTACGATAACCTCATGACAAATAATCAGCTCGCCTAAAGGTAGCGTCGGCATTAGATGGATAATGCTGGCAGGCAAGTCACTGGGATACGACAAAATATTGGTCGCATAATCTTTGTCTCGCGCCTCCAGATTTAGCGCGCGTCCTTCGAGCTCATCTGTGATATAGATCTCTACTGATTTAATTTTATCTTGCCATACTGTCTTATCAATAGCTGCAAAATAGGGCAGCACGAGTCCATTTGCAATGCGCTCATCTATATACTCAAGCGTTGCTAGCATAACGGCTATTAAATTTTTGTGATTATAAAAGCTCTCTATAGTAGCGCTATTTATACTCTCGGCTGCGCTAATGTCTAAATCGGTACTGTCTAAATCAACACTGTCTAAATCAACACTGTGTGAATCAGCGCTACTGATGTCATCTCTATCGTTTTTGTCCATTACATTAGCCTTCTTATACAAAAGTTATGCAAAAAAACCGAACACTAAGTCCGGTTTTGAAATGATAATTATACTTATAGTGCTCATGCCTTAAGTGACCATGTCCTAAGTACTTATAGCTTAGCTGCTGCATCCGTTATAGCCTGACGGCGCTCTTGCTCTTTGATGCGCTCAAACTTACGCTTTTCTTGTAGCTCAAACTGTTCATCATCGAATACGTCATACGCTTCGACAATCTTTTGCACGAGTTGATGGCGTACTACGTCTTTTGAGTCAAACTTAGTGATATGAATCTCTTCGATACCGCTTAAGATATCCATCGCTTGCGCAAGACCTGATTTGCTACCACGAGGCAAATCAACTTGGGTAATATCGCCCGTGATGACCGCACGTGAGCCAAAACCTAAACGTGTCAAGAACATCTTCATCTGCTCAGGCGTGGTGTTTTGCGCCTCATCTAAGATTACAAATGAGTTATTCAAAGTACGACCGCGCATATAGGCAAGCGGCGCGACTTCAATGACTTGCCGCTCAAGCATCTTGCCAACTTTTTCAAAGCCAAGCATTTCATATAACGCATCATAAAGCGGACGCAGATAAGGATCGATCTTTTGCGTTAGATCGCCAGGCAAAAACCCAAGCTTTTCGCCAGCCTCTACCGCAGGACGCACAAGCAAGATACGCTCAATCTCGTTACGCTCAATCATATCGACTGCACAAGCAACTGCTAGATAGGTCTTACCCGTACCCGCAGGACCAATACCAAATGACACATCAGAGGATAAAATGTTTTTGACATAACGCTGCTGATTGCCGCCGCGCGGAATGATTCGACCTTTACGCGTGCGCAGACTGATTGGCGTGAACTCATCAGCGCTATCGTCTTCATCCATAGCGTCATCATCGGCTCTGGCGGCTTGCTTCTCGTCTTCCATGTCTTGATCACGTGAAATGCTGGCTTGAATAATAAGATGCAGCTCTTGTGCAGTGATGTCTTTTGAGTTCTGTGCTTCGTCTACCATTTTGTAGATGATACGTTCGCCGCGCTCAACATTAGTGATATCGCCACTTAAACAAAAATCGCCTTGGCGCTGGCTGATCTTGATATCGAGGCGCTCTTGAATATACTTCATATGATTGTTGTATTCACCGAGCACAGTTTTGAGCTGAGCTGGGGTAAGCGATTCAAACTTGATACGGCGGCTCATGGAATCAGTCAAATGATTATCCTTGTATGGTTGACCCTTATTTTTAGGGTTAAATAGCTGACAAAATAGTTAAAATCTCTACTCTCATTATGGTTCATAGAATATAAATTTCAAGCCGCGCCGCACGTGATAACCGTCTGTTTTGTATGGCGATTGCAACTACTATTGTCAGCAATGGCTTTCTGGTTCAACAACTGGCATTTGCTAATGCGTCTACGGTATAGATATCGTCAAAGACGCCAAGCAAGCAGAATGTAAAAGGGGCAACTTGTGGTAATCTATCCTCTAAACTAATTTATGCTCTAAACTAATCTATACTCTAAACATTAGCGATTCGATATAGACACTTATAAAACGTGTCTTTTATTACTAAAATAAATTTTTAAATGAAATTCATACCAAAAACAGACTTACCCAGTCAAAATAGGATAGCCAACTATGCACGATATAGAAGAGATAACAGAGCAAAGTTCCAGTGATCATTCTAAAAGTAAAGACAGCTTAACCTCTCAGCAAGTGCTGATAGCAGGCGGCGGTCATGTGGGTTTATCTTTTGCTCTATTGCTTGCGCATCATGGTATCACCAGCACGTTACTGGAAAAAAACAGCTATCCTGATATCAGCCCTGATGATGACGAGCTGCGCAGTCACTACTTAGACAGTCGCAACACCGCTCTTTCGCGGCGCAGCGTACAGATTTACCAAGAGATAGGGTTGTGGGACGAGCTACAAAGCCATGCTTGCCGTATCGATGTAGTACAGATTAGCGAGCAGGGCAGCTTTGGGCGCGCGCAGCTTAATAAAGAAGAGGAGCGTGTTGAATCCTTTGGACAAGTGATGGAAAACGCTTGGCTTGGGCGTAAGCTTTTGCTAGCAGCCAAAGCGTCGCCGCTGATTACGCTTATCGATAACGCTGATGTCACAAACGTCGAGCAATTCTCTAATAGCGTCAGCGTCACCTTTAACTATTATGACGGCGATGAGGACGCGCAGCAGTTGCAAGGTAGCGTACTGGTGGCTTGTGATGGACGCGATTCGACAGTACGTCAGCTGTTAGATATCGGCACTAAGACTTATGATTATGGCCAAACGGCTATCGTTGGTGTCGTCGAAACTGATAAGCCTCACGAACATATCGCCATTGAGCGCTTTAGTCCAGCAGGACCGCTTGCCGTATTGCCACTGACTGATCCAGAGGGCGATGGCAATGAGGAGTTTCAAACGGGTTATAGACGTTCGGTGGTCTGGGTCTGTCCAACTGGCGAGGAGACGCAATATCTGGACGACGACGCGCATTTCTTGGCGACGATGCAACAGGCCTTTGGTACGCGCGCAGGCACCTTTATCAAAGCCGGTCGCCGCGGCGCGTATCCGCTAACGCGCGTACTTGCTGACAAACAAGTTGCGGGTCGCTGCGTTATCATGGGTAATGCCGCCCATACTTTGCATCCTGTCGCAGGACAGGGCTTTAACCTCTGTATGCGAGACGCGCATGTGCTGGCGCAAATGATGAGCGCGCAAGTATTAAAGGGTGCTGATATTGGCGACGCGCAATTATTAAAGCGCTATGAAAAAGCACGTCAAACTGATCAAAAGCGGGTGATTCGTTTTTGTGATGCGGTGGTACATGGCTTTACCCATCCTAATCCAGCGATTAAGCTTGCGCGTAATGTTGCCTTGCTGGCTTTTGATAAGCTACCAAACATCAAGCCTTTAGTAGCCACTTATGCGATGGGGCTAAAGTCTTAATCACTACTTTTAAAGCTCGATAACCGTTTATCACATATCTTACAGCTTATATTCTGGATAATAATTATGAAACACAATCACACGCTTATCATTGGCGGCGGCGTTGTTGGTGCAACGCTAGCGCTAAAGCTTGCGCAAGCTAAGTTGCCAGTTACTTTGGTCGATGCCAGCCCTATCCGTAGCGAGGCTGAATGGCAAACGGTGCTCGAGCGCCGTGATGCCCGCGTCTATGCCCTAAGTCTAGCAAGTATCAAGCTGCTAGAGGAGGTTGGAGTTTGGCAAAAGATAGCCAAGTCCGCGCGCAAAGCCGACTACTCACAAATGCAGGTATGGCAATTAAACGGTCGCGGTGAGCTGTTATTCGGTGATGATAGTGATACAGAGAATGAGAAGGGGATGCTCGGTAGTATGGTGGAGCCGCTAGTCATTGAACACGCGCTATGGCAGCGTCTGTTGGAGGATGGTATAAGCGATTATCTAACGGTCATCAAAGGGCAAAAGGTGACGCAAATGGATTGGCTTGGTGCAGAATTGGGCTACCGCGTCACTCTAGATGACGATACCGTTATCGACGCTCAACTGGTGGTCGGTGCTGATGGTCGCAGCTCGTTCGTGCGTCAAAAGGCTGCTATTGGACTCGATACCCTTGACTATCATCAAACCGCAATTTGCTGCGCGATTCAAACGGCTAAAGCGCATAATGCCACTGCCCGCCAAGCCATGCTGCCTACGGGTACGTTAGCACTCTTGCCTTTAGCGGATATCACAGCAGAAGACAAGGCGCGTCCGCAGCATTGGCAATCAGTCGTCTGGACGCTGCCGCGCAATCAGGCACTGTCACTACTAGAGGAGGACGCGCGTACTATCGCTGATAAGCTCGCCTCCGCCAGTAACTACGAGCTTGGGGCAATAGAAAAAATAGAGTCCATTGCCAGTTGGCCGTTAGGGGCTCAGCAAGCCAAAAGCTATGCCGCTGACAATCTGGTCTTGATTGGGGACGCTGCGCATGGCGTGCATCCACTCGCTGGACAAGGACTCAATCTAGGCATGTTAGACGTGCAAGCGCTGTATGATCAGCTCACTCATGACTTTGCCCGTAGTGGTGGCACGCTTTGGGGTAGCAGCCAAACTCTACGCCGTTATGAGCGCCTACGTCGTCCGCATAACAGCCTGATGATGCATAGCTTTTCGGCGCTAAACTGGCTATTCGCAGGATCAGCCGCGCAGCTGCGCCCCATCCAACAAATCCGCAATGAAGGCATGTACCGCGTGGGCAAGATTAAGCCGCTTATGAGATTGTTTGCGAAGCAGGCGAGTGGGGTTTAGGAATCATTGCTAACCAAACGAATCAATAATAACACTGTCAGTAAATTTTAAAATTGAGTTGATATGACAACTAGAGTTCAAATGATAATAGAAACGCTTAGAGATAATCCTAAGCGTACTTTCACTGCCCGTGAAATGGCGGAACTATTTATCGAGCGATATCCAAACGAAATTAAAGAGAAACAGAAAAACCCTCGTTATAGAAATCATAATGAGTTAATAGCTCAATTAGCTGCTGAAATTGGTGGTGAGCGAACTCAAGCGGCTAAGAATCAATGCAAAAATATAGCCACGAAGGACAAGCCAAGACCGAGACTATATCACTGGTTGGAAGATGTCACTATTCCTGATGCTATAAATTCAACTACTTTTGAAAAACCAAACGTTCACTCCTCAATTGGCGATAGTGGGACAGATGTTCCTATATTAAGTGAACAAGAACTCTATCCACTACTAATTAAATTTTTAGCGGAAGATACGGGTCTTTTCTGCAAACGAATTGATGAGCGAAAATCAAGAAATACTCAAGGCGCAGGTGGAAATCATTGGCTACATCCTGATATTGTCGCTTTAGAAACGTTAGATAAAAACTGGTCTAGTGTAGTAAGAGACTGTGTGCGTAATAGTAATGATGCTTTTGTGCGACTATGGTCTTTTGAAGTAAAAAAAGATTTAAACAAAGGTAATGTCCGTAAAAGCTTTTTTCAAGCGGTCTCGAATTCTAGCTGGGCTAACTATGCGTATTTAGTTGCGACAGGGTTAGATTCTGCAGTAGAAGGTGAGTTGCAAATGCTTGCAGGTTTACATGGGGTAGGCGTATTAATATTAAATACTCAATCACTTTTTGATAGTCAGATATTAATACCAGCAAGGGAGCGCAATAATATAGATTGGTTATCTGTCAATCGTATTACTGAAGAGAATAAAGATTTTGACTCATTTATTGATCAAGTGGGAATTTATATACAGACTGGTAGAATTACTAAAAGTTTATGGAACAGCTAGTTCAGAAATTAACTTAGCGTTTCAGCAGTGATGGAGAACCGCTACTTGCAAAAGCAGAGGTAACGGTCATATTTTTGACTATATTAGCCTATAAAAAATGACTGTACAATTTATTTAGTTAAGAATGAAAGTTTAATATAAAAATCCAAAGGCAAACCGCATGCTCATTCCAAAATACTGGGCGCAACATAAACAGCGCTTTGAGTCGAAAGTGACAGCTAGCCAATTGTCTAAGCAAGCCACTATTAAACGCTATGGCTGGTCGGATATCAGTCAAAGCAATGCTTTGGAGCATGCTAAAGCGCGGGTGGCTAAGGCGCATAAGCGCTGGCTAGCAGGCGAGGATATCCTACGCCGTGAGCGCAAGGAAGAATATAACCGAGAAAATGGCATTCCCATCCGTGAGCAAGTTATCTCTGAGCAGGTTTTCCCTTCATTCTCGCAATCAAAAACTGCATCAACGCAGCTGATTGTCACCCGCAACAGCTACGGCGCGCAAGTCGCTAACGTCGATAATATCGCTATCATTGATGTTGATAATGATGATTTATTACATCATCTCTATCCTGATAATTATGACAGTCATGGCTTTATACCTATTTTGGTCACTACTCAAAGCGTATCTTCGAATAAAATAAAGGTTTGGTTTTCTGTATTTGTGTTTATTTTGATCGCCAGCGTCATCGCTTATTTGGGCCTGTCATGGTTATGGCTATTAGCATTTATGATAGGCGTCACGGCTTATCTATGGCAACAAGCCAACCAAAAAGACAAAGCACGTGCGCAAAAATATGCGGATGACAAAGCCTCTCTACAGCCTTTTATAGCTGGCTTAATTCAAAAACGCATTGCCAGTTATCCTAATGAATCGTTTCACTTGTATGAGACGCCCGCAGGCTTTCGTATCATAGCCACTCACGATATCATCGCGCCAAGCGCTAAAGTCGTTACTGAGTGGTTTACCACCTTTTACGCTGACGCTAACTATGTACGCCTGTGTCAAGCGCAGCAGTGCTTTCGCGCGCGACTTACTGCCAAGCCTTGGCGTATGAGTGAGGTCAACGACAAGCGGGTCTTAGACAAAAACATTCCGACCACAGATTTTTGGTCGATGCCTGCTGAGGATGTCGATAGCGATGAAAACCAGTCACGCTATATAGAGCTTGAGGCAAGAGATAAATGGATTGTGGACTATGATACCTTTGCTAAAGGCTATAGGGCGTGTCGTTATGTCGAGAGTTTTTCGGGACGAGACGCCAATACTCAGCGAAAGCATGAGACGATTCAGGCATTTATTAGATGGCATGATAAAATTTGTCAGGTGGATAAAGAGCTGCCGTTGGCTTGATTTATCTTTATGTAGAAGAAAGGACTCATCACAAAGCTAACTGTAGTTAATTGCCACCATTATACCTACCCTAGAGATGAGAATAACACCATCAATACTGGTGAGACAATATTAATAATAAAGCCAAAACTAATCGCTAGTGGCACGACTTTGAGGCCGCCCGATTGCTGAATAATCGGCAAGGTGAAATCAAGACTGGTTGCGCCGCCAAGACCTACCGCCGCGGATGGATACTTGCGCATAAAGACGGGGATAAATATCAGCGCAAAGAACTCGCGGATGAGATCGTTAAATAGCGCCACGCTGCCCCAAATCGCGCCATAAGCATCGGTCATGACGATAGCCGATAGTGAATACCAACCGAAGCCTGAGGCCAGTGCTAAGCCTTTGGTCCACGATACCTCACTAAACATCATGGCAAACATCACCCCGCCTACCAATACTGCGAGCGTAAAGATGACACTCATCTCAACGCCGCGCTTATTGAGCAGCACTTCTTTTAAAGTAATGCCTGAGCCTTTAAGACCAATGCCAACGAGCAAGATGAGTATCATCAGTAGAACGGTCATAGTATTTTCAGGCGGCATATAATTCTCAGGCAAAAAATAGCCAATCACCATACCGATGACCACACAGATAACCTGCGCCAAGCTGCCACGAATACTGACGCGATGCTCTTTGGATTTGGCGACAGGTTGTTTGGCCTGCCAAGGTTTGAGACGATCAAAAACCATCAATCCGATGAGTCCCGTACCAATAGTCAATATCGATAATACGGTAACATAGAGCGCAATCTCACCCACTTGACTGCCGAGCCCCTCAACTTGCGACAGCTCAATCCCAATCAAAGTCAAAATAATAAACACTAAGTATGATAAGCCTTTGTCCGCAAGTATAGTCATCTTGGGATTTGATGGAATTGCAAAGCCAATGAACATCGGCATAAGAACAAGAACGAGAGTAATAAGGCTTTGCATAGAATAGGCTCGCAATATTTTACAAGGCGTTTTTGGGAAACCGGCGATTGTATCATAGTCCGCTATAAATGCGCTTATTTGGCTGTTTAAAGTAACAAATGATGAAGTGCAACTGACCTGATAAAATTTTTGACCGCTTGTTTTAATCGTTTACCTGATGCACTTTTGTTGTTACATTAAAGCACTTACTGTATTTAGCGCGCCTTTTCATGTCTCTTTACCAGCTCAAAACTCGCTTTCAAGATCAGTTGCGTCCGCTAAGCAATGCGCTCGTTGCACATCAATACACTGCCAATCAAGTGACTGTATCCGCTGCTGTTATGAGTGTAGGCACCGCTGTCATAGTGGCAAAACCTGCGCAACATTATCCTAAACTATGGTTGTTATTGCCGTCATCGCTGTTTGTGCGTATGGCGCTCAACGCCATTGATGGGATGATGGCGCGCGAGCATGGGCAGGCATCCCAGCTTGGCTCCGTGCTCAATGAAGTGGGTGATATCGTTGCCGACACCGCATTGCTGGCAAGCCTTGCCCCTTATATCGATAAAAAATACGCAGACAGCGCTTACTCTAATCAGCATCATATCAGCCGTTTTATCGCCTTGAGTATCAGCACAGAGCTACTGGCGATAATAAGTCATACCGTATTTGCTGTCCGAGCCAATCAAGGGCCTTTGGGCAAAAGCGATCGCGCCTTTGTATTGGGCACGCTTGGCGCGGTTATGGGTAGCACTATCCCTAAGTCGCTGTCCTTATCACAAGCAAGGATAGGACAAGTGTCACTAATTATAGAGGCGCTGCTTCTCAAGACGTGTCTTAATCGTTTGCGCTTTATGGCGAATCTATACCTTATGCATAATCCGCCTGTTCTTCGATCCGTCCTTCATTCACAGTCTCATTTATCTTCTTCTACCTCTTTGGAGCATAGCGATATGTCAGCTATACCGACCACAGTCAATACTGATTTAGATCAGCCAAATACTATAGAAAACGAAAGTAGAATAGAAGGTGAGAGCTGCTACAACGCTTATGACGGTACGGCGATTTATTATCGCTATTGGCTCACTACGGATATCGAGCAGTTAAAAGATAGCGACCAGCCGAAGCGGCAAGTGATTTTGTTGCATAGAGGTCATGAGCACTCTGGACGACTAAAAGAGCTGGGCGTGCGCTTTGTGGATGCAGGCTATCAGGTATTCGCTTGGGATGCGCGCGGTAATGGGCGCTCAGGCGGTATCAAAGACCATGCCGACAGCGTCACAGAGCTTGAGCGGGATTTGAATGATTTTGTGCAACTCGTTACCCGGCAGACAGGTATCGCCATCGAGGATACTTTGATAGTCGCTAGTAGTATCGGTGCAGTATTAGCGGCCGCTTGGGTACATGATTATGCGCCCAACATTCGCGGTATGATACTAGGCACGCCTGCGCTAAAGATTCGCTTGTATATTCCCTTTGCCATACCGTCGCTCAAGGTAGCGCGCACGCTTGGGCTCATGTCACGCGTGAGTAGTTATGTTAAAGCTCAGGTACTCACTCATGATAAAGACGCGCAAGAGGCCTATAATGCTGATCCGCTGATCTCAAATAGTATCTCAACTGACTTACTGATCGACACCCACGCGACAGGTCAGCGGCTGCTCGATGATGCAGGCGCAATTACGGTTCCGACCTTTGTGCTCTGCGCCGGTAAGGATTATGTGGTTGATAAGCAAGCAGAACGCCAATTTTATGAGGCTATCAACACGCCTATTAAGCACTGGCAGTTATATCCAGACAGTTATCACGCGATCTTTCATGAGACCAATAAAGCCGATGTCTTTGCCGACTGTATCGAGTTTGCAGGGCGCATCTTTGATACGCCCATGCCAGCACCTGATTTGCGTATGGCGCACTTAGATAGCGCTAGTAAAGATAAAGTCGATCGCCTAGCGATTAAGCCGTTTAACCCAAGCTTTGCTATCACCCGTTTTGCGATGCAAAAATTCGGTCATGTCAGCGACGCTATCGCCACAGGGCTTGAGCATGGGTTTGACTCAGGGCATTCGCTCGATCATGTCTATTACAATCAGCCTAGTGGTCGCAATAAGTTCGGTCAGGCAATTGATAAGTTTTATCTCAATAACATCGGCTGGCAAGGCATTCGTATACGCCGCATGCATATTTTAGAGCTGGCACGTCAGGCGCTAGCAGAAATCAAAAAGGCTAATGAGCAAAAAAGCGGATATCAGCCCAGACTATTAGACATTGCAAGTGGTCATGGTTTTTATGCTTTTGATTTGTTGACTGAGTTTGATGATTTACAAGCCGAACTGCGTGATTATGAGAGGCATAATATTCAAGCGCTACAAAACAAAGCGCTGCGCTTAGAGCTGGCTGATCGTGTCAACACGGTACAAAAAGACGCCTTTGATCCTGCTAGTTATTTACATTTAAAAGCTAATGATGCCATATTCGATATCGCTATTGCTTCAGGAGTGTTTGAGCTGTTCTCTGATAATGCGCTGCCAGCGACAGCGCTTGCAGGTATCTTTGAGAGTCTAAAGTCTGGCGGCTACCTGATATATACCAATCAGCCATGGCACCCTGAACAAGAACTCATTAGTAAAACCTTGAACAATCACCGAGGGAGTAGTTGGGTCATGCGCTGCCGCTCGCAGGCCGAGATGGATCAACTGGTTGTTGATGCAGGCTTTAAAAAAGTCGCTATGCGTATTGACCGCTTTGGCATCTTTACCGTGTCACTCGCTATTAAGCCTATGCTAAACAGCGATGAATAATACAACCGCCTCGCCTTACGAGCGCGTCCAGCTATTTTCAGGAGGCGGGTCGCGGTTTGGCTATTATTTGGGGAGTTATGCCGCGCTCGTTGCACACGATTTGCGGCCCGATCTCATCATTGGTACTTGCGGCGGCAGCTTGTCGGCTTATCTGGTGCAGCTTGCTCCTGATCCTAGCGATTTGCAGCAACTGATGCGTAGCCGTGAGCTATACAAGGTCATCCGTGCGATCAGACATGTTGCCCCTTATGAGGCAAGCACACGTCAAAAACTACGCTATATCAGCAGTGCTATCAAGCGTTGGCGCTTGTCTGTTAGTAGTACGCGCCATAAGCACGCTCAAAGCCAAGACAGTTATCAGTACTTACTAGACGAGCTACAATATTTAGCCATGTTTCGTATTGATAGTGAAGGGCAGTGGCTAGATGAATTATCTGCTTTTGGCTCTAATTATGAGTGCAATACGAGTAGCATAAATAAGTCACCAGAGATTGCCATTATCGCCAGTCGTTTGCGCCAGACGTCGGCAGCAGATTTTGGTGATAATGCTGCTAGTATGCTAGCCGCAGACTTTCAGCTTCAAGAATTGTTATTCGCGCCAAAGCGTTTAAATCGTTCCAGCTTTAATAGTCATTTACTAGACCAAGAAGATCTCGTTAGACATAACTTTAACGCGCCTACGTATTCTTTTGCCAATGGACGTATACAACAATCGGTGCAGATGCTGACTGAGTGGGATATGACTTCTGCGGTACGCGCTTCGATGGCAGATATGTACTATCTACCGCCAACGCATATAGACGATCTAGGCTGGTGTTTGGGCGGGGTGATTAATCTGACGCCTATTGAGCTGGCTTGTCAATTAGGCAGTACGGTATTTGCAGAAACCAAAGCCAGCTATGATCCTTATCTTGCCGCGCCTGCAATCAAGCGCGTGTTTGGCTTTGATCCCAATCAGCGACTGGCTCAGGTGCACAATTATAAGACGTCATCTATGCCTAAGCCTCACCATCAGGCGCAGATACATTGGCTGCCTTTTGCTGACAATGATCAGCAACTGGCGGGGCAAAATGTACAAAAACGCTTTAGCCTTAGGCAAATGACCGTCGAGCTGATTCATAGCGATTATGATGGCTTTATACAGCAGATGGACGCCCAGTGGCAGTATGGCTATCAGCGCACCGTGGATTATATACGCATAAATGCAAAACATACCTTCTAATACGCCTAAGCATCTTATAGTAATAGGCGGCACCAGCGGTTTAGGCTTAGCACTAGCCTTGCATCATCTACAGCTTGGCTGGCAGGTCAACGTCGTTGGACATAGTCTTGCTAAAATTGCTCATATCAACAGCGTTTATCCTCAGATCACTACTTATCTTTGTGATTTGACAGATTTTAATGAGCGCCAACACCTGCTTGATAAGCTACTAAAAAATCGTTTTGATCGGCTGATTTATAGCGCGGGCAGTTATACCAATGAGCGCGTTCATACTCTAAACCAAACAGAGAGCACGCAGATGCTCGCGATTAATTTGCAAGCGTTTGAGCATGTTTTTATGAGGGCAAGTGAGGTACTCAAATGCCAAAACCTACAGCAGTTGGACAAGGCTAAAGGCGTCAAGCCAAGTCTAATTTGTATTGCTTCTATCGCAGGGACGCTCGATTATCCTTATGCCAGTCTCTACGCCAAGAGCAAGCGGGCGATGATAGCGACGGCGAGCGCTTATCGCATTGCGCTTATGCCTTTTAATATTCAGGTCAATTGCATCGCGTCAGGGTATATCGACACCCAAACCTTGCGCGATCTAAATGGTGGTGATGCCAGTCATAAGCCCTTTATTATGAGCCTAGATCAGGCGGTGAGTCATACCATGCAAGCGATTAACGATGATGTAGCGCTCGCGATATTTCCATGGCCTATGCGTTATATTGTAAAGCTGTTAAATAAGCTGCCTAAACCTATGCTAAATTGGCTATTACGAAGTCAGCTGGATAAACCTTCTTGATTTTACATTGAAGTTGTCTATTGATCATTCGCGTTAGCCAAACCACCAATAAAACAAGGTAAATATCGGCACGCCAATGAGCAAACTATCTATCCTATCGAGCACGCCGCCGTGGCCTGCCAGCATAGTGCCTGTATCTTTGACCCCATGCTGACGCTTAAACGCCGACTCTAGCAGATCTCCTGCGATACCGCTTACCGCCAGTCCGTAAGCGGCAAGCAAACACAGCCACCAGCTAAAAGGCGTTAGCCAAACGCCTAATAGTGATGCCAAAAGCGCTGCTAGCAGACTACCAAAAAACGCGCCTTCGATACTTTTATTTGGGCTAATTCTAGGTGCAAGACCACGTTTAAAGAACCTGTCTTTAAATAGCTTACTACATAGAAACTGAGCAATATCGTTGAATTGACTAGCAAATAAAACAAATAATAAGACGCCGTACTGCTCGCGGTGCCAAGTCAGCTGTTGTAAAAATATGAGACTAATAATTAAGGTAATAAAGGCAAAACTAAAAAAGCTATCTAGTACATTAAGATACAGATAAGGCTTAACGGGGCTTGCTGTATTAGCGTTATTTGTCGTTAGCATATGCTTTTGCGCAAAGGGCAGTGCTAAAGTATTGGGTTGCAATCCGCGCGCTTGCAATTTGGTGATAAGCCGCGCTTTACTTTCAGAGCGCCACAAACGGCTAATCTCATAACTACCGCGTAAACCAATGGCGATAAAAAAGGCGACCAATAGCCATTGATAAGGGTGTTCGGCGTTAAAGACTTGATCATTTGTGTTGATTTTGGCGACCACATAACATAAGCATAGAGCGGCTAGCATCCACCACCAAGAGCGTGCAATCAAGTAGATAGTTGGCAAGCGAGTACGCAGCTTGGGCACAGCAAGCGACCCCCAAGCCAAACTGACGACTGTCATAAGCCCGATGACGAACCAAGTATCCGTTGCCATACGCTGCGCATTCCAAGGGTAAGTTAAGCGTGCAATCTTTTTGTAGACTTATAGCATAACAAGGTTTGTATGAACTTAGCTAGCAGCTAAGACAAATGTTTGTTTGTCTGAGTCATATAGTGCTGTCGACTCACTACTTTGGGATTTAGTGGTCTTTGTAAGCGCTGCAATGACGCTGGTCTTTGCCTTTAGGGCTAGGTGCGGATAGTCACTGCGATAATGACCACCGCGACTCTCATAGCGCTGATAAGCGGACTCTATAATCAAAGTGGCTAATTGCAATTGTCTGCTGAGTTGAAAATGCGCCAGCTCAGACGTTGTCATTGCGCTATCTGTATTGACCTCACTTTGATTTACTGGCAAAGACTTTAATATTTGCTGCCACTTGGCGATTTGTACCAGTGCTTGTTCCAGTTTTGACGCGCTGCGAGTAATGCCCATATGCGTACTCATTAGGGTCTTTAGCTCATTGGTTATCATATTAATATCAGTATCTTTAGCGCTAGTATTTCTATGAACAACGATGCTGTCAATACCAGTGTTTGCAACCTTTAGGGTGATGACTTGCGTGTCGGTCAAGACAGGCGGCGTCCAGAGCGTACGCTCAAAACTGTTAGAAGATGCGGATATTTGGTTTAGATAACGCGGTAAGTCAGTGGCGATATTACGACCGACGACCACGCATTCTAATAGTGAGTTGCTGGCCAGACGATTAGCGCCATGCAAGCCTGTATAAGCGACTTCGCCTGCGGCGTAGAGTCCAGGTACATCCGTCATGCCGCGCGCATCAGTGACCACGCCGCCGCAGCTATAGTGCGCAGTCGGTGCGACGGGTATAGGGTCAGTGGTCATATCGATACCGAGATCCAGCAGAGTTTGATAGATCTGCGGAAAGTGACCTTTGATAAATTTACTTGGTAAATGACTGATATCAAGGTGCACGTAGCCCAAACCATTATTGCTAATTTGTTCCGCTATCGCTCGCGCTACGATATCACGCGGCGCAAGCTCAGCGCGCGCGTCAATCTCTAACATAAAGCGTTTGCCCGTCTGCGGACAATACAGATGAGCGCCTTCACCGCGCAGCGCCTCTGAGATCAAAAAGCTACTATCGCTCAGTGCAAGACCTGTCGGATGAAACTGGATGAATTCCAAGTTAGCCAAGCGGCATCCTGCTTGCCATGCCATCATCACCCCATCACCGACGCAGACATTGGGCGCGCTGGCGCGTTTGAACAGTTGCCCCAAGCCGCCACTAGCGAGTACCACAGCGCGACTATAAAAGGTAATCTTGCGCGCGCTGATGTGGTCAAACACTTGCGCTCCGTAGCAGGATTTAAGCCCAGTGTCTTGAGTTAACAGGCTTAGTGCTTCATGAAAGGGTAAGATAGTGATATTGGTCGCGCTTTGCGCCTTAAGCGTCAAGGTCTTCATAATATGCCGACCAGTGGCGTCATCAGCGTGAGCCACGCGGCGGCGACCATGACCGCCTTCTTGGGTTAAATGTAGATCTGTCGTTTGAAGTTTGTTTTTTGACTGAATATGTTGCTTGGAAGTTTGAGTAAAAGGGACACCTTGCTCGCATAACCATTGCACAGCCGATTGTCCAGCGCCCAAGATATCCGTTGTGTTATCGGTTGTACAGAGTCCAGCACCTGCAATAAGAGTATCACTGACATGATCAGTGATAGAATCCTCTTTATCCAAGCTTGCCGCTATGCCGCCCTGTGCATAATGACTCGAGCAGACTTCAAGCGCCGCTTTACTCAGTACCGTGACACTTAGCGATTTTGGCAAAGCCAAAGCCGTGCTGAGGCCAGCCAAACCTGCCCCGATGATGAGGACATCAGTTTGTCTAACATTAGCCATACTTCTATCAGCGCTTGGTAGATCACTCATATTAAGCGGCTCCCACGTTAGCGAAGAGGGCGCGGTCTTTGACAATATCACCGCTGGCAGTGACGCGCTGCTTTTGCGATTCAGCGAAATCTAACATACGCTGTAATGGCTTTTTGGCAGCGACTGCTAGCTGTTGTGACATCAGTACTTCACCGCTTTGATCCGTCAAACAGCGCTCGATGCCTTGCAAGCCATTCATCGCCATCCATGGGCAAAATGCGCAGCTCTTACAGCTGGCGCTTTCCCCTGCCGTTGGTGCAGCCAAAAAGCGCTTATTCGGTGAGCGTTTTTGCATCTCATGCAAGATACCTAAGTCAGTGGCGACAATAAAGGTATCGGCGTCCATCTCGTAGGTGGATTTGAGTAATTTACTAGTTGAGCCAACCACATCAGCCAGAGCCACCACGCTATCAGGTGATTCAGGATGTACCAGCACTTTTGCCTCAGGATGCTCAGCCCTTAATTGCATCAGCTCAGTGGCTTTAAACTCGTTATGCACCAGGCAAGAGCCTTGCCAAAGTAGCATGTCTGCGCCTGTCTCTTGCGCGATGTATTTACCCAGATGGCGATCAGGACCCCAGATTATCTTTTCACCTTTATCATGAAGATGGCGGATGATATCGATACCGACAGAGGAGGTCACCACCCAATCCGCTCGCGCCTTGACCGCTGCACTGGTGTTGGCGTAGACGACGACGGTGCGATCAGGATGAGCATCACAAAACGCTGAGAATTCATCAGCAGGGCAGCCCAAATCAAGTGAGCACTCTGCCTCTAGATCCGCCATCAGCACCGTCTTTTCCATGCTGAGAATCTTGGCAGACTCGCCCATGAAGCGTACCCCTGCAACGACTAACGTCTGCGCACTATGCGCCTGACCGAAGCGTGCCATCTCAAGCGAGTCACCGACGCAGCCGCCTGTCGCTAGTGCTAAGTCTTGAATAAAAGGATCAACATAATAATGCGCGACCAGTACCGCGTTGTGCTCTTTTAAAAGCTGTCTGATATTGTTTTCTACAGCTAAGCGCTCAGTACGTGGCAGTTCTGCTGGAAGTTTTGCTTTGGCATATTCAATCTTAGTCTGAATAGTACTGCTATTATCAGAACTTAAGATAGGCGCGTCATAGGGATAGATTTTCATAGGTTATGGTCTCTGTTATGACAATAATAAGAGTTACTGGCTAATATTGATTTTTAATAAGAGCTATTTGTTGATGTATTCTAATTATGCTCATTTTGAGCATAAATACAAGTTGTTTTTGTCAATTAGCAGAATTTATCCTGACCATTATCTTTAAATTGCCATATTGACTATGATATTAAGACAATCTCGCTATACTAGACGCTATTGTCCATTGAACTCTGCATTATCATCTTTCACTAAAATAGGTGACACTTAATATTATGACGTTGTCTTATTCCCATGCGCATCAAGAAGGCAGTGGTACTACCGAAGTCGTGGCGGTACTGATTGCCATTACCGATCATATTGCGCGTGTTTTGACGGTTGATCGAGGTAAACTGTTGCCCAACGGCCCTTTAATGCCGCTACATCGCTCCCTGCAGGCAGGCGTACGTGAGTGGGTTGAGGAACAAACCCAGCAGCCACTTGGCTACATCGAACAGCTATATACCTTTGTAGATACCAATAGGCGTAACGCTGACGGGCACGCACTGGTTTATGTCAGCTACCTTGGACTGGTGCAAGAGACGCAGGCTCAGCTGCAAAGTCAAGCGCAGTGGCGAGATTGGTACGAGTACTTTCCATGGGAAAATCACCTAACTGGTGTTCCTGATATTATCGAGCGTTTGATCGTACCTGAGCTACTCGCTTGGGCAGATACCGCGAGCGATGCTGCTGCCGTATCCCGTCGTCGGCAGCGTATAGGGTTGTGTTGGGGTGTGGGCGTTAGTCTCGTTGATAATAAAAGCATTGATAAGCAGAGCGTGAATAAAGACTATGCCGATAGTGACTGGGTCGCAGAGCATGCTCTGCTACGCTATGAGATGCTTTATGAAGCAGGTCTTATTCCTGAAGCGCCGACTTATCCTGCCAGCTATCTGGATAGTAAACTGCCAAACGAGTGGTCAAAAGTCATGGGCGTGCCAATGTATTACGATCATCGCCGCGTGATCGCAACCGCCATTTCTAGGCTGCGCGCTAAGATAGAGTACCAGCCGCTTATCTTTGGTCTCACACCTGATGTGTTTACCTTATCTGAGCTCCAAAAAAGTGTCGAAGCGCTCTCTGGCACGGCGCTACATAAGCAAAACTTTCGCCGCTTACTAGATACTCAAAACCTTGTGATGCCAACGGGCGAGAGCAGTAGTGCTAGCCGTGGTCGCCCCGCCAAGCTCTACCGTTTTCGTCACGATATCGAACTGCAAAGCTTGCTTATGGATAGCAAATTACCTAAGCGTAAATAGGGAATACTAACCATTCATCTAGCAATTTTTTTAAATAACTAAGCAATCAATCTTGCCAGTCTGGCGTCTTTACGCTATATTTATGCTCATTTTGATTTTAAATAGACTTTTACGATAAATTTTTAAAAGGCAAAATAGATGAGTATATCAGCAGAGCCTGCACTAGATGACGTATTACTTATTCCTTTGGTTGAGGCAGCCCTTAGTGAAGATTTGGGACGTCGCGGCGATGTCACCTCCCAAGCGACCATCCCAGCGAACAAGCAAGCACAACTGCAGATTAAAGCGCGGCAAGCTGGGGTGATATGCGGTATGGATCTGGCGCGGTTATCCTTTGCGATGATTGATGCTGATATTGAGTTTATAGCGCAGATAACAGATGGCGCGCGCGTAGCAGCAGGTACAGTACTGGCAACGGTACGCGGTAATGCTCGCCACCTATTGACCGCTGAGCGCACTGCTTTGAATTTTATGACTCATCTGAGTGGTATTGCCACCGCTACTCGCCACATTGTCGATAGCGTGGCAGCATATCCCGCCCAGATTACTTGCACTCGTAAAACCATTCCAGGATTACGTATCGTGCAAAAGTACGCGGTACGCTGCGGCGGCGGGCGTAATCACCGCTTAGGGCTTGATGATGCTATTTTGATCAAAGATAATCACATCGCTATTGCAGGAGATATCGCAACCGCTATCAAGCAGGCGCAAGATTTTGCAGGTCACCTGCTACCTATCGAGGTCGAGGTTGATACGATAGAGCAGCTAGAGCAGGCTTTGGACGCCGGCGCGCAGCTGGTGCTACTTGACAATATGTCACCTGAGATACTCACGCAAGCGGTTAGTATGTGTCAAGGCCGCGCCAAGACAGAAGCCTCAGGCGGTATCACGCCCGAGAGTGTACAAGCAGTTGCTAAGACGGGAGTTGATTTTATTGCGATGGGCTATTTGACTCACAGCACCACCGCGCTTGATATCGGACTTGATTTTAGCGCTTAGCTATTACTATAGTAATTCACTATAAAAACGATACAACGAGATGAAATTTTGTTTTGCGCAGCACCGAGCGGCGTAGGCACAGCACGCAAGAAAAACAAACTTTCATTGATCGACTTGATAGCTATGTATCTGATTTATTTGGGTATCTGATTTATTTGGATTCAACTATATCAACTATCAATTATCGAAAACTTACAGCTTATTAAATGAATGAGCGCTAGCCTAAGTTAATGATTTAATCACGGCTTGTACTTATGATATAATAGCGCTACTAAATACCTACTGGGTCACCGCTGCATACGCACGGTGGCCTTATTTTTTTGCTGAAGTTTTATGATAGATAAGTGAGCGCTCAGTGGATACTGAAATTATCAAAATCATCTTGGCTTTTGTGGTCTTGATCAACCCCTTTAGTGCTTTGACCCTATTTTTGGATCTAACTCGCGGCTACTCGATGATCAATCGACGTAAAGTGGCGCGTATCGCTTGCTTGACTATTTTTATTACCATTAGCTTTTTTACCGTCGCAGGGGAGTTGTTACTCAAAGCTCTTGGCATCTCTATCGGCTCGTTTCAGCTGGCAGGCGGGATATTGGTGTTTTTGATTGCCCTTAATATGATGAATGGCGACGGCAATCCGGTTAAGCCCGATCAAGAGAATTTTGACATCGAATACGATAAACACGCTGCACCAAGTACTGCCGCTGCCGTTGTACCGCTCGCTATTCCAATGATGATAGGGCCTGGCGGTATTTCAACCGTCATCATCTACTCCTCGCAAGTATCTGGTATTCTAAAGGTGTCTGCAGTATTGATTGCAGGTTTACTAATCAGCTTGTTCTGTTATCTTGCGCTTATGGCAGCAGGTCGTATCAGCCGCTTGCTTGGCGATACGGGTTTGAATATTATGAGCCGAATCATGGGCATGCTACTAGCAGCTGTCTCTATCGAGATTATCGTCAGCGGTCTACGTACTCTATTTCCAGACTTAATCTAAAACTCTAAGCTAATAATTTTTCATAAATATCATCAATAAACTTTTAATCATAAAGTTAAGCTTGTCTCAATACAGCCTTAACATTCATTACCAAAAGTGTCTGACTCAAACGGCAGAGATAGAAATATGTTATGATAGCGCTCCAATATTAATATTAGGAGTTAGTTTTGAGTAAGACAAAAATTGCTATTTTAGGGGCAGGTCCTAGTGGTTTGGCTCAATTGCGCGCGTTTGAAGCGGCTCGATTGGCAGGCGTCAAAGACTTACCTGAGATAGTATGTTATGAAAAACAAAATGCCATTGGCGGCATGTGGAACTACAACTGGCGTACCGGTCTAGATAGAAACGGTGAACCCGTTCACGGCAGTATGTATCGCTATCTATGGTCAAATGGTCCAAAAGAGTGCTTAGAGTTTGCCGATTATTCCTTTGAAGAGCACTTTGGTGAACCTATCCCGTCTTATCCGCCGCGTGAAGTCCTCAAAGACTACATCATGGGCCGTATCGACAAGCAAGACATTAATAAATACATCCGTTTTGAGTGCCCCGTACGTTGGGTAACTTTTGATGATGACACGCAAAAGTTCACCGTGACCGTGATGAATCACAAGTCAGGTGAGCAAGAAGTCGGAGAGTTCGATTACGTCGTGGTAGCGACAGGTCATTTCTCAACGCCGAACATGCCTTATTTTGAAGGGCTAGAGGTATTCCCAGGCCGCGTATTGCATGCTCATGACTTCCGCGATGCATTAGAATTTAAAGACGAAGACATTCTACTTATCGGTAGTAGCTACTCTGCCGAAGACATCGGTACGCAGTGCTATAAGTACGGCACCAAATCAGTTACTATCAGCTACCGCACACAAGCGCTAGGTTATGATTGGCCTGACGGTATTAGCGAGCGACCGCTGGTCACTCATTTTGAAGATGATGTCGCGCATTTCGCGGACGGTACCAGTAAGCGTTTTGACGCTATTATCATGTGCACAGGCTACTTGTTCCACTTCCCATTCTTGCCTGATGAGCTGCGTCTGCAAACGCATAACTGCTTGTATCCTGCCAACCTTTACAAGGGTATCTTTTGGCAGCCTAACCCTAAGCTTATCTATTTAGGGATGCAAGATCAGTACTTCACCTTTAATATGTTTGACGCGCAAGCGTGGTACGCCCGTGATGTAATGGTGGGTGATATTGAGCTGCCAGATCTTGAGACGCGACAAGCCGACGAGCAAAAGTGGTTAGCAACTTATGACAAAGCCGTCACCGTTAATGATTCTATTGAGTTTCAAGCCAATTACATTCGTGATTTGACCAACTCGACCGACTATCCAGAATTTGCGGTTGAAAAGCAGGGCGATATCCTAAAGCAGTGGCAAAAGGATAAAGTTGCTAATATCATGGGCTTTAGAGAAAAAGCGTATCGCTCAACGCTAACGGGTACGCTAGCGCCAGAGCTACCAGAGCCATGGTTAGATATTACTGATGATTCACTAGAGCATTTTTTGAATTTATCATTTGTAAAATCTAAAAAGATTAAAAAAGCGTCTTAAAACCAGCTTGTTAAAAAGACTGAGAAACCAAATATACTTAGTATGTTTGGTTTTTTTATTGTCTTAATTTTGCACGTTATTTTAGTTAGCTCTGGTATAAATGCCACGCCAAATAAAACATAAGTAAACCAACGAACGCGTCCAGTATATTCCACGCTTTTGGTTTGATAAATAAAGGTTGTAGTAGCCTCGCTCCATATCCGAGCGCAAAAAAGAATATAAAAGAGGCACTGACGGCGCCGAGTGCGAAGGTAAGCTTACTACTTGCGCCTGTTGAAACCATGCCAACGAGCACCAAGGTATCTAGGTAGACGTGCGGATTGAGCCAAGTAAATCCAAAGCACAGTAGCAGGGATTTTTTTAGGCTAGTCACCACCTGCCCCTCGACAGTCAAAGCATGAGAGACGCGCAAGCTTGCGTATAGACTCTGCAAACCGTACCCTAATAAGAACAGCACGCCTGCGATCTTGGCAATACTTACCACCTGCGGAAAGCGGGCGGTCACTGTGCTAAAACCCGCCACGCCAGCTGAGATAAGTAGCGCGTCACTCACCGCGCAGAATAGGCAGATATAAAAGATATGCTCGCGTTTGAGCCCTTGTTTGAGGACAAAAGCGTTTTGCGAGCCAATGGCAATGATGAGCGATAAGCCAAGCAAAAAACCAGAGAGATAATCAGGGGCGTTCATAGTAATTTGCTCAAGTAATCAGAGAGAAATGGTGACGTTTGCTTACTGGCAGCAGGGCAAAAAGCTGTTAAGATACGATATCAAGTCACGGCTTGCAAGCTATAAATCAATAAGCAAAACTGCCGCAAGCTTGGTTAAACGTTAGTATTAAAATAACAGGCGAGGAGTAGGGCCAGTCATGGTATTGAGTTTGGCAAGAATGCTACAGTCATTTGGACAAGAGCAAGATGACTTGCCGACTACGGCTGCCAAAAATGTCCAGCAGGCCGCTAGCATAGATAGTAAGACGCCAGTTCAAGAGCACTCGCAAAGCCTAGATGCGCAAACGCTGGTGTCGCCACTGCGTGAACCTGAACGCGTTGAGCGTATCTGTGATGCGCTAGCGCAAGTAAGCAACGTCGGCACACCAACGCCGCTCACTGATAGATATCTGGCAAGTCGTGCCAAATGGCGCTCGCCTAATCGACCTCCCTTTGATCCTGATACCTTATGGTATCTCAAACATGGACGCTGCCCGATTATGACTGAACTGGTTGAAGTGGTCGACGAAGCCACTCTAAATGCGATGCCGATTGAGGCAGTTGCTATTCTTGACCGTATCAATGGCAAGCTCAAACGCTACCGCGAGTGGAGCCAAGAGCTAAACGAGCAGCAACAGCAGCAGCACAATGAGCGTCAGTTTGTCATTGATAAGCTGGTCACTGAGAGTATTCCAGAGGCCTTATATCACTATGAGCAATTGCAGCGTTTTAGTCCGCACCGCACCAAGAACAACATAGCGCAGGGCAGTATGACGGCAGGGGATATGCTCACTGATTTATTCTTAGAGATCGATTATGAGCTTGATGAGCTATTAGATGAGCTCCATCAAACCGTGCTCAATCGCCTAGCGTCAACGCACCGTTATGTCAAAAGTCGTACGCAAAATTAATGACCATTAAAGCGATAAAAGGAAAAAGCCATGACCCAAGTGACCGCTATGTTTGTAATGTTTATCCTATACGGGGTACTACCAGCAGCGGGTATTTATCTGGGTTATCGCGGTATCAAAAAGCTTAGCGCGCCCAAAATGCTTGAATACGAGGCTATGCCGCAATTGGGTTATATTCCAGAAAAGAGCCTGCCAGACGATGTCAAAATAGCTTTGACTCAGATTAATACCAAGGGTGAAAAACTGTCTTTGATTTACGGCGATACCAATAATGATGGCAAAATAGATGACAAAGACACGGTGAATGAAACCTATATCATGATCCAAAACTTGATGGACAGACACATTCCGCAAGCGGTCGCTGATTATCGCCGTTTGCATGACTTAGACGGTGCGCGTGCCGATACCACAAAAATAAAAAACTCCAATGTCACTGGTAAAGAGGCCTTACTTGAGGTACTAGAAACGATCAATAGCCAATTCGATGATTTACTCAATGCGTCTTATCACCAAGACGGTCAAAAGCTACTGGTGACCAATCGCTATTTGCAACAGCGTTTTGATAATCCTACGCAAGACAATGATGTACAAGTGCTACAAACCACGCGTTTAGACAAGGAGCACGATAAAAGTACTCAGGACACCACTATCTAGTTGGTTATGAGTAAGAGGTAAACTAATATGAGTATTTTAATAGGTATAGGTGTCGCAGGTACAGTAGCTACCGTTTATATCGCTAGAAAGGGCTGGCACGCATTGCACAAAGCTGTGGGTATTACTCCAGGTGTGCTTACTTATCATGACTCGCAAACGCCAAGACTGCTCAATGACACAAGATGGCAGCAGCTTAATTTGAACAAAGAGCATTTAAGCTGCCTACCGAACAGTCAATTGCGCCAGCTACAACGTATTGATAATAAAGTAGTCAGCTATGATAACTATCAAAAGCAGATGCAAAAGCAAAATGTAACACCTGCGATTAGCGAATCACAATTTATTGTCAACAAGCTATTACAAACAAGACTGCCTGAAATGTTGGCGAGTTACTATCAGCTTATGACGATAGACGGTCATGCTAACACAAACCGTTATGAGAGACAGAGTGAAGCTAACGATCTATTACAGCAAGTGCTAGATAATATAGAGACGCGCTTAGATAACTTATTAGAGAGCGTAGAGCGACAGCATCTGCAAGATTTAAAAGTGATGAAGGGTTATATCGATAGTCAGAACATTTAAAGGTTTGTAGTTAAAAGAAAAAATAAAAAGCTGCCAATGATAATGATCACTGGCAGCTTTTGGTTTTTAGAAGACAAGAACTTATAAGATATAAATACTTAGCTTAAACACTAACGCTTGTCATTGCGATCACGAGTATTGCGCGCTCCATGGCTTGCAGGACTAGCGCTACTTTTAGACTTCTCGCTATTGCGGCTAGTACTACTACGATTATCACTATTTTTACGACTATCGCTACGACGCGCTTTTAGCGGCTTGTTTTTGATACGCTCTTGCTTGTCTTTTGCCGCACCATGGAGGCCTGTGCCGTAACGTGGACGCAAGCTGACCAAGTCAGTTAAAGTGTTGATATCTTTTTTGTCCAATTCGATATGACGACCTGTACGCAGCTCTTTGGGTAGATCGATACTACCGTAGCGCGTCCGCAGTAGACGGCTAACTTTAAGACCTTGCGACTCAAAAAGACGGCGAACTTCACGGTTACGGCCTTCTTTGAGTTGCACATGATACCACTTATTGACGCCTTCCCCGCCGCCCGCTTTGATGTCATCAAACTGCGCCATACCGTCCTCTAACATCACGCCCGAGGTCAGATTGCGAGCGATTTCTGGGGTGACTACACCGAGTATCCGCACCGCATATTCACGCGTGATCTCACTTGAGGGGTGCATCAAGCGATGCGCCATCTCGCCATCATTAGTGAATAGTAGCAGACCTGAAGAGTTAATATCTAAGCGACCTACCATGACCCAGCGGTCATGAGTTAGTTTAGGCAAACGCTCAAATACGGTCGGGCGACCCTCTGGATCGTTCGCTGAGCAAATCTCGCCCTCAGGCTTATAGTAAGCGATAACGCGGCGACGCTTTTCGTTCTCGCTGGTGTATTTGATTTGCCGACCATCAACGCGGATCTCATCGCCTGGGCTGACGCGATCGCCAATGGTCGCAGGGCCGTTATTGACTGTGACGCGCCCAGACTTGATAATTTCTTCCATCTGACGGCGTGAGCCAAGTCCCATACGGGCTAGCGCTTTTTGTAATTTTTCATCTTTCATAGTAATTCCTTGAGTCGGTTGGAGCTACATTTCTCAATGTAGTAGAGATAAATTATCAGCGGCTATTCTACGCTAAATACACTAATAGTGCAGCAGTATTATCGGCAACTAATTTGATAAATAGTCACTATCAAATGAATATCATGTTAAAAAACAGGTATGGAATGAAATATTTAAATGTAGCATTAATCTATTTAAAACAATATAATAAAAAACGAATATAATTGTAATTTTCAAGTGTAATTATACATAAGATTGAACGTTATTCGTTTAATATGTAAGCACTTATGTTATTATGGCTTTGTTTCTGACAGCGACAATTTGTTTTGACGATTAACCATAATAAACAAACACAGATTTTTCCATTGTTCACTTATTTAGTTTTTTAAGGGTCTTACTATGCTTCAATCCTCTAGGCTACTGGGCGCATCAAGTCTGCTATTTATCAGTTTGCTATCTGGTTGCGCAAGCACAACGATTAATTCAGGATTGCAGTCAGGTAGCTTGCCACCCGTTGGGAGTTTTACTGCTGACAATGGATTGCAGTTTAATATTCAGTCCCTTAATTTAGCGACCCTGCCAGCACCAAGAGTAGCGCAGCCGAATAATGACATTTACCAGCTTATAGCCAGTTCTACTAAGAAACAGTATCGTATAGCAACAGGCGATATTTTAAGTATCAATGTAGCTGGTTATCCAGACATAGCCTCAACAGGTTCTAGTCCTGCTGCCTCAGGATATCCTGTAGATCAACAAGGCTTTGTACAGTTTCCACTTATAGGACGTATAAAGGCATCAGGTTTAAGCGTACCACAGTTCACAGAAAATCTACGTGGTCAGCTACAGCGTTACCTTAAGTTTCCAGATCCGCAGGTTAAAATTGTAAATTACCGCGGCAATAAGTTTTTTATCGATGGTGAAGTCAGACAGCCTGGTGAGTTTGCTATTGATGATGCACCAGTATCTCTATATAGTGCTATCTCAATGGCGGGTGGAGCTACCCCAACAGGAGACTCTAACAGTATTGTACTTAACCGCAATGGTCGCAACTACAACATTGGCTTGCAAGATTTGCGTCAAATAGGCGCATCAGGTAATCAGATATATTTGCAAGATGGAGACTCTGTCCATGTGAATAGCCAAAGCCGTAATCAAGTCTATGTGTTAGGTGAGTTTGGTCAAGTTGAGCCTGTACCCATATTAGAACAAGGATTAAGCTTAGCTCAAGTTTTGGGAGAATCACAAGGTCTTAATTCCTTTACGGCCAATGCTGCCAAAATATATGTCGTTCGGGACAACCCAGGATACGGGCGTACTAACATTTATTATATAGATATGCGAAATTTAACTAATTTCGCCCTTGCAAACCGCTTTGAGATGCAACCGAACGATATTTTATATGTCGATCCAACTGGACTGACTCGTTGGAATCGTGTGCTTAGCTCAATATTACCTTCCACTTCAGCGATTAGAAGTTTTTCAAGCTTGTAAGTTTCAAAAGTATAGGTGTCTAGTGATATGGCGTTCGATAATATCTTAGTGGTTTGTGTGGGCAATATTTGCCGTAGTCCTATAGCAGAGGCACTATTAAAAGATCAGTTCCCACAAAAGCATATTGATTCTGCAGGTCTTGGAGCGCTCGTTGGTAATCCTGTAGATCCAAAATCGCAGCAAGTCATGACGCCATACAATATAGATATGTCAGACCATATTGCTAAGCAGATAGACGAGCATCTAGTGATGAAAGCAGATCTTATCTTTACCATGTCAGACAGTCAGACGAAGTGGATAGAGGAGCGCTGGCCGCATTGCCGCGGTAAGACCTTTAAGATAGGTCATTGGAACGACAAAGACATTGCTGACCCTTATCGTCATGATATCTCGTTATTTGAGACTGCAAGACAAGATATCGTAAGCGGTCTTGAGACTTGGACCGATAAAATTAGCTAAGTGATGCCGATAGATAATCAGCATACAACTATTAAACTTAAATGATGAACATACAGTTATGACTTCAGACTCAAAAAACCTATCAAAATCTACTTCAGAATCTAATAATGACGTAGATCTGCTAGCGCTCGTATTTTCTATACTACGCGGCTGGAAGACCATATTGTTTTTTGCATTATTAGGTTTGCTGATAGGCGTTCTGTACAGTCGCTATGAGACGACAACCTTTAAGTCTGATGCTTTAATACAGATTGAAGCCACATCTGGAGGCGTCTCAGCGCTTGGTTCAAGCATTTCAGAGTTGGTACCACCTGAAGCAAGTCCTGCTGAAACAGAAGCGCAACTGATAAAATCGCGCATGGTGTTAAAGCCTGTTGTTGATTTTCTTAATTTATCTATACGTTTGAGTGATCCCACGGTAAGTGCAATCGACAAAATCCGAACCAATCGAAGTTATACTCAGGAAAACTTACCTGAAAGTGTGCTATTAGCCACTAGTGATGGTACCGCACAAATCAGTCAGTTTGATGTCTCAGAGGATTATCTTGATAAGTCTTTTACCCTAGTTAGATCAGGCACTGGATTTACTTTAACCAATGAGCTCGATACCTTTAAGGGTCAGTTAAATACCTCTCATCGTTTCAACGGTACTCGCGGCTTCATAGAGATAAATGTCAGTGATTTGCCTGTTGGCGATCATCCTATTAACATTAGCAAGCAGTCCCTTCAAAACACTACGGATGGGATAAACGGCGCTCTAACAGTATCTGAAGTTGGAGCTAACACAGGTATCCTTCAGTTGTCTATGATAGGTCCTAATCAAGATCAGATCAGCCGGGTGCTAAGACAAATTATTCTATCTTATATGGATCAAAACAGCTCTCGCGGTTCAGAAGAAACCACTAGAACCATAAAGTTTATGGAAACTCAAATTCCAGATCTCAAACAAAAACTTGAGGATTCTGAAGCGACATTTAATACCTTTCGTACAGAGAATAGCACCATTGATATTGGACAAGAAGCAAGCATACTGCTCGCAGAAAATGCTCGAATTGATAGTCAACTGAGCGAGTTAAGACTCAAAAAAGCAGATTTATCTACTTACTACACTGAAGAGCATCCACTAGTCATTCAGATTGATGATCAAATAGCAGAGCTGCAAAGTAGAGTGCAGAGCGTCAATACTAGAATAGAGGACTTGCCTGAGATTCAAAGAGAGTTTTTGCAACTTTCAGAAGACGTCAGTATTAATCGGGAGATTTACTTAAACCTACTCAAAAACTATCAGCAGCTTAAGATAGTTAGAGCAGGCCAAGTTGGGTTTGCACGTATTATTGATCTACCTATTAACACCTATCGTGCTATTGCCCCTAAGCAATCTTTAATCATATTTATAGCGGCGTTAACAGGATTATTGCTTGGCATTATGGCTGTAATACTGAAAAATATGCTACGAAACGTTGTCAAAGATCCCGAGCGCCTTGAATCAAGAACGGGCGTACCAGTCGTTGCAACTGTTCCGCGCTCACCGTTACTGACTCGATTAAACAAAGGCAGTAAGTCGCCTAGCCGTCTGTTAGTACATACAGATAGCAATAGCTTGAGCTACGAAGCTATTAAGAGTCTAAGAACGAGCCTAATGTTTGGTATGCCAAAAGAGGGTAGAGCAGGTCAGCGTGCAAAGGTAATCTTGATCACGGGTGAGAGTCCTGGGGTGGGTAAGTCCTTTATTTCATCTAACTTGTCTGAGGTGTTCGCACAACTGAATAAAAAGGTATTGATCATCGATGCAGACATGCGCTTGGGCGAGCTGCACAAAGCATTCAATATGAGTCAAGACAATGGCCTCGCTGATTACTTCCAGCAAGACGGTCATGCACTAGTGGATATCGTCCATCCTACAACATTGGACAATGTAGACTTTATACCCAGAGGTAAGCAGCCCCATAATCCTGCTTCGCTACTATCTAGTGATAAATTCAGCGCACTAATGACGGAGCTTAATGCACACTATGACTATATTGTTATAGACTCGCCGCCAGTACTAGCAGCGTCAGACGCCATGATCATATCGCAATACGCGGATAAAGTGCTGATGGTCACTAGATACGATAAGTCTATAGAGGGGCAGTTGGTCTACGCCGTCAAACAAATGAATAAAGCCAATGTTCAAGTCGATGGTATCGTCCTCAATGATGTCAAACAAGGTCTGACCAGCAAATATAGTTATCATTACAACTATGCTTACGGCAATAATAACTAACGCTTAGCAAACAAGCATTCGCCATGAAATAAATCAAAATTCAATCTATACTCATATTAGCTGAGTATGCGTTGATGTCTTATTATTTATACTCTATAAAATTAGCTCAAGGAAAGTTATGTTCGATACCAATAATATTAAAATAGCAGTGATCGGTCTTGGTTATGTTGGTTTGCCATTAGCTGTTGAATTTGGTAAGCAGCATTCGGTGATTGGCTTCGACATCAATGCAAGTCGTATTGCATCATTACAGGCAGGGACAGATCATACATTAGAGGTTAATGAAGAAGAACTCTCTCAAGCAACACATCTAAGCTATAGCTCGGACATTCAAGAACTCAGAGATTGCAATTTCTTTATCGTGACGGTACCGACTCCTATCGATGACCATAAACAACCAGATCTCACACCTTTGATCAAAGCATCAGAGGCTATAGGTGGTTTGCTTAAGTCTGACGATATCGTAATCTATGAGTCAACGGTCTATCCTGGCGCAACCGAAGAGGTCTGTATACCTGTACTAGAAAAAGTATCAGGACTGACATTCAATCAGGACTTTTATGCAGGCTATAGTCCAGAGCGTATCAACCCAGGTGATAAAGAACATCGAGTGACCAATATCCTCAAGGTAACCGCAGGCTCGACGCCACAAGTTGCTGACTTCGTCGATGAGGTATATAACTTAATTATTACCGCAGGTACACATAAAGCACCCAGTATCAAAGTAGCAGAAGCTGCCAAGGTGATTGAAAACACCCAAAGAGATGTCAATATTGCATTAATCAATGAGCTAGCGGTTATCTTTAATAAGATGAATATCGATACCGAGGCGGTACTGACTGCCGCAGGTACGAAATGGAACTTTTTACCCTTTCGCCCAGGTCTAGTAGGTGGTCACTGTATCGGTGTTGACCCTTATTACCTCACTCATAAGGCGCAAGCTATCGGCTATAATCCTGAGATTATACTAGCAGGTCGTCGTCTGAACGATAGTATGGGCGAGTACGTCGTCACGCAACTGGTCAAGACTATGATCAAAAAGCGCATTCAGGTCGAAGGCGCAAGAGTACTCATACTAGGACTAAGTTTTAAAGAGAACTGTCCTGATGTACGTAACACCAAAGTGATCGATATCGTCCATGAGCTAGAAGAGTACAATATCGAAGTGGATGTCTATGATCCGTGGATAGACAGCAGCGAGGCTGAGCGCGAATATAATATTACCCCAGTCAAGACGCCTTCAGCCAACCATTATGACGGTATCATCCTCGCAGTCGCTCATAGTGAGTTCGTCGATATGGGTATTGATGAAATCAGAAACTTTGGCAAAGACAGTCATGTCCTCTATGATCTAAAGTACGTCTTCAATAAAGATAAAACTGATATACGTCTATAAATACTTAAAGCAATACGGAAAATACTATGACAACGACTACGTATGAGACAGTTAAAGAACGACTAGTAAGTGAACCCAAGACTTGGCTTATCACTGGTGTAGCAGGATTTATCGGCTCAAATTTGCTTGAGACGCTATTACTGTTAAATCAAAGGGTCGTCGGTTTAGACAACTTCGCCACGGGATTTCAGCACAATTTGGACGAAGTACAGTCTGTCGTTAGTAGCGATCAGTGGGCACAATTTAACTTTATAGAAGGCGATATCCGCCATTTAGAGGACTGCCAAGCAGCTTGTAAAGATGTCGATTATGTGTTGCATCAAGCTGCACTGGGCTCGGTGCCACGCTCTATCGCTGACCCTATCGCGACGAATGATACCAATATCTCTGGTTTCTTGAATATGCTGGTTGCTGCCCGTGATGCCGAAGTTGCTAGCTTCACTTATGCTGCTAGTAGCTCAACCTATGGTGATCATCCTGCGCTACCTAAGGTGGAGGATGCTATTGGCAACCCGTTATCACCCTATGCGGTGACTAAATACGTCAATGAGCTATATGCCGACGTGTTCGCTCGTACTTATGGCTTTAATACTATTGGTCTGCGTTATTTTAATATTTTTGGTAAGCGTCAAACGCCAGATGGGGCCTATGCAGCCGTTATTCCCAAGTGGACGGCTGCTATTATTCAAGGTGATGAGGTCTATATTAATGGTGACGGCGATACCAGCCGCGACTTCAACTTTATCGAAAACGCAGTACAAGCGAATATATTAGCTGCGACAGCCAATGATAAAGCTAAGAATGAGGTCTATAATGTCGCAGTCGGTGGTCGTACCACACTTAATACTCTATATGCTGCGCTAAAAGAGAACTTAGCTAATAATGGCGTAGAGTATACCCAAGAGGCTGTATACAGAGACTTCAGAGAGGGCGATGTGCGCCATAGTCAGGCTGATATTAGTAAAATACAGAATGCATTAGGCTATGCGCCGCAGTTCGATATTATTCAGGGTATTGAAAAAGCGATGCCTTGGTATGTGCAGTTTTTACGTTAATTTTCAAGTAGATTATATATGTTCAAAGTCATTAGGCAGCTTTTCTCGCTACTCTCACCTAAACAAGTTAAACAGTTTTATACACTGCAAGTATTAGTCGTTGTCATGGCTTTTACTGAGTTATTAGGTATTGCTTCTATAGCGCCATTTATGGCTTTAGTTGGTGATATTAGCTTACTAGAAGGCACTGGCTTTTTTGCTAGATTATATCAAATGAGTGGTTTAACAGATCCAATGGATTTTTTATTCTATGCAGGCATACTGGTTCTTGTGTCTCTAACTATATCTACCGTAGTTTCTATGTATACCACTTGGAAACTATCTTTATATGGTGCCACTATAGGTACCGAAATTGCTGATCGCCTTTATACTTACTACATGCAAGAGGACTGGCAGTTTCATGCTAATGGTAGTAGTGCTCAATTGACCAAGCAAGTATCTACAGAAGCAATGCGAATTACTAACGGTATAGTTCAACCACTTATGCGCATGAATGCAAAAGTAGTCCTATCATTTATAATATCTGTAAGTATCATAATTTATAATCCTATTGTAGCTATTGTTGGACTGGTCATCTTTCTTCTAGCTTACCTATCACTATACAAAATTGTTCGTAAAACGTTGGTTATTAATGGTCAAAGACTTTCACAAGTGTCGACAGAGCGCTTTAGGTTGATGAATGAAGGTTTTGGTGGTATCAAAGATGTAATATTGCTTGATCGTAGCTATGACTTTACTAATCGTTTTCAAGAAAGTGGAAAAATTTTTTCTCGAGCTAGTGGTGTAAACATAGCACTTAGTAGTGTACCGCGCTACTTTATGGAGCTCATAGCTTTTGGTTCTATGATTGGATTAGTATTACTTCTAATAAAAATGCATCAAGGTAATTTAGGTGTAGTACTACCGATTCTAGCAGTTTATGCTTTAGCGGCATTTAAATTACTGCCAGCTTTGCAGCAAATTTATGCAAGCTTAGCTCAAATTAAAGGTAGTATAGCTGCTTTTGACGCGATCAAAGATGATCTGAAACGTTCTTCTAAAAGCGTTAAAAAGAGTGATACGAGAAATTTAATTGCTCCAATAAATTTTCAAGAACAGCTTGTACTTGAAAACATCAGATTTAACTATCCTCAAAAAGAAACAGCAGCAGTAGATGGAATAAATGTGACTATTCCAGCAAATAGTGTTATTGGCTTAGTAGGCACCTCTGGCTCTGGAAAATCCACACTGATAGACATTTTATTAGGATTGCTTACACCACAAAATGGAGAAATATATGTTGATGGTGTTAAAGTCACATCTGAAAATAGACGTAATTGGCAAAATAAACTAGGGTTTGTGCCGCAAAGTATATTCTTAAGTGAAGGAACAATTGCAGAGAACGTTGCTTTTGGTTTGCCAGCGACAAATATTAACTTTGCACAAGTGACTAAAGCTATAGAGCTCTCAAATTTGAATGAATTGATAAGCGAGTTACCTGATGGTTTGGAGACTAGAGTAGGAGAGCGCGGAATCCAATTGTCAGGTGGTCAACGTCAACGTATTGGAATTGCACGAGCACTTTATCATGAAGCCGAAGTGCTAGTATTTGATGAAGCAACTAGCGCGTTAGACGGTATAACTGAAAAAATAGTCATGGACGCTATACATGAGTTCAGTGGTAAAAAGACTATCATTATGATTGCGCATCGCCTCAAGACAGTCCAAAAATGCGACATTATCTATTTAATGAAACAAGGCAATATTATCGATTCTGGTACTTATGAAGAGTTAGTGATTAACAATCCTGAGTTCAAAAAAATGGCTGAACATTCTTAGTATATTGTTTGAGCTTTAGTTTATATGTTACAAGGCATATCATGAAAATACTAATCACAGGCGGGGCAGGCTTTATTGGCTCTGCCGTAATACGCCATATCATAAGCAACACCGATAACGAAGTATTAAATATTGATAAACTGACTTATGCAGGCAACTTAGAGTCTCTAAAAGAGATTGACCAGAGTCCACGGTACGATTTTCGAAAGATCGACATCTGTGACGCTGACGCGGTAAAGCAAGCTTTTGAAGATTTTCAACCAAACTTAGTCATGCATTTAGCCGCCGAATCGCACGTTGATCGTTCAATTGATGGACCAGCAGAGTTTATTACTACTAATATCGTAGGCACCTATACGCTACTAGAAGCTGCACGCCAGTACTGGCAAACTCTTGATGAGGTCAGTAAACCTAAATTTAGGTTCCACCATATCTCAACTGACGAAGTGTATGGTGATCTAGAAGAGACGACTGATCTGTTCACTGAGTCGACTCCTTATGCGCCAAGCTCTCCTTATTCGGCATCTAAAGCCAGCTCAGACCATCTCGTTCGTGCTTGGCAGCGTACTTACGGCTTTCCAACTATAATTACCAATTGTTCAAACAATTACGGGCCTTATCACTTCCCTGAAAAACTCATACCACTAGTTATTCTTAACGCGTTAGACGGTAAGCCATTACCTATCTACGGTAAAGGGGATCAAATTCGAGACTGGCTCTATGTCGAGGATCATGCTCGAGCGTTATACAAGGTAGTGACAGAGGGCAAAGTTGGCGAGACTTACAATATCGGTGGTCATAACGAAAAGCAAAATATTGAAGTGGTTAAAACTATTTGCCAGATATTGGATAAGTTGCAACCTCAAGCCAATGCGCAACCTTACGAGAATTTAATTACTTTTGTTAAAGATAGACCGGGTCATGATTTGCGTTATGCTATCGATGCTAGTAAGATTGCCAGAGATTTAGACTGGACACCATTAGAGACTTTTGAGACTGGTGTTCGCAAAACGGTTGAATGGTATTTAGAGAATTTAGAATGGTGTCGCCGTGTACAAGACGGTAGCTATCAACGTGAGAGATTAGGAGCAGCTATATAATGCAAACGACTATGATGAATACTAAAGGTATTATCTTAGCGGGTGGTTCAGGCACACGTCTATACCCCATCACTAAGGGCGTCTCAAAACAGCTGCTGCCTATCTATGATAAGCCTATGATCTACTATCCATTATCAGTACTGATGCTCGCTGGTATCCGCGAAGTACTAATCATCAGTACCCCTGATGATATCGATGGATTCAAACGTCTATTGGGTGATGGTAGTGAGCTAGGTATCAATATTAGTTACGCCGTTCAACCCAGCCCTGATGGTCTAGCGCAAGCCTTTATCATTGGTGAAGACTTTATCGGTGATAGTAATGTCTGTTTGGTGCTCGGTGATAATATCTTCTATGGTCAAGGATTTACGCCTCTGCTACAGCAAGCGGTAAATCGTCAAACTGGTGCTACTGTATTTGGTTATCAAGTCAAAGACCCTGAACGCTTTGGGGTAGTTGAGTTCGATGACAATAAGCGCGCTATCTCGATAGAAGAAAAACCTACTAACCCCAAATCGCACTATGCAGTGACAGGTTTATACTTCTATGATAATGACGTTATCCAAATTTCGAAGCAAGTTAATCCCTCTGAACGTGGTGAGGTTGAGATAACCACCGTAAATCAGATATATATGGAGCGTGGTGATCTAAGCGTTGAGCTATTAGGACGTGGATTTGCATGGCTCGATACAGGTACTCATGAAAGCTTGCTAGAAGCCGCTCAGTTCGTAGAGACTATAGAGAAGCGTCAAGGTTATAAAGTGGCTTGTCTAGAAGAGATTGCTTTTAATAATGGTTGGTTAACTAGAGAGCAAGTATTAGTTGCTGGTCAAAACATGAGTAAAAATGCTTATGGTCAGTATCTTATTTCTTTAGTGGAAGAAAAATAATGAGTTTAGCTGAATGGGTAAACTTTCCTTCGCTAGGTGATGAGCGCGGTTCATTGGTTGCACTAGAGGCTAATCAAACAGTTCCTTTCGAAATTAAGCGTGTATATTATATTTTTGCCACTCAACAGGATGTAGCACGCGGCTATCATGCTCATAAGAATCTTAAGCAAGTGGCAATTTGTATCACTGGTAAATGCCGTATGATCATTGATGATGGTAAGGTCAGAGAAGAGGTATGGTTAGACTCACCAACTAAAGGCCTCTTAATAAATGATTTGGTGTGGCGCGAAATGCATGACTTTAGTAAAGACTGCGTTCTTTTAGTGTTAGCTAGCGAGCATTATGACGAGGAAGATTATATCCGTAATTACGATGAATTTATTAAAATAGTAGGAGCTTAAAATGGAGTTTGATCTAGAGGGTCCAACTATCTACATGCGTTTAGTCACTGTAGAGGATGCTGAGTTTATTTGTAGTCTTAGAGACAATGAAAAATTTAACGCTCATTTATCTAAATCTAGCCCTTTCGTTGAAGATCAGCGCCAATGGATATTAGATTATAAACAACGAGAAGCTAGAAATGAAGAATATTACTTTATAATCCATCGCAAATCTGATGACTTGAGAATTGGTACTACACGGCTATATGACTTTAGAGAAAATCCCAAATCATATTGTTGGGGAAGTTGGATATTAAACGATGATAAAACTAAGTACGCTGCTGTAGAGAGTTCGCTTATGATGTATGAAACAGCATTCTATAAGCTAGGTTTTGAGCAAAGTCATTACGATGTAAGAAAGGGTAATATCAAAGTATATGCATTTCACGAGAGAATGGGAGCTCAAAAAGTAGGGGAAGATGATCTTAACTATTATTATATCTTCCCAAAGCAAAATCATGACAAAAATCGAATTGAATATTCCAAATTTATGATTTGACTACTAACAATTTAGATAAAAGTACATACATTGTAAGGTAACAATATGATTCCTTTTCTAGATCTTAAAGCTATCAACGCACAGTATCGTAGTGAACTAGTAGAAGCTTGCACTCGTGTAATAGATTCAGGATGGTACATTTGTGGGTCTGAACTCGACCAGTTTGAAACCAACTTTGCCAAATACTGCGGTACAAAGTATGCTATAGGCGTTGCCAATGGTCTTGATGCGCTTATCCTTACTTTAAGAGCTTGGAAAGAGTTGGGCAAGCTAAAGGAAGGTGACGAAGTTATCGTTCCTTCCAATACTTATATTGCGAGCATATTAGCCATCACAGCTAACAATTTAGAACCTATACTGGTTGAGCCGAACATTAATAGTTTTAATATAGATCCTAACAATATTAAAGACGCTATTACTGATAAGACTAGAGCAATCTTGCCTGTGCACCTATATGGTCAATTAGCTGATATGCCCGCTATAATGCAAATTGCTAAAGATAATAATCTACTGGTACTAGAAGACTCAGCACAAGCGCATGGCGCAAGTTATGATAGTAAAATGGCAGGTAATTGGGGTGATGCATCTGCCTTTAGCTTCTATCCTGGTAAAAATTTAGGCGCTTTAGGCGATGCTGGAGCAATTACTACTAATGATGACGAGCTAGCCAAAACTTTACGTGCTTTGCGTAATTATGGCTCGCATGAAAAATACAAAAATCTATTTTCAGGAGTGAATAGTCGCTTGGATGAGATTCAAGCAGCTATGCTCAACATAAAGTTGCCACACTTGGATGAAGAGGTTATCTGTCGTCGTAAGGTAGCTGAGGCATATCTTGATGGGATAAATAATTCAGCTATTATTTTACCAACTGTAGAAAATGAAAGCTCTCACGTCTGGCATGTGTTTGTAGTTCGTTGCAAGCAGCGGGATAGTCTACAAAATTATTTAGCTAATAATGGAGTACAAACTTTAATACATTATCCTATTCCTCCACATAAACAGCAAGCCTACCATGAGTGGAATGATCAGAGTTATCCTATATCAGAAAAAATTCACGCAGAAGTTTTGAGTCTGCCAATTGGACCAACACTCTCTATGAGCGATGTAAAGAAAATTATTCGTATAGTCAATAATTTTGATTTCAATGTATAAATACTAAACAGCTAATACATTTTATTTGATAAAAGTAACTTATGTGTTCCTAGTAGTTTAATACAAACTAATTTAGTTTACATAGTAATAAGAAAGAGTCAATTATGAATCCCTTAGTAACGTTTATCTTACTAGCTTACAATCAAGAGAAGTTTATAGAGAGTGCTATCAATGGGCTGCTAGAACAAGACTACGATAATATTGAGTTTATTATATCTGATGATTGTTCACCTGATGATACCTATGAAAAAATATGCGCGATTACTAAAAAGTATTTACCAAGAAAAAATATAATATTAAATAGAAACGAAGAAAACTTGGGTTTAGTTAGGCATTTCAATAAACTAATAAATATGTCTAATGGAGATATAATAGTTCTAGCAGCTGGTGATGATATATCTTTAAAAAGTAGAGTTTCAAATACAGTTAATATATTTTCTAAAAATCCAGATGTCATGTTTTTATCGTTTAATGACAATATAATTGACGCTGAAGGTAAATTAGTAAGTTCTGGTAGCAGAGTAGACTATGATGGTGTAAGAAAGTTTGATTTAGATGATTTTATTTCAGGAAAAAAGATACCTTTTAGTGGTGCCTCAAGAGCATTTAGAAGAGAAGTATATGATACATTTGGCGATTTAAATCCTAGTAGTATTACGGAGGATACTCCATATATTATACGAGGACTTATATTAGGACAAACAGCAATATCTTCTGACGTGGAAATCTACTATAGGAAGCATGATAATAATTTATCTAGAGCTTCTTCATTAGCTAAAATGGACATTGACTGTATATCGCAACAGTATATTATTGACTGTAATATAGCCAGAGACAGAGATTTAATTTCAAAAAATAGGCAGAAAAAACTGAGTAAATGGATAGAGGTGAATAGAGACAGGAGAAAGATTCTCAATGGTCTTACTTTATCTAAATCAAAGATAAACTACTTTTTTAGAAAAATAGCACCTCTTTCAAGTATTAGCTCAAGAAGAAAGATATCGATTTTGAAAAAAATCATTCTCGATAAAGTATGACAGAGGTTTTTTAAATTTTCTCCACTATGAAAAATATTAAGGTAGAATTTGGAGTTTATATTTTAATTGTATGTAGTAAAAATAAAATATAAAGTGAAAAATACCTGTAGAGTACTTAGAAACTAGTCAATGAAATAATACTGTATATTTTAGAAAGTGTTAGCTCAAATAGCAATCTAAAAGATTAGTAAGATTTATACAAATTATATACAAACAAGGCCTCACTGAAATGCATACGTTTTTACTTAAATCTGATATTTTATTTACAGGTTATTACGGTCAATTAAATACAGGTGATGACGCTTTTCTTGAAGTATCATCTTGGGGAGCGGAAAAATACTGGAATAAGACTAGAAATATATTCTTATCTAGAAAGAAAGGTCTTCCAGTATTATGTAAAGGTATAAAAGGTTATCCAGTGACTTTCCCCAAAACTTATCATTTACAAGATAGATTGCTTCTCGCTACGACTGATTATCTGATTTCAGCTGGTGGCTCAACTATGAGTAAAGAGCTACATTCTAATAGTATTAAGAGTATTGCCGTTAAACGAAAAAAAAACGGTTCTAATATAAAGATCGGAGGCATCGGAGTTTCAATTGGTCCGTTTAATACAACAAAAGACGAAAAATCTACAGTAGAGTATTTAAAAAATATAGATTTTTTAGCTGTTAGAGATCAATCCTCTTATGATTATGTGTCAAGTCTAAATCTACCCTATGATCCAGTAAACGCTTTTGACTTAGCAGCTCTACTTCCTAAAATTTATGGTGTTAAAAAAATAAAACCATTATCAAATGACAAAAAAGTCATAGGTGTAAGTCTTTGCCCTTTTGAAAGCATAGTCAATAGTAGCAAGATTCAGAATGAGTACGATAGAAATAATAAGACTGTTGAATTATTGAAATCCTTAGACGATAAAGAAAACATACACTTTAAGTTTTTTATTATCAATGGGCACTCAATTGTTGGAGATACTCAATTGACTTATGAAATAATAAATAGAGCTTCTCCCAAAAGTTATGAAATTGTAAGTTACAACAGACAGACACGAGTAATTTGGAATGAGGTGGCTTCTTGTGATTTCATAGTATCGACTCGCTTACATGCTGCCATATTCGCATGTTTTTCAAGTGTTCCCTTTATTTTAAATGAGTACCATCGTAAATGTGGAGATTTTTTAGACAATATCGAGTACGATGAAAGTTTGAGATTATTTGATAATCAATATGAACCTGTAGAAAAAGCTGAAAAAATTATAAGCATATTGAATAATCTCAATAATTATAATTATCCAAAAAAAATTGAACAAATGATAGATCAATCCGAACTTAATTTTACAGGTGTTGCAATTTAACATGTTTTCAATAGTTATTCCTTTATATAATAAAGGACTTAGTATTACTGATACTATAAATTCTGTACTCAACCAAACGTACCAAGATTTTGAAGTACTGATAATAAACGATGGTTCAACGGATAGTAGTGTCGATGCTGTTAGCAGGATCAATGATACTAGAATCCGTCTGATCAATCAAAGCAATCAAGGCGTTTCTGCTGCTCGTAATCGCGGAATTACAGAGGCAAATAATGACTGGATCGCTTTTCTTGATGGAGATGACTTATGGAAAAAAAACCATCTTGAAGAAATCGTAAGAATGATGGAAACTTTCCCCAATGAAAGAGTATATGTTACATCTTTTGAATATTCTGATAATAGAAAAATGTTTATACATCCACGTTCAAAGCCTATTTTTAAAGTTAAAAATTACTTTAATGAAGCTTTAAAAGAAGAGCTAATATGTACGATTATAGTTGCTATTCATAAGAGCTGTTTTGAGGAAGTCGGCTGCTTTAGTACAGCCTTAAATCGAGGCGAAGATACAGATCTGTGGATAAGATTATCTAGTAACTTCGACATAATTAAAAGCTCCGTGATAACTGCGACGTACAGAGTAGAGGCTGAGAATAGAACTAGATTAAGTAAGAACTTGGACAGTACGTATGTATATCATTTGAATTTAGAAAGTGTAAAAAATTCTGATAAGAGAAAATATTTTGAAAATATGATAACTAATAGGTTGTATCAGTATAGCCGCTCGAAAGATTTTAAAAACTTTTTCAAATTAAAGAAAAAATACCCAACTGTAACCTACGCTGATTTTGTTAAATATACTATCAAGCATATCTCTAAAAGAATACTAAAATAGATGCTTAAAAGAGAGGTTTTAATGAAGAAAGCACTACTTATGAATGTCTTGTATAAACCTAATATAGGTGGGGTTGAAAATTCAATCTCTGAAATAGCAAAAGAGCTGATGAATAATGGTTACAAAGTTGATATTCTATGTAGTAATAGGAACAACGAAAATAAAAAGCATTTAGAGCACTCAACTATAATCAATGGTGCTAATGTTTATCGTTATAATAATCACTTTGACAAATTCTCTTTTATTAAAAATATTTTAGAGTCCAAAAATTTAATAAAAAATCTAAAGGAAAGTGAAGAGTATTCACTGATAATCTCTAGAAGTTACTTTTTAGTAATTTCAAGTGTGTTGGCTGGTCTAAAAGACATCAACTATATACCTCCTGAAGTTAGTTACTATTCTAATAAAGGTACAAAATCTGTAGTTTCACCAAAACAATTTATTGCTGTTAACGCGAAACTTTTCTTACAGTGGTTTGCTTTGATGACTTCAAAAAATGTTTTTGTTTTTTCACAAAGTATGTTTAATCAGGTGAAGGGCTTTAGCTTAGGGAAAGTATTGCCGTCTATCGTTAATCCAGGTATTAATTTAGAAAGATTTTCTATGGCGACACTAACAGAAAAGGAAAAGTTAAAAGAGATTTATAACATCCCAAAAGATAAGAAAGCAATATTAGCATTAGGACGGTTTAGCGAGATAAAGCAGTTTGATATTGCTATAAAATCTATGGCGATCTTATCTGACGAATATTTTTTAGTCTTAGTAGGATCAGGGCCTGAACTAAAACACTATCAGAGTATAATTACTAGTAATAATCTTCAACATAAAGTTAAAATATTTGATGCAACAAGCAGTCCTGAGGAATTTTACAAACTAGCCGATGCTTTTCTAATGACTTCACGCTATGAATCGTTTGGTCAGACTATACTAGAAGCATGTGTCTCAGGTTTACAAATTATATCATTTAACCGTAAATCTGGTGTAAATACAAATATTGAATCTATGCTTAAAAATTGTAAAGGTGTTTATTTTGTTGAAGAACAGTCTAGTGCTGCTTTAGCAAAAGTTATCGAGAAGTCCCTTGAAAACAATCTAGGCCTACAATCCATTTTTTCTCATAATCAAAAACTACTGGAGAGTAGATATTCATGGAGTAGGTTTGTTTCTACCATTGAAGGTAGACAGTGATATAGCCATCGTCATAATTATGGCTTCACTCGCATCATTACCCATGTTTTGTAAAAAGAATTAAGGCGAAATAATTGAAAATTTTGATGGTAATAACTAGCCTAGGCATTGGTGGAGCAGAAAAGGTAGTCACTAGTTTAGCGGATCAACTAGTTGGTCTAGGACATGAAGTCATTATTGCCTACTTAACTGGAGAAGCTTTGATTACTCCTAAGCAAGACTCTATTAAATTAATAAACCTAAACATCGACTCAGCTCGTGGTTTGATTAATGGTAGTATAAAGCTACGTAAGCTCATCAAAGACTTTAAACCTGACGTAGTACATAGCCACTTGGTGCATGCTAATATACTTTGTCGCATGCTGCGTCCTACTACTACGATACCTAAACTGATAAGTAGTGCGCATAATACTAACGAAGAAGGACGTTTTAGAATGTCAGCTTATCGTCTAACAGATAAGTTTACTGACATCTCTACCAATGTCAGTGAGGAAGCAGTAGAGGCTTTTGTAGAACAAAACGCAGTTCAACCAGGAAGAATGCTGACTGTACATAATGGTATCTCTACTATCGAGTTTAATTATTCTGATAAGAACAGAACTAAAGTACGTGATGAATTAGACGTCGTTAATACCGATCAGTTAATTGTAGCAGTTGGTAGGCTTAACGAGCCGAAAGACTATCCTAATTTATTATCTGCAATAAAAGTTCTGTCTAAAAAGCATCAAAATATAACCCTTGCTATAGCGGGAGATGGACCTCACTTGCAAGCTTTGCAAAGGCAGACAATTAAATTGGGTCTAAATAATAAAGTTCGATTTCTTGGCATCAGGAAGGATATACCCTCTTTAATGTCAGCTGCTGATGTTTTTGTACTACCTTCAGCTTGGGAAGGTTTTGGATTAGTAGTAGCTGAAGCTATGGCTTGCGAGAGAGTTGTCGTTGCAACTGACTGTGGTGGTGTAAGAGAAGTAGTAGGGGACGCAGGGTTTTTAGTGCCGCCCAGAGACTCTTTAAAACTTGCTAATGCTCTAGAAGAAGCGCTAGAACTTGATAGTGAGGAGCGTCTTCGGTTGGGTAAAGAGGCGCGAAACAGAGTGTTAGAGCACTACTCTTTAGCTGCTGCTACGCAAAAGTGGTTGCACTTATATTCAGCACCTATTAATGATCTAGACACTTCTTTTTTCAGTAGTACTCAGAGGTAGGTATGTGCGGATTAAACGGTTTTTTTAGTGCACAAGCTAATAGCTACGATACTGCTGCTATAAAGGAGATGAATGCCGCACTTCATCATCGTGGTCCAGATGCTGAGGGTAGTTGGCAAGATGATAGACTAGGTCTAGTACTGGGTCACAGGCGTCTGGCTATTCAAGATTTGTCACCGGCTGGTGCACAGCCTATGCATTCTGTATGCGGCCAGTATGTACTGGTATTTAATGGCGAGATATATAATCATTTAGAATTAAGACAACAACTTGGAGAGAAAGGGATAATTGTGGATTGGCACGGTCACTCAGATACTGAGACTATATTGGCTTGTTTTGCTAATTGGGGTATAGAGAAGACCCTAAATTCTATGATCGGTATGTTTGCAATAGCCTTATGGGATCGTCTAGATCAGGTTCTAACGCTAGCCAGAGATCGAATGGGCGAGAAGCCTCTGTATTGGGGCTGGCAGAATGATAGCCTGTATTTTAGCTCTGAGCTAAAGGGATTAAAATCCCATCCTAAGTTTCAAGCTGATATCGATCGTGATTCTATTGCTTTGTTACTAAGGCATAATTGTATACCAGCGCCCTATAGTATCTATCAAGGTATTGAGAAATTACAAGCAGGACATTGGATACAACTACCATTATCAGATTTAGATAAGGCAGAGCATATTAAATCACAAGCTTATTGGCGTTTAAACGATGTAGTAGAATCAGGATTATCTAATACCTTTACCGGTAGTCCAGAGCAAGCTGTAGATGCATTAGAATCTACACTGGTGCGAAGTATTAATAGTCAAATGTTATCTGATGTCCCTCTTGGTGCTTTTTTGAGTGGCGGCATAGATAGTAGTGCTGTGGTAGCACTTATGCAGGCACAGAGCTCACGTCCTGTACAGACTTTTACCATAGGTTTCGATGATGTTGGTTACAATGAGGCTAAGCATGCCAAAGCCGTTGCACAGCATTTAGGTACAGATCATACTGAATTGTATGTCCGTCCCGAAGACGCGCAGTCAGTCATTCCTCAGTTGTCATCGATATATTGCGAACCTTTTGCTGATAGCTCGCAAATTCCTACCTTTTTGGTGAGTCAACTAGCACGGCAAAAAGTCACGGTTGCGCTGAGTGGTGATGGTGGAGACGAGCTCTTCGGAGGTTATAACCGCTACCTTATGGCACAGCGAGTTTTGAGCAATAACCGTAAATTACCAAAACCTATTCGTAAATTAATGGCGCAAGGATTACTCACCTTATCTCCTAATCGTTGGGATGCATTGTTTGATACACTTGCTCCAGTTATACCTAGTAAATTACAATTACGCACTCCAGGGGATAAAGCGCATAAATTGGCTGGCGTGTTGAATATTGATAACGAACATGAGTGTTATCATAGATTGACCAGCCATTGGCAAGATCCTGCTAGTGTTGTCATCGGTGCAACAGAGCCTTTGACCCTTATTACTGATAAGAATGCTTGGCCACAGACAGATAGTTTTCAGCACGATATGATGGCCATGGATGCGCAGACTTATATGACTGACGATATACTGGTCAAAGTAGATCGAGCCGCTATGGCCAATAGTTTGGAGACTCGAGTCCCTATGTTAGACCGCCAGGTCATTGAGCTTGCATGGCGTATGCCTTTAGATTACAAAATTCGTAATGGCGAAGGCAAATGGCTGCTCAAACAAGTACTGTTCCGGCATGTACCACAAGCACTTATAGAACGACCTAAAATGGGCTTTGGTATTCCCTTATATGATTGGCTAAGGGGTCCGTTACGTGATTGGGCCGAATCGTTGCTTGATGAACATATTTTAAGCCAACAAGGTTACTTTTACCCAGCACCTGTTCGTAAAATGTGGGAAGAGCACTTGAAGGGTACTCGGAACCATCAGGATAATCTTTGGAGTATATTGATGTTTCAGTCTTGGCTTGAAACGCAATAAACAACATCTAAACCATAGAGATAGTGAATGTCAGACTTGAATTGGATTTATACCTATGGTTTTTTAGGGACTAGGCTGTTTGATTTACCTAGTTTTTTTATATGCCTGCTTACAGTGCTAATACTGGGGTATAAATTTAGAATATTACACAAATATCAGGTTATATTAGCCTTGCATTGTTTCTTGCCTTTTGTATTAAATGACGTATTGTTCAATGCTACTTATATGCCAGATCAATTTCGTTATTGGCGCGGTGTGAATGATCTGAGAAGTGGAGAATTAGGCGTCATTGAAGCTTTTAAAAGTAGTGATACCGTTTTAACAGCCAGCGCTCTGTTGGCCTTAATTCCATTTCCAACGCCTGTTTCAATTATTAGTCTAGGGTTTTACAACACTTTTCTTTATATTATTTTGTTTTTTATTCTACAAGTAAAAAAAATATTTACGACTATATCGATATGGTTTTATTTATTGTTTCCTAGTGCTGCTTTATACACGGCCTTGAGCTTAAGAGAAACACTAATATTCTTTTTTATGATCTTGACGATAGTCTATGCTCGCGAGTCTAAAGTTTTTAAAAGTATTATCTGTATTGCACCTTTATACATTATCAAGTTTCAAAACTTTTTTATATTAGGTCCGATAGTCTTATTATATTTTATATTCAATGTTGCCAAAAAAGGTATGGGAGTGGCTAAAGCATTAGTAATTGCCGCTATTGGCTTAGCTGGGCTGTTACTATCTGCACCTGTTGCAATTCCATTAGTGAACTTTTTTAGAGTAGCAATGTTCGTTGAAGATGGTGGCAAGGCAGAGGATATTACTTTAATTACGGGCGCAAGCGACTTTGTATTCCAAGGTCTAACCTCAGCGTTATATTTCTTGTCTAAGCCGTTACCATGGGAAGCTAGTGGCGCGCTACAGCTGATACAGTCCGTTGAGAACTTAGCAGTATTAGGTATATTATTCTTAATTACTCGCCAAGCATGGCGGAAGTTCCCTGATAAGCTTACCTTTTGGTTATTATTTATGGCTTTGGCTATGTCAGTATACGGTCTAGTAGTAGCCAACTACGGCACTGCGGTACGCTATCGCTATCCATTCGTTGTTATTTATGTTTTGTTTGTCTGTGCAGATTGTAGTATCACAAGATTAAGAAGTGATAAAAGAACAAAAAATTATACCCAGCCGATGAGTAAAACCTTAGACTAAATCAGACTGTTTGCTTAATAAACTCCCCTCATCTATCTCTCAATATACTGTGTGCTACTTATGAAATTTCTGATATGTGCAAACTACCTACCTCACGTTCTAAACTTTCGAGGTAAGCTGCTAGAGGCCATAGTCAAATTAGGTTATGAGGTACATATCATAGCGCCCGATTTAAAGTCACATACCAAAGATTATGATACCTTATCAGATTTAGGATATGTCCTACACCAAGTCCCTATGCAGCGTACAGGGACTAATCCCATATCAGATACCAAAACCCTAGTAGCGATATATCGACTACTACGCAATATACAGCCTGATTATATGTTGTCTTATACCATCAAGCCGATTATCTATGGCACCCTAGCGGCGTGGATGGCAAAGGTGCCTAAGCGTTTTATTCTACTCTCAGGTCTTGGGTATACCTTTCAAGAGGTTGAAGAGTCTGGAAGACGCAGTGGCTTTCAAAAGCTCGTTCATGGTCTATATCGTCAGGCCTTGTCCAAATCGACCAAGGTATTTTTTCAAAACCCTGATGATCTCAATTTATTTAAGACCCTCAATTTACTTGGTGAAAATACACCGGCTGTCATTGTCAATGGCTCAGGGGTAGACGTAGCAGATTTTAGCGTACTGCCGTTTCCTCAAGATGACGCAGGACAGATTAAACCTTCCTTCTTATTGATAGCTAGACTCCTTAAAGACAAAGGAGTCGTCGAGTACGTCGAGGCTGCCAAAATAATTAAGCAGCAATATCCCGCAGCTGAGTTTCATCTGGTAGGCTGGATAGATGAGAACCCAGCAGCCATTGATCAAGCGCAGCTGGACGAGTGGGTAGAGACTGGTATTGTTAATTATTGGGGTAAGCTTGACGATGTACGACCTGCTATCGCTGCCAGCTCTATTTACGTATTACCTTCTTATAGGGAAGGCACGTCGCGCTCGGTCTTAGAAGCCATGGCTATGGGTCGCCCTATTATCACTACTGATGCGCCCGGTTGCCGCGAGACCGTAGTAGAAGGCAGCAACGGTTATCTAGTACCCGTAAAATCAGTTGGTGAGTTGGCTGAAGCTATGGAGAAGCTAATCGTTAACCCTGATCTGATTACTACTATGGGACAGGCCTCTCGTAAACTCACAGAAGACAAGTTTGAGGTTCATAAGGTCAATCAGGTCATGACAAATGAGATGGGACTGAGCCGTTAAGAGCGTATATACTTATGCAAACCCTTGATTCTAATTGACTATTTATAAGCCTTTTATTTTTGTAGTATTTAGCTTATTTAAAATACTTATCAATTGTATGGTCTTTTAAGCTATAATTGCCCGATTTTCCTTACTCTATATTTAAGACTGTCACTATGTTCAATAAGAAGATACTAACGTATTTGCGATTTTTGCCTGTCCAGCTCCTTATTGGCTTAGTCGTCTGTACTTGGATTCCTTATTTGTTTTTTGATTGGCAGTATTCCATATTTGGTATTGCTAAACAGACTACTTTTAGTGTCTTTATCAGTGCTTCGCTCACTGTATCGACCATATTTACCCTAAACCTGATACGCCGTTTTCCAGGTATTAATTCTAGCTTATACATACTACCGGTGTTCTTTTTTTGGTTTATTGTCATCGTAGTGGTATCTGGTCTGACCTATCTACCTTTTTCTATTGCTTATTACTGTATAAGTAGTCTTTGCTTACTTAGCTTTTTATTTATAGTTAATATTATCAATCGTCATAATACGATTCAGACACTAGCCTATATCCCTGTAGGTCGCGCTATAGATATGCCAGAGCAGGTACCAACAGCACAATGGCTAAAACTTGATAGCACTAACCTCGACCAAGAGGTCAATGGTATTGTCACTGATCTGCATAGCTATGACTTGACCGACGAGTGGGAAGAGTTCATCGCTAACAAAACTCTAGAAGGCATTCCGGTATATCATCATCGCAACATACGTGAGTCTTTGACAGGTAGAGTCAAGATCAATCACCTGTACGAGAATGAACTGGGTTCTCTTTTGCCTTCTGGCAATTATATGATGGTCAAATACTGCCTTGATGTGTTGATAATTTTGCTATTATTACCGATGACTCTTATTATTTGTGTATTGACAGCACTAGCTATCAAGCGTGAAGATGGCGGTAAGGTGTTTTATGTACAATCAAGAGTAGGCTATCGCGGCAAGACTATAAAGGTTTATAAATTTCGTAGCATGCGCGAGCAGGCGAAAGAAGTTTTGACAGTTGATAATGATGATAGAATCACCAAAGTAGGCAAGTTCATTCGCAAAACGAGAGTCGATGAGTTGCCTCAGTTTCTTAACGTCATCAAAGGCGAGCTGAGCCTGATTGGTCCTAGAGCAGAGTTTATTGATTTTGCGGTCAAGCTTGAACAGCAAGTACCGTTTTTTAATTATCGTCATATCGTCAAGCCAGGGATATCGGGCTGGGCACAGGTCAATCAAGGTTATGCAACTGGTGCTGAAGAGACTCAATTAAAGATTGAATACGATTTTTATTACATTAAGCATATTTCCTTTACCTTAGATTTGCTGATTTTCTTTAGAACTATTCATACTACCCTTACTGGATTTGGGTCACGCTAACATTAATGAAATCAAGACGTTACAGCAAGACTCTGCGTCCAACACTACAAACCAAGAGTAAACCATTATGACCATACATTTGCTTCGCCGTCGTCTGAATACTTTGGGTATTGTCAGTATAGGGTTAAGCGTAGGCTTGATGAGTACGCTTGCTAACGCCCAAAACCTGCATATGAATGATCTGCGATTAAAAGCAGAAATTGACTGGCTAAACGCGCAGGGCGTCACTCAAATAAGTACCAGTACGTGGCCTCTGACAGCGAATGAGATCAGCCGCGGTATTAGTACAGCCAATGCCCAGAGTCAGGCGCAGCAGCAAGTACTCCAGTCAATACAGACTAGATTGAGTAATAACCGTGAGTCTGTGGTTCAAGCCTTTGGAGAGCTCAGTCTACAAATGGATCGTCAGCAACTGCCGCAAACCTTTGCAGATGACAAGCTCGCTGGGCAACAAGTGATGGTTGGAGTGGCGCTGACTGAAAGAGACTGGGAAGCCAGCCTTCAAGCTACTGTGAAGAATGATGAGCTCATCGATGATGATTCAGATGTCAGCTTTGAGGGCTCATACTTGGCTGGTAACTACGCCAATCAGTGGCTAATCGCGGGTAAGATACCGGCTTGGTGGGGTCCAGGTCATGATGGTAGCCTCATCCGCGGTGATGCTAGTATTCCGGTGACTGGCTTTACCATGCAACGTGATACCCAAACTGCGCCGACGTCTCGATATTTGGACTGGGTAGGACCTTGGCAGTATCAACTGTTCGCAGGTCAGCTCGATGACTATGATGCGGTACCTGATGCCAAACTCTTTGGTGCCCGCCTAACAGCTAGTCCTTGGAAATGGCTTGAGCTAGGTGCTTCTCGTACCTTTATGTGGGGAGGCGAGGGTCGACCTGAGAGCTTAAGCTCCTTTGGTGATGCTATATTAGGCACTAGAGATAATGAAGCTACTGCGGGCAATACAGACGATGATCCTGCTAATCAGCTCGGCGGCTTTGATGCCAGGGTACAGCTATCCTCATTAGTCAACGTCCCAGCTAGCGTCTACGCACAATACGTTGGTGAAGATGAAGCGGGCGGCTTACCTGCCAAAAATATGTATTTAGCTGGCGCAGACTATGCGTCTAGCTACCAAGGTCTGCCTTATCAGGTCTATGCTGAGTATGCAGACACGCGAAGTAGTGGCGAGGTCAAAGGCGTATCGTATGATCATTTTCTCTACACCGATGGCTACTATCAGCAGGGCTATCCACTTGGTCATTCCCTTGGCGGCGATGCTGAGAGCGTTGCCGTAGGCGGTAGATTATGGCTTGATAACCGTAATTTTATCAATGCTAAAGTGCAACATGCCAAAGTAAATCAAGCAGATGAAGCTGACAACCAAGCTTTTCCAACAACTGATAAGCTCACTAGTATTGATGTCGCTTGGGAGCATCAATTGCAACCTTTAACCAAGATTACTACAAGACTATGGGCAGTAGACTCTGATACTCAGTCTAGTGATATCGGCGCTGGTATAGGGATTGAGCTCAAAACTTACTAGATCTACGCTCAAATTAAAGAAGACCTACTAGATATCTAGTAGGTCTTTTTTTTGTCTGAATTTAGCGATAATTATTTAGCTCATCAAATATAATTATAAATATTTCATTAACATAGATAGACGTGTATTAGTGCATAAAGCGTTGATATATTTAATATTAATATGAATTCATTGATAGTATTAGGGGTATTTTTCTATCTTGAGTATATAGGTATGTTGCGTTGTTACTAATACAGGTGTATATTCAGTAATATTATATTCTTTTTTGTGAATTTATATATTCACGCGTACATGGTTTGTTCGAGAAAAAATAGTATTGCAGATAATTGATTGCACAGTATTGATGATATAACAAAAAACATAGTCCAAATGGTGGGTAGGCTTATGAAAATAGACTCGAACAAGAATTTAGGATCTGTAGGTAAGCAAAATAGCAGTGAGCTTGATTTGCTAAGTTTGTTTGACATATTACGGCGCGAGTGGAAAATTATACTGTTCTTTGTATTACTAGGACTAGTATCCGCTATTTTATACAGTCGCTATGTAACGCCTATATATCAGGCAGATGCACTCATACAAGTTGATGACAATTCGCAGGGGGTTTCAGGTCTTGGCGAAAATATATCTGATCTGATTGACACTGAAGAGAGCAAATCTCAAGCAGAAACAGAACTCATAAAGTCACGTATGGTATTAGATCCCGTAGTCAGCTTACTACATCTACAAATTCGTTTAAGCAATCCTACTATTAGTACAGTCGATAAAATCCTATCCGACAATATAAACACCCAATTAAATACAACCAATGATGTCTCGCTTCAAACTAATAATGGAAGCGCTAAAATTGGTCAATTTGAGGTCGCCGAAGAGTATTTGGATCAGCCTTTTACCTTAATGAGATCAGGTAGTGGGTTCACATTGAGTAACGCGGTTGATGAATTCACAGGTCAGCTCAATGTAGCAGAGCAGTTTAAGGGCACAAATGGCGATATCCAGATTACAGTACTTGATCTCCCTAATACTCAACAACCTATAGCAATTACTAAGCAATCTATACAGTTTACGACCAATAGTATAAGTAATAGTTTAAAGGTAGTAGAAAAGGGAGATTTGAGCGGTATTATCCAGCTGTCTATGACAGGAACCAATCAACAACAGGTTAGCTCCATTCTAAGAGAGATCGTCATATCGTATGTCGAGCTCAGTGAAGCACGCAGCACTGAGGAAACTACCAAGACAGTTGGGTTTATGGAAACCCAAATCCCTGTGCTCAAACAAAAGCTTGAAGATTCAGAAGGAGTATTTAATAAATTCCGTGAAAGATATGGCACTATCGATGTCGGCCGAGAAGCTGAGCTATTATTGACAGAGAATGCGCAAATTGATACTCAGCTCAATGAGCTTAAGTTAAATAAAGCCGAGCTGACTACTTACTATACCAATGAGCATCCGCTAGTCATTCAAATCAATGATCAGCTCAGAGTGTTAAATGATAGAAAACAAGTTATTAACAATACGGTTGCAGGCCTACCTGAGATTCAACGAGAGTTTTTAAAGTTATCAGAAGACGTTGCTATCAACCGAGAAATTTATCTCACCATGCTCAAAAATTATGAGCAGCTCAAGATCGTCGAAGCGGGACAAACAGGATATGCCCGTATCGTAGATTTGCCTGTAGATACATATATTCCTATTGCTCCTAACAAGACGCTTATCTTGCTGGCAGGACTCTTATTTGGCGCTTTGCTGGGTATTATGTCCGTACTGCTAAGACACCTCATAAGAAGTGACGTCAAGGATCCTAATGGACTAGAAGATAGAATGGGCGTGCCCGTACTAGCAATGATACCGCGCTCACAACCGCTCAAAAATCTAATCGATAGTAGACATTCAACAGGGCGACTGCTGACTTATATTGATAAGAGCAGCTTAAGCTATGAAGCTATCAAAAGCCTGCGCACTTATTTGATGCTCGGTCAACCTGCAACAACTAAGGCCCGAGCGGTTGGTGCAGATACTACTCGTAGCCGAGTTATCCTTATCACAGGAGAGAGTCCCAACGGTGGTAAATCCTTTATTACAGCCAATCTAGCAGAGGTCTTCTCTCATCTTAACAAAAAGATTCTCGTGATAGATGCAGATATGCGTATGGGTAATTTGCATAGTGTATTTGCTATAGAGCACAACTTTGGTCTAAGTGAGTACTTCAACTTTGAGGCAGACTCGGCATCTAGTATCACCCACGTGACTGCGATAGATAACATCGACTTTATCCCGCGAGGACATAACGCGCATGATCCTTCATCTTGGCTGGCAAGTGATAGGTTTAGTGAATTAATGGCGCAACTGATAGGACATTATGACTACATCATCATAGACTCACCGCCAGTACTGGCCGCCTCAGACGCTGTTATTATTTCGCAATATGCAGATACCGTGCTGATGGTAACTAAATACAATGATCCGCTAGAGGAGCAGTTGGCTTATGCCATCAAGCAGATGGAGAAGGCAAATACCACAGTCGATGGTATTGTCATCAATGATATGCAGCAAAGCAAAAAAGACAAGCGCAGCTATTACTATAACTATGAGTACGGCAGTAACTCATAGCAATGAATTCATAGCATTAAACTTGTAGTACTGATTTGGGCAGGTAAATATTATGATTGAGAAACTAGAATATAGTGATAGTTACCAGATAAAAAGCCATGAGCGCTATCGATTGACGCAGTGGCTGTTGTCTTTACCGCGTAGCATAAAACGCCTCATCTTGATAAGTATTGACTTAGTCATATCAGTCGCCTGCGTATTTTTTGCTTTGTCTTTACGTTACGGGTATATCGCGAACCACATTAGTCCCTTTGAGCTTTTTCTCTACGCTCTACCTGCTGTGATCGGCTTATATGCCATTGGATTTTATAGAAGCGTTACCAGAGTATTTTGTGATGCGGCTATGCATCAGGTGCTAAAGCTATTTATAGCGCTTATTATATTTTATCAGGCGATTAACTATGTTGAATGGATGTTTATTGTTCCGCGTTCAACGCCTTTCTTATTTTTATTCTTATTGTTCATCTGGTTGTGGGGTAGTCGTTTAGGTATACAAACCTTGCTTAATCATACTCAAAACGGACAGCAAAAAACGCGTTCTGATAATTACTCCTGCGAGAACATCATTATATATGGCGCAGGTTCAGCGGGCAAAGAGCTTGGCGATGCCTTAAAACGCTCTTGTAAGTATCACGTAGTCGCCTATATTGATGATGACCCGCATCTGGTAGGCGCTTATCTATTGGGCAAAAAGATATACGCAGCAAATGATTTGATTGCTTTAATCGAGAGACTTGAGGTCGCACAAGTCTTCGTCGCATTGCCATCGGTTAGCCGAGTACGGCGTCGACAAGTTATCGATGAGATATCAGAGACCGCAGTCAAAATAAAACAACTACCTAGCTTGCATGAGATTGCAGATGGTATTGCAACCGTGAGTGATATGCGTCCTGTCGATATTTTGGATGTATTGGATCGTCAGACCGTAGAGCCTGATACGCTGCTACTGGGTAAGAATATCACTGGCAAAAACGTATTGGTCACTGGCGCTGGTGGCTCTATCGGTAGTGAGCTGTGCCGGCAGATCATTCAAAATCAGCCAAAATGTTTGGTGCTCTATGAGTTGTCTGAGTTTGCGCTATATGACATTCATCAGCAGCTCAAAAGTATTCAAAACGAAAATCCTGCTTATCAAAGCATTGAGATTGTCGCTATGCTGGGCAATGCAACCAACGAAGACAAGCTCCTAAAAGTATTCAACAACTACCACATACAGACGGTATACCACGCCGCCGCCTATAAGCATGTACCCATCGTTGAGCACAATCCGTTTGAGGGAGTTATCAACAACGCCAAAGGAACTTACCACTGCGCTTATGCCGCTATGCAAGCTTGTGTCGAGACCTTTGTGCTGATCTCAACGGACAAAGCCGTCAGACCCACCAATATTATGGGCGCCTCTAAACGCTTGGCCGAGCTGGTTTGTCAGGCTCTAAGCCAAAAAGAGAGCGCAACCTGTTTTAGTATGGTGCGCTTTGGCAATGTACTGGGATCATCAGGCTCTGTGATCCCTCTATTCACTAAGCAAATTGAGAAAGGAGGGCCTATTACCGTGACTCATAATGAGGTCACTCGCTATTTTATGACGATCCCAGAAGCCGCGAGTTTGGTGATTCAAGCAGGTGCGATGGCAACGGGCGGTGAGGTCTTTGTATTAGATATGGGCGCGCCTGTCAAGATTATGGATCTTGCCAAACGTATGATCTATCTAACGGGTTGTAAGCTCAAAGACAAAGACAATCCTAATGGCGATATGGAAATCGTGGTGACCGGTCTTAGACCTGGTGAGAAGTTATACGAAGAACTCATCATTGGCGAAGATAATGTCGAGACAACGCATCATCCTCTCATTCGCCAAGCTATGGAGCATAGCTTTGTGTTAGAAGACATCGAAACCATGCTATCTCAGCTTATTTATAGAGCGCAGATCAATGATATAGCATGGCTTAAAGAAGAATGCACCCACTTTGTAGAAGGCTATCAAGAAAGCACAGCTACCGTATAGTCTGTATTACTGACAGATTTTGATACGTAGCGAAGATAGAATCATACAAGTAGCTAACGCAGGGCGAAAATCTAGCATAGGTAATTTTTAGAATAACTTTATAGTGAGATGATTATGTTTAGCATGATAAAGCAGCTGTTTGGACTGCTCTCAGTTCAACAAGTCAGACAGTTTTATATACTACAAGTGCTTGTGGTTATCATGGCTTTTACTGAACTATTAGGCATTGCGTCCATAGCGCCTTTTATGGCCTTGGTCGGTGACATCTCTATACTCGAAACAAACCGTATCTTTGCTGAGTTATATCAGCTATCTGGCTTAACTGATCCTATGGATTTTGTATTTTATACCGGTTTATTTGTACTGATAGCTTTAACTTTATCTACCTTAGTATCTATGTATACCACTTGGAAGCTCGCACTTTATGGAGCCAGCGTAGGGGTTGAGATTGCAGATCGTCTGTATACGCACTATATGCAAGAAGATTGGCAGTTTCATGCCAGCGGTAGCAGTGCACAGCTGACCAAGCAGATATCTACAGAAGCCATGCGTATAACGGGTGGAATAATACAACCGCTGATGCAAATGAATGCCAAAGTAGTTTTGGCGGTCCTTATCTCTATTAGTATCGTCATCTACAATCCTGTGATAGCAATATTAGGTTTGATCCTATTCGCTCTTGCCTACTTCATACTCTATAAGCTCGTGCGCAAAAAGCTAGTGTCCAATGGCACAAAGATATCTGAAGTTTCTACTGAACGTTTTAGATTGATGAATGAAGGCTTTGGCGGTATCAAAGATGTCCTGCTGCTCAATCGTAGCCACGACTTTATCAAGCGTTTTAAGGATAGTGGAGAGATTTTTGCCCGCGCATTAGGAACTAACACGGGTATCAGTCAAGTACCGCGCTATTTTATGGAGCTTATCGCTTTTGGCAGCATGATAGGCCTAGTGCTACTACTGATTAAATTACACGAAGGTAATTTGGGAGCGGTATTACCAATATTAGCCGTTTACGCGTTAGCCGCATTTAAGTTGCTTCCAGCATTGCAGCAAATCTATGCCAGTGTCGCGAGCATCAAAGCCAACATATCAGCATTTGAAGCGGTAAAAGACGATTTAGAAAGCTCGTCTCATAACCGCGAAGTTGAGACAATAAAACCCATAGCTGTACATAATGAGCTAAAAGAAAAAATCACCTTGAGCGACATCAAGTTCAACTATCCTGGTAAAACACAGCCTGCTATAAACGGCATTACTATGACGATACCGGCAAATAGTGTGGTCGGTATTGTAGGATCCTCTGGTTCTGGAAAGTCCACTCTAATCGATCTATTGCTTGGGCTACTAACGCCGCAAAACGGTCATCTGTATATGGATGACACTCGCATCATTCCTGAAAACAAACGTGCTTGGCAGAATACCTTGGGCTTTGTGCCGCAAAGTATTTTTTTGAGTGAAGGCTCTATCGCCGAAAACATTGCCTTTGGCTTACCTGCTGAAGATATCGATCCCAAAAAAGTCAATAAAGCGTTGAAGCTTGCAAGCTTAACTGAACTAGTAGCCCAGCTTCCTGACGGTGTACATACCACAGTAGGCGAGCGCGGCGTACAACTCTCAGGCGGTCAACGTCAACGTATTGGTATTGCTCGTGCACTATATTATGAGGTAGATACTCTGGTATTTGACGAAGCAACCAGTGCTTTAGATGGTATTACCGAAAAAGTAATCATGGACGCTATTCACGACTTAAGCGGTAAAAAGACCATTATTATGATCGCCCATCGTCTAAAAACCGTGCAAAAATGCGACATTATTTATTTGATTGATAAAGGAAAAGTAGTAGATCAAGGCACTTACCAAGAGTTGGTAGAGAATAATTCTCAATTTAAGAAAATGGCTGAACATGCTTAGAACTAATTATACCGATAAAAGTATTATATTATTTAATTTAAAACTAACGGATATTGAGAATAAAACCATAAGCAATAAATAACTACTTTGGACAAAAAGATGTTAAAAATATATATAGTTTCATTAAAAAAGGATATGGAAAAAAGAAGAACTATATCTAACGCCCTAAATAAATATGATATCAAGTTTAGGTTTGTTAATGCTATATATGGGAAAGAGCTATCAGATAGTATATTAGATTTATATAGAGAAAAAAGTACAGCAGCTATTGTTGAAAGAGGGTTTCCAGCGACTGCTGGTGAAATTGGTTGTAGTTTAAGTCATCTTTTAGTTTATCAAGATATGCTGGATAGCAATATCAGATGGACATGCGTTTTAGAAGATGATGTTATTTTGGACAAAAGGTTCAAGGACTTTATTACTACCTTTTCAGGTATTGAGTTAAATCCAAACATACTTTACTTACTTGGTGGTCAGACTGATTTTAACAAGAAGATGATCGTTAAAAGTTTTAAGTATGTTACTACTATAGGGGGTCAAAAATTTTATAAAACCATTAAGAGCAATCCTTTTATCCACGGTAGTTGTTGCTACCTTATCAGCCTAGATTTAGCTAAAAGTATTATTGAATTGTCAAAAAATAATTTTATAGTCGCTGATGATTGGGAGTTCTTAGTGAATTTGAATATTATTGACAAAATATTCTTATCTGATTTTGTTGACCATCCTTCAGATTTTGCTAGTAGCAGCATACAAAAAGAAAGAGAGGTAGCATCAAAAAAAATCTCAGATAGTACGTCTGAGAACAGTGTTTTTGGTTTACGAGTTAAGAGATATATTAAATGGCGTTTATGGTTAACGAAATGGCAGCTTAGGACGATAACTTTAAAGATTTATAGGTACGTTGAAAAATGATAAAAATCATAGGGTATCTAGTTAAAACATATTATTTAAGTTAAATCATCATATCAACCGTTAGTGGAGATATAGTAATGAGTACGCCTTTAATAAGTGTAGTCATACCAGTCTACAACAAAGAAGATTACCTAGAAAAGTGTCTCGACTCAGTGGTCAATCAAACCTACGCAGCGCTAGAGATTATTCTAATAAACGACGGTAGTACAGATAGATCCCCTATGATATGCAAAGAGTATGCTGATATAGATAGTCGAATTAGATTTATAGACAAGGATAATCAAGGGGTGAGTGTAACCAGAAATTTAGGTATTTATTTATCTAATGGTGAATGGTTATACTTTTTAGATAGCGATGATTTTTTGGATGTGGATGCTTTTGAGATTCTAATCAAAGCTGCAAAATCTACCAACGCTGATATTGTTTTTTTTGATTGTCGTCGTTTTAGACCAACTGATGTTGCTTTAGATAGAAAGCCTATAATCTATAAAGAATATACTGATCTTAAGTCATTCCTTGACGAAACTAATCTAAGCCCAGTATCAGCATGGTTGAATTTTTTTAGACGAGAAATTGTTTTAGAAAACAAAGTTGTTTTTAATAAAAATCTAAAGCATAACGAAGACGCTTTATTCGTGTATAGTTTATATTGTCATGCACAAAAAATTGTAGTATTGGATGAGGTGCTACATAATTTTGTTTTAGCGCCAAACTCAGTTAGTAGAAAACCTATAGAAATAAAGGTTCTAGAAGATAACTTGTTGTTTTTATCTGAGTTATGTAGATATGTTCGAAAATATGATTTAGTCGATGATTTTAAAAAAGAAATAAATTCTATATCTAGGTATATCTTTGTTTTGTCTGCTTACTTTGATGGTTTTGATAAGCATAAAGATGATATTCAACGTAGATTTAGAGAATTGTATTCAGTTAATAAAGATATTTTCTACACCAGGTTTTCAAAGATTGCTAATATCAATATAAATATAATAATAAAATTGCTTAAAGCCAAGCATATATTAAAACGTACCAATTATCAGTCCTAATTTACCAAAGACGATTTATATTAAACTGTCTGTAGAACGTAGCACTGGGTACTTGAGAATTCGATGATAATTACTTGGTAACCGTTAAGCGCAAGTGAATTAGAAGGCTATCTCTTTATAGGGGTTTTATATGAAATATTGTTTTGAGCTTTTCCCTCAGCCTACTCAGACCAAAGATAATGGATCTCAGCGTTGCTGTCTGATAAAGCAGAAGTCTGCTAATCAAGAGTGTATCGACAAGGAGTTATGGTTTCTGTATCCAGTTGGTATACCGCTACCAAAAGATGACGACTGCGACGCTTACCTGCTTGCTACTTTACTGCCAGCGATGCAAGTGCAAGCTGATATTGTCGTCCATGGTAGCCTGTCTTTAGAGTTGTTATCTAATATCACCGAACTTAAGCATATTTGGAATAAATGGCTACCCAAGCAGTATCATTTAATTGATATAAAAGCGGATTCAATTCGAGAAAACGAAGCAGTAATTGAAGGTGCTGTTTGCGCTTTTTCAGGTGGCGTTGATGCCCAGTTTACGGCCTATCGTCACGCTAAAGGTTTGGCAGGCTACAGTACACGTAAGCTACTTGCCGGTGTGTTTATACAGGGGTTTGATATACCTCTTAATGATAAGCAAGGGTTCGATAGCGCAGCCAAAATAGCGAGTACTGTCCTCAAAGACTTGAACATCGCCTTGTTGCTGGTTAAGACTAATATTAGAGAGCTATGGGATATCAATTGGGAGGACTATCATGCTGCTGCCATTGCTTCGGTACTGTGTGGACTGAAAAAGTATGCAGGTACTGGTCTCATTGGCAGTGGCGACTCCTATGATGTGCTGCTCAGTCCATGGGGCTCGCATCCAATGACTGATCCATTATTAAGCTCAGGCTCATTTAGAATTATTCATGATGGGGCAGGGTTCAATCGTTTACAAAAGTTGGAGGTACTTACAAAGTGGCAAATAGGGCTTGAGAACCTGCGCGTTTGCTGGGCAGGTGGCAAGCATGATAGCAACTGCGGCCGCTGTGAGAAGTGTGTTAGAACTCGTATGAACCTATTACTAGTAGGCGCTCAAAATCCTAAATGCTTTAGCACCCCTATTGAGCCCTCTGTTTTTAGCGGTATGGTATTGCATAGTGAAGCTATGTATATAGATTGGTCACTCATTCGTAATAAGATAATAGAAACAGGTAAAGGTCAGCAGTGGTTGCCGCACGTTGAGCAAGTGCTTAAACGCAAGCCACTACCTAGATTAGAGAGGCTATTACCTTTTGGCTCAAAGCGTCGAGAATGGGTTAAAAAGCTGCTAAGCAAAAGTAATAGGAGCATCTCAAGATGAGTTTTAATACGGTAAAAAAGCTTATTCCGCTTAGATTAAAACAGCGTGTAGCTGTTCATAGAAACAAAAGAGAAATGTCATTGCCATCTGGTCGCCGCTGTTTTATTTTCTTAGCAGCAGATTATGGCAACATCGGTGACATCGCTATCTCTTGTGCTCAAAGCCACTATCTAAAAAGTGTCCTGCCTGATTATGACGTTATTAGCATACCCATTAGCCAAACCAGATTTTTAATCGATTCTATTAATAAGCAAATAAAAGCTAATGATATCGTCACTATTATTGGTGGCGGCAACATGGGTGGTACTTACCCTGATATCGAAGCCCTACGGCAACTAGTGATTAAAACTTTTAGGACTAACCGCATTATATGTTTTCCACAAACCCTTGATTGGAATAAATCGGCTCAATCAAAACGAGCATTAAAAAAAATTATAAAAGTATATTCCAGTCATCCTGATATTCATCTTTTTGCTAGAGAGTCTATTAGCTTTGCTAAGTTAAATCAGATGTTTAGTAGCAAAGATACCGTTAAGATTAGCCTAGTGCCAGACATTGTGATGAGTGCGACTGCAAAGGTGCTTGGCGCAACTGAGTGCTATGACACATCGGGTATTCTTCGTTGTCTGCGAGATGATAAAGAAGCGGCTTTAACAACTAAGCAATGTAGCATCGTTGATAAGGCGTTAGTAAAAACTGGACATGATATAGAAAAAACAGATACTCACGCTGGTGGCTTACAATTAAGCGCAGCGCATTGTACTCAGCTGTTGACTGATAAGCTCAATCAATTTCGAGCGGCAAATCTGGTTGTCACGGATCGTTTGCATGGCATGATTTTAAGTCTACTCTCTGGTACGCCTTGTCTAGTACTACCAAACTCTAACCATAAAATAAGACAAACGCAGGCTGACTGGCTACAAGGTCATCCCAGAATTATTTTTTTAGAGCTTAATGAGATAGATCAAATCTCAAAGTCTATTGATAGCTTATTGTCCTTGCCTCATGGCTCACTAGATGCGTCCCCGGTCGATCTTAGTAAGTACAATGATTTAAAAAAAGCGTTGGGGTGTCTATGAGTACTGCACCAAACCCTCTAGTCAGTGTGATCGTTCCTGTATATAACGTGGAAAACTACCTTGACGCTTGCCTGAACTCTATCAGGCAGCAAACCTATCAAAACCTAGAAATTATCATAGTCGAAGACGGTTCTACTGATAACTCTAGACAACTGCTCGATCATCATCTCAGTGATAAGCGCATAAAAGTCGTTCAGCATAGCAAAAACAAAGGGCTCTCTGCGGCTCGTAATACTGGCATCGAGTCTGCGACAGGTGAATACATGATGTTCATTGATTCTGATGACATCGTAGATATACGCTTAGTAGCCGCTTGTGTTGATTGCGCCCTTAGGTCACAAGCGGAAGTCGTGACTTATGATTTCATGCCCTTTGATGATGGCGTCGCAGAGATAGCGCTGCTATATCCGCGTGGTCGCCTAGACTGCAACGCCGTTGAACAAGATAACGAATATTATAATCTGCCACATTTTGCATGGCTCAAGTTCATACGCTCTAGTGTGATACGTTCTACGTCATTACGTTTTCCAGAAGGTTTGTATTACGAGGACTGGCCCTTTCATTGGCATCTTGGACTATCTACGACTAAGAGATTTCACTTGCCCGTTAATTTTTACTTATACAGACAGCGCGGCACCTCTATCACAGAATCAAGGGGCAAAGAGCTGCTGGATCTATTCGCTATTCACGCGATAGTAAAAAATTTGTTAGATGAGCACAAAGCGCATAAGGTAAGAAAGGTTTTTGCTCATAAGTGTAGACAGAGTCATTGGAGAGTTTTGACCCGTATTGATTTGATGCATTTGGCGACTGCGCTTGAAGCTGTTAAACAATCAGAGAAGACGATGCAATCTGATGACTATAACAGTGCGACTAATATCAAGCATATGATGCTCTCAACTATAGTGGGTATGCCATATCCTATGAACTTGTATAGTGTAAAAGCGCTGCGTCACGCGTTACGTCGCACACAGAGACTCAGAGTACTACAAAAGTAAGTCTTATAAAGCTTATAGAGGTTGGGTTCGATATTTAGTGATAAAAGGGGTGATGAGTATGCAAAGAGTGCTACATATCGTAAGTAAGATGGATCGTGCTGGTGCTGAGACGATGCTGATGAATTTATATCGGCATATAGATCGTAGTCAGTTTCAGTTTGATTTTACAAACTTTACTCCTGACGCCGGCGATTATGATGATGAGATCCTAGCAATGGGCGGCAGGATTATTCCGATAATAGCGAGCAATCCAGCTTCGCGTATGCGGGTACTGATGCGGTTTTTACGTCAGCACCCTGAGTACCGTATCGTACACTCTCACATGCTATTAAGTAATGCTTTTCATTTATTGGCGGCAAAAGGTGCTGGCGTGCCGCATCTTATCTCTCACTCTCATAATACTAGCAGTGGTAGATCTAAGTTGACAGGAAAGCTATACGAGCGCTGGTCGCTGATAACCAATAGAAAGGTAGCTACTTATAAAATTGCTTGCGGCGAGCTTGCGGCCAAATACTTATTTGGTACGACAAAAGAGGTCTGGTTACTACCCAACGCGGTAGATATAAATAAGATGATGGCTATCGCTGATGGCATGCGAAATTATATAGACGAGACGTTTAATAATAAAGGTCTGAAACTTATTCAAGTGGGCCGCTTAAGCGATGTCAAAAACCATGAGTTCTCATTAAAAATCGCTGAGCTACTAAAAGATCGCAATATATACTTTACCTTATACATCGTGGGACAAGGGGACTTGGAGGATGAGCTAAGACATCAAGTACAACGAAGCGCTCTAACCGAGCAAGTTATATTTTTGGGGGTACGTACTGATATCACTGAACTTATGGCAAGTGCCGACTACATGCTCATGCCATCCTTTCATGAAGGCTTTCCAGTTGTGCTGGTTGAGAGTCAGACAGTAGGGCTAAAAGCTTTAGTATCCACTCAAGTATCGACTGAGGTAGATTTAGGACTGGGTTTGGTTGAATTTTTACCCATTGATGATCCAAGGACTTGGGTAGGTGCGCTGTTAGATAACAAAGAGCTAGAGTGCTCTAAAGATAAAAAAATAAAAATACTCAAGTCAAATGGTTTTGATGTGTCTGAGAATGCAAAAAAACTAGCGCAAGTTTATAAAAGTCTCTGACTAGAGCCCATAAAAAAGAGGGTTATATGATTCCATACTTACTGGTTCTTAGCTTTGTTACTTTTTGGATCGTACTAGAACAAAAAGCGCTTAACCGTAAGTCTTTTTGGGTGCCTCTGATCGCTCTTACTTTGTTTGCAGGTATACGTAGTTTTCGCGTAGGTACAGATTCTTGGAATTATACTCGAGACTTTAGAGAGCAGCTTGACGTCTATAACTTTAAATTTGAAGAACTTGTTGAGCCAGGTTATCAAGTATTAGAGTATGCGTTACTAAGCGTGACTCACAGTTATTTTTGGCTATTTATAAGTACCGCATTTATCGTTGTATTTTGCTACCTAACTATTATTAGAAAATACAGCGTAGATTACTGGTTTTCTGTGTATTTATTCATCACATTAGGTATTTATCCTTTCTTTTTTAACGGATTACGCCAAGGTTTGGCGATGGCCATATTCGCTTTTGCCTTGCCCTTTTTGTTAGATAAGCGATTTATTCCTTATCTATTGATATGTTTGTTAGCCGCATTGTTCCATACGACCGCTCTATTTATGATTCCCTTTTACTTCTTAGTTCACCTCAACATAGCGCCTTTATACAAAATCATCTTAACCTTTGTAGGGTCTTTTACGATCAGCGGCATATTGATTGCTTATATAGCATCGACTAATGCCAGATATGAAGGGTATGTCGAGACCTCTGACAGTGCTGGAGGGTTGTTCATTTTAGGGTTTTATCTAGCGCTATCATTGTTCACTTTATTTATCATACGGCTCTACAAAATAAAGGATGAGTCGTTTATTACGCTGTTCTCTTTTTATGCGATTGGCGTGGCTTTTATGACACCTATTGCCATGCTTGGCGCAAATCCATCAGGGCCACAACGATTATTGAGCTATTTTACGTGGACCCTAGTATTGATACTGCCTGTCCTCTTTAAAAAAATAAATAATATCTATATCACCGGTATCGGCGCAGGGCTTTTTCTTATCTACTTTATCCTAACAACATCTCGATTTAGTAACTTAACGCCATATATTATTAATCCCTTTTTTGAGATTTTCTGATGAATCATTCTACGCCCGTCACTATTTGTATTCCCTTTTATAATGCTGAGTCTACTTTGTTGGAGGCAGTACGTTCTGTATTTGCTCAAACTCACAAAACCTGGGAGCTCATATTGATCGATGACGGCTCCACAGATGGCTCCTTAGCGATAGCTCAATCGATTAGTGATCCTAGAGTAAAGGTGTATTCAGACGGTCAAAATCGCCGTCTGGCGGCGCGTCTCAATGAGTTGGTTGAGATAGCCCAGTATGACTTTATCGCACGTATGGATGCGGACGATATGATGACGCCTGATAGAGTGCAAAAGCTATTAGATATCTTGTTGACGAACGAAAAGTACGATCTTGCATCATGCGGTACTTATTCTATTAGGCAAGATGGCTCTTTTAATGGTTACAGAGGGGCTGATGAACACAACTATACCTTTAACAAGCTATTAAATAAGTCGCAAGGGTTTTTGCATGCAGGTCTAATAGCACGTAAAAGCTGGTATCAGCGCAACCGCTACGATGAGTCGCTACCAGTTGGGCAAGATAGTGAGCTATGGTTACGGGCTGCTAGAGCGGGTGATTTTCGCGCCATTTCCCTCAAAGAACCTTTGTATCTGTATCGAGAGGAGGGAAATGTAACACTCCAAAAAATAATTAGAGCTTATCAAGCAGAAAGAGAGCATCACGCGCCTTTGATCGATAAAAGATCTAAGAGACTTAAATATATTGCTAAATCGGTGCTAAAAACAGGAGTTGTGCAGGTTATGGCATCAACAGGAACCTTGGACTATCTTCTCAAACGTAGAAACAAAAAAAGCAAACAAACAAAAGTGCCAGACCCAATGCTGGAGATATTTAATCAGGCATTGGATAGTATTTATTCAACGAAAATACCAGGTATTGACCATGTCTAAGCGTAAAATACTCTTTGTTGCATCAGTTGCAGAGCATTTTCATGCCTTTCATAGACCTTATCTAAAGTGGTTTTATGATAATGGGTTTGAGGTTCATGTGGCTTGTCGTGGCGAATTTATAGATAGTAACGTGTCAAAGGTATGGCACATTGGTTTTGAGCGATCTCCCTTATCATTGTCACATATCAAAAGCTTGATTCAACTAAAAGCTATTGTCGATGATAACGACTATGCCTTGATATCTTGTCATACCCCCATGGCCAGTGCGCTCTCAAGACTGTCCGCTATCGTCGCTAGAAAAAAGGGCACACAGCTTTTGTATACCGCACATGGCTTTCATTTTTTTAAGGGAGCCAGTACTTGGTCTTGGCTGACCTACTATCCTGTTGAAGTGGCTTTATCTTATATTACGGATGCCATTATCTGTATTAATACAGAGGATTTTGATCTGATCAGTAAAAGGGGATCACCAGATACCGAATACTTTGTGTTACCTGGTATCGGCGTAAATTCTGAGCGATTTAAGCCGCTATTGTCTGAGCAAAAGAGGTCTTTGAGAGATAAGTTAACTATCGACAAAGACAATTTTGTCATCATATATGCCGCTGAATTTATCGAGAGAAAAAACCATCGACTGCTCATAGATGCGATTAAACGTCTAAGCACGCAAATGGATAGCTTTACGGTATTACTCGCAGGCAAAGGCGCATTGCTAAGTGAGATTGAGTGGTATGCCAAAAGCCATGGGGTTTACGATCATATACGCTTTGCCGGGTTTGTTACTGATATCGAAAAGTACTATCAAGTCTCTGATGTTGTCGTATCTACGAGTAAACAAGAAGGTCTAGGCATTAATCTTGTTGAAGCTATGATGTGTGGATTGCCGCCTATTGCGACTATCGATAGGGGACATGGTACGATTATCGAGCATGGCGTAAATGGTGTCTTGTTTGCACAGGATGATTCACAAGCGTTAGCTGATGCTATATTTGAGATATATAGCGATGATGAGCTACGTTCTAAAATAGCAACCTCTGCGATAAAGAGGGCGGCAGTATTTGATATTGCTAACGCACTAGATGCCATGACAAAGATTTATGCAAAGTTTCTAGACACAGAAACGCAATCAAGCTAGAAAAGCGGTTTGCTAGTAGTTGGTTGTCAATCATGTGGAGTCTAACTCTACGAGCCTTTGAGCTAAAATAAAATTGAGGTAAATGCAGATGTTAAAACGACTTTTTGATATCACCGCTAGTAGTGCAGCCTTAGTTGTTTTATCACCGGTATATATAATTACCGCGTATAAAGTCAGGCAGCAATTGGGTTCGCCAGTACTCTTTCGCCAAACGCGGCCCGGTCTATATGGTAAGCCCTTTAAGATGATTAAGTTTCGTACTATGAAAGAGGCGATAGATGCTAAAGGCAATCTATTGCCAGATGAGGCGCGCCTAACGTCATTTGGTCACATGCTGCGTAATATGAGTCTAGATGAATTGCCAGAGCTATGGAATGTGATTAAAGGCGATATGAGTCTAGTAGGGCCACGTCCGCTGTTGATGGAGTATATGCCCCTATACAATGATGAGCAATTGCGCCGTCATCACGTGCGTCCTGGCATCACGGGATATGCGCAAATTAATGGACGTAATGCTATCAGTTGGGACGAAAAATTTGCACTTGATATATGGTACGTTGACAATCAGTCCTTTTGGTTAGATATAGAAATCTTATTCAAAACTGTCAAAAAAGTTATCGTAAAGGACGGTATCAATGCTGATGGCGAAGCAACGATGAGCAAGTTCACAGGTAATAAGATGATACTAATCGATTAAATATATTGTAGAGGTGCATATGCTAAATACTAAGTTTTCACCATGGCCGAGTTTCACGGAAGAAGAAGCCAATGCCGTTAGCCAAGTGCTTTTATCTAACAAAGTAAACTACTGGACTGGGAATGAATGTCGTCATTTTGAGCGAGAGTTCGCTGACTGGACAGGTAGCAATTATGCAATAGCATTGGGCAATGGTACTTTAGCTCTAGATTTGGCACTACAAGCTTTAGGTATTGGCATAGGTGACGAGGTCATCGTTACGCCGCGCACCTTTATCGCTAGTATCTCATCTGTAGTCAATGCTGGCGCAACGCCTATCTTTGCTGATGTCGACGAAGCATCTGGCAATATAACGCCTAAGAGCATCGCCGCAGTTATCACTGATAAAACTAAGGGCATCGTCTGCGTGCATCTAGCAGGCTGGCCCTGTGATATGGATGGCATCATGGCACTGGCCGAGCAGCATAACCTATATGTCATAGAAGACTGTGCACAAGCTCACGGCGCACGCTACAAGAATCGTAGCGTTGGGAGTATCGGTCATATAGGGGCATGGAGCTTTTGTCAGGACAAGATTATGACCACAGGCGGTGAGGGCGGTATGGTCACTACCAACGATGAGCAGCTATGGCGTAAGATGTGGGCTTACAAAGATCATGGTAAGAGCTTTGCTGCTGTTTATGAGACTGAGCATGCGCCAGGCTATCGCTGGCTACACGAGAGCTTCGGTACCAATTGGCGTATGACTGAGATGCAAGGGGTGATCGGTCGCATTCAGCTTGAGTGTATGAATGATTGGACAGCTGCCCGTACTAAGAACGCGCAAGCTATACTAGCCGCTTGTGATAAATGGGCGGATAAAGGCTATTTATCTGTACCTAGGTTGGAGCAGACACTAGGTTTTGAGCAGTCCCAGAATGCGTATTACAAATTATACGTCTATGTACAACCGAGTATACCTTTGGGCTGGTCAAGAGATCGCATTATCACGGAAATAAATGAGAGGGGCGTCCCTTGCTTTTCTGGTTCAGCGTCCGAAGTTTATCTAGAAAAAGCCTTTGATAACAACAATTTGCGTCCTGAAATTAGATTGCCTGTTGCAAAAGCGCTTGGGGAGACTAGCTTGATGTTTTTGGTACATCCAACCTTGACCTCACAAGAGATTGAAAAGACCATTCTTGCTATCGATGATGTATTTACCAAAATAGACAGAGCTTAGCTAAGCTGTAAGTAAAAAATGCTACCTATTATTAATAGATACTGTTACAAGCTTGTACCAAGATTGGTCAAATCAGGTATTGGTGGCAGCTCGTCCAAAGATGTCAACCCAAAAGCATCCAAGAACAGCGAAGTAGTATGCAATAGCGCCGGACGCCCTAGAGTCTCCTTAAACCCATCCTCTTTGATCCAGCCTTTATCGAACAGTTGGCGCAGTATATTGCTCGATAAGGTGACGCCGCGTACGTATTCGATATCGCTACGGGTTACAGGTTGCTTATAGGCGATAACGCTCAAAGTCTCTAGTAGCGCCTGACTCAAGCGCTCTTGACGCTGTGGAAATACCTGCTGAATAAGCGCGCTATACTCATCCGCTATTTGTAGTCGGTAGCCGCTCGCGGTTTTATTGAGTCTTAATGCACCAGTAGCCAATCGCTGTTCTAGTTGTGCTAAAGCTGACTTCAATACTTTATCAGATAAAGACAAGTGCTTTTTGATCGCCTGAGCGCTAAGTGGGGCTTCTGAAGCGTGGAGTAATACTTCTATCTGTAGGCTATGAAATTCGCTATTACTTTCGGCAGGGTTAGGATTGTTATTTGCCATTAAGGATTGCTCTTTTCATTAAAAATAATTTGATAGTGCTATATCTGCTACGAGAATTTAATAAAACTAACCACAGCCTACGCCAACCATTCTAAGTGCAAATACTCACCATCGTCATACTTATCACTTGCAATCACCCCAACCAACTGGTGTTTCATCAACTCAAGCACGGCGACGAAGCTGACGACCACGCCAATTTTGCCTTGCGCTTTATCTAGGAGCTGATAAAAATATTGCGCCTTGCCTGTACTGAGCTGTCTGCTGATACTAGCGATCCGATCAGAGAGAGGGACACTATCAACTTTGATAGTATGCATTTGATAATCGGGCTTAAGTTGCATTTTAAATAGGCTTTCAATCAAAAGATTGGGCGAGTAGCTTGGCAGCTCAGCACGCATGACATCAACATTAGGTAGGCTAACCATGGCGTTGAACACGTCACGTTCAAGGCGAACGAGCGCATCTAAGCGCCGGCTTGCCTCCTTAATCTGCGCGTAGGCCTCTAAGCGCTCAATCAGCTCAGCTTTGGGGTCGCGCTCATCGGTCGGGGTCTGCGCTTTTGGCAGTAGCAGCTGCGTCTTTATCGCAATCAAGGTCGAGGCCATCAGCAGATAGTCACCTGCCAGCTCAAAGTGCTTGGTATCAAGCTCGCTGATATAAGCCAGATACTGCTTGGCGATCGGCAAGATGGGCAGTTGCGTTAAATCGACATTGTTTTTCTTAACTAAGTACAACAAAAAGTCTAACGGCCCTGCAAACTGCTCTAGCCAAATTGCAAAAGCTTGTGGCGGCACATATAGATCATCTGGCAGATGTGTGATAGGCGTCTGATAAATACGTAGTTCGCTATCATCGCGTGTCCTATCCTCAGTATCAGTGTTTTTAATGACAGACCCCGTGCTTAACTATAAAAATTATTAACCTAAGCTTGACCCGTTACTTTAACTTAGCTAGCGGACGGATACCGATAGCGCGGCGCGTTTTGTCCAGTTGCTTGCGGCTATGACAACGGGCCTTTTGCGCGCCCATTTGCAAGATTTCCTCTAACTCTTTTGGATTAGCCATTAATTCTTCATAACGCGCACGAAAAGGCGCAATTTCACTGTTTATTTTGTCAAACAATACTTGTTTAGCGTCGCCCCAACCAATTCCCGAAGCGTATTGCGCGCGCATATCAGCGATCTCGCTAGGGGTAGCAAAGGCTTTGTAAATCTCAAAAAGCGCCGAGTCGTCAGGGTCTTTTGGCTCCTCTGGCAATTGCGAGTTGGTGACGATTTTCATAATGGCTTTGTGCATTTGCTTCTCTGAGCTCACTTGTGGGTTGCCATCGCCAAATAACGGAATAGTATTGTTGTAGCTTTTGCTCATTTTGCGCCCATCAAGTCCTGTTAGTAGCGGCATATTCTCGTCAACAACAGCTGAGGGTAGGGTAAATAGCGGCTTGTATTTATGATTAAAGGTACCTGCAATATCACGCGCCATCTCAATGTGCTGTACTTGGTCACGGCCGACGGGTACGTGAGTGGCATTAAACATCAAGATATCTGCTGCCATAAGGACGGGATAGCCGAACAGTCCCATCGTCACGCCTTGGTCAGGGTCGACGTCCGCTTTTTCTGTATTGACATCGACTGCTGCTTTGTACGCATGAGCGCGGTTCATCAGACCCTTAGCGCAGGAGCAATTCAAAATCCAAGTCAGCTCAGGTATCTCTGGCACGTCCGACTGACGATAAAAAGTGACACGCTCAGGGTCAAGACCGCAGGCGATCCAAGTGGCGGCGATAGCTCTGGTAGACTCGTGAATGATAGCAGGATCATAACAGCCGATAATACCGTGATAATCGGCTAAGAAGAAAAACGCCTCGTCATCGCTATTTTGAATAGACTCGATAGCAGGGCGAATCGCACCGACATAATTGCCTAGATGCGGAATACCTGTAGGTTTGATGCCTGTTAAGATGCGTTTAGGCGCGTCAGTTTGATTACTCATAAAAAATCCGTTAATCGTTATTATAAAAAGGTGCTGAGTCACTGAAAATGACTCAATTTAATGGCGCAAAGTATAGCAAAATTCTTGATGGCTTTGTTTATGTATAGAGCATCAGGCTTACTTGTAGATATTACTACGGCCTTTAGGCCCGTGTTTAAAGCGCCGATGAAACCACATCCACTGAGTAGGGTCGATACGTATCAGTCCTTCTAAAACTTCATTGACCCGAGTGGCATCAGCGACCTCGTCACGACTTGGATAGTTTTCTAACTCTGGGGTGATGGTCAGGTGATAATGGGGGCGTTTACCACGTGGTAGATTGTCTGGTGTTTGGCGATAAGTATGTAATGCCATCACTGCAGGCGGATATTGTTTACTACCCAGCTTTGCCAGCCGTCGCGGCATTGTGATCGTAGCAGCAGGTACGCCAAAGAATGGCGCCATAACCCCTTGCTTGAGACCATAGTCTTGATCGGGTGAGTACCAGATGACGTGACCTTGATTGATAGATTTAACCAGACTACGCATATCACGGCTAGATATCTGCTTGCCAAAGATATTGGTACGACCGTTATAGATGAACCAATCTAACAGTGGATTGTTTTGTGGACGATACATACAGTCTGCGGCAAAGAACTGCGTACATAATCTGCCACCTAGATCCAACATAGTGTAATGAGCACCAAGTAAGATAACGGCACGACCCTCGTTTTGCGCATTTATTAGGTGCTGTAAGCCTGAGATGGACACAGTGCGAGTAAAGACATTAGGACGAAACCAAGCGCACAAAGTCTCAAACACACCGATGCCTTGATTAACAAAGACTTGCTTGGCCATCAGCTCACGTTCAGCTTCAGGCTTCTCTGGAAACGCCAAGCTTAGGTTGATCATAGTATCGCGCCGCCGTGAGCCTGCTACTTTATAAATTCCAATACCAAGCTTGCGCCCAAGCCAAAACTGCCAGCGTAGTGGCAGATATATCATTGGCAAAATCATAGCCATGAGTAGCCAAATCGCCCAATATTTCGGGTGTAAAAACTGCCATAAAAAAGGCTTTTTGTCAGCATGTGCCGTTTTTTTTTGAGTGTCAGTGATGCTTGGTGTACCCTCAGGTAGTGCTGGCGACTTTGTCGTTTGCGCACTTGCTACTTTAGGGTCTGATTTATTATGCTTACTTGGATCGTATTGTTCAGGCGCTTTCATAGAATTAGATCAGTTATAAAAGGTATAGGTATGATGAGGTAGGGCGGATGACTTTGCAAGCAAATATGCAATCATACTTGAGCTGTATATCTAAGTTTAATAACATCACAAGCACAAAAAAGCCTTATAAGCACATTGGCACTTATAAGGCTTTGCAAATCTAGGCTTATTTATCGCGAGTCTTAAATTGCAATAGGTAATAGGCCGTAGCTTTGATTAACGCTTCGAGAATTGTGGACGCTTACGTGCTTTACGTAGGCCAACTTTCTTACGTTCAACTTGACGTGAGTCACGAGTGACAAACCCAGCCGCTTTTAGGGCAGGCTTGTTAGTCTCGTCAAGCTCGATTAGGGCACGAGTAATACCGTGACGAATCGCGCCTGCTTGACCACTGATACCACCGCCTTTGACGGTAATAAACAAGTCATAAGCGACAGGTGAGTCAAGTAATTCTAGCGGTTGACGAACGACCATGCGTGAGGTTTCACGGCTAAAATATTCATCAAGTGGCTTGCCGTTAACGACAATGCTACCAGTACCTTTAGCTAAAAAGACACGAGCGGTAGAGGTCTTGCGGCGACCAGTTCCGTAATTGCGTTCCATAAAATTATCCTTAGATGTCTAGTTCTTTAGGTTGCTGGGCTTCATGTGGATGTTCAGAGCCTGCATATAGCTTTAGCTTTTTGATCATCGCATAGCCAAGAGGACCCTTAGGAAGCATACCCTTAACTGCTTTATGTAGAACATCTTCAGGCTTATGTGCAAGCAGCTTATTGAAGTTGGTTTCTTTGATACCGCCTGGGTAACCACTGTGACGATAGTATTTCTTATCTTGCGCTTTTTTACCCGTTACTGTGATTTTATCAGCGTTGATAACGACAATGAAGTCACCAGTATCAACATGCGGGGTAAAAGAAGGCTTATGCTTACCGCGTAAACGAGTTGCGATTTGCGTAGCTAGGCGACCAAGGGTTTTGCCGTCAGCATCGACAACAAACCAGTCATGGGTCACTTCAGCTGGTTTTGCACTAAGTGTTTTCATGATAAAACCTTAAATTTAGAATTCGTTGAGAGTTTAGCTGGGAACGGGGCTCTCAAAAAACAGACTGCACATTATAAGCAGTAGCGCTTAAGCTTGCAAGCCGCATTGGGGTTTATTTTTGCGCATATCAGTCAAAAGCTAACATTTGGCTTGAATGTCAGCTATTAAAAAAGATTTGAGCATTAAAATTTTGATTAGAGGATTATGACAACGACAGCTGATAAAGTCCAGCGACAACTTGTCCAACTTGAGTATGTTTTATACAATCAAAACCTTTTATATCTACGTGAGCTGAATTTTCACGCAAATTTATCGCTAATGCCTCAAGCTGAGGGCGCAAGTCTTTATCGGCTTCTAGATAAATAAGCGTCTCTCTAGTGATTAGAGACTGAGTGAGTAAGGCAGATAGTATGGGCTGCCACAAATCATCGGCATAAGGCGGATCGATAAACACAACGTCAAACGGCGAGTCTGGCATATTCATCAGTACTTGTTCAGCTGCACCATTGATAACGTGATAGTTATCAGGAGTAATATTAAGCTGCTTTGCGCTTTGGATGAGCATCTGGCTTTGGGCGCGGCTGGTTTCGATAAAGGTGCAGTACGCTGCGCCGCGAGATAGCGATTCAAACCCTAGCACGCCGCTACCTGCACAGCTATCTAACACGCGGGCGTCATGAATATCAGCCAGCAACCAATTAAAGAGTGTCTCACGCAGTCGATCTGGCGTTGGACGCAACCCTTCACTATCAATAAAGCCAATGCCTCGGCGCTTGTATTGTCCACCGATAATACGCACGTTGCTGACAGCTTGGTGATCGGCGCGCCTAGTATTGGCTGATACGGTATGAGTCGATACTTTTTGCTTACGGTTTTTATGTTTTGCAGCCTTTGCCATAATCCTTTGACCCATAGGTATTTAAATTATTTTATTCGTCAGTCTGTACTCGCCGCCGCTTCTAGTTGTGCGGTTAGCTCAGCCTCTTGCTCACGCAGCAGATCACGTGCCGCTTTTTCTATTGCCTTTTGCTGTTTGATCTGTTTTAACTCATCAGGACTTGGCGGCAAGATAGGATTTTTTTTGCGCTGCATAATCCAATAGTCAAACAGTGCACGGCCAACAGGCGCAGCTACGGCACTACCGCCGCCGCCGTTTTCGACCAGTACGGCTAAAGCGATAGAGGGCTCCTCAACAGGTGCAAACCCTGTGAACCAAGCATGATCCCAGTGGCGCTTATCGAGCGTTGATTTGTCGTAGCTTTTGCCCTGAGCGATCGACTTGACCTGCGCGGTACCTGTCTTGCCTGCGATACGGTATTTATCGGTATAGATGCCGCGAGCAGTACCTTTTTGAACCGTCTCCTCCATAGCATTGTGCATCAGCAGCCAGTCAGAGGGTTTGCCGTTATAGTCAATTTTGCCATCTGGCTTTTCGATGACTTTTACAGGTGCGGCGCCGTCACTACGCTTTAGTAAGTGTGGAGTAATATGATAGCCCTTGCTGGCAGTCATAGCAGTTGCGTTTGCAACTTGTAGCGGTGTCGCCAAAAAATACCCTTGACCAATACTGACTGAAATGGTTTCACCAGGCAGCCAGTTTTTGCCATAAGTCTCTTGCTTCCATTTAGGGGAGGGCATGATGCCAGATTTTTCATGAGGCAAATCGATACCTGTCTCTTTGCCAAAACCAAAACGGCCCATCCAATCATGTAAGCGCTGAATACCCATCTCATAGGCCAGCTTATAATAATAAGTATCAACCGACATCATGATAGATTTTTTGAGATTGACGGTGCCATGACCGCCGCGCTTCCAATCTCGAAATCGGTGTGAGTCTCCAGGTAAGCTAAAATAACCAGGATCATAGATAGTGGTATTCCAATCACGCAGACCGTAATGAATACCGCCTAAACCCTCAAAGGGCTTAATCGTCGACGCAGGTGGGTACATTCCTTGTAGAGCGCGGTTATATAGCGGCTGATCGAGATCCTCGCGCAGCGCGCCGTAATCTTTAAACGAGATACCTGAGATAAAGGGATTAGGGTCATAACTTGGGTTACTCACAAAAGCGAGTACATCACCGTTACTTGGGTCTATAGCAACGATAGCGCCGCGCCTGCCATCGAGCTGCTGCTGGGCAATGGTTTGTAGGCCATAATCTAAGCTCAAAGTGATATCGTTACCTGCAACGGGCGGCTTGGATTCAAGCTGGCGTATGATATCGCCATGAGCGTCGGTCTCAACCGACTGATAGCCAGGTTGACCAAGTAAAATATCCTCGTAATAATCCTCTATGCCTATCTTGCCGATTAAATCCGTGCCAGCATAGCGCTCTTTATCGATGCGCTTGCTTTCTTTGTCGTTGATGCGACCGACATAACCAATCACATGAGCAAACAGCTCATCATAAGGATAAGTACGGGTCAATTTACTCTGAATAGTCACACCGCGAAAGAAGGGTTTGCGCTCACTAAACTGCGCCAATTGCGCTTCAGTGAGATCAATTTTAATCGTCACAGGATCGTTTTTGTTTTTGCTTAGTCGCGCCAAAATATCAGTAATGTCAGTGTCAGTCAGACCAAAGATAGGGGCGAGCAAAGTCAACGTACGCTCTGGATTTTCGACTTCATCAGGGCTTAGCATAGCGGTAAAGACAGGTTTGTTATCAGCGAGCAAAATACCGTTACGATCATAAATATAACCCCGACTTGGCGGCGCTGATATGAGTTTGATGCGATTGTTATCAGCCTGCGTGGTGTACTGATCATGGGCGTAGACTTGCAAGTAGCCATAACGCAAGAGCAAGCCACTTAAGCCTAAGAATATTAATAACCCAAGTATGAGTATACGCCGCATAAAGATACGGTTGACGTAATCGGTATCAGGCGAAATCATTTTATTCATAGACCATCAGTATGTAGCAATCAGATAAAGGTATAACTTACGACGTTATTTGTAACAAATTCAAGAATATAGCGTGACACTAGCACATCAGCTGATAAGCAGGTAGCCGAAAAGGATTATAGCAGAAGACAGGAGTAAAAGAGCAACTGCTCTTATGGTGCAAAGCGCTGCGCCTAGTCGCCTTTTGCTTATGAATTATGGGGCATAGTAGGTCAATTTCAATCATACCAGGCCTGCAAATTGTGTCACCTCTAGTCACAACTAAGCCTAGCGTTAGCAGTGCTAATAAATGGCAAGTATGCTAAAATCAGGCGATTTATTTGTCTTACTTTTTTACTGATAAGCTACTAATAAGCCGCTTTGCATTTAATGATATAAAGCGAGCAACATTTTACTTTAATAATGGTTACGCTAGGGACATAAAGAGTTATGGTCGCAACTTCATTATGGCAGACGATCGTCCAGCATCCTCAGTTTTTTGCCATGCTGACCATTCCGCCTGTGACCGCATTTGTCACTTGGGTGCATGTGTGGATGGCGCTTAAAATGCTATTTTACCCCATTAAGTTTCGGGGTATCAGGATTCCTAACTTTCCATTTTTTGGACTGCCTGGTATTGGCTGGCAAGGTATTGTACCGCGTAAAGCGGGCAAGATATCTGGTGTCATCGTTGATCAGACACTCTCAAAGCTAGGTTCGCTTGATGAGTTTTTTCGGGCGATGGAGCCTGAGCAAATGGCGGTGTTTATCACAGATACTGTCGATAAGCATTTAGAGGCGCTTATTGATGAGATTATGCTTGAGCATTCGCCCGCGCTGTGGGGTAATTTGCCTTATGCGCTCAAGCGCCGTATTTATGTACAAGCGCATAAAGAGCTGCCTGAGATTATGCAGTCACTTGTGACAGATTTGACTTATCATGTCGAAGACTTGGTCGATATGCGTCAAATGATCGTCAATAAGATGGAGAGCGATCGGCGCTTGATGGTGAATATGTTTCTCAAAGTCGGTCAAAAAGAGATCGATTTTATTTGGCATATCAGCGCTTTGATTGGGCTTATTTTTGGCGTGATCCAGATGTTTATCTTTTTGGTGGTGCCGCAGCACTGGACGGTACCTTTTTTTGCCGCGATATGGGGCTTTTTGACCAACTGGATTGCTATTTGGATGGTGTTTAATCCCGTTGAGCCGCGTTTTATTTCTTATATCAAGGTATTTGAGCGCACAAGCGGCTTCCCTTTTATCAAACCGTGTCTGCCGCATATCGCTCAATTGCGTCTGCAAGGCGGCTTTATGAAGCGCCAAGAGGAAGTATCAGAGGTGTTTGCTGAGATTGTTGTCAACGATTTGGTGACCCTTGAGAACATCATGAACGAGATGATGTACGGCGCGCGCGCGGCGCAAACGCGTGAGCTGATGAAATCGCACCTATATCAGATTTTGGAATCGCCTGTGGTCAGTACGACACTGCGCGTAAGCCTTGGTCGCCGCGACTATGGACAGTTAAAGAACACGATTATCGACAAATCCATTACCGCTACTATGGTGCCGCTGCGTGATCCTGAGCTCAATGAGAGCCGCGCAAGTAAAATATTTGGTCTGTTTCGCGACCGTATTCGCGAGCTATCGCCTCGAGAATTTCAAAACCTTTTGCGTCCTGCCTTTCAGGAGGATGAAACCACGCTGATTATCTTGGGTGGTTTAACAGGGTTCTTAGCGGGTTGGCTACACTTGGTTTTGGTGTTCTTTCCCTCAATGTAGATAAGTATAGTAGCCGTTGTCATTAGAGTGCTGTCATCAGATTATCGCTATCAAACCGTTGTTATCAACAAGCCTTTTGAGCGTTACTTGCTAGCACTCTTAGATTATGTAAATTGCCCTTAGGGTAAAAAGGTTAGAGACGTATGTTAATCACAGAATTGGGTTATTTTGCTTTGCTAGTCGCTTTTATGCTGGCTATCTTGCAAGTGGTACTACCAACTATTGGTGTCATGCGTAATATTGTCGCTTGGCAGCGATTAGCACCGAGCTTAGCGTGGGCACAGTTTGGAGCGATGATAACCTCATTTGTCGCTTTGATGGCAGGCTTTTATTACAATGATTTTAGTCTCGTCTATGTGACGCAGCACTCCAATACGTTACTGCCTTGGTATTATAAGTTATCAGCGACGTGGGGCGGACATGAAGGCTCGCTACTGCTGTGGATGACTATTATGGCGACGTGGTGTGCGCTGGTCTCCTACTTTAGCCGCGGTCTACCGCTATCCATGCGTGCGCGGGTGCTCATCATTCTGGCAGGCGTGCAGATGATGATGCTGGCAATGCTTATTTTTACCTCATCACCCTTTGATCGCACGCTGCCCAACATACCTGTCGATGGCGCGGATCTAAACCCAGTGCTGCAGGATTTTGGTCTGATTATCCATCCGCCTATGCTGTATATGGGCTATGTTGGTATGGTAGTACCCTTTGCCTTTTGTATGGCAGCGCTTTGGGAAGGGCGTTTGGACGCGGTATGGACGCGTTGGTCGCGTCCATGGGCGCTTGCCGCTTGGGGTTTTTTGACTATCGGTATTGGGCTTGGTTCATGGTGGGCGTATTATGAGCTTGGCTGGGGCGGCTGGTGGTTTTGGGATCCGGTTGAAAACGCCTCATTACTACCGTGGCTGGCGGGTTTAGCGCTTATTCACTCGCTTGCAGTGACTGAAAAGCGCGGCGTATTCAAAGCGTGGACGATCATGCTAGCGATTTTTGCCTTTGCGCTTAGTCTGCTAGGCACGTTCCTTGTGCGCTCAGGGGTCATTACCTCTGTGCATTCATTTGCCGCTGATCCAACGCGTGGCCTTGTCATCTTGATTATCTTGGGCATTATCGTCGGCAGTGGTCTGCTGATGTTTGCCGTGCGTGGTTGGCGCTTGACCGTCGAGAGTCAGTATCAGCTGATCTCACGCGAGTCGTTTTTAGTTATTAATAACGTCATTATCTTGATTGCGACTTTGGTAGTACTACTAGGTACGCTCTATCCAATTATCGCTGATGCCTTTAATTTGGGTCAGGTATCGGTGGGCCCTCCTTACTTTAATGCGCTATTTGTGCCGTTAACGTGGCTGTTGCTAATCGCTATGGGTATGGGCTCCAATATCCGCTGGAAGCAGGACAAGCGTCCGCTACTCGGCGTAGGTATGGTCATAGCCGCTAGCAGTCTAGTATTGGCGGCGATTGTCACTTACTTTACCAGTCCGTCGGCTATGCTCAACATCGGCGTTACACTAGCGGTGAGCTTTTGGGTGCTCTTGTGGATGGTGGTTGATTTTAAAGATAAAACCAAGAACGCACCGAGCCTTGTTAAAGGCCTACGCCAATTGCGCCTTAGCTATTGGGGGCAACAAACGGCTCATATTGGTGTCATCATCGCTGTTATTGGCGTCGCTTTCACTAGTACTTTGAGTATCGAGCGTGACGTGGCACTTGGACCCAACGACAGCGTCAATGTTCAAGGCTACGACTTTACGGTAAAAGACTTCCGTGAAGTGAAAGGTAGCAACTTTGATGGCATGCAAGCTGAGGTTGAAGTGACCAAAGATGGCCGCGACATCACTACCCTGTATCCTGAGAAGCGTACTTACATCATCAGTATGATGCCGATGACTGAGGCTGCTATTGATGCCAATCTTATGCGCGATCTGTATGTAGCATTGGGCGAGCCTATCTCGGAGGAGAGTAACCAATGGGCAGTACGTATCTATGTTAAACCGCTGATCCGATGGATTTGGCTGGGTGCGATTATTATGGCATTGGGCGGACTGATTAGTATGCTGGATAAGCGCTATCGTCTTAAAAAGACCAAAAGATCTGCGCAAGTGATGGCAAATACAGATACTTCTGTACGTATCGACGCTCCTGTAATCAATAAGGAGGCTTAATATGCCTGACAAAAACACAGCACCTGCGTCCAAAACTAAGACGATGAATAAAAAGCAGATGAAGATATGGTTTTTGATTCCGCTTATCGTCTTTGCAGGCTTTATCGTCATGCTTTATATGCGTTTAGGTCAGCCGACAGATATCGTGCCTAATACTGCGCTTGAGCGCCCTGTACCGACGTTTGAGCTACCGCTATTATCAGATACGACGCGGGTCATGACCAATGATAATTTGCCCGAGCAGCCCTTTTTAATCAATGTTTGGGGCTCTTGGTGCCCTACTTGTATCGTTGAGCATCCATTTTTGATGGAGTTAGAAGAACGCGGCGTCAATATTGTGGGCATCAACTATAAAGATGAGATCGGTAATGCGCTAAGCTACCTAAACCAGCGCGGCGATCCATTCTCGATGTCTATCCAAGATCTATCAGGTCAATTTGCATTAGATTTAGGGTTAACCGGTGCACCCGAAACCTTTATCGTCGATGGCGAAGGGGTGATCCGTCAGCACATCATTGGTGAGATTAATGAGGCTAATTGGCAAGCGCGTATTACGCCATGCCTTATGGTACTCAATAAAGCCAATGAGACTGCTAGCACACCAGATGCTACTCAAGTTGAGGAGGCCTGCCAATGATCATTAGTAACTATAATGTCATCAATAAAAATGGCTTTAGTAAACGAGTCATAAGGTTGGCAAGCGTGTTGCTAGCTCTAGTACTATCTTTGGTAATAGGAGTGAATGCTAATGCGGCAATTGACGTCTATGATTTTGACTCAGTGCAGCAAGAAGCGCAGTATCGAGGCTTGATCGAGGAACTACGCTGCCCTAAATGTCAAAACCAAAATCTAGCAGGATCTGACGCCCCTATCGCGCAAGATCTCAAACAAAAAACCTATGATATGGTCAAAGATGGCCGTAGTGATGGCGAGATTCGCGTTTATATGCAAGAGCGCTATGGCGACTTTATTAGCTACAAGCCGCCAGTACGCCCCTCAACTTGGATATTATGGTTTTTTCCGCCGCTGCTGTTGATTTTATTGATTGGTGGCTGGTTTTGGCAAAGTCGGCGTCGTCAAATTGTTGCTCGTGGTCAAACAGGTACTGCTGCCGAGCATACAGAGGCGTTGAGTGCGGCAGAAAAAGCGGAGCTGGATCGCTTACTATCACGAAGCAACGCGCGCGATAGAGTAGATCATGATATCACCAGCATAAAGGATAAAAAATGACCCTATTTTCTACTTTTGGCTTATTTATCGCCCTAAGCCTATTAATCAGCTTAGTACTAGCGGTCATCGTTGTTATGCCTTGGTTGCGTGCGGCTCGTAGACCTGAGAATCCAGTAGATAATCAGCTACTCGATATCAACGTCGCAGTGTTCCGCGAGCGCCTCGCTGAGCTGCAAACAGATAAAGAAAGCGGCGTCATTGACGACACTCATTATCAAAACCAAAAGCTTGAGCTTGAGCGCCAGCTGCTCGATGCGCAGCGTGAAATTACGCCGATGGTCGTACCCGGCGTCAAAAGCCGTTTGATTGTGATGATATGGGTACCTGTATTGGCAGCGTTAGCTTATTTATTAATCGGTGATCGTACGCCTGTATTCAATCTCTGGGCAAGCGAGGATAAAGTCGGTCAAGTGGCTGATGATCTATTAACGGGTAAAATCGATCAGCCGCCTGCGTGGGCAATTGAAGATGGCAATCAGCTTATTAGTGCCATGCAGACCAATGTGCATCGTCATGCTGATGACCCTGATCGTTGGATGCGCTTATCCGAGCTGTTCTTATCGCTTGAGGCCACGCCGTCTGCGATCGAAGCCCTATCGCGTGCGTACCGCCTCTCTCCAGATAACGAAGAGATTGCCGCCACTTACGCCCAAATCAGCTTCTTTGCCAATGAAGGTCAACTCAACGCCGACAGTCGCCGCGTATTGCAAGATTTGCTGGCCAAAAACCCGCAACACGAAGGCGCGCAGATGCTCATGGCAATGGGCGAGGCGCGTAGCAGCAACTTTGACGAAGCACAAAGCTGGATCAGCCGTTTGCGCGGCAGTATTGCCGCTAAGCCTGGCGATCATACCCAAGCGCTGGCAAGTTTGGATGAGCTCAGCGCTAACGTAAACGCGCAGCAAGAGCAAGCGGCTCAAGGTGTCGAGGTAACCGTAACCGTCAATAGCAGTTTGTTGCCTTTGATTAAAGGTGATGATGTGCTCTTTGTCGCTATTCGCGATGTCAACGGCGGACCACCGTTTGCTGCTAAGCGCTTGCCTATTAGTGTGATTAAGCAGGGCGAGGCGAGTATCAGTCTTAGTGATCTGGATGCGATGATGCCTGAGCGTACGCTAGCACAAGCACGCGCAGATAAAGTACAGCTGGCAGTCGTGGCACGTATTAGTCATAGCGGTAATGCTATTGCAGAGTCTGGCGACTTATCGGGCAATCCTGTCGTTATTAGCAGCGAGCAAAATCAAGTCAATGTTGCGATCAATCAGCAAGTACCCTAATGATTTTAATGAGCTGAGAAACTACTTTAAGACAAACTACCTAGCGCCATAATGGCGCGCAATAGTATTATTTGAACAGTGAAGTCATGACAATTGATGTCTAAGTTATGAAAAAACTTGAGCTTTGCAAAGCCACAAGGTAAGGTGAGCTTGCAATCAACCAATCCCTGATTACAATTTGTTATAAAACCTTATCCCAAAACCCTTTTAAGGAGAGTCGCTACATGATGCGTATTATTTTGCTAGGTCCACCAGGCGCTGGTAAAGGCACCCAAGCCCAGTTAATCTCAAAAGAGTATGATATCCCGCAAATCTCGACGGGCGACATGCTACGTGCGGCGATCAAAGAAGGTAGCGAGCTTGGCAAACAAGCTGAAGGCGTGATGAACGCAGGTGGTCTGGTATCAGATGATCTCATTATTAATTTGGTCAAAGAGCGCATCGCTAAACCTGATTGTGCTAATGGCTGTATTTTAGACGGCTTCCCGCGTACCATTCCGCAAGCGCAGGCACTAGCTGCAGCTAACGTCGATATCGACCATGTTATCGAGATTAGCGTCCCTGATGATGAGATCGTCAAGCGTCTATCGGGTCGTCGCCAGCATGCAGGATCAGGCCGCGTTTATCATATCGATCACAATCCGCCAAAGGTTGAAGGTATCGATGATGTCACAGGCGAGCCTTTGATCCAGCGTAAAGATGACAAAGAGTCGACGATTCGTGATCGCCTAGCGACTTATCATGAGCAGACCTCAACGCTAGTAGGTTTTTATCAAGAAAAAGCCAAAGAAGGTAGCAGTGCACCTAACTATGATAAGTTCGATGGTACGCAGCCTATCGAAGACGTTAAGGCACAAATTTTGTCAGCGCTAAAAGGCTAGTTTTATTTAAGGCTAATTTTATTTATAGTTATAAAAACCTCGACTGCTATGGTCGAGGTTTTTTGTATTTTAAAACCAAAAAAACCGCCAACTAAAAAAGAGGGCGGTTTTTTTACTCACTTAATGCTTAGCTTTTAATACAAGAGCTTAAGCATTACCTTGCGCGTCTACTTGTGCTTGCTGTTGGCTTTGCGCGTAGGCTTGGTCAAAGTTGACTGGCGCAAGCAATAACTGCGGGAAGCTACCACGAGTGACGATATCACTGATGACTTCACGAGCATAAGGGAACAAAACGTTAGGGCAATATGCACCTAGGATTTGACCGATTTGATCTTCAGGGATGTTCTTTAATAAAAAGATACCGGCTTGGTGAACTTCAGCGATAAAGGCCGGCTCTTCAGCATTCTTTGCATTGACACTCACCGTCAGAATCACTTGATAATGATCATCATCAAGTTTTTCAGCATTGCTTGATAAGTTGATATCAAGCTCAGGATTCCACTCTTTGGTAAATACGCCTGCGCCTGGGACTTCAAGTGACATGTCCTTAACATAAATGCGCTCTAGTGCCAATTGCGGTTGTGCTTGTTCTTCAGCCATGATAATTCCTTATAAATTTAAACAAAATATAGCCAATATGACGATAAGGCCAAACGACTATTTAATAGGTCACAAGATTTAGTAAGTAAAAAAGGTAATATAGCAGATTAACCCGCTAGTAGCTCATCGAGCTTGCCTTGCTGATTAAACTGATTGAGCTCATTAAACCCGCCAACAAAAGTATCACCGATAAAGATCTGCGGCACTGTGCGGTAGTTATTGGTTTTTTGCATCAAAGCGCGGCGCTCATCACTGCTGATGTCGTGCATGCCAATCTCTTCAAAGCTTACGCCTTTGGACTCTAATAGTTTTTTGGCGTTAGTGCAATATGGGCAAATAGGAGTGGTATATACTTTAACAGGTACGCTCATAATAGTTCTTCCTTAATAGTTATTGGAGTAGGGATGCAACGTTATCATTAGTAGACGCTACAGTAGTGAATCGTATAATAATAAAGTGAATCGTATAATAGACAGTATAGACAGCCATATTATCAATTGCCAATGAGTTAATGGCAATGATAACTTTAATTATTGTCATCTATAGAATGGGGCTTGGCCTATTAAAATCAAGTTTTAAGCATTCAGAGTGTTTTGCTTTTATCACTAAAGTGAGAAACAAAGCATAAAAAAAGACACCATATAGTTATGATGTCTGGTTTGAATATCTAAATCGCTACTGCTTATTTACTCAGTTTTGGCTTAGATTTGCCCTTTTTATTCTGCGTGTCTTTTAGGCCAACGAGTGGCATACCAGCGCCTTGCCAGCCGCCAATACCGCCCTCTAGACGATAGACGTTGTCTTTGCCAATCATTTGTATCGCCGCGCCTGCTTGTACACCGATGTCACAGATGATAATTACTGGATCTTCGATAGCCCGTATCTCATCCAAGCGATCTTTGAGCTGAGTGAATGGAATATTACGACTGCCTTGGATATAGCCTGTCGTATATTTTTTGGCAGGTCGAATATCAATCAGCTGCGCGTTTTGCGAATTGACCATCATACCGAGAGTGTTTGGAGATATCTTTTTGCCGCTACGCTTGCTCTCAATAGTAAAAAACAAGATAGCAAGTACGGCTAAAATACCGAATAAGAACGGGTGGTTACCCATAAATTCAAGTGCACGATCCAAACTAGACCTCCAAAATATAAGTGTTCTATCAGTTGGCCTGATAAAAATGAACAAGGCGCTATTATACCGACTAGGTTGTCTATAGTAAACGTATGAAAACTACTCAATGCGTCTGTCTTAATAAGGCTTGGTATCTGCCTCATCGGTAAGGGTCACCAAGTTCTCAACGCGGCGCTGAAGAACCTCGCCATCAGCGACTGCCTGCCATAGCGCGCAGCCTTTGGAGTTATGAGTATGGCGACAGTCTCGGAACTGACAGTAGCCTGATAGCGGTGCAAGCTCAACGAATCCTGAGATGATGTCATCTGGAGTCAGATGCCAGATACCATATTCACGAATACCTGGGGTATCGACGATGCCACCTTGAGTTAGATCAGCTGGATTGAAGGGTAGCAAACGGCTAGTCGTTGTCGTATGCTGCCCAAGCTGTGAGTTCTCTGAGATGATGTTAACGCTTTGCGCCGACTCTGGCAGCAGCGCATTAATCAGACTGCTCTTACCGACGCCAGACTGACCGGCAAATATCACCAGCTTGTTATCGATATAGCGTTTGAGCTCGCCAAGTCCTTGTTGTTCACCCGTCTGTAATACATTCTCTGGACAATCCACTGAGGTCAAGACACTATCATAACCAAGCGCTGCATATTGCGTTAATAGTTCACGCGTATTGACAGTAGACTCGCCCTCTAATAGATCCGCTTTATTGAGTACCAGCAGAGGTTGTACGCCTGCATGATGACAAACCACAAGATAGCGATCGATCAAGGTAGGCGCGGCAGCAGGTAGCGGCGCAAAGACAATCGCTAAGATATCGATATTGGCGGCAACCGGTTTGAGCTTATGGTAGCGATCGGGGCGAGATATCATCGAGGTGCGCGGTTTTACTGACTCAATACGGCCAAAACCTGTGTTGGAGTCCGCCGTCCAGCGCACTTGGTCACCTGCAGCCAGCATCGGCAAGTTGGTACGCACATGACAGCGCCAGACATCACCCAAGGCCAACTCCTGCCAAAACGGCTCAGGGTCATCAGGGGCAAACTCAGGCTGCTTAGGTATCACAGCAGGTAAGCTTGTGACTTGTACCTCCAATTGCTTACCAAAGTGCGCCATCACCACGCCATCCATCAAGCTATCATCGATGCTGTCTTGGCTGGCAAGTTGTTGTTTGTCTATACGACGAATCTGCTGTTTAGTGAGTTTGCGCTGCCGTATCAATGCCATAAGTACTGCCTGTGTTGTTTTAATTGCGATAAAAATATGTCTCAGTGTAGCGTGAAAATTTGATAACATACAGCCTAAGCTTGACAGAGGTTTTGTAAAGCCTGCAAACCACTTGTACATCATCACTGTGCATACTACTAATAGGATCGCTTATGAGTACCGATGACCATCCCAACAAGATCAAAATCAAAAACCAAGGTAAGAAGGGTTTGGTCTGGATTGACCTTGAGATGACAGGGCTTGATACCTTGAACGATGAGATCATCGAGATTGCGACAGTGGTGACGGATGAGGATTTGAACGTATTAGCCGAAGGGCCTGTTTTTGCGATTAAAGTCTCTGACCAAATCTTGAACAAGATGGATGACTGGAACACCAAGCAGCATGGTCAGTCAGGTCTGGTCGATCGCGTGCGTCGTAGTAAAGTGACACTAGCTGAAGCCGAAGAGGAAACCATTAAGTTTTTGAATAAATGGGTCGATAGTGGTAAGTCGCCGATGTGTGGCAACTCGATTTGCCAAGACAGACGTTTTATGGCGCGGCAGATGCCTGAGCTTGAGCGCTTTTTTCATTATCGTAATTTAGACGTGTCCTCGATCAAAGAGCTGTGCTTTCGCTGGCGTCCTGATATCCTAAAAAACTTTGAAAAGGGCGGTAGTCATTTAGCTTTAGATGATATCCGCGACTCAATTCGCGAGCTTAAGCACTATCGCCAGCACTTTTTTAAATTGATGGATTAAGGTTTTTGTCGGAGTTGTAGGTTGCGCCTTACGCACTAATTGAAGATAATTAAGGTCTGGATGGTGCGTGAAATGCACCCTACAATCTACACTAAATAAATCATCTCACTAAATACTGAAACTCAACCAGTGCAAATTCTGCTTCATCTAAATGCTCGTCTGCCACTACCGCGCCAATCACCGCGCTCACTTTTGGCTGTCTTGACTCTGTATCGATCAGTCGCCAATCACCTAACACATAACGTATTTTGTTATTAGTCGTTTGATGAATATCTGGGCGATGCGTATGCCCATGCAATAAGGCATCATCGTTATTAACCGCCTGTGCGACGGACTGCTCATTGACGTCCATAATGTAGGCCGCCTTTTTACTATTATTTTGCTTACTTTTAGTGCGTATGTTGTCGGCGATGGCGAGGCGCTTCTCTAATGATTTATTGAGCAGATACCATTTGGCCAGTGGACTGCGAATCGCTTTACGAAACAGCTGATATTTTTTATCATCTGTACATAGCGCATCACCGTGCTCTAGGCGAAAATCTTGCTCACCAATCGTCAATGGATAAGGTTCAGCAATTAGCTCACCGCCAAATAGATTGAGAAATCCTCGATCAAGCAGAAAATCTCGATTGCCATGCATGACCAAGATCTCGCAGCCTTGCACACGTAGCTGTTTTAGCCTATTGATTAAAGGGGTTAGCCAGTGGCTTGTGCGTGCCTCATCCTCTAGTGACAGATACATATCATCACCGAGCCAGACCTCAAACCAGTCGCCTAATATAAACAGCCGTTTAAGATTTGGCAGCGCTAAGCAGTCATTTAATAGTGCCAAAAAAGCCTGCACAAGGGCAGGCTCATCAAGCGATAAATGCAAATCGCTAATCAGTACTTGCCGTATATCATGCGGGCGAGTGGTGAGTAAGTGATCAAAGCTTTGCATCTATCATAACCTCTTTTATCTTATAGGCTATTTACAACTAAGGGGTAAATAGCCGAGCAAAAACTACTCAGAAACGACTTTAGCAGAGTTGATAACGACCGCCTCTTTTGGCACATCGGCATGCATACCGAAACGACCAGTCGGAACGCCGCGCAGTTTTTCGATGACATCCATACCACTGGTAACTTTACCAAAGACAGTATAACCCCAACCCTGCGCGTTTTTACCGCTATGGTTCAAAAAGTCATTGTCTTTAACATTAATAAAGAATTGGCTGGTCGCTGAATGCGGGTCTTGCGTACGCGCCATAGCGATTGATCCTTTATCATTTTTTAGACCATTATCCGCTTCATTCTCTACTGGCGCATTGGTCTTTTTCTCATTCATTTGGGCGTCCATACCGCCGCCTTGAATCATAAAGCCGTCGATGACGCGGTGAAAGATTGTTCCTTCATAATGCCCAGAATTGACATAATTTAAGAAGTTCTCTACTGTTTTTGGTGCTTTTTCTTCATTGAGTTCAATAGTGATGTTACCCATTGAGGTCTCCAACTCTACGACTGGCATGTTGCTCATGGTTATCTCCTGATTGTTTGCGTTGGTTAATGGATCGGGCTGACTGTCTGTAGTGGTCGTACTAGCGCTATTGGTGCTACTAACGCAACCTAATATAAATAAAGGGGCAAATAAGCTGGCAAACCCAAATGATTTGATAGCGTGCATAGATCTTCCTTGTGTCTCTAAAAGGCAATCCTAATTTAGAGGCTAGTCTAACGGCTTTTTCATGTCATGTCATGTATCTGGCTGTTAATGAGTTTGCAAAAGCTGATAGAATAACGCTAATTTATTTTTTATATAAAATTAGAGCCTACCGTAAAAGGCTTAGGAGCACAAATTAATGACTGAGCATACAAAACCTAACGAGCCAAAAAACGATTTTATCCGCAATATTATTCGCCAAGATGTAAAAGCACAAAAATACGAGAAAATCGTTACTCGTTTTCCGCCTGAGCCTAATGGTTACTTGCATTTAGGGCACGTTAAATCCATTTGCCTTAACTTTGGCGTAGCAAAAGAGTTCGATGGTATCTGTCATCTGCGCTATGACGACACCAACCCAACTGCTGAAAAGCAGGACTACATCGACAATATCAAAAACGATGTGAAATGGCTCGGTTTTGAATGGGCAGGGCAGGCACTACACGCGTCTAGCTACTTCGATCAGCTCTATACATGGGCGGTGCAACTGATAGAGCAAGGCGATGCTTATGTTGATTTGCAAACCCCTGAACAAATCAAAGAGAATCGTGGCTCATTTAATGAGGCTGGCACACCGTCACCGCAGCGCGATGCTAGTGTCGAGGACAATCTCAAGCGCTTTGCTGATATGAGAGACGGTAAGTTTGCCGATGGCGAGGCCGTACTACGTGCCAAGATAGACATGTCTGATGCTAATATGAATATGCGCGATCCGATACTCTACCGCGTCATGCATCAAGAGCATCATCAGACGGGTGATAAATGGTGCATCTATCCGATGTATGATTTTGCCCATCCTTTATCCGATGCATTAGAAGGCATCACGCATTCGTTATGCACGCTTGAATTTGAAGATCATCGTCCATTTTATGATTGGGTTGTGGCAAAGATTGGCTTTGAGACGCCGCCGCATCAGTATGAGTTTAGTCGCTTAAACGTCGATCATACGTTGACCAGTAAGCGTAAGCTCAAGCAGCTCGTAGACGAGGGTATTGTTGACGGTTGGGATGATCCGCGTATGCCAACGGTCGCAGGTATGCGCCGCCGTGGTTATACGCCTGAGGGCTTGCGCGACTTTTGTGATCGTGTTGGTGTATCAAAGGCAGATGGCGTAACCGATATGCGCCTGCTTGAATTTAGCATTCGCCAGTCCTTAGATGATACGACAGCACGCGGTATGGCAGTACTCAAACCGCTAAAAGTAACCATTACGAACTTTAGCGACGCGGTTAGTCAGTGGCAAGATTTAAAAGCCGATAGCGTCAACGCCCGCTGGGACGCAGACGCGCAAACTTTGTGGCTGACTCAGCCCAAGCACCCTAATGTCGATATGGGCGAGCGCGAGATTCCTTTTACTAAGGAGCTGTACATTGATCAAGGCGATTACGAGATAGAGCCGCCAGCAGGTTATAAGCGTCTGTCGCCAGAAAAGCCTGAGATACGCCTGCGTAATACTTATGTACTCGCAGTCACAGAGCATATCACCGATGATAGCGGCAACGTTGTTGAGCTAAAAGCTACCATAGATCCGACCACTTTGGGACAAAATCCTGAAGGCCGCAAGGTCAAAGGCGTCATTCATTGGGTATCGGCGAGCCAAGGTATTCCTGCCACAGTACGACTTTATGAGTCGCTATTTAGTGTCGAAGACCCAAGTAGCGTCAGCGATGTCCACGAAGCACTGAACCCCAATTCATTAACCGTACTCAACGCAGTCGTCGAACCTTCGTTAGTTGAAGCGGATGCAGGCACGCGCTTTCAGTTTGAGCGCGAAGGCTACTTTATCTCAGATAGCCAAGAGCACAGTACCGATACGCCAGTATTTAATCAGATTGTCAGCTTACGTGATAGCTATAAGCCGGCTTGATGCCAATTTACAATCGTCTTATATCAGAAATTTGTCTGGCTTTATAAGGCAGACTCAACTTTTAATATGTAAACTCATAGCAATGATAAGAGTAACGCGTTTATGACTAAAAAATCGATTAACCTAGCACTACAAGGTGGCGGCTCGCATGGCGCTTTTACTTGGGGCGTTTTGGATCACTTTATGGAAGATGGCCGCGTCAGTATCGAGGGCATCACAGGTACCAGTGCTGGCGCGATGAATGCGGCGGTACTGGCGCAGGGCTACATGGAGGGCGGCCCAGATGGCGCGCGCGAATCGCTTGAGAAGTTTTGGAGTCGAGTGGCCTACATGGGCGCGCTTAGTCCTATCAAGCGTAGTCCTTTGAGTATTCTGACAGGGAGCTGGGCGATGGATGACTCGCCCGCTTATCTTATGATGGACTTATTTAGCCGCGTAGCCTCACCTTATAATACCAATCCTTTGAATATCAATCCGCTACGTGATCTGATTGAATCCACTGTCGATTTTGACAAGGTTAGAGCTTGTAGTGTACTAAAGCTGTTTGTAGCGGCAACCAACGTCCATACGGGCAAAATAAGAGTGTTTGACCGTGACGAGTTGACCGCAGATATGCTGCTGGCTTCAGCATGTTTGCCTTCTTACTTTCAAGCGGTTGAAATTGATGGCGTACCGTATTGGGATGGCGGGTATGTGGGTAACCCGCCTCTGTATCCTCTGTTTCATACGACTAAGTCCAAAGATATTATGATCGTGCAGATCAATCCGATTGAGCGCAACGAGACACCCAAAAGCGCGATCGAAATACAAAACCGTATTAATGAGATTACCTTTAACTCATCATTACTTAGAGAACTGCGCGCCATTGATTTTGTTAGTCGTCAATTGCGTGAGAACAAGCTTGATAGAACACGCTACACTGAGGTTCTAGTACACCGTATTGAAGAGACAGAACAGATCAATCCGCTGTCAGCATCTAGTAAGATAAACTCTGAGTGGGCGTTTTTGACACATCTACGTGATATTGGCCGCGCTTCAGCGAAAGCCTTTTTAGACGAAAACTATGACAGACTAGGTGAGGAGTCTACCTTCGATTTGCGCCGCGAGTTTTCATAAACACGTGATACCAGCCTTAAACTCAACATTAGTAGTTTGCAATTAAGCCCATTTCAAGTAAGCTTGAGATGGGTTTTTTTATAAGCGCAAAATATTAAGGACGAGGCAATGGCGAAATTTTTAAACAGTAGCGGCACAACTTACCATTTAGAAGAGCTGATTAAAAATGCTTCTGATCGGCTGATTATTATTAGCCCTTATCTAAAGCTGAACGAGCGTATCAAAGAGTTATTAGAAGACCGTAATCGTCTCAAAATTGATATTCGTATCGTTTATGGCAAAAATGATCTGCATCCAGAAGAGATCAATTGGCTCAAAAACCTTACCTTTATACGCACTAGCTTTTGCAAGAACCTGCATGCTAAATGCTACTTAAATGAGAATGAATGCATCATCACTAGCCTCAATCTGTATGAATTTAGCCAAGTGAATAACAATGAGATGGGTGTACTAATCTTTCGCAATGATGATGCCAAGCTATATGCAGATACTTATGAAGAAGCGCAGCGTATTATCCGTATCAGTGATGAGGTACGCATGTCACTTGAAAAAGTAAGTGAGAAGGCGGCTGCGACTGACAACAGGATTACTGATGACAAAAATAAAACGGTAGACAATCACTCTTCTACCAAACTAGTAGAGATGACACCCAACTATTCTAAATTAACAACGGCTAAACTAGCCAAAGAGCTGGGGCTAAAGACGCAAGAGCTCAATAGTAAACTACTTGAAGCAGGTTACTTAGAGGATAAAGAAGGCGAGCTGGTATTGACCGAGGCAGGACGTACAGCAGGCGGTAGTAGCAAACGCGGAAGATACGGTGAATTTTGCCTATGGGAATCGGGTATGGTTATCTAAATATTTATAAACAAAAGTATTCATGTATAGTTAAAAATGGAATAAATATCTTACAATTGCTCACAGCATAGTCATAACCGATTTGCTAAAATAAGATTAGGTTTCGCCTAGCGACTATTTTGCCTAGCTGCTATTTATTGCGGTATACTTTAGTAGCTTGTCAACATCAGCATGACTAAATGATCAGTATAATTAAACAAGTGGCGCAGATAGCGCTAATAATTTATAACACTAAAATTGACAACAAGGAGCTTTACATGGCACATTTACGTTTAGGTGATGATGCACCAAACTTTGATGCAAATACCACAGATGGTCAGATTAACTTTTATGATTGGGCGGGTGATAACTGGGTAGTGTTCTTCTCGCACCCAGCTGATTTTACTCCTGTATGTACGACTGAGCTTGGCCGCGCTGCTGCCTTAAATGGCGAGTTCCAAAAGCGCGGCGTCAAGCCAATCTGTATCTCTGTTGATAGTATCGAAGATCATCATCAGTGGGCAAAAGATATCGGCGAGACACAAGGCACGGACTTGAACTTCCCAATTATCGCTGATCCTAATAAAGAAGTGGCTGAGCTGTATGACATGATGCATCCTAATGCTGACAGCACGCATACCGTACGTAGTGTCTTTATTATTGATCCTAACAAAAAAATCCGCCTGACTCTGACCTATCCTGCCAGCTGTGGTCGTAACTTTGATGAGATCATCCGAGTCATTGATGCTATTCAATTGTCTGATGAGTACAATATTGCCACACCAGTAGACTGGAAAGATGGCGATGACGTTATTATTCCGCCAAGTGTCAAAAACGAAGACATCGCGGCAAATTACCCTAAAGGTCATACTGAGATTAAGCCTTACTTGCGTACCACGCCTGCACCAAACAAGTAAGTCGTATTTAGCATGCACACTAAGAGCCTCATAACGTCACGTTATGGGGTTTTTTGTTGTCTATTATTATTTAAAGATTGATTGCTGTGCTAGACTCAAGACGTAGAATATATTAACGTGGCTTACTAACAAACCATTATCTTAAACTATATAAAAGGATTTTATTATGAAAAAATTATACGTGACCCGCACGGCTCCCAACCCACGCAAAGCGCTTATTTTAATGGCGTCAAAGGGTATAGATATCGACGATGTTGATGATATCGATATTGTAGATATTGACTTTGGTAGCAGTGAGCAGATGGGCGAGGCATTCACGCAGATTAACCCGATGCAGACAGTGCCAGTACTAACCTTAGGGGATGGGACCGTACTCAATGACTCACAAGCAATATGTGAGTACCTTGACCGCGTTTACGGCGAGCGTTCAGTCATGGGCAATGATGTGGTACAGCGCGCGCAAGTGTGTTCAATGCGCCGCGTCGCTGAGTTTGAAGTGCTCTACAACTTTATGTTAGCCTTCCAGCACAGCCACCCCTCAAAAGCTGAGCGCGTAGAGCAGGTAGCCGATTTTGTAACGCCGTCCATCAATCGTGCCTTACAAGCGCTACCTTATTTTGAAAAAGCTTTAGAGGGTCGTGATTATCTAGTAGGTGATCAATTGAGTTTTGCAGATATTGTCTTGTACTTAGGTCTGGATTTTGGGAAAGCGCTCAAGGTAAATCCAACTGAACAAGGGGACAATTTAGCTCGTTTTTATCAGCATATGCATGAGCGCTTTAGTATTAAAAATATGGCTAAAGCTAAGCCTGCTAAAGAATAGGAATATAAAACTCTTAAATGATCTAAAACGTTGTAAAGTTTGTGTGAGAAAAACAAACAAGTTTTTACAGCGTAATCTAATATTTGCTAGTTATGATGATATGAGTGATAAGTACTTCTTATCACTCATATAGTTTTTAGTTGAACCATTATTAATTTAAACTTTTATCTATAACGATATAGGTAGAATCTGCGTAAGGTGATAGCGGTATGACATCAGTATATAAAGTGTTTGGAGTGTTGGTTGGTGCCGCTTTAGGTATTAGCGCTTGTAGTGATCCTGCGCAGAGCAGCGCTTCAAACGTAGAGCGCTCAAGCATAAATGATACAGACTTGTCTGATGATACTATTGCCCCAGCTGATAATACCACCACCTTAGCTGATGAACAGGCACCTTCTGTTGATAATAGTAGCGCAGAAGACAAATTGATTGATGATCTCATTCAGTATCGCTGGATTTTGGTAGATGCACTCAGTGTTGAGAGTCAACCTTTAACTTCACTTTTAGATATCAAAAATCAAGTCACTGCATCGTTCATCCAGCGTCAAGGCAAAAACAGCTTAATCTATAGCGTCGGCTGCAACACGATGAGTGCAGGCTATCAGCTACAAGGCAATGAGATGACAATCGACAACAGCATGAGCACTAAAATGTCATGTGCTGACTTAGATTTGGTTGAAAATCGCTTGAACGATTTAATGCAAGGGGTCAATCAGTTAGAGCTTACTAATGATAAAGACAATGGCTCGATACTAACTCAAATAACTGATAATGGAGTTACTCTGCAGTGGCGCGGCAAAATGACGGCAAAAGCTAAGTATGGCAGTCGAGGCGAGACGATATTTTGGGCAATAGATGCTCAGACTACGCCGTGCACAGATAATAGCGCGCAAGTGTGCTTACAAGTAAAACCTGTAGTGTACGACGATCAAGGTATAAAGGTTAGCGAGGGCGAGCGCGTAGAGTTTGCAGGCACTATAGATGGCTATGAGCATAGTAGTGAGTTCGATCAAGTGCTACGTTTGCACCGTTATGCTCTAAACGCTAGCAATGATAGTATGCAAAATGCGTCAGACACTAACTATGCTTATGTGCTCGACACTATCGTTGAGCAAACTGAAGTCAATTAATTAGCGTATGTTACCTAGATCCTCTTCGCTTAGACGCCAGCGTCCTTTTTTCTTGGAGCTACCGCGTCCGCGCATGGCACTGTTAAGTATCAGCTTGTTCATAGAGTGACTCGAGTGCGCATGACAAATTGCGCAGGCGAGACCATCTGCCGCATCTTGCTGAGGCACCACATCTAACGACAGTATGCGACAAACCATTTCTTGTACTTGCTCTTTGGCGGCTGCGCCATAACCACAGACCGCTTGCTTAATCTGGCGCGCGGTATACTCTGACACTTCTAAGTCCAGCGCTACCATAGCGGCAATAGCAGCTCCGCGCGCCTGACCGAGCTTGAGCGCTGAGTCGGGGTTTTCTGCCATAAATACTTGCTCGATAGCGGTATAAATAGGCTCATTAGCATATTTGATGTGATATTCAGTGATGCGAGTGAGACCGTTAAAGATGCGCTTTAGGCGCTCGGGCATCTCTTTGGTATCCGTACGAATAGTACCTGCATCAATAAAGGTTAGTTTGTCACCGGTTTGCTGGACGATGCCATACCCTGTCATACGAGAGCCTGGATCTATTCCAATAATAATTGCCATAAGGGTCCGTTTTTGTGTTGCGTATATTTTGTTTGGCAGCTTTGCACTTAAAATGCGGCGCTAAGTTTGATAGTATAGCAAGCCATCCCCATATACATCATACGTTAACGATTTTTTATTGACGATTACATTTTAAGTTTTTTACAGGACGACATTTTATGGGTCAGATAGTTGGTATCGCCATTGTTTGGTTTATTATCGAGATGCTCATTTGGTATCTGATTGCTCAGACCATTAGTGGCTGGTGGGTATTTATATGGTTTATTATTGCCGCTGTTATCGGCATCGCGCTCATCCGTAAAGGTATGGCGGCGCTAAATCCTATGGCGCAGCAAATGAAAGCTGGCGGCATGATGAACCCATCCATGCGCCCGCAAGAAGCCACAATGCTCAAAAGCGTAGCGATGGCTGGCGCAGGTATCTTGTTGTTGATACCAGGAGTCATTAGTGATCTGATCGCGTTGCTACTGGTCCTGCCACCTGTTCAAAAGAAGCTCAAAGATGTCGCTAATAACTATGTTATGAACAATCAGCAAAAGATGATGGAGATGATGGCAAAACAGATGGGTGGACAGATGGGTGGCCAAAACCCATTTGGCGGTATGAATGGCCAAAACCCATTTGGTGGACAAGGCGGCATGAACAATCAAAGCCCCTTTGGTCAGCAGCCAAATCCTTTTGAGCAACAAAACCCATTCGGTGATGTTCTTAAACAGAACACTACCATTGACGGTACTGCCAAAAATATCCCTAAAGATGTCAAAAAGATTACTAAGTCTGCCAATGATGAATAAGCGTTAGTTCTTATTTTGTAGTGCTCTTTTGATACTTATAAATTGGTACTCATAAAAAAGCCCCTACCTTGAAAAGATAGGGACTTTTTCGTACTACTCAATACGATTTTCTTAATACAACTCTCAGTAGCATATCAGCTAAGTGACAAATCATATTAATCATATAAAACAACCGAAGTGTCGCCGTAAGATGGTGACCCATGAACCGTGAAGTTCAGGGCGGATACGTCATCATCTCTGCAGGTTTCCTGATACACCGCAAGCGGTGCAGGCATACACAATGAGATAATAGATAGCGCATCCTGGTAAAGCATTATCGGCTCAGGGAATAAACATCTACTAGCCAACACTTCAGAATATAATCATAGTAACCAATGAATTAGGCTAATGCAAGTGCGATTACAGTTTGATACGTAGCTTTTGTACTAAGGTGCTTATGAGCTAATTGTCAAACTCAAACGTGAGTAAATGAGTAAAGAATGCTCAGTTTTCAAGTATTTTAAGATGTGTGGTAATATATAGGGCTTTTAGTATCCCAAATAACGGCGTTCATTCACTTGAGGAGCGGTAATCTATGAGCAATACGCAGACCCAGCCTAAGTCTACTGATGACAGTCAGACACATACTGACGATCAGAATAATAAAACTGATGATCAGAATAATAAAAAAACACCTCATGTTTTGATGATTTTGGATGGTTTTGGTCATCGTGAAGAGAGCGATGATAATGCGATAGCTGCTGCAAATACCCCGCATTTAGATAGTATCTACCAGCGTTATCCGCACGGACTGATATCGGCATCAGGTGAAGATGTTGGTTTGCCCCAGGGGCAGTTTGGCAACTCTGAGGTAGGTCATATGAATCTGGGCGCAGGGCGCGTGCTGTATCAGGATTCAACACGGATATCAAGTGAGCTTGTCAGCCGCGAGTTTTACAAAAACGAAGCGCTGGTGAACGCTGTGAACGCTGCTAATGACAAAGGTGGTAACGTGCACATTATGGGTCTGGTCTCTGATGGCGGCGTGCATTCGCATCAAGATCATATCGAGGCTATGTGCCACTCAGCACTGGTTCATGGTGCTAAAAATGTCTTTGTCCACTGTTTTTTAGATGGTCGTGATACACCGCCTAAATCTGCTGATAAATACATCAATCGTCTGCGCGAGCATATCAATAAATTGAACGCTCATTATGAAGGTGGTCGCGTGCAAATCGCTAGTATTATTGGTCGCTACTATGCGATGGATCGTGACAATCGTTGGGATCGCGTGCAAAAAGCTTATGAGTTGATTACCGAAGGCAAAGCCGATCGCATGTCAACTCGTGCTGATGGCGCGGTACAAGCGGCTTACAAATCACGCGAAACCGATGAGTTCATCAGCCCCACAACCGTTATAGAGCACGGCGAGACGCCTTTTACCGTTGATGACAACGATGCGCTAATCTTTATGAATTTTCGCGCAGATCGCGCCCGTGAGCTGGCGCAGGCGTTTATACTACCTGATCATGAGTTCTCAGGTTTTGCCCGTCAAAAGCAGCCAAAGCTTGCCGCCTTTGTCATGCTAACCAAATACTCAGATGAGCTTGCAGACAACCCAAAAACCAGCGTTGCTTATTATCCAACTTCGCTAAACAATACGCTCGGTGAGTTTTTGCAAGATCACAACAAAACCCAGTTACGTATCGCTGAAACTGAAAAGTACGCGCATGTCACCTTCTTTTTTAGTGGTGGCCGTGAAGCTGAGTATGAGGGTGAGACGCGTATTTTAGTGCCGTCACCTGATGTGGCCACTTATGACTTACAGCCTGAAATGAGTGCGCCTGAGCTTACCGATAAGCTCGTCGCCGCCATTGATTCGGGTAAGCATGATGTCCTCGTTGTCAACTATGCTAATGGTGATATGGTCGGGCATACGGGCAATTTTGCTGCTGCGGTAAAGGCGGTTGAAGCGTTAGATGAATGTGTAGGCCGCGTTGAATCAGCGGTACGCGCAGCAAATGGTCATATGCTTATCACCGCCGATCATGGTAACTGCGAGCAGATGCATGATTATGATAGCGGGCAGGTGCATACTCAGCATACGACTGAATTTGTGCCTTTGATCTATGTCGGTGAGCAGCCGGTACAAGTGCGCAGCGGCGGTAAGCTTAGTGATGTCTCACCGACGATTTTGGCCTTGATGGAGATGGCGGCACCAGGGGAGATGACTGGTGAGAGTTTGCTGGTTAAAGCCCATTGATGTGCCTAAGATTAGTACGTCATTAAAGCTATACGCTTTATTAGATAGTATGACCTATAACTGCTATTACTGATCATTAACACGCTTGTCTACTGTAGTGAGCATTGATTAAGGGAGAGATACTATTATCTCTCCCTTTTTTATATGGCTTAGGGCGTTTAATTACACTATTATTAACGAGATATCCTCTTTGTTTTTTAGATGAGTCATCTATGTCCTACCTGCGATCTTCTATCTACACGGCTTTGAATAAGCCTATAGTACTGCAACCTACAGCGATAATGCATTACGCATTAGCGCTCAGCTTGTTTGGGTCATTGAGTATCATAGGGAGCAATACTTATGCTGCGCCTACTGACAAAAATACGCTTAAAGTTAGCGCTATAAGTCTCTCAAGTGAATATGACGATAGCGACAGTGATGCCGATGACGATGTCGATAGCGCTCCTGATAACAGTGCTTTGGATGACAGCGATGACTTCGGTAGTGACAACTCTGATGATGATTTGGAGTATCCAATGGACGACTCCGATGATTTGGATTCGGATATACCAGAGGAGGTGTCACGCGTTTCTCTCAATGCTATTAGTCCTGATACGCTAAAGACCTTTGTCAAGGTCGTCGGTTTGGTACGGCGAGAATATATCAATGCGGTAAACGATGAGGCACTATTTAATAATGCGATTAGCGGTATGCTGACTAAGCTTGATAGTCATGCTGAGTTTTTGGATGCAGAAGCTTATGACAACCTGCGTGCGTTTACCCAAGGAGATGTTGGAGATATCGGTATCACCGTTATGTATCAGCCTCAAGCGGGGTACTGGGTAGTCACGGACGTCATCTCCGACTCGCCGGCAGACGAAAATGATATCGATGTTGGTGATTATTTGCACCAAATTGATGACTTTGAGCTGGACGAAAACAACAGAAGTAATGATGTCAAACAGCTATTATCTGGTATTGCTGGTACGCAGGTAGATGTGGTTACCTCTAGAGCAGGTAGGCGCAAGCATACAACGACGTTACAGCGTAATAATAGTAATCCAAAAGCCATAGAAACCCGACTAGTCGATGGTATCGCTATCATCAAACTGCCTGTATTTCAAAATAACAGCCGTGAAAAAATCATTGAAGGCGTGGTCGGACTTGACGCGCCAGTCTCTGGTATCTTGCTAGATGTGCGTGATAATCCAGGCGGCGTATTATCGTCAGCGATTAATATTGCTAGTCTGTTTATGACAGATACTGACGTGGTACAAGTCAAAAGCCGCAATGCAGATCCGCGTACGCTTAGCACCAAAGGCGTCGCTATTCTCAAACCATTACCTGTGGTGATCTTGCAAAATAGATATTCTGCCTCAGCAGCGGAAGTGTTAGCAAGTAGCCTACAAGCACAAAATCGTGCGCTGATCGTCGGTGAGATCAGTTATGGTAAAGGTTCGGTGCAGTCTGTAATTCCATTAGATAACGAGCAAGCTATCAAGCTGACTGTCGCGCATTATCTAACCGCAAATGGCGATGAGATTGATGCAATCGGCGTTAAACCTGATGTCATGCTATTAGATAAAGAAAAAACGTGGGAGGCGCAGGCGCTGTCTATATTGCGTGAGCAGATACAGACTGACGGCATACGCTTTATAAATAAAAAAGAACAAAAAACCCAAGGTCAATAAGTTATGAATAATACAGCCATCTAGCGTTTTACCAAGTGACAGGGATGTAACCTTACTGACTTGCTGCTAATCTACTTGCTTATCTTCTGCGATATCTAGTTTTTTCATACGATATCTTAAGGAGCGAAACGTAGTCCCTAAACGCTCGGCGGCTTGAGTTTTATTCCAGTCAGTTTGTTTCAAAGCAGTGAGAATCAACTGTTTTTCTTGTTCTAACAGATACTGCTCGAGTCCCTCTACTGGCAACTGTTCTACAGAAGTTTGAGACACGATCGCATTAGCATCAGTCGCTTGCTCGTCAGTAGAGGTGACGTGCTCTGGTTTTTGCTGACCAATCGGATTATCAAAAGCTACCGCGCCGCGCTCGATCGCTAACGTGTGTCTAATAGCAGAAGGGTAGTGCTGAGTGGTCGTCCGATAAGGATACGCCGCCGTAGAATGCGGTTTGTCTATACTATTATCTTGAATGCTACTATTATCTTGAATGCTACTGCTATCTTGTGTAGTCGGCGGTACTGCGTTGTCAGCCGCATGATCGTCTGCAAGACTGGTTTTTGCGTTTGTCGTTTGCTCTGGTGCTGATACTTCACCAAGTCCTAAATGGGTGACATCGATCACTGAGGTATCCGCCAAAGTAATCGCGCGCTCAAGTAAGTTACGCAGCTCACGCACATTGCCTGCAAACTCGTGTTGCTGCAAGCGCAGGCAAGCCTCATCGGTAATTGTCGGATGCGTATCAAGTTGCCATTCGCGCGCGATCATATTCAAAAAATGCGTCGTCAAAATAGGGATATCATCACGGCGAGTATTGAGCGCCGGCAGTTTAAGCTCGATGACGTTGATGCGATAATATAAATCTTGCCTAAATGTACCCCTTTGTACCAATTGATCTAAATCTTTGTGAGTCGCTGATAGTATACGTATATCTACAGGCACCTCTTTGGTATCACCAATGGCGCGGACGTTTTTTTCTTGAATAGCTCGCAGTAGTTTGACTTGCATGGCAAGCGGCAAATCAGCCACTTCATCTAAAAATAACGTACCCCCATTGGCTTGTTGAAACAGCCCTTGTTTATCTGCGACCGCACCTGTAAAGCTGCCCTTTTTATGACCAAAAAACTCTGACTCCATCAGCTCTGAGGGAATAGCGCCGCAGTTTACAGCGACAAAACTACCCTCGCGGCGCGGACTTAAGTCATGAATCAAGCGCGCGACGACCTCTTTGCCCGTGCCTGACGCGCCAGATAAGAACACAGGCGCTTGCGAGCGTGCCAGCTTGAGTACCGTTTTTTTGAGCGTGAGCATAACCTTAGCGTTGCCGATAAGGCGCTCATCTAACATCTGCTGTTCAGGATTTGACTCAGGTTCAGATTCAGCTTTATGATCTTGGTGAATTACCTTTAGCGCACTCTCTACCAGTTGCCGTAGGCGCGGAAGCTCAAGGGGTTTATTGACAAAATCAAAGGCACCAATCTTTAGAGCCTCAATAGCCAGATCCATACTGCCATAAGCAGTAATCACCGCAACTGGACTGGTTGAGCTATTACTAATGAGCTTGACCAGATCTAGACCTGAACCATCAGGTAAGTTTAGATCCGTCAAACAAAAATCGTAGTGGCTCTCTTGCCAGTATTCTTTTGCCTGCGCCAAAGTATAAGCGACATCACTTTTGATACCCATTTTAGTCAAGGTAATTTGCATCAGACGACATAGATCAACTTCATCGTCGACGACAAGGGCAGTCGTGGTCATAGATATCCTTATTGTATTCAGGTAGCGCAGACAGCTATCGGCTTATAAAGTGCTCGTTCACAAAGTGCTGAATGTTATAATATCAGTATATAACGACTTTTAGTTTACGTTCTCATCATTTGTTTGTCGATAGCAGGAGCAATTAGACGAAAACAAGTTTTTTCGTGTTCAGGGACATACGTTAAGCGCGCTTGATTAGCCTCGCAAAAGGCTTGTGACAAATACAAACCCAAACCTGTACCTGAAGTATCTGTAGTAAAAAACGGGTTGAACAACTGCTCTATGTCGGCCAAGTCCACGCCTGCGCCATCATCTAATATATCAATAGCTATTTCATTATTGATGTAATAGATCTCAATTTTGACATAAGCGTGAGGGTGCGAGTAGCTGCTGTAACGCAGGCCATTGTTAATCAAGTTGATCAGTACTTGTTCTAATTGATGCGGATCAAATTGAATCATGGGCTGATCTTGAATACTCAAAAACACATCATGCTCTTTAAAGTAATTTTCTATAAATTCAGGTATCCACCCAGCCAAAGCAATAGCTTGCTGCGCTGCGCTTTGCTGGCGAGATAACTTTAGAATGTCTTCAATGATACGATTGACGCGTTTGGTTTGCGTAAATATCATCTTGTACAGTTCGTGGTTGTTAGCCACCGATGCTGACAACTCACTCTCGTTTTCAGCCTCCAAAGTATCTTCCATCAATAGCTCGCTGGCTTGGGAGATAGTGGCAAGAGGGTTTCTGATTTCGTGTGCGATACTGGCAGTCAATTGACCTAAAGATGCCAGCTTTAACTGCTGCGCGCTGGCTTGTTCGCGGCGTAAATCTTCTAGTATGATAAGTTGACTTGAACCCTTTAAAGGAGTGAGTTGTACGCGCAGTTTACCAACGATAGAGGCGCTATCTGATTTGGGTAATTCATAAATAAACAGACGCGACTGACCGGGTGCAACAGACAGGCAACCTGCAAACAGCTGCGGATGACGCTGACTAAATTGCTCCTCAAAGCGAGAGGCGATATTGAGCAGCTGATGGGCGGCGCGGTTGGCTAGAACCACGCGCTTTTGGTCAATGACAATGACGCCGTTGACCATTTGTTTGATAACCTCTTGATTGATAGTGTTGAGCCGCTCTACCTCGTTTGAGTGCTTAGCGGCTAGCTTTTCAACTTGTACCAAACGTTGTGATATCGACCAGCTCAAAAACCCGACGGTCAAAAAGCTGGCGGACATAAGGAGCGCGTCGCCAAGATTGCTAAGGCTCATGCTATTAGCAATAGCATAAAAAAACTGCTGGTAAATAACAAAGATAATCGCAAGTAAGGTGATGATCAACGCCTGTGACCCGCTTAGCAACATAAAGCTTGCCGCCACGACCACCATATAGAGCATGGTGAGCTGTAAATCAGGCGCGCCATTGGTATATAGCAGCAAGCTTAGGATCACAATATCTAACGCTAAGCCAAATATTAGTTGCTGGCGTGGCTCTTTGGTCACGACATAAAACAAACCTAACAAGATTAAACTGAGGATGACATAAAAAACGAGAGCAGTCTGCTGTAGTAAGCTTGGCAATAATGAGCTGTCATCAGAACCGATAGAAGCATAACTCATCAGTATGAAAAATAGACTTATGACTAATCGGTAACTGCTATAGATCAGTCCAAGCCTACGCAGCTGCGTAAGCGGTAGCGTATCGCCTCTTTGCAGATATTGAGTTAAGGCCGACGCCGCACTAGTCGCATATTTCATATATCAATCAGTAAAGGTAAGAGGTTGGTTGAATATAACGTAAGGCTGATTTGGTTTTGACGATAGTTGTTGTTTCTATTTCTATCGATATTATTGAGACTAAGACTAAGACTAAGACTAAGGCTGAATCAAACCATGACGTATTGCTAGATGGGTAAGTTTGACGTCGCTATCGACACCGACCTTTTCGTAAATTCGGTAGCGATAAGTGTTGATGGTTTTGACACTGACAAATAATTGATCCGCAATCTGCTGCGGGCTTTGACAGTTGACCACCATCATAGCGACTTGTTTTTCGCGATCACTTAATAGATCAAAAGGGGAGGCTGCTTTATCTGAAAGCAGCACTTCTGCCAATTGCTCAGCGACATCGTTGCTAAAGTAACGCCCGCCTTGATAGACTTTTTTGACCGCACGTATCATCTCATCTAATGGCGTACCCTTAGTAATATAGCCATTCACGCCCGCCTTTAGCAGCATAGAAGGGTAGGGCTGAGCGACCACGCTACTCACTGCCAAAATTTTGATGCCCATATCCAACTGAATCAAGCGTTTGGTGGCTTCAAGGCCGCCGATGTTTGGCATATTGACATCGAGCAAAACGACATCAGGACGCAGCTGTTTGGCAAGCTTGATAGCCATATCGCCACTGTCCGCTTCGCCTGCAACTTCAATATCTGGACTGTCTGATAACATACGGCTGATACCCATACGTACCAAATCATGATCATCTACTACTAATACTCGAATCATAGTTTTACTCTTTGCTATCTATCATTATAGGGTATAAATTGTAAAGAAAATGGGCGCAGCATTAACGACTATACTTTGTAGGCATGTTCGATAAACCTTCGTGATTAAACCAAAGTAGCTAGAGTAATGTTTTTGTTGACTTTTTACCACAAAAAATATTGATGCTATAAAGGCAAATCGTAAATATTGCTCAAATGTTAATCAATATTACTGTAATATAAAGCAAATGTAATAAAGTTTGAACCGTCAACGAATGCCCTTGTTAAGTGAGTGCAACGCGTTAAACTAAAACGCAATCCATGATACACTAAAAATACAGCAACTCTTACCGAGTCTATACAAACATCTTTATAAACGCTACGCTTGCCAGTGATACTTCCTAAAATGAGTACTAGAGCGACAGCAGGGGGAAGAATGAAACATCTACCTATAAGCAAACAGCAACTTATCGCTACTATGATCTCACTTAGTTTAGGTAGCATGGCGCAAGCTGCGCTAACGATCAATGATAGTGGCGCAAGCGCTCGTATGAGTTGGGGCGGCGCTGATAGCTTGTCTGAAGCTCGCAATATTATGTACAAATCAAATAGTGGCTCTACCAATAGTGGCTCTACTATAAGAAAAGTAGACAACGGTTATGGTACAACCAACCTAACTAATGCTGGCAGCTATGGTAGTAGTAGCAACAGTTACAACACTACTAATAACTACAATACAACCTACCGCGGCAGTTTTGGTAGTACCACTGACATGATTCCCATTAGTACCAACTCACGTAGTGTGGCGGTAATTGATGCCGAAACCGGTGAGTCTATCTATGAGAAAAACGCTGATGTCGCTCGTCCTATGGCAAGTATTACCAAGATTATGACAGCGATGGTGGTGCTCGATAGCGGTCTTGATATGCGAGAGGAGCTCACCCTTGACCCTGAGGATTTTGTCGGTCCTAAGCGTGCAAGCTCACGTCTTAAATCAGGCGATCGCCTCAACCGCGCTGAGATGCTACTGATGTCACTTATGAAATCAGAAAATCCTGCGGCAAAGAGTCTGGCACGTAACTATCCAGGGGGCTATAGTGCCTTTATGCGCGCCATGAACCGTAAAGCACAAGATTTGGGTATGACCACTGCATTTTTTGGTGATCCAACAGGCCTTGATAAGCGCAACGTTGCCTCGTCAAATGATCTCGTCAAACTAGTACGCGCCGCGGGTAATTATGATGTTATTCGTCGTTTTTCGACCACCAAAAGCTACGATTTTTATGTGTCGAATTACTCAAACGGCAATCGTACTTATAAGGCTAATAACACCAGTAGCTTAGTACGCTCAGGTAACTATCCTATTGGCATCTCCAAAACAGGCTTTATTAATGAGGCTGGGCGCTGCGTGGTAATGGAGACTCGCGTCAATAATCGTCCCGCGATTATCGTCATCTTAGGCGCTAATAGTTCAGCGACGCGCTGGGGTGATGCCAAAAACATCTTGAACAGTTTGGCCACGCGCCGTACGGTATAAGTATTAATGCTACGATAAATGTTAAACATAAAAAAAGACCGTTATATATGACATAACGGTCTTTTTTACTTTGATCATTTATTTTTACCATTTAAAGACAAGCTTGAGGGCTACTCAGCATGTTCCATACATAAGGTGGCATAAGGTAGAGCTTCAAGGCGCTTGTCTTCAATATCTCTGCCGCATACCTCGCACTCGCCATACGTACCATTTTCGATACGGCTCAAGGCATTATTGACATAAATGAGACCTTGCTGCGCCTCCGCTTTTAGACTTTTTCTCATGTCATTTTGACGATATGAGATGGCTTGGTCTTCCCAATGCTCATTAAGATCGTCTTGCGGGTTTTGAATATGATCTTCAATATTATCTATACGCGTCTGATACTCTTGTTGTAATTTTAACAACTCATTTTTTGCTTGGTCTATATCTATACTCATGGTTTTCTCCTAATAAATCTTTATTGTTTTGACGCTTAATCATAGTAGTAACGAGGTACAACTACCACCACGAAATGTTATCAAGAACCCAACTTGATGTTCGATAAGCTATTTAGGGATGTATTTATAGACGCTTATAGCAATAATTTGCATCAGTTATTTATGAGAAATCAATAAAAACTGCTAGAATACAGCGTTTGTGAGTAATGGTAGTTTTATTCATAAGCCATCGATGATTTATAAATAAAAATGAGCGGAGTAGACCATGAATTTTTTGCGTATGAGTGAGTTGGATTTGACGGACAAAGTGGTCTTAATCCGCGAAGATTTAAATGTCCCTATCAAAGATGGTAAGGTGGCTAGTGATGCTCGCTTGCAAGCTAGCCTACCGACGATTCAGATGGCGCTTGATAAAGGGGCTGCAGTTATCGTTTGCTCGCATTTAGGCCGTCCTACAGAAGGCAATTATGAGCGCAAATATTCGCTGGCACCTGTGGCTGATTATTTAAGTGAGAAATTAGAGCAGCCTGTGGCGATGAGTAGTGACTATTTAGGTGAATCGGTCAATGTACAAGCAGGACAAGTGTTGCTGCTTGAAAACGTACGCTTTAATAAAGGCGAGAAGAAAAACGACTCAGCACTGGCACAAAAATATGCCAATCTTTGTGATGTATTCGTCATGGACGCTTTTGGCACCGCTCACCGCGCCCAAGCCTCAACCGAAGGCGTCACGCAAATGATGCGTCAAGACAACAAAACCGTATGCGCAGGGCCACTGCTGGCAGCCGAGCTTGATGCGCTTAGCCAAGCGCTTGAAACACCTGCTCAGCCTATGCTATCGATCGTCGGTGGCTCTAAAGTATCGACCAAGCTTGAAGTGCTACACAGTTTGGCAGAGGTTTGTAGTCAGATCATCGTCGGTGGCGGCATCGCCAATACGTTTTTGGCAGCTCAAGGTCACAGCGTAGGAGCATCGCTATATGAAGCGGATCTAGTAGATACTGCACGCGCTATCATGAACAAAACAGAGATTTTATTACCGTCTGAAGTGGTAGTGGCAAGCAAAGACGATATTGATTTTGCAGACTTTACCGGCTCACTACAAAAAGCGGTTGCCACCATTAAGTCTGTTGATGCTATTGGTGAGCAAGATATGATTTTGGATATCGCGCCCGCTAGTGCCGAAAAGTTAGCGGATGCAATCTTAAATGCAAAGACCATACTGTGGAATGGTCCCGTAGGCGTCTTTGAGGTTGATGCTTTTGGCAAAGGCACGCAAATAGTGGCGAAAGCGGTGAGCGATAGTGAAGGTTTTTCAATCGCAGGCGGCGGTGATACGCTAGCAGCTATTGATAAATATCAAGTAGCGAATGGCGTCAGTTATATGTCAACAGGCGGCGGTGCGTTTTTGGAATTTGTAGAAGGTAAGGTGTTGCCAGCAGTAGCGGCATTGCAGATTAAAGAGTAAAGACGCGTAATGGATTGAAGATAGTAAACACAGACTGTTAAGTAGTTATTATTTGTTAATACTCAGATGATTTATATTGCAAGTGCTATATGCTATCTATAAAATAACGCCACCATGTATCTTGACATGTATTTTTATGAGAGGTTTACTATGTTAAAACGTCATTTATTACTTGCCAGCCTTCTAGCTGGTACTTTTGCAGTCACTGCATGTAGCCAACAGACTGAAGAGAACGCTGAAGTTGCTGTTGAGTCTGCAGGCGATGATATTGCTGCCAATACAGATGCTGCTGCTACTGAAGCTGAAATGGCTGCTCAAGAAGCAGGTACCGAGATTGCTGACGGCGCTGAAACTGCCGGTGCTGCTGCTACCAATGCTCTTGAAAACACAGGCGATGCTATTGCTGAAGGTACTAACGAAGTCGTAGAAGGCACAGCCTCTGCGGTCGCTGACGGCGCAAACGCAGTCGCTGACGGCGCATCTGACGTTGCTGCTGATGCTCAAGCGAATCAGGTTTCTGAAGATCAACAGTACTAATTGCTAGCTTATACTAGATAAGTAATGGTTAAGATTGTCATATTACAATATTTAAAAAGCCTTGGTTATTGCCAAGGCTTTTTTGCATTTAGCAATTAGCAATATCAAGTTAAAATTAAGTACGCTCAAGGCAGATAAACAAAGGCTAGTGCTACGGATGCTAGTCAAAATTTGCTATAATAATGAGCTAACAATTTAGTTGCTTTATACCCTTACTATTGGGGTTCATCTCCTATTGCTAAACTCAACTTGAGAGCGTTCTATGGCATTAATCTCTTTGCGTCAACTCCTTGATCATGCAGCAGAGCACAGCTACGGCGTGCCTGCTTTTAATGTGAACAATTTAGAGCAAATGCGCGCTATTATGATGGCAGCAGATGCTGCTGATTCGCCCGTTATCGTTCAGGCTAGTGCTGGCGCGCGCGACTATGCGGGTGCGTCGTTTTTGCGTCATCTCATTATTGCCGCAATTGAAGAGTGGCCGCATATTCCTGTAGTCATGCATCAAGATCATGGCATGTCGCCTGCGATTTGTCAGCGCTCCATTCAGCTCGGATTTTCATCGGTTATGATGGATGGCTCGCTTGGTGAGGATGGCAAGACGCCTATGGATTATGACTATAATGTTAAGGTAACTCGAGAAGTGGTTAAGCTTGCTCATGCGTGCGGCGTCTCTGTAGAAGGTGAGATTGGCTGTTTGGGTAGCCTTGAGACGGGTATGGCAGGCGAGGAAGATGGCTCAGGGGCTGAGGGTGTGCTAGGTCATGAGCAGCTGTTAACCGGTGCGGATGAAGCGCAAAATTTTGTGAGAGATACGAATGTTGATGCGCTAGCAATCGCTATTGGTACCAGTCATGGCGCCTATAAGTTTACGCGTCCTCCCACAGGCGACATCTTGTCTATCGAGCGCGTCAAAGAGATTCATGCGCGTATTCCTAATACTCATTTAGTGATGCATGGCTCGTCCTCAGTACCGCAAGAGTGGCTCAAAGTCATCAATGATTATGGTGGCGATATTGGCGAGACCTACGGAGTACCTGTTGAGCAAATCGTCGAAGCGATTAAGCATGGCGTGCGCAAAATCAATATCGATACCGATTTGCGTTTGGCATCGACAGGAGCAATACGTCAGCATTTAGCTGATAACCCGAGTAACTTTGATCCGCGCAAATACTTCAAAGCTTCAATGACTGCGATGTCTGATATCTGTAATCATCGTTTTGAAGCCTTTGGCTCTGCCGGACAAGCGCACAAAATTCGTCCGATCAGCCTCGAGAATATGGTCAAGTTTTATTAATAGGTGAGTAAAGGTTAGCAAGGCAAATCATTGAGCAGTTTTTATATTTAATACAATCAAACAGGTGTGAGACATGATAGGACTGATTAGCGGACAAGTACTACATTTGATGGCACCTGTCGCGTGCGTAATGACAAGCTCAGGGGTGGGCTACGATATCGAGCTGCCATTGTCGTCGTTTTGTCAGTTGCAAGTAGGACAAGAGGCGAGTATTTGGACACATTTTCATGTTCGTGAAGATGCACAGTTGCTTTTTGGGTTTATGGATCGTAAGGAGCGAGATGTCTTTCGTCAGTTAATAAAGATCAACGGCGTCGGTGCAAAGATGGCACTCGCTATGCTATCAGCAATGTCGGCGGCTGAGCTCAAAATGCATGTCGAGCAAGATTCGGAGACCGCGCTTACTCGTATTCCAGGTATCGGCAAAAAGACAGCGCAGCGCCTTCTTATCGAACTCAAGGACAAGCTTAAGAACATAGAAGTAGATGACAGCGCTTTAGAATTTGCTATGCAGCCTATTGAGGTATCGCATGAAGGCAGTATTATTGCTGAGGTCGAAGGAGCTTTGATAAGTTTGGGGTATAAAGAAAGAGAAGCACAGCAAGCGATTAAAGCGGCTAAGAGTAATGGTGCAACCTTTGGCGATACTCAAAGCCTACTTAAGGCGACCTTGCAGCAATTATCTAGTTTTTAGTTTAAGATCCTTGTACATTGTAGTGGCTTAGTTTTGACCTTTCAGGCGACATTATTTGTCGCTTGTTTTGTTTGATATCGCCTTTTTACATGACTTATGGTCATGATTTAGTTATGCTATTTGTACTTATTTAATCGTTATATAATGATAAAACCTATGATGCAAGATCGTTTAATTAATCCGCTCGAGGGCGCAAGTGATGCTCCTGATGCCAATATTCGCCCTGCACTTTTGGCCGAATATATCGGTCAGCCAGTGGTGCGCGAGCAAATGGAGGTATTTATTGGTGCGGCGCGCGGACGCGAAGAAGCGCTAGATCATACCTTAATCTTTGGTCCGCCAGGCCTTGGTAAGACCACACTTGCCAACATCATCGCACGTGAGATGGGCGGCAATCTGCGCTCAACCTCAGGACCTGTGTTGGAGCGTGCAGGTGATTTGGCAGCAATGTTGACTAACCTTGAAGCAGGTGACGTTCTCTTTATCGATGAGATTCATAGATTAAGCCCTGTTATTGAGGAGATACTCTATCCTGCGATGGAGGATTTTCAGTTAGACCTTATGATCGGTGAAGGACCTGCCGCGCGCTCTATCAAACTTGATCTGCCGCCGTTTACTTTAGTCGCAGCAACGACGCGAGCAGGTCTGCTCACCTCACCACTACGAGATCGTTTCGGTATTGTGCAGCGCTTAGAGTTTTATAGCATAGCTGATTTGACGACGATTGTGAGCCGAGCTGCAGGTTTGATGCGCGTACCGATGACGGAAGATGGCGCCACTGAGATTGCACGCCGTGCTCGTGGTACACCGCGTATCGCTAATAGACTGCTACGCCGAGTTAGAGACTATGCCGAGGTCAAAGGCGATGGCGGCATCAATGGTAATATCGCCGCAAGCGCGCTTGATATGCTGGCTGTAGATAGACGTGGTCTAGATCATTTAGATCGTCGTTATATCGAGATATTGCATGAGCGTTTTGATGGGGGTCCAGCGGGCGTTGAAGCGGTAGCAGCGGCGATGGCGGAGGACCGCGGTACTCTAGAGGATGTCATTGAGCCGTATTTGATACAGCAAGGTTATGTACTACGTACCGCTCGCGGCCGAGTCTTGACGCAAATGGCGATTGATCAGATGCTATAATTTCGTGATTTAAACACGTAAAAGCGCTTACTTTCTATAGAAGGTAAGCGCTTTTTTTGACTGGCATTTATCCCAATATACGCCAAACCACCGCCAAGGTAGCAAGAATATAAAAGATGGGAGATAGCCAGCCAACCACTTGGGTGGCAATAGCAATAAAAATACCGAACCCTGCTAATGCGAGCCAATCACGGCGACGATCGTTGAGCATATCAGCGCGGATTTGTTGTATCTCGCGTAGTTGACTGTCTTGTCGCGCGCCTTGTGACGCCAGACTTTGCAGACCTTGATCGAGCAGTTTAGGTATATCGGTACTTGATAGTAATATCTCAGGCAATTGGGTACGTAGCTGTTGTAAGTTGCGTACCGGGTCGAGCTGCTCTTTGATCCAGCTACTCAAAATAGGTTTGGCAAGTGACCAGATATCCAAATCAGGGTACAAGTCACGACCAAGCCCTTCAACATGGACCAAGGTTTTAAGCAGTAGCATGAGCTGCGGCGGGATACTCATATGATGGCGGCGAGCGATATCTAGTATCTGCATGAGTACGCCAGCGAAGTCGATCTCGTTAATTGATTTTTGTAGCATAGGGCCGACAGTACGCTTCATATCACGCATCAACGCATGCTTGTCAGTGTTCGGCGGTATCCAGCCTGCGCGGCTGACGATATCGACAACAGCAGTAAAATTATTATTCATAACTGCAAGTAGCATACGCGCTACGATCAGTTGATCGTCTCGAGATAGCGAACCCATAATAGCGCAATCAAGACCGATATAACGCGGCTCATGAGCGATACTATTGACGCCATCCGCCATACTGTTGATGCTAGGCGTTTCAACGAACACGTTACCTGGATGCATGTCAGCATGAAAGAAGTTATCACGAAAGACTTGCGTAAAAAATATGGTCAAACCTTTTTGAGCAAGGGCTGCGCGGTCATAACCAAGCTCATCAAAGATATGCGTCTGCGAGATAGGCACCCCTTGAATACGCTCCATAACCATGACGTTTTTGGCAGCAGCATAAACCTCAGGCACATACATTAGCGCGGAACCCAAAAAGTTATTGCGCATCTGCGTGGTATTGTCCGCCTCAAGCACCAAATCAAGCTCATTGAGCATCACTTGGCGATAGTCCTCAACGATATCTATGATATGTACTGCCCGCGCCGCCTCCACGCGCGCGGACACCCAGCTGGCAAGCTCACGTAGTAGCTCAAAGTCGTTAACGATAGTGGTACGAATATCAGGTCTGACGACTTTGACGACGACCTCACGACCATCGTGAAGGGCTGCGGTGTGCACTTGCGCGATGGAGGCGGCGGCCAAAGGTTTTATGTCAAAACGCGCAAATAGCTCATCAATAGATTGACCTAAGCCATGTTTGGAATCTTGAATCTGGGTGACGGCAGTGTCAGATGAAAAAGGTTTGACCCGATCTTGCAGCTGGACAAGCTGATCGATAATAGCTGGTGGCACAAGATCGCGGCGCGTTGAGAGTAGTTGCCCAAGCTTTAAAAACAGCGTACCCATGTCCTCTAATGCGTATTTAATCGCATTGGGTTGGTGTTTTTTACCCCAAGCGGCAGGATGGCTGCGTATAAGGCGCGCCAAAGGTTGCAACTGCGGCGCCTCTTCGATTGAAAAATGCGTATCAATACGATAACTGGCAGCGATGCGCCAAAGCTCAAGTAGACGCGCGCGATGAGATAATAGCATGAGCAACCTTACTCTAAATCAGATATTTATTTGTTTAATAAACGCGCTTGTTCGGCTTTTATAACGGCTAGGCGTGTCTCTTCACGCTCGATATCAGCGCGCAGTTTGAGCAGCTGCTGCTTGAGCTCATCAGCTTGCGTTTTGAGTACAGGATCAGGTTCACTCATGCCTGCGACATCATTAGCCCAATCACTGACATCATCAAAGGCGCGCTTGGCACTATGACGAAAGCTACCTTTGAGCTGCGAGATAAGCAGCTGCAATTGACTTGCCATAGGCTTGCCAATAAACGGCTCAAGCTGCCCTGCTAGATCAGGATCAAAGCCTGCTACTAATTGCTTAACTTGCATCAGTACTTTGTAGTCGCCTGCAATAGGCAAGTTGCCCTCAGCCCCGCGCATAAGGTTTAGTAGCTGAGCAGGATTTTGCACAGTGATAACGCAGTCAGGAGTACTATGACCTAATCCTGCCATAGCGATAGTGGCTTTTTCATGCTCACTTAAACCGCCTGCGGTTTCAAATACGCTCTCGGTCGTAACCGGCTCAAAACGCAAACGATCATGATTAAATAAGATATCCAAATGCAGCTCAGGCATCGCCATCTCAAGGCGCAGCACTTTGCCTGCTAGTGGCACTAGTCCTGCACGGGTAATATCATCGCTTGCGATAGCGACGTTAATGAGTTTTTCGGCACCTGCTAAAAGCAGTACAGTTAGCATAATAGTCTCGTCTATGTCAGGGCAGATGTAAAAGCTATCGCTCGGTTAAAAGTGCTTAGTCTGTTAGCACTGCTTATGGTATTAATTTTAAGCTTTAAAGCCGCGATGCACGGCGACAATACCTGCCGTCAAGTTATGATAATCGCAGTTCTCAAAACCTGCTTGCTGCATCATTTGCTTAAGTGTCTGCTGATCAGGATGCATGCGGATTGATTCGGCCAAGTACTGATAGCTCTCAGAATCATTGGCGATGATTTTGCCCATCATAGGTAGGGCTGTAAACGAGTACAGATCATAAGCTTTTGATAAAGGCTCAAACACAGGTTTTGAGAACTCTAATATTAGCAAGCGACCACCGGGCTTGAGCACGCGGTACATGGATTTAAGCGCAGCATCTTTGTCGGTGACATTACGCAAACCAAAACTGATAGTGACAAGATCAAAGCTTTCATCATCAAAAGGCGCTAACGTCTCGGCATTGGCAAGGACAAAATCAACGTTATTGCAGCCAGCATTTATCAAGCGCTCACGGCCCACCTCTAGCATTGCTGCATTGATATCGGACAATACTACATGACCACTTTTGCCCACTTCACGGCTAAATACCTTTGCCAAATCACCCGTACCGCCTGCGATATCGAGCACGTGCTGACCGGCGCGAACCCCTGATAAGCTAATGGCGTAGCGCTTCCATAAACGATGAATACCAAACGACATCAAGTCATTCATGATGTCGTATTTTTTGGCGACTGAGGTAAAGACGTCTGCTACGCGCGCTTGTTTTTCTGCTTTGTTGACTGTTTTATAACCAAAATGCGTCTGCTCTAAGCCATCAGTATCAGGGGTGTGCGGATTATTAATATCATCGCGCTGATTAAATAGGGTTTGCTTGGGTAAGTCAGCAGTAGGAGCCTGTGCGCCTGCTGTCTTGGTTTGATTATGAGTCTCGCTAGTGCTACTTGGCATAGTGGTTTGCTGACCTTGAGGCGTCCCTGTTGGCAGATCTTGCACTTGAGTAAAGTCCATATTGGCATTTTTATCAACATGGTGACTTGCCTTTACTTGTGCAGTGATGTTCTGGTTTTGTGCAATACTGTCCTTGACCAATTTGTCTTGTAATTCGTACTGCGTCGCAGCGTCGTTATTGGGCATGCTATCGTTGTTAGAAGTGTCGCTCATAGGGGTATCCTGTTGTACTAATATGGATAAATAAAGCGGATACTAAAGGAGTATCAGCTGTCTAAAAATGGTTAGTAAATGATGATTATCATACACCAAACCCAGCAGGTTTACCGTGACTATCAGGCGCATGCACTTGGTCTACGATAGTGAGTTCGCGCTCACAAAACGGCTCGATAAAACTGCTCACACTCTTAAGCGGTTTCATCGCCGCAAACCCTAAGTTGATAAAGTCATATAAAGGCTGATAGCCATGACGATAGGCGGTGCCTTTAGCCAGTCCAAATGCTTTTCTGAGCATAAATGAGTTCAGATGCTTATCTGTGCCATAGCAGACGTCTTTTAGATTATTAATCTGTAAGCGGCGCTCATCTGACTCATCAACCGTGCGATAAGCACTCATCATATTGTCTTCATTAACATCCAAATCATTAGCGATTAGCCACTGAGCTAAATGCATATCCAGCTCAATAGCGAGAATAGTAGCCTCTATAGCCTTGCTACCTGTCTCTAATGCTGCCTCTTTTGCTAAGCGCTCAAGTTTTTTGGCTTTTGGCAAGATACGGGTGATCTGTTCTGCGAGTTTTTTGAATTCTTCACCGTTATAAAGCTGAGTCAAAAAATACTCTGACATGGGCTGGTTTTTTGGTTGCTCAAACAGCGCTTTATGAGAGCGTTTGATACGCTCGCGTTGCCAAGACTGTACTTCGTATAATTTGGACTCAAGTACTTTATCTTCATGAATCGGTAGCGCCCAGTAACGGTTTAGATGGTTTTGTAATTCTGACAATGCGGACATAGTAAACTCTCAAATAAAGATCTAATAAGTGTCCTACCAACAATAGGCTCAAACAGTGAGATATTGCCGTAGAAAAAGATGCGTCTATGATACACCAGACTTTGCAAGCTTGTCGCCTCTCGCTTTTTGTATTTGATCAATAATCATCAGCTCACGCGTACAAAAGGGCTCGATAAAGCTACTAACACTCTCAAGGGGACCCATAGCGTCAAAGCCTGCTTCGACAAAATCATAAAGGGGCTGATAGTTATTGTTATAAGCCGTACTCTTTGCTAATTTAAAAGCTTTTTGTAAAAAAAATGAGTTAAAGTATTTATCACTGCGATAACACACTTCTTTTAAGTTACTGATTTGATCGCGGCGTTCATCAGATTTATCACTAGCGCTATAGGCGATCATAATGTTTTTTTCGTTAACTGGCATATTGCGATCATCAAGCCACTGAGCCAGATGCAGATCCATCTCAATCGCCAAGACTGCGGCTTGAATTGCCATGCTACCTGTCTCAAGAACCGACTCTTTTATCATACGCTCAAGCTTTTGCGCTTTAGGTAAAATACGCGCTAATTGCACCGCTAGCAGTTTAAATTCTTCGCCGCCATAAAGCTGAGTGAGAAAATAGTTCGCCATTGGTTGATGCTTGGGCTGCTCAAAGAGTTCTTTGTGGGTGTTTTTGATACGAATGCGCTGCCATGCTTGTACTTGAGCGAGCATCTCACTGAGATTTTCATCATCATGATAGGGCAGTGCCCAGTAACGCGTTAAGTGTTGTTGTAACTCTAAAAAAGCAGTCATGACCGTTAATCCTGCGTAGTTTAATCCGTTAGTTAGCAAACAGGTCTTGATATAATATTTTCAATTATGACATCTAAGTGCTATATATAAAGCATACCACTCACTTAAGGTGATAACTTTAAATAAAATATAATATATACAAACCCTAAACCGTTATCGCGACTAAGATCAAATAACCCTGTTTTTGGCGTCAACATCTCTTTACTGTAGTGAGAATAATATGAGTAAAAAACACAATAAGAAAAAAAACAAGCAAACGGTCAGCGAACAGTTAAGCCAAGAGGTAGTTGATGCGCGCCTAACGCCTAATCCGCTCAATCATGTTTTTATGGATGAAGAGACCCTAAGACTGGCTTTGGTGACTGCGCAATACGCGCTACGAGCCACGCGCCAAGAGTCGCCACCGAGCAGTAATCAGCCTACAGGCCTGCTGGTGCTCGTCAATGGTATGGAGCAAGCTGGCAAGGGTAGCGCTGTCAAGCAGCTACGCCAATGGGTCGATCCACGCCTGCTCAAGGTTGAGGCAACTATCGGCTATCCGCCACTTGCCTATCAGCCGCTTTGGCAGGCGCATACCAAGGCGATGCCGCGTCATGGCGACGTTATGGTCTATTTTGGCAACTGGTACGCTGATCTGCTCCATCAAGTTATGCTGATGGCAACCCAGTATAAAGAGGCAAGCGACGCTCAACACGACACAGCTACCAAACGTCATTTTCAATCGTTACCAGACAAAGGGTGGCAAGACTATCTTAGCGAGCAGCTAGTAGCGCTCAAATCATTTGAAGATGATCTGGCACTCAACCAAACTAAACTATTAAAGTGCTGGTTTCATATCGATGCAGAGACTTTGAAAAAGCGTTTAACGGATAAAGAGGCAGACCCCGCTTACCTTTATCAAATCGATTGGAGCGATAGCGAAGTGTTAGAGCAGTTCAATCAAGTGGCAGCAGTACTATTGCAGCAGCAAGACGATTGGGTGGTAATCGACGGTAGTGACAAAGATAAAGCCACTACGCTTTTTTGTCATGAGGTACTAGAGGCCATGCAAACGGCGCTGATAGCGAGCCGGCCGATAGACGATAATAATCAGCAAGTCAAAGACGATACTTGCATAAGCTCTGATACCACCCAGCAAACGATTTGTACGCCTGTACCCTTTGAGCTTGCCAAAATATCTGAGCAATTAACAGATATAGACGATGATAATATCGATAAGGCAAAATACCGTAAACAGCTCAAAGACAAGCAAGAGCGCCTGGCTAAGCTTTTGCGCGCGCGCGGCGGTCGTCATGTTGTCTTTGCTTTTGAGGGAATGGATGCTGCTGGCAAGGGCGGGGCGATTAAGCGTTTGGTTGCGCCGCTTGATCCGCGCGAGTATCAGGTCTATAACATTGGCGCGCCCATGCTCTATGAACTACAGCACCCTTATTTATGGCGGTTTTGGACGCGTCTGCCAAACGAGCAGACCGACCGTATCAGCCGTATCGCTATTTTTGATCGTACTTGGTATGGACGGGTATTGGTTGAGCGCGTTGAGCAGTTTGCGACAGATAGGCAGTGGCAACGCGCTTATGAGGAGATCAATCGCTTTGAAGCTGATTTGATGGCAGCGGGTACATTAGTCATCAAATATTGGCTCGTTATCGATGATGATGAGCAGCTCAAACGTTTTGAGGCACGTGAAAAGACGCCGCACAAGCAGTTTAAACTCACCGATGATGACTGGCGTAATCGCGAAAAATGGTCAGAGTATCTACAAGCAGCGGCGGATATGCTAGCACGCACCGATACCGAAGTTGCGCCTTGGCATGTGATCGCAACCAACCACAAACGCGTTGCGCGGCTACAAGTATTAGATCATGCGATTGAACAGTTGTCAGCGTATGCAAATGAGTAAAACGTACCTAACAAAACTGGCACAATCTTTGCTCTCAATAGCTTTATGAAATAAGGGCTATCGTCAAATCAAAACGGTGAATGGGCGATACATTTATAGTTACAAATTTCATGATATCGGCCTGCATTATGCGCTCATATTTAATATAATGAGCGCGTAATAACTGGGATGCCAGAACCTAACATCCAAGAGCAGTATGACAATCTAGACCTAATTTGGTTTAGCACGTTCATGTTACAAGCCGCAAAATGCACCAATCGAACGATTTGGCGATATCTTTGCGGCTTTATGACATTTCTAAATCCTAAAAGATTCTAAATGCATAAAGATAACGGTTTAAATGAGCATGATTGCGGGTTATGACCACTCGTTAAGTCAATGTGAAATATTTATACCAGTTAAAGCTAAATACTAAGTGGCGTTTTGATTAGTAGCGCTTGCCAACTTAGGCAATGCCACCAATCACAGCGCAGTGTCATTGATCGCAAATCTCTTCAATCCGCTTATGCAGGGCATATAAATTTATGGGTACTAGCAACCGTTCGACTGGGTCAACCAATGCTGTTGGCTCTATGAGAATCAATTTATTTTTTGCTATTTTACTGATTGCGATGACCAGCTATTTCTTATGGTGGGGACTCGATTACACAATGCGTCAGCAGACGACGCTATTTATTGTAGCAACCGCTTTTGGTGTCTTTATGGCATTCAACATCGGTGGTAACGATGTCGCTAACTCTTTTGGTACTTCAGTGGGCGCAGGGACGCTGACTATTCCGCAAGCGCTAGGAGTGGCGGCGATATTTGAAGTATCGGGCGCTGTGCTGGCAGGCGGCGAGGTGACGGATACCATCCGTAAAGGTATCGTCGACTTAGATGGTCTGAGCGTCACGCCCAACCAGTTCATCTATGTCATGCTCTCCGCCCTTATCGCGGCCGCCTTTTGGCTGTTATTTGCCACGCGTAAAGGCTTACCGGTGTCAACCACGCATTCTATTATCGGCGGGGTGGTTGGTAGCTCTATCGTACTAGGTATCACTTTAGGTGGTACGGAGATGGCGCTATCGACCGTGAATTGGGGCACGATAGGCACTATTGCGATTTCTTGGGTACTATCGCCACTCTTAGGCGGCGTTTTAGCCTATCTGCTTTACGGTCAAATCAAGAAAAACATCATTGAATATAATGATAAAACCGAAGCTCATATTAGTGAGCTTAAAGCTGATAAAAAAGTTTTGAAGCAAAACCATAAAGCGTACTTAGATGAGCTATCAGAGTCAGAGCAACTGGCATACACCTCAGCGATGCTGCGTGATCAAGAGATATATAAAGACGACGATACCGCCGTTGATGACCTAGAGACAGACTACTACAAAAGCCTGTATGAGATTGAGCATGAACGCAGCAGCCTTGATACTCTAAAAGCCATCAAGCAGTGGGTACCCGTTATTGCCGCATTAGGCGGGGCAGTCATGACCTCGTTAGTAGTCTTTAAAGGCCTAAAAAACGTCAATAGCAATATGACGACCCTACAAGGCTTTTTGATTATGGGCATGATCGCAGCGCTAGTGTGGCTTGCGACCTTTATTTATACCAAAAGTATTCGCGGTAAGCACAAAGAGGATCTGACCAAGGCGACCTTTATTTTGTTTAGCTGGATGCAAGTCTTTACCGCTTCAGCATTTGCCTTTAGTCATGGCTCAAATGATATCGCCAATGCGGTCGGCCCATTTGCTGCAATTATGGACGTGATTCGCACCAATGAGATTGCCTCGCAAGCTGCTGTACCACCTGCGGTCATGCTCACCTTTGGTGTGGCGCTTATCGTCGGTCTGTGGTTTATCGGTAAAGAGGTGATTCAAACGGTCGGCACCAACCTTGCCAAAATGCATCCTGCTTCTGGTTTTTCAGCGGAGCTGGCGGCAGCGGCAGTGGTTATGGGCGCATCAACGATGGGCTTGCCAGTCTCTAGTACGCATACTTTGGTCGGAGCCGTACTAGGTATCGGTATCGTTAACAGAGACACCAACTGGGCGCTAATGAAACCGATTGGACTGGCTTGGGTGATTACTCTACCTGTTGCCGCAGGCTTGTCAGCGATTAGCTTTGTGGTCTTAAGTTATATTTTTTAATGTATAATACGTAAGTCAAAAAAACGCTTATTCGCCTTATGCAAATAAGCGTTTTTTTGTGTATTAAACGATCTTATGCAGTGCCAAATTGCTGGCGCTTTTTGGCAAAGAAGCGATCTAAGCGATCCATAGCGTCCTCTAATTCGTACAAATTGGGCAAGAACACTACGCGAAAATGATCGGGTGCATCCCAGTTAAAGCCTGACCCTTGTACCATAAGAACCTTTTCATCGATCAGCAAATCCATCATAAACTGCATATCATCTTCGATAGGGTAGATGTCAGGATCCATCTTTGGAAAACAATAAAACGCCCCTTGCGGCATAGTACATGAGATACCAGGTATAGCGTTCAGGCGTGACACTGCCATCTCACGCTGCTTATACAGCCGTCCTGTGTTAGCAGTAAGTGCTTGCATGCTTTGATAGCCACCCATCGCAGTTTGAATCGCGTACTGACCTTGGACGTTTGAGCACAGACGCATGGAGGCGAGCATATCTAAACCTTCAATAAAGTCAGTGGCATGTTGTTTTTTGCCAGATACCATAAGCCAACCTGCACGAAACCCTGCAATACGGTGCGACTTCGACAGACCATTATATGATAATACCAAAGCCTCATCCGTAAGGGTGCTCATAGGCGTATGCACTGTGTCATCATAGAGGACGCGATCGTAGATCTCATCGGCCATAATGACCAGATTGTGCTCTATCGCCACGGCTATGATTTGCTGGAGTATCTCGTCAGAATACAGCGCGCCCGTTGGATTGTTGGGATTGATGACGACAATGCCCTTGGTTTTGTCCGTAATCTTTGATTTGATATCCTCAATATCTGGATGCCAATTGTCGTCCTCGTTACAGCGATAATGTACGGCCGTACCGCCTGATAAGTTGGTCGCTGCCGTCCAAAGGGGATAGTCAGGCATCGGAATCAATACCTCATCGCCATCGTTCATCAGCGCCTGCATAGTCATCACAATCAGCTCAGAGACGCCATTACCCAAGTAGACATCACGTACATCGACCGCGGACAGTAGGCCCTTAGATTGGTAGTATTGCAGCACTGCCTTTCGCGCGGCAAAAATGCCTTGCGAGTCCGAATAGCCAGTTGCCTCAGGCAAGTTCATCGCCACATCGCGCAAGATTTCATGCGGCGCTTGCAGACCAAAGGGCGCAGGATTACCGACGTTAAGCTTAAGTATACGTGTGCCTTCGCTCTCCATCTTGTTCGCCGTTTGCAGTAGTGGACCACGAATGTCGTAGCAGACGTTCTGTAATTTTTCTGACTTTTTAAGCTCAGGTTTATTTGGCGTATTTGTAGATAAGGTCATAGAAATAGTGCTCGTCATTTGAGATGGTAATTTTGTACGGTTAAAGGATACTGACTCGCTGGCATCGTTTTTTGTTGTAGAAGGTAGCGGTATTGGTTTTGAGATCGTAGACGTATTGTTTTTATGATTTGTCTCACTGCTGCTTTTGTCACCGCTGCCACTATCAGCGCTGGTATTGTCACCATTGGCATTATCATCATTGGCATTGTCACCACGTAGCAAGTAGCCTTCACTACATCCTAAAATACGTGCAAGCGTCGGTAGTTTCGACGATACAATGCCATTAGTACCGCGCTCCCAGTTAGAGATAGCGCCGCGGCTTACTTTTGCGCCTGCATCCGTCATCGCTTGCGCTAATTGCTCAGCAGTCAAGCCTCTATCACGGCGTAGCTGTGCCAAACGTTCCGCTTGTGATTCATGGTTTGCCATTATCAAGGTGCCTTAAATCGTTATCGATTTATCAAATAATAATGCAAGATATTATTGCATTTATAAAATTGATGCAAGCACTATTATTAAGCTTTGCAAGCATAACTTGCAAGGTTTATCAATTTTATTCAAAAGTTAAGCTTTGTCTAGATTCTACGTGTGCATTTAGTAAACGTAGCTCTGCAAAACTTGTAAATAAGCAGATAACTACCATATCTTATCTATCAAAACGTTTATCAATTTGACTTACAATTAAAGGAATATACGATGCAAGATAATCAATTAACCAAAGAAGAGATCAGCCAACTTACCGAAGCGGACTGGAAGGAGCGCTTAAGTAGCGATGAATATCATGTGATGCGTGAAAAGGGTACAGAGCGTCCTTTTACTGGCGTCTATAACGATGTCAATGACAAAGGTATCTACCGCTGTAAGGGCTGCGGCGCCAAATTGTTCGACTCTGATAGTAAGTTTGATGCAGGCTGCGGCTGGCCAAGCTTTGATCAAGGGATTGATAATGCGGCTATCGATGAGCACGTCGATGACTCGCTCGGTATGCGCCGTACTGAAGTCACTTGTAGCAACTGCGGCGCGCACTTAGGCCATGTCTTCCCTGATGGGCCTCGTGAGACAACAGGTATGCGCTATTGCATCAATTCAGTCTCTATTGATTTGGATCAAGCTGAATAAGCGAGTATTTAAACGATTAAAAAGTAGTGAAGTTATCGTAACATTACGATGGCTTCGCTTTTTTTTTGCTATATTAACAAGCGTTTTATGTTAATACTTTATAAACGCAAGAAATTATCACGCCAAGCTATCAAGGAGCGACTATGAGCACGATTTATGATTTTAACGCCGAGCGTATGGACGGCACCTCACAAGCCTTTGCCGATTATGAGGGACAAGTATTACTCGTGGTCAATACGGCGAGCAAATGTGGATTTACGCCGCAGTTTGAAGGTCTAGAGACGCTTAGTAAGGAGTATCAAGAACAAGGATTAACGGTTATTGGTTTTCCTTGTAATCAGTTTGGGAGTCAAGACCCTGGTAGCAACGACGAGATTGGCGCATTTTGCCAAAAAAATTACGGCGTCAGCTTCCCTATGATGGCAAAGACAGACGTTAATGGCAAAAATGCACATCCTATCTACAACTGGCTAAAAGACCAAAAGGGCGGCGTGCTCACAGACGGTATCAAATGGAACTTTACCAAGTTTTTGATTGGTCGTGATGGGCAAGTGATCGACCGTTATGCGCCAACGACTAAACCTGACGCTATCAAAGCAGATATCGAAAAGGCACTGAGCAACAAATAATTAAATGGTTGCGCTAATAAACGCAACAAAAACAGCTGCTTGCTAACAAGCAAAAAATACTTTGCTTAAAGTGGCGAAAAATATTTGACAGTCCTCTGTAAGTCTATATAATACACACCCACAGCAAGGGGCTTTGATAGTCTTCATGTTGTGGGAAGTTTTTCAAAGGGTGACAACTTTGGATGATAAGACTTTCGGAAATTCTTATTAAAGATTTTCTTTTGCGCCTAAAGTTACGATGTTATTTACAATATTTCGTTTAGGTGTCAAGTTTTTGAAAATCCTATTTAAAGGATTTTCCTTGCGAAGCTAAAAAAGCAGTGCTTTTTTTATACGCTTCTCAGGGTGATTAGCTCAGTTGGTAGAGCGTCTGCCTTACACGCAGAATGTCGGCGGTTCGAGCCCGTCATCACCCACCACTTAATAGCAAGTGGGTCCTATTGATAAGGGCAAGATGCTAGTACGACCTTAGCAGCGGTAGTTCAGTTGGTTAGAATACCGGCCTGTCACGCCGGGGGTCGCGGGTTCGAGTCCCGTCCGCTGCGCCATATTTAAAACTTAAGCTTTGCACAAGTTTCAACCTCAAACATTAGCTTGTTTGGGGTTTTTTTGTGGGTGTTAATCTAGTAAGCTCATACTCAATAATACTTTTATAATGGATAAGACATGGACGACAATACAATAGCTAGGCAGCCTCTAGGATACTTTCCAACGCCACTGATCGAATTGACTCGACTAAGTAAAAAGCTGGGCGGTCCCAAAATCTTTATGAAACGCGATGACAATACAGGACTGGCGCTCGGCGGTAACAAGACGCGTAAGCTTGAATACATCATGGGTGATGCTCTAAAGCAGGGCGCTGATACGGTGATTACCGCGGGTGCCGCACAGTCCAACCACTGTCGTCAGACGGCAGGAGCGGCGGCGAGTTTAGGTCTTGAGTGTCATTTGGTACTAGGCGGCAAAGAGCCAGAACAGGCTGGCGGTAACTTGCTACTCGATAAAATATTTGGCTGTCATATCCACTGGGCAGGCGCTAATCGCAAGGGTGAGGATATTCCTGCACTCGTTGATCAATTAAAGGCAGAGGGTAAAAAACCTTACGTTATCCCGTATGGTGGCTCGAACGAGCTTGGCGCTACTGCTTTTGTACAAGCATTTAAAGAGATGGAGACGCAGCGCCAAAGTATGGATGTGACCTTTACTCACATAGTCTTTGCTTCAAGCTCTGGGGCGACTCATGCAGGACTCATGATAGGCAATAAAATGATTGGTAGCGACTGTCAGATTATCGGTATTAACATCGATAAAGGGGAGATGGATAAAGTCCCTTTTGATCAGCACATTATTAATCTAGCCAATAGCACAGCAAAGTTGATAGAGGCTGATATTAGCTTTTCAGATAATGATTTAATCTTAAACTCTGATTATGTTGGTGAAGGGTATGGCGTGGTTGGCGCATTGGAGAACGAAGCTATCGAGATGACTGCGCAGATTGAGGGCATTTTGTTAGACCCTGTGTACACGGGCCGTGCTATGGGCGGGCTAATTGATATGATACGCACAGGTCAGATAAAACCCAGCGATAGCGTATTGTTCTGGCATACAGGCGGCGCGCCTGCGCTATTTGCTTACTCAGATGATTTGGACGCTGCACAAAAGGGTTAATTCACAACGAGCGACTCATTTAACGCTTAATGACTCACCCTTTTACCTCAAACCAAACGTGGTTTGAGGTTTTTTAATATCTAAAGGCATAAATTGTTCAATTAGAACCAGTAAAGTCCTGTTATTTTATAAGTCTAAAATCTCAGCTTATAGTCGGCCTTTACGATATAGTGAATACTGAACTTAGTTAAGAGAGCATTCTATGAAGCGCGCTAATCAACTACAACCGCTATCTCGCCAGCATCATCTGGGTCTTAACTTGTCTCGTCATGCTAAACAATGTCTTGACATGCCGCAAGATATTGACAAACATTGGCAAAACTTGACCACTTATCTCAACGAGATGCAAAGTCATTTTGAGAGTGCAGATCATTCAATCAAGGCGGCGTTGCAGCCTTATAAGGATACTAACCCTAAGGTAGCAGCCGTACTGGCTACGCTTAATGAGCAGCAGCGCGCCTTGCGTACATTCATGACTGATATCCCAAACGGGCAAAAGCTGCATACCGTTACGGCTAAACAAGTCAGGGAATTGGGCAACTTATTGTATGATCACATGCGTTTTAAAGAGCGTGAGCTATTTCTTATTGCCCAAGAGTTTTTAAATAATGAGCAGCTCGATAATATTTATGACGCGAGCGCAGATAATGTTAAACGTATAGATGAGAATCGCTAAACTCCAACGATGTGATGACGGCTAGGATCTGTCTTAATAGAAATGTTTTTAACAACTGATAGCGGTAAATAATCCTCGCTGACATGCGCTTTTGGATAAGTTGTAGCTATCCAGTCCCTATAATTATCTACCGTCAACACTTGGCAATATACTAAGTACAGCACCTGTAGCGCAATGCTACGCGAAAATCCCATGATGCAATGAAAATGAATGACAACTCCTGTCTCACTTGCCAATGCTTTGTCTGCTTCTATTTTTTTTATTTGTTTAAATAGCTCAATCATCTCATCGCTATCAATGTCTACAAATGATTGTAGATCTAAGATAGGAAAGTAAAGGTAACATAAATTTGCATTGGTATGATCAGTCAATGCTTTTTTGGCAGGTGAGTAATGACTATTGGCTTCTACCGCGCAGTCAACGATTACGACAGCTTGGCTGTCTAAGGCACTATAGAGATTATGACTTAGCACATTGAACACTTTAGCGCTGGCAACTGAATATACACACTTATATTCTGATAAATGATGCGGCGTCTGCTTGGCTTTTTGCGGATAAACACTATAGCGCTGCACGACATACCACATTAGATAATAACCACTTAACACGGGTGCAAATGCTACCCATGCTTGCGCATTCAAGCGACCTTGCTTATCCTTTTTAAACCATTTTTTAACATGATTAGGATACTGATAAAGCCAAGCTAAAGATAAGAAGCTCATAAGCCAATACCCAGCTAATAGCAGGCAGATTATCTCAATAAACTCATTTGTCTGACGACTCAATAGATAACCGAGTACAGATAGAAGTATAAATCCCGATACGGCAACGGCTACATACTTTAAAACGAGGTTATTTCTAAGGTTATTTGCAAGCCATATAACAGATGCGGCGAGTAAACAGCCACCAATGATATCTAAAACGTGGTGCTGATAAGTAAATACAGTAGAGACGATGATGAGGCTACAGACTACAAACAGTAGCGCTCGATAAATAACGGAGCGATAAACTTCCCATAGAGTAGCGCCCAGCACCAGCGCGTAAGCGACATGCAATGATGGCAGCTGATTAAAGGGCTTGTCCGTAAGGCCTAAAAACTGATAGCCAAAGCGCGTCCAATCAGTAGGCAGAGGACGCACAAAACTAAATCTTGCTGGAAACAGGTAAAAAATCAGGCAGCCTAAGACAGTTGCTAAAATCAATCGGCGCGTAAGCAAAGATAATTGCCAAGGCGTTTTTACCACAAAAAAACTGGCGCAAAACAACAAAATCGACCAGCTATAAGGCACGATCATCACAGGTATAAAGGGTATAAACGTATCAAGCGGCACTGATAACTCATAAATAGTCTTGGGGACTAGGCTAAAGGTAAGGTGCTGCTGAATATCGTCAAATAAAGTGTGAGCATAAAAGTTGGTCACCGTATACAAAAGCGCAAATAGCCCCAAAGCTATAGTCAATGAGAGTCGCCTCGTTTTTTTCTGTACCTTGTTTAGGCTCATAGCATCCTATGGTCAGTTCAATGTAAAAACGGTACCGTAAGATTAGGATGGTTTTTGCAGCATCACGCAGCGTAGGCACAGCATGCTAGACAAAATTATTCTAATCTTGCGATGTTCAACGTATTTATTTTAAACGTATTCATTTATTTGATATCAACTATAGTTATTTTTACAAGTTAAAGACACTCAAAACAAAACTACTATTCGAGATTGCAATTGATATCGACATAATTGCAGTACGAAAAAAACTGATATTAAAAGGTGGCGTTATGGGTCAAATCAGCGAGTGGGTATTGTCTATTATGGCCAAGTTTGGTTATTTTGGCATTATCTTTGCAATGTTTGCCGAAAATGTCTTTCCGCCGATACCGTCTGAGGTCATCATGCCAGCGGCTGGTTTTGCCGCCTCCAAAGGGGATCTTAGCCTAGTCTTGGTGATTTTGGCAGGGACACTTGGCGCGGTACTTGGCGCATTGCCTTTATACTATTTAGGGCGAGTATTTGATCAAGAGCGTCTGGCAGCATTTACCGACAAGTACGGCAAATTTGTATTCGTAAAGGCGCAAGATGTGATGTCCGCTAATGACTGGTTTGATCGTCATGGCAAAATGGCGGTATTTTTTGGGCGGATGGTGCCAGGAGTGCGCTCACTTATATCTATACCTGCAGGTATGAATAAAATGGCAATAGTGCCATTTTTAGCATTAACAGCATTGGGATCAAGTATTTGGACAACGGTATTAACTTTAGCAGGCTATTACCTGGGTCAAAACTATGAGGTTATTGAAGGCGTACTTGCCCCTTATTCTAAGATAATAGGTATCGCAATAGTGATTGTGATCATTGGACTGGTGATTAAACGACGTTTAAATGACCAATAATGATAATAATATCCTGACAAATGTTTTTAATTATTGCTCTTAACTTATTGATAACTATAAATAAAAAAGTTTTTTGTAAACGTATTTATTATTCGTATAAACGGATGTTATATATGAATTTATTTAAATATTAAATCTTAATACATGATTATATATAGCTTGAGAGCAGTTTAATTGATTCTAAAAGACGCCAAAATATGGTGAAAGCACTGTTGTCAATCATCTTGTATGAAAGTTGGTATCATAATTGCTTACGTTTACATCAATAAAAAATATGTTATAAATAACCTGTCTACAAAAATCAAGGATGAATGGAGTGACAGGTCTAAAATTCTATACCAACGGTCATATCATGACTAAAGCTGACAGTATGAACCAAAAGCTTATCACTTTAGCTCAGCAATACGACACATCGTCGGCAGCTGTCATTATGGATATGAATATTAAACCAAGATATTGTCATCGATATTTAACTTGCCTTACGACTAGTTCAAAAATTATGTTGCGCGCAGCAGTCGTTATTTTAAACCAACACTTTAAATACGAGTTTAAAAATTAGGAATGATGACAATGTCAAATTACGAGTTAAATGTGGTAGTAGATGACTTCCATTATTTAGAAGGACCGCGCTGGTACCAAGATGCCTTGTGGTTCGTCGATTTTTATACTAAAGGCGTGTACCGTATCAATGATGCTGGCGACGCTGAAAAGATCGTCCATGTTGAAGAACAACCCTCAGGCTTAGGCTGGTTACCTGATGGTCGTATGTTAGTGGTCTCCATGAAAGATCGAAAGATACTACGTTTAGAAGACGATGGCGAGCTAGTCGTTCATGCGGATATCTCTAAGCATTGCGGCGGACATGCCAACGATATGGTGGTTGCGCTAAATGGTAATGCTTATATTGGTGATTTTGGGTTTGATTTAACAGGCGGTGAGGACTTTAAAGAAACAGGGTTAGTGCTGGTTAGACCTGATGGTAGCTCACAAGTAGTCGCCGAAGGGTTATGCTTTCCAAATGGTATGGTCATCTCAGCAGATGAAAAGACCTTGATCGTCAACGAGATGTTTGGCAATAGAATCTCGCAATTTGAGGTGTATGATGATGGCACCTTAGGACCAAGACGAGACTTTGCAAACTTTGGCGAGCTTGGTGATGAGCCAGATCTATCTAAGCGTGTTGAGCGCGCTCAGATTCTACCCGATGGTTTGACCTTAGATCAAGAAGGCGCGGTTTGGATTGCCGATACTCTCAATCATCGCGTTGCACGTATCAAAGAGGGCGGGGAGATACTAGAGGTTGTCGAGACGGCCCCTGAAGGCATCTTTGCAGTCATGCTTGGCGGAGCTGATGGCAAAACGCTATTTATGTGTGCAGCGCTCGATTGGGATGAGGAGTCGCGCAAGGCTGAAACCAAAGGGCGCATGTTATCTACGCGAGTTGAAGTCGCTCACGATGGTACACCCTAAAATAACCCTTTATCATTGAATTAAGAAGCAACGACAGCAATGTGGTTGCTTTTTTTGGTTTAAGAAAAGCTCTTTTAGAGAGTGTCAAAGAGCAAGCAAATATCTTGTTTTATCCCTAAATATAAAGCAATATGAGCTATATTATATAGAGTCATCACCTACAAGGACGTTTTATCATGGCTACAAATACACTCCCTTTATCTGGCAAACTTACTCTAAAATTAGCGGTGCTAGGCGTATCAGTAGTTGCGCTACTAGCCAGCTCAGGCTGCGCGACCAATTCTTTATTGCAAGATAACAATACAGTGAGCGAGCGCTCTGTCAAGACCCTGCTATCGCAAGATCAAATCATCGCTTTTGGGCGTCCTGCGCAAATACTGCCTAAAACGCCAAATGCGACGATGGTCATCGTTGGTGAAAAGAACAGCTATGTCCTCACCCAAGGTGGAACTGAAATGGTCAATCTGCTGACCAATCTGACCCCAAAAAATATCCAAGTCGAAAACGATATGAGCTTTACCGTACCAAATAATGATGGCTACTTTCAAGGGCAGATGAAGCTATCTTATGCCAAACTAAAGGATGAGTTTGCCCGCAGCGATTACCAGTTCTTTTTACAAAACGGCGGACAAGATTGTACCTCTGCCAGTGACTTACGTATCAATGCACAGCGCTTTTGTTTTACCGTACCAGTCAAAGGTGCTATCTACCCGCAGGTGAGCAATTTGAGCATGATTCAATCGCAGTACCGTGCTTTGAGCAAACCCTATACTGTGACCTTTTATGGTCAAACTAAGCAAACCCAAGTCAATTCAGGCGGTACGAGTACGGCTGGTAAGCTAGTGTTATTACCTTTTGCGCTGGCCTTTGATGTGGTGACTTTTCCAATACAGCTGTTAGATAGTATATAAAGTTTTTACTCTAAGCCGTTTGTACAAGCAAACGCCGTCTTTCTAATCTAAAGAAAGGCGGTATTTTTTTTGTTTAATTAAAGTTAACCTAATGGTGTAATTATTAAGTTGTTATGATGAATTATAAAGGGTCATAAGGTAATTCTTAATAAAGGGGAGACTTAATAATGAAAAATCTGATTTTACTAGCGGGCGCGGCGGGCATGTTGAGCGCTTGCGCCGTACAAAATCCACCTACAAGTGTGAGTATGCCTACGACACTAGCAGCAGATATGATCGTGACTAATGCCAAAATTGCGGTAATGGATGACAAAAGAAGTATCGCTCAAGCCATAGCGATAAAAGATGGCAAAGTACTGCGTACGGGCAGTGACAAAGATATATTGCGTCTGCGTGATGGCGATACCCAGTCATCAATGCTGATGGCAAAACGGTGATACCAGGACTCAATGACTCGCATTTGCACGTTACGCGAGGTGGGCGCTTTTATAATTCAGAGCTGCGCTGGGATGGGGTTACATCACTCAAAGAAGCTTTGCGCATGCTAAAAGAACAGGCAGATCGGACGCCTGAAGGACAGTGGGTACGGGTTATTGGCGGCTGGTCCCCTTATCAGTTTGAAGAAAAGCGTATGCCGACCATTGAGGAGATCAATGAGGCGACAGGTGACACGCCAACTTTCGTATTGTATCTCTACAGTCGTGGCTGGCTCAATCAAGCGGGCCTTGACGCCTTGGGTATCGATGAAAATACCAAACCGCCTAACAATCAAAGCCGCTATGAAAAAGATAAAAACGGCAAGCTGACTGGCGTATTGCTAGCAGAGCCTAACGCCATGATCTTGTACCAAGTCATCGGTAAACTGCCGCCTTTATCTAATCAAGAAAAGATCAACTCAACCAAGCACTTTAACCGTGAGCTTAATCGTTTTGGTCTGACCAGTGCTATTGATGCAGGTGGTGGCGGTCATACTTATCCTGAAGATTACGAAGCGGCAAAGACACTCGCAGAAGCAGGAGAGTCATCTTTACGTGTCTCCTACTATCTATTCCCGCAAAAGGCAGGCGAGGAGCGCGCCGCTTTTGAGAAATGGATGGCGAACAATACCGCAGATGTCAATGAAGATAGCGATCTTGAACACGGCTACGAGCTAAAGGGTGGTGGTGAGTATATGACATGGGCGGCAGGCGACTTTGAGAATTTTTTATCTCCTAAGCCTTTGATCAAAAATAACGAAGGCTGGCGCAAGCAAACCAAAGAGATTATTCAGATGCATGTCAACGAGGGCTGGTCATTTAGGCAGCATTCGACCTATGGTGAGAACACCGCCCTGATCGTCGATTTGGTTGATGAGATTGACCGCGAGAACAATGGCAAAATTCGCAATGAGATGCGCTGGGCAATTGATCATGCCGAAACTGTCAATGATGAAACGCTTAAAGAAATCAAACGTCTAGGCGGCGGCATATCGATACAAGATCGCATGGCCTATGCAGGCTAGTATTTCTTAGATCGTTACGGCGCTGAGGCTGCTAGTACTTCGCCGCCATTCAAAAGATATTTGACATGGGTATTCCACTTGGGGCAGGTACTGACGGTACGCGAGTTTCAAGTTATAACCCTTGGATTGCGCTGTACTGGATGACGACAGGTAAGACAGTCGGCGGCACGCCGCTATATGGCAAAGATAACGTTCTCTCTAGAGCAGATGCACTAGAGGTGTATACCAAAGGCAGCGCTTGGTTCTCAAATGAAGAAACGGTAAAAGGTACTCTTGAGCCAGGTATGTATGCTGACTTTGCACTATTGTCTGATGATTACTTTAGTGTCCCCGATGAGAAAATCAAAACTATCGAAGCCGACCTTACCGTCGTTGGTGGTGACGTAGTATATGGCACCGGTAAATACAGTAAACTTGCGCCAACACTAGCGCCTGTGATTCCAAACTGGTCTCCGGTAAAATACTACGGCGGTTATCAAAACGCCAAGTAAATTATTGAAATTGCGATAAAGAATCGGTCTATTATTAGGCCGTTTTTTTGTATTGATATTAACCATTCAACACGCTCTAGGATTTTGGCGCGTAGGCAGGTACAATACTAGATATACACAGAGACTTATTAAGCAAAGGACAGGCATGTAAGATACTTACGCGCGCTGTCCTTATTTTTTCGCTTTTTTATTGGAGTTATCATGTCACTTGCTCAAGCGTCGTCAACCGCTCACTCTGCTACTGTTTTGGACGGCAAAGCCCTTGCCAAAGAGATAGAGCAGCAACTACAGACTCGCGTTGCAGCGATCAAAGCTAAGACAGGACGCACGCCAAGCCTTGCGACGATATTAGTCGGCAGCGACCCTGCTTCTGCCACCTATGTGCGTATGAAAGGCAATGCTTGTAAGCGTGTCGGTATGGACTCTATTCGTGTTGAGATGCCAAGTGAGACGACGACTGAGCAGCTGATGGCAAAGATTGATGAACTCAATAACAACGCTGATGTCCACGGTATTTTGCTTCAGCATCCAGTGCCTGAGCATATCGATGAGCGTGCCTGTTTTGAGCAGATCGCACTAGCAAAAGATGTCGATGGCGTGACCAGTTTGGGCTTTGGTCGTATGAGCATGCAGCAGCCTGCTTACGGCTCGTGTACGCCCCAAGGCATCATGCATTTGCTCGCGCATTATAATATTGAGCTGGCAGGTCGCGAAGCAGTGGTCGTAGGTCGTAGTCCCATCTTAGGTAAGCCGATGGCGATGATGTTATTAAATGCTAATTGTACGGTGACGATTTGTCATTCTAGAACGCAGGATTTGGCCGCTCATGTACAGCGCGCTGATATCATCGTCGGTGCAGTAGGCGTACCTGAGCTAATCAAATCAGAATGGATAAAAGCAGGCGCGGTTGTTATTGATGCAGGCTTTCATCCAACAGATGACGGCGGCGTTGGAGATATTCAAATGCAAGGGATAGCAGAAATAGCCAGTGCTTACACGCCAGTACCAGGCGGCGTTGGACCGATGACTATCAATACCCTTATTCGCCAAACAGTAGAGGCCGCTGAAAAATCAGCAGGGTTGGCACTCAAAGTGTAAACGTATTAAATTTTCGCTGAGCATTTCTACACTGATCGCCAGTACCTAAAACGTTTGAGAATGTACTCACTTAAACTATCATTACCAGTAGGTAGAATCTGAAATGACTAAAAGAGATGTAGATATTCATAAGCGACTACAAAGTATCGGCAGAGAATTTTTAGATGTTGCGCATTACATTATATTGTTTTTGATCAGTGTGGTAGTCATCTGGACTGCAGGCAAAGAGTTTATTTATATTGTTCAAAAAGGTTCAGCGGCTTTGAAAGATATTTTAATGCTATTTATCTATCTTGAGCTGCTCGCTATGATCGGTATTTATTTTAAAACCCATCGTCTGCCTGTTCAGTTTTTGATATTCATTGCGATTACCGCTTTATCACGACACTTAGTAGTTGATGTGCAGGCTGTATCGGATTACTTTCATCTATGGCTACTGGCAACCATCTCTATAGCTATCTTGGCGTTGAGCGCGTCTATTGTCGTTCTAACGTGGACGGCAAAAACGTTTGGTCGACCAGAGGATAATATTCAGCGCCAACATACAGATACAACACTAAAAACACTACTGCTGCAAAATGCTCAAAATTCAAATAACGAGCCGAAATCTGATCATAAATAAGGGCTTCTAAAAATTATACAGCTGGCTAAGCTATAGTAGGTAGTGCTGTGTTATATAATGCTCTATAACCATTTTAACCTTTTAAAGTTGTAGTACAGATAACTACACAGTGCAAGAATGAGTCCCATGATGACCAGATAAGAGTACTTCCAATGTAGCTCTGGCATAAAGTCAAAGTTCATACCATAGATACCCGCAATAGCCGTTGGTACTGCCAAGATACCTGCCCAAGCCGCCAGCTTACGCACCACTTCGTTCTGTCCCATGTTGACCATGGCCATATAGGTATTCATTACCACGCTGAGCATCTCATTGAGACCATTAATGGCGTCTAAAGAATGTAATAGATGGTCGTTCACATCACGAAAGTAGGGTTTAGCTGCTTGTGAGAAGCCTGAGACCAGCTCGCTCTTTTTGTGATTGATAAAAAAGCTGCAGATGTCTTGTACGGGCAAGATAATAGCGCGCATATGCACTAGTTGTGATTTGAGCTCATAGAGGTTTTTTAATGTGCTCTTATTAAACTCATAGGTAAAGACATAGCGCTCTTGCTCGCGCAGATACTGCCCTAAGCGATCGGTGATAGGCATATAGTTATCGACGATAAAATCGAGAATGGCGTGCAAAACAAAGATAGGCCCCATACGCAACTTCTCAGGGCGACGATGGCAGTGCTCGCGCACAGGCGCGTAGGAATTTGAGGGGCCATTACGAATGGTAATCAGATAGTTTTTGCCCATAAATATCGCGGTAGTACCGTAACGGATGACGTTGTCCTCTAACTTGGCAGTACGCAGAACGACAAATACCATGTCATTATCATAGTTCTCAACCTTAGCGCGCTGATGATCGGCAAAAGCATCCTCAACCGCCAGCTCATGGAGTCCAAAGGCGTTTTGTACCTTTATCATGGTCTCAAGACTGGGATCATAAAGACCGAGCCAGATAAACTGACCGCTATTACTTAGAGCGCGGCTGACATCGTTGAGTGCCACTTGAGTGATCTTTTCACCTGTTTTACGTGAGTAGGAATAGCAGCTGACGACTTCATCAATGCTGGTATATTCTATATCTTCATAGCGCTCAGAATCTGGATCATAAACCGTCATGGTCTCGATAGTATCTGCAAGCGTGCTATCAGCGTCGCCATAGATATAGCTGTCATAATCAGCAATATAAGGCTGACCTGAGTAGATATGTTTGAGGTTGGTATCAGGGGTGATATGGGTATTGGTTTTTACCGCAAGATCGTCGTTATCCATCATCTCTTATCCATGCCTAAACTAAAGAGCGAAGCGTTTTAGCGTATCGATATCGACTAAGGTCAGTAAGCTTTCATGACAAGCCTCTAGCTTGATTTGCGGAGCAATATCAAAATCGAGCGCCTCAACCCAGCGCAGCGCGCAGATACACCAGTAGTCACCAGGTTTGAGACCAGCAAAATTATACTCAGGTAACGGGGTGATCAAATCATTGCCACGATCGGCTGAAAAGCTCAAAAATTCACTAGTCATCTTGGCGCAGACAGTATGCTGACCGACATCAAAGTGACCTGTGTGACAAAATCCATTACGGTAGTAGCCAGTAATAGGATCAAAGCAGCAGCTAGCAAGAGCGGTGCCTAATACGTTGGTTTGGTTGATATCGGGACTTGGGTGGTGGTCAATCGACATAAGATTTCCAGATAAATGATAAGTAAGCGCTAGTGTACCATGAGTCTATCTTGCTGCCATGGCAGATTTTATATCTAGGTTGACTGCCAATGGTAAAGCTTAAGCCAGCAGGTAGCGCCGCAGGCGAAAGAATATAAATAATCAGTCGTTATTGGCGTTAATTATGGCTAGGCGAACTCTAGTCGCTATGCTAAACTTAAGCGCAAAGTGCTTAAATAGCAAAGTATTAAGAACAAGTACTTGGTTATATAACCAGTAAAAAGCATTTTGATTATCTATTTTAGCCTCTCAATAATCTCTACTGCCACCGTTTAGGTATGACCTAGTTTTGGTATTAATAATTTTAGTATCATTAGGCAGATAGTGTTGTGTGCTAAAAACTTTTATTTGATCGTCACCTTTTATCATACTGCGTTTTTGGTAAGCGATATACCAAACAAGGATTTATTGTGCCTGCTAGTTCTGATTCTGCTCAATCTAATGCTCTGCCGACTCTAAGCAGTGCTCACCTTAGCCAATTTGCAGGGGAAACAGCCAATCATTGGCTACTGCCTGATGGCGTCGTTGACGTCTTATTTGATGATGCGCAAAAGCAAGAAATCTTGCGTCATCAATTGATCCAGCAGCTCATCACCCATGGCTATCAGCTGGTTAATCCGCCGATAATTGAGTTTACTGAGTCTCTGCTAAGAGACGCCTCAGAGGATCTAAAAAGGCAAACGTTTAAGATTATCGATCAGCTGACTGGGCGTTTGATGGGGGTGCGCGCGGATATCACTCCGCAGATTTTGCGTATTGATGCTCATCACGGCGGCAGAGCAATCGCTCGCTACTGTTATGCAGGCGACGTTATTCATACGTTGCCATCGGGCTTGTTTGGCTCGCGTACGCCGCTGCAATTAGGCGCTGAGATTTTTGGCTGTCATGCTATTGACGCCGATATCGAGCTGATAGATGTGCTGATGACGATGATAACGGCGCTAAAAATGAGCGCTAATTTGCACATTGACTTAGGTCATGTGGCTATCTTTAAGCGTCTAAGCGAGCTAGCTGAATTATCAGATAATGATACTGAGCAGCTCATGTATCTCTATGCCAACAAGAACTTGCCAGAGCTTAAACGAGTCTGCCAGTCCCTGCCGATGGGCACAGATTTTTATGTCCTAGCACGCAATGGACACGATACCGAGCAGCTATTGGCAAAGCTATCAGATGATGCCAAGCAAGACAAACAAATCGCTAGCGCGATCGATGAGCTACAACTGCTTACAAGCCATCTACAGGATAAATGGCGATGCGATGTGAGTATCGATATTACTGAGCTCTCAGGCTATCACTATCATACAGGCATCGTCTTTAACGGTTATATCAATAGCGAGACCCAGCCTTTAGTGCGCGGCGGACGATTTGATGGGATGAGCGGTAGTCAATTATCGAACGAGCCTCTATTGAACGAGCTTAAGCGCGCGGCGACAGGGTTTAGTATGGATGTCAGTCGCCTGCTAGCTCATGTCAAACTAGATGATGCCACCGTTGTCCTTGTAGATTACCAAGCGAGCAGTAATGCTGACGCGAGTCAGAAACAGGCGCTACAGCAAAAAATAGTACAGCTACGTGAGCAGGGCAATCGCGTGACTATGCCGTTAAATGAGCAAGATAGTCCGCAGGGCATGACGCATCGACTCACACTGCATAATAATGACTGGCAATTGATCGCTGTTTAAACATATAGCATTTATAACGGCACCAAAAGTTTATTAAATACACTCGTACCGTTTTATAGTAGCGCAATTATCAGATGTATCAGTACTACCAAAGGTAAGCTGATAAGTTTGAGAGTAAGCTGGTTTAAAACGAGTACTCAATACAGTAGCGTAAGGATTTATCATGGGTAAGAATGTCGTAGTTTTGGGTAGCCAATGGGGCGATGAAGGCAAAGGCAAAATCGTTGATTTGCTGACTGAAAAAGCCACTGCCGTTGCACGTTTTCAGGGCGGTCATAACGCAGGTCACACCTTAGTGGTCGACGGAAAAACGACTATTTTGCATCTGATTCCATCAGGTATCCTACGTGAGGGCGTGACTTGCTTTATTGGTAATGGCGTGGTGCTAGCGCCTGACGCTTTGCTCAAAGAGATGAGGGAGCTTGAGGCTAACGATGTTCCAGTACGCGAGCGTTTGCGTATCTCGCCCAATTGCCCACTTATCATGCCGTATCATGTGGCACTTGATCAAGCTCGTGAAGCTCGCCGCGGCAGTGGCAAAATCGGTACGACAGGTCGCGGTATTGGTCCTGCCTATGAAGACAAAGTCGCTCGCCGTGCGATCAAGCTTGCTGATCTGTTCCGTGATGATCTAGAAGAAAAACTACGTAACCTTATTGAGTATCATAACTTTCAATTGACGCAGTACTATAAAGTCGATGCCATTGACTTTGATGAGACGCTCAAGCTGTGCCAAGAGTGGCGCGAGGAAATCAAAGGTATGGTCACTGATGTCACTGAAGATTTGAATCAGTTGCGTTTAGCGGGCAAGAATTTGATGTTTGAAGGCGCGCAAGGCACGCTACTCGATATCGATCATGGCACTTATCCGTTTGTCACCAGCTCTAGTGTTACCGCAGGCGGCGTCTCTACGGGTACGGGTATCGGTCCTTTATACTTAGATTATGTTTTAGGTATCACAAAGGCCTATACCACTCGCGTCGGTAGCGGTCCGTTTCCAACGGAGCTGTTTGATGATGTGGGCGCGCATCTTGCCCGTGTTGGTCATGAGTTTGGTGCGACGACGGGACGTGCGCGTCGCTGTGGTTGGTTCGACGCCGAAGCCCTGCGCCGCGCTGTGGTATTAAACTCATTGTCAGGTATCTGCTTGACTAAGCTTGATGTATTAGACGGTTTAGAAGAGCTGATGATTGGTGTGGGTTACAATCTGCCAGAGACTGAATGCGCAGGCGCTCATGATGCCGAGTTTTATGAGTCTGTGACGCCAAAGTACGAAACCTTGCAAGGTTGGAGCGAGTCAACAGTCGGTATCACTAACTATGATGATCTGCCAGAAAATGCCAAAATCTACATCAAGCGTATCGAAGCACTCATCGATTGTCCTATCGATATTATCTCAACGGGTCCTGACCGCGAAGAGACTATCGTACTGCGCGATCCGTATGATGCTTAATTGATATTTTGCTGACAGTAAATAAATAGCTTTGATTTAAAAGGTCTCAATAAGTATTGGGACTTTTTGTTTTTGGGTCTATAGTTATCTTTTACTAAGGGACAATTATAAATTATCCCTATCATTTATAGCGTCAATCATTATAATAGGCAGCAATCACACGTTTAGGCGCAGATATACGCATTAGTATGCCTAAACGTCATAGTGATCACAGATATTTACCCTTTTTATTCACATTTTATTAGGAGCTACACATGGCTAACGAACGTACTTTATCTATTATTAAACCTGACGCGGTTGGCGGCAATCATATCGGCGCAATCTATAGCCGTTTTGAAGACGCGGGCCTAAAAATCGTTGCCGCAAAAATGATGCAATTAGATGACGAAAAAGCAGGCGGCTTTTACGCTGAGCACGCTGAGCGTCCATTTTATAACGATCTAAAATCATTCATGATGTCAGGTCCAGTACTCGTATCAGTACTAGAAGGCGAAAACGCTATCGCTCGTCATCGTGAAATCATGGGTGCAACCAACCCAAAAGACGCGGAAAAAGGCACTATCCGTGCTGATTTTGCTAGCAGCATCGATGAAAACGCGGTACATGGTTCAGATTCAGCAGAATCTGCCAAACGTGAAATCAGCTACTTCTTCAACGATGATGAAGTCTGTGCGCGTACCCGTTAATTTGTATCGCTGGTAACCACTAAAGCGATATAGAATATTTAAACGGCTTATATCTTATGGGTATAAGCCGTTTTAGCGCTTTGTTGTTGAAATTAGCGACCATTTGCCTCATCATCTGTATTTACATAGCGTTATCAATCCCTTATCAGCATGTTCTATTATTCAATACAAAAAGCACGCTCATAACGGATTGCTTATGCCGCATTTCTAGCATGATGATTTATATACTTGCATCTCAATACTTGCGCCGCTTATGAGTGGGTGCAAAAAAGGTATTTATTATGTCAACGATTCAAACCATTCAAGCGCCAACTCAGCATGTCCCTGCCAAGACTACAAGTATCAAGCTAGTAGACGAAGCAAAAGCCAAGACCAATCTACTTGGTATGACGCAAGCGCAACTGGCCGAGTACTTCAAGAGTATAGGCGAGAAGCCGTTTCGCGCCACCCAAGTCATTAAATGGATCTATCAGCACGGTGTCACTGACTTCGATCAGATGACCAATTTAAGTAAATCCTTGCGTGATAAATTATCACAAAATGCCTGCGTGACACCGCCAAAGGTAATTCATCGTCAGTATAGTAACGACGGTACGCGTAAATGGGTGTTTGAAGTCACAGGCGGCTCTTTGGTTGAGACCGTATTGATACCGGCAGATGACAGTAAAGAAAACGGCCGCAAAACCTTATGTATATCCTCACAAGTGGGCTGCGCGCTGGATTGTAGTTTTTGTAGCACCGGCAAACAAGGCTTCGAGCGTGATTTGAGTGCCGCTGAGATATTAGGTCAGTTGTGGGTCGCTAATGCCTCTTATATGACTGATGACAATGACAGCTTAGAGCATGTCGATCATAGTTTGTGGGAGAACAACGTCACTAACGTGGTGATGATGGGCATGGGCGAGCCGCTCCTCAACTACACCCCTGTGGTTAGCTCTATGGAGCTGATGCTCAGTGATCATGGCTATGGCTTATCCAAGCGCCGCGTGACCTTATCAACGTCAGGCGTGGTGCCCAAGATGTATGAGCTGGCACAAGATATCGATGTGGCGCTCGCTATATCCTTGCATGCGCCAAATGACGAGCTACGTAATGAGCTGGTACCTATTAATAAAAAGTACCCGCTTGAGCAATTGATGGCCGCTGCTCGCAACTATGTCTATGAGGTCAATCCACGCCACAAAAAACATGTGACGATAGAGTATGTGATGCTAGATGGTGTCAACGACAGTAATGAGCACGCGCGGGAATTAGTCGCTTTACTAGGTGATCTGCCTAGTAAAATTAATCTGATTCCGTTTAATCCGTTCCCACATGCCAATTACGACAAATCAAGTAATAATCGCATTCATGCCTTTAGCAATATTTTAAGCGAAGCTGGTTTTGTCTGTACCATACGTCAAACGCGTGGCGATGATATTGACGCCGCTTGTGGTCAATTGGTCGGACAGGTGGCTGATCGTACTCGGCGCTCAGCGGCGTGGCAACAAAGTATTAAAGATAGAGAAGAGAGCTGAGGCTAGTAAGTTGTCTTTTTATGACAGTATAATATTCACTTGGCAAAGTAAATTGTACTTATAGATTGCAAATCTATTAAACTGATGCTGCACCGTTTCACAGTGTTGACAATCACCAAAGATCTTATCGCGTTAGAGTGCCTAAGCTGCACGCGATAACCAAGGTGAAAAACCTGTTTTGAATAATCGTTTAATGGTAGCTTTAATGATGCTTAAATACTTATATCAACCCAAATGCTCTTTTTTAACTCATAAAAGTACACACTGTAGACAAAGCTTTGCGACTTATAAACTGGTGACGGCAAGTGTCGTTCTCTTATCTGTGGCAGGGTGTCAGAGCAGTCAAAATACAGACTTGCTTGGTGGTACGCGTTATCAGACCACAACGCAGGCAAGCGATAATCGTAGTGTCGATAAGCAGGAAGTGGCGCGCGTTCGTACCACGCTTGCTGCGCAATATATTCGAAAAAATGAGCTGGATACCGCGCAGCGACAACTCGAAAAAGCTTTTGCTGCCGATAGCAGGTACGCGCCTGCCTATGATATGATGGGCGTTTTGTTACAGCAAGAAGGCAGCCGCATAAATTTGCAAAAGGCGGATCAGTATTTTAAAAAGGCGATCACCTTAGATCCTGATTTTGTGCAGGCGCGTAACAACTACGGTGTTTATTTATCACAGATGGATCGCTATAAGGAAGCCGCTGAGCAGTTTGAGATTGCAGGCGCGACTCTCGGTTACGAAGGCCGGATCGGCGCGCTTGAAAATTTGGGGCGCACCTACCTTCAGCTCAATGATAATCCAGCTGCAGCAAAAGCATTTTTGCGCGCACTAGACGGTAACCGTAGTAGTATTATTGCCCATATCGAGCTGGTTGATCTGCTCCTTGAGCAGCAGCGCGTACAGCAAGCACAACGACTCTATGATGAGACTTTAATACTGGTGCAAGGGCAAGGCGTAAGTCCACGACTTATGCTCCAAGGCATCAAACTTGCTGACGCACAAAACCAGATATCAACGCGCCAGCAGTTAGCGCAGCAACTTCTATCCGCTTATCCACTCAGCGATGAAGCAAAACAACTTAAGAATTGGCTTAATAACCCAGAGGCTCCATGGAAATGACCACCCCTTCATCACATCAATCATCTGGCGCTCAGGGATCATTCGGTGCTATGTTGCAGCAGGCGCGAGCATCAAAGCAGATCAGTTTAGACGAGGCTGCTAGCGAGCTATTTATATTAAAGCGTCACCTGCAAGCATTGGAGAATGAGAACTTCTCTGATTTGCCGCAAGTTGCTTTTGCGCGTGGTTTTGCGATTAATTATGCTAAGTTCTTAGATTTGGATCCAATCAAAGTCGCAGATAGTTTTGATGCCGCTTACCCCAATGAGCTTAAGCAGCTCTCAGTCAATAATATCGACTCGCCACTTAGACCTATGGGTACTTTGCAGCGCGATACGCACAATCGTATCCGTTTTAATCCTATGCTTGTTATCGCTGTGATTGCTCTAATTATCCTAGCGATATTCTTGTATCGTATGGTGAGCAATGCTACCAGCGATAACGCTCAAGAGCCAACGCCGCTATCAGAGGACATCTCAGTTGCTGAGCAGACTCAAGGCGCTGCAATCGATAACCAAGATACGGTTGGCGCTTCAGGATCGGCGCTTAATTTAGGTGAGCCTACGACTAATGCTCGCTTGCCACTTGTGGTCAGTATTACCGATCCCGTCGTCGTCAATATCACAGACGCTGCAGGCAGCAGCCTTATGACAGGTGATCAGACTGCGGGTACTTATGAGCTTTTAGGCGCGCCGCCTTTGAACGTCAATATCAGTGATACCGCTGGTGTCAGCATGACGTTTAATCAAGAGCCAGTTGCTATGGATGAGTATGCAGCGGGCGACCAAGCCAGCTTCATCTTAAATCCATAAGCTTATAAGCTTAAATAAAACGCCAAGCTTAGCGGTATCAATCGATTGCGATTTTTAAATAAAGGATGTTTATATGTCTATGCCTACACCTATTAACCGTCGTCAAACCAAAAAAATCTATGTTGGCGATGTGGCAATCGGTGGCGACGCGCCTATTAGTGTACAAAGTATGACCAATACTGACACCTGCGATGTTGCAGCTACCGTTGCTCAGATTGAGCGCTGCGTTGAGGCTGGGGCTGATATGATGCGCGTATCGACGCCGACGATGGATACGGTCGAAGCCTTTGGCAAGATTCGCAAATTAGTTAGTGTGCCGCTAATTGCCGACGTACATTTTGATCATAAAATTGCTTTAGCAGTAGCAGAGGCGGGCGCTGATTGCTTGCGTATTAACCCAGGTAATATCGGTAGCGATGCCAAGGTACGTGAAGTAGTCGCTTGTGCTCGTCATCATAATATTCCGATTCGTATTGGTGTCAACGCAGGCTCGCTCGAAAAAGACATTCAGCGCAAATACACCGAGCCGACTGGGGAGGCGATGCTTGAGTCGGCCATGCGTCATATCGATATCTTAGATCGTCTAAACTTTGATCAATACAAAGTCTCAGTCAAAGCCAGTAATGTATTTTTGACGATGGATGCGTATCGCCTGATATCTGCGCAGATTGATAATCCGCTGCATTTGGGCGTGACTGAAGCGGGCGTCTATCGTACTGGCGCGGTCAAGTCAGCTATTGCATTAGGCGGTTTACTACTTGATGGTATTGGCGATACGATTCGTATATCGCTCGCCGCAGAGCCTGAAGAAGAAATTAAAATAGGTTTTGATATTCTAAAGTCCCTTAATATTCGCTCAAATGGCGTTAACTTTATTGCTTGTCCAAGCTGCTCGCGCCAAGAGTTTGATGTGATTAGAGTCATGACTGCCCTTGAGTCGCGTTTAGAGGATATACGCGAGCCGATGAATTTATCGGTTATAGGCTGCAAGGTTAACGGCCCAGGTGAAGCTAAAGAGGCGGATATAGGAATTGTGGGTGCAGCGCCCAAATCTTTGGTCTACCGCATGGGCGAGAAGAGTCATCTGATTGATACCACCAACTTAGTTGATGAAATCGAAACGATGGTGCGTGAGCATGCTGATAAGCTTGCCAAAGCACGCGAAAATGAGATTATCAGAGTCGGATAAGCAGTCGAGTAGCTTAAAAACTAGCACTAAATAGTCTAGCACTAAATAATAATGATAAAGTACAAGTGATTCTTAGGGATATAAAGGCACCATGATAAAAGCGATCAAAGGGTTTAACGATATCTTGCCAGAACAAGCGGCAAAATGGCTACGTTTAGAGAAAATACTAGCAGAAGTACTCGCTAGATATGGCTATGAACATATCCGTTTGCCTATCGTTGAGCAGACAGATCTGTTTGCAAGAGCGATCGGTGGGGCAACCGATATCGTCGAAAAAGAGATGTATAGCTTTATTGATAAGTCTGAGCCACCAACGCCGCTTACCTTGCGCCCAGAGGGTACGGCAGGAGCGGTACGCGCGGTCATCGAGCATAACCTGTTGCGCGGTGATGCACCCAAATTGTGGTACATAGGGCCTATGTTTCGTTATGAGCGTCCGCAAAAAGGCCGCTATCGTCAGTTTCATCAGCTCGGTGTCGAGAGCTTTGGTAGTGCGTTACCTGATGCCGATGCTGAACTGATTGCCATGACTTATCTTATGTGGCAAATGCTGGGTCTCAAAGACGAGATGCAGCTGCAACTCAATAGCTTAGGCGAGAGTGATGAGCGCCATGCTTATCGTGATGCGCTGGTTAGCTATTTAACGGATAAGCAAGATCAGCTCGATGAAGACAGCAAGCGCCGCTTGAGTACCAATCCACTACGGATATTGGATAGTAAAGAGGCGAGCACGCAGGCTCTCTTAGCGGATGCGCCAAAGCTTGCTGACTTTTTGAGTGATGAAAGCACGGCTCACTTTGAACAAGTCAAAGCTTATTTGGATGAGTTGGGCATTAAGTACGAGATTAACCCGCATTTGGTACGGGGCCTTGATTACTACAACAAAACCGTCTTTGAATGGGTGACTGATAAGCTTGGTAGTCAGGCAACGGTGTGCGCAGGCGGGCGTTATGATGGACTTATTGGTCAGCTAAAATCTATGAATACTGACAAACCTGCTAAGTCTGAGCCTGGTGTTGGTTTTGCTATGGGTCTGGAGCGTCTGCTTTTATTAATAGAAGCAGTCGCACCTTTTGATGACGTCGCTGCATGTGATGTCTTTGTGGTTGCGCACCCTGATGTCTATAGCGCAGGCGTACGTTTTGCACAAAATCTGCGCTATGATAGAGCGGACTTGCGCATAAAAATGGGCGGGGCAACGAGCCTTAAAGCACAAATGAAAAAAGCGGATAAATCGGGTGCTAGATTGACCGTTATTATCGCACAGCAAGAGCTTGATGAGCAGACCATTAGCATCAAAAATATGCAAACAGGCGAGCAGCAGACGGTCGAGCAGCAGTGGTTATCTAGTACGGATAATTTTTCGATTTAGTGACAATTAAATTTAGCGACAATAGTAAAGCTGCATTTGTACCGCGATACTTTTTTAATAATTTAGTAGGCAGATGATCATGGCATTGAACCCTAATTCACCAAATACCGATAACTCAATGCAGGCTTTGCAAAAGTATGGTGGCAATATTATCACTGTGATTTTGCTCGCATTGGCAGGCTATTTTGGCTGGACGTACTGGCAGAATAACCATGCGCGCGTAGATACCGTTGCCGCAGATCAGTACGCTGATATTCAAAGGCTCAATGAAGAGGTTAATTTGGCGTCGCAAAATCCTGACTTGGAGGCGGATGCTTTGGCCGCGATTGCAGATAGTCGCACTCAGCTTAATCAAAACATTGACACTTTAGTGCAAACTCATGGCGACTCTGTTTATGCTTGGCAAGCGCTGATGATAAAGGCGCGTACGCAAGCTGACAACGATGACTTTAAAGGTGCTAGCGAGACGCTACAAAAGGCATTGGCTATTGATTTGGGTGACGCAGGTCTAAAGGCGATCACTCAATTGCGTTATGCCGAAACCCTACTTGCTATGGGTGATGCCGATAGCGCCTTGTCTGCCGCTAATAACGAGTTCCCAATCTCGTTTGAAGCCAGTCAACAAGAGCTGTTAGGGGATATCTACTTGGCACAAAATAAGCAAGATGAAGCGATTCAAGCCTACAATAATGCTTGGGAGTTGTTACGAGAGCGTAAGGAAATTCGTGCAGTATTAGCACTGAAAATGGAGAGTTTGGGTGTGGTACCTGATCCTATCACTGAGCAGGCGAGTCTGGTTCAAGCCTCGAGTGCTGCGCCGCAGGCAATCAGTGTCGAACCTGCTTCTTCTGAAGCTCAAAGCGTAGCAATAGAGACAGCACAATAATTTTATATTGCATACTTATTTATCATTTACTCGTAGTGAGAACCTATAATGACTCGATCGATTCGCTCTAAAAGCATGGTCAAAAAGACGGTTATGAATGCGGCAATACTGGCGCTTATGACGACTGCTGTCGTTGGGTGTAACCGCGGTATCAAGCCTGTCGTCAACGATCCAGTAAAACTGGTACAGATTGCGCAGCCTATTAGTGTGCTACAACCTGTCTTTAATGTTGATGTTGGCAACAAAAAGGCAAGCAAAAAAGATCCTTTAAGCTTGCAGGTCGGTTTTGATAATGGTCAGATAGTTACCGCCTCGCGTGGTGGTGATTTACTAGGGTTTGATAGTACTGGTCAACGTTTATGGTCAGTGAATGTCGGTGATGAGATCACAGGCGGCGTGGCGGTAGATGCGTTTAGTCAGACTGCTATTGTTACTACTCGTAATGGTCAGGTTCTCGCCTTTGATAGTACAACAGGTGCCAAGCGTTGGCAGCAGCAATTATCAGGCTCAGTACTCACGCCTGCGCTCATTACCAATAACCGCGTGATACTGTCCGCCAACGACGGGTTTTTGCACGGGTTAGTACTTCAATCAGGTCAGTCGGTTTGGCAGTTTGCAACTCAAGTGCCCGCTATTAGCATTCGAGGTACAGCTGCGCCCACCTTATTAGATGATAAGACTGCACTTTTGGCAACAGCTGATGGTCGTCTGCACGCTATCACCACTGATAGTGGTCTGCCGCAATGGTCACGTCGCATAGGCGTTGGCACAGGCAGTAGTGAAGTTGAGCGTATGAGTGATGTTGATGGCAAGCCTATCGTTGATGGCGATCAGCTTTTTGCAATCAGCTATAGCGGTCAGCTTTTAGGTATCGATTTGGCATCAAAGCAGGTCATGTACATAAATGAGCTTGCTAGCCTAAAGTCGTTAGCGGTGAACAATCAGCAAGTGATCGCGACCAGTTTAGACGGCAAGGTCATCGCTTATGATCGCAATAGCGGCGAGATGCTATGGGAGAGCAACGAGCTGGCTTATCGCAAACTCACTAACCCTGTGATGATAGGCAACTATATTGCTATTGGTGACTTGGATGGGGTAGTGCATCTATTTAACCCAGCGACTGGTGCTATTGTCAGCCGTGTTCAGACCAAAGGTGCATTGACGACGCTACAGTCTGATAATAATCGTCTACTGGCTCAAAGCACCACAGGTCAAGCCTCCATTTGGCAACTGGCACGTTAATTAGCATTGCTACCTTTTAGTGCTGTTTTTTATTATCATAGGCATTAGGCGCTGCTATTGTGCCTAATGCCTTTATTATTGATCTATTATCGCTTTAAAGCATTATCGCTTTAATCCTGTCCGCTACTGTGTTTACTACCAAGCACACCATAGAGAGTATTGCATGAGTATCAAGCCTGTGGTCGCCTTAATCGGTCGCCCAAACGTCGGTAAATCCACCTTGTTTAACCAGTTTACTAAGAGTCGTCAGGCTTTGGTTGCCGATTTGTCAGGGCTTACTCGTGATCGTCAGTACGGTGATGCCAGATATGAAGATAAGTCCTTTATTGTCGTTGACACAGGCGGCATTGGCGAGGCGGATGATGGTAGCGGCAATATCGATGATTACATGTCTGAGCAGTCGCACACTGCTATACATGAGGCAGATATCATTGTATTCGTCGTGGATGCGCGCGCAGGTTTGATTGGCGCAGATGCTGAGATCGGTAAGTTTTTGCATACCTTAGGCAAACCTGTGTATGTCGTTGCCAATAAGGTCGATGGCGCTCATGATTCAGCGCCTGCTGAGTTTTATGCATTAGGACTTGGCGAGCCATATCCAATGGCGGCAAGTCATGGTCGCGGTGTCGGTAATCTACTTGAGGTACTTACTGCTGATATGCCAGAGGATGGGCACGGACAGGAGCCTGATGGCCTAAAGCTTGCTGTGATCGGTCGTCCCAACGTCGGTAAGTCAACGCTGGTCAATCGTCTATTAGGTGAAGATCGCGTTGTGGTATTTGATATGCCAGGCACAACACGTGATAGTATCTACATTCCTTATCAGCGCGACGGCAAAGACTATGTATTAATTGATACCGCAGGCGTGCGCCGCCGCGGTAAGATTGATGAAAAGGTAGAGAAGTTCTCTGTTATCAAAACCTTGCAGGCGATTAAGGACTCCAACGTTACGGTCATTGTCATTGATGCTCAAGAGGGTATCGTTGATCAAGATTTGCATATGATTGGCTATGCACTTGACGCAGGCCGCGCCTTAGTCGTTGCAATCAACAAATGGGATGGTCTGACTCCAGATCAAAAAAACTATATCAAGATTGAGATGGATCGCCGTTTTAACTTTATTCCTTATGTCAAAGTGCATCTGATATCTGCGCTTCATGGTACAGGCGTCGGTAATCTATACCCGTCTATTCGCCGCGCTTATGAGTCCTCGATGTTTGAGGTATCGACCAACCGCCTGACGCAAATCTTGCAAGATGCGGTGACTGCAAATCCGCCACCAACCGTTGGTGGTCGTAGAATCAAACTGCGCTATGCTCATATCGGTGGGCACAATCCACCCGTTATTGTTATTCATGGTAATCAAACTGGCTCGCTACCCAAAAGCTATCAGCGCTACTTAGAAAATCAGTTTCGCCAAGTGTTTAAATTAGAGGGCACGCCTTTGAACGTGGTATTCAAACTCAACGAAAACCCGTACGCTCACAAAAGCAGTACACCGACCAAAGCAAAGGCGCAGCAACTGCTTCAGCGCAAGCAGCGCAAAAAGTTCACTAAAGGTGATAAAAGAGATCGATAGCTCACGTTTTAATGAGCGTTTGCAAAGCTGTAATCGCTCATCTTCTAAAATTATTTTTTAAACCTATAAAAGGGTGCAATAGCCTTTGTGACTTAGCATAAATACCAGTAGTATGTATGGGAGTATTTAGATTTATAACATTACAGTTGTCTAATGGCAGTGACGCGATATGAAAAACCGTCCACAAAAGACTCTCTCCGCTATTGCTTGGAGCGCTGTTTTACAAGTAACCCTTGTAACTGTGCTGACCGGGTTTTTACTGTCTGTTATTTACGGTCTGGTTTATCACTATAAGCAAAAGCAGCAACACGTTGATCAGTTAGCGGCGCTACTAACCACTAGTGCTTCAACGCCCGCTGGTGCCAATCTAATCGCCGATCAGGTGAGACTCGTGTTAGCTAATGAGCCAAGTATTGAGAGTATTAGGTTTTATTCGACGACATATTCTATCGCCGATAACGCTCAAGACAAGGGTGATGAGACTCGTAGCGATTGGCAAAATGCACTGTTTTCAAATACTGCTAGCTTTAACTATCCTGTCATCAGTCGTGATGTTAGTAGTAGCACGTTTATTGACGAAGCTCTTGATGCCAGTGCTGATACTGAGAATCAAGACACTGGCAGTTTGGTTGGCTATCTTAATATTACGCTTGATACAGCCCGTATGCGTAGCAACTGGCTACAAGATAATTTGCTGCTATGGTTGTTCATCGTAGGACTCAGTCTGACTTGGATCATGTTTATACTGCGTAAAATCAACTGGTTTATCAAAGACGTAGATGCATTAACGGATGTATTCAAACTGGTCATAGAAAATCCAGAGCTCAAGCAACTACCTGTCACCAAGCAGCGCCTTGAGTTTAAGGAGCTTATGCAAGCCAAGCACGCTTTTATCACTTTGTTTGAGCGCTTAAAGAATACGAAGCGCGACTATAAAGAGCTAGCCATATTAGAGCAGCAACTACATAACAAAGATTTGTCTTTAAACCTGCAACGCCACACCTTTCAAAGCATGATCAATCACGAGCTTAAAACTTCACTCAATGCTATCGTAGGCGGCCTACAACTACTCGATAGCCAAGGCTTAAATATCGAACAAAAAGACACTGCTGACATTATCAATAAAGGCGCGCAGCAGCTTGTGATAATGCTTGATCAAATCATGTTACTAAATCAGATTGATAAAGGTCAGATTAGTATCGAGACGCGAGAATTTAATCCGCTAGAGGTTATCGCTGATTTACTCGCTAAGTATGAGCCTATCGCTCAACAAAAAGGGCTTGCGCTTGTTAGTCATATTCATCATATCGATTATGTGCTCCAAGGGGACGTCAACAAGATTAAGCAGATGGTATCGACGTTACTAGATAACGCAATAAAATTTACTACAAAAGGTGAGATTAGCCTTCAATCGCAGCTTACTCATTTTGATCGCAGTAATCGCTGGCAGATTGTGATCAAAGATACAGGTATTGGTATTGATGCCGATTATCTAAACGATATTTTTGATCCCTTCTTTCAGGCGGACTCGTCACAGACGCGTCAATACGAAGGCTCTGGTATTGGTCTGACTGTGGTCAGGCAAATGGCGCAGCTCATCGGTGCCACAGTAGAGGTTGAGAGTACACCTAATGTGGGTAGTCAATTCACGCTTACCATTCCTATGAGCAGTCAGCATCATACTCAGCAGCAATCGGTTTTTAGTGAGTTGACGGTTATCTATTACTACTACCGCGAAAAAGGACATCTAGCAGCTACTCTTGAGCGACTAGGGGCTCATGTTCATTATCATCAGTACGAAAAATCTGTTATTGAGCAGATGAGTATTAAAAAGGTAGATATAGTCATGTGCGCTGAAGACGTACAGATAACCAGAGTGATCTCGCTCACTAAATCCATCCGTCAATACGAAAAGGCGCATCGCGCGCTGATTATCTACTGGTATCCGCCGCAGCAAGCGCCGAATTTAGGGAGTTTTGAGCATGGGATCAAGGCTGTCGGCGTCGACTACTGTCACAGCTCAGATATCAATAGCAAAACATTAATGAAACTCATTAAGGAGTGGCTGGCATGGATATAGGACTTCTTATTTAGCACAAGAAAGACTACTTAGCACAAGAAAGACTATCAGCACAAAAAAACTACTGAGCATAAAAAAAGACGCCTGATATTTAGGCGTCTTTTTTTACAACTAAGTCATATATCAAAACAGGTTCTGCGCCCAGCGTACCACATGCTGCCACATCCGGCTTATAAACCCTGACTCCTCGACGGCGCTGGTAGCGATGATAGGTACAGAAGCTACAGCCTTACCATCAATAACCGCCATCATCTTGCCAACTTCTTGGCCTTTGGCGATAGGTGCCTCTAAGCTCTCAGGTATGTCGACGACCGTAGTGATTTTATTTTTTTGTGTCTTGGTGGTCAAGATTTGCAAATTATCAGCAGTCGCCAGCTCAACCTCTTCATTTTCTCCAAACCATACTGGCAGTTTGCTTACAAACTGACCTGAAGGCGCTTTGGTAACGGTTGTAAAGTGGCCATAGCCCCAGTTGAGTAGTTCGCGCGACTGATCCGCACGAGCTTGCGCACTCTCTGTGCCCATAATAACGGAGATCAGGCGCATACCGTCACGGTCGCTAGAAGCTACCAAGCAGTAACCAGCAGCGTTGGTATGTCCTGTCTTTAAACCATCGACTGTCGAATCGGTCGCGAGTAGGGCGTTACGATTGCCTTGAGTAATACCGTTATAAGTAAACTCCTTTTCAGCGTAGATATCATAATACTCACCGCTGTTTTTGATAATAGCGCGCGCAAGTTTGGCCAAATCCATCGCTGAGGCATAATGACCATCATCTGGCATACCCGTTGAATTGACAAAATTGGTGTTTTCCATACCCAGCTTTTGCGCCTGCTCGTTCATCAAAATAGCAAAAGCCGATTCGCTACCAGCGATATGCTCAGCCATTGCTTTTGAGGCGTCATTGCCTGATTGAATGATGATGCCGCGAAGCATATCGATCACGCTTGCTGTTTTGTTGACAGGGACATACATGCAAGATTGGCTACTACTACCGCGGCACCAAGCGTTTTCGCTCATCAATACTTGGTCATCTTCACTCAAATCATTTGAGGCTAAGCGTTGCTCGATGATGTAACTGGTCATCATTTTGGTCAAGGATGCTGGTGGCAGAGGTTGATTGGCATTCTTTTGTGCCAAAATCTCGCCTGTATTGTAGTCCATCAATACATAAGCAGTATTGTCCATTTCAGGAGTTTGAATGGCGGCGCCTGCCATGACCGCGCTCATAGAAGCGCTTGCCACCATAAGCTGGATGAGCTGTTTTTTTACCTGCTTTACTATCATAAATTGTTACACCGCATCAAAAAACCAAATGTATCTACCGCATAGCTAAGGATATAAACGTATGTTTGGTAACCTTTATACCGAGCCTCAAAACTCATAATTGACAGATGAGCACAGTATATTGCCTAAGCGATAGACATAAAAAAATAACGCCTTATAGTAGCAAAATGCCCGGCGATGGGGAATTGTTAAATGCAACTAAATAAGACCGGGGGAGATTGTTAAGATAATAAAAAACTTGCAATCACTTATCGCCAAAGGCTATAAATCATCGCAAGTCGTATGAGACATTGTCTGTTGCAACCAGTACTACCCGTTAGATAGCCGCGTTAGCCAAGTCCTCGCATAGCGCTTTGTTTTCTTGTCTAGAGAATCCCATAGTCCAGCTACGAATGCCTTGCAAGATTTGGCGATAATCTTGCTGAGTAGACAAGTACTGGATAGCCGCTTTTGGATCCTCTAATGACGGCATCAATTCGTGAAGCTGTACATTATAAGACTTATAAAAACGCTGTTTTTGTTTGCCATTGAGCATCGGCGGGCATATCTCTGAGAGCACTTGCATGACAGCTATTTCATGCTTAGTGATGTTCATACCAGACATATCTAAAGGGATCGTTGTAGAGTTATCTGCTGCAGTTGTTACTGAAGAGAGCAAGAATGCAGACGCTATGGCGCTAGCAAAACCGACTTTGGAGGCGGCTTGTTTCATAGTAAAAGCTGTAGACAATATCGATTGATTCTTCATTCAGTATTACGCTCGCTTATCATTATTTGATGGTCATATGGTAATAGTTATAAAAATAAAAGTCACATGAATTCTTCGTCTATGTGTAGATATATTGTGAGCTTAGCCCGTGTTTCAGCAACATAGCAGAGCTATGAGCAGACAAGTTACGTCAAGATAAAGCAAAGGGTAAATAATGTTGTTAATTATTGCTTATTGTAACGCATTGGCATATTTTTTAGGGCACCGGTTTTGATAAATAGACTGACAAAACAAAACCTTAGACGTTAAGTGAATAGGGCAGACAGAGTATAACGCTAAATGCAGGCACTGGTGTACAAAGATTAATTTAATATTATTCACTATTATATAAGGCAGCTTTGAGCAATTTATCTCTTATTTAGTTTTATCACTGTCTGTTTGCAGGCAGCACTTGAGATATACAAGTACTAGTTAAGAGGTGTCAATCACCTAGAGCTTTAAGCATTTTGGCATTGAACAACAAATACAGTGTGTACAAAGGATATGATAATCCTATATCATCAAAACCCCAAAATTTAGCAAATCATGATGACTTTTATAGCGTCATCTACTATAGAAAAAGAGTATTAATGAGATTTTTAATTAGTAATGATGATGGCTTATATGCACCTGGATTGGCAGCTTTGTACAGGGCTTTATCTGGCATTGGAGAAGTGGTCGTCGTCGCACCAAATACTGAGCAGAGCGGTACAGCTAGTGCGTTAACTATTACGCGTCCCTTACATACTCACATTCTGCCATCTGGCTTTATCGCTGTAAATGGCTCGCCTGCTGATTGTATTCATTTAGCACTGCACAATCTTTATCAGGGCGTAGCATTCGATTGCGTCGTAACGGGAATCAATTCAGGAGCAAATCTGGGACAAGACGTTCTATATTCAGGTACCTTTGGCGCCGCTCTTACCGCGCAGCTTTTTGGTATTCCAGCTATTGCAACCTCCTTAGTTGGCGGCGCTCATAAAATATCAGACCAAGATCAAAGTTATGATAGGGCAGCAAACGAGATCGTCAAATTATTAACTCAAACATCGATAATAGATACCTGTAAAAGTTTGCCCTATCATGTATTAAACGTTAATATTCCTAATGTAAAAAGTGCTGATGATATTCAAGGTCGCAAAATCACGCGCCTAGGTCATAGCCAGATTGCACAGCCTGTGTATCATATGGTTGATCCACGCGGACGTGATGCTTACTGGTTGTCTTTACGCAAAGATAACGCACAGAATCAAGATCAAGCATCGGCTGATACAGATATACAAGCAGTTGCAGCAGGCTACATTAGTCTGTCACCAGTTAGGCTACACCATACTCCAAAAGCGGCGCTCAAACAGTTGCAGGCGCTAGATATATAAAATAATAATTTAAACCAGATACTAGCTTTACCATAAATAAGTCACACTACGACAAGTCACACTACAAATAGGATATCTTGTATGAAAAAGCTTACGATGAGATCGCAATTAGCGACGGCAACCTTGCTCGGAGCAATGACAGTGGCGATGGTTGGCTGCGCAACTAAGCCTGCTTATCAGCCGACCAATCTAAGCGGTCCCAAAATCATTACCAACGCTCAAGGTGTGCCTAATTATCATCTAGTCAAGCGCGGCGATACCGTCAGTCAAATCGCTTCTCGCTATCGGCTGAACTATCGCCAAATCGGTTCGCTAAATGGTTTAGATAGTAAATATACTATCTATAGCGGTCAATGGCTTAAACTGTGGGATGGCGGCTCGGCGCCTGCTGCCAACAACAGCTACAACACGTCAGTCCGTCAGACGCCGCAGCCACAGCCTACCTACACGCCGCCTGTCACCAGTGCACCTGTCACTCAAAGTCCAGTATATAACGCAACGGCCAACTCGACGACAAATTATGGCTATCCAACGAGCAATCAGGTGATTCGCAACTTTGATGCTCAATCAGGCAACATGGGTATGTGGTTTGCCGGTCAAGAAGGCGATCCTGTCGTAGCGAGTCAATCAGGTACGGTACTGTACTCTGGTAATGGACTGCCTGAATATGGCAACCTGATTATGATACGTCATAGTGACAACTATATTACCGCTTACGCCCATAACAGTCAGTTGCTGGTCAAAGAAGGCGATCAAGTACAGCGTGGTCAGCGTATTGCCAATATGGGCCGCAGTGGTCAAACCGATCAAGTCGCCTTAGAGTTTCAAGTGCGCTTAAATGGTAATCCTATTGATCCACGTGCAGTACTAGCGCGCTAATTCCTAATATGAGAGTTGTATCATGCTAAAAAAACAATACGCCGCTTTGCTTCCCGCGCTTTTTTTTGTCGGCTGTACCAGTCAGCAAGCCATGCAGCAGCCAAGCAAAACGGTGCCAGTACGCCAAGGCAAAGTAGAGATTACTCAGCAGCAGACGATTACTGTAAAACCGACACCTGCGCCAGTTATCACGCCCAAACCGCAACCTGTCAAACCTAGCTATCAGAGTTTTTCGGACTGGAAGTCTGATTTTTCTATGCGCGCGCTATCATCAGGCTATAGCAGTTATGATGTGCAGCGCTTGCTTGCGTCTGCAAATTTAAATCAGCAAGTTATCTCACTCGATTCAGGGCAGCCTGAGTTCTCAAAAATGCCTTGGGAATACGTTGATTCTGCGGTATCAGAAGGTCGCGTGAGTACTGGCAAGCGTAAGTTCTCTGAACAGCGCGGATTTTTATCACAGTTAGAGTCCAGGTATGGCGTCGATGCTGAAGTCATCGCCGCGATCTGGGGTATGGAATCCTCCTACGGCGTTGTCACTGGCAATAGCTATATTCCAAGCTCGCTTGCTAGTCTTGCCTACGATGGTCGCCGCCAAGAGTTCGCCGAAAACCAGTTGTTAGCCCTTATAACCTTGCTACAACGCGGTGATGTGTCTTGGTCGCAGCTCGATGGCTCGTGGGCAGGCGGCATGGGACAGACGCAGTTTATCCCTGATACATGGCTCAAGTATGGCGTTGATGGTGATAATAACGGTAGCCGTAATCCATGGGCGACAGGGGACGCGTTAGCATCGACTGCCAATTATCTCAATAATTCAGGTTGGGTGCGTGGTTTGGCGCCTTTTTATGAAGCAACTATTCCTGCCTCTTTTGATTACTCCTTAGTCGGTACCAAACAATCTGCTGCCAGATGGGCATCGAGGGGTATTGATACGCTTGAGGATGTCACTTTGGATGCCAATACTCAGATGGAGCTGTGGCTGCCTGCTGGTAAAGATGGTCCTGTCCTACTGCTTAGCCCTAATTTTGATGTTATCAAGGTATACAACAACTCTTCAAGCTACGCGCTTGGGGTGAGTTTGCTTGGCAAAGCCATCGCGGGCAAAAGCGGTCTACAAAAATCATGGCCACGTTACGAGCGTCCACTCTCTACGGTGCAAGTGACCAATTTGCAGCGCCGTTTAACCAGTTCTGGCTACGACACCAAGGGTACTGACGGCATTGTCGGTACCAACACTCGTAATGCGTTTCAGCGCTGGCAGGCGGACAACGGTCAGACGCCAGATGGTTTTATCACGCAGCGCAGCGCGTCGTCATTAGCGTCTTGGTGAAGTGATCTGCTAACGCCATTTTTCAGCAGTGATTATTGGCGCAAGCTTACAGTAAAATTTTAGTTTAAGAAATATATTTTGTCCGAGAGTGTTTTATAACCCAATAGGTAAGATATGAGCCCAGTTCAACCTACTACAACCCATGTCAATAAATGGTCTGCGATCAGTCGCTTTTTTCACTGGGTCAGCGCATTGCTGCTGCTCGTCACTTGGGTTATGATTTTTACCTATGAGAATACGGATAACTCGTTCTACATTGGCCTGCATAAAGCCTTTGGCGTTAGCTTATTGTTTTGGATGATAGCGCGAGTAATTAGCCGCGTATTTACCAAAGCGCCGCCGCCTGTCCCTATGCCTAAATGGCAAGAGATGATCTCTAAGATTAGTCACTTTATGCTTTATGCATTACTGATTGCGATGCCTATGGCAGGGCTGCTAATGTCAGTCTACGGCGGGCGTGCGGTAAGTATGTTTGGGCTGTTTGATATTCCTGTATTTGTCACCCCTGATCGCGGTTTGGCACGGTTTTTTAATGATGTGCATACTGATATTATTTGGAATCTAATATTAGTATTTACCGCCTTGCATATTGCAGCCGCGCTTTATCATCAGTTTGTCAAAAAAGATAAGCTCATTAATCGTATGCTGTAATGCACCTTTAGGTCTATAAAGTGCATAGCGTTTAGACACTATTGAAGCTTGCGGCTTAAATGAATAACAAAGAGCTTTTATGCGCACGACCAAAGATCGTATTCGCCACGCTTTGAGCTTTGAGATTATTGGGCTGCTTATTTTTGCACCATTAGCGAGCTTAGTGTTTGGTTTTAAGCTTGAGCTGATGGGCGTCATTGCTATTGCAGGCTCCATAGTCGCCACTGTCTGGAATTATTTTTATAATATTTTATTCGATAAAGCAATGCTTAGATTACGCGGCAGTGTCCACAAGACCGTAGCATTACGAGTCGGACATACGGTACTGTTTGAGGGTGGTCTGCTGGTATTATTCTTACCGCTAATCGCATGGTACCTACAGATTAGCTTGTGGGAAGCCTTTGTTATGGATATAGCGATGGCGACCTTTTATCTTGTGTATGCGTTTGTCTTTAATTGGGCTTATGACAAGGTATTTCCGATTCCTCAGCATGCTCAGGGTACGCAATAAAAAGGACAGTCAATATGGCGATATACGTCGATTTTATGCAGATAGAATTTAAAGGCTATAAATGGTGCCATATGCTGGCAGATACTTTGCAAGAGTTGCATGAATTTGCCGCACTGATTGAAGTGGATAAACGCTTATTTCACCGTAATGCCAGTTATCCGCACTATGATGTTACGGTGCAAATGCGCTTAACTGCTATCGAAAACGGTGCTATTCCTGCCGATAGAAAGAAAATTATTGAATGTGCAAAGAAGTTGAAAGTAGAGTTACATGAGCAAATAGCACAATCTGAGAACTCCTAATAAGTTAATTTTCTAAAACATGAAAAAGGTGGGTTATGCTTTTGCATCCCACCTTTTTATTTGTTTAGATTCTTACCTAAAGCTTATAACATTCCCAAAAATTAGAGTAGCAAGGAAAACGAGTGCAAGTATAGTCGATGTACTATAAAGTAAATACAGCGCTACTGGGATGAATTTTGCGCAGCCTCTGTGAACGCAGCACGCAAGTAAAATTTATACCAGTAGCGCGTTTGAAGTTATAACCTTTTTACTTCCAACTGACTATTCTACATTTATAATATGCTAAGCGAGTTTGACGCCGCTAATTGCATTTTTGGGTTTGGTATTACTTTGCAATAGCTGCTTTACTAACACCATCCAATGCTTTTGCAATATTCCCTAATTGGGTATCACAACCTTTTATATTATGGCGGTCTTTGAGATATTCAGGATTGTTGTACGATAACCAAACTTTTTTATCAGCATCTTCACTGATGAGGATTTTTTGCGGCAAATCAATAGCGACGCTTTGCTCGCAATTCATCAATGGTGTACCGGCTTTAGGATTACCAAACATAATCACTTGTGTGGGTCTTAATGTTAAATCAACACCTTGCGCATTTTTCTGATGATCGACGCGCGCAAACACCTTCATGCCTTTACTTTCAATAATCGATGCCAGTTTATCCGCAGTATCTTGAACGGAGTGATTACTTTGCATCGTCACCAAACCCTTCTCAGCATTAATAGCAGCCATCGTTTTTGGCGTTGACTGCCCCTTGTCTGACGCGTTTAAAATATTTTCAACACTGGCGCAAGAGGATACAGCCAAAGCTAGAGCAGCGATAGAGATAATTTTAAGCATAAAAAGTCCTTTTTTATTGTGGTCGTTTATTCAGCGAGTGATGGCTGACAACATCGAATATTCATTGTGAACCATAACATTGTGCTTCATAACATTGTGCGTAATAAACTACGCATAGTAAAGGGTCGCATGACAACACCTCTAAAAGAATGACTAAGCCAAAACTAATTACACAGCCAAACGCTCCGCCAGATAATCTACGAGCAATCGAATCTTTGGTGATAAATGACGGTTGTGCGGATAGACGGCCCAGATACTTTCTTCAGGCTCTCTATAGTTATCTAGTAAGCTGACCAGCGCGCCTGATGCTAAGTATTTTTGCACATAATAATCAGGTAGCTGCACGATACCCAGACCTTTTAAAGCGGCATCAACTAGGCTGTGACCACTGTTATATTGCACAGTGCCAAACACGCGCAGGTTTTTTTCTTTATCAGCGTCTTTTCCAGAACCTGTTTTTCCAGAATCTGTTTTTTTAAAATCTATAAAATGCCAATAGTCACGAGTGCCAAGTAAGCAGTTATGTTGGCTTAGCTCGGACAGAGCATGAGGAGTGCCGTATTTTTCAAGATAAGCGGGTGCGGCACAGACGAAGTTGGTACGACGGCTAAGTTTTTTTGCCATCATGGTTGAGTCGCTTAATTTGCCAATACGAATTGCCAAGTCATAGCCGCCATCTACTAAGTCAATTTTTTGATTACTCAAAAATGCCGTCACTTCGATATCACGATATTGCACCATGAAGTCATTGACCAGTGGCAATAATTGCTGCTCGCCATAAGTGACAGGAGCGGTCAGTTTAATCCTGCCTTGGGGTTTTGATTGTAAGTTGCTTACTGCTTGCTCAGCGGCATCCAAGCCATCGAGCACGCTGCGGCAATGCTGATAAAACACGCGGCCTTCTTCAGTCAGTGTTACCTTACGCGTTGTGCGATATAGCAATTTGATACTGAGGCGCTTCTCTAAGGCGCTTATCTGCCGACTGACTTGCGCGGTTGAGATGCCCAACTCTTTTGCAGCACGTGTGAAGCTTTCGTATTCTGCGACGTAAACAAATTCACTAATGCCATCCCAGCGCATGATTATTACCACTGTGTAAAAGATATTTGTAAATATAGCACATTGTTATCATGGCAGAAACGACTATAATAGTTAGTGTAAAGTTTAATGCTTCACAGACAGGTTCAGCTGTCGCTTGCCTCTACTAAGTCAGCACTATAAGATGAATAGGTCTGTGCTCAATAACCGATAAAACTAATTAAAAAGAGAGACAACTATGTCAGATGAATTTATTAAATCAAGAGCCGCCATCGCTTGGGGCCCAAATGAGCCACTATCTATTGAAGAAGTAGACGTTATGCTGCCACGTAAAGGCGAAGTGTTGGTAAAAATCGTCGCCAGTGGCGTCTGCCACACTGACGCCTTTACCTTATCTGGTGAAGATCCAGAAGGCGTGTTCCCAGCTATCTTAGGTCACGAAGGCGGCGGTATCGTTGAACAGATCGGTGAAGGCGTGACCAGCGTCCAAGTCGGCGATCACGTTATTCCTTTATACACTGCAGAGTGCGGCGTCTGCAAAATGTGTCGATCAGGCAAAACCAATCTATGCTCAGCCGTACGTGAGACTCAAGGCAAGGGTCTGATGCCAGATGGTACGACGCGCTTTTACAAAGACGGCGAACCTATCTATCACTACATGGGCTGCTCGACCTTTTCAGAATATACCGTCTTGCCAGAGATTTCGTTGGCCAAAGTGGACAAAGACGCACCGTTAGAAAAAGTTTGCTTGCTAGGTTGTGGCGTGACCACCGGCATGGGCGCGGTTATGAATACGGCAAAAGTCGAAGAAGGTTCTACCGTCGCTATCTTTGGTCTCGGCGGCATCGGATTATCAGCCGTTATTGGCGCTCAAATGGCAAAAGCGCGCCGTATCATCGCGATTGACATCAATGAGAGCAAATTTGATCTGGCGAAAAAATTAGGCGCAACAGACGTCATCAATCCAAAAGACTATGACCATCCTATTCAGGACATTATCGTTGAGCTTACCGATGGCGGCGTAGATTACTCGTTTGAGTGTATCGGTAATGTCGATGTCATGCGCTCAGCGCTGGAGTGTTGTCATAAGGGCTGGGGCGAGTCGGTCATCATTGGGGTCGCAGGCGCAGGGCAAGAGATTTCAACCCGTCCATTCCAGCTAGTGACAGGTCGCGTCTGGAAAGGTTCAGCATTTGGCGGCGTCAAAGGTCGCAGCGAATTACCAGGCTACGTTGAGCGTTACTTAGCAGGTGAGATTCCATTACAAGACTTTATCACTCATACCATGCCATTAGAAGATATAAATGAAGCCTTTGATTTAATGCATAAGGGTGAGAGTATTCGTACGGTGATTCATTTTTAGGACAGGATTTATCATAAATTAAATCATATCCACATAAAAACGCCGCTTCGATATTGAAGCGGCGTTTTTATTTTTGTCAGCTCAAAGCAACTTAGTCAGGCATATCTGCTATTTTTTGCAAAACGTGCTTAAAGTTATCGATGCCCTGCGCGCCGCTGACCAAATGACGCTCATCAAAGATAATAGCAGGTACGCTGTGAACCCCTTGCTGCTGCCAATGCTGTTCAGCCATACGTACGTCTTGAGCAAAGCGCTGATCTTTTAATACCGCTAATGCTTCGCTACGATCAAGCCCAGTCTGAGCTGCAATATCAGCGAGCACCTCGATATCAGAGATATTAAGGCCGTCAGTGAAGTGGGCGACGAATAGTGCTTGTTTTAACTCGTGCATATGTCCTTGCTGCTCCGCCCAGTGCAGTAGCTGATGTAGATCAAAGGTATTATGCATACGCGTATCATCATTGAAGTTAAACTCAAAACCAACCTCGCGACCTGCTTGAGTCATCGCCTCACGGCTGGCATCAGATTGTGCTTTGGTCGAGCCGTATTTTTCTATAATGTGCTCACGTAAGTTTTGGCCCTCGGCTGGCATGTTAGGATTGAGCTCAAACGGGTGCCAGTATATCTTATGCTCAGTATTGGTCTGCTTAAGTGCTTGCGCTAGCTGACGATAACCGATAACGCACCAAGGACAGACTACGTCGGAGACAATATCTATTCTGAGTGGCTCAGCTTTCTTGGTATTATTCATAATAACTTCCTATAGTTAGGTTTGTGTTTGCATCATCATTTTAATGGCGTTTATTCTTCTCAAAACAAGCTAGCGTTTTACTATTGGATCTATAATCTTAGGCGTATTAACCATTTGAGGTGAGCCTAATGTTTTAATTTGCTAAGCTTGACTATAAGGCTCATAAACTTGGTAGACTCTATATATACCTTACTTTTATTTAATCTTAGGAGGAAGTGATGATGACCCAGCAGCATATTCTAGCTTGTGTCGATGGCTCAGCAGTCACAGGTTCCGTCAGTGACTACGCCGCATGGTACGCCAGTCGCCTAAATTTGCCTGTAGCCTTATTAAATGTGACCGAAGTGCCTGCATCCAAACGGCGCGACCTATCTGGCGCGATAGGACTCGACAGTCGCCAGATTCTATTAGAAGAGCTCTCGCATTTAGATGAGCAGCGGGCAAGAGTCGTCAATAGCTACAGCAATGCTTTAGTACAAGATGCCAAAAGCCATATACAAAGCAGCTTTGATGTCCAAATTAAGGTTTATCAGCGCCGCGGCAAATTGCTATCTGCTATCGAGCATTTCAAAGAAGATAACCGCGCTATCGTCATGGGACGACGCGGTGAGGATCACAAAAACGCGCGAATCAATATCGGTAGTCAAATCGAGACGGTAGCACGTGCCTCTAGCATTCCAATTTTGATTTGCTCAGAAGCTTACAAGGAGCCACGCTCATATATGGTGGCCTTTGATGCCAGCAAAACGGCTATCAAAGCGGTCGGATTGGTTGCCAAAAGCGAGCTGTTAAAAGGTATGCCCGGGCATATTGTGATGATTGGTCATAATAATGATGAAGCAAAGGAGAGTCTAAGAGTAGCCGCTGAGCAGTTAAACCAAGCAGGGTTTGAGGTGCAGACGCATCATTTGCCAGAGACAGATGCGGTCAATGGTCTGCTTACTCATCAGACGCAAAACGACATCGACATCATTGTTATTGGCGCGTATGGACGCTCTAAATGGCAGCAGCTATTCTTGGGCAGTACCACGACAGAAATTATCGCCAGCACCGTATCCCCTGTGATTTTGGTACGCTAATAAAATGATGGTTTAAAAACAACTTAGTGTTTGAAATTTAGTGTTTGAAATTATCAGTATAGATAACAACATTTGTGAGGAGAGTAATCTTGGGTTTATTGGTTGATGGTAAATGGCAGGACACTTGGTACGATACCGACGCTAGTGGCGGGCGCTTTAAGCGCGAAGAGTCTGGGTTTAGAAATTGGGTCACAGCAGATGGTAGCGCAGGACCAACGGGCAAAAGTGGGTTTCAAGCCGAACATGATCGCTATCATCTATATGTGTCCCTAGCTTGTCCTTGGGCGCATCGTACGACGATATTTCGTAAGCTCAAGGGGTTAGATGATATGATTTCACTATCAGTCGTCCATCCCTTTATGGGTGATTATGGTTGGACCTTTAAAGACGGCGCAGGCGTCATCGCTGATCCTATCAATCATGCGGACTATGCCTATGAGATCTATACCGCTGCAAAAGCGGACTATACTGGCCGCGTCACTGTGCCTATCTTGTGGGATAAAAAAACCAATACTATTGTCAGTAATGAATCTTCTGAAATCATTCGGATGTTCAATTCTGCATTTGATGAGGTAGGTGCATTGCCCGTTGATTTTCTGCCTAAAGATAAATGGGACGAGATCGATGAGATTAATGCTTTGGTCTATTCGGCGGTTAACAATGGCGTGTACAAGTCGGGCTTTGCAACCACGCAAGACGCTTATGAAGAGGCCGTTGGCGAGCTATTTGCAGCTTTAGACGTATTGGAGTCACGTTTGGCAGGCAGTCGCTATTTGGTTGGAGATAGTATTACCGAGGCCGATTGGCGACTGTTTACCACGCTAGTGCGTTTCGACGCGGTGTATTTTGGTCATTTTAAATGTAATCTGCGCCGTATTGTTGATTATCCTAATTTGTGGGGCTACCTAAAGGAGCTGTATCAAGTACCGGGTATTGCGCAGACTGTAAATATGGATCACATCAAGTCGCACTATTACATCAGTCATGCCAATATCAATCCGACAGGTATTGTTCCTGTTGGCCCCAAGCTTGATTTTGAGGCGCCGCACAATCGCGATAAGTGATCATAAAAAGGGGCTACCTAAATCATTTAGATAGCCCCTTTTTTTGTTTTAACGTTTAGCTTTAAAAACTAGATGATATCAGCGTCTTTTAGCGCTAACGCCGCTTCGATACGCTTCTTGATAGATAAAATAGCAGGGTCTTGATCGACCAGCTTATCACCAACTACATAATGCACCAGTTTTAGCGCCTCAATACGTTGCTCTTTTGATGTGAGTAACGTGCTTAGTGAAGCAATAGACTCATCTTCAGCGAAGCGCACGATGATCGTTTGCGTATGTATCATAGTTGATAGATCCGCTTGCGGCATTTTAGTAAACGGTGCTTTTTCTGTCAAAACTTCTGTCAGACGTATCAGCTGATTACGATCGATACTGTTGTCCGCGACCAAGTTGCTCAAAATCAGCATACGTACGACCGCTTCATTAAAGCCGCCATCAGCGATTTTGGTAAGCGCTTCATCTACTTTTGGTAATTCGTGCAATGAGTCTTTATCAAGCAGGCGACGTGAGCCGACTGATTCACCGTACTGACGGAACCAAGGCATAGACCAGATACTAAAGAATTTGCTTTCAGTATAGCGTCCTTGCCAATCGCGCCAAAAATCAAGCGTCATTCTAGTATTATCCATAAACATCTTTTCTATCTGTAAAAAAAGATTGTCTTGCTGGAGCGACTCGATAGCAGGCAACTTGATTCTGGCATAAACGTCAGAGGGCTCATGCGTTTTCTTGTCCTTTTCAACCGGGACAAACTCTTGATTTTGGTTTTTCTCAATGCTACCACTGAGCACTTGGCTCATTTGACTCGTCGCCATCGCTATTGGGTTTTTGCTGCTCCAGATACTTCTTTGTAGTCTTAGCGGATGCATTGTACGCAAAAACTGCGCAGAGGTCTCATTGCTCATCGCTTTGACGATAGGGCGTAGGTTGTGCTCGTAAGCTTGCGTTTGTGACATAGAGTAGCGATGTACTGCTTTGAACGGCTCTTCATCGGTACGGTACTCACCAATGGCTTGGCTCAAATCATCAAAGGTGCGGCGCTCAAGATTGACGGCAAAGGTTTTTTCTTCTCCGCTACCTTCAAAGTCAGCAATATCTAGCTCGTAGAGACCAGGTGGTAAGACTTCGATCATATCCATGATTGAGGCAATACCAGTATGCTCAGTATTCGCAATTTTTGAGCTGACAAAAATACCTAAGTGACCCACTTGCTCATGGATCATATAAATAATACGCTGACCACAGACTTCAACATCTTTTTCGTCACTGTACGCGTCCAAAATCCATGACAGCGCTTGCTGCGGCGGGGTAATATCATCACCGCGTGAAGCGAAAGCGATAATTGGCGCTTTGACATTACGCAGGTCAATATTGACACCTGGCTCAAGCTGCCCGGTATTGCGAGCTAAGCGATTACCGATAAAGATATTCTCTACAATCCACTGAATCTCTTTGTCATTCATTAAGAAAAACCCGCCCCACCAGCGCTCAAAATCCAAAAAGCGCTGACGGTTGGCTTGCGGGTTTTTGTATAAATCGTAATATTTACCGACATAGTTACGATATGGTGTCATTTTTTCGAAGTTATCGACCAAAGCGGCACCATCGAACACGCCATTATTGAGATCAGCGCTGAGCATGGACAACCAAGTACCGCCGTTAACGCCAGCTTTGTAGCGCATAGGGTTGACACCAACTTCTCCGCTCCAAGCGGATACTGGTGCGCCGTTTAGCACGATAGGACCTGTAATATCTGGATTAGTAGCGGCTAAGATAAGCGCCGCCCAGCCACCTTGGCAATTGCCAATGATGACAGGGTCATCTGATTTTGGATGGCTTTTTTCTACTTGACGAACAAACAAGCCTTCAGCATAAGTGATATCGGCGATCGTTTGTGTTGGCTCAGGTAAGCGCTTGAACGCCACAAAGTACACAGGATGCCCCTGATTTAGGGCAACGCCGACTTGGCTTTCGTGCTTAAAGCCGCCAATACCAGCGCCGTGTCCTGCTCTTGGGTCAATTATAATGTAAGGACGCTTGCTGTCATCAGTGATAATTCCGGCGGGCGGTATGATTCTAAGTAACACATAATTGGAGGGGCGATCAAAATTACTGGCGTCCATTATGACGTCATAATCATAATCTAAAACGGGCGGGCAGCCTGCTGCCTCGTGCTCCAAAAACACATCGCCACGCTCTTTGAGCACATCAGCCGTTTGCAATAGACGCTTGGTGCTGTCTGTGCTGTAACTAAGCCACTCTTGCCAGATTCTATTTGGCGTATAAGTCTTTTTTAGACTGCTAACGATATCATTAGCATCTTGCTTGAGCGTCTGAATATTGTCTTGAATCTGTTGTTTGGTCTGCGCCATATGTCTTGAGGTGACTTCTTTTATCAACACTGCGCTGTCTTCGGAATAGCGCTTTTGACGCGTAAAGTCGTTGATGTTGTTTTCGCTTTTATAAAACTGATTGTTCATCATGTCTTGAAAGTTCGGTACAGAACCGGGCACTCTTTGACGTGGGTTGTTGCGACTTAGCCAAACTTGGGCTTTATCTGGCTGTTCGATGTTTTCTTCGATAATATCTGACATAGGGTATTCCAGTTTGTATAGGGGTAGGGCGTGACGTATTTACCTAAACACCAGCATCTGAGCATTTAAGATGCTAGAAGTGAGTGTCGTACACGCCTAAATAGTTTATAAATTTATAAGGGTTAGCTCTCGTTATAATACTAAAATTTTTGATCCTGACAAGGCAGTAACCTAGACCTGTAAATCTAGAATATAAGTTTTAGCTTTAACGTTATAGAGTCAATCTGGTAGTAAACCACGGTACGATAAAGTAAAGAAGAATACAATGAAATAAAAGTTAAGTCGGAGGTTTTATAAAACAAATAACGGTAAGAGCAAACAAGTAGCGCTCTTACCGCTTATAGTACTTTTAGACAAATAGTACTTTTAGACAAATAAAAATTAATTTCCAGAGGACTTTAGTGCATCTTCTGCTCTAACGTGAACATATGTACCAGGCGCGTCACCTAATACTTGCCACTCTTGGCCCTTGTGATCGACGCCAGGCATACGGCTATCAGCTTGTCCTGCGCTATGCTGGTCGATCCACTCCTCCCAATGAAGCCACCAGCTTCTATCTTGTTTTTGTGCTTTGGCGTACCATTCATCGGGGTCAGAGGCGTACTCATCATGAGTATAAAAGCCATATTTACCAGTAGGCGGATTGATGATACCTGCAATGTGTCCTGACTCTCCGAGTACAAAAGTCACGTCACCACCGAGCACTTGCGTAGACGTATAGCTGCCTTTCCATTTTGCAATATGGTCTTGTAGCGTTGCTACGACGTAGGTCGGTGTTGTCACTTTTGATAAGTCGACTTTGATACCATCATAATCAAGCGATCCTTTTTCGATCATTTTGTTGCCAAGATACAGCTCACGAAGTACAAAACTATGCAAAGCGGCGGTGACGTTGGTGCAATCAGAATTCCAATATAAAAGATCAAAAGGAATAGGGCGCTCGCCTTTTAGATAGTTTTGTACATAGTAATTCCAGTATAGGCTATTCTCCCGTAGTAAGCTAAAGGCCACGCCCATCATACGTCCATCGAATACCCCTTTGTCATTGCCTTCTTTTTCAAGGGCACCTACAACGCGCTCGTCGATAAATACGCCTAAATCGCCTGGATCTGTAAAGTCGAATATCGTTGTCCAAAAAGTGGCGCTAGCGATACGATCGGCTTGTTCATTTTCAGTAAGCCAAGATAAGGTCAACGCGAGTAACATACCGCCGATACAGTAACCAATGACGTTAGCATCAGGCTCGCCTGTGATCTCTTGTATCGTATCCAAAGCGGTGAGCAAACCGTCATGCATGTAGGTATCCATACCGACATTTTTGTACGCTGGGGTAGGGTTAGCCCATGAGATAACAAAGACACTATGACCTTCATTTAGTGCCCAGCGGATATAGGAGTTCTTTTCTTGCAAGTCCATAATATAGAACTTGTTGATCCAAGGCGGAATGATCAGTAGCGGACGCTTATGGACTTTATCCGTGGTTGGCGTGTACTGAATCAGCTCAAACATATGGTTGCGAAACACCACTTTGCCAGGGGTAGTAGCAATGTTTTCACCTAGCTTAAAAGCATCGTCATCCGTCATTCGTACGCTGAGCACTTGGGCGCTTTTTTCCATGTCTTCAGTAAGCTGTTTTAAACCTTTGACCAGATTTTGACCTCCTGACTCCATAGTTAGGCGTAGCACTTCAGGGTTGCTCCACAAAAAGTTGCTCGGAGCGACCGCGTTTAGCCACTGACGAGTAAAAAATGATAAACGCTGGCGCGTCTTATCATCGATACCATCAGCCTTGTCTATGGTAGACATCATGCTATCAACCATCAGCAAGTAGCTTTGTTTGAGTAAGTCAAAAATAGAGTTGTTCGACCATTCCTCATCATTAAAGCGCTTATCGCCTTTTTCTGGAGTAGCAAGCGGCTCGGTCTGATTGCCAGAGAAATTCATCAAAGCATTTTGGCTTAGCTGTACTTGCTGCTGCCATAGCATCATCTGTTTTTCAATCAAGGCTGTCGGGCTTTTTTCAGTGACGCCCGTTGTCAGGTTCTGCCACCCATCAATAATGTTGAGCATAATGGATTGGCTGATATTGTCGTCTTGACCTGCACGCTTTAGAGATTCGCTCATAAACTTTTGGGTAAAGTCAGTGATACCGTCAATAGCGTTGCTGGTATCTGATGGCGACTCATCAGCGCTCTGAGCCATATTTGGAGTCATGAATTGACCAAACTGACTCATAGAGTCTTGCCATAGCTTCATATTGGCTTCAAAAGGATTGGCCGTCTGTTTAGACTTGTCAAAAAAAGATTGATTCATCTTATTGATCTGATCTAGTTGATCTAGATAATATTGACCAAAGCTATTGAACCCAAAGTTGTTGGTATCTTCGGTAGTTGAGTCGTGTGATGACTGACTTTTATTATCGTCTGAGTGGTCGCCGGACTGTTGATTATCCATATCTTTATCCATTGTTTATCTGATGGTACAAATTATCTGATGTTACGAGCTATTTAATGGTGCTTTTTATTTTGTAGTAAAAGCTTATGTTAGTAGTAAAAGCTTATGTTAGTAGTAAAAGCGCATATTGCCAACACCATAAAAATAAGGCGGGAAAGAGCTCTCTTACCCACCTTTATATAATAATGACGACATAAAACTGTGCTAACTAAACAATTACTTAGTGTTGGTTTTGGCAGCAGTTTTACTGGTGGCATTCGTTTGAGCTTTGCTCGCAGCACTAGTGGCTTTGGTTGCTTGCTCTTTGACTTTTTGAGTCATGTTTTTCATGTTCTCAGTGTACTCTTTAGCATTTTTATTGGCTTGCTCAGTTGCCTTGGTAGCATTTTGCTTAGCAGCAGCTGTGGCTTTAGAAACTTGCTCAGTTGCTTTTTCAGCCATTTTGTTCATGTTAGCTGAGTATTCTTGTGCCGCTTTGGTCGCTTGGTCAGCAGTTTTTTGCATGTTGCTTTGCATCTGCTCACTGGTTTGACCATATACGTCACCCATTACTTGCATCACTTCATCGTGCATGCTGCTACCAAGCTCTGTCATACGCTTAGCATCTGCTAGCATTTTTTGGCTGATAGTATTTAGCATTTCAGCTTGTTTTTTACTGAAGTTCTCAGCAGATTCTGGTGAGTCGATCTCAGACACTTGACGCATGTTCTCAAGACCCATCTCAGAGTAGGACTTGATAGTGTTCAATGAGAACTCAGTCATCATTTCTGCGTTTTTTAAAAAGGCTTGGTTCAATTTAGTCCAAGGCTCAAACATTTTTTGAGCGTTTTCGCTCATGTTGTTGAACTGATTCATAAAATCTTGAGGGTTTTGCTGTGACATACTGCTTCTCCGCGCATGGGTTGTATAAAAATTTGACTTAATAGTATAACAGATATGACCTAATAATACTCAATCTAGGACATATACTGTCCGCCGTTCACTGATATGGTCTCGCCTGTGACAAAGATAGCTTCGTCACTAATGAGGTACATACAAGTTGCAGCAATTTCGTTGGCACCTGCCAAACGATTCATCGGAATGGTTTCTTTAATTTTGTTCATAATATGTTTAGGCACAGTCTCTACCATAGGGGTATAGGTGTAGCCTGGCGCAACGACGTTTGCAGTGACTGATGAGGTTGCGCCTTCATAAGCTAAAGCTTTGGTGAAACCAATAATGCCCGCTTTGGCCGCAGAGTAGTTGGTTTGACCGTACTGACCGCGCAGACCGTTAATCGAACTGATGTTGACAACGCGGCCCTCTTTTTGCGCCAGCATCTTGACAAAGACGGGGTGAACAATGGTATATAGCGAGGTCAAATTGGTATCGATAACCTGTTTCCACTGCTCAAAACTCATCTTTTTAAAGCTACTATCGCGGGTGATACCAGCGCCATTTATCAAGGCATAGATGTTGTCATACTTATCAATGGTTTTTTGAATATTTGCCATAGCGGTCTCGTGATCACTTAAATCAACGGCAAGAAATTCAAAGCGGCTTGAGTCAAATCCATTGTCATCACACCATTTTTTGGTGCGTTCTGGATCCTCTTTGCTCAAAGTAGCAATGACGTGATAACCCTTAGCTAGCAGTTTTTCACAAATAGCGGTACCGATACCACCTAGTGCTCCTGTTACCATGGCTACTTTTTGACTTTCTGCTCTCGACTCTGACATATAAAACCTCCGTGTTTGAAATCAGTGCACAAATGTATTCTGCTATATTTTACCTTAAATGCACTCTAAAAGGTTAACAAATTTCCAATTTTTACGGAACGTTACTCACGTTATGAATATAAAAGGTTATAGATTCAAAACACTTACAAACTATAAGTCAGGCTATGTGCACACCGTCGTCAAAGGTAATTGTTAAAAATCGATGATACAAATACAAAAAAACCCCAAACAAGCTAATGTTTGAGGCGAAACTTGCTTAAACCCAAAGGTTTAAATTCGTTTTAAATATGGCGCAGCGGACGGGACTCGAACCCGCGACCCCCGGCGTGACAGGCCGGTATTCTAACCAACTGAACTACCGCTGCTAAGGTCGTACTAGCATCTTGCCCTTATCAATAGGACCCACTTGCTATTAAGTGGTGGGTGATGACGGGCTCGAACCGCCGACATTCTGCGTGTAAGGCAGACGCTCTACCAACTGAGCTAATCACCCTGAGAAGCGTATAAAAAAAGCACTGCTTTTTTAGCTTCGCAAGAGGATTTTCCTTTAGGGGAAAATTCTAGAAATTCTGCATCTAAAAAATGCTATCGAACTTCTAAAAATATAGCCAATCAAGATTGTCACCTCTTAATTAACTTCCCACAACATAAAGACTATCAAAGCCCCTTGCTGTGGGTGTGTATTATATAGACTTAACAAAGCCTGTCAAATATTATTTTGCGCAATTTATAAAATGTTTGTTATAGACGTAAAAAGGACACAAGGAGTAGTCCTTTTATGATGCACGCAAATACGACTATAATGTCGCAGGCTGAATGTTTTGAGTAGCTGCGGTTATGTATTAATGTAGGCTCTCATTTGATCAATGGAGGTAAGTATAGACGCTTGGGATGTAGAGCAGCATTTTGCCACTTGGTCTTGGGGTGATTTTGCAGGATTTGGACTATTACTACACGTTATCCTTATGATAGTGATGACTTTGCGCATTGTATCGGTACAGCGCAATATTGGCGTGTCGATTGCGTGGATCGCTGTGCTTTATACTTTGCCTGTAGTTGGATTTATCGCTTATGTTTTGCTCGGTGAGCCCATGATTGGGCGTCGCTATCGTCAGCGTTTGGAGCAGGCACGCGGGCTGATGAATGACATGGCTAAGCGTGAGCGTTTGGTCTTTGATCAAGGTCAAGACCTGTTGCCTGATCACTACCGCGGCGTCAGTCAAATTGGCACGCGCTGGACGGGATTTGGTGTGTTTGCGCATCACCAAATGCAACTGCTCACCACACCCCATCACATTTTTGGGCGTTTGATTACCGATATTGAGAACGCTCAGCGTACGATATTGCTAGAGTTTTATATCATTTATCCCAAGGGTCAAGTATTAGATATTATACAGGCGCTAGTCTCAGCAGCTAAGCGCGGAGTTGAGTGCCATATATTAGCCGATAGCGTCGGCAGTTTTAGATTCTTTAACAGTACCGAGCACAAACTGCTTGAGCAAGCGGGTGTATTTGTTCATCAATCGCTACCGGTAGGGCTATTCAAAACTTTATTTGTACGCTCTGATTTACGTAATCATCGCAAGATGGTCGCCATTGATGAGTACATTGGTTATATAGGTAGTTTTAATCTAGTTGACCCCGCATTTTTTAAGCAAGACAAAGGAGTCGGGCAGTGGATCGATATGATGATGCGCATTGTCAGCGAGCGGCCAGTCAACATTGCAACCGCTATAGCAAAAGTGGTCGTCACAGATATCGGCGCTGAAAACAACTACAATCTAGATGTGCTCGATCAGCGGGTAAATAACTACACGCGTAAGTTATACGTCATGTCGCCGACTATCAATGATATTAATAGCCGTATAAAAGTCCTAGGTGCAAATCTCGATCTTATAGAGCCGCCTGATACAGGGTCGACGTCTATTGTCATCCCGCAAATGCCTGTTGTAGACGAGGTCATTGCGCAGCTAATACCTTCTGCTCCGCAGGTGACTGCGCATGTCATTTACAACACGCTCGTCACTGTCATTCACCGCGCTAATAAGCGTATTCAGATAACGACGCCGTATTTTGTTCCTGACGAAGCATTATCAGGCGCGCTTGCGACAGCTGCTAAACGCGGGGTAGAAGTGACCCTTATTATTCCCAAAAAGGTGGATTCGTTCTTGGTGCAACATGCTTCGCAAGCCTATTATCAAGAGCTGCTTGAGGCTGGCGTCAATATCGCACTGTTCAAAGGCGGCTTGTTGCATGCCAAAATTGTCGTTATCGATGATGACTATTGTCTATTTGGTACGGTAAATATCGATATGCGCAGTTTTTACTTAAATATGGAGGTCAGCTTGGCGATTTATACGCCGCAGATGGTGGCACAAATTGCAGATGCGCAAGCGACTTATCTACAAAATTGTCGCTTGTTGTCATTGACTGAGTGGCAACAGCGCTCAAGCTATGCGCGTCTATTTGATAATGTTGTGCGGCTGTTTAGCCCTTTATTGTAGTGCGTTGAATTTTACGCTAAGGTAGATTGTTTTTTATCCATTTATAAATACTTTTAAGGAAGTACCTGCCTGATGTCTGACTCACCTTTGACGCCTTTAGATTATATTGCCACAGGATATTGGCAAGACTTTTTAGCTAAGCGTCCTATTGCAGGCGGCTTAGCTTATGAGGCCCTATTAAGAGAGTACAGTTTAGATGAGTCTTTAGCTAGTTTGCAGCGTATCGATACTTTGTTATCACAAATACGGCGCGAACTGATCAAAGCGGATCGTTGGAATGAGAAAAAGATATTATCAGAGGAGCCCTATCGTAACTTACTGATATTTTTGGGATTCTATGCTGGGCGCGTACTGGCGTCAAAGTGGCAACACACCGCGCATTGGTATGGTCAATTTGAATTGCAAAAACGTTATCCTAGTCTTGTATTAACAGCGGATGATTTTTATCAGCATATGGCAGTTGTGTATCGTCAAAATGATAAAAGCGGTGATGATTTATTTTTTCCATTAGAGCCTATAGGACTGCGATTGTTCGGTCATATCGATCGCCCCTTTATAGCGGTACAAGGCGGTCAAGTCGCAAGCGGATTGTATCAAGCGGTCAAAGTGCGTTTGCCTCCTAATGTGCATTTAGATAGTACGTGTTTAGCTAAAAATACACTTGATCAAAATCTTAGCGCTCAATCTTCCACAACAGATGCGCAAATACCTAGTGAGTCAGTTAGTGGTAAGCCAGTTAAAAGTAAGCCGACTAAAAGTATCAAGTCAGATATCAATAACGTCAATGCTGTAAGCGCTAATCAAAACCTAGAACTAGAATCAGAACCAGTAGATGCGCAGAATCTATCTTCCCAGCATCCAGAGAAATCATCTGTAATTGCAACCGATACTCAGGCGTTGAATAACAAAGTGTCTAAAGAAAATGTCTTACCATCGCAATCGACACCTTCTCAACCTAATATAGCGCCTGTTGAGACAAATCTAGAACCAACCATACAAAAACTGCAAGAGCCCAAAGTAATCGTCACCCCTGAGAGGTTTACTCAATTATTAAAAGAGTTAGATGAGATTGAGGTCATACAGACCGCAGGTACGGACGATTACAATCGCGCGCGTCGGGTACTCGATCAATTTGAGCAGCATATTGCTAAGCAAAATAAACCGCGCCACGAGGTTCAGTTCTCAAAGGCGCATCAATTAGCCCGCCAAAAAGCGGTGTCTGTTTTGCACTCTTCAGCCAATGCTGGCAATAGTGCCGCGATGCTACGACTGGCTATGTATGAGCTACTCGGTGAGGGTGTGTCCACAGATAAAGAGACAGGCATGACATCAGGAGTGCGTTTAATCGAGCAAGCGGCGAACCAAGATGACAGCCGTGCTCAGCGTCTACTGAGCAAACTGTATTATCAAGGAGTTGGGGTTGCGCAGGACGTCGACAAGGGTAAGTATTGGCTAGAGCAAGCGGCGGATAATGGTCATAGTGAAGCGGCAAGTGTGGTTGCGCAGTGGCAACAAGCCCAAATGCTCATAACCACACAAAAACAAGAACAACACAGTATCAAGCGTTATCAGGTACTAATCGGCGCTATCATCATTGTCGCACTATTATTAATTATTTTTGTCTAAGACAAAGCGCTCATAAGAGTTGCTACCACTTGTCATAAAATTGCATTAAAATAAGCGCGCTTGTCAAACTCTTCTTTATTCTACCTTTAACTGGGCTATTTTATGCCATCCTCTCATATGTCGCCATCAGACCCAGTAAGTCCAGTACTATCAACCGTGCAGGCCACGCATCAGCCGCCTTTTTATTATCGATTGGTTATTAGCTTATTAAAGCCTCTGTACCGTATACAAGTCTGGCGACGCTCGCACAAGAACGACAACTATCAGCAAGAAGTAGCGCAGCGTTTTGGCAAGCATTATCCGCCGCCTCCAGTATCTCAAAATGCTGCTCATCAATTTGATCTGGTAAACGGGCAGAATAAAAGCAATCAGCAAACTGTTATTTGGTGTCATGCCGTATCTTTGGGTGAGACTAACACTATTGCGCCACTGCTCGATGCCTTACTCGCAAAGGGCTACCAGATCTGGCTGACCAATACCACGCAGACAGGATTTGCACGCGGTGCTAGCCGTTTTGCTAATGATATCGCATCAGGCAGGCTGAGCCACAGCTATGTTCCCGTAGACACGCCTGCGGTGGTCGAGACGTTTTTGGCGCATGTAGAGCCTATTGCTGCACTGTTTGTCGAAACTGAGCTGTGGGCTAATATATTGAGCAAACTATCTGAGCACAAAATACCTAGCATCTTAGTGAATGGTCGTCTGTCTGCGTCCTCTTTTAAGCGCTATCAAAAGATAGAAGCGGTCAGCACGAGCATGATGGAGAATTTGACGCTGATCATCGCGCAAGATGATGAGTCGGCCAAACGCTTTCGTCAGTTAGGTGCGCAAAGCGCGCAGATTCGGGTGGCAGGCTCGCTCAAATGGGTCATAAATACCCCGCAGATCACAGCAAAAAATCCTCAAGCGACAGTTGAGATTGAGGATAAGACAAAAAACAAGGCCTTAAAAAAAGAGTCCAACGTTACATCTGCTGCTAACACAGAACGAGACGCATTAGCGCGTCCCATTTGGGTAGCGGCGAGTACCCATAGTGGTGAGGAAGCAGCAGCTTTGACGTTGCATACACGATTGCTAGCAGAATCAGCGCTTCATAAGGTTTTACTTATCATCGTCCCTAGGCATCCTGAGCGCTTTGATGAGGTGGCAACGCTTATTAAAGCGTCAGGACTGACAATGGCACGGCGTAGTCTTGATGAGCAAATAACTGATCAGACCCAAGTATATTTGGCTGATAGTATGGGCGAGCTCATGCACTGGTATAAGCTCGCTGACGTAGCACTAGTCGGTGGCTCTTTGGTCGATATCGGTGGGCACAATCCAGTAGAGCCTGCTAGCGTTGGGACACCAGTACTGATAGGGCGCTATACACAATCGTGTCAGAGTGTGGTTGATAAATTGGCGAGCGCCGGCGCGCTGTATCAACCCTATAATCCTTATTATCAAGCTATCCATAAGCAGGATCAAGAGGCTTTGGATAATCAAACGACTGACGACACGCTGATTTATGAGCAACTAAAGCTATGGCTTAGTGAGACAGAACTGGCACTTACGGCAGGTAAGGCAGGCAAGACAATGACATTAGAGCAGCAGTCTGTCTTGACGCGGCAACTGTCTATGATTGAAGAAGTTATAAAAGAGTATTCAGCGATAAAGGCTTAGATTACCTTTATCCTTAAAAGCCTTTATGCTTATAAGCATTTATCCTTGAAAGCTTATAAATCAATTTACTGAAAACGGCATTTTACATGAACTGTATTTTATTACCCGCAGCCAATATCACTTTGCCGACTGCAGTCATTGATGATGCTAAGCAGATTGAACATATTGACAAAGTGCTTGGCCTAAAAGTAGGGGATAGCCTAAAAATAGGGCAACTTAGCGGTAATATTGGTAGCGCTATTATTGAACACATAACGCCGCTTCAGATTAGTCTTTGTGGTGTTACCTTGACCGTTGAGCCGCCACCTAAGCTCAATATTAGCGTGGTTTTAGCCTTGCCACGTCCAAAAGTGCTGCGCCGTTTAATGATGGATATGACCGCTTTAGGCGTCCGCGACATCATATTGGTTAACAGCTATCGTACGCAAAAGAGCTATTGGCAAAGTCCAATGCTTGATCGTCTCGATGAGTTTGTACTAGAGGGCTTACAACAAGGCGTTGACACTACTGCGCCTAGTATCACGCTAGAAAAACGCTTTAAACCTTTCGTCGAGGACAAGCTTGCAGACTTAATCACCACAGGCGCTATCGTCGCGCATCCTTATAGTGAAGTGTCATTGACGCAATATATGCAGACGCTTGGCAATGAGACCAGATCTACGCCGCTACCTTCTGTCGTCTGTATCGGTAGCGAGGGCGGTTGGATTGATTATGAGATTGACCTGCTTGCCAAACAAGGCTGTCAAGCGGTTAGCATGGGGTCACGGATACTGCGTACTGAAGCGGCGGTCAATGTAATCTTGGGGCAGTGGTTACTAAGTCAAAACTATCCGTAAACTCAGTTAAAAGCCTACCTTATGTATCAGTAAAACACGTAAACTATAGATAGCAGGTTGTGCTAAATAAATGTATTGATAATTAATCTCATTTAGATTAGTATGTTGTTTTCGGACTTTTGGGTCTGATTTTTTATTTATTTATTGCATTCTATAGATAGCAGCTTCTATCAAAAGCCTCTATAACGACGAGCATTACTGCGGAGATAACCATGTCAATTAGCGCTACGAGCATCAGCTTGCCCTCGACCAAAATTTTATCTGTTGCTGTATTTGGGGCAATGTTAGGATTAGCGGGTTGTAATAATGCCTCTACTCCTGAAACGAGTGTTGATAGCGAGACGCCAGCTACTGAAACTGAGGCTACTGAAACCGTAGCGACTAACAGCAATGAGCCTACGGTAACTGTTTACTCATCTCGTAACGAGCAGCTGATCAAACCCCTTTTAGATCGCTATACCCAAGAGACAGGTATCGAGGTTGAGCTAGTCACTGACAAAGACGGTCCGCTTATGGCGCGCCTGCAAGCTGAAGGTGACAACACGCCAGCCGATATGCTATTGACTGTCGATGCGGGTAACTTATGGCAGGCAGGACAGCAAGGTCTCTTGCAACCTGTCGCATCAGAGGTGCTAACTGCAAACGTTCCTGCCAAATACCGTGATCCAAAAGGTCAGTGGACGGGTTTATCATTACGCGCGCGTACTATATTCTACGATCCAAGCAAAATTGATGCCGAAGAGTTGTCTACCTATGCTGACCTGGCCGATCCAAAATGGAAAGGTAAATTATGTCTGCGCACCTCTAAAAAGGTTTATAACCAGTCCCTAGTCGCCAGCATGATAGAGCACTTAGGTGAAGAGCAAACTGAAGCGGTCATCCGCGGCTGGGTGGATAACCTTGCAACGGATGTCTTTAGCGATGATACCAGCTTGCTTGAGGCAATCGCTGCTGGTCAGTGTGAAGTCGGTATCGCAAACAGCTACTACTATGGTCGTCTGCTCGATGAAAAGCCTGATTTCCCTGTTAATATATTCTGGGCTAATCAAGGTGGAACGGGTACTCATGTGAATATCTCTGGCGCAGGCGTGGTCGCAGGCTCAGACAATCCAGATGGCGCACTGAAACTGATGGAATGGTTGTCATCTGATGAAGCACAGGGTATCTACGCCAGTGCTGATAAAGAATATCCTGTCAAAGCAGGCGTTGATGAGTCAGATATGCTCAGATCTTGGGGCAATTTCAAACAAGACGATATCAATGTACAAAAATTTGGTGAGCTTCAAACCCAAGCTATTCAAATGATGGATAAAGCGGGCTATAAATAACAGTAAAAATAAGAGCAAATAGGGATTATCGGTAATAAAAGCACTCTCCTCTAGCTTTATTTATATACAATAGAGATAGGTGAGGAACATACCGAAAACGTCTTGCAAGGTAATATTATTAATAAGTTAGATATCCGCCAAAAGCGCGCCAGCCGCCGTGACTATACGGTTGTGCAGCGTATTTTATCGAAATCAGTCTTAGGGCTGATTTCGTTGTTTATGTTGGTGCCGATTTTGATCGTGCTGCTATCGTGGACGCAGCCAGTAGCCGATATCTGGACACACATGGCAGATTATGTGTTGCCACAAGTCCTCAAAAACACTGCTATCTTGCTGGTCATAGTGACGCTACTCTCTGGCAGCATCGGAACCATACTGGCTTGGTTAACAAGTATGTACCGCTTCCCAGGACAACGGTTTTTTACTTGGGCATTGATGCTACCACTTGCGATACCGGCTTATGTCTTAGCATTCGTCACGGTAGGTATTGTTGATTTTAGTGGTCCTTTGCAGACTTTTTTGCGTGATGCTGGATTGACGACTGCTATACCATCAGTGCGCAACGTGTGGGGCGCAGGACTGATACTGTCGTTGGCCTTTTATCCTTATGTCTATCTGCTGGCGCGTCAAGCGTTTTTATCGCAAGGACGCCGTGCGATCGAAGCGGGGCAAATGCTAGGATTTAGCCGCAGTCGGGTGTTCTTTAAATTAGCATTACCGCAAGCGCTGCCGTGGATCATTGGTGGGTTGCTACTTGCTTGTATGGAGACCTTGGCGGACTTTGGCGCGGTATCGGTATTCAATGTCGATACCTTTACCACTGCTATTTATAAAGCATGGTTTGGATTTTTTAGTTTAACGACCGCCGCCCAACTTGCCGCGTTATTAATAGGCGTGGTGTTTATCGTCGTGCTCTTTGAGCAATATTGGCAAGCGCGGCGCAGCAACGTAGTGACGCAAGGTAGCAACCGACGTTTTGACAGCAGTAGCGCAAGCAAACTGGCGATGACGCTGTTTTGTACGACCGTTTTTTTGGTTGCGTTTTTGATACCGTTTTTGCAGCTGATTTATTGGACTGCGATGAATTATCAAGAAGATTTTGATGCGCGTTACATCGATTTTGTGACCAATAGCTTGATGATTGCTAGTATGACCACCTTGCTCATCGCGTTTTTTGCTATCATTATCGCTTGGATAAAACGTCAGTATCCAGACAAAACCACCAAGCTTTTGACCACGTTAGCTAACCTAGGCTACGTCGTCCCAGGTACGGTGCTGGCGGTTGGGGTATTTATTCCTATTGCATGGCTTGATAATCAACTCATTGCCTTTGGCATTACCTCAAAACAGTTTCTCTCAGGTAGCGTGATTGTCATGCTGCTAGCGCTATCAACGCGGTTTTTGACCGTTAGTTTTCAGCCTATAGATCGACAACTTCAGCGCTTGACTATCAATCAAGAAGCGGCCGCTAAACTACTTAGCGACAGTCCATTACAGCGCTGGCAACGTGTAGTACTACCAGTGCTCAGTCCTGGCGTGCTTACTGCGCTGCTTATGGGTTTCGTTGAAGTGATGAAAGAGATGCCGATCACGCTTATGACACGCCGGCAAGGCTGGGATACCCTAGCGGTGCGCGTGTTTGAAATGACCAGTGAAGGCATGTGGGCGCGAGCAGCGCTACCTAGTTTACTCATAGTGCTCGTAGGTCTTATTCCCGTTTGGATACTGCTAAGACAAAGCGAAAAACAAGGCTAGTATTTAGCTTCAATATAAATATTCATTAATTACTCTTATTTATTAATAGCGACTGGTGCCATCTATGCCTACCGACTCAAGTTACGACCAACCGCATACTAATAGCACGGCTAATGGTGAGGCGTATTTGCAAGTGCAAGACTTGGTCGTAGGCTATGATGATTTTGTGGTCGTCAAATCCTTGTCACTGGAGTTGCAACAAGGCGAGATCGGCTGCTTTTTGGGTTATAGTGGCTGCGGCAAGACTACCGCACTACGGGCAATCGCAGGTTTAGAGCCGACTCGTGAGGGCATTATCAGCCTAAACGGTAAGCGTTTGACTAAGCAGACCGCGCGCACTTCCTTCGCAGTCGCACCCGCCAAACGCGGTATGGGTATGGTGTTTCAGGACTATGCGCTGTTTGGACACTTGAGCGTCGCCAAAAACATCGCTTTTGGTCTCAATAAGTGGTCATCTGCCGATAGACGCGCGCGAGTAGATGAGATGCTCAAACTCGTTGAGCTGAGCGAACATGCAGATAAACGTCCCAATGAGCTCTCTGGTGGTCAGCAGCAACGCGTAGCACTAGCGCGGGCTTTGGCGCCTAAACCTAAACTGCTACTGCTCGATGAGCCATTCTCAAACCTAGATGTTATGCTGCGTGAGTCGCTAGCGATGAGTGTGCGCGATATCTTAAAGCGTACCAATACTACTGCGATACTAGTCACTCATGATCAAAATGAAGCCTTTGCCATCGCAGATAAAGTTGGCGTTATGCATCGCGGCAAGCTTGTCCAGTGGGCAACGCCAAGCGAGCTTTATCATGAGCCAATCAGTCCTTTTGTCGCAGAGTTCGTTGGAGAAGGGGCGATGATAGATGGCATCATTAAAGAAGGGCACGTCGAGACGGCGCTTGGTGATATTTATCGGCGCATGGAGGTCTATGATGAGACGGGACAATCAACATATTGTGAGTATGACTATCCTAACGGTACGCCCATCAAAGTACTGGTGCGACCTGACGATATCATTCATGATGACGAGAGTACACAGACCGCACTCGTTGTAGGGCGGGTGTTTCGCGGTGCCAACTATCTCTACCGCTTGCAACTCGATGACGGTCAGACGATTTTGTCTTTAGTACCCAGTCATCACAATCACGAGATTGGCTCGCACATCGGTATTTTGCCGATACTTGAGCATGTCGTGGTATTCGATGAAAAAGAAATCAATGCCACGACGTGGTCAGAATATGACCGAGTTAATAGTTAACTCAGTGCTTTAACTTTAATAATAAACTATCAAAAATAGCGACGCGCCAAGATATGCAAGTAACGCCCCATACGCTTATAGGGCTCTTGATTTGAGTAGCATAGCTCCATTCGTATCACATCTTCAGGGTTGTTATGACCGCCGCGTTTAAGCGGAGCATAATCATGAAACACGCGCAAGCCACTCTCTAACACTATTTGATAGTCATGCTGCTGTAGCCACGATTCTACCTCTACCTTGGCAACGGGATGATTGGGCGTCAGGCTTTTTTTGTTGTCCGCTTTGTAGCCGTCATCCTCTAGTAAGCTATCTAACAAATTAAAATTACCCATTATCAGATTGCGATAAACGAAACTGGCTGGATTATAAAAGCATAAAGATAGCGCGCCATTACTTGTCAGCTGACGACCAAAAAAATCCATAATCTCGCGAGGATTCGCCAGCCATTCAAGCAGCGCATGACATACAATGAAATCAAATTTATCCGCGTCATTATTGTCATCATCTATTATCTTGTCAACAGCAAGTTTGTCCTCTAACTGCTGATAAGGACAAGCGTGCCACGTGATATTATCTAAAGTATCCTGACAGGTGATGCTGTCTTTAGCTTTATCCAACATATTCGCTGATATATCGTTAATGACGACAGTATGACCCAAAGCTGCCAGCTGGGTCGCTATTTGCGCGAGTCCTGCGCCTACATCCAAAACACGTAAGGGTCGCCCAAGCTCGTCGCTCATATTTTCGACATATTCAAAGATATCGCGTCGCAACACCGCTAATCTTATATCGCCTTTTAGGCCGCCATAGACTTTTTTTGCAAAATGATCAGCGACATCATCAAAACTGCGATCCGCTCGCTTGTCTTGTGATTCTGGCTCTACTGAATTTATCGTTTGACTCGTGCTATGTTGATGCGTCTGGCTTTTATTGTGCATAATAGTTGGGTCTTTATTTGTTGTTCTATCAAGAAGTGGCTTCTATTTCTCGCGCTACAAGATTTAGTAAAATAAAAGTGAACGGCAAGGATATTATACCAGTAGCTTTTGAAGTTTTTTTACGGTATAAATAATGACGCCTATTGACTAAGTTATAGATAATTAAGCTTTTAATTGCTCGTTATCGAATGATAGGCTGATGCACTTTTACTGCCAAGGATTTTAGGCAATTATCTGCCCAACTCATGCTAAGGACAGCACCTATGATTATACCCAAATCCACCTCTGTTAATACACCTACTATGACTCGTTGTATCTTATCGGTCGCTGTTGCCAGTAGTTTACTGCTAGTAGGCTGCGGGGATGATAACGACTTTAATGAAAGAATAACCGATAATTCAGACATTAGTGTTGAGTCTATTAGTGAATTTAATCGGGCAACAATAGATGGCGCATTTAGTGCAAATGATCCGTCAATACCTGATGCTAAATGTGACATCAAAATAGAAAAAGTCACTTATAAAACTGAAGGCGCTGCTGGCGAAGATACCACTGCAACCGCAGCCTTGATGTTGCCTAGTAGTGATAATGCGGACTGTCAAGGTGATCGTCCTATCTTACTCTATGCTCATGGTACCACAACGGATAAAGACTACGATTTTGCTCAAGTCGGTAATCCACAAAACCCAGCGGTGGGTGAAGCAACTCTAATCGCGGCAAACTTTGCTGCTCAAGGGTATATCGTTGTCGCACCTAACTACGCCGGTTATGATGAGTCAGATCTCGATTATCATCCGTATTTGGTCGCTGAGCAGCAGTCTACTGATATGATCGATGCATTAGAGAGTGCACGCGATATCATTGATGATGAACAGGACAATAATAATGCAAATTACACTGGTATTGAGGATTCTGGTAAGCTGTTTATCAGTGGGTACTCACAAGGTGGTCACGTAGCTATGGCCACAGCTAGAGCGTTAGAGCAAGATGGCGAAACAGTCACCGCTATCGCACCATTATCTGGCCCTTACGCATTAGCAGCGTTTGGTGATGCTATCTTTTCTGGCAACGTAAACATCGGCGCTACGCGCTTTGCGCCATTATTGGCAACAGGTTTAGAGAAAAAATACAAAGATATTTATCGTAATACTACAGATATATTTAGCAGCCAATATGCCAATACTAAGTTGCCAAGTTTGCTTACCTTTGATGAGTTAGTGGATGCTGGTAAATTACCTGAGTTTGCGCTATTTGAAGCAAAGCCTACCGGCAATACTGTACTTGATGCGCTACCAAGAAGCCCACTACCTTTTGCATCGATAGGATTTAGTGATACCAACTATCTTATCAAAACTGACTTTAGAGCGGCCTTTGTTACTGATGCATTAGCCAATCCTGATAGTTTGATCGCAATGACAGGTGCCTTACCAGCAGCGAACCCACAAAACAACCTTCGTAAAGCGTTAAAAGATAATGATTTGCGTGGATATATTCCAAAGATGCCAACATTACTGTGTGGGGGCAATCAGGATCCAACAGTATTTTATGATTTAAATACAGGGTCTATGTCTGCTATATTGCAACAAGCAAGCGCTGCGCCCTCTGCTAATTTAAACATTACCGTTCTGGATGTAGATGCGACCAATGATGATGATCGCGACCAAAATACGGTTACTTCAATCGGTAGTGCTATGAGTAATGCTTGGATGAGTACCGATACTATTGATAATATTCAAAGTAGATTTGCCGCAAGTTTGACCGCTGTGCAGAATCGGGCTATAGCAAATGCTAGAGCAGCAGGGGTAACTGATCCTATACTATTAGCGCAAGCTGCAGGCCAGGCGACACTGGCAAACTATCACGGTGCACTTGCAAGCACTGCCTGTACTCAAGCGACGCGCGAGTTCTTTGAGCAAAACTTTAATCAAACGGCTAACCAAGAAGACAATGATAGAGTGATTCAAACGCCGCTTAGAATGAGCTAATCTTCGATAAACTCATAAATATTAAGCAAACGAAAAACTGTATCCAATCGGATGCAGTTTTTTTGTTTTAGTGTCAAATGAGTCGGTTAAATCTGGACTAAAACTTGCGATAAAAAGTGAGATGAAGCTAGCATGATTTTGGAGTCTAAAACGCCTTAAAATATAAGCCAATATTTAGCGCTTTTGCCTGATTTTAATGACACTCAGATACCCCTAAGCGCCTAAATTTATGCTAAAATAGCTTCTTTATTTAAACCTTAAAACTATCGCCATTTTCCTACTGTTTTACATTACTTATAATTCCTTTTTATGGTCAGTTTTACTAATAATGACGCGTTTTTGCGTCTAATTTACGTATGACAGTTAGCCATTTTGACAAAGGCATAAACGGTAGAACGAAATGCGAGTAAAGGAGTATATATGAGCGACTCGATCAGTCCTATTGCCATCGTAGACGAGTTAAAGCAATCCTATCTGGATTATGCGATGAGCGTGATCGTCTCGCGCGCGCTGCCTGATGTGCGTGATGGGTTCAAGCCTGTGCATCGCCGCGTTATGTATGCGATGCATGTGCTATCAAATGACTATAACAAAGCTTACAAAAAGTCGGCACGTGTGGTCGGTGATGTTATCGGTAAATATCACCCGCATGGTGATAGCGCCGTTTATGATGCTATCGTGCGTATGGCGCAGGACTTTAGCTTGCGTTATCCCATGGTTGATGGTCAAGGTAACTTTGGCTCGATCGATGATGATCCACCAGCCGCCATGCGTTATACCGAAGTACGCATGACCAAGCTGACTCATCAGATGCTCGCTGACTTGGATAAAGACACTGTCGATTGGGAAGACAACTACGACGGCTCTGAGCGTATGCCAAGCGTGTTGCCGGCGCGTATTCCAAACTTGCTCGTCAACGGTGCAACTGGTATTGCGGTCGGTATGGCGACCAATATGGCTCCGCACAATTTGACCGAAGTCATTAATGCCTGCCTCGCTTATGCCAATAATCCGCAAATATCAGCGGAAGAGCTGATGACGCATATCTCAGGTCCTGACTTTCCGACAGGCGGTATCATCTATGGCCGCGCAGGTATCCTAGATGCGTATCGTACGGGTAAAGGCCGCTTGCATGTGCGTGGTCGTTATATCATCGAGCCGATGAGTGATACAGGCGTCAACCGTGATCGCGAGCGTATCGTATTCACTGAAGTGCCTTATCAAACCAATAAAGCCAAGCTGATTGAGCGTATCGCAGAGCTGGTTCGTGACAAAAAGATCGAAGGTATCACAGAGATTCGTGATGAGTCGGACAAAGACGGTATGCGCATCGCTATCGATCTGCGCCGTGGTGAGACCGCTGAGGTTATCGTCAATAACTTATTCTTGCAAACGCCGCTTGAATCGAGCTTTAGTATCAATATGGTGGCGCTAGATAATGGTCAGCCTAAGCTATTGACCTTGCGTCAGCTCATTGCCGCCTTTGTACGTCATCGTCAAGAAGTGGTGACGCGCCGTACTATTTATGAGCTAAATAAAGCGCGCGTTCGTGGTCATTTGCTTGAGGGCCTAACGGTTGCACTCGCTAATATTGACGATATTATCGCGACGATTAAAGCCTCAGCCAATCGTGGCGAGGCGCGTGAGAGCTTGCTAGGTAATACTTGGGGCTCAGGTAGCGTCGTTGCTATGCTCGCCGCCGCAGGTAGTCAGTCAGTACGACCAGAGTATATTGAAGGCGAAGATCCCAAAGCACCTTTTGGTCTAATTGATGGCTCAGTACAAGGCGAGCAAAGTTATCGTTTATCACTTGAGCAGGTCAATGCAATTTTGGATATGCAATTGCATCGCTTAACAGGTCTTGAGCAGGACAAATTAACTGAAGAGTATCAAGATCTACTGCGTGAAATCGCCAATTTAGAAGCTATCCTTGGTGATTTTGATAAGCTGATGACCATTATCTCTAATGAGATGATTGAGATTCGGGACAACTTCGGTGATGAGCGTCGTACTGACATTATTGACTCGCGTACCGACTTTAACCGTGAAGACCTAATCCCTGAGCAAACGGTTGTCATGACGGTATCACGTACAGGCTACGCTAAAACGCAGCCAATCGATGATTATGTCGCTCAAAAACGCGGCGGCAAGGGCAAGTCTGCGACGGCGATGAAAGAAGACGATGTCATCGATCATTTGGTGGTGACCTCAACGCATGCGACGGTGCTTTGCTTCACCGATACCGGACGTGTCTTTAGTCTACGCGGCTTTGAAGTACCTATTGCTAGTCGCGGCGCGCGCGGTCGTCCATTAGTCAATCTCATTGGCTTGACGGGTGATGAGACCGTCACGACGATACTGCCAATACCGCAAAATACCGCTGATGTTACCGGTCACTTTGTGTTCTTTGCAACCGCTAACGGTACAGTGAAACGCGTTGAGCTAGAGCAGTTTGCTAGTATTCGCTCTAATGGCCTAATCGCTGTTGGTTTAGAGGATGATGACAAGCTCGTTAGCGCTCGCATTACTAGTGGTAGTCAAGAGGTTATGCTGTTTGCCTCAAGTGGTAAGGCTATTCGTTTTGATGAAAATGATGCGCGTTCTATGGGCCGTACTGCAAAAGGCGTGCGCGGTATGCGTCTGAGCGACGATGAAGTGATCAAATCCCTAGTCGTAATCGAAGATGATGTCCGCGAAATCTTGATTGCCTGTGAAAACGGCTTTGGCAAGCGTACCTTTATCGATGAGTTCAATACCCAAAACCGCGGCGGTGGCGGCGTTATCGCTATCAAAACCAGTGCGCGTAATGGTGCTTTGGTTCGCGCGACTAAGGTGGAGCCTGAAGATGACATTATTCTCATTTCAGATAAGGGTACGCTAGTTCGTACCCCTGTCGAGCATGTCGCAAGCTCAGGCCGTAATACGCAAGGCGTTACTTTGATTCGTCTGTCAAAAGATGAGAAACTCGTGGCTATGGCCCGTGTTGAGCATGATGAGAGTGATAATGCACTCGTCGATGCTATGCGTGAGGACGGCACCTTTGATGTTGACGCCCAAGAGCAGATCGATATAGACGCACAGACAGATAGTAGCGCTCATGATGAGATCAATGACTCTATCGATATTGCAAATGACTATCAGCTAAAAGATGATGGTGCTTTAGGCGATATTACTTTAGACAATGAAGGCGACGCCGATGAGAGCTGATCTGCTAAGCGACTAACATACTCTTACTTTTAACCTTTGTCCCGTCCTAAAATAGGTTGAGGGTTTATAAGGAGTCAGATACTGCAAGTATCTGGCTTTTTTTTGGAATATCACTTCTTATATTTTTATGAGCTTGGTTCGGTGTGAGCATATTCAAACTTAAATGCGGTCTCCTCTCATTATAGATATGTATAGACTCGTCTATCATTACTTTCAACTCATCAAAAGTATTACACTCGTATAGTAAGAACTCATATTTTAAAATACCATTGATTCTCTCAGCCAAGGCATTTTGGTAACAATCATAGCCATCCGTCATTGACGGCGTTATCTGATAAGCTTTTAGTGCCTCTTGGTATAGCTCGGAGCAGTACTGTAGTCCTCTGTCTGAATGATGAATCATAGCATGATCATAGTAGCGGTTAGACTGCGCCATCTTTAACGCTTTGACCACATTGCACGCTCTCATATCGTTACTCAAGTGATAGCCCATAATCTGTCTTGAACAAGCATCTGTCACCAGCGATAGATAATGAATGCCCTCACTAGACTTTACGTAGGTGATGTCCGCCACGAGTACTTGCTCTGGTATCAGCGGTTGGTTTTGGTTGTCTTTTAACAAATTAGGATATTTCTTGAGCCAGTGCTTACTGTCAGTCGTCTTAGTATAGCTACGTTTGGGTTTCACCAGTAAGTCATGTGCCCGCAAGTAATCAAAGAAACCATCTCGACCTAGTTTGATACCTGCTTTTATAAGCTTAGGTTTGAGCAAGTAGTACAGTTTACGTCCGCCAAGCTTTGGCATAAACTGGCGATAAAATACAACCCATTCAGACAGTATGGCTAACTCGTCTACTCGCTTGAGGTGTCGCGCTCTATGTTGGTAAACGGCTTGAGTACTGATTCCTAATAAGCGACAGCCCCTAGCTAAACTCACTTGTCCGTTTTGTTTAAGGTGCCAGAGACTGTCGTGACAGACTTTTTTCTTAAGTTTACTCCATGGTCTTTGTCATATATATCAATCATGGTATTTAAAATAAGATTACGATCTCTTTCGTCTGCAAGCTCTCGTTCTAGACGCTTTATCTGCTGAGCAGGGGTTTCTACACTAGGGTTATGGGCTGACATAGGACATCGCCTCCGCTGATTAGAACCTGTCCAGTCCAATTTACCATGCTTTCGTAGCCATACCAAAACGGTACTGCGTCCTTGTATGCCATAAATACTCTGGGCTTGTTTATAGGTCATGTCGCCTTTTTCAACACTATGTACAATGCTTAATTTAAAGCCTAAGGTGTAATCTTTTTGACTGCGTTTCGCTCTCTTACTCTCTACGTTTGACATATTATCGCCTAAAAAGTGTCAACTCATTCTAGGACGGGACACTTTTTTAAAAAAAGCCTCTGACGTTATCGTCGGGGGTTTTTAGTTTTTGCTAACTGCTTTTATCACGTTAGTATCTTCAACCCATCTAACCTATGAGGCTACTGTTATGCTCACGACCAATCAAACGTTTCAAGGCACAGTCGCTTCTATAGCAGCAAGCTTCTTGTTTTCTTTGATGTTTTTGTTTGGGCTGTTTATGCAGCCTTTATCGGGTACGCAAGTGGCCTCGTGGCGGGTGCTAATGATGCTGCTTAGCCTGATATTGTTAGTGAGCTTTACTCGGCAGTGGCAGCATGTGGTTGATTATCTAAAGACCATAAAGACACCAATGGACTGGTTGTTATTCATTTTACCGACGCCCATTCTTGGCGGGCAGATTTGGCTGTTTATGTGGGGACCTGTCAATGGTTACGGTCTTGATGTGACTTTGGGCTATTTTTTACTGCCACTTGCGATGATTATTGTCGGGCGGTTTTTGTATCATGAGTATATGAGTGCGCTACAGTGGGCAGCGGCAATCTTTGCAGCTATTGGTATTGGTCATGATATTTTTCAGTATGGCACCGTCTCTTGGGCGACCTTATTTGTCTGTTTGGGTTATCCACCGTATTTTTTGATGCGTCGCAAACTTGCCGTACCGCCTATTACAGGCTTGTTGTCTGATTTGACTTTACTGACGCCCTTTGTTTTGATCATGCTCTACAGTAGCGGCGGCTTTAGTATGGCGATGCAAGCGAGTAAGTTTTGGTACTTGCTGCCGCTGTTAGGGGCGTTTAGTGCCTTTGCGATGTCGCTGACTATGGTCGCTAGTAGCAAACTGCCTATCTCACTATTTGGCGCTTTGAGCTATGTTGAGCCTATGCTCCTGTTTGTATTGTCCGTAACGGTACTCAGTCAAAGTCTAGATGAGGGTGGCTCACTTTTTATGTACGCGATGATTAGTTTGGCGCTGCTAGTAATGATTATCGATAGTGCTAAGGGCTATATCACGCGCCGCACAAAGGATAATCTATACGGTTACAACGAGCCACAAGTGAACAGCTTTCCGCCGCGTCGCCGCCTAACTACCCGCCGTATCGAGGGCGCGCTAGCGGCGCATCGATTCCGTAAAATCCAAAAGTATCAACAAAAAAATAGATAAATTATCACAAAAAATAGAAAATATGGGTTCAAGTTAGAGACAGGTTTGCTATTGGGTATGGTAAATACTTTATCATTAATAGCGTTTGAGTCTTGCCTATTGTCTGTTTTGAGTTTTACAATTATCCTGTTTTTTATTAATAAAGATAACAAGACGCGCGCGTATAAGCTTTATAATAACCAAAATTTATAACGTACTCATTATTGAATTAGGATAATTTATGCTACATCTTCATCATTTAGAAAACTCACGTTCACATCGTATTTTGTGGCTATTAGAGGAGTTGGGCGCTGACTATAAGCTCACCTGTTATGTGCGTAACAAGGCTTATCGCGCGCCTGATAGTCTTAAACAGATTCATCCTATCGGTCATGCTCCGATACTAGAAGTTGATGGACGAGCGCTGATAGAGTCAGGGTTTATCATCGAGTATTTGCTCAAGCATTATGATCCTCAGCATAAGTTTAAACCTACTGATGATCAAGAGACGGCGTGGGAGAACTATACGTTTTGGTTGCACTTTGCCGAAGCGTCGGTCATGCCGCCACTAGTTATGCGCTTGGTATTTAGCAAAGTCGTCGAGCAGTCTCCTATGCTGATCAAACCTGTTAGTAAAAAGATTCGTGATCAAGTTGAAAAAAGCATGATTAGTAGCAGCTTGGATAAGATGCTGACGATGATGGAGCAGCATTTAGAGGACAATCGTTACTTCGCTGGTAGCGAGTTTAGCGCCGCTGACATCCAGATGCATCTGGCTGTACTTGGTGCCAATGCGGGTAAAGGACTAGATAAAAGAAAGTATGCTAACTTGCTTAACTGGCTTAACCGCTGCGAAGAGCGTGATGCCTTTAAACGTGCTGAAGAAAAAGGCGGTCGTTTAAAGTTCTAAAATATCGTTTAAAAATTTTTAATAGGACTTAAAGTAAGACAAAGGGTGCGTTATCGATTAAACTATTGATAACGCACCCTTTTGTTTTGGATGTAAATACAAAGGTATTATAATGGTAGACCCAAAAAATCTAAAAAACCCATTTAATGAAGAAGACATCGTTCAGCAGCCTGTGTCAATGAAGTCTTGGGGACAAAAGCTACTGGTCGCGCTGCTATGCGTAGCAAGTTTTTATGGCGGCTGGAAATCGTACGAGTCCAATATGGTCAATGATTGTTATGCTAGTGGCGGCAAGATGGTTGAAGGGGGGAGAACGCTATCATGCCAATTACCTTAGTCGCACAAGCACACGTTTTGACGGATATGAATAAGAGCTGTAGCTTATGCTTAAGCTAACCTTTTTGGGAACCTCAGCAGGCGTACCTACCAAAGATCGCAATGTCACAGCGCTGGCGGTTGAATGTCTTAATCCCTATTGTTCTCACTCAAAAGCATCTGCATCACAACCGTCTAAGAAGTCACGTCCGTGGCTACTCATAGACTGCGGCGAGGGCACTCAGCAGCAGTTATTGCGTACCACATTATCAGTCCATCAGCTCGCCGCTATCTGTATTACTCATGTCCATGGCGATCACTGCTACGGTCTGCCAGGTTTGCTTGCTAGCAGCGCAATGTCGGGACGTTCTGAGCCACTAACGATTATCGCGCCGCAAGCCATCAACCAGCTAATTGAGGCTGTCAAAGTAGCGACTGATCTGTACTTACCTTATACTATTAATTTTATAGCCATAGAAGAGGTGTTATCACAAGATAAAGATAGCCAAGACAATAAAATTCGTCTTAACATAACCGATCAGCATCATATCGATATTGATATTACGCTCTTGTCACACCGCGTACCCTCGCACGCATTTGGTATGACGCAAAAGATAAGTCGACGTACGCTCAACACTGATAAGTTAATCGCTGATAGGGTGCCCGCTAGTAAGATATGGGGACAGTTGCAACAGGGCGAAGACGTCTATACCAAAGAGGGTAAGCGGCTATATTCAGCCGATTATGTTAACACCGAGGAAAAACGCACTCGTATTGTCGTCGCAGGAGATAACGACACGCCTACGTGCTTACAAACCGCGCTACAGGATACAGACCTGCTCATACACGAAGCCACTTATACTACGCCAGTGCTTGCCAAAATTCAGGCAAAAAATCTTGAGTTTGATCCTATGCATAGTAGCGCGGCACTCATCGGACAGTTTGCGCAAGATAGGGGTGTGCCCAATCTAATTTTGACGCATTTTAGTGCGCGTTTTCAGAGCTTTGATAATCCTAATAGCAGCACGCCAAATATGGGTCATATCCGCACTGATGCTCAAAGCACCTATCAGGGCAATCTATGGCTGGCTGCCGACTTTGCTCAATATTTAGTTGAAGGGGCTGATAGACAAGTGACTGTTTTGGGTTCTACTTTGGATTCTAGTTTAAGTAAGCTAAATTCGTAGACTTTGATATTAAGACTTATCATCATCCATTGCCAATTGCACCTGTCCTATCCAGTAGCGACTAAATTGATAGGCCACTCGCCCAGAGCGACCGCCGCGCTGCGCGGCCCAGCGTAGCGCTTCAGCCTTGATAGATTCTGGTAGAGTGTCATCATTTGCATCTGTTTTACTCTCATCAGACACCGCACTAAAAGACATGGTGTTTAGGTAATGATGGACAATGTGTAAGTAGGTGCGCTGATCCATCGGATGAAAGGACAGCCATAGACCAAAGCGATCCGAGAGCGATACCGTTTCATCTATGGTCTCATAAGGGTTGACCTCATCGGTCTGACCGTCATAAATACTGACATTATCTTTCATGAGCTGCGGCAGTAGGTGACGTCGATTACTAGTGGCATAGACAAGTAACTTGTCTTGCTCAGAGTCCAGCGCGCCGTCTAATACACTTTTGAGCGTGCGATAGCTCTCATCTTGCCCGTTAAACGCCAAATCATCGCAGTAGACCACATAGCGGCAGTGGCAATCGGCTGGCAGTGCATTGATCGCCGCGCGAATCTTGTCCAGTACCTTTAAATCGTCACGGGCAATCTCGATAATGCGCAACCCTTCGTTATGGTAGGCCTGCAATAATGCACGCACCAATGATGATTTACCTGCGCCGCGTGTTCCTGTCATGAGTACATGGTTGGCAGGATAGCCTTTTAAGAACTGGCGCGTGTTCTGTACCAGTTTTGCCTTTTGCGTATCGATACCATGCAAGTCATCTAAACTCAAAAACAGGTTGACGGCTAAAGGTTCTAGATGACCTTGCGCGCCGCCGACCCAGCGATAAGCGAGCTGCTCGGGATCAATCTCAATAGTAGGCGGTAATTGCTGCTGTAAGTACTGAGTGAGCAAGTCTAATACAGGCTTAGGTAGAGCGTACTGAGACATAGTTTTTCTTATCATCAAGAGTAGTTAGAATAGGGGTTTGTTTTGTTCGTTAAATACAAGGGCTTTATTTTATCATGAAAGATAGCGCCGCGATGTCTTTAGAACAACAAGCCTTGCAAGTGCAGGCGAGTCAGCTGTTGCCTATGATCACACGCAAGTTTTTCAAGCTGGGCTATCAAAACATGGCTCATCAACGGATCAGTCAGCAGGCTGATAATACGCAGATATATCAAGGTATAACCCGCGCTCAGCATGAGCAGTTCGGTGATGTCATGATCAAATGGCAGCTCAGTATGGATGACTGCTCATCTGAGTTTCATAATGAAGCTAAAGTCTTGCGTGCTCTAGAGCAAAATCATAAGAATCTAATTGCTACCGCGCCGTCAGTATTGGCTTTTGACATCCTACATTTGAAAGTATTAGAAAAGCAGCAAACCCTAACCTTACTCGTCATGCCCTATTACGCGCAGGGAGGTTTGGCGAAGTATCTCACCCAGCCTTTAACTGAGCTGCAAAAGCATCAGCTCATAATGCAGGCGGCACGCTTGATAGCTCATCTGCATAACGCTGGCTGGAGTCATGGCGACATCAAACCGAGCAATTTTATAATTAATAATAACCACTCTATCGATACGAAAAATCCTGCTTTATTACTTACTGATTTTGCTTTGGCAAAACTGATTGATCCCAACTCTGTTGAAAGTGCTAAGAAAAATAACTTAAAAACTAGCTCAGGCACGCCCGCTTATCTAGCACCCGAATGCTGGCAAGGTTGTAGCACAACGGTGCAAAGTGATATTTATGCTTTTGGCATTATGCTGTATGAGATATTAATGGGCGAGCGAGCATATAAAATTGATAATCAAAGTCATGAGCCGATAAGAGATTGGGCCATTCAGCATTGTCAGCAGTCTATTCCGCTATTACCTTCTCAATGTCGTCGTTATCAATTGATTTTGGACAAGGCGCTTGCGAAGCGGGTAGAGAAGAGGTATTTGAGTATGGAGGAGGTTTTGGAAGATTTGAGTTATTTATAAAACACAAAAAAGCCTGCTAATAAGCAGGCTTTGGTATTTGGTCTAAGAGTTACTATCGAAAAATGGTGGGGCTGGAGAGACTCGAACTCTCACACCTTGCGGCGCCAGAACCTAAATCTGGTGCGTCTACCAATTCCGCCACAGCCCCATTTTGGTTACTCTATCATCAAAAACGTCTATATTCAAACGTGTTCAAGACAAATAACTGATTCGGTAGTGCGTCTCAGTGGTTGGCTATTATATAGAGTTTGAATCGTTTGACAACCCCTTTTGACAATTATTTTTTATTTTTTAACGTTATTTAATTTTATGTTGATAGCGCTCAACGACTATTAGCGCGTTTTGAATAGTCCCAGCGATACGCTTAGGACGATATATCGAGCTGTTGTAATTTACGCGTTAAGGTATTGCGTCCCCAGCCAAGCAGGTTGGCCGCTGCTATTTTTTTGCCGCCGGTATGCTTGAGTGCTGCCCTCAGAAGGATACGCTCAAATTCAGGCGTTGCTGTTTGCAGTATATCGGTAGCGCCTGATTGCAAGGCTTGCTGCGCCCATTCGGACAAGACTTGTTGCCAGCGTTCGCTATAACCGGAATCAGATTGTGCGGCTATCGATAGCGGTTGACTGTTTTGAGTCAAATCTCTTTGCGCATCATTTGGTATGGCGGTATTGATAGAGACTTGAGCAAGTAATTCAGGCGGTAAGTCCTCGCTCATAACGGTATCGCCTGTGGTCATGACGGTCAGCCATAGACAGACATTCTCTAACTGACGAACATTTCCGCGCCACTCAAACCCTTGCATCATGCGCATGGCATCGGTGTGTAACTGCTTGGGCTCTGTGCCCATTTGCTCAGCGGCACGCCGCATAAAATACTCTGCTAATGCTGGAATATCATCGATACGCGCGCGTAGCGGTGGCAGCGGCATACGAATCACATTGAGCCGATAAAATAGATCCTCACGGAACTTGCCTTGCTCAACTAAGTGCTCAAGGTTTTGATGGGTAGCGGCGATGATGCGTACATCAACTTTGACTGGCTGCTGACCACCAACCCGATAGAATTCGCCATTTGCTAAGACTCGTAGCAGCCTTGTCTGAGTACTAAACGGCATATCGCCAATCTCATCTAAAAATAGCGTGCCGCCATCCGCTTGCTCAAAGCGTCCTTGCCTACGCGTGGTGGCTCCTGTGAACGCGCCTTTTTCGTGTCCGAATAACTCGGATTCAATTAAATCATGAGGAATGGCTGCCATATTTAAGGCGATAAAAGGCTGCTGCGCGCGCGGTGAGTGTTGATGTAGTGCGCCTGCAACCAGCTCTTTTCCAGTCCCTGACTCCCCTGTGATAAGGACGGTAATAGGGGAGTGCGCCAATCGCCCGATAGCACGAAACACAGTCTGCATCGCGAGTGATTGACCAATAATGCCGCTGGGATTAGGATTGAGGTTAGGGTTGTTAGTTTTGTGAGCGGTCTTATCTTGCCCCTGTTTTTTGAGTGGCCAAGTAGGTTTTACCTCGACTGGCTTGTCTTTTTTACTTGTTTTATTTTCTATCGTAGTGGTTTTATTATCTTCAGTGCAGTTTTGAGGACTGGTATTGTCTGTTGGTTGATAATCGATAGCTTTATAAATGGTTGCGACCGCATCGTCTAAATCAAAAGGCTTAGGCAGATACTCAAACGCGCCTGCTTGATAGCTGTTAATCGCTGAGGTGATGTCTGAGTGTGCGGTCATAATGACGATGGGCAGATCAGGGAAATGCTGGCGTACCCAATCGCTAAAGGATAAGCCGTCCATCATCGGCATGCGAATATCGGTCAAGATCACATCGGGCAGCTCGGATATGGGTTCACGCTCCTTTAATATATCATTAAGCCGTGTCCAGGCCGCTTTTGCCTGCGTAAAGCTGACGACATTGAGATTGGCATCGGTAAAGGTATCGGCGAGAATGAGACGCAAGGCCGCATCGTCATCGATTAGCCATAGCGTTGCGGAAGATTTATGAAAGTTATTTTCAGTCATATAAAAAGCCTAAAGGGCAATCTTAAGTGATGTTTTACGAGGTACCGACGGTATCGCTCGGTTGCTCAAAAGGTAAATACAGCGTAAAGCATGTGTGCGTTTGCTGCTGATCTGATGTCACCTCAATCATACCATGATGGCGATGCACGATATCTTGTACGATGGAGAGTCCAAGACCTGTACCAGTTGCGCGGTGAGTCACCATCGGGAAAAATATTTGTTCGATAAGCAAAGGATCTATCCCCAAACCATTATCTGTAATAGCAACTTGCAGTACTTGTCTGTGCTGCTGATGACCGATGGTATGCTGAAAGGCAACTCGCGTTTGAATACGAAGTGTGGCTGGTTGAACAGACGTATCATAAATCTTTTCACTCATCGACTCGCAAGCATTATTAATCAGGTTTAAAACCACTTGAATCAGCTGATCCTTATCGGCAATAAGCTCAGGCAAGGACAAATCATAATCTCGCTCAATGGTTACATTAGGATATTGATTGAGCGCAAGCATCAGCACATGCTCAAGCGGTTCGTGAATATTGACAGCTTGCCAATTGGGCAACTGATTGGAGCCCAGTAATTGGGAGATAAGAGCCGTTAAGCGATCGGTCTCTGAGATCACGATATCAGTATAACTACGAAGCTTTTGCGCAACGGTACGAGCAGCAGGTTCAGACGGAACAAGATTGTTATTAGAATAGTTAGACAAGCTATTATTTTCACTTATATCATATAGCTTGTTAAATTGTCGCTCAAGCAACTGCGCTGCGCCGCGAATACCTGCCAATGGGTTTTTGACCTCATGAGCGACCGAGCGGAGCATTTGCCGTGCCACCTCGTACTGCTGCTGTTTGCGCTGATCTTCGGTAATGCGGCTTTGACGATTTTTACCCCACATCTCTATGATAAAAAACGGCTGCTGCTGATAAATGACTGGCGTCACGCTATAGTCTATAGATAGTAACGCGCTATTACTCAATGGCGATCTGATAACATGATCGTGATCGATAAAGGGCTGCTGAAAGTGTTGAGCTTGCGCAAAACGCTCTTTTAGTAAGCAAGGTTTATTTGCTGCATCTGAGCCTTTAAAGTGATTAGACACCTCATCTGGCGCTAGCAGGGTTAGAATAGAGTGACCTAATAATCGCGCGCGGCTAATAGCGAGTAATTGCTCGGTTTGCGGATTTAGCCATTGAATAATAAGCGCCTCATCGACCCATAGCACGGCGGTAAATAGGTGCTGGGAGATAAAAGCGGTTTGCAACTCATTGGAGCCTGGCACAGTGGTAGTCACAAAAGGGATATCCATAAAAAATTGGCATTTCACTTAGCATTATAATCAACACAAGAAGTCATAAATAGAATATTTAACCATAAATCAAAAGCTTGCTGCTAAAACTGGCGCGGCAAATTGGACGTTTAAACTGGTGATTTGACTAAAAAAAACGTACAATGCGCACAGTTATTTTATCTTAAGCAAGGTCAGCCATGTCCAAAATCTCAACCGAATCATTGACGACAAATAGCAAACCGCAATCAGCGCTGCAAGATACTGCCACCGTCTTTAATCCTGCCCAGTTGCAGGCGCCTGAGGAGCCGGCGCAGCCTTATCATCATAAGGCCAATCATAATCAGAACCGGAGCATTGAGCAAAGTGGTGAAGCAAGCTTGAGCATGCCGGTGAACGCGGCGCCAAAGATCGGTTTTGTCTCGCTTGGCTGCCCAAAAGCCTTGGTCGATAGCGAGCGTATTATTACAGAACTTACGCGTGATGGCTATCAAGTGGCAAGTGACTATTCAGGTGCTGATTTGGTCGTGGTCAATACCTGCGGCTTTATCGAGTCAGCGGTACAAGAGTCGCTCGATGCAATTGGTGAGGCCATTAGCAAAAACGGTAAAGTCATCGTTACTGGCTGCTTGGGCGGCGATGCGGACAAAATTCGTCAGATGCATCCTGCTGTGCTTGCGGTGACGGGCGCCCATGCTTATGATGACGTCATTACCGCAGTCGGGCAACACGTGCCTAAGCCCGCGCGCAACATAGATAACAACTATGATCCAAAAATAGATCTGATTAATGAGGCGGGTATTAAATTAACCCCGAGTCATTATGCTTATCTAAAAATATCTGAGGGCTGCAATCATCGCTGCACGTTTTGTATCATTCCAAGCCTGCGTGGTGATTTGGTCTCGCGTCCCATCGATAGCGTCATGAACGAAGCATTAGCACTCAAAAATGCTGGCGTCAAAGAGCTGCTTATTATCTCACAAGACACCTCCGCTTATGGTCTGGATCTCAAATATAAGACCAGCTTTTGGAATGGCATGCCGCTTAAGTCCAAGTTTTATGACATGTGTCAAGCATTGAATGACTTAGGGATTTGGGTACGCTTGCATTACGTTTATCCTTATCCGCACGTCGATAAAGTGGTCGAGCTTATGGGCGAGGGCAAGCTGTTACCTTATCTCGATATTCCGTTCCAGCATGCCAGTCATAGCATCTTAAAAGCCATGAAGCGCCCAGCGCATAGCGAAAACACCTTGGCACGTATCCACAAATGGCGCGAGATTTGCCCTGAGATTGTTATTCGCTCGACGTTCGTCGTTGGCTTCCCAGGTGAGACCGAAGCCGATTTTCAGTGTCTGCTCGATTGGCTGGCCTGCGCACGTCTTGATCGCGTCGGCGCCTTCACTTATTCAGAAGTCGAGGGCGCGGTTGCTAATGACTTGCCCAATCATGTACCAGAGGACGTTAAGCAGTCTCGCTATGAGCGTTTGATGGCGCTACAACAAGACATCTCAGCGCAAAAGCTGCAAGAAAAAGTCGGTAGAACCCTGCAAGTACTCGTTGACGAGATAGACTTTGAGGAAGGCATCGCTATTTGCCGTAGCTACGCCGATGCGCCAGAGATTGATGGTCATGTCTACGTCGATGATATTAATGCCACTGTAAAAGTGGGCCACCTCCTAACGGTCACGATTGATGACGCTAGCGAATATGATTTATTTGCCAGCTATCAAGGTTAAACTAAAAGCTAGATTAAAATAAAAAATAGGGTAAGTGAAAGCTAGGTTAAATTGGCAGATAGATTGTGATTTAGCCTAAGTCATAAACACATTTAGATTTAACCATTAACGCCAGTGAAAATTGCCCAACGACGAGCAGTTTTTGCTACAATTAGCGCAATTTGACCTAAGCGTCTATCCGAGTACGCATCTGACGCTTTAGGTTGAGAGCACATCCAAAATTTTGTTATCACCCAATTATAAATCACCCAATCATAAAAGGTAATCCTATGTCTGACAAGAACCCTCAATTCTCGCGTATTTTACTCAAACTCTCAGGCGAGGCGTTAGCAGGCGGCAAAGACATGGGTATTGATACCTCAGTGCTAGATAAAATGAGCTTATCTATCGCCCATCTGCGCGGTCTTGGGGTTCAGGTCGGTATCGTCGTCGGTGGTGGCAATCTCTATCGCGGCGCGCAGTTACAAAAAGAGGGCTTGGTCGGACGTGTGACCGGCGATCAAATGGGAATGCTTGCAACAGTGATGAACGGCCTTGCGATGCGTGACGCACTTGAGCGCCGCAATATTAAGACGCGCCTGATGTCAGCGCTACCTATTGGTGAAGTGACTGAGAGTTATAGCAGCCGTAATGCAATTCGCTATCTCAAAAACGGTGAGGTTTGTATTTTTGTGGCTGGTACAGGCAATCCATTCTTTACGACGGACACTGCTGCTTGTTTACGCGGGATTGAGATTGAAGCGGGTCTTATATTAAAGGCGACTAAAGTAGACGGCGTCTATGACAAAGACCCAAGCTTGCATAGCGATGCGGTCAAATATGATGGTCTAACCTTTGATGAGGTGCTCGAGCAAAAACTTGGCGTTATGGATTTAACCGCAATTGCACTGTGCCGTGAGCATAACGTACCTTTGCAAGTGTTCGATATGACCAAGCCCAATGCCCTTCTAAATGTGGTTATGGGCGAAAATGAAGGCACGCGCGTTTATCATTAATAAAAAATAATGCACAATTAGTCTATAGCGCTATAACATAGCAAATATTATCGATATAAGGATCTATTATGATTAAAGAGATTAAACAAGATGGCGACGCGCGCATGGCAAAAACGCTAGAGGCGCTTGAGAACACCTTTAGTAAGGTCCGTACCGGCCGCGCCCATCCAGGAATGTTGTCAGGGATTATGGTGAGCTATTATGGCGCGCCAACGCCTTTAAACCAAGTCGCTAGCGTTAACGTCGAAGACTCGCGTACCCTGCTCGTGCAGCCTTTTGATCGCACTATGGTACAAGCAGTGGACAAGGCTATCCGCGAAGCGGATTTAGGTCTAAACCCTATGACCGCTGATGTGATCCGTGTACCGATGCCAGCACTCACTGAAGAGACGCGCCGCGATATGCAAAAGCTTGCACGTAGTGAGGCTGAAAATAGCCGTGTCTCTATTCGCAATATTCGCCGTGATATGATGAATGACATCAAAGAATTGGCCAAAGAAAAAGAGATCTCGGAGGACGATGAGCGCCGCGCTAATGATGATATCCAAAAGATCACGGATAAGTACATCGACACTATCGATAGCCGTTTAAGCAAAAAAGAAAGCGACTTGATGGAAGTATAAAAGCATTTTAGGTCTTGGTTAATTACAGCCTATAGTGTGATGCTATGGGCTGTTTGTTATCTAGCCATTGCCATCAAATCATGTCTAATATTAAAAACTGGTTCCATCTTTAGATTTATCACTTCAAATCGCTTAAAAAGGGTATTCAAACACGCCATAGTAAGCTTATTTAAGAAGTTATCCTATTTATGATAAGTTTGTGAAATACTAGCGCAAGGCTTTTGCTACGATATTTAGCACGCTATGATACCCTCACTATTACAACAAGTAGACGACCTTATGTCCACATTGAACGACGCTCATGATCAAGCTCTCTTGCCTCGCCACATTGCTATCATTATGGATGGTAATAACCGCTATGGCGATCATCATAAACTCGCTAAAGGTGAAGGTCATATTGCAGGCAAAGATGCACTAGATCCTATCGTCGAGTACTGCGTAAGCACTGGTATTGAAGTGTTGACTGTTTTTGCTTTTTCGAGTGAAAATTGGCAGCGTCCGCCTAACGAGGTGGCGCTGTTAATGCGCTTGTTGGCATTGACTATCAATGAGCAATTACCAAGAATGCAAAAATATCGCATTCGTCTGCGTTTTATCGGTGATCGCAGTCAGCTCAATAGCGAGTTGCAAGATTTGATGATTGACGCTGAACAAAAAACCGCTGATTTTGAAGCGATGACCTTAGTTATTGCCATCAGCTACGGCGGGCAGTGGGATGTGGCACATGCTGCAAAAACGCTTGCCGAGCAAGTGCTAGCAGGACAGTTGCAAATTGAGGATATCAATAAGGAGCGCTTAGCTGCGCACGTACAATTAGCGGACGCGCCAGCGGTAGATATGCTGATTCGCACAGGCGGTGAGTACCGGCTCTCTAACTTTTTGCTTTGGCAATCAGCGTACGCAGAGCTGTTTTTTACTCAGACCTTGTGGCCAGATTTTACGCCAAATGAGCTTGAAGTTATGCTCACTGATTTCGCGCAGCGTCAACGCCGCTTTGGCAAAACCAGTGAGCAAGTTCAAGTACAAGACTTGTCTTAGAGTCTAGATTTATAAAAAACTGCTATTTGGGGCGCGTCATTTTGCGCGCTATACCGCAAGGGTTTTATTTAAGACGCTGTATTTACTGTTATACTGTGGTCATTTTTAGACCTCTTTTGACTTTATAAGGCTAGGTGACCATGTGGCAACGGATTAAAACAGCAATTGTTCTAGTTATTATCGTTGGTATTGCGCTATTCGCCAGTCAAGAGCCTTATTTGATTCTTCCTCTGCTCGCTATTGGCGTGACCATCTCAGCTCACGAGTGGACTAAACTGATGCCTAAGTGGCGTCAACCTGCGGTTTTTGTCTTTATAGTACTTATCATAACGCTGGTGTCTTTGTTCTTTAAAGTCACTTGGATCGGATGGTGGGTCGCCTCCTTAATCATCTGGATCATGGCGCTGTCATGGGTAGGCAGGTTTCCAACGCATACCAATTGGTATGGCAAGCAGCTAGCATTGATGGGCGTGGTTATCCTAACCTCGTCTATTACCGCGATGTTCTATTTGTGGCAGTTGTCACCGTGGTGGCTACTTTATGTGTTCTTGCTAGTATGGTGCGCTGATAGCGGCGCTTACTTTGTCGGGCGCAAAATCGGCAAGCGTAAGATGGCGCCCAACGTCTCACCGAATAAGAGCATGGAAGGGCTTGCAGGTGGACTGGTTACGGGTCTTTTAGTGGTGCTTGCTATCAGCGTCTTTAAGTTGCAATTGACAGGCTTGCCCTTAATCGCTTTTGCTACCTTATCTGCGCTCACCATACTGGTCTCGGTACTCGGTGATTTGTTTGAATCTATGCTCAAACGCCGTGCTAAAGTCAAAGATTCAGGGACTATCTTGCCCGGTCACGGCGGTATACTTGATCGTATCGACTCGCTACTATCAGCCACGCCTATTTTTGCTCTTGGCTTTTGGGCGCTACAATACTCAAATCTTTTGGTGATTTAAATACAAACAGGTATGGCTTACTTTTTTTAAAATAAGAAAGTTATACGTGTTTAAGGTGAGTGATGGCTTATCAAAAATGCCCTAATTGCGAACTACCTTATCCATATCCAAAAACTTCTTACTTTGACATCATCTATAGGCAATACTCATCATGACACAACGCATCGCTGTATTAGGCGCAACGGGTTCAATCGGTGATAGCACGCTGGCTATCTTGGCAGATCACCCTGATGATTATACTGTCTATGCGTTATCAGGCTATCAGCGCTTAGACAAACTATTTGCGCTATGTCAGCAGTTCAAACCCATGCGCGTCTGTGTCCCTAGCGCGGATGTCGACAGCTTCGCTCAGCGCCTAAAAGAGGTAGGCTTAAACCTTGATGTCGTAGGCGGTAGAGCAGGGCTTATCGATATTGCAACCGACGCGCAAACTGATACGGTTATGGCTGCTATCGTTGGTGCAGCAGGTCTGCCATCTACTTTAGCTGCCGCGCGCGCAGGCAAACGTATTTTGCTGGCGAATAAAGAAGCTTTGATCATGGCAGGTCAAGTGCTGATACGCGCCGTAAAAACGCATAAGGCCACGCTACTACCGATTGACTCAGAGCACAATGCGATATTTCAATGCTTACCTGCGAGTATTCAACAAGACCCTGAGCAAATCCATGACAGTAGCTTTGGTGTGCGCAAATTATGGCTGACCGCATCAGGTGGACCTTTTTTGGATCAAACCTTTGAGCAGATGCAGCAAGCAAGCGTCGCTCAAGCGGTCAAGCATCCCAATTGGTCGATGGGTCAAAAGATATCGGTAGATTCTGCGACGATGATGAATAAAGGACTTGAGCTGATAGAAGCGTGTCATTTATTTGATTTGCCAGAGGACAAAATAAATGTCGTCATGCATCCGCAAAGTATCATTCACTCAATGGTAGAATATAGTGACGGCAGCTTTTTGGCACAGCTTGGTAGTCCAGATATGAAGACGCCTATTGCTCACGCGCTCAGCTACCCCAAGCGTATCGATAGCGGCGCGCAGCCTTTAGATTTATTTGCTCTAAGTGCGCTTGAATTTATCAAGCCTGACTTGCAAAAATTTGCCTGTTTGCGTTTGGCTAGGCAGGCAATGCAAGCGGGTACGCAGGCGACCATTGTATTGAACGCGGCTAATGAGATTGCCGTTAACGCATTTTTGAGCGGGCAAATTCGCCTAACCGATATCGCCGATATTAATGAGCGTACATTAGCTCAAGTCGCAGTATCCGCGCTCGGAGCTGATGCTGACATCGACGACATTTTAGCTATCGACACCCTAGCGCGTCGCCATGCTCAAAGTCTAATCAGCCAACAATATAGCGAGATTTAAACGAGACTTATCATGACATTTATATTGACGCTACTGGCGGCTATTTTTGTATTAGGTCCGCTCATTGCCTTGCACGAGTGGGGTCATTATATTGTGGCGCGTCTTTGCGGCGTCAAAGTGTTGACTTACTCTATTGGCTTTGGTCCCAAGATTGCAGGCTGGACGAGCAAAAAAAGCGGTATCGATTATCGTATCTCAGCGCTGCCTCTGGGTGGTTATGTCAAAATGCTCGATGAGCGCGAGGGCGAAGTTGCAAAGGAAGAGCTGCACTTGGCGTTTAATCGCCAGCATCCGCTAAAAAAGATAGCGGTTGTCGCAGCAGGCCCCTTGATGAACTTTATCATTGCGATTGCGCTGTTTTGGGTGCTGTTTATGACGCCATCTGAGCAATTAGCGACCAAGATTGGTCAAATATTACCAGACACGCCAGCGGCAATGGCTAATATGCCAGCGGGTGACAAAATCGTCGCGATTGACGGTCATGAGGTGCAAACTTGGGAGGCGATCAATTATCGCTTAGCCAGTTTCATGGGTGAGACCCAAAGCGTCAGCGTAACCTTGGAGTCTGACCAGCAAGCCGTCCAAACGTATCAGGCACCTGTTAGCGAGTTTATGCAAGGCGATGATCAAGGCAAAGACGCCTTGACTAGTTTTGGTATGTTGCCTTGGCAACCGACGATTGCTCCTATCATCGGTGAGCTGTCCGCTGACGGCGCGGCAAGCTTGCAAGGTATGCAAGTTGGCGACCAAATCACTGCTATCAATGATATCGCTATAAGCGATTGGATTAGTGCCACTCGAATCATTAAAGACAGTCCTGAGACGCTGCTTAATTTTACGGTACTACGCGATGGCAAACCGATGACTCTGCAGATTATGCCGCAGGCCAAAAAAGATACTATGGGTAACCGCTATGGACAGATAGGTGCTATGGTCGCACAGACTGACATTGTAATTCCAGATGCTTATAAGACCATGGTCGAGTACGGCGCGGGCGCCGCTTTGGTACAATCGTTCAAAAAAACAGAGCAATTAGCGGTGATGACGGTCAGCTCGATGGGCAAGATGCTCTCTGGAATGATTGGATTAGATAATTTATCAGGGCCGATCACTATCGCTAAAGTTGCCAAGCAAAGCTTTGATATCAGTTGGGAGGTGGTGCTATCGACCGCTGCGCTTATAAGCCTAAGTCTTGCTGTGCTCAATTTGCTTCCGATTCCAGTGCTCGATGGCGGTCATATTGTCTATTATATTATAGAGCTTATCCGCGGTAAGCCACTACCTGAAGGCATACAAATAGCGGGGTTAAATATCGGTTTACTCTTGCTGGTAGGTTTCATGGTGTTAGCGATTGGTAATGACATCAGCCGGCTATTTTAATGCTTAATAGCGCCCTTAAAAGAGTCAAGCGCGATAGACTAATGGATGTAAGGTGGTAAAGCCTAATTTATAAGGGTATGCTACTGACAGCATCCAAGCTTGACTGCTGTACTAATCGTAATTTTTAGTTTATTTTGTAATACGTTTTATATAAAGTGTCCTAAGCTGCTCATGGTCGTTTATCATTTATTAAAGGTGATAGCACTTGACCACGTATATTTTTTAACTTAACTTAAGCAAGTTTTTTATTGACGGATAGTGTTTATGCGTACGCCTTTATTGATGAGTGCGGCAGGGTTGCCGTTAGTTGTAGCGATGATGAGTGTGCCTGCACAAGCAGCCACCTTTGTAGTGACCGATATTGGTTTTACAGGCTTACAGCGCCTAACTCCTGACAGTCTTTATCCTGTATTGCCCATCGATGTAGGCGATACGGTAACCGATAGTAGCCTTGCCGCTAGCATCAAAGCGCTCTACGCTACGGGTAATTTTGCCAACATTCAAAGCCGCGTCGAGGGCAGTCAGCTAAGCTTTGAAGTCATTGAGCGTCCTATTATCGCTGAGGTCAACTTTGAGGGTAACAAGCTCATACCCGAAGAAGGCTTAGAGGAAGGTTTGGCGAGTGCGGGTCTATCAGTTGGCGATGTACTCAAGCAGTCAACGCTACAGGCGGTCGCAAACGAGCTACAGCAGCAGTATATCTCTCAAGGGTATTACAATAGTAATATCGAAGTCGATCAAACCTTACTCGATGGCAACCGCGTCAAGCTCGATGTGCGTTTTATCGAAGGCAAGCCTGCTAAAGTTGTTGATATCAATATCATTGGCAATAGTCACTTTAGTGATGAAGATATCAAGGACGTCTTTGCCGTCAAAGAGTCCTCTTGGACGCGTCTGCTTTCTAAATCTGATCGCTACGCCAAAGAGAAGCTGGCGGCAAGTTTAGAGAACCTAAAAGCCCTGTACCAAAATGACGGCTATGTGCGCTTTAATGTCGACAACGCGGTTCTTAATATTAGTGAAGACAAGAAGAGTGTGTTTATCGAAATCAGCCTAACGGAAGGCGATCAGTATCAATTTGGTGAAGTCAACTTTTTGGGTAAGCCGACTTTTGAGAGCAGTGAGCTGCGAGAACTGGTTACTTTTGCACCCAATGAGCAGTACTCTCAAGCCAACCTAGATGAGACAACCGCAGCACTAAAAAATCGCTACGGCAATGAAGGCTACTATTTTGCGCAAGTGCGCCCTGTACCGCGTATTAATGATGAGACTAAAGTCGTCGATGTCGATTATTACATTGATCCTGCGCGTCCTATTTATGTTCGTCGTATCAATTTTAGTGGTAACTTAAAGACCCAAGACCAAGTACTGCGCCGCGAGATGCGTCAGTTAGAAGGAGCACTGGCTTCTAACCAAAACATTCAATTATCCCGTACGCGATTATTGCGTACAGGTTTTTTTAAGACCGTCAATGTTGATGTCAGACCCGTCCCTAACCAGCCTGATCAAATCGATATCAATTATACAGTAGAAGAGCAGCCCTCTGGTAGCTCAACGATTGCAGCAGGTTACTCACAAAGTGGCGGCGTGACCTTTCAGTTGGATCTCACCCAAAACAACTTTATGGGTACAGGGGATCGCGTCAAAGCGTCATTGTCACGCTCGGAGACTCGCGACGCTTATAGTCTAGGGTATACTGACCCTTACTTTACCGAAAACGGCGTATCACAAGGTATCAGTGCCTACTACCGCGAAACTAAGTTCGATGATCGTAACGTTAGTAATTACGTCACTGACTCTTATGGCGCTACTCTTAATTATAGCTATCCGGTTGATGAAACCAAACGCGTTAGCGCAGGTATCAATATCGATAACACCGATGTGCGCGGTGGACGCCGTTTAGGTGTATCAAACGTCGATCAAATCATTGACGACGGCGGATCGTTTGAGAACTTTACAGGGGAATTTGAAGGACGTACGGGTTTTAAAAACGATTATACGACCTACAATCTACTCCTTGGTTGGGATTACAGTACGCTCGATCGCCCTGTATTTCCGACTAAGGGTATGAGTCATACTGTCGATGCGACTATTGGCCTTGGTGATGTCAATTACCAAAAACTCATCTACCGTGGTAATGTCTATTATCCACTATATAAAGACGTGGTAGCACGCGGTTATACCAAGCTTGGCTATGGTAATGACTTACCTTTTTATGAGAATTTTTATGCAGGCGGTTATGGCTCAGTTCGAGGTTATGAATCCTCTACTTTAGGTCCTAGATCACAAAGCTATGCTGATGCGATCAGTGATCAGGACATCCGTAGCCTCAGAGACGAGGAAGTTGGGGGTAATGCCTTAGCAACCTTTGGCGGTGAGCTAATATTACCACTACCATTCAAAGGCGACTGGGCCGATCAAGTCCGTCCAGTATTGTTCGCTGAGGGTGGTCAAGTCTTTGATACGACTAATAGAGAAGACAAAAACTTCGTCGATCCAAATGGCAACGTGACCGTAAACCCTGATGGTAGTCCAGTCAAACTATTAACTCAAGATAAAGACCTGCGCTTTAGTGCAGGCGCTGGCGTCACTTGGTATACGCCTATTGGGCCTATTTCAATCAGTTATGCGGTGCCTTTTAATGATAAAGAAGGTGATGAGACCGAAAAAGTTCAGTTCCAGATCGGTAGCACCTTTTAGATAGTAGCTGTTAAGAAAAGATTTCAAAATTACCCAAGTAATGACTTCAAAATAACGACTATAGATAAGCGGTTATCTATAGTCATCTTTTACTTAACTATGTTTTTACTTATTTGAGATTTAAGTTAAGTGTTTTTGTTTAAGGTCAGTCATTGAACAGATGACTGATGTACTCACAACTCTTTTATTCATAACTACAATACTACGATCAATTATGACAACGATTGAGCAACTTATTACCCAAATTCAGATGCGTCAGCCAGTATCAAACAAATCTGAGCTTAGCTGCGAGCAATTGCAATCGAGCTTGACTGGTATCGGCAGCCTATTTGATGCAAACTGCGAGCAATTGAGCTTTTTGGCAGACCCAAATTATATCTCCAGTCTGGCTCAGAGTCAGGCAGGGGCCGTCTTGGTGACTAAAGAGTATCAGCAGCAGGTGCCCGCAGGTATTATCCCTTTGGTTGTTGATAACCCGTATCTGGCTTATGCTAGCAGCAGTCAGCTGTTTGCCTTTACTTCAGCGACCAGTCATATTCACAAATCTGCTATTATTGCTGAGAGTGCAGTTATCGGCGACGCGGTCAGTATCGGCCCTTTTTGTGTTATAGGGGATCAGGTTACCATCGGCGCGCGTAGCTGCTTGGACGCTCATGTTGTCGTTGAGGCTCATGCTGTTATAGGTACAGATTGTGTTTTAAACTCTCAGGTAGTCGTGAGCCACCACTGTATCCTTGGTGATCATGTGCGCTTGCATGCAGGGGCAAGTATTGGTGCTGAAGGCTTTGGTTTTGCGCCAAGCAAAGACCCTAGTACTAGTGGCTGGGAGCGCATCGCGCAATTGGGCCGCGTTGTTATCGGCAACCATGTCCGTATCGGTAGTAATACCTGCATAGATCGCGGCGCTATTGATGATACGGTGATTGGCAATCATGTTATTATTGATAATCTGGTGCAAATAGCGCATAACGTGCGCATAGGTGATGGCAGCGCTATAGCGTCGCAGACAGGCATTGCGGGAAGCACAACTATCGGTAAACGCTGTATCATAGGCGGCGCTGTGGGTATTACAGGTCACATTAGTATTACAGACGATGTCACCTTATCTGGCATGTCTATGGTGACCAAGTCGATAAAGGTCGCAGGCGCATATTCATCTGGGACTCCAGCGATGCCCACTGCTAAATGGCGCAAAGCTGCGGTAAGATTTCGCAAATTAGGTTATGATTAATAATCCGCTAATAAATAGTCGTAAATAACCGCTTATAGCAAGGAAGGCATATTATGAGCACAGCAGATTTTGAAACACTCAGCGATGACGACATCAGTAAACTGGCGGAGCAAGGACTGACTCTACCCTTAACCTACCATACCCTAAAGCACTATCTGCCGCATCGTTATCCTTTTATGCTAGTAGACAAGATCACCGCTTGCAAACCGGATGAGTCTATTACTGGTATCAAGAACGTTACGATTAACGAAGAGTTTTTTAACGGTCACTTTCCAGGCGAGCCCATTATGCCAGGGGTGCTAATGGTAGAGGCGATGGCACAAGTATCAGGGGTGCTTGGGTTTATCAGTGCCGGATTAACCGCAGAGGATGGTTATTTGTATCTGTTTGCAGGCGTGGACAAGGTTCGCTTTAAACGTAGAGTCATACCTGGTGATCAACTCATCATCCGCTCAAAGACGACTATGCAAAAAAGCGGCATTTATAAATTTGATTGTACCGTACACGTAGACAACCAACTGGCTGCCAGCGCGCAAATTATGATTGCTCGTCAAGAGCAACCTGCTAAGTAATGCGCGCTCTGAGCAATGCATGCTTAACAATACCAGCGCTATACTAATCATCTTATACTTTTCAGCAATTGAGACCTACAATATGAGTCAGATTCACCAGACAGCAATCATCTCACCATCCGCTACGATTGATGACACTGCTGTCATAGGACCTTATTGCATAATAGGGGACGAGGTGAGTATCGGCGCGCACACCACACTGCATCGTCATGTTGTCGTATCCAAATTAACGCGCATTGGTCAGCACAATCAGATCTATCAGTTTGCGAGTGTCGGCGAGGATTGTCAGGATTTAAAGTTCGATGGCGAGCGCACTTGGCTTGAGATTGGTGATTATAATACGATTCGTGAAGCCTGCAGCTTACACCGAGGAACGATACAGGATAAGGGTTTGACCAAGATTGGTAGTCACAATCTATTGATGGTCAATACTCATGTGGCGCATGACTGCATTATTGGTGACCATAATATATTTGCCAACAACGTCGGTATTGCAGGACATGTTACTATTGGTGACCATACTATCATTGGCGGCAACTCAGGTATCCACCAGTTTTGCCGTGTTGATGATTATAGCCTCGTTGGTGGCGCAAGTTTAATCCTAAAAGACGTGGCTGCTTTTACGATGGTATCTGGCAATCCTGCAAGCGCTCACGGTCTAAACGTCGAGGGCATGCGCCGCAAAAACTGGCCCAAAGAAACCATAGATGTACTACGTCAAGCCTACCGCGTCATCTATAGGTCGGGCCTGACTACCGTACAAGCGCTTGAGATATTGCATAAAGACCTGCTGCCACAAGAGCCAAAGATTCAACTGCTTATAGATTCCTTGCAACACAGCCAACGCGGCGTAGTACGATAAAATAGATTTTTTTATAAAATTGTCACCTTGTAGTTTTTGATAGCCATGACCTAGCGTTATGGCTTTTTTGTGTTTATGAGTTCTTGACTTTTTGTAATGATTAGCAGAAACTTCCTAGTCATGTACTGTTACTTATTTTAACCAATAGCTGACTTGTCGTCTCTTTAAGTATCTAGCCTTTATCAAGTGAAATAACTCAAAGGGACTTGCAAGCAAATTTAGGAGTGCTTTATGGCAGAGCCAAGAGAAAGTTGGTCCAGCCGAACTGGATTTATTCTAGCCGCTGTCGGTTCAGCAGTGGGACTGGGCAATATATGGCGGTTTCCCTATGTGGCCTATGATAACGGCGGCGGGGCATTTATGGTGCCTTATCTTATCGCCTTATTAACCGCAGGTATTCCTCTACTGTTTTTGGACTATATCATTGGTCACAAATATCGCGCAGCCGCGCCCCGTGCTTACAAAAAAATGGTGCCCTCGGCGCAATTTGTTGGGTGGTGGCAGACGCTAGTGTCGTTCGTAATTGCTATTTATTATGCCGCCGTCATCGTTTGGGCGGGGAGTTATATGTTCTTCTCGTTTGGGCAAAAATGGGGCGAGGATACCACAACCTTCTTTGTCAGCGACTTTGTGCAGCATACAGGGGAGCTTACCTCAGTATTTGTACCCCAGATGTTCACAGGTCTTATCATCGTATGGGCCGTTGCTATCTTGATTATGTTTGGCGGCATCCGTAAGGGTGTTGAGCTTGCCAACAAAATCTGTATTCCGCTGCTTATTGTACTGTTCGGTATCATGGTGTTTAAGGCGATCACTTTGCCAGGCGCAATAGTTGGTATTAACGCCTTCTTTGAGCCTAACTGGGTCAAAATGCAAGATCCAAACGTTTGGCTTGCCGCTTATGGGCATGTGTTTTTCTCCTTATCAGTCGGCTTTGGTATTATGGTCACGTACGCCTCATACCTCAAAAAGAACACCAACTTAACCGGCGCAGGCTTAGTGGTTGGTTTTGCCAACTCCTCGTTTGAGCTTATCGCTGGTATCGGTATCTTTGCCGCGATTGGTTTTATGGCGATGTCATCAGGCCAAGATGTCGCAGAAGTCGCTAGTGGTGGCGTTGGACTGGCGTTCTTTGTCTTTCCAAAGATACTGTCATCTATGGGTTCAAGCGGTGATTTTGTTGGTTTCTTATTCTTTGGCTCACTAGTGGTCGCAGGTATCAGCTCACTGATTAGTATCTTAGAAGTCCCGATCTCTGCCTTTCAAGATAAGTTTGACTGGTCTCGTAAAAAAGCTGTCGCTATAATCGTTGGCGTCTGCGCGGTGATATCCATCTCAGCCTTCTCTACTGGTAGCTCATTAGTACTCGTTGACGTGATCGATCACTTTGCTAATAACATCGGTATTGTGGCAGGTGGCCTCATGTCGATTGTTTGGGTGACTTGGTTTAACCGTCAAAAGATTCCAGGTCTGCTTGCTCATATCAACCGTACCTCGAGCATCAAGCTTGGCGGCGCTTGGGTATTTATGTTGACAGTCATCACACCTACAGTGCTGACGATAGCCTTAGGTCTAAAACTGATTAACTTAGTGCAAGAGCCTTATGAGGGTTACTCTACTACTATCCTCTTACTGTTTGGTTGGGGCGTGGTGGTCTTCTTTGGCTTAGGGGCGTTCATACTCACTCGTATGAAAGGTATTCATGACGCTGAAGATGATAAATCTCGTGCGTTAGATGATGCCCGTAGATAACGGCTAGATCACATACAATAGGAGTATATTATGAGTACCTCAGCGATTATTTTTATGATTATCTCAATGCTACTAATATGGGGCGGATTGATTGCCGCTATTTTGCATCTAAGAAATCATCCTGACATTCCAATGAGTCAGCTACCTGATGATGATATTTACTAAATTAAGTAAAACCATCTAATAAAAACGCCAGTCAATGCAAGTTGACTGGCGTTTTTGCATCTATCTTAAATAAACAGTTATCTTAAATAAACAGTATGCACCAAAAATAAGAGCTGTTTTGATTACCAACAAGAGCTGTTTTGATTATCTTAGATTAAGCTTAGGAACGCTCTGTCCGCGCTTGCTATAAAATTCAGTGACAAACTCATCGAAAGTATCGGCTTCGATAGCGTCTCTGATACCTTGCATCAAGCGCTGATAATAGCGCAAGTTATGAATGGTAGCCAACTGCGCGCCCAGCATCTCTTTACATTTATTAAGATGATAAAGATAAGCACGGCTAAAGTTTTGGCAAGTATAGCAGTCGCACTCAGGATCGAGTGGGCTTGTATCCTCTCGGTACTGACTGTTTCGAATACGCACGACGCCGACGTTTTGAGGATCGCCTGTGACAAAGTAATGACCGTTTCGTGCATTGCGAGTAGGCATGACGCAATCAAACATATCGACGCCGCGGCGCACTGCTTCAACGATATCCTCAGGCTTACCGACACCCATCAGGTAGCGCGGTTTGTCTGCGGGCATAGCATCTGGAATGTAATCTAAAACATCCATCATCTCATCTTTTGGCTCACCGACAGACAGACCACCGATAGCGTATCCGTCAAAACCAATCTCAAGCAGGCCATCGAGCGATTGCTGGCGCAAATCTGGGTACATACTGCCTTGAATAATACCAAATAGAGCATTGGTGCTCCCAAGGTTTTGATACTCATCAAGGCAGCGCTTGCCCCAGCGCAATGACAGCTCCAAGGACTCTTTGGCTTCTGCGTGAGTAGCCGGATAGGGCGTACACTCGTCGAACTGCATAACAATATCTGAGTTGAGGCTGTACTGAATCTGCATGGATTTTTCAGGAGACAAAAACACTTTAGCGCCATCAATAGGCGACTTAAAGTTGACACCTTCTTCAGTGATTTTGCGCATCGCGCCAAGGCTAAAGACCTGAAAGCCGCCAGAATCGGTTAAGATAGGCTTGTCCCAATGCATAAACTTATGCAAACCACCGAATTTGTCGATGATATCAGTGCCTGGGCGTAGCCACAGATGAAAGGTATTGCCAAGGACGATATCTGCGCCAATCGCTTCGATGTCGCGCGGTAGCATACCTTTGACGGTGCCATAAGTCCCTACAGGCATAAAGGCGGGCGTCTGTACGTCACCATGATTAAGATGCACAGTTGCGCGGCGCGCACGCGTCTGTCCGCTTGCGGTTTTATGTAATACAAATTGCATAGAAGGATCACTACCCAGTCGATAAAAATGACGCTAATTATATCATTACTGAGTATTTCTAGGGGCTTGGATGTTTGTATGAGATTGGGTATAAACCAAAAAATACAAACGGTACCTTCTAGTCTGCAAGTTTAGTCCTACTTAAAATAACAGACAGAGGCTCCGCCAGCTTGTACAGTCATTAGCATACCGCTGACAATTTTTAGCGTAATGATGGTAACGACAGTACTTAAAGATGATTGAGCACTTAAAAAATGATTGTTATTGGGGATTGAGCATGAAAGCCGCTATATATGTATCGCTTGGCAGTTTACTATTTTTATCAGGAGCCGCTATGGCCGTTGAAGAGCCCGACTATACTGTACTATCACAAGACGATGACTTTGAGCTACGCCGTTATGCGCCGCAACTGGTCGCGCAAACGTGGGTAACAGGCGATCAAAAGGACGCGGGCAATAAAGGCTTTAAAGTCTTAGCCGATTATATATTTGGTAATAATACCGCGCCAAGTGGCGAGAGCAGTAAAATCAGCATGACCGCGCCTGTAAAGATGCAATCACCGCAAGCCGGCGCATCACAGAAAATTGCGATGACCGCACCTGTCACTATGCAAAAAAATCAGCAAACAGACGGCAAATGGCGGGTACGTTTTGTGATGCCCAGTCAATATACGATGCAGACATTGCCCAAGCCCAATAACTCAGCGGTGAGTATTATCGAAGTTCCAGCGCAAACTTATGGTGTTATTAAGTTTTCAGGACTGACGGGCGAGACAAAAGTCGCGCGCAAAACTGAAGAGCTCAATACTTGGATGCAAAATCAGAATTTGACCCTGACATCTCAACCTGAGATGGCACGTTATAACCCGCCATGGACACTGCCGTTTATGCGCCGTAATGAGATTATGATTCGTTATGAGTAAGAAGTTTAGATGAGTACAAAATCAAAAAAAGACAGCCGAAGCTGTCTTTTTTACGGGTACTAAATAAGTTTATGGGTTTTTTTGTTCACGAATGATACCCAGCATACGGCGTAGAGGTTCTGCTGCGCCCCATAATAACTGGTCACCTACCGTAAAAGCACCCAAATACTCAGGACCCATATTCAGCTTGCGCAAGCGTCCTAGTGCCACTGTCAACGTGCCAGTAACAGCGACTGGCGTTAAACGGTTGATGGTAGCTTCTTTATCATCTTCGACCACATCAAGCCATTGATTGTCACTGTTTTTGAGCGCCGCTTCGATTTCCTCTAATGGAATATCTTTTTTGAGCTTAATGGTGAGGCCCTGTGCATGACAGCGCATGGCACCGATACGCACGCACATACCGTCGATAGCAATGGTGTTATCAGCGTCATTACCTAAGATCTTGTTGGTTTCAACGCCGCCTTTCCATTCCTCTTTTGACTGCTTATTATCCATTTGTACATCGATATAAGGAATCAAGCTACCGGCGAGTGGTACGCCAAAATACTGCTGAGGAAAGTCTGTCGAACGCTGAGTGTCCGCTATTTTCTTGTCGATATCTAAGATCGCGCTGGCAGGATTGGCAAGCTCGTCCTCAACCGCATCGTGCAACACGCCCATACCGCTAATCAGCTCGCGCATGTTGTTAGCGCCAGAGCCGCTTGCCGCTTGATAAGTCATAGCGCTGACCCACTCAACCCAGCCTCTATTGAACAGCTCGCCGATAGCCATCAGCATTAAAGAGACGGTACAATTACCACCGATAAAGTCTTTGGTGCCATTAGCTAATGCATCATCGATGACATTGCGATTGACAGGGTCTAAGATAATAATACTGTCATCTTTCATGCGTAGCGTGCTGGCAGCATCAATCCAGTATCCATCCCAGTCACTATCACGTAGCGGCTGATGTACCTTTTGCGTATAGTCGCCGCCTTGACAGGTAATAATAACATCGCAGTCAGCGAGCGCTTTAATATCATGAGCATCTTTTAGTTGACCGGTCTCGATACCCTCAAAGTTTGGCGCATTGCCGCCTGCATTGCTGGTTGAGAAGAACACGGGTGTTATACCCTCAAAGTCATTTTCCGCTCTCATACGTTCTATTAGAACTGACCCTACCATACCGCGCCAGCCTACCAAACCTACTGTCAAATTGCTCATGAACCGCCTTCCTATTTTACGATTATTTATCATTATGCCAACCGATAACAATGCCGTCATTACTAACAAAAATCAAGGTATTTTATACTATTCGACTCATTTTATGCTTACTGAGCAGTATTTGCATCAATCTAAGTATTCAACAACCATGGATTTTATAAAGGATAATAGTATTGAGTGGAGCGATGTACGATTATCGTTAGCTCTTAGTCCTTATGTGTCGTTTTGATGACACACTAGGCTAAAAGGTAGGCGAGGGCGCTGTTAGATGATAAAGTATGCTCTAATAAATGACATCGCTTGTATGATGTTAGAGCGCTCTCTTATCACAATATGGACTATTTGATTCTATGGATTCCTCCATTTTATATTACGGCGTGCAAATTTTGGCAGGATTCATCGCTTTTGTCACCGCTTGGGGCTGGCTGCCGCTTGATCATTGGTGGGTACGTGCAGTTGATTTTCCCCGTATCCAGATTCTGTTCTTAGGGATAGCTGCTTGGATTGGGATGCTAGTGTTTTGGCAGCAGTGGCAACTGGGCCAATGGTTGTTATTTATTGCGCTCACAGGCACGCTTGGGTTTCAGCTAAGAATGGTGCTGCCTTATACCAAAATATGGAAAAAAGAAGTACAAAAGGCTAAAGATAAACCCGAGTCGCACCAAGTCAAGATTATGGTATCCAATGTACTTACGCCTAATGATGACACGTATAAACTAGTCAATTTGGTTAAAGATAAGCAGCCTGATATTCTAATCACGCTTGAGTCTGACAAGAAATGGGAGCAGGCACTCAGCGTCGTCGAGGACGACTATCCTTATACTGTCAAAATACCTTTGGATAATCTATATGGCATGCATCTGTACTCAAAACTTGAGCTGATAGACCCTGAGGTTAAGTACTTGATGGTCGATGATATCCCCTCGATTCATACGCAGCTACGCTTGCAAGGCGGACGTGTAATTTGGCTTTACTGCTTGCACCCTATGCCGCCAAGTCCAACTGAGGCGGACAAATCAACGACTCGTGACGCTGAATTATTAATGGTCGGCAAACATATCAAAGAAAACGACCAAACGGCAATACTAGCAGGGGACTTGAACGATGTCGCTTGGTCAAAAACGACGCGGCGCTTTCAGCGTATCTCAGGCTTGCTTGATCCGCGTATCGGTCGACACTTTATCAACACCTTCCATGCCGATTATCCGTTCTTGCGTTGGGCGCTTGATCATATCTTTCACAGTGCTTGCTTTACTGTTGTTGATATTCAGCGCATGCCATCGGTGGGCTCTGATCATTTTCCAGTGCTTACTACACTCCAGTACGAGCCTGAAGAAGCGTCCAAGCAAGAGCAAAATGCGCCAACAAAAGACGCTGATGATATCGAGGAGGCAGATAACAAAATAGAGGAAGGCAAAAAAGAAGGTAAAGAGATGTCAGAAGCGCATGAAAAAGAGTCGAAATTAGCGCTGCCTCTCAATCCGTCATAATGTAGATGACGTACGCTTATGCTTACATAAAATAGGGCTTTTAGCAGCTAGGCGCGCCGCACAAAGTTGCCTAAAATAGCCCTATCAACACAAGGATAAGCATGGATGCAGTGTTGAGATACTAGCTTATGAGCAGGTCAGCCCACTGTCTTATACGTTATTATTTATGACTTAGGATGGGTCATCAAGGAAGTATTATAATAACAATATGAAGTATTGAGGCCCCAAACCCAATTGCCCTAGGTTTGGGGCTTTTCTTTGTGCGCTATTTAATACGCTTCATAAAATATCTACGCACTAAAAAGCACACCTCTATTTAAAGAGATGTGCTTTTTTTAAGTTAAAAAGGTCTAGATTATTCTATGACTTGAATATAAGAGCTTGCACGCAGCTCTTGTAACCAGTCCTCGCGCGCTTGCGGAGATAAACGCTGATACAGAGTTTGCCGCGCCATACTACGGCGATATTCATCACTAGCATCATAGTTACGCGTATCCTCTACTTTTAGGATATGCCAACCAAACTGAGTTTTAAAGGGTAGCGAGTAGTCACCAACTTCTGTATTCTTCATTGCCGCCTCAAACGGGCCGACAGTGTCTGATTCACTCACCCAGTCAAGATCGCCGCCACGCCCCGCTGAACCTGGATCATCTGAGTAGGTAGAAGCTAAAGCAGAAAAATCGGCACCAGCACGCAGCTGCTCATACAAATCATTAATCTTTTGTTCTGCTAAAGCATCAGTTTGGAGCTCATCAACTTTGACTAGGATATGGCTGGTACGCCACTGTGGTACCATCACCTTATCACCCGATTTTTTGCTAGCAAGCTTGATGATGTCGATACCTTCAGGGGTCACTAATGGATCGCTCACTGCGCCAACTTCAAGCTTTGTGATCTCACTAGATAGTTCAGTAGGCAAGGATGCCGCTTTGTGGAAGCCCATATCACCGCCTTGTAGAGGGATAGGGTAATCGCCTTGTACCTCGTCAATGGCAGTATCGATATCTGCATTTGGTACTAGCAGGCGCGTGCGCAGCGCCTGTGCTACTTTTAGCGCTTCGTCGCGCTGCGCTTGTGACAACCTGCTGTAATCATCAATATATGGGATACGCACGTGAATAGTCTGGTACTCACTTTGGTTTAAGCGCTTGGCTTCAGGTGATGCCAAAAAAGCATCGATGTCTTGCTCACTGATACGTACGCGGTTATTGACTTGACGCGTTTGCAGCGCTTGAATAGCGGCGTCTTCTATTAGCTGGGCTCGAAGGGCTGCATAACTACCTGCTTGACTGGCGTCTAAGCGCTGCTGCAATGCTGCAATGCTGGTAACCCCTTCTGCTTGCGCAATTTGAGCCAAACGCTGATTGATAGCCGCGTCATCGGGTTTGATACCAACGCGATTGACTAGTGATAGTTGTAGCTCACGCAAAATAAGCGCGTTTAGTACTTCAGATTGGAGTTGAGGCGAGTTCGCTATCGGCGTTCCCGCTGCTCTAGCGCGCGCCTGAGTTTGGTTAATGGCATCAATGAGATCGCTTTTTAGGATAACATTGTCATTAACTAAAGCGATGATACCGTCTGAGCTACCTGTAGTAGACAAGCGAGCGCTATTAGTTTGAGCGCTACTAGTTTGAGCGCTACTAGTTTGAGCACTTGCTTGAGTAGATGTCGCTGGCATTGCAGTCGTTTCAGATATGGCCGCTTGTGCACTTATGCCTAAACTCATGCCCAAAGATAAGAGTACAGCGCGATTGGTCTTCGTTAAACAAAAAAATCTCATGATGTTCCTCATCAATGTCATCGAGTTAAATAGTCTGACTTAACACTAAAAGTGCAGATATGGCGATAAGTGTAGTCTGTTGCATCAGATCAGTGCTGCATATATAAACAGGCTATAAATATATATTAATCCTTCCAAGCATTTTCTACTGGCTCAAAACCCAATACCTTTTCAGAGAGCAGGCGAGTCAGGCGTCCGCTACTGCTGCCTAAGCCATTGAGTCTAACCTCAGCCATCACCGCTTGCGTAGGTTTGTCGGTAATGTTTAAGTCATTATAATAACGACGACCATAAACCGCAAAACCAAAACAGCAGTCCTCATAATCGATACCGATTAAAGAGTCGAGAACTTTATCACGGCGATAGTCGTATTGTCCTTGTGCCAGCACGCGCCAGTTATCGCTCACAGGAAAGATAGCTGATGCTGTGAATGCCGATAGGGGCAGCTGATCGGTATTATCATCACGCTGGCGCTTTACATAGCCAATATTGAACAAGCTATTGTTTGAGGGCTGAAAACGTAGCTCAGTGGTAAAGTAATTAAGATCATAGTCGCTAGTTAGTGCGCCGCTCACATCGACCCAAACATTATTGTAAGGCTGAGCGCTGGTATTCCAGACCAGTCCTGATGATGAGGCGTTAAAAAGGGACGTCTCATTATCTAAAGTAACGCGGCCATCATCGATATAAAACTGCTCTGCAATGCTACCATCAAAACGTGTCACACCCGTTGCATCGATGTAACGATAATTGACGCCTGGGGTAATGGCATGCAAATCTTGCAAGCGATCTTGTCCCAAAAACCAGCTATCTGAAAACAGCTGCTCATAGTTGATAGAGGCGATACGAGTATTAAAGTTAGGAATGTCGTTCTGAGCTTCAAAAGGAGAATAGGTGTATTTAAGTCTAGGACTTAAGAGCTGATAGCCGCCCATCGTGTCGTCAAATGCGCCAAAGGGAGAGCCGGCTTGATAAAAATTTAACCCAGCATCGATACTTGCCTGCGGCACAAATACCGACTGACGGCCTTCTTCATCAGTCAGATCGTTGTCATCTAGGCTGTCCTCATCGTATGAGGTATATAGATGCTGCAAGCTAAGTTTGGGCTTGATATAACCCCAAGGTTTTTGCATAGGATAAGCGGCGCTCAATTTGTTATAAAGGCGCACGCCACTTTTTTCATTTTCAGAGCCATCATCGATAGATTTTTTGAAGTAAGCAGAATCGTGAACCCCAGTGATGTCAAAATTCTCAGCCCAAGGCAGCCTGTAATTGAGCGATAACTGTGGCAGGCGCGAATAGGGCTTGTCTTTGTCCTGTAACGGTTCACCATTACTATTGAACGCATCTAAAGTCTGAAAGGTCTCAACTTTAACTTCGCCATTAACATAGTCATTGTAGTAATTTAAGCGGGCGCGGCGCGGTAAGTTCAAGGTATTATCCGATAGTCCTAAAGTATCAAAATCATCGAGATACTCTTCATCTGACACATAACTATAAGTAGCGTCACCATTTAGGCGCGGAATGCTCGTAGAGGACCAGTAATGATCATAAAAAAAGCTACTGCGATCCTCACCATTGAACTCTTTGTCATTTGGCAAGTATGAGCCGTTAAAAATCCCCTCGCCATAGTCTGCGGTCAAATAGCGAAATTCGCCAGAGAGCATAGGATTACGATTGGTATAAAGGTGGGTGTTAATCGTCGCGTCGTAATTGGGAGATAGGTTGAGATAATAAGGCACATCAATCTCAAGACCGCTTTCGCTACCAATACTAGCACTTGGCAACAAAAACCCGCTACTGCGCCTGCTATCTATAGGGAAGTTAAAATAAGGCAAGTAGAATACGGGAATGTCAGCGACCCTAAAGGTCGTATTATAAGCTTCGCCGCGACCTGTATCTGTATCCAAATCGATACTAGTCGCCTCTAATTGCCATTTGCGATCAGTTGGCGGGCAAGTGGTAAACATCACTTGATCAAGCTCGTACTGGGTATCATTGGGACGGTTTAACTGCTTGGCATAACCATGTGCTTGTAGTGGTACGCTGGCGAAAGCAACGCCATAAGCAGTCGCTTGAGAGTTGTTAGTATTATAGGCTAAGCTATCTGCTACGCCAATAAGTCCGCCGCTAGTCGCCTCGTCAGTCAGAGATCTTCTAGTATTTGGCAGGCGGGTATTGGGTGTTTGCGTATTAGGAGTCGCCTGATCGGTGAATAGCACATTGCCTTGAGCGCCAGCCACATTATTGGTTAGATCCAAGACGATTTTGTCCGCTTCTATATGCTGCGCACCTTGATCGATAATGACATTGCCCGACAGCTCGGCATAATCGACATTATCATAATAGCCGTAATCGGACTCAGCGTAGAGCGTCTGATCTGCGACGTCTGGGTCTTGACTGATATCTGTATTATTTACTCGCTGAGAATTAGGATTGCTTGTAGGATAGACCCATTGCCCCTCACAGCGCTGACTACTATCTATAGCGCTGGGTAACAGCTTTAGATCAGTGCCTAATTGACGCAATGGTCGGCGCGCGCTTTGCTCGCTACTCTCTTGTTGGTTTACAGCTAAAGTATTAGGATCTAGATCCATACTGGTAGACGACGAGTTTATAGACGTTTTATCATTATTATCAGGCGTCAGCTCATAAAACTCCGCCAAGCGCTGCAAGCTGTCTTGAATGGTCTCATCGCTCACATCAATCGGCGTATTATCTGGTTTGGGTTTTGCAAGACTTTGAGAGGGGCTTGCAACAGGGGTAGATGTCCTCTGTGCTTGGCTGACATTGTCATTTATTTGAGTAATTTCAAAATTATCAATGCCATCGTTGTCTTGAGATAGATCAGTGAGCACGCTGTCGTCATTGCTATATATAGTATTGTCAGCAAAATCGCCATCGACAACAATCATTGCATCACTGCTATCAGACCCACGGCTGCTAATGCTAGGACGTTCAATACTTGCGTTATCTTTGTTTGCTATTGAATCTGGTTCAGCCGCGGTAGCAACCAAACTCGATAACCCTAAGGCGCCAAATAAAATCAGACGAATGCTTTGGTAGAGCGGAGAATATAACAAGGGCACACCTATGATTGTCGAGCCTATCGAATAAATATGAATATCGAGATGCTAATAAGCCTATCATGATAACCATACTTTGCAGACTGTGCTATATAAAGTTTAGAAGTAGCCTATTATAATGTTGCAGGGCAAGACCGTTTTATCGGTTATAAAAGTGCTTTGATATGGTCAAAAAAAACCAAATCAGCTACACTGTTTAGCGCAATTTAGCGCTCATTATCTAGATAAGAGCATTAAAACGCTTGATAATACCTATCAATGACCACCTATTTTAGCAAGTATTTGACTTATTAATTAGCTTAATGATATCCCTTTTAAAAAAAGAGCCTACCATGACAGACAGCGCCAATAATGCACGCCAGCAGCAACTTAAAACCTGGCTACAGCATACTTTTGACAATCAGCCTTATAGCTTAGATAGTTTGCCAGGCGATGCCAGCGCACGTCGTTATCACCGCATACAGCTACTGCAGAATGATACGATCACCGCGCGATATATTGTCATGGATTCGGCCGATGAGCAAGATGCTATGCAGCAATTTATCACCGTTGCTAAGCTTATGGCGCCTGCTGTCAATGTTCCAACCTTGATTGCACAAGACCTTGACAAGGGGTTTTTGGTGCTGCAAGACTTCGGTGCGGTAGAGTTTGCGCATCTATTAGTGGGTGCTACGCCTGAGCAAGTAAACCTGTATTACCAGTCAGCAATGCAATCGCTTATCGATTTACAAAAAATCCCCGTTGATACTGCAAAGCATGAGTACAAATTGCCAGATTACGACGCGGCAATGCTGGATCGAGAGATGGATTTGTTTAGTGAGTGGTTTATCCCTTATATCGATGTGCAACTTGATGCGACGCTTTGGCACAATGTCAAAACAGCGCTAATTGAGGCGATACTCATGCAGCCGCAAGTGATTGTGCACCGTGATTATCACAGTCGTAATCTGATGCAAGACCAGTCAGATGTGATGCTCGATAAAGCAGGCCTTGGCGTTATTGATTTTCAAGATGCAGTCATTGGTGCTTATAGTTATGATTTGGTGTCACTGGTACGTGACGCTTATGTCGACTGGCCTGAAACGCAAATCTCTAGCTGGATTCATGACTTTTGGCAGCTGCAGCAGCAAGCAGGTTTGCCAGTAGCCGCTAGTGTTGAGCAGTTTGAGCGCGATGTAAATGTTATGGGCGTGCAGCGTCATCTAAAGGTGCTCGGTATCTTTATTCGTCTCTCCCAGCGCGACGGTAAAGATCGTTATCTGGCGGATATCCCCAAAGTCATGCGCGATTTGCTCTTTGAGCTTGAATGGTTGGGCGCTCATAGCGATGATGCTATTAAGCAAGTCATACTTCCATTTAGCACATGGATGATAGAGACCGTATTACCCGCTTATCAAAGTAGTTTTTCTCAGCAGTATATTTAGATTTACCATACAAATTCAAAACATCAGGGAGCAGATATGTCTGCAATAACGCAAGCCATGATTTTGGCAGCAGGTAAAGGGACACGTCTGCGGCCGCTTACGCTTGAGACACCAAAACCACTCGTTGAAGTCGGCGGACAGCCTTTGATTGTCTGGCACATCAAAGCGCTGCAAGCGGCTGGTATTACTGACATTACAATCAATACCTCTTGGCTTGCAGATAAGTTAATGGACACTTTGGGCGATGGCTCGCAGTTTGATGTGACATTGCATTGGTCAATCGAAGAGGAGGAGCCATTAGAGACCGCGGGCGGTATTTTTCAAGCATTGCAAGCGGGTAAGCTCAAAGACGCGCCCTTTATCTTAGTCAACTCCGATGTATGGACGACTTATGATTTTGGCCCGTTAAAAGACTATGAGCTTGGCAGTGACCAAAAAGCACATTTGATACTCATAGATAATCCTGAGCACAATAATGGCGGTGATTTTGCTATTAATAATGGTCTGGCGAGCGAGCAGCCGATAGGGGACGCGGACAAATACACCTTTGCTGGAATCAGTGTCATGTCGCCAAGAGTGGTTGATGGCCTAGTGCCAGGGCAACCTGCCGCCCTTGCGCCACTACTTAGGCAGGCCATGCTAAAGTTTCAGGTCACAGCAGAGGTTATCAAAGACAATTGGATAGATGTCGGCACCCCTGAGCGTTTAACGCAAATCAATGAGTTTCTTAAAAATGATACTATAAAGGATAGATCTGACTCTTAAGTATAGTACATTGAACGACGACGACTAATGACGATAAAGGGCTGCGCTATTATGATAGTGCAGCCTTTTTGTTAAGGGTTATGATTTAGAGTTTAGTAGATTCGTTGTGGCGTAGAACGCTCGTGCATTATTAAATTTGTCGCAAGACACAGATTTTGATAATACTATATACTATAATGTAATATATAATTATTTAATATAGAGGCGTTGTCCTTGTACAAATCACAGCTAGGCAAAGGTTAGCATTATCAAAAGCTAGACATCAAAAAGGAATGATTATGATATTTAAACAACTGTATGAACCCCTCTCTAGTACTTATACCTATTTGATAGGGGACACGAGTACCGGGCAAGCGGTATTGATTGATCCGGTCATTGCGACGATGGATCGCGACCTCGCTGAGCTGCACAAACTTGGCTTGAGTCTAGCTTATACCATTGATACGCATATCCATGCTGATCATATTACAGCAGCGTTGGAGATGAAGCGTGAGGTGGGTAGTCAGATTGCAGCGCCTGCTTATGATCGACTGGCGTGCGCAGATATTGGCTTGGAGGACGGCATTCCCTTTGAGCTTGACGGTATCACTTTGCATCCTTTGCATACGCCAGGGCACACCGCTGGACATTTTGCTTATCTGTATGATGGACGCGTATTTACAGGAGATGCCCTGCTTATCGAAGGCTGCGGCCGCACTGATTTTCAAAATGGGGATTCAGACGCCCTATATCACTCTGTGAGAGACAAACTGTTTTCTTTACCTGATGAGACACTCGTTTATCCTGCTCATGATTACCAAGAGAGGTTTGTATCTTCAATTGCGCAAGAAAAAAAGCGTAATCCAAGGCTTGGTGGCGATACGACGATCGAAGAGTTCAGAGTCATCATGAATAATCTAAACCTGCCGTATCCTAAATTTATCGATCATGCGGTACCTGGCAATCAGCAGTGCGGCGTCTGTCCAGAGGATTTGCCTGAGAACTTGGCAGGATATTGTCGCCAAATGACCCAAAGTCCGCAGGGCTAGCTTATTCTAAGACTAACAAGCAATCGTCACGCAGCAGGTAAACATAAAAAAACGCAGCCTTGATAATCAAGACTGCGTTTTTTGTCACTAGTAGATTTTAAACTCCCATTGCCAGCTTAATCAGCTGCGCAATAGTAAAGATGACCAAAAACCCTGCCAAATACAAGCCCACAAACCAGGCCCATTGGCTTTGTTTTTTACTTAGTTTTTTCATAATAGCGTCCTCTTTTATAACTACCCTATACTGTCAGCTGCACGCGTTGTCTGTAGCATAAACATCAGTACATAGGATTGTGATCAGATTTGCCTTTAAACGTATAGTACGCAAATGCGGTGTAGCTTAAGATAATTGGCAGCATGATGACCGCGCCTATGAGCATAAATGACAATGAGGTGTCGGCGGCTGCCGCCTCATAAATGGTCATCTGATAAGGCACTATATAGGGGAATATGGCAAAACAGACACCAATATAACCCATTAAAAACAGCGCTACCGTCAATAAAAAGGGGCGATATTCACGTTCTGTTTTTAAGTCTTTACGCATCAAAAAGAACAAAGCCAATACGATAATCGGCATAGGCGCAAGATATAACAGACCTGGGAAACCAAACCAGCCTTCAAGCGCGTCGATATCAGAGAAGAACATAAAGGCGGTGACGACTATCATCGCGACCACAAGCGCTAAGAGCATCCAGCCTGAGACTTTGCGCGCCCAGACTTGTAGGGTATGTTCGGTCTTTATAATGAGCCAAGTGGACCCAAGCAGCGCATAACCGATAATCATGGCAAAGCCGCAAACGATGGAGAAGGGCGTGAGCCAATCAAACGGACCGCCAGTGTATAAGCGGTTGCTAGCCTCTAACCCTTGTACTAAGGCGCCAAGCATAATGCCCTGCGAGAAGGTAGCGATCACTGAGCCTACAAAGAAAAACGTATCCCAAATATGGCGACGGGTATTGGCTTTAAAGCGAAACTCAAAGGCCACGCCGCGCATAATGAGTCCAAAGAGCATAAAGGTCACTGGTAAATAAAGACCCGTCATAATAATACCGTACGCAACAGGGAAAGCGGCAAACAAACCGCCGCCACCAAGCACTAGCCAAGTCTCATTACCATCCCAAAAGGGCGCAATAGAGTTCATCATCCGGCTACGGTTCTTGTCTGAGCCTGCAAAGGGGAACAAAATACCGCAGCCTAAATCAAAACCATCGAGCAGCACATAAATAAAGACCGATAGCGCGATAAGTCCGCCCCAGATAAGGGGTAAGTCTAATACATCACCGAAGTTAAACATTAGCGTAATCCTCCATCATCGACATCGTCAGCAGGACTGTCTAAGTTCTCAGCATCCTTATCTTTAGTGTTCTCTTGAGGCGCATCATCACCGCTCAAAGCGCGGCCTTGAGCCTCGGTCACAGAATGATCATAGTAGGTATCCTCAGAAGGATCCTCGTACGGCTTAGGCCCTTGAGTAATCAGGCGGATAATATAAAAGCTACCTGCGCCAAAGACAAAGATATAGAGTACGATAAAGCCAATCAAAGTCGTCGCCACTTGCTGGGCTGCCAGCGGCGACATGCTCTCGCTAGTACGGATAACCCCGTAAACGGTCCATGGCTGACGTCCTGTTTCGGTGACGAACCAACCCGCGAGCAGTGCTATAAAGCCCATCGGCGTCATAAACATCCAAGCCCTATGGAACCATTTGCTATCAAGATCAAACTGCTGTTTTTTAAAGTACTTATAGAGACTAAATAGACCAACTAGCACCATCAAAGTACCGATACCGACCATAACTCGGAACGACCAAAATACAATAGGAACAAAGGGTTGATCCTCTGGTGCCCAGTTCTTAAGACCTTTGACTTCACCGTCTAACGAATGCGTCAAAATAAGACCTGAGAGATAAGGTATTTTGACTTCAAAGTGGTTTTTTTGTGCTTCTTGATCAGGAATGGCAAATAGCACTAGAGGTGCGCCGCGCTCATCCTCCCACAGTCCTTCCATCGCAGCTACTTTGGCAGGCTGATGCTCTAAAGTATTCAAACCATGCATATCGCCTATGAACACTTGAGCGGGCGCTACAAAGATAGCCATAATCATCGCCATACCTAACATTACGCGGCCATGCTTGCGATGCTCTTTGTGTTTTTTGGACTGTAGATAATAAGCACCGATACCGCCGATGACAAAAGCAGTGGTCAAAAATGCTGCCGTCATCATATGTGCATAACGATAGGGGAATGAGGGGTTAAAGATAATCTCAAGCCAATTGGTAGGATAGAGAAGGCCATCAGCGCCCATCATAAAGCCCTGCGGCGTCTGCATAAAGCTATTAGCCGCCAAAATCCAAAACCCTGAGATAAGCGTACCGATGGCTACAATTGCCGTCGAGGCAAAGTGCATGCGCTTGCTGACGCGTCCCCAACCAAACAGCATAATCCCTAAGAAGGAGGCTTCTAAGAAAAACGCGGTCAGAACCTCATAGGCAAGCAAAGGCCCTAGTACGTTACCAGCCTTGTCTGAGAATACCGCCCAGTTGGTACCGAACTGATAAGACATTACCACGCCTGATACCACGCCAAGACCGAAGACCACGGCGAATATCTTGACCCAGTGTTTATAGACTTCAGCGTAAATAGGATCACCCGTTTTGAGCCAGCGAAATTCTAATACGGTCAGCCAACTGGCAAGACCGATAGAGAACGCGGGAAAAACGATATGAAAGGAGATGACAAAAGCGAACTGAATACGCGCTAGCATGAGCGCGTCCATTTGGTCGATCATAAATGCAGCGAACATAAGCGCTTACCTTTATTCGTGAGCAAAATAGCGCAAGCTTCCGTGATACGCCCAAGTTACTAACCGCAGCTTAAATACAAGTAGTACGGTCAATAGCTAAGATTTGGCTGTGAGTATGAATAAGCTAAACGGATGGACTAATGAGGTGACCATAACGGCTTAACTTAAATTAATAATTTATATCCTTATAAATTAATAAGTTATTGTTAATCAAAGTTATATTAAAAGTTTGTATTCACTTATTATGCGCTTGTACCCTAGTTGCTGCAAGTTGCAGGTTATACACCTATCAGTCACTTATAACCTACAATAGGTATTGAAAAAATCACACATAAATAAGCTTAAAATGCCTTTTTGAGTGTATAAACTTCTATTATTTGAAGCTATAGTGACTCATTTTACGTCGATAACCCTCTTATAACTTTTAATATTATTTAATATATATTATAGTAACGTATATTAAAATATACTTAAACGCAATACTTTTTTAATCGCCTAAGCTTATTGCTCGAGTTGAGTATGCAAGATTCGGCGCAGGGTCAAGATAGTTTGCGGACTGGTCTGAATACTATGTCCACCATTGATAATCGTCTCAGAGGCAGCTCCCTCTAGATGCGCACTGGTATAAGGCACAATGCCATCTGATAAGGTTTTGGTTAATGCTTGACTAATATCGCCATCAACACGGACCGCAGCAACAAGTGGTAGAGCCTCTACTGCATCATTAACATCGTTATCAACAACGTCATCTTCACCTGTTACTGTCTCTTTAGGTTGCAGCTGTGATAGATCGATTTTGACGCCATCGGGCTGCGCTTGTGCAAGCCCTTGAGTAATGTCGGAGTCATTGCTGGCTATAATGGAATGGTAAGTGACGCGATCATTGATTTTGATGTCTTTGGTTAACTGAATAAAAGAGGATTGATCACTGAGCTGACTGGCACCATTTTGCAAATATAGCGCGCCTAAAGGATTCTGTGCCAAATCACCTTGGGTTGCGATCGTAGCTAAGTTTTCAGTGACCGTTTTGACAAGTCCGACGGGCAAATAGACAATACGGCGCAGCGCGCGAGTAAACCAGCGATCCGCGTAGTCGGTACCGCGAAAGGGCGCAGACAAAAATACGGCAGTGTCAACTTGCGGCAAAGCATGCAGCTCAAAGCGCTCTTTTAACTGCTCTTCACCAAAGGACTGTTTGAGCGCCTCACGTATTTTATTTTTTTCGCTAAATGTGAGCTGGTTTTGATCATCGAGTCGATCTAAGTCATCGACCAAGTTGTCGTCTGAGAGCATCATGCGAGCGATAAGCGCGCCCATACTATGACTGACAATCACACTGTTTTTGCTCGCGCGATTTTGTCCTTTAGGATCGGTTTGCTCATAAGTGCTATTGATTAGACGCTGTATTTGGTAGCGGTTTTCTATAATAGGCAAGTTGGTTGGATAAAATATCTGCCAAACTTGGTAGTTATCACGCAGCAGAGCATCGTTCAAAATATCATTGGTTAAATTGACCCAAGTAGCAGGGCTTGAGGCAAGACCATGGAGCATAATAATCACGCGCTTATCAGGATCATAAGGCTCAAGCATGAACAGTTTGGGCAAACGCGCATCTGGCTGGCGCGTAATAAGATTGAGATAACCTACGCCATCGAGCTGGTTTTCAGCAAGCCACATCCCGTACCCTGCAGAGAAGTTCGCCGCCAAAGGATAGTCATCATTTAAGATATTGACGCTCTCGCTGCGATATGGGTTGTACAGATGGATATCGAGCTGACGACTACTTAGAGCGTCAAGCACGCTGTCGCCAGCAGGCTTAATCAGTCCCGTTAAGAGCAGATGACCTGTAGGATAAATGCGCGAGCTTGGTGGGCTATCCTTGCTATCAGCTTGAGCGCTATCATCGGTCAGTCTTCCTGATATTGAGGCTTTGAGTAAATCACGAATAGTGGTGGTATAACGATCATCCAATGACGCTACAAGGCTAATACCCAAGCCTGAGCGCTTACTGATTGAGTTCATACCGGACAGGCGTATCTCATAAGTTGACACTAAGTCTGCCAAGGCTGAGGTCTGCTCGCGGGCATTTTTTAGATAGTTGCTCTCATTAGGCAGATAGATATCGAGATGATAATCATCAACGTCTACTTTCATCACTTTAATCTGATCAGTGAGCTTGCCTTTTATTGGTGCAAGGTTAGCGATAGCGGCTTGTTTTGAGGTATCATCATCGGTAATTTTGGTCGGTAGATAAGTCACGCGCGTACCGTCAGTCATCTTATTAGGGTTATCGGAGGACTTATATAACTGGGTAATAATATCGTTGCTGGCCGCGTTATAGATGTCTTGAGTTTGAATATCGGTATCATTTGGAATGCGGTTTGGCGCGCGCATTGTGTCTTTATTGCGATTAGCCGCCGCGCTATCATCGCTAAAGTCATGCTCTAGGCTGTCAAAAAACAGATAGGTATAGCTGGTTTTGATCGCATCAAACAGACGTTTTTGGTAATCAGTCAAGCACTGCTCGGTATTTTGCTGTTGTATTTTTAGCTCATCTTCAGGTACAGGCGCATTGGCAAAATAGGGATCGATTGGCGGACGTGCTAGGGCATCGCGGCAAGCTTGAGAGTCGCTAAGCTGGCGCGCTTTGGCATAGTGCAATTCGGCGTAAGTTGCTAAGGCAGGACGGTAGTTTTGATTGAGCATACTCTCGTTAAGCTGAGCTAGACATAGCTCAAAATTTTGTAAGCACGCTTGTTCATCTAATCCTGCTGACAGTAATGTTGAGGCCGTATCACTGCTTAATTTATTGTCTGTGACGATATTGCCGCGCTGTGCTTCAATGGTTTTAGAGGACGCCTGTTTATTGACTGTTACTGTACTACAAGCAGGAAGTATTGCTATTGCGACTATTAAAGGAGTTAAAAACCACTTGAGCCAAAATGGTTTGTTTGAGGTAATCGCAATAGCAAGTGACATATATCGTCTCAATGGCAGGTGATGATTATTTTTATAGTGAAATAGTATTTTGCATTATACTTGATACAGACAAAACTAAAAAAGCGTATCTGCCTTGTATTGATGCAATATCAATATAAGGCAAATACGCTTAGTGTTGCAACTTAAATACCACTAAAGTAGTGCGACATTAGCCTGCTGGTTTTACGTTGATGTCAGGAGCAGGGATGTCCCAGATATAGAATTTGCCGTCTTCAACGAGCTTAATCTGCTGCGGAATAATAGGGTCGTTGGGCATCTGTTGTTCAAGTCTGCGCAAGCGATCTAAAGCCTGACTACGGCGATCACTAAGCAAGTCTGACTGTGCTAAGCTTTGCTCAGCTTCGGTATAGTTGAGTGCAACTGCGCGATCGAGATACTTTTGACCTTCTTTAAAGCCGCCGCCCTCTGAGAGCATCATACCGTACAAAAAGTTAGCTTCACCGCTCTCTGGCTGTACTTTGATCGCACGATCTACATACCGACCGCCGCGTATTGCATAATCTGTCCCTAAATCTAAGTTACGCCCCATACCATTTAGCTTAGCCGCACGGATAAGCACGTCATAAGAGGCATCTGGTTTATCCGCATAAGGCTCAATCCAGTCTGCTAATACTTTGATCTTTTCACGCGTATAGTGACGCTGCGAGCGGTTTGGAAAGTTTGGTGGATAATGACGCGCGTTAGGCGAGACATCTTCGATGAAGTCATCTAATAAGCTCACGTCCAACTTATCGATACCTGATATTTGCTGCGGTATCAGGACCGTTTTGACAAAGCTTATATCAGAGAGCTGTACTTGCGGCGTTGGGATATTGGAGAGCTGACCACTACGAAGATCGATACCTGTGGCGCTCGTTGGCGTGCGCTCAAAGACGCGAGTAGTTCCTGCCATCTCTGCTGGTACAGGAATCGCCGCCGCTCTTGGTAATTGGTTGATACTGTTTTGTGGGCTTAGCGGCGCGGTATTAACATTGACAGTAGCATTAGCAGTCGTAGGCTGCGCTAAGCGAATCACGCGCTTGCTTGAGTCAATAGCACTCGGCGCACTGGCATTATTGCCATTGTTTTCAGCGGCGCTAGCAGGTGCTCCAATCATCATCATACAGGCGGCTATAGCAGTCAAAGTTACTGCTTGGTTTTTGTAGGTTTTAGTTGTCAGCTGGCTCATATTAGTCACTACCTTTGTGGTTTCAAGTTATGTTGTATTCTCACGCTTAGCAAGTCACTATACATGCTAAGCGTAGATCGATGCTCCGTTTTAGGGATTAGTCCTTTAAAATTATGATTAATACGCTATTCATCTTGCTTTAGCTGCGCATTGGCAACAGTTATACATGATACGCTGCGACCTTCATACCGTTTGCCAGCCAGCGCATCGTCACACGTACAGGAGGCGAGAGCGCCGCGCCGCCGCTTTGTAGTGCCAATTCGCGATGATGTAGCTCTTCGATATCCATTTGCGCTAGAATCTCTCTTGAGCGTACATCTTGCGTGGGCAGTTTGCCAATGTGATCTTGCAAATGCTCGCTCACTTGCGCCTCAGTCTCAGCAACGAACCCTAAGCTAAACTCATTAGAGATCGCGCCTGCTACCGCCCCAAGACCAAACGACATACCGTACCACAGCGGCGTCAGCAGACTGGCATGACTACCAAGCTCATCTAAGCGCGTCTCGCACCAGACCAAATGGTCAATCTCTTCAAGAGCGGATTGGTGCATGGCTTCTCGGACACCGTCATCTTTTGCCGCAAACGCTTGCCCATGATACAAGCCCTGAGCGCAGACTTCGCCGGTGTGATTGATACGCATAAGCCCTGCTACGTGACGCGATTCTGTAATACTCAGCTCAGGAATAGTATCGTCGCTTACAGGTAGTGGGCGAGTGCTCGGGTTTGAGTGCGGTACAATTGCACGTAGAGCTTTGTCAACGCCGAGTAGCCATTGATCCACTTTGGATAAGGGACGCGATGTCATAGCAAACTCCTGATGTCTAAAATAAAAACAAAGTCGTTTATAGCATCCTAAAGCATAGCTCAGTGATGCTGATAAAACACAAACTACTATAGCAAATAATAAAGTTTATCCGCACAAAAGATTCTATCAGTACGGTATATTTGTTGTCACTGTTGTCTAAATTTACATCATAGGCTCATCATGCGTTTGTATTACCGCCTGCTTAATGTGGTTGTTGAGCTTAGTATATAAAAACAGCCCAAACACGATATTAAGCAAACCTGTCATCAAAAATAGCTGCGGTAGCGACATTTTGACTACGTTTAAAATGACAATCGCAAAAATAGCTGAGGTGACCATAAAGATGGCATTAAAAATATTATTAGCGCCGACGATACGAGCGCGGTGACTCTTTGGCGCGTAAGCTTGCATAGAAGCATATAACGGCACAATATATAAGCCGCCACTAAAACCTAAGAAAAATAAATCGGCAAATACTCGTAAGCTACCAGAAATACTCAGCAGATCACTGATGCCAAATAAATGCGTTCCATCAGAGATGATAGTTAAGCTTGAGAGTGAAAAGTACAAATCAATGGCAAAGATACTCAAACCTGCAATGCCAAAGGGCAATAAGCGCAAACTCACTTGATTATCAGTCAAGCGCTTACATAGTAGTGAGCCAATAGCGACACCAACAGAAAACAGCGTGAGTAAGAAAATAACCACCGACTCATCACCGAATAAGATGACTTTGCTAAATTCAGGCGTTTGGGTCAAAAACGTCGCGCCATAAAACCAAAACCAGCTATTACCCAAAATCACAAAAAACAAGAACGGCAAAGAGTATAAATAACGCACCGTTGCCATACTGGTGGTAAAAATATTCCAGTTAATCTTAAGATCAGGTTGCATCGCAGGCGTCTCTGGGATAGAGCGTGATGCCAAATACCCTAAGACGGCAACGACTACTACGGTGGCGCTAATCCAATATAAAGATAGCGGCAACTGCGTTAAAAACCCTGCGACAATCATACCGACCAAAATAGCCAAAGAGGTACCCATCTGAAACAAACCATTGGCACCTACTAGCTCGTCCTCGCGCATGGCCTGCGGCAGATAAGCGTACTTAATCGGACCAAAAAACGTTGAATGCGTTCCCATCAAAAATAGCGCCACAAACAGCAGCGTATACCACTCAAACACAAAGCCAATTGCCGCCACTGACATAATAGTGACTTCTAAAACTTTAGTTAAGCGCGTCAGCTTAGATTTTTCGTACTTATCAGCGATCTGTCCTGCTAAGGCTGAAAACAAAAAGTAGGGTAAGATGAATAGCATAGCGGCTAAATTGTTCAATATACTGACCTCTACACCGATTTGACTAGCAGCGGTGTAGGTCAACACCAAAATTAAAGCTTGCTTAAAGACATTGTCATTAAACGCGCCCAAAAACTGGGTAAAAAACATAGCGCTAAAGCGGCGACGCTTGAAGAGTTGAAACTGATTGGCCATGAATGTTCCTACAGAAGTTGTGCAAATGGGTGGGCTAGATTTTATCTTGATAGGTCTAAGTTTGGGCAACGCTACGATATACAAATATCAATATTATCAGAAACTTATCGAATTATAAGATAGGATTTATCGATATTAGGTCGTATAATAGCAAGGCTTTGCCAAAAATACATGTGCTAGATGCTATGATTGCCTATTTAACTGCGCTATGATTTGTCCGTTTTACTCACAAGCCTTTGATCATAGCTCAAATGGATTGGTTGGCAATTTAACACCCCTTTTTAATCGTTAGTATTGAGTACGCCGCGTGAGGCGATAGGAAATATGCATGTCAAGATATCAGCCCTCAACGCCTCATCACTCTAAGGCAACGCTTAGCGACGCCGCCAAAATCCCGCGCGTCCAATTTACTCGTACCGCACTCTTTAGTGCCTTGGCAGCCAGTTTGGTTGGATTTGGTATCGCGCCTGTGTACGCCGCTGAGACTGAGCCTAATACAGACTCATCTATGGCAACGATGGAGGAGGCGCAGCTTGATAAAGCGCTTGCGGCGCTAAGACTGCGACAAGAGGTTGAACAAGGTGATATCGATCAGTCGGTATTCACTGAGTATCAGCGCCAAAATAAAGCCGATCAGTCCACTGCTAATAACGACAATACCTACAATAACGACGACGCAACTTCAACATCTAATGCGCTACTAGAGCAGGCGGCCAGTGTACAGCAGCAGGGTTATCAGATGATGACGCCTGAGCAGATCGAAAGAGAGCTTGCTGCGCTAGATGCACCTATGGATATGACGAATGGTGCTAATGCTGACAGCAGCAATCTTGACGCTGATTTTGACGCACCTGTCGCCACGTTAGACAGTACGCGCGCCCCTGTCGGGTTTGATACCGATCTTGATGCAGCAAACCTGCCTACACCGACCAATCTAGATACCTTACAACCAGATACTTCGCAAAGAGACGCGCGCGCCGCTGATCGCGCCAAAACTGCCGAGATTTTGGCGCGCCCTATCAATGTCAGCGACTCTGCTAGTCGCGGGCGCATCAACGCAAGCGATGATATTACCGAGCGCGCCAATCCTGAGCGCGCGCTTGCAAACCAAGACAGTAATAGAGTCACAGGCGCTGATGATACGGTTACAGAGGTAAGAGATTCGCTAAGCGCAGGTCAGCTGCCTGGTAATATCGATGATCAAACGAATAATCTTAATCCTGATGACTATCTGCCAGACTATCAGGCGGCTACCGAGACACAAGCGGTCACCGACAGCTTAGTCCAAGCGGACAAAAAACCCAAAGCGCGCAGTTCAGGTAACTTCTTTAAACGCACCTTTAATCGTCTATTTAATGGCGGCGTCTCAGGCTTACCGCATGTTGAAACCACAGTCTACTTGCAACAAGGTAGTGATGATCTGCAGGCGAGTAATGCTACGCCCAAACTCATTGAGGCAGACGAAGATATTCAGCCGATTAACAATATTAAGGCGGCGCTTGATGATACGACCGTACAGTCTGTTGTCGATTTTACCGCCGCCTTGCCCCGTTTGCGTCAGACCGCTTTAGATGCAGCCAAAGCAGTGGGCTACTATGACGTGGTGCTGCGTTTGCGCCAGCCTAGTAGTGATCGTATCGATGTCATTATCGAGCAATTAGGAGAGCCAGTACGGGTGGATAACCGTATTGTTGAGGTGCGCGGCGAGGGAACCCAGCTACCAGAATTTCAAGCGCTAGAGGCAGAGCTACCGCCTAAAGAGGGTGATATCTTTAATCACCGCGTTTACAAAAGTAGCAAAGCCGCTCTTGAGGCGTTGAGTAGTACTTATGGCTACTTTGATCAATACTGGCTAAATAAATCTGTCGATATTATCTTGCCTGATAACAGCGCTGATGTTTCACTAGTCTATGATACTGGTCCGCGCTATGAGTTTGATGAGGTGATATTTTTTACCTTTGATGAAGAGACTCGCACCTTGACTCGTGATCCTGACAAACTCCCCGTCGAGCTGTCTTTACTCAAAAAGCTTTATAATTTTAATGAGGGTGACCCTTTCTATCGCCCTGATATTACCAAATTTAGCAACGATTTATCAGCGACTCGCTATTTCAATACCGTTAACGTCGAGTCTATTTTGCCGCCAGATGAACGCACGCAAAATAGCACTTTAGCCTTTGATAATGCACCTGCCACTAACAATAGCTTAGATGATGATGTAGATAGCGATGCTGTTAATAACGATACTGTAAACAACGCTGACAACTTATTAAGCGCTGGTAGCAATGACGACAGCAACAGTACTAGTGGCGTGGGCTCTGAGAGTATCAATGCCAATAGCGGTGCGACCGTCGATGAAGAGGACATTGCGCCTATTGAGTTTGAAGTAGATGAACAAACCAGCGAAAAGCTGCAAGCCATCAAACAAAAAGCGGAGCGCCTAATCCAGTTGCCAAACGATCGGGTTTTGGATGAAAAAGAAGAAAAGGCGGAGAACATTCTAGGTAAAATTAGCGACTCAATCAGTAATATCGCCGAAAAAATCTTCCCTGATGACAAAAGTGTGTTCGAAGATGAGAATTTTGTCCCGCCAACATTAGCGGGTCGCATTACCCCTGAGCAAGTACTTGAGACCAAAAAGGTGCCTTTATACGTCTTTGTCTCATCTGAGAGACCGCGTGATGCTGAGGTAGGTATTGGTTATGGCACAGATACAGGCGTACGCGCCACCGCAAGAATAGATTACAACCTAATCAATCGTCAAGGCTATCAAGCAGGGGCTGAGGTTGAGTATTCGCGTATCACTAAAAATGCAACGATATATGGTAGTAGGCCTTGGAAGCATCCGCTCAATGATAAGCTAGATGCACGTTTAACTTACGAAGAAGAGGTCATTGATCAAGGTGAAGGCAACTTTGATCTATCGACCAGAACGCTCAAAGCAGCTTTGGCGCGTAACATTCGCCGCGAGAATGGTTGGAATCGTAGCTACTTTGTCAAATACCGCTTGGATGAATTAGAGACGGGCGTTGACGATGCAGATTTAGAAGATTTGCCTATTCGCTTTATTTCCTCCAAACCCACGCAAGAGGCCTTGTTGTTTGGTTATGGTCTTAATAAAACTGACGTTGATAACGCGCTCAATCCCACGCGCGGTATGCGTCAGTATTACAGTATCGAAGCGGGCTCTGAGGACGTGCTAAGCGATACGGACATGGCGATTATCAAAGCTGGCGTCAGCGGGCTTTATAGCTTTGGTGAAGACGACAAGCATCAGCTGCTAGGTCGCTTTAATACCGGTTATATTTGGGCGGATAATTTTGAGGGCGTGCCTTATAAGCTGCGGTTTTTCGCAGGCGGTGATCAAAGTATCCGCGGTTATGATTATGAGAGCTTATCACCCCTCAAAAACGGCTACCTGACAGGCGGACAAGTCCTCGCTGTCGGTAGTGCTGAATATAACTATGAGTTTAGACCTGGGTTTCGCGGGGCATTGTTTACCGATATCGGTAATGCTTATGACACCAACTTTGATACCGAGACCAAAGTTGGCGTTGGCGTCGGTATTCGCTGGGCGTCACCAGTTGGCGTCGTACGCGTTGATGTCGCGGCTGGCGTGACAGAGGATAGTATTCCAGTTAGACTACACTTTTTTATCGGCTCGCCGCTTTAGCTTTAGCCGTTATTACTCGTATATTAGCAGTGCTAATAATGACATTATCTAACGCAGTTGACTTTCATGTTGCCCAATAACTCTCAGCCCAATGACCCTTCACAAGATCCTGCTCAAAGAGATGCTCGCGCCGTAAAGCGCTGGTATCCTTTGTCATTTTTAATCAAATTAATGATGCTGATTTTGATTGTGCTAGTGATTATGTTTGCCGTTTTCTTTTATATGGCAGGGACAGAATCAGGCACCAAGTTTTTGTTAGAAAAAATCAGTGCAGAGACGGGTATTGAGCTGACTTATGGTAGTGGCAATTTGCGTGATGGTATCTGGGTCAATGATATTGATATCAAAGCCAATGAAGACCTTGAGATACTCGTGGACAAAGCCTATGTCAAGATAGGCTGGCGCGCTATATTTGCTAAAGAGGTGCATCTACGCGACGCGGATATTCAAACGATAGAGATCATCAATAATAAGCCGCCCACGGGCGAGCCGTTCGACTACAAAACCTTGCAGCTGCCTGTCAATCTACGCTTTGATCAAGCAAAAATCAAAAACATTATCTACAAGCAAGTCACCAAAGATCCTGTTACCTTACATGACATTAAGGCTCGTGATTTGACTTGGGTGGATACCTTAGTAACCGTTGGTCGCGGTGATCTGCGTTATGCTGATATTGTCAAAGTCAATGCGCTACAAGGCGAGATTGATCTGCAAGGCGACTATCCGCTAGATCTGTCCGCTATCGTCGAGGTAAGCGCGCTTGAAAAGGCCTACATCGACCCGCTTAATGTGACCGCAACAGGTAGCCTAAAACGAACCGTAGGCCGCGTACGTAGCCGTTATAACGATAGCGATGTCAGCGGCAACTTTGTGGTGCAGGGGCTAGACCCAGACGCGCCATTTCAAGCCAAATTGCAGTGGGATGATATCTTGCTGCCTTACGCTGAGGAGCAAAACATTCACCTCAAAAGCGGTATCGCTACCGCTAGTGGCGTCATCTCTGATATACGTCTGCGTATTAATACTGAGCTTGACGCAAAAGACATTCCATCAGGACGTTATAAGGGCCGCGCTATTATTGCCAATAGTCAATTGCGTATTGATCGCTTAGATGCAGACGTGCCAGCAGGCCGTCTAACGCTACAAGGCATTTTGGACTGGAAAGACAGCTTTGATGCCAAAATACGCGCGACAGGCAGCAATTTTGATATTCGCCAAGCCATTCCAGAGCAGTACGCTGACTATAAGGCTTATGCTCCGCAAACGCTCGATGGTCGATTATCACTACATTTTCAGCAGCGCAACATCAGCAACAATCTTGAGGTGGATATTGACTTGCGTCAGCGCGATGGCGAGCACGTCAATGCCAATATCGTTCGCGGTAAGACATCTGCTAAATCGACGCAGGCCGCACCTTTATATATCGATGCCAGCTGGCAGAATCTGACGCGCCGCGATGTGCCTAATATTGGCAATATCGATAGCCCGTATGGACGTGCTGATGTGATTGTGCGTGGCTCTACGCTCTCAGTTGACGCCAATGCCTTTATTAATGAGCTCAATGCGGCACCGAAAGGCAACTATGACGTGCGTATGCGTAAAAACGGCAATACAATTGATCTCAATCGAGTTAATTACAAAGGCATTGTCGGCGACCTATCAGGGAAGGGTCAGATACTACTGGCAACCGCGCAGCGTCCACTGACGTGGCAGATAGATGCCCGTACCAATGGACTACTGCCCAAGCAATATCGCAGCGATCTACCGCTTGAGCGTCTAGTAGGACAATTGAGCGCTCGTGGTCGATTGATTAATATTAGCAAAAACGGCGTCAAAGGTCAGCGTCATATCATCAGCTTTAATAACACTGATCTGCAAGCTACCCTTGATGCCTCACAAGATAATCGCCGTATCGGTATCAGCGGCAGCGGCGATGCCAGTATAGATTTGATCGGTGGTGAGTTGTCAGTATTCGATGCCCGTTTCGATGGACAGATAGATACCCAAGATGTTCCTAAAGGTCGATTATCTATAGATGCTGCGGGTACACCAAAAGTCATTAGCATTCGCAAACTTAACTACGCTGGTGAAGCGGGATCGGTTAACGCTAAAGGCATGATAGACCTACGTAACAACATTGGCTGGAATGTTACAGGCCGTTTTGATAATTTTGATTTGGGCTATTTTTTGCCTAACAATCCTGCGATTTTGACAGGTGATCTGAGTACCAGCGGACAGTGGCAACCTGCCAATCAAAACAATGAGGGTAAATTACAACGATTTGCTATCAATTTTGATGGTGTGCTTGATGCTGAGCAATTGCCTGCTGGCAAGCTAATAATAGACGCCAGCGGCAATTCACAAGTGATTACTATCAAGCGCTTTAGCCATGTGGGCGCGGCAGGCAGTATTCGCGCAAGCGGTACTGTAGATGTACGCCGAGGTATCGCTTGGGATATCAATGCGGTCATGAATCGCTTTAATGTAGGGTATTTTCTAAAAGACACGCCGAGTGTCATCACAGGTACAATCAATACCGATGGGCGCTGGAGCGATAGCGAGCAGATTATCAATATCAATCAGATTGATCTAAGTGGTATACTCAAAGGTCAGCCGCTTAGTGCCAAAGGTAGCTTGAGTGCTAAGCTTAATCTGCCCAAAGACATCGCCAGTTACTTTGAGCGCCTACAAAAGCAAGACGCCGAGACGCAATATCAGCAAGTAAACGCGCTTATCGAAAGATTAAATGCCAACAATTTAGTGCTACGCTGGGGTGACAATTACCTCACCGCTAATGGCAACGCCAAACAGCTGCAAGCCAAGATCAATATCACTAGCCTCGATCAGCTCTCAGACAAGCTCAGTGGTAAAGTCTCAGGCGGCGCGACCTTATCGCAGCCTGCAGGACAGGCACTACCTACTATTTATGTCGATCTGGTCGGTGAGCGTATTGCCTTGCCCGGTTTTATATTGCGTGAGGGGCGTATACGCGGCAAACTGGTCAATCTTGCTAATAGTCCAAGCCAGTTTATTATTAGTGCTGAGGGCTTAGACGTTGCGGGCCAAAGCTTTAAGCAGGTCAATGCAACCTTTAACGGTACTGAGCAGGCGCATGTCGTCAATTTGAATATTGCCAATGAGCAAGCTCAAATATTAGCTCGTATCAAAGGCGGCTTTGATCGTAATCAGCTCAGATGGTCGGGTGCTATTGGCAAAGGTCAAGTCAAGTCGCAATACGCCACGCTTAACCAATTACAACCGGCGCAATTGATCGTTGATTTGCCGCGTGAACAAAACGGCACTACTCGCGACCTAAAAGTGCAGCTAGCCGCGCACTGCTGGCAGGCGTCGGATCAAACGGGCAAACTATGTCTGCGTGAGAACCTGATTGCTTCGCCTGATAGTGGTCAGGTTAATTTAGCCCTTCAAAAACTAGATACATCGCTATTATCAGTATTTTTACCAAAAGACATCGATTGGCAGGCACAAATTAATGGCAAAGCTATCATCGGCTGGCAGCGTGGTCAACCACCAACGATTAATACGACTTTGTATTCAGATAACGGCAAAATTGGTCTCATGCAAGACGATGGGTTACCACCTGTTTCGCTACCGTATGAGCGCATATCTTTAATTGCTTTATCGGTACCTGAAGGTATCAAGCTACGGGCTGATATCAATACGGGTCGCGGCGCACGCGGTTATGCTGAGGTAGTCGTTGACCCTTATAAGACGCCAAAACCTATCTCTGGGGCACTAGTATTAAATGAGCTTAATTTAGCAGTATTTAAACCGTTTTTCCCAGGTATGCGCGTACTCGAGGGCAATATCACTATGGCAGGTGGCTTAGGTGGTACGCTGAGCAAACCGCAGTTTTATGGTGATGTGGATCTCGTAAATGGTCGCGTGGCTATGCTTGATTTGCCTGTTAATTTAACCAATATCAATGCCTCAGCTAAAATACGCGGGACGCAGGCAACAATCGATGGCAAGTTCAACAGCGGGACAGGAACGGGCACGCTGACAGGTACGATCGACTGGCGTCAAAAGCTTCAAGCCAAACTAAGCATTATCGGTGATCGCTTAGTTATCACCCAGCCGCCGTTATTGGTCGCTGAGATCAACCCAGATATTGATATTATCGTGCGTCCAGAAGATCGTTACGTCAATATTCAAGGTGCTGTAAGTGTACCGTCTGCGACTATTCGTCCGCCAGAGGCGAGTGAAGATATCATTACCCAAAGCGAAGATGTGGTCGTGTTAGATCGACGCTTGATCGGCAATATTGATGAAGTATTAGCCGTATCCAAACCTTGGTCTATTAACGCTGATATCGGCATAGATTTAGGCGACGATATCAATTTCCGTGGCTTTGGTGCGGTCATTCCGCTTGCAGGCGCCTTAAATATTACTCAAAATGGCACAGGCGTTATGCGTGCTAAAGGGGTAGTGCAGGTTGCTCGCCGTACCTCTATCGATGCTTTTGGACAGAACTTAGAGCTAAACTACGGTCAAGTGCGTTTTAATGGCAATGTCATGAAGCCAAATTTAAGCATTGAAGCGGTCAAAATCATTGATGATAGTACAGTAGGGGTGCGAGTAACGGGTACGACTGAAAATCCAAACATCGTCGTCTTTAATGATGCAGGTCTCACCCAGCAGCAAGCAATGAATGCTTTGGTTACAGGTCGTATCAATAATGGTAGCGCGACTCAAATCAGTGAGCAAGGCTTTAAGTCGCAAGTTACCAATAATTTGGCAGCAGCTGGCCTCAACTTTGGACTCGGTGGTACGCGCAACTTTACCAATCAGATAGGTCAAGCATTTGGTTTTCAGAGCTTAACAGTAGATGCTTCGGGCAGTAGCGAAGACACTAATATCAACGTGACTGGCTACGTCACGCCTGATCTATACATCCGCTACGGCGTCGGCGTCTTTAACGCCCAAAACAGCCTATCAGCACGTTATCAACTAACGCGCCGTATTTATGTTGAGGCCACCTCTGCTGCCGAAAACGCTGTAGATGTGGTATATAGCTGGCAGTTTTAAGAGCTGCTAGTTGAGAGTAATAAAAAACGCCTTATCTAAAGGCGTTTTTTACAGTTGTAAATATGGATATAGGTACTACTGTAAGCACTGCTATTTTGTCAATATCAGACGATTATTGCGAGTTAAGCGCAGACGATACTCTTCGCCCTCATGCTCAATTCGTACCTCTTTAGTTAAGGCAAAAAGATGCTCTGATTGTAACGTCGGTAAGCGGTTTTCAGGGTTTCCAAAATAACGCGTTAAGCTTATATTCATGACAATCTCCTTGTTGATGGCACTATGAATCATTACTAAGGTGAATCATTGCTAAAGTTTTTTACTAACGATAATGATTATCATTTATAATTTAAGCTATTGCAAGTACTGATTCTAGCTATTATTTTATTTATCATCTTGTCATAGACTCTAACGGTTGAAAGGACAAAAATGACCAAACCTAAAAGTACTAATAACAAGTCCATACATGTCGCTATTGCAGTCTTACATTATCAAGACCTGTATTTATTAAGCTATCGTCATTCTGATCAGCATCAAGGTAACTTGTATGAGTTTGTTGGTGGCAAAATAGAGACAGAGGAGACTGCTAAGACTGCATTAGTGCGAGAAGTTAGCGAAGAGGTGGGTATCGACATCAGTCAAAATACGATGATTGAAATGGACCTTATCACGCATGATTACGTTGATAAACAGGTAAGTTTGTATACTTATATAGTTGCATTGACAGCAGCTCAATATACTCAGCATAGAAATCAAAAAAAAGGCTTAGAGGGACAGCCCTTATCTTGGGTAACAAAAGATCAACTCTTAGACATAGACTACCCGCTACCAGCCGCCAATAAGCAAATTTTACAGTGGCTATACTAAATAAAACAGATACGCCGCATTATAGCGCAAGGTTGAAATAATTTTTCTTGCGTGCTGTGCTTATGCCAACAGGTGCTACAAAAAACTATTTCAATCTTGTCTTGCTGTATCGTTTTTATATTGAACTGATTATAGAAGTGACAACGAATGTTATAAAGATATACAAGCGCATGAACACAGTCACATTGATAATATTTGAGTTACTTATAGTGAGTAAGGTATTGTTTTATAATTCGGTTGATAGGCTTGTAAGCCTGAAGACTGAGACCGTTATTAGTTAATATACGTTAATATATTATTTACAAACCGTTGCGTTTTCCTACATAGCCACACTACATATTAAAGAGTGATGTACCTATTATGCTCTCATAACGACTAGAAGGTAATAAAGGGTCAGTATTACAAATTTTTGTGATGATAATGATAAAGACCATAACCTTGAAGTTTTCAATTCAATAGGTAACAAAACAGCTGATGATGTACCCAAACACGGGCTTATTGTGCTGGTTGTAAGGGCATTTTTATGATTAATGACTCATTTCAATCAAAATGGACTGAGGTAGAAGTCTCAAATTCTAATTTTCGAAGTGACAAATACTATGATTATCATAGCAATGATAATCTCCAGGCGAATGCCAGTAACGATGATAGCTACAAAAGTGATGACTCAACTTACAAAGCTCAAGATCTATCTTTTATAGAAGATCAAATGCAAACTATAGAAGAGCAGATGCAAACAGAGCCAAATGTGCATAAAAACAGTGCAAACAGTAGCACCTATGATCAAAATCCTACTATGCAGCCAACTTGGAATTATTTATCAAACGAGCGTACAAAATCTATAGAGAATGAAGAAGGCGTTTCTAAGAAGACAAAAGAGCGTGCTAACATGACGCATCAAAACTCAATACCTCAAGTATCAGAAAGGATATTTATGAACGGACTTATTAAGCACACTGCAATAGCGCTAGTGATTATTATTCCGCTAGCTGCGATCTCTGCTTATGCTGCCCCTGTGACAACTGCTAATACAGCAAATGAAAGCTTAAAGTCACCAGTACTGTCCGTAACACCTAGCGATATTATCTACAAATCAGCAAACATGCCAACAACTGTTGATGAAGTTGATCTTGAGAAATATAGCGGTAAATGGTACGAGATAGGACGAATGCCACTATTTTTTCAGCGCAACTGTGTAGGCGATGTTACCGCCACTTATCGTGCAAAGCCCAACAGCTCAGACATTACTGTACTCAATGAGTGTAGTGGAGAAAATAACACCGTTATTAGTAGCGAAGGACTTGCCATGCCAGTTGATGAAACAGGCAGCAAATTAAAGGTAACTTTTTTGCCATCATGGATCCGCTGGTTGCCTATTGGTCGCGGGGACTATTGGGTATTAGCACGCGATGACAACTATCAAACTGCTTTGGTAGGTACGCCGGATAATAGTAACTTGTGGTTACTTGCTCGCTCGCCTAATATCTCTCAGCAAACATACTCTAAGTATCGTCAAATTGCGCAGCAGCAAGGTTATGACCTAAAAGAATTTAGCTTGACGCCGCAGAGCAGTCAGACGGTAAATCTTGTTCCTTGATTTTATTGTGCTAACAGCAATTTATAGAAACAGTCGCTCACCTGATAAAAGACAGCAACTTTAGTGGCTGTCTTTATTCTTTATATCTCTCATTATAAAACCGCGTAGTTCGGTTATAACTGGCAAAATAAGGCGTTTTAGGCTAAAATCGTCTCATTCAAAAGACCCTAACCGTAATTTCTATATTAGCAGTCGTCATAGTTGCCGCATTCGTTTTATCTTCTTTTAAATATTATTTCTCAATTTACTGACCATAAGGATGTTTCTCGTGAGCCAAGCCGATACCTTACGCCAACTACATCAAGATCGCCTAAACCATTACAACAACCAAGAGCAACAAGCCATTGAACTTATGAGCTTATTGAACAAGCTCTATAATGAGCAAGACGTGCAGATTACCCTGTTTGGAGAAACCTTAGACGCAAGTTCTGTCGGTAGTATATTGGCCTTGCATCAAAAAGCTGGCACTCGCGGCGCAGACTCAAAGCCTATCGATATCAAAGATACTTTGGCAATGGTCAAAGAGATTGCTGCAAATCGTGACGTGCAAACCGTACGCATTGATGTCGGTCAATTGATTACCAGCAACAATGATGTTGCCTCTGCATTAGCAGCGCTAACGTCCGCTGCAAGCGCTAAAAACGAAGCCACTGATGTTGTGTTGTACGGCTTTGGTCGTATTGGTCGTATCTTGACGCGCTTGTTATTGTCGCAAGCTTCTAGTAGCAAGGGTTTACAGCTAAAAGCAATTGTAGTGCGTCCTGCAGCAGCGGGCGATTTAGCCAAGCGAGCTTCGCTACTAGAGCGCGATTCTATCCACGGTGGATTCTCAGGCGCCATTGACGTTGATGAGGCTAACAACGGCATCATCATCAATGGCCGTTTTGTGCAAGTCATCTATGCCAACGATCCAAGCGAGATCGATTACACTGCTTATGGTATCGATAATGCAATCGTGATTGACAATACAGGTAAATGGAAAGATGAAGCAGGCCTAGGTAAGCATTTAGCCTCTAAAGGCGTGCAAAAAGTCCTACTGACTGCGCCTGCTGGCGGCGAGATCAAAAACGTCGTGTACGGCGTTAATAACGATACTATCGGTGATGATACTATTGTGAGTGCGGCAAGTTGTACCACTAATGCCATTACCCCGTCGCTAAAAGTACTGAACGATGAGTACGGTATCGAAAACGGTCATGTAGAAACAATTCACTCTTTTACCAATGACCAAAACTTGATCGACAACTATCACAAAGCTGATCGCCGTGGTCGTAGTGCGGTGTTGAACATGGTAATGACGAGCACAGGCGCTGCCAAAGCAGTGGGCAAAGCCTTGCCTGAGCTTAGCGGTAAGCTGACCGGTAATGCTATTCGTGTACCCACGCCAAACGTCAGTCTTGCGATATTGAACCTAAATCTAAAGACGGCCCCTAAAGACGCTGACGCCCTCAACGCCTACATGCGCCAAATGGCTAATAGCAGTATGTGGCAATCGCAAATCGCATATACTGATTCAACTGAAGCGGTATCAACAGACTTCGTCGGTACCACTCACGTAGGTATTTTGGATGCGCAAGCGACTATCGTCACTGACAACCATGCTACCGTTTATATCTGGTATGACAATGAAGTCGGTTATAGCACGCAAGTATTGCGCTTAGCGACGCAAATGGCAGGTATTAGCTACAATCACATACCTGCATAAATCAAACCGCTAGTTAGTTAAAGTTTAAGCATCCGATAGTCTGATTGATTATCGGATGTTATTGTTATAAAGCTGAGTTTGTTTTAGCCTTGAGTATGTTATAAATAGCATGATAAAAACACGCGGTGGCAATTTAGCTTTTATGACAACTTAAGCTCAGTAGTAATTTGGCCTAGCCACTCATATGTACCATAAGGATTGAAAAATGCGATTTATTGATGAAGCCGTCGTAACGGTAAAAGCAGGTGACGGTGGTAACGGAATCGCCAGTTTTCGACGTGAAAAATACGTGCCACGTGGCGGTCCTGATGGCGGTGATGGCGGCAGTGGCGGCGATATTTATGTCATCGCCGCTGATAATACTAATACCTTAGTTGATTATCGTTATACTCGCCGTTATGATGCAATGCGCGGCGAGAATGGTCATAGCCGTAACTGTTCAGGCAAAGGCTCTGATGATGTACTGTTGCCTGTCCCTATTGGTACCACTATTATCGATACCGAAACCGATGAAGTTATCGGTGATCTCATTGAGATTGATCAAAAGATACTAGTTGCTAAAGGTGGTGATGGCGGTTTGGGTAATACCCACTTTAAAAGCTCAACCAATCAAGCACCGCGTAAGGCTACATCAGGGTTTGAAGGCGAACTTAAGGTATTAAAGTTTGAGCTGAAAGTTGTCGCTGATGTCGGCTTAGTAGGACTGCCAAACGCAGGCAAGTCCACCTTTATCCGCCAAGTCTCAGCGGCCACGCCAAAGGTTGCAGATTATCCCTTTACCACGTTAGTGCCTAATTTGGGAGTGGTCGATATCGGTCGTCATCGCTCATTTGTGATGGCAGATATTCCAGGATTGATCGAGGGCGCATCAGAGGGCGCAGGCCTTGGCATTCGCTTCTTAAAACATGTTGCACGTACGCGCCGATTATTGCATTTAGTAGATATCAAGCCCATCGATGGTAGTGATCCGGTGCAAAACGCTAGAGTTATTCTCACTGAGCTTGAGCGCTTCTCGCCAGAGCTGGCTAATTTGCCGCAAATTTTGGTTTTAAACAAGATAGATCAAGTGGTTGATGAGAGCGAGCTTAATGAGCTATGTACGCACATCGTGGCAGAGCTTGGCTGGACGGGTATTGTGTTTCGCACCTCAACATTGACAGGTGAGGGCGTTGACGCGGTCAAATATCACTTGATGAATGAGATTGAGCGTGAACGTGAACGCGAGTTAGAAGATCCGATATTCGCTGAAGCGCAAAAAGAGCGCTTTGAGCGCTTAGAGGCTGAAGTACGCCGCAATACCGAAGCGCAGCGCGAAGCTTACCGCGCAGCTCGTAAAGCACAGCGCGAGGGCATAGATGCTGATGATAGTAATGACGATGACGATGATTACGATGTTGAAGTCGTTTACGTGCCTTGATACCAGTACACTATTACGCACATAAACCGATATATTATACGAACAAACCGATACTCACTTATAAATACATAGGAGTTTTTATGGCAGTTGACAACCAGAACACGTCTGAGGAAGCAAGATTTATTCAGCAAACTCGCAACTTCAATATCAAGCGCGTGATTGTCAAGATTGGCTCCTCGTTATTAACCAATAACGGACGCGGACTTGATCGAACTGCTATATATGAGTGGGCAAAACAGATCGCAAAACTGCACAATCAAGGCACAGAAGTACTGCTGGTGTCCTCAGGCGCGGTTGCTGAGGGCGTGGTACGGATGAATTTGGAGGAGCGTCCAAAGAAGCTAGCCGCTCTGCAAGCTTGTGCCTCTATCGGTCAAATGGGTCTGATCGAAACTTGGTGGTCAGCGCTCATTCAACACGGCGTACAGAGCTCACAATTATTATTAACTCATGATGATCTCTCTAATCGCCGCCGTTATCTTAATACGACAGGAGCGCTGACGCAGCTGCTTGAGTGGCGCGTGCTGCCAGTTATCAATGAGAACGATACTATCACTGTAGACGAGATCAAATTTGGTGATAATGATACTCTAGGTGCTATGTCAGCGGCTATGATCAATGCCGATCTTTATATTATTTTGACTGATCAAGAAGGGGTGTTTACCGACAATCCGCGTAATAATCCCAATGCCAAGATGATCCGCCAAGAGCGTGCTATGGCAGATTACTTGTTTGATATTGCAGGTGATGGTGGCAAGCTTGGGCGCGGCGGTATGTTGACCAAGATCCGAGCGGGTCGTTTGGCGGCTATGGGCGGTTGTCCAACCGTTATTGTTAGCGGCGCGATCGAAAACGTCATTACTCGCGTGGTATCTGGTGAGGCGATAGGCACACTACTTACGACTAATGAGGCGGATAAAATTATCGCGCGCAAGCAGTGGATTGCCGCCCATTTACGTATGTCAGGCAGCCTGATTATCGATGACGGCGCTGCCAAAGCGTTAACGCAACATAACCGTAGCTTATTGCCTGTTGGCGTAGTAGAGGTACAAGGCGGTTTTGATGAAGGCGATGTCGTCGAGATTATTCATCAAGATACTGGCGAGCGCATAGCGGTTGGACAAGTGAACTTTTCATCCAATGAGGCGCGGCGCGTCGCTCGCGAACGTACCGAGCAGTTCGATAGAATCTTGGGTAGTAGCGAAGAGCGCGTCGTTATGGTACATCGTGACAATCTGGCACTGTCCATGTGATTTGCTTGCTGTAGCTTTACTTGATATGACTTTGCTTACTCATCCTTTATTTTATAATGACAATAAATCATCTTGGAGATTTGCGCATGAGCGCCTCAGATCACGTTTCACCTAATCATGACTTTGCGCCACTAAAAAACGACAGGTTGCTACGGGCGCTGCGTTTTGAATCTATAGATACGACGCCAGTATGGATGATGCGTCAAGCAGGACGCTATCTACCAGAGTACAAGGCGACTCGCGCCGAGGCCGGCGACTTTATGAGTCTATGCAAGGACACTGACCGAGCAACTGAGGTCACTTTGCAGCCGCTGCGCCGTTTTGATTTAGACGCGGCTATTTTGTTCAGTGACATCTTGACCATTCCTGATGCGATGGGGCTTGGCCTGTACTTTGAGACGGGTGAGGGGCCAAAGTTTGAGCGTCAAGTTCGCACTCAAGCCGATGTCGATAACTTGCCTGTACTCGATGTTAATGACTCGCTCGATTATGTCATGCGCGCAGTGACTAGCATTCGTCATGCACTAAATGGTCAAGTCCCTTTGTTTGGGTTCTCAGGTAGTCCATGGACGCTTGCCACTTATATGATTGAGGGTGGCAGCTCAAAAGACTACCGCTATACCAAAGGCATGCTCTATAGTCAGCCGGAGCTGCTACATGAGTTACTAGACAAACTTGCCACTGCGGTCACAGATTACTTAGATGCACAAATCATTGCAGGCGCGCAGATTGTACAGATATTTGACAGTTGGGGCGGGGCGCTGGGTCATCGTCAATTTATTGAATTTTCGCACTTTTATAACAAGCGCATTGTCTCAGAGCTCAAGTTACGTCATCCAGATATTCCGGTAGTTCTATTTACCAAAGGCGGCGGTCTGTGGCTAGATGTTCAAGCTGATAGTGAGGCGGACGTCTTAGGGCTTGATTGGACGATGCCACTAGATCGCGCGCGTCAGGTGCTTACAGAGAGCCAGCGCCAACTGACCAAGCACTATAAAAAGATCCAAGGTAGCAAGGCCATTCAAGGCAACTTAGATCCCTCAACTTTGTATGCTTCACCGCAAAAGATCCGTGATGAAGTCAAGTTTATGCTTGATAGCGCCTACGCAAGTGGTAACAAGACGGGCTATATTGCAAATTTAGGTCACGGTATCACTCAGTGGGTCAACCCTGATCATGCCAAAGTCTTTATCGATGCGGTACATGACTATAAAATTTGAGACTTGTAAGATTTGGCGCTTTTTTAGCACTTAGGTAAATATTTAAAGTCATAAGTTTAAAGGACAAAAGGATACATTATGATCTCAGCAGCTATCGTTGGCGGCACAGGCTATACGGGTATTGAACTTATTCGCTTGCTCTCCGCTCATCCTAAAGTATCTATTGATTTATTGACTTCACGCAGCGAAGCAGGCTTGCGCGCTGATGAGATATTTCCTAGCTTGCGCGGTATTACAGACTTAGTCTTTAGTGATTTGGGCGATGATACGCTGTCTGCTTTGCAGCAGTGTGATGTGGTGTTCTTTGCTACCCCTCACGGCGTAGCTATGAGGCAAGCTGAAGCGCTCACGCAAGCGGGCGTTAAAGTCATCGACTTAGCGGCTGATTTTCGCCTGCAATCTTTACCTGATTTTGAGCAGTGGTACCAGCAAACCCATGCTTGTCCTGAGCTACTTAAAACGGCCGTTTATGGTCTGCCTGAGGTTAACCGTGACAAATTAGCCAAGGCTTTAGTCGTTGGAAATCCAGGCTGCTATCCGACAACAGCAATATTGGGTCTAAAGCCTATTATTGAGATGCAAAATAAGCAAAACGAACCGCTTATCGATGCGCGTATCGTTATTGACGCCAAATCTGGCGTCTCTGGTGCAGGCAGGCAAGCGAAACTGGCGCTTAACTACGCTGAAACGACTGACAATTTTAAAGCCTATAGCGTTGAGGGTCACAGGCATTTACCAGAGATTGAGCAAGGCGTTTCCCAGTTATTGAACAGCCAGTTTACGCATCGTATTCGTTTTTTACCGCATCTGATACCGATGATACGCGGCATGTTCAGCTCTATTCATATGGAGCTTACAGAGGCGGGCAAGGGTATCGACTGGCAAGAGCAGTTTGAGACCAGCTATGCTCAAGAGAGCTTTGTAGATGTATTGCCAACAGGTATGCATCCTGATACGCGTAGTGTACGCGCTAGCAATCGCCTGCGTATCGCCATTCATCAAGACAATGAGCGCCGGGATCTGACAGTATTGGTGGTACAAGATAATTTAGTGAAAGGCGCATCAGGGCAAGCGGTACAAAACATGAACGTCATGTTTGGGCTTGATGAGTCATTAGGGCTTAATTTTGCTCCTATCGTGCCTTAATTTATACTTATATACTGAGTCAAATTTGGATATTTGACTCGATATATCCAATGAGTCATTCGTATGGACAGTGCTAGGTATTGATTATGAATTCCGCTATAATACATCGCTCCTACTGATAAGAGATTCCCTATAGATGCGTGTTAAGACTGCCAAGCGTTTGTGCTCACAGCCCACATGTCCATCATGTCAGGCTCCCTTATCACACGATTTTATGCTCAAACTATCCTCTTTTTATCAGGCTGCTATTAGCGATCGGACTGATACAAATAGTCATATGCTTACTCGTATAAGCGTCAGCCAGACTGGGGCATCAACTTGGTTACTGGCATTGTTTGTGGCGGCGATACTTGTTACAGCTATTGTCGGCTCAGTATTTGGTCACAAGCTTGGCTATCAAAGCGGCTATCATTCAATAAAGGCTGAGACTGACAAAGCTGCTGTCAATGGCAAACAGACCTCTCAAGAGTTAGAGGATCTGCGCGTTACCCAAAAGGTATTAGCTAATCAAGTCGCCACTGCCAAGCAAGAGCTTGAAATCAGTCTTGCTAATTTAGATGAGCTGCGCCGTACTCAGCGCGAGCTTAATATTGAAAATGCTCAAGTCACTCAGCTTAATGATTTGTACTCAGATGTCATTGCAGACAATGGCGGTATGCCACTGCAAGTGCTTGGTGCAAAGATAGAACCGCTACCAGAGAATGCTTTTGAGTATGGTTTTGATATTGGGATGCTCAGTGCTGAGGGCACAGCGAAGTCTGTCTTAGTCTCGCTAACCTTGCTCAATGATGATGATTTTGTAGAGGTGCCATTAGAGCCTACGCGTTATAGTGTCAAAGGCATTGAGCGTATTCGTGGACGCTTTGTGATGCCTGAGCGTTTTAAGCCTTTGCAGGCTAAGCTGACTTTGAAGTCGGGCAATCAAGAAGCCGTCCAGCTCTATGATTGGGATTTAGGGGCTATGGTTGATGATATGCCGCTGTCACTTATGGACTTACAGGAGCTTGATGAAAGTCCTATTGAATCTGAGTAGTTGTTTACTATACTATTCTCTCCTTCTTTTTACCTTATGTTTGTATTCTAATTATGATTAAAAAGCCCTGCACTTACACCGATTCTATCGCGGCTGACTGGCACTTTCCAAGTGCACCTGTTCACCGCGCTCAAGATGATGACCTTGAGAATGAGACCTCGCCGCAAGCAGATGTTTTGGTTGCTGAGCCAGAGGTCGCCAAACCGCCTATGTATGCGGTCGTCATGTATAATGACAACTACACGCCTATGGAGTTTGTGGTCTATGTGCTGCAATCTGAATTTCGTCATAGTATGGATTCAGCGGTTGCGATAATGTTGTCCATTCACAATACTAGCAAAGGTATTGCTGGTATTTACCCAAAAGACATCGCAGAGACCAAAGCCAAAAAGGTCAATAGCTTAGCGCATAGAGAAGGCTACCCTTTATTGACGCAGATAGAGCCGCATCAAGGAGAGTAACTCGCTTTATTACTTTATTAGCCCTTAGCAACATAAGCTCTTGGTAACTCACATAACTTTTCAAATAACTTTAAGTTCAGCACGAAGTTCAACATAATGTTTTTGTCATCTAAAGCTTACGGTACAAATTTAGTCTGTCCTATCTTAGGCAATGCTAGGTAATGATTGTCTCACAATGAGTCTTGGATTATTCCTCTTGATTAATTTTTGATCACCCCTATATAAAACATCTACCCACTGGTTGTAGCACTTACCTATAACGAAGTTATCTAGCGCTTTATTTAGCACGCTCTTATCCTATTTATCCTGCATTGTTATCATAAATCTCAACGAAGTCATCGTTTTAGAAGGCGTCCTGTCATAATTGCTATAGATACTGATACATTTTAGTACGTATTAGTGGATTGACTATCCGTGTTTATCATGTTGATATGAATATAAGCCGACATGAATAAGTCTACAAACCCTCGCTGCAACAACAGCCACAAAACTGATACTTAGTGCACAGTGGTAATAAGCGATACTGGTTATTAATAGAGTAAGCTAATAGAGTAAATGCTCTTGAACAATCTCATTCTCGCCCTAATTTACTAACTAAGTCATTCATTAAGCTATCAATTATAAGATAGGTATAACCTTAGGAAGTCCTTATGTTAAGTCGTCATTTAGAAGTATCCCTACGTTTGGCAATGACACTTGCGCGGCAAAAATCGCACGAGTATCTCACAGTCGAGCATTTGCTATTGGCCCTGCTTGAGAATACTCATGCTGCTAATACGCTAACCGCTTGTAATGCCAACGTGACCACGCTACGTAGCGAGCTTGAAGCCTATATCAACAAGCATACGCCAACCGTAGACGTGGATATGGAGCAATCGCCGCAACCGACGCAAAGCTTTGATCGTATTTTGCAGCGCGCGATATTCCATGTGCAGTCAATCGGCGGTGGTCGCTTGGTTGAAGGTTCCGATATACTAGTGTCTATGTTCTCAGAGCATGATACTTACGCCGTTTACTTACTTAAAAAGCAAGGCATCAGCCGTCTTGAGCTCACGCAGTATCTATCGCATGGTCAGGATAAAGATGAGCCTGCAGAGCCGCGTGCCTCTATGAGTGGCGAGCGCCGTAGCCCCTCTGAAAAGACTAGTAAAGACCCATTAGTTGAGTTTGCAACCAATCTCAACCAGCGTGCAGCTGAGGGCAAGACTGATCCTCTTATCGGCCGCGCCTCAGAGATTGAACGCGCCGCACAAGTGCTTTGTCGCCGCCGCAAAAACAACCCTTTATTGGTCGGTGAGCCAGGTGTAGGCAAAACCTCTATCGCTGAGGGTCTTGCGTGGTTAATTATCAATGATAAAGCACCAAAGCCACTCAACGGCTGCGTGATTTATAGTTTAGATATTGGCTCTTTGATTGCAGGTACTAAGTATCGTGGCGATTTTGAAAAACGTATGAAGTCACTTCTTGATGCGCTAAAGAAAAAGCCAAATGCTATCTTGTTCATTGATGAGGTGCATATGATCATCGGAGCAGGTTCGTCGATGAGTAGCAATATGGACGTGTCTAACCTTATTAAGCCTGCACTGGCTAACGGTGAGCTGCGCTGTATCGGTTCTACGACCTTTACTGAATACCGTCAGGTATTTGAGAAAGATCATGCGCTGTCACGTCGTTTTCAAAAAATTGATGTCAAAGAGCCAAGCGTAAACGACACCATTGATATTCTACGGGGTTTAAAACCGCGCTATGAAGAGTTTCATAATGTTGAATACACCGATGAGGCTTTAGTGACTGCTGTTGAATTATCCTCTAAGCATATACATGAGCGTTTTTTGCCAGACAAGGCGATTGACGTTATCGATGAGGCAGGCGCGTACAAGCGTTTAGGCGTCATCCCTGATGCTGAGGATATCAAAGCTGAAGAGAGCTTTATCGCTGATTTAGAAAAGGATTTTGATGATCCCATTAGCGAGATCGATCTAGATATCGATAATGAGATGAAAGATGAGGCAGATGCGGCAATAGCAGATGCTAAGTCCATTACTCTTGATGATTTACAGTCGGCGACGAGCAAAAAGCCTCCGATGAAAATCGATGTCTCTGATATCGAAGCTATCGTAGCTAAGCTTGCCCGTATTCCGCCAAAATCTGTATCGAGCGATGATAAGAGCATCCTTGAGCATCTAGATCGCGATCTCAAGCGTCTTGTGTTTGGTCAAGATGAAGCGATTGCCACGCTTGCTGATGCAATCAAACTGTCACGTGCAGGTCTAAAAGCTCCGGACAAACCCATAGGTTCGTTCATGTTTGCAGGTCCTACAGGTGTCGGTAAGACCGAAGTGTCACGCCAGCTTGCTAATTTGTTAGGGGTTGAGCTGGTGCGCTTTGATATGAGTGAGTATATGGAAGCGCACACCGCTTCACGCTTAATTGGTGCGCCTCCAGGGTATGTCGGATTTGATCAAGGTGGCCTGCTCACTGAAAAGATCAATCAGCATCCGCATTGCGTATTATTGCTTGATGAGATCGAAAAAGCGCATCCTGATGTCTTTAACTTGCTCTTACAAGTCATGGATCACGGTACCTTGACAGATAATAATGGCCGCGTTGCTATCTTTAAACAAGTTATCGTTATTATGACGACTAACGTTGGCGCTGATAGTATTAGTCGCTCGTCTATGGGCTTTACGCAGCAAGATCATAGCCGCGATAACAACGAAGCTCTAAAGCGTGTCTTTACGCCAGAGTTCCGTAACCGTTTGGATGCTATTATCCAGTTCAATGCGCTTGATACCTCAGTCGTCGTCTCAGTCGTTGATAAGTTCTTGGTTGAATTACAAGCGCAGCTTGATGACAAGCAAGTGACCTTAGAGATTGATGACGAGGTTCGCGATTACTTAGCGCAAAAAGGCTACGATCGCCTCATGGGCGCACGTCCTATGCAGCGCTTGATCCAAGATGAGATCAAAAAGCCACTAGCGAGCATGATTTTGTTCGGTGACTTGGTCAACGGTGGAGTGGTTCAATTAAGCTTAGAGCCTGAAGATGTCGATTCGGCAGATGACGATAGTATCAAGCTTGACAAGGATGCTACTCATTCAGATAAAGGCTCATCTGACAGTCGTATTATACTAACGGTTGTTGAGACCCATGAGCCGCGTTCAGATTCTGAATCTGTAGCCAGCTAATTGATGGTGTGTTAAGACAAACGGCTACCGCTTAGACTAGGGTAGCCGTTTTTTTTGGTTAAATTTTATAACGAAATACTTTAAATGTTTTTGCTATCATTCTTTAAACGAGTAGAATTTAGACAATAATAGGATAAATAATAATGAACTTATTTGATGAGCCTTTAGATAGTCCTTCTAGCAAAAGCCTTTCGAGTAAAAGTGCCGCCGAAAAAAAAGAGATTTTAGATAAGGTGCGCCTGCCTGAGGACTGGAAAGTGGCGTTAGAGGATGAGCTGACCTCTGACAACATGGATGAGCTTCGGGAGTTTTTAAAGCAGGCTTATCAATCAGGTGATAGCATTTATCCGCCAGCACCTTTGATGTTCAACGCTTTTAATCTTACGCCGTTATCCAAAGTCAAAGTGGTAATTTTAGGTCAAGACCCTTACCATCGCCCAGGACAAGCAATGGGGCTATCATTTTCTGTACCCAAAACGATTCCAAAACCGCCCTCACTAAATAATGTTCTAAAAGAGATGGCAGATGATATCGGTTTGAGCCCTTCAAAACATGGCGATCTAACCTACTGGGCGCAGCAGGGCGTGCTGCTCCTCAATAGCTCATTGACAGTTAGAGAAGGCGAGCCTAATAGTCACCAAAATGAAGGTTGGGAGCCATTTACTGATGCGGTGATTGATGCGGTCAACGAGCATACCGAGCATACGGTTTTTATTCTGTGGGGCAGCAAAGCTCAGAAAAAAGGTAAGTACATTAATACAGACAAGCATCTGATTTTGACTGCGGTGCATCCCTCACCATTGGCGGCTAACCGTGGTGGATTCTTTGGCTCAAAGCCATTTTCTAAAACCAATGAGTATCTAGTGCAACATGGACAGACCCCTATTGATTGGCAATTGCCGCAATAATGGTCAGTACTAACTATAGTCTGCAACCACTGAAAGCAGTTGTACAGAATATATCTGAACACAAATTTTGGCATCTCAATGATGTCAGATGGATGACACAGGCGCTTGAGCTGGCCAAGATTGGTGCAAGCAAAGGTGAGGTGCCAGTAGGGGCAATACTGGTACACGATAATCAGAGTATCGGACGAGGGTTCAACGAGCCTATTGGACGCTGCGATGTCACTGCTCACGCTGAGATAGTCGCGTTGAGGAGTGCTTGCTTACATCTACAAAACTATCGCCTGCCGCCTCATACAACGCTTTATGTCACTCTTGAGCCTTGTACCATGTGTATTGGCGCGCTTATTCACGCGCGTGTGGATAGACTCATCTACGCCGCAAGTGAACCGCGTGCTGGCATGGTGGGCAGTCAAATGAATTTATCTGAGCAGCCTTTTTATAACCATCATATTCAAACGTTAAGCGGCTTACATGAAACGCAAAGTAGCGAGTTACTCAAGCGCTTTTTTCGCGCTCGCAGGCAAGCATCAAAAGAGCTAAAAAGGTGTTAACTGAGTAACAAGATAATAATGCTTGTGCTAGTGATTGCTACAGATTTTTGCTATAATATTGCCCTATTTGAAAGTCCCTTATCTAAAAGTTCCTTTACTAAGTGAGCACTATGACTGACGCTAAGTCCGTGACAAATGACAGTATACAGATACCGCATCGTTATCCTGTTATCTGTATTGATGGACCAAGCGGCGCGGGTAAGGGTACAGCGGCGTGGCGTTTAGCAAAGGACTTAGACTATCAATTGTTAGACTCTGGTGCTTTGTATCGCATTGTCGGTCTAAAGGCCTTTGAAGCAGAATTGATTCATCCAGATGGCAGCCAAATTATAGACGAGGCGGCGCTACTAGCATTGACGCAAAACTTGCACATTGCATTTGAGCTTAATCATGAATCTGTCTGCATCGATATCGTCGTTAATGGCAATATAGTCGGGCAAAAAGTTCGCAATGAAACGGTAGGCGGCTACGCTTCGCAAGTGGCAGTATTTCCCTCAGTGCGCAAGGCGTTACTAGCATTGCAGCAAGATATGGCAACGCGCTCAGGACTAGTAGCCGACGGACGCGATATGGGTACGGTGGTATTTCCTAATGCGGACGCCAAGATATTTTTGAGTGCTAGTGCTGAATCTCGCGCTAAGCGCCGCGTTGCTCAATTGAATGCCTCTGGGCAACCTGCAGATTTTGAGGCTATTTTAGCAACGATCAAAGCACGTGATGAGCGTGATGAGAACCGTGAGGCATCACCATCAAAGCCTGCTACAGATGCATTGTATATTGATAGCTCTAACCTAAATGCTGATGAGGTTTATCAGCAAATAAAAGCGCATTGTCAGACGCAAGGTATTTGTTTTTAATAAATTTGTTTATAATAAAAAATATCTACTTGCGCGCTTTTAGTATAAAATTGTAGAAAGCGATTCTAATTATTTTGAGTAGCTGACTATTTTAGATACAAGTAATTTAGACATAAGTAACGAGTCAATGATTGCTAGTGATTTTATTTAAGCTTATTAGCAATCATTGTTTTTTTATATGAGTGTACAAGATATAAAACCAGTATCTCGTTTTGTATATTCATAAATTTGATCCGTACTGTGCTGGACAGGATACGGCTATACAAAGGTAGACATAATGGAATCATTTGCTGAACTATTTGAAGCGAGCATCGAAGAGACGGGTCTGGATATCGAGCGTGGCTCGGTCATCACAGGTGCTGTTGTTGCCATCGATAACGACTGGATCACTGTTGATACGGGTCTAAAATCTGAGGGTATCGTCGCTCGTGAAGAGTTTTTAAGCGAAGAAGGCGAACTTGAAGTTGAAGTTGGCGACAATGTTGATGTTGTGGTTGAAGCTGTTGACAACGGTATGGGTCAAACCTTACTGTCACGTGAAAAAGCTAAGCGTGTTGAAACTTGGAATTTCCTTGAAAAAATCTCTGACAATGATGAGATTGTAAAAGGTATTATCTCAAGCAAAGTTAAAGGCGGTTTTACTGTAGATATCGGCTCAGTACGCGCGTTCTTGCCAGGCTCATTAGTAGATGTCCGTCCTATCCGCGATACGACGCATCTTGAAGGTAAAGAGCTGGAATTTAAAGTTATCAAACTTGATCAAAAACGTAACAACGTTGTGGTTAGCCGCCGTGCAGTTATGGAAGCTGAAAATTCAGCTGAGCGCGAAGAGCTACTCAACAAGTTAGAAGAAGGTATTGAGATCGAAGGTATCGTCAAGAACCTGACTGATTACGGTGCGTTCGTTGATCTTGGTGGAATTGATGGTCTCTTGCACATCACTGACATGGCATGGCGCCGTATCAAGCACCCATCAGAAGTCGTTGAAGTGGGTCAAGACTTAAAGGTTAAAGTATTGAAGTTTGACCGTGAGCGCAATCGCGTAAGCCTAGGTCTCAAACAATTAGGTACTGATCCTTGGGATAACGTTGGTGGCACTTACCCAGTGGGTAGTGTAGTCAAAGCTCGCGTAACCAACTTGACAGATTACGGTTGTTTTGCTGAGATCTCTGAGGGCATCGAAGGCCTAGTACACGTATCAGAGATGGATCATACCAACAAAAACATCCACCCATCAAAAGTGGTACAAGTGGGTGACGAAGTTAACGTCATGATTCTCGATATCGACGAAGAGCGTCGCCGCATTAGCCTAGGTATCAAGCAGACACTAGCTAATCCATGGGATGAGTTCGATAAGAAGCATGAGCGCGGTGATAAAATCACGGGTACGATCAAGTCAATCACTGACTTTGGTATCTTTATCGGTCTAGACGGCGGTATCGATGGTCTGGTTCACTTATCAGACATCTCTTGGAACGAGACTGGCGAAGACGCTATCCGTAACTACAATAAAGGCGACACCGTGGAAGCGATGGTATTGTCTGTAGATTCAGAAGCCAATCGTATTAGCCTTGGCGTGAAGCAGTTAAGCTCTGATCCATTCAACGAGTACCTGGTCAACAATGATCGCGGCGCTATCGTTAATGGTAAAGTAAAAGACGTTGATGCTAAAGGCGCAACGATTGAGCTTGCTGATGAAGTGGAAGCTTACCTACGTGCCTCAGAGATTCAGCGTGACCGCGTTGAAGATGCAACTAAGCACTTAAGCGTTGGTGATGATGTTGAAGCTAAAATCATCAGTGTTGATCGTAAGACTCGTAACATCAGCTTGTCAATCAAAGCAAAAGATGAAGCTGAAGAGCGTCAAGCGATCAAAGATCTTGGTAGTACAGGTACCACAGCAGCTTCAGGAACTGATGCACAGCCAAAAACCATTGGTGATTTGATCAAAGAGCAAATGCAGTAAATATCACTAATTTATATAACAAAAAAAGCGACTTCGGTCGCTTTTTTTGCGATTAAGTTTCTGCTTAAAAACAAACTCTTATTTCTATTTGCGCCGATTTCCGTTATCATCTGAGTTATTGGGTAACGAAATGTAAACTAGTAAGAATCATGCTCAGAGTATGATTGATTTACCAATGATATTTTATAGGTATATAAGATAACCATTGTCATTCATTTATAAGGCAAGCGTCATAATGCAACAAGCAATTAATAAATCCGAATTTATCAGCAATCTAAGCGCAGATTGCGACACTATTGATGATACCGTCGTTGACGAAGCAGTCAGAGAAATCTTAGACCTCATGGTAGACACCCTAGCCAATGATGGGCGAGTAGAGGTACGCGGGTTTGGCAGCTTTTGTCTCCATCATCGCCGTGCGCGCACAGGACGTAATCCTAAGACTGGAGAGAGTGTGCCAGTACCGGCAAAAGCCATTCCGCATTTTAAACCGGGTAAGGCGCTACGTGAAGCGGTAAACGATACCGTAGCGAACTAAAGCGTATTTATTTACTCAATCTTAGTAGCTGGTTGTCACGATAGCAGATGAACACGATAACTGATAAATAGATTCGATAACATTTACAAATTTTTGACGTCAAGTTTTTGATGTCTATGGTTTACTGTCCTCTAACTATTTTGTATTCGTAAATTAAGGTATATCTGATGCGCTTTATACTGTTTGTACTCCTGTTTTTGAGCTTTGCTTATGCCTTGGGCTTAGTGCTTGTCAACAACACTGACATCGAAGTTAATCTCTTGTTCTCGCAAGCACCTGCAATGAATCTAGGGCTATTACTGATTATCTGCCTGACCCTTGGCGTGGTGATAGGCTTGCTCCTAGCCTTGCTAATATTTAGAGTATTTCAGAACAAATGGGAAATCTCCCGTCTGCAAAAAGAGAATAAAAAACTGCAAGAGCAGCTGACTCAGGCCAACGTAGTGATTGATCGTCAGGCGAATGCTCCAACAATCGACGAAGCCGTTTATGGTACGACAGCAAACACTAGCGTTAATACAAGCCAAGTCAAAGACACAACTAAGCTGAGTAAGCAAAGACGTGACTAAATAGACTTAAAGCAGTGATTAAACCAAATGGTCCAATTATGACTAATGATGTAACTCGTTCGCCAATTATCGTCGCCCTAGACAACAATACTTTAGAGGCCGCGCTGGCATTAGCTGATCAGCTAGATCCTAGTCTATGCCGCTTAAAAGTAGGCAAAGAGCTGTTTACGCGCTCAGGTCCTGCTGTTGTACAAGCATTGCATCAGCGCGGATTTGAGGTTTTTTTAGATTTAAAGTTCCATGATATCCCTAATACTACCGCGCAAGCAGTACTAGCTGCCGCCGAGCTTGGCGTTTGGATGGTGAACGTTCATGCCAGTTCAGGTTTTGATGCGATGTCATTATCCAAACAGCGTTTGTTGGACGGGGGGTTTGATACTCTACTGATAGCTGTGACGGTATTGACCTCAATGAGCCAAGACAATCTGACTCAAATTGGTATCAATGATAGCTTGGATGCACAAGTTAATCGTTTAGCTGCCTTAACAGAGCAAGCTGGCTTGGACGGAGTGGTCTGTTCTGCAAAAGAGGCCAAAGCTCTAAGAGGTCAGTGTGCTAGCAGCTTTAAACTAATAACGCCCGGTATACGCTTAGCTGATGACAATGCGGATGATCAAAAACGCATTTGTACCCCGTATCAAGCGTTAAGTGATGGATCAGACTATCTCGTGATTGGGAGATCAATCACCCAAGATCAAAATCCTACTGCTAAGCTCCAAAAGATTTTAGCAACGCTTTGACTATCTATGCTTTAACTATTTGTGCTTTAACTATCCATTAAAATTAAGCGGTACTTTCAAAACCAAAATGTTACTCTGACAAAAAGACAACTTTTTAGTTGTCTTTTTATTTTTTGTCGCAGAGTCAATCGATGCTAAACTAGCCAAACCAACGCAAAACCAGCAGGCCCTGCGCTTGTCGTACCTTCTACTACTGATGAATTCCATGAAACTACAAATCGTAAGTGATTTACATATAGACAGCTATGCTCGTCAGTTGCACCCATTAGGGCAAATTCCAAAAACGGATGCTGATATTGTATTGGTGGCAGGGGATACTGCCAATAGTGATAGCGGTATGCCGTGGCTACAAGAACAAGCTCGCCTCCTAGGCGTACCTGTGATCACAGTGGCAGGCAATCATGAGTACTTTGGTGAGGACATATTGCATTTTGACCATAAGCTTGCCACTTGGGACAACTTCGATGTAGATACGCAGCAGGGCGTGCGTTTTTTGCAGTGTCAACATATCGATATTGGCGATGTGCGTTTGCTTGGCTGTACGCTGTGGACTGACTATCAGTATCAAGCCAATGGCGATACTATGGAAGTGGCGAAGCGCTTTATGCGTGACTATAAGCAGATTTATGCAGGTAATGAAATGTTCTCGCCAGAGCTGTCTATTCAGATACATGGCGAGCATCGCGCATGGTTACGTCAGGCGTTGATAGACGCCAAAGATTTGGGCAAGAAGGCTGTAGTGATGAGCCATCATAGTATTAGTCCCTTATCCGTGTCTGAAAAATATGCAACCCTGCCGAGTAATGCTGCATTTGTCAGTGACCTGTCGGCTTGGATGTATGAGCCATGGGCACCTGTACTTTGGGTACATGGGCACACGCATGAAGCGTTTGATTATCGTATCAATAATACTCGAGTTATCGTCAATCCCCGCGCTTATCCTAATGAGGTGAGCAGTACCGCGATAGCTTTTGCTTGGGATAGGGTTATCGACATAGGCTCCTGATAAAGGTGCTATAACTGAAATGGCTGATTATAGGTGAGTTAGCTTAATGGTAAGTATTTATCTATTCACTTAAAATCTAAATTTCCACATTAGCGCGCAAATTTGCTAGGCTTATAACCATGAATAAAAGTTACGATAATATTAAGTCCGATCTTACAGCTGCCGATAGGGAGGTTTATAAGCCAAGCACGCCTGCGCCTTCACATCTGCCTGATAGTATGATGTCCTCGGTCAGCCTATTACCCAAAGATAAGCGTTTGATACTGTTTACTCGTCACTCATTGCGTGCGCGCTCTGATGGTAATGGATTTGCTAGTGATCAGTTGCCCTTGACGCCCAAAGGCCGCGTGCTTGCAAAGTCATGGGGTCGCTGGCTTGATAGTCATCTCCCTTACTCACTTGATGTTGATAGTATCTCAAGTCCTATCGGGCGCTGCATTGATACCGCGCAGTTAATGCAAGAGGGTGCAGGGCTGCAGCGTAGTATTATCCATCAATCCTTGCTCGTTGAGCCAGGCAGCCTAGTGACCCAGCCTGAGATCGCAAGTAAAGTGTTCAAAGAAGTGGGCGTTTTAAACTTTATCAATCGATTTTTGCAAGGCAGTCTACAAGGCACCAAAAACGCTTATCAAGGCGGGCTGGATATCTTGTCGCTGTTTTATCAGCATCAGCCGAAAGAAGGTCATCTGATGCTAGCTGTGAGTCATGACACACTACTATCAGCATTTTTAGCAGTCATGCTAGATATGAATGAGATTGACTGGAATGATTGGCCTAAGATGATGGAAGGGGTGTTTTTGTGGTTCGATGATGCGCCCTTTGACAAGGCTCATGCGCATTTTGTTTGGCGCGGGGAGATTTATAGTCGCTCTATTATTAGTTTACTGGAGAGTTATTCAACCTCAGGATTCTCTCAAGATAAGCTACTGCTACCGCCAGATGTCACCTGGCGCTAAAGAAAGCCGCTACTGACCATAAACGATCAACTAAGAGCCACAAAAAAACCTTGTCGCAAAGACAAGGTTTTTTATTGAGCATTTTATTTTACATGAGTCGTAATAAAATGCTCTAAACAGAGCTATTCTTAAGCTTGCAGGCCTTTGATAGTCTTGTTCAAACGACTCTTACGACGAGCCGCTTTGTTCTTATGAATGATACCTTTGTCAGCCATACGATCAAGAACAGGTACCGCTTGCTTGTAAGCTTCGGTAGCAGCATCATAATCTTTAGCTTCGATAGCAGCATCAATGCGTTTTAGATAAGTACGAACCATTGAGCGCTGTGATGCTGAATGTTGGCGACGTTTGGTGTTTTGACGAGCGCGTTTACGAGCTTGTGCAGTATTAGCCACGCGTATCTCCTTGGTAAAAGACAGATAAAAAATGAATGTCGATTGCGATTATGGATTTGGTTGTCATCATTGACGAGCAGCCGTCTCATCAAACATGATGTCGATGCCAAATAAATAGGTCATCTAAAACGTCAAAGACATCTGGAATAATTAGACAGCCTTGACGTGTAAAGCCGGTTATCTTAACAAATTATTGCGCTTAGAACAATATATTTGCACGCTATTGGGTAAAGATGACTTGCGAGTAGTACCTTACATACATTTGCAGCAATCATTCAGCAAGTATTAGGGCGTTATAGACAAAATCTCTTACAATATAATGAATATAACGGCATCAGTTATCCGCTAACTTAGGTATTATTACTTTATTAGGTATTATTGCCTTAGTAGGTATTGTTACATTAGAAGCTATTTTGTATTTACTGCAGGTCAAAGAACCTAGTTTTAATTTGTAGAACATACAAAGTTTGGTTTTTTATATGAGATCGATTTAGTAGTAGCGGCTACTTTAGTAAGAATTAAGTTTTAATCATACAAATACAATAAAGTTGGATAAAGTATGCAGCGAAAAGCCATTATAATAGGGGCAACTGGGCTGGTTGGACAGCATCTAGTTAAGCAGCTTAGTGAGTTGTACGACAAGCTCATCGTCATTGCACGGCGTCCGCCGCGTTACATCAATGCCAGTATGCATTTTTATCAGGTCAATGATTTTGATAATTTAAGTGAGGTTTTTGCCAGTGTTGGCGTTGACAAAACGACGGATGCTTTTAGCTGCCTTGGCTCTACCAAAAAACAGGCGGGCAGTGATGAAGCTTTTCATAAGGTCGATCATGATTACAACGTCTGTTTTGCGCAGCTTTGCTTAGATAAAGGCGTTGAGAACTTCTTTTTACTATCATCAATGAATGCTGATGTCGACAGCCGATTTTTATATAATCGAGTCAAGGGTGAGACTGAGCATTCCATCAGTGCTCTTGGCTTTACAGAGCTGGTTATTTTTCGCCCCTCATTGCTGCTTGGCAAGCACAAAGGTCGTCCTTTAGAAAGTATTAGCCAAACAGTATTTGGTCTGATATCGCCTTTGGTATCTGAGTCTCTGCCTCTGCATCCTATATCAGCCAAGCGGGTGGCCAACGCGATGACGATGAGCGCGCAAGAGATATATGAGCGGCGCAAATTTAGCGATTATCATACTAAAGACGCTCCTAAGACGACGATTATTGAAAACAAAGCCATGCTCTCAATGACACGAGTTAAATCTTAAATGAGTATCAATAAATAGCCTAAGCACTATAATTAAATTAACATAAAAGGAGTTTTATCATGTCAGAGTCTCAAGCTATGACCAAAGAGGATTTTGTCACCTGTGATCTATTAGATGCCAATCCTGAGTCGCAAGTTTGTCTGCCTAATATCGAAGGCAAATCTTTTTATAGTTTTGGCGGCAAAGACAAGTTTTGCGGTGAAATAGTGACCGTTAAGTGCTTTGAGGATAATAGCCGCGTTAAGGCGCTCCTTAATAGTGATGGCAAGGATAAAAACGGCGAAGGTAAAGTACTTGTCGTTGATGGTGGCGGGTCTATGCGCTGCGCTCTGCTAGGAGACATGATTGCACAATCTGCTATTGATAATGGCTGGGCTGGGGTTGTGGTCTACGGCTGCGTCCGTGATGTCGATGATATGGCGCAGATGGAGATAGGGGTGATGGCGCTCGGCTGCATACCACGCAAATCCACACGCCGTGATGAAGGTCAAACCGATATAGAGATTCGCTTTGGTGATTTGACCCTTAACTCTGGTATGTATGTCTACGCTGACAACAATGGCATTATCGCTAGTGACAAACCGCTCATTTGATACGTATAAAATACTAGTTTTTACATTTTGTCAGTCTCTGTTTTTAGCCCCAGCTTATTCGCTGGGGTTTTTGCTTGTACTAAGACAGCATTTAGAGTCGTATTATAAGATCTAATGCGTAACGAGCACTGACTAACTGTCTGAGTGATAAACTTAGTGACAAACCGTTACGGCATACATTTTGGTCAATGAGCAAAATATTCGTATAATGGTCTTCTGACTCCTAACCTTGATCTCATCTGCTATGCCTATCACTGCTTTGACTGACGCGTTTGCTCCTATTAATCAACACCTATTTCCTATCGATAATGCTCAAAAGCGCTGGCTTGCGCCAACTTATGGTGCTGTCGGTAGCTTGTGGCTGGCAAGTCTTGTAACATCAGAGCTATGGGAACTGACAGATCGATTAAAGGTCGTGGTGACGCGCGACCAAAACCAGCTCAATCAGATAGAAACTGAGCTGGCATTTTGCGGCGTTGATGCTTACGTATTTCCTGACTGGGAGACGCTAACCTATGATGAGCTATCGCCGCATCAAGATATCGTCAGTGAGCGCATCAATTTATTAACAGATATGCCGACATCAGGGGTGCTGCTAATATCCGTACAGGCGTTGATGCACCGAGTAGCGCCGCCAAGCTGGCTTATCGGTCAGCATTTTGATCTTAGCGTTGGCGATCAATTCGATATCAACACTCAGCGTGAACTATTAGCTAAGGCCGGCTACCGCGCGGTCGATAATGTCTTTGAGCCAGGTGAGTTTGCGGTACGCGGCAGCATCATAGATATCTTTGCTATGGGGCAGCCATTCCCACTACGCCTTGATCTGTTCGATGATGAGATTGAGACCATTCGCTTTTTCCATCCGCAAACCCAGCGTACGCTGACGCCTGATGATCTCAAAGCTATGATTAGTGGCAACGATACTAGTATGGCTCAAGAGTCGTTATCGCTGCTGCACAAGTTGCCAGATATCTCAAAACCTATTACCCAGTTTCAGATACTCCCTGCAAAAGAGTTTCCGCTCGATGAAGGTCGCGAGACTTTTCGTACTAATTTTGCCGAAATGTTCCCAAACACTAGCAGCCGTAAGTTTGAGCTACATAAAGATGTAATGGCAGGTATTGCTAGTAGTGGACTAGAGTATTATCAGCCGCTATTTTTTGATATAAAAGACTGGCAAGAGCAAAGTAGTTTATTTTCTTACTTTCCAAAAGACGCTCTGTTTATTACCGATGAGTTCATTAACGAGAAGCAAGCAGATTACTGGTCACAGATTCAGCGTCGTTATGAGGAGCGTCGTCATGATATCGACAAGCCAATCGTAGCGCCTGAGCTGCTATATTTGTTATCTAATGCATTAAACGAGCATCTCAATCACTACCCTAGAGTGATTATGAGCGCTCGGGATGAACTGGCAACATCGAGTAATAGCGCGATAAATAATACTAATGGTAGCGATACTCGATCAGATCAATTACCTAGCAAACAAAAAGGCGTTACTACCTTGAGCGCCCAAGTACCGCCGCAATTACCTGTTAATCATCAAAAGGCTGAGCCTTTAGCGGAGCTATTAGCGTTCTTAGACTTGCAAATACAAACCAATACGCCAGTGCTTATTGTCGCTGAGACCGCAGGTCGTCGTGAAATTTTAATTGAGCTGTTCAAAGGCAAGATCGATATCAAAGCCTATGACAGCTTTGCAGATTTTTTGGCAGCAGATACGCTAAGCGATACCTCAAACAAGGGCGTACGCCCGCAAGTTGGGCTGACGGTTGCGCCTATTGAGCGCGGCGTTTATGTGCCTGAGCGATTGGTACTGATCAGTGAGACGCAGCTGTTTGGTAGGCAAGTACTACAAACGCGTCGCCGCAGACAAAGCGGCGTATCAGAAGAGTTTTTGGTCAAAAGCGTCACTGAAATCACCGAAGGTAGCCCGGTTGTCCATATCGAGCATGGTATTGGTCGCTACAACGGCTTAATTACACTGGACGTTGGTGACGGCGAGCAAGAGTTTATTCATCTAAAATATGCTGATGATGCCAGTATCTATGTGCCTGTAGCTAACTTACAAATGATCAACCGCTATAGTGGTGGCGATCCTGCGCTTGCGCCTTTGCACAAGATCGGCAGTGGCAAATGGGATCGTGCCAAACAAAAAGCGCTTGAGCAGATTCATGACGTGGCAGCTGAGCTACTTAATATGCAAGCTCGCCGCGAGGCCAAAGTTGGAATTCACTTCAAGATAGATCCCTCACAGTATGAGCTGTTTGCCAGTCAGTTCGCTTTTGAGGAGACGCCTGATCAGGCCAATGCTATTCACGCCGTTATGGAAGATATGAGACAAAATCAGCCTATGGATCGTCTCATCTGCGGCGACGTTGGTTTTGGTAAGACTGAAGTCGCTATGCGCGCAGCCTTCATTGCGGTTAGTGCAGGCTATCAGGTGGCTGTTTTAGTACCAACGACACTGCTGGCAGGTCAGCATGAGGATAATTTCCGTGATCGCTTCGCTGATTGGCCGGTGCGCATAGAGACGCTCTCACGTTTTGGCGGCAAAAAACATCAAGACACGGTACTCGCTGATCTGGCCGCGGGCAAAGTTGATATTGTCATCGGTACGCACAAATTGTTGCAACCTGATGTTAAGTTCTCAAATTTAGGTCTAATGATCGTCGATGAAGAGCACCGCTTTGGCGTGCGCCATAAGGAGCGTATCAAAGCCATTCAGACTGATGTCGATAGTATGTCGATGACCGCCACGCCTATTCCTCGTACGCTTAATATGGCGCTCTCAGGTATGCGCGATATGTCAATTATCGCCACGCCGCCTGCACGAAGGCTAGCGATTAAAACCTTTGTCATGCAAAAGACTGACTCGCTAATGAAAGAGGCCATTTTGCGTGAACTACTGCGCGGCGGGCAAGTATATCTGCTGCATAATGACGTGGCAAGTATCGAGCGTATGGCTGAGACCGTACGTGAGCTGGTGCCAGAGGCACGCGTGGGCGTCGCCCATGGTCAGATGCAAGAGCGTCAACTTGAGCAGGTCATGCAGCAGTTTTATCACAAAAAGTTTAACGTATTAATCTGCTCAACTATTATCGAAACTGGCATTGATGTGCCTAATGCCAACACTATTATCATTGAGCGCGCGGATAAGTTTGGTTTAGCGCAGCTGCACCAATTGCGTGGCCGCGTCGGTCGTAGCCATCATCAAGCTTACTGTTATTTGCTAGTCCCTTCTATAAAGGGTCTTAAAGGCGATGCTAAACGCCGCCTACATGCTATTGAGCGCGCTAATACTTTGGGGGCAGGCTTTATGCTTGCCAGCGAAGATTTGGAGATTCGAGGAGCAGGCGAGATACTTGGCAAGCAGCAAAGCGGTAATATGCAAGCCATAGGATTTAGCCTCTACATGGATATGCTAGAGCGCGCGACCAAAGCCATTAAAGCGGGCAAAGAGCCCGATTTGAGCACGCCGCTGTCCTTGACCAGTGAGATTAATCTGCACGCCTCAGCGCTGATACCAGAAGAATACTTACATGATGTGCATCAGCGCTTGTTGTTTTATAAGCGTATTAGCAACGCCGATGACAAGGATGCCTTGACTGATATCCGTACCGAGATGATAGATCGTTTTGGTGTTTTGCCAGATCAAACCAAGCAGCTGTTTGCGGTTCATAGACTACGCATACAAGCTGAGCCGCTGATGATCAATAAAATCGATGCGAGCACTAGCAGTATGACATTGGATTTTGCGCCAGATACGCCAGTCGATGCGCTGGCGATTATCAAACTGATCCAGTCCAATAACAAGCACTACCGTATGAATGGTGCCTCTGGCATTCGCTATCAAAATGCCGATAAGCTTGAAACGCCGCAGCAGCGCGTAACAGCGGTACAAGAGCTGCTTCAGTACTTCAGCGAGCATCTAGTCGCTGACGCTGCATAATGACTGAGCAAATAAGGCCTAGTCAAATTGCTCGCCCGTACGGCTATTTTATCGACAGGATACCTGATAAAATAGCTAGATTGTATTTTGCTTTTTAATTGAGAGAAACCGTCCTTATGTTCCAACTGCATCCTAAGCTTGCTGCTGATAGTTTTTTGGTAGGCGATTTTCCATTGTCAACATGCCGTCTAATCAACGACTGCCAATTTCCTTGGCTCATTTTGGTGCCGCGAGTGACGGGTATCAAAGAATTGTATGAGCTATCTGATGCTGACCAAGCGCAGTTTTTGCGTGAGTCCAGTTGGTTATCTAGTCAGCTGGCAAAGACCTTTCAGGCGGACAAAATGAATGTAGCGGCACTTGGCAATCAAGTTCCGCAGCTACATTTTCATCATATTGTGCGCTATCAAAACGATATGCAGTGGCCAAATCCTGTGTGGGGTGTACCTGCGGTTCCTTATACTAACGAGGTTATGTCGCAGATGCAGCAGACTTTGATGATGGCGCTACGTGGTCATCATCAGATGCCTTTTGATTGGCAAATGTAGATTTTAGCTTTGACGACTCAGTATTAAACACTAAGTACTAAACATTAAGTATCAAACACCAAGTACCAAGCATTAAGCATTAAGTATTTGATAGTTTGAAAGAATTAAGCAGCCTCCTTTTGTTATTTATACAGATAATCTCTGTATCAGGTAATGATTGGAGGTTTTTTGATGATTAATGGTATACCTTTTGCATAACTATTCTCTTATAATGAAGGGCTTTGCTTAGTTTTTTACAAAAAGCGTTCTGATTATTGTTAAGAACTAAGCAAAGTGCTGAATCTATTCTTGATGAGTTTAAAATAGGCGATGATTATGGCAATCTTGGATGTGTTAAGACCGCCAACTTTAGCAAAAGATGACGGTATCTATCAGTTTGATTATCCAGAATTGTTTGTCCTATTACTTAGTGTCGCGCTCATTGCTTTGTACTTTGAATTTAGTCCGACCTCTATGGCATTACTCGTAGTGGTCAGCCTGCCCACTTTATTGATTGTTATCTATAACTATCGACGCCAAACTAGTTTTTGGACCTCTAATCTTACGGTCATTTTACTCTCAGTGGTCATAGGTTCTGTTCAGCTCTGTACTATCATCTCGTTAAGTTTAGCCTTACTCATTGGTGCACGTATTATAGTGAGTCAAGCTGACAATCAGCTTAAGCTTGCTATGGTATCTATTGTCACCATTGTCATTTTTTATTATGTCAGCGTGATATTGAATGGCGCTGGTATGGATTGTGCCAGAAGCTGGTTGCCTCCTGTGATACTATTGGTGAGCATCATAACCATACTTTTTCAGTTTCGACACATTTATCAGCAGTATGTAAAGTTTGAAACCGATGTCAATCAGTCTAGCAAACGACTGACCACTATGGTCTCAGTGATTAATAAACTCACCCGTTTTGTACCGCCGCAAATCTGGCAACCTATTGTAAAAACAGATAGTCCCGTTAGCGTTTCAAACAAGCGCGTCAAGCTATCTATCATGTTCTCTGACATTGCAGGATTCACTGAATTGTCAGACAGTCTAAGCGCTGACAATCTAGCAGATATCTTAAATACCTATATGCATTGCATGACGCTCATTGCAAGCAAACATGGCGCGGTACTTGATAAGTTTATCGGCGATGGTATGGTGTGCTTCTTTGGTGAGCCTGATAGCCGCGGCACGCGCCAAGATGCTTTGGACTGCGTAGCGATGGCAGTAGATATGCGCCGCGAGATGCGCTCGCTGCGGCAAAGGTGGCGCTTGATGGGGTTTGATGGCCTTGATATACGTATTGGTATCACAACAGGCTACTGTCATGTGGGTAACTTTGGCAGTAGTAGCCGCTTGAGTTACACTTTAATAGGCAAAGAGGCCAACTTAGCCTCAAGGCTCGAGCTTAGCGCGAATAAAGGCGAGATTTTAATCAGTCAAAACACTTATGACTATATCTGTCATGACTATGAGTGCCAGTTTGCAGGTGACTATGATTTAAAAGGTTTTGATGACAAGGTGAGTGCATGGCAAGTACTAGACCCTGATGTTAATAATGGTCGTTTGTCCAAATGGGTCGATCATACGTTGCCAGGATTTAATCTGCATTTAAACTTTAAAGATATTAAAGACGATGATTACAAGGATATTAGACGCCGTTTAAGACTAGCGCTTGAGCGTATTCAAGAAGAGGAAAAAAACCCTAAATCTTAAACCAAAAAAAGCCAGTTAGAAGTTATAACTGGCTTTGTTGTTCGACAGGATGCTTATACACATCAGTGATTTTCTTTGGCATGGTTGAGCGTGTATTTGGGAATCTCAATCGTTAGATCTTCATCCTCTAGCATTACCTGACAAGATAGGCGTGAGTCAGGCTCAAGTCCCCAAGCGCGATCTAATAAGTCCGCCTCGATATCATCCATCTCATCCAAACTATCAAAACCTTTACGTACTACCACATGACAGGTTGTACAGGCTTTTGACATCTCGCAAGCATGCTCAATTTTGATGCCTTTTTCTAAAAGCGCTTTACATAAGTTGTCGCCAGTTTTGAGCTCAACTTCAGCGCCTTCTGGGCAAGTTTCAAAATGGGGAAGTACTGTAATTTTTGGCATAAAATGGATATCCGCTACTAAGGTGTTCAAAGGATTGGTATTCAAAGGATTAATTTGCATTAATACTACTAAAAGTTTTACGTGTACAGCTATTACCAGTCCTGCGCGCTGGTTCCTGCCATACTGGTTTTGACACTCTGGTTCATGATAAGAGCGGCAAAAGCATCACTATGCGGCTTAAGAGCTGCCTGCTTGGCTTCTATATCTTTCAAATCAGTGCTCGTAAGCGCTGTTTGCAAAGCTTGCATATGAGTTGCAAGTTGCTCTTGGGACTCAGCTGTCAACAAGGCTGCGAACTCATTGAGCGCTGATTGCAGTGCTAACAGTTCACGCTCAGCTTCAACTTTAGTCTCTATCATTGAGCGCGCTTGTTTGTCTTCTTCAGCATGCTTGAAGCCTGCGGTCAATAGCTGCTCTTTTTGCTCATCTGAGAGCCCATAAGTCGGTTTGATCTCAATCTGACTCTCAGTCTTGGTCGTAGTCTCTTGTGCACTTACCGTAAGCTGACCATTAGCATCGATATTAAAGGTCACCTCAATACGTGCAAAACCTGCTTTCATAGGCGGGATACCATACAGCTCAAAACGACCCAGCGAGCGGCAGTTGTCAACCGTTTCACGCTCACCTTGGACCACATGGATCACCATGCCGTTTTGACCATCTTGATAAGTGGTAAATACTTGACGTTTTTTGACAGGAATAGGGGTATTGCGTGGTATCAATACTTCAACCAAGCCGCCCATGGTTTCAAGGCCTAATGAGAGCGGCGTGACATCGAGCAATAGTAGATTGTTATCGCTATTACCATTGACCAGTTGATGCGCGGTTTGCGCCGCGCCCAACGCGACGACCTCATCAGGATTGAGACTAGATAGAGGCTCTGTATCAAAAAACTTAGCAACGACTTGCTGTACCGCTGGCATGCGAGTAGAGCCACCGACCAATATTACCTCATCAAGGTCTTGAATGGTCAATTTGGCATCACGTAATACCTGCTCGCAAACGCTGAGCGTACGGCGGTTAACTGGATCAGCGATAGCTAATAGATCGCCGCGTGTCAATACGCCATCAAAGGACTGACCATTAATAGAAAGTGAGATATCAACTTGCTCTTGTGCGCTCAGTAGCTGTTTGTACGCTTTGGCCTCTTGCGCGAGTATAGATTTATCATGCAAGCTAACATCAGCGGGCAGAATATTCATCTGTTTGATAAGCCAATTGGTCAATAGACGATCAATATCGTCGCCACCAAGGGCACTATTACCACCAGTCGCCAGTACTTCAAACACACCATCAGTGAGCTTTAAGATAGAAACATCAAAGGTGCCGCCGCCTAAATCATAGATAAGATAATAGCGCGCTGTATTGTCTTGGGTGGGCTCATCTAAGCCGTAAGCAACTGCAGCAGCTGTTGGTTCATTAAGTAGTCTAAGCACATTAATACCAGCAGCCTGCGCAGCATCCTTAGTTGCTTGACGCTGCGCTTCATCAAAGTAGGCGGGTACAGTGATGACTGCGCCTTCAATACTATCGATAGGCAGTGCGCTGTTAGCACGCTTCTCAAGCGCCATCAAAATACGCGCTGAGACCTCAACAGGGGACACCTCGCCTTGAGCAGTAACAAAAGCTGGCATCGCATCCGCTTGACCTGTTAGTTTATAAGGATGTGAGAATTTGATGTCGGCTTGACTACGACCCATAAAGCGTTTGGCGGAGATTATCGTATTTTGAGGATCATCTGCTAGATGTGCTAGTGCTTGCGTGCCAACTTGCGGCGCGCCATCAGCGGGATAATAGACAACAGAAGGCAGTAAATTATCCACGCTATCGCTTGCCTCCAATACTTGCGCCTTACCTGAGCGTACAACAGCGACTAAAGATCGCGTCGTCCCCAAATCTATACCAATACCGAAACGATGCTGGTGTGGTTGAGCGCTTTGATTGGGTTCGGCGATTTGCATTAAAGACATAGGACAACTCAGATCTAATATAAAATGAATAAATGAAAGGCGAATAGGTGCGCTAGATTATACGGGATTATGACTGCTAACTTAATAGGAATAATAGTATTTAAATAATGATATCAAACCAAAACGTACTATACGTATAGATCATCATCGTCAGATTGAGCACTGCTAGCGACAGCATCCAGGCCAGATTTGACGTCTGCTTCTAGTTTCACCAAAAACTTAAGTTTTTGTGTGGCATCAATTGCCTGTTCCCAGTTTTGCTGCTCATAAGCACCACTGAACCTCTCAGACTGCACCGCTATGCGTTGAGTGATTTGTGGATGCATCTGTTGTAACGCCGCTTGATTATTAGATTCTATAGCGTCGTCCAGATTAATGCGCAAATCCATAGCATCATCTAAAAAGTCCAAATCTGCAATAGATTGCTCAAGGGTAATCGCTTGACCTTGTATATCAAGTAAGTAGCTTGCGCGGCTATCTGCCATACTCAAAGTTTGGTAGGCTTGATTGATAAGCGCTGAAGTACGCTCTGAATGTCGCTTGGCGTCGCTAGCATTATCTTTATCTGCATTATCAGGATGATAACGTTTTTGCAGCACTCGCAAACGCTGATCTAAGTCCTCTTGTGCAATGTTAAAGGTAACTGGCTGCTCAAATAAAGCAAAAAAGGTATCAAACCTTACTTCTTCACTAATTTTTATACTGGTCTCTTTAGTGCTATCTGTCATACAGGATGCCTAATTTCTAGTTTTTGATTTCTATTTTTTAATAGTAAGTTTTATTATATAAAGGTCCAACATGTATACGGCTACAAAAAAAATGCAGTCACAGTTATATTAATATTAAGCCATTTTAAACCGTAAAGGACTCACCGCAGCCGCATTCGCCTTTTTGGTTGGGATTACTAAATTTAAAACCCTCATTTAGGCCTTCTTTTTCGTAGTCCATAAGTAAGCCATCTAAATAAACGAGACTTTTTGGATCAATAAAAATACTCACGCCAAGGCTTTCATAACGCGTGTCGTTCTCATCTGGAGTATCGACAAATTCCAAAACGTAGGCCAAGCCTGAGCAGCCCGCCGTACGAATACCGACTCGAATGCCTTCACCCTTGCCGCGATTATCCAAAAAATCCCGAACATGTTTGGCAGCGCGTTCTGTCATCTCTATCATGACAACTCCTATTAACAGTTAGTAATCGGTAGTACACAAACTATCTTTTGATATAAAGTAAAAGGTGACAATGGCATAAGCGTAATTGTCACCTTTTTTACTTGCAATTTGAGTGGCACCTGGGCTACTCAAATGCTGAAATACGATTATGTCTACAGTAAAGGATCAACAACCTAGCTGGCTACTTCTTCAGTAGCCGCGCCATGCTTACCTTTATAGTCGCTGATTGCCGCTTTGATAGCGTCTTCAGCAAGTACTGAGCAATGCACTTTTACAGGCGGTAGAGCAAGCTCTTGTGCGATATCATTGTTTTTGATCTCGCCTGCTTGATCAAGGCTTTTGCCCTTGAGCCACTCGGTGACGAGCGAGCTTGAAGCAATTGCTGAACCGCAGCCGTAAGTTTTAAAACGCGCATCTTCGATAATACCATTATCATCAACTTGAATCTGCAAGCGCATAACATCACCACAAGCTGGAGCACCAACCATGCCAGTACCGACATTTTTGGCGTCTTTGTCTAAATTGCCGACGTTGCGTGGGTTTTCGTAATGATCAATAACTTGGTCGCTATAGGCCATGAGTTTTCTCCTGGTTAGATGATGAGTAAGTATTTATTAACTTCAAGCTAATTCTAAAAAGCAACTGACTCATCGATAATTGGGGTCAAACGTAACGTGTGTATTTATAATTTAATAATGTTTTTAAGATTAATGCTCAGCCCATTCGACCGAATCCAAATCAACGCCTTCTTGATACATATCCCAAAGTGGCGATAGGGCGCGTAGTTTATCAACGGCTTCGTGCATTTGCTTAATCACTCTATCGATGTCCTCTTCGGTGGTATAACGACCAAAGCTAAAACGGATTGAGCTGTGAGCAAGCTCATCAGGGCGACCGATAGCGCGTAGAACATATGAAGGCTCAAGGGTTGCTGAAGTACAGGCTGAACCTGATGAGACAGCTAAGTCTTTAAGCGACATCATAAGCGACTCGCCTTCAACAAAGTTAAAGCTAATATTGACAATATTAGGAACGCTATGCTCTAAGTCGCCGTTGAGATAAATCTCTTCGATATCTTGCAAGCCATCCCAAAGCTTTTGACGCAGATGGGCAGCATGAGCGCGATCTTCTTCACGTTTTTCTTCAGCTAAGCTAAAGGCTGCACCTAAACCTACGATCTGATGCGTCGGTAAGGTACCTGAACGCATACCGCGCTCATGACCACCGCCGTGCTGTTCTGCTTTTAGACGAATACGAGGCTTACGGCGTACAAACAAAGCGCCGATACCTTTGGGGCCATAAGCTTTGTGGCCTGAAAAGCTCATAAGGTCAAACTTAGTCGCTTGTGCGTCAATCTTGACTTTACCAATTGCTTGGGCGGCATCGACATGGAAAATAACGCCAGCTGCGCGGGTAATCTCGCCAATAGCGTCGATATCAGTAACGGTGCCAAGCTCGTTGTTTACCACCATCAAAGAGACCAAGATAGTATCATCACGTAGCGCTTCTTTAACTTGCTCTGGCAAGATAAGGCCAGTGCTTTTTTGCGGCTCAAGATAAGTAATCTCAAAGCCTTCTTGCTCAAGCTCACGGCAAGTATCGAGGACTGCTTTGTGCTCAATCTTACTAGTGATAATGTGCTTACCACGAGAATGATAAAAATGAGCAACACCTTTAATGGCTAAGTTATCAGATTCTGTAGCACCTGAGGTAAAGACAATCTCACGCGGATCAGCGTTAATGACTTCAGCAACTTGGCTACGAGCAGTCTCAACAGCTTCCTCAGCCTGCCAACCATAGCCGTGCGAGCGTGATGCTGGGTTACCAAAGACACCGTCGACAGTGAGGTATTCACTCATTTTGGTGGCCACAGGTCTGGCAACTGGCGTTGTAGCAGCGTAGTCTAAATAGATAAGTTGATTCATGCTGGATTGGCCTCGCTAATCGATAAAGTAATAGTATTGATATCTTGTATAATGTTGTCATTGCTTGCGTTGTTCTGACGCTCTGATACTGATTTTACGTTCTTCATATCTAATAATTGCGCTAAAGTTATATTTTTCAAGTACTGCTCAATATGGTTAGATAAAGCGCACCATAGGTCATGAGTAAGACACATGCTACCGCCTTGACAGTCGCCGCGTCCCTCACATTGCATAGCATTTACGGACTCATCAACTGCTGATATAATGCTCATGACATCAATCTCATCAAGCGGTTTGGCTAGATAATAACCTCCTGATGCGCCGCGTATACTTGTTACAAGACCTTGCTTACGAAGTTTGGAGAACAACTGCTCAAGGTAGGAGATGGAGATAGATTGACGCTTGGCAATATCTGATAAAGATACTGCGCTGTCCTGTTGACTCGCCTGTAATGCCAAATCTAATAGCGCAGTTACCGCGTATCTGCCTCGAGTAGTCAAACGCATAAGTCATCTCCAATCCATGTCGTTGTCAAAATCTATTCATAGTCTTAAACCTATTACGCCATGTTTGCTACTAAGCGCTATCATCTAAGATATATCACCGTCATCTAATAACAGCAACAAGCTATAGGTTGGTGACGGTAAAGCTATTATACTTAATCCCGACTAATTTAGTCAAGATTGAAATGTGGTTAATGCGTTAATTGTATTTATCACGGCTATTTAAAAAAACAATGATACCTGTTAAGTCTAAATATCTGCAAAGCTAGCATCAATAGCGCGTGTTAAAAATGATGCCTATTAAAGACCTTATAGCAAAAAAAGGTATCTAAAAATTAGATACCTTTTATGTGATGTGCTTGCAGGCGCCTGTAGCAAATAATAACTATAAGATAAAGAACAGGGTAGTGAGGTTGCAAACAATGACATCAAAACAGTGACATGACAAGCAACACATTATCGGCTCTGAGTTTTATACATTAACTCATAAACAAAGCGATAAGCGAGATGACAGCGATAATAGCAGCAACAACAGTGGCAATCGTCAGTGTCTTTTGCTTACTCTGTAGCTCTTTTGCGGTCGTTTCAAGCTCACGATTTTTAATCGTTAAAGTATTAATTTGCGTCTGCTGCTCTTTGATACGTAACTTGTAATCGTCTCTTTTTTTATCAAGCTCTGTCTCGTTTGGTTTCGATTTACTCTTGTCGCCTTTAAATTTCTTGATCAGGCTTTGAATCAAGCTACCAAGCCCCAGTTGCATAATAAACTGTTTGACCAGTTTGACTTGTACGGCTTCACCGCGCATCTGTAGTTTGTCGGTAGTAGCACTATCATGAGTAGTGATAGCGTTGATAACCTGCACGCTATAGGCATTGATGATGACATCAGGCTCAGTACGTCCTACAGGAAGATTGGCATCGAGTAGTACCCCTTTACTACTAAAGGTGGCGTAGACTTCAACATGAGGCAGATACAAGCGCAGGCAAACGACAGTCTCTTGCTTAGCTAGCGGATAAGCGGCTTTTCGCAGCTCTGGATCTAAACGTAGTAGCAAAGTCAGGGATGACTCGACAAAAACCAAAACGACATTAAGAAAAGAGTGAGATAAAGTAGAACGCTTCATGTAAGTAGTCCAATTTGGGGCAACGAGTTGAGGGTAGTCAATACAGCTTGAATGCTATGCGTCTTGAGTACTGCTGTTTTTTAAGTACAGTTTTCTTTAAGTGCAGTGCCTTTTTAGTACTAGGCTTATCAAGTATTAAGTCTAATAAGTCCTAAGTTTATTAAGTACTAAGTTTCTTAAGTGCTAAGACTAATAAGCACTGTGCTATTGAGACTATATTTATAAGTACCACATTTATAAGTACTGCGCAGTAATTCTTGAATGCTGTGCAACGCTTATAGTACCGTTTTTAATTTAAAAAGTAACGTAAGTTTCTACAACTTAGCCCACTTGTACTAGGAGTCTTTAGTATAAAGATGTGATTTATCGTAAAAATTAGGTTTGAGGGGCTACGAGTAGAACTACAAGTAAATGCCGCTTTTTGTATGCCAACAAACAAATACAGGCGTTTTGCGTAATGATAAGTGGCTAATACGTAGTATAGAGCGCAAAAAAATGTAAAATGACTTGCGCTCGTTTAACACCCTTGCTATAAAGATGCTAGCAAAGCGTAACCTGTTATTACGTAAGTCAGATAATATTGCTACTCAAATAGCATGAGTTCGTTGCTAAAACGAAGTGAGAGCGATACAATGCCTGACGTTAGCGTTTTATTATACTCCCTAAACTTGAAGGAACTTTTATGAATAAGTCAGAATTGATTGATAGCATCGCCGAAAAAAGTGGTCTAAATAAAACTCAAGCTGGTGATGCCCTAAACGCCGTTATGGAAAGCATCGGTAGCGCTTTGGAAGCTGGTGATAGTATCTCACTAGTAGGCTTTGGTACCTTTAGTGTCAAAGATCGCAAAGCACGTACAGGTCGTAACCCAAAGACTGGCGATGAGCTACAGATTCCTGCGAGCAAAGTACCAAGCTTTAAAGCAGGTAAAAACTTAAAAGAGCGTTTAAACTAAGATTTACGCGTATAAAATAGTTCTAATTAAGCACCTTTTATAGGTGCTTTTTTTGTGCGTCAACCCTTTTAGCACGTAATATTTTGAGTCTATCTTAAAAATCACGTATTATAGGGCGCGCGGTCTCAACTAGCACCATGATGCTCAGATTCGCTCGTTATTGATTACCTTTTTATATTAACCTCTATTATTTTGCCATTGCTCGCTATAGTATGTCCTTGTCCTATCACAATGGTTCTTCATTCATAACACAGAGATAACTATGGATAAGTTGCGCGATTTTTTGAAAACCTGGCCAGGTCGCATTTTATTAATTTTGTGCTTATCGCCGCTTGCGCTTTTGGGTATCGAAAGCTATTTTGGCGGCTCCGTTGATCCCAATCAAATCGCTCAAGTGGGTGAGGCGAGTGTGGGCCTGTCTGAGTATCAAACGGCGGTCAACAATCGTCGCAGTGAGATACTAGATCAGCTAGATGATGCAAGCTTACTTAACGAAGATGTCTTGCATGAGCAAGTACTGCGCGGTCTGATTGACCGTACGCTTTTAGAGCAGCAAGCTGGCAAGCTTGGTATGACGGTGTCTGATGATACTATCAATCGTTTACTGCGCCAAGAAGACATCTTTTTGGATGCTGAGGGTAACTTCTCAAACGATCAGTTTTCAAACTTTTTGCGTCAGCGCGGTATGACCAAAGATCAGCTGTTTGCGGAGTTTCGTAATCAGTTAAGCCTTGATCAATTAAATGCGAGTATCGTTGGTACAGCCATCTATCCCATAAAAGCGGTCAATCAATTAATAGACTTGCAATTGGAGTCGCGCAATATCTGGTTGCATCGCTTTAACTGGCAGGACTTTGCTGACCAAGTCAAGCTTACCAAAAGCGATATAGAGGGCTACTACAACGCCAATAAAGAGGCGCTAAAAAGTGTGGCGATGGTTGATTTGGCTTATATTCAATTAAGCCCGCAGACCATTAACGTCACTGACATTACTGATGAAGAGTTGCAGCAGCAGTATGAAGGCTACAAGCAAGAAATGGCGGTTGTTGATGAGCGTCAAATCAGTCAGATACTAATAAGCGGTGATAATGCTAAGGCGCGCGCTGACAAGGTTGCAAAGCGTTTGGCTAATGGTGAGGCCTTTGCAAAACTGGCGCAAACAGAATCCGATGACCCAACGGGAGCCACAGGCGGCGCTATTGGTAGCTTTAATCCTTCTGTATTTGGTAGTGACGCCCAAGCGGTTGAACAGGCACTAGAAGGTCTGAGCGTTGGTGACACTACGCCCCCTGTCAAAACCAGTTTTGGTTATCAGATATTTACCATAACCGAAGATAATGGCCCTCAAGTGCCTACGCTTGAGAGTATGCGCGAGGAGCTAACGGCAAAGGCAAGAGAGTATAAGCGTCAAGAGATCTATGCTGATAAAGTCACTGCTATTAATGATTTGGCAGCTGATGGCTTTAGTATCGAAGATATCGCTCAGCAAGAGAACGTCGCCTTAAAACGTTTAAAAGACTACCGCAGGGACAATAATACTTCAGTGTTAGCGCAGCCTGCGGTCATCAAAGCCGCTTTTGATGAGTTTACTATTCAAGATCAAGCAGTGACCTCAGGTATTGAGGTTGGTAATGGAACGGTATGGGCGCAGCCAAGTAATTATCGCCCGACTAAAACCTTGTCGCTCGCTGCTGCAACGCCGCAAATCACCCAACTACTGCGTCAAGAAAAAGCCACTGAGCTGGCACTTAAGCAAGCTAAGCAAGTCGCTGCAAACATTAAGACGCTAGCAGATATCAATAACCAAGTGGTGAGTTTTCAAGCACTAGGTGATGTCAATCGTCAGACCACGCAATTAACTGAAAAAGAGCGCGGTATGGCCTTTAGTCAGCAAGCGGATGATAATGGCGTCGTGGCTGTAGCGGGTGCAACTGAGATAGGCGCTAGTGTTATCGCCGGCGACCGTATCAAAACTGAGCAGCAATCACAGCTATCTGCGAGCGAGAAGGCGCAAACGGCACGGATTATTCGTGATAATTTGGGACAAGATCAGTTGCAAGACTACTTAGATTACCTGCGTTTGATATATAGCGTTGAGATTAATGAGTCCAATATGGCAAGTGCTCAAGAGCGTTAATTAGCAAGCAAGTTTGACACTACAGTGTCAAATATAAGATAAAAAAAAGCCACTATAAGTATAGTGGCTTTTTTTATCTTCAAGGTTTTGAGGTAGGTAAATGCATTAATAATCGACAAGCGCATCAATGACGGAAATGACGCATACCTGTAAAGACCATGGCGATACCATGCTCATTAGCTGCCGCTATAGTCTCGTTATCACGCATGGAGCCACCAGGCTGGATGATAGCAGAGATGCCTACTTCTGCCGCATTGTCGATACCGTCACGGAACGGGAAGAACGCATCGGAGGCCATGACAGCGCCTTTTGTAGCCAATCCTGCGTGTTCTGCTTTTATAGCGGCAATGCGAGCAGAGTTGACGCGGCTCATCTGACCTGCACCTATACCGATAGTACGCAAATTTTTGCCGTAGACGATAGCATTTGATTTGACGTATTTAGCGACATTCCAAGTAAATAGTAAATCAGCGATTTGCGCCTCAGTAGGTTGTACATCAGTCACCAGTTGTAGTTCACCTGCACTAATAATCCCTGAGTCTTGCTCTTGTACCAACAGGCCACCGTTCACGCGCTTGTAGTCAAGCTGCGTACTAGAGCTATCTGATGCTTGTAGCGCGCCGCAGACCATGACGCGGACGTTTTTCTTGTTCGCTGTTACTTGTAGTACGCCATCTTCAATACTAGGAGCGATAATGACTTCGACAAACTGATTGTCGATAATGGCTTTTGCAGCCGCTACGCTCAGTTCACGGTTAAAGGCGATGATACCACCAAAAGAAGATTCAGGATCGGTACTAAAGGCCGTCTGATAAGCAGCGACTTGATCAGCATTAACCGCTACGCCGCATGGATTGGCATGCTTGACGATAACGCAAGCTGGTGCATTAAAGGCTCTAACGCACTCGAGCGCTGCGTCAGTATCGGCGATATTATTATATGATAACGCTTTGCCTTGTAATTGCTTGGCAGTAGCGATAGAAGCACCATTGGATGAAGACGCCTCAACATAAAAAGCTGCTTTTTGATGTGGATTCTCGCCGTAGCGCAAATCTTGCGCTTTTTCAAGCTGCACGTTTAGTGTACGAGCAAAGGTTTCAGGCTCTTGGTGCTCATTGACTCGGCTACCCAAAAAGTTAGCAATCATGCCATCGTACTGCGCGGTATGCTCAAACGCTTTTACCGCTAAATCATAACGTAGTGCTGAGCTGAGCTGAGGTCTATTACCAAGCGCTCCAAGAACGCGCTGATAGTCCGCTGGATCAGTAATTATACCTACATGAGCGTGGTTCTTGGCCGCCGCTCGTACCATAGTAGGACCGCCAATATCGATGTTTTCGATAGCGTCCGTCATCGAAACATTGTCACGGGCAATCGTCTCAGCGAAGGGGTAGAGGTTAACCACTACTAGATCAATACGAGCGATATCATACTCGCTCATAACGTCGTCATCAGTACCGCGGCGACCTAAAATACCGCCGTGAATCTTGGGATGCAAGGTTTTGACGCGGCCATCCATCATCTCAGGAAACTTAGTATAGTCAGAGACCTCAGTGACAGCAACGTCATGCTCTTTTAGCAAACGATAAGTACCACCAGTCGAGAGCAGACCAAACCCTGCTTGTAGCAAACCTTGAGCGAATTCGACGATATTGGATTTATCAGAGACGGACAATAGGGCAAGCGGTGTTGTACTCATAAAAACAGTTCCATAAAAAAAGCCTGACAGTAGCGTCTGGCAAAATAATCATATCAAAATGACGAAGAGGGATCGGATAGACCTTAATTATAAGCTATATCTAGGATAATCAAAACATTAGTATTAAAGCGTTGACGTAACGATAGTTAACGTGTTGCTACCTAAAAGCGTCGACTAAATGCTTATTTTAAAGCGCTTACATCAAATTATGAGTTTTGAGCTTTTTACGTAGGGTGCCGCGATTAAGGCCTAGTATTTGTGCGCACTTTGATTGATTACCGCGGGTTTGTTCTAATACAACGCTCAACAGAGGGCGCTCAACTTCTTTTAAGATAAGCTCATAGAGGTCTGTGGGTATATCATCGCCAAGCGTTACAAAGTATTGACGTACAACGCGCTCGACATGCATACATAAAGGCTCATGCGTCTCTTGTGCTTGTAGATAATCTGAGGTGTGGGCAAAACGGTTGGCATGATCTGGTATTTGAGGTGCCATAAAGTGATGTCCTTTACGTTAATATGAGGATAGCTACCCACAAGCCATGATAATTTATGATTAATATCAGGGCTAATAAATAGGCTCAATGGTTACTGTGCTGATTTGCTGATTGTCTATAGGTACAGTGAACCACAATTGCTTTTGGCCTTGTACTGCTAGCTGATTTTGTGGGCTTAGCAAATAATCGTCAGGCGCGGCAATAAAGGCGCCGATGAGCTTGTCTGAGCCGTAAAGACTTACCCTAAGACTTGGTAATAGCTGACTTTGACTGCTTTGATTATTTAAAGTCGCTCGAATATCACTATAGGTACCTGAATCGTTGAGCTGGCTTGAACGATGAGTAATATCTGCTATCATCAATTGGCTTAGATCAGCATTGGGTAGACTACAAGCTGCAACCGTGCAAATCTTTTGTAAACGCTGTGCATAAACAGGATCCTTTACTAAAGTATCCACATTAAAAATAACATATTGCGCTAATAAAAGAAGCACTAAAGCTAAGCTGCCAGCTGTCCACAGCAAGATAGCCATTGACGTTCGAGAGCTTGTTTGCATGGTTTGATGACGCTCTAGCGGTTTATTCGCTAACTCAAAACCATCATTTGCGTCGCCCTCTTCTTCAAAAGGCACGCCCATATCGATAAGAAGCTGCGAGAGATCAGTATCGTTTTGATGCTGAATGTCGTCTTCACTCTCTTCTGCTAATAGCTGCTCTAACCAAGCATTATCTGCGCCGTCACTCTTATCAAGAGAATGATTATCAAAAGTATGGTCGTTCTCTAAGCCCGTATTATTAGTAGCACTAGAGTTGACAGTGCTTTTCTTTAAGGCCACTTGAGTATCAGTATCAGTATCAAAGTCAGTAAGCGTCCCTTCATCATTCAACAAAGTATGAGCTGTATTATTGTCTGAATCTGCGACACTATCATCAAATAACTCTGGCTCAGATGATGTCTCAAGCAATGAGGACGCATCGCTGCTACTCACCGGTTTAGACCATGGCTCCATATTCTCTAGCATATAATCTAGAGAATCATACTCTGAGGTTGTAGCGTGTGCTCCTTGAGCCTCATCTTGTATTAAACTATCGATGGTCTGACTGTTTAAAGGTATAGAATCTGATAGTGAATGACTGTCAAAAGTAGCTACAGACAGATTATCGCTAACTCTAAAACTACGAGAACATTGATTACAAACAATTTTCGCATCTTCTTTATTTAACTGATTTTGATGCAAATGAAAATGAGCACCGCAATAAGGGCATTGAGTATTTATAGGCGTAGTCATATGCTCAAATCCAAAAAGGTACAATTATCAATATCGCATTGCCAAGGGTTCAAAGTTAGCTAAAGTATTTTTAGAATGAAATAGCTAAGCACTTGGCAGTGCCAATCTCAAATAATGCACCTATCGTAACAGATGTAATCAGATGTTACTAGTCTGTAAACGTGCCTGAGAGTCGCTGCCAGTGTTGATCTTCTTGAGCGCTAAAAGCATGCTTTGGATCAAGTTTGAAATAGGGCTGGTAAGCGTCGCTCACCTGCTCAGTTTGTGATTCAATAAGTCCTGCTAGGACTATGCGGCCCTGTTTAGTGATTAAGGTTGCAAAATAAGGTGCTAGGCTAATGAGGGGCTTTGCCAAAATATTGGCGACAATAACGTCAACGGGCAAGACGTCATGCTGCGTGCAGTAGTCTCTAAAGTCCTCTGGTAAAAAAGCTTGCAGACGCTCGCCAACTTGGTTGCGTTCGGCATTTTGGTTGGTTGCAAGTACCGCTTGCGGATCTATATCAACTGCATACACTTGGCGCGCACCTAACAGCAAAGCGGCAATACCTAAGATACCTGACCCGCAGCCATAATCGATCACAATGTTGTCTGTTAGGTTTTGCTCTGTGAGCCAGTCAAGGCACAAGCGCGTGGTAGCATGATAACCTGTACCAAAGGCCAGTCCTGGATCCATAATAATATTAATTGCGTCAGGATTTGGCGGCTTAAGCCAGTTGGGGACGATCCATAGGTTGTTCGCGCATTCAATAGGGTGATAGTTGACCATCCACTCGCGTTCCCAATCCTTATCATCGACACGACTCAACCAGATTCGGCTGGCATGTACTTGTGCGGCGATCTCATGGCTCAATTGTTCAAGTACTTGACGATCACCAATGGGAGTCGTAGCATCAAATAGCCCGGTTAATATGACCTCATCCCACAGTGGCGACTCGCCAGGGAGAGGTTCAAACAAAGGCTGATCACCGGCGTCATCTAAAGCGATAGATAATGCGCCTGCCTCTAGTAAAAGGGATTCTGCCAAATCGACATTTGCTTTTTCGCACTGTAAATGCAGTTGTTGCCATGCCATAACGATAACCTTGATAAGTGATAAAATAAAATATAAGTCTTGAACATAGCGTTAGTTATCGAAGTGCTCTTTGCGCCTCATTGATAACGCGTGCGTTGTTTTGTAGTTGACCTGAACGCAAGATGATCTGCCACAGGGCACGGCGCCGCGTGTCATCTTGCGAGACACTCAAACCGCGGCGTGCCATTGCTTCAGCTTTTCGCGGTTGATTCTTTTTGAGGGCCACTTGCGCTAGATAAAAGTACACCGCAGATGATCTAGGCGCTAAGCGCTGCGCACGAGTGAAGCTGTTTTCAGCTGCGGTTAGATCGTTGGCTCTGAGCTGATTGGTACCATTTTGCATCAAATTGCGAAAAGCGGGCAGGTCGCTATTACTACTACTGGTAGCGCGGCTTTGCTGCTGCGAGTTTGCTCGTGCGCGCTCTAACAAATCACCGTGCGAAGGCACTATCGGCGGCGTGACCTCACTGGTGCGCGGCGGCGTAATAATGATCTCTTCACGATAAGGCTCCGGTATTGGTTGATAGGGAGGAATGGTGTAAGCATCATTGCTCGGACTTGACGGTATATTTTGCTGAGGCTGAGGCTGAGGCTGAGGCTGAGAGTCTGGTGCAGGCAGGTTATAAGGCTCTATAGGGTAACTATCGTCAGTCGTGCTATCGTTGCTAGCAGGCGACATTACAACAGTAGTTGTGCGTTCGGTTGCCGTCGTCGAGGGCGCAGTCTGACAAGCACTTAGAGTAAGTGTCCCTGTCAAGAGACCAAGCATCAGCACAGAGGACGATAATGTGCGTTGATGCTTGCTAGTAGTAGACTGTTGAGCGAATAACAACATATTAAGCCTCTTATACCAAAGCGTGTTTGATCATTATGTAAGGTGCCAGCGATTCAATTAAATGTGGCTACCTGTTCATATAATAGTTAAAACCATTCAAGGGCGCGATCGTACCAAGTGTCATCACGTACTTCGCCGTCACCATCGTTTGCGTTTGAATCGTTTGCGTCTGGATCTATGGCTTGACCGTCAGGGATGTCTAAGCCTTCACGGCGACGCTGATCAGCTATTGAGCTTTGCTCATCTTGGAATTGAGTCTGCTCACGCGCGCGTTCTTGCTGATAAAGCTCAAGGGCGCAGCTGCTAGCCTCCTCAGGCAAGTAGGCGGACATTACAGGCAGATAGCGCGCATTAGCACAGCGCTCGTTTGAGAGTTTGCCTGAGTTGTTCTCAAGCCATAGCCACTCAATACCCTCAGGCTCTGGCATCGATACTGGCGTAAGTTTAAGCCGATTCATATAATCAACCCATACAGGTAACGCGCCAGTTCCGCCGCTAAGCCCAATAGGCTTATTGTCATCGCGTCCTACCCAAACGACGCTGACATAGTTACCGCTATATCCTGCAAACCAGGCATCGCGATAATCATTGGTAGTACCTGTCTTACCCGCCAAATTAAGGTCGCGGCCTAAAGATTGCGCGCGCCTAGCGGTACCGCTTTTGACTACTTCTTGCAAAGCGTAGTTGGTCAGATAATTGGCCTCAGGCGGTATGCTACGCTGGGTGTTGAGTCCAGTACGTTGCAAAATGCGTCCGCGATCATCGATGACGGTGCGAATACTATGAATAGGGGTGCGAAAGCCACCAGTTGCAAAGACTTGATAGACGCCAAGCATATCCATCGGACTAAGATTGACTGAGCCTAACAGAGCTGAGGGATAAGTGGGGATTTTTTCTTTAATGCCCATGCGCTGCAGTTGTTTGGCAAAGGTGCTAACACCAAACTCCATACCCAAACGTACCGCACTTTGGTTATAAGACTGAGCCAGCGCTGTGGTCAAAGGTACATAGCCATGATCACGACCATCGTAGTTTTTGGGGTTCCAATCGCTACCATCTCCCAAATTTACAGTAACAGGCGAGTCATCAACTGAGCTGGCTAGATTATAGCGCCCACTCTCAAGCGCGGTCATATAGATAATAGGTTTAAGAAGTGAGCCAACTTGACGCTTGGCATCTACCGCGCGGTTAAAGCCTGTAAATTCGCTGCCGCTACCGACGACCGCCACCAGCTCGCCTGTCTCAGGGTTAGCACTAACTAGAGCGCCTTCTAAGTCCTTGGCTTTACTGCTACTACGGCGCAGTTCTCCAAGCTTTTTATCAACGGCTTTGTCTGCTGCCAATTGAGTGATAGGGTCAAGGGTGCTGATGATAATAAGACCTTCGTTTTTGAGGTCATCAGGGTAGTAGACGTCATTGAGCTCACGTTTGACGATATCCAAAAAGTCAGGGAATTGGCTTTTGCCTTCCACAGGCTTATCTACAACGCCCAAAGGTCGCTTAAGCGCAGCGTCATAATCCTCTTGACTGATCGAACCCATGGTAAGCATATTGGCAAGCACGGTGTCACGGCGTGCTTTGGAGTCATTGGGGTGGCGGCGCGGGTTATAGACGCTTGGCCCCTTTGCCATACCTACTAGCATAGCTTGCTGATCAACGCGTAGCTCATTGAGCGGCTGATTAAAATAAAACTGCGAGGCCAGACCGAAACCATTAATAGAGCGGTTACCATTTTGGCCTAGGTAGATCTCGTTAAGATAGGTCTGGAGTATCTCATCTTTGCTATAATGTAGCTCAAGCAGTACCGCCATAAGCGCCTCATTAGCTTTACGCTTCATGGTGCGATCTGAATTGAGATAAAAGTTTTTGATGAGCTGCTGGGTAATGGTCGAGCCGCCTTGCATGGAGCCGCCAGAGAAGTTATTGAGTACAGCGCGGGCGATACCGCGTACCGAGACGCCTTTATGCTCATAAAAACTGCGATCTTCGGTAGCGATTAAGGCATCAATCAACGGCTGCGGCACTTGATCGAGCGAGACTACCAAGCGATCTTCGTTACTATCAGGGTAGATACCACCGATATTGACAGGCTCTAGGCGAATGATACCCGTCTTGGCAGGAATGGTGCTTTGTACCGATTCGATCTTACCGCCTGATAACGTCATTTTGATGACTTGCTCGGCATCTACATCATTTGCACTATAAGTAAATCCACGCGTATGGATAAAATAGGTATTACCTGACCTATGATAAGTACCTGTGCGATCATAAGCTTGGTTACTACTATAGTTAAGCAGCTCAAGCCAAGTTGTCATCGTCTCTCTATCAACGCTTGCGCCTTGGTACAATTCAAGGGGCTGCGAGTATACTTTGGCAGGTATATCCCAGCGCTTACCCTCAAACTTGCTGGTAATGGTGCGATCAAGCTTGACAAGATATAGGGCCAGTAGCACCATGCCTGCGATAATAACAATAAGCAAAAGACTACTAAATACCAAGCCGCGCTGCGTATTTGGCAAAGCGTTTAAATGAGTTTTGGCTGGCTGTGATAGATTAACTTTAGATTTTTGCACTGATGGCGCACCATTTTGAGATAAAAAACTGCCTCATAATGACGTAAATTGACATGTTTTTCAATCTATCATCACTACCGCTAGGATATGTTAATAATAAACGCATAGTCATGAGGACAAAATTGATGACTATACTGGCTTTTAAAGCGGCGACTAAGTGCCATATAAGAGTAGATGTTGTATAAAACTGGATGTTATATAACCTTGAGCGTTATATCAAATTAAGATAGCAACTTGTCATACCAGTTATGGTGATTTTTTTGTGAATTAGTGCAGGCTTAATCAATACTTTGATGACTGATAAACGTTTGCCTAAAGGGTAGGGTATCGGTCATTCTTTATTTAAAGGAAGTAAGCGAAGCTATGTCTAGTGATTTTTCTTCGTCCGTGTCTACGCTGCCGCGCGCCACTGATCCTTATGATGATTCGATCACTCAAGGACTTGTGTTGCCCATAAAGGGTCATTGCTTTCATTGCGGCGATCGCCTGCCGCGTCCGCCATTTTTTAGTAAGGTATTAGGCGAGCCTCGCGAGATGTGCTGCATGGGCTGTCAGCTCGCTAGCCAAAGCATTGTCGAAGCTGGACTTGAGCAATATTATCTAGATCGCTCAGAGATCAATCGTACTGCCAGCTTGCCCACACAAATGACGCGCCTTGAAGCCTATGATCATGATGAGATCAAGTCGCAGTTCGTGTATGCGCAGGACGGATTATCGGTCGCTGAATTATCAGTCAACAATTTACGCTGCGCCGCTTGTACTTGGCTTATTGAGTCGCGCTTGTTTGAGCTTGACGGTGTGAGCCGCTGTCAGGTCAACCTCACCAATCAGCGTATGCGCGTGGTATGGGATGAGAGCAAATTACCCATCAGCCGCATCCTCGCTACTATCAATGCCATAGGCTATGAAGCCAAACCCTATCGGCAAGACACCCACGAGGCGATGCTCGCCCGCCATAATAACAAGATGCTGCTTAGATTGGGTATCGCAGCACTTGGCGCTATGCAAGCAATGATGTACGCAGTAGCGTTATATTTTGGCGAATACAGCGATATGCTCGTATTTCAGCGTGACTTTTTGCGCTGGGTGTCCCTTTTTGTCAGTATTCCTGTATTTTTCTATGCTGGCGTGCCTTTTTTTACCTCGGCATGGTCGGCGATACGCGCACGCCAAGTCAATATGGATGTGCCCGTTAGCGTCGCCCTTATCGTTACTTTTTTTGCCAGTTTATATGCCACTGTCACAGGGCAAGGGGAGACCTATTATGACTCGGTCAGTATGTTTATCTTTTTCTTATTGGCAGGGCGTTACATCGAGCATAACGCGCGCCTAAAAGCGGCGACTATGGCTAATGATTTGGTAGTGGTTGAGCCGATACTGGTCAAAAAAATCGCTGAAGATAAATACTCCGCGCAGATTATTTTGGAGCAAATAAACTCAGAATCAAATGACCTAAAGGTAAGTCAAAGTGACAAGATAGAGGCAAATTCAGAAAAATCTGATATCGTAAATAACAGTTTAAGCTCTCCAAGTTTTATGCAAAGTATGGATGCCAGCGTCTATAAAGTGACCCAAAATATCGCACAAAAATGGCAACAAGCGCAAAACAGCTCAATAGAGTCAGAAGATCTAGTAAATGATAGCGAAATGGTAACTGTCCATAGTTTGCAAGTTGGCGATATTATCATGATAGATGCTGGCGCCGAAATCATTAGCGATGGTATTTTGCTTAGTCAAACGGCGACGGTGTCACAAAGCCTGCTAACGGGTGAAGGCGATCTTATTACCAAGAACGCGGGTGAGTATGTCGTTGGCGGCGCGCAAAACGATAGTCAGCCTTTTGTCATGCTTGTGACCGCCCTACCAAAAGACAGTCAGATTGGGCTGATCGATAGGCTGATGAACCGAGCTATGAGTGAGAAGCCTAAACTTGCGCAGCAGGCTGATAAGCTTGCGCGTTGGTTTGTCGCACGCATTTTGATCTTGTCGGTCTTTGTCTTTATCGGCTGGTATATCGTTGACCCAAGCCAAGCGATATGGGCGACGGTCGCAGTACTCGTCGCTACCTGTCCTTGTGCGTTGTCTCTGGCAACCCCAATCGCGCTGACCGTAGCGACTAACCGCCTTGCCAGCTATGGCTTTTTGACCACGCGCGGGCATACCCTACAAACCTTGGCGGAGATTACTCACGTCGCTTTTGATAAAACAGGAACGCTCACTTATGGCAAACCTAATTTACTCAACATTGAACTATTAAATATCAGCGCTAGTGTCAATACAGAGCAAAATGCACAAGAAGATAAGCTACTAGCCACTGCTGCCGCGTTAGAAGTAGGCAGCCGTCATCCTATCGCCCATGCGCTATTAACAGCGGCTCATCAATTGCATCTGCCTAATACTCAAAGCCTAACGCATTATCCAGCGGGCGGCGTGGAGGCGATAATAGAGGGGATAAAATACCGTATCGGGCACATCGATTTTGCTCTAGATAATGACAACATTAATAGCTTTGAGCCTGATCTCATTGCCAATAGGGCCAGCTCAGCGGTGGTCTTATCCGCGCAGCAAAGCCAGAGTTGGCAGCCGTTGGCCTGTTTTTATTTCAATGACAAAGTACGCGATACTGCAAAGCCTATGCTCGATAGTCTCAAGGCGCTGGGTATCGAGTCTGTAATGCTAACGGGTGACCCAAGCCCGCAAGCACTAAAGGTAGCCAATGATTTAGGTATGCAAGCGGCTTTTAACGGTCTATCGCCAACTGACAAGGTTGATCATATTCAGCGCTTGCAGGCAGATGGGGCCGTGGTGCTAATGATTGGAGACGGTATCAATGACGCGCCTGTACTTGCCGCCGCTGATGTCTCGACCTCGATTGCAGGGGCAGCAGATCTTGCGCAGGTCTCAAGCGATAGTATTATATTGGACGGTCAGATTGAGGCGATTGCTGCTGCTAAGCGTATCGCGGACAAAGCTGAGCGTATTATTAGGCAAAACTTTCGCTGGGCACTTGGTTATAACGGTATTGTGCTTCTACCTGCTATCTTTGGCTATGTACCGCCTTGGCTTGCCGCTATCGGTATGTCGCTAAGCTCCCTGCTTGTGGTGTTAAATGCGCTACGGTTAAAGCGGGCATGAGTTATAACGACTTAGCTTGATTAATAGCACGAAAAAACCGCCTCAATAAATGAAGGCGGTTTTTTATTTATACCCTTAATGATTTGAGATTAGTCTTGTAGATAGCTAAGCAGACGCATAAATTCGATATACATCCAGACTAGGGTCGCCAAAATACCAATACTAAATAACCACTCATAATCCTCAGAGATACCCATAGCAACGCCGCGATCAACGTTATCAAAATCGAGCAATAGGGTAAAAGAGGCAATAACGATAACGAATAAGCTAAAACCAATAGCGATAGCGCCGCCTTCAAACAAGAAGGGTAGGCTTGAGCCAAAGGCTAAAGACAATATCCACTGTGCGACATAAACGAGCATAATAGCAATAAGCGCTGAGGTCACAATAGAGCGAAACTTCTGCGTAACCTTAATAAGACCTGAGCGGTATAGACCTAGCATAACCGCTGCCGTAACGAAGGTTGCACACATTGCGGTAACGGGTACGCTTGGGTACATGCGCATAAAGAACAGCGAAATACCGCCCAAAAAGATACCTTCTAATAGCGCATAAGGCACTGCAAAGGTTTTGGCCTTTTGCGGTTTAAAGGTAATAAAAATAGCTAAGCCAAAAGCTGCAAACATACTACCAAAGGCAGCCATAGTGATAAAGCCTTGTGACAAACCTGCCATAAGGGCATAAAAGAAAAAGCCTACGCCTGTAATAGCAGACAAACCGAGCAGTAAGCTGGTTTTTTGAATGACACCTTTGACGGTCATAGGCGCGCCGCCGATCGCAAGCTCTGCGCGACTGACAATAGGGTTGGCCATATATATATCCTTAATAAAAATATAAAATAAGATGTCAGCTACTTTAGCAAAACCGCTATTATTGTCAACTGTGTTTACGTGAGTGACAACAAGGCTTTGGGCGACTGTTAGCAGTCACACTTACCTGTTAGTGTTAACATCTTTTGTTTACTGAAACTTAGTTAATATATGGGGCCAATTACTACAGTTAACAACGATAGTGGCTAAAACATGCTAGTTTAAGCGCTCAATTGTCGCTATTATTGCAAGACCCCTTTTAACACATACCTTTTTAAAATGCCGAGTCGTTTTATGGAAAACTCAGTGCAGTCAGAGAGATTGCCACACTTACATGAGTCAGAGCTGTTTCATGCTATCAAAAACCCAGCGTTTAGGCGTATTGGACTTATGGGACGCGCCGGCAAGCGTAGCGTGACTCAGAGCCTGGTGCAGATTGCGCAGACTATTAATGAGATGAATCTTACGCTGATTATGGATGTACAAACTGCAAATCTGCCGACGCTTAATCTTGCCGATATTGAAAAAGTCAAAATCGTCAAACGCGGCCTTATCGGTGAGATTTGTGACTTGGTCATAGTGGTCGGCGGCGATGGCTCTATTTTGCATGCCGCAGAGGCACTCGCGCGTTATCGCGTCCCTGTTCTGGGCGTCAACCGTGGCCGGCTTGGGTTTTTAGCGGATGTCAAACCTAATGAAGCTGCCTTTAAACTGCGTCAAGTGTTGATGGGCGACTATCAGCTTGATCATAGGTTTTTATTGACGATGGAGATTCGCGAAGGGCGCGATATTATTCATCAGGATATGGCGCTCAATGATATCGTCTTGCATGCAGGTAAGTCGGTACATATGATAGACTTTCAGCTCAAGATCGACGGTCATGATGTCTATCGCCAGCATAGCGATGGCTTAATTGTCGCCACCCCGACAGGATCTACGGCGTATGCGTTATCTGGTGGCGGACCCATCATTCATCCGAGTATGGATGCGATATGTTTGGTACCCATGCATCCGCATACCTTATCGAGTAGACCGATTGTGGTGAGTGGGAATAGTGAAGTGTGTATTCGTATACACGAAGACAATCGCACCCAGCCTATGGTCAGCGCTGATGGCAAGGCCAGTTTGCCGCTCGATCAAGATCAGCGCTTATATATTCGCAAGCATCCTGACAAACTAACGCTACTGCATCCGCCAGGTTTTGATTTTTATGAAGCTTGCCGTACCAAACTACATTGGAACGTGCACGCCGAAGAGTTCAGTTTGGATCGTGACGACGACGATGATGACGAATTTACGGACTAAATGAGCTAAGCAAAGCGCTAAAATCTAAGCGAAACGCTAAAATCTGAGTAACGCGCTAAAATTTAAGCGAAGCTCTAAAATCTAAGCAAAAGCGCTAATCAGCAAACTACAAGCATAACCCTTGATGAAGAGTACAGATACGGAGTAGGCAAGATGGATAAACAAACGATATTAGCAACCTTAACACCTGAGGTGGTCGAGAGATTTAAGGTTGCCATTGAGCTTGGCAAATGGCCTGATGGCCGCGCGCTCAGTGACGAGCAGCGTCAGACGTGTATGCAAGCGGTAATGATTTGGGAGCATGAGCACCTACCACCTTCTGAGCGTACAGGTTATATTCATAAGCCCATCAAAGATAATGGTGATATTGTCGGCGCTGAATGTGACGTTGAGCATGAGCATCATTATCCTAATATGCCCAATCCTAAAGGTGCGATTCAACCAGTAAAGTTTCGAGATAAGTAGGATTTTAGAATAAAAAAAGCCACGCTATTTATAATAGCGTGGCTTTTTAATGGTTTACTTTTAAAACTACAGCGCCGTTGTATCAACACTTGGACGTACGGTTAATGGGTTTTTTTCCATTAAAAACCCTTGCCAGCCCCAATGCAAAAAGTTGCGAATATTGGCGTGATCAGTACCATTTGGCGTCGCTTGCACCTTTTCATAATGCTCACCAAATAGCTTTAGGGTATCAAGCTGGCTTAACTTATGATGCTTGGCAAAGCCAAAGACTTTAGCGCTACCTTCGTTTTCTCCAGCAGCATTGTGTACTTGACCATTAACAAAAGGCGCAGGCGCGTAGCGATAAAAATCATCAATGAAACTAATAACGTCATTGAATCCAATAGCCTTTTTACTCAAGCCATTAAGTAGCGCGGATACATCTGATTGGCGAATACTCATAAGGTGATGACCTCAAAACGGTTTAAAATTTTTATAGATAGCACTAGCAACTAGCGGTTAAAATAGTCTTCATCGTCAAACGAAGGCGCAAAGTTGCCCTGTTCTAGATGCTGCATCTGCGACTGTACCGAGCGCTCGTGCTGGATACGCTGGTAAATCTCTTCGCGATGTACAGCGATGTCTTTGGGTGCATTCACACCGATACGTACTTGATTGCCCTTGACGCCTAACACAGTCACACTAACTTCGTCACCGATCATTAGCGTTTCGCCCACGCGGCGTGTCAAAATTAACATGCGTCATACTCCTTATGTCACATGAACAAGTTATTGCCCATTGAGATATGTTTTAACAAGGTGCCACTGTAAAGAGTGACTATTGAAAGAACGAACCTCGCTCAAAACAATAGTATAAAAAAAAATAGTCTATAAAAATTGTTATCTACAGCAGCCGTAAAATAGATCTTTAGCCCAATTCAGTTCTCTATTATATGTGGCATGATAAGTAGTGTCACGGCTTTTAACAAAACTGCTAGGTAATATAACTAAAATACGGGTTAACCATAAAAATAGGGTCAATAAAGACCCTATGCAATATAAACTAATCAGCTACTCTCTTCCTTCGCTTGTAGAGCATGCGAGGTCGATAAAAGCTACTGTCCAGCAACCTTGCTCTCACCCTCAGTGCGGTCTAAACCAAAGGCTGTATGTAGCGATTTGACCGCTTTTTCTAGATGCTGCTCTTGAATGAGCACAGAGACTTTGATCTCACTGGTCGATATCATCTGAATATTGATGTTATTCTCAGCAAGTGTTTGGAACATAAGGCTGGCAACTCCTGCATGCGAGCGCATACCGACGCCAACCAATGAGACCTTGACGACTTCACTATCACCTATGATCTCTTTGGCACCGATCTCGTCTTTGACTTCATCGTTGAGCACTTTCATGGTTTTGTCCATGTCGCTACGATTGACGGTAAAGGTAAAATCAGTGGTGCCATTGGTCGATAAGTTCTGTACGATCATATCGATTTCGATATTAGCGTTACCGATAGGGCTCAAGATGGCTGAAGCAATACCAGGATGGTCTGGGACAGCGCGTACTACAATTTTTGCCTCGTCCCGATTAAAGGCGATACCTGAGATGATTGCCTGTTCCATATTGTCTCCTTCGTCTATCGTAATTAGGGTGCCGACGTTGTTTTGAAAGTCTTCATCAAAGCTGCCGTCAGTATTTTCATCAAAGCTTGATAGTACGCGCAAAGGCACACCATATTTGCCTGCAAATTCAACCGAGCGAATCTGCAAAATCTTAGAACCCAAACTTGCCATCTCTAGCATTTCTTCAAAGGTAATCTTTTCAAGTTTTTTGGCTTTTGAGGTAACGCGTGGGTCGGTGGTATAAACGCCATCGACATCAGTATAGATCTGACACTCATCAGCGCCTAGTGCTGCTGCGATCGCGACGCCTGTCGTATCAGAGCCGCCGCGGCCCAAGGTTGTGGCATTACCATCGTTATCAATACCCTGAAATCCTGCTACGATAACTACGTTGCCGGCCTCTAACTGCTCACGAATATTGGCGTCATCAATAGACTCAATGCGCGCTTTATTGTGCGAGTTATCGGTTTTGATAGCGACTTGGCGGCCTGTAAATGAACGCGCGCCAATGCCCAAATCTTTGATCGCCATCGCAAGTAGAGAGATAGACACTTGCTCACCAGTTGAGACCATTTGATCGTATTCACGCGGGTCAGGCTGAGCGCTAATCTGGCGCGCCAAATCGATCAAGCGGTTGGTCTCTCCGCTCATAGCAGAGACGACTACGACGACTTGATGACCATTGTCATGCCAGCGCTTCACCCGTTTGGCGACGTTTTTGATGCGGTCGATACTGCCCATCGACGTACCGCCGTATTTTTGTACTATTAACGCCATAAGGATCTACCTAGTATTAATTAAGGGCTTTAATGAGTGTTTATTCAAAGCCAATATGATTTTGATGTTTGCTTTTTTACGCTTGTATGCAGTTATGAATACTAAATATCCGTACTAAAACTGACATACGTGCAAATGCTGACCTTTATATCACATTTGTCGCTCAATTTTAAGTCATGAGCGCGTTTAGATATATGGCGATTAATTATAAGGGTTATAACCAATCGCGTTGATATTCGCTATTTATGATGTCAATCAAATTATAGGATCAGTCAAGCTGCGTGCCAATCCAAGTCGGTAGCGCTTTGATCACCGCTGCACTGTTACTAGACTTAGGTGCGCCGCCTTGCGCGTAATCAGGTTTACCGCCGCCTTTACCACCAAGCTCGCCAGCTAGGTGACGAATGATATCGCCCGCCTTGATACGCGAGGTCATAGATTTTGCGACACTTGCTGCTAGCGCCAACTGTCCGTCTTTATCACCAACAAGGACAATGATGCTATCAGGTAGTTTGGATTTGACATCGTCCATAAGGGTGCGAATAGATTTGCCATCGATACCGCTTAAGGTGCTCACCAACACTTGGGTGTCATTAATGGTTTGCACTGCATCCAATAAACTTGCCGCTTGTGCGCTAGCCATTTTTTGCTCTAAGCGCTCAAGCTGCTTTTCAAGCTCGCGTTGACGGCTTGCCATAGTTTTGACGCGCGCGATTACCTCAGGGCGTTTGGCTTTGAGCTGGCTTGCAAGCTCGCCTAATTGCTGATCGTTTTGCTGCACATACTTGATAGCATTCATACCTGTGAGTGCCTCAACGCGGCGGATACCTGCAGCGATACCAGACTCGCTAATGATCTTAAGTAGACCGATATCCCCTGTACGCTGCACATGCAAGCCGCCGCACAGCTCGATAGAGAACGGCTGGCGTGTGCCATCATTGATAGTCTCTGTACCCATGGTCAGTACGCGTACCGTATCACCATACTTTTCACCAAACAAGGCAACCGCGCCTTTATCCATCGCATCATCAATAGACATATTCTCAATTAAAGCGGGCGTATTTGCCTGAATTTGCTCATTGACTAAGCGCTCGATACGAGTGATCTCAGCCGCGCTCACAGGCTTATCATAGGCAAAGTCAAAACGCAGTACCTCGCTTGATACCAGCGAGCCTTTTTGACTAACAGTATCGCCTAAAACTTCACGCAATGCGGCATGGAGCAGGTGAGTGGCAGAATGGTTTTTGGCGCTAGCGGCGCGAATGCTAGAGAGGACTTGCGCCTCGGCGGATTGCTGCACGTTAATAGTGCCCATCGTCACGACGCCATAATGGATAATGGCCTGACCTGACTTTTTGGTGTTTTGTACTTCAAAGACCCCAGACTGCGTTGAGATCTCACCAAGCTCGCCAACCTGACCACCACCTTCGGCGTAAAACGGCGTACGATCGAGCACGGCAACCCCTTCCATACCCTCAGATAGGCTGTCTACTAACGCGCCGTCTTGGTATAGCGCCAAAACAGAGACGTTGTCATCAGTGAGCTGCTCGTAACCAATAAACTCAGTTGGCGTGTCCACTTGAATGACACTACTATAATCGACATCAAACTTACCTGCATCACGCGCGCGTTCGCGCTGCGCTTGCATGTGCTCATCGAACTCTTCTTCGTTGATAGCGATACCACGCTCACGAGTGATATCGGCGGTCAAATCTAGCGGGAAACCATAAGTATCATACAATTTAAAGGCCGCTTCTCCTGAGAGCACATCGCCATCTTGTAAGTCTTCGAGCTCGCTGGCAAGTAAGCGTAGCCCTTGCGCTAAAGTTTTGGCAAATTGTGCTTCTTCTTTTTGAATAGCCTCTTCAATCACGCTTTGTCTTTGAGTGAGCTCAGGGTAGGCTGCGCCCATTTCGCGGGCTAAAGGGGCAACCATCTTATAAAAGAATTCACTATCAGCGCCAAGCTTATTACCATGGCGCACAGCGCGGCGAATGATACGGCGCAGTACATAACCGCGGCCTTCATTGCTTGGCATGACGCCATCAGCGATTAAAAAGGCAACCGCGCGAATATGATCGGCGATGACTTTAAGTGAGGACTGCTGCTCGTTTTGAATATCTAAAATATCAGCCGCCGCGTCCATCAAATGAGTAAACAGGTCTATCTCATAGTTACCGTGTACGCCTTGCATAATAGCGCTGATACGCTCAAGTCCCATGCCCGTATCGACACTTGGCGCAGGTAACGGCAACATCGTACCGTCCTTTTGGCGATTAAACTGCATAAAGACGCAGTTCCAAATCTCGATATAACGGTCGCCATCTTCTTCAGGAGTACCAGGCAGACCACCTTCTATATCTGCGCCATGATCATAGAACACTTCGGTACAAGGGCCACAGGGACCGGTGTCACCCATCGTCCAAAAGTTATCAGAGGCATAGGGCGCACCTTTATTATCGCCAATACGTATGATGCGATCGGCAGGCAGGCCAATATCTTTATGCCAAATATCAAAGGCTTCGTCGTCGGTCTCATAGATAGTCACATACAGACGGTCTTTATCGATTGCAAGCCACTCGCTTGAGGTCAAAAACTCCCAAATATAAGCGATACCGGCTTGTTTAAAGTAATCACCAAAAGAGAAATTACCGAGCATCTCAAAGAACGTATGGTGACGGGCGGTATAACCGACATTGTCCAAATCATTGTGTTTGCCGCCTGCGCGTACGCATTTTTGTGAGGTCACTGCGCGCGTGTAGTCGCGAGTCTCCATCCCCAAAAATGTCTCTTTAAACTGATTCATCCCTGCATTAGTAAACAATAAAGTGGGATCATTGTGCGGTATGAGGCTTGAAGATGAGACAGAAACGTGCTGCTTACTGACAAAGAAATCTATAAAGGCTTTACGAATATCGGCTGTTTGAGAGGGCTGGCTCACAGCGGCTCCTTAATAAGGATAAAGTGGTAGAAAATAAGTTAAGCGATTTTAGCACATACACCAAAGCTCTTGGTAATCGATGTATATACTTGTCTTGCATTCATTTTGCGTTTAGGTCATATGGATTAAATGATCCTTGATGACTTAAAACTATTTGAAAAGCTCTAAGATAGGCTAATTGGTCAAAATCGCTGCATCGGTTTCATCAAGCTTATCTGTGATAAGTGGATTGGACTCGATAACTTGCACAGGCAAATAACGCAATTGCAGTTTGATCGGTAGATAACCTGGAAAATTGTCTGCCATATCTTGCGTGATGATAGCCTCGATCTGATTGACATCATAAGAGCTTGGAGTCGTCTCACCGCGTACGACAGCGCGTACGATTTGATTGCCGTTACTCTTAGTAAACTGAGTATTAGTCAGCACGTTACCTTTTTCAATAAAGTGCTCATTGATGGTCTTTTTGACATTACTCTCAAATACTTGCTGTTTGGCATTGGTCTGCAAATTAATCGTCAGATAAGTGCCCAAAACACCAAGCAATAAAAGCGCCACCGCGTTACGGCGCAAAAATGTCAGATAGGTACTGGTCTGATAATCGCCATCAACCAAACGGCGAAAGCCTAGTATCCACAGCACCATCGCGTTGGTAAATTGAATAGCAATAATGTTGGTCAGTGCCAAGAGCGCCGCGCCAAACCCCAAGGTCAGCTCGCCATTGGCAAATAAGATACCACTAGCGGCTAAGGGCGGCACCAATGCTGTAGCTACCGCGACCCCGACGACAGCGACTGATAAATGCGGTGATACCATAGCGTAAGCGCCAGCGGTGCCCCCAGCTAGCGCAATCATTAGGTCCATTGATGTGGGCTGAGTACGCGATAGTATCTCTGCGGTCAAAGGTTGATTGTTATGCAGCAGCCCGATGATAAAGCCGACAAATATAACAATAAAGACGCCAGCTGCAACGGTAAACAAGGACTTACGCAGTAAAGGGATGCGATTGTCAATGACCGCAAGCGCTACCCCCGTAATAGGCCCTAACATCATAGCAACGAGCATAGCGCCGATGACGACGGCTGCTGAATTGGTGACCAAACCATAACTTGCGATAATGGCTGAGAGAATATTCATCACAAAATACATGCGGGTTGGGAGGGCATTGGCCTCAATCTTGACGCGAACTTCTGGGTAGTCGACTTTTTGCTTACTAAATTGCTCAGCGACAAATTGTTTATAAGACTCAAGCTTGGCTTCTTTGACTTCTTTAACCTTTTCCTCTTCTTCGTGTATTTCATCATGACTTTTATCTTGCTCGTCTATCTCATTTGCTATTTGTGCAGCGTCTTTTTTTTCTATCGTGTCTGAGTTAGAAGCTAGCTTATTTTCTATCAGCTTGTTTTCTATCAGTTTATTATCAGTGACAGCTTGTTCGTTTTGCTCTAACGATTGGAGATTCGATGTACTGGCAGGTAAGTCACCTTGTACGGCAACGTCTTGCCCATTAGCAGCATCACTAATCACAACGGTATCATCAGCGGTCGTAGGCTGCGTGCTTGGCGTGCTATCACTCTCAGCACTGATGATGATTTCTGCATTGTCGTCAGTAATTAGAAGAGAAGGATCAGCGCCGCTATCTGTTTTTTGATTTGCTAAATCTTCAGCTTCAGACATGACTTGGGTGTCTTGAGCTTCAGACTCAGGCGTCTCTAAAGTAGCAATCACCACATCAGGACTGACAGACTCTAACACTATGGTAGATTCTGGATTTTCGGCAGCCATTGTCTGAGTATTATCTGTCTCTAAATCGCCATTCTCAGAGTCTTGGCTATCGGCTTGACTGACCGTTTCATCAGATTCGTCATAATTAAAATCTACACGGGTGCGATCTAAGTTTTCGATATGATCGATCAGAGGCTCTGAGGACACTTTGCCCGTTTTGGCAGGACTCTCAATAAGGGTGTCTGAATTTTCTGGCGCGGCATCATCGGATGAGGTCATAGTAGCAAGCTTCGTTAGAAAAAAAAGAGAGCCACTATTGTAATGATAAATGAATAAAAGAGGAGTGTTTTTTGCAGATAGATAAAGAGTGAATTTGTAAATCAAAACAGCTTTTGGATAAAAAAACACGCGTTTATTGATTGGTAGATAACTCCCTAATATTAACAGGGTTATCAGCTTAAGTCACTTAGTATTACTGGCTCAAAGGTCTATATTAAATACTTACTATTAGTGTGGTTTTGAGGTATAAAGTAGGTATACCCACAACTAATATAAGGATTAGATAATGAACTGGCCATTATTCTCCGTCGTTTTTACCATAGCATTAACGGTCGTCATAGGCGTACTTATGATTGCAGCCTTAGTGACTGGATTTAACCAGATTGTTCATATACAAATCGTTATTGCGATCGGGTTTATGTTGTGTCTGCCTATCAGCTGGTATTTCAGCAGAAAGCTTGGCAGCATTACAGGCAATGAAGAAGGCTATGGCGCTATCAATGAATAGTATGTAAAGTGTTGTCGCAAAAAAAAGACCTTTGATTAAAGGTCTTTTTATTTTTATAACGTTTTTATTACTGAAGTTCAACCGTGGCGCCGTTTTCGATATTGGCGTAGACCTCTAATACATCCCAGTTGGTCAAGCGTACACAACCTGCCGAGGCTTGACGGCTAATGCCTTCAGGCTTAGGTGAACCATGGATACCATAAGAGGGTTTTGACAGTCCCATCCATACTACGCCGACGGGATTGTTCGGGCCTGGTGGTATCATATGAACTTGCTTGTCACTGCCTTCGCCGACTGTTGCTTTGTACCACGGCATTTTGACTCTATTAATAATCTTAAACGTGCCTTGTGGTGAAGGTGTGCTACTACTACCAACCGTAGTGGGATAAGTTGCGACCAGCTTGTCGCCATTATAGGCGTAAAGGGTTTGATCGGCTTTGTTAGCGACTACGCGGTTGATACGCTGTTTAAGTGGCGCGCGTGTGTTGAGGACTGTGATGGTCTCGCCTGCGCGGTAATCTTTGTTTTTATTGAGCTTGTCAAGGTAGCGCACGTCCATATGAAAGCGCTCACCTAACATCTCTTTGATATCCTGATAGTACAGACCTTTCATTTTTGATTTGGCTGGATAGCCTGAAGGGGTTGTCGCAAAGTTGGTTTTGATATCGTCTTCGGTCAGCGTATAAGTGACCAGTACGGGCTTATTGGCTGGGATATTCTTGACTAGCGCATCCCAAGTTTTTTGATCCATTTTTCCCGTCGTTGGCAAGCCTTTCATCGCCTGAAAATTGGTCAAAGCTTTTTTACTGTTCATACCCCAGCCGCCATCGATAGGACCAGGTGAGGCGTGGTTCCAATCTAACAAGGCTTGGATTTTGATGGTCATTGCTGAGTTGACATTCATGCTAGGCGACCAGGTAGCGTTATTGACCTGTTTGGCATAGTTTGAGAGGTTCAGCGTAGTATGTATTTTGCCATCAACATCTTCGATACTCTTGATCGTGGTATCGGTATTAGCCGCTTGCAACTGCTCTGTGCGCGGTATCTCAAACGCAGGCGCGTCAAAAGGCTCACTACCTTGACTGGGCGCGGCAATAGCTTGACCTTCACTAATCTCATCTGTGCGATCAGACTGCTCGTCTTTACGGGTCAATTCCTGGGCGCTCATGTTATCAGCAGCAATGTTATTTGATGCCGCATTGTTGTTCGCAGCTTGAGCGTTTCTAGGTTGAGTCGCCGCCTGAGTACGCTTGGAGTCAATAAGTTGACTCATACGATCGGTCGCATTGTTGTTTTTAGCTATTGAGCGATTGCGGTTTTCTTCGACATCAAGGCTCGCTAGAACAGCGATATCTGGCAATTGCTCTGCAGTACCTACGGGCAGGGTGCGCGTATTATCATTGGGCGCAGCAAAAGTGCTTGCGCTAAGCATAGCAAGTGCTACAGAGGCGATAAGAGGGTTTAATTTCATCATGTTTATTCACTTGTGATGGTTACTAATGGGGCTATTATGCGCATATTTAGGGCGCTTCGCAAACTTTTGACACACATTTTTGTGCCTCTTATCCGCTTTGTGTCAACTGATGACGCATTCACTACAATACAGAGATAATTGAGTCAGGCTACAGGTTTTTTAGCAAGGAAGCTGATACGAAGCTTGCGCTAGGAGTAAGACTACAAGCCGATACTAACAGCAATTGGCGCAATCTGGCGTTTGCGTCTATAATGCGTATTTGACTTGAGCTAAAATTATGCCAAAGGCTTGAGCGATTATTACTTTTGATAACGAATTTTAATCATTAGGGGCAGTATGTCAGCAGATCAAATCATGAGCGCAGAGGACTTTCAGAATCTACATTTAGATGAAGACGCGATGCAAGACTCAGAGCATAATCAATTTGCTAATTTGCATAGTGAGCTTGAAGAGGCCCGTGCGCAGCTATTTAGTATTCGCGACTTTATTCGTTTTTCGGTGACACAACTGCGTAATTATGACGTTGTGGTCGCACAAGGTACTACCGATGAGTTCGCTGAAGCGGCGGCTATCGTTCTGCATTGTTTATCATTAGATTGGTCTGCTAATGAGCAGATTCTCGATTGCCGTTTGACTGCATCAGAGAAGCAAGCAGTGCTGAGCTTACTTGAGCAGCGTATTAGCGAGCGTAAACCGCTTAGCTACTTGATTAATTTGGCTTACTTTTGTAATTTGCCCTTTTATATCGATGAGCGCGTTTTGATTCCACGCTCACCGATTGCTGAGCTGATCCGTCAGCAGTTTTATCCTTACTTTGATGTGAATGAGCGCGCTGTGCCTTTGGGTCAAGCAGGCTTGGATAAAGCGGCGAGTTTTTATGATCATGGCCTTGACATGAAGCAGTTGTCGCAGCCTGAGCGTATATTAGATATGTGTACGGGTTCAGGCTGTATCGCTATCGCTATGGCGACTCGTTTCGTCGACGCTTTGGTCGATGCCGTCGATATTGACAAAGGCGCGCTTGAGGTCGCTATGGTCAATGTCGATCATCATGACTTAGGCCATCAGGTCAATGTGATAGAGTCGGATCTGTTTGCCAAGATACCCGCTGAGAACCAGTACGAGCTCATTGTCACCAATCCGCCCTATGTGGACGCTGCTATCATGGCAGATTTGCCGCCAGAGTTTTTGTATGAGCCTGAACACGCTTTGGCGGCTGGGCAAGATGGCTTAGATCTTGTGCATCATATCTTGTATCAAGCGGCAGATTATTTAAGCCCTGAAGGTCTGCTCATCTGTGAAGTGGGCGATAGCGAATGGGCATTGAACCAAGCGTATCCTGATATCCAGTTTGATTGGCTCAAGTTTGCGCTTGGCGGACACGGCGTGTTTGCTATCACTTATGATGAGCTTATCGCCAACCGTGCGCTATTTGCTAACTATGTACAAAGGCTAGATGGCGCTCAGTAGAGGCTATGTTTTGATTTTTAAAGAGAATAATTTGATGATGTAAGTGCTGATAGCAAGCACCAATGATTAAGGATAAGTATGGCAGGCAATAGTATCGGACAGCTGTTTTGTGTGACGACATGCGGTGAGTCGCACGGCGCAGGTCTTATGGCAATAGTAGATGGCGTGCCACCTGGTCTGGAGCTTAGCGAGTCAGATTTGCAAGTAGATTTGGATCGCCGCAAGCCAGGCACGTCCAAATACGCCACCCAGCGCCGTGAGTCGGATGAGGTCGAGATCATCTCAGGGGTATTTGAAGGCAAAACCACAGGCACCTCAATCGGTCTGTTAATTCGCAATACCAATCAAAAATCAAAAGACTATAGCGAGATCAAAGACACCTTTCGCCCAGGTCATGCCGACTATACGTATAGCATGAAATACGGCTTTCGAGATTATCGCGGTGGCGGGCGTTCCTCAGCGCGCGAAACAGCGATGCGCGTAGCCGCAGGCGCTATCGCTAAAAAGTATCTATACGATAAATTAGGCGTGCAAATTCACGGACACGTCACCCAAATCGGTAATGAGTACAGCCAAATCACCAACCCAAACGAGATCGACTGGGACTATGTCAATAGTAATCCGTTCTTTTGCGCAGATAAGGACGCGGTTGCTCGCTTTGAGACCTTGATTGATAGCCTGCGGCGCGCGGGCACCAGTAGCGGCGCAAAGCTTGAAATTATCGCCAGCGGCGTCCCTGTCGGTCTAGGTGAGCCGGTATTTGATCGCTTAGACGCTGATATTGCTCATGCTATGATGAGCATCAATGCAGTAAAAGGCGTTGAGATCGGTGATGGTATGGCAGTGGCAGGACAGTTTGGGCACACCTCTCGTGATGAACTCACGCCAGATGGTTTTACTGCCAATCATGCAGGCGGCATCTTGGGCGGTATCTCATCCGGTCAAAACATCAGCGTAAGTATCGCGCTCAAGCCGACGTCCAGTATCACAACGCCTGGCAAAAGTATCAACACTCAAGGCGAAGCGGTCGATATGCTAACCAAAGGTCGCCATGATCCGTGCGTTGGCGTGCGAGCGACGCCTATAGCTGAGGCTATGCTGGCCATTGTCTTGCTCGATCACTACCTGCGTAACCGTGGTCAAAACGGTGATGTCAAAGCGCCCGTTGAGTCCATTACTTAAAGCAGTATCTCTAGCTCTCTAGCACCGCCAAAAGCCATTTGCTTTCTCTTACTTCTGAGAAAACGAATGGCTTTTTTATGCGTATATCTTTAATCGTAGATAAGTAACACTCTTAAATGAGCAAAAACTATCTAAGGTTTTGCTAAAGGCAAAGTAATACTCACATTTACGCCGCTTACTTGCTGCTCGTTTACCTCAGTGATCGCATTATTTAGGCTAACGCTTCCACCATGATGTTCAACGACTTGCTTGACCAAAGTTAAGCCCAGCCCCGTGCCTTTTTTGGGAGCACTGTTAAAAGTATGATTTGTGCTTTCTTCACGGTTATCAGAGTGACTTTGGTTAGCATTTGTGGTCATCAAACGCTGATGCGATAGACTAAAGTAGCGATCAAAAGCTTTGGTAAGGGCGTAATCAGGAATAGCTTTGCCGTCGTTAAAGATATCGATAGTCACCACCTCTTTGTTAATCGAAGTATGAATCGTTATGGTGACAACAGACTCAGCAAAATGAATGGCGTTGTCTAATAGATTTTGCAAAGATTGCACCAGCCAAAACCGATCGGCATATACGTTCGTTTGTGCAAGCATATCAGCAGATAACTTTGTACCACCATCCAAATTCTTATCGTTTATATAAAGGTTAATAGCCGCTAATTGCTGCTGTTGCACCTTAACGGTGTTATCTTTCACTAGGCTTTGCAACATAGGAAGCAAGGCTATCGGTTGCCGGCTCAGCTTAAAGGTGGGTTGCTCGACTTTGGCTAGTAGCAGTAACCTATCAATCAGTAGCTGCATCTTGATACTTTGCTCACCGACGGTCTGAATAAGCATCTGCTTATCTTCGGCGTCAAGTCCGTCGTCTTCTAATAGCTCGCCGCTGGCACGAATAGCGGTCAATGGGCTTTTTAGCTCATGAGTCAAGGTATGGACATAGTCGCTGACATAGGCCTTGTTCTCTAAGCGATGCTTCATGGTTTCGATAGTATCGGTCAGGGTATTAAGCTCATGCCCTAGATAAAAATACGGCTTTTGCGTGTCCTCTGCCAGCGTCCCTGTGTATCTAGTGACCAGAGTAATGCTTTGTTTGAGCCACCATGCCACTAATCCTGCGAGCATAAGCGCGACGATACTAACCAGCAAAGCGGTAATGAGCATACGCTCACGAGTATTATCCAAATAGGGCAATACGCTAGCGACAGGCTTACCCACGCTGACCACGCCAATAGTTTGACCTATATCATCGGTTATGGGCTGCGCGACATACATGACAGAGCTATCACGCTTGCGGTTGTCGCGTACCGTACTTCTAACGCCGTACTGTCCGCGCAAGGTTAAGTAGATATCATTCCAGCGACTGTAGTCTTCGCCCTCAGCATTGTCAGGTGCGGGTAGCGAGTCATATATGACCCTGCCGTTATTGTCCGTGACATAAATACGAAAGCTGCTATAGGTTTTTTTATCGTAAGTCTTGCTGATATTACCGTCGATTGGCTGACCTACAAAAGCCTTGTCGAGATCAGCTTGATAAGCCTTATCGTATAGCGCTCCTGACTGTAGCGGCTCTTGCAAGCTTGCTGCCATAAGCTTACTGGTATCGAGCAGTGTGTCTTCGATGACTTGCTTAACAGTAGGTTTGACGTAGCTAAAGAGCTGCGTAAAGACGACAATGCCGCAGATAATAAGCACCAGTGCGACCGCCAACCAAATGCGAAAAAATATACTTAAATTAAGCGGACGCTTGGGATCTTCAATCTGTTGGTCAGTACCGATAGGATGCAATTTGGCATACCAATTGCTTTGGTTGGTTTTGGTATTTTTTGAGGGGGTATGATGTGACTTGTGCTTCAACTTAGACATTAGGCGGGACACAATCCATAACCAAGGCCGCGATGGGTATAGATGACATCGAGGCTCTCATCAACTTGCGCTAACTGCTTACGAATCGATTTGACATGGCTGTCTATCGTGCGTGCTAGGCGATGATCGGGATAATCACTGACCGCATTAAGTAGCTGCTCGCGACTAAAGACCTGATTGGGTGCTTGCAATAGAGTCAGAAGGATTTTGCGCTCAGTATTACTCAGCTCCAGCTTTTGCTCTTGCCACGTTAGTGAGTAATTGAGCGGCTGATAGTGCCAAATTCCTGACTGGCACTCAAAGCTCAAGGCCTGCTCTGATAAAGGATTGATTGCTAGGTTATCTGAGTTATCTGCTAGGTTCGCTTTTTGAGCCGTTTGTTCTAACAATAGCTGCTCACGTCGCCAAATGGATTTGAGCCGAGCGACTAATTCGCGCGGGCTAAAGGGCTTGGCACAATAATCATCGCCGCCCATCTCAAGGCCCAAAATACGATCGACCTCATCGCTGCGAGCGGTCAGAAATACGATAGGCGTATTCTTTAACTGTTTAATGTCAGGCGTATGGCGAATCTGCTGACACAGGCTGAGTCCATCGCCATCAGGCAAGCCGACATCTAAGATAATAGCGGATAAATCCTTTGCCGCATCGCTACGCAGCATCGGCAACACGCTGCTAGCGTTATCGAGCCAAGTTATTTGCCAGCCTTCGCGCTTGCAAGTTACCTTGAGCGACATGGCAATAGCGGGATCGTCTTCTACTAGTAAAATATGAGTCATAATATATATAGCGTCAGGTAATAGAGGAAGGATCATTAAGCTCAGTGTTGAAAAAAACAGATTGAGCATCATAAAGCAGGCAGCGGCAAAGGCTATAATGTCGCTAGATATATACCTTTATGATAAAACTATCCTAGCACGTAAGGTTTGTAAAATGATGCAAAACCTAAGCAAAGGGTATGAAAAATTGATGAATAATAACAACCCAAGGTATTTTACTAAAACGTATAAACTAGCCAGAATGCATAAACTTTACTTTTAATTTGAGGCAAATCCTATGAGCACTTATTTAGATGTCGTCACCGTAGAGCATAATCCGTCGCACAAACCTATAGACCGTGCGGTTATTTGGTTGCACGGTCTAGGCGCTAGTGGTCATGACTTTGAACCTGTGGTTCCGCAATTGGGTTTAAGTCAAGATATGGCAGTGCGCTTTATTTTCCCGCATGCGCCGCAGATTCCAGTAACTATTAATGGCGGTATGGTGATGCCTGCTTGGTATGACATTTTAGAGATGAGTCTAGATCGTAAAATTGATGTCACTCAAATTGAGTCCTCCTCTCAAAGCATCCGTGATCTAATCGCGCGTGAGATTGAGCGCGGTGTCAAACCTGAACATATCGTCATCGCAGGATTCTCGCAGGGCGGGGCAGTGGCTTATCATGTCGCACTCGGTCATCCTGAGCGTCTGGCAGGGCTGATGACGTTATCTACTTATCTTGCGACCAATGATATCCTTGACTATAGCGAAGCCAACAAAGATATTCCGATCTTGATTGAACATGGTACCCAAGACCCTGTCGTTCCCGTAATCTTGGGACAACAAGCGCAGCAGGTCTTAGCGGATAAAGGCTATAACGTGGATTGTCATACTTATCCAATGGCGCACCAAGTCTGTATGCCGCAGATTCAAAACATCGGTCAATGGTTAAATAAAGTACTAAGCTAAGCCGTCTAACATTAAAAGTTGAATGCTATTATTTCCAAAGCCAGTCGTTCGATACGACTGGCTTTTTTATAGGAATGAATTATCAATTATTCAGGCATTGCTGTATATTTATATTAATAGATATAGATTTTGATTCTACTACTCGCTATAAGAAGACATTTGGAGGTTTAAGGTGCAATCTACCTACTTAGCTTTTTATATTGCTGAGCACGGAAAGGCATTAGACAAGATCATTAGTGCTATAGATCGATCGCCTTATAGTCATTGTAAGCTTATTATTAATGAGCTTGGCAACCAGCATTATGACTGTATCAGCTCAAGTCACCGTGATGGCGGACTGCGGCGTAAGGTCATAGATATGACGAGCGGTCACTGGGAGTTAGTATCTGTGCCATGCGATATCGATTATGCCGTGCGTTGGTTCAATAAGCGCCAAAGGTTTAAATATGATTACTTAGCACTCATTAGAACCGTTGTTCCTGGGTTTTATAACCCTGAACATCGAGTATTTTGTTCTGAGGCTTGCGCTGATATGCTAGAGCTAGTAGATCCTGCTAGTTATGGACTTAGAAAACTGTATCGCTGGGCAAAAAATACAGCTGCGCTAGAGAACGAATAAACCCTGTCCATGCTATATACAGCATGAGCTGTAAAGTTGTGTAATACAGAACAGTTATAGGTTGAAGTAGAGCCTACAACTACTATATAATAGACAGTCTTCTTGGGGATGTTCTGGCTTCGACGCTGGTGATGAAACTCAATGATGCATGTCGAGAGTATATGTCCTCTCGTTAATCCAACATATATTGTTATAGTCGCAAACGACGAAACTTACGCTCTAGCAGCTTAAACCCAGTTTACTTGGTTTAAACCCTGCTTACTTGGTTGCTGATCACCTACAGTTGGTCAACTAAGTTGAAGCGTCCGCATGTAGGCTCGCCACAAGGGATTGTCTCAATCGCTTGGGTTCAAAAGTAGAGAATCGTCCAATCCATCCTGACTGTCGGATCGGTGCGGATTAAAGCCAAAGACAGAAACTAAACATGTAGATTCATGAGCGTAATGCTGGCGGACGCGGGTTCAACTCCCGCCATCTCCACCAAACATTGATAAAGGGCTGACCGTCATAGACCGTCATAGACCGTCAGCCCTTTATTTTGGGCGTTTTTTGGGTTTTGAGTATCATATAGGGGTATAGCGTCCTATATAGAATGTTGGTATTATTGTTGGTATTAGAGTTTATACACGCGCTCAATACCAACAAAGGATAGTCCAATGCCCTTAACTCATACCGTTATCAATAAGCTGCAGCCAAGCGATAAAGCTATCGAGAGCAAGCGACCTGACAAGCATAGTGACGGTAACGGGCTGCAACTATGGGTTAGATATACGGGCGTTAAGTCATGGATTAGCGCCTACCGCTGGCAAGGTAAGCAGCAAACCCTCACTATTGGTACTTACCCAGTAATGAGCCTACAAGATGCAAGGCAGCGCAATATTGAGGTTAAACGCCTAATAGCTGATGGTGTGAACCCTAAAGATCATAAAAAAGAGCAGCAAGCCAGCCAAAGCGGTTCTAATATTTTCGATAACATAGCTCAATCATGGTATGCAGAACGCAAAACCTACCTAGCACAAAGCACCTTTTCCCGTAACTATTCCGCCTATATGCGTGATGTAAAGCCCTCTATTGGTCATAAAGATATAAACGACATAACCGCGCCTGATATATTGGCTATTGGTAAAGCAGTAGAAGCGCGCGGGGCTAATGAAATGGCAAGGCGTACCATTAGAGAAGTAGGGCAGATATTCAAACATGCTATACGCAACGGATTAGCCACACACAACCCAGCCACCGACCTAGCCGAAGCGATCAAACCACACAAAACAACCAACCACCACCGCATTACTAGCCAGCAATTACCTAAGCTACTAAAAGACATTGATGCTTATGGTGGTGATGTACTGGTGAAGCTAGGCTTATGGTTTTTATGCTATACGTTTGTACGCACTAATGAGATCCGCTTCATGGAATGGCAAGATATAGATTTTAAGCGTGGCTTATGGACGATACCAGCTGACAAAATGAAAGCAGGGCGCTTGCATATCGTGCCATTAGCACCGCAAGCCATAGCGATATTAAAGCAGATCAAGGCGCTAGGCTTTTCGGATCAGTACGTTTTCTTTAATACCTCAACACGCAAGCCGTACAGTCAAAGCGCGTTTATCAATGCCTTATGGAATATGGGTTATAAGGGCAAGATGACGGGGCACGGCTTTAGGGGGTTAGCCAGTACCACGCTACACGAACAAGAATACATGCACGAAGCTATAGAGCTGCAATTGGCACACGATAGAGAAAACAAGATAAGTGCAGCCTATAACGGGGCGCAGCACTTGCCATATAGAATTAATATGATGAACGAATGGGCAAACTTCATTGATGATGCTTATGCTGGCAAGTTAGATAACGTGATCCGTGCAGACTTCAAACAACACAAACAAAAGCTAGGCTAAGGCTTAGCACCAACTATGCAAGGCTAGGACTAATTACCCGAAAGCCAGCCGTTCACACACCTTTAGGCTGGCACTGCCTTGCACCTACTTTGATTTAAGGGTGTGTAAAGGTGTGAATATGAGTAAGGATGATGTTTTTGGTAGTTTTGCAGATGAGTTTATGAATGCTTTATCTGATGCAGATTTATATAAACTTATGGATGTTATAAGCGTTGAGGATGCAGCAGCATTAATTGCTGGTGTCAGCCCAAATAGTGTTTATCACGATTACTATGCTGGTGAGGGATATATAGCAATACGCACCAATCAAGGTGACCCATATAACGCACAAGAGGTTTTTTCGATTAGCTTAAAAACGCTAGGACACGCCATAAAATCAGGTAAATTAAATGCTCATATAGTTATTACGCCAAACGTTGAAAGCCTTACTCAGGATTGCTTAAATAAAGACTGGATAGCTATATCAGATATTGATACAGCTAAAACCACTATAGATAGAGATGATTTAAGAGAATGGCTATCAGATAGAGGCGTTTTTCCGCATTTATTATTTCCAAACGGCAAAAAAGACGACTACATGAACCAAAAACACCCAAATTATTCTGCTAAGTTGGCTCTATGTGTTAGAGCATGGGAGGAAGCACAAACCGCCAATCTTAACGGTAAAAGAGTGAAAGGGTTTATAGAAGACTGGATGAAAGATAACGCCAAAGCCTTTGGTGTGACTAATACAGGTGACAAGTTTTTCAAAGACCTTGCTGCTATTCCGAACTGGGACGTTACAGGTGGTAGAGCTAAAGCCAAACCTACCCCCCTAAAAGTAAGTAAAAGCGCAGATAAAAACCTAGCTACTGAGATACAAAAAAAACTTACTGTTAATTTACCTAATGAACTGCCTAAAACAGATATAGATCCTGATATACCTTTTTAATACCCCCTATATTTTCAACCCTCTATTTTATTGACTTAGGGAGTAAGAACACTTGTTTTTCGTGATAAAAAATATTTTTTAGGGAGGTAGCAATAGCGTTACCTTTCCGTCTATTCTACCCCTCTATATCTTCCTAAACTATCCATATCGCAGCACACCGCAGCGGTGTAAATCATACGATATGGAGTAGTTAAAATGACACAGCAACAAGCCACCCAAAACACCCCAGTTATTCCCTTTACTGGTGACACCTCGAGCGACACCGAACCAACCACCGCAAACAGTCCAGCTATGCAACTGCCTACTACAGGCATGGGCAGAGCTAAGGATATTTTGCCGTTCCTACCCTTTAGCAAAACCACCTTGTTTGAATGGTCAAAAGATGGACGTTTCCCAGCTGGCAAGAAGCTAAGCCCTACCATGACTGCATGGAGCTATGCAGAGGTTCACGAATGGCTTAACTCTCACACCTCAACCACTAGCGAGGTGTAAACCATGAGCACACGGCAACCCAAACAAAGCTATAAGCAGATTATCCATAATCACATGCTGGCAGGTCACAGCCTATCTACTTATGAAGCCTTTGATCTATGGCAAATCACATGCTTTTTACAGCGGATCAGTGAGCTAAGAGCGCAAGGCGTGGCTATTCAAGATAAGACAGTCAAACGCAATGGTAAGACGTTCAAAATTTACTGGATAGACACGCCAGCCGATACCGACAACAACGCTACAGGGGTGCAATCATGAGCCAATCAAACGACATATTAGAACCGCGCCTAGTGGCAGTAGATAGCTATTATCTATCTGTCATTAATGACCGCATACAAGACCTATCAAACGATGCTGAGAGCCTAGCAATGGCGCTTAGTGCGATTAATACCGATGATGACGCAAGTCGTGGCGTGATAGTGGCAGTTAAAAGCGCCTTACTTGCTAATAGTGAGCTGGCAAGTATCGTTAGTGAAATGTTAGACGGGCTTATTATATTGCCCACTGTGGAGGTAACAAGCCATGAGTGCTAACCATACCAAAACCAATCTAAAAGCCCGTGACGGAGCACACAGTGGCACACAGACAGGCAAACGAGGCTTACTACTGAGATTTATCATCTTTATGGGATGGGTGATAGGTATTGGCTTGCTACTGTCATTGGTAGCTTGCCAGCAAGTACAAGCAAAACCGATTGCAACCGATGATAACAGCGGTTATCATAACCCCACTACTAAACTAATAGCGGTTAAGCCAAGCCGTCATTCATTGGCTATTTTTGTGCCTAAAACTTGCCTGACTACTAATCAGCAAGCTACTACAGGCATGAATAAAAATACGTCTGTCTTTATACAGGCACGTCATATATCTAGCGCCGTCACTGGTGCAAACATCTATGACGGGTTGATAGAGCCTAATACAAAAGCCTTTACGGTAAATAAGCTCAACCGTCTATTAGCGGTAGTTAAGACCCGTCACCCTATTTTTATGGGTGACAACAAACTAACTAATCTAATAGGAGGGCATAATCATGCCTAAATCAATCCGTACGACCTCAAACACCCAAACTGCTACTAACACCACACCAGCCACATTCAAGGCAGGTGACAGCGTGCTATGCCCGTCTGTGGGCAGTGGTACTTACACCCTAGTCAACAAGTCAAAAGACTGCCTAGCTATCAATATTGGCAATGTTGAATGCTTATATCGCGCTGATGGTAGGGCTTATCATGATGACTGCTACGCACTGCCCCAGTTATTCCACAACACGCCAGCCAACCGCCAAGCGATAGCCACGCTATACAATGGCAGCCAATCAAGCCAGCGTAAAGTTATCGACACCACCGAAGCAGACGATAAAGAGGCGGTTTTATTATCAGCTTTTGATCTAAGAGATATTGCTTGTGACATTAACGGGGCTGCTACTGCCTTATATGATGTTGGTCAATTACTGGCACTCATTCACTATGGCAAGATAGAAACGCACACAGTCCCAGCAATGGCACGCCTTGCACATGATGCTACCGACACATGGGCAAGCCTACTATATGAAAAATTAGAGCGTATCAACGACACCCTAGCAATGACAGGTTACGGCAAGGAGGGCAGCCAATGAAACGCTACCCACCAAAGCAAAGCCGTAAGTATGCCAAGCGCAAAAGCTACTACAAGAAGTACAGAGCCACGCGCCAGCCTAAACAGTCACAAGCAAGGGGGACTAGATGACCACCACACCACAAACCACCGCCCATGAAAAAGCCCGTGCATTTAGCACAGGCTTTACGGAATTGCTGAATAGTTTTGATGCAGCCACACGGCAAGGGCTGGCAGATGACAATATATTGCTTAATCTTTATAACCTATGTGAGCAGTTAGGCATACAAGACAGGCTATTGCACCTTGATAGCGATATTACCATAATGACAGGCAATGATAAAAGCGATATAGCGCCCACAGAGGGCACGATAGGGCTAGTATTGAGTAATAACCAAGATGAACCCGTAACCCTTGCCAGTGTCACGCCTAACAGCAATCATAAACCGTTAATCATTGACCGTATGCAGCCGTCTGCCTTAATCATTGGCACGTTAGACAGTGTTAATGAGCTTATAGCGATTGATGACCCACTGGAGGACGTGGTAAAGCTGTCTTACTACCTCATAGCCGATAATGTCACGCTACTGGTAAGCCTTGATAAGCTGCTATTCAATAGCATGGTTAGTCATTTTGCCGAAGCCTACCCCGTGACTATCTTTACTACCTTAGATCAAAAAGACAAAGCGTGTCAGCCGTTTAAAGGTGCAAACGTCAAAGGGGTTATTACTGGCGCTAGAACTCTCTTAGAGCATTTAGAATATGGCGAGCTAAGCTATAGAGATATATTAGCCCTCGATGATACAACCATACTCGATTTACAAGCTGAGATATGGGGCGAGCCTGAACCCTTAGCCAATGATCCAAGCAAGCCGACACCATACCCTATAAATGCGTTTACAGGACTGCTAAGACGGGTTATTGAGTTAGTGGCATATTATGCACAAGTACCGCTTGCTATGGCAGGGCAATGCGTTTTAGGCGCACTGGCACACATGGGGCAACGCTTCATTGATGCACCAATGGGGCACGGTCACATGCCAGCCAGTCTTATTCTAATCACAGAGGGCGAAAGCGGTAGCGGCAAAACGCAAGCAATGGGCTTAACTCACTTTAAGATCAAAGAGTATGAGCGCCAGCAATACGGCAACTACCTAGACGATCTAGCAGCATGGGACAGTGAAAAAGCAGGGTTAAAGAGTAAAGAGTTAGCCCAATTCTTAGAGGATAATCCAAGACCGCAAAACCCTAAGAACTTGTTTGATGATGCAACGATAGAGCCGATACTAGATAGATTTATCAGTGGTGAGATGAATAACGCATCATGGACAACAGACGAGGCAGGGCAGTTTTTTAACGGTCATACAATGAAAGGTGATACCGCTGGCAGCGCCTTATCTGCTATTACCAAGCTATATAGCGATGGTGAGGTGTCCCGTTTACGCTCGCAAAAGTCTGCCTATGCCACACCGCAAACCGATGCCCATAACGTACGCATGACGCTACTGCTACAAGGTCAACGGGTAGTATTAGAGCAAGCATTAACTGATCCTTTGATGAATGGGCAAGGCTTTTTAGCCCGTGCCTTGATTGCTTGCCCTGAGGACTTGCGCGGTCATCGAGTATGGGACGATGAAAAGCGCAGGAATGACAGCCCGTATGATAATCCTGATTTAATCGCCTACTGGTCACGCTGTCAGAGCTTACTTGACCCATTGCCAGCCCATCTACCAAACGACAGCACAGGCACACCACAGCGCATCAAAATGCAATGGGCAGAGGGTGCAGAGCAGACCTTTTATAAGCACATGCAGGCGATAGAGAACCGCCAAGCACAAGGGCAGGCATTAGAGTATCTAAAGGCGTATGCTTCACGTATGGCAGAGAATGCGAGCCGTATAGCGTCATTAATGGCGTTCTTTGAGGGGCGCAAGGAGATCACTACTGATGATATTAAACGGGCGTTTATGTTGGTGGAGTATTCCACCAGCGAACGCCTACGCTATCTTGATGCAACACCCACAGGTGAGCAGAACGACAGTGAGAAGTTAAGCAGCTGGCTAGTGGATAAAGTGAGGGGTAAGAAGCCACCGATATTGAATAAGTCGTTTGTATCACAGAATGCACCTAATGCCCTAAGAGGTAAGAAACTTAATAGCTTACTTGATGATTTAGAAAGCATGGGGCACGTTCGCTTAGAAAGTGAGGGGCGCAGGCGTTTAGTTTTAATCAATCCAAAGCTAATTACTGATGAATAGCTAACCTTAGCTATAACTTAGCTACCCTAAAAAGCTGCTAAACTTGCTAAACTTCATCTAGCCCTTGCCAGTCAAGGGCTTAACTTTAGGTAGTGCGCTGCTAAGCATTGCTAAACTTGCTAAACTTTAGCTAAGAATGGCTAACTTTAGCGGAACTTTAGCAACTTTAGCAGCACCTTAGCAGGTGCAATCTAAGCTACAGGCTATAGCTGATAAGGCTTAGCGGAACTTTAGCAACTTTAGCGACTTTTTACAGGTATAAAACTATATTGGCAGGCGTGATCGTCTGTCTTTTTTATAGTGTAAAGATACACCCTTGCTTAGATTTCAAATCCGACCATCTACCCATGACAGCCCGCGCCAATGGCTCAAATATCTGTGACAAATCAGTTTTCCGACTGCCAGCATGTTAATAAATGTTAAGGTTTATCTAGGTTTTCGGACACGTTAGGCGATCAATACCAAGCCCTTTTTATAATGCTCAACAACCTAAGGAAACCCTAAGGTTTTAGATGCGCCCAGTTTTGAGCCTATCTCATTCAAAGGGTAATTTCTTAACAAGTACGAGCATGGGAACAACGGCAAGATTACGGCTAGTTTTCGGACACGTTAGAACCTCATAAAACCTCACATTCATTTTATTACTGGCAGCGCCTACCACCCCATGATTACCATAAGGTTAGAACCATATAAAACCGTACATTCAAAACCGATTAATACAGCCGCCGACTTGTCAAAACTTGTTATTCAAAACCTTATAAAACCTTACATTCAAAACCAAGTTACAGGGGTTTTCGGAGTCCATAAAGGGGTAGTTTTTCGGACTGTTTTAAAAAGGACTTGAGCAGGTTTTTGGACATCGTAGAGGGTAGTTTTTGGAGTCCATAAAAAGGGACTGTTTTCGGACTGTTCTAAATCGACTAAGGGTAATTCTTGGACTCCATAAAAGGGACTTTATGCACAGGTATCGTAAGCGACTTTTCGGACATCGTAAGAGAGGCTAAAAATGTATTGTTGGACACGTTAGAGGGTAGTTTATGGAACAGTACGCGCATGGGGCATATTCTGCCCGTGATTGGTAGTTTCAAGACAAGTAACACGAGGCAGCATAAGCGACTTTTCGGACAGGTAAACGCCTTTTTATATCTTTCAAAAACCTATTGAGCAGATAACCCCCATTGGTGGGAATTAGTAAATGCACAGAAACGCACGAAATACGCACGCATTTAAGCGCATTTATTGAGTGCATGCAGTCATTAGCAATTCAACCCCATGCAAACAAAAAGCAACCCCCTAAACTTTTAATTTCGCTTGCGTAAAAATATACATATGGCAGCGGTCACCGCTTGCCAAGTCCTGAACAATTACACCGCCCTACCGTGTTGAGAAATGTTGAAACGGCAAACAGTGAAAATAATTACAAAATAACATTGAGTGAAGCAGCAAACAGCCAAAAAAGGGCATTATCAAAAACGATTGTTGGTATTATGGTTGGTATCGATCATTTTTAAAATATTAATAGCTTTTATTATCAGTAACTTATGCTTATAGTTTAGTTTCCGCCATCTCCACCAAATATTAAAAAACCGATCACTTTAAGTGGTCGGTTTTTTTGTTTTATTAAGTTGTACTGATTATATCACTAGCAAATAGATCTCATAATGTTATATGATGAATATATGCTCCCAAAGCATTGTTGATAAAAGGAATTTATCTCAGACTAAAGCTGTTTTCAGTTTTAGTTAAACATAATCAACCATGGATGGTGAATATTATGACAACTCAAGCAGCAGGAAAAAGTGTAGCTAGACTTACGCTGATAACTATAGCGGTGTCATTGGGATTATCTGGTTGTTCAGATAATGATGTTAATTTTGATAGTAATGCTAAACCTGAGCCTAAGCCTGAATTTTCGGCTACTATCCAGCGTACTGAGTTCGGTATCCCTCATATAACAGCTGATGACTACAAAGGTTTAGGTTATGGTGTCGGCTATGCTTTTGCTGAGGATAATTTCTGCTCACTTGCGCGTGAAGTTGTCGTCGCTAGAGGGGAGAGCATGCTTTATTTAGGCGATCAAGGGAATGAAGCAAGCGATGTTTTTTATACCTGGTATAACTCCCCTGAGAGACGCGCTGAGTTTTTAGCGGCTCAAGACCCAGAAACTATCGATGCGGTGACAGGCTATGCGGCAGGGTTTAGCCGTTATCTACGCGATACAGGGGCAGCTAATATTGATCCTGCTTGTGCTAACGCTGAATGGGTACGTGAGATTACCCTTGATGATTTGTTGACTGTTTACGGTAAGGCCAACCTACGCGGCGGACTCTCCAACTTTGTTAGAGCGATTGTTGCGGCCGCCCCTCCTGCTGATCCTGATTCTGCAACTATTGGTATTCAAGATAGCTCGAGAGCCAGTAGTTTAGCGCCTGTCGACCCTGTGGTAGAGTCAGCCCCTGAATTTAACATGGAAACTATCAATGTCTTAAACGGTGGTAGTAATGCCTATGCCTTTGGTAGTGACTATACAGGGACTGATAGCGGTGTTATGTATGGCAATCCACACGAACCATGGGAGGGCGTACAGCGCTTTTATGAATTTCATACTACGATACCAGGTGAGCTTGATGTGATGGGCTCCGCTCAGCAAGGTCAGCCCTTTATTAATATCGGTTTTAACAAAGACGTGGCTTGGAGTCATACCGTATCGACTGCTAAACGCTTTACGCTTTATCAGGTGAGCCTAGTCAATAATAATCCTCTAAAATACAACTATATCAATAGCGCAGGCGCAGTTGAACAGCTTGATATAGAAGAAGTTGAAGTCATGGTTCAAATGCCAGATGGTCAAGACCCATTGGTTCGCAGTATCTACGTTTCAAAATATGGACCGATGATAAATGCTAAAGCGCTCAATCCTGGCTTACCAGCATGGGGTGATGCCAACAACGTAGCTTATACTATTCGTGACGCTGCTTCCGAAAATCCGCGCGCTCTTAACCAGTGGCGCAGTATGAACATGGCTACTAGTGTTGAAGATCTCGTTGATAGAATGCAGACTATTTTAGGTCTAGGGTTCGTCAATACGATTGCGACAGATCGTAATGGTAAAGCACTATACGCTGATATCTCGACCGTACCTAATGTCACAGCTGAAAAGCTAGCGGCTTGTAGTGCTAACGCTGGTGCTGCTCTTCATCTTTTGATAGAAAGAAACTTACCCGCACTCAATGGGAGTACTGCTGCCTGTGAATGGGGTAATGATGCCGATTCACCGCAAGCGGGTATCTTTGGGGGTTCAAACTTACCTTTTATCATTCGTGATGATTATGCGCTCAACTCTAACGATAGCTATTGGCTTAGTAATGCAGAACAGCCGTTAACCGGGTTTTCACCTTTGTTAAGACGCGAGTTGTTACCTTTCTCTGAGGATGCTGCGCCGTTATCTCTACGTACTCGTATGGCCTTTACACAAATATTTGACCGAGTAAGCAATGACGACGGTTTAGGAGGCAATACCTTTAATCTTGATAAAATGGAGAAAGTAGTCTACAGCAATCGCAGTTATGGCGCTGAACTCGTACTTGATGACGTTCTAGCAAACTGTCAAGCTAACCCGGCATTGCCTTTAACTAGTGGCAGCACTATTGATGGCACTCAGGCTTGTAATGTTTTAAGTAACTGGGATCGTCGTAATAATCTTGATAGTAAAGGCGCCCATGTCTTTAGAAAATTCTGGACTAATCTTAATGTCAATAATTATGCAAGATTTAGTACTCCTTTCGATAAGACCAACCCTATTGATACGCCGCGTGACCTAATTATCAATGACAGTACTCGTAGAGCTTTGGGTGATTCCATTGCTTATTACAATAGTAAGAACATTGCACTCGATGCGCCTTTGGGTAGCTTGCAATTCGTTTTTGACGCGAGTAAAAATAACGACAAAATCCCTATGCATGGCGGCTTTGGTGGTGAAGGGGTATTCAACGTTGCAAGCTCAAGTCAAAACGACGATGGCACCTATGGTCCAGTAACTAATGGTCCAACGTACATGCAAGCGGTGACATTCGATAGAAATGGCCCTGTTGTGGATGCGCTACTAGCGTTCTCGCAAGCGGGTGATACGACTCGTCCATTCCATCGTGATCAGACCCGTCGCTACTCAGATAAAGAGTGGATTCGTCTGCCATTTAGTGCCAGCGAGATTCAAAATAAAGCAATAGGTAGCAAGCTTGAGCTTCAAGAAGACTCAGATCAATCTCAAGAAAGCTTAAATCAGTAATGTTAAAGGCACAAAAAAGCTGAGCGGTTGCTCAGCTTTTTTGTGTCTATCCGTTGTAAAAACTATCAACAATTAGTTTTTTAGAACCTCAGCCATAGCATTGGCAACATAGTCGATATTGCTAGTATTTAGACCAGCAACGCACATACGTGAATTGGATACCATGTATATACCAAACTCGCTTTGCAAACGCTCAACCTGCTCGGGCGTAAGTCCTGTAAAGCTAAACATGCCGTTTTGATCCGTTAAGTAGTCAAAATTGCGGCTAGGGACGTTGGTCTCTAGTACTGATTTAAGCTTTAGGCGCATAGATTTGATACGGTCGCGCATAGCATACACTTCGCCAACCCACTGCTCATGCAGCTCATCATCGTTCATCACGATATCGACGACGTGTCCACCGTGTGATGGTGGGCTTGAATAGATACGGCGTACAGTGAAGGCCAGCTGACCAAAGACACGTTCAGTCTCGTCAGGTGTCGGGCAAACGACCGATAGACCACCGACGCGCTCACCGTATAATGATAAGTTTTTAGAGAACGAGTTACTAACAAATAATGTCAGACCCATATCAACTGCCTTACGAATCGCATAGGCATCGCTATCCATGTCTTCACCAAAGCCTTGATAAGCGATATCCATAAATGGAATCAGCTCCTGCTCTTGAATCACATTGAGTAGCGTATCCCACTGCTCACGTGTCAAATCGACGCCAGTAGGGTTGTGGCAGCATGGATGCAACAGCACAACGTCGTTTTTGTTCAACGTCTTAAACAGTGCAATCATCTCATCGAACTTGAGACCGCCCGTGGCTTTATCGTAGTAAGGGTACTTTGCCACTTCGACATCACTGCCTTCAAAGATGGCAATGTGGTTGCCCCATGTTGGATCGCTGACATAGCACTTTGATTGCGGGAACCACTCATTGATAAACTCAGCGCCGACTTTTAGCGCCCCAGAACCACCGATAGTGGCGATAGTAGCGACCAGACCGTCTTTTAGTACTTGTGCGTCCTTGCCAAATAACAAATCTTGACACGCTTTACGGTGCCCAGGTAAACCTTCCATAGGCAAATAAGGGCGCGGAGAGACCGAGTCTGCTATGCGTTTTTCAGCAATTTTTACGCACTCAAGTACGGGCAGTTTACCATTCTCGTCATAATAAACACCAACGCCTAGATTGACTTTGTTTGGGTTGTTGTCAGCAACGAATTTGTCTTTTAGCCCTAAGATAGGGTCACCGGCATAATAGTCGACACGTTCAAACATATTTTTTCCTTTAAAATAAAACCGCTAAAAGCATAAACCAGATTGGCACTGAACTCAACATGATCGTTGAGGTTCATATAAAGAGATTGAGGTAAACATACAGATGGAGCAATTATACTATAGTGGCAAAATTTTCTGAGGGTAATATAAGTTTGCTTACAATAAGATGATGGCAATAACTCTATTCTATGTTAAATATCAACATTTGCTAATCCATCTTTAATTTACAAGCAAGGAGACTAACTGTGTGGGATCAACGTTATAGCGAGCCAGGGTTTGCTTATGGAACCGAGCCTAATGATTTTTTGCTGGAGACTTATCAGCATATTCCAGCAGGCGGGCGTGTCTTATGCTTAGCTGAAGGCGAGGGTAGAAATGCAGTTTTTTTAGCTCAAATGGGCTATGAGGTCACGGCTATGGACTTATCTGAGGTCGGACTAAAAAAGGCGCAGCAGTTTGCTTGTGATAAAGGCGTGACAATAACGACACAACTGGCAGATCTGGCAGATTATCCATTTGGCGAGCAGCAGTGGGACGGCATTGTCTCCATTTGGGCACATACGCCTAAAGAAATACGCCAACATGTCCATGCTCAAATAAGTACAGCGCTAAAGACCAACGGAGCGTTCATTCTTGAAGCCTATACCCCTGAGCAACCTTCAATGTCAGGCGTGGGTGGTCCACCTGCCACGCAGACAGGCATGTTTATGTCGCTAGATTTACTACGCTCCGAGCTTAGCTCCTTAGACGAGATCGTTGCTATCGAAAAACACCGTAACGTTATGGAAGGATCAAGTCATCAAGGTATGAGCGCCGTCGTTCAGTATGTCGCGTGCAAAAAGGACTGATTTTTACTGCTATGATTATCTTGAATATTTCATAAACAAAAGGGTAAGACCATGCTGCTATTCTCAACCTCTGCTGATACGCTCCCATCTAATAATGAAAATCCAAGTAAACAAAACAAGCGTACTAGGCTGACAAGAAAAAAAGCATGGCTATTTGTCCCAGCCACAAGAATGGATCGCGTGCCCAAAGCCTTTGCTAGCGGCGCTGATGCGGTCATCGTAGATCTAGAAGATACCGTGGCTGTAGCGGACAAAGTCAAAGCTCGCAATGATCTACAGACCTACCATGACAGCGCTGATTATCAACCCGTATGGGTGCGTATTAACAGTGCAAACAGTCATGACTTCACTAAGGACTTGGCATGCTGTCAGCAATTGCCAAACCTAGCCGGTATCCTCTTATCAAAGGCAGAAAACGCTGCAGATATAGAGCAGGTATACAAGGTCACTGGACTATCAGTCATTGCGCTGATAGAGACGGCAAAGGGCCTACATAATCTCGATGCTATGGCAAAAGCATCAGGCCTATTAGCGTTAAGCTACGGATTTTTGGATCTTTGTAATGACCTACAAGTGCAAGTGGGCACGCAGGCCGCTGATATTGTCGCTAATCAGATTCGCTATAATCTGCTACTAGTGTCCGCCGTGCATCAGCTAGCTGCGCCTATCGATACTATATATCCAGATTTTAACGATGATAATGGTCTATGTGATCGTGTCCAGCTTTGGTCACACATGGGGCTATCTGGAATGCTCTGTATTCATCCCAAACAAGTCGCTGTTGTTAAGCAAGCCCTACAGCCCAGCGCTGATGACATTGCGTTTGCTAAAAAGGTTGTTGAGGAGTACGAGCATAGTGGACAAGCGGTATTTAAGATAGATGGTCATATGATCGACGCTCCTGTCATTAAGCGTTGTCAGCAACTGCTTATGCAAATCAACGTAGAGTAGGGCTGTGTTTTATCAAATAATACATACTGTTAAGTAAGAGGAAGTTTTAAATCGCTAAGCGCGAAAACTTGTTTTGATATTCTTTTGGCGTCAGCTGGGTCGCTCGTTTAAATAAACGGGTAAAGGAGGAGATATCGCTATAGCCGACTTGGTAAGCGAGCGACTTGATCGTCACTTGCCCAGACTCCAATAGACGCTTGGCCTGCTCAATCCTGACTGCCTGAATGTACTCAATAGGGCGCATAGCTATGCAAGCCTGAAAACGTCTGTTCAAGGTGCGCGGCGTGACGTTGACCATCGCAGCAAGGTCGCTCACTTGTAGCGACTCATTGAAACTACCTTCGATAAATTCTTGTACTTGCTTGACTAGCATATCGGCATGCGACTTGTGAACCGTCACATTGGTATAGCTATTTTGACTACCGCGTTTGCTATCGATGATTTGCGTCTTTGCCACTTGCGTTGAAACCTCCCGCCCGCAGTAGCGCTCGATGAGTAGTAGCGCTAAATCATAAAAGGCACTGCCGCCTGCCGCGCAAAATATATTGCCTGATTGAGTGACAAATTGGTTTTCTTGTAAATCAACGCGTGGGTATTCGCTTTTGAACTTGCTAGCATAACCCCAATGCGTTGTGGCGGTTTTGCCATCTAGTAGTCCAGCCGCCGCGAGAAAAAAAGCGCCACTACAGTTGCTCGCAATATCAGCTCGCGTGCTGGCAAGGCGTTGTAGGTGCGGCAACAAGGCGCTATTTTGTTTTAATACTTTATCAATAGAATCGCCAATGGTTGGAATAAGTAGTAAATCACACTCACTCACGTGAGTGATATCGCAGTGCGCTTGCATGATAAGGCGGTTGCTACATTTGATATCCTGTTTGCCAAGACTTGCGATCTGCACTCTAAATTTTGGCTCTACTTCCAAATCCAAAAAGCGCTGCCAACTGACTCCAGTGAACGAAAATAAGTCTAACGCCCCTGCCAATACGCTACCAAGCACGCCATCAAATCCAAGAATGACGACTTCAAAAGGTTTTTGACTTGGTATCTGGCTGGGCATGGTAGTTAACCTCTCTGCACTTATAGCTAAGCGGATGTCTTTTTTCACCTTAATTATGTCATAAATGACAATACGGTACGAGGTTAAATTAGATTACTATTGATCAACCACTTATTTGATATATTCGTTTCATTACAGAGAGAAGACTATGGCGACCGATACTTTAATCAATACTTATGAGCTACCGTTTCAATTGTACGATGTGCTGGATGTCGAGAGTTTAATCAAGCACCCTAAGTTCGCTGAGCACAACCGAGAGACTTTTGATGCGGTTCTTGAGACTGCGGACAAGATTGCGACTAATTTATTTTTGCCACATAACCATCTCGCGGACAAAGACGAGCCACAGTTCGATGGCAAAACAGTCTCTATGATTGATGATGTCAAAGTGGCTTTTGATGCGTTTCGTGACTCAGGCTTTATCGCGGGTCGCTATAGCTTTGAAGATGGCGGCATGCAATTGCCAGAGACGGTAATGACGGCGGTGGCGGGTTATTTTATGGCGGCTAACCCTTCAACGACAGCGTATCCTTTCTTGACGTCGGCGGCGATCAATGTCCTCTCGCATTTTGCTAGCGACGAGGTCAAAGACGCCTTTATGCCGCGTATGCTCACAGGTGAGTTCACCGGCACGATGGCACTGACCGAGCCGCACGCAGGCTCGTCATTGTCTGATATTAGAACCACGGCAACGCTTCAAGAAGACGGCTCATATCGCATCAAAGGCAGCAAAATCTACATCTCAGGCGGCGATCATGAGTTATCTGACAATATTGTGCATTTGGTATTAGCCAAAATCCCAGGCGGTCCTGGCGGGGTCAAAGGAATCTCCTTATTTGTTGTGCCAAAATATCGTCTAAAGGATGACGGGTCAATCGGCGAGCGCAATGACGTCCATTTAACAGGACTACTCCATAAGCTTGGCTATCGCGGCACCACATCTACGGCGCTAAGTTTCGGCGATAAAGGCGAATGTTATGGTTACCTAGTCGGCGAGCCACACTTTGGTCTACGCTATATGTTTAAGATGATGAATGAGGCGCGTATCGGTGTTGGCTTTGGCGCGGCGATGATCGGCTATCGCGGTTATCAGTACTCGCTTGATTATGCCAAAGACCGTACCCAAGGCCGCATCGCGCCTAACAACAAGCCTGATGATGAGGCTACGGCTATTATCAATCACGGTGATGTTAAGCGGATGCTTCTTGCGCAAAAAGCCTATAGTGAGGGCGGTATGGCGCTGTGTCTCTACGGCTCAAACTTGATTGATCGCATCAATACCACTGATGATGACACGCATCAAGCCGAGCTATCAGAATTGTTAGATCTGCTTACGCCAGTGATTAAAGCCTGGCCATCTGAATATGGACTCAAAGCCAATGACTTGGGCATTCAAGTCTTGGGCGGCGCAGGTTACACTCGTGAATATCATGCCGAGCAGTTCTGGCGTGATAATCGCTTGAATCCTATTCATGAAGGCACAAATGGCGTACAAGCGCTCGATTTGTCATTTCGTAAGTTATGGCAAAAGGGCGGTTTGGGTACTCAAATCCTCAAACGTGAAATCACGCAAGATTTGCAAAGTATTACTACGCCTGAGAGTGCAAAGCTGGCGGGTAAGCTTGTGCCCTACATGGAGCATTTACATGAGGTGCTAGTGCATTTGAGCAAAATACTGCCAATTGAAAAAGCCATTACTTTAACGGGTAACGCGCAGGCCTTGATGAATATATTTGCCTCCATCGTGGTCAGCTGGATATGGATTCGCCAAGCGAGTAAGGCGGAGCAACTGCTCGCTGCTGAACAAGATGCTGATACTCAGGATCAGGACAAACAAAACTTCTATCACGGCAAAATACAAGCAGCAAAATACTTTATCGATTGGGAGCTACCGACGATTCAGCGTGATATTGACCTGTTAAATAACGACAATGCAGTATGTACAGACATGCAAGCGGAGTGGTTTTAAACCATCATTTAAAAACCTAAGGTCTGTTGAACATTCGACCGTTACATTGACTGACCCTAATCATGAACTAGACATTAAAGGAATAAAGTATGAGTACAAATGGAGTTGAAGCAAGTCATCTATCTGATTTGCCCGCATCAAACGTTACAGGCAAACGTATTTTAATCACAGGTGGCGCCTCCGGTATTGGCGCAGCTAGCGCATTATTGCTTGCTAGTCGCGGCGCAAAAATCGTCATCGGCGATATGAACGAGAAAGGCGGTGATAGCATAGCCAAGCAAGCGATAGAAGCCAAGAATAGTGTCACTTTTAGACGAGTAGATGTGACTGATGGTGATGACGTCCGCGCGTTATTTCAATTTGCCATGCAAGAGCTTGGTGGCCTCGATGTTGTCATCAATAACGCCGGTATCGATCATAAGCCGGCGCCAATGCATGAGCTGAGCGATGAGGACTTTGATCGCAATATCGCGGTGAATCTCAAAGGCGTCTGGCATTGTATGCGCGCCGCGGTTGCTTGTATGGCACCAAACGGCGGTGGTCATGTCATCAATGTGGCCTCTATCGCAGGACTTCGTTCAGCGCCACTACTTTCGGCTTATAGTGCAGCTAAGCACGGCGTTATGGGACTGACTAAATCTGCGGCTCACGAGTATGCACGAGTCAATATTCGCTTCAATGCGGTGTGTCCCAGCTTTATCGATACGCCAATGGTGCAGAACACTATGGCGAAGATGGATGAGCGCGCCCAAAAAGCGACTATCAATGCCAGCCCACTGCGCCGCTTAGGCCGTGTTGAGGAAGTCTCAGGCGCTATCGCTTGGCTGGCAAGCGACGAGAGCAGCTTTATGAATGGTCATGCCTTTACATTAGATGGCGGTATGTTGGCTTAAGGTGTTGTATATATAGTACTTCTCACTTATAAAATACAAGGAAACTCTATGAAAAATTTATTTGATTTAACAGGCAAGATTGCACTGGTCACTGGCGCAAGTCGCGGTATTGGTGAGTCCATTGCACGTCTGCTAGCAGCACATGGCGCGCATGTCATTGTCTCAAGCCGTAAGATTGACGCCTGCCAAGCGGTCGCTGATAGCATAGTCGAGAACGGTGACAAGGCTAGTGCTTTTGCTTGTCATGTCGGTGAGATGGATCAAATCGAAGCTATCTTTGCGCATATCAAAGACGAGTTTGGTCGCATTGATATCTTAGTTAATAATGCCGCTGCCAATCCTTATTATGGTCATATTCTAAATACGGATTTAGCCGCGTTTGAGAAGACTGTCGATGTTAATATTCGCGGTTACTTCTTTATGTCAACCACGGCAGGTCAGATGATGGCTGAGCAGGGCGGCGGGGTCATTCTTAACACCGCGTCCGTCAATGGTATCGTCGCAGGCGACAAGCAAGGCATCTACTCGATTACCAAAGCCGCGGTCATTAGTATGACCAAGTCCTTTGCTAAAGAGTGCGGCCCGCTCAACATCCGTGTTAATGCGTTATTGCCGGGTTTAACGGATACCAAGTTTGCTTCAGCACTAACCACTAATGATAAAGTCTTAAAAATGGCACTACACGCCATTCCGCTAGGACGCGTCGCTGATCCTGATGAGATGGCAGGCACGGTGCTGTATCTCGTCTCTGATGCCTCCAGCTATACGACAGGCGCTTGTGTGCTGGTCGATGGCGGTATGCTCAGCTAATCGCAGTTGTTTTATGTCAATCAAAAAAGGACACGATATGAGTATCGTGTCCTTTTTTAATACATCGAGTTTAAAGGATCGAGAAAAAGACAAGTATCAGTGACCACTTCTTTTAAAGTTAAACAAGACCTAACCAAACACGCCATATTTCACTAGCCTCGACGCCACGTTTGATATTTCTCAACGATATCCAATAGTTTTTCAGGGGCATTATTACGCTTCCAATTACCTGCCGCGTATTTGTTCCCCTCAGTCCATGTCGGATACATATGTATCGTGCCCAGTATTTTGTTAAGTCCAAGGTTGTGCTTCATCGCTAGGATAAATTCACTCATAAACTCGCCTGCGTTTTCGGCGACGATGGTCACGCCAAGTATTTTGTCTTTACCTTTGGGCGTTATCACCTTAATAAAGCCATAATTAGCACTTTCGGTTACGGCGCGGTCGAGATCGGCAAAATTGTAATGCGTCACCTCAAAATCGATGCCTTTTTCGATAGCTTCTTGCTCATTTAATCCCACACGCGCCACTTCTGGATCGATAAAAGTCGTCCACGGAATCACGCGGTAATCGACTTTGAATTTTTTGAGATGACCAAATAGCCCATTGACCGCCGCATACCAAGCTTGATGCGAGGCCACATGAGTAAACTGATATGGTCCAACCACATCACCTGCCGCGTAGATATTAGGATATAACGTTTCCAAATACTCATCAGTATCGATAGTACGATCAGTCTGTATTCCAAGAGCTTCAAGGCCATAACCTTCAAGGCGTGCGCTACGACCGACTGCGCAGATTAACTGATCATACTCAATTGCGATCTCTTTTGAGTCATCCATAGCTTGAGCGATGATGAATTTTATGTCACCGCGCCGCTCGCAGCGAATAGCTTGATGCGAGGTCAAAACGTTTACGCCACTCTGTGTCAGGACTTTTTTTGCAAGTTGTGATACCTCGACATCCTCTTTTTTGATTAAGCGCTCGCTACGTTCAATTTGAGTCACACTAGAGCCTAAGCGCGCAAACGCTTGCGCTAATTCTGTGCCGATAGGTCCGCCGCCTAATACCACAAGATTTTTGGGTGTCTCTGTGAGCTGGCTAAACTGCTCCCACATCGTATCGCTAGTCACGTAGCCGGTATCCTCTAACCCTGGTAAATCAGGTACAAAGGGGCGCGCGCCGGTGGCGATAACGATCGCGCGCGCAGTTAGCCGCTGCGTGCCACCGTCGTTAAGTGCAATCTCTACCGTCCACGGATCGATAAAGGTTGCATAACCTTTGAGCACCTCAACGCCAAGCTCGGTATAGCGCTCAACACTATCATTAGGCGCGATATCAGCGATTACTTTGTTGATGCGAGCCATAATATTCTTGAAGTCAAATTGCGGCTCAGTATTATCAAGACCATAGCGCTCGGCGTGGCGCATGTGTTCAGCGACTTTGGCGCTTTTAATCAGTGCTTTGCTCGGCACGCAGCCGTAGTTCAGACAGTCGCCGCCCATCTCGCCCGCTTCAATCAAGGTTACCTTTGCTCTTACTGTCGCCGCGATATAGCTGGTTACTAAGCCGCCAGCCCCTGCGCCTATCACAATCATATTGCGATCGAATTTTTTGGGCTTGCTGTAGTTTTTATAGACGCGGCGTTTTTTTATTAGGTTGATAATGGATTTGGCTATTAAGGGAAACACCCCTAGTAGCACAAAGGATAAAATCAAATTAAAAGAGAGTATGCCAGATAGGCTCTCAATCTGTGCCAGTTGCGTCCCAGCGTTGACGTAGACAAAGGTGCCAGCGAGCATACCGATTTGACTGACCCAATAAAACGTCCACGTCTTAATCGCAGTGAGACCCATTAGTAAGTTGATAATAAAAAAGGGAAAAATAGGCACTAAGCGCAGGGTAAACAGGTAAAACGCGCCTTCTTTTTTGACCCCATTATCTATAGACTCCAGGCGGTCAGGAAAACGCTGCTTGATGGTATCGCGAAGCAAATAGCGCGAAACTAAAAACGCCAAAGTTGCACCAATACTTGAGGCAAAAGAAGCGATCAAAACGCCTTGTACTAACCCAAATAACGCCCCTGCAGCTAGCGTCAAAATAGCAGCGCCGGGTAAGGATAGGGCGGTGACCAATACGTATAGTAAGAAAAACCCACCGATAATGAGTAGCGGCGACTGCGCTTTGTACTCATCAAACTGATCCATCGAGCCCTTTAAACCTTCAAGGGTCAACAGATCGTTAAGACCAAAATAAAAAAATCCAATAACTAAAATCATTACAAGGAGTACGAGCGCTATTTTTTTTATCATGGGTTGTCCAGTGAAAGGCAAGAAAAAGGGGTGTCCGCTTTAGGATGATAGCGATTGTAAGAGTACGCTTCACCTTTTATAAAAGCAGTTTGATAACCGTTACTTTTAAAACTTTTATATATTTGAGTGATTGTTCAAATAAAATCAGAGCACAGCAATAAAAAGATCGGACATTAGCATTGTAGTCGTTATTGAGCGTTTGTTCAAGTTTACATAAGAGGGCAATTTCAGTGCTTTAAAAGGGTAAATCAGTGCTTAAAAAGATTAAATAGTAACCCTTTGATGTCGAATCAGGTAGCATATGCACTTAAGATGTAAGCGCTATCAGTATTATTATCTGTAGACTAAAAAAAGGGCAATAAGCATGATCAATACCAAAATTTATAAAGCCATTTATGCCTTGGCAGAGGACTTGCTTGAGGCTGATCGCATAGGAGATCAGCTGCAATTTGATACACTCTATCGCGAGCTTAACGCCCTTTGCATAGATAACGAGGACACGCCAAAGGATCATCCTGAGCAGTGGGAGACGCTGGCTGACTTTACCGCAGATTTGGATGAAGCGCTGGTCATTTATGACAAAGCGCTAGCTAAGGCGACAGCGATGAATTCAAAAGATCATCTAGCCTCTATCGCTTACTCTATGGCAGTACTGCAGATCGAAAAAGAGGATAAAGCGGCGGCGATACAAAGCCTTCAAAATGCTAAAGTCGCTGCGAACAAGATTGAAGATAAAGAGTTTAAGGTTGAGATTGATGAGTTGCTTGCTACTTTGTTGGTTAACTAGGGTTCATCATCGAAATTTTACCGACTTAAGTGTCCTTAAAAATGCCAAAATCGAGTATACTTATGCCACTGCGCTTGTATTTTGGCGCAAAGTTGTTCAAGATATTGCATTAACAAATCTTTCAGACGCCCTCCCTTAGTTGAGGGTTACTTTTAATATGGACGTTATTAGGATACTAGTATGAGCTCTAACAATCATGAAGACCGCGTACAACACGAAGGCTTACGCGATAAGATTATGTCGGCCCAAGAGGCTGCCTCATTTGTAAAAAACGGTATGACCTTGGGTATCGCAGGATTCACAGGCGCAGGCTACCCTAAGTTTGTACCAACGGCGATCGCTAACCGTGCCAAAGAAGCTCATGCCAATGGCGAAGAGTTCGGTATCGGTATGCTAACGGGTGCATCTACCGCTCACGACTGCGATGGTGTTTTGGCAGAAGCTAACTGTGTTAACTTTCGCGCGCCGTTTCAATCTGATCCTGCTATGCGCAACAATATCAACGCGGGCAACACGCATTACGTCGATATGCATTTGTCACACTTTGAGCAGCAAGTACGTTTTGGCTTTTATGGCGATATGGACATTGCGCTAATCGAAGCGACTGCTATTACGCCTGAAGGCAAGATTATTCCATCGATGGGTATCGGTACCAATAATCAATGGCTGAAAACTGCCAAAAAAGTCATCATCGAAGTCAATTCGCGCCAAAGTATGAAATTAGAGGGCATGCATGACATCCCTGATGACATTGGTGCGCCGCCTCATCGTCAGCCGATTCCTATCGTCGATCCTGCCAACCGTATTGGTACACCTTATTTAGAGTGTGATCTGGATAAGATTGTCGGTATTGTCATGACGGATGCGCCTGATCGCAATAGTAAATTTGCTGATCCTGATGAAAACTCTAAAACGATCGCTTCACAGATCATTGAGTTTTTGGATCATGAAGTCAAACAAGGTCGCCTGCCAAAGAACTTACTGCCACTACAGTCAGGCGTCGGTAACGTTGCCAATGCTGTGTTGATGGGTCTACAAGACAGCCCGTTTGATAATTTGATGGGTTATACCGAAGTGTTGCAAGATGGTATGCTAGATCTAGTATTAAGCGGCAAGATGGCATCAGCGTCGGCAACGGCATTATCCTTTAGCCCAGATGCTTTGCAGCGCTTTAATGACAATATTGACTTTTTGCGTAATAAGCTTATTTTACGCCCACAAGAATTTACCAACCATCCTGAGGTCATTCGCCGCCTAGGTATTATCGCTATGAATGCCATGATCGAAGGGGATATCTATGGTAACGTCAACTCGACGCACATCATGGGTACCAAGATGATGAATGGTATTGGCGGCTCAGGTGATTTTACCCGTAACTCGCATTTCTCATTCTTTGTGAGTCCATCAACCGCTAAAGGCGGCGCGATCTCTGCTATCGTGCCGATGGTATCGCACCACGACCATACTGAGCATGATGTAATGTTCTTGGTCACTGAGCAAGGATTTGCTGATTTGCGTGGTAAATCGCCGCGTCAACGCGCTAAGCTCATTATCGATAACTGCGCGCATCCAGACTATCGCCCAATGCTTCAAGACTACTATGAGCGCGCTCAGAAGTCAGGTCCACTGCATACGCCGCATATTCTTGATGAGGCACTGTCATGGCATCAGCGTTTTGTTGAGACCGGTGACATGCGTATCAAGTAATTATGATTGTGCAATAAACAAAAGCCCCTTATCGAGAGATAAAGGGCTTTTTTGTGTATAAAACTACTCAATCTAGGTCTAAAAAACTTACTCTGCAAAAAAAATTTACTCTTCAAACTTAGCAAGCATCTCATTAATACGCGCGTCTTTGTCTTGCCATATCTGCTCAACCCAAGCAAACATCTGCGCTTTGACGTCCTCATCCTCCTCGTAACCACCGTTTTGAATAGCAGCGACCAAATTATCAGGCACCTCAAGGTAGCGCACATCGACGCTTAGGCGCTGAATGTTGCCTTGCCATAAATCAGCGTAGGTCGGAATGCCATCAGGATAAACGATAGTCATATCCAGTATTCCGTCTATCTCATCGCCTAAAGCGTTGATAGCAAGAGCGAGGCCGCCTGCGCGCGGTTTGAGCAAATGGGTGTAAGGGGAGTTCTGTTTATCGCGCTTAGCCTGAGTAAAGCGCGTGCCTTCCAAATAGTTGAGCAAGGTAAAAGGCTTGTCTTTGAGCAGTGAGCAGGCACGTTTGGCCTCAATGATGTCTTTGCCTTGTAGCGCAGGGTTTTTGGCGATTTGTTTTTTGGAGTGACGGCGCATCATCGGAAAGTCCAAAAAGTAAAAGGTCTGACCGACGATAGGGATATATATCAGCTCAAATTTGGTAAAAAACCGCGTCAGGGGCAGACGGTCTTGGCTAATGTACTGCACGATACTGGTATCAACCCAAGATTGATGATTGCTCACGAGCAAGTACTTACCGCTGGTATCGACATCCTCTGGCAGCTGGATACGCCAGTCTTTCTTGGGGAGTACCGTATCGATTACCGCATTATTACTTTTAATCCAGTGATTGGCGATTTTGATGACTGCTTTGTCAGCGACATCAGCACCAGTGATGATTTTGGTTGCGCCCATAAGCCAAACAGGAATGCTACCTGCAAAGCTATTGCCCAAAATGACACCAGTCGCCGTCGCCAGTGAGACCGCTTTGCCAAGCTTTGGCGTACGGTCATGCATTTTTTGAAACACTGAGGCCAAGCGCATGTAAAATCCTTTTTTATAGCTAATTTTATTCGCTGAATATTTTAGCAGAAATCGCTACAAAAGTAGTCGGTCAGAGATGACTGGTGATTGCACAAGACAAGCGGCGATATATACCCAATCATCTTTGATAAATGATAATGGATACCAAAAACAATGACAGGTATTAGAGTAACTCTGTAAAATAAGCAGACACAAAAAAGCACCTGATAAGGTGCTTTTTGACTTAGTATAATTCGTTATTTTATTAGTTAAGTTTTACATCTGAAGTTACACAATTGCATAAATAGCGTAGATTATTATCAAATAATGCCCCATATACCAAATATTCAAACCAATAAAAGACAATTATGATTTTTATCAGTAATACCATTAGCCTAAGTGAAAGTGAGGTCGAGATTAGTGCTATTCGCGCACAAGGAGCAGGCGGGCAAAACGTCAATAAAGTCTCGTCTGCTATACATTTACGCTTTGATATTAACGCCTCAAGTCTAAGCGACTCTCAAAAGCAGCGCTTGCTCGCTAGTCAAGATAGCAGAGTGACTAAAGACGGCATTTTTGTGTTAAAAGCTCAGCAGTACCGCACCCAAGAGCGTAACAAAATAGATGCCTTTGAACGTCTTAAAGCCTTTATCTTGCAAGCAACCCAAGTCGCCAAGGCGCGCAGACCCACTAAGCCTAGCAGAAATGCTAAACGTAAACGCGTCGATCAAAAGACCCAGCGCGGCAAAACCAAAGCGCTACGCGGCAAGGTAGACTTCTAAGCTGGCTTCTCTTAACTCAAATTTGGATACTATCCTATGTTAATTAATGCAGATTTTTCGCGTCGTGCTGAGCTACCGTCTGAAGAACACCAGTGGGTAAAGTCCCCGCAAGGCGGCGTTGAGCGCGTGATGCTCGATCGCGTAGGCGCGGAAAAAGCGCGCGCGACGAGTCTTGTGCGTTATGCGCCAAGCTCTCACTTTCCCCGTCATCAGCACCCAGGCGGCGAGGAGATTTTGGTATTGTCAGGGACGTTTTCAGCCGATGACGAGCATTACCCTGCAGGCTGGTACTTGCGTAATCCACCAGCGTCAGGTCACACTCCCTTTAGCGATGAAGGAGCGATTATCTTTGTTAAGCTGCGACAGATGCTAGCATCAGAAAATCGTCATGTCGCTATCGACACGTACGATAACGCTAACTGGCAACGCGTCGGCAGCCGGGAAGTTTGTCCTTTATATTCAAGTGAGCACTCTTTAGACAACCGTGAGCAGGTCAGCTTGCAGCGTTTGGGTGCAGATGAGGTTTTGTTCAGCGATGATCTACTTGCCCAATTGACGACAGGCGGCGCAGAGCTATTAGTTGTCAAAGGTACGCTTATAGAAGGGCATCAAACTTATAATAAAGACAGTTGGATACGTATGCCCACAGCTACCGCAGCTACGTCGTCGTCGATAAAAGCAGGGTCGCAAGGCGCTACCGTCTATCTTAAGACGGGTCATTTAGCACAAGTGATTGGCGCAGATGTCGAAGATTTGGACGTTTAATGAGCTCGATTTTCACATTTACGATTTGAGACCTTTAATACAAGAAAAATAAATATGACAAATATACCTGTAGCTATTATTGGGGGCGGGTTAAGTGGTCTATACGCCGCTTATTTACTAGAGAAACAAAGTATCGATTATGTCTTGATAGAAGCGCGTCCTACTCTGGGTGGTCGTATTTTAGATAATAGACTCTTAAGAGACTCAAACTCTGAGCAGACGACTTCACAACATCTTGGCTCTGATAATGCAAAAGATGTAGATAGCTTCGATTTAGGGCCCTCTTGGTTTTGGCCTGAGTTTCAGCCGCAGCTAAGTGCTCTGGTCGATGAGTTAGAGCTTGAGACTTTTGCACAGTTTGAAGAGGGTGATACATTAATCGAGCGCGCTCCTAACGAGCCTGCTATGCGTACATTAGGGTATAAAAGCTCACCGCCATCTATGCGTATTAAAGGTGGCATGAAGGCCTTGATCGACGCTTTATATCATCGCCTTGATCCTTCAAAAGTAGTCACAGGTCAGAGAGTGAAAAGCCTTGATTATACGGATGGTTTTGCGCGAATAACGAGTGAAGATAAGGTAGGGCAAGTGAAAATATGGCAAGCAGAGCAAGTGTTATTGGCACTGCCACCTCGTTTGGTCGAAGCCAGTATTACCTTTGAACCTGAGTTGCCGACGGACTTGAGGGATGAGTGGCGCAATACCGCGACTTGGATGGCGCCTCATGCCAAATACTTTGCGGTTTATGATACCCCTTTTTGGCGCGGGCACGGTCTCTCTGGCGCTGCTCGTAGCTCGCAAGGACCAATGGTTGAGATTCATGATGCCTCTATCATGGATGGCAGCGGCGCGCTATTTGGCTTTGTAGGCGTACCTGCATCTGTCCGTCAAAGCGTCTCAACTGAGGTACTAAAAGAGCATTGCCGCACGCAACTGGTACGTTTATTTGGTGAGCAAGCAGGCGCGCCAAAGTCTGAATATCTCAAGGATTGGGCACAAGATTCATTTACCGCGACGCTAGCCGATGCCAGTAGCAACGGTCAGCATCCACAAGCGCCTCAATCTCAGCCAATATCAGGTATATGGGCGGATAGTCTGACAGGGATAGGTAGTGAGTGGTCGCCAAGTTTTTCGGGATATCTCGCAGGTGCTGTCGAGGCGGCAAGCCTTGGGGTACAAAGCTTGCCTAAAGGGCTATAGTTAAAAATATTGTTAATAAAGACAAAGCACTAATGTCCTGTCCACACCGCATGACGCTTTTGAATAAAGGCGTCAATACCTTCGCTAACATCGTTCGCCATCATGTTACCAGTCATCACCTTGCCCGCGTACTCATAGGCGTGCGGCAGATCCATATCTAGCTGCTTGTAGAACATATCTTTGCCCGTTTTGATGGCGACAGAGGATTTGCTAGTGATAGCATCGATCAAGGATTGTAGCGCGGCGTCCAGCTGATCGGCTGTTGCCACGCGATTGACAAGCCCTTGTCTCATAGCAGTATCGGCATCGATAAACTCGCCTGTAATCAGCATCTCAAAGGCTTGCTTGCGAGAGAGGTTACGACTGACTGCAACGGCGGGAGTGGAACAGAACAGTCCAACATTTATCCCAGAAGTCGCAAACTTAGAATCGTCTGAGGCGACTGCCAAATCACAAGCAGCGACCAGCTGACAACCTGCCGCCGTTGCAATGCCTTGTACTTTTGCAATGACGATTTGCGGCATACGGTTTAGAGTTAGCATCATCTGACTACACTGCTTAAACAGTGCTCTATGAAAGGCCTCATCGCTATGAGCGCGCATCTCTTTGAGATTGTGACCAGCACAAAATGCCTTACCCGTAGCGGCGATGACGACCACGCGAACCTTTTCATCTTGCGCGATATCATCAAGCTCGGTTTGCATAGCGTTGAGCATATCAACCGACAACGCATTGAACTGTTTAGGACGATTAAGTGTCAAAGTGACAACACTATCAGCGCTGTTTTCTCTAATGATAAACGGCTTGTTGGTCTCGTTGGCGCTTTGACTAGTCGCCTCTGTATTTGTAGTATTCATCTATCTTCCTTGATAAGCAGTGTTCGTTATCGTTAATCATAGCATGGCTTGTTTTTTATACAATTGAATCAGGTCTTATAAAAAATTAGTAATACTATAATTTCAAACTAAATTATACCTAGGTGATCCTCTCATTTTGCTTTATGAAGTAATCCAAGATAGTAAGATTCATTGAATGTTGAGACATTGAAGCTATTTTATAAAGCGGATTTGTAAATTCAAATTAAAATATAAATCCTCACCTTCTTGATAAATACTGCCAAAAGTATATCTTGTCGTGCTTGCTGTTTCTAGTTTGGTATTAGTAAACAAATAGTCCTCAAAGTCATTCCTATTATAAAGGTGATAGCAAAGTACCTCGCCATCATCTTTAACCACCAAGTACCCGCCAGTAGCATCATATTTTCCAGTCCAAACCTTAGCAGGTGTTAGACCTAATGCCATATCGGTAAGCATCTTTTTTACCTTGTAGGTGTAAAAACGGTGTTCATTTGAATTATCAAAGCCGATAGGGTTTGAGTTTTCTATCAGTTGAACCAAGTCAGCTACAGTAGATGAGTCTTTAGTATAAAAACTAAGAAGCATCTCACTGATTATTTGGGGCAAAAGGCTATCAATTAATATGAGGTTATTTGAAAAGGTGCTATTTAAGATTTTATCAAACGTCAGAATACCACCCAGTATTTTTATTTTTGCGACCCTGTCTATAATTTTTTTGCGACCCTCAATGGCGTTTATTTCAGCTAATTGAGTGCTTGTTAACCCATTAACTTTATAGCGAAAGTTTGTAGTTTTCCCGGCGTTTAATAAAGTCGAGGGGCTGCCAAGCTGCGATTTGATACTAAAGCCAAGGACAGGTTGTTGATTGGTTTTTTCATCGTGAATCACGATGGTGATATCGGTTTTTTGAGTGGATGATGCTTTTAAAGATTTACAGTGGATTTGCTCCATAAACGATTCTATTTCTGGAATAGCAAAAGTAGTGTTTTTAAGTTTTTTATTATTTAGAACTTGCTTAAGAGTTATCTGTGCTTTTCGCGTAAATTCTTCGGCAGGTAATCTCAATAGCTCTTTTCCATTTGAGGATATGAATACTATGTTTTGATTGATTTGGTATTCAAAATCTCCGCTTGCTTCTGTTCTTAAGACTTTGATTACTGGGTAAACGATATCTTCTAGCTTTTCCAGCGATTCGTTACCTGCATAAAGTTTTTCTTCACCTAACACTTTGAGGAGGGTATAAATCTCGCTCCATTCACCGATATTGCCTTTTACCGTCATTGTATTTCCAAAGTATTAAGTATTTGTTTAGCGGTTGCTTGAATAGCTGGAACTGCTACCGAGTTACCAAACTGTTTATACGCCTGAGCATCTGAAACCACAAGTTTATAACTGTCTGGAAAGCCTTGAAGTCTTGCCCATTCTCTCGGTGTCATTTTACGGACACCCTCACGGTTTACTTCACCTTTGATATTAGTGACGGGTGTGAAGTTGGTTAATCTATTGTCTAATACTAAATTACGTTCTCGTCCCATGCCACCACAAACGACTGCATTGGCAATACCGTCATTGTTTAAAATTTCATAACCAAAACCATTACCTTTATCGGCATGTCGTTTTTTATGTTCTACTAATGTAGATAGATATTGTTTGGATAGATAGTATTTAACAGACACTTCTTTTTCTTCAATAATATCGCTAACACAAGTATCCAAAGACAGTGGCTCAGGGTACTGGAATGAATTTATATTTAAGTCTTTTCTAAAACCCACTATAAATATGCGCTCTCGGTTCTGAGGTACTCCAAAGTCTTTTGCATTCATTATCTTTGGTTCTGGCACATAGTATCCAAGATCTTCTCTTAGCACATTTAATATGGTTGCTAAGGTTCTCCCTTTATCATGGTTGGTCAAACCTTTAACGTTTTCTAAGAAAAAAGCTTTAGGTTTGTGTTTGGCAATAATTTCAGCGACGTCAAAAAAAAGAGTCCCTCTAGTGTCCTCAAATCCACCTCTTTTGCCAGCGATAGAAAACGCCTGACAAGGAAAACCTGCACATAAAATATCAAATGACTTAGGGACGGCAGCCTTAGTTTCAGGAAGGGTAATATCACCAAAGGGTAACTTTCCAAAATTGGCTTTATAGGTCTGCTTTGAATAAGTATCCCACTCACTCGAAAAAACACAACTGCCGCCAAGGTTTTGCAATGCCAATCTAAAACCACCAATACCAGCAAATAAATCTATAAAAGTAAATTTCGGGTTCTCAGGCGCTAGGAATGGGTAGTCTATGTTTACATTGTTCTCAAGTGAACTCATGACATTTTCAACTAAATCCTCAGATATGGTCTCATTAGGAAACTTCCATGATAATACGGCCTCTAAAAAGTCAAATGCTTCAACTTTGAAGTGATCAGAGTATAAGTTATTTGTATTATTCAAAAAGTGAGTCAGTGCTGCAATCTTATTTTGCTGATGGATGAAGTCTTTTTTAAACTTCCTATTTTCAAGGATTTCTTGCAAGAAGTTATCTGTAATTTTCATGAACAGGTCTCATAGTTGAGTAGGCTGGACTCTAACTTGACTCATTGTCAGGTCATCTCTCAAGTACTAAGCTAAAGCCACTTAAAGGCTATTATATAACAACTGAATGTCCGATTTTGTGATATCTGATGACTTCTTTTTTGGTCTATATAGGTTTCTAGGATAATAGTAATACAGTTCCTAAATATGGGTAGTAGTTTGAAGCGAAGCGTCTGCCTATAACACAAGCCTATATTGCCATTACTACAGTCGGTATATCCAAAAGCCGCTAGATAAGCGATAATACCCTCATAAATTTGCATCCAAGCGAATCACCGTTCAAATCGATAACCATAAACTTTTAGATACAGGCATCTTACATGTCCAATAATAACCCTTATAATTTTGTACCGCTCAATCCTACGGGCAGAGATGACAAAGACGGCGTCAATACGTACTCACCTGAGGACATGATCAAGATATACGAGCAGCAGTTCCTTATTCCCGTACCCAAGGACGAGCTGACCGAGTTTTTGCCCGCGCTAAAGCGTTTTTATAATATCGATGACAACACTTTAGATGTCAGCGCCGTGATCTTTGATGCCATAGCGGACGCGACGATTATTTATAATCACAAGGTAAAAACAGGCGAGTATCAAATAGTAGGAAGCTTAGTCACAGAGCAGATTGAAGTAGACGCAGACGAAGAAAGCCATGAAAGCTTAGACAACCAAGCCTACACGATAGACTGTATGCGTACGTTTTTTATCAATGATGTCAAGATACCTTATCATTTTAATTTGTTCGTTCAAGGCGATGGATACTCAACATTGACCGAAAGAGACACGGTCCTTGAGAAGATATACTGGCTTGTCCATGCTGGGTTTGAGGAGCATCTATTAGATAACCCTGATAACCTAGATAGTTTAGAGTCCATCAATGAAGACCTTGCCCGCTTAGGCATTACAGAGATGGATCTGGCGACCGTACATCAACTGGTTGATTATATCGAAGACCACATTATTGATGATGACATGATTGATGCGCTAAACGCGCTAATAGATGACGCTGAGTAGGTTTACCTTAGAGTAACTTTTACGCTCTAGACAGTCGTAGTTACCCTTGTTACTATGTGCACATCGTGGGTTTAACAGGTTTGCGCCGCTATAAATACGGACAATCCTTGCAACTTCCAGCACGATACAAAACAATTCTGGTAAAGCGCATGAGCCTGTACTCCGACATCCTCATTTGTGCCTAATTTTATTATTTTGCCGGAGTCATAGGATAAGGTATCACCTATCATGAACCACAGCACTTCTCACGCCAAATACACACGCCAATATCGTTCGCGTCATCCTCTTGCACAGTATGCGATCAGTCAAATAGAGACACTTGAGCTACGCGCGCAGGACATCATAAAAGCCATGGGTTATCCTACCAAACATACCTTGCCAGCGTGCGAGCGCCTGCGTCATGTGTTGTCCAATCAATACCTTGGGCTTGACGGTAGTTATAGGGACGGATACTTTACTGCCGATGCGTTTTTAGCTAAGCTGTTCACAGTACTCGAGATGCCCTATGAGCTGTTCGCCGAGGATACCGCGCAGATCAAATATGAATTAAACCCCAACTTACACGCCTTGCCCAAATACAGCTTGCGAGATGACATTAATATTCAATTTGATAATACCAAACTGCTGCTCGATGCGACTAATGACTATAAATTTACTGTCCAGCAAAAAAAGACCGATAGCGCCTAGTGTTTAAGCGGCCTCCGGGTTGGCGGGGTTAATGTCTGAGGCTTTTGTCAGTGTCTCAACCGAGCAGACGCTGCCGCTTTTTGCCTTTTTGAGCGCAGGGCTGGTCAATTTCTTTGTGCCATCAGGCGGCGGGCAGTGGGCAGTACAAGCACCAATTATGTTAGAGGCGGCCGACATGCTAGGGAGCGACCCCTCGCGCGTTGCGATGGCGGTGGCATGGGGCGATGCTTGGACAAACATGATTCAGCCATTTTGGGCACTGCCAGCATTAGCCATTGCTGGACTCAAAGCCAAAGATATCATGGGCTTTTGCGTCATTGTATTGCTTGTCAGCGGCGTGATAATCGCTTTAGGACTCTTATTCTTATAAATAACACTCAATAAATAGACCTTGCCTGCTAGACTGGTGAGGTCTTTTTTGTATTTCAACCGTGAGACTGATTATGACTGCTTCCTTGCCACTCTTATATTCCTTTCGCCGCTGCCCTTATGCCATGCGGGCGAGGCTTGGTATTTTGTTCTCAGAGCAGCAAGTTGTACTGCGAGAAATCGTACTAAAGGATAAACCCGCGCAGATGCTAGCGATTAGCCCAAAGGGTACAGTCCCTGTATTGCAACTGAGCGATGGTCAAGTGATTGAAGAGAGTAGGGAGATCATGGAGTGGGCGCTTGCGCAAAATGATCCGCAAGATTTGCTTGATGCCCAAGTGTTGCAGCAAGCCAATACGCTGATCGATCAAAATGATCATGAGTTTAAGCACTGGCTGGATCGCTACAAATACGCAGATCGTCATCTTGAAATGACCCAAATTGAATATCGGCAAAAAGGCGAGACGTTTTTGCAAGTTTTAGAGGAGCTACTTACGCAGAACTTGTATTTGTTAGCAGATAAAGTAACGCTTGCTGACATTGCTATTATGCCTTTTGTGCGTCAATTCGCTCATGTCGATCGCAATACTTTTTATGAATTGCCCTATCCAAATGTGCAGCGCTGGCTGAATCATTGCCTGGCACACACTCTATTTTTGCAAGTCATGACCAAGTATCAGCCGTGGGCGGAGGGCGATGAGGTTGTGGTTTTTGGTGTTTAGTGTCTAAAATCATCATATAAGAACACTCAAACCGAACTCTTGCTATAATGCCCAACGCTATAAAATAAAGATTATCAACTATGGAACACAACGCTGTAGAACAAAAACCGGTATTTATGCCAAGAGTCAATAGTGACAATTTGGTCAAAACAGATATGGTGAGAGTAGAGCGCCATGTTGGGTTTGCCAGTCGCCAAAAGAAAAAATCTATCAATGATTTGCATCAAGTCATCCGCAAAAAATATGGCTTTAGCAATGTCTTAGAGATGTCTAGCAAATCAGGTAATAAGCTGAGCTTTTTGCTCAGTCCACTCAGCCTACAACTCACTGACGAGGATAGCGGCGGGCAGTATAGTGTCGAGAATATCTTTCAGGCGAGTAAAGTATTTGAGCGTGGTGGCCCTTTTACAGATTTGCTTACTACTGCGCCAAGACAAGCTAAAAAGGACGAGCGCTTGCATCACTCAGGTCAGCTTATTGGCTACAATGATTTCGGTATGGAGTGGGGCATAGAGCCTTTGACTGTATTTTATGACTGGTTATACATCAATGCGCTCAAGCAAAATACGCAGCTTCATGATGAGGTTATGCAGTATCAAGCTTTTACCGATATTACGTTTAATCCCAAAAAGTCTATCCACTGCGCCGCTTATTCGCTAGCAATGTTTGTAGCGCTTAGCAAACGAGAGTTGCTCGATAAGGTTGAAGATGCAGGCACGTTTTATGACTTGCATACTGAGTTTACCGTCAGTAATACCGAGCAATTATTAGAAAAAGGCTGGTTTTGATAATCAACCATTCTAGATGCACGTTGAGTGCTACTGGTCTCTGCTGAGGTAAGCACCAAATTTCCTATATAATGCAATCTCCTTTATGATGATTCATTCGATTTAGGCTCTTTAACAAAACAGCTTTTAATTAGACAAAACGGTGCTCTATGTTTAACGCGACCACGACTCGATTAAATAAATATATTAGCGAAAGCGGTATATGTTCTAGGCGCGACGCTGATCGCTTTATCGAACAAGGTAATGTATACGTTAATGGCAAGCGCGCGCAAGTCGGCGCGCAAGTGAGCGCAGGAGATGCGGTAAAGGTGAATGGACAACTTATCGAGCCGCGAGAGCCCGATGATTTTGTGTTTATCGTTTTAAATAAACCCGTTGGCATTGTCAGCACCACTGAAGCTTCAGAGAAAAACAACATTGTCGATTTTGTGAGGCATAGTTTACGTATTTTCCCCATTGGCCGCTTGGACAAAGACTCGCAAGGGTTAATCTTTTTGACCAATAATGGCGATCTGGTCAACAAGGTACTGCGCGCGGGCAATAATCACGAAAAAGAGTATTTGGTGACGGTGAATAAGCCGATAACCGATAGTTTTATTGAGGGTTTAGCAGGTGGCGTCCCTATACTAGGGCAGATGACCAAGAAGTGCCCCGTGACAAAGGTTGCGCCCACCGTCTTTAATATTACCTTAGTGCAGGGGCTGAACCGTCAAATCCGCCGTATGTGTGAGCATTTTGGCTATGACGTCGTCAAGCTTGAGCGTACGCGAATTATGAATGTCAGCCTCAAGGGTATTCCCGTTGGCGACTGGCGAGATCTGACCGAAAAAGAGTTATCTGTATTGCTTAAATCTATTGGAGAGTCGTCTTCAGAAGATAGCAATGCAGGTAAAAAGTCTCGCAACGGCCCACGAAAAAAATCTCGTAGCAATACATCAAAATCGGCTTCTAAATCAACGGGCGCCGCAAAGGATAATAAACACTCTAAAGAGGGCGCTAGAAACCCTAAGGGTTCAAAGGGTAGGGATGGGCGTCCTGCTGGTCGCGGTAAGCATTCAGGTGGCAAGGGCAAACCTGCTGGCAATGGCAAACGCCCTGCTAAAGGCCGAGGGTCTAAGCGCTCTTCACGATAATTAATTCTTAAAGTGTGGTTGCTTAATTAAGTTTTGAGATGGCAATAAGCTAAATAATTTTAATCTTAACGAGATAATAGTATGTTTAAAATAAAAGTAGAACGTATCGTCAAAAAACCGATTAACGACGTGTTTGAAGCACTCAGCGACCATGCTAGTTATGGGTCATTTAAAGCGGTTGGGGCTGCTAAGCTAGTAACGGAAGGTAGCGAGGAGCGAAATGGTGTCGGCGCTTTACGCGTGATTCAAACCGGGCCTGTTAAATTTTGGGAGCGAATCAAGGCATTTGAGCGTCCTACTCATATGCAATACAAAATCGAGAAATCTAGACCGATGAAAATGCAACATGATAAAGGTGTCATTGATCTAAAAGACTTAGGGGACGGCACCACACACGTCACTTGGGTATCTGAGGGTCGCTTGATGTTACCATTGCCATTGATCGGTCGCCTATTTGACCGTCAAATGCAAAAACAAGGAACCGTAGGGTTCAGCAGCATACTTAAATCTATAGAAAGCCGCTAAAGTCGCGGCAAGGTTGAGTGATTGGTGTGTCTTAGGGTGCGTGTCAAAATTAGGGTATAGAGTGCGAGTAACTATTGTTTGTCTTCATCAGACTTGTTTTTTGCAGCTTCAATCTCGTTAAAGCGCGCTAATTGCTCGGGTGTTGCTTTTTGCTGATATTTCTCTTTCCACTCAGAATAGGGCATACCGTAGATAAGCTCACGCGCATCTTCATAATCAATATCAATACCGCGCTCCTCCCCAGCCGCTTTGTACCATTTGGATAGACAGTTGCGACAAAAGTCAGCAAGGTTCATCAGCTCAATATTTTGTACATCTTTGCGCTCGTCTAAATGGGCGAGCAAGCGGCGAAATGCCGCGGCTTCTAATTCAGTGTTTGATTCTAGTTTTGCCATAAGATTTACCTGATTATTGATATGTATTTGGGTGTATATTTTCTATTATACAGAACGCTTTAGAGACAATGATAACCTGTTGTTCTAAGGTTAAGCAAAAAAGCCTCACTACATATTGAATACTATATGAATTAGCCTACGCTTATATCGCTATCTAATCATTACTGGATAAAACAGATGCGTTGCATTTTAAGACGAGACTATAATACTGACTACTAAAGCCTAGGATAGGCCATTTAAAACCAAGGAAGATAACCATTATGTCAATTGTAAATCAATTTCATACTCATGAGGTGCAAAATCAGCCTTATGCCTTAGCCAATTATAATGCATGGGAAACAGACATAGCGCTAAAAGAAGCAGTGGCTCGAGAGGGCGCGTCTTGGGCAGAGAATCATTTGAGCGAGTTTGGTGCACTTACTGGTGGTGAGCTGATCACTAGCGGTTTTTTGGCTAACGAGAACAAGCCTAAACTGCGAAACTTTGACAGTTATGGACGGCGTATAGATGAAGTAGAGTTTCATCCAGCCTACCATGATTTGATGAGGGCGGGCATGAAGTATGGCATGAGCAATTTTGCCTGGCGTAATGAAGAGCGCAGTAGCGCGCACGTGGCACGCGCCGCCGTGATGTATTTAGGGTCACAGCCTGAGGCCGGGTTTGGGTGCCCGATGTCTATGAGCTATGCTGCAATTGCTGCACTACGACATGCGCCTACACTGGCCGATAAATGGTTACCTAAGTTGTTATCTTCAGACTATGATCCGCGTAGCTTACCTATGGAGGAGAAGCTAGGCTGTACTATGGGCATGGGAATGACAGAAAAACAAGGCGGCTCAGACTTACGTCGTAATACGACGAAAGCTACGCTACAAGAGGACGGCTCATATAAAATTATCGGTCATAAATGGTTTTTCTCAGCGCCAATGTGTGACGCTCACCTTGTTTTGGCCCAGTCAGAAAATGGTCTTAGCTGCTTCTTAGTACCGCGTTTTTGTCCTGATGGCACGCGCAATGCTATCCAAGTACAGCGCCTAAAAGACAAATTAGGCGACTGGTCAAATGCCTCATCAGAAGTAGAGTTTCAAGAAGCGTTTGGCGAGTTAGTGGGCATAGAAGGTCGCGGTATCCCGACAATTATTGAAATGGTAGCGCTAACCCGACTCGACTGTATGATTGGCTCATCAGCACAAATGCGTCAAGCTATCGTTCAAGCTATTCATCACACCAGCCAGCGCGAGGCATTTGGTAAGCTACTCATTGATCAGCCTATTATGCGTAATGTGTTGGCAGATTTAGCCTTAGAGTCAGAAGCTGCGATTGCCCTAACTATGCGTATTGCTCGCGCGGTTGATAGCATCGACCACGACCCTCATGAAGCCGCCCTTGCGCGTATCGCCACGGCCATTGGCAAATATTGGATATGCAAACGCACTCCTGTCCTTGTCAATGAGGCGCAAGAATGTCTAGGAGGTAATGGCTATGTGGAGGAAACTATTATGCCGCGTCTCTACAGACAAGCACCGCTCAATTCAATTTGGGAAGGCAGTGGTAATGTACAATGTCTAGATGTGCTTCGAGCATTAAAAAAAGAGCCCGAAACTCGCGATGCACTATTCACAGAGCTGCAAAAAGCAGCAGGTAAAAACTCTGATTATGATGCTGAACTCAAGCGTCTGACAGGGCGTTTTGAGGATACTCAAACCTTGGAGTTCCGTAGCCGTTACGTGATTGAGCGCCTAGCATTAATGCTACAAGCGTCTATCTTGCTACTCACTGACAATACTGAAATCGCAACGATATTCTGTCGCTCTAGGCTTGCAAATGAGCATGGCTTAGCCTTTGGCACTTTGAGTCCTGACGCCCCAGTGGATCTATTAATTGAGCGGGCTGCGGGTGCTACGCAAGCGGTTTTATGAGCTATTAAGTGTTTTAGACGAGCTATCTTCGTAGAGGCATTGATACATAATTATATTAGAGAATTATTAAAAAATGTCCTTTGTAAATCGCTTTTTACAGGTACAACATATCGTTCAAGCTATGGGTGACCCTAAAATAGAGTACATAGTTGACTCACTATAAAACTGATAATATTAGCGTATCGATTTTATTTCGAATCGATCATACCAGTTAGGTCAGCACCCAAAGTAAGTAGTGATACAATGCTCTGATAATCAATATGTTATAAAAGGTTTATATTATGGCTCGTACCGCTAGCGCATTACATATTTTAGTAAAAGACAAAGAAGTGGCTGAGGGGATTATTGCTAAGCTTAAAAAAGGCGCTCAGTTTGATGTGCTGGCTAAGAAGCATTCAACCTGCCCATCAGGTAAAAAAGGTGGCAGCTTAGGCGAGTTTGAAAAAGGCGATATGGTAGGGCCATTTGATAAAGTCTGCTTCAACGGCGAGCTGTTTATCCCGCATTTAGTCAAGACCAAGTTTGGCTGGCATGTGGTAAAGGTGCTTTATAGAACCTAGGCGTTAGAGTTTATAGATACATAAAAGCTCTGAGCTGTTTTAAAAGATGGTGCATACAACTAAGCCAGACAACTTAAGCTGTCTGGCTTTTCTTATAAGTAATACTTATTTGTCTGACAAAAATTATGCTCACATGTATAGGTACTTCAATCAGGCAAGTATAATCGCAGTATTCACATACAATATAGCCTAAATAAGCATATTAAATTATTTAATGTAAGAATTTAAGTGTATCATCGCTTAATCATAATATTAAACCACTTTTCATCTCTATCTGCTCTTTGATCATCAGTAAGCCAAATTTCGTCTTTGAATTCATGGTTGGTTTTTTGCTTGATAGTTTCCCAGCGTTTTTCATTCATATCGCAAAAAAAGCGACTATCTTTCACGCGCTCACTATTACCGTATTTAAATGATGCGTAAAACACACCATCGTCTGTAAGCATGTGTAGTAATCCATCTATTAATTCAGGCAACTCATCATAAGCCACATGAAGCAATGAAGCGCATGCCCAGATAGCGGTAAATTGACGTTGCCAGTCTTTTTGGATAAGGTCTTGAAAACTAGCACAATGCCACTCAATCGTATCTTGATAGTCCATGCGCTTTTGAGCAGCCGCTTTTGCAAGGTCAAGTAATGCCGAGCCACTATCAATAGCAGTAACATTAAAGCCTAAACTGGCAAAATGTATACTGTCACGACCTGAACCGCAGCCTAAATCCAGTATTTTTTGTTGGTTTGGTGGTCTAACAGGCAGGTTATTTATAAAGGGTTGATATAGTAGACGCATATTTACATCGATGGTTTGCTCAATGAATGAGTGTGCATTGCTGTTATAAAAGGCTAGGGTATTTGATTGGTTTATCATAGGTTATATATCGCTGACTATTATCAGAAAAGACTACAGCCTTGTTGTTTAGGGTGCCAAACATGAATCAAATGTTCTTTTGAGAAGTTAAAAGACTTTTGCAAAAACTGTTGACGCGTCTTTTCATTTTTACCCGTTTGATTGATCAAAGTCTCACGTAAGGGGTGGTGACTGCCAATCAAATATTCGTTGCGTGTGTGCAGTCTTTTTAATAATTCAATATTAGGGACTTGAGCAGATTTACCGTCTATACCACGATTGCAATAAGAGCAAGCAAGTACTAGATTCCAAACACCATCGACATTAACTGGACGACAGCAACCAGCGGTTGCTACTTGGGGTTTTAAAGTGTGCGGAAAGAAGTGGTCAACGTCTGCTAGCATCGAGTCATTAGGAGCAACGCTGATTTCTGTAAAGCAGTAAAAGCATCTACTCTTTTGATAACCGTTTAATGCGCCTCTTGAACTGGTGATATCAATGCGGCGATGTTTAGTATCTTGAGTAAATAGCTGTTTGGTATCTTGGTCAAATTCGACCGCAATTAAATTTTTATTTAAATTAAGTTCCCATGCTTTTTCAACCAAATTCCAACGTGATTCTGTCTCAAAATTGAGGTTTTCAGCCGAGTGATCAAACACATAGAATAATTTAAACAAGTTATCTGTTAGACGTATTCCTTTATTATGCTTGCGCTCATCAATAAAAAACGCTTCATTAATCACATCATAGAATCGTTCTTGCACCGCTTTGGTATTGACCACATGAAAAGCGTTCAAAACGTATTTAAATCCTTCTTTATTCGTGATATCAATGAGTTCGTCTTCGCTGATTTGTTGATGGTTAAATTGAATGCAAGCATTGATAAACTTACTACTACCAAAAGTGCTCTGTTTAGGGCTATGTTTTAGATGTTCACAAAGATGCGTGGCGTAGGGCAGTGCTAAATCTTCCAGTGAAATTAAATCAGAATCTCTCTCCAAACTGACATCGATTAACGTTTTGGCAAGCGCGAATTTATAAGAAGCCGTGTTTCTACCAAACAAAATAATAGCTCGCCAGTAGTTTTCTAGCGTGGGTTCAACATCTATAAAGTTCATGAATGGCTCAATCTATCATTAATTAGAATGGACTGTGTTGATAGTCGACTCTAATAGTACTATAACTTTAACGATTGAAACGAGCTTTTGATATAAGAAGTGAGGCACGGTTTGGGCACCAAATGGGCACCATACCGAAAACGAGCTTTTCGATTAAGTAGCTAAACTTAACTAAAACAGAAAAGATATTTCGAAATATCTTCTACAACCCTTAAAGATCGGACAAAAAAAAGCCTCACCGCTCATATAAAGAGTAGTGAGGCTTTTGTGCTTTATCAAAGCAAATTTGGAGCGGGAAAAGAGATTCGAACTCTCGACCCCAACCTTGGCAAGGTTATGCTCTACCACTGAGCTATTCCCGCTAAATCATCGTATTAGCCATACCTAAGCATCGCCAGATGATGACAGCATATTATACGTATATTTATTAGTCTGTCAATAATTTTTGTATAAATTATCTCAGTCATCAAACCACGTGTGACTTCAAGATTGTCTTATGGTATAACATATTTTTATAATAAGTATTCCATAATATTTGTGAAGTACAAAACAGCTTTAAAGCTGCAACTACACTTATAACCCTAATGCTAGAACTATAAAACAAGGACAACAAACATGACTCAACCTTATACTATTGCTGATTATCTATTTGACCGAGTAGCAGAAGCAGGAGCTTCTGAAGTATTTGGCGTGCCAGGCGACTACAACTTATCATTTTTAGATAACATCATAGCCTCGGACAAGCTGCGTTGGGTCGGCAATACCAATGAGCTAAACGCAGGATATGCTGCAGACGGCTACGCTCGCGAGCGTGGCTTTGCAGCGATGGTGACTACTTTTGGCGTGGGCGAGCTGTCGGCGATTAATGCGACTGCAGGCTCGTTTGCTGAGTATGCGCCAGTATTGCATATTGTTGGTGCCCCTGCGACATCACTGCAAAATGCCAAGAGCCGTATTCATCACTCCTTGGGCGATGGCGTTTTCAATCACTTTATCAAGATGGTTGAACCTGTAACTGTCGCGCGTGCGCAGATTACTCCAGAAAATGCGGCATCAGAGATTGACAGAGTGATACGCATGACCCTCAAAAAGCATCGTCCAGGCTACTTAATGCTCTCACCCGATGTGGCAAAGCTGCCGATCTATCCACCAACGACCAAGCTAGATGATAGTCAAGAAGATATCACAAGCGCTGCTGCACTGAGCGCATTTAAACAAGCATTAACTGATTTTTTACCCAATAAAACAACCACCTTGATGGCTGATCTAATGGTGCATCGTTTGGGACTACAAGAGGAGCTTAAAGCCTTAATCTCTGATACCGATGTGCCTTATACCACCTTGTCATGGGGCAAAAGCTTACTCGATGAACAAGGCGAGCGCTGGGTGGGCACCTACTCAGGTGTTGCCTCCAGACCTGTCGCCAAAGATGCAGTTGAGAACTGCGAATGCTTGATCAAAGTTGGGGTCAATTATACGGATACGACGACCGCAGGATTTAGCCAAAATATTGATGAAAAATCAGTGGTTGATTTGCACTATGAGCGCGCCAGCATAGGTGGGCAAAATTTTGCCCCAATCGCACTAAAGGACAGCTTGCAAGCTGTACACGAGGTGATGACCTCAGGTATCAATATCATACCTATGCCACTATGTGAGCCTATGACGCCTCACGAGCAGATTGGCGCAGATAGCGAAGCGATACGTCAAGACGACCTATGGCACATCATCGCCAAAGGTCTGACCCATAACAATCTAGTATTCGCTGATCAAGGAACGGCGTATTTTGGTATTAGCGATACGCGCCTGCCTGCTGGAGTGACGTGCTACGGACAACCGATGTGGGGCTCAATTGGCTATACTTTGCCCGCTAGCCTCGGCGCTGGGATTGCTTCCACGCACAAACGCAGCGTACTACTGATAGGCGATGGCTCGGCACTATTAACGATTCAAGATATCGCGGTCATGCTCAAAGAAGGCATCAACCCCTTTATCATACTGGTTAACAATGACGGCTATACCGTTGAGCGTGCGATACATGGTGAGAACCAACCTTATAATGATATTCCGCATTGTGATTGGCAAGTAATGCTGCAAGCCTTTGGTGGTAATGAGGCCAATAGCTTAACGTTAAGAGCCCAAACAGCAGGCGAGCTAAAATCTGCACTACAGACAGCGGCGGCAACGACGGATAAACTGGTAATGCTAGAGGTGATAACCGATAAGCACGATATCCCGCCGCTACTTGCTGATATCACTAAGGCCCTGCAATAACGAGCAGGTACTTAATGCATCGAACAATTCAAAAACCCTATTTAGTCCTGAGCTAAATAGGGTTTATCGTAGATATTACTGATCAAATTCTATATAGAGGCTATTGTGTCATGACAAACTGAGCTATGCTTCTGTTAGTGATATAGTTAATCCTAAATAAAAAGAATACAGCTATGTCAGCGTGTTACTGGTATAAATTTTCCTTGCGTGCTGCGTCCCCAGAGGCTGCGCAAAATTCATCCCAGTAGCACTGTGTTTGTTTTATAGTGGATCGACTATATATAACGTGATAAGGGGAGGCACCTCATTATGATCTGGGTAAAGATGATTATTGGTGCGCTCATGGTATTGTTGATACAGCTTTTCGCACAGACGCGCTTTTTTTATTTGGCGGCTTTGGCACCGCTTTTTCCAACCTTTACGCTTATTAGTCACTTTATCGTTGGTACTGAACGTAGCGGTGCAGACTTAAAGGTCGCGTTAATCTTTAGTATGCTAGGCGTCATACCGCATCTGATTTATACGCTCGTGGTCTTTTTTGGTATTAATTATATGAGCTTGTACAAGGCTCTGCTATTGGGCGTTGTGGCATGGTCTATCGCCGCCGCTATATTAGTCATTGTATGGCAATATATACAAGCCTAGGGTCGTTCTATTTACTCCTCTTCTATATATAGACATGCTTGCCTAAGTTAGTGACTACTGTAGCCATTCCTGCTTTTCGCTGCTATCTTGACGGCACGCAAGATCAGGCACTAAAGACCGTGCCGTTCCTGCGCTGCGATAACGTCTCTGTCTAAGCGCCTGCAATCCTGTGATCAGTAAAGGATATCCGCTGCAATCAGGGCTAGCGGTGGCATCAATTGCTTGCAAAGGGTGGTCGTGATTAGAGTTTGTATGCTAAATTATGATAAAAACCACCCGAAGGCTGTCAAGTAGACATAATAATAAATTATCCTTTATCACCATCAAATTGCCAAATCACCTCGCCCCAGTTATTGTTAGGGTAGTCAGGCATGATGTCACCTTGTTTAAAGTAAGCTCGGCTGTTCTCTTTAGCTAAAGTGAACCAGTAGCCAGATTTAGGACAAGGCTGATTGGCTAGGCAACGTCCTTTGGCTTGACTGGTAATTTCGGGTTTAGCGGTAGGCTAGTTCTCGTAATAAGGCGTCATGTCTTCGCCAGCCTCTTGACGCTTGATAAACTCCTCGTAGGTTATTTTATAGGAATCGATAGATACAAACTTACCAGTGTCGATACCTGTTTTTTCTAGTACAAGGGGTAGAGTGTAGTCGGGTTGGTATTGTTGTATATCTAAGCCCATTTTGATAGCTTCAGTTTCAATAAAGAGTCTAGCTTCGGGTAATTTGTCATAAAGCTTACTATATTCTTTAGTCAAGGGGTCGACATAATCATTCGGAACGACTTGTTGTAGTGGCTCTACTTCATTGAAAATCTCTGAACTAATCAGGTAATGACGCTTACCTGTAGATGAGTCTGTTTGTCTATTCATTCTAATATTTAAAAAGGTGTCTGCACCATGGCGAAGCTGCCATGTTTGAAGATCATCGAGCTGCAACCACTGTTTAAAACTTAATGGATAAGTATAATTAAGACTGAAGGCATATCCATCTTCTTTAGTGGCGAATGTAAAGCTGTCCTCGGGACTTAAACGAGGTTCACTTAAAGTTTTTGCATGCATCCAACCTTTATTATTTAACTTTTTAAATAAAGACATCATCTCTTTATAAGCGCGTTCGTCTGTTATGCCACTTACTTTGTGATCAAACAAAAATCCAAGACTGATCTTAGAGAGTTTATAGTTTTGCTGTTTAGTATTGTCATAAGCCAAAATTGACATAACACCATCAATACTTATCTGACCGTTCGGATATTTGATAGCAACAGTAGGCTCTTTGTATCTTGGAAAGTCATACCCTTGAAACGTAACTCCCATAGGCTGAGCATCGTTTTCTTGAAACGCTGTATATTCAGGATTTCTCTCATACAATGCTTTTGCAGTTGTATTTAAAACAATCTCTAACGGTTTATCAGGCATAGTGACCTCTGGTTCGGCTTGGCAAGAAGTAGCCGTTAAAATAATGGAGATATAAAAAATAAAATAAGTTAATTGTTTAAACATACTCATCTACTTATCTAATTAAAATTGACCCAACGGTCTGCTTTGTTGTACCAGCCTGCCATAGTTTGCAATTGTATTTCCATATAGGTAGACTCATTTTGCATTAGCCCATGAAATTTTTCAGCGACCTTTCTAATCCAGTCCATGCGACTTTCATAGTCATAAACAACAGTACCCTCAGGCGCACTTGCGGTATATTTTTCAATACTCGATGAACAGTTGCTAGTAAAAAACAAGGCAACATCAGGCGCAAACCAACTAAACATTTCCATTGAATCGATTTCACGCCTGTTTCTCCAGCCTTCGTATATTAAAGGCTGTAAAATCTCACCTTGTTCATGTTCAGCTATAATTAGTACATTTTGATATTGAGCTATTGCTCTTAGCGATTTATTATTTGCAGTTGAAGGAAATCTCTCAAATTTCTTAACTTCATTAAATCCTTTTTTTATAAAGTCATTACTTTTAAGATTATTGATTTTGGGTAAAGATTCTGCTGCCCAGTCTGTTTTATCAATAGCTGATTTTATTTCAGGAACGAGCGTACTTGTATTGCGCTTATCTATACAGTTGAAAAAAACTGTTGATCCAAATCTACTATAGTAATGATGCCATCCTGCGATATCTTGGAACAGCCAAAAATTGCCTTGGCCAAACCAATCACTAGCAGTGACTACAATGCCATGCTTAGTTGACGTAAGCGTCCAATGCTCTAGTGTACAAGCTACAGTTTTGCTCGCAAAGGCCCCAAGTGCCATCCAGTAAAAGCGGCCTTTTTTACTTGGATCACCGTTTTCTTCAGTTTCCAAATAAAATCGTGCATAGGTGCCTGCGATCTGTCTGGCTCTTACGCTATAACTGTCTACAAAATTGTAAGAGTTTGCTGACACTTCTTCGCTTAAACGTTTTAGGCAAAACTGTTGAGAAACAGACCATAACTCTTCACAAGTACATGTCGTTGGCGTACAGCTATTTAAAGTTGCATTGGTTTTAGCCTTTGCTTTGGTTACCATAATTTTCCCTTATTTATTGTTTTTCTTATTAAACGTAGACCAAACCAGCTTTACCTTTAATTCATCCTCTTTATCCCCTGAATTTACACGAGGTGTCTTACCTTCACTATCCGATTTCGATTCAATATTGACAGTTTTACTCATCAATCTATATTCTAGATCGGTCAAAGGAGTACCTGTAGGATCTAAAAACTGTACCTGTTCATCAAAGAATTCTTTTTCTACCAGCTTATCAAATGGTAATCGCGACAAATAACTGCTATCAACCGCACCCATCGCCTTACTATGCTTACCGCCTTTTTCCGTCACCTCTTTAGCAGCGATAGTGATATTGCTACCGTCCAAAGTAATACTCGCACCGCCTGCCGTTATCGTCACTTTGTTGGTGGCGACGACTTCAACCTCTTTGGTAGAGGAAGCGATGTTGACATCCTGCTTGGCCGTCGCTTCCATTTTGCCTGTATGCGCGGAGAGAGTGATATTGTCTTTGGCGTTAGTGAAACTCACTTGACCGTCGGCTACGATGTTGAGCGATTCGCTACTAATTTGGCTATGAGTATCACCACTGCTAATATTTAGGTCTTGCTGGGTGGTGGTGATCATCTCACCCATGGTTCTTTGTACAAGGGTATCGCTACTGACATAGCTAATATCAGCATTGCTGTCTATAAGGGTAAAAGGTGTGGTGTGATGCGTCTTATTAAGTCCGTTAACGTCTTGCTCTTTGGCGATAGTCTCTAATTGGGTTTTAATGGTTTTATGATCATTCACATTGCGACCTAAGCCTGTCGCCAGTTGGGCAAGGCGCTCATTTAGGTGCTGACCACCGAGACTGGTCTGAGTCAGGGTCGGGATGTGCTGCTGATAGTTGTGCTCTTGGACTTGCGCATGAGTTTGCGGCTGGGTGGACAGGGTGAGCGCTTGTCCCGATTTGATATTGATCTGCGCGTTGGTCGTGGCACTAATGCCTTCGCACTTACCGTTACTACTACCTTTTACTGCTGGGTTGATAACCCCCATCTTGAGACTGGCAGCAACTTGCCCCTCATCGATTTTGAACTGCGAGTAGGCTTGCTGGTCTCTATGATCGCTGATCCATTCGGTCATACCGCTACTGGTGTTGCGATAACCGCTCTCAACGGCTTGCTCGTTATCTGTACTGAAGAGACTATGACGGCTTTGGCTGAGGAGACTACCCGTATTCATCAAATGCTCACCATCACCGATGGACTGAATGAGGGTTTGATCATCCGCTCTATGGGTAAAGTGGCTACCGTAATTGCTACCGGCTTGGGTCTCTAATCGATTAATAGGTTGCGCAGGAGCGTCCAGCAAGTAGGGTTTGGTTGGCGTCATATGATTGCGGCTGTCGCTATCAGATTGACTCTCAGTGATACCTGTCATCGGCGGGAGCACTTGTCTGCTGTATAGCGCACCGACCCAAGGGGTATCGACAGTAAGCAGGGTCAGCTGGGTTAAGTGACGGCCGCTCTCTAGGCTTGAGGCATGACGCTGATGGTGGCGACGGCTGATACTAATACTAGTAGTCTAAAATTTAACTGAGTGAAACTGTGTAGCCTATGTCTCTACCAGTTTCTTCATCATATTTTCTAAAAGGTAGAAACCAAATATTAACAACTTTTCCTTTTTTCCAAACTTCAAAAACCTTTTCTTGTTCTATAGTGTAGGAAGATCTATTTTCTGAATCTACTATTGAAATAGTTAGTGAATCAAGACTATCTTCGAATAAATCATCTTTTACAGCAAATGAAATTGTAGGTTGATAAGGGCCAATATATATGTAGTTAGGTATTTTATGAGAGTATAGTTCTATAGTCGCCTCATGCGGGGGTATTACATTGTGAAAATTAAAAGTAACTTGAACACTGTTATCTTTTTCAAAGCTATTTAAATAAAGGCTATATTCTTTTTTTAAATCTGCCTGAATAAGTAAAAAGTCTTTCTCATCAAAATATTGATGATTGAATGCATTCATTGATTTCACCATATAAATATACGAAAAAACTAATAAGATTATTAGCGTAAATATAAGGAATGTGAGTTTTAATTTTTTGTTGATCATATTATTTAGGACTGAATCTAGTCATTGTTGAAGGTAATCCTGTAGGGGTATTGGCAGCAACTGGTATTTTTAATCCACCCCCTTTTCGCCATAATGAATAACCAACTGTTCCTTCTGATACCGCCCCTCTAGGAATCCATCCCCACATATTTTTATAACTTTCACCTAATTCTGGATGTAGTAATGCTTCATAATTTTCTAATATAGAAATGACATTATTACTATTTATTTTTCTTTTATCTTTAAGGTCTTCAGATATTTTTTCGGCATCTTCCTTAGGGTTCAAAATATTACTATATAGTGTACGTTTATAAAATGCATAAAAATCCATATTATGTCTATTTGCGAATAGTTGAGCAAAACTGTTGTCAGGATTTGCCTCGCTAATGTCATCAAACGATCCTTGAGTCCTAAGTGTTATACTATCTGCCATTCCTGTTCTACAAGCATACGAACTAGCTCTAGCTGAACTAAGAAAGTTAGTGTTACCAATAGCATTTATATCTGAAGTAGTTAAGTCGATATTAGGTCTAGCACTATAATTCAAGGTAATCTTTCCATTCAACCCATGACAAAAAAAAGCTAAGTCTTTTATTTTATAGTTTTCTCTATCCGCGTTTAATAGTTCTATAATTTTTGATTTGGTTTTCAACGCGACAAAATTTATGTTATCGGTAAATTCTATTTCGTTTTTTAGTCCTTCAATAGCCAATTTTTCCAAGCGAGTATAGCCATAATCAACATAAGCAATTGTTACTTTATCACATTCTCTAAACTTAATTCTGCTTTTGGTAAAAGGATATGCAGCTGCAATAAACATATTCTTTAACCAAAAATTATTATACTCAAATTCAGAACCAATAAATATAATATTTTCAGTTTTTGGTACTTTCGTACTTACTACTGCTCTATTAGTATTACTTCTTGGACTAGTTGATGACTGTCCAATTCTTTGCCAGTTATCGGTCATTAGAATCTTACCTCTATTTTAAGATCTTCAATTGCATAGCTCTCTATTACTTTTGTTCTGCCTTCATCATCTGTAATCCCTGTTTCAATACTTCCATCAGGTTTCGTAATTTTATAGTGACAGTTTGGTATAGGTTTTTGAGTATCTTCATCAACGATCACGAATCCTTCATCATATACAATTCTTAAATTATCATCTGTCTCTATCGATTTACTCGGCAACCCCGCCAAACCAAACCCATCTTTTCCACCCATCGCCTTACTATGCTTACCGCCTTTTTCCGTCACCTCTTTAGCAGCGATAGTGATATTGCTACCGTCCAAAGTAATACTCGCACCGCCTGCCGTTATCGTCACTTTGTTGGTGGCGACGACTTCAACCTCTTTGGTAGAGGAAGCGATGTTGACATCCTGCTTGGCCGTCGCTTCCATTTTGCCTGTATGCGCGGAGAGAGTGATATTGTCTTTGGCGTTAGTGAAACTCACTTGACCGTCGGCTACGATGTTGAGCGATTCGCTACTAATTTGGCTATGAGTATCACCACTGCTAATATTTAGGTCTTGCTGGGTGGTGGTGATCATCTCACCCATGGTTCTTTGTACAAGGGTATCGCTACTGACATAGCTAATATCAGCATTGCTGTCTATAAGGGTAAAAGGTGTGGTGTGATGCGTCTTATTAAGTCCGTTAACGTCTTGCTCTTTGGCGATAGTCTCTAATTGGGTTTTAATGGTTTTATGATCATTCACATTGCGACCTAAGCCTGTCGCCAGTTGGGCAAGGCGCTCATTTAGGTGCTGACCACCGAGACTGGTCTGAGTCAGGGTCGGGATGTGCTGCTGATAGTTGTGCTCTTGGACTTGCGCATGAGTTTGCGGCTGGGTGGACAGGGTGAGCGCTTGTCCCGATTTGATATTGATCTGCGCGTTGGTCGTGGCACTAATGCCTTCGCACTTACCGTTACTACTACCTTTTACTGCTGGGTTGATAACCCCCATCTTGAGACTGGCAGCAACTTGCCCCTCATCGATTTTGAACTGCGAGTAGGCTTGCTGGTCTCTATGATCGCTGATCCATTCGGTCATACCGCTACTGGTGTTGCGATAACCGCTCTCAACGGCTTGCTCGTTATCTGTACTGAAGAGACTATGACGGCTTTGGCTGAGGAGACTACCCGTATTCATCAAATGCTCACCATCACCGATGGACTGAATGAGGGTTTGATCATCCGCTCTATGGGTAAAGTGGCTACCGTAATTGCTACCGGCTTGGGTCTCTAATCGATTAATAGGTTGCGCAGGAGCGTCCAGCAAGTAGGGTTTGGTTGGCGTCATATGATTGCGGCTGTCGCTATCAGATTGACTCTCAGTGATACCTGTCATCGGCGGGAGCACTTGTCTGCTGTATAGCGCACCGACCCAAGGGGTATCGACAGTAAGCAGGGTCAGCTGGGTTAAGTGACGGCCGCTCTCTAGGCTTGAGGCATGACGCTGATGGTGACGGGTGCTGACAGTGAGTCCTGTGACATGGGCGAGACTATTACGAGCAAGGTGGAGGATATGGGTGGCACGGTACTGCTGGTTGAGATGGTTATGATCCACTAGGGTAAAGGTATCGGCAACGTTTAGGTCAGTACAGTGGGCTATGGCATGATAGATATGATGACGGCTGTGATGATGATGGGCTAGTATTCGGGCATCATCAATCGTCTCAGTGTCCGTTACAGGAGCAAAGGCGGCTGGGGTGTCAAGGGTAAGCGTACCGCTGGATTGATTGACCACTTCGGCGGACTGGGTGGGGTGCGAGACACTAGCGCTATTGAAGCGCTGTACCCTGATGGTGCTTGGCTGAGTGCTGATCTGTTCACTGATGGCAATGATAGGGGCGTGCGTGCGATCATGCAAGACTTGTTGGTAGCGGATAGGGCCGATGTGTTGACTGATACCCTCTTCAGTACTGGGATAGGCTGAGGTGATGACGAGGGTGGGCGGGGTGTGCTTCTCGGTTTGAGCATGACGCAAGTAGGCGCTGAGACCCTGACGCGTCAGACGCTCACAGATGTGTGCCCAGTCACTGCTTTGCCACTGGGTTAGGCGCGCTGGGGTCCAACTGGCGTTTTCCTCACTACTGCCATCAGAGCCACTGTCATCGATGACGTCTATCTTGAGTACAGCGGTGCGCTCCGCGACCATCGCTTGAACGGATAGGTCGGTATCTATCTGACTACGGGTATGCTGGTGCAAGCGATAGGTGAGGGGCTGGGCGATGAGGCGGTAGTAGCCATAGCTGCCATCATGATCAAGCTTGCGTATAGCAGTGAGATAAAGATGACGATAGGCAAGGCCGCTTGGGGTGTCAAAGCTCAGAGTCAAGGGGCTATTAATGAGAGTATGCAAAGGGCTAAAAGCGGGCAGATGCCGCTCATGGATATAAACGTGGAGGACGTAGGTATCGATGCTGTGCTGGTAGTGCTGTGTCAATGAGGAGGTGCCCAGACGATTTCTATTGAGCGCGGCGATGAGGGCGGATTCATCATGGGCGTCTATCAGAGCGTCGAGCCAGGCTTGATGGCTATGGGTGTCTTGACGACTACTGGCATAAGGGGCTTGGGTGCTAGTCTCACTGGCGTAGAGCCTGTCAGCGATCATAGGCAGGGGGGTGTTGCTTATGCGGTGCATGGGTGTGGTCCCTCTTGCTTAAGTGCCAGTAGTAGGTATCATCATACTGGCACTACAGAAATATCAAGATCTTTTATTCAGCTATAGTAAATTCAATGCGGCGGTTACGAGTGCGACCCTCTTCGTTATCGTTACTGGCAACAGGATCGGTATCCCCTTTGCCTGTGACGCTGATACGAGAGGCGTCTATATTACGTCCGATAAGGTACTGTTTGACGGCTTTGGCGCGCTGGTTGGAGAGCGCTAAATTAGCATCTGAATTGCCCACATTGTCAGTGTGACCAGTGATAACGACAGGCTTGTCACCGACACGGCGCAATACGTCGGCCATGTCATCCAAGATGCCAAGCCCCATTGGCGTCAAGTTAGCGCTACCAGATTCAAACTCTACGATGCGATTACCTAAAGTGTCGTCAATAAGACCTTGCTCACCTGCGGTGACAACGAGCTGATTATCGAGCTGATATAGATCCGTTAATCGGCTATGAATACGATTTTGAATAGCTCGGCTTTGCTCTAGGTTACTCACTTTGCCATGCAAGCCGATGGTCGTACCATGGATATCGATACGGCCTTGACGGATGTTTGAGATATCACTATCGATGATAGCCGTCGCCACCTGTTGCCAATTGGTTGGTACACTGATATTTGAGCGTACTTCGATCTCATCTCTAACGGGTTTGTTTGGGTATTGGGCTTTGAGTTTATCAAGCAATTGCTGCTTATCTGAGCTAGAGGCAACTACGCCCTTTATGACTACAGGAATATCCTGAGTACTAGTAGCAGGGCTTATATCACTTTGAGCGGCCAGCACCATAGCACTTGCTGATAAAGCAACTACGCCTGCCAGTATCAGGCTTTTTTTGTGAGGTTTAGGCTTGATGCTAGGTGGTAAACGGCGAAACATAAACATACCTTTTGTAGTGTCGGTAAACTTGTCCGAAAAGTAACTTTCAACGCTCTTTTTCTGCTAATACTATTATGATAGTAGTACTATTGCGCTAAAAATATTTGCTTAAACAGTTGTCTAGTATCATACAGGTAAAGATCATCTTGCATCAATATTTTGTTGAATCGAGTAAGACCGATATCATTATCGATATAACCTTGTGTCCAGCCGCTTTGAGCGATGACAACCCAGTCATCAGGACGCGTATCCGTAGAGCTCGTTAATTGACTTAGGACATGGCTATCAGGTTTACTAAAATTCATAAGTAAGCAGTAATGATCAGTATCGCGGTACAGATAGGTGTTTAAATACAAATGATGCGGCTGGTAAAACCCACTGATCAAATCGTGCCAAAAAGTTGCCATAAAGATAGCGCTCGCCTTGTCGGCAGGTAAGCACCAGCAAATGGTTTTATTGAGACTATTGAACCCTTTGCTGTAAGTTGGCAAAAACAATAAGCCTGTCGCAATAATTTGCTGAACCAGGTGCAACTTATCAATAGCCATAGAAGCAGCTATGTCTTGTAGGGTCGTTTTATTAATAAAATCGTAATAGTGTGTACTGGCGTTTTTATCGATAGTGAGCGAGCAATGATTTAGATCGTCAGTTGCCTGAGTGCTGTCAGCTTGAGATTTAGCGGCGCTAAGTGCGGCATAAGTATCGTCCCACATTTTTAAGGATTTTATAGGTAGATAATTCATCCACAGCTTAGGTTTGTCTACATGCATAAGACCAAACCCTATTAGAGGATATTGCCTATGGCTACTATCATGGCTTGGAATCAAGACACCTGTCATTATCTGGTTAGCAGCCGTATCGACATGACTAAAATTCAAAAACTGTGCCGCATTCAAAGAAGAGTTGTCATCTATTGACTCGTTCAAGATAGATTTTGAACGAGTCAAGGCCTCGCTGACCCACTGATCTATAAGGGTAGTTTCGCTGATATGAACTCGTGCACGAATGAAATCACCACGAGCAGGTAGCTTGCCAAAATATACTAAAGGGAGTGAGTCAGGAGTCATTGAGAGGACTCCTGTGCTTGGTTATCATTTTGGGGTGGGCTGGCGTTTTGAGTATTACCGCTATCTTCGTCATTATTGATCAAAGTAGGGTTGGTAGCCGCCTGTGAGGGGCTTGTTTGCTCAGTAGTAGTGCTCGGTGCGGCGGTTGCCCCGCTACGGTTTGCCGTACTTGCTGGCGGGGGCATAGCCGCATTACTGCTAGTGGCATCATTGGCATTATCGTCTGTTGGCCTAGCGGTACGAGTGACCCCAAGTCCGATGACCTCCTCTGGTAACTTCATCCCAGTAAAAGGATTGGTTGAGCGCCCTTGACTGGCCGTATTACTATTACCACTGATAATTCTAAACCGTACAGGAATAGTGATGCCGTCTCCTGACCATGCCATCTCAAAGACATCGTTACCAAGCTCGGTACGGCGTGCACTATTGATCAAACGCTCAACCCCAAAGCTACCTGCTTCCTCAAATATCGTATAGTCTTTGCCATCATAATCCTTAGCTCTGATACTAGCGCCAGGTTGGCTACTAGGATTGGGCCATACAAAGGTCGTCCAAGCTTGACTACCCATACGGTAGCGCAACTGTTGTCCATCAACGACAATCGTATACTCCGTCAGACCGCTTACGGGCAAAGGCATGATCTGAAAAGTGGTTTGATTGGCAGCCCCGCTATTATTGCTAGCGTTTGAACCGCTACCAGCGTTGCCAGTGTAATTGGTAAAATAGCGACCAAAGTCGGCCACAAACTTGGGGTTCAACCCTAGACCAGCACCGTTCCAAATCTTACTAGATATTTGATCACCGCGGCGAATAATGAAGGGTGATAAGGTCTCATTAACAAACTTAGCAACATAACCATCTTCGCCAAAGAACTGTCCAATTTCAGCAGGGGTAGCCTCAAGATTGGCATTGGCAGTAAAAGGGTATTTTTGACTCAAATTGTCATTAAAGGGCTTTTGTACCTGAGCTTGCCATACCTTGTTGATCTCGCTTCTAGTTGGTGTGAGTAGCATATTGAACGAGCGCGTCAATGGCTCACTGAGCAGCGGACGTACCAATTGCTTGATCTCTGAATTGGCTTGACTGAGTATCTGCTCATCTAAAATCTGTAAAGACTTGGTCAGCTCTGAGCCATCAGGGCTGAGCGTTTGCGAGGCAAAGAGTAGAGCGTCAGGTCCGATATCACTACTACGAGCTATATTGTTAAAGCGCGTTCTGATATCGCCCAAGCTGGCTAGATAATTGTCTAATAACGACAAATCTTGATTGTCCTCTCTTGGGGTAACTAGAGCATGGATAGAGGCAAACTCTTGAGCAACCATACCCGTGCTAGCAGGTATAGCCGCTGGTGCCGTGCTATCGTTGCTATTATTGTTCATAGCCGATTCAGCCATACGTAGCTCAGCTGGACTTTGGCGCAGGATGGTTTGCTTGAACCAATTAATAAAGCCGCGACGAGATTGCGCACCATTTCCTGATCCTTGACTAGCTGCTTGGTTGTCCCACTGAGTTTGACGATCAACGGTCTCAAACAAAGTTTTAAGCGGTGATTCTGCAGAGTTAGATAACTGATTTAAGAGAACCGCATGATCATCAAAGCCCTCACTGTCACGCACATAAACCTGTGACATAAAGCGCTTCCACTCAGAGATATACTCCTGTTTATAGCGATTAACCAAATACTGACGGATCTGTTCAGGGCTGCCTGTCAGTGTCAGGTCGTCATTGCTACTAGTGGCAAGCACCCAATCATCAGCGACCACTTTATTTGTCGCCGCTTTATCGATCTCATCACTAACAAATGACTCCCATGCTTGACGAGTAAAGGTACCTGAAATGACATAGCCGCCTAGCAGAGCTTCATTGGCATTATTTTGAGTAATTTGGGCGACAGTGACAGAAGGAAAGCGAGCTGATGCGCGCATTTTGATCTCAGAGTAAACGCGTTCGCGAGCGGGTTGACCTTTACTAACAGTCGATAGCGTCGTGCGCGTCTTATCGACTAAACCTAAATCATTTTGGATCAGCGGAAAGGCAGGATCATCAACATGAGCGAGAGAAAAGCTTAATATACGTTCCGCTTGGCGTATCATCTTGTCACGTGGCATATCGGCACGATTGGCCTCAAGCCAAGTACGCCAAAACCGCGTCATCTGATCACTTAAGTGACTGGTCTCTAGATTGTCATGATTGCCAAGCATAAGATAAGCTTTTAGGGCGTTATAGGCATCTTCGACATCCGTAGGATCGGATTGAATATAGGTGTCACTGCTAACCTCTTGCGTATCATCCTCTGAGACGTCTTGCACTTGTAAACGCTCAGCGTTGCTATTGACTTCTGTTAAAAATCCTTCAATGTTTTGAGTGGTCGGTGCTAATAAAATGATACTGATACCATTATAATATTCAGACAATAGTTTTTGCTTGAGCTTATCACCCTGATACAGACCGAACCTGAGTGACATAGGCCGACTGTCTTCATAGCCTTCAAGCTGTTCTATCCGGCTTTGTAAAATAGTGAGCGACTCAAGTTGAGATTGTAAATCACCATTGGCGCTGCTTTGAATTTGCGCCACTTGCTGTAGATCAGCGTCAACACGTTCAGTGAGTTGTTTGTTATTAGTATAAGACCAAGTCCATAGACCAACGGCGAGACACAGTACAGCAACTGAACTCAGTGTTGCAATAGCGCGGTGACTCCGCTTATTGCGGTTTTTGTGCTGCTTGACCAAATGTTTGTCTTTTAGGATAACCTTTGAGAATAAATCTTGCAAAAAGTAAGGCTTATCGGCCGCTTCTTGCTGAGCGTTCAGAGGTACTGCAGGGGATTTTAAGTCGTAATTTTGCACCATCTGCTGGGTCATTTGGCTTGTGACTTGACCCTCTTGTAAGGCACTAGTGAAATAGAACCCGCGTAGTATAGGTTTGAACTGAAAAGGATTGTCCTCAAACAATGCGTGCATCAGCGTTCTGATCATAGGACGCAAAGATTGAAATTCCATGGGAAAGGTCATAAGGCTTGGGGATACAGTACGCTGATGACGTAGCGATAGTTTGGTCGTGCTCAAGTCTTTTAGACCGTTGACCAGTACACCAAAGTGCTCTTCGAACACATCAGTAATATTGATATTTTCAGGATCTTCAGGGTAGGGGATGGTCGCGCCCCAAACCTGATGGCGCTCTTCTTGTTCGTAATCGTTAAAGAAATCTCGAAACCCTGAGACTAGATCCATCTTGGTAAAGACGACGTAGACGGGGGCATAAACTTCTAGCTGTTCCGTCAAATCCTGTACACGGCTACGTAAGTTTTTTGCCAATTCAAGGGCATAATTTGGATCATTTTTGGTCAGCTCCGCGATACTGACGGCGATGATAATGCCGTTAATAGGAGCTTTTGGACGGCTCTTTTTGAGTAAATTTAAAAACGACAACCACTCTGAGCGGTCATCTTCATAGGCTGAGTAGCGACCTGCGGTATCAAGCAAGATGCCTTCAGTTGAAAAAAACCAATCGCAGTTACGGGTACCACCAACGCCTTTTACCGAAAGTTTATTGGTCTGCTCCATAAATGGAAATTTAAGACCTGAATGCAGCACCGCTGAGCTTTTACCTGCTGCTGGATTGCCGATAACCATATACCAAGGTAGCTCATAAAGAGCTGCTTTGCCCGTTTGATCCCCTATTTTTGATTTACGTATGGTCTTGATAGCGTCTTGCATTTGCTGGCGAAGTGCCTGTACTTCTTGCGCGTTTTCATCTTTGGCAACCTGTGCATTATTACTAGCATCATCATTATTGTCCTCAACCAAATCAGCCAGCTCAGCGGAGGCTTTTTTACGCTTTTTCCTATATAAATAGCCGAGCAGTCCTAATATTATGCTAGCGACGAAAACACCCACAATCATAATAAAAGTATTGATAGTGACGTAATCATACAAGAGTACCAAAGCGACAATGATACCTAAAACTAACAATACTCTGGGATTATATATAAGATGAAAGAACCTTGAGAACATGCTTGCTACCTAGTATTAGCCTAAAAGAATTTAGAGAGTGGGCGTATCTTTGTAATTATTAATTGTGAGTATTGATGAGGGTAACTCTATTCAGAAGTATCGAAATCTTCTACAAGCCACAGCATACAACAGTGCTTATGTTGAGTGATCAAAAACTTGATATCAGACTCATGTTGGTCTTCAACTGCTAGCTGAGTCAGTATTGATAGACTTATAAGTGACTGTAACCACAAGTTTAAAGGCATATAATGCCCTAAATGATGCTCATTTACTAGAGCGCCTTTTTCTACAAAACTATCTACAAACGTCATAAAAACTGCCAAATCATAAGGCTGCTTTGATGGATTAATGTCTGAGAGTATTTTGAGGCTTTTTGTACTAAGCGAATGCGTTGTCGTTGACTCATGATCAGGCGGTGTGGCTTTGGTCTTTATTTGTGGGTCGTTTTTTGAATGCGCTTTGTCCTCTCTCAATGCTGAGAGGACAAAAGCATTGTTTGATAACAAGCGTTTAATCTTACGAAGATGGCGAGTGTAATATTGAGACGATCGAGCAGATATCGTTTCATCATTGGCTCTGTTGATTTGCTCAGCGTCGTCAGTGATTTTTAGCGCTGATACGTTAGTAGTACCCTCTATATCTAATACCGTCCGTGCTGCCTGATTATAAAAAATAAATAAGGTACTTGCCTCGGTTGGTATATGATTGAGAGTTTCGGTGGTGTTCAGATACTCATCTAACCAAACCTCACTGATTTGAGAGTCCGCCGCTAGCAGCAGACACACTTTTGCTTCATCAGCGGACAGCACTACCAGCTGCTCTTCAAAAAACTGTAAGGGGTTATGATCTTCGCTATTCGCCTCAAGAAGCGTTATAGCGAGTAGCGTCTCAGGGAGACCGTAAGTCATTAATTGTTGTTTGACAAACTTAACAAGATAATCAGTATCGGCTATAGAGGGTACACAAAGGTATATATTCAGCTCAGATATAAGGGTAGTCGGGGTATCAGCAGACACCGATTCGTCGTCATGGGTACTGGTTATATAATGAGTTTGCCATTCAGGATGTGCATGGAGCGCAGCGTTGGTCTCATTGTGCTCTTGATGCGCAATCAAATCATAGTGCTGAGTAAGAACAGACAAAGCGGCCTCGCTCAAGTTTAGTTGCTCTGATATCAGGGCTGCTAAACGCAAGGTTAGCGTATCTATATCTACATCAATCAGGTTAGCGTTGCCTGAATTTAACAAATCATCATTGTCGTCAGTGCGAGCTGGCAGGTCATCATCATAAACAAAAGCTGGTTGCGTTATGACTCTATCGATAGGTTTTATCAGCATAGGTAAACCATCAAAGTCCGTTAATGTCTCACTTAATAATGTCAGATCATTATCGTTTTCTATAATCTCAGCCCAGCTATCCCCTTCTGGCAAGCATAGGCTACTATAAATAAATAGCGGATAACTATCAGAGGATGATACAGATTTATCAACGGCTGTCTTTACAGACTCAGGTTCTGGCTGTTGTTCACGTTTTTTTTGTCGCCACCGTATAAGAAGGATAGTGCTAAAAATGAGTAGTGGAACCACAACGAACCACACCAATAAGTTGAAGGAAGTTAGCTGCGATACATTATCTTTAAAGTACATCCATACCAATAATAGATAGATGAGGAGAATGACGACTAGAACCACTCGTGCATACGTCATTAGTTTTTTTGTCGTCATCTACCAGACCTCATTTTCAACACTCTCGTATTATTAATTATCTGTGAACATGGCTATTCAATCAGCCGCTATTTTATGATATTTAAAGCCATCAAGCTACTTAAGTTCGTTACTATTGTTAGTAGGTACTAGTAACAGATATCTTAGGACTACAATCACAAATTTGAATAACGAGTGTACATAGTTGGTCAAGATGAATAATGTGCTGTTAAACATTCACTACAATTAAGTTTGGTTTCAGCTAAAATTTCTGGAAGATTTTCTATATAATAGTAAGCCTTTGATTAATAGACTCTTTAGTCTCATACTTCTTTATGATCTATCTATTAGCTGCCTTTTTTATCATGCTCTCGATACTGATTATTATCATGCTTTTTGATCGGCAGCTGCTGGCGCGCCTCTTTACTTATATAACTCTGGTATCTCATCGACTACCCAAGGTAGATATAAAAAAGTCTATACCCAAAAAAAGAGAATCACTTAAACGCCGGCTCGATACGACGTCTATTACTATTCCTGTAGTGTCTATGCTTTCACTGTTTGCGATTATCGCCACTTTGGGTATGTGCTATTTTTTGATCACTCATAACTCTCTTGCGGTCTACCACGCACAAATTACACCTGTTAGCACGGCAAGCTCGCAAATTAATCAGTTATTAGTAGGGGAGCGCTTAAGTCCGCCGCCTGCACCACCAGAGGAATTATTCGCAGAACTTGAAGCTGAAATTGCAAGTTATCAAGCCTCACAGATGGATGAAGGCTATTGGTCAGATGCCCCGAACAATCCAGTTACAACGACTAGACCACTGATGTTACCTGAGCCTGACTTGTCTGATCTCAATACACAAGATACGGCTACAGGTTATTCTGGAGATGTACTGGCATCGCATATACACAATGATCAAATCAACATAAAAAACGCGGATCGCAACTGGGAAAAAATGAACTCAGAATTTGTGCAACGGCTATTGACAGTATACAAAGTGATGCGCGATAAGTATGGTTATGAGATGGTACTTTTAGAGGGTTATCGTAGTCCAAAACGTCAAGCCCGTTTATTAAATAAGGGCGCACATGTGACTAACGCTGGCGCGTATAAAAGCTATCATCAATTTGGATTGGCAGGGGATAGTGCTTTTATTAGAAATGGTAAAATTGTGATTACTGAAAAGGATCCTTGGGCGATGCAGGGTTATAAGTTATATGGTAAAGTAGCCAAATCTGCTGGACTTGTGTGGGGCGGTGACTGGCGAATGATGGATTTAGGTCATGTAGAACTTCGTAAAAAAGGGATACTAGGACGACCAGATATGGCTGAAATTTTGACCAGTCAATAGCTAATCCAGTCAATAACTAATAATAATAACCCAAAATTATGGACAACTGTATGAAAATATCTATCACAAAAGTAGCGTTATGCTGCGCTTTGACTACAACCATTTTTGGTTGTAGTAGTGGAGATGAACTTGTAAAACCGGCGTCTACATCTGTTCCTGTGGCTCAAACGCCATCTATCACTGACAAAATAAAAAGCATTATCAATGACGATAGTGCTCCAGTTAATGATGATTTACAGATATTAAAAGATCAGCTAGAGCAGCAGCAACAGCAATTAAAAGCAATGAGCGACGAGCAGCAAGCGCTGCAAGAAGTACTAAAGCGTCAGAGCATCAATCTTGATATATCTGCTAACAAAGAGGCGAACGCAGGTCGCAATCAGCAAGGTACAGCAAGTACTGCGTATATTGCTTTTTTAGAAAATGAGCAACAGTTCACTGAGATTGAAGAGATGGCAACCAAAGAGGTTAGTATTATTCCTCAGCGCCAAAGCAGTCTGAAGCTAAATATCCCACAAGACGCCCAGTTCATCGCTATAAAAGTTGGACTCAGATATACCAAAAAGCGCTCTCAACTACTGATTCCGATTAGTAGTTTAGATTTTGACAAGTCACTAACATTGAATATTGGCGCTTGTGATATCAACATCGAAGACGGTATCTTACCAGAGCTGACGCCTACATTTACGACCAAACTTAAATACTATCAGCAACCTCTGGTTAGCTGCTCTTAGGAGAAGATCTTGAGCAAACAAAGAGTACTATGGGGCGAAGGTCTGTTTTTGCGTCCTCAGCATTTTCAAATTCAAGACAGCTATCACAACTCGCAGCGTGCACTGAGTATGATGCTCTCTCACCCGTATGCTTATGGCATTGCTGATGTACAGATCGACAAGCAGCTGTTAGAGAGCAATCTATTAAGTTTTAACAGTATCTATGGTGTATTACCTGATGGTACTATTTATCAAGCGCCGCGCACAGACGCCTTACCTAAACCTGTCACCCTTGATACTCAAGATAATGGCGACGACGTCTATGTGTTTCTGAGTTTAGAGATTGTACATAGCAGTGGTCATAATATTCAAACTGAGCATAGCGACAATCCAGCTCGCTACATCAAAGATAACATCAATGCTCAAGACTTATATAGCCAAGCGGCCGAAGCGGTCATTGATATCATAAAGCTATCACCCAGCTTGCAACTAAGTCACTCGTCGCAAACGCCTAGTCAAGACACCGTGTCGCTACTGATAGCCAAGCTCTCTCGCACGACGCAAGGCGTGTATCAGGTAGATGAAGATTACATCGCTCCGAGTATTCATATTGAGAGTAATGCGGCGTTGCTAAGCCAAGTGTATCGTTTGATGACGATGATTAATACTAAGTCCAGCGCCTTGTACGATCATCATCGCCAGTCTAATAATGATTTGCTTGAGTTTCGCTCCTCAGATATTGCCTCGTTTTGGTTACTTCATGCCCTAAACACCGCTTACTCGCAGTTAAGCCACCTTTATAATAATCCAAAACTACATCCTGAGAGACTTTATGAGTCACTACTTAACGTCGCCAGCCAACTGGCTACCTTTAGCTCCTTGTATAAAGTTGGCGACTTACCCTCGTATCATCACAACAATACCCATGATTCGTTTGTAAATATCATTATTATCATCCGTGAGCTATTAAATACCGTTATTGCTAGTAACTTTATCTCCATTCCACTACGCCAGAACAAACCTTCTTATTACACAGGTGATTTGAGCAGTGATAAAATTACTCGCAATTCACAATTATACTTGTCTATTAGCTCCTCCGTGGCTATGCATGAACTTATAGATATCGTGCCACGCCGATTCAAAGTAGCAACTCCTGATTCGGTAGAAAAGCGTGTACTATCGGCCCTACCTGGTACCCCTATATCGCACGTGACACAAGTGCCTAGTGCTATACCTGTACGTCCAGGATTTAGTTACTTTACGATTGAGCCTATAGGTGAGCTATATGACGAGATGATCAAATCTGAATCAATCTGTATCTACGTTCCTAACGGTTTCGATGATCTAAAAATCGAGTTGATGGCGATTGTACAGTAGCTAAGGTATACAAAAGTATGGAGTCTCTATATTTTACAGTGCAAAACATAGGGTTCATGAACTATTAAACCTCATTTTTGAGATGACAAGTATTAGGAATAATCATGGCAGGTAATAATTCTACAGGGTCAGCGCCCTCGCTATTAGATTCGGGTGAGGTGGCCTCAAAAGTCTCGACAGAGGGTCTTGATAAGCGCCTAAATAGTCAGTCGTTAGTAGACATTATGTATGACGGCTTTTATTTGGTGTTTTTATTACGTAATCATTATTTTAGTACCGAACCGCGCCAGTTTCGTCAAAAGATCTATAGCTTTTTGGATAAGTATGAGATTAATGCTCGCAAAAAAGGCTTTATGTCAGAGGATATTCATGAAGCCAAATATGCCTATTGCGCGCTGATAGATGAGACTATCATGACCTCACAAGAGCCTGAGTTTCAAACGCTTAAAGATGCGTGGGAGCTCAATCCGCTACAGCTAGATCTCTTTGGATCACAAGTCGCTGGCAACGAGTTCTTTGAGCGTTTAGATGGTTTGCGTGAGCAAGGCGAGAAACGTCTGCCAGCACTAGAAGTCTATCACTATGCTATGCTACTTGGGTTTCAGGGTAAGTATCGCCTAGAAGCACCAGAAAAAATTCGTTATCTCATCTCACGCTTAGGTGATGAGATTGAACATCTACGCGGTAATAAAAACGAGTTCTCGCCATTTTGGGCGATTCCCGATCAAATCAAGCACACACTGACCAACGAGACGCCGTTGTGGGTTATTTTAGCAGTCATGGCGGTATTATTGACGGCGATATTCACTACTATGTGGTATTTGACGAATAGCTTTACAGACACTCAGCTGTCCGCTTACGATACTATTATTCAAGAGAACAAAGAGCAGGCACATATTTCTATATTTTTGCCTTAGAAGAGTAAGGATTTTACTCCCCATCAACACACAAAGTCTGGCGATCTATATTATGGTAATCTTCTTCTTGGCAAGAGGCTATAATTAAACTGATAAGTAGCACAGTGAAGCTCTTAACTATAGTTTTTTCACTTATCATAAACTTCTGATTTTTATAATTGATGGGATAGGGCAGTGATGACTGATTCCACTATAATTATAGTTCAAAGAAGTAAATTCATTTAAACTGATAACAGTTTAGATAGTGAATCAATCTAATAATAACGTCATTTTAATCCACTCTCTCATAGTTCATGCCCATATCTGTATTGGCCAAGCGATACTCAAAACCGAATTGTTCTTTAAAACTGTCGATAATTTCTTTATCAACTTGACTATTTTGACAAGTATATGAGCGAGTTAAGCGCCAATCAGTAGCAATATTGAAGTTCATCATACATACATCATCTATAGGGATATTTTCTTGGCCAAGAGTATTGAAGTCGATATCTGCAAATTCATTAGGGTCTATGCCTAGTTTGGTTAATTCGCTGTCCTGAAAATCGTAGTTTACAAGTCCTAGAGGATAAAAACCTAAAGTATAGAGACTGCCTTCTTCATTTTACTTTCTTACTTTGGAAGTATGAAATGACTGATTTGGATACATATATTCAGCTTGATCGTTACTAAAACTAAGCAAAAACGTTTCTTCGTCATTGTATGGGATGAGACCCAGTAATATTTGCTTATAATAATCTTGAGATTTTGGGTATTTTCTATCGCCTTCAACATCAAACATACCATTATCAAACTTCTTTATATCTAGGAAGTCATGATTAGAAATCGGTAATTCCAAACAAGGAACTTTGGCTAACTCTGCAATCTGCCAATCTGGTATGGTGTTATGGCATTCTAATACTTTATTATTTGAAACCTCGACTAAAACGTTATCCTTATCGTTATTATCAAAATTAATAGTGTCAGTAGTGTTAACTTTAACTACGTTGTTATCAGCTTTAATAGCATCAACTTCTGTAGTGGCTTCGTTGTTTATGTTGCAAGCTGTTAAGAGAATACAAAACAAAGTTAATGATAAACATCTCATTCTAAATGTCCTTATTAAATATCTTCAAGAATACCACGCGACTTTAAGCTGGATGCTGAACCTTGGTTTTTACTATATAAGTAATCGTAATTTTTCTAAGATTTAATATTGTTATACAAGGAGCGACTGATCATAGGGCTGTCGATGTCGCCATACCAGTGAGTGAGCAGGACGGGTTGTCCGAGTCTTGGAGCGAACTGCCAGCCGTGACTTTGTCCTGAGGAGAGTTGTAGTGCTCTAAGTGGCGGGGTGACGCCATTATCATGGGGGCTGATACCTGAGTAGACGGGGGTGGTGAGGGTTTGTTGCTGGCCGTCGTCTGTGACTTGAGAGGCGTAGCTTGAAGACTAGCATAACTTATCTATGTAGATGCGCTAAACTACATAGTTGAGTTTGAGTTATAAATTAAGTAATGAGTCAACGAATGAAGGTATGGAATCATGATTTTCAGAAATAAAATTAACATCATGATGTTGTTTAAATTTTCCAGATTTAGAATCTACGGTGTACTTATGCCATGAATGAACAAATAAGCTATCTTCCTCAGAGTATATATCTAATATCCAAATATCAAAGTTTTTATCAATATAGTAAGTTCTTTCAACATAATAGTAATCTCCTAGTTCTAAAAAATAAATTTTTAAAGAGTCTACTACTTTATTGTTTTTTATAGACTTTAAAGTGATTGACTTGCTATTAACTTCGCCTTCATTATTTCGTGAACCAAGATAGTATTGTTTTGAAAGACTAATTTCATCACTTAAAATTAAATCAGTATGATCGTTATTTTCAATATTTTTAGGAAAATATTGATCAGTATCTAATAGTGTATAATATTTACATTTAATCGATTGTAGACAGCTTTTTTGTATTTCAGCTATAAATTTTTTATCTTTTATTCTGTTGAATCCCTCTTGCTTAAACGAAACAGAACCATTTAACTTAGTAGGACTATTTAATTCACCAATATTCGTAGGTAACTTACATGACTGCAACGCAATCGACAGTAAAAATAACCAGCAAATTTTTTGCATTTCTTATTCCTTAATAATTGTTATGTGACTCTTATCAAACATTGAATGAAGATGATCATTATGGTAATTAGCAGGAGTAGTATGTTTATACTTATGAATATTCTTACCTTGAAGTTGTTTATAACACCCAAAATCTTTCATAGCAGTTATATATTTTTGTTGATTAGATCTTGAACTAAGGTACTTGGTATCAATACTTCTACCATTATTATGTGAATAGCTTGGAAAACCTGTTCCTTCTTCAAAACAACTTCCAGTTGATGTCATTTTTATTCCAGTATAGGCTAGAGCACCTATAAAACAGGCTAGGTGTCCTGGACTAGTATAGCGTCTCTTAGTATTAGAGAATGAATACTCAACTTTTATATTATTTTGATTGTATTTTAGGTTATCAGGCATTTTAACTAATAGTATTTCGTTTTGCTGCGCTATAAATAATCTCCAAAAGTATTTTCCTTTATTGATGCCATATTCTGCAATATCACCATTTTGATACTTTACTCTGCGATGTGTTTGACCATCATTGACTTTCCGATCATAAATAACTTTTGAATGTGTTGGTTTTGAGCTTTTTTTATGTCCAACACTTTTTTCTTTAGTTTTATTCCAATTAACAGTACAGATATGATGTTTTCTACCATTTTTCTCATAGTATATATACTTATATTTTTGTTTATTGCTTGAAAATATACTTTTCGGTATATACTTAATAATTTGATTATTCTCGTAGATATTATATGTAATGATGCCTTGCTCAAATTCAGGCTTCTTCGCCTTATAAACATAGGGAATATCATTTCTACCAACATCCGCTGTAATAACATCCTTTTTAACTTCTTTACCATCTTCATATGCCAGTACTGTTATATCAACACCTACTAGCGAATCATGGGTTCGACCTCTTGTACCGTCACTACCCGTTACTGACGGATTTTTACCGTATTTATCTGATTGCGTCCAGTACGAAAGCCCCGATAAGGGCTTATTTGTTGATTCATCAACGAACTTTATAGTAATTCTGGCTTCATCTGAGGCAACCTCAAGCGTTGGCCCGTCTTCTGTTTTCTTTTCAACCTCTATTACCTTTGGCTTTTCTACTTTGATGACAGGGTCTTGCTCTGTTTGAGGTTTTGGGGTGTCATCTTGTTCACTGGTCTCTGGAGTAGTCGATGCTTCTTGACTCAAGGTATCGGTATCTGAGGCATCGCTGATATCTTCTGTAGAGATGTCTGTGCCTATGATCATAGTCCATTGTTTGGAGCCGTAGGTAACAATGGCAGTTGTTTGCGCTCTACCTTGTCCATCGATGACAGTAAGCTTTTCACCAGCAAGGGCTTTTATAGTGCTAATACCTTGGCCGTTGGCTCTTTTTAGAGCAGATTGTCTGCCACGATATAGGGTTTTAAATTCGTAATGGGATATGGGTTGATTGTTGTTGTCGACAAATTTGATACTAAAGGCGACGACAGGGACTTTGAGTACTTTAGTCTGTCCGTTTAAGTCTCCTGTGACGGGAAAAGCCATGCTGTAAATGGATTAGTATTTCCTATACGTGCAGACTTAGTTTAAATAAGAATAAAATCTAAAATTAGAAAGGACATTCAATAGGTTGTTCATTAGCTAAAAAAGCCATTTGATAGTTATAAATATTATTGACACAGATTTCTGTTTTATCTACAGTATCAAACTGCTCAGCTGTTTTTGAAATATTATAATCAAAGTTTAATATTTGTTCTGGTCTTATGATTCGTAATTTGTAACTTGTAAAATTTATAAAGGCAGTTTTCTTCTCAATTTTTACTTGAAAACTATTATTGCCAAAATTACTTGACTCAAATCCTAGCTTTTTTTCTTCTGGCGTTAAACCGTTCAAATATTCTTGGATGCTGTTTTTGAGTGGCAATGCTTTATCTACATATCGAATAACATAACTTGAGTCATCTAAATTTGAGTTTTCAAAATAAACTTTTACAGCTAGCTTATTTTTAACTAATTTCTTATTCATTGTATCAAGATAGTTTTTATAGTTTTCAATATACGCTTTCCCACTAGTAGGCTCAGTCTCATCTAAATAATCAAGTTCTAAGTCAACTCCTTCTTCATCTTTGAAAGGAAATGGAAAGTATTGATCGCATTCTTTTTTGTAACATCCAAAGCTGTATTTAGAGCCATCATTACATTCTGTATAGCCGTAAGCTCCAGCATTTAAGGTTGTTTTACAAATATTGTTATCTACTTCAATATTATCAAACTTCATTTCGCAGGTTGTAATAGAATTCATAACATAAATGTTTCGAGATGACTCTTTCTTGACTAATGAGATCAGATGTTTAAAATCATCTGTAGACAATGACCATAAAATGCCTTCTTTATGTACGTCGTTCTTAACTGTAGTATCTGCGTCAATACATATGGTTTGATAAACCTCTGCTTCCTCTTGGCAGGCAAGTAGATATAGAGTGACTGATAATATAATTATAGGTTTACAAATATTCTTTAATAGCATTGTATACTGTCCTTCCTTCACCTTCGGTTTTAGCTGCAACATCTTCGTGTACTGCTATATTAGACTGAGTCAATCCATAATGAATAAGTAAATATCTCGTAAGGCAAGCAACGCTTTGAGTTTGTTTCATAGTAAGTTTCTGCCAACTGTGTACCTTGTTTCCATTTGGAGGTCCAACTGTTGGCTTTCCATTCTTGTCAAGGGGCATACCTACAACTTCAATTCCTACTGAATAGGGATTTGCATTACCAGCGTGTATAGTAAGTTTATTCAAGTTAGCTGTTTGATAAATTTTACCATCTTTGTCTACAACAAAATGTGTGCCATATGGTTTTGATCCCCTACTAAAAGAATTAAATGTTGATTGAGCGGAACTATTAACAGTTCGATGCAAAATTATTTTTCTAATTTCTTGAGTATAATCCCTTCTTTCAAGCTTAGGAGTATGATGCTTTATTATACGAGAATGAGTTAGGAATCCAGCTTGCATAGGCATTTTATTGTTTCTGTTACAAAAACAGCCCTCTATATTAGAAGGGCAATTATCATTAGTTGAAACTGGCTGCTCAATAACAATAAATGTCTCACACTTGCCAAATGATTTGTATTTTTCACCGTCTGTCAAAAAATGTTCCACTGATTGGGCGATTTCGGACTTCATGACCTTGCCATCATTATTCTTGTCCATGTTGTTTCTTGAAAATTTTTCTACTCTCTTATTTCTAATTCGTTCCCTTTCATTAGGGAAATCTAGTTTGCTATGACTATCTGCGAATACCACATGATCAGGCTTTCCACTTGAGACAGGAAATAAAACTTGAAGATAGAAGTCGATAAATTCTAACTTTTTATCGCGCTTAGGTTCAAAATATTTTTTTACCAAATCTAACTGGTTGATTTCATCCATCTCCGCAAGTTGTTTAATTCTTTCTAATCTTTTACCGTTACCCCAATAGTTTTCAACTGTTTCAATGATTGGTTTTTCTCCAGTCAAACCTTCGTAAGTGTCTGGCATAAATTGAATTAATCCAGTAGCTCTTGAATTTTGTTTATTAGGTGCGCCTGATTCAAATTTTTCTCCGCTTTCCCAAGCAAATACAGCCATTAAATTATTAGCCATTGCTAAATAGTCATCAGGCCATAAGTCTTGGCTTATCTCAATAACCTTTTTTCTAAAATCACAGTCTACTTTTGCACCCCAAATCAGATCATGTGCCTTACAAATACAAGCACCATTAGTAGTAGCGACAACCTTTGGCGTACCATCAGAGCTATTACTAGGTTTTGTAGTTATGTTTACAGGTTTATCTGGCTTACTTGATTGAGAAGAACGACCTGTGGACGAAGAAGTAGCGCCACCTTTGGGAATCGTTAATCTATCACCTGGGCGGATAGTATCAGTCAGTTTCAAGCCATTAGTACGAGCTAAATCATTAGTATCAACGCCATGCTGTCGCGCGATACCGCTCAAAGTATCACCTCTTTTCACGGTATAATCACCTGATATAGATGAGGAGCTATTACCTGAATCAGTACCAGCGGCAGGCGCTCCTCCAGCTGGCTTATCATTTTTGGCACCGCTCATAGCTTCATTAATACTCTCTAAACCTTCTTTTGCCCTGTCACCTAAAGCGCCTAACCCCTCTCCTATGTTTTCAAGAACGCCACCGAAAAACCCTTCATCTTCATCAGAAGAAGAGGGTTTCGATGAGGGTTTTGGTGTAGGTCTCGCAGTGGGGATGGGTTTAGGTGTTGTATGAGATTGTGCTGAACCAGCGCCACGTAGCTTGATCGTTTGACCCGCCTGCAATGTTGTTGGGTTCGTTATTCCATTCATACGTTTGAGTTGCTCTACTGACACACCACTTCTTTGTGAGATACCAGATAATGTTTCTCCATTTTTTACCTTATAATGAGTTTGATTTTTTAGAGAATCAGGTCTGTTATTAGTAATGCCTGTTAAGCTACTGCCTTTGGGTGGCACTTTAATTATTTGACCTGAATTTATCTTATCAGGGTCTTTGATGGTTGCCTTGTTGAGCTGCGCTAGTATCTGCCAAGTGGTGCTATGCATCTTTGCAATCGTGTACAGATCTTGACCCTTTTTAACTTCATACTCGTCTTTACCTGCTACAACTTTATGTGTGCTTCTTTTGTAGGAACCAGCGCTAGGATTCAGTGCTCGAAGCTTGACCGTTTGAATAGAGAATGAGGCTTTGAGTTTAATATTGCCTTTTTTAGGAGGAACAACGATACGACTATTGACTGTCATCATTTTCTTAGTCAAAGGGTGACGAACCTGAACGACTAATATAGTACTAGGCGGTCGGCTGATCGGCGTGCCAAGACCTTCGCTATTAGAACGAGCACTACTAATAAGGCGTCCTGCTTCTCGAATTTCATGATATAAATTAGGAAAAGGCTTATTGAGAAGATCAACAAACTTGAGTTGAAATACAATACTTTTGGTTTTACTCATCGTTGCTCTCCTGATAGGAGTCTTGATCTAAAGAATCGTTTATCTGATTGCCATCATTCTCGTTAGAAACTTCTATTTCATCCTCTTCATCAGGTTCAAACTCAACACCCCAATCTGTATCTTTAAAGCCGACTAGTACCTCAACCTCTTCTTCTTTATCACTAATCACAGGTGCGGTGCGTCCATGTGCATCTAACACTCCTTCTATCAGCTGCCCATCGGGGCGCAGCATCTGAAACTCAATATCTTTAAAATCATGCTGATAAAACAAATCATAAACATCCAGCTTATTACTAAACAGCGGAATCGTCTCAGGCATCATCGGTACAGAGTAATTCGCTCTTGCCCCGCCCACCAACGCCTTCCTCACCGCCTGAATCTTAATCACCCCCGGACACACAAACTTAATCCCGCTCTCATCAATGGTCAGTGACGCCCCCGCGCTGGTCTGAAACTTAATACGCTTAGGACTAGAGATGTTCACCTGACCCGACGCGCTACCGATCGTCATGCCAAGTTGGCTATGGAGTTGTAACTCACCGCCTTGTGCCTGTATCGCCACAGGCCCCGTATTAGCACTGATATGCAGTCCCGACATCGCTGCTTGTCCAGCAATCCCTGACAGCGACTCGATACGATCTGCCGTTAGGGTATAGTTGCCTGCCACCACATCCGACTGGGTGCTACCTGATTGGCGTATGAGTGTCTTCGCCGTAGTTAGCGTATTATTAGCAGATGCCAGAATACTGTCTTTGCTCACCATCATCACATCAGGGGCGCCTAAGACTTCAGTTTGCATGCTCTCATCCATTATTTGCGCTGCGGTTTCAAACGCTTTTATAGACTCGTTAGCACTGCTTATCTCTTTGGTGGATTGTAAGTGCGCTTGTTTGGCCTCAGTGAGCGTCTCACTCAACTCTTTACTCAGTTTAAGCTGTCGAACTCCAGCGTCATTGACCCAAGCCGATTCGTGCTCGGATTGGCTGTGCCTAATGCCAAAGGTGGACAGTAGGACGCCACTGTCTGCGGTAGCTTGCAAACCATGATCAGTGGCAAGGTTAACCCCGTGTCCGCTTTCGCTTGATTGATGGTTGCTATAGCGATGACGGAGCACGCCAAGCTCGAGGAGGTGCTCATCTGGGGAGAAGGTAGCACTGTCTGTGCGGGTTGGGGTTTGGGCATTGGCACGACTGCCTGTATTGACACTCCACTGCGTGCCGATCTGGTTTGGGGTGTCATCAAAGCTTAGGCTGACCTCTGTACTACTGGTGAGTCCGTATTGAGCGATACCAGTGATCCAGCCGCTATGAGCATCGTCCTCGCAAATCTGTGCGTGACCCATGCCGCCACCATGCCATCTGGGGGAGGAGCCGCTTTGTAGGTTATGTCTATTGGAGAGGCCGGCGTCACGGGTGGTGATGTCGCTCTCATCGGTGTCGCCCATACCAATGCCGTCATAGAGGGAGCGACTAATCACGGGGCTGTCTATATCGCCATACCAGTGAGTGAGGAGGACGGGTTGTCCGAGTCTTGGGGCGAACTGCCAGCCGTGACTTTGTCCTGAGGAGAGTTGTAGGGAGCGCAGTGGCGGGGTTGTGCCATCATCATGGGGGCTGATACCTGAGTAGACGGGGGTGGTGAGGGTTTGTTGCTGGCCGTCATCTGTGACTTGAGAGGCGTAGCTTGGCTCAGATGAGCTACTAGCATCTCCGGTACGGGCCTGGGTGAGTCCGCTGTAGTGGTGACTGACAAAGGCGTGCTTGCTTGGGTAGGGAGCGTAGGCAATGGAGGATTCTAGGAGCACAGCTTTGACCCAGATGCCAGTGTCGCGGGCTGCGCTGTAGGCGTGGGGCGGCATGGCCTCAAGTACGGTACAGGTTGCTTGTTTAGTAGTACGCATCAGCCATTCTTTGATGACGCTTTGTTTGTGATAAGAGACGCTATTGCTAGCTGGTTCGATGCCGATTATGGTCAGGGCGGTACAGACGCTTGCTAGACTAGTAATGCTTGGTAGGTTATGAATGCTGACAGGACTGCCAGTATGTATGCCGCGCAGGGTTCCTGTGGCGGTGTAGTATTCTCTGTGACAGCCATTGGCGCGTACCCATAGCTCAGCTAAGCGCGTGGCAGCGGCGTCGCTATTGACGCGTGAGGGCGCCCCAAGGAGTACGGCGGTATCCTCAAGCGCTAGCGGCGAGTCATCATGGGCTTGTCCTTCATAGATAGTGTCAGCAGCGAGTCCGTCTGCGCGTACGATGACACTGCGCGTACCGAGTTGTTTGCTGCTCAGTTGAAGCTCGTCGACGGTGTCCTGTCCTGATGGGATAGAGGACTGCTCGTAACGATAGTCCAGTGGCAGTAGGTCATTGTCATCAAGAGCACTAAACAACAACCAGTATCCTAGATCGTCCGCAGAGTTCCCGTGTCGCCATAGAGCGGAGATGCCACTATCAGCGAGCAGGCTTATAATAAAGTCATAGTCGCTGATGTCAGATTGGGTGCGTATGTCATGTATGTCGCTCAAAGAGGCGCTATCTGAGGAGGCATCTTGTGAGCGTAATTGCTCTGAGAGTTGCCAGTCAAAGGGGTAGTCGCTAAGGATGGTGGTGATGATATCTAGGGTCGACTGACCGACAAAGCTGCGGGTGTGGATGGATTGAGTGAGTTGCCAGTCTGGGGTGACGATCTCTAAGCTGTAGAAGTGCAAGGCGCCGTCAGAATGCTGGTAGGTAATGGCTTTTATAAGCCCACATCGGTCGGTTGGATTTCGGGCGGCAGTGAGTGTCGTTAAGTTTACAGGTGTACCGATTAAGGATAGACAAGCGCCTGCATCTAAGAAGCTGTGGGTGTAGACCAAAATATGGGCGCGTTCACTTTGATTAAGGGCGCTTGTCCAGATAAAAGCGGCGGGATAGAGGTCAAAAGGAGCTAGAATATCGTTGTGAGCAGTGAGCTGATGCAAGCGGGCAGTTTGGGTAGGCAAGGAATAGTCTCCTGTGACGGCGAGAGTAGGAGCACAGTTTATAGAATAAAATAAACATTCATAAATTATTTGGTAATAAAAGTATAGAGTTTATTGAAATATTGTCAAGTATCTGTATAATCGAATGTAATTTAATCTGTTGTTTCTTTTAACGATTAATAGATATATTAACTCATTGTACTTTTTGCACTATACTTTTATCGATGATCCCTTATTTATGATAACTATGAATTCTCATACTAGAAGCTTGCTTTTCGTAACTTTACTCTCTTGTCTTTTGATGACGGGTTGCAGCTCTCTTGGCAAGAATAAAGAAACTCAGTCTACCAATAGAGTTAAACCTACTATTATTCAGCTTGCTAGCCCTTCACTGGCTTATTTATCAGATCCAGCTGTCAAAATTAATAATAGCCGCGGCATGACAGCTAAGCGCTGGCTTGCTATTGCTAACAATAATTACCAAGCAAAAAGATACGCCCGAGCATTAAGAGCTGCAACTGAGGCATTGAACATTGACGAGAGCTCCAATGAAGCTCGAGAATTGGCTATGTTGTCTGCTATTAAAGTGACCGAAAGCAACATCGGTACTTATCATGATAATGCGCTAATGACAGATAAGGACAGAGCTACTTTTAAGAGTACGTTGACTAGAGTGACTACATTAGTCAATACATCAGATTGATGTGTCTAAGAGTAAATGACTAAATTGAAATAACTTATTCGCTTATAAAAAATTATTACCTATAAGGGCGACTAATAAGCCAATCGTATTTAGGATATTAAATATAATGATAGTGAGCATCGATCTACCATGAACAATAAAATAACGATAACAGCAGGCGCAAAATACTATAAAGCGGTTGTAACAAGTATAGCTATTATGGGATCAGCGATAAGCGTTGCCCACAGTGAAACATTAGGTCAACAACTAGACCCACAGCTAAATGTGATAAATCAGTATGAAAGACTTAAAAATACAGATGCAAGATCAGCAGAGTTACATCAGTTAGTAGCCACTTTAAATCAGAGATTAGATAGCAATCCTAGTGACTCTTTAGCATGGGAGTTATTAGCACAAATTTATTACAACAATGGTTATTATGCTTATGCCGTATATGCAGCAAGTGAAGCGATTGACCAAGGCTATCGATCTGATAAGCTACAAAAAATACTATTAAACAGCAGTGCCATTGTCTCCCAAAACCAGTTGCAACAAGATTACCTAACAGATGAGTTAGATGATCGGTTCTTAAATGAATACCAGTCCGCTCTTAGTAGAATTTATGGTTCAGTATATGGGTTTAACTATGATGAGTCGTTGCCCAAACCTCCAGCGCCAGTAGTCAAACCTAAAGCTGTTAAAGCTAAAGTAAAAGTGCCGCGCCGCGCTACCAAGAAAAAAGCTCAAATAGTGTCAAAAAAGAAAGCGGCTCCTAAGAAAAAGACAGTTGTGAAGACTAAACCCCGAGTCGTACCAAAAAAAGCACCTGTCAAAAAAATAGTGAAGCCTGCTCCCAAGAAGAGCAATCCTAGATCTACAGATCCATTTAGTATATTACGTTAGTTAGCATTTTACGTTAGATAGGTATGACATTAATTATCAATGACTTAGGTAAATTAATATTATGGCAAATCAAGACAGTGTACAAAAGAAGTTAGCAAAAGTACGTGCGCCCCGCGTACATCTGACTTATGACGTCGAAGTAGGCGATTCAATAGAGACCAAAGAGATTCCATTCGTTGTTGGTGTCTTGGGTGAGTTCTCTGGTGATTCTACGCTTGAACAACCACGCTTAAAGGACAAAAAGTTTGTCGAAGTTGATTTAGATACTTTTGATGAGGTAATGTCAGGACTTGCTCCGCGCGCAACCTTTCGTGTTAGCAATGACTTGAGCGATAAAGGCGGCGAGTTTGCCGTTGATCTAGCTTTTAATAGCATTGATGATTTTCGACCAGAGTCTGTAGCTAATCAAATACAGCCGCTTAAACAGCTGGTACAAGCTCGCGATCGTCTTGCAGATTTGCGTAATAAAATATCAGCTAATGAAAAACTTGAAGACCTTTTAGATGATGTTCTAAAAAACACAGAACAAGTCAAAAAAATGGCCGAACAAAATCAAATTGAAGGTGAGGAGTAAGCTATGAGTGCCCAAGCCCAACAGCAGCTCGCAGCTGATGCTACACATGTCGACAATTTTGATTTGCTTGATGAGATCGTTGATAAAAGTAATATTGCTAAATCTGACGACGAAAAAAATCGTGCTAAGTCACAAATCGCTGAACTGGCTAACGAAGTTATGCAAGGAACAGTTACGTTGTCCGATAACTTGGCGGCTTCTATAGATGCCCGAATCGCTGAAATAGATGCGCTGATATCTAAACAACTGACAACGGTCATGCATGCTCCTGAGTTTCAAAAATTGGAATCAAGCTGGCGTGGTCTACATTATCTTTGTAGTCAAACGCCATCTGAGTCTATGCTCAAAATTCGTATGTTAAACACCAATAAGCGTGAACTGACTAAAGACTTTCAATCGTCTATTGATTTTGATCAAAGCACTTTGTTTAAAAAGATATATGAAGAAGAGTTCGGTAGTTTTGGTGGCGAACCTTATGCCGCCATTGTAGGCGACTTTCAGTTCACTCGTCAAAACGCAGATATGTATTTACTTGAGCAACTATCACACGTGGCAGCAGCAGCGCACGCACCCTTTGTATCAGCGGCTTCTGCTGAAATGTTTGGACTGGACTCATTCACTGACATCGGTCGTCCTCGCGATTTGTCAAAAATATTTGAAACCGCAGAGTATATCCGCTGGCGCGCCTTTAGGCAGTCAGAAGATGCTCGTTATGTTGCATTGACTGTACCGAGCTTTTTAGGTCGCCTACCATATAATCCAAAAGATGGCACAGTGGTTGAAGGCTTTAATTTTGTAGAAGAGGTTTCAGGTAACGATCATAGCGACTACCTATGGGTCAATGCCGCTTATGCTTTTGCCTCACGTCTGACCTCCGCTTTTTCAGATTATCGCTGGTGCGCTGCTATTCGCGGCGTTGAAGGTGGCGGCTTAGTAGAGGGTTTACCTGTGCATACCTTTAAGACTGACGAGGGCGATCTTGCGCTTAAATGCCCAACCGAGATATCTATCACTGATCGCCGCGAAAAAGAGCTGAGCGACTTAGGATTTATCCCCTTAGTTCATTGCAAAAATACTAATTATGCTGCTTTTTTTGGCGCGCAGTCGGTGCAAAAAGCAAAATCGTATCAAAACGACGACGCCAACGCTAATGCGGTGTTATCTACTCAGCTACAGTACATTATGGCCGTTTCTCGTATTGCTCACTACTTAAAAGCGATGATGCGTGACAAAGTGGGTAGCTTCTTGGCGCCAGGTAACGTTGAGTCTTTTTTAAATGATTGGATTTCACGCTACGTCTTGTTAGACGATGGTGCCTCTCAAGAAGCCAAAGCACAGTATCCATTACGTGAAGCTTCTGTACAAGTTGTAGAAGTCCCAGGAAAACCTGGTGTCTACAAGTCGGTGGTCTTTTTGAGACCGCATTTTCAGCTTGATGAGTTGTCTGTCTCATTGCGTCTGGTCACGCAACTGCCACAATCGAGCAACAACTAATCTTTAGTTAATCCCAGAGTTCGACTTAAACTTCCCAAAAAAAGGTGTAAAACATGAAAGATATCTACATTCAATTTCGCGGTAAATACAAAATTGACGGTGAGTCACGTGATAGCGAGCACAAAGGCTGGCTCGAAGTAAACACATGGGATCACTTGATTCGTCAACCAAAATCAGCAACAGCAAGTAGCGTTGGTGGTCATACCTCAGAGCGCTGTGAGCATGCTGATATGGTCTTTATGAAAGATCTTGATTCAACTAGCCCTAAATTATGGGAAGCGTGTTCAGCAGGTTATACGTTTGATGAGATTCAAGTTGATTTTTATCGTGCTAACGGTGACAAACGTGTTAAATACCTTGAAGTAAAGCTTAAGCATGCGCTTATCGCCAGTGTTGAGCCTACAGTACGTTCTGAAGGTGTGCCTGTTGAAAAAGTTGGCGTGAAGTATGCGGCAGTGGAATGGACTTACACCCAGCAAGATATTGATGGTACTGCAAAAGGCGCTGTGACTAAAAAATGGTCATTGGCCAATAATACTGCGACTTATACTGCTTAATAGCAAGTGGTAGCCCAATGATGTATTCGTTGTCTTATTAAAGAAAGGTTTATATCTAGGCCTTTCTTTTTTTTATTCAAAATTGCTATCACGTTTATAGCGACTTTTATTGTCTTTACAATTATATGCTGAAAGTATTGTTTTTGTCAGATGCAGGTTTAAGATAACAAATAGCTCTAAGATAGTAGGCACAAATCATTGTAAAAGATGAGTTTATGAAAAGAGGATAAAATGAATTACGGTGCTAAAGAGGTGGGATTTCGACCAAATTTATTTGAGCAATTATTTGACGATCAGCCGCGTCAATTGGCTCACGATTTAGTGATGCGTCGACTTAATATTGATGAGCTAAAATCCTCTGTGGCTAGTGATTTGGAGTCTTTGTTGAATACCCGCTGCGTGATATCAGCTCAGTTGCAATCTTATCAGCATGTACGCTCCTCGATACTAGGTTTTGGCATTTTAGATTTCGTTGGACTAAGTAGTGCAAACCCTAGTGACTGTGATTATATCTGCCGGCAAATTGCACAAACGGTTGAGCAGCAAGATACGCGTTTAAGAAACGTTCGGGTATCGCTTGATATAGGCGCTATCGATGTCAATCAGCTGTGCTTTTCTATTGAAGCGTTACTCAAAGTTTATCCCGCCCAAGAGCTGGTGAGTTTTGATGCTTTTTTTGAACCAAGCTCGCAGCGTTATCAAGTAAAGTAGCTCAATTTACAATCATTGATCATAAACTTAAGATTTAAGTGTATATAGAAGTCATTTATTATTGTTGAGGTCTTATGGATAGTCTACTTCCCTATTTTGAACATGAACTAAGCTTATTTAATAAGCAATCCAAAGAGTTTGCCAAAAAATACCCAAAGATAGCGAACCGTCTATTGATGGGCCACGATACGGTAGATGACCCACATATCGAACGCCTAATACAGGCGTTCTCATTGATTAGCGCTCGTATTAACAAAAAGCTAGATGATTCTTATGCAGATTTTACAGAGTCGTTGTTAGAGGTTGTTTATCCCGATTATCTCAAGCCTTTTCCCTCAGTTTCTATCGCTCAGTTCAATATAGGGGTTCAAGCCAATGCTATGAGCGAGATTATCCATGTTCCCAGAGCCAGTAGCTTTGCCACACAAAAGATCAATGGGACTGCCTGTCAGTTTCAATCGACATCCGATGTGGCTTTGTTTCCGCTACAGATTGAGAGTGTCAGTTTTGAGACTCGTCAAGAAGTTTATGATAACGAACATGGACTCTTGAATAGCTGTATCAGTATAAAGTTTAAGGGCACCAACCCAAGCTTTGATTATCAAACGCTTTTGTCTCAGCCAATAGATCTTTATATAGATGAAGATGCCAGTCAAGGCACCAGTCTGTGGGATATGTTGTGGTGTGATGTGAAACAAACCCATATCCATGCTCAGCGTGTTAACAAAAGCGTAGGCAGTCCCTTTGAGATCATAGGCTTTGATCCCAAGCAGCAAATCTTACCCAATAACAGGGTGAGTAATGCTGCGTCCGCTTTGTTAAAAGAATACTTTTACTTCCCCGAAAAATTTAACTTTTTGCGCCTAAATCTTGGAAAAGCGTGTCCTACGCTCAAGATTGACAGCAGTGGTTTTGAGATTCGCTGTTATTTTAAGATCGATAAAAAGAACACCATACGCCTAAAGAACCTACAACAACTGAGCGTAAATAGTATCAAGTTGTTTTGTACTCCTGTGGTCAATTTATTTAAAATCGCCGCAAAGCCCATTCAAGTGACGCATCGCTCCATATATTATGACCTGATACCTGATACCCGTGCCCTTTACCAGCATGAGATTTATGAAGTCACCAAAGTGGTTGAGTCAAAACAGATGAATAATCGTCTGGTGCAACATGACTATCATCCTTTTTATGCGCTCAACCATTATGAGCAGCAGGACGAAGGTCGTTATTATCATATCAAGCGTGATAAAGATATGGCGGAATTTAAACAGGGGTTTGAATATCAGATTATGTTCGTCGAAAAAAACTGTGAGGGCACAGCTGGCGTGGTAAGTATGAGTACTTCACTGCTTTGTACCAATAGAGACTTGCCAGCGCAAGTCATATTCGGTCAAAGTCGCGGCGATCTGTTTAGCGAGGGCATGTCAGGGTTTAGTAGTTTGACGCTGCTCAAGCAGCCGACCAGAACAGCACGATTTGAGTATACGGGGGAGGAGCGCTGGCGTCTGATTTCGCTTATTAGTTTGAACTTTTTGTCGCTTGCAGCGCAAGATGCTCAGCTAATGAAAGAGTATTTGTCGCTATATGATATTACTCAATCAGCATCTAACAGGCAGTTGGTTGAGGGGATAATTTCTGTCTCGACCAGTATCAAAGCTAGGCGAATACAGCGCTTACCGCAGCCAGGATTTGTGCGGGGTACAGTCGTCGATATTCAAATCAATCAGAAAAACTTTGCAAGCGTTAGTATTCGTCAGTTTGCGCAATTACTAGCGCACGTCTTTGGCTACCATGCCAGCTTAAATAGCTTTGTTGAAGTGACTATTAGTGATGCTACGACTAAAGAGGAGGTATACAGATGTCAGCCACGCAGTGGTCTAGCTCCTCTCATTTAACGGGTTTAATGAATGCTCCGCAGCGCTACGAGCTATTACAAGCGCTACGTTTGATTCATCATGAGACCAGCAAAAATCTAACGCCCATTGAGGTGCGTTATCGCTCATCATTGTCACTCGCTTATCCATTGGCTGAGATTGAGTCGATGACGTTGGTGGCGCAAGATACTATGGATAGCACTGCTAATGATGCCCAAATGACACAGATCGAGGTTTATCCTGCTGTTATCGGTTTGACAGGGCCTTTGTCTGCCATGCCAGCTATGTACACCGATCATCTAGCGTCACGCGTCAATCATAACAAGGATAAAGCGGCGCCCGCATTTTTGGATTTATTCAACCATCGTCTCACTGACCTTTATGTACAGGCAAGCTGGTTTTATAACCTCCCTTTGCAATATGAGCTTAATCATAAACAAGACAGCTACCTGCTTAGCTTGCGCGCATTAGCACGCCAGCCCAAGAAGCTGACGGCTATAGATAGCTTGATTGCCTATGCAGGTATGATCGCACCAGGACGGCTGACCGCAGATCAGTTGGCTCATGTGTTGTCTAACTTTTTGGACAGTGAGGTGAGTGTAGAGCAATTCGTACCTGAATGGTTTGATTTGCCCGTGACTGAGCAGACAGCACTCGGTGGTCAATATGCCGCTCTGGGTGTTTCAGCGTTCTGCGGTGCTCGGGTGGTTCAGTTCGATAGCAAGATTAGAGTAATATTTCACCGCTTGAATGCAGATCGTTATATCAGATTGCTGCCTGAGGGGGATATGTATCGAGTGATCATCGATTTTGTACGCAAGTGGTGCGGTGTCACTCTAGCGGTTGAGATGCAGCTTGAGCTGGACAAGGCGTATATCAAACCTCTGTCTCTATCTGAAAATGGCTTTGGTAGTTTAGGGCGTGGTGGATTTTTGATGAGTCATCCTGCCACTGAGCACCACGATGAGATGCGTTATGCATTACCTATTGAATACAGTGGTTGATAAGTTAAAAGTGAGTTCGATAAAACTATTTATCTTTTATACCTATTGAGCCAGTAAATTTAAAGTACTAATTTTTGTATAAAAATACATAAGGATAAACAGTTATGAGCCAATTAAAAGCGGTTATTACGCGGTTAAGTCCAAGCTGTCGTCAGTGTTTGCAGCAGGCTGCTAGGTTGTGCATCGATAAGGGTCATTCTGAAGTTGATATTGTGCATCTGCTGCATGAGTTGGTAGCTACAGCTCACAATGATGTAGACCAGATATTGAAGTTCAATAAGGTAAATCAGCAGTCTTTGTTATTAGCGCTATCAGAGTCGCTAGATACTTTTACGCAAGCAACAGGATCGACACCTGTCTTTAGTCAGCGTCTCATGGCTCTGCTCGAAGATTCATGGGAGCTTGCCAGTAGTCAGCCAAGTCGTGATGGCGCACCACTTGCCATACGTTCAGGGCATATATTACTCGTGCTATTGACTCATGACAGTTATCGCCGTTTGCTCAATACGCTACCTGAGCCGCTACAGTACATAGATCGTTTTACCTTAAAAGATGACTACGAGCGTCAATGTCAAGGCAGCACTGAGGGTCAGGGTTCTACTAAGACGAGCAAAGTTGGTAGTAAGAGTGATAATAATACCCATGAGTTATCAGATGAGTTATTAGATAGTAATCAGACAACTAAGACGCCAACACCTGCACTAGATAAGTATACTTATGATCTCACTGCCAAAGCAGATGATGAACAAATAGATCCTGTTATAGGCCGCGAATTTGAGATCCATCAGCTGATTGATATCTTGATTCGCAGGCGTCAGAACAATCCTATTTTGACCGGAGAGGCGGGGGTTGGCAAGACAGCAGTGGTCGAAGGTTTGGCACAAAAAATAGTGGCAGGACAAGTCCCTGATCAACTCAAAGACGTTACCATACGCAGCCTAGATATGGGGCTTTTGCAAGCGGGAGCAAGCGTAAAGGGAGAGTTTGAAAATCGTCTAAAACAAGTTATTGAAGAGGTGCAAGCCTCACTACTACCGATTATCTTGTTTATTGACGAAGCCCATACTTTGATTGGGGCAGGCGGGCAGGCAGGTCAAAATGATGCGGCAAATTTACTTAAACCTGCACTGGCGCGTGGTGAGCTTAGAACTATCGCGGCAACGACTTGGTCTGAGTACAAAAAGTACTTCGAAAAAGACGCTGCGCTCTCACGTCGCTTTCAAGTCGTCAAAGTCGATGAGCCTGATATCGATACTGCGGTGGCCATGATTCGAGGTTTAAGTACCAAAATGCAAGATCACTTCGGTATTTTGATCGATGATGATGCTTTGCAAGCGGCGGTTGAGCTATCGGCGCGTTATATCAGCGACAGACAATTGCCAGATAAAGCGGTCAGCGTACTTGATACGGCGGCGGCGCGGGTGAGCCTATCCAAGACGGCAATGCCCAACCAGCTGGATCGATTGCATGCGACAGATAGACAGCTTCAGCAGCATATTAACATTCTAAGCCAGCAGCTTGAGCGCATCGGTGGCATTGATGATAAAGAAAAAATCAGTCAGCAAATTGCTATCTTAGATGATCAGCGTCAAACGAACCATCAAAGCATCGTTGATATGAGCGCAGGATGGCAAGAGCAACAAGGGCTTATCGATAAGCTTGATGCGCTCAATCAAGAGCTTAAGGGCACAACTGACGATACTGGCAAGGCAGATGCTAATAAGCTTAGCGCTAGTGAACGCTTAGAAAAACAGATGGAGTATCAAACCACAGAGCAAGCACTTAAGCAGGCGCAAGAATCACATCGCCTAGTGCATGCGGTACTCGATCGGCAAGTTATCAAACAGATCATCTCCGATTGGACAGGTATTCCACTCAATGATATGGCAGGCAATGAAAAAAACCATATTTTGACCTTAGCGGATACCTTGCAAGATCGTGTGATAGGGCAGGATCATGCTATTAATGCCATCGTCAAACGTATCCATACCGCAAAAGCACGACTTGATGATCCTAATCGCCCGCAAGGGGTGTTCATGCTGGTGGGGCCAAGCGGTGTTGGTAAGACTGAGACGGCGTTGGCACTGTCTGATGTGCTCTATGGCGGTGAGCGAAATCTAATCACTATTAATTTGTCTGAGTATCAAGAAGCGCATAGTGTGGCCTCCTTAAAAGGCTCACCCCCAGGCTATGTCGGCTATGGTGAAGGCGGAGTATTGACCGAAGCTATCAGACGTCGTCCTTATAGCGTGCTGTTACTTGATGAAGTCGAAAAAGCCCATCCCGATGTGCTCGATCTGTTCTATCAAGTATTCGATAAAGGCGTGATGGAGGATAGTGAAGGGCGCTTGATTGACTTCAAAAACACGCTGATTTTGCTGACCAGCAATGTAGGCTCCTCTGCCATTATGCAGCAGTGTATCAATACAGATCCTAATAACACTGACTTTAAAATCCCAGATAGCGAGACGCTTAGGCAGGTTATCAATCCGCATCTATACAAAGCCTTTAAACCTGCATTCTTAGGCCGCTTAACAGTGATACCGTATTATCCACTGACGGACGATGCGCTAGCAGAAATTATTCGCCTGAAGCTCAATAAGATTACTAGCCGTATTCGCGATAATTACGAAGTGCCCTGCGCGGTCGATGCAGAAGTCATAGAGCTGATACTATCACGCTGCCATGAGGTCGACTCAGGCGCGCGTAACGCTGATGCGATCATCAGCCATACGCTACTGCCGCAATTGGCAGGCAAGCTACTTGCTCATGATGACAGTAATAGTGTGCTCAAAAAAATCACCGTCAGTGTCGATGATAACGATCAGTTCACTTATCATTTGCAGACAGATCCTATCGTAGCGCTCAATCAAATGGCTCAATTTAGTGATCTAACTGATGACAAGGCTCGCCAGACTCAGGAAGCAGATAATAATAAAGATATCTTACAAACTAAAAAGACCACTGCTAAAACGGCAAATACTAAAAAGTCAGCTACTAAAAAACCAAGTACTAAAAAACCTGCGAGCAAAAAGCCCACTAATGAGGAGTTATCCTAATGACTAACAATGATGCCTCGTTGACCAGTATTGAGACTCTGATCGCGCCTATCGAAGGCAGTTATCAAAATGTCGGTGAGGATTTAACCTTTGATCCTCGTATTGATGCTATCGTTGCCGCTCGCATTGAGGATGATCCATTACTAGCCCAAGGCGACTGGGTCACTGAGCTCAAAGTTGCCGATTGGGGGTTTGTAAAACAGCAATGCGCCCAATTGCTCACTGATACCAGTAAAGACATCAAGCTTGCACTTTGGTATGTCGATGCGCTCAGTCATACCCATCATCTACCAGGTATTCGTCATGGGCTAAGCTTGCTACAAGCGCTTAATGAGGAGTACTGGCTGACTATGTATCCGCGCCTAGATGGTGAGGACGATAGTATGGATATTAGAGCAGGCCTGCTATCTTGGTTCGTCAAGGCGCTAAGCGATGATCTTAAGCAGATACCGTTAGCGGATAGCCGAGCGAGTCACTACAACTACAATTATTATTTAACGGCTCGTGATCATGACAAGCAACGCCTGCAAAACCCAGATAGTGAATCGACGAGTAGCCAGTTGACCTTAAGTGAATACAATCAAGCGATAAAGGGTAGTAGCGCGCAGTGGCAGCAAATGCTGGTAACTGAGCTGGCTTCAATCAGCGGGCAGTGGCAGGCGCTTACCGATCAGCTCAACGATCTGATGGGGATGGACGCGCCCGTTTTTGCGCCTGTCACAGATCTATTGGTGTCTATCACGCAGCACCTAAAACCGCTCATACCTGAATTTGAAGAAGCAGCCATTCAAGGGGATGCTAACTCAGATATTATTCATACTGATGATGAGAGTGTACAGAGTGGTGCTCCAACGGCGCTCGCTGCTACCAGCTTTAGCCCAACAAGCCGCGATCATCAAAGCAATCGTCGCCAAGCCCTAAAGCTACTGGGTCAAATCCAAGAGTATTTTGCGGCAAATGAGCCACATAGCCCTGTGACATTTCTGCTAAAACGTGCGATCAATTGGGCGGATATGCCGCTTGATGAGTGGCTAAAACATATCATTAAGAACGAAGATCAATTATCCATTCTATCTGACATGATAGGTATAGCGCCCAAGCGCGAATCGTCTGATACTGATGACTACTAATAAGACCAGTAAATTTAAAACTTTAGCATAATAGGGAAACTCTCTTATGGTATGGACTCAAGACAAACGGCATCTACAGATTACAAGCGGCCATCCTGACATTGCAACTAGCCTTATTCAGCAAGCCGACGTGGTTGAAAACCTACTTGGTATGCCACTGCCTGACAGTGTTTGGGACACACACAGTCTTATGCCAGACCCCAGTCATTATCCTGCGCCCTTTCACCAAGACCAGCGCAAGCTATCCTATCAAGAGAGACAGATGGCACTATACTGCGGCTACCGCATCAGCCTAACCTTACTCCACCCGCGAGCAGGACTCACCATCCAAGACTGGATAGACCAAAGCCTTGCCATCCACTGGAATACCGGTGATATCTCACTACCGAGCCAAAGCCGCCATGGCATCATCACCGAAGTCATCGCCCTTGGCAGCAACCAAGGCCAAGCCGCCTACCGCATCATCTGTGAGCCTACCCTTAGCCAACTGCGCTTATCCAGTCACAACCGTCGTCATCATCACCTGAGCCTAAGCGCACTGATCACAGACATCCTAAGCCCTTATGATATAGAAGTGGAGATAGACGAGCGCTTAAGCGCCGCAGACTATCATATTCAGCACAGCGTCCAATACAACCAAACCGATCTAGCCTACTTAATCCAGTACCTCACCTTGTACGGCATCACCGGCTACTACCGTCACGACCTAGACCGTCACACCTTAGTCCTACTACCACACGACAGCGAAACCCTACGTCCAGATGCCAGCGACATCCGCAGCATCCTCAGCCAAAACCCCGCCAGTCTCGCCGACAGACAAGACCGCATCACCGCCATCTATCCAAGCATGGCCCAGCATATACAGCAAAGCCAGCTTACCCGCTATGACAACCGCCTCATAGGCACCTATACTGGCAGTAGCACCAGCGAGCAGCCCATAGACACAAACAGCCCAAGCCATCACCAGCGCTTCATCCATAGTCATACTCGCTTCAATGACGACGGACTAACTGCGCTTGCCACCCGCTATCAGCAGTATGCCCAGCAAAGCGCTAACCTAGGTAGCCTAACCGGCAACCTCCGTCATCTAAGTCTACCAAGCGCCCACTACATCGACGGCAACCCCTATATCACAGAACCCTTAAGCCTCATCTCCATTCACCATCAGATTAATAACCACCTACCTACAGACTGGCTGGGGACAGCGCCCTTTGACCCTATCACCCTACAGCCCAATCCAAATCTAAACAACGCACCAACCGATGACATCAACAACAATAATAATGACGATGACACCGTCCATCAAATCATAGCCTGCTACCTACCATACCCGCACCATCATCACATCCCCTTTGGTGAACAGCTTACTAAACTTGGCGCACCGCATCCAAGTCTCACAGGACTCATGAGCGCCAGCATCATAGACACCAATAGCGGTCGTGCGGTAGATACCGACCGCAATCACCGCGCCCATATTCGTTATCACTGGGAAAGTGAAGACGACAGCAGTGAACCAAGCAGCAGCGCACAGTGGGTACCCATCGCCAGTCACCTAGTCGGCGATCACATGGGACATACCCATCCTCTGCGTCACGGTCAACACGTCCTCATCGACTTTATTGGCGGCGACATCACTCATCCGATTATCATCGGCAGCACCCATAACGGACAAGGCAATGATGACGCCCAGCATAACCGCATTGCCAGCGACTCAGATAATATCGACGCCACCAGCCCCGCTTGGTTTATCAACCACAGCCATGCGTATCCCATCGACGGTATTAAAACCCAAAGTATTGACAGCAGCCGCACCGGAGAGGCTAACAAAGACAGCGCCACCAACGGCTATAACCAGCTCATGTTCGACACCCACCTAAACAGTCCACAAATCAATCTCTATAGCACCAGCTACCAATCTAGCCTCACTATCGGTCATCTGTACCAGCACAGCGATCACACCCGAGGTACTGCTCGCGGACAAGGCATCAGTCTTGAAACTCAGGCGGCTGCCAACGTGCAAGGCAGCACCGGACTACATATCAGTAGCCACAATGCTAGTGATACGTCAAACAATCATATGAGTCATGACAGCCATGGCAAATTGCAAACCGCCGATCAGCATCAGCAAGCGCACACGCAATTGGCGGAAGCACACAAAGCAGTGGGATTAGAGAGTATCAGCAGCAAACAAAGTAATAAACAAAGCAACCAGCAAGAACAGACAACGCCCTTTGCTCAAATAAGCCGTGACACCAACGACAACACGCTAAGCGAAACGGGACAATGGCAACAGCCGCACCTGCTTATCGACTCCCAGCGTCACCTCGCCATACTCAGTGGGCAACACAGTCAGCAAACCAGCACGAATAGCACGCACGCTCATGCGACAGATAACACCCATCATCACAGCCAAGCCCAGATGAACCAATTAGTCGCAGGCGACATTCACTACTACGCCAATAAAGCACAAACCCATACCGCTGCTCATGGCGATGTGACTATTCACGCGCATCATGATGAGATGCGCCTTGATAGCGAGCAGGTGCTACGTATTCATAGCCGTGACAGTATTGAGATCATCGCGCCTGACACCCTGACCCTAAAAGCCGCAGGGAGCGGTATTGAGATATCAGGGGGTAAGGTGACGTTTATCACGCCCAAGCAAGTCGGGTATAAGGCGAGTAAGGTGATTTGGGGCAGTGGGGGCGGTGTAGGGTTTCCAGCTGTGCATCTGCCAACAGCAAAACTGCTTGAAAACATGGATCACTATCTGACATATATCGTCCGTGATCAAGATGACGAGCCACTTCCCTTTACCAAATGTATGCTTACTAAGCCTGATGGTTCAATTGAGATGCACAAGACTGATTATGAGGGTAAGTTAAAAATAATTATTGATGATGAACCGAATGAGTATGAGTTGCATGTTATGGTTCATCAAGAATACGATGGTGAGAGCACAACGTTTTGAATAAACAATAATAAAAAATGTCGTGAATTGAACGAAATAGGTTTAATAGCCTTTAGATTAGAAGGATATGAGCAGTGGCAAAATATACTAGGTTTAAGCTTATTATAAATAATAAAACAGACATCAAGAAATTAAAGTTTGATCTTGAGTATTGGGTCAATGTATCAATGAAAAAATATGGTAGACCAGGTGTGTCTCTCGAGAAAAAAAGCGGAGGTAAAAACTTAGTATTCAAGTCTGACGGTAAGACAAAGACATATGTATTGCCAGATAATGCTACTAAAGCCAGATATATTATAAGAGCTACTACGAAAGACAAAGATGGTGACGACATAGTTGCAACTGTCAATGCTGAAGTGTTTAAGAAAATGAAGTCTAATAATACTAATGGTACTCAATTTGAATTGAAAACTACGCCTGCTCAGGCAAAAAAGAGTCCTAATACGATTAAAGAAGTACTGCTTGATACGACTGAGGTTGCTTGGTATTTAGTAAAAAGACAAGAGTCAGTTAAGGATTTCTTGAAAAGAATATACATATATACACCGACTTCAAAAGAAGAGAATATTTTCCGAGCAAACAACTCACATCTGACAGGCACTCCTATTCTTACTTTGCTGCCTGGTGATGTTGTTGTGTTATCTAACACATCAAATAGTAGTAACAAAGAATTAGCAAAAATAAAAAAAGAGGCTAGAGCCGCTAAGATTGAGTTTGAAAAAGTAAAAAAGGACTATAAGTTTAATGCTGAATCATTCGCTTACAATGCTGACGCCTTACAAGGTATGCTTATGCAAGCAGATTATGTAGCTTTGACTAAAGATCCCGTAAAAAGTTTAGATAAACCATCAGGTAATATCAATCTTGCTGCCGTAGCAGCAGGTACATCTCAAGGTATCGTTACTTTTTACGAGCATAGCAATGAATTAGTTCAAAAAAACTATGCAAAGATTTACAAAGCATTGGAGTATGAAAAATCAAAAGGATCTAAATTAGCAAACCCTAAGAATTTTAAGCTATTTAGAAAAAAGTATGCAAAATTGTTCAAAAATTATGATCACGCATTTTCACAAGAATTCTTCAAATATGAAACAGGTATTCAAACTAATAACCTAAGAAAGCAAATTGATAAAAACGTTTTTGCAAGACCTCATAATTATAAAGGAGGCATACCAGCCTATACTGATAATCTTAGAAATATGGGTAAGATTAGCAGGTTCACTTATCTTGGCGGTAATGTGCTTATTGGAGTAGGTGCGGCTCAAGCTTATATGAATATTGAAGATGCTCGCAAGACAGGTGATAGTGATCATATAACAAAAACAGCCATAACGGAGACTCTTAAGTTTGGTGGTAGTATTGGGGGAGGATACTATGGCTCTGTTGCAGGAGCAGCAATTTTAGCCGTCGCTTTTGGTGTAACTACAGGTGGGTTAGGTTTTGTTGTATTAGGCGCTGGTGCAGTGATAGGCGGTACGGTTGGAGGTCTTGCAGGTGGTGAAATTGGTGATGAAATAGCTGATTTAATTAATAAGAGAATATAATGGACTGGAAGAATATTATAGAGTGGCTCGCTATTGTTACATTCATTGGAGGTATCATAATTACAATGATTTCACATCAACTAGTCATTCGTTATACACAAAAAAACTTAAAATCGTTATGTTATTACCTTTATGGGGATGAATACTTTTATGAAGGTAAGTTAAACATGTACCAAATGTTTTTTATGACCTTTATCGCAACTCCCATCTTTATTCAATATCACTTTGTATATAAAAGAAAAGGATATCTGCCAATGTTTAAGGGCGGTAATGGTACTAGTGTGATGCATGCTAACTTAGATGAAAAAAATGCACTTTTATTGGTTAAGAAGCATTATAAGTGGCTAGTTTTAAATGTTGTATCTTTAGGTCTTGGTTTATTTTGGTTAATTGGAAGTAGTTTTTTTATATGGTGGGCGAAGCGAGTAGGACAATAGAAAACACTTATAATTCGACTCGATCAGATAAACAAAGCAACTAACAAGAATATCTATGATTATATTAATGAGGCAAAATTTAAAGCTGTTTTAGACGATGCAAAGAAAAGCCGTCAAGACAAACAAGCGATTGCTGCTGCACGACAACCTTTTATAGATGCTATTAAAAGTCCTGACTTTGCATTTATTATGCGTGAAGACTTTTTGGAGGACGACGAGGACAGTCATTCTGGATATTGTCAGATCATAGCTCGAGCCATTCAAGGTATCGGTATTGATGAGAGTAACATCGGCATCCCAGATGCGATATGGGCAGATTATAAGCCCGAGCAAGCAACAGGTATGACCGCTAAGCAAGAGTTTGAGCAATCGCTACTACCCTGTATCTCAGGTGAGAAGCCTATTGAAGATAACTGGCTGATTAAAGCGTTGATTGGGCTTAATCCAGAAGACAACCGAAAGATGGAAAATGCTCCATCCTTTGAAAACTTAGCCCGAGCCGCTGACTTTGTTGGTACGAGCACCAGTTGGGTATTGGCATTTAAGAACAGACAGCAGCAAAATAAAATCAATACAGCTATCGCTGCTCAAAGGGATAGTATAAACAAACTAGCCAATCATAAAGCTCAGATATTACTCACTATGAGCACTAATATGGCTCATATTAGAGACAATAATAAATTATTGTATAAACTTGATCTGTGGTCACAAGCCACTGTTTATCAATCTACAGGCTTTCGTCTTGCTCAAAAAGTGCTTAAATATAGCCCAGAAGTTATATTAAATTATGGTAGTCAAAGACTAAGTCAATCTATTAATAAAGCCAAACCGCATAGTGCCTTGCTGCCTGCGAGCATAGATACTAACGCGGTAGGGACATCCTCTTCAACCAAAGCGCCTATTGCAATCGACTTTCAAAAAACCTATGGTATCGGTCAAAAAATGACGGATGTCTTCGACAAAGCCGCCTCTGATAACAAAACCGCGCTAACGGTCGTCACTATGTACACGAGTGAAGAGTCAGCACGTGCCACGCAAACGATCAATCAGGACTTGGCGCAACAAGTGGCACAACTAAACCGTGATCTTGATCCTATAAATGGTCAACATCAGCAGTTAGAGCGCCAATCAGCGGGTAAGGCTGCATTAGTATCAGCAGGTATCGGTCTGTTTCAGTTGCGTAGTATGTGGATCGGCAAAAGCAGTATTGGCGCTATGGCAAGCCGAGGCGATCGCATAGGTCTTGAGTATATGACCAGTTATGCCAGCTTGACATTGGCACTCACTAGCGCTAGCGTCGATGTCGTCAACGCAGGTATACAGATGAAGGCGGCACGTAGTGCTTGGGTGGCAAGACTAGGTCTGAGCGTAGGTGTCCTTGGTGCAGTCGGCGCTGGGTTTGAGGTGTATAGTTTAAACATAAGTCGTGAAAGACATATTGAGAATAAGAGTGAGGTTAGTCAAGTAGCTACTAATATCGCGATGGGTGCAGCGGGCGCAGCAGGTGTAGCAGGTTTTGGTTATGGTACTTTAGTATTCCTAGGTACAGGTGCTATTGTTATGCCTTGGCTTGTAGGTATTATGGCAGTCGCTTGGGCTATAAGCGTCATCGCTCAATGGATTGCCCATACCTATGACAAAAGCAATATACTACCCATTCACTATTGGTTAGATGCTGGCGTCTTTGGCAATAAAAACATGATTGACGTCAATAAATACCAAAACAACCCGTTTAGTAAAGAGGGTAAGTCTAATATGCACACGCTTGAACACGACCTAAAAGCATATGTGCTGTCCATGACTCAAGTTACGGTTACGCCAGTATTTACAAAAAAAGTCATAGATTTTCGTGAAACCTTATCAGGAAAAGTTGAAGTGAGTATTAATCAGTTCAATGCTAACAGCTATGTAGCCGTTGACTTTATAAAGGATGACAATGACTTAAATAGTGATATCAGAGGCTATACGGTCGAGGAGCTACTAACGCAGAATAAAGCGACTATAAACGAAGAGGGCATTCTAAAATTTAGTCTAGATATTCCAACAGTCAGTCACTTTCAGCCGAGCTCTGGTTATCTAGTAACGGATATGACAGGTACATATAATGCTTTTGATGAAGACGAAGCAACACAAGCAAAAAGGGAGTCGCAAAACAACCCAAGCGCGGAGACGGAAAAGTTAAAGATCATGGTCATTTATGAATTAAATCCTGGCACTTATCCTCATTATCTGCTACGTACAACAGTAACGAGTCAATAGAGATAAGCCAATGATTGAAGACAAGCACAGTCAATTTGCCAAACATATCAATGAGCTGCAAGAAGTTCTTGAAAGTCCTTACAGTAGCGAAATAAATAAAGCGTTATTAAAAGATAGCGAGGATATCGAGCATCTCAATAAGGAGATTGCCAATGTTGATCCTGACTATTTAACCTTTTTTCCTAGTTATTTTTGGTATTGGTATTTTGGAATAGGATGGGTTTACGTATCAGCTTTGTTCCTATCTAATTTTATCTATGATGACATTACTTACGTGTACGTTAGACCTGAAGGATGGGGATTGATTAATATTATAGGTACATTACTTTATCTTGTTGCAGCCGGTATACCTATCTTCGTACTCCTTTATCAGTTTATTAAAAAACATCCATACCGCATTCAATATTATTTTTTAAAAAAAGAGCAGAAAATAGCCTACTACTATCGACCCTCACTACAGTTTTTTAAACCTTTTGAGTTAAAAGTAGTAAATTATAAAGACCTCATTCCTGAAATACACACAATCAAACAAAATACTGCTTATACGCCGCTAAACTTATATATTGCAGATCCTAAGACAGGAGATATTACTCATCATATAAAACCGCATGATGTCAGTGTTGACCCTCGTGTACATTGGGCGTTTATCCGCACTTATATGGAAAGCGATGCCGAAGATTTACCGATAAACCCTGAGTTCTGTGAAGCCTACCCAGTAGACACAAGCAAATCATTATTTGCTTGTAGTGATATCGTCTTTCGTAAATACGGAATTCTTAACGCGCAGCATTCAGGCGCGGGCGGTATTGTTATGCTTATCGCCAGTAGCTTCTATGCATTGGGATATTTGTTGCAAGGAAATAATTATCAAACTGCCAAGCGAGCTATCCTACATCCTGATGTTCAAAAGTTACTGACATGGGACTGTCAGAATAATCCTTATCCGATAAAGCCAATCACGCAAGAGGCGGAGAAAGCATTTGAGAGTAAAAATTGGCAAGTTAACTTACGCTGGATCATAGCAATTACGATTAACGTGAGTTTGTTTGCTTGGGCTGTTATGGCTTATAATAGTTGATGGGAATTGAGATAAGACATGCAACTACGCAATGACTTTGCCACTCATATCAGTGAGTTTCGTAACCCTGTCAAGCATCTCTATAGCAAAAATATAGATAATTAACTTTTAGACTATGTTAAAACGTTAATTAAGTCATTGTATGGCTCAGCACAACAAGTGCTAAGCTTATTTAAACAGCAATAAAATCAATAAAGCCAGCACTCTATAAATTAGAATGCTGGCTTTTTTAAATAAACGCTTTTATTAAACAGCTTACCTTTAAGCCTTTAACCACACTGACAGCAGTTGCTACAGCAGCTACAGTTTTTGTAGGTGGCCGTACTACTACAATTACACTTCGTGCAATGGCAAGTGTCGTCAGCCATATATACTAGGCTCGGTTTATTCTTCGATAGAAAAGTCATGATCACTCCTTGTTGATGACAGTCTTATTACTTTAACAATTATGGCTCTTTAACTGTGCAGTAGTGTTGTTAACTGAGTTTAAGTGGCTTTGAGTACATTAAAACAAATCTTTTACATTCGCGCTAATCATTACTATTCCGCTCACGACCATCAGCGCTATTAGCATAAGTCTAAATTGATAAACACTCATACCCGCCAAAAAGCGCTTACCGATGATATTGCCAAGCGCCGCGCCAAGTCCAAGCGCTAAACCATACATCCACAGTTGGGCGGTCAATACGCCAAAAAAGGCATAACTACCAATTTGCGCCAGTCCAACAAAAAATGAGTTTGCGGTTTTGGTGGCGATAAGGCGCTCTTTTTGCAGACCTGTATTCATATAAAATGGATTGAGTACGGGACCAAGGCCACCGACCAAAGTACTGATAAAAGCGGTGACAAACCCTAATGGGATAAACCCTAACTTTGGCATATCGAAGCTCTTATCGATCCTACCAAAGCGATACTGAAACACGGTAGAGATCAAAAACCCGCCAACCAATAGCTGAATCCAGCTCCCATCTAGCCGACTAAATAACAGTGCTGCGAGCCACGCCCCAACGACCGCACTCGGCACATAGTATTTGATGAGTGACCAGTCAATATCTTGCCAAAATAGATACAAGCGCACAGGACGACTAATAAAAGTCCCTAAGTTGATGACTGGCGGCGCAGCTGATGCTCCGAGCATCCAAGAGGTTATAGGTATCAGTAACAAAGCGCCGCCGCCACCTGATATGGTGGAGACAATAAAAGCAATCATAGCTATAGCAAAAAGGCCCGCTAAATGCCAAGCAGGTATGGTTTGCACAAGGTTAAATATCGCCTCTAAAATCATAATTATTTACTTTATAGTCCTCTACTTTTACTCATTTAGAACCTAATGAAAGCAGACTCATGACAACAGATAATGATCTTCAATATGTTGAACGCACAGCTCATAAAAGGCGGTAGCCGCAGGAGAAATGCTTTTGTCTGTCAGTTTAAAAATACCGACCTGCCGCGTCAAAGCAGGCTCAAGTAGTGGTATCCATATGAGCTCCGACTCATTAGAGGGAAAGGCGAGTTTGGGTAGGGTTGTAACGCCAAGGTCGTGCCGAAGTAGGGAGAATAAAGAGGTAATATTCTCAACCGTATAGCGCGCCTGCCGGTTTAGCACTTGCGCTTGGGTGTTCTCGAGCAAGCGGCAAGTACCATTATAGATAAATGGCTGACCGACTAACTGTTGCCAGGTTAAACCTTGTTGTGAGGTCAATTCCTTTTGCAAGGGTTTGGAAGATGCGCGCTTTGGTTGCATCAACTGCTGGCATAATACATTACTCTTTAAGCACACGACACCGATAGGGTCTGAGATGAGTGCAGTGAAGTCAATATCTGCTTGATCCACTTGCATATCGTTGCCCAAAGCTACATCGACTTCGCCGGCCAACAACCTATTGGCGACGCCGACAGAGTTATCATCTATCAATACAATCTCAATATCAGGGTATCTCTGCGAGTAGGCGGCTAGTACGCTTGGCAGTAATTTTGTGACCAAGGATGGCACGCTTGCGATCCTGATCTTACCCTTGTCTCCTGCCGCAACCGATTTTAAGTCCTCCTCAAGTGTCTGAGCATAACTTACAAACTGCTCAATCTTTGGCAGGCAAGTCTGCCCAAAGGCGCTAAGGGTTGCGGTATTGCCACTCTCAAACAGTCTTTGACCGAGCGACTTTTCTAGCTCTTTAATAGAAGCGGATAACGCAGCCTGCGTACGATTGGCGCGATCTGCTGCTGCGCGAAAGCCGCCTGCTTCTACCACTAATAAGAAGTGTCTTAGCTGCTGTAACTTCATACCTTGTTATCCGATAAATCCCTAGGTGATAAATTCTTATGTATTGAGACAAGCACAAGCTGTGCTATTTATAAGAACTATAGCACGTGATAGATTAAATTTATCATTATTAATATTTAATGAGTTAGATTTGTTAAAGCCAAAAGAGTAGCATAAATGCTAACCCAAGGAACGTCTAAGTATCTGGCTCAATCTAGATACCCACTACTTAAAGGATTAGTGTTTTATGACCACTCACTCACCTAAGCAAGCTGTCAAAACCTCATTATACGCCTCAAAAGCATCCCTTGAGTGGGCAGTCACCAGTAACGGTACGCTTTATACCGCGCAGATTCCAATTGATGATAAAGGGGAAGTCGTTAGCGGCGGTATCGAGGCGCAAACGCGTCAGACATTGGATAACCTCAAGCATACGCTAGAGAGTGCTGGCGTTGGCATGGATGCGGTACTGCAAGTGCTCATTTATGTGACTGATCGCAATTATCTAAAGACGGTCAATCAAGTCTATGCTGAATACTTTGAAGCGCCTTATCCCAACCGCGCAGCTTTAGTGATCGCAGGACTGGCGCGAGAAGAGATGCTCGTTGAGCTGGTCGTTTATGCCGCTGTGCCATAAATTTATAATTATAAAAACGTATGTTAATCATTTATCACGCTCTTAACCTTTATTAAGGATTTTTTATGTCAATTCAAACTACCAAACAAGTATTACAACAAGACCCAAGCCAATCACTCTATATCAATGGGGAGTGGCAAGCGGGCACCGATACTATCAACAACATCAATCCCTCAGACACTAGTGAAAGCATTGGCGATTTTGCGCAGGCAAGCGCAGATCAAGTCAAAGACGCTATCGCTGCTGCCCGCCATGCTCAGCCAAAATGGGAAGCGACGCCACTTGAGAAAAAACAATCTATATTGCAAGCGATCGGCGATGAGATGATCGCCCGCTGTGATGAGTTGGGTACATTGCTTTCACGTGAGGAAGGTAAGCCCTTTGCGGAAGGTCGCGGCGAGATTTACCGCGCAGGGCAGTTCTTTCATTACTATGCGGCCGAAGTACTACGTCAAATTGGTGATACCGCAGATTCAGTCCGCCCTGGGGTCAAAGTCGAAGTCACTCGTGAAGCGGTCGGCGTGGTCGCGATTATCTCGCCTTGGAACTTCCCGACGGCAACGGCGGTTTGGAAAATCGCGCCGGCGTTAGCCTTTGGTAATAGTGTCATCTGGAAACCTGCAAACTTGACGCCAGCCAGCGCAGTCGCTATGGCTGAGATTATTCATCGTCAAGGACTACCTGAGGGCACGTTTAATTTGCTATTAGGCGGCGGCTCATCGGTCGGTGATACGCTTATTCACTCAAAAGATATCGACGCGGTCAGCTTTACAGGCTCAGTACCGACAGGTCGCAAAGTCGCTGCGGCTACTGCGCCAAACTTTGTGCGTTGCCAGCTTGAGATGGGCAGCAAAAACGCCTTGGTCATCGCTGATGATGCTGATATGCAAGTCGCTGTGGACGCGGCAATCGCTGGTGCGTTCGGTGGTTCAGGTCAAAAATGTACCGCCTCTTCACGCTTGATCGTTATGGACGGTGTTCATGATGCTTTCGTTGATGCCATGATCGAGCGGATGAAAACGCTAAAAGTCGGTCACGCTCTAGATGACGGTATCTTTATGGGACCAGTAGTCGATGATAAACAGCTGGCAGCAAATATGGATTGGATCGAAAAAGGGAAGCAGGCGGGCGGCAATTTAGCCTTTGGCGGTGAGCGTCTAGAGATGTCACACGATGGCTATTATATGGCACCAACCTTGTTCACCGAGACGGATAACAGCTGGGATATCAACCAAGAAGAAGTGTTTGCGCCATTAGCTTGTGTGATGCGCGCCAAAGATTTGGAAGAAGCGATTGCCATGACTAATGACACGCGCTTTGGTCTGACTGGCGGTATTATCACCCAAAGCTTGCGTAATAGCGCAATGTTTAAAGAACAAGTACAAGCAGGCTGCGTCATGGTCAATCTAGCGACAGCGGGGACGGATTATCACGTACCCTTTGGTGGTCGTAAAGAGTCGAGCTTTGGCCCACGCGAGCAAGGTCAATACGCTAAAGAGTTTTATACCATCGTGAAAACGGCTTATCAAAAGGCGTATTAATCTTTGAAGGGATAAAGGATAAAGGCGTAGGGTGGGTTAGTTTTTCAAACTCTCGCAGAGAGTGCAGATAAAACGTAACCCACCATTTCAAATACAAATTGTTGAATAAAGGTGGGTTACGCTATCGCTAACCCACCCTAAGCAAACCTTAAGTTAAAAGCCAGTTCGTAAAATTAAGAAAGCACAATAAGGAATAGATATGTACCAAGATCATATCGTCATCGACGGCTTGCAATATAGCAACTGGGATCATGATTATTTTAAGATGCTGCAAAATAGTGGTATCAATGCGGTGCATGTGACCTTGGTCTATCACGAAAACGCACGCCAAACGATGACTCGTTTTGCTGAGTGGCATGCGCGCTTTGAGCAAAATAGTGATTTGATTATGCCTGTGTATTCTACCAACGATATCAAAACGGCAAAAGAGCAAGGCAAAGTCGGAATCTTTTTTGGCGCGCAAAACTGCTCGCCTATCGATGATGAGATAGGTCTGATTAGCGTCATGCGCCGATTGGGGTTACTCATTATGCAGCTGACGTATAACAATCAGAGCCTGCTTGCGACAGGCTGTTATGAGTCAAAAGATAGTGGGGTGACGCGTTTTGGTGAGCAAGCCATCAAAGAGATGAACCGCGTCGGAATGATTGTCGATATGTCACACAGTGCCGAGCAGTCCACGCTTGAGGCGATAGAGGTATCGTCGCGTCCGATCTGTATTAGCCATGCCAATCCGACTACCGCGCACGATGCGCTACGTAACAAGTCAGATACGGTCATTAGCGCCTTAACTCAAGCAGGCGGGCTATTAGGCTTTAGCTTATACCCGTTTCATTTGCCGAACGGTAGCGACTGTACGCTTGATGATTTTTGTACCATGATTGCCAACTGCGCGGACAAGTACGGCGTCGAGCATTTAGCGATTGGTAGTGACTTATGCCTCAATCAGCCCAAATCTGTGCTCGAATGGATGCGTAACGGGCGCTGGTCAAAGGCAATGGACTATGGCGAAGGCAGCGCTAACAATTCAGGCTGGCCTGATAACTTGCCTTGGTTTGCAGGTGAGAAAGGTATGGAGAATATTTATAACGGTCTGCTCCAGCATGGCTTTAATGAGGTTGACGCTGGCAAGATCATCGGACAAAACTGGTTTGACTTTTTGGAGCAGGGACTTAAGCCTGCGCCTTAGCATTAAAAACCTTGTAAGCATAGATATTTATTACCGTCAAAAGTCACTTCGCTATAAAGCACCTGCTGTTCTATAGCGCTCATTGCCATTTAAGGATACAGATTTTAAGGATGATTATCCTATTTTGTCTCTCATTGAATTTGTACCTTAGTTAATTTTGATGCAACAGGACTGGAGCCATACCATGGCAGATTTAAAGGGATTTAACGATAAAGAGCAAGGACGCTCACATAATCTACGCGCAGCTACGGGTCATCTAACGCGCACGGAGGTGTCAACAGATACTTTGGGTCTTAAAAACCCCGCCTTTTGGTATAGCGGCGGTTTTATCACTCTCTTTGTCTTGATGGCAATATTTGCAGAAGAGCAGCTAGGTATAATTGTAAATACTGCTTTTACATGGTCAGCCAACATCTTTGGCCCCTTTTGGCAGATATTACTATTAGCAACTTTTGTCATTGCCTTAGCCGTTGGGGCAGGTCGCACGGGACGAGTTATTCTAGGCAATCTACCTAAGCCTGAGATGGATAATTTTAAGTGGATGGCGATCTTGTTTTGTACGCTGCTGGCAGGCGGTGGGGTGTTTTGGGCAGCGGCTGAACCTATCGCACATTTTGTCTCAGCGCCGCCTTTGTATGGTGAGTCGCCAGATTTGCAGCAGCGTGCTTTTAATGCGTTATCTCAGTCTTTTATGCATTGGGGCTTTTTGGCATGGTCGATCGTTGGTAGCTTAACCGCCATCGTTGTCATGCACTTGCATTATGACAAAGGCCTTCCGCTCAAGCCGCGTACGCTGTTATATCCTGTGTTCGGCGAGCGTGTGCTCACCGGTCAGACCGGCGCTATTATTGACGCCTGTTGTATTATTGCAGTAGCAGCGGGCACGATTGGGCCTATTGGATTTTTAGGATTACAGACGAGCTATGCGCTAAATGAGCTGTTTGGTATTCCTGATACTTTTGTGACTCAGCTGATTATTATTGTCTTTGCGATTATTCTATATACGATTTCGGCTATTAGTGGTCTGGCTCGCGGTATGCAGCTATTGAGCCGTTTTAATGTCATATTAGCCGTCGCGCTAATGGTGTTTATCTTAATCTTTGGCCCAACCAACTTTATCACAAATGGCTATATTCAAGGCGTAGGCACGATGGTCCAAAACTTCATTCCGATGGCGACGTTTCGCGGTGATGAGGACTGGCTTGGCTGGTGGACGGTATTCTTTTGGGGTTGGTTTTTGGGTTATGGCCCGATGATGGCGATCTTTATCGCTCGTATCTCGCGCGGTCGTACCATTCGCCAGCTCATCACAACGGTTTGTATTATTGCACCACTAGTGACTTGTTTTTGGTTCACTGTCGTTGGCGGTTCAGGTCTGGCTTTTGAGATTGCCAATCCAGGTAGTGTGAGCGCCGCTTTTGAAGGCTTTAACTTGCCAGGCGCGCTCCTTGCGGTCACGCAGCAATTACCGTTTCCTCTGATTACCTCGATATTGTTCTTAATTTTGACGACTGTCTTTATTGTGACCACCGGGGATTCAATGACTTATACCATTAGTGTCGTCATCAGCGGTGAGCATGAGCCAAACGCTATGATACGTACCTTTTGGGGTGTGATGATGGGGATTACTGCTATCGTCCTAATCTCTTTGGGTGCAGGGGGCGTCAGCGCATTGCAGTCCTTTATCGTCATTACTGCGGTGCCCGTGTCCTTTATTTTGCTGCCGTCACTTTGGAACGGGCCGCAAATTGCGCAGCAAATGGCGCGTGAGCAAGATCTGTATCGCCCGAACCGAGTTGAGACTGATTATAAAATCGCTGAGGAGCAGCTTGCTAAGGATAGACAAGGACGCTAAGAAAAAGAGACTGGCTCACTAGTGAATTATTAATAAAACCAGTAATTTATAGGGTATGTATTCGTTTTGAATGACAACATACCCTAAACAGATAAAAGAGGTTGTTTGTCGTAACGGTTGAGTCTGTTTAGGTTCAACTCTTTAGGTAAGGTAGTGGCATTATGAATTTGATTGATACAAGTAATAATAGTCTTAACGAAGCGGTATTGCCTTTACGTAGCCCTGATGTAGTGATGAACGCTCAAAGGCTTGGGGCGATGCATCAAACGCGCATCAGCTTTGTGCGCACGTTACTACGCAAAATCGATAAGGAGCAATGGACACTCTCAACCCATCTTTGGGATTTGGATGATAGCGGCTATGGGCAAGTGATTTATCGCTTGCAAACGCCCGAGCATACTTATCACTTGGTGGTGTTTTGCCAAGAGCTTGCCGATGATGAGCGTAATGATCGGGTTATCGCACAAAAGTGGGATGTCACCTTTGGTCTAGTCTTTGGCGAGATCGGTCAAGAGCTACTCGATAACCTAAAAGCTAACGTGCCACTACAAGAAGCCGGACGCAACTCCAACATGGTGATGGTGCTGGCGCGCGCTAACAAAAGCGTGCGCGTCTTTGATCATATCGTCACCTCCTTAGCTAAAGGCGCGCAGCCTGATCTTGATATTTTGGCGCAAGTCGGTTATATCTTGCGTACCACGGCGGTCTATGGCAATGGTAAGTTCGGTATCTATGACTTCAAACCACTCGATCACAGCGAGGACTTTAATCAGTCGTTTCGCGCGCAGATGTGCGCGGTGTACTTGCTGCGCGAATTTAGCCTAGATTGGGTGGATTTTTTGGCGAAGAAAAAAGGCGGCAGCAAATCGGTCACCTTGCATCCAGAGATTAAGCGTTATCTAGGTATCGGTAACGCGACAGGTCTGGGTATGGCGCCGTATCTGATTAATCATCCCTGTGTCGTTGATCAATGGCTTACCACGCGTGAAGAGGCACTACAATCCGTTTTAGTGTGCACGATTGAGCCTGATAAAGTGGCTTATTTTTTAAGTTTACTAAGCCGCGCCATTCAGCATTTCACTGAGATTGTCACTATTGATGCGCAGCAAGTGACGTTGAACAATACTGTCGTCACAGAGCTCACGCTATTACAAAGTAACCTACTTATGACAATGAAGGGCTATAAGCGTTGGAGTGATTTTTTACAAGATCATGAGCATCTCAGTTACGAGAGTCAAGAGGTAATAATCTCTTGCTTAATTGAGCTGTATCCTGAGCGCGTGGATAGCTTTCAAGAAAAGGTGAATGCCGATGAGACGCTATCGCTGCCTAAAGGCAAAACCGTTCAGGACTTAATCTTGGTGCTCGAGACTCACTATCAATGGGCAATTACGATAGATTTCAGTGCACCTGATAACAGCTACTGGTTTTGGTATCGCTCAGTGGACAAAGAAGAGCCGCGTATGGGCGTACGCGGACAAGAGCCTGGCGATGATCGAGAGCTGTTCTTGGATATTGCCCGCCAAACCAACAAGCTATATTTGGCACTAAAACAGGTCGACCCCAAACAGCTTATCTCGCAGTTTGTCTTAGGTGCGCCCAAACATCGCGCTATCGCCAGACGCGTCTGGACGATGGGACACAAGCCTATGGGCGACATCCAGATCAACGTGCTTCAAAAAGACACTTTACCTATTCATTTACTCCGCTGTAAGCTCTCTATGTTTGGCGCCACCAAGTTTGATCCCAGATCCGATCGCTGGGTACGCGTTACCTTGTTTCAGGGTGCGCCTTTATTTCATGAGGTGCATAGTGATGAGTGGTTGTTTCCGCTATTACCTAAGCTTGATGAGTCTGAGACCGACCCTAAACACGACGCAGCGGTATTAACCATACCAGCGTCTGATCAGGAGGCGTCGCTATGATCGTCTCGCGCAACGAGATCGTCTCTATGGTATACAAGGCGTTTTCAGGCTTGCATCGAGAAGTCGGGGAAGCCGATCTGGTCGCCACTATGGTCGCAGAATTGCAGATGGCAGGACTCGATGGCGTAGGGCAATTTAACAACGCCACGCCCTATATTTTGACTGAACAAGATACGCCTATAGAGATTATGCATCAAGATATAGGTGAGGTGAGTTTAAATCTACATGATAGTAGTCTGGCTTGTCATCTGCCTGCGGTGATGGACTATGCGCTTGAGCTGATGGACAATCGCGATCATTTTAAAGTGACCTTGCACAACTGCCACAATCGCTGGCTGGCCTATAGCGAGCTTGTGAGTTTGGCTGCCAAAGGCTTAGCTTGCCTTGCAAAATGGGATAACGGTACTGCGCCTAAGCATACGCTATTTACCCTGAATCAAGGTTTTGTTTATCCAGATATCTACTTCTTTGATGAGAGGCAAACGCGCCACGATACCAACGATATGGTCATCGAGCTTGCCACGAGTAATTTTGATATCGAGCAGGAGATTGAGCACTTTAGACATAAGATATCGACTGATGAGCTATATGAAACCCATCAGCGCGCATGGAAACAAGGCATCTATGTCGATGATGAGCAGTGGGCGATACTCAAACAGACGGCGGCTGCGATACTGGTCGAAAACAGTGAGGCGTCCAGTAAAGGTGCAGGCGGCGTCTAGTAGCTAGGGCGCTTGAGCAAAAACACAGTTAATTTATAAAATAAAGAGAGCGGTTTGTTATGATAACAAGCCGCTTTTTTGTGCGGTTTATCTTAGCCTCTAGTTTGGAGCCTGTAAATGTTTGGTAATGTGACCATCAAAAAAATCTATGCCAGAGACCCTAATGAGCCTAACCGCGCCTCAACTACGCTTGAGCTGTTCTTTGATTTGGTTTATGTGATTGCCGTTTCTGCTGCCGCAAGTGGCTTGCACGAGCGTTTGCTCGCACATGATTTTTCAGGGTTTTTAACCTTTATCATTGCCTTTTTTATCTTGTGGAATGCTTGGATAAGCTTTACTTGGCCTGCCTCAGGCTATGATCCCGATGATTGGTACTATCGGCTCTCAGTGATGCTGCAGATGTTTGGCTCGCTGATGATCGCTGCCAATATCAATCAGTTTTTTGAGCAGGGTCTGACGTGGATAGGGGTTACTGGTTACGCGATTATGCGCCTTGCCAGCTGTAGTCAGTGGTGGCGCGTCTATAAACAAGTCGACGGTCATCAGCGGGTCGCAGGCCGCAGTATTGTCGGATTACTTCTTTTACAAAGCCTGTGGATCCTTTGGCTGTTTTTACCTGCTTCGATGCAGATGCCAGCGTTATTTATCTTTATCATTGCTGAGCTGGTGATGCCGCTATGGGAGCGTGCAGCGCAGAACCTCAATTGGCACCCCCGTCATATTGCCGAGCGTTATGGTCTGTTGACCATTATTGTTTTAGGCGAGGGCGTGCTCGGCGTCAGCAATAGTATTCAGTACTTTTTAGTGAACTCCGATTCAGCGGCTAGTGTCATTATTTTAGTAGGCTCAAGCCTAGTGGCACTAGTGTTTGCATTATGGTGGCTATACTTTACTATTCCCTTTGGTACTATCTTAGATAATATGCGCCGCAGTTATGACTTTTTTTTATTCGGTTATGGGCACTTTTTTGTTTTAGCAACCCTTGCGGCTCTTGGCAGCGCATTGGACTTAGTGACTAATGCTCGGGCGAATACGATGGATCAGAGCATTACGCAGCCTTATGCTATGGGGCTATTAATGGTTATGCTGTTGGCGTTTTTAATGAGCTTAACCTTACTTCGCAGCTTAATGTGCCGACAATCAAGTCACAATCTCATCGCTCTTATCTTTGCCACTATTATCGTTGGCTTAAGTTATCTGGCAGTCACTCAAGGCTTACCTATTACCTACGGTATTTGGCTGAGCATTCTTGCGCCTACCATCATGACTTGGTACTTTAAACAAGACAACAAAAAATGGCAGCCGCAAGTTAGACACTAAGTGCGTTTAACAGTTTCAACTTTTTATAAAACGTATTGAATTTATGCTGTGCAATTTAGGTCATACCACCGCAGGCATTGTTCACAACGTATACATACGACATGGTGACGTAATAAAGCAGATTCAAAAATACTAGCTCTAAATAACTTGGCATATGAAACGAGCAACCGATCTATAAGTAGATCGGTTTTTTTATGTCGCTAAGAATTGACTAAATAGATCTGAATAGACCCTAAAGAATACTGGCTAGGTCAACGAAATGGCATACTAGCCCTTCACATTGCTGGATTATTTCTATAAAATACCGACCGTGTGGTTTCTTTGGGTCTGCATTCTATTATTTATTGCTTATCCATTTCACTCAATCAAGCGTGTACGCTGGATTTAACATAGGTGTCTTAGCTATGAGTCCTACCATCATTGCTTACGGTTATCTCGCCATCGCTATTATTTGTGAAGTGGTTGGCACGACCTTTTTGGTCAAGTCAGAGCAATTTACCCGTTTGGTGCCGACCTTGATTATGGGCGTGCTTTATGCCATCTCGTTTTATTTGTTGACCCAGGCCATCAAGACTATACCACTTGGCATCGCCTATGCGCTGTGGGGCGGTCTGGGGATTGTACTGACCTCACTGGTTGGGGTGTTCTTTTTTAAGCAAAGTCTTGATACCGCGGCGGTGGTCGGTATCGCGATGATCGTCGGCGGCGTGGTGGTGATGAACGTATTGTCAAACTCGGTGGTGCACTGACAGGTAGGTAAAAATGAACATGGACACAAAAATGGAAACACAAAACGCGCATAAACGTAAAAAACAGCCAGAGCTGGTGCGGCGGGCGCTGCTCGATGAGGCAGCACGTATCACGCTAGAGCAGGGCTTGTCTAAAGTGACTTTTCAAGCGGTGGCAGATGCCGTCGGCGTGACCAAAGGCGGAGTGATGCATCATTTTGCTACCAAGGACGCGCTTATCTTAGAGGTATTTTATGATGCGATGGCCAAGTTTGAGGCAGAAGTCAATGCTGCCATGGCAAAGGATCCGGTCAGCTACGGCTCGTTTACCCGCGCTTATATAGACGCCACCATCAGCTTAGGCGAAAAAGGGCAGGCCGAGTTTAATAGCCAAGCGACTTTGTATGTGTTGATGCTAGGAGACCGGATGCTACGCGAACGCTGGGCTGAGTGGTCAAATGAGCAGCTAAAAAAATATGCCGCTACCGACAATAGCGAAATGCTATGTATGGTACGTCTGGTCGCCGATGGTATTTGGCTCTCTGACTTTTCGGGTATCGATATCTCGGACAAAGCCTCAATACGTGAGCGCTTGATAAATATGACGCAGCAAGACTTTGATAAACAGTTTTGATAAATGACTTTGACCAATAACTTGATAAACAGCTTTGGTCAATAACACGTACATAGAAAATTTTATCTTTAACCTATGACGGCATGATTGACTGAACGCTTTTTTATAAATTCTCAGTCGCCTTAAGGAAAACTTATGACAACTACTCAGACAAACGTAAATAATTTACAAGACATTATTGATTTAACGCAAACGCAGACCGCTTATATTAACGGTCGCTATCTGGCGGTTGATGATTCTTTAACGACCTTTGACGATATCAACCCAGCGACAGGTGAAGTGCTGGCGAGCATTCAGCAAACCACTGCCGAGCAAATCGATGAAGCGGTAAAAGCGGCGCAACAAGGGCAAAAAGTGTGGGCGGCAATGACCGCAGTTGAGCGTGGCCGTATTTTGTCAAAGGCAGTTGCGATATTGCGCGAGCGTAATGATGTACTGGCATTGCTTGAAACCAAAGACACGGGCAAAGCGCTTTCTGAGACTAAGTATGTCGATATCGTCACAGGTGCCGATGTCGTTGAATACTATGCAGGTCTTGCGCCAATGATTGAGGGTCGTCAGATTCCACTACGTGATAGCAGCTTTGTCTATACGCGCCGTGAGCCACTCGGCGTCGTCGCTGGTATCGGCGCATGGAACTATCCGATTCAGATCGCAATGTGGAAGGCCGCGCCAGCGTTGGCTGCTGGTAATGCGATGATTTTTAAACCCTCAGAAGTCACGCCACTGACGGCACTTAAACTGGCGGAAATCTTTACTGAGGCGGGCATGCCAGATGGCGTCTTTAACGTCGTACAAGGCGATTATAAAGTAGGCGAAGCATTAACTCAGCATCCTGATATTGCCAAAGTCTCGTTTACAGGCGGCGTGCCAACGGGCAAAAAAGTCATGGCAAGCGCGGCATCATCGTCTCTCAAAGACGTAACCTTAGAGCTGGGCGGTAAGTCGCCATTGATTATCTTTGACGATGCTGATATCGATATGGCAGCGGATATCGCCATGATGGCGAACTTCTATAGCACCGGTCAGGTCTGTACCAATGGCACGCGTGTATTTATCCCAAAAGCGCTACAAGCTAAGTTTGAAGAAGCGATCTTGACGCGGGTCAAACGTATCAAACTCGGCGATCCGATGGATGAAGATATCAATATGGGACCACTAGTGAGCTTCCCTCATATGGAGCGAGTGCTTGGCTATATCGAGCAAGGTAAAGCGGGTGGCGCGCGTCTATTGGCGGGCGGTGAGCGAGAGACGACAGACGAGCTGGCTAAAGGCGCGTATGTCGCACCGACGGTGTTTACCGATTGCACCGATGACATGACTATTGTGCGTGAAGAAATCTTTGGCCCTGTGATGTCGATATTGACTTATGAGACTGAGGAAGAAGTCATTCGCCGTGCTAATGATACCGAGTACGGCTTGGCGGCAGGGGTGGTAACCAAAGATCTAACCCGCGCGCATCGCGTCATCGGACAGATAGAGGCGGGTATTTGCTGGTTAAATACTTGGGGCGAGTCGCCTGCGCAAATGCCAGTTGGCGGTTATAAGCATTCAGGTATCGGCCGCGAAAACGGCATCGAAGCCCTTGAACACTATACGCAGACCAAATCTATCCAAGTAGAGCTGGGTAAGTTTGAGTCAGTATTTTAACTGCTTGTTAACTGCTTGTTTTTTAACTATCTGTTTTAACCACTTGTTTTAATGTACAAAGAAAGCTGTCGTTAGTAAGCACGTCATGTAGGTAAATACGCCGGCATGATGTGAGCTTACTAATGACATGACGTATTTTTACTATTATGGAGCGTTTTATGACATCAACCACACCTGAATATGACTACATCATTGTCGGTGCAGGCTCAGCCGGAAACGTGCTGGCCACGCGCTTGACCGAAGATGCCAACATTAAGGTGTTGCTATTAGAAGCTGGTCGACCTGATTATCGACTAGACTTTCGTACGCAGATGCCAGCGGCGCTCGCGATGCCGCTACAAGGCACTACGTATAACTGGGGCTACAAAACCGATCCTGAGCCATATATGAATAACCGCGTCATGGACTGTGGCCGCGGTAAAGGGCTGGGCGGTTCATCACTCATCAATGGCATGTGCTATATCCGTGGTAATGCGCTCGATTTTGACGACTGGGCCAAAATCAAGGGCTTAGAAGACTGGACGTATCTCGACTGCTTGCCGTACTTTAAAAAATCAGAGAACTGCGACGCAGGCGAAAACGACTATCATGGCGTCGGCGGTCCGGTTGAGATGACCACCTCAAAACCTGGGGTCAATCCGCTGTTTGAAGCGATGATTGAAGCGGGCGTGCAGGCAGGCTATCCGCGTACAGAGGATCTAAACGGCTATCAGCAAGAAGGTTTCGGGCCAATGGATCGTTTTGTCACGCCTAATGGTCGCCGCGCATCAACGGCACGTGGGTATCTCGACCGTGCCAAACCACGTAGCAATATCACGATTTTGACCGGTGCCTTGACCGATGTGATTTTATTCGATGGTAAGCGCGCGGTCGGCGTTAAAGTTGAGCATCAAGGTCAAAGCAAAAAATTCTATGCCGCTCGTGAAGTGATCGTCTCATCAGGTGCTATCGCTTCGCCGCAATTATTGCAGCGCTCTGGTATTGGCCCTGGTCAGTGGCTCAAAGACTTGGGTATTAATGAGGTTTTAGAGTTGCCGGGTGTCGGTAATAATCTACAAGACCATTTAGAGCTATATATGCAGTACGAATGTAAGCTACCCGTGTCGATTGCCCCTGCCAATAAATGGTGGAATAAACCTGCGATTGGTGCTGAGTGGTTGTTTAATGGTACTGGTCTTGGCGCGTCCAATCAGTTCGAGGGTGGCGGCTTTATCCGCACTGATGAGAAGTTTACGCACCCCAATATCCAGTATCACTTCTTGCCATTAGCGGTGCGTTACGATGGTCGTAGTGCGGTGAAATCGCACAGCTTCCAAGCGCATGTGGGCTCACTACGATCACCGAGTCGTGGCCGCGTCAAGCTCACTTCAAGAGATCCAAATGCGCATCCAAGCATTTTATTTAACTATATGTCGCACGAGCAGGACTGGCAAGAGTTCCGCGCGGCGATGCGTATCACTCGCGAGATTATGCATCAGCCAGCGCTTGACCCATATCGCGGCCGTGCTATCGCGCCGACCGATGATCTGGTGACCGATGCGCAGTTGGATGAGTATGTCCGCAATCATAGCGAGACCGCTTATCATCCGTCGTGTACCTGTGCGATGGGTGAGGGTAATGATTCGGTGGTCAATGGTGAAGGGTTGGTACACGGTATCGATGGTCTGCGTGTCGTTGATGCGTCGATTATGCCAAATATCATTAGTGGTAACTTAAACGCCACTACCATTATGCTGGCCGAAAAAATCGTTGATAAGATGCGCGGTAAACAATTACCACGCTCGACAGCGGATTATTATGTCGCCAATGGCGCACCGCTCAGAGCTGAGCCGATGCGTGCTTATCATACGACTGTATAAATAAACGTGCCAGCGAGTAGGCACGATATAAGGATAATATAACGTCAATTTCAAATAAAAGGCCTTTCAACGTAAAGGCCTTTTTTATCAGCGCAAATTTGCTGGCACCCTTGTGAGCACTGACATCATCAGTCAGTACCGCACGCAAATGAGCATATCGGCTTTATTTTGTGCTGGCTATATTTTCATTGTTTTTTAACGGTGTTGCTAAGGGGTCTGCGGACTGTTTAGCAAATTTTTATTGATTGGTACTGCTTTGTGCATCCTGCGCTTATATAGATAACGTGGTAACTCTACACTATGTTATGACGGACAAAGCACTATCAGATCCTGTTTCATTTACCTATTGAGGTCTTTTATGTACAGTTCGCCATCAGAAGATGCGACGAAACCCTTGAGCCTAAATAAGACAGTTTTTTTAGGCTCTGCGATTATTTCTATTTTATTGATTATCTGGACGATTGCCTTGCCAGATTATAGTGAGGCATTATTAAGTGCGAGCATGGCGTGGGTATCAGAGAGCTTTGGCTGGTATTACATGCTGGTGGTGGCTGCTTATAGTATTTTTGCTTTGTTTGTGGGCTTTTCAAAATACGGCGATATCAAGCTGGGACAAGACCACGAAAAGGCGCAGTTTCCCTTTTTAGCATGGGCAGCGATGCTATTTTCGGCTGGTATTGGTATCGATTTATTGTTTTTTGGTGCCTCTGAGCCATTGATGCATTATCTCACCCCGCATACGGGGTTAGAGCCTGCCAGTGCCGAAGCGATGCGCCAAGCGTTATCTCAGACTTTTTTGCATTGGGGTCTGCATGGCTGGGGTATTTATGCGCTTATCGGTATGGCGCTAGCGTACTTTGCCTATCGCAAAAACATGCCGCTGGCGCTACGCTCACCGCTGACGCCTATCTTTGGCGAGCGCCTAGTCAAAGGCTGGCTGGGTGATGGCATTGATACCTTTGGTGTGGTTTGTACCTTGATGGGGATTGCCACCAGCTTAGGCATCGGGGTGTTGCAGGCCAATGCGGGTTTGACTCATGTCTTTGGTATCGAGTCGAGCAAGATGGTGCAGAGCTTGATCATCTTAGGCGTAGTAGCTGCTGCGGCTATCTCTGCCATGACCGGTGTAGAGCGAGGGGTACGCCGCCTGTCTGAGTTCAATATGCTCTCGTCGATATTGCTATTAATCGCGATACTGGTGATGGGCAATACTGTGTACTTGCTCAATACCTTTACCCAAAGTATCGGTCAGTATTTCCAAACCATCGTTTTCAAAACATTCGACGTCTATGCCTATGACGGCAGCGCTGGTGCCGATTGGAAATCAGGCTGGACGATATTTTTCTGGGCATGGTGGGTGGCTTGGGCACCCTTTGTCGGCTTGTTTATTGCGCGTATTAGCCGTGGCCGTACCTTGCGTGAGTTTGTCTTTGGTGTGATGTTTATCCCGCTGGGCTTTATCTTTGCTTGGTTTTCGATCTTTGGTAATTCAGCGATAGACTTAGTCGCCAATGGTGCGACAGAGCTTGGTGAAATCGCTATCAATGACGCGGCGATGGGCATGTTTGCCTTGTTTGAGTACTTCCCTTTTAGTGATGTTTTATCATTCGCTGGCGTGGTTATTGGCTTAGTGTTCTTTGTCACTTCAGCGGACTCCGGTGCGCTAGTACTGGCTAATCTCAGCTCAAAAGGTATGACCAATGATACTGATGCGCCGGTTTGGTTGCGCCTATTTTGGGCAGCGGCCACCGGTCTTATCACTTTAGGTCTGCTGTTCGCCGGCGGCTTTGCTTCGTTGCAGTCGGTGTCTGTCATCGCAGGTTTGCCATTTTCGCTGATTTTGGTGCTTTATATGATGTCGATGTGGCGCAGCCTAAAAGAAGAGGGCAATAAGCGTAAAGCCAGTACCGTTGGCACCGCAAACGTGCTTGACAGTGGTAAGAGCTGGAAAGCGCGTCTGCAGCGTATTGTTAGTTTTCCAAGCCATACGCAAGTCGAGCGGTTTTTACAAAATATTGTCAAACCTGCCATGAGTGATGTCGAAAAAGAGCTAAGAGCTGGCGGTCTAAAGACGTCATTGGATGTGCGAAATTTGGCCAATATTGGTGACGATCTCGATGCAGGTCTAGACGATGACAATGGTCAGATAGATGGTATCAAGCTGCGCGTCGGTCATGGCGATGAAGATGACTTTATTTATGAGGTCAATCTCATCAAAGCTGAACGTCCAAACTTTACCTTAAACACCTCAACCAAGCATGCAGAGTTTTACTACCGTGCTGAGGTGTTTTTAAGCGATGGCTCGCAGGAGTACGACTTGGTTGGCTACACCAAAGAGCAGGTGCTGGTCGATATTCTGCATCAGTATGAGCGCCATTTGCAGTATCTACATTTAGAGCGTTAATTCTTAATAAATATAGCTTTGTATAGACCCTATAAGTTCAAGATAACTTATAGGGTCTTTTTAAAGCGCAGCAAACGCAAGGCATTCAGTGTCACGAGTATCGTTGCGCAAGTGTCGGCTAAGACCGCAATCCACAAACCTGTGATACCGAGTATGGTAGTAATAAGGAAGATACCTTTTAGACCGAGCGCAAAAATGACGTTTTGATGTATATTGGCTAAGGTCGCGCGTGACAGAGCAATAAGATGAGCGACGTCAGTGACGCGGCTTTGTAATAGAGCAATGTCAGCGGTTTCGATAGCCACATCGGTACCACCGCCCATCGCGATGCCGACATCTGCGCTGGCTAGAGCTGGCGCGTCATTAATTCCGTCGCCCACCATCGCTATTTTATTATTGTCCCTCATCTCGCTGAGTAAACGTAGTTTGTCTTCGGGTAACAGCTCAGCTCGCCATTCTATATCTAAAGGCGTAGCAAGCGCCTGCGCGGTGAGATGGTTATCACCTGTTAGCATGACCGAGCGCACGTTCATGGCGCTCAGCTGAGCCACACCTTGCCGCGCATCGTCACGCAGCTCATCGCGCAGTGCCACTAAGCCAATCACGTCAGCGCTGTGTTCATCGAATAGCACTGAAACCGTTTTGCCTTCACTTTGCAGCGACTCAATCTGTACCTGCTGATCGGGTAGAAGTAAGCTCTCGTCAGCGGCGTAGATGGGAGAGCCTATGGCTAAAGAGCGTCCATTGACCGTGGCATGTACCGCTTTACCAGCAGTTGCAGAGGCATTGGCAGCGATAGGAATGGCAATCTTAGCTACTTTTGCACGCTCTACGATAGCTTTGGCAAGCGGATGATTAGAGCCGGACTCAACGCTAGCGAACAACGCTAATACCTCATTTGTCCCGCTTACATCAGTGCCTCCTTCTGTAAAGGCAACGACGTCAGTGACGCGCGGCTTGCCTTCGGTTAAGGTGCCCGTCTTGTCAAAGGCCACGGTATTGACACGGCCAATGATTTCTAGGGCGCTACCGCCTTTGATTAATAAACCGCTCCGCGCACCAACTGTTAAGCCTGAGGCAATGGCCGCCGGAGTAGATAGTACTAGCGCGCAAGGACAAGCAATCAGTAACAGTGCCAAACTGCGATACAGCCAAGTTCCCCATTCTCCGCCTAACAACAATGGCGGCACGATAACCACTAAGGCGGCAACAGCCATCACGATGGGCGTATAGTATCGACTAAATTTTTCAATAAAACGAGCAGTGGGGGCTTTGGAGGCTTGTGCTTGCTCCACAAGCTCAATAATTCGCGCAATAGTATTATCAGCCGCTGTTTTTTGTACGCGTACGTGTAGGGCGCTATCGACGTTGATGGAACCTGCAAATACCTCATCGCCGACGGTTTTGACAACCGGTATCGACTCTCCTGTTACCGGCGAATCATCTAAGCTGGAGGAGCCTTGAATAATAATGCCATCAGCAGAGACTTTATCACCAGGACGGACGAGTACTCGGTCATCTACTTGTAGTAACGCGGCAGCAACTTCACGCGGCACGCCTTGCTCATCAAGTAACACGGCTCTTTTTGGCACCAGTGAGGCTAGTGCTCTAATACCCGCACGCGCTCGATCAGCGGCAACGCTCTCTAATAATTCACCTACGGAGAACAAGAAAACAACCGCAGCCGCTTCCTCAGCCTCACCAATGATAAGGGCGCCAAGCGCTGCGATAGACATCAACATCTCAATCGAAAAGGGAGAACCTGCTGTAGCCAGTGTCAAGGCTTTTCGTGCAAAAGGAAGCACGCCAATAACCACAGCGATAATAAAAGCCCAAGCGCCGTATGCAGGAAATACCAAAGACAGCATATAGGCTGCGCTCATCAGTAAGCCAATGCCGATGACCTGCTTGCCCTTCATTGTCTGCCACCAGTGCTGATCGTCTACATTGGCCTCATGACCAACGACTTCGTCTTGTTGTTCGGTTAATTCTGACACACCAAACCCAAGGCGTTTGATAGTCCCTTCGATATCTTTGACCTCAGTCGTGGCATCAGGCGCTAGGGTGAGCGCTAACTTTTGTGTCGCAAAGTTGAGCTGAACGTCAGAGACGCCTGGCATACGGGTTAAAGCTGTTTCGATCTTGCCAACGCAGCTGGCGCAGTCCATACCTTCAATATGATATTGCATAGTGATTTATCCTCTTATTAAAGGTATTATGAACCCTATAGCGGCTTTAGGGTCAAGGTGTTAATGGCAGCACATCAGATTTTTATAATGAACCTTACGGCTACTTACATAGATTTAAGCAGTATAGATTTGAGCAATAAAAGGGGAGGGTAATGGCAGTCAAAGCAGCAATCAAAGCACCCATTAAAATCGGTGATCTTGCTCGGCGCACAGGGGCGACGGTTGAGACCATTCGTTATTATGAAAAAGAGCAGTTATTGCCGGAGCCTTTTCGTAGCCAAGGCAATTATCGGTTATATCGCGAAGAGCACATCGAGCGCCTGCAGTTTATATTGCACTGTCGTACGCTTGATATGAGTTTGGATGAAGTGCGCGTGTTACTGCAGTACAGGGATACTCCAGATAAAAACTGCGGAGAGGTCAATGAGTTATTAGAGGAGCATATTGAAACCGTAGAGACACGAATGCAAGAATTGCGGCAATTAAAGCAGCACTTAATACAGCTGCGCCAAAAGTGTACAACAGAGGCGCCTGCTGAATCGTGCGGGATACTACACGCGCTTGCGGATGACTCTTGTCATGATTAGTCGAATATTCTAATGATTAATAACGGTATGCAAGTTATTACCTAAGCACTGCCACCGCATGGAAAAGTTTCGTGCTAAAATCGCCAGTCATTATTTCTCAGTAGCTAGCACCCAAGTAGTTGACCCCGCGTACCTCGATATCAGATTTATAGGAAGCTGTCATGATCGTTTGGCAAAAACCGAATGCCTTTAGAATACTCTTCACCTTACGCGGTTCTGTCATTCCTCATATCTATCTGCAAGTTTTACTGATTACTTTACTTAGCGCAGTCATCTCAGCCGTCCAGCACGGGATTCCAGGCTCCTTTCCCTCTTATGGTGCTGCGCCTTTTACCTTACTGGGTATTGCTTTATCTTTGTTTCTCGGCTTTCGGAATAATGCCAGCTACCAGCGCTGGTGGGAGGGTCGCTGCTTATGGGGTCAGTTGGTATACGATGCTCGTAGCTTTACTCGGCAGGTACTATCCTTTATAGACGACACTGATAGTGGACAGCGCGCGCAGCGCTCTATGGTGCAGCTGACGATTGCTTTTACTCACGCCCTCAGGCACAGACTTCGTAATACTTCCCCTTGGGAGGATGTTGAGCGTTTTGTAGCGCCGGAGCATCACGCCAGTATGCGTAAAGCCGGTAACCTTCCTGAATATCTCTTGCGATTAATCGGCAAAGAGCTTAGCCGTAGTAGACGTGAGCAGCTGACATCTGATCTTATGATCCAAAATATGGACGAACGCGTCACCTCGATGACTATAGTTTTGGCAGCTTGCGAGCGCATTCATAACACGCCATTGCCATTTGCTTATACCTTGCTGGTGCACCGTACCACTTACCTGTACTGCTTTATGCTGCCTTTTGGCTTGGCGACGTCTTTAGGCTGGGTCACCCCTTTAGTCTGCGGCGTCATTGCGTACACCTTTTTTGGCTTAGATGCTCTCAATGAGGAAATTACCAATCCATTTGGCGTGGATGCTAATAATTTGGCTTTGACTTCTATTTCTCGCACTATCGAGATCAATTTGCTAGAAGCTCTGGGCGAAACGAATCTGCCGCCTGAGCTTATATCTGAGGGCGGTTATTTACAGTAGTTGGTTTGAGTGTAAGTGCTGGTTTTTCTTGATTGAACTAAAGGCTGCTCTCAATATTATACTTCATATGCAGTAGACGCGGCGCAATGTCCTCTTCAATCTTAGTACAGCTAAGTACAAAACTTGGCGCGCCGCAGTTAAAGGTGAGTAGACCCTCGGTAGGGTGCATGATAGCTGTGGCAACGGCATTGACCTCTTTTTGCCAATCACCAAATGAGAAGCAGTAGCCAAAATCCTCATAGTCTTTAAACGCTTGCTCTAGGCTCGACTTGGTTTTTGACCAGTCTTTATCGTGCTTACTACGAATCGCATTCATAATAAAGTCTTGCTCGGCAGGTGGCATGCTCGCTAAGCAAGCACGTCCCATCGCACTAGAGTGCATAGGCAAGTACGACCCGACATTACGGCGCATGGTTGTAGTGCTAGAGCCTTGCACGACGTTTAGATACACCATCATCAGCCGATCGCGGGTTGCCATAGCGACCGCACTATTAGCATAATCCGCTAGCTCCTCCATATAAGGCGTGATCAGATGGTTAATCGAGACGTTCGACATCATGGTATAACCAAAGCCCAACACGCCAGCTGCCAGTTGGTACTTGCTACTGGTAGTAGATTGCTTTAGATAGCCGAGTTTGACTAAGGTATAGGTAAGACGCGTAATTGTGCCTTTAGGCAGCCCCGTTAATTGACTGAGCTCTTGATTGCCAAGCCTTGGCTGCTGCGGGGTAAAACATCGTAGCAGCTCAAGCCCGCGAGCGAGTGCGGTGACAAACTGCCGATCGCTTTGATCTTTCATCTCACTTATAGGCTCTAGCAGCTCAAGAGGTGCGCTGCTAGTCGTATCAAATAACGTCATAGGGCATAGTATTCTTGGTTGAGGTTATTCGCTCACTTCTTTGATCATATTGCGAGCGATAATGATTTGCTGAATTTGCGTGGTGCCTTCGTACAGACGATACAGACGCACATCACGATAAAAACGCTCAATACCGTAATCTGCAATGTAACCGGCGCCGCCATGAATCTGTACTGCGCGATCAGCCACGCGTCCACACATCTCAGTGGCAAACATCTTAGCACAGGAGGACTCAGTCACCACATCTTTACCTTCATCACGCAGGCGCGAGGCATCGAGCACCATAGATTTGGCCGCATAAATCTCAGCCTTTGAATCAGCAAGCATCGCCTGAATCAGCTGAAAACTGGCAATCGGTTGACCAAACTGTTTGCGATCGACAGCGTAGCGCAGCGCATCATCTAACATGCGAGAGGCCGCCGCAGTACTGGCCGCTGCAATATGCAAACGACCTTTATCCAGCACTTTCATCGCCGTCTTAAAGCCGACACCCTCGACGCCGCCGATCAAAGCACTTGCTGGCACCACGCAGTTATCAAAGATCACATCACAAGTATGCGCGCCTTTTTGTCCCATTTTTTTATCGATTTTACCTAAAGTAATGCCTGGGGTATCGCTTTCAACGATAAAGGCAGAGATCCCGCCCGCGCGTTTGTTCTGAGGGTCGGTACGCGCCATCACCGTGAAGACGCCTGCTTGTGGTGCGTTGGTGATATAGCGCTTAGTGCCGTTAATGACATAAGTATCGCCGTCTTTGATAGCAGTAGTGCGCAAGGAGGCGGCATCCGAGCCTGCTTCGGGTTCAGTCAGACAAAACGAGCCGATAATCTCGCCGCTGGCAAGTTTGGGTAGATATTTTTGCTTTTGATCTTCGGTGCCGTCGATGACCAGACCTGAGGAGCCAATGCCGTTGTTGGTACCGATAAGCGAGCGAAACGCAGGGGAGGTGCGTCCCATCTCAAAAGCGACGATGACCTCTTCTTCCATCGTGAGTCCAAGACCGCCGTATTCTTCTGGTATGGTCAATCCAAATAGACCCAGCTCGCGCATTTGACTGATGATCTCTTCTGGCAGGCGATCGTTTTCTGCGACCCAGTCTTCATTAGGTATGAGCTGATCGTTGACAAATTGACGAACGGTATTGACGATATGGTCGAGGACTTCTTGATCTCTAATCATGGGACTTCCTTGTCTGGTGTGACTGAATGTGAGAATAGTTTGGATAAGTTTAACGCTTATAACTAATAATATAAAAAACTGATAGTGCAAATAACCGATAGCACAAATAACGGTTTTACATAAAGAGCTTGTATGAGCCAAATAGCATAATCTATACTAAAGCAGATTACAACAATTTCGGTTTTAAGAACCGCAGTGCGGTATTTTAGTAGTGTTGTATTAATATACGCAAGACAACAAATAAGGATAGCATCATGGAAGAGTCCATCATTACCTGTGAGACATTAGATAGTGGCGTAAGTGTAATAACCCTCAATCGTCCTAAAGTTCGCAACGCCCTAAACGCTGAGTTACGCGCGCAGATGGCAGAGATTTTTATTCGATTAAATAATGACTCAAAGACCAAAGCTATCGTACTCACTGGCGGTGATAAAGTATTCGCCGCGGGTGCTGATATCAATGACTTTTTGACTGCAAAGACAGTCGATGTTTATCTGCGTCATAGCGAACAGTATTGGGACGCGATTACCGATTGCCGTAAACCTATTATCGCCGCAGTTAATGGCTATGCGCTTGGCGGCGGCTGTGAGCTTGCGATGCATGCCGATATTATTGTCGCGGGCAAGTCGGCTAAGTTTGGACAGCCAGAGATTAAGATAGGTCTGATGCCAGGGGCAGGAGGTACGCAGCGATTGTTTCGCTTGCTTGGCAAGCATAAAGCTATGAAGCTCATCTTAACGGGCGATATGATAAGCGCTGATCAGGCGGATCAAATGGGACTAGTGTCTGAAGTGGTGGACGATGAGGCGACTATTAAGCGCGCTGTAGAAATCGCTGAGCAGTTGGCAGGCTACTCGCCCATTGCTTTAACCCAAATCAAAGAAGTCGCCAACCTTGGGGTGGACATGCCATTGCAAGCGGCTCTAGCTTTAGAGCGTAAAGCCTTTCAGATTTTATTTGATACCGAAGATCAAAAAGAAGGCGCAAAAGCCTTTTTGGAAAAGCGTGATGCCAACTACAAAGGACAGTAGTCGTTTAAGGGATTAAGACACCACTAAATCATATAAAGGAATACTATGACTATCACATCATCAGATATGCAATCATTAGCCATTATTGGCACGGGCATCATGGGTATGGGTATTGCCCAAATCGCAGCGCAAGCGGGCATTAACGTATTGTTATTTGATGCCAAAACAGGAGCCGCTGAGCAAGGACGTCAAGCGCTTCAAGCGACACTTAAAAAACTTGCGGCTAAGGGGAAGTTTACCGATGAGCAATTGCAAGCGACTTTGGCTAATCTAACGGTGATTGAGGATATCGCACAAATTGCTGAAGTGGATATTGTTGTTGAGGCCATTATTGAAAATTTAGAGATCAAACAGCAGCTGTTTAAGCAATTAGAAGGCCTTGTTCCTACCGATACCATTTTAGCAACTAATACCTCATCGCTATCAGTGACCGCCATTGCCTCGGTTTGTACTTACCCAGAGCGGGTAGCAGGGTTTCACTTCTTTAATCCTGTACCGCTTATGAAAATCGTTGAGGTAATCCCAGGTCTCTCAACCGAGCCTGCAGTAACCCAAACGCTTACCAGTTTAGCCAAACGTATAGGCCATTTAGGCGTCGTCGCAAAGGATACGCCAGGGTTTATCGTCAATCATGGCGGTAGAGCTTTTGGTACAGAGGCGTTAAAAATACTAGGCGAGGACGTTGCCAGTCTTGAGCAGATTGATCGTATTTTGCGCGATGGCGCAGGCTTTCGTATGGGACCGTTTGAGCTGATGGATCTGACAGGCGTCGATGTCTCGCATCCGGTTATGGAATCGATTTATAATCAATATTACTTCGAGCCGCGCTATCGCCCGCATCCATTAACACGGCAAATGCTAGAGGGTAACAAGCTTGGTCGTAAAGTGGGTGAGGGCTTTTATCAGTACATAGACAATAAAAAGCAAGATAGTAAAAAGGTGACAGCAGATACCGCTCAAGAGTCTTTGTCTAACGCTGTATCTGACAAAGCCGTTAATTCAGTTTGGATTGGCGCGGATTTAGCGGCAGATAAACAACAGCTGGTTGATTACCTAAACGCTAATGACATCACTATCGATAATAACGATACCCCAAACCCTAGCAGTTTGGTATTACTGGCGATTTATGGCGAAGATACCACCAATGCCGCTATTCGCTATCAAGTGAACCCTCAACAAGCGGTTGCCATCGATATGCTAACGGACTTATCTAAGCATCGTACGTTGATGCCAAGTATCGTTACAAAGGACAAATTTGTCACGCAGGCTGATACTTTATTCGGTAAAAGCTTAAATAATAATTTGAATGAAGGCTCAGCTGGTGCTTCGCTAATTAAAGAAAGCACGGGCTTTGTGGCGCAGCGAGTTATGGCGATGGTGATTAATTTGGGCTGTGATATGGCGCAGCAAAGCATAGCGACGCCTGAGGATATCGACAATGCCATCAAGCTTGGCTTGGGATATCCGTTCGGTCCGATTTCGTGGGGTGACGCGCTTGGTGCTTCGCGTATTTTACTTATCTTAGAGCGTGTTTATGCTCTAACAGGTGATCCGCGTTACCGTCCTAGTCCGTGGTTACAGCGCCGTGCCAAGCTTAGTATTTCGCTGTTTACGCAGCAGAGTAATTTTTAATGCCAGATCTTTAATGCTAAAAACTAAAGCAGTTTGATGAACTCTATATCTCAATCGAAGCAACTCTTAAAACACAACAAGGAACAGTGATGTTAGACGCTTATATTTATGATGGATTAAGAAGTCCTTTCGGTCGCCATGGCGGCGCACTTGCCACTGTGCGTCCTGATGATATGATTGCGGCAGTGATCAAAGCTTTGGTTGAAAAACACCAATTGCCCAGCGACATCTTTGATGAAGTACTGATCGGTAACACCAACCAAGCGGGTGAAGACTCACGCAACATCGCACGCAATGCCGCATTACTAGCGGGACTAGATGTCACCACGCCCGGTCAAACCGTCAATCGTCTATGCGCGTCAGGGCTATCTACTGTCATTGATGCCGCGCGCGCTATCACTTGCAACGAAGGGGACATATTTTTGGCAGGTGGCGTTGAGTCCATGACCCGCGCGCCCTTTGTCTTTGCCAAGACCGAGCAGCCTTTTAGTCGTGACTTTAAAGTATTTGATACCACTATTGGTAGCCGATTTCCTAATCCTGTTTTAACCAAAGAATTTGGTGGCGATAGCATGCCGCAAACGGGTGATAATGTCGCGCGCAAATACGACATCAGCCGAGAAGAAGCCGATAAATTCGCAGCCGCCTCGCAAGCGAAATATCAAACCGCCAAACAAGCTAGTTTCTTTGATGAGGAAATAACGCCAATCACAGTATCGCAAGGTAAAAAATTACCAGACAAAGCGATAACGGAAGATGAGCATCCTCGCGCTAGCTCTACGGTAGAAGCACTGCAAAAGCTAAAACCGTTGAATGAGAATGGCGTGGTCACAGCAGGGAATGCATCAGGTATTAACGATGGCGCCGCTGCGCTGATTATTGGCTCAAAACAAGCAGAAGAAAAACTAGGCTTTAAACCTATTGCCAAGATTTTATCCTCTGGCGCGATGGGCGTTGAGCCAAATATTATGGGCGTAGGCCCCGTTGAGGCGATAAAGCTAGCACTCAAACGCGCTGACTTGACCCTTGATGATATGTCCATCATTGAGATTAATGAAGCCTTTGCATCCCAAGTACTAGGCTGTCTAAAGGGTTTGGATATCGACTTTGATGACACCCGCGTTAACCCAAATGGCGGCGCGATTGCGGTCGGTCATCCGCTTGGTGCGTCAGGTGCTCGCATAGCCTTAAGTACGGCGCGCGAGCTACAGCGCACGGGCGGACAATACGCGGTAGTCAGTTTATGCATTGGTATTGGGCAAGGGCTGGCTATGGTGATAGAGCGGGTGTGAGCGGTTAGATAGTATTTGGTTCATACTCAATATATTTCAAAATAACGCGCAGTCAGTTGCGGTAGTTAATAATGTAAACTAGAAGGAGAATGTCAGCTTTGTAAAGACAAAGTCTATTCGAAATAGTACAGATTAAACAGTAGAGGCATTGATAATAGTCTGTCACAGCTGCACGCAAAGCATGTTGGTCGGGTTTAATTAAGCAAAAATAGAACCGCCAAGTAAGCTCATGATTTGGCGGTTCTAAAATACAATAGCTAGTTTGCTGATTATAACGAGATTTGCTGGGCTTCGCCTTTTTCAAGTGCAAGCTTAGCAGCAGCAGAAGCAACTGCTAAATCTTGCAGGCCAACACCAGTCCCATCAAACAAGGTAATCTCATCATCATTACTACGACCTGCATGTTCACCGTTGATGACGTCACCAAGAGTAGTGATATCACTTTCTTTGATAGCACCAGACTTAATCGCATGCTGAGCCTCACCAAGGCTAATCGATTGCGCGATTTCATCAGTAAATACGGTAGCGGCGGCGATCAAGGCAGGATCGACTTCTTGTTTTCCGACCGTATCAGTACCCATACAGGCGATATGTGTACCAGATTTGATCCACTCTTTCATAAGCAGCGGCTCAAACGCTGAGGTAATCGTGATGATTACATCAGCCTGCTTGCAAAGCTCTTCGCGCTCCACTGATTTAAACGGTACGCCTATCTCTTCAGCGACGGCTTGTAGGGTTTTGAGGCGATCCTTGTTCTTGTTCCAAGCCACTACCTTTTCAAAATTGCGTTGCTCAAGAGCAGCACGCAGCTGAAAAGTAGACTGATGACCGGCGCCGATCATACCTAATACTTTGCTATCTGTGCGCGCTAAATGGGCAATCGACACGGCAGAGGCGGCCGCTGTACGTACCGCCGTTAGGTAATTGCCACCGACGAGGGCGCGCAACTTACCATTATCTGGATTGAATAAGAAAATCGTTGACTGATGATTGGTCAAGCCTTTAGCGGCATTGCCTGGCCAATAACCACCTGATTTTAAACCTAGTGATTTACCAGCACGGTCAAAGCCAGATTTAAAGCCATATAATGCATCAGCATAGCCAATTGCTTCACGAATCACAGGGAAATTATAGGCATCACCGCTTGCCATAGAAGCGAACACGCTCTCAACTGCTATAAATGCAGATTGGCGATCAATCACAGACTTACAAGCCTCTTCTGAGACGATTATTAATCCTTCACTATGGTCACTCATAAAAGCTCCTTTTTATATATTGTCTATATAGAATTACTGCAAAATCAATGCGATAAATAGCGAAAGGCAGTACGTTGTGCCCGATTCGATAAAATATCAAAACTGTGCGACAACACGCAGCCTTTATAGAAACTCAAGTTTCTGCAGTTAGGTTTATACCGCTTAGTAAGCGCGTTAATACGCGCGCCCACGAGCAGATACTGGCCATACGCTCTCAACCTTGCCGCCGCGTACGCCAACATACCAGTCATGAATGTTACAAGTAGGATCACAATGTCCTGGTACTAATTTTAGTTTTTCATTGATTTTTAGCACGCCATTTGGATCGCTTACTACGCCATGCTCGTCTGAACATTTCACATATTCCACATCGTCGCGACCATAGATAAAGGGTAGGCCACTATCGACGGATTGAGCTTTTAGACCTGCATCAACGATAGCTTTGTCTGGCTTGGTATGACTCATTACTGAGGTTAACAGGAATAGCGCGTTTTCCCACTCGCCAGCATCGATACGGTTGCCGTCTTCGTCTAGGATACGGCCGTAGTCTGCATCCATAAAGGCGTACGAGCCACACTGCAACTCGTTATAGACCCCTGAGTTGCTCTCAAAGTAGTAGCTACCGGTACCGCCGCCTGAGACAAACTCTGGTTTTAGGCCAATCTTTTCAAGCGCTTCAACGGCCTCTTGGACTTGATCGATAGCGACTTGGGTTTTGGCTTTACGGTCGCTATAGCTGTCCATATGCTGCATCGCACCTTGATAGGCTTGAATACCCGTGAACTTCAAGTTGTCCGCCGCATCGATGGCTTTGGCAATCTCAACAACCGCTTCTGTGGTGGTGACACCGCAGCGGCCAGCCCCGCAATCGATTTCGATATAACAGTTCAGCTCAGTATCGTTTCTAATAGCTGCTTCTGATAGTTCAGCCACATTATCGACGTCATCAAGACAAACGGTGATTTTTGCGCCAAGTTTTGGCAATTTTTCTAGGCGATCAATCTTCGCAGGCTCACGCACTTGGTTGGATACCAAGATATCTTTGATACCACCACGGGCGAACACTTCTGCTTCTGATACTTTTTGGCTACAGATACCTACTGCGCCGCCAAGCTCTTCTTGCAGCTTTTGTACATCGACGGATTTGTGCATTTTGCCGTGGCTACGGTGACGCATATTATGGTCTTTGGCGTAGTCGCCCATTTTTTTGATGTTGCGCTCAAGGGCGTCTAAATCAAGAATTAAGCAAGGGGTCTGGATATCCGCTTCATCCATACCGACTTTTGCAGGGACGTTAAAACCAACTTCTAATTCTTCAGTAATCATGTTCAAGCTCCATTTGTTTGATTGTTTGATTGCATCATTAATGCTACTGCATTAATGATAATTAAGAATATAACGGCGTTTAAACTTGGGTATTATTTACACTTAGTTAACGCCAGATTTATGATTTTACTCAGCTCTTTTCACTATTAGCCCTTTACACTAAGTGCTTTATTTTGGTACTTGATGACAAGGCATTAATTCCAAGGCAACTTATCCAGATCGACGTTACCACCAGTGATGATAACGCCCACTTTTTTGCCGGCAAAAACATCTTTATTTTTTAAAATTATGGCCAGCGGGACCGCACAGCTGGGTTCAATGATGATTTTCATATGTGTCCAAGTCAGCTTCATGGCTTCAACGATTTCTTCTTAGGTTGCGGTCAAAATATTGGTGACATAACTACTGACAAAATGCCAAGTCAAATCTTTAAGCGGCACTTTTAGGCCGTCAGCGATAGTATCTGGTGCGTCATCAGCAATGATGTGACCGGCGTGTAGCGAGCGTGCAGCATCATCAGCATTGACTGGCTCTGCGGCATAGATTTTGACATCAGGAGCTAGGTTCGATAGCGTTAAGCAAGTGCCCGATATCATACCGCCGCCGCCAATAGGAGCGACAACCATGTCAGGCTTAACGCCGCGCTCGTCCATCTGCTCTAAGAACTCACGTGAGCAAGTCGCTTGGCCAGCGATAACGCGAGGGTCATTGTAAGGATGGACAAAATCGCCACCTGTTTCTGCTTGAACCTTGGCAAAGACTGCTTCGCGTGAAGTGGTTGATGGATCGCACTCAGTAATGATACCGCCATAGCCGCGTACAGCCGCTTTTTTAGCTTCGGGCGCACTATAGGGCATGACTACATTGCAGGGTATGCCGCGCTGACCGGCCGCATAAGATAAAGACAAGGCATGGTTGCCTGAGCTATGGGTACAAACGCCATTTTTGGCCTCTTCATCGCTCAAGCCAAATACGGCGTTTGAGGCACCGCGCACCTTAAAGGCACCAGCTTTTTGGAAGTTTTCACATTTAAAATACATCTCACAGCCTGCCATCTCATCCAAAAAACGTGAGGTCAGAACTGGAGTACGATGAATGTATGGTTTAATGCGCTCATGCGCTTCTAACATATCATCAAGGGTTGGAATCACTAGTCCATCTTCATTTTTGATCATAGAGATATTCCTTTATTTTTCTGTCGAGTCACTGCTATCTAGGTGTTGCGCGCCTTAGTTTATGTGTTGCGTCGCTTAATTTAAGTGTTCCGATAGTACTCTTGCGCTGCTGTAACGCCTTGGCCCAGTTTAATAGGATAATCTAGGTCAACCATCGCCATCTCAATGGTGGCCAGTCCTGCTAGCACCATAACCTCAGTCAGTGAGCCTAAATGTCCTATTCTAAAGGCGCGACCTGCCATCTCACCTAAGCCCACCCCGAACGAGATACCGTATTTGTTAAAGGCATGATCGGTCAGCTCATTGCTATCAAAACCCTCAGGCACGTATATCGCACTCACCGTTTGGGAGTATAGGTCAGGTGATTTTGCCGCAAGCTTAAAGCCCCAAGCGCTCACCGCTTGGCGTACGCCCTCGGCTAAACGGTGATGACGCGCGTAGACATTCTCAAGTCCTTCCTCAAACAGCATATCGAGACTGGCGCGCATCCCATAAATCAGATTAAGCGGCGGGGTGTAAGGAAAGCCGCCATTGGCATTGGCTTTTAGCATGTCACGAAAGTCAAAATAAGTACGCGGCAGTTTTGCTTGCTCCATGACCGCAAGCGCCCTTGGACTGACGGCTAATATCGCCATGCCTGTTGCGAGCATAAAGCCTTTTTGCGAACCAGCGATAGCGATATCCACGCCCCACTCATCCATCTTAAAAGGCACACAAGCGATTGAGCTGACCCCATCAACGAGTAACAGGGCAGGGTGATCAGCGCTATCAATGGCCTTGCGTACCGCACCAATATCGCTTAACACGCCAGTCGCGGTCTCATTATGCGTCACCATCAAAGCTTTGATCTCATGATTGGTGTCCGCTGCCAATATGGTCTGAAACTCATCAGCAGGTGCGCCGTCGCCCCATTCGCATTCGATCACTTGTACATCGAGACCGTGACGCTGACACATATCAATCCAGCGATGCGAGAACATACCGTAGCGGGCAATCAGCACTTTATCACCAGGGGACAAGGTGTTGCTGATAGCCGCTTCCCAACCGCCTGTGCCGCTTGAGGTGAATAAAAGCACTTCGCCCTCACTGGTACCAAATACTTTTTTGGCATCTTGAAGTACTGGCAAAAAGGTATTTGAAAAGTCAGGGGCACGGTGATCTTGGGTCGGCACGTTCATCGCATGGCGGAGTCTTTCTGGAATATTGGTAGGGCCAGGGATAAAAATAGGGTTTTGTAAAGACCTGATTGGCGTCCTTGTATATGTGTATAAAGGTGACACAATAGTTGTATAGGCAGGGTTTCATGCGAATGTAATGCAAGAGTCTTCCTGACTCATACAGTGTGGTCTTTGGGTTGTTCTGATTTTAAATTAACCATGTCAAAGACAGGAGTTGCAGGTGATTGGTCACTTTACTACTTACTGCTGTCTTTTTATGGTGATGTTGCGGTAACGATTTATACGAAGAGGAAACTAAGAGGTTTTGGTTGAATAAAGTTTAGATACTCATCAACTCTCTAAAATATAGCATCAATATTAAGTTGTAACAATTTGTTTGTAAATAATTTTTTTGCTAGACTTCTCTTAACTATTACAGTAGCTATTTTGCGACGTTCGTCCTAAAGTATCTACTTAAGTTTTGAGAAAGTAATTCGTTGTTTCTGTATCAGATGCTTAATCGGTTTAAGAGTAATGACCACTTTAGCGTAGTACGGTTTTGTGCTGACAGGCTTGGCTTTATTAGCGTAGCTTAGCCAATTAGATGACGTATGCCTAGCTATTCTTAAATGCTGAGCCGCTGTAGTCAAAATAGCATCATTGCTGACTATCTTTTTGGCTGCTTCTGCTTTAAATTCTATACTATATCGCTATCTCTGCATTTTTTGTCTTGATAAGCTCAGTATCGAGTGCTTAGATTACCAAGTTTTCTTCTACATTTTTTAATATATAATCAGTTCAATATAAAAATGATACAGCGAGATTGAAATGGTTTTTTTGCAGCATCGAGCGGCGTAGGCACAGCACGCAAGAAAAAATTATTTCAATCTTGCGCCATAATACGATGTATCTGTTTTATTTGGTATCGACTATAGCTCAATTATCACTGTTCGTTTAAATACTCCATTTATACCCTCATAAATTTTTAATAAGAAGACTTTATCATGTTAAATAAACGTCCGTTATATATTCCCTTTGCAGGTCCAATATTACTAGAAACACCGTTGCTAAATAAGGGTAGTGCCTTTTCTTCAGAGGAACGTGATAGCTTTAATTTGACTGGATTATTACCGCATAATATTGAAACTATTGAAGAGCAATCTTTGCGCGCTTATCATCAGATGAGCTCCTTTACTAGTGATATGGATAAGCATATTTACTTGCGTAATATTCAAGATACCAACGAAACCTTATTTCATCATTTGGTTGAGCAGCATATTGAAGAGGTAATGCCGCTTATATATACGCCAACGGTCGGGCAGGCGTGTGAGAAGTTCTCACAAATTTATCGCCGCAAACGGGGTATATTTATCTCTTATCCTGAGCGCCACAAAATCGATGACATGCTACAAAATGCCACCAAACAAAAAGTAAAAGTGATCGTGGTGACCGATGGCGAGCGTATATTGGGCTTAGGCGATCAAGGCATTGGTGGCATGGGCATTCCCATCGGTAAGTTGTCTTTGTACACCGCTTGTGGCGGCATTAGTCCTGCGTATTGTCTACCGATCTTGTTAGATGTCGGTACCAATAATCAGCAATTACTTGATGATCCTATGTACATGGGCTGGAGAAATCCACGTATCTCAGGCGATGAATATAACGAGTTTGTCGACTTATTCATTCAAGCGGTTAAACGGCGCTGGCCTGAGGTGTTATTACAGTTTGAGGATTTCGCGCAAGAAAACGCGACGCCATTACTGAACCGATACCGTGATCAAATATGCTGCTTTAATGATGACATCCAAGGAACGGCTGCGGTGTCGGTCGGTGCCTTAATCGCGGCTTGTTTAGATAAAGGCGAAAAACTTAGCGAGCAAAAAATAGCGTTTTTGGGTGCAGGATCCGCAGGCTGCGGTATCGCGGAGCACATTATTCGCCAAATGCAGCGTGAAGGGTTGTCTGAGGTGCAGGCACGCAGTCAGGTATTTATGGTGGATCGTTATGGTCTGCTCACCGATAGTATGACAGAACTGCAAGCATTCCAAGTGCCGTTGGTACAAAACGAAGCTGATATCCAGCACTGGGACAAAAGTCAAAAACTTGGGCTTTTACAAGTGGTCAAGCAGGCACAGATCACAGTATTGTTCGGTGTCAGTGGACAAAAAGGACTATTTACTCAAGAGGTGATCGAAGCCTTATGCACTAATACGGATAAGCCCATAGTCCTACCGCTATCAAACCCAACGTCTCGTGTTGAAGCCACACCGCAAGAGATTACTAACTGGAGCTTTGGCCGCGCTATTATTGCAACGGGTAGTCCATTTCCTCACACTACTTTTAACGGTCAGAGTTTTGAGGTGTCTCAGTGTAACAACAGCTACATCTTCCCAGGTATCGGCCTAGGAGTGCTTATATCACGAGCAACGGGAATTAGCGACAATATGCTTATGGCAGCAAGCCAAGCCCTTGCTGATATCTCAGCAGCGTATGAAAAAGCCCCCGGTGCTATATTACCTCCCATCAAAGTCATCAGAGAGATCAGTGAAAAAATAGCTTATGCTGTGGCCCTGCAAGCGATTGAAGACAAACTCGCTCTACCTGTAACGATAGAGAATCTACAACGCCGATTACAAGCCAATTTTTGGCTGCCCAGATACCGTAACTATCGTCGTACTTCTTTTTAGATTTATAGAAATATAAAGAGAAAAGCCGACTATTAATCAAACATAGTAGTTGGCTTTTTCGTGAAAATTGCTTTTATAATGTGGACTTGAATTATTTATCAAAAACAAAAACCCCTTTAAATCTTTTGATTTAAAGGGGTTTTATACAATCTAAATTTGGTGGGCCCAGTAGGACTTGAACCTACGACCAAAGGATTATGAGTCCTCTGCTCTAACCAACTGAGCTATGGGCCCTAACGGTAGACGGATAATGATACATCATTTTTTTTAATTTTCAAGTAAAAGATAGCAAGATACGCGCTTTGATTGACATATTTTCTTTATTTAAGACTTTAGCGAGTGCCTCCTGCTAAGGTCAATCGGCGACCACCGTCAACGTTGATAATCTCGCCTGTGATATAACTTGCCTTTGCCAAAAATAATACCGCTTCTGCGATATCCTCAGGTGTGCCAACTCGCTGTATAGGGATAGAGGCCACAATGCGCTGCTGGTGATCTAGATCAATAGCTTGATCACTATCGGCATCAGGTAAGATATTGACCCCAGGCGCGACACCATTGACCCTTATATCAGGAGCAACTTCCAATGCCAGTGACTGTACCAGCATCTGGTGTGCAGCTTTTGCCATATTATAAACCGTATAACTGTTAAAAGGCTTATTTTGAGCATGAATATCGAGCAGACTGATGATACAGCCTTGCTGTTGTTTGAGATAAGGCAGTAATGCTTGGCTTAAAAATAGCGGAGCTTTGGCGTTAGTTAACAGCAGCTCGTCCCACTGCGCGCTATCAATAGTGCCGATTGGAGTTGGGTAGAAGCGTGAAGCATTGTGAACGAGTACGTCAAGCTGCCCAAAAGTGCTAACGACGTCTTGTACGAACTGATTAAGTAAATCGCTATCGTTAATGATGGCTAAGTCTGCCATAATAACTGCGGCAGTATTAGGACGAACATCATTAAGCTTAGCAGCTAGCATTTGTGCTTTTATTTTGCTGTGATGACAGTGAATAATAACGCGGTAGCCTCGCGTATGGGCAGCTTCAATAATAGCGGCACCAATGCGCTTAGCACTGCCAGTGACTAGCATGACAGGCGTTTCATTAGGTTCTAAACGGGTTGTATCAATCATAACTTTTATGCTTTTAAATGTTCTATACGCGCTTGGCGTAGCGCTTCACCAATTGCTGCGCCTTTATGATCAGGCGAGATGTCTTGTATACCGATAGCGTGGAAGCTACCGAGCGCCAGCATCATGTCTCGATGAGCTATAGCTAATTGCAACACATGAGCGGTAACTAGTAATTGCGAGAGCTTAGCGGGGTCTTTGTGCGCGCTACAGGCTTGAATCAGATCAATCTTTTGCGCGGCATCTAGCTCGTTTACTGCTCTTAACTTATCGTTTTCGGCAATAAAAAGGCTAGCAAACTGGGTTTGTGCTTTGGGGACTTTTGCACTGTTACCTATGCTGACGATGTCCTGCGCGGCAGTAGAGTTAGTTAACTTGATATCGAATGATTGCGAAGCTAGACTACTCATCAATAATGCCCAGCGCTGTGACAAATTAAGTTGCATCTGCGCGGCAAAATATAGCGCAGTTTGCACCGTTTCTCTTATTTGCCCATCACCCCAAGCCTCATGTAGAGGTGTAAAGTAGGGCGTCAATGCGCCAAGCTCAAATAACTGCTGCCAATAGATTTGCGGTGAGGATTGCATCATAGCACGGCTCGACTCTTGCCAAATACGCTCCGCACTTAAATGCTCAAGCTCACCTGAGGCGACCAATTGCTGCATTAAGGTCAATGTCTCATCAGCGATGCTAAAACCATAGTCATAATAGCGACTATAAAAACGCGCGACACGTAGTACCCGCAGAGGATCCTCACTAAACGCCGCTGACACATGGCGTAGTACCTTGTCCTTGATATCATCAAGGCCACCATAATAGTCGACCACGTCTCCTGTGAGAGGGCTGTCATCGAATAAGCTGATCACTTGTATCGCCATAGCATTGACGGTCAAGTCGCGGCGCTGTAAGTCATCGAATAAGGTGACATCAGGGCTGGCATGAACGCTAAAGCCTTGATACCCATGACCTTGCTTGCGCTCGGTACGAGCAAGGGCATACTCTTGCTGGCTTGTAGGGTGCAAAAATACAGGAAAATCTGCACCGACCTGCAAAAACCCAGCGGCAATCATCTCATCAACAGTGGCACCAACCACAACAAAGTCTTTGTCTTTAATTGGGCGTCCTAAGAGCTGATCGCGTACCGCACCACCGACGAGATAAACTTGCATGACAACCTCACATTAATGTAATCAGTAAAAAACCAGTCAACACTACATAAGCATTGACTGGTTTGAGTATAACAGGCGCTATTTTAGACTATAACGCTTTTTGTACGTCTTCTAAATCTATTGCTTCAGTAACTGCAAGGGCAGTCATATTGACGATACGGCGCGCTGTCGCTGATGGCGTCAAGATATGCACAGGCTTATTTGCACCTAACAGGATAGGGCCGATAGAGGCACTACTGGTTGCGGTTTTAAGCAAATTAAAGGCAATGTTTGACGCATCAAGCGTTGGCAAAATTAGCAGGTTAGCAGAGCCTTTTAGCGGGCTTGATGGCATATCCTCTAAGCGAATATTCTCGTCTAAAGCGGCATCGCCTTGCATCTCGCCTTCAAACTCAAAGTCAACATTCATATCGGTTAGGATCTGATAGACCTTGCGCATCTTCACAGCACTTGCGCGGTCTGAGGTACCAAAATTAGAATGTGATAGCAGAGCTACTCTTGGTGTGATACCAAAGCGGTGCAACTGATCGACCGCCAAGATAGTCATCTCAGCCAACTGCTCTGCTGTTGGGTCTTCATGAATATAGGTATCGGCGATAAAGATATTGCGATTTTGCATGAGGATTACGTTCATCGCATAAAAGTCGCTGACGCCTTCTTTTTTGCCGATGACGCTTTGTACATAATCAAGGTGCAACTGATAATGGCTAAAGGTACCACAGATCATACCGTCTGCATCACCATTATTAACAAGGAGCGAGCCGATCAAAGTAGTTTTACGGCGTACGTCACGGCGAGCAAGCTCGATACTGACGCCGCGGCGCTTGTTTTGTTCATAGTAGCCCATCCAGTAATCTTTATAGCGAGGATCATCATCTGGATTGACGATGGTAATGTTGACACCTTCTTTGAGACGTAGGCCGAGCTTTTCGATATTGTTTTCGATAACAGAGGGACGACCAACCAAGATAGGCTGCGCTAAATGTTCATCGACGACGACCTGAACGGCTAGAAGTACGTTTCTATCCTCGCCCTCACAATAAACAATGCGTTTAGGATCTGTTTTTGCACGTGCAAAGATAGGCTTCATTACAAACGCTGAGTTGTACACGAATTCTGATAGACGCTGACGATAGGCATCAAAGTCATCAATAGGCAAAGTGGCTACGCCTGAATCCATAGCCGCTTGAGCAACAGCTGGGGCAATCTCGATAATAAGGTTGGGCTCAAGGGCACCTGGAATGAGATAATCACGGCCAAAGCGCTTGATATTATCAATGCTCTTGACATTGCTCATTGGTGTCGCTTCAACGTGTGCCATAGCAGCGATTGCACGTACGCAGGCAACTTTCATCTCTTCGTTAACTGTAGTTGCGCCGACATCGAGTGCTCCGCGAAAGATATAAGGGAAGCATAAGGCATTATTGACCTGATTGGGATAATCTGAGCGACCTGTTGCCATAATGACATCTGGACGTACCGAATGTGCAAGCTCTGGCATGATCTCAGGCGTGGGGTTGGCTAGAGCAAAGATAATAGGGTCTCGCGCCATGCGTAGAACCATCTCAGGGCTTAAGATACCAGGCATCGATAGGCCGATGAACATATCGACATCATCCATCACCTCATCGATGGTAGTGGCGTCGGTATCTCGAGCATAGCGCTGCTTTGATTCATCCAAATTCTCACGGCTGGTGCTGATGATACCGCGTGAGTCCGAGACAAAGATATTGTTTACATCAACGCCAAGTGCTGTGATGATATCCAAGCAAGAGATAGCTGCTGCGCCTGCACCTGAACAGACGATCTTGATGTCTTCAATCTTTTTATTGGTGATAATAAGGGCGTTGAGCATAGCAGCGGCAACGATGATTGAGGTGCCGTGTTGGTCATCATGAAATACAGGAATGTTCATGCGCTTACGCAGTTCGCGCTCAATCTTAAAGCACTCTGGTGCCTTGATGTCTTCTAGGTTAATACCACCAAATGTAGGCTCAAGCGAGGCTACTGCTTCGATAAATTTATCAGGATCATTTTGGGCAATCTCTAAGTCGAATACATCGATACCCGCAAACTTTTTGAACAAAACCCCTTTACCTTCCATAACAGGCTTTGAGGCAAGTGGACCGATATCACCTAGACCAAGTACCGCAGTACCATTAGTTATGACGCCAACCAAATTGCTACGGGCTGTATATTTGGCCGCTAAGGTAGGGTCTTTTTCAATCTCAAGACAAGGAACGGCAACGCCAGGAGAATAAGCCAATGCAAGATCACGCTGGTTTGCTAACTGCTTGATAGGCGTGACCGATATTTTACCCGGTCTTGGGAACTCATGGTAATGCAGCGCCGCTTGTTCAAACTGTTGTTTTTCCGATTCTATTTGGATATCGTCTTTCATAATAATGGCCATGGTTGTCATAAATGGAGGTTAAAAAGGGGAGCGCTATCAACCTAAAACTAAGCTGATAAAAAGATCATTTTGAGCAAAAGCATCTGCAACGCAAGCAGCTTATACTGCGGGCAGCGCATAAAATAGTTATTCTAGCATCAAAGGCAATTGACTTCCTAGTAAACCTGGGCGAAAGTTACCAATCTAAAAGTAATGTCAATGACAACTTTTTTGTAGGATGTATACGCTAGATTTAATAATCTAAGTGGTTAATTAAGATGAGCAGCTAATAGGCAGTTGCGGCGCATCAGGAGCAGGCGGACGCGTATCAAGATCAGTGGCAATATCTTGCACCTCAAATGGGTTGGCAAGCAAATGGTACAAACGCGCAACCTCATCAAATTGCCCTTGCTCAGCGGCCGTAATTGCCCGCTGCGCCATATCATTACGCAGAACATAAACAGGGTTATTACCCTTTAGCTCTAAAATAACTTGCTCAACTGCACGCTCAGAGTGCGTTAAATACTCTAAATAACGCGCTGACCACTCTTGCCACACCTCTACAGCTTGAACCGATAACTCAGCCTGCATGGTACTCAGTAATTGCGCCTCAAAAGGATGATCATCTGGCGCAACCAACGCCAACAAAGCCCGAAAGCTATTGGTATAGTCAAGGGTGTTATCTTCGATAAAGGTCATAAATTCAAAAGCGAGACTTAAACTCTCAGAACTATGCGCTATACCTAGCTTGCGGCACAGGCCTTGCTGGTAATGCTGCATAAAGACGGTTTCATAAGGCGCTAGGCACTCACCTAGCATCTCACGTGTAACATTCAGGCGCATAAAGTGCGGCAACCAAACATTGAGGTTCCAGTAGCCAATAGCAGGCTGATTTTGATAAGCATAGCGCCCGGTATGATCAGAATGATTGTTGATCCAGCCAGGATTAAAGCGCTCCATAAAGCCAAATGGACCAAAATCGAGCGTACTACCAGTAATCGACAGATTGTCAGTATTCATAACGCCATGAGCAAAACCGATCAATTGCCAGTCAGCGATCATGCGCGCAGTGCGCTCGACGACGGCGCCTAAGAACGCCACTATCGGCTGATCTTGCTCTCGGCACTCAGGGTAATAGGTGTCAATCATATAATCTGTAAACTCGCCTAGTAGCTCAGGGGCGTAGCTGGTAATCCACTCAACGTGACCTAAACGAATATGGCTATCTGCCACTCGCATTAGGGCTGCGCCCGCCTCCATACGCTCACGGCGTACTGGCGTCTCGGACACCACAAACCCTAAAGCATTAGAAGCAGCAACGCCAAGCGCACTAAAAGCATGACCGCACAGATACTCACGAATCGTACTACGCAATACCGCGCGCCCATCCCCCATACGCGAGTAGGGCGTAAGTCCAATACCCTTTAAGTGCAAATCTTGTAATTGATCGTTATTATCAATGACTTGCGCCATGAGAAGCCCGCGCCCATCACCCAATTGTCCTGCCCACTGCCCAAACTGATGACCAGCATAGGCCATAGCTAGGGGCTCAAAACCCTCTGGCACGTAGACGCCGCCGATAATCTCAACCCAGCGCGCCATCAAGTCCTCATCATCACTAAAACCTAACTGATCGGCGACTTGATGATTAAAATGTCCTGCTGTTGGGTTTTTAAGCGCTGTTGGCGGCTGGCGATGATAAAGGCGCGGATCTAAAGTAGCATAAGTGTTTTGATAACGCATAGAGTCTATTCCTATTAAGACTTGCTAAGAGTAAGCAAGCTTGAGATATAACGCTACTATAGCATAGCGCTATAAAGCAGCTAACGTAAAAAATGAGCGTCGCCACATTCAAACAAAAAAAATCCCTTCATCTATGACAGATAAAGGGAAGGAGAAAACGATAAATTATCAAGCAGTGATTGCGCTTTTTAAATAAGGACTTGCGCGGCTCTTATTTAAGCCGCTTTGGCGCTATGACCGATAGAACGAAAAGCGGTCTTTAGATTGCTATTATGCTCAAGGATACGCTGTTCAACTTTGGCATATTCGTGCTTGAGCTTATCGTCCACTTCATGCAAGCGATCAGCAAATTCTGTCTTTTTCATCTCAACCGCTTTAGCTTTGAGCGCCTGCCATTCTTCAACTGTTTTGGTAAAGGCGTCGTATTCAAACTTGATGCGATCTTGGAATTTTTGCATGGCATGCGGAATATCGATACCGCCGGCATTGATCTCATCAATCTGCTGCTGGGCACGCTTAAACTGCATTTTGACTTCAGCATGTTTGATTGTCGTATCATCAACTCGGCGCAGATCCGTAGTCAGACCCACTTTTGATAGCGCAGTGATCATCCATTTGGTAGGATCGTACTGCCACCATTTAACGCCATTACGATAATCATACTGGAAGAAATGGTGGTAGTTATGATAACCCTCACCCCAAGTAAAGATCGCTAAGAAAAAGTTATCACGCGCGGTGTTGGTATCAGTATAAGGACGTGAGCCAAACATATGACATAGAGAATTGATAAAGAAAGTGAAGTGATGAGTCAGTACTAAGCGTAGCAAACCTGCTAGCACTAGCGTGCCCCAAACATCACCGATCAACCAACCTACTGCGGCTACCATAGCAACGTTAGTCGCTAGTACCCATAGACCATAGTACTTATGCTGAATTTGCAATACTTTATCTTTGGTTAAGTCAGGTATGTTTTTATAATCAAAACGTCCACTTGGATAATTGCGCAGCATCCAGCCAATATGGCTAAAGAAAAACCCACGCTTGGCTGAATAAGGGTCTTCCATACGATCATCGACATGACGATGGTGAGTGCGGTGACCCGATACCCAATCAAAAGCTGAGCCTTGTACCGCAAGAGTAGCGCCAAGGAGTAAAAACTTCTCAACGACAGGATGCGCTTTGTAAGCACGATGCGCCAAAAGACGATGATAGCCGCCTGTGATGCTCATACCCGTCCAGACCATAAAGGCACCAAATACGCCCCAAACTGGCGCGCTCACTTGATGAGTGAGTAAGTACCATGGCGTAATAACGGCTGCTGCAATCGGCGTCGCTATCAAGAATATCGCTGGCACTAAGTTAATAGGCGATTTTTTGAATTCAAGCTCAAGGGGATCTACATTCTCGATGTCACTATTAAAAGCAATCTCTTGCCCGCCTTGTGCGTTAGCAGAATTATGCGCCGTATCCGCTCTGTTACTATCGAGCAGAGTCTTAAAGCGTGTCGCTTGCAATCCTGCGGTCTGAATGAGTGTATCGCCAGATTGAATGGCAAGACGTAAACCTTTAAGAGGCAAGCCCAGTGCTTTTTTTAAAATCATAAATTATTCCTGATAGGATTGATTTCGATGCCCTATATTACCCTATATCGACAGTAAAGTGAACAGGTATACACTATAAAAATATTGCTAAATAACAATAACTTGTATGAATTAAAAGCGATATTTATGTAAATATGAGCCAAGCTGTCGCTCTTGACATAATCGTGTAAGTATTACCTCAAATATGTAGCTTTATAAAGCTACAATTAAGTTCGGTAATGATTTTAAGAGGTGCTATAAAAAAAGCGTTGGTACATCAGTGACAATAACATCAACTTGCCACTCAACGAGCTGCTGCACACTATCAGCGTCATTGACCGTCCAAGCTGTCACAGGCAAGCTATGACGGTGACTGTGCTCAATAATGGCAGGCGTGATTAGCGGATAGTGAATACCCAATTGTGTACAGCCTAGCTGCATAGCAGTCGTTGGCGCAAGAGGCAAAAAGCTTGGCGTACGCGTGAGCAGTCCTCGCGGTATTTGTGATAATGAGTTGTGCCGCTGCAAGTGGGCTAAAAGCTGCCGATCAAAACTGGTCAGTACAATCGGCAAGCTAGCAAGCGCCGTACCTACCAAGTCACGCGCTAATGCGGCAACAAGCTTGCTATAGTTGGTGCGGTCATGGGTCTTTATCTCAAGCTCAATATGGCTAAATTGAGTAAGAATAGGAGAAACAGTATTCAAGGTGCTAGCCTGAGTACTTGCAAATACTCCTATTGGCTTAGTTGACGGCTTTGAGAGTGAACCATGTATAGATGCTAATTTAGATACAGGCTTAGACGGCAGAGGCAAAGCTTGCGAGAGCATAGCCAGTGTCAAGATTTGATGCCCCGATTGCAACTGGCGGGCAATCTCATTTAAGCTGAGCTGATCAATACGAGATTGCACGCCGCAAAGACGCTCAAGTGTATCATCATGAAAGACCACCAGATGACCGTCGCCACTAAGCTGTACATCAAATTCAACACCAGCTAGCCCGCGCGCTTGCAAACTGCGCGCGCGCTGGAAACCTGACAAGGTGTTTTCTAGTATCTCGCTACCTGCGCCGCGATGACCAACGAGGCGAGTACGGTTGAGCTTTGGTATCTGTATCATAAGCCTCAAGCCCTTTATTATCGATTATATGACGATATATTTTGCCCATACTATCTTCATCTATCTTATATAAGTCGATTTTAAAACGTTCAAAATATTCCTAAGGGTTTGTTATGTTTTTGCAACCAAAACCGACTTTCGCGCTGATATGGATGTTTTAGGTGCGTATTGATGATGTACAGTAATGACCATCTTAGGTAAACACCGTATAATGACGTATTTTTTACGGCTATTTATTTTAGTATCAATAGAGCAATGTCGATCGACAATCAACAAAGCAGGAGCAATGCAAATATGAGCGTAGCAAACAGCATAGAGTTTAAGTGGCAGCATGTGGCAGGTATTAGTCTAGTATGCGGACTTGCGCTCGCAGGTTGTAGCCGCTCAGATGAGGAGACAGTAGAGGTAGCCGAGGAGCCTGTCGTTGTCGAAGAGACGACGCCTGTGATCAGTTGCGACAACCCTATGGTACAAGATCGCCTAAAATCTGCGCTTAGAAACACGTTGAATCAGCAAGCTCAAACGCTCGCTGCAAGCTATGCCAATGAGGCTCAAATTAGTTTAAGTAGTGCAACTATTACCAGTAAAGTGAGCGGTATTTTGATCGATGTGCAAAATACAGCTGTGCTACAAGAGACTAATGACAATGGCATGACGACTTGTCAAGCGAGCGTCAGTATGACTCTGCCAAGCGAAGATCTGTATCTTGCCAGTCAGTTGCAGGCTGCTAATAACCAGCCAAGCTTGCAGACGCGCCTTGCGCAAAATGATATCCGTATCAACAATAACATGCTCGTTGATAATGCCTTTACTTATGTCGTTGGTACTCAAGGCGGACAAGTACAGACACGTATCGCAGGGCAGCCTGCTATGGTGGGCATAGTCGCTGATGTCATCGCTGGGTCTACTTTGACCACAGCTATGAGCGAGCTTCAAGCCCAGCGCGCCGCCCAAGAAGAAGCACGCCGTCGCCGCGCGCAAGCACAAGCAGCCGAAGAGGAGCGTGCCCGCCAAGCGGCTCGCCAAGCAAGACAACCAGCGATAGCAACGCCGCCTGCGCCTGCTGTAAAGCCAGCAACTGCGCCAACTATTAATACAGACAATAACCAAGTTGCGGTTGAACCAGGTACTAGTGCTACGTTACCCGCCACCCCTACTGCACCAAAAGCAGTTCCTAAAGATGAAACTATTGATATGATAATCGTAGAAGACGAGAGCGCTACTTACTAACCTAACTTGCTCGTCTTAATAGACTTAATAAAAAGCGCCTACGACATCGTAATGTTATAGGCGCTTTTTGATATGATCCAGTTCTATTTTTGCAGGTCATCAAACACTTGTAGTACCTGCGGATTCCATAGCACTTCTGAGACTTGGCTTGAGTCAGTACAAAAGCGGGCGGCGACAAACAGCCAGTCAGATAATCGATTGACCAGACTGACCGCACTATGACTCATTGCTTGGGGACGCAGCTCCCTTAGCATGACCGCTTGACGTTCCGCACGGCGGCAAACAGTGCGAGCGACATGCAATTGACTCACCAGCACTGAACCTGTCGGTAAAATAAAGTCTTTAAGCGGCGGCAACGTGCTATTCATCGTATCTATTTGCTGCTCTAACCATTCTACATGAGCGCCGCTAATACCTTGGTACTCAGGCATCGCAAGCTCGCCGCCGATATTGAACAGTAAGTGCTGCACGATGACGAGTGCCTGTGCAAAATCCATGTCTTTTTGCTCATTTAGGCGCTCAGGCAGTTTGTCTTGCATTTGTGCCAATTGTGCACGTGCCAGTCCGATGTGAGAGTTGAGCTCATCTATATCGCCCATGACACCAAACAGAGCATCTGCCTTACTCATTCGGCTGCCATCAGCCATGCCCGTACTGCCATTGTCACCAGTACGGGTATAAATCTTGGTTAAGCGATTACTCATTGATACTTCCTTAAATGCGTTAATGCGTTGGGTAAATAGTCTTAGATTTGCCGCTATTGTAGTATTTTAGCGTCTTTTTAGCTAAGATAGAGTGTTATGTATTCACAAATAAAAAACGCTAAAATTTTATACTTTTGATCCATTATTAAATTTAAAAGGGCTCTTGTATTATGACCACACCACTCAGTGATGTTAAGTCCACTCTTGTTATTTATGATTCACTTAGCGCATCCAAACAAGTCTTTACCCCTTTAGTTGAAGGACAGATCAGTCTATATGTGTGCGGCATGACAGTTTATGACTATTGTCACATTGGGCATGCACGAGTGATGGTAGCGTTTGATATGGCAGTGCGCTGGATGACGCAATTGGGCTACAAGGTCAACTACGTGCGTAATATCACTGATATCGATGACAAGATCATTACCCGCGCGCGCGAAAACGATGAAGATATAAGTGCCTTAACGCAGCGTTTCATAGAGGCTATGCATAAGGATGCGGCGTCACTTGGCTGCAAGATGCCTGATAGCGAGCCGCGTGCGACCGATCATATTGATGAGATGCAGCAGATGATTGAGACGCTAATCACTAAGGATTATGCGTACGCGGTAGACCAAGGTGACGTGTACTATGCGGTAGATAACTTTGCAGGCTATGGCAAATTGTCCAAACGTCATTTGGAGGATATGCAAGCAGGCCTGCGAGTACAGGTTGATACTGACAAGCGCAATCCTTTTGACTTTGTACTGTGGAAGGCGGCAAAACCTGATGAGCCGCAATGGGCGTCTGCCTGGGGACAAGGGCGTCCTGGTTGGCATATTGAATGCTCAGCGATGTCGACCAAATGCCTAGGCAATACTTTTGATATTCATGGCGGCGGACATGATTTGCAATTCCCGCATCACGAAAACGAGATTGCTCAGTCAGAGGCGGCGACAGGCTGCGAGTACGCGCGCAACTGGATGCACGTTGGCTTTATCAATGTCGATGGCGAAAAGATGTCAAAGTCGCTCGGTAACTTTTTTACTATTCGAGAAGTCACTGCAAAATATCATCCTGAAACCGTACGCTTTTTCTTATTATCAAGTCACTACCGCAGCCAAGTGAATTTCTCAGACGTTGCTTTAGATGAAGCACATAATAGCCTAAGCAGACTCTATCATACCCTCAAAATTACCGAGCAAAAGCGAGGAGCTGATTTAGTCGTCGAGGATCAAGACATTGACAGGGCTTACGCTAGTGACAGTGGTCACCGTTTTACCACTGCCATGAATGATGACTTCAATAGCTCAGCGGCTATCAGTGAGCTATTCGTGCTAGCACGTAGTATTAATAAGCTGATAAAAGCAGAGGATATCACAGGCGCATGGCAACAAGCACTTGAGCTTAAAGCACTCGCGCAAGTTTTAGGGTTATTGCAGCAGCCTGTTACTCAGTTTTTGCAAGCGGCTATCGGTGAGCAGACCGATGACGCGCTTAGCGATGCTGTGATTGAGGATCTAATAGATCAGCGCAATACTGCAAAAGCGGACAAACAATATGCTCGAGCAGATGAGATACGCGATCAATTAAAAGAGGCGGGTATAGAGCTTGAGGATGCGCGCTCTGGTACGACTTGGCGCCGCGCCTAAAAGTGATAGCAATCGCTTTAATACTGATCTGTCTATAAAGACGGTATTTATTTCAAGTACGTAAACTAACAAATAAAGTCGGCACTATGCTGGCTTTTTTTTGTGTACTGCTTTAGCGTATCTACATACTAAATGGTTAGATAATCACTATGCATAATCACAAAAACGTATCAAAAAATAAAGCAAATGTAAGTTGCCAATCCTCTGTAAGTACTCGATCTATTACCACACTAATAAGTAGCGATCAGCACATAGCTAAGGGCTATTCGTTTGTTTTAAAACAACTGCTAGTCATTTTTGTGATTATGATGCTTGCGCCCTTATCTTATGCTGCTAGTACAGACAAAGCCGCTGCGTCAAACGCTTCAACCTCGCAAGCTGAGGACACGCCAGATGGCTTTGTAGAGTATGCCGCTCAGCAAATTGATACGCTACAAGAAGACGGTATCGATTTTCCTGATTCAGTCAATGAACTGGTTGAATCATCGGATCAAAAAGCCCTGCAGCAAGTCGGTCAGATGCAAGGTGATGTGGCACTTAGTGGCGAGTATAACGCCAATTACTACGTTTTAGATGAGCTCAATTCTGGACTACCTGCGCTATCGACGCCTGCAAATCTGGCGACCCCTTTATCCACCTTGGAGTTTTTTCAATCTGCGATAATGAAGCAGCAGTACGATCTAGCTGCGCAAGCGCTTAATCTAAATCTGTTTGATGAAAACACGCAAGCGAGCAGGGGTGTTGAGTTATCAAGGCAACTGGACTTTTTGCTGAGCAAAAAACAGCTCTATGTCTTTGATGATCTACCAGATCGTCCAGATGGTTTGGTAGAGCCGCCACTGGGTAATAGCAGTAGTATCAACGGTATCCCGCGCCGCTCTATTTTGCTAGGTTACATGGATTATCGTGAGCGCCAAGTACCTATCTTTATTCAGCGCGTACGCGTTAAGGATAACGCTCCTGTCTGGGTATTTTCAGCGCAAACGGTTGATAATATTACTAACCTGTATGATCAATACCAGCCAGCGGAGTTTGAGCGCTACCTGCCGCCTGTCATGACTCTTAGGATGCTGGGTATTGCCATATGGGAGTTTTTAGCTTTAGCGTTTTTCTTTATTTTGACTTTGAGCCTTGGTTGGTTGCTAAGTAAAATTACAGGAAAGCTCATTAACTGGTACGTTGATGATGACCAAGAAACCCCGCAGACAGGTGGCGAGAAAAGCCTAACTGATATGATTAGTAAGCTTACCGTACCGCTCACCTTTACGATCAGCTTCTCTTTAGTCTTTACCTTAGTATCAGGCGGCTTTCCTTACGTCGAGGCGATTGCTACTGCAACCAGACCTTTGGTGTGGGTGGGACTGGTGCTCAGCGCAGTATGGCTTGGTATTCGAGTTATTCATTTTTTTGCCAATCGATATAGAGACTTACAAATCGATGGTCTCGCTGACGATGAGTACAATACTTATCGCGTGCGCATGACCTATTTGTCTATCTTTCGACGGGTCTTTATCTTTGTTATGATTTTGGGTAGTTTTTGGATTGGGCTAAGCGAGTTTACCAATATCGAAGGCTTAGGTAAGACGCTGCTGACCTCAGCTGGCATTGCAGGTGTGGTACTTGGCGTTGCTGCGCAGCCAACTTTGGGTAATATTATAGCGGGCATGCAGGTCGCTATCACTCAGCCTGTCCGTATCGGTGATACAGTTATGATGGAGGGTGATTGGACAAATATTGAAGATTTGCGTTATACCTACGCGGTGCTAAAGACATGGGATGAGCGCCGCTTGATCGTACCGATGCGCCACTTTGTCACCCAAATCGTAGAGAATTGGTCGCACACTGAGTTCCATCAAACTTGTGTGGTTTACTTATACGTGGATTATGGCGTGGACGTTGAGGCTATACGCCAAAAATTTATCGAATTGGTCAAAGACCATGACCTTTGGGATCAAGAGACAGAGCCTGCCATGCTCGTAGTCTCTGTTGACGAAGACACCATTAAGCTGCGTGGAGCGCTGGCCTCTGATAGTCCGCTAAATGCATGGACGCTGGAATGCGACGTTCGTGAGCAAATGCTTACTTATCTAAATGAAGAGCAAAAAGAGTATCTACCTGCTGAGCGTATTACTTTTAAATAGTATTACCGCAAGTTGAATAAGTGATAAGAAATTTATCATGTGGAACTAGGTATTATTTGCTATAATGTGGCGTTATTTTTAAGGGACAGCTGAGAGCGCAGTACCTGAATATGATGCCGCATTGGCGTGATTGACAGATTATCTCAAGCGCCCACTCATCAAGATAACCACCACTAGGGGTATGTATGTTACGTATTGTCGATGAAGCTTTGACCTTTGATGACGTTTTATTGTTACCAGCCTATTCTGAGATCCTACCAAAAGACGCCAGTCTATCCACTCGCTTGACCCAAAACATCACTCTAAATCTGCCACTGATATCCGCAGCAATGGATACGGTTACTGAGTCTGAGATGGCGATTACCATGGCGCAGCTTGGCGGCATTGGCATCTTGCACAAGAGCATGGATATCGATAAGCAAGCGACTCAAGTGCGACGCGTTAAAAAGTTTGAAGCAGGTACGGTCGTCGATCCGATTACCGTTCATCCAGAGATGACCATTGGTGATTTGCTGCGTCTAACCGAAGACAATAATATCTCAGGTGTCCCTGTAGTCGAAAAAGGCACGGATAAAGTGGTCGGTATTGTGACTCACCGTGATTGGCGTTTTGAGACCAACCTGTCTCAGCCAGTTAGCCAAATTATGACGCAAAAAGATCAGCTCGTTACTGTACAAGAAGGCGAGAGCAACGAGAATATTAAAAAGCTATTACATGAGCATCGTATCGAAAAAGTCATCGTTATCGATGATGACTTTCGTTTGCGCGGTCTTATCACCGTCAATGACTTCGCCAAAGCTGAAAACAATCCTAATGCCTGTAAAGATGAAAAAGGACGTCTGCGTGTAGGCGCGGCAGTTGGTACGGGCGCAGATACTGAGGCACGAGTTGAAGCTCTAATCGCCTCCGACGTTGATGTCTTAGTCGTAGATACCGCGCACGGTCACTCAAAAGGCGTCATCGATAAAGTCTCGTGGATCAAAAAAACATTTCCTCATATTCAAGTTATTGGCGGTAATATCGCAACAGGTGATGCAGCAAAAGCCCTACGTGATGCAGGTGCTGATGCGGTCAAAGTCGGTATTGGCCCAGGCTCTATCTGTACCACTCGCATTATCGCGGGTATCGGTGTCCCGCAGATCTCTGCTATCGATAACGTCGCAAGCGCTCTACAAAACAGCATTCCACTTATTGCTGATGGTGGTATTCGCTATTCAGGCGATATGGCAAAAGCTATTGCAGCGGGTGCATCATGCATCATGGTTGGCTCATTAATGGCAGGAACTGAAGAGGCGCCAGGTGAGGTTGAGCTATTTCAGGGCCGTTATTACAAAGCTTACCGCGGTATGGGGAGCCTGGGCGCAATGTCAGGTCAAAACGGCTCCTCTGATCGCTACTTCCAAGATGCCAAAGACGGTGTTGAAAAACTAGTACCAGAGGGGATTGAAGGCCGCGTCCCTTACAAAGGCCCTGTCGCTGGTATCGTCAATCAGTTGGTTGGCGGTTTGCGCTCTTCAATGGGTTATACAGGCTGCGCAAGTATCGAAGATATGCGCACTAAACCGCAGTTCATCAAAGTAACCTCTGCTGGCATGAAAGAGTCGCATGTACATGATGTGCAAATCACTAAAGAAGCGCCAAACTATAGAGTGTAGGTTTATGACCTGATAAATAGCGGGCGTAAAAAGCACCTATTTGTACAATATAATAATAGCACCAAGCGGTTAATGCGCTATGATTAACCAAACCTAAAAAGCCAACAATGCTAATTCGTTGTTGGCTTTTTTTTACAAAATAATTTATTGAGTAGACAGATGTGGTTTTATTCAATATCTTGTACGTTATCGTAAATATAAGAAAAAGGACACAAAGGCAATGAGCTACTTTGGCACAGATGGTATTCGAGGCAAATTTGGACAACTGCCCATTACTCCAGATTTTATTATGAAGTTAGGCTATGTCACCGGTCGCGTGCTGGTCGAGGGTAATGTTAACCCTGCACGTAGACCTAGCGTGATCATCGGTAAAGACACAAGGCTCTCAGGCTATGTGATTGAAGGAGCATTGCAAGCAGGATTTAATGCCGCGGGCGTCGACGTTCATATGCTAGGCCCATTACCGACGCCAGGTATCGCTCACTTAACGCGTAGCTTCAACGCGGCAGCTGGCGTAGTCATATCTGCCTCACATAACCCTTATTATGATAACGGTATCAAGCTATTCTCCGCTGATGGCAAAAAACTCTCTGATGAGGTACAAGATGCTATCAATGATAAAATGAAAGCGATCATGGAGACGGATGATGAGGTGCCGATGCCTATTCATGACCCTGCGCAGCTAGGCAAAACCAGCCGTATTAATGATGCTAAAGGTCGTTATATCGAGTTTTGTAAAGGCAGCTTTCCTTATCAGTATGATCTCAGTGATATCACCGTTGTCGTCGACTGCGCTAATGGGGCCGGTTATAGCGTCGCGCCTCGCGTATTGCGCGAGCTTGGCGCTAACGTCATTGCAATGCATCATACGCCTGATGGTATGAACATCAACGCCGATTGCGGCTCGACTCATCCCAAAGGGCTGCAACAGGCGGTTATAGATCACAACGCAGATGTTGGTATAGCGCTAGACGGTGATGGTGACCGTATCGTTATGGTCGATGATCAGGGCAAGCTGGTAGACGGCGACGGTATTATTTATGTGCTTGCCACTCAGGCGCAAAATAAAGCTGATGGCGTCGCAGGGACGCTGATGAGCAACATGGGATTGGAGCTAGCGCTACAAGAACATGGTATTGCCTTTAGCCGTGCTAAAGTAGGTGACCGTTATGTCATGCAAGACTTGGAGGCTAATGGCTGGATACTCGGCGGTGAGCCATCAGGTCATATTTTGTGTTTAGATAAGAGCCGTACAGGAGATGCTATTATAGCAGGTCTGCAAGTTTTGGCTGTGATGAAAGCGCAAGACAAAGCATTGAGCGAGTTGACCGATGGCTTTAATTCTCTGCCACAAAAACTGGTCAATGTGCGTCTGTCTGATATGAAAGACCCGTTTGAATATGATGAGTTGGTCGCAGAGTTTGACAAAGCGCGTGCAACGCTCAATGGCCGCGGTCGTCTGCTTATTCGTCAATCAGGTACTGAGCCTATGATTCGAGTCATGGTTGAATCTGATGACGAGATAGAGTGCGATGTCATGGCAAACGATTTGGCAGATAAAATCAAAGCCGTATTGGGCTAACTATAAAACAGCTAAAAAAGGATGAATCATGAGCATGGATTTTACCGATCAACGTTTATCTTACGAAAAAGGTGAGCTGGATCAAAACGATATACCAGCGTCGCCACTTGAGCTACTCAAAACATGGATGAGTCAAGCACTTGAACAAAAGGTACAAGAGCCCTATGCGATGAGTTTGGCAACTTGTGGCACTGATATGAAACCTAGCGTACGCATCGTTTTGCTGCGTGAGATTACTGACACAGGCGTCATCTTTTATACCAACTACGAGAGCGCTAAGGGCGCGGATATAAAAGAGAACCCTAATGCTGAGGTATTGTTTTTTTGGCATGAGCTGGAGCGTCAAGTGCGTATTAGTGGCGCTATCGCTAAGATAGCAGCGGATAAATCTGCAGCTTATTTTCAAAAGCGTCCGCATGACAGTCAAGTTGGGGCATGGGTTAGCGAGCCGCAAAGCGGCGAGGTAGTTAATCGTGCGGTTATGGAAGAGCGCTTTGAGCAACTAAAAACCGATTATCCTGAAAACGTGCAAGTGCCTACGCCCAAGTTTTGGGGTGGTTATGAGATTACTATTGAAAAGATTGAGTTTTGGCAGGGGCGCGCCAATCGTATGCACGACCGTATTGTCTATACTAAAGGTGATGACGCCGATTGGAGTACCAAACGTTTATTGCCGTAAACGCGCAATAGCTTAAGTTTTAAAAGTATAACTTAAGGGTTTAAAAGTATAACTTAAGGTTTAAAAGTATAAATAGCCTAAGTCAATCTTGGGCTATTTTGGGTTTATACTTAACTTTGTTGATCCTTTGCATTATTATTTTTTTAATTTAAACTGTAAAAGCATACGATTTAACGCCATGGGTAAATAAAAATATACGGAGAGCAAAATGGATTTTGCTAGTATTACCGCGCCTAAAGCGCCGAGCGCTTGGCTCGATATGGACGCCCTTGATCATAATATCGCACTGGTCAACCAAAAGTCCCAAGCGGTCAATCTACGCTTGGCTACTAAGTCTATTCGCTCTATCGATGTCCTAAACTACATTAAAGACAACTCTCCTAACTTTATTGGTCTTATGTCCTATGCGGCTGATGAATCAGTTTATTTGCTTGAGAATGGCTTTGACAATATTCTTTGTGCTTATCCGGCACTAGATATGATCAGCGTGGCTAACACCTTTGAGTACACTAAAAATGGCGCGACCATGATATGGATGGTGGATCGCCCTGAGCATGTTGATGCGCTCAATCAAATAGCTAGATCGCATGGCGTCAAGGTCGATGTCTGCTTCGATATCAATATGTCGATGTCACTGCCCAAATTATATTTTGGTACTAAGCGCTCGGCCTTAATGACTAAAAAGGCGGTTAAAGCCTTACTTAAACATATCAAAAAATCAGCCCATGTGAACCTCGTTGCGGCAATGGGTTATGAGGCGCAAATTGCAGGCGTTGCCGAGTATGTACCGGGTAAAACGTTATTGACACCAGCTATCAAGCTCCTCAAAAAACGCTCAAAAAAGCAAGTCATTCAGCGCCGCGGCTCAATCGTCAAGTGGTTAAAAAAGCAAGGCTATCCGCTAGCGCTTGTCAATGGCGGTGGTAGCGGTAGTATCGACTTTACCGCAAGCCAGCCTGAAATTACCGAAATCACCGTAGGCTCAGCCTATTATAAGCCGGCGTATTTTGATTATATGGAGAGTATGGGCGGCTTTCAGCCAGCAGCAGGATTTTTATTGCCAGTCACGCGCCAGCCTGAAAAAGGCGTTGTTACTTGTCATGGCGGCGGCTTTATTGCCTCTGGTGCAACAGGAGTAGATAAAGCGCCTGTGGTGCATTATCCACCTGGTCTAACCATACGAGAAGAGGAGGGGTTCGGCGAGGTGCAAACCCCTATGAGAGTAGAGAAACCACTTGCAAAGAATATCAACATTGGTGACGCGGTCTGGTGCCGCCATGCTAAAGCCGGTGAGCTATGTGAGCATTTCAATACGCTTATTTGCTACAGTGATGACGCAGTACAGTTGATGACCACCTACCGCGGAGAGGGCAAATGTTTTCATTAAGGCAGTGGCACGGCAATAGTAACTGGCAAAACTGGGTAGGTTACGTCACAGCAGAGCCTGAGCAAAAGCTTGCGCCATCTTCGGTTGCAGAGTTACAAGATATTATCAAAAGCGCAAGGCGCAATAATAAGCGCGTCAGAGTGACGGGTGCGGCGCATTCCTTTAGTGGCTGCGCCAAACCTGAAGAGATTGCTATCAGTCTGCACAATATGCGCGGGCTTATCTCGGTAGATACTGAGGCCAAGCTCGCAACTATGCACGCAGGAACCTATCTATACGAGATTGGCAAGGCTTTAAAACAGCATGGTCTGGCACTAGAGAATATGGGGGATGTGCAAGCACAGACCATCGCAGGCGCTGCTAGTACGGCGACGCATGGTACAGGGCTGACCCTTGGCTCTATCGCCAATCAGGTCGTGGCTTGGGAGTGGGTCGATGGCACAGGGGAGGTGCACACTCATCAGCGCGGTAATCCACAAACAGATGAGCTAGGCAATGCCCTCCATGCTAGCCTTGGTATGCTAGGCGTCTTTACTAAATTAACGCTAAAAGTCGTGGACTTATATGGGCTGCAAGAACGCAACGAAGTGCTTGATTTTGAAGAGGGGTTGGCAAGGTTCGATGATACGGCGCATGCTCATCGGCATTTAGAATGGTTTTTGTTTCCAGGCACCAATAAATTGCAGCAAAAAACCTTGTCAGTCATAGAGCCAAAACCGATGAGCAGTACGCAAAAGCTCAAAGATAAATTTGATAGCGCGGTCACCCTTAATGGCGCTTTTTATGTGCTATGTGAGCTGGCAAGGATGAAACCGTCACTCACGCAAAAGGTGAGTCAAATATCAGCAAGCTCTATTCCAAATACCAAGCGTGAGGGCTATAGCTATGAAGTGTTTCCAACACCGCGCGGGGTCAAATTTAACGAGTCAGAATATTTTATTGCCCTCTCAGATTTTGAGGCATGTATCACTGAAATCAACGATATATTGCTCAAGGACAATAAAGGCTCGCACTTTCCGATAGAGGTGCGCACCCATAAGGGTGAGACTGGCATGCTAAGCGCAACTCAAGGTGAGGACTGTGCGGTACTGTCCTTTCACGTCTACAAAGGGATGGACTCTGAGCCTTTATTTGACTGGCTATACGAGTATATGAAAAAGTGGCAGGGTCGTCCGCATTGGGGTAAAGTCAATAAGCTTAGTCATGTTGAGCTACAACATTTATACCCCAAACTTGATCAGTTTTTGCAGATTCGCCATGAGTATGATCCAGACAATGTGTTTATGAATAGCTGGCTTGAACAAAAATTCTTGGGTCATGCTTCTTCTTAAACCACTTCTAAACTATAGCCAGTTCACTATAAAAACGATACAGTCGAACTGGAATATATTTTTTGCAGCCTCTGTCTGCGTAGGCACAGCAAGCAAGAAAAATTTATACCAGTTCTGCGTTGATACATAACATATCTATTTTATTTGGTTTCAACTATACAAGAACAAATTTTAAAGTTAAAAAAAGCGACCTATCACAGGTCGCTTTTACGTCATTATTTACATTAAATTAATATTAGCTGTGACTATTAATTTGACTCATCATAATTGGCTTCTAAGCGCATTGTACGCTGATAGCTATCTAAGCTCGCTAATTGCATCGCGTAGTCTTTGATATGCGGATAGTCATCTAACTCATCATTTTTTGCTAGCATAATTAAATCAAACGACAACATAAAATCAGCGCCAGAGAGCTTATTGCCAACGATAAACGCTTTGCCTTTAACTTCGTCATTTAGGTAGCCAAGCAGCTTGTGTTTCTCAGCTGCGATGTAACCATTTAAGAACTTGCTATCGGTGATACCTGCCTTTGTCGTAAACAACTCAAGCAACAAAGGCACCATCAGCGAGCTTTCGGCAAAATTAATCCACTCAAGATAGCGACCATAATCACTGCTATCTGTTGCAGGGCGCAAACGCTCAGGCGCAAAACGCTCAATTAACAACTCAGTGATGGCACCAGACTCTGTGACCACTTCACCATCGATTTCGATAACCGGCGATTTGCCAAGCGGATGAACTGATTTTAAACTATCGGGCGCAAGGTTGGTCTTGGCATCGCGCTGATAACTTATCACTTCGTAAGGCTCGCCGAGCTCTTCAAGTAGCCAAAGAATACGCAAAGAGCGCGAGCGATTAAGATGATGTAAGCGAATCATAGTGTTAACCTTTTAATAGTGTTGAGCTTTTAATTTTGTACAGATGAATCAAAAACGAAGTCTAACCCTGAAGTTTGGTAATCAGACGTTTAGCGGCTTCTTCTGATGACGCTGGGTTCTGACCTGTAATAAGAAGACCGTCTTCGACCACAAACGATTCCCAATCAGCTGCTTTTTCATAGTTGCCGCCGTTGGCTTTTAGCGCATCTTCTACTAAGAAGGGCACGACATCGGTTAGACCAACTGCGTCTTCTTCCGTGTTGGTAAAGCCCGTTACCGTTTTACCTTTCACTAAGTACTCGCCATCAACCTTGACGTTTTTGAGTGCAGCAGGAGAATGACAGACAAAGGCAACTGGCTTATCTTGCTTGACAAAAGTTTCGATTAAATCGATAGAATCTTTATCAACTGCCAAATCCCATAATGGGCCATGACCGCCTGGATAAAATACAGTATCAAAGTCTTGTGCTTTTACGTCAGCCAGTTTTTTGGTGTTAGCAAGATGCTCTTGTGCCTCTTTATCATCTTTAAAACGCTTAGTATCTTTAGTTTGATTATCGGGCGTATCACTACCTGGATCTAGCGGCGGCTGACCACCCGCTGGCGAGGCTAGCGTAACGTCTGCACCTGCATCAAGAAAAGCATAATAAGGAGCGGCAAATTCTTCTAACCAAAATCCCGTTTTTTTACCTGTATCGCCTAATTCATCATGTGAAGTGAGTACCATTAAAATATTCATAGTTATCCTTAGATTGTTTGTTGTTTAACTAAGTGCTACTTAACATAGCACTTTTTTGCTCATTTGATTTTTTAACATAGTCTACGTTGCGTAAGTTACTCAACGTCAGCTACTTTGACGACGGTTTTACCAAAGTTCTCGCCATTTAACATGCGTACAAAGGCATTTGGAGCCTCATCTAGACCCTCAGCGACGTATTCTTTGGTCTTTACAGCGCCTGACTCTACCCATTTGCTCATCGTTTTGAGGAACTCGGGGAAGTGGTCACCGTATTCTTCGTGAATGATAAAGCCTTTAATTGTTAAGCGATTGCTTAGTACATGGCGGAACAATAGACCCAAACGATCCTTGCCATCAGGCAATTCAGTCGCGTTGTATTGTGAGACCAGACCACATACTGGAATACGAGCATGAGCATTTAGTAAAGGTAGGACTGCGTCAAATACTTTACCACCGACGTTTTCATAATAGATATCAATACCATCTGGGCAAGCGGCTTTTAATTGTTCAGCGAAGTCGTCCGCCTTGTGGTCAATACAAATATCGAAGCCTAGCTCATTGACAGCGAAGTCGCACTTGTCTTTACCACCAGCGATACCGACAGTGCGTACGCCATATTGATTACCAACTTGACCAACCGTTGCACCAACTGGACCTGTTGCTGCAGCGACGACCAGCGTCTCACCTTTTTGTGGTTTACCGATATCCGTCAACCCCATATAACCAGTAAAGCCTGGCATACCCAACACACCTAAACCATAAGAGGGGTTAGCCATTTCTTTATCTAGTTTCAGTACGCCTATCCCATCACTGACGCTATAATCCTGCCAGCCTGAATTTGATACCACCAAATCTCCAACGGCAAATTTATCAAGGTTAGACTCTACGACTTGAGCGACCGTACCACCGACAATGACGTCGCCAACGTCTAGCGGACCAGCGTAGCTTTTAGCATCGCTCATACGTCCGCGCATGTACGGGTCTAATGATAAATAGACAGTACGTAGCAACATCTCATTATCATTTGGCGTTGGTATATCAGTAGTCACGAGATCAAAGTTTTCAGCTTTTGGTTCACCATGAGGGCGGCTAGCCAATTTAATTTGACGGTTTATTTTTTGATTTTGTTGTTTATCAAAGCTCATTTTGTGCTCCTTGTGCTCATTATTATTTTAAGATTTTAGAGTAGTAGCCACTCAACAGTGAACGGCTACTATATTTTTTACGGCTACTAGGTTTATAACTACTAAGCGGCGCTGGTTAACGAACGCTCTAAGATACGACGTGATACTTCTAAGTCATTGTTACCATGTTCGCCCAGTTTTACCATATTATGCGCCTCTAACTGCTTAATGACTGGGTCAATCGCAGACTCATCAAGCTCTGCATCTGCTAAGCTAACTGGCAGACCAAGGCTACGGAAGAAGTTCTCAGTCTTAACAATAGCAGTCTCAATGATGCTATCGTCGTCTTGTTTGGTATCAGTATTGCTATCGATAGCCCAGACGTTACGCGCGTATTGAAGCAATTTGTCTTTTTTACTGTTTTTTAGCTCGCGCAAGACTGATGGCAATAAAATGGTAAGGGTACGAGCATGATCAATGCTATGTAATGACGTGAGCTCATGACCCACCATGTGTGTCGTCCAATCTTGTGGTACACCCGTGCCAATTAGGCCGTTAAGTGCCATGGTGGCTGTCCACATAATATTCTTACGGGTCTCTAGATTCTCAGGATCAGCTTTAACCGCTGCGCCTTCTTCAATCAGAATTTTAAGTAAGCTCTCAGCGAAGGCATCTTGTACTTTTGCATTGACTGGATAAGTCAGGTATTGCTCCATCACATGGACAAAGGCATCAGCAACACCATTCATTACCTGACGTTCAGGTAGAGTGAGCGTCTTAGTCGGATCTAAAATTGAGAATTTAGGAAAGGCGAGTGGATTACCAAAAGGTAGTTTGGCTTGACGTTCGCTGTGATTGACCACGCCGCCTGAATTCATCTCTGAGCCCGTTGCTGGAATGGTGAGTACTGCACCCAAATCAATTGCGGAGTCGATATTTCTGGTGTAGCTGGTGAGCGCATCCCATGCTTTTTCACGTGAGACTGTGCCATCTTGGTCAGTGAGTGACGATACGAGCGCGACAAACTTACTACCATCAATGACTGAACCGCCGCCAACCGCTAATAGAAAGTCAATATTATGCTCATTCACCGTATCAGCGGCTTTAAGCAAAGTATTAAACTCTGGATTTGGCTCAATACCACCGAACTCAAAGACTTCGCGATTTCCGCTCGCTGATAACGCTTTTCTGACTTCATCTAAAGTACCTGTGCGTTCAGCTGAACCGCCACCATAGGTGATGAGTACTTTGGCATCGTTGGGTACCAAATCTGCTAATTGTTCGATTTGGCCTTCACCGAAGACGATACGTACTGGATTGTAATATTGAAAGTTTTTCATAAATTTCCTAGGGAACATCGAGCAAAATTGTCAAATATTTTAAATTTGAAAGAACGGTTGTTTTTCAACTATGGCTATTGTATATAAATTAGACCGGTCGTCTAGTAATTTTTACAAAACGCTCTCATAAATAAATTATATCGTCTAATCTTTTTATACTTTAACTAAGTGTCAACTGATCACTGAATGTATCGTTAACGACCCAGTTGTGACGTAGTCATTTGCCATACTTCTGCCAGCGGCGTATTGGTTTGACTGATCTTGGCAACGAGGCTCGCGCCAAGCCAAGCAAAGTACCAGCGCTTGGCCATACTCTCAGCTGCGATGTTATCAGGCTTTGGTACTGAACCATCACTCCAGCCTGCTTTAATCTGCTCTGTCAGCCATGTGATAGTCTGCTGATAGCCTGCGTTTAACGCAATGCGCATAGGTTCTGATATATCAGCGACTTCTGCGCTGAGCTTTACGACCAAGCATTTTTCATGATCGCAGCCATTTTGCTGCGTGTCATACCACCCTTGAAAATAATCATAAAGCTTTTGCTGAGCGTTATTATCTAAAGCGCCAATAGTATCGAGACGCACTTTATAGTTTTCAAAGTAATGGCTGATAATCGCTTCACCAAAGGCTTCTTTGGAGGCAAAATAATGATAAAAAGAGCCTTTGGGTACGCCTGCGGTATCTAATATCTGCTTGATACCAACTGCGCTAAAGCCCTTCTTTGCAAGTATCTGATAGCCAATCTCTAAAAGATGATCCTTGGTGTCTACTGATTTTGCTTTGGAGGTAGTTGTTGACAGTTTATTATTTGGTTGCGTGTTAATTGTAGACATAAAATATATGTCCTCCATAGAGTGGTATAAACAAAGAATTAAAAAGCGTTACGTTTTTTCAACAGTATTAGATATAGAATTATTCTTATTTTTATATCCCTTATGATACCATTAGACCAGTCGTCTAGCAAATTAGATTCAATCGATACAGTATATGAGTTGAAAAGAATAGATGTTTATCTGATGTTAGTCTTTTAAAACAATTACTTAAATAAGGATTTATATGTCAAACAATAATAATACGCAGAATATTTATAGCGATTTTGACCGTCAATTCATTGCTGGAGAATGGATCGAGGGTCAAGATAATAGTGTCAATACCGATACTAACCCTTTTAATGGTGAGACTTTGGTAGAGATCCAGCAGGCGACAGAAGATCAACTTGATGAGGCTTATCAAGCGGCAAGCAAAGCGCAAGTTGAATGGGCGAAAAAGACGCCAGCTGAGCGTGCAGGGCTACTATACAAAGTCGTTGAAGTGCTCGATCAGCGCCAAGATGAGATCGTTGATTGGCTCATCAAGGAGTCGGGCAGCACCCGTATCAAAGCGATGGTAGAGTTTGGGACTGCGCGTGCTATCACTCTAGAGGCCGCCACGATGCCAAATCGTGTGCATGGTGAGACTCGCCCATCCAAAATTCCTGGTAAAGAAAGCTTCGTCTATCGAGAGCCTATCGGCGTTATAGCGGTAATTAGTCCTTGGAACTTTCCGTTTCATTTAACCCAGCGCTCGATTGCACCTGCTATTGCGCTAGGCAACGCAGTTGTGCTCAAACCAGCAAGCGATACACCAGTCACAGGCGGCTTGTTACTTGCCAAGATATTTGAAGAAGCAGGGTTACCTAAAGGTTTGCTCAATGTCGTTGTCGGCGCAGGTAGTGAGATTGGCGATGCTGTGGTCACTCATGATGTACCAAGACTGGTATCATTTACAGGCTCGACGCCTGTAGGCAAGCATATCGGCGAGCTGGCAAGTAGTGGTAAATATCTCAAAAAAGTAGCGCTAGAATTGGGCGGTAATAATCCATTTGTGGTGCTCAAAGACGCCAACCCAGATAACGCGGTAAAAGCGGCAGTCTTCGGTAAATTTTTACATCAAGGGCAGATCTGTATTGCCATCAACCGTATCATCGTTGAAGACGCCATTTATGATGATTTCGTTGCGCGTTTTACTGAGCATGTCAAAACGTTAGAGGTGGGTGATCCTAATAATGAAGATACAGCTATCGGTCCTATTATTAATAAAGATCAGCTCGAGTCGTTACAGGATAAAATCACAAAAGCGGTCGATGAAGGCGCTAACCTGATCATCAGTGGCGAGATTGAGGGTCAACTGGTGCCGCCTCATGTGTTTACTGAGGTCACGGCTGATATGGATCTGTTCCGTAATGAAATATTTGGACCACTCGTAGGTATCATACGTGCCAAAGACGAGGACGAGGCACTAGCACTTGCCAACGATACTGAGTATGGCCTATCAAGCGCTGTGTTTACCGAAGATATGCAAAAAGGTCTGCGATTTGCGCGTGGTATCAAAGCAGGCATGACTCACATCAATGATATTACGGTAAATGATGAGAGCAATGCGCCCTTTGGCGGCGAGAAAAATTCGGGTCTTGGTCGTTTTAACGGCGAGTGGATATTAGAAGAGTTCACTACGTTACACTGGATATCGGTTCAACATAAGCCGCGTGACTATCCTTTTTAGGGGCAGCCACTTTAAGTGTTCTTTAATTTGCTATATAAGTTGATTAAGTACCATTTGTTTTACTCATAAAAAAGACCGCTACGATAGCGGTCTTTTTTGCTTTAGGGCTACTTTAAAGTAAAACCTAGCATAACCTCGATATCTTTCATGGTCATTCGGCGTACCAAAGCTTGCTCTTCAACAGAGAGGCGATTGGTGTGCTCTTTTATCATCAAATGGATACTACGGGCAATCTCAGAGGTGGTTGCATAATACATTTGTGGTTCATCGCGGGTTAATTGTTTCAAGAAGCGATTGACTATTTTGCGTTTTTTTACAGGATCACTGTCTTCGTTCATGTCATTCTCCTAGGTATCCATCATCTAATCACTCGCGCTCTTTTTAGTCAATACTTAGGTAAAAAATTGCAACAATTCACACGCCTTATACGGTGTTTTTTGATTTTACTATTATAGTAATTAAAAAGAGATATTTGAATATTAAAGGATAAATATGACAAACGAGCAGGCAAGTGATGAGTCAGATAATAAAATCGTATTAATGCTGTTTCATAATGATTTGCGAGTACATGATAATCAAACTTTAGATACTGCTGCCAGATTAGCTGATAATGGCTCTTTACTGCTCGCTTATGTATCGAAACTCGTTGACAGCGTAACGCCAAACTGGGGACAGGCTTATCACTTTGCCCAGAGGGGTTTGGCGCGCCAGCAATTTTTGACGGAGAGTTTGGCAGATTTGGATGCCTCGCTTCAAGATTTAGGCAATAGACTGCTATATCTAAACGAAGAAAGTGTTCATCAAGATTCAAGCACTACGCCATTGTCCGAGCTTATTGAAACGCAGCAAGTGAGCGATATTTGTGTCAGTGACAGCGCAGATTATGCTCAGAACTTAGCTTATAAGGCTCTGCAAGATAGATACCCTCATATCAAATGGCATTACGAATCAACCGCGACGCTTTTTAAGTCTATGCCAACCAAAGAGCTACCCAAAAGCTTTACTCAATTTCGCAAAAAAGTAGAGTACGAGCATGATTTATTAAGTGCTCATAAGGATCTTGTAATCAGTCAAACGCCTGCTAGATTACCGCCTGTACCTAAAACACTAAGTAGTAGCGATTATGTCTTTGAGCCCAAAACCTTTGATGACTCTGTGCAGTTAGAGCCGAACTTTAAAGGCGGAGAAGGGCAAGCATTAGCGCACTTAAACGTCTACTTTGAGTCAGATGCGCCAAGTGATTATAAGGTTACACGTAATGCTCTTGATACTTGGGGTCATTCAACCAAGTTCTCGCCATGGCTTGCCAATGGGAGTTTGTCGGTCAAGGTTCTATTAAACCGTTTGCGTCAGTATGAGCAAGAAGTGGTCGCTAATGACTCAACCTATTGGATATGGTTTGAGCTGTTATGGCGCGAGTATTTTTATTGGTATGGCGTCATTCATGACAAGGATTTGTTTTTATTTAAAGGTATCACCCAGCAATCGCCGTCTAATCGTCACAATAAACAGCGCTTTGAGCAGTGGCAAAATGGCGAGACCAAGTATCCGATTATCAATGCTTGTATGAAGCAGCTAAATAGCACCGGTTACATGTCCAATCGGGGTCGCCAGCTGGTTGCCAGCGCTTTTATTCATGAGTTGGGACTAGATTGGCGCTTTGGTGCGACCTATTTTGAGCAGCAGCTGATCGACTATGACGTCAGCAGTAACTGGGGCAATTGGCAGTACCTAGCTGGTGTTGGTGCGGATCCTAGAGGCTGTCGTCAGTTCAATTTAAAAAAACAAACGCAGCAGCACGATCCAGATGGCGTGTTTATGGATAAATGGTTGTCTTAAATAGTTTTATTCGTGCAAATAACTTACAAGTATCAATTATGAAAAAGCCTAGTCCTTATCTCACTTTTGCAGGTACGATCCCATTTATCGCTTGTGCCATCATGATTACTTTGGGTATCGATGCGGTCATCGCGCTTGGTACGACTGCCGAGATTCTATCCGCTTATGGACTTGTCATCGCCTCTTTTATGGCAGGTGCGCATTGGGGCAATCATTTAAGCCTGACCGACAATAACCCTTGGGCAGTGCGCCTGCCTATATTTAGCAATATTATCGCGCTGCTCTTGTGGCTAGGGTTCTTAACCTTATCGAGTGCTGGATTTATCTGGTTACTGATCAGCGCATTTATCGCTTTATTGGTCATTGACTATGGTTTAAGAGATGCTCAAATTATCACTGCTAATTATCTAAAAGTTAGAAAATACGTGACATTAATAGTAGTGATCTCTTTAGTGCTGTCAGCGCTGCAATTATAAAGAGTCATTAAGAACTAAACCTTGCTAAGGCAAGGAGGATAAATCACAAATAAGCGACGATACACCGTTGTTTACTTTATAACATTCATTTAAAATGAATCTTTGAAGATAATTTTATAAACTCCATTTTAAGCAGAGGGTTATGCAATCTATCAACTTACCTAGCAAGCCACCAAGCTCGCCTCATCCTATTCTGAATTTGAGCTTTCGCATTTTCTTTAGTGCAGCAGCGGTGTTTGCCGTAGTGATGATGATGCTATGGTCATTTATGTTCACCGGTCATACCGATATCGATGCGCAGGTTCTAAATCCGCTGTATTGGCACGGTCACGAAATGATTTATGGCTATGCTTTAGCAGTGGTTGCGGGGTTTTTGCTGACAGCGGTCAAGACTTGGACAGGGGTGATGATGCCACATGGCTACCAGCTGCTCGGTATCTTTAGCTGTTGGTTGCTGGCACGTTTATGCTGGCTTGCCTTTGGCCTGGGTATGACAATGGCGGGCACGAGTATATCGTTGTTATATGTCGGCGCTGTGTTTGATTTATTGTTTATGATTTTGATGGCTTACGCAATTTTTCGAGCCGTACTGCAAGTCAAGCAGTACAAACAAATGGGTATTTTAGCTAAGCTTACGCTATTAACTTTGGGCAACGCCTTGTGTTATTGGGGTATTATCAGTGCAGACATGAATACGACTAGAGTAGGGGTTTACTTAGGGTTTTACTTAATTATCGGCTTAATATTGACCATAGGTCGGCGCGTGGTGCCTTTTTTTATCGAGCGCGGTCTGAGCGTGACCAATGATAAGGGCATTACAGAAACTGTCGCCTTACGTAATAGCAAAGTGCAAGATATCGCTAGTCTTTTATTCTTTTTAGCCTTTTTTATCGTGGATGTATTTTATCCTAACAAGTACTTGCTGACGGTCACCGCGCTTGGTGTGGCAGTGGTCAATATCGTACGCCTAATCGGTTGGTATCACCGCGGGATTTGGCAAAAGCCATTGCTCTGGTCGTTATATATTGCCTTTACGGGTATGTGTTTGAGTTTTTTGTTGTACGCATTGCAGCCTTGGCTTGGGTACGCGCATAGTATTGCGATGCATGGCCTTGCGATTGCAGGGGTTGGTATGATGACGGTAGCGATGATGACGCGGGTAGCGCTTGGGCATACGGGACGCAATATTCATCAGCCGCCCAAAACTGTGCCTATCATGTATGGTCTGATGGTACTGGTATTTGTGAGCCGAGTACTATTACCGCTTACGGATATGAGTCATTATCTGCTCTGGATTATGATCGCTCAAAGCGCGTGGATTGCCTGCTTTGTGCTATTTTGCATAAGTTATCTACCCATGCTTGCTCGTCCTAGACCTGATGGGTTATTTGGGTAACAAGGTTTGAACAATAAGGTTTGAGCAATGATGTTTGAACAATAAGACTGGTAACATTTAGTAGGATACATGATGCGACTGACCAACTATAGTGATTATGCGCTGCGCTCTTTGATTTATTTAGCAGTCAAGTCTGAGCCTGATGTGCTTACCAACATCAGTGATATCGCCGGCAGCTATGATATTTCTAAAAGCCATCGCGCCTAAAGACATCAATTTAGGGCTGTTGATTAAACAGATAGAGCCTGATTTTGAGTTAGTCGAGTGCTTTGCTACGCCAGCCAACAGTGATAATAGAGAGCCGCGCACGACAGGTTTGCCAATCACCCTTATCAATGAAGAGGTCGATAAATCTGTAGGCTGCGTGATTACGCCAGTATGCGAGCTCAAAGAGGTGTTTTTTGAAGCATTAACGGCGTTTATTAGGGTTCTTGAAAAATATACTTTGGCAGATATTATTACCAATAAAGATAAGCTTGCGACTTTATTGTTTTGAGACTCTTTAAATTTTAATCACTTTATAACCTAGTACTCATAAAAAAGAGAGCTCCCATATTGATAGCTCTCTTTTTTTGGTATTTAACTTATATTAGTTACGCCTTTTCAAGCTTAGGGCGGGCTTTGCTTACTGCCTTTAATAATGCTTTTTCAAAACCGCCCACCTCAAACTTAATCAAGTTTGAATGTGCCGCACAAAAGTTGCTGACATCGCGCCACTCGTGAGCAATATCGGTTGCCCAATCACAGAACTGCTTGCCTGCATCAGGCTCATCTTTGAGTGCTTTTTTGGTGGTTGGATGTAGCATAAGCTCTGGCAGTATCCCCTCCAATAACTTGTGCGGTGGACTCATAAAAGTGTCATCGACATGCAAGCTTTGACTGGCAGGATGATAGGCGAGTAAGGAGCCTGCATGGATCATCTCATTGGCTGAGATATAATCGATACCGCGCGGCATAGAAAACTTAAGCTCAGGGTAACACTGTGCGACGGCATCGCTCTCAACTAAATCCTCACTCCAATTGATCTCAGGGACTTGTTTGCTATGGCGGCTACTGCCATAAAATATCGCTTGCGGAAAGTCTTTTGCCATACGCTCGCAGTGTATGGTATGGAACGGATGCAAGTTTAAAACAGCCTCGACATCTGCGCCTTTGTTAGTCAGCGCCATGACTTGCTCGCGTACCTCTTCGGTTAAGGTATAACTGTCCAAAAAGATAAAGCGTCCTGACTCAAGCTTAATGAGTGAGCACTGAGTACCAATGTTCAGCACGCCGCCAATCCGAAAGCTGCCTCTAATGTTCCAAAATCCTGCGCCTAAATCGATTATTTTATCTGACATACGGTTTGTTCCTTTATATATAAATTTTAAAAGTCATTATCAAAAATTGTTTGGAGAGTATGACTGACTTCAAATAACAAGTCTGTTATAAAAAAGATATGAGTTTGTAGAGAAGTCATGCGCTGTTTAATACTGATTAAAAAGACCATCGATAATGATAGTCTTTTTGATTATTAAGTATAAGGCTTAGCTATTAGCCCTCAAGCTCTGGTCGAGCTCTCTCTAAGGTCGCTAGGAGTGCCGACTCAAATTGACCATCTTCAAAAACCACTAAACCTGAGTGCGCGCCGCAAAAGTTACGCACCTCACGCCAGTCGTGTGCTAGCTGCGTCACCCAGTCGCCATATTGTTTGCCTGCGTCAGGCTCCTCTTTGAGCGCTTTGATAGTCGTTGGGTGAAAGTCTAAGTCAGCTTGTACTTCATTAAAACGCTTTGACGGTGGGATCTCAAAAGTATCATCCACATGTATCGTTTGACTAGCAGGGTGAAAGACAAGTAACGAGCTGGCATGAACGCTATCATCAGGAGCAATGTAGTGAATGCCCTTGGGTACAGAAAATTTCAGCTCAGGATAGCGTTTGGCCACCGCATCACTTTCAACCAAGTCCTCTGACCAGTCGACTTTGGGCGCTTGTTCAGGATGGCGGCTACTGCCATAAAACGTTGCCTGCGGAAAATCTTTTGCCATCTGCTCACAGTGCACCGTATGAAAGGGATGCACGTTTAATACGGCTTCAACGTCTGCGCCATCGTTAGTGAGCGCCATGACTTGATCGCGTACCTCACCAGTTAAGGTATAGCTGTCTAAAAAAATAAACTTCCCTGATGCTAGCTGTATCAAGGAGGTCTGATTGCCTATGTCGATGATACCGCTTCTGACAAACGAGCCGCGAATGCTCCAAAATCCTGCGCCTAAGTCGTGTATTTGATCTTTCATAAATAGTGCTCCTTAAATTGTGTGTGGGTGTTGCTACTTACAAATTGTATTTGTTTACTAGCGCTACAAAATTACAAGCACTGTGCATAATCATAAGCTGAGATGCGAGGGCTTAAACTGTAGTCCTTATTGCCGCATAAAAACTGATCAAAACGTGTATCATTGTTTAGATAGCGCTGCATCCAAGCGATACTAGGTGTGCTCAGTAGTTTCTCGTTAAAGCGGTAGCTGGGACAAAAATGACTGGCGTTATTGACCTCGATTTTCATCTTAGGCCCCGCCGCATGGTTATAAAAAATATTAGTGTATTTCTCATTACGGGCGATACGGTCATTTTGACAAGCGATGATTAGGGTAGGCGTCTTTATTGTGCCGTAGTCCTTATCATAATAAGGCGCTGCAGGAATAATAGCGCGAATGGCATCACGCTCGCCCGCTAATTTCAGCGCCCCGCCGCCGCCCATTGACCAGCCGATAGCGCCTAAGCGCTCAGGATCTATCATCGATCCTACTGTACTATCTTCGATAACATGATCAAGCGCGGCGCTTAACTGATCAGCTCGGCTGTCGGGTTTGTCATAGATAGAATGTGTATTGATAGTAATAACAACAAAGCCCCAAGACGCCAGACGCGGTCCCCACCATTTAATAGAGGACTCATAAGACACGTAACCGGGTACAACGGCAATCGCCGCCAAAGACCCGCAACCATTGGCATCAACCGGATAATGAATCGTACCGCCGCCAAAACCTTGTGCAAGCTTGCGCGGTACACGTTTGGTCATCACCGTAAAAGGGCCGTTGCCTCGAGTCTGCGTCATGTTATCTGCGCTAATATCACTATCAGCAATACAAGCAGCTGACGCTGCATTCGATAACTTAAGCTTAGCGTCCATTGGACTAAGCTCAGTGTCCATTGGACTAGGCTCAACATCCATTAGATTGAGCTCAGCGTCCATTGGACTTTGAGTATAAGCGGTCATAGTGCAAACAAAAGCCGCTACTAAAATGGTGGCTTTAAGCTTGAGCGAGTATGTAATCATTTGAGCGTTCTTAGTAAGGGCTGCACGGTTTTGGGCGCACATATCATTTTATTAAGCAAAATAATAACAGACATACTTTTGTAGTGCTGAGATGCTTACGTCTTTAATACGTGAGCTCACACGAGCAAAGCTTGCACTATGCTACTATGGCGCGCTTATAGCATTGGCTGTAAAAGTCTCGCTACGGCTCTATATTCTCACCCTATTCCTTGTTGGCGATTCAACTAGCAAGTCCTTTATTATCGATAACAATTTGAGTGCTCGCGTGAATCAAACTCGTCATGATATCCAGCTGCAAGATAATTCTAAGCGCATTGAGTCACCATTAAATCCGCAATCAGACTCGCCGTCACTGATTCTAAAGCTGACGATTGGGCTTATCGGAGTCTTTGCATTTTTGCAAGTGTATTCCATCCAAGCCATCTTGCCGGTTCTTATGATTGAGTTTGGTGCAAGTGAGGTACAGCTTGGCATGGTGGTTGGCGCTACCGTTTTGGCGATCGCGATCATGTCGCCTTTTTTGGGTATGCTCTCTGATGCGATTGGGCGCAAATCACTTATCGTTGGGGCTCTGTTATTTTTAGCGATACCAACAGCATTAATCGCGCAAAGCCCTAGTATTGAATGGATGGGCGCATGGCGATTTATGCAAGGATTGTCTGTACCTGGCATCACCGTGGTGATTATCGCCTACATCGGTGAAGAGTTTGAGAGCCGCGCTATGGCGGAGCTGATGTCTTTTTACGTCTCAGGCTCAGTGCTTGGCGGCTTTATGGGCCGATTTGTATTGGGGCATTTAGATGAGATGATCGGCTGGCGCGCCGCCTATTATTCGATGGCACTCGTGACCCTGACTGGTGCGCTATGGGTAGGCAAAATGCTACCTGCCTCGCGTCAGTTCGTCGCTAACCCAAAGTTTCGCTCCGCTATGCAAACGTTAGCAGCGCATATGACAGACCGTTACGTAGTCACCGCTTGTATGCTTGGCGCTTGCGTACTCTTCTCTTTGGTTGGCTGTTTTACCTTTATCAACCTATACTTGGCAGATTATCCCTATGCGCTCAGTAGTAGTGAGCTTGCCAATATATTCACGGTGTATCTGATAGGCGTCATCGTCACACCTATATCTACTACTTTGTTACGACGCTTTGGCGCGGCGCGAACGGTGCGAGTAGCGGTTGTCGCTTCTATGATAGGAGTGCTATTGACATTATTATCACCGCTTTGGGGCATTATCGTTGGCTTAGCAATCATGTCAACAGGGGTATTTATAACTCAGTCAGCGACGATAAGCTACATTGCGGTCAATGTAAAACAAGGTCGCTCACTAGCATCAGGGCTATATTATATGAGCTACTATGCTGGCGGGACATTGGGCGCATGGCTGTGCGGCTTGGCATATGCTAGTGGTCGATGGTCGAGTACTGTCTGGCTGTTGTTATTTGTGCAACTACTTGGGTTACTTGTCGCTATATTTGGTATGGTCAAAACCAAAGCGCCTGTGCGTAGCGCTTCACATAACTAAAAACATGTTTACGCAAGCTGCCTTTACATCAACTAAGTTTTTTCATAGCATGATATTAAACCTGATTTTTGTAATAACTGACTTTTATAATAACTAGTCTCTAGTTTGAACCATTTAATCCACCTATCACTTTTGTATTAAAACAACAAGGATGTCTCATCTATGTCAAATCATTATAATAGCGCCCCTTTAGCCTACGACTATCCACTTATCATCAAACAGCTGTTAAACCGCGCCAAGACCGTCTCACAAGACCAAGAGATTATCTACGCTGACAAGGCGCGTATGACTTATGCCGATCTGTTTGCGCGTATCAATCGCCTAGCAAATGTGCTTGCTGATCTCAACCTTAAGGCAGGCGATGTTATCGCAGTTATGGACTGGGACACGCATCGCTATCTTGAGTCTTATTTTGCGATACCGATGTCTGAGTATGTTCTACAAACGGTCAACGTACGCCTGTCTCCTGAAAAAGTGCTGTACACCATCAACCATGCCAAACCCAAAGTGCTCATGGTGAATTCTGAATTTGCAGCGCTAGTCAAAGACTATCAGTTCGAAAACTCAAGTATCGAGCATATCATCTGGCTCGATGACAACGGCATGACCGTCGAGGGCGTATTTGGTGACAATCAAAGCCGCGTCGCAGGCGAGTACGAGTCACTGCTTGAGACGGCAAGCCAAGAGTTTGACTTTCCAGATTTCGATGAAAACACTATTGCTACCACCTTTTATACCTCAGGCACGACAGGTGACCCTAAAGGCGTATTTTTTAGTCATCGTCAGCTGGTGTTACACAGCATGGCAGAGGCGGCAACGCTCGGTATGCTACCTGATAAGCAAGGCGTCAGTTACGGCGATGTCTATATGCCAATGACGCCGATGTTCCATGTGCATGCTTGGGGTTTTCCGTTTACTGCAACCATGGTCGGACTCAAACAAGTCTATCCGGGTCGTTATGCCCCTGATATGCTGCTGGATTTAATTATCAATGAAAAGGTCAGTATCACTCACTGCGTGCCGACTATTTTGCAAATGGTACTGGGCGAGGCGCAAGAGCGTAACGCTAGCTTTAATGGTCTCAAGATGATCATCGGTGGCTCAAAGCTCACTGAAGGTCTAGCAAAATCTGCTCTAGCACAAGATATCGAAGTCTACACAGGCTACGGGATGTCGGAGACCGCGCCGCTAATTAGTTTGACCGAATTTAGCCTGGACGAGCCTGAGATGAATGAGGATGAAGACGTCGCGCGCCGCTGCATGGCAGGTAAGCCTGTGCTCATGGTGGATGCTCAGGTATGGAGCGAGAGCAACCAATCGGTTGGTACAGGCAAAGACAAGACTGGCGAGCTGGTACTACGCGCGCCTTGGCTGACGCAAAGCTACTTTAAAAATGATGACGCAGGTACGGAGCTGTGGGAAAACGGTTATATGCACACTCAAGATATCGCCTATATGCGAAATGATGGCTATATCACTATAACCGATCGTCTAAAAGACGTCATCAAATCTGGCGGCGAGTGGATATCATCGCTTGAGATTGAGACAATTTTATCCTTGCACCCTGCAGTCGCTGATGTGTCGGTCATTGGCGTACGAGATAAGCAGTGGGGCGAGCGTCCGATGGCACTAATCGTCCTCAAACCTGATGCTAGTGAGACCAGTAGTGACGATATCAAAGCAGTGGCCGAGCAAGCGGTGGAACGCGGTATCATTCCAAAATATGGTATCCCTAGCGAGTTTAAGTTTGTAGATGATTTACCTAAAACTTCAGTGGGTAAACATGATAAAAAACTCATGCGTGAGCAATACGCCGATCAGACAGGTATCTGATGATTTTAACCTTATTGTAGTCTTTATATTTGAGAGTTGACCTTTGTAGATGGCTCTGCTACATTTTAAACCGATACATAACGTATCGGTTTTTCTATTTTTATGATTAAAATAATGATCAATTTAATAAATAACATAGATCGTTAAAGTATTACTCTATAGTTCTCATAAAACAAAGTTATAGTTAAGACAGTATATTTCTTTCTCTAAGCTAAGGATAGCATTATGAATGAGCAAGACACTCCTACAACCTCTCAGCAAGCCTCTAGCGCTCAAGTCTCTAGCGCTATAGATACTAAGCTAACTTTTGCTGACGTCTACAAAAACTCTATCGATAATCCCAGTCATTTTTGGGCTGAGCAAGCAAAGCGCATTTACTGGCATAAAGAGCCTGAGCAGATCTTAGATGATAGCAATTTGCCTTTTACCCAATGGTTCGTCGGCGGCGAGACCAATCTATGCTACAACTGTGTCGATCGTCACCTAGAAGACCTCGCTGAGCAAGACGCTTTTATTTGGCTCTCGTCAGAAATTAACCAAGAGCTGATGGAGACTTACCCAAATGTGGAGCAAGCCTTTAGCGACTTGGGTAACAATGTCGAATTCTATACCGATTACACCAAACGCCGCTTGACCTACAATGATCTATATAAAGAGGTCAATTATTTTGCGGATGTGTTGCAGCGTCATGGTATCGGCAAAGGCGATCGGGTTATCATTTATATGCCGATGATATTGGAGGCCGCTTATGCCATGCTAGCTTGTACTCGTATCGGCGCGATACATTCGGTAGTGTTTGGCGGTTTTGCTGCGCATAACTTAGCGATACGTATGGATGATGCTGAGGCAAAAATGCTCATCACCGTTGACGCCGGTCTGCGTGGTGGTAAAGTTATCAATTATAAAAACTTAGTTAATCAAGGCGTCGAGCAAGCGATTCACAAGCCTAATCATGTCTTGGTCGTGAGCCGCGGCATACTGCCGTTTGAAGCGCAGCCCATAGACGTCGATTACGCTACCGAGCGCCGCATCAGCTGTCAGGCTAATGCTATCGTCGATCCTGTATGGCTTGAGTCCAATGAGCCGTCGTACTTACTCTATACCTCTGGCACTACAGGAACACCCAAAGGGGTACAGCGCGACACAGGCGGTCATGCGGTCGCGCTTACCACCTCTATCGATTATATCTATGACGGCAAAGCGGGCGAGACCTTTTGGACCATATCGGATATCGGCTGGGCTGCAGGGCACTCGTATACTATATATGCGCCATTGCTCGCTGGCATGAGTAGCGTGATGTACGAGGGTCTACCGCATCGTCCCAATCCTGGTATCTGGTGGCGTATCGTTGAAGCCAATAAAGTCAATATTCTATTTACTGCGCCCACAGGCGTACGTATGCTCAAAAAACAAGATGAGACGTGGATGACGCGCTACGATGTCTCAAGCATTAAGTCCTTCTTTTTAGCAGGTGAGCCGCTTGATGATTCTACTGCCAATTGGTTAAGCAAGCATTTAGGGGTTCCGATTTTAGATCATTACTGGCAAACCGAGTCAGGTTGGCCTATCCTCTGTCATACACCAAAATTCGATCACAAGCCGCACAAAAAAGGCTCGCCGGGTTATCCCATGTATGGCTACAATGCGCATATTATCAACGAAGAAACAGGTGAGCCTTGCGCTGCAGGAGAGAAGGGTTTACTCGCGATTAGTGCGCCGCTACCGCCCGGCTGCTTGACGACGGTTTGGCAAAATGACAAGCGTTTTGTCAGTAGCTACTTTAATCTGTTTAATGGAAAGGAGTACTCCACCTCAGATTACGCGGTAGCAGACGAGGATGGGTACTTTTATATCCTAGGTCGCACCGATGATGTCATCAACGTCGCAGGTCACCGTATCGGCACTCAAGAGATTGAAGAGGCGATCAGCACTCATCCTGAGATGATTGAGTGCGCTGTGGTTGGCATCCATGATGAGCTAAAGGGCGAGCTGCCTATTGCCTTTTGCGTCATAAAAGACCATAGCTTAACCGAATCGACCGAAAGCCGTTTTCGGTTAGAGCAGCAAGTCATCGGTGCTGTTGTCAAATCACTTGGCGGTATCGCAAGACCTGCCGCCGTATACTTCCCGCAAGCATTACCTAAGACGCGCTCAGGCAAGATATTGCGCCGTGCTATACGAGCGCTTGCAGAGAATAAACCGACAGGAGATATGTCGACACTTGACAACCCGCCTGCAATCGACGCAGTTAAACAATCTATGAAAGATTATTGATTGCGCTATCTATTGTCACAGCATCAGTAATGGCTTAGCTAAAAGCTCATGTTTACTCATGAGCTTTTTTTAACAAGGTTTTAATTGAGGAGACGCCCTAGGTCATAAATCTTTGACAAAGCGCTTGACCCTAAAATTGATTTGTTGTTATAGTCAATAACGATACGTAATAAATCATTTTAATTACAGATATAAAAATACCTGTTTCAGTTTCTATAACGACACCCCTTAATACCATTTACATTGACAAGATAAGGATATCTTATGCATCACGTTCAGCAGCTCATCAATGGTGAATTCACCCAATCAAATACTAGCGAATGGATTGATATTACCGATCCTGCTACCCAAGAGGTCATCGCCAAAGTCCCACAAACCACCGATGACGAGATTAACGAAGCGGTCGCAGCCGCCCAAGAAGCGTTTCAGACTTGGCGCAAAACGCCTATCATGACTCGTGCTCGTATCTTTTTAAAGTATCAAGAATTGATCCGTCAGCATATGGAAGAGTTGGCTGAGATACTCACCGCTGAGCAAGGCAAGACTATTGCGGACGCACGCGGCGATGTGTTTCGCGGCCTAGAAGTCGTCGAGCACGCGGCAGGTATCGCCAATCTACAGATCGGCGACTTTGTCGAAAATGTCGCCTCAGGGGTGGATACTTATAGCATCTGGCAGCCGCTTGGTGTTTGCGCGGGTATCACGCCCTTTAACTTCCCAGCGATGATTCCGCTATGGATGTTTCCAATGGCGATTGCGACAGGCAATACCTTTATTCTAAAGCCTTCTGAGCAAGATCCTATGGTCACTATGCGTTTAGTAGAGCTGGCGCTTGAGGCGGGCGTACCCAAAGGCGTCCTAAATGTCGTCCACGGCGGTAAAGCAACGGTTGATGCCATATGCGATCATCCCGATATCAAAGCGGTATCTTTTGTTGGGTCAACCAAGGTCGGCAAACATGTCTACGAGCGCGCAAGTCAGTCAGGTAAACGCGCGCAGTGCATGATGGGCGCCAAAAACCATGGCGTTATCTTGCCAGATGCCAATAAAGAGCAAACCCTGAACCAGTTGGCAGGGGCGGCCTTTGGTGCGGCAGGTCAGCGCTGTATGGCGCTCTCTGTGGTGGTGCTCGTTGGTGCAGCCGGCGAGTGGATTGATGATATCAAAGCCAAAGCTGAAGGTTTAGTCGTATCTGCAGGCAAGAACGACAAAGATTTAGGGCCGCTGATCTCTCCTCAAGCAAAAGCCCGCGTTGAGCACTTGATAGGCACAGGCGTTGAAGAGGGTGCAAGCTTGTTACTGGACGGTCGCGGCATTAGCGTAGAAGGCTTTGAGCAAGGCAACTTTGTAGGTCCAACCATCTTTGATCACGTCACCACTGATATGCAGATCTATCAGCAAGAGATATTTGGCCCGGTACTTTGTATCATGCGCGCAGATAGTTTGGATGATGCCATTGAGCTATTAAATGCCAATCCACATGGCAATGGCACGGCAATTTTTACCCAATCAGGTGCGGCAGCGCACAAATTCCAGCAAGACGTTATGGTCGGTCAAATCGGTATTAACTTGCCAATTCCTGTGCCGCTACCGATGTTCTCATTCTCAGGCTCGCGTGGTAGTAAGCTTGGTGATTTGGGCCCTTATGGTAAGCAAGCAGTACAGTTTTACACGCAAACCAAGACCGTCACCGCGCGCTGGTTCGATGATGAAGCCAGCCGTAGTGTCAATACGACTATTTCTATGTAGTATTAACTCTATGTAATATGAACTCTATGTAGTATTAATATTGACACTACAGCTCAGGCTTAGCTTGATATACTATCTGTCTGTTTGTACTCTTTATAAAGAAGCGACGCGGTGTATCAAGCACAGCTATCGATACAGATAGATAGTGATGCTTTAACACAACAAAGGCTTTAACGTTAAGCCCCCATATTTGTAGTGCATGCACAAGGATGACCTCATGGATTTTACGCTCACCGAAGATCAAATCGCCTTTCGCCAAACGGCTAAACAATTTGCACAAAAAGCGCTCAAACCGCACGCTGCTGAATGGGATCGCACCTCGCATTTTCCTATTGATGTGATCAAAAAAACAGGCGAGCTTGGGTTTTTAGGTCTGTATACCAATCCAGATCATGATGGCCTAGGACTGACGCGCTTAGACTCTGCAATGGTATTTGAAGAGCTATCTTGGGGTGATACCTCAGTCGCCGCCTACATGAGTATTCATAATATGGCAGCATGGATGATCGGCGAGTACGGTAGTCATGAGTTATGCCAGCAGTTTTTGCCTAAGATGGTTAGCGGCGAGTGGCTAGGCAGTTATTGCTTAACTGAACCTAATGCTGGCTCTGATGCCGCCTCCTTGCGCACCAAAGCGGACAAACAAGGCGACTATTATGTGTTGAATGGCGAAAAAACTTTTATCTCTGGCGCAGGCTCGACTGATATTTTAGTCGTCATGGCACGTACGGGCGGCGCAGGGCCCAAAGGCGTCTCCGCGTTTGTCGTTGACGCCCATAGCGACGGCATTGAGTATGGCAAAAACGAGCACAAAATGGGCTGGAAAGCACAGCCGACGCGCGCTATTAGTTTTAAAGACGTTAAAGTGCCTGCGTCAAACCTGATAGGCGAGGAGGGTCAAGGCTTTAGTATTGCTATGAAAGGTCTTGACGGTGGGCGTATTAATATCGGTATTTGTGCGGTAGGAACAGCGCAGTCAGCGCTTGAGACCGCTACCAACTACGTGCAAGAGCGCAGTCAATTTGGTAAGCCAATAGCAAACTTACAGTCGGTGCAGTTTAAACTTGCTGATATGCTCACTCAAACCATAACCGCGCGGCAAATGCTGTATTTAGCAGCGAGCAAAGTCGATAATAAGGATCCGCAAGCCTCAGTCTATTGTGCGATGGCAAAACGCTTATCTACTGATCTGTGTTTTGATGTGGCCAATGAAGCTTTGCAACTTCACGGCGGCTATGGTTATCTCAATGAGTATCCGCTAGAGCGTCACGTACGAGATCTGCGCGTGCATCAAATATTAGAAGGCACAAATGAGATTATGCGGGTGATTATCTCGCGTCAACTGCTCCAAGACGATGCACTCGATAAGTTACGCTAAGCGATCTAATCTAACAGCAATTGTCAAAATAATAAGACAAGGAGGTTGTGATGACCGAGTATACCAATCTAAAACTATCAATCGATGGCGCTACCGCGACTATAACGCTGCACAATCCCCCCGCGCATACGTGGACGATGGAGAGCTTGCCTGCGCTCAAACAGCTGATTGCTGATCTCAATGCCAATGATGAGGTTTATGCCATTATTTTACATGGCGACGGTGAAAAGTTCTTTTCAGCGGGCGCGGATCTCAATAACTTCTCAGACGGTGACAAAGGTCGGGCGATCAGTATGGCTATCGCTTTTGGTGAGGCTTTTGAAGCGTTATCAAACTATCGCGGCGTCAGTATCGCTGTGATCAACGGCTATGCAATGGGCGGTGGTCTTGAGTGCGCGCTGGCCTGTGACATTCGTATCGCTGAGGAGCATGCGCAAATGGCCTTGCCAGAGACGGGCGTGGGTTTATTGCCTTGTGCTGGCGGTACACAAAATTTGCCTTTACTCGTCGGTGAAGGCTGGGCCAAACGCATGATACTGTGTGGGGAGCGCGTTGATGCAGCAACGGCTCTGCGCATTGGCTTGGTTGAAGAGGTAACGGCTAAAGGTGAGGGCTTGCAAGTGGCACAGGAGTTGGCTAAAAAAGTCGCCAAGCAATCCCCCGTCGCCGTCAGTTATTCCAAAGCACTGATTCAAGCAGCTAGAGACAACCCACCTGCACAAAACCTGATCAAAGAGCGCGAAGCCTTTGTTAAATTATTTGACACCCAAGATCAGCGCGAGGGCGTACAGGCATTCTTAGAGAAGCGTAAACCCAATTGGCAGAACAAATAATCGCTACTTGAATTGATAGGTCACTTCTATGACAGTTATAAAATATCCCAATAATAAAACAGCTAAAGCTCAATATGGCAATGACGCAGATGCACCAGTATCCGCTGACGCGCCAGTCCTATTTGAGACCAAGCCAACAGACTGCGGTCATCTATTAGGTATCATGACGCTTAATGCGCCAAAGTCGCTTAATGCGCTTAGCGTTGAGATGTGCCAGCTACTTTCAAAGCAGCTTGAAGATTGGCAAGCCGACTCACAAATCGTCGCTATCGTATTAAGGGGCGCAGGTGATAAGGCATTTTGTGCAGGCGGCGATATCCGCAGGCTCTATGACAGCATGTCGGCTGATGCACCGATGCCGAACCCTTATGCAACAGAATTCTTCGGTAATGAGTACCGCCTGTATCGACAGATGCATTTTTATCCCAAGCCGCTCATTCTTTGGGGTGATGGCATTATCATGGGCGGCGGTATGGGATTGATGGCGGCATGTAGTCATCGTATCGTTACTGAGCGTACGCGCTTTGCTATGCCTGAGATTACCATTGGCTTGTTTCCTGATGCCTCTGGTAGCTGGTTTTTGCGGCGTATGCCTGCCAAGTCCGGTTTATTTTTAGGACTCACAGGTGCGCTGTGTAACGGTAGTGACGCGATGTTTACCAGCCTCGCTGAATATGCGGTAGCAGGAGATGATTACGATAAGGTAATAAGTCTCTTAACACAAACAGACTGGCAGCCTGCAACGACACTCAATCAAAGCAGCTTAGATACGGTCACAAGCCAAGCACTAGCAGCATACCCTGTGGCTGATCTGCCTGAGAGTAAGCTGGCACTATATTGGCAGTCTATCTCCCAAATCATGAATAGGGGCGGTCTTGGTGATATCGATGATCTTTTGCGTGATGATGACGCGCTTGCCCAGATAGACGGCAATTTTGCAGCGGATAAATGGACTAAGCGCGCGCTTGCTACTTATCGGCACGGCTGCCCAGTGAGTGCGGCATTGACTTATGCATTGTACGACAAAGCGACAGATCTTTCGCTTGAGCAAGTGCTCTATCTTGAGCTTAATACCGCTGTACACTGCGCGGCAAATCCTGATTTTAAAGAAGGCGTACGGGCGCTGCTGATTGATAAAGACAAAGATCCTAAATGGTCGCGATCGCTTAGCGAGTGTTTATCCTCTGAGGGCCGCGATTATATCGAGCAGCATTTTGACAACCCTTATAGCAAAGACGCGCACCCCCTAAAAGACTGGCTAGGCGCTGATGCTTTGGGCGCGCAATACGTTCGCTAAGCTTTACGTATAGTTGAGTTCCTTTAATAGTGCTATCTCTTAGTCTAAATATGTCAGTTTTTTTGAGACTGACAATAGAATATATAATCAGAACAACAATCATCAAGGAGTGATGACATGAGTCCAAGTAAACATAGCGATAGTCAAAATAAGCCTAATATTGCCTTTATTGGTCTAGGTAATATGGGCGCGCCAATGGCGGAGAATCTGATAAAAGCAGGATATAAGCTCTCGGTGTATGATTTATCACAGGCGGCGCTCGATCGTTTGCAGAGTGCAGGTGCTAGAGTTGCCGATAGCCCAAAGGATGCGGCACGTGACGTCCAAGTCGTCATCACGATGTTGCCAGCAGGCAAGCATGTACACGCGGTCTACTTGGATAGCGAAGAGTCAAACGGTCTACTCTCGGTACTGCCTAAGGGTACACTCGTCATCGACAGCAGCACCATTGCCGCAAGTGATGCACGCAAGGTGGCGACAGAGGCGAGCAAATTAGGCATCGACTTTTTAGATGCGCCAGTCTCAGGCGGCACGGGCGGCGCTATTGCAGGTAGTCTTACCTTTATCGTCGGCGGTAGAGCAGACGCCTTTGCCCGTGCTAAGCCTATCCTTGATGTTATGGGTAAGAATATCTTTCATGCAGGGGATCATGGTGCAGGACAAGTCGCTAAAATATGTAATAACATGCTGCTTGGCATTTTGATGTCAGGGACAGCTGAGGCGATTAACTTAGGGGTCAAAAACGGCCTTGATGCCAAGGTACTCTCCGAGATTATGCTCCAAAGCTCAGGGCGTAACTGGACGCTTGAGGTGTATAATCCTTATCCTAACGTCATAGAAACCGTACCCTCGAGCAATGGCTACAAAGGCGGATTTATGACCGAGCTTATGCAAAAGGATCTTAACCTTGCTATGCAAACAGCGCAAACAACAGGTGCTGATACGCCAATGGGTGCTAGGGCTACTGAGCTATACAACGAGCACAGCGTCCAGCATGGTGACAAGGACTTTTCCAGTATCATGGCGCTGCATGATAAGTCAGTATTATCGTCCTAATCAGTTTTACAGCCGTATACATTAATAGGCTGTATACTCTAATAAACAATAAAAAGCCGTTGATGCTACTCACGATAGCACCAACGGCTTTTGTTATTACAAATCAATTTAACTTTGTAGCTCATACACCAAGGTCTGAATATCTTTGGCCGCTTCTCGTAGTCTTGGTACATGGCTTAGTAGTTCATCGAGCGATACTCGTATCGTTGGCGCGTGTATATAGAGCGAGCCCAAATAGCGAGATTTTTTATCAGATATGGCAACGGATACCGCTACCATCTCAGATATAAACTCCTCATTATCGATACCGACGCCTGTCTTGGCAATGTGATCAAGCTCAGTATTTAAAGCACTGATATCGACGATGGTGTTTTTAGTGAACTTATCGAGCGCTAAGCTTTGGAGCACCTTGCGCCGACTCTCCAGACTTAACTGACTTAAATACAGTTTACCCGTTGCTGTGCACCACATGGGTGACTTAATACCTACTGGCAAGTAGATTTGCAAGGGTAGTTTAGTCGCAACCCTATTGGTATAGATCATATCGGTATGATAGGGAATACCAATGCCGCAAGTCTCTTTTATATCGTCTACCAGCTTTTGTAATATGATTTGCCGCTCGTTAAAGAACTGCCTATGTTGCCAAAGCTCAACACTTAGATTGCGCACACGCTTGCCGGGGATAATACCGCCACCGATATCGACTGCAACAAAACCTTCATCAACCAAATTTTGCACCAAACGATGTATGGTTGGTTTTGGAATATCTAGCATTTGTGAGAGCTCAAGGGGCGAGATAGGTTTGGATGAATAGGACACCGCTTCGATAATTTCTAACACGCGAGTAATAGAGGATACTTTGGGCATAGAAGAAGCTCAGTATAGATAAAGAGAGTAGTTAGAAAGTTTGAATTCACTGAAATGTATATAAACCAGTAAGAGTAAGTATAAAGAATTACGATAATAATCACTAGTTTATAGCGATAAACTTTACCAATTTACGAATCTTATTATTAATTTGTTCAACTATCATAGATACATCAACTCACAAACCGAAACAAATGGTAGTAATAAGTAATAGAATATTTACTGTCTAAAATACATTTATAGTTCATCATACAGAAACATCTTGAAATACTTTCTTTATCTCGAATTTGTATATTTACTTGAGTTTAGGGAGTAATAGGTCGTAAAAAGCAAGTGTTTTAGGTTGCTAGGTGCCACTAATTACAATATGCATGCAATCTTTACATAATACTAAACAAAAGGGGTCTCTGAGGGGATGACTTTTGAAGCTAAAATTGTTTTAATCTGCTCAACAAAAAAATGATTATGCAAACCATCCAATCAATCATTTTTATGGGCAAACAATCCCACACTTTAGGAGAGAGTTATGAAATTCATCAAATTATCTTTGGTTACTGCTGCTGTAATGGCATCAACTGTTGCTATGGCTGCTGAGCCAGCTTACCAGTATAGCAGTGATAACGGCATTATCCGTAACACTACTGGTGCATTTGTCGGTACGACTAAAACTATCTTTAACACACTAACCAATCCAGCTTCTGTTAGTGCTGAAGTGGGTTCATTAGGTTACGGTGCAAACGTTGGCTTTAGCGTTAACGAAAAAGTAGAACTACAAGCCGGTTGGGCAGGTGGCGATGTTGCTGACCTATTCGGCGGTGACTTTGACGTTGAAGATATCGAGTATGACGTTGATTCAGACTTTAGTAACCCGTACCTAGGCGTTCAAGTACGTCCTGCTGGCAACTGGTTCACTATGGGTGCTGGCGTAATCGTACCTGACAATGAAATTGATATCAGATCTGATGGTAACAATGGTACGTTTGAAATTGATAACGAAACATATACTGGTGTTGGTGAGTTAAGAGGTAGTGTCAAGCATCGCAACGAACTTGCTCCTTACCTAACCGTTGGTTTCCGCCCTAATATCAGCAATAATTTTGGTGTATTTGGTGAAGTTGGTGCTGCATACTTAGGTGATGTAAACGCTACAGTAACTGCTACTGGTCCTGATCTACAAGGTGCTGCTGCTGCTGCGAACCGTGAACTTGAAAATGAAGACTACTTAGAGTGGTTACCTATCGTGAAGTTAGGTGCAACTTACCGCTTCTAATATCAGTTTATAAATAACTGATACGATAAAAAGACGTCCTTTGGGGCGTCTTTTTTTGTGTGTAAACTTTTTAATTATAAAGTAATTATTATTCGCAGCTTAGGTAGTAGCACAATGCGATAAATACTTTGCGTATCCTTTATCCTAATTGGCGTAATATCTTCGTTATCCGTGTTTATTAACAGCTCATCAATTAATTGCGCGTAGTTGATACCCATACCTTGCGCTAGCGTGTAATTGTGCACTTTGATAAAGCACTCTTTGACTTGCCATAGTAAACGACTTAGATGCGCGCGTTTTATAGTATTTAGCTTGTCTAAAACAGCCAGCTCATCAGTATGATAATACCGCTGTACAATAGACCACTTCACACTTTGTACCTCTATATCGATACCGACTGGTCTATGACTGCTGACAACGACCGCAACCCTATCAACGGAATGACTAAAGCAGACATAATAACGGTGATGAATAAGCCGATAAGGGAACTGGGTCTCATCTAAATCATCATAGATTGCAAGCTTTTGCAGTAAGTGCTGAAGTAAATCTCGTACGCCTTTACGTTGTTGCTGCCGCTCATAATTAAACGCACTATGAGTGTTATCTTGACCATCATGATGGGTAGATGCTATTTGTGCGCTCATACACCAAGTGCTGTCATTGAGTTGGATATAGCTTAAATTATATAGTGAGAAAGGCATAGTTGATATGATCATGAGTATGAGTACTATTGAGAATAGCATGCTTTAAAGTCGCAAAAAACCCAGCAATGCTAAGGTTGCTGGGTTGTGTTTTTTCAACAAGGCTCTTTTGCTAATGCAAGCCTATACTTAAATTTAGTAAGACAACTCAGCACGGCGGTTTAGAGCATAGGCCGCCTCGGTCATACCAGTAGCAGCAGGACGCTCTTCGCCATAGCTAATAATTTGAATATTATTGATAGCAACGCCTTGATTAGCTAGATAGTCACGAGCCGCCGCCGCACGGCGCTCACCTAGAGCGATGTTATATTCACGGCTACCACGCTCATCCGTATGACCTGCGATAAGGACACCAGCAGCTGGGTTTGAGCTTAACAGATTGACGTGTTGATTGAGTACGCTAGCAGCTTGCGCTGTGATGTTGCTACTATCAAAGTCAAAATAGACGACGGCTTGCAAATTATCAGCAGCACTAACAACCATACCTGGATTGTCAACGAGAACGGCACCTGAATAAGCGACCTGACCGCTAGGTACACCTAGGGGTGCAACAACAACTTCAGAGGTTGCTCTTTTAGTGGCACAGCCTGAGGTAATCGCTATAGCGCTTGATAATACGGCTAAGGTTGCCACTTTCGCAAAACGACTACTGAGAGTAGAGTGAGTAATGATTGACATATAAATCTCCTAAAGTTGAAATAACATTCTTATTTTTAAAACCACTTAATATACCACTTAGCTCATTGCTACTTATCATATAACTCATGTTAATTTATGTAAGTATCATTACTGTAATTACAAAGACTGCTTATTTAATCACCAGCGACCTTTATCCCAGTTCTCAGGATTGGCCCAATACTTATTGTTTAGCCAATTGGGTAGAACTTTATAATCATAAAGATTAAATTGCCATAAAGTAATTGGATGTTGAGCTACATCAGCACTTAAAGATCTGCTTGGCTTGACGGTTTGGGTTTGCTCTTTATTAACGATATCAAAAGGAGTAAATCCGTAAGCGCGCAAATCTATAGTACTATCAATAGCTATAAGTAAGTGAGCGGCATATAAATCACGATAGCGCATTAGTAAAGGGATATAGTGCTGTATCATCTCATCTGATAATGTTGGTAGCCAAAAACAAACCAGCTCATGACGCTTGTGTATCTGCTGCTGATCAAGTGCAGGTAAGGTTAAGAGATGAGTATGGTCTTTTTTTGACTTGATATCGTTTGATGCTTTATTAAGCTGTGTTTGTAGTGATGCAAGTGCGGCTTTATCCTCTGCCACCCATAACATCTGTGTACTAACAAAAGCAGGCGCCTCTGATGCTAATTCTGGAAGCAGCTCCTCTACGTACGCCACAAGCATTGGCAGGCTAACGTTTGAGTGCTCTGTTTTTCGCTGCGTCATAAGAGTGCCTTTTTATGAAATGAAAATCTACTCTGCCATTAAATCACTTTATATGGCATTAGCCAATTAATAATACGACTTAAAGCTATTGATGACTCTTAAAGCTAAGTTTAAGTTTTTCGGTAGCGTAACTTGAAATCTAGCAAATCAAATCAATGTAAGCTAATAATGTAAAGTCACTCAATTGAACGAACCATTCTACCTCTAACAAAAATACTCTCAATCTACAATTAATAATAGGAATGACCATGTCTGCTGATACTCCCCAAATTATCAACCCTGAGATGGCTGATGTACCCCTTCATGAGCCAAGCAAAATCCATCTAAAAGACTATAAGCGCCCAAGCTTCGATGTCGAGACCGTCAATTTGGACATTCAATTATTTGATGAGCATGCGACAGTCGAAAGTACGCTGGTTATGAATCGTCAGACCGAAGGCGACTTGGTGCTATATGGTGAGGACGTTGAGCTGCTCACCATTGAACTCGATGGGGAAGTGCTGGCTACTGAACGTTATAGCATCAATAACGGTAAGCTGACCATTACAGATGCGCCAGATAGTCTAAGTTTGCATATAAAGGTGCGTATCCATCCGCAAACCAATACCGCGCTTGAGGGTCTGTACATCGCAGGCACGGGTAGTGAGACCATGTTCGTCACTCAGTGCGAGCCAGAAGGCTTTCGCAAGATTACCTATTATCCTGATCGACCTGATGTGCTGGCGGTGTTTACGACGCGTCTAGAGGCAGACAAGCGTTATCCGACGCTGCTTGCCAATGGTAATTTGATTGAACAAGGTGAAGTCATAGGCGCGCCTGATCGTCATTATGCTATTTGGGAAGATCCGACTAATAAGCCAAGCTATCTGTTCGCTTGCGTTGTCGCAAACTTAGATGTATTAACCGATCATTTCACAACTAGTGAAGGGCGAGAAGTCACCCTTGAGTTGTACGCAAAGTCTGATGATATTGATAAATGTCATGTCGGTATGCAAGCATTAAAGGACTCGATGTTGTGGGATGAGGTCAATTATGGGCGCGCCTATGATTTAGATCGCTATATGATTGTGGCGGTGAGCCAGTTTAATATGGGCGCTATGGAGAACAAAGGTCTCAATATCTTTAATACCGCTTGCGTATTGTCTAGTCCTGAAACGACAACCGATGCGCGCAGCTTTAATGTAAAAGCAGTCATCGCTCATGAGTATTTTCATAATTGGACGGGCAACCGTATTACCTGCCGCGATTGGTTTCAGCTGTGTCTAAAAGAGGGCTTTACTGTATATCGGGATCAGTCGTTCTCAGCCGATCAGCAATCAAGCGCGGTGCAGCGTATAGACGATGTAGCGATGCTGCGCGCGCATCAGTTTGCAGAGGACGCAGGGCCACTCGCGCATCCTGTACGTCCTGAGAGCTTTGTTGAGATTAATAACTTTTATACCACCACTATTTATGAGAAAGGCGCAGAAATCGTACGCATGATTGCTAATATGCTCGGCGCTGATAATTTCCGTCAAGGCACTGATGAGTATTTTCGCCGTTATGATGGACAAGCGGTCACAGTAGAGGATTTCTTATCAGCGCTTAGTATCACTGATAGTAAGGTTGAGGACTTTATCGACTGGTATCGTCAGCCTGGTACGCCTGTGTTGTCTGGCCATCAAGACTATGATAGCGAGACGCAGACGCTCACTATTACTTTGAGTCAGCAGACGCGCCACGTCGCTGGATTTGATGCACCAAAGCCTTTGCCAATTCCGGTTGCGATGGCTTTGTTTGATCAAGACTCAGGTGAGATCATTAGCGAGCGTATGCTATTACTTGAGCAAGCGGCGCAAACCTTTGTGTTTGACAATGTAGGCAGTAATCCTGTGGTGTCCTTGCTACGCGATTTTAGCGCACCTGTGCAATTGAATTATAATTATCAAGATACCGATTTAGCGTTTTTGCTGACTCATGAGACCAATGGTTTTAACCGCTGGCAAGTGACGCAAATGCTGGTCAATCGTATATTACTGCCCAGTAGTGACGCTAAGAGCAGTCCTGATATTTACTTGCAAGCACTAGTGGCGACCCTGCCTAAGCTTGCAGTAGATGATCCTATGTTAGCGGCGCGCCTGCTCGATATCCCATCACCGCAGGAGCTGGCATCAGCGACGCACAAAGACTACGATCCAGAGGTCATCAAACAAGAGCGTGAGAATCTATACAAACAAGTCGCCCTTGCGCTAAAGGATCAATGGGCAACTATCTATGAGCAGTTGCCATTACAAGCCTATACTGATACCCCAGAAGCACTAGGCAGGCGCGCCCTACGTAATGTAGTACTAGATATGGCATTGACAGCCAAGGTCACAGGCGCGGATCAGTGGGCTAAGCAGCAGTATGACAATGCCAGCTGTATGACTGAGCGTTTTGGGGCGCTAAGAGCTATTGTCAATCATCAGTTAGAGAGTTGTAATGCCTACTTAGCTGATTTTTACGAGCGGTTTAATACGGATGATTTGGTCATCGACTTATGGTTTAGTGTGCAAGCATCTAATACTCATGTGACTACTGATACTATTAAATCGCTACTAGCGCACAAGGACTTTGATTGGAATACGCCGAACCGTATACGTTCGGTAATAGGTGCATTTACCGCGCAGCCTGCGGTGCTCTGGACCTTTGAGGGCTTAGATATCTATGTCGATGTTATCAAAAGATTAGATGAGGCCAATCCAGTGGTTGCATCGCGTATGCTACAAGTGCTGGCGCGTTGGTATACTTTGGTTGAGCCGCGCCGCACTATGGCACATGAAAAACTGCTTGATCTACAGCAAAAAGCCACCTCTAAACATGTGCTTGAAAGTTTAGAGAGCGTACTGGGCGCAGCTGGTAAATAAAGTTGTCGAATGATTTAGATAAAAGGCTAAACTGCTATGTCAGTTTAGCCTTTTTATTTTTAAGAGATGCTAAGGTTTGCAAAGCGATAAAGATTATAGTTCATGATAAATCGAGTTAAATACTAAGTTAGGCACTGATTCTAGGCACTGAGGACATCAATTATGAACAAGATGATATTTGGGGTGGTCTTTAGTTTATTGTGGTCATCAGCGTTTATAGCGGGTAAGTACTCGGTTGATTATATGTCACCGCTTAGTTTTTTGAGCGTGCGGTTTTTATTGGCAGGTATGTTACTACTAGGTCTGTATCAGGTATTAAAGCGGCGACACAAGTTAAAGATATCAATTAATAAAACAGAACTTCTAAGTCGCTCAATGTGGCGTGATGCCATGATTTTAGCGCTACTTAACTACGTGTTGTATCTTGGGCTATCTTACTCAGGCTTGCAGTATGTATCACCAGAGCTTGTGGTGTTACTAGTATCTACCACACCGTTTTTAACCGCTTTTGCGCAGTCATATTTAAGTAAAAAGTGGTCGGCATACTTGTGGATAGCATTAACACTTGGGTTTTTAGGCGTTGTCGTTGTGCTTGTAGCTCGTGTGGGCGGGGTAGAGTCGCTACTGAGTCAGCTGCAAAACCCTGCTCAAACGGATGAGTTTTTATGGGGTGTCGGATGTGTATTGCTATCGGTAGTTGCTCTAGCGGCTGGCACCTTATACTATCAGCTTATCGCTTCTAGTCATAACGTAGTGGCGCTGACAGGACTACAAAATCTAAGTGCAGGCGTTATGTTGTTGCCCTTTGTATCAGTATTTGCTTGGGGACAAGCCTTGAGCATACCGATATTTGTATATTCACTCTTGTACCAAGTCATCTTGATATCAGGCGCGGCTATGCTGATGTGGTTTCAGCTTATTCGCTGGTTTGGCTCAGGATATGCTTCGGCTTTTCATTTGCTCAATCCAATATTTGCAACGCTTTTATCTGTCTGGTTGTTTGATATTGATTTAAGTGTAAGTGACGTTATTGGCACAATAATGGTGGTCATTGCTATGGGGCTCATTAGCTTAGATGTCGTTAGTATTAAAGCCAAAGAAAATCCTGTGTAACTTAAAATTTCTACCTCGCAGCCAAAAGCCCACCTACGAGTAGATGGGCTTTTGTATTTGGGCAGTTAGTTGTTGCTCATTAACGATTGGGTAAAACGTCTTTGACCATATTACGCAAATTGTGTAGCGCGGCTACGCTACTCTCCCAGTCGAGGCAACCATCGGTGATAGAGACGCCATATTCAAGCTTGCTTAAGTCTTCGGTGAGCTTTTGATTACCGCCTTTTAGGTGACTCTCAACCATCATACCGATGATAGATTTGTTACCGTTTTCGATTTGCTCAGCGACGTTATTGATGACCATGGGCTGCAAGTAAGGGTCTTTACCTGAGTTGGCATGACTTGAGTCAATCATAATTTTGGTACTGGTTTTACCTTTCTCAAGCTCATTCTCAGCGGCTGCTACTGCCGTCTCATCATAGTTTGGCTTACCATTACCGCCGCGCAGTACCACGTGCGCATAAGGGTTGCCTTTAGATTTGATAATAGAGACTTGACCGTCTGAGGATAACCCCAAGAAGCTATGAGGCGCTTTGACCGCTTGCATAGCGTTGACGGCGACAGTCATACCGCCGTCGGTGCCGTTTTTGAAGCCAACTGGACAAGATAGACCCGAGCTCATCTCGCGATGCGTTTGGCTCTCAGTGGTACGAGCACCAATAGCTGACCAGCTAATCAAGTCTTGCATGTACTGCGGCGTATTTGGGTCTAAGGCTTCAGTCGCGCAAGGCAAACCCTTCTCATTAAGATCGATGAGCAATCTGCGCGCGCTGCGCAAACCCTTTTCGATATCGAAGCTATCATTCATATCAGGATCGTTGATCATGCCTTTCCAGCCAACCGTAGTACGCGGCTTTTCAAAATAGACCCGCATAACGATAAAGATGGTATCTTCCAGCTCTTTTGCCAGTTTAGCCAAGCGGTCGGCATATTCGTGCGCAGCCTTTATGTCATGGATAGAGCAGGGGCCGATGACGATAAACAAGCGCTTATCTTTACCATCTAAGATGTTTTGAATGGTTTGACGTCCTTTTAGGACAGTTTGATACGCGGACTCTGAGAGCGGTAGCTCAGCTTTTAATTCAGCTGGCGTAACTAGGGGGATGAATTGTTCAATATTCACGTCGTCAATGTCTGTATTATGGGTAGCTGGTGTTGTCATGATTATATCGTCTAGCTTATTTATAGGAACAATCATTATGAGGTCAAAAGTAGTCGTTGACAAGGGGACAAGAGTAGTTAATTGACTGATAACTGGAATGCCAAAACCAATGTTTTGTTATACTTGCGCTGATATTAGTCTTTTTAGGCGTCGCTATACTCTATAATTCTTTAAAATTTATTATTGTTTGCCTAAAATCTTGAGCGTTTCGCTATTTGAGCTGCGCTCACGTATGATGGCAGCCTAAATGCTTAAGCACTTAGAAGTCTGTATAAGCGTCTAGGTGGTTAGCGTCCAATAATGGCTTGTGCTATATTTTAGTTTGTACCCAACTCCACCTTATATCTAATAGCGGTTAGGATACTATCATGCCAGAATCTGTAACACCTTTTAAGCAAAGTTCTTTGTCTGATACTCTTGCTACTGATCAGGCATCAGGCCCTTTGGTGATAGGGATAGTCGCAGGAGAGGTCTCAGGCGATAGCTTGGGCGCTGATTTTATGGCACAGATGAACAATTTGCGCGGTGATATTATCTGGATCGGCGTTGGTGGTAGTAAGATGCAAGCGCAAGGTCTGCAAAGCTTGTTTCAGCTATCACGCTTAGCAGTTATGGGCTTGGTTGAAGTGATGTCGCAATTGCGAGATCTATTTAAGGCGCGGCGTGAGCTACTGACTGCCTTTGATGGCGCGAACATTGATTGGTTCGTGGGTATCGATGCCCCTGATTTTAATTTACGCGTTGCCAAAAAGCTCAAACCCAAAGGTGTATTTTGCGTGCAATACGTGAGTCCATCGATATGGGCCTGGCGTGAGTCACGTATTCATGGTATCAAGGCGGCAACCAACTTGGTGCTGTGCTTATTCCCCTTTGAATTGCCTGTGTATGAGCAGTATGATCATCCAGCGATCTGCGTTGGACATCCGCTACTACGCACCATAGATCAGTCGCTCGTTCAGACGCCGATGACCCAGCTACGTAGTGAGTTAGTCTGGCACAATGATGGCTTACAGCAGTTTTTTACCAGCCGTTTCGATGCAGTCAGTCAGCTCATCTGCGTGATGCCAGGGTCGCGCCGCGGTGAGATTACTGCTATTTTACCGGTGATGCTTGACGGTATTCAAAAGCTCATACTCCTAGATCCAAAGCTATGCTTTATTATCCCAACGGTTGATCAAAACCATCAGTATATTGTACAAGAGGTAATCGATAAGCGCTCAGAATCACTGCGAGCTGCAATCGTTGTGGTTTATGATGACAGCCTACCTACCTTTAGTCAGCAGGCAATGGCAGCCTCTGATATGGTCATGCTCGCCTCAGGTACAGCAACCCTTGAGGCGATGCTGCTTGAGCGACCTATGGTTGTGATCTACCAGTTAAATCAGCTGACTTATCGGGTTGCTAAGCGTCTGGTTAAGGTGCCCTATGTAGCACTGCCCAATATCTTGGCAGGCGATGCCATCATCCCTGAACTCATTCAAGAGCAAGCAACGGGGGAGAACATTTGCCGTACTGTCATGCAACTGCTCCAGCCGCGCGCTTATGATGAGCAATTAAGGGCTTTGGTTGAAACCAAAAAAACTCTGCAACAGCAAAGCAATCACAATCCTGCCAATAGCGCCGTGCAACAATATTATGCCCAAAAGGTTCGGTATTTTAAATCATAAATATTAACAATAAGTCCGCTAAGTTATGAGTCAAATAGAGCAGATCATCGTACTCGACGATACTATCGGGAACATTGATATTAAAGATCAATATGTCAGTTTAAACGCACCGATTACGTTATCAGGTCAGCTCAATATCACTAAGCTGATCACTGATAAAACCTTCAGTTCTATGTCATCACCATTACAAATAGGGGTAGATGAAGCAGGTCGCGGTCCGTTACTCGGCTGCGTTACTATAGCTGCCGCTATCTTGCCTAATACCTGGTCAGATCTAATCGAGCATCAGCCACTACAGGAGACGCCGCTCTGTACGCTCACTGATTCCAAAAAGCTCAGTGAAAAAAAACGCGATATTCTATATCCGCTCGTGCAAAAGTATGCACTTGGTTTTGTTGTCGCTGAGATACCTGCTGCGGTGATCGATCAGATTAATATTTTGGCCGCAACCATGCTCGGTATGCGCTTATGTAGTGAAACGTTGCTAAAGGCAATAGCCCAGTATTTCGCTACAATAGTGGTAGGAGGGCAGAATGAGCTCAATAAAGGACAGATTGAGATACTCATTGATGGTAATCGCTGTCCAGATCTTGACTATTTAATACTTGAGAAGCTAGGGCTACCACCATCCGCTATTGATTGCCAAGCTTGGATAAAAGGGGATGCGCGTCATACCAGTATAGCGGCAGCTAGTATCTTGGCAAAAGTCAGTCGCGACAGAACTATGTATGAGATGGATGCTAAGTATCCAAACTACGCCATCGCCCAGCATAAGGGCTATCCGACTCGTGCACACATAGCTGCTATCGATACCTACGGCGTATTGCCGGAGCATAGACGTAGTTTTTCGCCCATAAAACATATGCAATGAATGCACTCATCATAATTGTATTTAATCAAAACAATACTATCTGCTAGTAAAAATAGCCTAAGTAATAATACTTAAATCCCTAATATATAATATATTTTGGGTATAATACTTTCTAGCAATTTGCTATTGAAAACTGTATATCTTACGTTTATAGTTTGTAACTAGAGTCTAAACAGCATTCTAGTATTATCAAACAATCAAGGACTGATGATGGTATCAACACTGGCAGCGAAGCGTTCAAGCACACTACTTTTTTCTATTTTGTTTCTAGCAGCATGTGGGGGCGGTGGTGATGGTGGGGGCAGCGATTCAAACACGAGTTCTGGCGCAGATGAAGCTGTTGAGCCAAGTGTACCTAGTGAAGTAGAGAGTGATATTATAGTCTCAGACCCAATTGTTTCAGACTCAGATACGCCTGTCCCTGATGAGCCAGAGGACGAACAAGATGATCCAGTAGACCCACCCCTGTTGCTTTAGACAACGATACCAAAGCTGCGCTAGTAGCTAATAACACGATCAGTCTGGCACGTACTAGTTGCGGTCTTAATGGCTTGTCAGATGACGCAGAGCTTGGCAATGTTGCTATTAAACACGGTAATTATATTAGATATGTGTACGCCAACAGCACACCTACATCCTTTAATGCCCATACTGAAAACTCTATTAGCGACATCGCTGCGGTTACAGGCAACAATAATCCTTTTTTCGGTGGGGTGAGTTTTGGTAAGCGTTTATCTAATGCAGGCTATAGCAACGTCAACCATGGCGTTACCGAGAATATTGCGCAGACAGTATACTATAGCACTGCTGATAATATAGTCGCATCAGAAGTTGCGTCGCTCTCGATGACTAAATCATTACTAGCTGCGCCTTATCATTTACGTTCGCTTATGATGCCAGGGTCGAGTCTAACAGGTTCAAGTATGGTTGCCTACGAGCCGTTTAACAAATCAGGCTTTAAACATGCCAAAGGCTATGTGCTGGTCAATCATGCAGCGGTGACCGATTCAAGTAAAAATAACACTGTTGAGGGTATCTTTACCTACCCTTGTAATGGCGTTACTGGCACAGTTACTGCCCTTTATAACGAAAGCCCCAATCCATTTAGAAATCCAAATGGTGGATTGCCTACTAGAGATTTACAAAAAAATCCTATCGGGCAACCTGTTTATATCAACATGCCTTCAGCCCAAAGTATCAAAGTGAGTAACATAAAGTTCCGTGATATGAAACGCAATGTCGATATACCGGTCAAATTGTTGGATAGTAATGATGATCCGTTTAAAGGGACCAATTTTGAGTTGCCAGCAAACGAGGCCTTCATCATGCCGCTCACAGACAGTCTAAAAAGCTGCGAGGCTAAACGCATGCCTAATCAAAGTCAGCAGTGTGGACTTTATGGTAATAATGAATACCACGTCAGCTTCGACGTCTTAGTCGACGGTAAAGATATGCAAAGCAAATCATTTACCTTTAAGACAGGTAAGGTAAGTTATTAGTATACAAACAAGGTCAGTCTACTAAAATTGCAACAGACTCAATAAACAATAAAAAGTATAAGGTATCCCCTTATACTTTTTTATTTGTCTTTTACTTAAACTATCTAAAGATGATGAATGGGGTTCAAGGTCGAATTTGACCGTTATCAGATAATTAAATCATATAGGGCAGTTAATGAGCGCTAAATCGTCAAGCAATTACTCAGGAATACTGGTTATTTTACTCGTGTTGCTACCCGCTCATGATGGTATAGATAGAACCTACTTAAGCGATATTTATATCAAAGACTTTGGTGCATTAGTGACTAATCTACGAGCGGATACTGAGAGTGGCATAGGGAATAAGACGCCGATTGATGTGACTAGTAATGATAGAGCAGTAGATAATCGTATTGATGACAGTGCAGCAGGTCTAAAAAATGAAAACGCTGATGATGTCGCCTTGATGGCCAATAATGATTTTAACTTAGCAAGACGTCATTGCGGGTTAGATACCTTATCGCTAGACACTGAGCTGACCAAAATTGCACTACAGCACGCCAACTACATTAAATATGCTTTTGAGAATGCGGCGGTGACTAGGTTTAATCCGCATTACCAAATAGCTATTAAGGATATCGATTCGGTAACGAGTACAAATAATCCGTACTTTAGTGGACTCGATGTCCAGAACCGAATGTTTAATGCAAACTATCCTAATATAAATTATGGCATCACAGAGAACATCGCCCAGACAAGATATTATCATTCAGCAGGCAGACTCATCTCTCCTAGCATTGCTACGACTTCGATGGCAAAGTCATTAATGGCAGCGCCTTATCATTTGCGCTCATTGATGACGCCGCAATCAAAACTCGTCGGTACAGCAGTAGTCGGCTACAAACCTTTTGACATGGATAAAGACAATAATCAAGGCTATATGCTAGTCACCAATGCAGCGGCGACAAGGGCTACATCAAGAGCAGCATTCTCTGGCGTTTTTACTTATCCCTGTCAAGGTGTCACTGAAACGGTAACAGGACTCTATAACGAAACGCCCGATCCTGTAAAGCATACGGGCCGTAATTTGAGTACTGATCCAATAGGCCAGCCCATATATATCAATGTGCCAAACGCTAAGCAAATTCAAATCATCAATGTTGAGATTTATGATATTGAGCGAGATATAAATGTGCCCACGCACATCCTTAGTTATCAGAACGATCCGTATAAAGATACAGAGTTTGCACTGCCAGCGAACGAGGCTTTTATATTGCCTATTACTGATGCGCTAAGTAGCTGCAGGGGCATGACGAGAAAGAGCAAGAACTGCGGACTACATGGCAATAGCGAGTACCGAGTCCGCTTTGATATTGTACAGAGTGATAATCGTATACAGAGTCAGTCGTTTACCTTTAGAACAGGCGCTGTGAACTACTCGTAATATAAAGTGAAATAGGCGATTTATCTGTCGTTGTATTGATCATCTAAAACGAAGATCCTGGCTGCTTTAAAAACTCCTCTTCTTTGTCAGTAGATGTGCGACCCAGCACTTCATTGCGATGCGGATAACGGCCAAACTGATCAATAATGTCTTTATGACGATGCTCAAAGTCTAAAGTATTTGCATCGTTTAACTGCTTAAACAGAGGCAAGTAACGCTCATGAATCATAGCCGATTCTGAATGCATAAAGGGCATAATCGTAAATCTGCGCCACTCCATAGGCAAACTATTAAAATGCGGCTGCTCGATGGCTTCTTGCGCAAGGACTAACGCCATACCATCTTGAGCAAAGGCGCAAGCCTCGTCGCGGCATAGATTGCGCGAGAACTGATCAAGCACAATAATCTCAGCCAAACGTCCTGCCAGCGCTGTGATTGAGCTATTGCTATCAGCAGTCGCGTCTGCAATACGCCAGCTTACGCATTCACCTTGTTTAGCAGCTTGCCAAATATCACCAAATTTGTCCGCTATCTGCTGATCAAAATTGTCATTTTGTTCAAACCAGCAGGCCTCGTTGTCCTTATCAAACCAAAAATCCAATACTGCGCGGGCGTCAATATTGAGATGCGTCAAGTCGATATTCTTGGGATCGAGCTGTGATGAATGAGCTTGGTTTGAGGCGTTGGAATAATCGGTAGATAGCGACATAAAATATTCTAATTATGATGGATTTAGTCTACTATAGCGCAATTATTTATATCTGTCATGATGGCAATCGCAGCGATTAGGTAACCTCTTATGAATTCTAAAAACGCCGTAAAAACTCCTAACTCCGCACTACCGCCAACCCCTTATTATCTGCTTGACGAAGCGGCAATCGTTGCCAACATGCAGATTATTGCTCGGCTATGTGAATTATCAGGCGCGAAAGCATTGCTCGCGCTTAAATGCTTTGCGACTTGGGGCGTATTTGATGTTATGCAGCCTTACTTGCATGGTACAACCTCATCATCACTCAACGAGGTGCGGTTAGGCTATGAAACTTTTGGTGATAATGCTGACAATAGTAATGAAGGTAGTAGCAAAGACAAAAAAGAAACCCATGCCTATAGCGTGGCCTATAGCGCAGGCGAGATTGACGAAGTACTAAGCTATGCCGATAAGATTATCTTTAATTCTATCTCACAGCTTAATAGCTTTAAAGATAAGGCTTGTGCACAGAATATTCCAGTAGGACTACGCTTGAACCCAAAGACTAGCAATTCATCTTTTATCATTGCTGATCCAGCGCGTCCCTTTAGCCGTCTGGGTGAGCATGACAAAGATAAGATTGCCGCGGTGCTTGGTGATATCACAGGTGTTATGATCCATAACAACTGCGAGAACGACAGCTTTGCAGCCTTTAGCGAAAGTTTGGCTGATATTGAAGATAGATTTGGTGACGTGTTGGCGCAGCTTGACTGGGTCAGCTTAGGCGGCGGCATTCATTTTATCGCCCCTGATTATCCACTAGAAAAACTCGCTGATAGATTAAAAGGCTTTAGTGAAAAATACGGCGTACAAGTCTATCTTGAGCCAGGTGAGGCAAGTATTCATGGCGCAGGCTCATTGGTCACGACAGTATTAGATACTATGCACAATGAAAAGAACTTAGCTGTCGTCGATGCTTCTATTGAAGCGCATATGCTAGATTTACTGATTTATCAAGAGTCAGCGTCTATCGCTACTATTAATGAGAGTGTCGTTGATATAATGCCTGTGAATAAAGAGCAGGCAGATGACAATACGATTATCTACGGTCGCTCATGTTTGGCAGGTGATATCTTTGGCGAGTATGCACTACCTAACCAATTACAGGTAGGTGATACCATCGCGTTTGGTAATGCCGCAGGCTATACGATGGTGAAGAAAAACTGGTTCAATGGCGTGGGCATGCCAGCTATCGTTATTCGTCGTTTGGATGGCAGTATCACTATCCAGCGTGAGTTTGACTATCAAGATTATAAAGCCAGTTTGTCTTAGATCAGCTATTCTACTAACTTGATTTAAATCTTGAAAACATAGGTTTAGAGTACGCTTTTACTATAGTCAACGAGTCTATTTTTTATACATTGTTTTACCGATAATAGGTGATAAATTGTTATAATCGCCTCGGGTAAACGTTATCAAACAAATAGTTTTGCCCGTCGGGTGCGTGGGTTTTCCTCGGTCTTCCTTTTTCATTCACGCACATCATTCACTCGTTGCTGTTTTGCATAGCCATATCATTGGTATCGACAGGAACACAAAGGAGGATTGTTCATTGAACATAAGTCAAACCAAACCCAACAAAAAAGACGTACTTATCATCGGCGCAGGCGGCGTGGCTCAAGTCGTCGCGCATAAATGTGCGATGCATAACGATGTGCTCGGCGAGATTCATATTGCCTCACGTACGCTAGATAAATGCGCTGCCATTGCCCAAAGCGTAAAAGACAAAGGAAGCTTTAAGCAAGCTGCTGTCTTGCATACGCATGAAGTCGATGCTATGGATACTCAAGCTGTCATCGATCTTATCAACGATACCGGTATTCAAATCTTAATTAACGTCGGCTCGGCATTTATCAATATGACCGTATTAGAAGCTTGTATCGAGACGGGTACAGCCTACATCGATACCGCCATTCATGAGGATCCGCGCAAAATTTGCGAGACGCCGCCATGGTATGACAACTATGAGTGGCAGCGTCGTCAGCGCTGTGCGGACAACAATGTCACGGCGATTTTGGGCGCAGGCTTTGATCCTGGTATGGTCAACGCTTATGCGCGTCTGGGCTATGACATGATGGATGCAGGCTCAGTCACTGATATCGATATCATCGACATAAACGCCGGCGATCATGGTAAGTATTTTGCCACCAACTTCGATCCTGAGATTAATTTTCGTGAGTTCACGGGAACCGTCTACTCTTGGCAAGATAGCCAGTGGCAGTCGAATAAAATGTTCGAAGTCAAACGTACTGACGATCTGCCAGTCGTTGGCATGCAAAACAGCTACTTGAGTGGTCATGATGAAATTCACTCATTGTCAGCCAATTTAGATGTGCCCAACATACGCTTTTGGATGGGCTTTGGTGAGCACTATATCAATGTGTTTACCGTCTTACAAAGCTTAGGTCTGTTGTCCGAGCAGCCGGTAATGACTGCCGAAGGGCAAGAAGTCATTCCATTAAAAGTGGTCAAAGCGGTACTACCAGATCCAAGTTCGCTGGCGCCAAACTATACGGGCAAAACCTGTATTGGTGATAAAGTCAAAGGCAAGATTAATGGCGTTGATAGCGAGGTATTTATCTATAATATCTCCGATCATAAAGACGCCTATAATGAGGTCGGTAGCCAAGGGATCTCTTATACCGCAGGCGTGCCTCCTGTCGCGGCTGCTATGTTAATCGCCACAGGCGAGTGGGACGCGGGCAAAATGGTCAACGTCGAAGAGCTGGATGCCAAGCCCTTTATTAATCTGCTCAACAAGATAGGTCTACCAACACGCATTCAAGATAGCGAAGGCGATAGAGCGTTAGAATTCAATATTTAATACGTTTTAGGCATTTAGAAAAAGCCCGTCTAATTTCTCAACAAGAGAGTTAGATGGGCTTTTTTTATGTTCTATATTTTTTGTTAAATTTTCCTACTCATAATCTACTGATAATAAATTCTGCTATAGTTAAGCGACAGTATGGTGTTGTTTGACACCTGCTACTCATAAGCAAGGAGCGCTTAACTCATGGAATTTGACTACATAATTATCGGTGGCGGCTCAGCAGGCTGCGTTATGGCAAGCCGTTTATCAGAAGACCCTAATATCACTGTTTGTCTGCTCGAGTTCGGCGGCGACGGCAAAGACTTGGCAGTACGCGTGCCAGCTGGTGTCATCGTTATGATGCGTGACAAACCGACCAAGATTAACAACTGGTGCTTTGATACCGTGCCGCAAACGCACTTGAACAATCGCACCGGCTACCAGCCACGTGGACAATGCTTGGGCGGATCTTCTGCTATCAACGCTATGGTCTACACGCGTGGTAACGCCAAAGATTATGATCGCTGGGAGCAGGATGGCTGCGCAGGGTGGGGCTACGATGATATGCTGCCATACTTTAAAAAAGCTGAGAACAATGTACATGGCGGTAGTGAGCATCATGGCGATAGTGGACCACTCCACGTGTCAGAATTGGTGAGTCCTCGTCCAATATCGACCTCTTTTGTTGATGCCTGTATTGCCAATGGATTAGACGCCAACAACGACTTTAATGGCACCAAACAAGATGGGGCAGGTCTTTATCAAGTCACCCATTTTCATGGAGAAAAACAAGGCCAGCGCTGCTCAGCGGCCGCCGCGTACATCCATCCTTTTGAAGATAGAGAAAACCTGACGATTATGACGGGTGCGCGCGTCACTAGTATCTTGACTGAAAATAAGCGAGCGATAGGCGTGGCTTATGATAAGCATGGTGAACATTATACCGCCACCGCCCGATCTGAAGTTATTTTATCAGCTGGTGCATTTGGTTCACCACAGATACTCATGCTATCAGGTATCGGTCCAAAAGATCATCTAGAAGAGCTCGGTATCGAGGTGGTACATGATTCGCCAAATGTCGGTGAGAACTTACAAGATCACTTAGATGTGGTCTTTGATTACAAGGTAAATACCAAAGATGTTATCGGTATTGGCTTTGGAACGGTGCCTATGATGATGTCAGCGATTGGGGAGTGGAGAAAAAAAGGTACTGGCATACTGACCACCAACTACGCAGAAGCGGGCGCGTTCTTTAATGCAACAGAGGCGACACCAACTGATTGGCCAGATACGCAGTTGCACTTTGTCATCTCGCGCGTCATTAATCACGGCCGTGAGGTCAAATGGGGTTATGGTATCTCTGTCCATAGCTGCTATTTACGTCCTGAGAGTCGCGGTACGGTTAAATTGGCCTCAACCGATGCTAGTGTCGCACCCCTTATAGACCCCAACTATTTGTCACATGAAAAGGATGTTGAATTTATGATGGCAGGGGCCAAACGTACGCGGGAGATTATGGAGGAGGCCCCCCTTGCCAAGTTCATCACCGAAGATTACGCCGCGCCTTATCTGGAAAAAGATGGGCTGCTTGGCTACATTCAAAACAGATCTGATACTATCTATCATCCTGTAGGGACTTGCCGTATGGGTGCAGATGAGCTATCCGTCGTCGACACTGATCTCAAGGTCAGAGGGATAGAGAACCTGCGCGTGATTGATGCCTCTATTATGCCGACCCTGATCAGTGCCAACACTAATGCGCCAACCATCGCTATCGCTGAAAAGATAGCGGATCAAATGAAATCTGAGCGCACTAGTAGTGGAACCGTACCGACCGAGATTAACAATTATGCTAAAGCGGAGCACGTAGCGGCGGTATAGTATTCCCGTAATGTTTTGATTTATACAAAGCTTCTTGGTGCTTTAGTGCTAAGAAGTTTTTATGTTTTGGTAACGATATATTTAAGACAGCATGATTTATATAAAACGTTTAGCACTCAAACTATAACTGTGGTTTTACATTGAAGGTAGACTTGTTATGCGCTTTTTAGAGCTTAAAGTACCACCTGTAGTACAAGTTGTTGTCTCAGCCGCTGCTATGTATGGCGTCTCTAAAGTTGCGCCAAGTTTGCAGTTCTCAATTGAAGGCTCAACCATGATAGCAGTTGGCTTAGGCGCTATAGGGTTAGGATTAGGCGTTTTAGGAGTTGCACAGTTTAAAAAAGCGCAAACTACAGTCAACCCGCATGCTCCTAATAATGCCAGCCAATTGGTGACCAATGGCATTTATCGATACACGCGTAATCCTATGTATGTCGGATTGACTCTAGTCTTGTTAGGCTGGGCATTTTATTTATCCCATTATTTGGCGTTTATAATCCTGCCTGTCTTTGTTATCTACATGACACGCTTTCAGATTGAGCCTGAGGAGCGCGCGATGACACGGTTATTTGGCACAGCGTATCAAAGTTATAGAGCCAAAGTTCGGCGCTGGATTTAATGCTATTTGATAACAAATGTAGGAGTGAGACTAGTATGCAACTTGAGATCAACGTAGTAGATGCTTTTACCGATGAGCTATTCAAGGGTAACTCAGCGGCTGTGATTATTACCGAAAATTGGCTAGCGGACGAGCTAATGCAGTCCATTGCTACTGAGAACAATTTATCTGAGACTGCGTTTTTAGTGGCGGGTAGCACAGCGGATACTTATCACATTCGTTGGTTTTCACCGCTGACTGAGATTGCCTTTTGTGGTCACGCGACTTTGGCGTCGGCTTTTATATTGTTTAATAAATATCCTATTTTAAAAACCATTCGTTTATCAGCAAGAGCTATCGGTATGATGACCGTGATACAAACTGACAACGGTAAAATACAGATGAATTTTCCCAATGCCAAACCTATTGAATGTGAGGATATTCCTGAGAGTTTACTGGCAGGGTTGTCCATCGCGCCTGCTGAGGTCTATAAAAATGCTCAAGCTTATTTTGTCGTTTATCATTTTGAATCTGATGTCCTAAACGTGGTTCGTGATAACGATAAATTAAAGCAGCTAGCGCCTTTGGATGTGGTCGTGACTTGTCAGACTCAGTCAAAGCAGTTTAAAGATTTCGATTTTATCTCTAGATATTTTTGGCCTGCCAATGGCGGTGATGAAGACCCAGTGACAGGTTCAATCCATACAGGACTGGCGCCATTGTGGGCAGATCGTTTGGGTAAAAACGAATTGGTTGCTTATCAAGCATCAAAGCGGGGCGGGGTAGTATATTGTGAGGTTGCAAGCGATAGAGTTTTGATTTCAGGCAACGCCGTTCAGTACTTAACGGGATTTATTACGATTAAGGAGTAATGGGGTTTGACTGAATTAAAGACGCTTGGTCTTTTTGCGCTGACCGCATTGGCTGAAATTGTGGGTTGCTACCTACCTTATCTTTGGCTACGAGAGGGTAAGAGTGTTTGGCTGCTTATTCCTGGTGTGCTGAGTTTGGCGGCCTTTGTCTGGCTATTGACTCTACATCCGACTGCGGTAGGTAGAGTTTACGCAGCTTACGGCGGAGTGTATGTGGTTATGGCGATTTTATGGTTATGGACTGTGAACGGTATCAGACCCACCACATGGGATGTATTAGGGTCTGCGATTGCACTATTAGGAATGGCGATCATTATGTTTGCGCCACGAAGCAGTTAAAAGGTTTATTTATCGAATCATTATGTTAAAGGTGGCAAAACTTCGACATCAGTGTTTGTTTTTATGCTACCTAGACCTTGTTAATAAGCGCTTACTTACGGATGCAGAGCAATTTGCTATAATAGATACTAAATTTGGCACCCTCTTTTCGTTATCTTGGCTGACAGGATAACGTTTCTTATTTGGTTGATATCTATGCGTATTCGTAAACTTTTTAAATTTGAAAATGCTCATATCGTGCGTAACTGTAGCTCTGAGCGCTGCAAGCACTCCATCCATGGGCACAGTTATCAGATTGAGCTCATACTTGAGGCCCAGCGTCTTGATCAAGGCCAGATGGTCTATGATTTTGGCCTATTAAAATCATCTATCAAAGATATTATTGACAGCTTTGATCATGCCATTTGTTTTTGGAATCAAGACGATCCTGAGTATATCGAGGCATGCAAAAAATTTAGTGCACGCTGGATTAGTTTGCCCGTGTCACCATCAGCTGAGCAGTTCTCGCGGGTCATATTCTTTTGGGCGCAATCAATCCTAGCGCAGACGCAAATGCAAAACGGCGAGGCGGATGTGAGCGTTTATTCCGTCATTGCGCACGAGACGGCGACAGGTTACGCGCAGTGCTTTGCCGATGATGTCGCCAACGCGCAGATGGGTGAGCTACGACTTGAGGACTTTGAATTTAGTGAACAAGTGCAAAGCGAATGGCATGATTCCAAGCTTTATGCCAAACTGATTAAAGGCGAGCGCTTTATCAATCCTACGGTATTGATGCAAGTGGATACCAAAGTTCAAGTGGATAGTAAAGAGACAGGCAGCCATTGATGAGTGATATTCATACAGCAACTTTGACTTTACATTCTGAGGACGACACTCAGCGTTTGGCTGAGCAATTAGCGACGCTACCGCTCACGGGCAGCGTCTGGTTATCAGGTGATTTGGGCGCGGGCAAGACGACATTGACGCGCTATTGGCTGCAAGCACTTGGCCATGATGGCGCGGTTAAAAGTCCCACTTATACTTTGGTTGAGCCGTATCAAATCGAGCAAGCGGACGGCTTTATCAAATCGGTCTATCATGCCGACCTTTATCGTTTGCAAGACCCTGAGGAGCTCTCCTTTATCGGTTTTGATGAGTATCTCGATGAGCCAAATGCTTTGGTTATCATTGAATGGGCGAGCCGCGCTGATAGCTATTTGCCGCCGCCTGTATTGTTTATAGATATGACTCAAAGTGATACCAATCAAGACAGCCGAAAGGCTGCGCTGCGCTTATCTAAAGCAGGGCAGGCGCAAGGGCTAGAGCTATCAGCCATTGGCCTTTAACCCGTATCCTATCTAGCTCTTAATCTTTTCAATTAATTTCCAAAGTTTAAAATGGATCTCTAAAGCTTTTACTATGTCAGATAACCGCTTAAGCACACGTATCAAAAAGCTATCACCACTGCTCATTAACCAACTAGCAGCAGGTGAGGTCGTCACGCGCCCAGCCGCTGTGGTTAAGGAGTTACTTGAGAACGCTGTCGATGCGGGTGCTACTCATATTGAGGTGTGCATCACTCAAGGCGGTATGGGCATGATAGAAGTCATTGATAACGGCAGTGGCATTCATCCTGATGATATGATCATGGCGGTTACGCGTCATGCGACGAGCAAAGTGGCTGATATTGCCAATTTGCATGGTATCAGCACGCTTGGGTTTCGCGGTGAAGCGCTGGCGGCAACGGCTGCGGTGTCGCGGCTCACATTGAGCAGTAGTCATGATGACAGTGGTATCGGTCGGCAGTTGCAAGTAGCAGGCGTATTAGCTGATACGCCCAAACTTATGCCAGTGGTGCATCAGCGCGGTACAACGATTACCGTCAAAGACCTCTACTTTAATGTTCCTGCGCGGCGCAGTGATATAAAGTCGCTAGCTACTGAATTTATGCATATTGAAACTATTGTCCGCGAGGTGGCTATCGCCTGCGCCGATATAACACTGACGCTTTATCACGATCAAAAAAAGCGCTTACATCTAGGTGCTAGTACTATCGATAGCGGTATTGAGTACACTATTGGTAATCTACTGCCGCTGCCAAGATTGGAGCAAGCTCTAGGCATATCGCTTAAGGATCAAGCGCTAGAGATACGAGTCGATTTGAGCAATCTGGTGTCGCAATCGAGTACCAAATCTGAGCACATAGCAGATGACAAAAGGCTCAGCGAGGCAAAAATCAGTGGCTGGATTTGGCCCAATCAAGATAAGACGGCAGGTCTGCCTAAGCTACTATATGTCAATGGGCGTTTGATCAAAGACTCGCTGATTAGTAATCAGCTCAAGCAAATTGCATCAAGTGCAGGGTGCGATAGCATTCACTATGCGCTGTATTTTGAGCTGCCTTGTGAGTGGTTAAATCTCAATGTGCATCCGACCAAGCAGCGGATTAAGATTAGTCCTTTGAACAATATACTTGCGCATTTAGGTCATGTGGTTCAAACGACATTGAGCCGATTGCCACCACCTAACGCTCTAGCAACTAATCTGTCTACAATGAACAACTCAGCTAATACCAAACCATTTTCACAGTCCGCTTATTTGGTACAAGCACCTATAGATCAATATAGCGCATCGCCTACTATCAATAATAATCCTGTTATAAATCATGATTATCCATTAGCAAAAACGAATATTTATGATGACGATAGTGATACATCATTAAGTGTTGATAATCAGAGTATCGATCTGGCAGTACATTTAGATAAACGTATGAGTTTGCCACTGTGTTTGGAGGTCATTCATGATGCAAAGGATAATTGGCAGTTTGAAGATAACGACGACAAGACATTGCCTTGGCTGCTCTTGTTTCATCAAGGTCAGTTGCTACTCATTAGCGAGCAAGACTGGTATACGCATATCAATGCTCTATTTGATTCAAACTGGTTTACCCGTTCAGATTCTATCAGTACAGCAGACACCATCAATCAGCATCTAAACCAAGTTGCTAAGCAGATAGCAGCGCCAGATCTGCACGCATTTGTCGTAGATATTGATTATATACTTAAGTCTTTTGCCATCAGGGCTATCAACACCTCACATCTGCTTACGCTATTATTAGCAGCTCCTACAACGTCGCTCCAATAGCATTAATAGTATTTTTAATCACAAGGTTGTCCATGTCATCGTCCTTTTCTAGTTCATCGTCTAAGCTTAATGATAATAGCGTCATCTGCTTAATGGCGCCGACTGCGAGCGGCAAAACCGCATTAGCGTATGAGCTGTATGATACCAAGCGTTTTGAGCTAATTTCGGTTGATTCAGCGCTTATATACCGTGATATGAACATCGGCACCGCAAAACCTACTAATGAGGAGCTCACCCATTATCCGCATCACTTAGTGAATATTATCGATCCGACGCAAAGCTATAGTGTCGCCGAGTTTGTAGATGACGTGGCGCAACTCATCGCTCGCTGCCATCAACATGGCAAAATCCCTGTGTTAGTAGGCGGCACGATGATGTATTACATGGCGCTGCTAGAAGGGCTCTCTGATATACCCGATAGCAGCGATGTGACACGTGCACAGGTCGAAAAGTGGCGACAAGATGCAGGCATAAAAGTGTTATATGAGTATTTGGCTAAAATAGACCCCGTTAGTCATCAGCGCCTAAAACCCAATGACACTCAGCGTATTACGCGAGCAATTGAGATTTACGAGCAGACCCATATCCCGCTTAGTGAGTGGCAACGCAAACCTAAACTAGCATTAGCGCACAACGAGCAGCAGAACTGGCATGCCTTATTTGTCCTGCCAGATCGTCCTTGGCTGCATCAGCGTATCGCTCAGCGCTTAGATGTCATGTGGAATGAGGGACTGGTTGATGAGGTCATCGACCTATTAGAGCGTTATACGTTGACGCCTGATATGCCATCGATGCGCTGCGTGGGCTATCGGCAAGTGCTTGAGTATCTGGTACACACCAAACACCCTGTATTCAAGCTACCGCATTTAGACCTTGAGTTATTCTATAAAACTTTTGCGGCGCAGACTGACAACGCTTCAACTCAACAAGCGTTTGCCTACAAGCAGATGCAAGACAAATCTCTGTATGCCACTCGTCAGTTGGCAAAACGTCAATACACTTGGCTGCGTAAACTTACGCAATTATCTACTGCTAGCGCTCTAGATAAACCAGATAGTCTTATTCAAAACCAGACCTTCGCGACTATGACGCAGGCAAGAGAGTATTTCTTATCATAAACAATGCATGCGATGTCAAACGGTTAACCATACATAAAGGAATCAATCACAATAAGTTGCAAAATCTAAAATAGATAGCTGTTATAATTTAGGAGTGGTAATCAATACTGCGTAAAAAGACTATAATAAACAAGTAGTTAACAGAATTGTTTACTGTCATAAAAGTAATCGTTTAAGCTTGCGTAGATACATTTAATAAATATTTGTAGTACTAAATCTAAAAATTGTAGTATTAGAACTCATAGTATTAAAACCGATAACGACTATTAAAAATAATTATATTATCTAGGAGAGACCTCATGTCAAAAGGACAAACCTTACAAGATCCGTTTTTGAACTCACTACGTAAAGACCGCATTCCTGTGTCAATTTTTTTGGTAAATGGTATTAAATTACAAGGCCAAATAGAATCATTTGATCAATATGTTGTACTGCTAAAGAATACTGTCAGTCAAATGGTGTACAAACACGCTATCTCAACAGTCGTACCTGCGCGTAACCCTAGAGGGACAACGACTACAGGAACCACCGCAAGTGGCGCCTCAAGTACTGGATACCAAGGTGGCGGCGCAAGTAGTGGCTTTGAGCGTAGTAACAGTAATACTGGCGCTGCTAATCCTAGTGGCGGTTTTGAAGATCGCGGTTTTGCCTCAAATCGTAGCGGCTTTAATCGTGGCGGCTTTAGCCAAGGTCAAGATCGCGGCTTTGAGCGTGGTAACTTCGGTCAGGGTCAAGATCGTGGTTTTGAGCGAGGAGGCTTTGGTCAAGATCGTGGTTTTGAAAATTCACCTCAAGATACCAGTAGTGATGATAAAAACGATGACGCTAGTGATAGCTAATTGATATCATAATAACTTCTCAAAGACCTACTACTAAGTAGGTCTTTTTGCATCAAGGTAGGACTTAATAAGGTTTTGTACGGCCAGTTAGCTGTTTATAAAAGTATTGCTAACGATGATTTACTACATATGAGTAGAATATAGTAAGATAGATAACTCTTTTAAAAAAGTCCTTTTAGAGATAGTGACTTATAAAGATAGTAACTTACAAAAACAGTGACTTATAAAATTTGACAGGCATTGAGCGAATATATGACTAACAATACCACGCACGCGCAATTTATCAACGCTGCTATTGAGGCGATTAATACTGAAAAATCAGCGCTGACTTTGTTGGCAGAACAAATAGATTCGAGATTTGCACAGGCCTGCGACGTTATTTTAGCCTCTCAAGGCCGCGTGGTAGTAACGGGCATGGGTAAGTCGGGTCTGATTGGCCGTAAGATAGCGGCGACCTTTGCCTCGACAGGTACGCCTGCGTTCTTTATGCATCCAGGTGAGGCCGGTCATGGCGATCTAGGTATGCTAGTGCAAGGCGATGTCTTGCTTGCCATCTCAAACTCTGGCGAGTCAGATGAGATTAAGATGCTATTACCTGTGGTCAAGCGTTTGGGCATTCCGCTCATTAGTATTAGCCGCGACCATAGAGGTATGTTGCCACGTGCCGCTGATATCATTCTGACCCTTGGTAAGTCACAAGAAGCTTGTCCGCTCAATTTAGCACCTACTTCGAGCACGACTGCCACTTTGGCGCTCGGTGATGCCCTAGCAGTGGCTTTGGTTCATGCGCGCAACTTTACCTCAGAGGACTTTGCCTTATCACATCCTGCAGGCGCGCTGGGTCGCCAATTGCTAACGCGAGTAGAGGATTTGATGCATACCTCAATTGATCAATTGCCACTCGTCAATCAGCAATCAGTGCTACGTGAAGCGCTATTTACGATGACTCACGGACGCTTGGGTATGACAGTAGTGACTGATGATGAGCAAAAGGTCGTCGGTATATTCACCGATGGCGATTTGCGCCGCGTGCTTGAGCGGGGTCTTGATTTATCCGTACCTATACATGAGGTGATGACGACAAATCCACGCCAGGTTAGCAAAACTATGCGCGCCTCAGACGCTCTTAGCGTTATGAATGAGAAGGGTATTAGTCAGCTGTTAGTCATGGACGATGATGATCATTTGCAAGCCATTATAACGGTTCATGATTTGTTGCAAGCTGGGGTCAAATAAAGAAGTATTTTTTCAATACTTATTGAGCTACAAGACTTATTGAGCTATAAGATTCATTGAACTATGAGAGACAGATTATGCAAGATCTAACAAAAAAAGCAGGCCAAGTTAAACTCCTCATAATGGACGTAGATGGTATTTTGTCTAATGGACAAATTATCTATGACGCCAATGGTATTGAGACTAAAGCATTTTCGGTACAAGATGGCGTTGGAGTCAAATCGCTATCACGCTATGGCATACTAACAGCCATTATCACAGGCCGTAGTAGCCCTATGGTAGACAAACGGGCAAAAGAGATGGGTGTTAAATATGTCGTACAGGGCCGTGATGATAAACTTGTGGCGTTAAATGAGCTACTTGATATGTTAGATCCTGCCCTTAATATTACGACCGCTGATTGCGCCTACATGGGTGATGATTTGCCAGATATCAAAGCCATGCAAACAGTAGGCTTTGCCGCGACGGTTCCCAATGCTCACTCAGAGGTGGTTAATCGTAGTGACATGGTGACAACGCGAACGGGTGGCACTGGCGCGGTACGTGAAGTCTGTGATCTCATTCTAAAAGGTCATGGACATTATCAGGACTTTATCGCGCACTATACATTAGATCAGACGCAGGATGATTTATCGTGAATACTCGTGTTCTTATTGTCCTAGCCCTTATTATCGCAGGCATTGCCGGTTGGTTTTTTCAGCAACAAGGGGAGATTACGCCGCCTGTTAATATTGAAGCGACTGATGTAGATTATGAGGCCACTGATATCAAAGCGGTGCAAACCAATAATGAGGGCGAAACAGAGTATGAGCTTAGCGCTGAGTCCTTGACCCATAATCCTAAGACCAATCAAGATGAGATGTCTGGGATCACTATGAATTGGCAGCCCTCTGATGAGCAGCGCTATCTGATTGAAGCAGGTAGCGCCGCTATCAATCAGCAAAGTGGTGATCTACGTTTAGGTGGCGGTTTTAGCTTGGTGAGCGAAGAAAAAAGCACCTCTGATATCGAACCCATCAAGGTCACAGGTCAAACACTCATGGGTAATACTAAAACGCGCCAAGTCTATAGCAATGAGCCTGTCAAGGTCGAGCAGGGCATGAACCGCTTTAGCGCCTCAAGCATGACTGCTAATCTTGAAACCGGCGAGTATGAGTTTGGTCAAGTAGCAGTAACTTTTACCCCGTCTGAGCGTCAAGATAAAGCGCTGTTTTAGAACCTTAATGCAATAATGTAAAAATGCAATGATGTGACACTTTACTAAGGCATTTGCAACGACAATAACAAGAGACCCTTTTATGAATAATAAACAGCACGCTTTGTACGCGTCTTCGATCGCTATAACACAAGTCTTGTATGGCGTCCGCGCTTTACCTATGATTATGCTTTTAGCTTTGCCTTTATACAGTCATGCCTTGCCATCAGATGCCAATCAGCCGATCAAGCTACTCGCAGATAAGGCCACTTATAGCGAGCGTACTGGGGTCACTAGCTACTCAGGTAACGTCATTATTACCCAAGGCACGCTCAAACTAACTGCTGATGATATTACGGTTAATCTATCAGAGCAGCGTAGTATCAATTCAGCGGTGGCTACAGGTCGACCTGCGACGATGCAACAAGTGATCACTGCTGATAAAGGTCTGGCAAAAGGCCAAGGTAACAAGATCGATTACAACGCGGTAACTGGTATTATTACTTTAACTGGTAATGCTAAGCTCAATCAAAACGGGGCTAGCTTTGCAGGTAACGTCATTCGCTACAGCCTAAAGGCGGGCGATGTTGAGGCCACCGCTGGCAATAGCCAACGCGTTGAGCTGATACTACCGCCAAACAATAACACCAGTCAGCGCGGCGTGCGCTAGTAGGCTGATATCTAAACCTTACGTCCTTTGAGTCTGAGTACTATATGAATAATACACTTGCCGACAACGCATCGATTAAGTCGCTAGTTCAATCGCCTACAAGCTTAGCACCACACGCGCGCTTAGTGATGCAGAACCTTGGCAAGCGCTACGGCAAGCGCTGGGTGGTAAAAGACGTCTCATTCTCAGTGGAGCAAGGACAGGTCGTTGGACTTTTGGGCCCAAATGGCGCGGGCAAGACTACCAGCTTTTATATGGTGGTGGGTTTGGTCAACATGGATAAAGGCCGCGTGACTTTAGGTAAGATGGACTTGTCCAAATACGCTATGCATGAGCGTGCGCGTGCGGGTATCGGTTATTTGCCGCAAGAGGCGTCTATATTTCGCAAATTATCTATCGAAGATAACATCCTCTCAATTCTGCAAACGCGCAGTGAATTAAGTGCCAGCGAGCAGCGCTTAGAGCTTGAAAAACTGATCAAAGAGTTCCATCTAGAAGGGGTGCGCAGCTCTCTTGGTATGAGCGTGTCAGGCGGTGAACGTCGTCGCTGCGAGATTGCTCGAGCACTGGCGGCTAATCCTAAATTTATCTTATTAGATGAGCCTTTTGCTGGCGTTGATCCGATCTCAGTCGGTGATATCAAAGATGTGATTTTAGCACTCAAAAATCGTGGTATCGGCGTATTAATTACCGATCATAATGTCCGTGACACGCTTGCTATCTGCGAAAAGGCTTATATTGTCTCTGAAGGCGCTATTATCGCTGAGGGTACCTCAGATGAGGTATTGAACAATGAGCTGGTTAAAGAGATATATTTAGGTAAAGACTTTAGAGTCTAATGGATGCCTTTGTGACCATTAGCCCTATAACCATCGACTTCGTATAGTCATCTTCTATAAAGACGCTTATTTAGCCGTCTGATTCTATTTATTAAAGCTCCCCGTTCATGCTAACTGACATTCGTACGCTACCACGTACGACTTAAAGTAAGCTAAATAAGGCTTATCCTTTATGGCAAAAAACAAAAGCAGCTATGTCTGTCAAGGTTGCGGCGCGCATTTTGGTAAATGGGCAGGTCAGTGTTCTGACTGCTCAGAGTGGAACAGTTTGGTCGAAGCACCAAATGTTAGTATGCCGCATCACAACAAAGCTAGCGCAAAAAGTGCGCCTCGAGCCGCGCCGCGCCATCCCCCTAATGGTACGACCACTGGCGGCAACTATTCAGGGACTCATAGCGCAGTGATGCCGCTCAATGCGGTCAGTGTGACGCTAGATACGCGTCTGCCTACTGGTATAAGTGAGTTTGATCGCGTACTTGGCGGCGGCTTAGTAGCAGGGTCGGTAGTGCTTATCGGCGGCGATCCTGGTATCGGTAAGTCAACTATTTTGCTTCAGACAGCGACCAATATGGCGCGTGCTGACTCATTAGCAGGTAGCGCGTTATACGTCACAGGCGAGGAGTCCTTAGCGCAAGTGGCTATGCGTGCCAAACGCTTAGAGCTACCCGCAGATCGTCTTCGAGTGCTCGCTGAGACCAATGTCGAGACGATATGCGCCGCGCTCACTCAAGAGCAGCCAGCTATCGCAATCATCGACTCTATACAGACTATTTACACCGACGCGATCAATTCAGCACCAGGTGGCGTAAGCCAAATCCGCGAGTCGGCAGCGATCTTAACTCGTTATGCTAAGCAGACAGGCACAGCGCTATTCTTAGTCGGTCACGTAACCAAAGAAGGCACGCTGGCAGGGCCACGTGTGCTTGAGCATATGGTTGATACGGTACTGTACTTTGAAGGTCAGTCTGATTCGCGCTTTCGGATGATACGCGCGGTCAAAAATCGTTTTGGCGCGGTCAATGAGCTGGGTATCTTTGGTATGACTGATATGGGGCTTAAGGAAGTGGCGAACCCATCAGCGATATTTTTGAGCCGTTACGATAAGCCTGTAGCAGGCTCTGTGGTCATGGTGAGCCGTGAGGGTACGCGTCCGCTGCTGGTTGAGGTGCAAGCGCTGGTTGATGACTCACAAGGGCAGCCAAGGCGTATGGCGCTAGGCTTGGACTTTCAGCGCTTATCTATGCTGCTTGCGGTCATGCATCGACATGGCGGTATTCATACTAGTGGGCAAGATGTGTATGTCAACGTCGTCGGCGGTGTCAAAGTCATAGAGACAGGTTCTGATTTGGCAGTACTACTCGCTTGCGCCTCTAGCATCAAAGAGCGCGCTTTGCCTTCCTCATTAGCGGTATTTGGGGAGGTGGGGTTATCAGGTGAGATACGTCCAGTACCTAATGGTCAAGAGCGCTTAAAAGAAGCGATGAAGCATGGCTTTAAGCATGCTATCGTGCCAAAAGCCAATGCGCCTGCCAAGAACTCGCCTCAGTTTAAGGGCATCAATGTGATTGCCGTTGAGCGTCTTGATGACGCTATCCAAAATGCTTTTGAGATAGATGACTAGGTTAATGGTTCTAATCAAGCATAAAACTTAAGCAAAAAAACGCCTCATTCATTAATGAGGCGTTTTTTATGGGCAGTACTTAACCATTAGTCAATACTTAGCAATTAGATGATGTATTTAAACCTTAGGGTCCAGATACGCGCTCAATAGAGACATTGCCGACGCCTTTGCTAGTAATACCAAGCTTTTTGGCAGCACCATAAGATAAATCTAGAACACGATTACCATGGAAGGGGCCACGGTCATTAACTTTTACCACAACGCTTTTACCATTGGTCTTATTGGTCACCTTAACGTAGCAGTTGAGCGGTAGTGAGCGATGCGCGGCTGTTAAGGCATTCATGTCGAAAGTCTCACCACTAGCAGTTTTGCGGCCATGAAACTTACGACCATACCAAGAAGCGAGGCCACTTTGAGTAAATTTGCTCAATGAGTTAGAAGCGGATGCAGTTAGGCGCTCTAAAACGTCATCATCTTGGCTCACTTGTGCGGTGTCATTAGTGAGCAATGAGCTATTTAAGGCTAAAGATGATGGCTGACGAGCAGATTTGACAAGACTTGAAGCACCATCATGCTGGCGAGTAAGTTCACTTAAAACGCGGTCAATATGAGAGTTGTTGTCTTGTGACAAAGTACTGTAGGCGCTTTCTGCTGCATTAGTATTGATAGCTAAGGTTGAGCCTGCAAACAGACAAACTGACAGGGTAAGTAAACCAGATAAACGCTTATTCATAAATACCTCTATAACTTATACGTTAGCGCTTAGTCCAATCCTTGGTACTAAGCGGAGCGCTGTTAGAATCTTTTAACGCTGCTGACTATACTTACAAGTTATAACTCAATGATTGTTTAATGCTATCTTTATCAGTAGCTTTGTATAACTTGTGTATCGGTTCTGATTAACAGAGGTTAACTCATAGTTTTATAAAAAACAAGCATTAATACCTGTAAGTATAAATTAACAGTCAGTGTATTATTTGAGAAACAATACAGCAGGCTAAGTGAAATAAGCAAAATAGTGTCGGATGAATCTAACTACTCAACACTATCTTGTTATTTATAAGCTTCAAACTACAGGGATTTATGGTTGCACTCAGAGGCTATTTGGCGGTCAAACCGCCATCAATAATGAATTCTGAACCAGTGGAATAACTAGAGTCATCAGATGCCAAAAAGAGCACCATACTACTGACTTCCTCCGGCTGAGCGACGCGCTGTAAAGGAATGGTCTTAGCAAATGCCTCAACAGCGTCTTTGGTATCGCCTTGAGAGATCATAGGCGTAGCAATCACACCTGGATGCACAGAATTGACACGTATGCCAAAGGGCGCGCATTCAAGTGCTGCAGCTTTAGTCATACCGCGTACCGCAAATTTGGAATCGGTATAGCCAATAGCGCCGCCAACCAGACCGTTGATTGAGGAGATATTAATGATAGAGCCTTGCTTGGCCGCTTTCATAGTTGGGATGACTGCTTTCATCCCCAAAAAGACTGAGACTTGATTGATCTCGAGGATTTTACGATAGTCATCAACCGAGGTATCCAATATCGATTTGTGCGTGGTAATGCCTGCATTGTTGACGAGCACATCGATTTGACCAAACTTAGTTATTGTAGCCTCTATCACTTGTTGCCAATCCGCCTCGTCAGTGACGTCTTGTTTGACGAATAAAGCATTATCACCAAGCTCTTTGACCAGCGCTTCGCCTTTGTCAGCATTGATGTCTGTCAACACTACCTGAGCGCCCTCAGCAATGAATAAGCGCGCATGAGTCTCGCCCATACCTTGAGCGGCGCCTGTAATGATAACGACTTTGTTATTTAATCGAGCCATGATATCTCCAAATTTTACAATAACTGTATGTGAGGTAATAACTGTATATAAGGTATAGTATAAGCCATTATGAACAATTTTTGGCTTATAAGCCTAAAGGTCTTGTTCCTATTCAGTAATAGTCTAAAAATATAAGAACGATATATAGAAGTTAAGATCACCTAAAGTCAGAGTGATATCGATTAAAGGCGTCATTAATGTATCAGGAGATATTAGAGTTTTGTTTTAAAAAGGTGGGCAGCCAAAAGTTTTTTGAAAAGGATGTCGCTTTTGATAAGCAGCTGACTAAACGTTTCTCTGCTGTGCTTGAGCAAGCTTTGGCGGCAGAGTTTTATGAGTGGCGCAGTAGTATCGAGGGCAGGCTGTGCGAAATTATTATTTTAGATCAATTCTCACGCAATATTTACCGAGGTACGCCCCAAGCCTTCGCGCAAGATGCGATGGCGCTGGCCTTAGCGCAAGAGGCAGTAGCCGCTGGGATATTAGATAAGCTCACTCAGGTAGACGCTAGAAAGTTTGTGCTAATGCCCTATATGCATAGCGAATCAAAACTCATTCACAAGCAGGCTGAGCCGTTATTTGCAGAATATACCAATCAGCAGACGCTAGAGTCTGAGATAAGACGCTAGAGTCTGAGATAAAACACAAAGTCATCATCGATAGATTCAATCGCTACCCGCATCGCAATAAAATCTTAAATCGTATCTCAACTTTGCAGGAAATAGAATTTTTAAAGCAGCCAAACTCTTCTTTTTGAGATTTAGCGCTCAGTGAGAGTAGCAGTTTGATGTGGTAGGGCAAAAATAGTGTCAAAGGCTAGGGTAAATAAAAAGGTATAAACCAAAAAGGCAAGGGTCAGCGATATCTCCATAGTCAACGCCATCCAAATGCCAACCCCGTACCAGATCATATAAAGAGGCAAACAGACCACAGTCAAACCGCCCTCAAAGCCGATAGCGTGAATACTACGAATCAAAAAAGTGCGTTTTTGAATATGCTTGCGCCGCTCCCAATACTCAAACAGCGTATTATAAATATAGTTCCAAACGACAGCAGTACTGGCAATAATAATAGCGAGGATAAGAGACTGCTGGGTATCACTGCCGCTAAGTACCACTAGAATAAAGGTCGTTAGCATGACCGCAAATATCTCAAACAATGTCACATAGAGTACTCGGCGCTTAATAGGACTTAAAGTAATCAAGACAAGCTCCAGCAAACGCTCAGGCTGATGGCTCAAGCTTATTGATCATACTATCTTTTTAAGCAGTCAGTGACTTCTAGAGCAGCTTAAGTTACTTGTGCTTATCATTATCGATGACATCTATATCATCTTGACCAATAACGTCCAAATCCTTTAGGCACAATCTATCGTATTCCTTTTTACAAAAGCTTGGGTCTATCTTGCACATAGCGTCTTGCAATTGATCTAGGCGAGTCTCAGACTGCTGAATGTGTTCGAGCATTTTTGCAAAGGCTTCAGCCACTGGGTCTTGCGAATAGGGATCGATGCCGTAGGCTTGAAAAGTAGTCGTACGTGCTGTACTTTGTTTTTGATTGGACTCTTTTGTACCCGCTTTGGCAGCTTTTTCTTGTTGCTTAGCATCATTAACTTTGGTCGCAATCGGGTTGCCTTTTTCGTCATGATAATCAGAGATCATGCGTGCCGCGTTACCGACCATCGTCGCGTTTTCTGGTACAGGTTTGACAACTACAGCATTTGAGCCGATCTTGGCATTTTTGCCAACGGTAAAGGGTCCTAATACTTTAGCGCCCGCGCCGACCGTCACGCCGTCCTCTAAAGTCGGATGACGCTTGCCATCGTTCCATGAGACCCCGCCCAAAGTGACGCCGTGATATAAGGTAACATCATCTCCAATCTCAGCGGTCTCGCCGATCACAACGCCTACGCCATGATCGATAAAAAAGCGTCTGCCGATTTTGGCGGCAGGATGAATCTCAATACCCGTAATAATGCGCGAGCCATAAGAGATGGTGCGCGCGGCAAGTTTATGGTCACGCTCCCACAAGTAATGAGCGCTACGATGTAAAATAAGCGCGTGAATACCAGGGTAGGTCAATATCACCTCTAGGCTATTGCGCGCTGCAGGGTCTCGGGTGAATACCGCCTCAATGTCTTCTTTTAATTCTTTTTTGACACAAGATAAGGATTTAAATAAGGTTGTGAATGACATAAGGCATCCTTTTTTATCGAATAATAGATGGCGACAATAACAGTAGCAAAATAATACACAAGCTAATGATAAAGTTATAACAGCTTTGGGATTCAAAACCTAGTCATCAGCTTTAAAATAAAAACAAATGATACAAGCTACTCTTTAGCAAGCTTGGCGATGAGTGCACTGAGCAATTGATATTCTTTTTGATCAAGCTGCAACCGCGCGCCGAGCCGCGACAGCCTCAGCGGTAGCGATCTTAGATGCTCACTATTAGCAAGGCCGCGATCGACCATCAAAGTAGTGATACGATCGGTGAGCTGCTGTAACTGCTGCTGACTAATAGCAGGCTCATCCCACTGTTGACGCAGATAAATATCTAGCATCGGATGAGCGTCGTTTTGCTCGTTACTATTGGCAGCACCACTGAGGCTAGCAGTATCACTAAGGCTATCAGGTGTCTTTGATTTATCCTGAAGATGATTTTGTGCGTAAGCATAAATAAAACTAGCAATAACTTGTACGGCTGATGCGACGTTTAGCACAGGGTAGGCGGGATTGGCGTCAATTTGGATATGATAATCTGCGTGCGCCAGCTCTTCATTGGTCAAGCCGCGGTCTTCACGACCAAATAGTATAGCGATATTAGGCTTATTTTTGGCAGTGACAGGGTTAGAGATTTTGGAATCTAGGCTTTGGTCATCAGGAGTGACCAAGGACTGCTGATCAATAAAATGAAAGATGATCTTGGCCGCTTGGGTTGGCGTGACTACGGGGCACGGCAAGTGGCGGCTACGGCTGCTGGCAGCAAATACTAGCTGACAATCCGCTATAGCCGATTCAAGCGTTGGGGCAATGCGTGCTGATGATAATATCTTATGGCCACCTGCTGCGTGCGATACACTGGTATCATCTACTGGCAGTTTAGGGTCGACCACGCTAAGACGCGATAGTCCCATAGTATGCATGGCGCGCGCCGCTGACCCTATATTGGCAGGCAAGGTGGTGTTGACCATGACCACCTGCACGCAATCAAGATAGTCATTTATACTAAAGGGAGAAAGTTCTGCTGTTGTGGCTAAAGCGTCGTGAGCCATTAAATCTCCAGTCGTTTGTTTATTTCAAGTTCTGCACGATTTAACGCCACTGATAGAGCCTCAATTCGTTCGGCTTGCTCACTAATACGCCGAGCCCGGCAGGCTTCTTGCAGCTGACTACTCAAAGTAACCAGCTGCGTGGTTCCCAAATTTGCACTAGCGCCCTTTAGTGCGTGAGCAACCTCAAAACCGTTAGCATTATCATCTGCTTGCATCGCGGTACGTAGTGCATCTATACGCACTCTACAATCGGCAAAATATACTTGCACCAAATCAGCAAAGTCTTCTTCTAATAGATCGCGCATGTCTTCAAATTGCTCTTCATCTATAATCTCATCGTCAAGATAGTCGTGCCCTGCGCTCAAGTTTGCGGTGTCATCCATGGCTAAGTGTCCAATAAAAATTAAAATGCATAGTATAATATAAACGATAAAAGTTGACTATAAAAACAGCTAGCTAAAGTGAAAATGTAAGCTATCTTCATCAACCATACTTCTTAATTGCTGTAAATTATCGTCATTAGGATAGACACGCCAGTGCTCAGACAGCCCGACGTTAGCGATGCCATAGATGTCATAAACACTAAGACCGAGCGGCAGACAATTATCGTTTATTGAATCGTCGGTATTGCTCAAAACCTGATTGGCATAGTTTAAGCTATTTTGATCGATAGAATCTGGACTCGTACCTGACCCAAGCGCCATTAAGTCATTACCGTTCTCATCATATAAACTACCATTCATAGTGGGGTCATAATGATCACTATCGTTTTGATCTTGATCGTCACTATATAATGCACGCGGCGCTGGAATAATGTCCGCTTGTGCCGCTTTGAGGAGAGGCTGCAAGCGCTGTAGTAGAGTAATATCGCTACCATGGACTTTGATGCTAATCTTCTTCATCCAGCGCAGGCGAGCATCGACCATACTCATGGCATTATCGAGACGGGCGAATAGGCGCCCGTCGCGTTCACGGATGCTGCCTTTGATAATGACGACCTCATCAACTTTCAATTGCTCTTTGACGCGGTTAAAGCGCTCAGCATAACAACTAACCTCAAGCCTTGAGGTGCCATCATCTAAGGTAATGACATGACGATTACCAAAGTTTGCCATATCTATTATTAGACCAGCAAAATAGCAGCTGCCGTTATAACCTGTGTCCGCTAATGTATTGAGTCTTGTGCCTGAAGTATAGCGTTTGAGCTCATCTAGATACTCGTTGATAGGATGACCTGTCAGATACAGACCTAAGGTGTTTTTCTCCGCTTTTAGGCGATGCTTATCCCCCCAAATCAGCTCAGGCGTCATTTTGAGTGCAGGCGTAGCAACCACGCCATCCATCTCCCCAAACAAATCCATCATACCAAGCTCATTGTTTTGACGGTCTTGTTCAGCCGCTTGCACAGCGCTTGGCAACTGACTCATCAGCGCTCCGCGAATCTCGTAAGCGGTCTCTGCTGACAAGTCAGGACGGAGAGTTGCCGCAAAATCATCAAAACAGCCTGCGCTAATAAGCGCCTCTAGCGTACGTTTATTGACTTTTTTGATATCGACACGGCGACAAAAGTCATAAAGGTCTTTAAAGGGTCCATCTGCACGGCGCGCGCTGACAATAGACTCAACTGCGCCTTCACCGACACCTTTAATCGCACCAAGACCATAAATAATATTAGTTGGGGTATCCGCGACAAAATGCCACGCGCTACGATTAACCGAAGGATTAACCACCGTCAACCCAAAATTTTCACGGCAATCATTAATAAAAAACACGACGTTGTCGGTGTTGTTCATGTCGGATGTAAGTACCGCCGCCATAAACTCACTTGGATAGTAGCGCTTTAGATAGGCAGTTTGATAGGCAAGTACGCCATAGGCCGCAGAATGTGAGCGGTTAAAACCGTAGCCGGCAAACTTTTCCATCAAATCAAAGACGCCGCCTGAGGTGACCTCATCGATGCCTTGATCGGTGGCACCAGTCACAAAGATATCACGCTGCTTGGCCATCTCTTCAGGTTTCTTTTTACCCATGGCGCGGCGCAGCATATCCGCGCCGCCTAAACTATAGCCTGCCATGACTTGTGATATTTGCATGACCTGTTCTTGGTAGACAATAACGCCGTTGGTGTTCTCAAGTATCGGCTCAAGATTGGGATGATCGTAGATGACCTCTTCACGCCCGTGCTTGCGATCGATATACATCTCCACCATACCCGCGTCAAGGGGACCTGGACGATACAGTGCGCACATAGCAATGACGTCTTCGATATTGGTCGGTTGCAACTTAGCAAGGTACTTTTTCATACCCATACTCTCAAGCTGAAACACTGCTGTGGTCTTGGCCTCTTGCAAAAGTTTATAAGCTTTTGCATCATCTAGGGGCAAGTCTTCTAGTACTAAAGCATTGATACCTTCGCGCGCGCGGCGCTCATTGATGTTTTTGACCGCAGCATCAATAACGGTTAAGTTACGCAAGCCCAAAAAGTCAAACTTGACAAGTCCCACATCCTCGACATCGTCTTTATCGAATTGACTGACGCGGTGACCGTCATCATCACAATAAATGGCGCTAAAGTCGGTGATTTTGTTGGGTGCAATCAATACGCCGCCTGCATGCTTACCGACGTTTCGGCATACCCCTTCAAGCTTAATAGCCATCTCCCAGATCTCAATAGCGTCCTCAAAATCCATATTATTAGGGTTAGAGATGAGGTCTTTGAGCTGCGGCTCTTGTTCGAGCGCTTGAGAGAGTGTGATACCAGGTGTTTTGGGTATCAGTTTTGATATTTTGTTGGCCAAAAAGTACGACTTGCTCTGGACGCGCGCCACATCTCGTACCACAGCTTTTGCCGCCATCGTACCAAAGGTGATAATCTGCGAGACCGCTTCACGGCCATAAGTCTGCGCCACATAATCAATAACTCGATCACGCCCATCGATACAAAAATCAATATCAAAATCTGGCATCGAGACCCGCTCTGGGTTCAAAAAGCGCTCGAACAATAGATCATAATGAATAGGGTCAAGGTCGGTGATATTGAGCGCATAAGCGACTAGTGAACCTGCACCAGAGCCTCGACCAGGCCCTACAGGGACGCCGTTACCTTTAGCCCAGCGGATAAAGTCCATAACGATTAAGAAGTAGCCTGGAAACCCCATCGATAAGATAACGTCAAGCTCGTATTCTAAACGCTCGTCATAGGGCTTACGGATATCCGCCCAATTATCTGCGCGCTGATCTACTGGAAATAGCCTATCTAAGCGGTTATTAAGTCCGCGCTGCGACTCTGAGCGAAAGAACGACTCTATGGTCTCGCCCTCAGGCACAGGAAAGTCAGGCAACACGTTGATACCTAGCTTTAAGATAACGTTACAGCGTGTCGCTAGGTGTATCGTATTATCAAGTACTTGTGGAATATCGGCAAACAGCTGCGTCATTTGCGCCTGCGTTTTGAGGTACTGCTCTTCTGAATAATGCTGGGGACGATTTTGATCGGCAAGAACATATGAGCCTGCGATACACACGCGCGCTTCGTGAGCGTCAAAATCCTCTTGCGCCATAAACCGCACATCATTGTGAGCAATAATAGGGATATTATGCTTTGCGCCTGCGTGAATAGCGGCGCTGATAAAGGCATCTTCGCCTGAACGGTTGGTACGTTTGATGGCAAAGTATAGCCGATCATCAAACTTCTCTTGCCACTCAGTGATTAGCTCATTGGCACGTTCTGGCATGGAGCCAAGCAAGGCCTGACCAACATCGGACTTTTCAGTAAACAGCGCGATAACGCCTGACGCATGAGCTAATATGTCACTACGTTTAACGATAGGAATACCGTGATTGGCAGGATCGCTGCGCCCATCAGTAAAACCAAGCGAGACAATACGCGTGATGTTCTGATAGCCTTCATTATTCATCGCGAGTAGCACTAGACGCGTGTCTTCGTGATCCATGATGATCTCGCTACCGATGATCGGCTTAATACCTGCACCCAAGCAGGCTTTATAAAACTTTACCGTCGCATACAGGTTGGATAAGTCGGTCAATGCTAGCGCGCGCTGATCATCCGCCGCCGCCGCTTTAACAAGCGGCTTGATACGGACGATAGAGTCAGTAATTGAATATTCGCTATGAATGCCAAGATGTACAAATGCCATAAAAGACTCTTAAAGTGCAAGCAGTAAAATAGGTGATAATGGTATAATTATCAAGAGGTTGACTAGATTATTAGTCAGTAAAGGTATAGGGTTATTTGTTTTAAATGTGGTCGTTAATGATAGCATTGTTTGGTGGTGACAGCCACCGATTACAGGCGCTAAATGAATCATAAAGGGATAAATAAGTAAGTAAATCTTCCAAAAAATCCCCTCTACATTTTTGATAATAGAGGGTACTTTTTATTATACTTTGAGTAGCTATCTTTAATACCCAACCACTCCCGCATCGACAATACGCGGATCAGAGGATCCATATATTCCATTTGGCGTGAGCATAATGGACTGGGTTGAACCCATAGCGGCCTTTGGACTGACCGTATGTCCCATAGATTCAAGTTTTTTGACCGTATCGATATTGAGCGCTTTTTCTACTCGTATCTCATCGGGCAGCCATTGGTCATGAATACGCGGCGCGTGCGTGGCCTCAGCGATATTCATATTGTGATCGATGACGTTGGAGATGATTTGGGTGACAGTAGTAATGATACGGCTACCACCGGGGCTACCTGTGACAATATATGGTTTGTCGTCTTTAAATACTAACGTCGGACTCATCGAAGACAGCGGACGCTTATTCGCTTCAACGGCATTGGCATCCCCGCCTAATAGACCATAACCATTGGGCGTGCCAGGCTTGGCAGAAAAGTCATCCATCTCGTTATTGAGTAATATGCCCGTACCTTCTGCAACCAGACCCGTGCCATATGAGAAGTTGAGCGTATAGGTATTGGCGATTGCATTGCCGTCTTTATCCACGATAGAGAAATGCGTAGTTTGATCACTCTCGTACGGCAGTGGGTTGCTGGCTTTAATGGTATTTGCTGGCGTAGCTTTGTTTGGGTGAATTGAGCGGCGCAAATTATCAGCATATGCTTGAGAGGTGAGACCGCTCGCTGGTACGTCAACGAAATCTGAATCTCCTAAGTACTCAGCGCGATCGGCATAAGCCAGTTGCATCGCCTCACTCATCAAATGTATAGTTTGTGCGCTGTTTTGACCGTAGTCACCCAGCGGATAGCCTTCTAAGATATTCAGTATCTGTACGATATGGATACCGCCAGAGGAGGGCGGCGGCATAGAGACGATCTCATAACCACGGTAGTCGCCTGTGACTGGCGCGCGCGCGATGGCTTCGTAATTAGCCAAATCTTGCACGCTCATATTGCCGCCTGCGTCATTGACTGCTTTGACAAGTTTACGTGCGGTCTCCCCTTTATAAAAGCCATCAGCACCTTGTGCAGCAATTAATTTCAGAGAGCGAGCAAGCTCTAGCTGCTTTAAGCGTTCACCTGGTTGATACGCGCTGCCATCAGGTTTAAAAAACACCTTTTTGGTACTCGGCCATTTTTGCAGGCGATCGGTTAATGCGGTGAGTGATTCTGACAAGCCCGCCGTGACTTCAATACCATTTTCAGCTAAAGCAATCGCTGGAGCCATCACTTGCTCGCGGCTCATGGTGCCATGGTCATCGAGCGCTTTTAATAGTCCTGCTACGGTACCTGGTACGCCAACAGCTAATCCATGAAAGCGCGACAAGTCACTGACCGCATTGCCATCACTGTCTAAGTACATATCACGTGAGGCACTGCTTGGTGCTTTTTCGCGATAATCGAGCGCGACCGTTTTGCCTTTCTTTGCATCATAAATCATCATAAAGCCGCCGCCGCCAATGTTGCCTGCGCGCGGCAGGGTCACGGCCAAAGCAAAGCCAACCGCGACCCCAGCATCAACGGCATTGCCGCCGTCTTTTAGAATTTGTAAGCCAATATCAGAGGCGAGCGCTTCTTGGGTTGCGACCATGCCATTCTTTGCCCAGACGGGATGGTGAATGGCGTCAGCTGAATAGATGGCTTGGTCGGTTTTAGCTTTGTTAGTTGTGGATATCAGTGTATTGGTGGGCGCTCGGGTAATGCTCTTGGTCTCAAGTACGATCGTAGGATTGTCGGTCATGATAGCAAGATTGATAGCGCTGGTGTTAATCGATGAGTTATTAATAGTCTTGCTATCTATGGGTTCAAGCGCATGCGCCGATACAGACAGAAATAGTGAGCTACTTATCAGTAGCATGGCAGATTTTAAATTTACGCTACCTTTAGCATTTAAAGTAGTACGTAAAACTTCGCTGTGAGTTTGAGAAGATAGGTATGACATCGCAAATTCCTTTTTATGCAGTTAAAAAGTTACTTTCATATTACTCATTTGTAATGTTTTATGCTATAAATAACCACAATGCTGTGTGACTAATTAATGTTGATTGATTTGATTAAAGGAATATATATGTCTATAACTCGTCCTGCTAGAGGTAAGCTACAATTCTACTCTTATCATTCGTTTAAGATTGCTTGTTATACAGCGTTCAGCGCTGCTGCTATTAGCGGTTGTCAATCCACGCCAAGCACTGCGCCGCAGACAACAGGCGCGTTGATAGATTATAGTGTGACAGACATGTCGTTAAATCAGGCGCAGGGTCGTGCGTTTAATGAGCATTTGCAGGCAAGTCAACAGCAGCACGAGCAATTATTTACGCTACCTAATAGCGAAGCACAGGCCAAAACCCGCCTGCTTACCGCGATACGCCAACATCTAGGAACAGAGCATGTGTCGGTGTCGCAAGCGCATTATCAAGCAGTACCTTTTATCGATGCCGATAGTATAGATGCGGGCGCGACGGGTCTGCTTAGAACCATCATTGAGACTTACGCTTATAGTGAAATGCAAGATGAGGACGATAGCAACTATAGTAATGATGACGACTATGACTACAATCTAAATGATGAGAAACTAAGCTCCGCTAGAGCTGAGATTGAGGCAGCGATGGATGCAACTGATGCTGCCAGAGCGCTAGAAGAATACGATGCCGATGCTGATGTCAACAAAGTAATCGTTGCTGAAGAGGCTTATGAGTCGATAGCTAGTGATTATGACACCGAAGGTTATGATGAATACGGCTATGATCAAGACGGCTACGATAGATATGGATTCGATCAATATGGTTATGACGAGTATGGCTACGATCAATATGGTAGCCAAGATCCATACTTAGAGGGTGACGATGATTATGACACAGGCGGCGCACTCTCAGGCTTATCAAAATTAAATCCAAGAGACTTGTTTCGTAAATACGAAGTCATGCAAGCGCAAAAACAAGCAAAAACTGCAGCGCCGGCTGACGCACTACCACCTATGTCCACTGGCATGTTAGGCCTGCTACTCGATAGTATTCATCGTACTCCAGAACAAATAAAGGCCACCAATGCCTATCAATATCGATACCTAACTTTTAACAGTGTTAGTCAATTTAAACCTGAGCAAAAACGCATTCAAAGCGTCTATAGTTATGACTACGCCGCGCCTACGATGAGCTCATCGATACAGATTCCCTTAGCACTTGATTTTGCTAATAGTCGCTTGAGCCTTGATCCCTCCGCCATCATGCCAGTAGTGGCGCTTATCAATCCAGAACAGACGCCGACGCCTAACGAGATGACAGCGCACACGGTAGATTTTGGTTTGCCTGAGAGTATCACCTCGCAATTGCCCTCTGCTGTCATTTATGACGCTGTCATTACGGGAATACAAGGGAGCATGGCAGAGATATCCCCTGAATACTTTAGCGCTGTGGACATTCGTGATGACACCTTTGCCAAGCAAGTAGGGGCGAGTAGCGCGGTAAAAGTGTACTTCGGTAGTAAGCAAAGCGGCGAGATGATTGGGCGTATGCTCAAATATATCAGCCAGTCTTTGAGCGCATACGTTGACGCCCATCCAGATAGATACCCTGATGGCGCGCTACTCAAAACCGCGATTGACAAGATTGAAGTTTATAACAAAGGCTATCAAAGTGCGGACGTCGGTGCTCTATTGCAACTGGTAGAAGCTATTGCGCCCATATCCTTTAATCATACCAACTACTATTATCTAAACCATTCAGATCGCTTAATTGCCAAGCAGCAGCGTACCAATATCGGTAGCGACCTATTTGGTGCCAAACTGACAGTGCTTAACCAGACGCGCTATGATGCGCAAAGCTACAATAACCATGCGCTCACGCCACTACTTACGCAGTCGTTTGGTCCTAACGCTGCGTCTGCTATTGATGGTAATGCTTGGCTCAAACAATCTAAGCTCAATAAAGAGCGGCTAGAGCAAGCCAGGTATGCTCGATATGACTATAACGATGCTTATGACGCGATGGAAAATCCTTATGAGTATGAAAATGATGAATACGAGGTTGACGACAATAATTAATTTTAAGCATGACAAACTCGTGTTTTAAAACGTATTCAAGATAAAAAATATTAAGGATAAAGCCATGAACCGCAATATTAATACTGACATCAACACCGAACTAGCACGCTCGTCTGATCATCCAAAACGCAGCACAAAAGTACTTATGCTTAGCGCTGCATTATCTACGGCGATTATAGCGACTGGCTGTCAATCTACTAGCGGGGGTCAAGGTACAGTAGCCATTAATCAAACACCAGCAGCTGCCAAAACAGCACTCGCGGCTGCCCTGCAAAAACAGCGCCGTCAGTCCTTTGCTTATCATAGTAACCTTGAGATTAGTAATGAGCAGAAGTTCTTAAATATAGATGAATCTCAACTCGTCGCCTCAGAATATGTAGATGCGCACTGCGAAGAAACCCACGACAAGGCTTATGCCGCCCTTATAGAGCAGGCCCAGACCGCAGGAAAAATGATTGAATCGGCGGATTATGCGCCGCAGCGCAGCGCTATTAAGCAGTCCTATTTGGCTTGTGATGAGGCTTATCGGGCATGGGATGAGAGTCAATATAATAGCGCCGCTTTTGAGGACAGCGATGTCTATGAAGAATACGATGATGCCGAGTATAGTTCTGCATATAAGGCGCTGGACGATACAACATATGTAGAGGATGTAGGCGCCACCGTTACAGAGAGTAGGGTGATTAAGGGAGGCGCTATAGCCAGTGATAGCAATGATAAAGTCTCACCTTATTATCAAGAGCTGTTTGACAATTATGATAATAAAACCACGAAGCAAAATGTGAGAAATGCTCAGTTGCTTGACGCCTATTTGTTAAAGCCTTTATCCATCAATGCGCAAGGCGTCTATCAGCTGGTCGCAGGCAAGATCACTATGCTTAGTAGCATGCAGTACAAAGGACGCAATCATCACAGCAGCATCAACCAGCCCATTTATTTCAATGCAAAAGAAGGCACTATCTACTTTTGGGCGGACAATATCGCGATGCTCAACTCTGAGCTATTTGATAACAAGCTCGGTACGCAGTGGCAAAATAAGTGGCTTAAGCTCACGCTTAATGATGGGACTTTGCCTAAAGACTTTGGTCGAACAGTGATTAAAAGTCATTTTGACGCATTAGATCGCACTTTTGAGACAGCGCCTTTGAGCCAGTTTGATTATGTCACTCCGCAATCTCTGAGCGCAGTGTCTCCTAAGTACCCAGCGGCGCAACTTGCTCCGATGCTAAAAACGCCGCAGATTATTCGCCGCGCTCAAAGCACAGCAAGCTATGAGCAGTTTTATCAGGACTACATGAGTATAGTGTACGAGACGATAACCACACAGTACCCAGATTTAGTGACTGATAGCGAATTGGGTAGTGATGTCTTTGACCCAAGCGGCAAGTCATTAACCAGTAAGGCAATCGTGCAGCAAATACTATCTATTATAAAAAGCGAGATAACAGGCGATGAAAGCGCAATAGCATCACAAAACAGTAATACAGCAATTCTAGAGCTATACGGTTTAGATAATCGCGGCCGTATTAAGTGGCAGCATATGCGTAACCAAGATATGGGCTTGCAAGACTCAACTAGAGGTATCACCATTGATGTCTTGCAGCAGTATGCACCGATCACCTCGCAAACGATTGCCTATCCCAGCTTGCCTGCCGATGTCCAAGAGCCTAACGCTAGTAACAGTGTCGATATTAGAGACTATAGTCGTGAGCTTATAGAGTCCTACCGTGAAGGTAATGGTACGGCACTGGGCAAAATGCTATTTAGAATGCTGCCTATGAGTCAAGAGCGTTTAGAGAGTATTGACTAGGGTATAACACCTAATAAATTAACCATTTATAACAAAAGCGCATCGTTTAAACGATGCGCTTTTTGGTGACTGATTTAAAGTTAGAATTAAGTTCAACTTAGCGTTTAGTTCTGCATGTTACCACTGTGACCGCCTTTTGCCATTCTATCAGCCTTTATTGTCTCTAGCTGCTGACGCTGCTGGGCGGTAAGCACTTGCATGATCGCATTATGCTTTTGCATACGACTACCTGTGTTGGTCTGTCTGATGGCTTTGATTTGCGCTTGTTGCGCCGTCGTCAAATTCAGCTGTGCAAAAGGACTGTTTTTACCGTCCATTTGGTGCCCGCGGCGATGACCTTTACCTTGCTTTTCTGATGTCATCGTTACCAGTTGTGCGCGCTGCTCGGGAGTCAATATATTGAGCATCGCCTCGCGATTTTGCATACGATTGTCTTTATTGTTTTGTTTAAGGGCTTGCAGTTGTGCTTGCTGCGCTGCGCTCAAATTAAGCTGTGACATAAATCCTCTACTGCCGTCTTTCATGCCGCCTTTATGCTGCTTTTGCATCTGAGTGGTCGCTGGCGTGTCGGTATTAGCACCTACGCTAGTACAAGCTGTTAAGGCAAAGACGCTAGAGGTAGCAAGTGCGGCGCCTAATAGTAATTTTTTCATTGTGATTCCTTAATAATTAAATAAATACAGGACTAAATAGTATAGCCAACGGACATAAAATTTCGTCTTATAGGACAATAAGACTGAAACTATAATACGACAGGCGAAAGTCGCGATACTTTATAAAGTATTAAGAAAGGTAACGTTTGTCACTCAGGCGGCGCATAACAGATGATAATATAGAGGGTATAGCGATGAGGAGATAAATATGACAAAAATACTATTAGGCGATGATGATGAAGAATTGACGCAGTTGTTGCAAGAGTATTTGCAAAATCATGGTATCGACTGCGACTGCGTTCATGATGGCGAAGCGGTCATACATAAACTTAGATCGACAAACCATAGCGCTTTGAACTACGATCTACTGGTACTAGATATCATGATGCCAAAGCTAGATGGGCTCTCAGTGCTACGTCAATTGCCCGCCATCAGTGATATCCCTGTCATTATGCTAACTGCAAAAGGCGAGGAGATTGACCGTATTATTGGTCTTGAGCTGGGCGCTGATGACTATATTACCAAGCCTTGCAATCCTCGTGAGCTTTTGGCACGGATTAATGCAGTCATCAAACGTACGAATACGCCTGTCCTAGATCACACGCCGCTACCTGAGAGCCGTCTGTACTTAGATCAAAGTCAGCGATTGTGCCAGATAGATGGCGTGGAGCTACAAGTAACCGGAACAGAGTTTGATTTGTTACTCGCGCTACTTAAGCGAAAGGGCGAAGTAGTCAGTAAATCTTGGTTGTCCGAGCACGTCTTGCAGCGCGTACTACAACCCTTTGATCGCAGTCTGGATGTGCATGTCTCACGCCTGCGCAAAAAACTTCAACCCTTCCATGATGAGCCGATTAAAGCGATTCGGGGTAAAGGGTATCAGCTGGTCTTATAATGACAACATCTACTCGATTTAAACCAAGAATAACGCTGTTCTGGCGTCTGTTTTTGAGTTTGCTACTGACCATTTTGCTAACCTCTGTGCTATCCATTGTGCTCGAGCGCGCGCTTAACGAAAAAGCGCTCAATGCCCGTATGGATAGCCAAATTGAGCGCTTGCTTGTTAAGCGTGAAGTGGTAGCTCAGGTACTCAAGACAGGCGATCTTGCGAGCGTGCGACAAATGTACCGACAAGATCGACCCCTTATGTCACAGATACGAATCTATGACGAACAAGGAGCGACATTGTTCCCGCGCTATAGAGATCGCAGCGAGCAAATGCAAAGACGTGAGCGAGGGCATCAGCAGTCTATGAGTCCCTTGTCACCATCTAACAGATCTGATGATGACTTAGGCCACGATAATAGCCGTCACAATCAAGCTGACGTTACCAATAGACCTTCCATATTACCTAGTATCTTACAGCCAGTAATGCCTAGTGATATGGCAATAACCAACAGTAGCGAGCGTCCAGAACTGGCTGATAAAGAGGTGATCTTACCAGACGGTCAGGCGGTCATTATACAATTGCGCCCGCAGCTACGTTTTGCTGATGTTATCGCCTTGCAGCGAGGTCATTTTCCCATACGTTTATTACTGATATTAGTGTTTGGTGTCTTGGTCTGTATTTGGCTTAGTCGTACCCTCACAAAACGTATTCGCCGCGTGCAGCTAAGCGTACACCGTATGACAAATGGTGATTATCAAGCATCCCCTAACTTATCAAAGATGGGCGATGATGAGATAGGATTACTGGCAAAAGATGTCGCCACATTATCTACTCGTCTTGCAGAGAGTGAGCTTGCGCGCAAGCAAATGCTCAGTGATATATCGCACGAGCTACGCTCGCCGCTCGCACGCCTTGAGGTTGCTACCGAGCTGACTCGCGACTTTGCACCAACGGCTCATCGCTATCTTGATCGTATCGATAAGGAGTCTGCAAGAATGAACGAGCTGATTGAGCAAATCATTCATATCCAGTCGCTACAGATGCAGCAGTACACTAGCAATAGTGTAGAGGAGGAGGTCGATATCGCTGAGATTATTAGTAAGATTGGGCAGGATGTGTGTTTTGAATTTCAGCAAAAAAACATCAACTGGCAATGGCAACCACCGACATTTGCCTCGATCGTCAGGGGCAACCAAGAGCAATTGCATAGCGCGCTTGAAAATATCATTCGTAATGCATTTATGCATACATCGTCAAAATCAGCGGTAAGCGTTCAAATAATACAGGCGCTATTAGACAATCGCATACCTGCGATAAAAATCATCGTAATGGACGAGGGCGGAGGCATTGCCGATGCGGATCTGAAGCGTATTTTTCAGCCCTTTGTGCGCCTAGATGCTGCTCGACACCGCAAAACGGGTGGCTATGGTCTTGGTCTTGCTATCGTACAGGCGGTGGTCATGGCTCACAAAGGTAAGGTGAGTGTGAGCAATCGACAAGATGGTAGAGATGGACTCGTAGTGGAGGTGGTGCTACCGCTTGAGAGTCATAAATAAACAAGGCATATTATATATTGTACTCAAGTATATTTCCGTTTTTACTTCCATTAGCCCTAAAATCTCCATGAAAAGTCAAGTCTAAACAAGAGCCTACACATATATTCAATATATTGCATATTTTCCGACGAACGGTAGTTAAATGCAAATTTATTAATTGATTACCTCTTTATATTCATTTATTGTTATATAAAGAGAGTAATAATTGTGATGCAACTTAAACATCTAGCTTTGTGACTTCGATGTTTGAATAAGTTTGTATCTATCCGCGTTTTTACTCTCTACAACATGAGTTTGAGTTTATACCTATTCATTATGTAAGGGAGTACATATCATGAACCGCAATTTTAAAGTTATCTGGAATGAAGCATTGGGCTGCTTTACGGCTGTTGCTGAGTATGCCAAAGCACGCGGCAAATCATCAAAATCTAGCGTGAGTGCCAATGCAAGTATTAACACTAGTGCTAGCTTGTCTTCTGTTAATACTCTACGCCTGAGTGCTATAGGACTTGGATTATTGGCAGCTGGGTTAACTATTCCTGCCGCTGCTAATGGTTATTACTACTACTACCCTAGTGGAATGAACTTCGCTGGAGATGATGCAACACCAAAAGTATATATAAGCACTACTTATAGAAACCAGACACTAAAAGTTCAGGGTGGCGAAACCGTAGCTGGCGATTCAAATACTAAGAATATTAGCGTTGCTGCTAACAGTAGCGATAAATCCTTGACTGTAAAGCTTGATGAAGACGTCAACTTAGGTACGGATGGTAGCCTCAAAATAGGGGATACTCTGGTTGATAGCTCCGGTATTATGGTGAAAGCCATTGATCCTAACAACAATGTCGTACTCAGCAATAGTGGTTTAAACAACGGCAATAACAGAATCATTAATGTAGAAGACGGGATTGGTCCAAAAGATGCGGTGAATGTAAGTCAGCTTGATAGTAGTATCGCTGAGAATAAGGTGAAGTACTATAGTGTCAATTCAGACGGCGGCACTAATGACTTGAATGAAGGTGCAACGGGTCAAAATTCGATGGCTATGGGGAGAAACGCCCGTGCTATAGGTAGTCAAACCATTGCTATTGGTAGCGCCTCTAGTGGTCAAGATACAATAGCTAAAGGTGCACAATCTATTGCGATTGGTGCAAACGTTGTGTCTATAGGGGCATCCTCTATCGCTATTGGTGGCGATGATCTAGATTTGGCTTCAAAATATAATATAGATGGTAGTGATATTGATGATGCTCTAAATAGTGGCACAGTCAATACTGTCTTTAATGAGTATGCTGGTCGCGATTTATTAGATCCTAATAATCGTTTTGCAGGACATACTCAAACACTTGGCGCAGCCTCTATAGCAATCGGTGCTAAATCACGCTCAAATGGTCATCTAGCAACTGCTGTAGGAATACACTCAGATGCATCTGGTACCGCATCTTCAGCATTTGGTATCGCTGCAACAGCCAGTGAAAAGGGCGCATCAGCGTTAGGTTCGGGTGCAAATGCCTCTGCTGTAAACGGTGTTGCCCTAGGTTCAAAATCAGTAGCTAATATCGCAGGAGGCGCAGGTACTGAAGGCTTTGTTCCGGCAGGCGCAACGCTCGCTGATCAAAATATTATTACTTCAACTAGAAGTGAATCCCTTGGTGCAGTGTCTGTCGGTAATGATACCGATGGTAATCGTCAGATCGTCAAAGTTGCCGCAGGTAAAAATAATAGTGATGCGGTCAACGTCGCTCAGTTAAAAGGTCTCTCAAACGTCGTAGACCTCGGTCTAAACTTCGGCGCTGACAGTGGCAATACCGTCAAGCGAGAATTGGGTCAAACCTTCAACATCAATGGCGACAGTAAAAACATCAGCACCGTCACAACCGCAAATGGTGTCAACGTACAGATGAGTGATACACCCACCTTTAACAAAGTCACCCTCATCGACGCTCCTACAGTAGGGACTGATGCCACCAACAAAACCTACGTTGATGGCACCCGTACTCAAGTGACCTCGAACAACAACTCTATCAGCGTCAGCGAAACCGCATCAGGGGATGCTAGAGTGTTCGACCTCTCTGTAGACGCACAGTCACTCAGTGAAAGTGCCCAGTCTCCAGTCGTCTATACTGATGCTACAGGCAACAAACTCTACAAGCAGACTGATGGTAGCTTCAACACTAACCCTGATGGTAGTGGCGACCTTGTCACAGCAATCGACGTAATCGCCTCTATGCAATCAGCGACTGGTAGCACCAGTACCCCAACCACGCTGAGCAACATCGCAGCTGGTACTTTGGAAAGTGACTCAACCGACGCCGTTAACGGTAGCCAGTTGTACACCACTAACCAAAACGTCAGTACCAACGAAGGCAACATCACAACCAACAGAGACAACATCGCTAAGGGTATCAAGTTTAATGTCAATGACTCCTTGCAAAAGACCTTTGACTTGGGCGAAGAGATTAAGCTAAACACAGACAATAACCTAACCACGACGCTATTGTCTACCAATGACGGTATCGAGCTTGGATTGGCACCGAACCTAACCGGTTTAATCAGTGCAGACTTTGGTGGCGTCAACATCTCAACTGAAGGTATTGACCTGAACAACAATCAAATCACAGGTTTAGGTAGTGCAGGTGACATCACACTAGCAACTAACGAGAAAAATGCGGTTAATGCAGGTGATCTAAACAATGCCGTTGGCGGCGTTACCAGTCTTGGCTTTGCATTACGAGCCGCTGACACTAATGAAGTACAGCGCAATCTAGGTGATGCGGTCGACATTGTTGGTTCAAACAACAACATCACTACCCAAGTCATCGATGACAAGATAGCCATTAAGCTCAACAACAATCTAAACCTAGGAGCGCTTGGTACTGTCAAGACAGGGGGTAACGTAATACTTAATACTGTTGTCACTCCTTTAGGTGTCTCAGTCACAGGTCTTAATCCACTTAACCCTGTAACCCTGACTGCTGCAGGTCTAAACAATGCGGGTAAAAAGATCATCAATGTCAAAGACGGAGCGGTTACTAGCAGTAGCCAAGATGCGGTTAACGGTAGCCAGTTGTACACCACTAACCAAAACGTCAGCACCAACGAAGGCAACATCACAACCAACAGAGACAACATCGCTAAGGGTATCAAGTTTAATGTCAATGACTCCTTGCAAAAGACCTTTGACTTGGGCGAAGAGATTAAGCTAAACACAGACAATAACCTAACCACGACGCTATTGTCTACCAATGACGGTATCGAGCTTGGATTGGCGGATGTCATCACTGTCGGCAGTGATATGCCAGTAATGATTGACGGTACAAACGGCACAGTCTCAGGTTTAAGTAACACAACCTTTGATGCTAATCAAACCTATACTGGTGGTTTGGCAGCAACCCAAGAGCAGCTCTCACAAGCCAATGCTGATATCAATACGACTATAGACCTCGGTCTAAACTTCGGCGCTGACAGTGGCAATACCGTCAAGCGAGAATTGGGTCAAACCTTCAACATCAATGGCGACAGTAAAAACATCAGCACCGTCACAACCGCAAATGGTGTCAACGTACAGATGAGTGATACACCCACCTTTAACAAAGTCACCCTCATCGACGCTCCTACAGTAGGGACTGATGCCACCAACAAAACCTACGTTGATGGCACCCGTACTCAAGTGACCTCGAACAACAACTCTATCAGCGTCAGCGAAACCGCATCAGGGGATGCTAGAGTGTTCGACCTCTCTGTAGACGCACAGTCACTCAGTGAAAGTGCCCAGTCTCCAGTCGTCTATACTGATGCTACAGGCAACAAACTCTACAAGCAGACTGATGGTAGCTTCAACACTAACCCTGATGGTAGTGGCGACCTTGTCACAGCAATCGACGTAATCGCCTCTATGCAATCAGCGACTGGTAGCACCAGTACCCCAACCACGCTGAGCAACATCGCAGCTGGTACTTTGGAAAGTGACTCAACCGACGCCATTAACGGTAGCCAGTTGTACACCACTAACCAAAACGTCAGTACCAACGAAGGCAACATCACAACCAACAGAGACAACATCGCTAAGGGTATCAAGTTTAATGTCAATGACTCCTTGCAAAAGACCTTTGACTTGGGCGAAGAGATTAAGCTAAACACAGACAATAACCTAACCACGACGCTATTGTCTACCAATGACGGTATCGAGCTTGGATTGGCACCGAACCTAACCGGTTTAATCAGTGCAGACTTTGGTGGCGTCAACATCTCAACTGAAGGTATTGACCTGAACAACAATCAAATCACAGGTTTAGGTAGTGCAGGTGACATCACACTAGCAACTAACGAGAAAAATGCGGTTAATGCAGGTGATCTAAACAATGCCGTTGGCGGCGTTACCAGTCTTGGCTTTGCATTACGAGCCGCTGACACTAATGAAGTACAGCGCAATCTAGGTGATGCGGTCGACATTGTTGGTTCAAACAACAACATCACTACCCAAGTCATCGATGACAAGATAGCCATTAAGCTCAACAACAATCTAAACCTAGGAGCGCTTGGTACTGTCAAGACAGGGGGTAACGTAATACTTAATACTGTTGTCACTCCTTTAGGTGTCTCAGTCACAGGTCTTAATCCACTTAACCCTGTAACCCTGACTGCTGCAGGTCTAAACAATGCGGGTAAAAAGATCATCAATGTCAAAGACGGAGCGGTTACTAGCAGTAGCCAAGATGCGGTTAACGGTAGCCAGTTGTACACCACTAACCAAAACGTCAGCACCAACGAAGGCAACATCACAACCAACAGAGACAACATCGCTAAGGGTATCAAGTTTAATGTCAATGACTCCTTGCAAAAGACCTTTGACTTGGGCGAAGAGATTAAGCTAAACACAGACAATAACCTAACCACGACGCTATTGTCTACCAATGACGGTATCGAGCTTGGATTGGCGGATGTCATCACTGTCGGCAGTGATATGCCAGTAATGATTGACGGTACAAACGGCACAGTCTCAGGTTTAAGTAACACAACCTTTGATGCTAATCAAACCTATACTGGTGGTTTGGCAGCAACCCAAGAGCAGCTCTCACAAGCCAATGCTGATATCAATACGACTATAGACCTCGGTCTAAACTTCGGCGCTGACAGTGGCAATACCGTCAAGCGAGAATTGGGTCAAACCTTCAACATCAATGGCGACAGTAAAAACATCAGCACCGTCACAACCGCAAATGGTGTCAACGTACAGATGAGTGATACACCCACCTTTAACAAAGTCACCCTCATCGACGCTCCTACAGTAGGGACTGATGCCACCAACAAAACCTACGTTGATGGCACCCGTACTCAAGTGACCTCGAACAACAACTCTATCAGCGTCAGCGAAACCGCATCAGGGGATGCTAGAGTGTTCGACCTCTCTGTAGACGCACAGTCACTCAGTGAAAGTGCCCAGTCTCCAGTCGTCTATACTGATGCTACAGGCAACAAACTCTACAAGCAGACTGATGGTAGCTTCAACACTAACCCTGATGGTAGTGGCGACCTTGTCACAGCAATCGACGTAATCGCCTCTATGCAATCAGCGACTGGTAGCACCAGTACCCCAACCACGCTGAGCAACATCGCAGCTGGTACTTTGGAAAGTGACTCAACCGACGCCATTAACGGTAGCCAGTTGTACACCACTAACCAAAACGTCAGTACCAACGAAGGCAACATCACAACCAACAGAGACAACATCGCTAAGGGTATCAAGTTTAATGTCAATGACTCCTTGCAAAAGACCTTTGACTTGGGCGAAGAGATTAAGCTAAACACAGACAATAACCTAACCACGACGCTATTGTCTACCAATGACGGTATCGAGCTTGGATTGGCGGATGTCATCACTGTCGGCAGTGATATGCCAGTAATGATTGACGGTACAAACGGCACAGTCTCAGGTTTAAGTAACACAACCTTTGATGCTAATCAAACCTATACTGGTGGTTTGGCAGCAACCCAAGAGCAGCTGTTAGAAGTTAACAATAGCATCAATCAAACCGTTGATAGAGGTCTTGATTTTACAGGCGACAATACACTCGTTACTGTCACTCGTAAAATGGGTGAAAAACTTACTATCAAAGGTGGAGAGGTTGATGCTGATAGACTTGCCTCTGGTAATAACATCGGCGTCATCGCAAATGACACTGATAATTCACTAACAGTCAAGCTCGTCAAAGATCTAACTGATCTCAATAGTGCAAATTTTGGTAGTGGCGTAAGTATCTCAGCCAACGGTCTGAACAATGGTAGCAACAAAATAACCAACGTAGCAGATGGCTCAACGCCAAAAGATGCGGTGAATTTCGGTCAGCTGTCGGATACGAATACTAAAGTAGATATTAACACTACTGATATTGAAACCAATACTACAGATATTGGCGTCAATACGGGAAATATTGCTAAAGGAATTAGAATTGGTGATGGAGACAGCACTAACGATCAGCAATTTGCTTTAGGTGATACGATCAACGTTACAGGTGATAGTAATATCTTAACTACTGCCTCTGCTACAGGTGTTCAGATTCAGCTCAACAATCAGTTAGATTTAAGTGAAGATGGTAGCATACGAATTGGTAATAGCATTATGAATAATAGTGGATTTACCTTTGTTAGTAGTGATACCAACCGTACGGTTAGGCTCAGCAGTATGGGTCTAAATAACGGCGGTAACGTAATTAGCAATGTTGGTCGAGGGGTGGAGCTGACTGATGGAGTCAATTTAGGTCAACTACAAGAGGCAACATCAGCAATAAACACAGGATGGAGCTTAAGTGCCCAAAAAGATACGCCAACATCAGTTGTTAATAGTAATGTCGATATGAGTAATACCGACGGTAACATCAGCGTTACGCGAGTTGTTAACCCGTTGTCTAGAGCAATAGGCGATAACGACCTTAGCTTTGATCTCAATTCAGACATTGCAGTTGATACTTTAACTACAGGTCAAAGCCTTATGAGTGACGATGGCTTTAGTATCATAGACGGACCTAGCATGACCCGCGATGGTATCAATGCTGCTGATATGAAAGTAACCAATGTACAAAATGGTGAGGTTTCATCCAGCTCGCAAGATGCTATAAATGGTAGTCAGTTGTTTGCACAAGGCACTGGTATCAGTAGTATTATTGGTGGCAACACCGTCTACAATGCTGAAGACGGTAGCTTTACAAACACTAATATAGGTGGTACTGGTGAAAGTAGCATTGATGGTGCAATTGCTTCTATCAAGCAAGGCGAGATTGTCATTAATGAAAATATCGCAAATAATGCTACAAACATCGAAACCAATACAACCAATATCGCAAATAATACTAGCAATATTGCAACCAACACCACCAATATTGCTACTAATACAACCAACGTCGCAGCGAATAAAGATAAGCTTGATGCTGGTCTAAACTTCGGTGCTGATAACGGTGATGTTATTAACAAACCTGTTGGTGATGGTAGCGTACTTAGCTTTACTGGTAGTGAAAATATTACCACTACAACTGATGGCAGTAGTATCAAGTTCGATCTAAACGGTAATATCAGCGTTGATAGTATCGCTGCAGGTACTACAGTTATAAATAGCAGTGGCATATCAATGCAAGGCGGACCTAGTATGACAGGTCAAGGTTTAAATGCAGGTGATCAACGTCTTACTGGTGTAGCAGATGGCGTAGAAGCAACCGATGCGGTCAACTACAGTCAACTTAGCGCATTAGATAGTAGACTTAATAGCAACATGAACGACTTAGGTTACAAGATCGATGAAGTTGAAGATGACGCTAATGCAGGTATTTCAGCAGCAATGGCAATGTCTTCGCTACCTCAAGCGTACATTATCGGTAAGTCTATGGTAGGCGGTGGTATCGCAACCTACAATGGTGAAAGCGCAGTAGCTATCGGTGTCTCTAAGTTGTCAAACGACGGTCGCTGGGTTATAAAAGTCAACGGTACAGCAGATACCCAAGGTAATGTAGGCGGCGCTGTTGGTGCAGGTTTCCATTTTGACTAATGAGATAGTTTATCTATAAATGACTTAATCTAAAACAAGGCATCAGATGCCTTGTTTTTATTTTTTTAAAGAGCAATTATAATTTCGTCAAAAATATAAGAAATCATTAGAGTTAAGTTCTTAAATTCATTACCGTTGATCGGTAGAGGTCTTCACCATTTATAGTAAATGGTATTTATGTGAGCAAAATTTATAATCTTACTTCTTCTTTTGTGACTTCAATAATTTTGATGGGAACTGCAAAAAGCCATGTTATACCATCTATGCATGTAAACTGTCCATTTCGATAGGACACGATGTGCGTAGTAAAATTATTATTGGTATGATCTCTCATAGCTTGTGCGTCACTCGTATCATCTACAGCACACCATATCATATGATCGCCACGTCTGAGCATAGCACGGGTAAGAGCGCTGCCCGTCATTTGACCATCCATAATCATCTCCACTAAAATTTTTTGTACTAAAGTGAGCAACATAAGAATCTGGTAAAAGTATACTTTTGAGACTCTTACTTAGTAACAAAAATTGTTAGGTATATTATTTACAGATGTTGGCTAGCTGTCAATTAACAGTAACACTTGCACACAATTGCTAGATTAAAAACTTATATATCGAATCATGACAAACAAAATAGACTATTATAAATTTATAATAGTAGGACATGCGCAAATGAGTAAAATAAAGCTATACTTTACGTACTAAAAAACTTGAGTATACATCTTTGACATAAGGTAAAAGTTAGTTTTCTTAGTATCATAAACAATTAGAACGTATTTGATACTCAACCATGACACTGCTGATAGCTACCAGTTTATCAAAGCTGTGTGCTAGTCATTATGTCAATCACAAGTAATGCTATTGCACAAGCTAGCTCATTTTATTTGAACAGTTACTTTGAGTGAAGCACTCTTAGCATCAGACCTGAGGGTGTATTGAGTGAAAGTACTGCTTTAATCGTCCGCAATACTATGCGCATAATAGAGAGACAGGACACTTTCTTGTCGTATTTAAGGTAAAAATAGACGTCTGAAAAACTTGACTTACTATTTTAACTATGAACTGCTAAAAAAATAGTCACTGTCAGTACTTATTTGTGAATTATTAAACACGCCCTAAATTCTAAACATAGCGGCAGTAGGTTTTAAACCAACGTAAGCCATACCTGCCTGAGCTTGCCAATGAGGTTGAATAATACCATGTTGCAAAATAGCGTGAATATCTCGATGGGCTCTTTCTATCCTATGCTTTTTATATAAAGAGACAGTACCTGCTACTGCATAGATCTCAGAGACCATAGAACGAGCCTCTGTAGCTGCTGCGCAAGATGCTGCCCAGACATCTGCAAGCTGCTTATCAGAAAAAGTATTTCTGTTTTGAGCCTCTATCCATAATGTTTCAACGCTATGGTGTAACTGTAAGCGTTTTGAGGCGAGTAGAGTTTTACTATTGGCTATTGCTGATTGTACTGTAGACCGATCACGTAAATCTGGGTTCTTACCTGGTGTCACTCTCTCCAAACACAGCTCTGTTAAGTCATCGGTTGCAGCTTTTAGAACCCCTAGTGCCATTGCGGCACAGCCAGCTGCATTGATGCAGCCAATAGGCAAGCGATTGTATGCGCTATCGATGACAACTGGACTATCAAAATCCACTGCATATTGAGGCTTTACAAAAGCGTCTTTTACGACGACATCGTGACTACCTGTACCGTTCAGACCACCAACATTCCATGTATCTATGATTTCGATGTCTTGTTTTGGAATAAAGAATAACTTTAATTTTGCACCAGGCCCAAGTGTTTTTGGTGACCCCTCTGATAGCACTAAGCATCGCAATACAAACCAATCAGCAAGCTCGCAACCAGATACGAGTGTCCATCGACCTGATACAAGATAACCATCTGAGAGCGTTTGCGCAGTGCCTTCAGGACGTGCAGAATTAGCATAGATATGGGTAGGGTCTTTGTAAACTTCTTCAAAACTCGTCTTATCCAAAAAACGCCCAAAAGTACAAGCTAAGTGATTATTCCAAACGATCCAAGCTGCAGAAGCCTCAGCACTTGCAAGATGCTCATATACTTTTAGAGTCTCTACGGGTGTATTCTCCCAGCCTCCTAAAGACTTTGAAAGACCCATTCGAAATAACTTCATCTTTGAAAGGCTTTCAACGACAGCTGGTGCAATTCTTCTAAGATATTCTGTTTCTTGTCTATGATTAAGAGCTAAGTCGTAGCAGTCTTGAACTGCATCAGATGGCAGTACATTTTCGATTTCAAACTCAAGTAAATCACTCATTTTATACACCTCTCATAATTATAATAGTGCTTTTGACTCTCCTAATACCTTACAAGGCATCTTTAAAGAATAACCAACATCAAGTAGGTATACAACCAATAATTGATATATATAAGAGTTTTAATATTTTCTAAACAATAATTTTGACTTTAATGAGGTATCTTAAAAATGAAATAAGGTGTTTGTGGAGAGAGGTAGATGATAAAATTGTTCTATTCGTTTGAATAAAATAGGCTAGCCAAGGCATCTTCAGTACCTAAGGTTTTTTCTTGGACGAGAACATAGATATGATTAGCTATCAGCAGTGCTTACTTATGAGTGTTCAATATGCTCTACTATGAAATATATTTTTTTAAATAATAAATAGAACCAAAGGACATGTTTTATAAGAACTATTAGTTTTTAATAATGAGGAATAAGACTTATGAAAATGGAAAAAATACCGTTTGGAATGACGGATTGGACGAATATAGAAGCTATAAAAATAAAAGGTGAGACTGGCGTTGGCTACTGGATAACGCTTGATTTTAATACTATTCAGGTGCACAAGGTTGAGTATTCACCCGGTTACTTAGCGGATCATTGGTGCTTTAAGGGTCATATATTGCTGTGCCTTGAAGGTGAGCTCAATACTGAGCTAAAAGATGGTCGAACCTTTACATTAACGCCAGGTATGACCTACCAAGTCGCCGATGATACGATAGCTCATCGTTCATCGACTACCACTGGCGCTAAACTGTTCATTGTTGATTAAGCGGTAATAGTAATTAAACTTTAACCATGCGTACCACGTATAGGGTAGTCATTTTCTCGAATAAAAGACAAACCGTTCGCAAGCATTTCAAGCTCAGGTCTAGCGAACGGCGCATTAGAGATATCAATAATTTGAATCTCGCCTTTGGCGTTAATCACAAATACCCCAGGCTCAGCAAAAGGATGATCGGTCTCTTTTTCTGAGCGCGGATCAGAGATATATAGCCCAAGCTCATTCATCTGCTCAACGCTCAAACCATAAGCTATCGGGAAGTTGATATCCTCAAGCTCTTCTAAATGCTCTTGCAACTGCTGTTTGCTATCGCCTGATATCGCCAAGATATCCACGCCCGCATCAGCAAATGAGGATTTGACCGTTTCTAGCTGATTAAGATACTTGGTACAGATTGGGCAGTGCTTGCCGCGGTAGACAACGACTAATTTCCAGTCATGACCGTTTTCAGGTTTGCCTAAGGTTGTCATGTCGCCACCGAGCATTTGTACCTGCACGTCGGGGAATTGACTGCCAGCCTGAAGTTTTTGAAGGTTATTTGATTGCATAGTTCTATCCTTTGGTTTTTAAATTGAAGTGATTTAAATTGAGCTTTAAGATTTAGTAAATTAACGAGTGTTTTTAACGAATAAATTTGGCATAAGCTTTACCTAATACGACGCCAAAGATGAGATGGAGTATTAAGGTTGCGATAGGAATCATAATACCGCTTGGCATAGCCAAACCAAACAGGCCGTTACCCATCATAGGCATAATAGCAATCATCATCATAAGCCAACCAGCAGCGCCTATGAGTGCTCCTATTACCGTAAAATTTTTATTTCTATCTGTGCTGCCCACTATTGCCATTATCAGACCATATCCAATAGAACCCACCATAAAGTGAGCAATAAACGCCATTACTCGACTGTCACCAATCATTGAGGCGAGCATCGCTATGATATCCAAGTCAGGCATGAGACCCATCATGCTTTTTAGCAGTAGCAAAATAGTCATCACGATAGTGGCAATGAAGCCTGCAATAATTCCTGCGATATATTTATTCATGATAAACATTCCTTGTTCGGTTTTTGAGGTTAATCATTGCGATTTTCAATAATCTGATCGCTCAGCATAACCAGATCTGAGGCCATAAAGTGCGGTATGGGCACGTTGGATGCGGGTAGCATGGCATTATAAGGACGTTTGAGGAACGCGCCTTGATAGCCAGCCGCTTGCGCGCCAATCGTATCCCAAAGATGACAGGCGACAAGGCAAAGCTCTGATGTCTCAACCGACAATTCTGTGGCGACCATCTGGTACGTCTCAGGCGCAGGTTTGAACTTTGCGACTGCCTCAACGCTAAAAGAGCGCTCAAAGAAATCACCCAATCCTGCTTTTTCGAGTGGCGTAGGAGAAGCACTGCTCGCTGAGTTGGTCAAGGTCACCAGCCTAAATCCAGCATCACGTAATATGGTTAATGCGGGCACCGCATCAGGATGAGCGGGCATCTCGCTCATAAGCTGCTTAAACTTGTCAATATCATCATTCGTTAAAGTAACGCTATGAATATCAGCCGTCATCTGTAATGCACCAACACCAAGCTCACCAAAGGACGTATAAAGACCAGATAAGGTCAAGGTTTGCGAATAGAGCACCAATTGCGCGAACCATTCTCTCAGTACGCGCTCATCACCGAATAGACGAGTGAATAAAGGCGCAAGCGTTTCGATATCGAGCAGGGTTTCATTAACGTCAAATACGATGATAGAGGGTGATGGGGTAGAGGGCATAAAAGCTCCTTGTAGATCATAAAAGTAGTGTCAGGCACACAAATATAAATAAGAGTGACTATTACATTACCTTTAGTTGAGCGAACATTCAAGGTAAATTTGAGTGATTGCTCAAAATAGGCTGTCATTGTAGATAAAAATGAGAATCTAGCGAATATTAGATCACTGTAAGGCTTGTCGAAATTCTTGAAATTCTTTAGAGCGCTCCAGTAGGTTACCACTCAAAGCACGCAGATCATCAACCTGCTCTGGTTGCAAACGAAAGGTCGTGGGCATAGCATCGAACTTCGCACGCTCCGCTTTATCCTTAACCTGATCAAAGGTCAACACCGCAAAATGCACCTCAACCTGAGGGACGTCTGCTGAGCGCTGAGCGTTGACATGCTCGCCCCATTGCAAAAATTCGTCTTTAGCGGATGAAATAGTCTCGTTATTTAAAGTACCCAAAGCCACTTCGCTCGCCGCTGAAATAGTCTGAATGAAACTCGGATCCTTGCTCTGAACTGACCACTCATGTTCTGAGTAAGTTTGAGCATTGGCTACGACGACCAGTACTTGTTTGACCTGACGCAGCTTGTCAGGACTGAACGCGCCTGCCATGTTGGGGACATCGCCATACTGAGTGACAGGACTCATCATTGAGCCGCGTACGCCCAAGTTATCAGTGACCCCGCCATCTACTAGGCGCACCACTGGCATACGATCTGGTTGCGAGTATCGATCTAGTGCACGGGCTATAGCGTAGCTACGCGGTAAATGATCGTCTTGATTGAGAGCCACATTAACCCAAGGCTGAGAACGCTGAGGACAGTCGGCAAAATTGCGCAAGGCGATGGGTGCAAAAATGCCAGGCACAGAAGATGACGCCATCACCGCGTTGGCCACAGGATAGCTCGATAAATCCGAACACAAAAAATCAAATTGCTGCTGAGTGAACGAAAAGGTCATGGCATTATTTAGATCACTGGCATTGAGAATAACAAACGGTAATTTGCCGTGGCCCATGTCAGCGAAGCTCTTTTGCCGAAATAAACTCTCGTTTAAGTTATTGGCTACTAGATCGCCACGATTGTACTCAGAGCTACTCATCGCAATCAAGCTTTGTGGTCGTATCGCCAGTCTCATCAGTCGAGACTGCCAGTCTTCGTACAAGAACTCAGAGGCAAATTGCTCAAAGATTTCATCACTAAACAAGCCATAATAAGCGGCAGTGTAGCTACCACCTGATACCGAAGAGATAACATCTACCTCATCTAATAATCGGCGCTCCACGCCGTTAATCATCACAGGTGTGTCTCGTAGCTTTTCAAGCACACCATAACTGAACGCTGCTGCGCGTGTACCGCCACCAGAGAAGGCGAGAACCACAAAAACATCATCTGAGTTTTGCGGTAAGTTATTTTTAAAATTATAACTATGGTTAACCGTTTCTATGATAGGTTCATTCCAGACCCGTGATGTACAGCTTGTCAGCAAAATGAATAGAGACACAAGGATGACTAATAACAATATAATGCGCAATCGAGAGGATACTAGTATGCTGGAGAGTGTTCGGAGCAGACTATTATCATGGGTAAGTAGGTTTTTACGCATGTAAATAGCCTCGAAGTGATAGAACGGTTATGTCATTAAACTATCGTTTGTCTCTATCAACCGAATTAAGAATGATAATTTTAATAGCAAGACATTATATTTCAAAGATTATTACGCACTTTGAGCGCATGCATTGCTCAAAAAAGACAAGTCGTAGCTAATAGCCTAAGCGTCGTTAATAAACTTTAACTGGACTGTTGTAGCGAGTCAAGATAAAATTGAGTAATCACTCAAATTATACCGCTGTGCTTACCGCATTATCTGTGGTCGCAGCTCCAAGATTCAGGATTTACTATGTCACGAACTACTTTATACAATCGTCACGAGGCGCTAGAACGCGCCATAGCCCTGTTCTGGCACAAAGGCTTTCATGCCACCTCCCTAAAAGACATCGAACAAGCTCTCGATATGCGTCCGGGTAGCATTTACGCCGCATTCGGTAGTAAAGACGGCTTGTTTCAAGAAGCGCTAGATTATTATGCGCAGTCCTCCTTAACGGAGCTTGAACGTATACTGGCCAATCATCAGTCGCCATTGATGGGATTGGCGGCTTTTATGCGCCAGCTTGGTGGTATCCGCGATAAAGACTTGCCTAGTCGAGCATGTATGCTGGTCAAAAGCTTGCTTGAGCTTGGTGCGCGTGAACAATTAGCTTTAGATAAGGTAGAAAAATTACTAGCGGGCATGGAGGCGCGTTTTGGCGAGTGTTTCGCTGAGGCGCAGCGTCTAGGCGAGATGGATGACACGCTTGATGCGACTAGGCTGGCGCGTCGATTACAGGCTGAGGTCATGGGTTTGCGTGCCTTTGCTCAGCGTGATGTCGAGAGTCAAGCGGTGCATGAGCTGGCAGAGGATATGGCATCATCAATAGAGAGCCTGCGTAATAATGAGCCTGTTCACTAAGCTTAGTCTTGATGCACGCGCTTTGTGAGTATTTAGCTAGAACCATAAGTATTAACGCTTATATCAATAAAAGCTATAAGGGCGACTTAATATTATAAGTCGCCCTTTTGGTTTTTGTGCTTTGTCCCTAGTGCTTATTATTGATTAGTGCATTATTTTGTCATATCTGACAACTGTTGCAAAATGCTCTTAAAGTTCTCGACCCCTTGAGCGCCGCTGACCAAGTGTTGTTGATCAAAAATAACAGAGGGTACACTTTGAATCCCTTTTTGACGCCAACTTTGCTGAGCACGGCGAACGTCTTCGGCAAAGCGCTGATCCGTTAATACCGTTAGCGCCTCATTACGATCTAAACCAATCTCGCTAGCGATATCTGCTAAGACGTCTTGGCTTGAGACTTCTCTAGCATGAGTAAAGTGAGCGGCGAACAACGCTTGCTTTAACTCATGCATGCGTCCTTGCAGATTGGCCCAGTGCAGAAGCTGATGCATATCAAAAGTGTTATAAGTGCGGCTGTCCTCCGTGAAGTTAAACTCAAAACCCACACTGCGACCTGCCTCAGTCATCCGAGCGCGGCTCGCATCAGACTCCTCTCGACTTGAGCCGTACTTGATAGCAATATGCTCATACAAATTGCGCCCCTCGCTTGGGGTATCAGGGTTTAGCTCAAACGGATGCCAGTGAATCTCATGTTCTATACCAGTCTGCTCGAGAGCTTTGACCAATTGTCCGTAGCCAATAGCGCACCAAGGGCAGACCACGTCAGATACGATATCTATGCGCAGTGGCCGCTCTGATGATAGCTGCTTGTTATCTTCCACATAACCTCGCGTTGATTATAGTTTATAGCTATTATTTTAACCAAAAAACTGCTGCTCGATGGTCCATCTAGCAACAGTTTTGACGACAATATTAAAAAATGTAGAGACTATCAAGCTGCTAATTATTAACAATATTACTGTGCTTTATGCCATCCAAATTTCTCAAACGGCTTATCTACTGGGGTATTGGCAAGATGATTGGTGTAGTTGCTCATCACCTTTTGCGCCGCGCCTAGTACCACTTCTAACACTTGGCGCTTGCTAAAGCCTGCATCCAAGAATGTTTGTACAGACGCATCATCGACATTACCACGATTGCGAACTACTGACAGAGTGAAGTCACGTAGCGCTTCTAATTTGTCTGTCGGTAGTGGCGTCTCGTCACGTAGCGCATTAGTGATAGCGTCATCAACTTTCATGCTTTTGGCAATGCCAGTATGAGCGGGCACGCAGTAATGACATGCATGTTCAACGTTGATAGTTTGCCACACCACAGTGGTCTCTTCATCATTAAAGCTGCTGTCCAAAAATAGCTGATGTAGACGCTGATAGCCTTCTAATAAGCCTGGTGCTTCAGCCATGACTGCATGTAGATTTGGAATCATGCCAAAGGCATTGATAGAGACATCGAGCAGCTCTTGGCTATCGGCAGGAGCTGTTTCTTTATTATGTAAAGTAAAATCAGTCATATAAGATCCTTATGAGTATTTAAGTTTATGGATATCTAAGTTCATGAATATTTAAGTTTTATTAATTTAAATAAATGAAGTCAGCGAATAGGCAATGCTATGAGTCGCTAACTGACCCTACTGTAAATCATTCTGAGCAATCACTCAAATATAAATTGAGCGATTGCTCAAATATTTGTAACGCCTGTTAACATTCAAGATACTTTATGATGGTGTATAAACGCTCAAAGAGTAGTGAATACTGATATTAAAGACTTTGAAGTAAGGATGATTACAGTATAAGTATTTATGCAAAAATCAGTGCTTGTCTTCTAAACGTCTTAAGGTCTGATAACCGCCATAAATACGAGTAACGATAGTCACCGCACAGGCCGCAGCAAAGAGGCTAGCAAGTAGTACAAAATGCTGTGGCCAAATACAAAAGGCGACAAATAGCGCTATGGTTTCAGTACCTTCGGTCAGACCATTTAGATAATAAAAGCTCTTGTACTTAAACTGCGGTTTATCCAATTGAAACTTTTCGGCTGCTACAGCAAAAGCTAAAAAGCTAGAGCCAGTGCCGATAAAGGCAGCCAGCAGTAATGCGCCTGCGATCGCGTTTTGTGTAGGATTAGCCAAGATGAAACCGAGTGGCACGGCGGCATAAAACAAAAAGTCGAGGGTGATATCTAAGTAGCCGCCAGCGCTTGAGCTCTTATTGGCATGGCGAGCAAGCGCGCCATCTAAACCATCAAAAATACGATTGAGTATAATAGCAATAAGCGCACCAAACCACAGCTGATAGGCAAGTAGGGGTAACACTAGCATACCGATGATAAAACCCGTCACCGTCAATTGATCAGCCTTGATGCCGCGCTTATATAGCGCGACGACTAAAGGATTCAGTATAGGGGTGATAACAGGAGTAATAAACTTATCTAGCATAGGTTGGCCTTTTTGTTATTGACGCCAAAAGTTCAAGTCTAGAAGCTATTGGTTAAAGGCTTAGCGTAATGACTTTACCACTCGCAGCTTTAGCATCGCTGTGGTCGTGAGTAACCATAATAGCGGGTAATTTATGGGTACGAATTTGATCAAATACCAATTGCTGAGTATCTGCTCGAAGCTGGGTGTCAAGCTTGCTAAAAGGCTCATCTAGCAATATGGCTTTGGGCTTACTCATTAGGGTACGCAGTAGGGCTACGCGAGCTTGCTGACCACCTGATAGATTATCAGGATGACGATTTGCCATGCCAGCTAAGCCGACTTGCTCGAGAGCGTGCTCTATCTTTGCTAAGCGCTGTTTTTTGCTGCTCTCTTTGTCATCTTTAGGCATCGCAAAAGCAATATTACCCGCTACCGATAAGTGTGAGAACAGCAGCGCATCTTGATAGAGAACACCAATTCGACGTAAGTGCGTCGGCAAATGACTGACGTTTTCGCCATTGAGCCAAATCTCGCCAGTAGCGTTAAAGCCGCTGGGCAAGGTGCCTGTCATCCAGTTCAACAAGCTTGATTTGCCACTACCAGAGGGCCCCATGATAGTTAGAATCTCGCCGCCCTTGATTTGCTCATTTAAGCTGACCAATAGCTCACTTTGACGATAGAGCTGTAAGTGTTTTATTTGTAGCGATGCTGACATAGAGAATCCTTTATTATCGTCTTACCTTTATTATGATTTTAGTAGTTACTCAGTTAACGTGCGCCACTTTTATAAAAATACTTGGGTAGTATCCAAGCTATTATAAAGCCAATTAGCGGTAAGACCATTTGCATAATGGCATAAACGGCACTGGTACGCCTGCTAGCGCCATTAGCTAGCGTTACCGCCTCAGTAGTAATAGTCGCAATACGTCCGCCGCCTGCCAGCAGCGTGGGTAGGTATTGCCCAAAACTGACCGCCAATCCCAAAGCGATAGCGATCATAATAGGCGCAAACAGCTGCGGTAGTTTGACTTGCAAAAACACTTTGGCAGGCGTAGCACCAAGGCTCGCTGCGACATTGACAAAGCGTACATCTAAACGCCTATAGCTGCTGGCAAGCGATAAAAATACATAGGGCAGCACGAACAATAAATGGGTAAAGGCGACATTAACAAAAGCCGCTTGATTATCGATTAACTGCTGTAACCAGACTAAACCAAACAAGAAAGCGATGCTAGGAACCAGGAGCGGTAAGTAGATAATGAAACTGGTAAAGGAGGAGAGGGGTCTATCACCTAATTGTTCAGATTCTAAGCATAACAAGGTGAGCATAATGGCAAATACAGTTGAGACTATGCCTATAGATAGGGTGTTGAATAGCGGCGTACTCATTTGCATAAAGGCGCTTTGATAATGCAATAGGACTAGCTGCTCTGGCAATACAGCAGGAAAGCGCCAATAGCCTGCGACTGACCACATCAATAGTCCTACAAGAGATAGAGCAATAAATCCTAGAATTAAAACTGTAAGTCCATAAGTGAGTTTTTGCCAAATGCTGTCGATATAACGGCGCTTACCATTGAGTAGTGAGCCTTTGTATAGCGCTTTAATGACTCGTTCACCGCCAAGCCATAGGGTGATCAAGCCACCAGTCAATAGCAATTGCAATATCGCACCTGCTGAGGCTTTTATACGTAAATTGAGATCCACATCATTGAACCATTGCATGATGGTAACCGCTAGAGTGGACGGCGTATTGGGTCCCAAAATAAGGGGCATCTCGACACTGGCGCTGGCATAGGCGAGTACCGCCAAGATAGGTAAGCGCAATAGAGGATAAAGGAGCGGAAAAACCGCTTTAAAAAAAGCTGTAACTGGATAATAGCCCAAATTTAGCGCCACTTTATACTGCTCATGTAACTTCTTACCCAGCTCAGGCTGCGCTAAAGCGCCAAGCGCCATCAGTAATAAAAACGGCAGCTCTTTTAGCACCAGTCCCAAAATGATACTAATGCCATAAGGATCGTGCGGTAGTATTCCTTGCGGCGCAAGCTCCCAACCGCTCAGCCATGGCGATACTAATCGCGCAATCATGCCTGAGGGCGCAATCAAAAACCCAATGGCGATCGCAGCCGCCGCATGTGGAATGACCAAGATTGGACTAAGCAAGCGCTCGATACGGGTCAGCCATACACTATTAAAAAACGCAGCTAGTATCATCAGAGCTATGATAAAAGCGAGCAGGGTACTGACAAGGCCCGTGGCAACACTCAACGCTACCATCTGCCCCAGACCGGGGGTTTGCCATAGTGCTTCAAACCCTTGTAAATTAAAGCTCGTTTGACCGATAGCAGGTACCCACCCAAAGGCCGGCAAAAGTACGCTGACAAGGCCACCTAGTACAGGGAATAGCAGTAAAAGCAGTAAAAATTTGGGGCTAAGGGTCACTAAGCGCGTAAACAGATCACCGTTGTAATGGGTAGTCATACTAGTGTTACCAGTATTAGAGTTCTGAGAACCTGAATTTTTAGCTAGTTCAAGTTTTTCATCTTTGTCATCAAAGAACTGACTCATTCGCTGACTCCATAGCGAGCTTGCCAGCCTTCAACAATAGCATCTACCCAACTTGGATGAGGTTCGCTAACGGTGCGTTTTATCGCGTCAAAGGGCAGTGCGCTTGGATGGGGCTTAGTCGTTGTAAATAGCGCTTGCTGCTCTGTGCCCAGGGTCGCAGGTACCAAGACCGTTTTGTCACCCCAAACGCTGGGATTTTGTTTATGAGCTTGCGCTTCAGGACTAAGTAAAAAGTTGGCGACCAATTGCGCCGCTTTCGGATGGCTAGCATTATAAGGAATTGCGACAAAATGCGTATTGCTCAAGCTGCCATCACTCATCGCATAGCTACGGATGCTCGGCGGCAAGTCATAACGCCGAACAGCGGCTGGGACTTCAGGACCTGAAAAAGTAAAGGCTAAGCTCAGCTCAGTATCATCAACCAAGCGACGCATTTGCGCGCCGCTTTGCAAGAATTGTTCGCCGTTACGCCAAAGGGTTGGATGCATCTCATCCAAGAACTCCCAAAGCGGAGCAAGCACGATTTCCTTGTTTTGCGCGCTGACAGGCTGATTTAACTCAGCTCTGATATCGGTGCCTGTCTTGGCATCGTTCTGCTCATGTATTATTACTAAAGCATACTTCAAAAAGCTGATACCCAAAAAGTCAGGTGGCTTGGGATAACCAAAGCGTCCAGGGTTTTGCTGTGTCCAGTTGGCAAGCTCATTCAAGGTTGTCGGCGGCTTCTTTACCGCTAAGCTATCATAATAAAAGGTCAGCGATGCCTGTCCCCATGGCGACTCCATACCCTCGGTAGGAATACCAAAATCAAGAGTCACGGCTGGATTATTGTTGGGATCGGTAAGAGTAAAGTTAGGTAGGCTATCTGCCCAGTCCTTTAATAGTAATGAGTTCTCGCTCATAGTGGCAAAATTAGCGCCATTGATCCAAATCAAGTCGACGCTACCTCGATCATTGTTGTTAGCAGATTTCTCAGCGAGTACGCGGCTGACGGCTTCACTGGTGTCACTTAATTTGACATGGACCAGATTGATATTATATTTATCATCAACCGTTTTAGCCGCCCACTGAACATAAGCATTAATCTGTGGATCGCCGCCCCAAGCGTGGAAGTAGACGTCTTGATTTTCACCCGCTTTTTGTACTTGTTGCCAATGGGGTTGATTGTCGTTACTTAATACTGCGATAGTCGATGCAGTACTAGCAGAGATACTCGCACAAACCCCAACTGCTATAGCGTAGCTGCTATAGCGAATCGTGTTTTGGATGGCGGGCAAGTATCTAGTCATGCGCATGAAATAATAACCTTTGATGCTAAATATGAGGTCGGACAAAGTATTTTTATTGAAGACTCTTTATGAGAGCATATGATCGTTGTTGAGTGATTACTCAAAATATTATATAGAGGATATAAAACCAAAGCCAGTATTTATACAAAGGTGAAGCGCTCTTTTGAATGGTTATGATAAACAGGCGCAAGCTTAGAGTTTAGAAAAGGTGAGTTTTTGATTAAGCATTGAGACAATAAAGGACATGGGATAGGTACACACTAAAACATAGTTATAGTAGACAGGTAAAAGCATGACACTGACGTAATTATTTTCTATTGGTGCTTTCTATATTGGCTAAAAATGCAGCAAACCCTTCACTTGCTCGCGCTTGCAAGCGGCTACTGGTAGTGACGCGGACACGATTACTCCAAGTAATAGCGTAACCTTTGGACTCGAACTTTTTGACCAAATCCACATCCTCATGGCATTTAAGGGGTGCAAAACCACCGACCTCGTTATACGCCTGACTACTAAAGCTTAAGTTTGCACCATGAATATGACGGTGATTCATTTTATCTTGATAATGGGCCATATACTTACTGCGCGTTTGCGGCATTAGGTGTGCCCAACTATCGACACTCACTACCCCGCAGATCATATCAGTCGGTTTATGGTTGATATGTGCAATTTGCTGCACCAGCCAATCTGTAGTCACTACTGAATCGGCATCGGTACAAGCGATCCAAGTGAACCCTTGCGTGATCGCATGGCGAATCCCTAAGTCCCGTACTTGCCCTACGCAGTGATAATCGCAGCTTAAATAGTCAACGCCAGCATTTTCGACTATCGCGCGCGTAGCATCCGTACAGCTATCGAGCATGACTACTATATATGTATCGATGGCTGCAGCTAATTGCTCGATTGAGCTTTGCACTGCGTTTAAGCAGTCGCTGATAGTCGCCGCTTCGTTATGCGCAGGAATGACGATAGCGATTTTTATATCCATCTGGTTATTATTATCATCCGCTTTATGATGGTGCTGATTATTATTAATCATATTAGATTTTCTTGCATCGCGACCGACTGCTCGGAGTACTGCCAAACATCTAACAAAAAATCACGATCTATGATCTGACTTTGATGCTCAAAGGCTAAGTGTTCTGCTTGATGGGTTGATGCATCAAACGCTTGCTGTAAGCGTTGATGTACGGTCTCGCCCGTCATAGCAAAACCCTCGATAACGTAGCGCCAATGACAACACAATAAAGTACCGCCTGTAGCTAGGTTTTGCTTTATCCATTTAATAACGCTATCGACATCAGCTGGCGATAAGTAATATAAAATTTCACTGATAATAATTGCATCAAAGGGGGGATGATAAGTGAGTGCATTGTCTGACAAAGCATCGTTTTCTAGAGTGAATAGCGCGCCAGGAATGATACCTTGTACCACCTTGACCCCAGACAAGTCTCTTAAACGCTGTCTGGCAAGTTGTACGGCTTTGGCATTACCATCTAGGCTTAAAAGCGACTGACAACGACGTGCAAGCAGCTCACTAAATACGCCATTACCGCAGCCCAATTCTATGGCATTGGTATACTTTGCTTGTGGCAATACCGCAAGGCACATGTCTCGTTTGCGCTTTTCATACCAGCGCGTCTGGTACTGCCAAGGGTCGCTGTTGTCAGTATACAGCACCTCAAAATACGTCTCTGAATACGCGTCAGATTGAGGACAATCCTTAGAAGCGCTTAAACTGTTATCGCTATTGACTAAAGTGTCGGCAGCATCCAGTGCCATAATAGATTTAGGATTGTGGCTCATGCAAATAAACCTCCCAAGGTTGGCTGATTCTAGCGATAGTTTGCGCGGATAAAATAGGCGGATTGCCTGTACTCTCATCAGTGGTGATTTGACTGGTAAAACAAGTAATAGCTTGCGATTTACGCTGTACCTGCTCAGCACTCAAATCTAGTCTTAGTGCACTGTGCCAAGGAATACGGTTATCGTCAGGCTGCGCCCAATGCCATGCCCAAATCAGGACTTGATAACAGGCTAAATGTTGGCGCTTAGCAAATGCTTGAATGACTTGTCCCGTCGCTTCATGATCAGGATGACCGTCGTGAATAAAAGGCGTCACCAAAATATCATTAGGCTGGATAATAGTCGCTAATTTTTTATTAAATAGTTCTTGCTCAGCGAATACGTTACCATCCGTCAAGTCCAAAGCGATAATGGATACTTGGTGCGCAATACCTAGCGCTTTTAAGGCGTTAATGCTCTCTTGCGGGCGAATAGTATTGAGCTGCTTTGGAGGATAAAGGGTTGAGTCTGGATGACTTTGGGTGCCATTGGTGACATGTACAAGGAGGATAGGGTTGCCATTAGCGGCTACGTGCTGGAGTAGTCCGCCGCAGCCTAGTATCTCGTCATCAGGGTGCGGAGCAAAGATACATACGCGCTTGTGCGCTGGGAGATGTGCTGTTATATCTAGCGGCGGCAGATGATGCAGTCCTGGCCAGTTTTGCCAAGCGTCTTGACTGGTACCATCGCCCTCAATTACGCGATCACCTACGATAGGATGGTTTTTTATATTATTTGCATTTGCCGTATCTGTTTGATCCTCTGCTATAGTTGCCATATGTTTTCTCGCTTATGGGCTGAATCGCTTCTCAACTGGCTGACTGATTGAGCAGTGAGCTCGCCAATTTTTTGTAGATCAAAAGCGCCATGGCTTTGGCGTATAAATACAGGTAAGTCAGCGGCCACTCTTGCAAAATGTGCATTGCCGCAAAACGGTGCTGCACCTAGTGCCTGTCCGGCAGCATCCAATACTTGCCTTGCTACTTGCTCAGTATGTGCTCTGAGCTGACGAATAGCTAACTCATGACTGTGCTGCGGCTGCGTATCGATTAAGCGCGCGACGTGATAAAAGGATTGCTGAGTCGCTGCTAATATCATGCTGACTTGACCTAAATACATGGCCTTAAAATCGTTAGGCTTATGCTGATAAGCTTTGATTAAATAGTCTGCTAGACAGACTGTGGCACCATACCAACAAGCGGCAACTCCAGCGGCGCCATGCCAAAATCCTACTCTGTCTAAATACTCATTTGCTGCGCCAACTTGCTCAGCGGCTACGTTATCAAAATCTATCGTCGCTGTATCCGTAGCTTGCATACCAACCGCCTGCCAGCCACTAGTGTCAATAGCAATACCGTCTTGTTGCATATCGACGATCAGCAATTGCGAACGAGCGTCTTTGTCACGATAAGTCATCAGCCCATAATCAACAGTGTGCGCCCCTGAGCACCAAGCTTTAGTGCCATTGACAGTGCCATGAACTTGGCCTTGCTGGTTAGTTTCGTCCGGCTTAAAGGATAAAGGGTGACCCTCTGCTGCCCAAACTGCAAGCAAGCCTTTTACAGGTTTTGCGTAGCCAATTTCATAGAAGATACTCAGCGCATCTAAGTGTGATTCAAACCATTTAGCAAGGGTTAGATCAACACTTGCGACATAAGCGAGGATTTGCCAACGCTCAAGGGTGCTTGCATCTTGTCCATTGCCATCACTAGTGGCGTTACCAGGATGCGGTACGCTTTGACTGTACTTAATTAAAATGTCTAATATATCGTAGCGTCGTTCATCGGTGATACTAAGCGTATTTAGCACTTGCTGATCAGCGACTAGCCTTTTTTCTATATCGCCTTTGATACTCTCTAATAAAGTATTTTGCCGTAATGGGACTTCTATATTAGCCATAACATTCTCCAAATTACTCTTGTAAATCAAACTTATGAGTAGCTCTTGGTAACGTGTTTTTTGCTTGATCAGACCTAATAGTATATAGATCCGCTAAAAAGTCTTGTTGCCAGGCATTAATATCATAGTTGCGTAAGCCCGCTAGTAGCGTCTGATGCCGCTCTTTTCGCTCCGAAAGTGGCATCGTTAAGGCCGTTTTTAAACCCTCTATGATACTTACGGGTTGATGCGGATCAATGATCACTGCTGCTTGCATGTGTTCGGCGGCACCTGCATATTTTGAGAGTAGTAGCACGCCAGGATCATCAAGATTTTGCGCGGCGATATATTCTTTGGCTACAAGGTTCATACCGTCCTTAAGCGAGTTCACCCAGCCCACATTACTATGCCAAAATGCTTGCATCAGCGTCTCATGATCAAGCACTTTTTCGCTGTAATGAACCGCCTGCCAGTTATGTTGTGAAGTACAGTTACGAGATGTATTTTGTGAGTGATATGTGTGACAGCTAGAAGTTGCAAATTGCTGATTGATATCATCAACGACTTGCTTAACCTGAGTATAAAGCTGCTGGTAAACGGCTAAGTCCAAGCGGCTCGGACAGGCAATTTGTAGTAGTTCAAGCTGATGTTGATAGGCAGGATATGTCTTGAGAAATTTATGATATGCCCAAAACCGCTGTAACAAACCTTTTGAATAATCAATTCTATCGACTGCTATGATTTGCTGTGCTACTGACTGAGTAGTACTGTCTTTTGATCTGTGTGTCAAATTTTTGGATGATAGATGACTTACTTGTGTTTGAATTTTATCGACATTGATGCCTATAGGGTAGGTGTGGATGGTCAAATGGTGCGATGTAGGGTAGCCCAAATCAAATTGTACATGGGTTTTATCTGATTTTATAGACTCTACATCATTCAACAATGGATATATCGTTTGAGTGTTTAGATCGTTAGATAAATAGTAGCTTAAGACGTCTATACAGTTGATCTTATCTTGCACAGTTTGCATACCAATGACGTCGTAATGGGCAAGATGCGTTATAAGTTCAGCACTTTTGTCTATCTTTTTCCAAAACGCTAATAGCGCAAACGGAATGTGCAAAAAAAAGCCAATACGGTTGTTGATACCTAGCTTTCGGCAATAATACGCCACGCTCAAAAAGTGATAATCATGTACCCAAATGACATCGTCAGGCTCAATGATTTGACTTAATTGACGCGCAAATAAGCGGTTTACCGCCTGATAGCCGGCATAATCATCCATAGCTTCATTAACTAATTCTGGGCGCTCATGTAGCATGAACCACAGCACACTATTAGCAAAACCGCAGTAGAAATGCTGATACTGCCTGCGCGTAAGTGCTGTCGTCATGTAGGTAACGTCTTTATGCGCTTGCTGCTTACAAGAACGTGTATCAGTTTGTGTATTGGTCTGCGAAAAAAAGCTGTGTTTGCGGCTATTAAACTGGTTACTATTATCAGCAAAAGTTTCGACCACTTCGCCATTCCATCCCATCCAAATCACCGAACTGCCGACCAATATATCGTCCAATGCTACGGCAAGCCCGCCCGCCGCCTGAGCATCATCAGGCATTTTCACCCGATTTGATAAGACGATCAGACGGCTCACAATGATGGTCCTAAATATTTAGGCGAATCAAGTAGAGAAGATTCTGTCAAGTGACGAGGTAGTGAGGCTTGCTTTTGACAAAAAGCAAAAAAGCGATGTAGTAGGGTGACTACTTCATCTGTGTCATTCACATAGTAATGTGCAGAAGTCGGCTCAGTACCGACTTTGATACCCATACCTGCTTTGTAATCGCCCTGTATCGCCTCAAATCCTGCTTCGTCAGTGCTGTCATCACCAATAAATATAGGACAAAGTGTCTTATCCGTCTGCATTGATTGTAGCAAAGTCAAAATCGCCGTGCCTTTATTCGCGTCTTGTGACACTAGCTCCCAAACATATTTACCAGATTTTATGACCCAATTAGGGTAAGGTTTTGCGACTTGAGTGATCAGGCTATACGCAACCTCTGCTAAAGCTGGATACTCACGGAAATGTAAGGCGATAGAGTAGGGTTTATCTTCTATACGGACTTTAGGATAAAACTGGCAGGCCTGTAGAAGTGCCTGTTTGATAACGCTAAGCTCTTTGATATCTATCTGCTTGATATGAGTCATATCGTCTGTCTGACCCGTTGAGTGCTTATTGGTAAAGATCTCAAGACCGTGGGTGGCGGCGATAGGTAAGACCAAAGGGAAGAGCATTGTCCTTGCGTTATCCAAACTACGCCCAGTGACAACCGCAATATCGACGCCTAAGTCTTGTATTTGTTGCAATATATTAAGAGTCGTACTAGGAATGAAGCTATTTTTTGGGTCAAGAGTAAAAGTAGCTAGCGTGCCATCGATATCCAAAAACAAACAGTATTGATTCTGATAGGACAGATACTCAGCGAACGTATCAGGCGCCAAGTATATAGGCGTGGACTTGCTAGATAAGGTCATGCTTTTTCCTTTAATAGGACAGGGTTAGGACCTATTTGAATAAGGGGTTAAAAACGAGAAGTTTATCAACCATTAATGCTCAGAAACCATTGATAACTAAGGCAAACCTTATAGTAAGTTTGCCATAATACAATGGCAAAAAAACCAATAGTTGTGTAGATTTTTTTAGTATTCGTCTTTATCGCTACTGTAAAAACATCTGGTTTGCTTTTACTTACCTCATGACTTTTAGCAAACATTAAACCTATAATTTCTAGCTTAAGTGTTGTGTTAGTGATTTATCGAAAATCTCATATCTCTAAAAATTAGAAAAAGTAATATTAATTACTATTATATTGAATCCGATTGCATCGCTACTTTTATTGTCTTAGTATAACTGCCACACTCCAACGATATTTAATATCAGATAATGGTTTGCAGAGGTAATAAATATTACCATTAGTGCTAAATATTCTATTCGACATCTACAATATCAAAACAAATTAATTATTACTACCCAAAATCGTCAAGGAATAATTCCATGAGTATCGAAAACCTAGCGCCAGACTGGATGACTCAAGAGCGCAAAATGATTTATGAGAGTGCGCTCAAAATGTTCAAAGGTTGGGAGCCAAAAGACGAGCAGTGGCGCAAAAATGGCATGATCGATCGCGAGGCTTGGGAAGAGGCTGGCGAGAACGGTTTTTTGTGTGCCTCAATGCCTGAAGAGTATGGCGGCGGTGGCGGTGATTTTCGTGATGAAGTCGCTATCATTTATGCTCAAGCAGAATCCAATCAGTCAGGATTTGGCGGTATCGTGCATTCAGGAATCGTCGCGCCTTACATTTTGCATCATGCAACAAAAGAGCAAAAGCAAGAGTGGCTACCAAAAATGGCAAGTGGCGAATACATCGCGGCTATCGCTATGACGGAACCGGGCACAGGCTCAGATTTGCAAGCGCTAAAGACTTATGCGGTAAAAGATGGCGACGACTATATTATCAATGGCTCAAAGACCTTTATTACTAATGGTCAGCATGCCAATTTGATTTTGGTGGCTTGCAAAACGGATCGTGATAAGGGCGCTCAAGGCGTCTCACTTATCGTCGTAGAGACAGAGGGGTTAGAAGGGTTTGAGCGTGGTCGCAACTTGGATAAGGTTGGTCTGTCATCGCAAGATACCTCAGAGCTTTCGTTTAGTAACGTGCGCGTCCCGCAAAAGAATCTGCTCGGTCCGATAGAGGGGATGGGGTTTATTCAAATGATGCAAGAGCTACCACGTGAGCGCTTGATTATTGCGCTGACAGGTATCGGCGCGATGAAGCTGGCTATCAATTTGACTTTGGATTATGTCAAAGAGCGCGAAGCCTTTGGCAAGCCGGTGTGGAAATTCCAAAATACTAAATTTAAGATGGCAGAGTGTTATGCCAATTATCTAGCTGCTCATAGTATGTGTGATCTAGCGATAGATGCCATTATGGAAAAAAGACTGTCGATTCCTCATGCCTCATTAATCAAATACTGGGTCACTGAAAAGCAGTGTGAAGTGATCGATGAATGTGTGCAATTATTCGGTGGTTATGGTTATATGAATGAGTACCCTATTGCGCGTCTATACGCTGATGCGCGGGTACAGAAAATATATGGCGGTACTAACGAGATTATGAAAGAGCTTGCGGCCCGCTTTATGTAGCCTGCTATAAAAAAATGTAGTTAAATTTTAAAAGAGTCTAGCTAGACATTTATTACCAATATTATTACTCATTTAAAAAGTGAAAAGGGATTTTTATGACTGAGACCGCTTATATCTATGACAGTATTCGTACCCCTCGTGGTAAAGGCAAAAAGGACGGCGCTTTATATCAAGCGTCGCCTACTTGGCTGGTTCGTGGCTTATTAAAGGAGATGGAGCAGCGTCATAACTTGGACACCAGCTTGGTAGATGACGTGGTGCTAGGCTGCGTCACCCCAGTCGGCGAGCAAGGCTCTGATATCGCTCGTACTGCCGTTCTTGACGCTGGTTGGGCGCGGGGCGTGGCAGGATTAACCTTGTCGCGATTTTGTGCATCAGGGCTTGAATCTATTAATCTAGCTGCAGCCAAAGTCATGTCAGGTATGGAGGATATGGTCGTCGCAGGCGGCGTTGAGTCCATGAGCCGCGTACCCATGGGCTCTGATGGTGGTTCTTGGTACATGGATCCACGTATCAATGACGCGACTGGCTTTGTACCGCAAGGCGTAGGTGCTGACACGATAGCTACGCTCAAAGGCTTTAGTCGTAGCGATGTTGATGCCTTTGCAACCGAGTCACATCGCCGCGCTGCCAATGCTTGGGAGCAAGGTTATTTTGATAAATCAGTCGTGCCCGTCACAGACATCAACGGCATGCTACTCTTAGATAAGGATGAGACCATTCGTCCCAATACCAGTGTTGAAACTTTGGCAGGGCTAAATCCTTCTTTCGCTATGCCCGGTCAGATGGGTTTTGATAGCGTCATCTTGGATAAATACACGACTATCGAGAAGGTAAATCACGTCCATCACGCGGGTAATTCCTCAGGTATCGTTGATGGTGCGGCGCTTTGCCTAGTCGGTAGTGCTGCTGCTGGTAAAAAGGCAGGACTCAAACCGCGCGCCAAAATCACCATGGCCTCAGTCATAGGTTCAGAGCCCTCTATCATGCTAACGGGCCCCACGCCTGCCTGCCAAAAAGCGCTAGATAAGGCGGGCATGCAAGCTTCAGACATTGATCTATGGGAGATTAACGAAGCGTTTGCTGCGGTACCTATGAATACCGCTCATGACCTTGGTATCTCGCTTGATATCGTCAACGTCAATGGCGGCGCTATCGCCATGGGACACCCGCTAGGGGCTACTGGCGCTATGCTCATGACTACGGTGCTAGATGAGCTTGAGCGCCGTGACCTCAAAACCGCTATGCTGACCTTGTGTGTTGGTGGTGGTATGGGTATTGCGACTATCATTGAGCGCGTATAACCTCTTTATTTACTACATGAAAATGATAACTTTGAGATCATTTAAAGGATAAAAAATGACGACAAATACAGCTACAGACAGCATAGATGCTATCAACACTCTCGCCAATTTTTCAGCGCAGCGTGATGACGATATCATTATCGTTGCTATCAATCAAAGCGCGCGAAAAATGAACGTTATCGGCGATGGTTTTACCGATGCTTTTGCTGCTATGACAGACAGCTTTATCAAGGATGAGTCAGCTAAAGGCCTCATTTTAACGTCAGCAAAAGACAGCTTCGTGGTTGGCGCGGATATCGATCAACTCTCAAACATTGAAACGGCTCAGCAAGCCTTTGATTTAGTCGAAGATCTAAAATCTAGCCTACGGAAACTTGAAACCTCAGGTAAACCGGTAGTCGCTGCTATGACGGGAACGGCATTAGGCGGCGGGCTTGAGCTGGCACTAGCTTGTCACTACCGTATAGCGATTGACTCTCCAAAAACCAAACTGGGTCTGCCAGAGGTTAAGCTAGGTCTACTTCCGGGCGGCGGCGGCACTCAGCGCCTGCCAAGGCTCGTCGGTATTCAAAAAGCGCTTGAGCTGATGACGCAAGGGGTCGAGCTTCGGGCTAAAGCGGCCTTAGATATCGGTCTTATTGATGCAACAGCTACTGATTTCGATGATATGTTGGCGCAAGCTAAAGACTGGATCAAAGCCAATCCGAAAGCGCAGCAACCTTGGGATAAAAAAGGCTTTAAAATCCCTGGTGGCAACAGCATGCACCCTAAAGTGGTGCAAATGTTCTCAATCGCACCTGCCATGGCTAATCAAAAGTCGCATGGCAACTATCCTGCGATCACCCATATCATGTCTAGCGTCTTTGAAGGCTGCATCGTCGATATCGATACTGGTCTTGAGCTTGAGTCGCGTTTCTTCGCCGCTTGTGTGTTATCGCCCGAATCTAGAAACATGATCAACACCCTTTGGACGCAGCTTAATAGCATCAAAAAAGGCCAGTCGCGTCCTGATGGTATTGAGCGCTACAAGACCAAGAAAGTAGGCATCTTAGGCGCAGGTATGATGGGCGCAGGTATCGCCTATGTCAGTGCTAAGGCGGGACTAGATGTGGTATTACTCGATACCGAATTGGCAGGTGCCGAAAAAGGCAAAGCCTACTCTACTAAGTTGCTAGACAAGGCCATCAGCCGTAAGCGCTCAACTGAGGATAAGAAGCAAGCGCTACTTAATCGTATTCACCCGACCGTCTCTTATGACGATTTAGCAGAGTGCGATTTAATCATCGAGGCGGTGTTTGAAAATCGTGAAATCAAAGCCAAGTGTACTCAGCAGTCTGAAGCCGTGATTCCAGAATCAGCCGTTTATGCGTCTAACACCTCAACCTTGCCTATTACCGGGCTGGCCCAAGCGAGCAAACGCCCACAGCAATTTATTGGTCTGCATTTCTTCTCGCCCGTCGACAAGATGCCACTCGTTGAGATTATCATGGGCGAGCAAACGGATGATGACACCTTAGCCAAAGCTTTTGATTATGTCTTGCAAATCGGCAAAACGCCAATCGTCGTCAATGATAGTCGCGGGTTTTATACTTCGCGCGTATTCGGCACTTATGTGTCAGAAGGCGTCGCTATGCTCGGTGAGGGTGTACATCCGCGCAGTATTGAGGTCGCAGGTCTGAAGACGGGTATGCCTATGCCGCCCTTAGCGCTACAAGATGAGGTATCACTAAGCTTAGCTTTGCATGTAAGTGAGCAGCAGCAAAAAGATATGGAAGCGGAGGGTAAAACCATGGAGATGCGCCCCTCGTACGATATTCTCAAAACTTTAGTCAAAGAGCACGACCGCGAAGGTAAAAAGAACGGTAAAGGCTTTTACGAGTATCCTGAAAAAGGCGATAAGCACTTATGGCCTGAGCTGGTTAATTTATATCCAACCGCGTCAGAGCAGCCAAGCCAAGAGGATCTTGTGGATCGTTTGATGTTTATTCAAGCCAACGAGTCGGCTAAATGTTTTGAAGAAAACGTCGTGCGCTCAGTGGCCGATACCAATATCGGCTCTATCTTTGGTTGGGGATTTGCACCGCATCAAGGCGGCACACTACAGTTCATTAATTCTATGGGTGTCGAGCAGTTTGTCGCCCGTAGTCGTCAGCTTGCCAAGCAATACGGCGAGCGGTTTGAGCCGGCTACTATCTTGGTCAAGATGGCGGCAAATGGCGAGGAGTTTGTAGATGGTTAATCAAGCTGATGGGCTGAGTAATTGCTTACAAGGATTGCGCGTCATAGATTTGACGCGCAATCTACCGGGGCCTTTTGCGACACGTTTGCTTGCTGATTTGGGCGCAGAAATTATCAAAATCGAGCCCAAAGGGGGCGATCCTGCGCGCGCCTTGGGTGGATTATTCGAGGCTCTAAATCACGGTAAAACCATCGAAAAGGTAGATTTTCGTGATGCTGAGGGCATAGCGTCAGTCAAGGAGCATCTCAAGAATGCTGATGTCATGCTCGACAGCTTTCGTCCTGGGGTGCTCAAGGGTATGGGTTTAGACCCCCAAACCTTACAGGCTATTAATCCAAAACTGGTCATTGTCTCTATTACGGGCTACGGCACGATTGACGGTAGTGACGTGACTCATGACTGGGCGAATAAAGCCGGTCACGATATCAACTTTATGGCGATGAGCGGGGTACTCGATCAGCTACGTACCGCAACTGGCGAGCAGGCTATGCCCAATATCCAGTTTGCAGACTTAGCAGGTGGTAGTGATACGGCAGTAATTGCCTTGTTAGCAGCGGTATTTGCCGCCAAGCAAACGGGCAAAGGTCGGCATGTCGCCGTCAGCATGACGCATAGCTTATACAATCATATGATTATGCCCAAGGCGACAGGGACGCTCGTCAAAAGCTTCTCAGAACAGAATCCAGCGCCGCATCATGACTTTTTGGGTGGATTATTGCCATGCTACCGCTTATACAAAACTTTGGATAATCGTTACATGGCGGTAGGGTCACTAGAGCTAAAATTCTGGCAAGGGCTATGTGAAGTTTTAGAGCTGCCTGAGCTCAAAGACGCGCATTGGCAGCGCGGCGTTATGCCTAACCTGCCAGCGAGCAAAGAGGCTGCTGCTATCGTTAGTGACAAATTTTCCAGTCAACCGCTTGAGTTTTGGCAGCAAGCTTTTGAGACCGCAGACGTTTGCGTAACGCCAGTTTTAAGCTTAGAGGAGGCCAAAGCACACCCACTATTTGCTCATCAAGACGGGCATCACAGCACGCTAGGATGGCAAGATATCAGACAATAATTCTCAAGTATGAGTTTTGAGGTTGTTTTTATTTAAACCGATTACCAAGGAAGGTAAGTTATGGATAAGTTTTGGACACAGGGTTATCCAGCAGGGGTCAATGCACAGATAGATCCGCCGCACAGTACGGTGATTGATATTGTAGAGAATAAGCTCACAGAATTTGCTGATAGAGAATTCTCTAGCAACATGGGCGTAAGCTACACTTATACGCAAATTGACAAAATGTCTTTGATGATTGCAGCTTGGATTCAAAACCTAGGGTTAGCCAAAGGCTCAGTCATCGGTATTATGATGCCCAATGTTCATCAGTATTTGCCCGTCGTTTTGGGCGTTATACGGGCAGGCATGGTCACCACGTTAATCAATCCATTGTACAGCCCGCGTGAGCTTAGGCATCAATTGGTCGACTCTGATACCTCAGCATTATTTATCTTAGAGCCGTTTTGTAAAACGCTAGAAAAAATAATCGATAATACACCCGTTAAGACCGTCGTTATCAGCAAAATAGGCGATATGCTAGGGACTGCAAAAGGCACGATCGTAAACCTTGCTGCCAACTACATCAAAAAAGCCATTCCTAGCTATGAGCTAAGCTCCAACGATAGTTATAGTGTCACCCGCTATAAATCTATGCTAAAGCAAGCTAAAAACCTCACTTATTCTCGGCCTACTGCAAGAGCTGATGACTTATTAATGTTGCAATATACAGGCGGTACTACTGGCGTCGCTAAGGGTATTTTGATCAACAACAAAAACGTCGTAACGGCAACTTATCAATTCGGTGAATGGTTTAAACCCGTCTATGCTGATATTGCTGATAACGTTCAGATGAACACCATCGTTGCGCTGCCGCTTTATCATATTTATGCTTTTATTTGCTCTATAGTAGGCTTGAGCGTAGGTCAACATCTCACCTTAGTTACCAATCCGCGCGACATTCCAAGTTTTATTAAAATTTTAGCTAAGCGCCCCTTTCATTTTCTTCCTGGTGTGAATACTCTATTCCAAGCCTTTGTGATGAATCCTGATTTTAAAAAATTGGACTTCTCAGAATGCAAGCTAACGGTGGTAGGCGGTATGGCTGCAACTCCCGAAACCGCTAGGCGCTGGCTTGAAGTGACAGGTCTGCCTATCTTAGAGGGCTGGGGTATGTCTGAGACTCTAGGAGTCGGCACCGCCAATCCATTCGATGGAACTAAGTACACTGGCAACGTCGGCTTGCCGCTACCAGGAGTCGATATCAGTATCCGCGATGACAAGGGTGACATTCTAGAATTAGGTGAAGTCGGTGAAATGTGCATCAAAGGTGATAATGTTATCTCAAGTTATCATAATATCGATAATGATCAGTTTTTTACTGCTGATGGCTACCTAAAGACAGGCGATATTGCGTCAATGGACGAGCAGGGCGCGATCAAAATATATGACCGCAAAAAAGATATGATTATCGTTAGCGGTTTTAACGTTTACCCCAATGAGGTCGAAAATGTCATTGAGACTCATTTTAAAGTTGCTGAATGTTCAGTCGTTGGTATCCCTGATGCGCTGCAAGGCGAGTCTGTCAAAGCCTATATCGTTAAAGCCGATCAAAGCTTAAATGAGGAGGAGATAAAAGCGCTGTGCCAAGAAAACCTGGCAGGCTATAAGTGTCCGCGCCATATCGAGTTTATAGACGAGCTCCCTAAATCTACGGTAGGTAAAATACTGCGCCACAAACTTAGAGCATCAGCAGCTTAGGGGTCTTCGACTAATTGATAGGTTTTTGAGCGCCTGATATCTCAGGCTTGGACATGGAGCGCCACAAAATACTAAACAATGCGTCAAAATTTGCGTTTAGCGGTACATCCGCTTGACGAATGGTATGCATAATTCCAAGGCGGCTGATAAATCCCATAAACACATCAAACAAAATGTGCAGTGGCACTGTATCGACAAGTACGCCGCGCTTTTGACCATCCTCAAGTACGCTCAAAAAAGCATCGATAAGCTCTTTATTCTTGTAGATAGCAATATTATGAAATCGCGCTATCGATACTTTAGAGAGTACCATCACCGCATCAGGCTGCGTATCCACAAAGTCCAAGCACACCCACAATGTCTTACGCAGGCGATCCTCCACGCTATCAATACCTTGCAGATGATCCATCATCCGCGCAGCAAGCCTCACCAGCACAATATCCATAATGGTATAGAGCACCGTTTGCTTGTCCCCAAAATACTTATATAGCGTCTGTAGCGACACATTAGCGGTACTGGCAATCTCAATCATCGTGATATCGCTGGCATCACTGCCTGCAAAAAGCTGGCGCACTGCTTTTTCTATTTTATCTAAGGTAGCAGGGCGCATCTCACTCAATGGGGCTATAGCTAAAGGTTTGTCCTGACTGTTTGCGTTAACTATTTGGTTTTTAGATGAGCTTGATTTTTTACTACTAGCAGATTTCGGTTTTGAGCGCGCAGATTTCATATAGCATTTTCCGTAGGTAAAGCTAGCTTTGGGGCCGTTAGTTTTTAAAACTATAGGTTTTTAGGACTATAAACTAGGATAATAAAAATTACCATTATAATATATTTAGTTGCTAATGATAGGCTGTTTTTATACAATAAAACCATAATTGCAAAGTATTGCGTTGTTTATAAGTACTAGCTATAAAGGTAATTTTTATTACTCTTAGTTGATTTTAGTATTTTAAAGCTAAACAGTGGTTAGCTCATAGGCTTACACCCTAAAGTATTTATCACTAGCACAGCATCTGCATTACCTACTCAAATTTACACTATCAAGGAAGAATTATGGCGATCAATTGCTTTAAACCCAGCTGGATGAACGAAGAGATTGAGATGCTGCATGAGAGTGCGCTAAAGCTATTTAAAAGCTGGGAGCAGCATGATGAGAGATGGCGCGACGATGGAATGCTTGATCGCGAAGCGTGGTTAGAAGCGGGCGAGATGGGCTTTTTGTGCGCCTCTATGCCAGAGGAGTATGGCGGGGCAGGTGGTGACTTTCGTCACGAAACCGCGCTTATTTATGCACAATCTGAAGCCAATATGTCAGGGTTCGGTGGGTTTTTGCATTCAGGTATCGTCGCTCCTTACATTCTCCATCACGGTACTGAAGAGCAAAAGCAAGCATGGCTACCAAAAATGGCGACCGGTGAGCTCATCGGTGCGATCGCCATGACCGAACCGGGCACTGGATCTGATTTACAAAACATCAAAACGCATGCTGTCAAAGACGGTGATGATTATATTATCAATGGCTCAAAGACCTTTATCACTAATGGTCAGTTGGGCAATTTGATCATTGTAGCCTGCAAGACTAATAGAGACGAGGGGGCAAAAGGCGTCTCACTAATCGTCGTCGAAACAGACAAAGCACCTGGGTTTGAGCGCGGTAAAAAGCTTAAAAAACTCGGCATGGCGTCACAAGATACCTCTGAGCTATTCTTTACCAATATGCGTGTTCCGCAAAAGAACTTACTCGGTACCGTCGAAGGTATGGGGTTTATGCAGCTGATGCAGGAGCTACCGCAAGAGCGCCTTATTGTTGCACTAGCTGGGGTTGGTGCGATGAAGTTGGCGCTGGATCTGACTATTGACTACACCAAAGAGCGTACCGCTTTTGGTAAGCCAGTTTGGAGCTTTCAAAACACACGCTTTAAATTAGCGGAGTGCAACAGTCATTATATCGCCTCAAGCGCGCTTTGCGATGCGGCTATTGAGTCGCTACTAAAAAAAGAGCTAACCGTCCAACATGCCGCTTTAATCAAATATTGGGTAACCGAGAAGCAGTGCATCGTCATGGATGAATGCGTGCAGCTATTTGGCGGTTATGGCTACATGATGGAATACCCGATTGCTAGGCTGTACGCTGATGCCCGCGTACAAAAAATCTATGGCGGTACCAACGAGATTATGAAAGAGCTGGCATCAAGATTTATGTAGATTTTATTCAGGCGAGAATTAGTTTTTACAATTGGTTTATATGTAATATGAATATTCAAAAGACTGACAAACCCAAACGTACGCCTATCGATCGCATCGCTGATCTATTGATGGAGGTGGAGCCTACCCGTCAATTCAATCGAATTAAGAGAATCGTTGCTAAGCGCTCCTTTAAAGATGAGTTACGTCACAAGGTTCAAGGCAAACGTATCTTAGTCACTGGTGCCTCCTCAGGGGTGGGTCGTAGTGCCGCTTTATCTTTGCTCGAGTCAGGCGCACATGTGTTACTGGTGGCGCGCCGTAGCGATAAGTTGCAAGAGGTCGCTGACGCCGCCGCTAGATTTGATGGTACAGCTTTTATTTATACTTGTGATTTGAGTGATGATGATGACCGCGAAAACCTGATTAAACAAGTGCTAAAGGTGCATGGCGGAGTCGATACGATCATCAATAACGCAGGTCGCTCAATCCGCCGCACTATTTATGACGCGGCCGACCGCTTACATGATTATGACCGCGTCATGAAGATTAATTACTTTGGCGCTATCAACCTCACCATTCCTTTGGTCGATCGTATGCGTATTAGCGGCACGGGCGGTCATGTTATTAACATCTCAACGATGGGCACGCAGCTCAAAGGCACGCCAAGATTTGGCGCTTATATTGCTTCAAAAAATGCACTGGATGGCTTCGCTGAAAGCGTCGCAGCTGAAACCTACAATGATGGTATCAACTGGACCACCGTACATCTGCCGCTTACCCAAACTGATATGATTGCGCCTGCACAAAACACGTGGAACGCTTATCCTAAACTATCGGTCGAGGCGGGCGCGGACATGATCTTGTATGCTGTCGCTTACGAGCCTATACGGGTCTGGCATCCGGGTATTTGGGTGATGGGAGTCATTGATAGCCTATTTAGTAAGTCAGCTCTTAAATATAAATCGCTTGAGTTTCCCAAATATGAGTCAGAAAAGCCGCTACCCAAAGTGGCTGTTATTGGCGCAGGCATGTCAGGTATTGCGATGGCAAAGGCGCTAAAAGAGGCTGGAACTTCCAATTTTGTTGTTTATGAAAAGGCAGATTCGGTTGGCGGCACATGGCGTGACAATACTTATCCCGGACTTGCCTGCGATGTTCCTGCTCACTTTTACTGTTATAAAGATGAGCTATCGCCCAAATGGAGTCATGTCTTTGCGCCTGGTCATGAGCTGCGTGATTACTTTGAGGATGTCACCCAAAAGCGCGGCTTGACCGAGCATATCAAATTTAATAGTGAAATCGATGAGGCCAAGTTTGAAGACGGCCTTTGGAAGATCAGAACTAAGACTGGAGACACTGACGAAGCGGACGTCCTAGTCTGTGCGACAGGGGTGTTACATCATCCCAATATGCCAGATATTTTAGGTATTGAGTCCTTTGCAGGTGCAAGTTTTCATAGCGCTCGCTGGGATCACAGCATTCCTCTAGAGGGCAGGCGCGTTGGTATTATCGGTAATGGCTCAACAGGCGTGCAAATTCTTAGTGCTTTATCTGAGCAATGCGCGCAAGTGACTCTGTTTCAGCGTAGCGCGCAGTGGGTAATCAGTGCGCCCAATCCAGAGATCCCCAAATCACTACAAACGCTCGCCAAAAAAGTACCTGCTGTTCAGCGCTTGGCATACCACACTGTAGGCAAAGTGTTTACCAGTTTGTTTAAGGCGCCACTAGCTCCAGGATGGCAGCGTACTTTTTTTAGTAAAAGTGCCAAGGGCAGCTTGTCAAAAGTGTCCAATGATGATTTGCGCGCGCGCTTGACGCCGGACTACGCGCCGATGTGCAAGCGCATGATTTCATCCCCGACGTTCTATAAAGCGGTGCAGCAATCTAATGTCGAGATTTGCACTACCCATATCGAGCGTATTGATCCCAAAGGAGTCATTACAAAAAATGGTCAGCTTCACAAGTTTGATATCTTAGTCTTTGCCACAGGATTTCATGCGCAGTCCTATATGCGTCCGATGCAAGTAACGGGCCGTGACGGTATGGCTTTGGATACCGCTTGGAATGAGGGGCCAATCGCTCATAACACTACGATGATTCCAGGTTTTCCAAATCTATTCACGCTTATGGGCCCCAACAGCCCTATTGGTAACTCATCGCTAGTCCCTATTGCAGAGGCGCAAGCAGAGTACGTGATAAAATGGATGGATCGGATGCGCCGCGAAGGTATCACTGAGATTGAACCAACCGAGGCGGCCACCGAAGCCTTTTATCAAGAAGTAAATGAAGCCTTGGGTACGACAGTTTGGGTCAGTGGCTGTAATAGCTGGTATCTAAACGAGGATGGTCGCCCGATTCTATGGCCATGGCCTCTAAAGGAGTTGACCCGCCGCTTAACTCAAATCGTAGAGTCTGACTTTCACATTAAGCGTAACGATCAGGCCGATGCCAAGCTAGCGGATGGCTATCGTGCAGACTCAGCCGATGAGTTTGACAGTCAACTGCTCAAACCAGATACTTTAAGCCCAAGGCCAGATTTGGTAGGCCCTAAAGCTTGAGCGGTTTAAAATTATTTAAGATTTATTCAGTTTTTTAAAAATAATGAATAGTTTTAAGTGAGTGACTTATGAGGGTTTTTATTAGGGTATGTGGATAATATCTGTTCAACACTTCCTAATATATTGGTTGTTTATATCAGCCCAAGCTCTCGAGCAATCGCTACAGTCTCTGTCCTACTGTTGGCTTCTAGCTTTGAGTAGATGCTGCGCAAATGAGTTTTTGTCGTGGCCTCAGAGATAAATAAACTCTCTGCAATCTCTTTATTTCGCATGCCTTTAGCCAATAACACCAAGGTTTGTCGTTCTCGTTTGGTAAGCGCAGGCTTAGGTTGGTTTGGAACTGGAGCGTCAGTGAGGACATCAAAGTCGCCAAGTTTAGCCAAAAACTGCCTATCGATTGAGAGCTCGTCTATCTTGTTAGCACTCTTTTGCCGCCACAGTCTTATCAGCTCATGAATACTTTTATCTTCATCTAAGAATATTCGCACAAATCCTTGCTTACTGGCAAAAACTAAAGCATCGGTGAATACACGCATAGCGGGATTTTTTTTATTTAATGCCAGTAACGCGCTACTAAGTAAGATTCGCACTTTTAGTGCTCGGCGTAAACGCAAGTCAGCTTGGGCGGTTTTAAGGGCTTGTTTAAGCTCGTTTTGTGCCTGCTGTGCTTGCCCATCAGCAATCAGTAATCGCCAACGCATGATATCTTGTGATTCGATATCGTGAGCGGGCCACGCAAAGTTGGTCACATTATTTGGAATGTGCATGTCCTCAACTTGCGTCAAAGCGATTTTGGCTGCCATCATATTGTCATTTAGCCAATGAATGCGAGACTCTTCAAGCTTTACGCTCATAATGACACGCTTTAATCCTGCTTGAATACCGATGGCTTCAAGCTCTTGCAAGTATTGATGGGCGCGGCTGATATCGCCATGATGTCTGGAGATTTTGGCTTGTAGTAAATAAGCTAATATCAAAGAGTCGACAGTGCCGTTTTCGCGCACGTAGGGCAGGCACTCTCCCAAAATATACTGCGCGCGCATGAGCTCATCTCGCTCATACAACAGCTCAGCATAGGGCACCCCAATCACCGCTTTGCCGCCAGGTATAGATTGCTCTCCTTTAATCCAAACTTGCTTGTAGCTCCGTTGCAACCGCAGCTCGCCTTGATTAAGCTGGCCTTGGATAAGATCTATCCATCCCTCTAGCGCATTACATAACGAGCGAATAAAAGTGTTTTGCAGGTTTAAATGTTGATGCAGCGCCTGATTCATGATCTGTCTTGCGTCATCATATTTACCTTCAACGATAAGACAATACGCCATAATGCTGATCAGTACCCCATACATCAAAGACTGGCTAGGTTGCTGATTGACGCTCATCCTTGATAACAAGTCCTTGGTTTGCTCATAACAGGTTTCAATTTGATCAGTCATTGACAACTGCAAGCATTGTAAGGTCAAGATTTGCTCGTATTGACTGTCCGAATACGCATCAGCACTCTTTGCCATAAAGCTATCTAGGATCAATTGCGCTTCAATATGACGACGATTGAGTACCAACACCCACCCATAGATGAGCTGTAGCGATTGATGTTGCCTAAAAGCGTTTGGCGAGAGTTTATCGAACCAACGTAGTAAGCGCCGAAAGCGCCCTTCAACCATCAATGACATCGCATATTGATTAAGTAGAACAATAGCGGGCCTTTGATCAGGATCAGCTAATAGGTGCTCAATAGCCATTACCGGACGGCTATGTTCAAGATACCAGCTTGAAGCGCGGCGGTTGAGTTGTCGGTGTAGAGTAGGCTGTGTCGATTTTAGGTAGCCAAGCAGATAGCTTGAGAATAGATTATGATAGCGATAATACTGATGGCTGCTGTCTGTTGGGACTAAAAATAGATTGTTTTGAGCCAAAAGACTCAGCTTGCTAGCGCTATCATCGATTTGCATCACATGATTGCACAGCGGTGCGCTCAGCTCCGTCAAAATACTGCTTTGTAATAAAAAATCTCGTTGAGCATCGCTAAGTTTAGTTAAGATATCTTCGGCTAAATACTGGGCAACCTCAGTATTTGAGCCTGAAAAGGTCGAAAAAAACTGTTCGGCGTCCTGCTGTTCACCTAATGCCAATACTGCCAATTGAATCGCAGTAATCCAGCCTTCAGTCCTATCTAACAACACTTGAATGGTTTTGTCTCTACAGGACAGACCTGAGGTTTGTTGTAGTAAATGCATAGTTTCGCTAAAGGAGAACAACAGCTCTTTTTGAGTGACTTCAAGCAGTTGACCATAGGAGCGTATGCGTCCTAATTTTAGATCGGGAACACTTCTAGAACCGATAATAACTTCGCTATTAACAGGTAAATATTCGATAATTTGCTGAATATAATTGAGCACCACAGGACTATGGATAGATTCAAAATTATCAAAAAATAGCCTAAGTGGCTGAACACTAGAAGCTAATCGCTCAAGTAGGCCTTAGTAATTAGCAAAAGCGTCGTCAGAGAAAGGGGAGGAAGAGGTATTAGCACTAGACTCTAAACTGATATCTAAGTTAGTGTTTAAGCTGCTATTTTGGTCAGTCTCCCAGCTAGCATAAAGATGCCGTACTAGTCTTTCAATATCGTTATCAGCATTGTCGATGGTAAGCCAAAGGGTTTTTGCCTCTATCGATTGGCAATACTGCCAGTATTGCGTGAGCAGTATTGACTTACCATAACCGGCTGGTGCTTGTACCAAAACAACTTTAACACTAGATTCTTTGTCGATAAGAGTATCTAGTAGTCTCTTACGATAGACACATTTAGTCTGTAATGGGGCAGGTTGAAGCTTGGCTAAAGCTAACTTAGGATGATATACCTTAGCTTCCTCCATCATATTTCCTTTGCGGTTAAAATAGAGCCATCTCCAGTTATCGGAACGTTTTTATAAATAGTCGCAAAAACTATCAGTTCTTACAACCCTTATCTAACCCCCACTTTCAATAGCTCGAATAGCAGCGATATGCTCTAAATGACTAAAAACTAAAGCCTGCTGATCCTTGAGCTCACGTTTGCGAATCAGCTGGGCGAGTTGTCCATTCAAGATAGTGAGCTCTTGCTGTAGAGTAGTATGGCTCAAAATGCGACCAGATAGCAATTCTTTGGATGCCAAATCAGTTTTAGAGGATGAGTCTAGGGTGTTGTCAGGGCTGTGACCTAAGTTATGTAGCAGCTTTTGTAATGCGACAAGCTCTTGATAATCGTGCTCATCACCATGTTGCAATTGTCTTGTAGCGATACCCATGGCGTTAGCAATCATAAAACCTGTCAGACGATGCTCTTTGGGTAGCGCAGGGATAAGCTCTTGGCGTAGAACCTCACGAGCATAGCGCAGTAGCTCATCGGCTTTGGGTTGTTCGCGCATAATTAGGCTCCTTATTAGTTATTATAGACTGCTGTGATTTGACACTGATGTTGTTTTAAATTTAGATAAATTAGGTTGAACCAATCATCTTGAGCATCTCAACCTCAAGCTTGGGTACCATGTGTCCTGTCAATGCCAGCTCAAGCGAGAGCTCTTCGCCAGAGGTATGACGCGCGCCTTGTTGCAGAGCGATAATAGCCCAGTTCATGTGTGCCATGACCTCCCAATAATGCACTAAGTCTTTGGCGATGGTTTGGTTTGAAGTTTGCTCATAACCGGCATAAAAGTCCTCACGCGTGCCGATGCCACCTGCCTCGGCGTCATCGTTCCCAAAGCGCCAGCATTTGGCACAAAACCAGCCGATATCCTCTAGCGGATCGCTCCAGTCAGCAAACTCTAAATCCAATATACCCGTCAATCCTTGCGCGTCAACCATGTAATTACCTGTGCGATAATCTCGATGACACAAGGTCAGTTGAGTCTGTGCAGGCTGGTTATCCTCAAGCCAGCACAACACCCACTCAAGCGTAGGATAAGGCGCCGTATGCTCATCAAGAAACGTACGCGAGCGCTCTATCAACAGCTTAGCAACAGGCTGATTAGGCACCTCTAAAAAGGATAAAGCAGACTGGGGCGGGCGTATCGCATGAATCTTTGCCAGCTCAGATCCCAAGGTTTGTGCAAGCTTGCGTCTATCACCTCCTAGAGTCAAATCCTTCGCTAAGCGATGCGCAGCTGCTGTGCCCCCAACGCGGCGCATGATAAAAAACGCCACATCAAATAAATCTTTGTCTCCCATCCATAGAGGCTCAGGGACACGAACGCCTGCTTCAAACATCAGCTTAAACAGCGCAAACTCATCATCACGGCCATGACTGATTGCAACGCCACTTGGCGCATCAGCGCGTAGTACCCCTTCGAGTCGGCCTGGCATATCGCCACCTTCGATATGCGCATCAAAGGCCCAGTTTTGTTGAATAGCGCCGCCAGATAACAGCTTTAAGTTATCGACAGTGACTTTGGATGCGCCTGTCTTTTGCTGAATAAAATCGCTGATGGCTTGCGGTGTGATTTTGCTAGCTGTGGTCATAGTAGTGTCTTATGTCATAAATGAAGGCATAGTAATAAAGGGTGACAAATAGCTAAACGGTCTAAGCGTTATAGCGAGCTGATAAGATGACCACCGTCGACGGCGAGGGCCGCGCCTGTCATATGGCGTCCAGCATCACTCGCTAATAACAGTAGAGGACCATCGAGATGTTCTGGCAGACCAAAACGGCGACTAGGTATACGCTTACGCAGACGCTCACCCGCGTCGCTCTCTAAAAAATCAGTGTTCAGCTCAGTCTTGATATAACCTGGCAGCAACGCATTAACCGCTATGCCGTAACGCGCTAATTCGAGCGCCATAGATTTAGTCGCTTGAATGACACCTGCTTTTGAGACAGCATAGGGCGCGACGCTACCGGCAACGCGCTCGCCAAGTATTGAGGCAATATTGATAATACTGCCCGTACGCTGAGCTGCGACCAAACGAGAAGCGCCTTCTTGCGCTACTAGCCAGCCGCCTTTGAGGTTGGTATTAATAACATCATCCCAATCGCTCTCAGATTGCTCCAAAAAAGGTTTGGCTATAGAAATACCTGCATTATTGACAATAATACGAGCAGGGTCGCCCGTCTCCTCAATAGCATCAAAAGCTCGTTTGATACTAGCGCTATCAGTGACATCTAAGCTGATGGCAGTGGCTTGGATATTTTGCTGATGTAGCTCATCGACGAGCACCGATAGCTTATCTATACTACGCGCGGCGACGAATACCTCAGCCCCAGCTTGCCCCAGCGTTTTGGCGAAGTGTCGTCCCAAACCACTCGATGCACCAGTTATCAAAGCCTTTTTGCCACGTAAAGAAAACAGTTTGTCATTGTCTATAGAGGGACTCATTGATTCTCTCCTTCAAAGAGTTGAGTGGGCGTACGACCTTTCATAATATTTTTTGCCATACTCCAGCGATGCACCTCTGATGGACCATCGTAAATCAAAAAACCACGCATATCGGCAAAAATACGAGCAACGATAGTCTCATGCGTGACGCCTTGACCGCCAAGCACCTGCACGCAGCGATCGACCACGCGCCAACTGGCCTCTGATGCGATCACTTTGGTCGCGCTAGAGTCATGTTTACCCAAAGCGCCTGTGTCTAACACATTAGCGCAGTGCCAAATCGATAGCCTTGCAATATGCAAGTCCATCTCATTATCAGCAATCTTGAAGCCAGTACCTTCGTGATCGCCTAAACGTTTGCCAAAGACTTCACGAGTGCGTGCGTATTCTGTAGCCACATCATGACAACGACGAGCGGCACCCAGCCAGCGCATGCAATGCGTAAGACGGGCGGGTGAGAGACGTACTTGAGCGTATTTAAAGCCTTCACCGACTTCACCAAGTACTTGATTGGCAGGCACACGCAAGTTCTCAAAAACAACTACGCAATGTCCACCTGGAAAACAGCTATCTAACGCATCCATCATGCGCTCAATACGAATACCTTCACTATCCATATCGGCCAAAAACATTGTCGCGCGTCCATCTTCGCCTTTGGCCATAATGATAGTAAATGCCGCACCCTCAGCACCCGTGATAAACCACTTGCGCCCATTGATAACGTAATCATCACCATCCAAAACAGCGGTAGTTTGCATCATAGTCGGATCGGATCCAGCACCTGGCGAGGGTTCAGTCATACAAAAACATGAGCGCGTCTTGCCAGCTGCTAAAGGTCGTAGCCAGCGCTCTTTTTGTTCTTCAGTTGCCACTTCATGTAGCATGTGCATGTTGCCTTCATCAGGGGCGGCAATGTTAAGCGCGACTGGGCCTAAAGGCGAGTAGCCTGCTTCTTCAAATAAGATGGCTTTATTCATATGATTAAGACCAAGACCGCCAAAATCGGTGCTGATGTGGCTCGATAGCAGTCCCGCCTCGCGGCCTAGAGCAATCAGCTCTTCACGCAGCTCTTCGGTAGGGCCATGTGAGGTACAGCGCGGATCTTTCTCGTAGGGAATGATTTTTTCGACGATAAATTGACGCGTCTTTGCTTGTAGGGCTTGTTGTTCTTTATCTAACATAAAATTTGGCATAGTTATCCTTGTTGGTACGTTTAAAATCACTATTTATTGGGTTGTTATACTCAAGTTTGCTAACGGCTTATTGACATCATTTTAGACTACCTGATTTGGCTACTTAGCTTTGAGGTCATTAGGTTAAGAGTTGTTAGAGTAAAAGCTATGTTGAATTTGTGCCCGCTCTAGCAGCCATGGCGATGGCGCAAAGCGCTGACCATATTGGGTGAGCTGCTGACAGCGTGACACAAAAGCTTGAATGCCGACAGTGTCAATAAAGGATAAAGGGCCGCCCGTCCAGCTAGGAAAGCCCAGCCCAAAGACAGCGCCTATATCGGCATCAGTAGCGGTGATAATACCTGCTTCAACGCAGCGCGCGCTCTCTAATGCTTGAATATATAGCAAGCGATCGGCGACATCTTTGACATCAGGTTGAATAGTTGCAGGCGAATAATACTCAGTAAGAACAGGCGCTAAGTGCTTGGGCTGATCAGCTGGATAGTCATAAAATCCTGCACCCGTTTTGCGACCTAGTCTACCGATCTCATTCATAAGCTTGATAATAGGCTGCGCGTGCAAGCGTAGGCGCTCAGGCGCGATATCATCTGCAATGGCTTGCTCGACCACGCGTTGTTGTAGATCCAAGGAGACCTCATCACTCACCGCTAAAGGCCCAATAGCAAAGCTGGTCTGAATGGCCGCATTTTCGATGAGCGCAGGGGCTATGCCTTCAGCTAGCATCGCCATACCTTCATCAATATAGCTACAAAAAATACGACTGGTAAAAAATCCTGGGCTATCGTTGACGACAATAGGGGTCTTACGTAGCTGCTGTACAAAATCAAGTGCCTGCGCTAATGTTTTGTCTGAGGTTTTAGATGCCATAATGACTTCAACCAGCGGCATACGCTCAACGGGCGAGAAAAAATGCAGCCCGATGATCTGCTCGGGATGTTTGCTGGCTGTAGCAAGACTAGTAATCGGTAGCGTTGAGGTGTTTGAAGCCAGTACCGCATCAGCTTTAAGGTGCGCTTCAATCTGAGCGAATACCCCAGCTTTTATGTTTCTATCTTCAAATACCGCTTCGATCACCAAGTCGCAGCTGGCAAGCAATTGATAGTCAGTAGTCGGCTGAATACGGTCCAACGTCGCTTGCATATCCTTTTCGGCTTTGTCCTTGGCGGTACTTTGGACAGAGTGTTTTTTTGCCAATCCTTTTTTAAGCTTGCTTTGGATACCGGTTTTGGCTTGCTGCGTAGTTTGTAGATCATTATCAATCAGTACCACTGATATGCCAGCAGCCGCCGCAACTTGTGCGATACCAGCGCCCATCATGCCAGCCCCGATCACACCTAATTTTTTGACCCTAAATTTATCCATATCAGCGGGGCGATTAATGAGCTTATCAGCTTGACCTTTATTGACAAATTGGGTGCGCATCAAGTTGCGTGCAACTGGATCCACAAATAGTTGACCGAAATACTTCGCTTCGATCTCTAACGCTAAATCAAACGGTAGTAGCGTGCCTTCGTACACCGCACTCAAAATAGCTACAGGCGCTGGGTAATTGTCTTGGGTTTTTTTGCGCAGCTTAATTAAGTTGGCATTAAAGCTACGATGAGCGTGCTCTGCCATGGCGCCTGCATGATTGGGTATGCTAAAGCCTTTGATATCCCAAGGCTGAGCAGGTGAAGGGTTACTATTAATCCAAGCGGTCGCTTTTGAGATTAGGGTGTCCGGCGTTGCTAACTCGTCAACCACGCCAATCTCAAGCGCCTGAACAGGTTTGATGGCAAAACCTTCAAGTAATAACGGCAAAGCATTCTCAATACCGATCAGCCTAGGTAAACGCTGGGTGCCGCCGCCCGCTGGCAACAGGCCGACAGTGACCTCAGGTAAGCCAATCACAGCTTTTGGGTCATCGGTTAACAGTCGATAATGACACGCTAGAGCCAACTCCAAACCGCCGCCAAATGCTGCGCCACCTAGTGCTGCTACAAAAGGCTTACCAGATGTCTCCATACGCCGAAAAATTTGATTTTCTTTATCGAATAAATGCGCCGCTTTTGAGGCTTGCCAGTCATCCTTATATTGCTGTAGCAAGTCTTTAAGATCCGCGCCGACGATGAAGCTGGACTTACTTGAGCTAATCACCGCTCCTTTTATATTATCGTCAGCAATAACCCTATCGATAGCATCTTCAAGATCAGCAACCAAAGCTGGGGTAAATATATTGACCGTACGCTTGGGCAGATCGATGTCAATATGAGCAATACCGCCTGTGATCGTAAGGTTTAAGGTAGTCAAACGGGCGTCTTTAGAAATAGTCAAAAGGGTAGTGCTCCCATGTTTTTAAATGATCAATTAATAAACGCTCAATAGTTAGATACGCTCGATTAATGTGGCCGTTGCCTGACCAGATGCCGCGCACAAGGTAACAAGCGCAGTAGCGAGTCCTTGGCGCTCTAACTCATCGAGCACGGTACCGACTAGCATGGCCCCAGTCGCACCCAAAGGATGTCCAAGAGCAATAGCGCCGCCGTTGACATTAACTCTGCTATCCTCAAGGTCAAAGTGCTGCATATAGCTTAAGGGCACTACTGCAAAAGCCTCATTGATCTCAAACAAATCAATATCAGAGACACTCATTTTGGCTTGTTTAAGGAGCTTTTCGGTCGCAGGCATTGGCCCGCTTAGACTAAGTAGTGGCTCGCTGGCTATTTGAGTAAAGTGACGAATGCGCGCACGCGGTTTGAGTTGATTAATCATCCCATATTCCGCCGAGCCAACCAGCACCGCACTAGCGCCATCGACGATGCCGCTTGAGTTTCCGCCCGTATGAATGTGCTTTATCATCTCTAGCTGCGGATAGCGCTGCTTGGCAATCGAGTCGTAACCCAGCTCACCTAATGCACCAAACACAGGCTTAAGTTTTGCAAGGCTGTCTATAGTCGTGGATGGACGCAAGGCTTCATCTTGGGCCAGTAGCACTTGACCATTGATGTCAAGCACCTCAATCAAGGAGTTATCAAAACGGCCTTGCGTTTGTGCATGAGCGGCCCGCTGTTGGCTTTGCGCCGCATAGTTATCTACATCGTGACGCGTAAAGCCGTTTAAGGTGGCCATCAAGTCGGCGGCGATGCCATTTGGCATATAAGGATAGGATTTTAATATCTGAGGATCGCTATAACAGGCCCCGCCGTCTGAGCCAATAGCCACGCGAGACATCGACTCGACGCCGCCTGCGATGACGCTTGAGTTGATACCCGCCATGATACTAGCAGCGCCTTGATTAAGCGTATCAAGCGATGAGGTACAAAAGCGATTGAGCTGATAGCCCGGTACACTGCTGCCGTAGTCTGCCTCTAGTAGCGCTGAGCGGGTTAAATCTGCGCCTTGCTCGCCTATAGGCATGACGATACCTAAGCCCACATCATCTATAGCGTTGGCATCAAAGCTATTACGCTTGTGCAGCTGACGCAATACTTGGCTGGCAAGATTGATAGGCGTGACTTCATGTAGCGCACCGCCAGCGCGACCTTTGCCGCGCGGGGTTCTGATGTGATCATAGATAAAAGCATCATTCATAAAGCTATCCTATAAAAGATAAAAGAGGCGCAAATAAGGTGTTTTTAAAGAAAATTAGGCGCGCGCTTTTCTTTAAAAGCTGCGACCCCTTCTTTAAATTCAGGCTTTTCGATAAGCACACATTGACGTTTGCGTTCATAATCAAGCTGGGCTTCTAAAGGCATCGTTTGCGCGTGATGTAGCGCTTGACGTAACTCTAATGCCGCATGTCTTGGCATTTGTGCCAGTCGATTGGCTGTGCTAAGAGCTACTTCCATCAGCTTATCATCAGCGACGCTTTGCCAGATCAAACCCCATTCTACCGCCTGCTCGGCACTGATCTTGTCGCCTAATAATGCTGCCGCTGTAGCGCGGGCCATACCGATACGGCGAGACAACTGCCAAGTGAGTCCGACATCAGGGATCAGGCCTAACTTGGCGCTAAAGGTTAAGACAAACGAGGCTGAATGGGCGGCAATACTGATATCACCTGCTAGAGCCAAGCCTGCGCCTGCGCCCGCTGCTACGCCATTGATAGCGACAACGATAGGTATCGGCATGGTATGCAAATCATGAATCCAAGGATTGGTATGGTCGCGCATGGTCGCGTTTAGCCGTGAGCCTGCCGAATGCTGCTCATCACCGCCTGATAGCTCGTCGTTAAGCTCAGCACCTGCGCAAAAGCTGCGCCCTTCACCCGTTAGTATCATCGCGCGAATAGTATTGTTTTGGCGAATATTAGCCAGCGCTTGACGGCCATCGATTGACATCTGCTCGTTCATACTATTGAACACATCAGGACGATTTATTTTTACGATAGCGATAGTGTCTTGAATATCTACAGTAATAGTTTTCATAATTTTAATCCCTACTTTCAGTGGCGCGATAAGACGCTCGTAGCTCACTTTTTAATATCTTGCCAGCAGCAGATAGCGGAAACTTGGAGCAAAACTCAACACTTCGCGGCGACTTATACCCTGCGATTAGACTGCGGCAGTATTTGATCGCCTCTTCGCTAGTCAAAGTATGGTTCTGACGCAAAATGATCATTGCGTGCACCGCTTCACCCCATTTGGCATCAGGAATGCCGATGACGGCGCACATCTGTACCGAGGGATGCGAGGACAGCGCATTTTCAACTTCTGAGGAATAAACGTTTTCGCCGCCGCTAACGATCATGTCTTTGAGTCGATCGGTGATATAGAGGTATCCGTCTTGATCGAGATATCCGCCATCGCCCGTATGCATCCAGCCCCCACGCAGGGTGTTTTGTGTTTGCTCAGCCTGGTTCCAGTACCCTAGCATCACCGACGGACTGCGTACGATGATCTCACCAAACTCCTCAAATTCGCACTCTTCACCAGTATTAGGATGAATGATTTTGACTTCACTTGTCGGGCTTGGGCGTCCTGCTGATTTGAGCTTATTGAGTTTTTGACCCTCAAGCGTATGACAATGCGCTGGAAGTACCGTGACGACAGGGGCAAGCTCAGTCATACCATAAACTTGCATAAATTGCGTTTGGGGTAAGGCGTTTATTGCTTGTTTGAGTAGCGTCTCGTCGATGGAGGCGGCGCCATATATCACATTGCGTAAACTGCTTAGATCATGAGTAGCAAACTCAGGGCAGTCGAGTACCATCTGCAGCATCGTCGGCACTAAAAAGGTCTCACTAACGCGCTCTTGCTCAATAGTTTGTATAACCAGACTGGGATCAAAGTGCGGCAGAATAACTTGGGTGATTTGACGTAGTGCAGACTGAAATAAAGTGGCCAGCCCGCCAACATGAAACAAAGGCGTGACATGCATCTCAACGCTCACCTCAGGCCGCGTCCCAGCAGCTAAGGTGGAGAGCGCATTCATCAAGATTGCTTGATGAGAGAGCATGACGCCTTTGGGTTGACCAGTGGTGCCGCCAGTATAAAGAATAGCCGCCAAATCATTATCACAGCGATGACGATCAGCTATAGCAGTGCTGGCTGATAGCAAGCGCTCATAATCATGCGTGCCATTAGGTGCACTATGCTCACCGCAATAAATAACCGTCTCAAGATTAGGGCTTAAGCGTTTGAGATCACTTAGGATAGGAATAAAATTGTCATCGATAAAGAGCACACGAGTATCGCAGTCAATCAGTGAAAAAGCGATTTCTTGACTGCTCCAGCGCGTATTGATGGGGTTGATCACGCCGCCTGCCCAAAGGGAGGCATAAACGGCCTCGATGTAATAATCTGAGTTGGCAGATAAGATGCCAACTCGGTCTCCAGTATCGACGCCAAAACCCGCTAAGCCTGCGGCAAGCTTAGCGACACGCTCGATAACTTGAGCATGAGTGGTGCGGCGCTGATTAAACACCGTCGCAATCGCCGTCGGCTTTTCGCGAGCCGCTTTGTGAATAACTTGGGTAAGATACATCTGCTATCTCCGTTCTGGTTTAGTGTGCATTATTGAATTTGCAGACTAAGCGGTTTGCGGAATATCAGCTTCACCCATCACATCAGCGTTTTGCTGATACGTCGTTTGCCCGCCCGCCTCGATATCATCGGCTATCATGTCAAAGGTTGCCAAGGTTTCTTGGATCTTTTGTTGACGATACTCAGGGCTATTGTCCAAAATTTGCTTCTCGTAAGTATTAGCAGCGGTAAACACCGGAACCATAGCCATCGTTGGGTTTTGGGTGACGCCCAATTGATCGGCAAGCTCATCGCCATGTATCACGCGGCAGAAGCTATGCATGAGATCGATGGTGACCTCAGGCGGCAGGCCAATAAAAGGCGAGAGGATATGACCCAAAGCCAACAGCATCTTTTCAGTCAAGAGCTTTGAGTTCTCATTAGGCTCATTAGATACCAAATCGAGCATTGATAGCATTTTTTGTGCTGAGGCTTTATCTTGCACTAAGCGATAGTACTTCTCTGGTATGCCAAGCAGTTTAGCAATCAGTTGCCAGAGGTGATAGATGTCGCTCAATTCTTCATCACTGTAAGTAATACCGAATTTCTCTAACGCCATAAAAGGAATATAGGTAAAGTCGAGCCAAGTCCGCATCATATCTAACTGATTGATCGGTTGTCCTAACGTTTCGGTATCCCAGCCTTTTTTAAGTAGACCCATACGCACGCGTGAATGCAATAAGCGCACCTCAAGCGTATGGATATAGCCTTGATTGCCCGGCGTTAGACCATTTGGGACGAGCACATACTGTTTCCAAAGCGCGGTCTCAAGAATACGGCGCACCGCCATATCGGTAATATTGGTGGTTTGGGTCAATACTTTGGCGATAGTCGGTGAGCAGTAAGTATGAGTCAAAGACCCTGGGCCTAAAGAGACCGACTGCCAGAGGGCGTTTACCGTTAAGTAATTTTCAGCGCCTTTGACCAAAATGCTTTGATCGACCCAATCAGGGATCTGCTCTGAGTCTTCTAAAAAGGCTTTGAGCGCGGGTGCAGGCTCGCTAAGTGACGCCAAACCTTCTTTGACGCCAAGGCGGATATCGCTTCTACTACCTTTATCGCTATTCATCTGCTCGCTGATCACGCTATCGGCGATAGGATCGGCATCATTAGCCATATCGAGCATAAGCTGTAGCTCATCTTCGCTATACTGAGCTAAAAATGCTTCGCGTTTTTTGACACATTTTGGACTGGCGGTAAGTAGGGCTGTCATAACGATTTCCTTTCGTTAGTAGGGAGGTAGGATTATTCACTTTATCAGTCATATGCATTAAAAACGATAACCAAGGCCTAAATAGGTGATAAAGGGATCGATATCGGTTTTGGTTTTTGCAGTGATTAATGTCTCGTTAGTCTGCTTGTCCTTGATTTTGATGGTGGTATCGCTATCGAGTTTGGCATAGGATAAGGAGCCAACGACGAACCATTGCTCATTCAAGTCATAGTTAGCGCCTAGCGTTATAATAGGGGCAAAGTCAGAACTGCTATCGACATCTACCTCAGTTGATCCATCAGCAGCAAGCTCACCTATGGCCACAAATGGATTGTTAGCCTTGAGCTGTTGAACGCGCTGACCTGCTATCTCTAAGTCATTACGTATGCCGTCGTTTAATTCAAAGTCATTGAAGTAGGCATACATAAATCCAACGCCAACATAAGGTCGGAATTTGTCTACCCCTGACTTGCCAAAATGATATTGCGCTTCGACAACGGGTAGCCAAGCTCTAGCTGACGCAGCAACACCATCTCCTTGCGTCAAATCACTGATGGGTAAATTATTCGCCAGCACATCATCACCTAGTGAGGCACTAATCGGTGCAAAAAACAGTCCCTTTACCCAGAATATCTACTCTAGGAGGCACGCCACCTTTGATCTCGAACTTGATATTATCAGTAGCGGCGTATTTAAAGATCAAACCTGCCGTATCGACATCGTCAGCCTCAAGACCAGTATCAGGGCTTTGCCAATTTTGTAATCCTGTAATATCTGTCAAAACCCCAGAGCTGCTACCATCATTGATCACGGTTGAGTTCTTTAGGTCATTGGCATCTCCTGTGGGATTGGCATGTAACCAGCCAACCGACACAGAATACTGTTTGTCAGGGACGCTCTGGTTGGCAAAGTAATCAGATACCGTACCAGCATTGGCGCTATGGCTGAGGGCAACTGCACTTACGACACTTAACAGTACAAAATATTTCATCTAAAAGTCCTTTTTTGATGAGGTGGGAGGATGAATAAAACCAAATGGCTATCGAATCTGACAAGCCCGCTTAAATAAAGAATCTATCTTTAAGTCCTTTTAAAACATGCTCTAAGACTACAAGCGCTCAATGATCGTTACATTGGCAAGACCACCACCTTCGCATACGGTTTGTAGTCCGTATCGTCCCTGAGTACGATGAAGCGAATGTAATAAAGTGGTCATCAGTTTGGTACCGGTTGCGCCCAAAGGGTGCCCTAAAGCGATAGCACCGCCATTGATATTGAGCTTATCAGGATCAGCTAATAGGGCTTGCGACCACGCTAGTGGAACAGGTGCAAAGGCTTCATTGACCTCGTATAAATCGATATCGTCTATTTTTAAACCTGCTTTGGCCAGCGCCTTTTGGGTGGGTGGAACAGGGGCTTCTAACATAATGACTGGGTCATGTCCGAAGACGCTGATGTGATGAATACGCGCTAAAGGCTGAACGCCCAAAGCTTTTAGGCCGCGCTCGTTGACGATAAGTACGCCTGATGCGCCATCACAGATCTGGCTTGCCGCTGCCGCTGAGATTCTACCGCCCTCAGTCATGAGTTTTACATGGCTGATACTCTCTAAAGAGGCGTCAAAGCGAATGCCTTCATCGATGGTGTGGGCTTCAGTACGACCGTCAGCGCTGGTAATGTCGATAGGGAGAATCTCTTTGGCAAAGTACCCAGACTCTGTGGCGGTAATGGCTTTTTTATGGCTGGTAAAGGCAAACTCATCTAGCATTGATTTTGATAAACCATATTTGACAGCGATCTTTTCGGCACCGTCGAACTGGCTAAACACAGTGTTAGGATAGTTGGCTTGTATCCCTGAGCTGACGTAATGACCCAAGTCATTTTTGAGTGGTAGATGATGAGGCATGCCCATTGGCACGCGGCTCATACTCTCGACGCCGCCAGCAATGACAATATCCTGCGTACCAGACAATACCGCTTGCACCGCAAAATGTAGCGCTTGCTGGGAGGAGCCGCATTGGCGATCGACAGTGGTGCCGGGCACGCTCTCTGGGAGCTTGGAGGCGAGTATCGCTCCTCGTGCGATGTTGGTAGATTGTTCGCCGGCTTGACTGACGCAGCCTAAGATGACGTCGTCAATCAGAGCAGGATCAAAATCGATACGATCCACCAAGGCATTTAGGATTTGGGCAGCAAGGTCGGCCGGATGCCAACCTGATAGGCGACCATTACGGCGTCCCCCTGCGGTTCGAGTTGCTGCTACGATATAGGCCTGCGCCATAGAACCATCCTTGTTCAACGATTTGCGCTGTTTGATATGACGGCTGCTACTCTACGAGACATTGCAGCTGAAACATAGTAGCTATTGCTACAAAACGATCAATCAGCATTTATAAGTCAGTAATTTATCATCGCTTAAATTACCTTAACTTCATATCGTCCGTTTTGATGATATTTAGGTCATCCTCCTTGCCACTGTGTTTTAAGCACAGATTATCTCGATTAGATCTAAGTCAGCTTATGAAAGCGCTCATGGTTTTTTGCCATCGCTAGCATAGATTTAGTCGGTTTATAGCTATCCCCTAGATGCTGATAAGGCTCGCAGCGTTTGACGATCTCGCCCAGTCCAATGATATCGGCATACTTGAGCGGGCCGCCCCAATGCCGCGGGAAGCCCGCACCTAAGATAAGACTCATATCAATCTCAGCGGCGGAGTCTGCCACTTTGTCCTCAAAACATAGCGCTGCTTCATTGACCATAGGTAGCATCAAGCGATCGATGATCTCCTGATCGCTAAAGGACTGTCGCCCATTAGATTGATCATTGTTTTGAATTTGAGCGATCAAAGCTTTAGCATCTTCACTAGGCAGTTTTTGCAAACGGCCTTTATCGTCTTTTTCATAACGATAAAAGCCTATGCCATTTTTTTGCCCATAGCGAGCGTTTTTAGCCATTAAGCGAATCACGTGCTGATCATCGACTGGCATACGCTCAGGATAGCTTGCGGTGATGATATCAATGACGTGGCTACTAACATCCATCCCAATCACGTCTTGCAAGTAGGCAGGACCCATAGGCCAACCAAAGGCTTCCATGACTTTATCGATTTGCTCAAAGTCGGCGCCATCAGCAATGAGTTTAATAAAGCCAAATGATTGCGCGGTCAAGATACGATTGACCAAGAAGCCTGCACAGTCTTTAACGACCACGGGCGTTTTGCGCATCGTCGCGGCGTAATTGACAGCGGTGGCGATAGCCTGATCACTGCTCTTAGGACCACGGATAATCTCTACCAGTGGCATAATGGGCACCGGGTTAAAAAAGTGCATACCGACGAAGTTCTGTGGGCGCGCTAAGTCTTCGGCTAAGTCGGCAATAGATAGAGAAGAGGTGTTAGTGGCGATAACGGTATCGTCACTGACCTTGGTTTCGACCTCAGCGAGAACAGACTTTTTAATCTTTAAGTTCTCAACGACGGCTTCCACCACAAATGCCACCTCGTCAAAAGCAGCAAAATCTAGAGTAGGGGTAATGTTATTTAGCGCAGCTTTCACCTTGTCCTCATTCATGCGCCCCTTTTTGACTTGTTTATCTAGTAAGCCTTTGGCCTCGCTCATACCCGTATCTAAAGCGGTTTGCACGATATCTTTCATCACCACAGAGACACTTTGTGCCGCTGCGGTGTAGGCAATACCGCCGCCCATAATACCCGCACCAAGTACCGCCATCTTATCGGCTTGAGTTAAGTTCTTGGTATAGTACTGCGTTTGCTTTTTAAGAGCTTGATCATTGATAAACAGTTGCACCATGGCTTGCGCAGTGGAGCTGGTCGCTAGTTTTATAAAGGTGCTGTTTTCAGCCAGTAACGCTTTGTCGCGAGACATCGATTGACTGTGCTCAATCAGTTCAGCAACGGCTAGCGCGGCGGGATAATGAGGACCGCGCGCGCCAGCTTTGGCTTTTAGCTCATCAATACTCTTCTCATCACTGCCACTATCAACGGTAACGGCACCGAGCTTTTGCTGACGCTTGTCTTGCCATGAGCCATCACGGTTGACTTGCTGCAATAGTTTTACTGCCTCAGCGATCAAATCATCAGCCTCAGCAGTAGCGTCTATCGCTCCAGTATCTAGCAGCACAGAGCTTTGAATATGCTTGCCTGAGATAATCCAATCGATCGCAGCTGCCGCACCGATAAGGCGAGGCAAACGTACCGTACCGCCAAATCCAGGCAGGATACCTAAACCCACCTCAGGCAAGGCCGCTTGAGTATTCTCAGTGGCAATACGGTAATCCGTCGCCATTGCCAGCTCAAAGCCGCCGCCGAGTACCAGCCCTTGTAGTAAAGACACCGTCGGTACAGGCAGATCTTCGAGTCTATTGAGAATGCTACCTTTTTCGCGGTTATGTGACCCTAGTACCTCAGGGTCACCTGCGAATAATTTAGGAAACTCATAGATGTTTGCGCCAACGATAAAGTCGGACTTGCCACTGCTGACGATGACGCCAGTAATAGCGTCGCTGGCATCCATAGTATAGATGTTTGAAACACTATCTGTGATGAGCTCAAGCGCTTGCTCTAATTCATCTAGGGTGGCGGCATCTAGGGTGTTGAATTTATTGGCTTGGTTATCAAAACGCAATTCAACAACGCCATTTGCTAGCGTATTTAAGCTAAGGCTTTCACCTTTAAACAGCTTATTAATAGAATCAGTACCATTAGACATCGTCAAATCGCTCTCAATTAGGTCGATAGAAGGTTTGCTAATAAGTCGTGTTAAGGCCTCTCACTAGCAAACCATTACTAGGTATGCACTTACAAATTACTTCATCCAGCTTGAAGCGATGGATAAGCGCTCTTGACAATCCGCGACGATACGTTCAATAAGCTCAGCACAAGTTGGGATGTCGTCAATAAGTCCAACGACTTGACCTGCGGTAATCACGCCATCATCCACTTCACCTGAATTTAGCGCCGCTTGACCACGCGCACCTGCCACTAGCGGTCGTATCTCAGCGAATTCAACGCCGCCCTCGCGTCGCTCCATAGCGACGACTTCGTCCGATATGGCATTTTTGAGCACGCGAGCAGTATTATTTAGCGTTCTAAAGATGAGACGGGTATCGCGCTCGCTGGCATTGACTAAGGCTTGCTTGATGTCATCGTGCATGGGCGCCTCGACGGTGGCGCAAAAACGCGTGCCCATATTGATACCTTCAGCACCCAATACTAAAGCGGCAGCGAGTCCGCGACCATCACCAATACCGCCAGACGCGACGATAGGGACAGAGAGCTGTTTGGCAGCCGCAGGAATTAAGATAAGGCCGCCAATATCTTCCTCGCCTGGGTGACCCGCACACTCAAAGCCATCGATCGAGATGATATCTATACCTTGACGCTCAGCCGATAGCGCGTGGCGTACGGTGACGCACTTATGAATAGTAATTAAATTGGCTTCTTTGGCTTTGGCAATAAAAGTTTTTGGATTGCTACCCGCGGTTTCCAAAATCTTGACCCCGCTGTTAATAATTGCGTCCATATACTCATCATAGGGCGGCGGATTGATAGAGGGCAGTATGGTCAAATTAACGCCAAAGGGTTTGTCCGTCATCTCGCGGCAACGCTCGATTTCTTTGATTAGCGCTTCAGGGGTTGGCTGGGTGAGGGCAGTGATGATACCTAAGCCGCCAGCATTTGAGACAGCCGCTGCCATCTCAGCGGTGCCCACCCACATCATGCCGCCTTGGATAATAGGGTATTTGATGTTAAGCAGTTCAGTCACTCTGGTTTTCATAACGAATCCTTTTTAATATAAAGTATTTTTGCCAAATTTTAATACGATGACCATCCAAGAGTTTATAATATTATGACAACTAAAAAATAACCTAAGTCATTTTTCGCTCATCAAGACCAAGCCCGCGTCCAATGATCTCAAGCATAATCTCATTAGCGCCAGCAAAGATACGCGATACGCGCGCGCCAGTGTAGAGACGACTAATACGATATTCATCCATGTAGCCTGCGCCGCCGTGAAACTGCAAGCACTGATCAACCACTTCGCCTTCGGTTTGCGTCGCCAGCAGTTTGGCTTGAGAGGCAAGATCAGCGGTGAGTTTGTCCTCGTTACCGAGCATCACGCACTGATCGACAAAGCACTGCACCGCATCTATCTTGGCGCGCATATCTGCCATGGTGAAGCGAATGTGCTGTAGCGCTCCTAAAGGCTTGCCAAAGGCGCGACGCTCTTTAATGTAATCTAAAGTGATGTCAAACGCTAATTGCGCGGCGGTAATTGAGGCGATAGACACTTGCAGGCGCTCAAGCGCCAGGCACTGGGTCATATAGCGAAAGCCTTTACTAGGCTCGCCCAACACGTTGTCTTTTGGGATGCGTACATTATCAAAGAACAGCTCAGCGGTATCTTGTGCGTGCAAGCCCATTTTCTTAAGCTTTTTGCCGCGCTTAAAGCCTTCCATGCCTTCCTCAACGATCATCAGACCGATGCTACGGGCGTCATCTATTGATGTGCGAGCGGCGACGATGATGACATCGGCTTGAATACCGTTTGAGATATAAGTCTTTGAGCCATTTAATAGCCAATGATCGCCTTTGTCTTCAGCCTTGGTGCGTATCGCTGCCAAGTCGCTGCCGGCGTTGGGTTCAGTCATCGCGATGGCTAAGATGGTCTCGCCACTAGCCGCTTTTGGCAGATACTTCTGTTTTTGCGCTTCTGTGCCAAATTTATTGAAGTAGGGCGCCACAATCATAGCGTGCAAGTTTTGATAAAACGCGGGATCGCCATGATAGGTGTTCTCTTCGTGAATGATTTGCTCATAGCGGATATCTTTTAGCCCTGAGCCACCGTATTCCTCATCAGCCCACGTTAATAGATAACCCAGCTCGCCCGTCTTAGTATACGCCTTGCGATCAACATAACCTTGCTCGCGCCATTTTTCGGTATGCGGGGCGATCTCTTGTTGCATAAAGCGGCGCACGACATCGCGGAACTGGTCGTGTTCAGGCTCAAAAATGGTACGTTGACTGATCATAGGGTAGCTCCAAATGTTTTGAGCGAAATTCAATATTTAGTAAGGCTATAGTAGTTTGAGATACAGATTATTTAAGCAGGCGCGCGTCAAGACCGACACCGCGGCCGATGATTTCTTTCATCACCTCACTCGCCCCCGCATAGATACGCGAAATACGCGCATCGGTAAACATACGGCTGATACGGTACTCATCCATGTAGCCGGCACCGCCATGCAGCTGCAAGCAGCTATCCATCACCTTACCCTCAAGCTCTGAGGTCAACAGCTTAGCCGCCGATGCGCGCTCAGCGCTCAGCGTGCCAGCATTAGCTAATAACACTGACTGATCGACGTAAGCTTGCTGAGCGTCTAACTCCGCGCGCAGCTGCGCTAAGATAAAGCGCGTGTTTTGCATCGCGCCAAGTGGTTTGCCGAATAGACGGCGCTCTTTTACGTACTCAAGCGTCAAGTCAAAGGCCACTTGCGCATGAGCGATAGAAGTCATCGCTGTCATGAGTCGTTCAATGGCTAAGCACTGCGTCATGTGTACAAAGCCTTTATTTAATTCACCGAGCAAGTTCTCTTTTGGCAAACGCACGTCTTTAAAGAATAGCTCTGCGGTATCTTGCGCGTGCAGTCCCATTTTTTTCAGATTAGCGCCGCGCTCAAAGCCTGCCATGCCGCGCTCAACGATAAATAAGCTGATATCAGCGCGACCTTCTCCTGTACGGGCAGCGACGACTAAGACATCTGATAAAATACCGTTTGAGATATAAGTTTTAGCACCATTCAAGAGCCAATGATCGCCTTTGTCTTCCGCTTTGGTGCGCAGCGCTGCCAAATCACTGCCGGCATCAGGCTCAGTCATGGCTATCGCTAGGATAGTCTCGCCGCTGATGGCTTTGGGTAGATATTTTTGTTTTTGCTCAGCAGTGGCAAACTTATCAAAATAAGAGCCGACCAATATAGAATGCGTGCCTTGAAAAAAACTAATATCGCCATGACGGACGTTTTCTTCAACAAGGATTTGCTCATAGCGCAAGTCGCGCAGTCCAAGACCGCCGTATTCTTCTTCTGCCCACATGAGCAAATACCCTTGCGCGCCTGCTTTGCTAAAAGCCTCTCTATCGACGTAGCCCTCTTCACGCCAGCGATCGGCATGCGGGCCGATCTCGCCTTGATAAAAGCGGCTAGCAGAATCGCGGAACTGCTGATGATCGACATCAAAATGGGTGCGAGGGAACATAGTTTTATCCTAGCTGGCTAGCATTATTGAGGTTTGTAAAAAGGCTTGAGCGGTAAGTGTCTATCTTTAATCTACGACATATCGAGGACAATGTCGTCATCCAAAAGGACTATATTGACGATGAAAAGGTAAGCAACCAAGAGTAGTAGAAAAGCACGTAAAGCTTAATAAAAAAGCCAAGACTATTGCTTATTAGACAATGGGCTTAGCTCTTTACTTTATTTCGCTCAAAGTTTGAAAAATAAGCTATTTAAAACCTTAAGCACTCAAAGATTCAGGCGTGATCAAAATATCAACATTACCGATCTCTTCCACATTGCGCTGATAAGTGGTTTTTCCTTCCACCATTTTGGCAAGCTCAGTAAAGACGGCTAAGGTCTCTTGAATGGTCTTCTCACGATAAGCTGGATCGGAATTAATCAGCTGCTTCTCATAAGCGTTAGCAGCGGCGTAAACAGGGATTAATGCGGCGGTAGGATTAGGCTTGATGCCAAGCTTGGCTGCCATCTCCTCGCCATGAATCAGCGTGAGGAACGAATGCATCAGATCGACAGAGGTATCTGGCGGTAGTCCTAAGAATGAGGTTAAGAAATGGCCAACGGCAGTGAGCATCTGATCGGTCAAGATTACTGAGCCCTCATTAGGCTCACCAAAGACTAAGTCGATCATTTGGGTCATCTTGGCGGCGGACTCTTGATCATAGACTAGGCGGTAATACTTCTCTGGGATACCTAGTAGCTTGGCGATAAGCTGCCATAGATGATACAAATCATAAAACTCTTCTTCGTTATAAGTAATGCCAAGCTTTTGCAAAGCGGCGAATGGAATATAAGTAAAATCAAGCCAAGTGCGCAGCATATCTAACTGATTGATCGGCGCGCCGCTCTCGTCATGATCCCAGCCTTTTTTTATCATGCCTAAGCGCACTCTGGCATGTAGCAGACGCACTTCTAAGGTATGCACATAACCATCATTACCAGGTTTTAGGCCACCGGGAATCAACACATACTGCTTCCAAATTGTGGTTTCAGCGATACGGCGTAATGCAGTGTTCGCTAGATTACCCGTCTTCATCAAAATATTGGCGATGGTTGGTGAGCAGTAAGTATGGGTGAGCGCGCCAGGACCCAAAGCGACGGACTGCCACAGGGGACTAATGAGTAGATAGTTCTCAGCGCCTTTGGTGACACTGTTTTGATCGACCCATTCTGGCAGAGTTTCTGATTCTTCTAACAGTTGTTTTAGAGCAGGTAGAGGGTCAGTCAACGATGCCAAACCTTCTTTTATTCCTTTGGTGACACCTCCTTTTTTGGCTCTGTCGGCTTGCATCTGTTCTTTGACCACTTGGTCAGCCAGAGCATCGCCCTCAGCTGCCATTGTTAGCATAAGCTGCAATTCTTCTTCCGTGAATAACTCTAAAAATTTCTCTCTGTTTTTGACGCTTTGGGGCTTGGCCATAAGTAAATTAGACATAATCTCTTTCCTTGAGTGGGTTTTTTGAGTTGATAACCTTCCGTAAGTCATCAACTTGAGTGCAAATCGTAGAGATTGGCACGAATTTATCCATCATGCCTTTTTATCATGACCTAATTTTAAGGCTTTAACCTCATCCTTTTTGACTATATTTGAAGAATAATGATAAAAAGTTTGCTCATTTAATGGGCTTGCAGCAGAGATATTGCGAACGACTCATAAACCTATTAATAAAAGATAGCTCTAAACCATCATCAATTCACGCGCCCGTGATGGACGCGAAAATAGAGTTGGGACGATAAGGACGATAAAACCCCGTTTCAATCCACGCGCCCGTGATGGACGCGAATGTACCGTATAATTTAACAGTCGTCACGACTGGTTTCAATCCACGCGCCCGTGATGGACGCGAAGATGATGCATTTGATTTAATAGAGGTGGTGCCTGTTTCAATCCACGCGCCCGTGATGGACGCGAACAGACCTGATCCAGATATGCACGTAGGTATCTTAGTTTCAATCCACGCGCCCGTGATGGACGCGAAGTATGCGCGGGTCATTTACTTCGTACTCGTTTGTTTCAATCCACGCGCCCGTGATGGACGCGAAAGAGTGACAAAGATTTAATCGCGCTTCTTAAAGTTTCAATCCACGCGCCCGTGATGGACGCGAAAGTTTGGATCGCGGCATTATTCAAAACGGTAATGTTTCAATCCACGCGCCCGTGATGGACGCGAAAAAAACGGTAGAAAACTACCATAACTTATAGAGAGTTTCAATCCACGCACCCGTGATGGACGCGAAGCAGCAAATGCAGTATAACGACCTTGAAAGTGTAGTTTCAATCCACGCGCCCGTGATGGACGCGAATACATCAAAGTATTGCAGACCATATCACATAAAGTTTCAATCCACGCGCCCGTGATGGACGCGAACTCAAAGTTGAGACGACTGAGCGTCGATTCCAGTTTCAATCCACGCGCCCGTGATGGACGCGAACCTGATTATTTGATTGTTGTTTGCGGCTTTTCTCGTTTCAATCCACGCGCCCGTGATGGACGCGAAACATGGAAAAAGGCGATGTGCCTGAGTGGATAGTTTCAATCCACGCGCCCGTGATGGACGCGAATGCGTGTACTTGCATAACGCTATCCAATTCAGGGTTTCAATCCACGCGCCCGTGATGGACGCGAACAACAGGCGAGCTTAAAACCTTCCGTGTTGTTGTTTCAATCCACGCGCCCGTGATGGACGCGAAACCACGATGCCGCACGAAAAACAGTTTTCAATAGTTTCAATCCACGCGCCCGTGATGGACGCGAAATAGCAGTTTATTTATTGAGTGAGCTGCTATGAGTTTCAATCCACGCGCCCGTGATGGACGCGAAGCGTATTCAAGTACATTGCAATCACGCTTACCTCGTTTCAATCCACGCGCCCGTGATGGACGCGAACCAACTTAGAAACAGGGTCATCGACTAGCTCTGGTTTCAATCCACGCGCCCGTGATGGACGCGAAACCCTCCTTGCATTTTTACGTTACCGACCTCTAGTGTTTTAATCCACGCGCCCGTGATGGACGCGAACATTAGAAATAACAGGTTTTGCGGAGTAGGTATGTTTCAATCCACGCGCCCGTGATGGACGCGAACCCGTCCGTGTCGAATATATGCAGCGTTACTTGGTTTCAATCCACGCGCCCGTGATGGACGCGAAGTATTTATCGGCGGTCAATCGGTTACTCAGTGAGTTTCAATCCACGCGCCCGTGATGGACGCGAATAACTAAAGGACTTATAAAATCATGGGTATATTTATGTTTCAATCCACGCGCCCGTGATGGACGCGAAGTTCTGCATCCACTTATAGTTACGACGTTTGTAGTTTCAATCCACGCGCCCGTGATGGACGCGAATGCGTATATCGCAAGCTTGAGCGGCGGCAAAATAGTTTCAATCCACGCGCCCGTGATGGACGCGAATATCGCAAGCATTGACCGAGATTGCAGGACTTGTTTCAATCCACGCGCCCGTGATGGACGCGAAATGAGTGATGATAACGACAAGAGAGAGGGTCAAGTTTCAATCCACGCGCCCGTGATGGACGCGAAGAGATACCAACGTGAGTGAATTTGACGACAACGTTTCAATCCACGCGCCCGTGATGGACGCGAACTGGCGTCCAATGCCAATGCAAGCCGATACCTACGTTTCAATCCACGCGCCCGTGATGGACGCGAAGGCTAACGGTGCAGCTATCACAATGCTCAATAAGTTTCAATCCACGCGCCCGTGATGGACGCGAAAAGGCTAATCCGCTAGCGTTTTTGAATATTCCCGTTTCAATCCACGCGCCCGTGATGGACGCGAATCAGACTGGGACGCGCTGCCTGACGAGATCAAGTTTCAATCCACGCGCCCGTGATGGACGCGAAAATTCATTACCAAAAGGATGGTGTATATACATTGTTTCAATCCACGCGCCCGTGATGGACGCGAACTTGGCTTGGCTACACCCGCGCAGGTTTATGAGTTTCAATCCACGCGCCCGTGATGGACGCGAAGGTTGGATATTAGAAGACACCTTGGAGGGCTTGTTTCAATCCACGCGCCCGTGATGGACGCGAACCGTGCAGCTACTGCTAAGGACAGCATCATGAGTTTCAATCCACGCGCCCGTGATGGACGCGAAGACTCAGACCCAACACTTAATCCTGAGATATGGGTTTCAATCCACGCGCCCGTGATGGACGCGAAATTAATTCAGCACGACCTACACAATATCAGCATAGTTTCAATCCACGCGCCCGTGATGGACGCGAAAGCCTGCCGTAATACCCTTGATATTACTCATTAAAGTTTCAATCCACGCGCCCGTGATGGACGCGAAATGACGCTAAACAGCAAGCTCAGATTAAATTTAAGTTTCAATCCACGCGCCCGTGATGGACGCGAATAACGGCGAGGACAAAACAATCAGGCTGAATTTTGTTTCAATCCACGCGCCCGTGATGGACGCGAACATCGAAAAAAGGTTTTTGACAATAGGGCGGATGGTTTCAATCCACGCGCCCGTGATGGACGCGAAGCTATTGTTTTAGACAATCATTATGACAACCATCGTTTCAATCCACGCGCCCGTGATGGACGCGAATCAATAAAGCGTCGCTTGAGCTCTCAAAAAGAGTTTCAATCCACGCGCCCGTGATGGACGCGAACTAAAGAGTTTGGCTTAACCCATACTGACGCAGTTTCAATCCACGCGCCCGTGATGGACGCGAAAAGCCGTCTCTATTGAGATGGCTTTTTTTATGGTTTCAATCCACGCGCCCGTGATGGACGCGAAAAGCAGTCGTTGATCGATGCCAACAGCATTGCTGTTTCAATCCACGCGCCCGTGATGGACGCGAAAACAGCCAGCATCAACCAAAACGCTCAGAAGCGTTTCAATCCACGCGCCCGTGATGGACGCGAAGAAAGCTTGCGCGGGGATTCTGCGCCGAGCAGAGTTTCAATCCACGCGCCCGTGATGGACGCGAACGCTCGCTTATCTTGGGTGGTCAGGCGATTGCTGTTTCAATCCACGCGCCCGTGATGGACGCGAAGTCTTGTTAGGTCATACCACTACAGCGTAATTAGTTTCAATCCACGCGCCCGTGATGGACGCGAACTTTTTGGATAACAATGAATCGTTTATTATTAAAGTTTCAATCCACGCGCCCGTGATGGACGCGAAGCATTACAAAGATGCAAGCGGAATTGAATGTATCGTTTCAATCCACGCGCCCGTGATGGACGCGAATTATGACGGATAGTAAGCTCGATGTGAGCGAGAAGTTTCAATCCACGCGCCCGTGATGGACGCGAACGATAAGGGCGGTTTTTTAACGCCTGATGACAGGTTTCAATCCACGCGCCCGTGATGGACGCGAACGTGCTCATCAACAAAGTAAGACTTGGTAAAGCGTTTCAATCCACGCGCCCGTGATGGACGCGAATATTTATATGTGAACGACGCAACTGGTGAGCCAGTTTCAATCCACGCGCCCGTGATGGACGCGAATGAATCGAGTGAGGTTTGATTATGTTTGTCTACGTTTCAATCCACGCGCCCGTGATGGACGCGAACAATGCAGTTGATAATATTGATGTGTTATTTGATGTTTCAATCCACGCGCCCGTGATGGACGCGAATCATTTGGTCATCGGTCATTGCTCTAGTCACTGGTTTCAATCCACGCGCCCGTGATGGACGCGAAGGTGGCACTCCAGCGCAATACACAGGCAATATGTTTCAATCCACGCGCCCGTGATGGACGCGAAAAACAAGTACAAGATATTTGTTGACGGCATGATGTTTCAATCCACGCGCCCGTGATGGACGCGAAAAAGGTGTTGCTGGCGCTATCGCTAACACTGAGTTTCAATCCACGCGCCCGTGATGGACGCGAATCAGAGCAAGCAGCTAATGCACGTCATGCAAACGTTTCAATCCACGCGCCCGTGATGGACGCGAAACCTTTATGCCCACTGGCTTCCCAGCGCTAGACGTTTCAATCCACGCGCCCGTGATGGACGCGAACTATATCGAGGGTAGCTTACGCACACGTAAGTATGTTTCAATCCACGCGCCCGTGATGGACGCGAAGAGCGAGTGCCTTTATTTTTGGCGCTACTCGATGTTTCAATCCACGCGCCCGTGATGGACGCGAAAATGGACAGACAAGCAGAGCGGTGAGAAAAAAGTTTCAATCCACGCGCCCGTGATGGACGCGAAGATTGACAATCCTTACGTGCTTAGCATGAGCTTTGTTTCAATCCACGCGCCCGTGATGGACGCGAACCGAAATGCTCGCTAATATCCGCAAAATACTTGTTTCAATCCACGCGCCCGTGATGGACGCGAAGAGCCGCAATTATGGGGTGAGAGCGACGCTTACGTTTCAATCCACGCGCCCGTGATGGACGCGAAAATGGTGCTTGCTGACCTACAGATAACTAAATCAGTTTCAATCCACGCGCCCGTGATGGACGCGAAATTGGTGAGTCGTATGAGGTAATAGATTTTAGTGTTTCAATCCACGCGCCCGTGATGGACGCGAACTAACTGAATACCAGATTGCTTTATGTGGTGAGTTTCAATCCACGCGCCCGTGATGGACGCGAAAATGCAGACGATATTATTGATGCGGAGATAATCGTTTCAATCCACGCGCCCGTGATGGACGCGAAGACGTAACTCGTAATTTAAAAATACTGGCAGATGTTTCAATCCACGCGCCCGTGATGGACGCGAAGATAGTATCATTTGTGCCCTGTAAATTAGCACATGTTTCAATCCACGCGCCCGTGATGGACGCGAATTATAAGGTAACAAGTAATGTTGACTTAGCTAAGTTTCAATCCACGCGCCCGTGATGGACGCGAACGATAACAGACCACCATCAGCATCAGTTAAAAAAGTTTCAATCCACGCGCCCGTGATGGACGCGAATCCAAAGCGGGTAGCGACTTTATCAAAGGCTATGTTTCAATCCACGCGCCCGTGATGGACGCGAAACGCTTCGTCACCAGATGGCGGGACGCTATAGTCGTTTCAATCCACGCGCCCGTGATGGACGCGAAGCAGTAGAAATGGCGAGGTTGCCGATCCAAAAGTTTCAATCCACGCGCCCGTGATGGACGCGAATTTTGGTCAACTGCTACGTGATATTGATAGTGTGTTTCAATCCACGCGCCCGTGATGGACGCGAATGACATGGTACCGTATGGCGCTTATGTTGCGATGTTTCAATCCACGCGCCCGTGATGGACGCGAATTAACTGCGTCATCGTCAACACGTCGCGCTTCCGTTTCAATCCACGCGCCCGTGATGGACGCGAATTATCGATGACGCTGCTAACTATGATATGCAAGTTTCAATCCACGCGCCCGTGATGGACGCGAAGCCATTGTTGCTGGGTTTGTATTTGACCATGCGGTTTCAATCCACGCGCCCGTGATGGACGCGAACGCTTCGCAGGCTTCGCGGGTTGATTCGACGGCGTTTCAATCCACGCGCCCGTGATGGACGCGAAGCGTTTTTTCGTGGGACTTCTACATAAGCGTAGCGTTTCAATCCACGCGCCCGTGATGGACGCGAATACATATTAGCGCCTTAACATAGATGCCGCAGGGTTTCAATCCACGCGCCCGTGATGGACGCGAAGCCCTGCATACGCGCTTTATGCTCATGCTTGGGGTTTCAATCCACGCGCCCGTGATGGACGCGAATACATATTAGCGCCTTAACATAGATGCCGCAGGGTTTCAATCCACGCGCCCGTGATGGACGCGAACGATTGGCTGGAGATAGAATACGAGTTTATAGTGTTTCAATCCACGCGCCCGTGATGGACGCGAAGCTAACGCCCCGACTACGCGGCGCTATCGACCAGTTTCAATCCACGCGCCCGTGATGGACGCGAACCAGGGCGGCAACCGGTCCAGAACTGCCAGACGTTTCAATCCACGCGCCCGTGATGGACGCGAACATGCTGATGGGTTGCTTGCTGCTGTGCAAGCTGTTTCAATCCACGCGCCCGTGATGGACGCGAACCAAGTACCCTCACCACGTTTGTCATCACAGCGGTTTCAATCCACGCGCCCGTGATGGACGCGAAATTCAGCGCATGCACAGTATGCGTCGTTTTAGCGTTTCAATCCACGCGCCCGTGATGGACGCGAAAACGATAGGCGGCATGTCGTCTGCTATCCAAAAGGTTTCAATCCACGCGCCCGTGATGGACGCGAAAGCCCCTAGTCTAAGTCGCTAATAAGGTTAAGAAAAAACCTTGGAATTTGCGAACGTCTAAACTGTAGGCGAATTTGGCAAGCTTATCACTTACCAAAGCTTTATTATAATAAAATAAAGGTAGTAAAATCAAGTTGTTAAATAGCATTGCGACCCCTTTGCGAGTCTCCTAGAGGTTTTATGTACGCTATAGGTTCGCATTGACCTTATGACAGCCAGATAGTAAGTTTAAAAGCGGTTGTAAATGATAAAACGACTAAAACAGCAAGACATCGTTTAAGTCTAGCACAGGTTTTGCTCCGATATGTTCTACTTTATTTTGCCAGTTTTTACCAAGATAATAGTAGCGCAAACTATCAATACTGTGATCAATGGTATCTTCAAGGGTGGCACGAAGTCGCGTCCACTCAGCAGGATTGACCTCAATTTCAAACACTGAATATTGCACACGCTGTCCATAGTTCAAACAATGCTTGGCAATGTGACGCAGACGTTTAGCGCTAGATGCGCCCTCAGAGCTGATATCGTAAGTGACCAATACCATCATAATAAGCTTCCTTGTTTATTTATTCCTTATACAACAGCTTATTTCCAAAGAAAAGGAATATAAGCATCGATATCACCCCTAATATGACGCGCCATAATCGTCGCCTGCAAATGTGGTAACAAACCAAAGGGTACCGTTTCCTCAAACCATTCATGATATATAGTCTGCTGCTTACGGTCATGCCATGCCTTAAAAAAGGTCTGCCTTGCTTCATCCCTTAGCCACACCGCGCCACTGGCCTCTGTCTTAAAGTCAGATTTACTTAATTGCTTTTTATTAATTAAAGACAGTACGAATCTGTCAGCCATAGGACGAAATTCCTCAACCAAATCTAATGCAAGAGAAGGGCGGCCGGGGCGCAGTTGATGGAATACCCCGCAAGCCGGATCAAGTCCTACGGCTTCAAGGGCACTACGGCAGTCATGGGTAATTAAGGTATAAGTAAAAGAGAGTAGGGCATTGATTGCATCAGTAGGTGGATTGCGAGTGCGTTTAGGAAAGCTAAAATCAGCATTGCGAATAAAATGCGGGAACACACTAAAATAAACGCTTGCCATTTCACCCTCACGGCCTAACAGGTCGGACAAGTTTTGCGTAGCTAGTATTTTATTGAGACCGCGCTCTAAACGCTGCTGTGCGCCATCCAAGCTTTTAATCGTAGGCTCATCTAACTGACTTTTGTAATCGCGCAGATAGCGGCGAATCACTTGGCGCTGATTGTGGACTTTACCTAAGATAATGCTATGACAGATAGGTTGCACGCGCTCAGGGTCATCACTAATGCGATACTGCTCACGGCGAAGGAGTACATTGCCACTGACCGCACCTTCGATACGCGCTTGAAACTTACCGTATTGATTAAGATGGGTAATGGTAATGGCGTTATCAGTACAATGCGCCATGAGTGCTGGTGATATCGACACTTGACCAAAGCAAACGATCGCATCGAGCTTATGAATAGGGACGCGACCTTTGACCTCATAGTCGATATTCATGACCACGTTTTCGCCTTGCTTATTCAGCCATGCGCCTTGGGTTTGAACGAATAAAGTGTTTTTTAACGGGCGCATAGGGTTTCCTAATCATTATTTTTGAGCACTTAATGGTGTTTTTATTTTGAATATAATTTTGGGTAATATACTAAAAGTATGCTAGGTTAAATGGACTACTTCTCAACTATTATCAAGGAATAAAACATGAGTAATTCTAATAACGAAGCTGATATGCAAAACCCTAACAAAGGGTCTGACGGTACTAACAAAGCTTATGACCGAGCGCAGGGCAATAAAGGTAAGCAATTAAATCCACAAGAGCCGAAGAACGATGCGCAGCCGCAACAAAAAGATTGATAGCTGCAAATCTTTAATCCAACATACTATGTTAATAAATTAGTGATCGGTTTCTTCTAAACTGGTCACTATTTTTTTGCTTAACCAAGCCTTAGCATCCTTGTTAAAAATCTTTGGATGACAGATATCTTTGAGCGAGCAATTACGACATTTACTGGTGCTATAAGTAGGCTTTGGCGTCTGCCCACTCTCTATAATATGTCGACAGTCATTGATAGCATCTAGGGTAATTTGCCGCAGCTTCTCATCGAAAGTTACATTATGACGGCGACGGGTTTTACCATAAAACAGTGCGCCCTCACTGACGGTACAATCATGCATATCTTCTAAACATAGCGCTTGTGCGCACAGTTGCACTTCATCAGCGCGGTGCGATTTGGGCTTGCCGCGTTTATACTCGATAGGGAAAGGCATTTGCTGCCCGTCCGCGTCAGTATGATACTCAACGACATCAGCCACGCCTTCTAGTCCTAGTGCCTCGTGACCTAGACGCAAAGTACGCACGGTCTTTATATCACCGCGCGTGTCATGCCCACCCGAGTTGACTTTTTCATGCATGACCTGACCTTCAGCGGTAAAGACATTCTCCTCCCACGCGCACTCAAGCTCTATCAGCGCAAACTGGCGCGGACAGAATAGATAGTGTTGCAAGCGGGATAGGTAGAGGGTTTGCATGGTTAGTTTGACTCTGAAATTATAATGAGTTTGAGCAAACCTTACTTAATAGGGTCTGCTCAAGTGTTAAAGTTTAAGTAAAGTTTAAAACCCTTCAATAACCTCAGGCTCTAATCCCTCTAACGCTGACTTTAACGCGTCTTCATCAAATGCGCCTGTAGTATCAAGCAACTCTTTTAGACTACGATGAACCTTAGCCGATGAATACTGACCTGACTTACTGTTATGCTCCCACCAAATAACCTTTTTAACTTGCATACTACCCTCAGGACGAGCCGATGATGCATCACCTTCAAACAGCTTGGGTAAAATCTCTTTTATCTTTTCAGCGTCGCTATCACTAAAGCCAGTCCGTTCTGCCAATTGCGGGGTAATCGCCCCATAAGTGACATAAACACCTTCATCAACGCGGTGCTTCATGCCCATGGTATCGCTACCTTTTTTGGTACCGTCACCTTCACCGCTGACACTTTTGGTGATTTGAGTGCTGGTAATATCGACAGGCTGTAAGCTAAATGCCGATTGAATGGTGACAGGGCCGCGGATAGGGATAGATACGCCATCTGCGCCTTTAGTATCTGCTTTAAAAGCAAATACTTGACCAAAGGCACGTACATCAAACCATTTATCACAAGCTTTTTGTGCCGTTTCATCACGTTTGGCTTCGATATTCTCTTTTTTATTGGCTTCAAAGGCATTCTTACCCAAGCCAACATCTTCATCGTAAGCACGGTTTTTTAGACTGGTCATACCATCGGTTTTTTTCTCGTCCGACTGGACAAAGATCTCTTCATCAGACTCTTGCAAGCGATCACGGATTTTACGTTTTAAGCAAACATCTGTGATTTCACCATTACCTGCAAAGTCAGTACGAGGACGGTTACCATTTAATGGGTCACCATTTGGGTTGGCGTTGTTAACGCCAATGATTAGGGCGAAGTCAATTTTACAGTCGATGGAGGTTTGTGTATTTGTTGTCATAGTATTCCCTTATTAATTATTAGAGTGAGTTTTTTTAATTTATATCGGCAAGTTCGTCTTCGGAAACTTCACCTGTATCATCCTTACTTTCTTTTAATACCCATTTTCCTTTTTCAAGTTTATGCTCCAGCAACCACTTTGTCTGTAAGTCATAACCTAATAAAAAATCAGGATCTAAACGCTCATTTTTAGTGAAGTCTTCATTATTTTCTAGCAAAGCTTCTATATCCTGAATCAATCGCATATATGCTGACTCTAAAGGTGGCACTCGACCAATTAAACGCCTTTGATATGGTGGGAGGTATTCTATACGTAACATCATCCATACTTGACTGGGTTTCTGAGTAAATCTCTGCATATATTTAAACGCATTAGTAGGTCGTCTTGGTTCACGAGCTAACTGTAATGCTAGCTCTTCTATGCGATTCGCTACTGCCAGTAAACGACCAAATAAATAACTGCGATTGGTATTATTGTCATCTAAGTTCACGCTAATACTCCGTTGTTGGTTCCGATGTAAAAAGCCTCGATAAATAGCGCAGAAGACGGTAATATCTTCATGCCATAATTTTAGTTTGGTTAAGTGCTTTACACTGCTATCGCCAGTACGATCATGATACGGGTTAATCGCTTTTTGATAGCAACTATTAATAATATCTGTTGGAAAAGGGGTGGAGTCTGCTATGCAAGGCAGTATACGTTGATATAGAAGTCGTCTTTGTCTTTTAGCAGAATCAGTAGATTTACGACCATACAATACTTGCGATAACTTATATACATTTGGCGATAATACAACATACTGAAGCTTTTCATTTGATGTTATAGGCGTCTGCCAACTAAAATGAGTATGCCAATCGATAAGATTGTCATAATAATCTTTAGGATTGGTTTGTTGATAATAGGTAATTGCCGCTCGTCCTGTCGTTGAAGCAGTTAAAGCAATAACGGATAACTGTTTAACATCTGATTGCGCTAGTTTTTTGTAATAACCGTATAGGTAGTTACGAAAAACTTGTCCTTGGTGCAATCCTATGTTTTGGCTAATATCTTTCGCATCCTCTTCAACTTCTTCCTGTACATCTAACTGGTTTAGATTAAATACGCCGAATTCTTCTACTGGATTGACTAAGGGCTGAATCACCTTTTCATCGGTTGCTGCCCACGCCACTATACCTAGACCATCACTATTGTACCCTTGACGTTTTAATAACCATTCGAGTGCCGCGTGGGCTTTGTCAGAGTACAGCTCACTAATGTTTACCGCTTGAAGTACATCGCCCTTACCATTATCTGTAAATTTTCCACGGAACGTGTAGTTCGCACTGTCATTACTCGATACTAGCTTTGCACCATGCTCTCCGTTTAAAAACCCTTTAGGATGAGTTGTAGTTACCTTTAATGTCTTACCCGTTGCGTAGCATAAAGCGAGCTTGCCTTCTAAAGCTTCACAAACATTCTGCCAGCTTTTAAACAAACTATTATTGTTGATTGTCCAAGATTCAATTAATGCATCACCATTAGTAGGCTGTATTCTCCAAAGCACAATAAACTTTGGTTTAATAAGCGTATTGCTTTTGTCGAAAATATCAGATACTTGGCTATTAGGATTATTTTTTAGGTCACAAAGTAGTGTTTCTTTTTTGACATAATTAAGAACGGCTTTAGGTAATATTTGATTATTATCAAGCTCAACCCAATTAGAGAGCAGATCAACATAAGCACTAAACGCTTTTTTATTCGACTTATCACTATAAGTTTCAAAGTCTCCTGCAATATATTTAAATTCATCGCAAAGAGGGTGAGGAGCTATGCCGCTGGTACGAGAAGAAGAATTTACAGTTACAGGTATAATTCTTGATTCAGATATCGGTTTATTGTCACTAACAATATATTCTGCTGATATAAAATCACCACTCTCATTTAAGGTAATAATAATTTCTGACTTTTTATAAATGTGATAATATGGACGTAAGGCAACATCATTGGTCAAGTCAATGTTTTGAGCTTGCTCATAGGTATCATATAAATGCTGTAACCAACTCATAGTGTCTCCTGCGTTTTGCTAACGCTTAGCATATTGTCATCAAGCTCAAATGCTTTAGCAGTCATTTCTCTTATAAACCGATTGGGTAAACCATTGTTAGCATCCTCTACCAAATCATCAGACGGCTGAATAAACTCAATAACTCCGTACCTCATTGTTGGTTGCCATAATCTTGCATGTAACTCATCAATGCCTGTCTCATCAGGATAAGCGTAGCTATGAAACATAGTACCGTAGCTTAACTCATCAATATCATCATAACTACCATGACCACTACCAAACTCACATGGCTCAACATAGCCTTGGCACTCTCTTGTGCCTAAGAATATATCTTGGCGACCGCCTTTATCCACCATACGCTGGGCGATACTATAATGCTTGCCATCGATGCGATCAGCGGCAAGCTCTGGGCGGTGCATGTTCCACTCAAAATGCGCTTGCACCTGATAAGCGACATCATGCAAATAGGTATAATAAGTTAAATCATTCAGTTTTTTCTTTGTTGGTGAATAGAGCATTGGTTTGACACCTTTGGTTTGCGTACGGATAGGATTAATTACGCGTACTTTATCAATGTACCAAATCAGCGTCGGTTTCCAGTAAATACTTTTGCATACACCTTTTAGTGCTTCATAGGTTGGTAGATGGTAGCTAGTCTTCTCACCACCGATACGTGTTATGGGATCGGTGAACAATGCATATCGACCTGTTAATAAAAACTCAATACTATTTTTTGGCATATAACTTCCTTATTCCGAATGAATTTATAAATTTTGCTAAACTTTAAAACATGCTGCATTCTGATGTGCTATTACCTTCTACGTTTAAACCAAATTCTTCATCATAATAAGACTCTAATGGTAGAACATAAATTCCTGTATCTAAAACCTCTCGTCTGGCTGCATGGATTGCATCCCAATCTTTTGAAAATACATTTACGGTATATTGCTGAGCCTGTCTTACTATTTTATAAAAATCAGCATCAACATAGCTTTTACCTAATAAATCTGTAATTAAACCTTTCCCATTGCCATACGGTACAATGACTGATTGAGTGGGTGCATCAATTGCTTTAAATGCTCGTCCTGCCTCCATAAAAGATTGTGATAATAATGGCGATAATATCTCAGTATCACGACCTTGATTTAATGCGCTAGGATTAGCTTCATTATCGCTAAGCCAGTTTAAGATACTATAACCACTTCGGCCATCTTTAGAGGGTTTGCCAGTTTCATCAGTTGGATAACTCATAAAACGGCTAATGTCTTCATGTTGAGTGAAGTATGAAAAATACTGCGTTATATAATCAGGATGTAGCAAGCTTTTATTCGTTGGGTTATCTTTGATTTGATTAAGTATAAGTTGGGTGCGTTCTTTACCAACTTTAATGGTGCGTAATGAACCTAACGACTCTTTATCGGGATTAACGATAAAAACCTGTCCTTTGGTAGGAGCGCCGTTCTCATCCCTCATTTCACCATGTCTATTACACCGTCCTGCCGCTTGCGCAATACTATCTAATCCTGCCAAAAAACGTATTACTGTGCCAAATGAGATATCGACGCCTGCTTCGATAAGTTGAGTAGAGACCACTAGGGTCGGCAAATTATTATCTAAACGCTGACGTATAGTATTTAGTAATATTTTACGGTGTTTGGCACATTGTGAAGTGCTTAAATGATAAACTTTTGCATCATCCATATCGCTTGTGCTTTTTAAGGTTAGATACAAGTTTTTTGCCCATATTTTCGTATTCACTATAATTAGCGCACTTTTCGAAGTCTCAAATTTCTGATTAATAAACCTACTCATTTCTTCTAAGTTTTTACCTGTCAGAGTTGTTTCATCATGTACTTGAACACGCTCTAATGCATTGAACACTTTATGCAGGTTGTCTTTATCGCCTGTTATTTCATAGTCCTCTTTAAGATTTAACCGCCCTTTATGACTTTGAGGGAGTTTATCGAGTATAGGCTGTGTTGCGGTACATAGCACCGCTGTAGAGTTAGCATAACTGGTCAAAAAGTTAATGGTGTTACAGAATAAGTAATAGCAATTAATAGGTAAGGTTTGAATTTCATCAAATATCAGTACCGCACGGCTCAATTGGTGCAAGCGTCTGACGCCTTTAGTACCACCGCCAAAGCAGCTCTCTAAGAACTGTACCATCGTGGTAAAGACAATCGGTGCATTCCAATTATCCATAATGAGCTTACTTTGCCATGTTTGTAAATCAGGCTCTAAGTTAGAGTGCTGCTCTAATACCCATTTTCCATCGTAACTATCATCTGCTCGCTTTTCCTCTAAGATATCTCGTACTTCTTGAGCATTTTGTTCAATAATACTGGTAAAAGGGATGATATAAATGATGCGGTCAAGATTATGGCGTTTAGCGTGTTGTACAGCAAAACGCAGACTAGCAAGTGTTTTTCCGCCACCTGTGGGTACAGTGAGCGTATAAATAGCTTGCGGTTTCTGCCCTGCTTCTAAGCAAGTTTGAGCAATACGATTACGTTGTTTATTAATTGGGTTTGGAGGGCTTTGCACCGCTGTATTAGAAAAGTCTCGATATAGGGCTTCGATTTTAGCTATAGCGAATTTCCAGTCTGGCCGATGGTAATCTAAAAGACAGGCTTGAATTGGGTGCTCAAAAGCAATGCTATTACTACGGTCAGCATCAATCAAACAACTAAAGAGTAGACGAGTATAAAACCCTAGATTAAACTCTGCTACTTTTTTGCTATTACGATAATTATCATAATAAGATTTAGCTAATAAAGGTACTTCTGCTTCAAAAATTTGATTGATAACTTGCAGCGCATGCGTTTTAATATCTTTTTCCATTGATGCCATGCACTCAAGTACATTAGAGTGTCTATTTTCCTTACGAAGACGCTTTTTAAAAGCCTCCTTACCACTTTTATCTATAATATTTATTAAACCACTATGATGAGAGAATACACAAATAGACAGGACTTGACCTATTAAAAACCATTGATCAGCTTTCAATTTTTTGTCAGAAACCTGAAGGTCATGAATTAAACTGAACAGAAACTGTCCGCCAGCTGTAGAATGATCAACAGAACCCCTTGTAGGTTTGTCTTGTAACTTTAAAGCCTCGAAATCATCATCTACCGTTTCGCTTCCTGACTTAGCTTGGTCATGAGCTACACATAGTTTAATATAGGTCTGAAACGCTTGACTATACTTGCCTAAATCATGAACTAATCCAATAAGTTCACCTGATAAAGGCAAACCAATCTTAGTCGCTAAGGTTTTGGCTATCTCTGCTGTACCTGTCAAGTGGGCATAGAGTGATTGCTCCGCACCATCACTCTTACGCACATGAGCGATAAATTCTTGCCCAGCATTATCTAATCTTAAGTTTTGAGTACTTGTGTTTTTCATGACTGTAATTTAGTCCAGACAGAAGTTGTATAAATAATTTGTTCAACAATAGCCCAAAAATTATATAGTTACAATAGAAAGATAAGATAGTTACGACAGCAGATGTCGCTAATAGATAAGTAGGCAACAAAAAACCCCGCATACCTTAATGATAGGTCAATACGGGGTAATATATACTTGGTGCGCCCACCAAGACTCGAACTCGGATCGATCGCTTAGGAGGCAACTGCTCTATCCTGTTGAGCTATAGGCGCATTGAGAGGTGAGGCTATTGTAAAAAAGTGATGAGTCAAATGCAAGTTATGCTTATTGACCATTTTGTAATATATCAGTGACTTCTACGTCCTCTATCACGCCGCTTGAGGAGTCATTGAACAGATCATCCATGCTGTTGTCATAGCCATCGATATTACTATACTCGTAGTTATTCAAAATGTCTTGTCCTACGCTTGAGAGCAAAAAGTTACGCAAACTGACAGCCCCTGGGTTGTTGGTCAAGATGACACCATCTACAGGCTTGGAGGCTTTTATGGCATAGCTAAACGAGCTGAGTGTTCGAGCCTCATTGTTGTCAACTTGCGTACTGCCGTCTGCTTGTATCTGATTATCACCTATCTGGTTTTCATTAAGCTCAGACTGCGCCTCATCTATGAGGGTTTGGAGTGCTGATAGACGCGCATCATCTAGGTTGCTATCAGCGATAATGACATCGATTGTGGCTTTGAGTGGCTGCGCAAGATCGCTTGTATTCTGGGACACATCAACGGTTGGCAGGGTAAGGAGCTGCGCGCTTGGGACATAACGCACCGAGGGTTTGACACTTGGGTAGCGCGCTTCAAAACGTGCAATAATGTTATCAAGTGCGGGCTGCAGTCTGTTTTCTGCTTGTATATATAGGACGGTCGTGGCGACTTCATTACCACTATCAGGATCCTTTTGCTCATTGGTTGTAGCACTTATCATCGCACTATCGCTTACCATCACAGGTAGCGGATCCATGTTTTTACGGTTACTTAGCCAAAGCCAACTCAATAGGCCGATGATTACGAGCAATAGCAGTAGCGCGATAGCTATGAGTACGCGTTTGTAGTCTTTCATAGAAGTGACTTATTTAATAGTAAGAATAGGCGTTTAAGTGATTATCTACCCAGCGTTTTGCTTAGTCTCTATCAGTGCCAGGATCGAGTGTTCAACAGACCCTAGACTATATGTAGAGCATGAGTTCAAAATACAGCTTTAAAGGTCTAAAACCTCATCGATCAATTCTGCAAGCATTGTATCGAATATATCTTTATTATTTAGAGGCTCAGAATTATTTTGCGCAGGGGATGATAACACAATTGACTCAGTTGATGACGACCCTGTTTGGTGTACGGCAAGCGGGGACTTATGGTTATCTACTAAGTGTTTAATCCAGTAATAGCCTTGCGTCTCCCACCAAGCTTCAAACCGAGCAAGCGTACTCCCGCGTACTGCTTGAGGCAGATTAAGAGTGCGTAGCTTCGCCGCGAGTGTTGGGTCTGCTATAGCCTGCATTCGGCTAAGATAAAGCTCGTCTTTATCTCCATCATAGGGCTTGCGACGCCTCCAAGCTGCCGCGTCAACTTTCATACGCGGCAACTGCCATAGCACGCCGCGGTAGTAGACGACGTACAAGCGCCTTTTTGGATTGACAAATATCGCATCTATAGGACGTAGCGGCATAGCTTGAACCTTTCATTATCAACCATACTCAAAATATCTCTACGACGTTGGTTGTCGTACATGTTTCATCAGCGCTGTCAGATACTGGTAAAATGCATCTATCGGTGGCACACTAAGACGCTTTGCATCCTGTGCTATGAGCAAACAATATAATAGCAGAAAATAAAATGTAGACACGCCTGCGATGCACAATTAGCAGTAGATAGTGTGTTTAGCGTCAATATTAACCTCTTTTTAGTTGATAAGATCCTCTATGTTTACCATTATTCAGTCCCATTTGACCGAACGCCTTGTCGAGCACTTACTGACGGCTTATCAGTCCAAAAACCAAGGTATCTTTGATGAGTTTATCGTCATTGTACCCTCAATGGTGCTCGGTGATTGGTTAGATAAATCTATCGCCAGTCAGGCAGGTATTAGCACTTTGGTTACGACGACGTTTTGGGGTCAGTATCAGTGGACATTGATGCAAAAGGTGCTATCTGCACACAACGAGTGGCTGGTAGTCAATGAGCGCGCGCATGACGCTTTATCTGTGCCTGAGGTCGCTGTACTCACAGGATCAGTTATGCAGTGGCGTTTGTTTGGCTACTTTACTTATTATCAAAGACAGATAATCGCTGATGACACTCATCCTTTGCATCCGCTATTATCGGCGCTGCTCGATGACAAGTCGGACTCAAGTCAGCAGGATATACGGCTTTGGTCTTTGGCGACTGATTTTGCTCGAGTATTTAGCCGCTATCTTACGCACCGCGAGGATTGGCTTACGCTATGGTCACAAGATAAGCCGGTCGATGTCGAGACCCTTATCAAGGATAAAGATGAGCTGGCAAAACTGTTCGATGAGCATGCTGGCATGACGCCTGAGTGGCTGGTTGCGCATTATGTCGAGCTTGAGCGCGCGCAGCGTCATTTGTGGCGCTTATTGTTTGCTCTAGTCTATGAGCACCGGCAGGCGATTGAAGTGCGCTTTTGGCAGATTATGAAAAGTGCCAAAGACGGCAGCGGTATAGAGACAGGGGTAGATGTCTTCTCAATACTGCCAAAGCAGCTGCATATCTTTACTTTGCAGCAATTACCGCAAAACGAGCTTAATTTTTTGCAAAAGCTATCGACTTACTTTGATATTACTTTATTGCATTACAATCCATCACAGCTGTTCTGGGCGGATATTGTCGATAAGCAGTGGTTACAGCGTCAGCAGGTCATTAACCCAAAAAGTGTGTTTTTGCGTGATCACGGGCACACGCTATTATCGCGTTTGGGTAAGCAGTCGCGTGAGACTTTTGCGATGCTGGCGGGACTGGATAATAATGATAACAAAGACGGCTTTGTGCTCGATTGGCAAGACAAATTTGAGGTTGCAGTCAGCAACTTGCGCCCGCTTAGTTTACTGGCAAATTTACAGCAAGATATCTTAATGCTTGATGAGAGTGCGACTCAGCAGACGACTGCGGGACGTTTAAGCGCCGCACTCGGCGCGCAGATGCAGCTAGATCTAGACGATAGCGCCTTGGTTGATGAACATTCGATTAAAGCCGATGTGAGTAAAAGTGGTCATAGCCTGAGCCAAAATAACCTAGATTCTAACGACTCAAATTCTAATAATTGGTTTAGCGACGATAGGTTACAAGACAAGCGTTACGAGCAAGCACGCCAGTGGCCATTGTCACAATACGACAATAGCCTAAGCATTCACTCTTGCCATAGCTTACAGCGGCAGCTTGAGATACTGCGCGGCATGATTGGGCGCTGGCTAAATGAGCCAAATGACGATGGGAGCGCCCGCCACGTCTCTGATATCGTTGTATTACTACCTGATGTCGAGCGTCATCATGAGCTGATTAGCTCAGTATTTGTGAGCGGCGAAGGGCAAGATGGTTTGACGCTACCTGCGAAGGTGACAGGAGTGGTCGACAAGTCGATTCGTCAGCTTTGGGAGGCGATACGCGGGTTTTATGGTCTGCTGGGTAGTGACAGCGCACGCTTTGAGGCCGCTGAAGTGTTTGACTGGCTTATGCTACCGCCTCTATATGAGAGCCTAGGACTGACTCATGAGCAGATGAGCCGCGCGTGTGACTTGCTGGCGCAGGCGGGGTTTGTACGCGGGTTTGATGAGGCGCATTTTCAGCAGACACTAGATACCTCTGACTACGATTATCGCTTTAGTTTCGCCTACGCGCTCGATCAGATAGCGCTAGGACTGCTGATGCCCGAAGCCAAGATTAGCGGTTGTCTGTATCCTGAGCACTGGTCGGATAAGGCCTTGGCAGAAAAAACGATACCCATCTCCTCTATCAGCCTAGCGGACGCGCCCATCATCGAAGCGCTGTGCCGTATTCATGCAGGCGTGCATGCCTGTCGTGATAAGTATCAATCTCGCCACAAAGCTGAGGAGTGGCTTGGCACGATCGAGAACACCATTATCCATCCTTATTTTGGCGCTTTAGATCAGACGCGTCCTATGCGCGCTATCTTTAACGCGATGAATGGCTTTAAGAGTAGTCTACGTGCCAACCGCCATTATCAGCAGTACCGCGTTAATAGTACTGATGAGGGGCTGGCAGTAGAGGATAATCAGCACGTTGAAGCAAGGCTTGCACAGGTGAGTAACTTGACGCTTAAGCTTAGCTTTATGCTTGATAGTATCGAAGATGAGCTTGAGAGTCAGCAAGTGAGTGCTGAGCCGACAGGGGTGATCACCTTTGGTCGTTTTGGGGCGCTACGCAACGTACCTTTTGGCCTTGTGGTGATGCTCAATATGGATTTGGCTGAGTTTCCTAATCGTGACCGCGACAATCGCTATGATCTGATGAAGTCTGGGGTGGCGCGCCGCGGGGATAGATTTAGTGAAGACGACGACAACGGCGCGTTTTTGGATGCTATGTTATGCGCGCGCAGTGCCTGCTGGATATTTTATAACGGTCAGCGCTTAACCGATACCCACGAGCATCTGCCTGCCAATCCAGTGAGTGAGCTACTACAGTTTTTAAAAGGTGAGGTGCAGTGGCAGTGGGATCCACTAGCGCGCGCACATAACGACGTTGATTTTACAGAGCAAGTGCAGCGCTATTTGCCTAAGCTTATCGAGCAGTGGCTGGTGACGCGTCACTCCGCGCTACCATTCGCACCAGAGATATTTGTAGAGCCAGAAACATCCATATCACAATCAGATACGACAGAAGATGACGCCTACATTGTCATGCTCACGCAAGCGATGACAAAGGAAAAGCTCAATCAGCAGCGCGCACATGCACCCGCGCAAGTTTGGCAACAGGTGTTTAATCGCCTGCAAGCGCAAGAGCGTGTGACCAACACGCCACCGATTAAGGTTAAGCTACCGAGTAAGGCCGACTACCAGGCCATTGCCGCGCGCATTTTAGCTCATAAAGAAGCAATGGATACGCCTTTTGATATCATACAAGTAGATATGGAGCACCTATATTATCAAGCGCGTCATCCGGCCAAGCACTTTTTACGCGAGCAGCAGGTTCATATCGTTCTGCCAGAGGACGACACTATACATCAAGAGCCGTTATCGCTCTCAGGTCTGAGCGCTTATACCGTCAATACTCAACTGCTTACCGCGCTGCATAGCAATCATAGTGATAGTGGCAATACTTCTACAAGCCTTCTTTACAACCCAGTCATGCCAGCAGGGGTCGCGCGCCAGTCCACCTTGCGCTATCAGCAGCGCAAAATGGATCAGCAGTGCGAGGATTTTTGTAGTGAGCTTGCCGCTTTAGGTATAGATATAGATGTAAATAGCCTGATTACCCCTTGTAGCGAGACCATAACTTTAGTACAAGCCCCTGACATGAACACTCAAGGCCAATTGACTCTTAAGGGGGCTGCACCAAAGCCTGCGCAGTCAGTCAGTCTTTGGCTCAATTTACTGCCTAATAGTGCACGCACGCAATATCTATTGCGGTTTTGGCTGGCGCATCTGTACTGGCAAGTGGCGCGCGGTACCACAACAGAGCAGGTCATAGCCGAGGATGGCAAGAGTATCTGGCGCTTTCATAAGTCTACAAGCGAGCACGATTGCTACAAGAATAAAACCACGTTTGTACTTATGCCAATAGACTGTGAAACGGCGCAAAACGAGCTACTTAAATGGGTACGCTTTGCTCATATCGCGGGCAAGACGCCGCTTATTATACTGCCCGTGCACGCCCTTACTTATTTGCATAAAGTAAAAAAGGCACAAAGCGAGGATACGCCGTACCAGCCAAAACCTAATGACTTTGATAGTTGGCTACGACCCAATCCTAACCATGATACGGTTTTTGATACCTGCGCGCAGCATGAGCTGTGGCAGTATATTTTAGATAAGCAGGATAACTACTCAGCGCTAATGGATGCTCTGCCAGCGCTGACCTCACCGCTATTTGATACGATGCACAGATCCTTACAGCCGCTATAAATATGTGTCATCTAAATGCGCACTACCTTGAACAAGTGATAAATTATGGATAACCCTACCACGCCTACTAATGAAAACAACGTTGGCATCAGTCCTGCCAAGCTAGCAGACACGTCATCTAAAAAGACAGAGCTGCCACCTGCCGTTCGTATTGCGCTCACAGGTCAGTATCTGATAGAAGCCTCAGCGGGTACAGGTAAGACATGGACGCTCACTGGCATCGTGCTGCGACTGCTGATTGAGGGTAAGCGTTTGCCTGAACATATCATCGCAACGACCTTTACTCGCGCCGCTGCTGCCGACATTCGTAAGCGTATCCATGAGCGCCTAGAGCAGTTTCATGAGGCACTATTGTGGCTTAATAAAATACAAGCAAACCCCAGCACTCATGCCATTCTTTATCCTCAATTTAACAATAACGCTCATAAAACAGTAGATGACCAAAAAGACCAAGACACCACTCAAACTAGCAAAGCCAGTACCGACAAAATCAGTACTGAGCAAAGACAAGCGCGCCTGCACTGGCTAGAGGAGCAAGCTCGTCTATCAGGTAGTACTGAGATCGTCACTGAGCCTATCAACAGTCACTTGATGGAGTATTTACTAGATCATGCTATAGAGTATCCTTTAGCCGATGCTGTTCGGCGCTGTAAACTGGTACTCATTACCTTAGATAAGCTGTTTGTCGGTACGCTTGATAGCCTATCGCAAAAGTGGCTGTCTGAGTACAGCGCGGAGACAGGCTATCAGCAGGGCGTGCAGATTAGTGATAACGAGCAAGTGGTGATAGAGAGTATCATTCACGATGCGGTGCGCGCTCATCACAGTTATCTGTACTATAAACAGCCAAAGATCTATGAGCTGATGCAGCATACAAATCGCTTAACCACACCTGCCGACCATATCTATGTCGCGCAAAAGTCCTTGCAGTTTATATCGACACCGATCGAAGACGTTGATCTAGGCGAGGCGATAGATTTTGCTGGGTATGAGCAAGCGCTAACAGATTTTATGAACTGTGATTTGACAGATATAGCGCCATATTTTGATAAAGACTATCGCAAAGCTCAAGGCATGACTTGGAATGCAGGTTTGGCAACCAAAGTGGAGCGTATAGGATATATACAAATTGCTATACAAAAAAACGGTCATTTGTTTTTCGTACATCTAGATGATGACATGCAAAAGTTTTTTGATGCGCTACCTTTAGCCTTTTTAAATAAAGAGGAGGGCGGTAAAGGGTTTAATAAGAATAAAGAAGTAGAGCGCCAAACCTTTATCCATCTGCCAAGCATCCAAGCGCTCAAAGCGGTTTATGATTTTACGGATCAGATTGAAAGACATCTCGATGCGCTAGTTGACAATCTAAACCGCGATATTGCCTTGCAAGTACGGCAAAAGCTGCCAGCAGTGTTGGAGCAAAGACGTGAGACGACTTTCTCTTTACAGATGGTACGCCTAAACCAAGCACTATCAGGCAAGCAAGGCGAGCGGCTGGCGCGTTATATTCGCCATCATTATCCCATTGCGCTCATTGATGAATCGCAAGATATCAATGGTGAGCAGGCGCGGATGATTGAGCGCATTTATTTGACCAAAGCTGCTAGTAAAAAGCAGAGCGTCAACCAAGAGACCAAAGGCAGCTCTCGAGAGTTCTTGTTATTAGTTGGTGATCCTAAGCAGGCCATTTACGGCTTTCGTGGCGGCGATGTTGCTAACTATAATGCTATGAAGACACTGTTTGCAGCCAAGCAGCGCATGAGCCTAAACATCAATAGACGCTCAAATGAGCGTTTAATCACCGCCCTCAATTACTGGTTTGGCCGCTCGTCACCAGCGCAGGACAGTCAGGTAGAGAATAGTCAGCTACAAGCGTCAACACAAAGCGCAGCCGATCACTTAGCGCAGCTGGGTAAAGGCATCTATTATCAGCACATTACCGCCGCCAAAACCGAGGTTTGTCTATCTTGGCAGCAGCCCATCGCTCAGGAGCTATCGCCGCAAATAGCCGCGATTATGCCCAACCAGCCAGTGAGCGTGATCCACCTACCATCATCTAAAGATGCCAAGCACAATGACTGCGAGCTTACCGCCCTACATATCGCCGCCCTGCTGGCAAGTGGGCAAACCCTAGAGGGACGAGCGCTCAAGCCTAGTGACATCGGTGTGCTTGGACGGCGCAAAAAAGATCTTAAGCAAGTAGAAGATATGCTGAGCAAGCTTGGTGTACCGACTCTTGAAACCGCAGAGCGCAATGTCTTTGATACTGCTATCGCTGTTGACTTAGCGGCTTTACTAGAGGTAATGATACGACCACATCGCCGCGATATTATGAACCGAGTGTTAACCAGTCATTTTTATCAATTGAGCCTAGTTGAGGTACAGCACCTCATGCAAAGCGTCGATGATGAGGATGCTTTACAGTCAGCAAGCGCTCACTCAGAGCAGACAGCGCTAAAGCGGCGCTATCAAGACTTTCAGAACTATATCAAGACGGCAGCGGCGTACTGGCAGAGTAGCGGTATCTTATCCGCGCTACATTATCTGTTTGCGCGTAATCCAATGACCACGAGTAGCACAGACAATCAGAATATATGGGTGGCTCTAGCAGAGCTCAAGGAAGGTGCCCGTCATCTTATGGATCTGCGTCATCTACTAGATATCTTAGCGCAGCATGGTATGCATATCGGCGAGCATGAGCTAATAGCTTGGTTTAAGAAAAACATGAATAGTCGCCGTACTCCCGAATGGGCGCAGCAGCAGCCCCTACCGACTGAATCTGGTGTTCAATTGATGACGATTCATAAATCAAAGGGGCTTGAGTTCCCTGTGGTCTATGTCATCGGTATGGATAGCGCCAGTCCAAAGGCGGGTGCTCGTAGCAAGCATAACCTGTTTTTGTTTGACCATATACAAGAGCAAAAGACGCAGCGCCGTCTATCTACTAGTAAGGGCAAATCATTTAAGTCCGCTAAAGGTGAGGCTGCTAAAGAGGCTGAGGGTTACTATGCGCAGTTTGAAACCGATGAGAATTATGAAGAGATGCGCCGCTTAGCTTACGTAGCTTTTACCCGAGCTAGTGAGCAGTTATATATGGTGCTTAAAGATTCGAGTAAAAACCAAGACGACGATCGCAAGCCTTGCGCTCAATGGCTCAATGGCAGTGGCAAAAATTTAGAGCTACCAGAGCGATTGCACAACTATATCGGCTGGCTGGCATATGACAGTGTTGAGTCTAATGCCCAAGCGATTGTGCAAGCAGATAAAGACTCAATTGATACGCTACAAGTAAAAACAGATAACAGTACCCTCATCAATTACGACGACGCTTACGCGCAGATTCAAGCACGCTACTTTAAGGGCTGGGCTAAGACTAGCTTTACCGCTCTGTCGCGCCAACTTGGCAAGCAAACTCAAGCTTTGGCTATTTTCGATGACAGCGTAGAGGACGACTTGGATATAACCGATGGTATGCCGTTGTCTATAACCGCCGTGTCTAGGCAGAGTAATACCGATGAGTATGATAACCCAAATACTACTGGTTCAATTACCAGCGATAATATCCGTTTTCGTTTTGTAAAAGGCGCTAATGCAGGTACGTTTTTGCATGAGATCTTTGAGAAGATAGATGTTACAGATAAACAAAACTGGTCAGCGATTATCGATCAAAGCGTCCGTCAATATCAATTACCGCTCATTTATACCAGCCGCGCGCATCAAGAGCGCTTACAGCAAACATCATTATCAAGGAGTGGGGTTGATACAAATGCTAATGTGAGCGAAGGTGAACCACTCTCTGAGCCCAGTGAGCATAGTGAGCTGATCACTTGGATTGCTGACGCATTGGCAGCACCGCTACTGGCGTCAGGGCAACCGTTACAAAAGATACCACTCAACAAACGCTTCGCTGAGCTTGGCTTTAATATGGGGCTGTCAGAGGATTTTGAGCCTAAACGTATTAATGAAGTATTCGCTCAATATTTACCTGATGATCCTGACAAACACATCGAGCTAAGTGCACAGTACTCTAGTCATATATATCGCTACCTACGCGGCGAGATTGACTTGGTGTATGAGCACGCGGGCAAGTATTACGTTGTGGATTACAAGAGTAATTACTTAGGAAATAGCCTAAGCAATTATAACAATGAAAATTTAGGTAGGGCTATGAGTAAGGCAGGGTACTGGTTACAAGCTGCTATCTATCAAGTCGCACTACACCGATTTTTGAGATTACGAATAAATGGCTATACTGGCAATGAAGAGAACTACCTAGGCGCTGTAGAGTATGTGTTTTTGCGTGGTATAGACTCGCAAGGCGCGCATGGCGTAAATGATTACGGGCGAATCAAATGGCAAATTCCTTTTGCACTCGTACAAGCGCTTGATGAGATGTTCGGTAGTCCAAGTATTTAGACACTATATAAATTCTAAACCGTTAAGCGAATCAATAATGAATAACAGTAAAGACGTCGATACTACTCTTAATACGATGCAGACCAGTCATGAGCTTGGTAGTATTACCTCAAACATAGAGGATACGACTACGAGTAACGCTGATACAGATAGCAATTGGGCAACTAGCGTCAGCCAGTATTTACTTACGCGGCGACAGCAGACGTACCAAGCCTATCAGAGTCAACTACACGTAAACAACGCAGAGAATGAAGACGTGGCTCTAGCTGATGACGATTGGCTATTTAAATCTCTCCTTGAGCTGCTCGTACAGCGTTTGGAGGAGGGGCATACGGTTGTTACGCTGTCGAGCACAGGTCATTTAGATCGTACCTGGCAGTGGCAGCTTATACAGCCCTTGTTCCAGACGTTATTAGACTATGCGACCAGTATTCTTGCGCAAAATATTGATATACAGACACTTATAGACAATAAGCACACGCTATGGAAAACCGTGATGCTTCAATCCACTTTATCGCAATTTGAGCAACAACACCTTGCGCAGCGCTTTGACGCGGCAACTAAGTTATATAACTATATTCAATCTTTAAATAATGACGATAAAGAAAATAGCCTAAGCAAACTAATTCATAAATTGTCACAAAAGAAGCTAATAACAAATAATAAAAAAGAAAACGAAGCATCACCAATTATTTTTGAAACAACCTTTGAAGAAAGTAGTCTTCAAAAGAGTAGTGGTGCAACGCTTACCCTCTGGTTGCATCGAACTTGGCAAGCAGAATATAATCTTGCATATCATATTCTGCGTATTAAGAATCAAACGGTGCAGGCATTACCTATTGCAGCAAACTCACAACTTAACCCTGAGCAGCAAGAAGCCATCTATATGGCTAACCGATCGGCGTTTAGCATTATCACTGGCGGTCCTGGTACTGGCAAGACCTATACCGTAGCGCAATTGGTCATAGCTTTGCAGCAAGCACAAAATGGAGTAGTAGACCAGCCGCACACGGGTATAAACTTGGCTTTAGCAGCACCGACGGGCAAAGCGGCGCAGCGTATGCAAGAGTCGCTACAAGATGCCATTGAAAGCGCTGGAGTCAACATTCAATTGCCAGAGGCCAAGACCATTCATAGACTGCTCGGTATAGGGCAGGGCGGACAGCCTCGCTATCATACAGACAATCCATTGAGCGAAGATATTATTATCGTCGATGAAGCATCGATGCTAGGCGTAGAGTTGGCCAATTATCTAGTCAGTGCAGTAAAGCCCAGTGCTAGATTGATACTGCTCGGCGATGCCAATCAGCTAGCGGCGGTAGACGCAGGGGCGGTGCTGGCAGATTTGTGCCGCATACCAGCATTACAGCGAGTAAGTCAGCGCTTAGAGAGTAGTCGCCGATTCACTGCGGACTCTGGTATTGGTAAACTAGCGAGGCTAATCAATGATAAAGATACGTATGCAAAGTCCAACATGAACACAGTATGGCAGCTCATGCATGAGAATGAGAGTTTGGGTTTTTATCACTTAACCCAGCCGCGGGCAAATCAATATGATAGCGTAGGCATTGACAAAGTACAAATAACAAATAGCCTAAGCAAATTAAAACTCTATAAGAATCTCAATAGTTTTTATAAAGATTATGTAAACCAAACTTATAATAATTTAGCAAAGGTAAAAAAAGCTAAATCTATGCCAATATCTGAACATATTGATAGCTTTAATAAGTTAATGAATACTTTAAATCAGTTTAGAGTACTTACTGCTGGGCATCATGGGCGCTGTGGTGATCATGCTATTAATCAATACATGAGTGAGCAGCATCGTCAGCAGCTAAAACTACCTCTATCCAAGTCGCCTTGGTATCACGGCAGACCTATCATGGTCTTGCAAAATAACTATGAGCTAGGGCTGTTTAACGGTGACATTGGTATTTGTATGCAGACTGATCAAGGGCGCTTACAAGTATTTTTTGAGAACAAAAACCAAGGTATTTCAGTCAATATGCTCGGTGATGATATGGTTGCCACAAGTTACGCTATGACCATACATAAGTCTCAGGGGTCTGAGTTTGAGCATGTTGCTATCTGTTTTGATGATAGTAATGCTAGATTGCTGAGCCAAGAGCTTATTTATACAGCTGTAACACGTGCCAAAAAACAGGTCTCGGTATTCAGCACTGAGACAGCATTCACGCGGGCACTAGCAACACCAACTATTCGCCAGACAGGGCTCAGTCTACAGTTCAAAGCGATGGGTCAGGCAAATGAGTAGCTACAAAAAACTAAAATGATACGCAAAAAAAAGCATCCCTTTAAGGATGCTTTTTCAATTAATTTGAATTTACAGCTTATCTTCTTTAATAGCGTAGATACCTGGCAAATGGCGCAAATACCCATGAAAATCCATACCGCAACCATAAACATAACGATCAGCAACTTCAATACCAACAAAATCCACTTCAAAATTTGCAACTTTGCGATCATGTTGTTTGTTTAGTAATACGCACGAATCGATAGAGGCGGGATTTTCTTTGCCTAATTCTTCTACGATTGCCTTTAGCGTAATACCCTCATCAAAAATATCATCAATCAATAAAACATGCTCACCCTCGATACTAACATCAGGCTTAAACTTCCAATCTAAATCATTAGTACCTTGGTTATCACGATAACGCGTCGCATGAACATAGTGCATACGATGATAGAAGGTGAGGTGAGTAAGCAATTGACCTGCTGGGATAAGGCCGCCATTCATAACAACCATAACGATTGGATTAAGACCAGCATAGTGGAGGTTCAGTTGAGCGGCAAGACGCTCATAAGCCGCAGCTACTTCGATACTACTAATGAGACATTCTGAATTGCGTAGAGTCTTTTCGATTTCTTGATTACTGATTTGGGTCATGGATTGCGCCTTCGATAAAAGTGCCGCCTATTTTAGCAAGTTTTAGTGAATCTGACCAACACCAAGTGACTGATAGCATCAAGTATTGATCAAAATTAATATCACTCCGCCTTTTCTACGATAAAGGGGCGATAGTATTCAGCCAGACGGTTCATAGAGCTATCAGGCAGATCAGGTAATAATTTAGTCAGCGCCATGTTCATGCCCTTGTCGATTACCGCTTTGGTTACGGGGACAGATTTGCGTTTAAACATGCCCAGTTTCAGTGTTTCAGCATAATGAGTGATAAAATGTGTGAGCGTCTCATCATTCATAGTCTCAAGTGCCGTCTTAAATTTGACAGTATCAACCTGCTCAGGGGTCACGGACGCAAAGCCTTCGGTGATAGTTTGCGCGGCGCTCTCGGACAATTTGTAGCCTACGCGACTAACGCCTTCATTATCTATAAATGTCGCTTGATCTCGTAAAAAGTGAAAGCTTGGCATCACATCTTCGTTGTTCTCTTTATTAAGCAAAATATTAAGCAGAGTATCGGCGGCTTTTTCTATCGTACCGACAGTCTTGCGCATAGCTGCTTGGCGCTCAGGATTGGGAATAATCTCAACTAAGCCTACAAGTAGATTGTCAATCAAGTCCCGAGCAGTTTGATGGGTGAGAGCATCGCGGTATTTATAATACTCGACATGCTCATCCGATGCTTCTGCTTGTGCTGCCTCTTCAATTAATTGTTTGAGTTTTTCTGAAGGTTCAAATCCAAAATAATGTGCCATATAATATCCTCGGTTAGGTTGTTGCTAACATATTATTGATAACAAAGTGCTACCATGTGATAAAAGCGTTTTTAAAACAGGTTATATCTAACTGTGTTAGTTTTAAGATTTTTCCGACTGTAATTTGGATGATAGCGACCATGCCATATCCAGACGCAGACTTTTGGCAAGCTCTGACTGACCACCGCCAAGCGACGACCATTGCGGTTTGCTACGTGCTTTTTTGAGCTCGCTGGGTAATTTATGAGGTGGCCATAGGGTGATTACATTATCTTCTTCGTTATGATCTTTTATATTATCAGGGTTTTGCAACTCATCCTCAGGCGTCAACTCATTTTGATACAACAGCTGAGTGGCGTCGGTTGCTGCATGCCCGCGGTGACGCAGCGCTGTAAGTAGATCTACGGCACGCGTTGCCAACAAGGTAAGGGTAGCGGGGTCAATATATAGACGCTTAACGCCTGTGATCATATCGGCAATGCTACTCGTGTTTGAGAGCAAACCGCCACCAATGGCGCCTAATGCAGCACCAAGTCCTAACGTCGTACCGAGGGCTGCAGCATCAATGCCTAATCCTAATAGTGCGCCGGCCGCTGCGCCCGATGTGGTTCTGATCCCATAACTTTTAAGTAGGTCTGGATCAAAGGGGTCTTGCTGATAGGCCTGCAGTTCAAGGGGTGTTGAGGCTATATCATTATCATAGAACCTATACAGATTGAGTAAGCTATTTTGCATAGCGCGCTCGCTTTGACGAACCGCCTCCCTCATCTGCGTGAGGACAGGCATTGGATCATCGTCCTCATTAATCTCACGGACAAAGGCGGCGACATTCAACAAAAAGTCAGCAATGATAATATTTGCCTCATCATATAGTCTTGCCCAGTCCTCAGTGCGGCGCTGCATTAACTGCTCAAGCATTTCTGAATGAGTCAGCATAGTCGCAAGATTACCCCACAAGCGCATCTCATCGTCGAACTCAAACGCTACCGAATCAAAGCGGGTTGAGATATGCAGATTACGACGTGCCAGCATCACTTGCCAGTCATCGATATTAGCGTCTTGACTATCGGTAAAGTTAAACACAGGCATCACGGGTATTGCCGCCCATGACAGTATTGCCAGCTCATCTTTATATTTACCCAATACCGGCTCGCGCGCATCAACGACGTAGATGGCCATATCACTTGCCAGCAATTGCCTGATGACTTTGGCCTCTTGACTATAGTCATCAAAACCCGTCGCGTCTCCAGTTGCAATATCTGCCGCCAAAAATTGCCCTAAGCGCTCGATGCCATCACGGCGACTGGCAGTATTGTCCTCAAGCCAGTCCATAAGTCCTGAAGCGTCCTCTAATCCTGGCGTGTCATACAAGGTCACCAGCACTTCACCTGTCTGGCTGTCCGTCAGCTGCACGCGCTCCACATGACGAGTGGTCGCCGCTTCATTTTTGACTTCACCAAAATAAACATCACGCAGTAGGGTACGGAGTATGGAGGTCTTACCCGTATTCGTATGCCCAACAACGGCTAATTTTAAGGACTCGCCACGGGCAACTGTGATCTTATTTCGATTATTAGGCTTGTTATCAACAGTCTGACTACTATTCTCTTTATCAATCGATATAGGTTGTGATGGTTCAGCGTCGCTAAGTGAGGTATTAGCATTATTGTCTATAGCTTCACTGGTAGTTATAGGCGCATCATAAGCCTTGTCAGCGAACAGACCTCTACCTTTTGGCTTTTGATTAGGCTTGTTGTTAGATTGATCATTATTCATAATGAATTCTTATCGTTGTTGTTCTTATTATTACTGGGCTTATAATTGTAGCGTAAATAGTTGTAGCGCATAATCAGTTTAGATAACTCAAAGTCTAGCATTTACGTTATCTGTCATTAATTGATAAGAAGGAGTATGGGCTAATATAAGATGAATAAGGTAAAAAGTCAGTAGAGGATATAGCCGCTTGCGTCATTTTATGTCAGGCGTACTTTTATACCTACTCTCTATTCACTGCTAACCAGACCAATTTCACGAGCAGATAGCGCTGTTTGCCACTGCCCAAATCGCGCTTGGCTCTGTATGTCATCAGTAGTGCCGCCTAATAACTGAACGATAAGCCCTTGTTTGGCATGACTGGCGATGCTATCGAGCTTGCGTAACGTTCCGCGATCAGGCAGCGCGTGACTATGAATACCTAGTAGCACCTGTACAGGGTGCATGTCTAAATAAGCAATGAGCCGCGCCATATCATCGCGATCATCAAGAATACCGAAATCCTCAATCTCGTCATTGGCCTTATCATTGACAGTATTAAGACCTGCCTGCCACCAACGCTCATCATCATAAGGATACTCAAGTAGCGCCACTAGTTTTTTGCCAGCACTTACCTGTGCCTTTGGTGCAACAGGGGCAGGCGCTTGCTTAAAATCATCAGCATCAACGACCTTACGCTGCCAAAAGTTAATTATTTTTTGATAATAAGGTAGTTTGATATCTAAGCGCATCTTTTTGCGGCGGAACATAAGCGCGCAAAATGCCCAAGCAATCGCCCGAGGTACAATACCGTACATCAGCAAACTACCAATGAGTAGGCCGGACCACTGACGTGCGATAGACAAGGGTAGGGCGTCGGTGACCAAGCGGCTTTGAATAATCGCCTCATTATCAGGTACGCTAAAGCCCACCATGCTAGGCAACCAGCCGAGCACTTGCGTCAAGGTAATAAGCGCTTGATCAGAGAGCAGTGTTGACTCCCAACTAAAGCTATATTGACGTACTATCAGCAAAAAGATAATCGCAAGCAGCATGCCAGTAAGCGTCGCCAGCCATAACTGATGGCTAAACTTGCCCAAATACCAGCGCATACCACTATGCTCTAGCTGACGCTCATAAAGATTAACCGCCGCTTGAGTGACATCGTCTTTGCCACGTATTAGACGGTTGGGACTCACAAAACTGGCAAACCAACTGGGCGTTTGCTTACCTTGATTCATCAGCGTGAGCACAAGCCAGCCCACCAGCATAATGGTATGAAAGCCAAGTAAGCAGACCAAAACATAAAAGAAATTAACGACATTGGCCTGTAGCAAGGTAAATAAACCCAAAAATCCTGATAGGCACCACACGATACTCATGATGAGCATGATGCCTTTGATGCGACCATCAATCTTGCCTAAGACTCGCGCTAGCGCACCGTTGCTGTCGATACGAGTCGCACGGCGATGCAATTTTTGGATAGGCGTACCATCCTCGTTTTGCAACTTTTCGGTTATCAGGAGCGGATCGGTCGCAAACACATGCTGCTGGCTCTCAAGCGTACGCACCAGCTCAGTCAATTGGTCTTGGGGTGATAGCATGTTCTGATATCCATGTAAAAATCAAGGTGAGAGGTTAAAGCATAAAAGAAGCTTATCATAACCAAAAACGCGCTAATAACAAAGCTATCTAGTCTATAGCCTGTTTTTGCAACTCTAAAAGCTTGTTAATAAAAATCATAATATGCACGGTTTTGTCACAGTAAAAGTTATAAAAATCAGCCAAAATAAATGAGTAAGACAAAGACGTGAATAGTAGAAACAAAAGTAATAAAGGATTTATTATGAAAAATAAAGTCTATCTTATCATCGGCGGTACAGGCGGTATTGGTCAGGCGATGGTTGAGCACCTTATGCAAGCGACCGCTAATGAACAAAGCAGCGAAGTCAACAACAGCACTAAAATATTCGCCACTTACCATAGAAGCGTTCCTGACTTTGAAGCAGATAATCTACATTGGTTACAAATGGATGTCAGCGACGAGGATAGTATTGCGCAAGCGGCCGACGCTATCAAGCAGCACAGCACTCATTTAGATTGGGTCATTAACTGTGTCGGGCTACTGCACACAGATACCTCGCAACCAGAAAAAGCCTTGAGACAAGTGGAGACGACTTTCTTCTTACAAAATATGCAAATTAACGCCTTGGCAGGTTTGCTCATTGCCAAACACATCAAGCCCTTATTAGCAAAAGCTGAGCGTAGTGATGATAGGCCTGCGATATACGCAACGATATCTGCGCGCGTGGGTAGCATTAGCGATAACGAGCTTGGCGGCTGGTATAGCTATCGCATGAGCAAAGCGGCGCTCAATATGGGTATGAAAAACTTGAGTATTGAATGGAGCCGCTCATTAAAAGACGTCTGTATCGTGGTTATGCAACCAGGTACGGTCAACACACAATTATCAGCGCCTTTTCAGGGTAATGTCGCAGAAGGTCATCTATTCTCGCCTGCCTACAGCGCTGAATGCTTACTGGACGTACTATCTAGTATGACGGCGGCGCAATCGGGGAGTTTTGTGGATTGGTCAGGGGCGTCGATACCTTGGTAAATATAATCTTAGAAAAGTAAATCAGTACAAAAAAAGGGCGTGACGTTATTTAATCAACGACACGCCCTTTTAATTCAAAAATTAATTAGTCACAAACAAGTCCATGAACTCGTTAACAGGCGTTTGCTCTAAGCGCGCTTGATCATCACATAGGGCGATAATTTCATTACAGCGCGTCTCAACGAAGCGCGTGGCTAGATTGGCTCTGAACTTCGCCTCCAGTATAGGAATACCTGCCTCGCGCCGGCGTTTATGCCCGATAGGATATTCAATAGCCACTTTATCCGTACTGCTACCATCGTTAAAAAATACTTGAATGGCATTGGCAATAGAGCGCTTACTCGGATCGTGATAATCTGCTGAGTAGCTCGGATCTTCTACGACCTCCATCTTGCGGCGTAGCGGATCAATAAGTAGATGATGCTGTTCGTGGTAATCATCCTCGTAGTCCTCTGCCATCAGGTCTCCTGTTAATAGGGCAACGGCAACCATATACTGTAAACAGTGATCTCGATCCGCAGGGTTGGATAGCGCGCCTTCTTTTGAGATAATTCGAATCGCTGACTCATGGGTGGTTAGGACGATTTTATCGATGTCATCAATTCTATCTGCTATACGCGGATGCAAAATTACCGCCGCCTCACAAGCCGTCTGCGCATGAAACTCGGCGGGGAAGCTGAGTTTAAACAAGATGTTTTCCATAACATAACTGCCAAACTCACGCTGGAACCTAAATTGACGCTCACCCTCAGGCTTAAGTGCTAAGTCTTTATTCGTATGGCTAAAGAGCACATCATAAAATCCCCATTGCGGCGCGGTTAAAGCGCCAGGAATACCCATCTCACCGCGCAGGGTAATATCGACTAGGCGTACCGCGCGGCTAGTGGCATCACCTGCTGCCCAAGATTTGCGGCTACCGGCGTTGGGCGCATGACGATACGTACGTAGCGCTTGACCATCGACCAAGGACTGTGAGATTGCAGCCATTATACGCTCGCGCGGCAGGTTATGCAGCTTTGCCACGACCGCAGTTGAGGCCAGCTTAACCAAAAACACATGATCGAGACCGACACGGTTAAAGGAGTTCTCCAGAGCCAGCACCCCTTGAATCTCATGCGCCATAATCATCGCCTCTAGCACATGACGCATGGTGAGTGGTTCATGCCCTCGGCTGATATTGCACTGACTGATATAGTCAGCGACAGCCAAGATACCACCGAGATTATCAGAAGGGTGTCCCCATTCTGCCGCCAGCCAAGTATCATTGTAATCGAGCCAGCGCACCATGCAGCCAATATCAAAAGCGGCCTTAATCGGATCTAGCCTGTAAGCAGTACCGGGCACGCGCGCGCCATTTGGGGTGATTTGATCAGGGCTGTTCGGTCCCAAATGTTTGGTACATTCAGGGAATCGCAGTGCTAGCAGACCGCAGCCAAGCGTATCCATCAGGCAATGACGCGCGGTATGCCAAGCCTCAACGCTATTTGGGGAGTCGTTATCGATAGAATAGTTAAGGACATAATCGGCGATTTTTTGAATTTCATCGTCGTACTCTGGACGAACGTTGCTCTCTACAGTAGACATAACCAGTACCTCTTCCTTGAGTCGAATAGGAATGAGCTATTTTTTAGTTAGAAACTAACAATAGTCATGACTCAAAAGTAGCACAGTCGCTAGCGACTCACCAAAGGGTATTATGTTATGAATGTTTGTAGGTATGAGTTTTAAGGGACAAGATTTAGGTCATTAAATAGATAAGACCTGCGATAAACAGCAGACCTAATATCAGTAATAAAAAGGTAAGTACATTGGCCACAATGCCTGAGGATTCTTTTTTTACTTTTACCTTTTGCGGGACTCGCAATACCATTTTGATATGTTCGATACCGTCCTCTAAATAACGCTCGCCCTCAGGGATAAAACCTAATGACTCGTAGAAGGGTAGCAAGTAGGTTTGCGCAGAGATAATAATAGGCTTTTTGCCATATTTTTTGCGGCAGTATCTAATGGCATCGGTCATGATCTGACGCGCCAGCCCAGAGCTGCGGTATTGCGGCAGTACCAGCACGCGGCCGATAGCAGGCATAGTGTTCAATGCAGCGTGAGAGGATGAGGTGATAACAGAGAGATTGGTGCTAAGAGTATTGAATTCAGGCGGAATAATACGGCAGTAACCGATGAGCGCCTCGTCTTTGTGTGCGATCAGATGCAAGCAGTCAAAATCGACTTCGTCCATATCTTGATAAGCGCAGTTTTGCTCTACCACAAAAACCTGCGAGCGGGCTTTTAGAATGTGGTAGAGATCAACGCCGGTCAGCTCATCAAAACTCTTTATTGATAATTCACTATCCATAATAAGACTTTATTAATATACTAAGCGCATTTTGTTAGCTTGAACGGTCTTAGCATAAGGGCTAATACCTTTGTCCATGATTTTGATCGTTTCAGAATCAATATGTTTGCCAAAGTTACTAAAGGCATTGTGGTTACCTGACATCAGGCGCTGCCAATCATTCATCCACTGTTTGCCCAAAGCGAGCTGTGAGGCGATAATTTGTGAATTGATATCACCAATAGACTCTATAAAGGCTTTTTCTTTTTCAGAGATCATCGTTTGAATCTCTTTTTGCTGCGTATCTGTGTCCATAGGCATGCTCGCCAGATTCCAGATACGAGTGGCCATGACTTGTGGAATCGCCATAAACATCGCCACTGTTTTTTGTTGCAATTGCAACGCAGGCGCTGAGCCCATCATCGACGTGGGTAGTGAAAACTCTGGCATTTGAAATGTAATCATTGATATCTCTTTGTTATATAAAAGCGCTACGGTTTATACTAAGGAGTAAGTATACATGCCATCGCTTTAACCAAACATAGTAGTATGCTTGGGAATAAAAAGCATTTTACTCCGCTCAATACAATTAGCAACCGCACAAGTGTATTCTTTGTGACTCAAGTGACATATCAAAGAGGAGAGCTGATATAAAAAGAGCCGATATAAAGTCCGCTTAGCCATTAATGGTTTGGCTGATTTTATCTAAATTTAAGCTATCAGACATCGCGCTAAATATCTCGTAATACTTACCGCCTTTATCATACAGCGCCTCGTGCGTACCGGTTTCAACCACTCGGCCGTTCTCTATCACCACTAAATCATCAGCATCAATGATTTGCGCGATATTGTGCGAGACCATAATGACAGTGCGATCCTTTTTGATCAGATCCAAGCTTTTTTTGACCTGCTGACTGGCAATGGCATCTAAGCTTGCAGTCGGCTCATCTAAAAATACAATCGGTGGATCTTTTAAGAACATTCTTGCCAGCGCAATACGTTGCTGCTGACCGCCTGATAAGGATTTTGCGGTACTGTCATAACCGTCTGCGAGGGTGATGACCTGCTCATGAATAGAGGCTTTTTTAGCCGCGACTATGATGTCATCCATGCTGGCGTTCATATTGCCGTAGCGAATGTTTTCGCTAATAGTACCTGAGAATATATGATTGCTTTGTAGCACCAAGCCTATACGTTGGCGCAGTTCATGTATGTCACAGTCTGCTAGATCATGACCATCTAATAGGATAGTGCCTGAGTCTGGCTCATAGAACTTCACCAGCAGACTGATAATAGTGCTCTTGCCAGCACCAGAGAGACCGACGAGCGCGGTAATGCGATTGGGCTTAATAGTGAAGCTGACATCTTTTAGCGCCTGCGTACCATTGGGATAAGTAAAATCAACGTTTTTAAGCTCAATGTGACCTTGCAGGTTTTTGGTACTCATACCTGTGATATTTTCTACTTGCTTGTCATCTTCTAATATCTCAAGAAACCCTTCGGCATAAGTCAAAGCGTTATTAATCTGATCATAAATACGGTGCAATTGACGAATAGGCGCGGCGACATTTTGGAATAACAGCACATGAAACAAAACCATGCCGATGGTCATCTCGCCTTGTAAGACAAAATAAGAAGTAAGCAAAATAATGACTACCACGCCGATCTGCTCGATAAAGGTCTTAATAGCATCGTAGATAAAGCCAATACTACGAATGCGCAGCTGATTATCGGTCATCTCTTTTTGGATTTTAAGATGCTTTTGTGCTTCAATAGGCTCACGAACAAAGGATTTGACTACGCTAATTGAGTTGATTAGGGAGATAACTAAGCCGCTTTTGGCTTCTCGAAAGCCGCGCATCTGCCGACGAAATCCTTGCAAGCGCCGCGCTTGTTTTTGACTGATAAAGAAATAAATAGGAATAATAATCAGACCGACCAGGCCTATCCAAAAGTTGGTCGAAAACATGATAATTAAAGACACTAAGGCACTGGCAAACAGCGGTAGCATATCGATAAAGAAGTTTTGCACGAGGCTTGTTAGGCTACTAACCCCATAATCAATACGGGTTTGCAGCTTGCCACTGTCGTTCTCGCTACTGGTATAAAACGCCATGCGGTAGGTGAGAATGCGCTCGATAATCTTTTGTGATAAGTCGCGCGATAGATTAATGCGAATTTTTTCACCATAAAAGCGCTGACCAAAGGAGATAAATATCGATAATATCTCTTTGGATAACAGCACGACGCTAATGATAGTCAGCATCCGCAAACCCGCTTCCCAAGGCTCAGCTAAGGTTGCAATCTCGGTCAAGGTGTCGACCGCATAACGCAGCACAAAGGCGTTGACCTGGGCGGTAAAGGAGCCGAGCACTGTTAAAATCAGTGTCGCAACAATCAAGACTTTATAAGGCGCCGCAAAAACAGCGAGCTTTTTGAGAATATCCCACAACAAAGCACGCCGCTCAGTCTTTTTGACCGGCGGCTTTTTGTCGAGTGGGGATTTGCTAAGATTAGGAGTGTTTGTCATGCAGGTAGGGTAAAGTAATCGCGCTTAAAAATCTATATTCATAAGTTTATTAAGATAGCATTTATTTAGATTTTGTAGGGTGTGCTCTGCGCACCTGAAAGTTTTAAAAATGAAACAATGCTTCATTAGACTTGCAAGGAAAACCCCTTAAACAGGATTTTCTATTATCAGATCATTATAATAATGACGCGCAGAACACCCTCTACGACTAAACTTTTTTAAAACTAAAACGCATCCGCTGGCACAAACACCTCACCAACCATGATACGACGTGCTGAGCGGCTCATGGATACCTTTTTGGCTTGCCAGCGTCCATCGACTTGCTCGGTTGCGCCGCCAACGAGTAGCGTTCCTGAGGGATGACCAAAACGCACCTCGGACAGCTCGCCACCGCCAGCGGCTTCATTGACGAGCGTACCTTGAGTTGTCGCTGCTGCGGCAATCGCTACCGCTGCCGTACCCATCATGGCGTGATGCAGTTGACCCATACTCATCGCGCGTACGACTAGATCAATATCGCTTGAGTTAACTTCTTTGCCACTAGACGCAGTATAACTTTGCGCAGGAGCGACCCAAGCAATTTTGGGAATATGCTGGCTACTTTGTGCCTCGCTCTCATCTTTAAACAGTCCCATTGCGACACCGCCACGCGCGCGGATTTTTTCTAACTTGGTTAAGATCTCGCTATCGCTATTGATATCACCTTGCAACTCTGTACCAGTGAACCCTAAGTCATCGCTTTTCATAAAGATAGTCGGAATGCCCGCGCTGATAAAGGTCGCTTTGACGCTATCTTTATCTAAACCACAACCAGAGACATCAAAGTCATCAACTAGATTGTTAGTCGGAAACATATCACTAGAGGAATCAACCGGATCAATAAACTCAATCTTCACTTCAGCAGCAGGGAAGGTGACGCCGTCTAATTCAAAGTCACCCGTTTCTTGTACTTGTACTTTGCCGTTATCATCTTGATAAACTGGTACATGGGCGATAATCGTCTTGCTAATATTCTCTTGCCAAATACGTACCTCACAGATGCCACTGTTAGCACTATCCGCTACTTTGCTAGCATCTACTAAGCCCATATTTATCGCACAAGCGCCAACCGCTGCAGTTAAATTACCACAGTTACCTGCCCAATCTATCATAGGCCTGGCGATATTGACTTGCCCAAACAGATAGTTGACATCGTGGTCTTCTTGCTTGGCTTTGGACAAAATCACCGTCTTTGAGGTGCTAGAACTGCCATTACCTAAACCGTCGATTTGTTTACCGTAAGGATCGGGGCTGCCAATAACGCGTAATAAAAAATTATCGCGCGCTTGGCCTGGTCCTTGGCAGCGCTTAGGTAAATCAGAGAGTTTAAAAAAAGTACCTTTTGAGGTGCCGCCGCGCATATAGGTGGCGCGGACGGCAATTTGTGGGGAGAATTTTGGTTCAGTCATTATAAAAGATCCTTTAAATAGTTATGATTTGAGTCTGTATTATTGATAAAACAAATGGAGATGAAGTAGTAAAAGGTAGAGATAATTGTGAATAGAGTTAAAAGCTAGACGAAAGCTCAGCAGATTATGCAAGACAATCCTAGTTTGTCTTACGAGTTTGTACGTCAATTATGGATTGCTCAAGCAGGTGTTGCTGCTGGTAAGGTTGAGCCTTTTTATTTTGGTTAGCGGTTAATCTTTTCCGAAACTCACTTTGCCAACTCTATACTGATCGATAAACTTGGCTAAATGCGCTACATTCGCAGGCGATCCCAATAAATAAAGCGTCTCTTTCAAACTACTATAATGATTGTATGACATGACAACCGCATCATTATCATTTTTACGATTTATGACAACCACATCAGCATCATTGTTCACCGTATCTAAAACGGCTTTAAAGTCTTTATTAGCGTCTGTAAAGCTGATAACTTCCATGATGGCTCTCCTAATCAATACTTAATGTACGTCGTTGTGGGCTGTAGTTTTAGCGCAGCTTCTAGACTTTACAGAATTACGATGCTGGGTTAAAAACTCAGCCTACGCCAAATTCAAATAGTTAGAGATTATAAGCTTAAAAAAACCGATGCCATATCACTATATAACATCGGCTCTATTTTAATTTACAAGCTAAACCTGAGAGATTTAAGCGACTTCACCAGCTAAGAATTCTTTAGCAAAGCGCTGTAGCATACCGCCAGAGTTGTACATTTTTACCTCATCAGCGGTATCTAAGCGGCAGATAACAGGCGCTTTATCGATGCTGCCGTCTTTACGATGAATGACTAGCGTCATATCACCGCCAGCTGAAACCTCACCTTCGATATCGAATACTTCGGTACCATCGATGTTTAGCGTGTTACGGTTGACGCCTTCTTTGAACTGAACGGGGAGTGCACCCATCCCGACCAAGTTTTGACGGTGAATACGTTCAAAATCTTCAGCCACGACGACTTCCACGCCAGCGAGACGTACGCCTTTAGCCGCCCAGTCACGGCTAGAGCCTTGACCGTAACCGTCACCTGCGATGATGATAAGCGGCTGCTCACGATTCATGTAGGTCTCGATCGCCTCCCACATCCGCATGACTTGCCCTTCTGGCTCGACTCGTGCGAGTGAGCCTTGAATGACGTTGCCGTCCTCATCACGTACCATCTCATTCAATAGCTTTGGATTAGCAAAAGTCGCACGCTGAGCAGTCAAGTGATCGCCGCGATGCGTGGCATAAGAGTTATAGTCCTCAGCAGGCAATCCCATGGTATCGAGATACTCGCCAGCAGCTGACTCACCCATAATGGCGTTCGATGGTGACATATGATCGGTAGTGATGTTGTCGCCTAAAACTGCTAATGGACGCAGACCTTTGAGCTTGTTCATCGCCGCCATTTTACCTTCCCAATACGGCGGACGGCGGATATAAGTACTCAGCTCGCGCCAGTCATACTGCGGGTCGGTAACTGATGACTCATTGCGACCCGCATCTGCTTTGGCTTCATCAAACATCGGGATATAGACTTCGTTAAATTGCTCAGGCTTCACCGCCGATTTTACAATAGCATCAACTTCCGCGTCATCGAACCAGATATCTTTTAGATAGATATCATTGCCGTCTTGGTCTTTACCGAGCGAGTCTTTTTCGATATCAAATCGAGTGTTACCCGCGATAGCGTAGGCGACAACGAGTGGCGGGGAGGCAAGGAACGCTTGCTTGGCGTAGGGATGAATACGACCATCAAAATTACGGTTACCTGAGAGTACTGCGGTACTAAACAGATCACGTTCGATGATTTCTTTTTCGATCTCTGGATCGAGCGCACCGCTCATGCCATTACATGTGGTACAGGCAAAGGCGACAACGTCGAAGCCGAGCTTTTGGAGTTCAGGGAGTAGTCCTGCTTCTTCTAAATACAGCTTAACGGTTTTTGATCCTGGAGCTAGTGAGGATTTTACCCAAGGCTTACGCACAAGACCCTTTTCGACCGCGTTACGCGCAACGATACCAGCCGCGACCATATTGCGAGGGTTTGAGGTGTTGGTACAGCTGGTGATAGCGGCGATAATGACCGCGCCATCTGGCATGAGACCATCTTTTGGTTCAGGCAACTTGTTACCTTCTCCATGAGCGATACCTTCCTTGACCAGATCAGTCGTCGAGACGCGAGCATGCGGACGTGACGGGCCTGCGATATTACGCACGACTTTGGATAAGTCAAAGCGTAAGATACGATCATATTCAGCATCAACCATGCCATCAGCCCACAGGCCGGTTTGCTTAGCATAGGCTTCCACAGTTTTGATCTGCTGCTCGGTACGACCCGTTAGACGTAGATAATCAATCGTTTGCTCATCGATAGAGAACATTGCTGCGGTTGCACCATATTCTGGTGTCATATTTGAGATAGAAGCACGGTCGCCAACGGTAAGGTTGCGCGCACCGTCACCGTAGAATTCTAGATAGGCGGATACAACGCCCTCATCTCGTAAGAATTCGGTCATGGCTAGGACTAAATCCGTACCCGTAATGCCTTCTTGTAATTTACCTGTCAACTCAACGCCAACTATATCTGGCAGACGCATGTAGGAGGGATTGCCTAGCATCACGCTCTCAGCTTCAAGCCCGCCCACACCGATAGAGATAACACCCAAGGCATCAACCATAGGTGTATGGCTATCAGTACCCACTAGGGTATCAGGAAAGGTAATGGCATCACCGTCTTGGTCGGCGACCACTTGTACCACGGGTGACATTTTCTCAAGATTAATCTGGTGCATGATGCCGTTACCGGGCGGCACGACGTTGACGTTATCAAAGGCATACTGACACCAGTTGATAAAGTGAAAACGGTCTTCGTTACGGCGCTCTTCGATAGCGCGGTTTTTCTCAAAGGCGTCTTCTTCAAAGCCTGCGTGCTCAACAGCTAATGAGTGATCGACGATCAATTGCGTGGGCACGATTGGATTGACTTTGGATGGGTCACCGCCCTCAGCTGCGATAGCGTCACGCAAACCTGCCAAATCGACAAAGGCAGTCTGACCTAAGATATCATGACAGACGACGCGAGCAGGATACCAAGGAAAATCAACATCTTGCTTACGGTAAATATGCTGTGACAAGGCTTCGGTTAAGTCCTCTGGTGGACAGCGGCGTACTAAGTTTTCGCACAATACTTTTGAGCTAAAAGGTAGCTTGGCATAAGCACCTGGCTCAATATCATTAACCGCTTGTTCGACATCAAAGTAATGCAAATCAGTACTGCTTTCATCTAAAGACGGCAACGGCTTTTTGTATTGCTCATTCATGGTTTGCGGATTAACTTGCGTTAAAGGCTGCTTGCTATCGGTACTCATGGCGTGCTTTCCTTTATAGGTGAGAAGGGATAATTTATTTAGCAAAATTTATGGTTGATAATAAGTTTTGCTAAATAAACAAAAGTGATGAGTATATAAATTTAACGGCCAAGTCTGTAAACAAAGCGACTTGACCGTTAAGCGATAATTGCTAAAAAGACAGATTAACGATTAGCAATATCTGGCACGTCTCTTGGCTCTTCACCGATATACTCCGCACTTGGGCGAATAATACGGTTGTTAGCGCGTTGTTCAAAGACGTGAGCGGCCCAACCTGTCAGACGTGAGCACACAAATATCGGCGTGAACAGTTTGGTTGGAATACCCATGAAGTTGTACGTTGAGGCATGGAAAAAGTCTGCATTACAGAACAGTTTTTTCTCGCGCCACATCACTTCTTCACAGCGTACTGATACTGGATACAAGACGGTATCACCCACATCGTCGGCGAGTTTTTCAGCCCACTTTTTGATGATAACGTTACGCGGATCAGACTCGCTATAGATCGCATGACCAAAGCCCATGATCTTGTCTTTACGCTCAAGCATCGCCATCATCTCTTCTTCGGCTTCATCAGGCGATTTAAAATCTTGAATCATATCCATCGCCGCTTCATTTGCGCCGCCATGCAAGTTACCACGTAAGGATCCGATAGCGCCTGTGATACAAGAGTGAATATCAGAGAGGGTAGAGGCACATACGCGTGCGGTAAAGGTTGACGCATTGAACTCGTGCTCAGCGTACAAGATAAGTGAGACGTTCATCACTTTGGTATGGAGCTCATTTGGCTTCTCACCTTTTAGCAGATGCAAAAAGTGACCGCCGATAGTGTCGTCATCCGTTTCGGTCTCGATACGCTCGTTATCATGCGTGAAGCGATACCAGTAGTTGATGATAGATGGGAATACCGCGAGCATGCGATCGGTCTTGTCGTTCTCTTGCTCAAAGTCGGTTTCGGTCTCAAGATTACCCAGCATTGAGCAACCAGTACGCAGTACATCCATTGGATGAGCATCTGCTGGAATACGCTCTAATACGTCTTTAAGCGCTTGCGGTAGACCGCGCAGTGTTTTGAGCTTGGCTTGATAATCATCAAGCTCACTTTGAGTGGGTAGATTGCCATAAAGTAGCAAGTATGCCACTTCTTCAAAGATACATTTCTCTGCCAAGTCTGACACATCATAACCACGATACGTCAGACCTGAGCCTGATTTACCAACGGTAGATAGTGAGGTTTTGCCTGCAACCTGACCGCGCAATCCTGCGCCTGAGAGTTCCTTTTTTGCTGCCATAATACATTCCTTTTTGGTGGCTTGGTGGTACAGTGAATTGACTTACTAACTTATGCTTACGAATGCTGTTTTATTTGCTATCGGCAAATAATTTATCTAGCGTTTGCTCAAACTCATGATAGTTTAAGAAATCATATAACTCCATACGCGTTTGCATGGTATCGACGACTTTTTCTTGCGTGCCGTCATCGAGTAGATGCTGATAAACATTAAGCGCCGCTTTGTTCATCGCACGAAACGCAGATAGAGGGTAGAGCACCATATCGACGCCAACACCATGAAGTTGCTCAGTGGTATAGAGGTCAGTCTGTCCAAATTCTGTCATATTAGCAAGGACAGGAATGTCGAGTACGTCGGTAAATTTACGATACATCTCGATATCGGTCAAGGCTTCGGCGAATATCATGTCCGCACCTGCCTCAGAGAATGCAACGGCGCGCTCAACAGCGGCATCTAAACCTTCAACAGATAGCGCGTCAGTACGAGCCATCACCACAAAGTCAGGGTCTGTTTTGGCGTCAAGAGCCGCTTTTAGACGATCGACCATCTCTGAGATGCTGACGATTTCTTTATTAGGACGATGACCACAGCGTTTTTGGGCGATTTGATCTTCGATATGCACCGCCGCCACGCCAGCTTTTTCCATTTTTTTGACACTCTGACTAATGTTAAACGCGCCGCCCCAACCGGTGTCAATATCGACTAGTAACGGGGTATCTACGGCGTCTGTGATACGGCGCGCATCTTCTAAGACGTTATCAAGGCTCGTCATACCCAAGTCTGGCAGACCAAAAGAGGCATTAGCGACGCCACCACCTGAGAGATACAAGGCTTTATGACCCACTTGAGTGGCCATCATCGCCGTATAAGCATTGATGGTGCCGACGATTTGTAGCGGTAAGTTATTATTGTTCTGCTCTTTCATCGCACTGCGAAAGCGTGCGCCAGCTGATGATGACATAGTAGTATCCTTGCGTAGAGGGTAGGCTTATGATTGCCCAAATTTAAAATAGAAATTGTAAAATGATTGAATCTTTATTGACTTAGAGTACACTTAATCACTGACATTGAAAAGTCTTAAAATCATCTATTATTAAGTTAATAATGAATTTAATTGTAACTAAGCTAATAGTATGCAATTTATGAATGATGTTATCTATTTATTAGTGCTTAGCTGCTGATAGTATTCACATTACCCAAAATAGGTATGAGACATTTATGATTTATTTACATTTGGTTACATCTAACTTAACTCAACTGTTTTGGTTTCATAATTGTTACGTATTTTTATAAACAAAAAAGGTCTCACTATCGTCGTTAGTGAGACCTTTTTTATCGATAAGCTCTGTTTTGACGTTATAAATTTAGCCAAATAAACCTGCTAAATTCGCTAAGAATAACAGCGCAAAACCGCCTAAAAACAGCAAGCCTGCGATAGAGTAGGCGTTCATGCCAGCGGACATTTTTTTGTGGCCTTTTACTAGTGAGTAATTAAGCCAACCAAAAATTGGCGCTGAGACAAAGGCGGATATCATCGCAAACTTGAGCATAGCGCCTAGTTGTCCGGTAAAGAAGGTAATGATAACCAGACCACCACCGATGGCGTAGGTTGTCCAAAAGGCGACCTGTTTTTTGTTAATCTCGCTCTCGCCCTTCAGCAGACGCCAGCATTCAGCATTAGCGCGGCCATAGCCATCAGCGCAGGTAATAGTCGTGCCAAACATACACATAAAGGCGACAAAGGCGACGAGCAGACGCGACCACTCACCGATAGTGGCGGTATACATGTTGATCAGCTGATTGATATAAGCGCCGCCAACCAGTTCAATCTCTTGTCCTGACCCATACTGGACAAACACGCCAAGCGATAAAAAGAACAGCGCCAAAATAGCCGAGACCAAAAAGCCGACGTTAAAGTCGAGCAGTCCTTGACGATAAGTGGTGTTGTCTGCTTTTCTTTTGGCAGAGGTCCACATCGAGGTGATAGCGGCAAACTCAAGCGGTGCTGGCATCCAGCCCATCAGCGCGACAATGAAGCCAAGTGTTGCCAAGTTCCAAGGCGAAGCGGCTACAAAATCAGCGGTCATCACTGTAGGCTTGCCCGCCGCAATAGCGACGGCGGTAACCGTTGCTAGTGTCAGCGCAATCATAATCCATTTGGTCACGCCGTCTAATAGCTTGTAGTGTCCGACGATCAAAAACACCCAGCAGACGACTACAATAATAAGCGATAATCCTATGGTTGAGAGCCCCAAGGACGCAGGTAGCATAAAGCCAAGTATGACCGCTGCAATCAAAGATACCGCGCCTGTGCTAATGACTGCTGATAAGATAGAGAGAATAAAGTATACCCAGAGATAAGCCTTTGAGCGCTTAGCATAGCCTGCGATCAGACTTTCACCTGTGTCATAGACGTATTCGGTACCGAAGCGAAAAAACGGATATTTAAAGACATTGGCAAGGATAATCATAATCGCCAGTTGCCAGCCATATATCGCGCCTGCCTGCGTCGATGATATGAGGTGTGAGCCGCCAATAGCCGCAGTCGCCATCAAGATACCTGGCCCAAAGATTCGCCAGCTAAAGCCCTCAGTTTGCGGTGGATTTGCCGCGTTATATATGGATTGTGTGGTCATGTGTGCCTCAGATCGTCATACAAATATCAGCAGACTGTAGCATACCTATCAAGACGCAAGCTATGCAAAGTTTTGCCTCATTAGTAAACATCTGGGCATAGTTGAGGTAGAAGTATAGTTTAGTTTGAACTTATAACTTGGCTTGAACTTATAATTTAGGTTGAGCTTAGTTATGTTATTTATACAAACTGCTGACGACGGTAGGTAATACCGCGCTGCTCATACACCTCATAGATAGCAGCTAATAGATCTGGCGCTTTTGGGTGGACAACGTCTCTAAGAGTATGCAGATAGATAGGGGACGTGACGTTTTCGTGCATCAACCGCTGATAGCTGATTTGCTCTGCACGTACGGTTTGTAAGCTTGCAGGTACTAAAGTAATGCCTTCACCTGCTGCAACCAAACTGAGCGCCACTTGTAGATCACTGACCTTGGTCGTCATCAGCGGCGTGATACCGTACTGCGCAAACAGATGCAAGAGTGGCTCAGTTATGGGCGCACTATCGTCTGCTACAGACTGCTCTATAGGCGCAGGTAGCGGCAGATGGGTTTGGTGATAGAGGATCAAGCGATTATTGACCAAATCTATTAAGCGCTGATCGCGGGTGTCGGCTAGGGGATGGCTTTTGGGCAGGGCCACCATATAGCGCTCATGTCGCAGCAATATCTGCTTAATCCAAGGGTCTTGATGCGCAAAACGTCCCATACCAACATCGATATCCCCACTTTTGAGCGCCTCTATCTGCTGATATGAGCTGATGTCCTTGAGATTGACCTCAATATCGGGATAACGCCGTTTGAGGGCGGCGATAATCTCAGGTAGCAGCCCGTACAATACAGAGGGCACAAAACCGATATTGAGCGCTTTGCTTGGCCCAGATAGACGCTGGGTCATACTGGTAATGGTCGTCATCTCTATGAGTAGCGCGCTGATTTTGTCATAAAAAAACCGTCCAGACTCTGTCAGTTGTAGCGGCCGATGATAGCGATCGATCAGCTCGACCCCTATGTCCGTCTCCAATTGCTTGAGCATACGACTAAGACTGGGCTGAGAGATACCTGTGGTACTCGCCGCCAAGCTAAAACTCTGACAATCAGCGATAGCGATAAAAGCGTTGAGCTGTTTGATATCCATAAGGTGCACTCTTAAGGTAGAAGTTGGAGCAAAAGACAGTAGGGCGCTAGCTTAGTTTGGGGCGCTGGCATAGTTATTGCTTATTTGCTTAAGCAAGGATAAGCCTATCTAAATTCTAACAGTAAACATGCCGTGGTGCGCTATGAGTGATTTAAATAAGAACAATACCCAAGATATAAAGGTGTCAGATAATGTGGAGTCAGAATCTATTTATAGAGATTTAAATGAAGATGAGCTCAGTTTTTTTAGCGATGAATTTGAAAAAGAGCAACAAGCGCTTCATGCCAGTACCAATACTCCTGTGCATAATGAGACTCGTATCCACAATAACCGAGTATTAGATAGTCAAGACCAACCTGCAACTCTCGATATCAATGATAAAATATCGGCGCATCTAGCAAATAAATCTCATAAAGATAAAGAAAACAACAAAGTAGCTAAGAATAGCAAAACAAATAGTGACACCAAAAGTCTAGTTATGATTGGATTGATCGCCGCACTGCTAATTAGTGCTAGCGTAGCCGCTGCCATAGTCATCCTCAATATTACTGGAAAAACAGATATCATAAGTGTGTTCTCAGGCGACACTCTAACAGAAGAGGTCTTGCCCGTACCCAACGATGAAGCGGTGATCATTGCTGAAAACGATGTAGATAACGAGTCAACTGCAGACACAACCACAACCACAACCACAACCACTAACGACATAGAATTTGAATCTACACCCGCACAGCCCGCTGACCCGAGCTTGAATAATGCTACTCAAGCAGATGATCAGCCGCAGCCTGCACAGGTACCTAATGCTGCTGAAAACCAGAACACAACTCAAAATACGGTTCAAAACACAGATAAGAACACCCAGATGAGCCTTGAGGAGTTTATGCAAGAGTCTGAGGTCACCTTGTATCGCGATACTTCGCAATAAAAATAAGGCAATTTATTCTACATTTTGACTGTTATTGTTTTATTTCGCTGAAATTTCAGACCATAAAAAAGCAGATACTAATTAAAGTACCTGCTTTTTTTCAAATAGGATCGAACCTCTACGACTGCTGCGGGGTAATCAAATACTTCTCGCCAGTCGCTTGTTTGCCATAAGCGGCGATAGACTGTAAATGCAGAACCTCAGGCAATGACACTTCATGAGTATAGCTGCTGGCAAAGGTGGTTGTGATCTCATCGGCCACGCGCTGACGCATTTTCATAACGGTTTTGGTACCGAGTTTACCAAGCGCGTTGAACAACAAGAAACCGCCAACGCCCCAAGCAAAACCAAAGTTGCGGTTTAGAACGATAGGTCCACGATTTAAAGCACCATAGACATAGACTTGCTTAAAGGTATTGGAGCCATAGACGCTGTACTCTTCAACATCATGGGTGATCGCCGCTTCCATACAGTTGAGGATATCGCTGGTTAGTTGACCACCGCCGATAGGATCAAAGGCAATCGTAGCGCCTGTCTCGATAATCGCTGCGGTCAAATCGTCAAGGAATGACTCACTGCTAGAATTAACCACGTATTTTGCGCCCATATCACGTAGCAAGGTTTCTTGCTCATCTTTACGGACAATATTAATCAAATCGATGCCATCAGCCATACAGATACGATTGAGCATTTGACCTAAGCTTGAGGCAGCAGCGGCATGAATGATCGCTTTGTGACCTTCAGCGCGCATGGTTTCAGTCATTGCAAGGGCAGTCAGTGGATTGACAAAAGAGGATGCGCCTTCTTTAGCGGTTGTACCTTCTTTTAATTCCAAGCAGCTTTGCACATTGACGCAGTGATATTGACGATACGTACCGCCGCCGATGACCGCAACGGTTTTACCCATTAAGGCTTGCGCGGCGGGTAACGAGCCTGCGGCAACGACAGTGCCTGCGCCTTCGTTACCGACAGGGGTGTCTTTACCCACGCGGGTTTTGACCGCTGGCATGAACTTGGCAGGGACGTCTGCTGTGATCACTGGGTTTTGATCGTCGCCTGATTGCGCGGCGGTAGACATGTCAGCGACGCTAAATAAAATCGCTAAATCAGAGGGATTTAGTGGCGCCGCTTCAATACGTACGACAACTTCATCATCACTTGGCTGCGGCATGCCGATATCTTGCAACGATACGGTGAGTTTGTTGTCGTCGCTGATGGTAGAGATGAGTTGTAAGTTTTTATCGCTCATAAGGTTTGCTCCTGCAAATGGTTAAAGGAATTAGACAAAGTGTCTTTTGTTGATCGTAAATAGTTCGTTATTCAAATGAGCTATTGTTTGGCTTTATTTAGTATGGACAGCTTTGATCTGGGCTTGCACGTATTGCATAAATTCAGGCATGTTAGTTAAGCGATCTGCATCCACTCTCTTCGCGATATCAGATTGACTCATAGTCTCATTCCACTCTGTCATGCCCGGTATCTGCGCCATAATATCCCAGTCAAGCTGCCGGGCTGCAAAGGCGCTAACGATAGTATTGACGTAGTACAGGTAGATATCAGCCATAGTAAAGTGCTCGCCTGCAACCCAAGGTGAGAACTGACTCAAGTGATTTAAAGCGATAATGCCGCGCTCTAATACTTGACGCACCTCCATAGCGATAGGCTTGGGAACTTGCGTACCTGAAAAAGTAAACGGTATTAAGCGGCGACTTGGCAACTCAAAATACAGCTCCGCTATCTTCATAATTTGGCGTACGGTTGCGCGCTCTTTAGCATCGGCAGGATACAGTTGTGTGTCAGGGTAGCTCTCTTCAATAAAGTCACAAATCACGCTCGATTCTGATAGGTTAAATCCATCAGGCATGGTGATAGCAGGCACTTTACCGACTGGGCTGACGGCTAGTAACTCGTCACTACTGGGGTAGACTAAGTTTTCTTCAAAGGGAATGTCTTTATATAAAAGAGCGTGTTTTACTAAGTTGTAATAGTTGCTCGCAGCAAATCCATGCAAAGTAATCATAAGTCGTCTTCCGTTATTGATGTTTTTTAGTAGTCAAAGCGTTTTTGACATCCCTGTATCTAATACGTCTTAGCCTCTGTACTCGCTAAATCAGACCTATTATTACTGGTTTTAATAGGCTTGTATATGCATATAAACGTGAATCACTATTGCTTTTATGACAATAATAAGGCGAAAATGTCTAGATACGTGCAATTAAAGCGGTAAAAGGAGAGGGGAGTTGGATCAACTGCGAGCCATACGCTATTTTTGTAAAGTCGCTGAAACTGGCAGCTTTACCCAAGCGGCAAAGGCGTTTGGGGTGCCACCATCGTCGCTGTCAAGACGTGTGGCTGATTTAGAAAAGAGTCTGGGCGCAACCTTATTAAAGCGCTCAACCCGCATTGTTAAAATGACAGAAGTGGGGCAAATTTACTATAACGATGTGCAGCAGATACTCAGTCAGCTCAAACAAAGTTCAGAGACCGTCCAGAGTTATCAAACCACGCCAATGGGACGGCTGCGCATTAGCTCAATGGTCGGCTTCGGTGAAAAAATCCTGCTGCCATTGTTAGATGAATTTAGCGCGCTGTATCCAAAGATTGTCTTGGATGTAAGTTTGAGTGATGAGCTATCCACCCTTGGGCGTGATGACGTCGATATTGCCATTCGCGGCGGTTATGCGCCTAATGAGCGCGTACTGGCGATAAGACTTATGGACAATGGTTTTATACCTGTCGCGGCGCCAAGTTATCTAGATAAATATGGCACGCCCAAAGACGCAATAGCATTAAAACAGCATCAAGGTTTGTATTTCAAAGCACCAACAGGGCCAACGCCTTGGCTTTGCTATATAGATAATCAGTGGCATGATGTCTCAGGGCCTGCGGTCGCCATATCTAATAACGGACCGTGGCTAGCAAAAAAAGCTTGTAATGGCGACGGTATTTTGATGTCAACGCGCTGGGCGTTAGCCTCATATCTAGAGTCAGGACAGCTTATAGAGCTAAAGTTTGCACATCCATTAGCGATAACTCAGCAGGCAGATATGGCGGTATATCTGTTGTATCAAAAACAGCGCTACTTGGTGCCCAAAGTAAAAGCTGCGGTGGATTTTTTGGTTGAGAGAATAAAAGTGGTTAATGAAAAATAAGGAGATCGTTATGAGTAGAGTACCAGTAGCAGTTGTCATTGGCGCAGGCGACGCCACTGGCAGCGCGGTTGCCAGGCGTTTCGCTAGAGAAGGATTCACCCTATGCGTGACTAGAAGGACTGTTGATAAACTAAGCACGTTAGTCAGTGATATCGAGGCCGCTGGTGGCATAGCTATAGCATTTGGTTGTGATGCTCGCATAGAGCAAGAGATGGTCGCGCTGTTTGCTCATATTGAGCAAGATATTGGCCCGATTGAAGTTGTGGTGTTTAATATTGGTGCAAATGTACATTTCTCCATTTTAGAGACTACAGAACGCGTCTATCGAAAAGTATGGGAAATGGGCGCATTAGCTGGGTTTTTGACAGGTAAGGAAGCGGCAAAAGTCATGTTACCGCGCCAAAAAGGCACCATTATCTTTACTGGTGCGACGGCATCATTACGAGGTGCTAGTGGGTTTTCAGCTTTTGCGAGTGCTAAATTTGCCCTGCGAGCACTGGCACAAAGCATGGCGCGCGAGCTTGGATCAAAAGGCATACACGTAGCGCATACTGTTATCGATGGGGTTATCGATACTGAATTTGCTCGAGATAACTTTGCTGATCTCTATGCGCTCAAAGATCAAGGCGCAATACTAAATCCAGAACATATCGCCGAGCAGTACTGGCAGCTGCATTGTCAGCCAAGAGATTGCTGGACACATGAGCTGGATCTACGTCCTTGGATGGAAACCTTTTGAAGTTAATGAATCGTTAGAGGATGTATTAAACTCTATACAAAAATAAGACGGCAAGTATGGCTTGCCATATAGTTAGCCATTAACGGTCTGTAATAGTGTCTATTTAACATAATATACATTATGCGAAAACAAACCAATGGCTTTTAGGGCTGCGTACATATTCTTTACTAACCGCTATTTGCAAATATTGTTTTTATAGAACTTATTTAAAAGAACTTACTCAAACCTTTTACAACGAACACGCTAACTTTAATTTAATGAGCGACAACTTTTAATTAAATACTCCCGTAAAGATGTGCCGTCGCTATCCAAAATGACATCTGCTATCTGGCAGACACTCTCATCGCACGCTAACTCATAATACACCTGATTAGACACATCATCGACTTGCGCTAAATTGACTTGAACCATTCCAGTTGTCGTCAGCGAAAACGTTTTGTCTTGCGTATAGTCAGGATCTTGCGAGCGCCACAGTACATCATAGCCAATATGACAAGATACTTGCTCTTTATCAAAATACTCTTGCTCAAGTTGCATAGCAGCCCGTAGCTCTGGATTGGCGTATTGTTGCAACGTAGACGGATACTCTTGTCCTTGATTATGGCTATCTTGCTCGTACATTTTAGCAATCGTATCTACTTTTAATGCCAAGGTTATTTGTAGCGGCTCCGTTAAGTTGGCGCTCGCGGTTACTGCCAAGAATCCTGTTATTAACAATCCTACAGCTAAAACAATCGATTTTTGCATGGTATCCTACGTTTATGGTATCTTAATAGTTATATTCATAAAAACACATAAAAAAGCTATCACTACCCATAAGTAACATTCTATAAGTAGCATCATTTAGGTTAAGTGTACAATTGCTATATTCACATAATGATAAGGATATTATTATGATCTCATCTGGTTTTAATGTATCTCGCCCTTATCTCAAATCTCTATTGGCTGGAGCACTCTTTGCGTCCCTTATCGTGACTGGCGGCTGTCAACTCTCAGCTGAGTCAAATATGGCGACGTCGTCAAATAATGCGTCCACAGACTCTGATATGAGCCAGCAAACCCTTATACAGCAAGCAATGCGCATTCAGCGGGCACTGGCTAATAACGACTATGCTAGAGTTGCTGATGATATCCATCCCACGCGTGGCGTGCGTTTTTCTATGTATGCCTACATTCAACCTGAGTCTGACAAAGTATTTAGCCGCGAGCAATACACGCAGTATCTTGATGAATCAAATGTGCGCTTCACTTGGGGTCAAAAAGACGGCACTGGCGATATATATGTCACGCCACTGCCAGATTACCTCAAAGACTGGGTAAAAGCGGACTATTTCAACGATCAATCAACGACTACCAATGCAACCGCTGCCGTAGGCAATAGCATTAACAACTTAGATCGTATATATCCAAACTCAGAGTACGTTGAGTTTTATAACCCTGGGGTCAATCCTGAATACGGCGGTCTGGACTGGCGCGCGCTACGGCTGGTGTTCGATGAGTATCAAGGCCGCCGCTACTTGGTCGCTGTCATAAGTGATCAATGGACGACGTAAGGTTTGATTTATATGCTAATTTTAATAAAAAGGGCATGGCGTCGATAGTGATACCCTGCCCTTTTTTATCGCTATAGAGTTATCCTGTGCTACAGATCTACCTTAAAAGGTCAGATTGGCATCTGTTTAAAGAATTTGACCATAATGTCATAAATATCAGGATAGGCATCAACAAGCTTTTGCGGGGTCTCAAAAAACACTTCGCTTAGCACCGCAAAGAATTCGGCAGGATTGGTCGCGCCATACCGATCGAGACCTGATTTGCGATGTTTTTGGAAGTCCTCAAAATCGCGGCTCATAATGGAAGTCCAGCGCTCAGGATCCATATCCGGCTGCATGGGCGGGAAGCCATTAGTGCGCCCATTTAACATATCGAGCTTATGTACAAACTCATGAATGACGACATTATGTCCATCGCGCTCGCCTGAATGCTTGGCATCTTTCCAAGACAGTATGACAGGCCCGCGTAGCCACGCCTCCCCGCTACGATGCTGCTGGCCCTCGTGCACGATACCGGCCTCATCGACCGTTTTGGTGATACTTTTATACGAGCCTGCGTAAATGATGACCGATGACCAGCCTGCGTACCAGTCAAGACCCAGATTGAGAATCGGCAGGCAGGCTTGTAGCGCAATCGATTGCCTAACCTTATCGGTAATCTCAAAGCCCTGCGCGCCAGTGATAGACTTGTCTGCCAAAAATAACGTCGCCAGTTCAAATAGTCTTGCCAGCTCATCGTCGTCTAAACGATCAAGAATAACAACGAGCTGCGCCGCTTGCGCCCAGTCATCTTGGCTATATTTACTATTGTCTAATATACGCTGCTCACGCCACTCTTTTATCATCTCAAACATTTATATTATCCTTGCCTTATCGCTAATAGAGAAATTTTGCTTTTAAACTTAAATATTATTAGTACTAGTCTAATGGTAATGAAGTTAGAGTTTTAAAGTGATAGCAAGCAACTTAGCGCTATACTTATTGATCGCGCCCAAATAATGCTGTCATCTGTGCCTGTGAGAGCCAAACGGTATCTGCATCAAAGCGTACGTCAACTCTTGCTTGACCATCGATACTTTGATAACTCTCTATTTTATTGTGCAAACCTAAGTCACTACTATTTATCACTGTCATTGTTTGACGGTTATACTTTAAGATTGACTTAATAGTAGCACTTCAACTTGAGATGTTCGTTTAAATATTGATATGCATAGCGCAGTATAGTGAACACTTAACAATAATATTCAAGGAGCGCATCATGCCAATAGTCAACGTACAAGAATTTCAAACCAACAAAGCCGATATTACTCAGTCGCGTATCATTGAAACGAGATGCCAGCCGATCACTGATGGCGAAGTACTGCTCAAGATTGACCGCTTCGCCTTTACCGCCAATAACATTACCTACGCGGTGATGGGCGATTACCTGCGCTATTGGCAGTTTTTTGCGCCCAGTGGCGATAACCCTGAGCACTGGGGCATTATTCCTGTTTGGGGCTTTGCCGATGTCATCGAGTCAAATAACGATGATATTCCCATAGGCGAGCGGCTATTTGGTTATTTCCCGCCAGCCACTACCCTTGTGATTAAGCCTGTACGAGTTAGTGGCTCAAGCCTGATGGATGGTAGCGAGCATCGTGCACATTTGCCGCCAAGCTACAATTTATATCAACGCGTCAATCACGAGGCAGGCTATGATCGCGCCTATGATAATCCGCGCATGTTACTTGCCGTCTTGCATCTCACCGCGTTTTGTATTCAGGATATGCTGGCGAGCAATGACTGGTATGGAGCTGAGCAAGTCGTTATTATCAGCGCCTCTAGCAAGACCAGCATCGGCTTGGGATATGGACTAAGTAATGACACAGATGCGCCAACCGTCATCGGTCTGACCTCAAATCGTAACTTAGACTTCGTACAGTCCATAGATGCCTACGATACGGTGCTCAGCTACGACGATATCGAACAGATTGACGCAAATACTCCGACCGTCATCGTCGATATGTCCGCCAATACTGAGGTGCTTAGTCGCTTGCATACGCATTTGGGCGACAACATGCGCTTTACTAGTAACGTTGGACTGACGCATTGGGATGAGCCGCGTCAAGCTGAGGGCATCATCACGCAGCGCAGCGAGCAATTTTTTGCGCCAAGTCAAATTCAAAAGCTCATGAAAGAATGGGGCGCTGATAAGTTTAACGAGCGCTCAACGCGCTATATCATGGACTGTGCTGCCAAGACCAGTCGCTGGCTAAAGATCAAAGAGCTGGACGGCGTTAAAGGGTTGTCGGAGATCTATGCTGATGTTTGCGAGGGCAAGATACCCGCTGATGAGGGGTTAATCGTTGTGATGTAATTAAAAGTCAAATGTAGTCATAGCTAAGTGATCAGACTAAGTCGCTACACTTATACTCAACGCGTCCAGCCCTCTGCCTGCAAATACGCATGCAACCCCTCTGCAAAGTAGCGATAACCTGCGCCGTTGGGATGGATCTGGTCTGATTTGAGTTTATCGCTTGATATCACCTCCGACCAGCGTTTGCTATATAGTGGTACGTTTTCGCTTTTGGCAATTTGCTTATAGATAGGATTATCGCTCGCTCTACCGAACAAGGCGCTAGTGCTAAAATACGGCTCCGCGATAAGAATAACGGCAATGTCAGCGGCTTTTAGTTGCTCAATAGCCAGAGTGATATTGGCGCTCGTCGTCCCTGATTGCACGCGCCTGAGCACATCGTTGCCTCCGACGCCCAGCAGTACCAGATCAGGATCGAGCGTAATAACCTGATCGATACGTGCCAGCACATCAGCTGAGGTATCGCCATTGACGCCTGCGTTGATGACCTGCCAGCCTGTCAGCCCTGTCAATACGCTAGGATAATTGTTCTGCGGCGTCGTACCATAACCATAAGTGAGCGAATCACCCAAAGCTACAACGCGGCTACCCGCTGGCAAGACTTGAATATCATACTCCTGACTACAGCCTGTCGCCAAGCTGAGCGCTAAGATAGGCAACGCCCAGGTTGCCGTTAGTCGTCTCATGTCTTAACCCTTAAGCGCTAGCATATTCACTCGGAAACTTGGAAGTCAACACTCAGAAGATTAGAAATTTTTTCACTAAACATTCTAATATTTACGCCATCGTCTAACATCCAGTACTTAATATCTAAGCTAGTATTTATTTTACGTGTATGGGCTTCATATCCGAATTCATCACGTAAGGAGCTTAGCATCATATCTTTTGTGTAATAACACTTGTCCCACTCTATACAGTGCAACTTTACGGCTTCTAACTTATTGTCTTTAAAGAAGAAAAGCACCTTAAAGTAAGTGTCGAAGAGTTTATATTCATCAATTACCAATAAAGGTTCTATGTCATCAGACCTTCCAGAAATTGAAAGATACTCCTCCCTTTCTTCAATATTTGGAAAAATTTTTTGAACTTCACTTGTACTCATACCTTTTTCAGCACCATGCCATAGCTCTTGTCCATAAGCTGGTAGAACCAAAAACAGGAAAGTACATGAAATAAAATAACGTAGCATATTTATTTTTGGGCTAAAAAATTTATTCATTATTTGAAATTTACCGAATTTTAAGACTGAATGAAAGTTAAAACTAATCATATATTGAAAACTACACCACTTCAATCGCATCGATCTGCTGCATCATCCTACGCATAATCGCCGTTATCTGACAAAAATACACCCTAAAAACAAACATTTAATATAAAACCTCTGTTGTGCTTATCCCTATAGACGCGTTATAGTCAAAGCGTACAGGATGCTGATGCGCCATTAGACCCGTCAGTTATCGAACCCATGACTTTACCAAGGATGCGTGAGGTATTTATGAATAAAGAAGCGACCCAATCTCAAAACCAGAGCCAAAGCCAAGATCAGAATGACGACACTAAAGGGGCTCAGAGCCAAAATCAAAGTCAGAGCCAGACCACGACAGAGGCCAAAGCGACTACTAGTGCTGCCAATAAAAACGCGCCCGCCAAATCCAATAAACCGTCCCAACCCTTTGATGAATTAAAGGTCAATAAAGATGAGTACCGCCCCGTCGCGCAAGCAGTTGGCGACTGGCTCGATGACATCAGTATCGATGCGCTCAATCATCTCAACGAGCAAGCGGAGAATATCTTTTATCGTAAAGGCGTGACCTTTACCGTCTATAGCGATGCCAAAAACATCGAGCGTATGATACCGTTTGATATTATTCCGCGTATCATTGCCGCCAGCGAATGGCAGCAGATAGAGGCTGGGTGTAAGCAGCGTATCACCGCTTTGAATGCGTTTTTGCATGATATTTATCACGAGCAAGCCATTATGAAAGCGGGCATCGTCCCAGACAGCTACGTCTATGCTAGCGGCTGCTACGAGCCGTGGATGATGGGTATTGAGCTGGACAAGCCCATTTACTCGCACATCAGTGGGATCGATCTGATCCGTGATGAGAGCGGTAAGTTCTGCGTATTAGAGGACAATCTGCGCACCCCCTCTGGCGTCTCTTATATGCTTGAGAGCCGCACTATCTCTGAGACGCTACTGTCCGATCTATTTGCGCAAACGCCGATATTGGGCGTGAGCGACTACCCGCAGCGCCTCAAAAAATGCCTTGCCAGCTCAACGAGCAAATACGATCCACAGATTGTCATCCTAACCCCAGGACGCTTTAATAGTGCCTACTATGAGCATGCGTTTTTGGCGCATGAGATGAGCGTGCCGCTGGTGCACGGTTATGACTTGGTGGTTGAGGATAGCAAAGTCTATATGCAAGGCATACGCGGTAAGGTACAGGTCGATATCATCTATCGCCGTATCGATGATCCCTTCATCGATCCGTTAGCGTTTCAATCCAATTCTATCCTCGGCGTTTCAGGTCTCATGAGTGCCTATCGTGCAGGCAACGTGGTCATTGTTAATGCGCCCGGTACTGGCGTCGCTGATGACAAAAGTCTCTATCCATTTGTGCCTGATATGATTAAGTTTTATTTGGGTGAAGAGCCAATCCTGCCCAATATCGAGACCTTTCAGTGCCGTAAGCCTGATGAGCTCGCCTACGTGCTCGACAATCTAGATAAGCTGGTCGTCAAAGAAACCCAAGGCTCAGGCGGCTACGGGATGCTGATTGGTCCGACCTCAACCAAGCAAGAGATTAGCGACTACCGTAAGCGCTTACTTGAGAATCCAGCAGGCTTTATCGCCCAGCCGACTATTTCACTCTCAACCAACCCTACTGCCGTCAGCGACGGTATCGCGCCGCGTCATATCGATCTGCGCCCCTTTATCTTAAGCCACGGTGATGGCTCTGTCGATATCGTGCCAGGCGGTCTGACCCGCGTGGCGATGGTTGAGGGCTCACTGGTCGTCAACTCCTCACAAGGCGGCGGTATCAAAGACACTTGGATCATCGATGACAGTCAATTATCAGCTGATGGTTTGGCAACTAGTACTAGCCAATCCTCTGAGCTAAGTACGCTTGAGAGCACCTTTGATAGTATCGCTAAGTATGACAACCATGCCAATTACTATGATCGCGTGCAGCCGACTGAGGCCGGCTTTGAGGATCTCGATGATGCGCCGATGATACTACTGCTATCAACCAGTAGTTATCTGGTATGGCTGGGGCGCTATAGCGAGCGCTTGTACTGCTATGACAATATCATGAAAAAGCTCATCAAAGGCGACCTCAAAAAGCCGCAAGTACAGCATCTGATCACAAGATTAGGGTTCGATGCTGATGCTAGCGAGTCCATGAAAGTGATGCGGGCGCAGCTGATACATGATTTGGGTAATCTTAAGATACCAAGCGTGGTGGCCTCAATTGAGACTAATGTGCAAGAGGCCAAAGGTGTTATCGGTAAAGATACCGCCGAGCTATATAATCTGATTAAGCGTCTCTCTAACGCTGGCACTTACCGCGCCGCCACTTTGCAGCTGCATGCCTGTAACGCGGCGATGAAGCAAGAGCATCCAACTGTGACTTGTTTTTGGCAGCTTGGGCGCTACTTTGAGCAATTAGAGCGCGCAGTATTACTCGGTGAAGACGTCACTCAATTAAGTCTAGAGTTTAAGCACTGGATCAACCAGCTGCCAGAGAATACGCGCTGGCGTGAGCTGACCCGCTTGACCAATCAGATGATTCGCTCCAAGGCATTTAATGATTTTAAACTGATCAGCCGCGAGTTCAACATTATCTTGCAGCAAGGGGTTTAGCGCGTTAATACAAGTTTAGTCAAATGGACAAAATAATAAGAGGACAATATGAAACTTCAAATCAGTCATCAGACCAATTACTATTATGGCGAGCAGGCGCAGCGCAGCGTACAGTACATTCGTATGACGCCTATGGATCTGCCGCATCAAACCATTCATCGCTGGGATGTGCTACTCCCCAAAGTCGCAACCAACTTAAAAGATGGCTTTGGTAATGAGTGGCTCACCTTGAGCCGTAACGAGACTCATGATAATTTGCAAATGCAGGCCTCAGGTATCGTTGAGATCAATACCGATACCGAGCGTCTAGAGGACTTAGCGCATGTCCCCTATCTGTTGTTTACGGTTCAAAGCCCGCTAACTAAGTGCTCAGAGGCCATGCGCGAGTTTGCCGCGCCATTTTTGCAAAACGTCACTCACGATAGCCTCAAGACTTTGGCCAATGAGCTGATTATGATCATGCCTTTTGTCAAAAACGTCACGCATGTCGGCACCACCGCAAGCGAGGCGTTTGAATTAAAGGCGGGCGTCTGTCAGGATCATACCCATGTGTTTTTGGGTTTATTGCGAGATCAGCAGATCCCTGCCCGCTACGTCTCAGGCTATCTGTATGACGACACCGAGAACCATATGGCAAGTCACGCTTGGGCGGAGGTATATTTGGACGGATACTGGTATACTTTTGATATCTCCAATCAGGCGTTTGCCCCTAACTCACACGTTTATGTCGCTATCGGGCGTGATTATCTAGATACCGCCCCAGTACGCGGGGTGCGTATGGGCGGCGGTTACGAGAGTCTCTATAGCCAAGTCTTGGTCACGCGGTTATCATAACCACCTCATTTATTAACACAAAGGATAACCCTATGACTTATTGTGCCGCCATCCGCTTAGAGGATGGCTTGTTGTTTGCCAGTGATACCCGTACCAATGCAGGCGTCGATCACATCTCAACGTTTCGCAAGCTCTATCAATATGGTGTTGAAGGCGAGCGCTTTATGGTACTACAAACAGCAGGCAGCCTTGCCACCTCGCAGGCGGTGTTTAATAAGCTACAAAACGATATCGATCAGCATAACGAGGGCAATATCAATACGGTTGCGACGCTATTTGATGCCGCGCAGATGGTTGGCGAGTGTATGCGCAGCGTTATGAATCACGCCAAAAAAGTGGCTAATGCCTCTATCGATGGCGCATTTACCAGCTCCTTTATGCTCGGTGGTCAAATCAAAGGTCAACCCAGCGAGCTGTACATGATCTACCCTGAGGGCAACTGCATTAGAGCGACCGAGGATACGCCGTTTTTTCAATTGGGTGAGAGCAAATATGGCAAGCCTATTTTGGATCGCTCAGTTAAATTTGATACCGATATCAATCACGCGACCCAAGCCTTGATGCTCTCGTTTGACTCAACCATACACTCCAACCTCTCTGTCGGTATGCCGATCGATTTTGTTGTTTATCAAAACGATAGCCTTACCATGCCTAAAGGTCGCCGTATTGAGGCCGATGATGAACACTTTAACAAAATCAGCCGCGACTGGTCAGAGGCGCTACGCAATACGTTGATGGAGCTACCCGCCTGCCCTGAGGATTATTGGGATTAGGCGAGATCAGGGCTTTAGCGCTTAACATCTAGGGTGTACCCCGCGCATCAATCTCTTACTATTGATGCGCATCTCAAGAACCAACCTCAATACTTTTTTTACCAAACCTCAGCTTCACATTCGCCAGTATTAGTCCTGATAAAATAAGCACCATCGCCAGCATCTTCCACCAGGTTAGCGCCTCCCCTGTCAGTAGCACTGAGGTCGCCATACCAGATATTGGCACCAACAGAGCAAATGGCATAACCTTTGAGGCGGTGTTTTGCGCCAGCAGATGCGCCCACAGTCCAAAGCCTATTAGCGTCGAGATATAGACGATAAACCCAAGCGATAGCCAAGACTTCATTGATGCCTGCGTGAATGTTACTAGCTGCCAAGCATCAGGCTCAAGTATCAAAGATGATAGCGTCAATATCACGCAAGCGATTAACCCGCCCCATACCACCAGAGCTAGCGCTGATAATGCTGCTGATCTATTCGAGGTCTTGCTATTATTCATTGAGATAGCAGATGTCGTTGTGATCTGCTGCTTTGAGGCCTGTTTTGAAGCAATGTTGCCAAAGCTCCAACCAATAGCGGCAATCAAAATACAGATAAAGCCCGCCAGCGGCATATCACCGCCGAGGTTCAATGCAATCACCCCAAGTCCAAATACACCGATCACCATCCCTACTATTTGCTTGCCACTTACCGCCTCACCCAATAATAAAAAAGCCAGCAATACGGTGATAAAAATCTGCATTTGTAATAGTAGCGCCGTAAGTCCTGCCGATGCGCCTAGATGCATAGCGGTAAAGACAAAGGCGTACTGCAACACAAAGGTACCAATCGCATAAATAAATAAGGTGCGATTAAATTTGGGCGGCTTAAGAAACAGCACTAAGGGCACGGCAGTAAAGAAAAAACGCATGGCGGTGAGCATGAGTGGCGGAAAGCTCTCAAGCCCCCATGCAATAAAGGTGAAGTTTACGCCCCAAATAAAGGCAACTAGGACAGCTAAAGCAATATGAATTGGGGTCATGTTAGTGTCCGATAGGTATTGTTTTTATAAAGTTTAAAATTTTATAAAGCCTAGAGTTTTACAAAGCTTAGAGCAAGGTCATCCACCCAGTGGTTTACTCTATCTATAGCTTTTGTTTTTGAAAAATAACACAAACAGGATAAAAAAAGCAGAGATAGCAATCGAAAAAACAAAGAATATGACATTGGTATTGATCCAACCAAAGTAGCTCAATATAGGCGCAGGCAAAAAAGCACCTAAGGTAGCAAACAGCGCAATGATAGTCTCATTAATCCCCTGAAATTTTAGTCTTTGCGGCCCTTGAATATTGCTTAGCAACGTAGAGCCTCCTGAATACGTAAAATTCCAACCTACGCCCAAAACGATCAAAGCAATATTAATATAAATAGTATCAGCAAAAAGTACAGGCAATAAGCAAGAGAGCGATATGAGTAAGAAGCCAAGTATAATGGTATTGACGCTATTAATAATATGAATCAATTTGGCGACAAAAAACGAAGGTAAAAACATCGCCAGCACATGCATCTGGATAGCGTAGGAGGCATAGTCAAAAGAATGACTTTGCTTTAAAAATAGTGACGACGCTATCATCATCAGATTCATGATGTAGTAGCCCAGCGCCCCGCCCAATATAGCGATGATAAGGGTATATTTTTTGACCGTCAGCGCATTCGAGACCGCTTTTGCATTTTGCGTACTACTCACATGCTGGGTGTTTGACTTGTGGTGATGGCTGTTTGATTGATTCCAATGATAAAGGATTACAGATAGCACAAGCGCTAAAACTGACAAGGATAAGTAGATCAAAGCGTAATCTGGTAAGTCCGATAGTTTGGCTAAATTTATCGCCAGTAGTGGCGCGATGATAGCGGCAAACACGCCGCCTGAGATGACCATTGAGGTCGCTTTAGCAATAAGCTCACCACTTAGGATATCTGTCGCGGCAAATCTGTAAAAATTAGCCGTTGAAATAAACAGTCCTAATAAAAAATGGCTCAAGCACAAATACAAAAAGTTTTCATAAATTAATGATAAAAACCCAATAACGCCTGACAAGAATAAAAATAAAATACCCATCTTAAAAATACGATAACGACCAAACCTCTCCATCAGCTTTGAGAACATAACCGTGCTCAGTAAAATCGCCAAAAACTGCAATCCATAGGGGATGGTGGCGTAACTGACTTTTGGCGCTAATGTCAATCCGACCAGCGCCGCCACCGTCACTGACAACACCGCTGTGGTCAAATTAATACTTTGAGCTACTAATAAAAAATAAACCTGCTTAGGTAGCTTATTGTGTTTTTGCATATCTAGGCTCTTTTAGAGGATCAGTCAGATTGAAAGGGTAAGTGAGATTAGACTTTGATCTGTCAGACTGACTTTACAACCAAAGCATACTACACCCAAACACAAAAAAAGCCAGAGACTAGCTTTCGCTAAATCTCTGGCTTTGGCTTATACCTAATAACTAAATGAATCGCTTCATCTAGTTACTTAAGTTTAGTTACTTAAGTGTAGCTGCTTAAGCTTAGTTACTTAAGCTTAGTTACTTAAGCTTAGTTACTTAATCTTAGCTACTACGAGTTGCCACCACGGTTGCCGCTGTTTGAACGACCGCCTGAGCGATTGGCTGGACGACCTTGGCTGCCACTTGGACGACCACGGCCTGTTGCCGCGCGATCACCGCGCGGTACGCCAGTACCATCACTGCGGCCAGGGCCAGTACGTTTACCTTGATACGGCTTGCCACCAGAGCGCTCATTTGGCTTACCTGATGAGTCGCGCGGCTTACCTTGATAACCGCTGTCATTGCTGGCGCGCTGAGAAGTAGCAGCGCCACTTGACTTGCCTGCGTAACCGCCGCCATTGCCTGAGCGACCACGGCCACTACCACCGCCGTTTGAGCGACCACGTCCACGTCCGCGACCTTTAGGCTTGTTCTCACTAGGTACGTACGTCTTTTTGGGCTCCATGCCAGCGATGACGCCCACTTCCATCTTGCGATCAAGATAGCGGTTGATAGCGTTAAGCTGCGGGCGATCATCCATGCTACACAAGCTGATAGCAACACCAGTACGACCCGCACGGCCACAGCGGCCAATACGGTGGACGTAATCTTCGGTTTGGCGCGGAAGATCGTAGTTGATGACGTGTGATAATGCTGGCACGTCAAGACCACGAGCGGCCACGTCTGTTGCGACTAGGATCTTGCACTTGCCGTTACGCAAATCTTGCACGATACGGTTACGCTTGCTTTGTGGTAGATCACCATGCAAGAAGCTGGCTTTATGGCCTTGCTCTTGTAGAGACTTGGCTAGTTTTTCAGTGCTGCGCTTAGTGGCGGCAAATATGATGATTTGCTCCATTTCAGGCTGGCAGACGAGCGTATCTAGGATCTTGTTTTTGTGATTGAAATCATCACAGTAATAAACCGTCTCATCGATGTGAGCCGATTCAACTTTGATAGAGACGCGCTCAGGGTTTTTGGTGAAGCTTGCAGCGATTTTGCCGACAGGGCCATCCCAAGTCGCAGAACACATAATCGTTTGACGATCAGTAGGTGCCGCTTTTAGGATATCGCTAATGTCATCAGCAAAACCCATATCTAGCATGCGATCCGCTTCATCTAGTACTAAGACCTCAAGGCTTGATAGATCAACGCGGCCTGCATTGATATGATCAAGCAAGCGACCAGGCGTTGCCACGATAACTTGCACGCCTTTTTTGAGCGCTGTGATCTGACCATTGTACGGCGCGCCGCCAACTAAAGGTACACAGAATACGCCGCGCATGTCTTTAGAATACGTGCGTACGCTATCATGGACTTGCTGAGCAAGCTCGCGAGTTGGCGTTAAGATAAGCGCTTTAGTTAATTTATCAAAGCTCGTTGAGCGGCTTAGACGATCGAGTACAGGAATGACGAACGCTGCCGTCTTACCACTACCTGTTTGCGCTGATAATAAAAGGTCACGGCCCTCTAGAGCAAAAGGAATGGCCTGTGCTTGGATAGGAGTTGGGTTGGTATAACCACTGCGATCAAGCGCTGATAAGATGGGCTTGGCAATGTTAAGGTCTTTAAAAGTGACTTGGTTTTCGTCAGTTGTTTCACTGACAGTCGCGTCTGTCGTAGGCGCTTGAGTAGCAGTATCAGTTTTTGCAGTATTGTTGCTATCGATGATGCCGTTTTGAGCGGCGATTGTAGATAAGATATCAGTCATGAGTTGCCTTGGTAGTATGGGCTGCTGTAAATTCAGCATGCCAGTTGCCTACCACTGATAACCGCGCATCATACAACTTAGATCATCTATCGATGATATTTGCTACTAAAAGCAGTCTAAAAAAGTTGTCTGTTGTCTGACGTATTTTGGTGGTAGCGCCGAGTGTCTTATCCTTGCCTGTTATAAACGTTTTATCAAAGCTTTAATCCAAAGCCGATAAAATCAAATAACACTCAATTTGGCATATAAGCCAGTAGATAAGATATGAGTCAAAAATAATAGGATTATTTCAGAACACAAAATCATCGGCAACAATTACTCATGGTCGTCCTAGACCCAAAATCGCAGGCGATGTTATCAATCTCATAATTCACGCAATATCAAATTGCGTGGCGACGTAGTATAGCATAGTAAAATATATCTGCTCGTGTTTTTTTAATTTTTCAATTCACAGGCCTATCAATAATCCATTACTGACGGATAATTTTGACATCAGAGACATATGTAGGTAGCTGCCATGCGCCGCCAACTGACACCATGCGGCATAGTCCTGTGGTGCTTTCATGACTTTTGACAAAGCGCTTGCCATTCCATATCCAGTCAGTTTTGGACAGACAGTCGCCAAGGCTACGCCCTTTTTGTACCGCGCTTATCTTGCCGCTTTTGTATTCAGTAGCATTGGTCGTTACCAGCTGCGGGTTATAGGGCTTGCGATCATTGATAACCCAAGCGCCGGCGCCAGAGTTATAGACGGCGCTCCAACAGTTGTGCTGCACCAGTAGTTTGGTGCTACTCAAACGCGCCACTTGCCAAGAGGAGCTATCGGCAATATTAGGACAGTCGCTGCTATCTTTTAAAGTGGGTTTAAGCAGAGCGGCAAGGTTGGATGCGCGCATAACAAACTTGGTGCTTTGATTGGTGGTTTGAGAGCTTGGAAGTACCAAATTTAAAGAGGGCGCAGCAGCGGCCGAGAGTACGCTAGTATTCGATCTAGTCGCGTCTTCTGAGCCTATCAAAGCGCTGGGCGTCCCTACTCGGCCTTGCACCGCGTCCACTTGCATCATAGCAGCGGTTGCGCCTTTATCAGAGAGCTGCCAGCGGGTGTTACGTAAGACCAGCTCAATTTTGCTAGATTTAGCGAGTGCTGTGACTAAGGCATTCACTTGCGCTGCAGTAAGATCAGCGTCTCCTGATGACAGAGGTTTAATCTCGCCCAAATCTTTATTATCTATAAACAATGAGATGCGGTGACGATTACCCAACTGCATCAAAGCTTTAGAGGAGCTTTCTTTAGCGCCGCCAAATTTGACTTTGCCCTCAACGCTGGTATCAACGCCTGCGCGTCTAACTAAGAGAATAGAAACGGGCTGCTCTGAGCTACCTTCTGCCTGATAACCTGCGAGCCGACAAGTACGCGTATTGTCACACACCGCCTGCCAGTCTTGTTGAGTAAATTCCAGTGATGTAGCGGCTTGAGTCGAAAAGCTAGATAGCATAAATGCTGTAGATATAGCGGTAATACGCCACATATTTTTGGCTATTGGTCTTTTTATTATATTTCGATAGATCTGTACCATAGTGCGATCTCTCCTCAATAACACTTGCATATTCAAGGACAATAATGAGCCATTCTAGCTGGGTAGTGTGTCAATCTATTATTATAATGTAGCATTATGTAATAATGCAATCAACGAAATATGTAACGATTATTAAAATTTATTGTCTATAGATACTAGCCTTGTTAGCTTAGCTTACCAAAAAGCCTGATAAGAATATCCTTATCAGGCCTGTTTTGTATAGTACTTTAGACAGTAAAGTATACGGTTATTAAGATTGACTAATAGGATTAAGAGGCAGTTCAACTGCACGTTTAACTGCAGGGCGTTCTGCTATCGTTTGCGCCCAGCGTTTTAGATGCTCATAGCTATCAACTTGCAAAAACTCTTTTGCTTCATACAGCTTACCGAGTACCAATTGACCATACCATGCCCAAATAATGATGTCGGCAATATTGTAATCGCTCTCGCTATCACCGCACATGTATCTTTGATTCTGCAAATGCTTGTCCAGGACATCAAGCTGGCGTTTGGTCTCCATAGTAAAGCGGTTAATTGGATATTCCATCGGATATGGCGCATAGGCATAAAAATGACCAAAACCGCCGCCCAGATACGGTGCGCTACCCATCTGCCACATTACCCATGATAAGCATTCACTGCGCGCGCGTCCCTGCTGCATCGGTATAAACTGCCCAAATTTCTCTGCCAAGTACATCAAGATAGCACCCGACTCAAATACCGCAAGCGGCTCATCATTTTTATTGGCATCAATTGTGCCGCTATTATGATCCACCAAAGCAGGTATTTTAGAATTGGGATTGATCTCAACAAACCCTGAGCCGAATTGATCACCCTCTGAGATGTCTATTTTGTAGGCATCATAAGCCGCCTCTTTGATTCCAAGCTCAGCCAATTCCTCTAACAAGATATTGACCTTGATACCGTTTGGCGTGTTTAAGGAGTATAGCTGTAGCGGCGCTTGTCCTACAGGTAATACTTGCTCATGGCGCGAGCCTGATTCTGGGCGATTGATGCTGGCAAATTTACCGCCATTTTCTTGATCATTCGTCCAGACTTTGGGCGGCGTGTAAGATTTTGCTTGGTTGTCAATATGGCTCATGGGTTATCCTCTTAGATTGTTATTTGATGGTGATTGTAGGTTTATGTTGCATCGCCGCCCTACTATAACGGGCATAGCAAGGCGCTATAAAGCCTTATTTAGTAATCCATACGTTTACTTTGATGCTCTTTAATTATTTGGGCGGAGTTCTTATACTAGCGCCACTTAGGTAATTTAAGATAGGCGATAATGGTGACATTGACCCCCACTCAGCAAAAGTTTTTGCCTTATGTACTGGCAGTGGCTTTGTTTATGCAGATCCTTGACGCCACTATTTTGAACACTTCATTGCCGCAAATGGCGTTAGCACTTGGTGAGTCGCCGCTTAAAATGCAATGGGCGGTTATCAGTTATGCGCTCGCTTTGGCTATATTTATCCCCGTTAGTGGTTTTTTGGCAGACAAATACGGTACGCGCCGTGTGTTCTTATCTGCCATTGTCGTCTTCTCTGTCGGCTCTTTAATGTGCGCCGCCTCGCCTACGCTTAACATCTTAATTGGGTCACGCATCATACAAGGTTTAGGCGGTGCGATGATGACGCCAGTGGCGAGGCTTATCTTAGTCAAGTCCTATCCGCGTAACCAGCTGCTTACCGTCATGAATTTTGCGGTGATACCCGCGCTTATTGCGCCTTTAGTTGGCCCTGTACTTGGCGGATATATTGTCCAGTATGCCAGCTGGCACTGGATATTTTTAATCAATATTCCTATGGGGCTACTTGGGTTCGTTATGGGGCGCAAACTGGTGCCCGCCTTGTTTGAGGACACCCAGCGTTTAGATTGGACAGGGTTTTTGTTATTTGCCGCCGCGGCCTGCGGATTTACCCTAGCGGTTGAGTTTGGCTCGCAATCAGGGCGCGGAGTGTACGGCCTACTACTTGGCGCTATCGCCTCAATACTTATTGGCGCGTATGTTTGGCACGCTAGACGTAGAGCCGCGCCCCTATTTCCGCTAGGCTTATTTGGAATTCGTACCTTTCGCATTGGTATTGTTGGCAATTTATTTACCCGTCTTGGCATTAGCGCAGTGCCGTTTTTATTACCGCTACTCTTACAAGTCGTGTTTGAGTACTCGCCATCGCAGGCAGGTTGGCTACTTGCCCCTATCGCCATTGGCGCAATAGGTATCAAGCCTTGGGTCAGCAAAATCATCCAACGTTTTAGCTACCGTAAAGTTCTGGTGGTCAATACCATTATGCTCGGCGTACTGATTATTGTCTTAGCGCAGTTTAATGACCCTTCTTACTGGATATGGTATATTCCCGTGCTGATATTAATGGGTGCGAGTAATTCCATGCAGTTTAGTGCCATGAATACACTCACTATAGGCGATTTGCAAGGTACACAAACGAGTAGTGGCAATAGTTTGATGGCCGTCAATCAGCAACTGGCTATCGGTTTTGGTATCGCATTTGGCGCCGCGGTTTTAAATCTATTGCGTGAGCGCATGGAATTTGATACTTTATTTGCGTTTCAAACGACCTACTGGGTGTTAGGCGTCATTACTATCCTGTCAGGATTACATTTTCTGCGCCTAAAACCCAAAGATGGTCAGGGATTGTACTGACAAATGTTTTCAAATATAGAGTAAGTATAGTAAGTTGACAGAGCAATCAAAGTAATTGTCATGTATGAATATTACGCTAGCGTGTCCCTAACTATATGTTTGTGAATGAATATATTTAGCTCGTACAGCTTTTACGAAAACTGTAAAGTTTAACCAATATATTCGATTATTTATTCAACTACTGATATATTGTTCTCATTAAACCAAACCATAAGTTGGAAACGTCTATGACTACCGATAGTTTTGTAATGCAACCGCTTGGACTGTTCAAAGCCTTGTCTGATCCAACTCGGTTAAATATTTTTTATATTCTATACAAAAAAGAAGCGCGCTGCGTCGGTGAATTGGTAGATATGCTAGATCAGCCGCAGCCTACAATCTCGCGTCATCTTAATCATCTCAAAAAAATCGGTCTGCTCAATGCAGTACGAGATGGTACGTGGATGTGGTATGAAGTGGCAAATGATTTGCCGCAGTGGTGTCAAGTCATTCTTGAGTCCACCCATGAGACCATGGTCAAACAAGCCGAGGGGAAAAAAGCCCCGCTTGTAAACCTCTAATTTAAAAGACCTATATATTAGGTCTTTTTTATGCCTATTCACTTTTACAAACAGCTATACCAAATCCAAAAAATCACTGACAAAGGCATTGCTCGTCTGCTCAATGAGACTCTCGGGCGTGCCGACTTGCTCAACGCGTCCTTGATTCATCACCACAATCTCATCTGATACTGCTCGCGCCTCTTCTTGATCATGAGTGACCATAATACTGGTGATACCCAGCTCGTGATGGATGTTCTTAAGCCAAGTACGCAGCTCTTTACGTACTTTGGCATCGAGTGCGCCGAACGGCTCATCTAGTAACAAGAGTTTAGGCTTGACCGCCAATGCTCGCGCTAGCGCAATACGTTGTCTCTGTCCGCCAGATAATTGATGAGGATAGGCATTAGCCAATTGCGGCAATTGGACCAAGTCTAATAAATCAGCCACGCGCTGCTTGATTTCAGTTTTGCTAGGTCGCTCGTTTTTGGGCAGTAGCGTCAACCCAAAAGCGATATTATCAGCGATGTTTTTGTGGCGAAACAGCGCGTAATGCTGAAACATAAAGCCAATATGACGCTTTTGCACGGGCGTATTGGTCACATCAACCCCATCAAACAATATCTGACCTGAGTCGGCATATTCAAGCCCTGCGATGATACGTAGCAAGGTCGTTTTGCCGCAGCCTGAGGGACCAAGTAAAGTCGTGAGCTTGCCAGTTGGCACGGTAATATTAATATTATCCAACGCGGTAAACTTACCAAAGGTTTTATTAACGTCTCTTATCTCAATGCTCATAGTGATATCTCTGTGTCATTCTTTAGGATTTATTTGACGCCGTCGGTTTTAGCTGGTTTCTCGATTGGCTGATTGTTAACCGTCGCATTGGCGCTCACTGGCAACTCAGGCGCTGCCGCTAAGCGCTCAGACTTGGCAAACTTACGTGATTGCATCTTTGTCATAATCTGCTGCACCAGCAAAGTGACGAGTGCTAAAGCGGCAAGCAAACTTGACAAGGCAAAAGCGGCGGTAAAGTTATACTCGTTATAGGCAATCTCAACGAGTAGCGGCATAGTATTAGTCTCACCGCGTATGTGCCCTGATACCACGCTTACCGCACCAAACTCACCCATCGCGCGCGCATTGGTCAATATCAAACCATATAGCAGCGCCCATTTAATATTAGGCATTGTGATGTGCCAAAACGTTTGCCAACCGCTGGCACCTAGGGTCAATGCCGCTTGTTCTTCAGAGTCGCCTTGGGTTTGCATCAAAGGGATAAGCTCACGGGCGACAAAGGGAAAGGTCACAAAAAGCGTTGCAAGCACAATCCCTGGTACCGCAAATATTACCTGAAACCCTAGGCTCTCAAGCCAGCCGCCAACAGGGGAATTTAGACCAAACAGCAGGATAAACATCAGACCTGCAACCACAGGTGATACCGAAAATGGTAAATCAAGTAAGGTCGTCACCAATTGCTTACCCCGAAATTGATAGCGGGTTACCAGCCAAGCAATAGCAATACCCATCACCATATTGATCGGTAAAACGATAGCGGCAGTGAGCAAAGTCAGCTTAATCGCTTGTAGCGCCTCATCCTCAACTAGGGAAGCAATATATAAATCCCAACCATTTTTTAGCGCTTCATAAAACACGGCAAGCAGTGGGATGACTAACATGATAATCATAAATAAGACGGCGATACCGATAAACACTCGTCTGACCCATGGTTTATCTTTGGTCGCAGGATTGCTTTGGTAGTCGTAGCTATTGGCGATTTGCATATTAGCGAGCTCCTACGCGGCGCGACAGTTTCCACTGCACGATATTGATACTGAGCAAAATAACAAACGAGATCATCAGCATAAATAGCGCCACAGCCGACGCCCCTTGAATATCAAATTGCTCAAGTTTACTGATGATGATGATAGGCAAGATCTCAGACTGCATGGGAATGTTGCCCGCGATAAAAATTACTGAACCATACTCACCAGTTGCCCGCGCAAACATCATGCCAGCGCCCATAAACAGCGCAGGTAATAGCTCAGGCAGAATCACTTTGCGAAACGTCGTCAAACGAGTTGCACCCAGTACTGCAGATGCCTCTTCAAATTCGACCGATAACTCAGCGAGTACAGGCTGTACGGCGCGAACGATAAAGGGAAAGCTGACCACTACTAAAGCGAGCCAAATACCGATCGGCGTAAACGCCACTTGAATACCAATCTTGGCAAACCATTGTCCGATTAGGCCATTAGGCGCATAGAGCGTGGCAAGCGAGATGCCCGTTACCGCCGTCGGTAGTGCAAAAGGCAAGTCAACTAAGGCGTTAATCAAGGACTTGCCCCAAAACTCATAGCGCACCAGCACCCAAGCGACAAGGGTACCAAACACCATATTAGTCAGCATCGCCAAAAACGACATCCAAAGGCTCAGCTTAATTGCGGCGGTGACCTGCGGCTGGGATATGGTCTCCCAAAACCCGCTCCAGCCCATCTGGGTGGTGGTATAAGCCATCATCGCAAACGGCAATACCACAAGCAGGGATAAACTAAAGACTGTGATACCCATGCTAAGACCAAAGCCTGGTAGCACGTTGCGCTGACGCAAACGCATGAGCCAGCCTTTATTAGGGGGAGCAAGCGTATTGGCTAAAGGAGTCTTTGCGCTCATAAGGGTAGTCCTGTTTGTTCTTATTTTTTATGACTTTACAATTGAAATGCCTTATACCATAAAGGACATAGCAGTGATCGCTATGTCCCCATGTCTGCATATTTATAAGTCTCAATATCCATAAGCTACAGTCGCTTATAGTGAATAAAGCGCTTAATTATTGCGGAGCATTGACGGCGAGCTGATCAAAGACGCCGTTATCGCTAAAGAACGTACCCATAATCTCATCCCATGAACCAAAGGCATCGTTCGGACGGAAGGTTTCAACAGGTGGTAATTTATCACCGTTTTTATCAAGTACGCTCTTGACGCTAGGACGCAGGTATAGATCAGCCGCTAGCTGCTGAGCCGGCTCGCTCCATAGGTAATCCAGATAAGCTTTGGCCGCATCTGTCGTCCCTTTTTTGTCCGTTACAGCCTTTACAATGGCAACGGGGCTCTCTGACTTAATAGAATAATCAGGATAGACGATATCAACTTGACCTTGACCGAACTGCGTGGCGGCAAGATTGGCTTCGTTTTCAAAGGTCACGAGCACATCACCGATACCGCGCTGTACAAAGGTTGTGGTCGCCGCACGTCCACCATTCTCATAAACCTTGACGTTTTTGAGCATGTCGCGGACGTAATTTTTGGCATTGTCTTCATTATTATCAAAAGCATGCAGACCGTAGCCATAAGCGCCCAAGAAGGCATAACGGCCGTTACCGGTCACCTTTGGATTGGCCATGACAATCTCAACACCTTCTTTGGTGAGATCTTCCCAATCATTGATGTTTTTTGGATTGTCTTTACGCACCAAAAATACGATCGTGCTGGTAAAGGGTACGGCGTTATCAGGGAACTGAGCTTCCCAATCATCAGCGACCAAGCCCTCTTTTTGTAGTAGCTCGATATCTGAGCCTTGGTTCATCGTCGCCACATCCGCTTGCAAGCCATTTGCCACAGATAACGCCTGTTTGCTTGAGCCGCCATGAGACTGTTTGATATTCACAGTCGCATTTGGATTCTCAGATTTGTAGTGCTCAACGAACATAGGGTTATAATCTTTATAAAAATCACGCGCTACATCGTATGAGACGTTGAGTAGCTCGATATTTTGGTTCTCAGTTGCAGGCGCGCCGTCGGTATTAGCTGTCGTCTCAACGCTCTCGTTGTTACTGCAGCCCGCTAAGCCAAGCGTGACCGCAAGACCTGCAATACTTAGTGTACTAATGGTTTTGTTTTTATAAACTTGATAAGTCATAGGAGTCTCAAAATAGGTCATGTGAGTTAAGGGATGCCAGTATGCTAACAGCGCCAGCTTATTATCTTTAATGATGAATATGCGTATGTTTCTGCCAAAATGGAATAATAACGCGAAACACAAACCTTAAAATAGCCAATGGACTCGCCTTTTATTCTACAAAATCCATCGCTATCAGAGACTTGTATGGTTGCAATGTTGTGCCTTTGCCTTTTAATAAACCGTACTTTTACTAGGCACAAAACCGCATGTCATCTAACGACTCTACGAAGTGCTCTTTTGTACCAGCTTATCAAAACGTCCACCATCAACAAAAAATTCATCCATAATTTGTGTCCACGATCCAAAGACAGCTACTGGCTCAAAAGTCTCAATCTCAGGTAGCGTCTGTCTATGTGCGGCAAGTATGTTTTCATCGCTTGGGCGTAGATACGTTTTTGCTATGAGCGTTTGCGCAGGTGCATCCCACAGCCCTTTTAGATAAGTATTAGCCGCCTCGGTACTACCGTGTTTGTCGCTCACAGCTTTGACGACAGCGACAGGGTTATGGATCTTAATAGAATAGCTTGGATAAACGATATCCACTTGACCTTTAGCGTGCTGCTTTGCGACTAGGTGCGCTTCGTTTTCGGTGGTGATGAGCACGTCCCCTAGCCCGCGCTGAGTGAAGCTGGTGGTTGCCGCACGGGCACCATTGTCAAAAGTGACGACGTTGGCAAGTAGTTTGCTCATATAAGTATCTGTTTGAGCCGCGCTTTGGGCAACCTCACTAAACTTGTGAAGACCGTAGCCGTAGGCACCCAAAAATGCGTAACGCGCGGTACCACTGGTCTTAGGATTTGGCATGAGTACCTCGATATCTGTACGTGCCAAATCCTGCCAGTCCTGAATATTTTTTGGATTGCCTTGGCGCACTAGCAGTACGATAGTGCTGGTATAAGGAACGGCATCGTTTGGAAAAGCCTGCTTCCAATCGGTTGCAACCAGTCCCTTTTCGACAAGAAGATTCATATCACTTTCTTGGTTTAAAGTGACGATGTCTGCTTGCAAGCCATTAGCTACTGATAACGCCTGCTTACTAGAGCCACCATGCGATTGATCAATCTGAACATCACTATCTGGATACTGCGCCTGATAGTCCGCTTTAAACAGTGGATTATATTCTTTATAAAAGTCGCGTGATACATCATAGGAGACGTTGAGTAGCTTAATATCGTGCAAAGCTGTGTCTATATCCGCTTGCGTAGCAGGCGCTTGCGTGCAGCCTGCTAACACTAAAACAGCACCCGTCATCAGTAATGCGCTTGATTGAACATAAGGGTTTTGCTGGCGGTTATTAGGTCGCGATCGCTTAGGGGTAACTACGTTTTTGGTCATAGCAGTTCTCTGTTAGGTGAATGACTCATTTTTATGACTAGCGCAAGCTTAGGTGATAAACAACAGACTCTCGCAGTAATGAGCGCTATGCTAGCAGCTGATTTATCTATTGCTTAGTGACAAATTCGCTTATCACCTATTCAAGTTGGCATAAGTGAATTTATTGGGTATTCTACGAGCTGCCTGCAAAATCGTATGTTTTCAACTTTAATAAATGAGCGACTATATGACCACTCCACTTCTGCCCTACGCTACTGCCGCGGCGCTGCTCGCTGTTATTACTGTTAGCGGCTGTAGTACGTCTCCTACTCATGTCACGCACACGACATTATCAACGCACACTTTAGGTCAATCAGTCGATGTCCAATATAAGCCTTCATCTGCCGCAAAAAGAGTCATTGGCAGCTATGTCTCTGAGGGTTATAACAAGCGAGCGCAGGGTTACGACTGGGTGGCTATCAAAATTAGTCACGATAGTGACGTTAAAGATAGTATTAAGATAAAAGTGCATAGCCGTAGCGATATCAAAAAGTCAACTTGTCAGTTCAATGGTATGGCAACTTTATTAGGTCAAGATCAAGCGCACGGCATTATTTTTAAGACACATATAAATGACAGTAGCGTTTTTTTTCAATTTAAAGACGATACCCTCGCTATTGATAGCCAAGACAAATACACGCTGAGTCGCTTTTGCTCAGGCGGCGGCTCTATGGCTGGCGAGTATCAAAAACTTGCAAGAGATTTAGATCTGGATTAAAGCATCGACGTCTAGAGAAAGCTTGACTTTAAAAATTAGCATAAGCTTAGTACTCAAAATGCATTGAATAAGCCTCTTAATCTCTGCATAATATGCGGAGATTAGGTTATTAATGACCGCACAGCTTTTTGATTGCCTCATGGCTTAGGAATAACAATGAAGCAGGCGATTTATATTCATGAAAGATCAGACTGGACACAGTGGTGCTGGTCAGATAAGCAATTACTACCTCTAGTGAGTCGTGTGCGGATATTACAAGGACATCTGCTTGGTAAGTTAGTCACCTTGGGTTTTGATTTGAAAGTTGAAGCACAATTAGATGCGGTTACTCTTGAAGTCGTTAAAACATCTGAGATTGAAGGTGAGACATTAAATAATGAGCAAGTACGCTCCTCGGTCGCACGGCATTTAGGTATAGAGACTACCGACATGCCTGCTGCCACGCGTGAAATCGATGCGATCGTTGAGATGATGCTTGTAGCCACTTATGGTTATCAAGAGCCACTGGCGTTGAATGACTTGCTGGGATGGCACAATGCCCTGTTCCCAACAGGATATAGTGGACTGTATAGCATCAAAGCAGGAGCAATTCGTGATGATAGCAAAGGAGCTATGCAAGTGGTGTCTGGTGGTTACGGGCGTGAGCAAGTCCATTTTGTGGCGCCAAGTGCAGATAGGTTGCCCATAGAGTTAGAGCGCTTCTTAGTTTGGTTTAATACATCCGCAGATGAGCAAGATAATTTGGATCTAGTCATCAAAGCTGGTATCGCTCATTTATGGTTTGTGACCCTGCATCCTTTTGATGATGGTAATGGCCGCTTGACGCGTGCAATCACCGAAAGAACGCTAGCTCAAAGTGATGGTAGTCTGCAACGTTTTTACAGTATGTCAGCTCAAATACTTAAACAGCGCAATACATACTACAAAATACTAGAGCGTACGCAAAAAGGGGGTTCAGATATTACGCAGTGGTTAGTTTGGTTTTTACAAACGCTAGAGCAAGCGCTATTAGCCGCACAGAAAACAACAGATAAAATCATCAGAAAAGCCAGCTTTTGGCAGAATCACCGTCAGCAATCATTGAACCCAAGACAAGTAAAAATGCTCAACATATTATTGACTGACTTTTATGGCAAGCTTACGACTAAAAAGTGGGCCTTGATGACAAAGTGTTCAGCGGATACCGCGTTAAGAGATATTAATGATTTAATAGAAAAAGACATACTAAAAAAGTCCATCGCTTCAGGACGTAGTACACATTATGAAGTGGTGCTGTAAATATAGAATAGATAAAAAAGTAAAATCCCCAGTCGCTAAACTGGGGATTGTGCATTCATTAGCTATAATTCGTTCGAACTACACCGCCGATGCGCCAGTGAGCTTGACCTCAGCGCGTTCTTCCTTAGCAATACCGGCATAGTATTCACGCAAGATCTCAAGCACCTCAGGACGGCTAAAGTTCTCTGGCACCTCCTCATCCTCTGATAGCGCTTTACGCAGTTTGGTACCTGATACTTTGACATGATCGGCAGCGTCATGCGGGCAAGTTTTGTCAGAGGCCATAGCATTACAAGCATTACACCAAAACGTCCAGCCAATCTTTAGAGGCTGCGTAATAAGGTCATCCTTTTCAACTTTATCAAAAATCGTCTGCGCATCAAACGCACCGTAGTAATCACCGACGCCTGCGTGATCCCGACCAACGATGAGGTGGCTACAGCCGTAATTTTGGCGGAATACGGCGTGTAATAATGCTTCACGAGGGCCTGCGTAACGCATGTCTAGTGGATAGCCTGCTTGTATCACCGTGTCAGATCTAAAGTAGTTATCAATCAAGGTTTTAATCGCTTCTTGGCGTACATCGGCTGGGATATCACCTGGCTTTAGCGCCCCTAATAAGGAGTGAATGAGCACCCCATCGCATATTTCAATGGCAATCTTGGCCAGGTACTCATGCGAGCGATGCATTGGATTACGCGTTTGGAAGGCGGCAACCGTTCTCCAGCCTTTGTCACTGAGAATTGCGCGAGTCTCGCTTGGAGTTTTGTAAATCTCAGGATACAGCGCTGGGAACTCGCCTTCACTAAGCACCTCGACGCGACCTGCGACGTTGACCTCCCCTTGATTGAGGACTTGCTGCACACCTGGATGCTCAGGATCAGTGGTGGTAAACACTTGCTGGCATTCATGATCTTTATCGATAGTATAAGTTTCCTCTACCGTGAGGATACCCATCACTTCGCCATCATCTGCGACCAAGGCGACTTTATCCCCTTGATTTAAACTATCGGTCATGACTTTTGGCGCGGATAACGTAATAGGAATGGGCCAAAACAGACCTGCATTATCACCTGATTTTAGGCGCATCTCATCGACCACCCCTTGCCAGTCGGCTTGGTTCATAAAACCCTCTAGCGGGGTAAAACCGCCGATACCTAGCATAATCAAATCACCGCGCTCGCGCGAGCTGAGCGTAATGGTCGGCAAGCTTCTGGCAAGTTTGAGCGCATCAGCGTGCGCTTGTCCTTTTAATAGCAAAGGCTTTAGAGTGTCACTGCCATGTGGCGGGACTAGCTTGGATTGTGATTGATTATCTGATGTTGACTGCGCAGGAATAGACGTCATAGTGTTTTATAACCTTAGGTTGTGAGCAATAAATGGATGACGCCTAGGCTAACCAATTTTGATTATGAAAATTTATGCTGACTTTGGATATGGATATGACTTAAAGGAATTACTGTTTTAATGCATAAGCTTATATGATGTGACCCAGTATTGCTTTACACCTGTCTGTATTGGGCACCGAGCACTGAGCACTGGTTACGAGCACCGCAAAAGTGCTGCCCAAGGTATAGGCGCTATTCTACGGCGCAAGAATAAAATAAACTGAGATGACATCATGTATCAATATAATTACGCTGATCAAACGCTAGTGGAAGAACGGGTCGCCCAGTTTCGCGATCAGACCGAGCGCTTTTTAGCAGGCGAGCTACCAGAGGAGCAGTTTTTGCCCCTGCGTTTGCAAAATGGCCTCTACATTCAGCGATATGCCCCTATGCTGCGTATCGCTATTCCTTACGGACTACTCGCCAGCTATCAGCTGCGCAAGTTGGCTGAGATTACCCGCAAATATGATAAAGGCTACGGACACTTCACCACGCGTACCAATATTCAGCTTAACTGGCCCAAGTTGGAGGACGTTCCTGATATCTTGGCAGAGCTGGCATCAGTGCAAATGCATGCCATTCAAACCTCGGGCAACTGTATTCGTAATACTACAACCGACCCCTACGCGGGCATTCACCAAAATGAGATCGCAGACCCGCGCCCTTATTGTGAGATTATCCGTCAGTGGTCAACCTTTCATCCTGAGTTTGCTTTTTTGCCGCGTAAATTTAAGATTGCCGTCATCGGTACGGATGAAGACCGCGCCGCCACCCAAGTGCATGATGTCGGTCTGCATCTAAAGAAAAACGATGCAGGCGAGCTTGGTTTTGAAGTGCTCGTTGGCGGCGGTCTTGGTCGTATTCCAGTACTGGGTAAAGTTATCAATGAGTTCTTACCCCGTGAGCATCTGCTTAGCTACTTAGATGCTATTTTGCGCGTCTATAATTTGCACGGTCGCCGTGACAAGGGCAGCAAGTATAAATCACGCATCAAGATCTTGGTCGATACTTTGGGCGGGCGCGAGTTTGCCAAACTCGTCGATGCCGAGTGGGAGGCGAACACCAAGGATGGCGAGCTGACGTTAACGGAGGAGAACTTTGCCACCGCCATTAGCTTCTTTAGTGAGCCTGATTATAAAGCGTTTGACGCGTTGCAAGTACAAGCTAACTTGCAAGCGCAATTGACAGATAATAAAGACTTTGCCAATTGGTACAATCAAAACACGGTCGCGCATAAAGTTGCCGGTTACCGCGCGGTAGTCATCTCCTTAAAGGCAGGGCTCGTTGATGGCAAATACGTCCCATCAGGCGATGTAACTGATACGCAAATGGACGCCCTCGCTGATTTATCCGATACCTATAGCTTTGGTGAGCTACGCGGCACCTATCAGCAAAATCTTGTGTTTGCCGATGTCGAAGTCAACAAACTGTATGAGCTGTGGCAACAACTGGTAGAGCTACATCTAGCCCGCGCTAATATCAATACCTTAACTGACATGATCGTCTGCCCGGGCTGGGATTACTGCTCGCTTGCTAATGCCACCACCCATAATATTGCTGAACAAATTGAGAATCAATTTAGCGATTTGGACTATCTCTACGATTTAGGTGATATCCGCCTCAATATGTCAGGCTGTATCAATGCCTGCGCGCATCATCACACTGGTGATATTGGTATCCTTGGCGTCGACAAAAAAGGCGAGAACTGGTATCAGATCAGCCTTGGCGGTAACTCTAGCAACGATGCCAAACTTGGCAAAATACTGGGCCGCTCAGTGCCTACCGAAGCGGTGGCGGATACCATTCAACAGATCGTTGATGTCTATGTTGAGCTGCGCGCGACTACAGATAATGACGTTGAGAGCTTTGGCGAATTGGTTGAGCGCGTCGGTATTGATCCCTTTAAGGAAAAGGTTTATGGCTAATCATCATATATTAGATAGTAAAGGCGTTGATGTGAGTATTGATGATACGTGGCAGGCGCTTGCGACAGACAACTTGCCAGATAGCATTGGTTTAAGTGAGATAACTTTACTTGAGCTGCTACAACGACAAGAAAAGCCTGAAGTCATAGTGCCACTTAACGATTTGCTGGGCAATGAAGGGCTACTTGCAAGCGGCCTTGTCAAAGAAGTCTATACGCTTATCGAGCAGCACTCGAGCCGTTTAGGGGTGTGGATCACTGCTGATACCGACGCTGATGTATTGAGTGCAGTCAGTGAGCTGTTATTGCAGCAGTCACTCATCGTCATCCACGTGCCCAAATTTGCTGATGGACGCAGCTTTAGCTTTGTACAAACCTTGCGTCAACTTGGCTACAAAGATGAAATACGCGTGGCTGGCGAGTTTGGCCGTGACCAAATTGCTTATCTGCTGCGCGTCGGCGTCGATAGCTTTGTACTGGGTGAGCACGACGTCCATCCAGACTCTACTTTTAATATCGAGCAGGCCTTTACGGCGCTTGCTAGTAGTTATGATGGTCGCCGCGCCGCAGATTTGCCTATGTTTGCAGGTGCTTAACCTTAGGGCGTATTGAACATTCACAAATACGCACTGACAGAGACTATTTTTTAGGCGATTCAAAGATAACAATAGTAAGTTTAGTCATTCTAAGCGTCTATTTTTATCAAAGGAGCGGCAAAAAAGAGTTCTGTCTTTTCAGGCTGATGCTAAAATTGCCCCCCAGCTCTATATAAGCAGTGTGTTGCAAGTTAAGCTAAGGTCTAGACATTATCTTCGACTTGCGCCGTGTCTGGAACCATTTTAGCGATCAGCAGTGCCATGGTTGAATGTTCAACACGCCCTAGTATTAATTTTTATTCATCGTTTTTAAATGAACAATTGAGGAATCTACCATGAGCCAACTACACCCAAATCTTGATATCGACCAAGCCAACCAAGACTTGCAAGGCAAAACACCTGAGCAAATCGTTGAGTGGGCGCTAAGCCAAGCCAAAAACCCAATTATCACCACCAATTTTCGCCCGTATGAGTCAGCGATTTTGCATTTAGTCGCCAAACAGCGTCCTGATATCACCGTATTATGGGTAGATTCAGGCTACAACACGGATGCGACTTATCGTTTTGCGAATAAAGTTATCAACGATTTAGACCTAAACGTGGTTACCTATATTCCTAAGCAAACCGCAGCCCACCGTGACGCCACCATGAATGGTATTCCAGGTATTGATAACCCACAGCATGACGAATTTACAGAACAAGTCAAACTTGAGCCGTTTCGCCGTGCACTCGATGAGCTAAAGCCTGACGTCTGGTTCAATGCTATTCGCAAAGATCAAACTGAATTCCGCCAAGGTCTTGATGTGCTGAGCCTATCAAAAGATGGCGTATTAAAAGTCGCGCCACTATTCGATAAAAATGATGCTGATTTAGACAAGTATTTAGATGAGCACAACTTACCAAATGAGCATGACTACTTTGACCCAACCAAGGTAGAAGAAAGCCGTGAATGTGGACTGCATACTCAGCTGTAATCGTTGACAGTGACCTATCAAGCAAAAGCCCTCTCGTTATGAAAGGGCTTTTTTGTGCAAGTATCAGGCAAAAATTCGTTAACACTTATAACTTACTAACGACCGAGCACCCAACCGCCATCCATAAACACGTTCGCGCCATGCATGTAGTTGGAATCATCAGACGCCAAGAACACCGCCAGGGCCGATATTTCCTCAGGCTTGCCGGCGCGCTGAGCAGGAATACGATTTAAGCGCTCATCCTCGATGCCCTCTGTCATCGGCGTTTCGATGAAGCCCGGTGATAAAATATTTACTTTGACGCCTTGACTACCAAAATCAAATGCCAACTGCTTGGTAAATCCTAATACCGCATGCTTTGAGGTCACATAAGCAGAACCGCCTGGGCCTGCCATCTGCGTGGCTTGCGAGCCTACATTGATGTTGCTATCTTCAATAGCTTTGACGATGCGCTTGCCGTCATCCTCGCTCAGTCCAGTAACGACCACTTTTGCGCCCTCAGCGGCGTAGGCTTTTGCGGTGGCCTCCCCTAGTCCTGATGTCCCACCAAATACGATAGCGACTCTATCTTTTAATTTTGTGTCTTGTAGTTTTTTATCTTGTGATGTCATAGTCATTATCCTTATGTGAGTTATAGATTATTAAAACATCCTAGCACAGTTAACTAAGGGTCAATGTTTGCATGTGTTTAACTGCGTATAAGAGGCATCCTCTCTATTCCTATATACCGCGAAATCTCCTGCGCTTATGACAAAAATAACTATACTAATGCCAATACACACCGTGAGACTCTGCGCGCAAGCCTTCATAATATCAGTATTATTAGATTGACCTATCCTTGGTGCTGTTATGAATACTTTTCCACTGTTTTTTAAGCTCGATAACCGCAAAGTGCTGATCGTTGGTGGCGGCGATGTGGCACTACGTAAGGCCGATTTGCTCAGCCGTGCAGGGGCGCATATCACCATTTTGGCGCCTAGTATAGAGGCAGATATTCAGGCACTCCTTAGTGACGATAAGCATAGCCTCATTTATAAACACTACGATAAGTCCTATATGACAGGCGCGCGCGTGATTATCGCCGCAACCGATGATGAGGTGCTCAATTATCAGATTCATGCAGACGCCACCGCGCTGAATATCCCCGTCAATGTCGTTGATACGCCGCCGCTTTGTGATTTTATCTTTCCCGCTATCGTCGATCGCAATCCCATTGTCATTGGTATCTCCTCAAATGGCAAAGCGCCCGTGCTGGCTCGCCTCTTGCGCGCCCGCCTTGAGACTTTAATTCCGCAAGGCTATGGTAAATTGGCCAAATTAGCAGGTGATCTGCGTAGTGAGGTCAAAGCAAAGATCCCAACGCTAACAGCTCGTCGCCAGTTTTGGGAGCGCGCCTTTGAAGGCCAAGTGAGCGCCCTAGTATTCGCAGGTAACGAGGCTGAGGCGACTGCGCTATTAAAGGCTGATCTAGATAAAACAGCGGCGCAGATTGCAGTATCTAAAACCACACCTGTCAGCGCCTCAAAAACACAAGAGGATGCGCCTAATACGTTAAGCGCTCATGCACCTGTCCCACAAGATAGTGCTAATGATAAGCAAAACGAACACCATAAGTACGCCCAGCCTGTTGGTGAAGTCTATATCGTTGGCGCAGGCCCAGGTGATCCTGAGCTATTAACCTTTAAAGCACTGCGTCTCATGCAACAGGCCGATATTGTCTTTTACGATGCGCTAGTCTCGCCGCAAGTGCTTGATCTGTGCCGACGTGATGCGGACAAGGTCTATGTCGGCAAAAAACGTAGCAATCATGCGGTCGCGCAATTGGGTATCAATGAGCTGTTAATCAACGAGGCCAAAAAAGGTCGCCGCGTGGTGCGCCTAAAAGGTGGTGATCCGTTTATCTTTGGTCGCGGCGGTGAGGAGATTGAGAGCCTACGCGCGCAGCATATCCCTTATCAAGTCGTGCCAGGCATCACGGCCGCCAACGCCGCTGCTAGCTATGCTGGTATTCCGCTCACCCACCGCGATCATTCGCAATCTGTGCGCTTTGTCACAGGATTCTTAAAGGCAGGCGCACCTAACAATAATTTTAAAAGCTTCTTAAATACTGACGAGACCGTGGTCTTTTATATGGGCTTGCATTCCTTGCCGCGTCTGACCGAAGGCTTGATAGATGCAGGCCGCGCCGCTGACACCCCTATCGCTATTGTCTCAAATGCTAGTATGCCCAATCAGCAAGTGTTAACAGGGACTCTCGATACGATTGTTAAGCTGCAAGAGCAAAAGCAATTACCAACGCCTGCTCTTCTTATCATGGGTGATGTGGTGGCATTGCATCACGATTTGGCTTGGTACAATCAAAACGATGCCACTAGTGTTACGGATAATAGTAATACGGATAATAATTGGCTGCGCGGTGGTAATACTAGGGCGCCAAAAGATCTAGTGACTCAAAATCACCCTCATCATCCTGATGGACAGCATGCCCACGCGCTATCAATGATCACTTCTTTGGCTGAGTCGCAGCATGAGGGTTTGGAGCAGTTGGTGATAGGTTAGACTGATATAAAATCAAGATAAACAAAAAGGTCATATCAGTAGTCTTGGTATGACCTTTTTTTATTTAAAATTTGCTTTTATCCCACATAAGGAGTCTATTTCCAAAGTATTTGTTTAAAGCGGCAAAATTCTTGTTAGAATAAATGCCATCTATTTTTAGTCTGTAAGCTGACCTATGCTTGTCACCACCACTACCTCTTTAGTTAAACCCTTAACCATCCTGCACACCTCTGACTGGCACTTAGGTCGCAGGTTGTATGGACGCATGCGTTATGACGAGTTCGAGGCATTTTTGGGCTGGCTTGAGAGCACCATCAGCGCCCAAAGTGTCGATGTACTCATTGTCGCAGGGGATATTTTCGATACGATGACGCCAAGCAACCGCGCGCAGGCTTTATATTATAAGTTTTTGGGTAAAGTATCGACATTATGCTGTGATCATATCGTTATCGTCGCCGGTAACCATGACTCCCCAACTTTTTTGGATGCGCCAAGCCAAGTCCTTAAATTCTTAAATGTGCACGTTATCGGTACTGCTTGCGATGATCTAAACGATGAAGTCTTAGTATTAAATGACAAAGACGGTAGTCCGCATTGTATTATCGCCGCCGTGCCTTATCTACGTGACCGCGATGTACGTAGTAGTCATGCAGGCGAGTCCATGGACAGCAAAGACGCTAATGTCATAAAAGGCATTCGCGCGCACTACGATGAGGTTGCACGATTAGCGAGGGACGCGCAAAAATCATTAACCCAAGAACACAATCGCCATATTCCTATTATCGCGACTGGTCATCTGTTTGCGGCAGGTAGCAAAACGACACAGGACGATGGCGTAAGGGATCTTTACGTGGGCAATCTGGGTAAAATATCAGCTGAGATGTTCGATAAATGCTTTGACTATGTCGCGCTTGGTCATTTGCATGTACCCCAGCGCGTTGGCGGTCAAGAACATATTCGCTATTCAGGTTCGCCCATCGCTATGGGCTTTGGTGAAGCAAAGCAGCAAAAGCAAGTATTGCTCGTGCAATTTGGCGACGTGCTATCTACTGTAAAAAAATCGCCTCACTCCTTAAGTGAAACCGTTATAAAACCTGTCAAAAAAACGATTACTCATACCAATGATTTGATAGATGATTTATTTGGTTTTGAAGCGCTTAACAGTATTGAAGAAGAAACGACTCAAACGCTAAGCTATGAAAATTTAGACACCTCTGAAAGTTCATACACAAAAACGCTCTACTCAAATGAGAGTAATAGTATGCAAGTGATCTCTGTACATATACCTTGCTTTCAAAAGTTAGCGCAAATCTCAGGGGATCTGAGCGTTATAGCAGATACTATCAAATCACTAGAGCCAGCTGACTCGATTTGGTTAGAGGTGGTTTATACCGGTGATGAGATCGTCAGTGAGCTGCGTGAGGACATCAACACGATGATAGAAGGCTTGTCTTGCGAAGTGCTCAAAATCAATAATACTCGCACCTATAATAAAGTATTAAACCAGGAACAAAGCTCTGAAACGCTACAAGACTTAAAAGTAGAAGCAGTCTTTGAGCGCTGCCTAGATATGCATGATATCGCCGACACCCAGCGCGACTCACTACGGGACGCCTACCAGCAAATACTTCACAATATCTATCATGATGATAGCCGTGCTGAGTGATAATGTGCTCTTGTTTTAAAACTCTCATAACTCCATTTTTAAGACCCCACCATGCGCCTAATTGAACTGCGACTCAAAAATTTAAACTCCTTAAAAGGCGAATGGCATATCGATTTTGCTGATTCTGCCTTTATTAATGAAGGCATTTTTGCGATTACGGGACAAACGGGCGCGGGCAAGACCACGATTTTGGATGCGGTCTGCCTAGCGCTGTATGGGGAGACGCCGCGTATTAATAGTATTAGTAAGAGCAGCAATGAAGTCATGACGCGGCAAACGGCAGAATGTTTCGCTGAGGTAGTGATTGATTTAAACGGTATCCACTATCGCTGCCGCTGGGGACAGCGCCGTGCCTATAACAAGCCAGATGGCAATTTGCAAGATGCCACTCATGAAGTCGCCAAAATAAATCTCGCCGATGCGTCAAAAGGCGATGAGATTTTAGAAAATAGTATAAAGAACACTAAAATCAAGATTATTGAATTGACGCGGATGGACTTTCAGCAATTCACGCGCTCCATCTTACTTGCGCAAGGCAGCTTCTCGGCATTTTTAAAGGCCAAAGCGGACGAGCGTGCGGACATTTTAGAAAAAATTACTGGCACGGACATTTATGCCACCATCTCAGAGCAGGTCCATGAAAAAAAGCGCTTTGAGGAAGAGGCTTTAAGTAAATTGCAATATGGTCTACAGGGCTTGACCCTGCTAGACAATGATGAAGAAGACCAGCTAAAAGCAGATTTAAAGTGGCAACAAAGTGCACAAGATAAGCAGCAACAGCTTGTCGATCGTTTGGGCGCACAGATTAAATGGCTTGAGAGCATAATAGAACTAACAAACAAGCGTACAAGGTATCAAAGTGAGATTGAACGAGCGTATCAAGCAAAGCAAGACTTTATCCCTGATAACAAGCGCCTAGCGGCTGCCAATAAGGCGCTGGAGATTGATAGTCAATACAGCCAGATTGTGATAAGTCGTGATACGGTCAATAAAATGAGCGGCGAGCAGCAAGTATTGGCAGATAAATTACCACTGCAAAAAGACGATCTTGTAGCGGCGTCTACTCGTTTAAGTGCAGCCAATGCGCAACAAAAAACTGCCGAACATGAGCTGAACACCGCCTTGCCCAAAATCGCCCAAGTCCGCAAATTAGATAGCGATATCGTGCAGCAAACGCAGAGTTTATCGGATCACATACAAAGAAAGCAGACGCTATCTACTCACGTTGCTCAAGTGCGCCAAGAGATTGCTCAGCTTGAAGAGCATGCTGAGCAAGCTACCCTTAAGCTTGCCAATATGGGTAAGAGCCTCGTCCTTGCTCCTGAACTAGCTGATCTTGATACCGATATTGCTAACTTTGATAGTCGCTGTGGTCGCTTAAAAACGCTACTTGAGAGCAATAAATCGCTCAATGCTGAAAACCTTACTTATCACAATCAGCTTAAACAATCGCAAGATAGCCTTGCTACTCTTGAGCACTCAAAAATAGCAGACGAGGCAGCCAATGCCAAATCACGCAAGCAAGTATCACTACTTGAGCAGCAGCGCGCGGCACTGATTGACGCGCAATCGCTGGCAAGCATGCGCCGCGAACAAGAGCACAGCGCGCAAATAACGAGGCAAATAGAGCATATAGATTTTAAGGTACAAAAACTTGGCGAGATTGAGACGCAGAGTCATACGATTAAAGAGGCGCTACCGGGGCTTAATGCTGACGTGGCAGCGCTTGAGAAAGCTATTAAAGCGTGCGGATCTGCGCTTAAAGAGACAAAAAATAGGCGTAAAGACAAACAAACCGAGCTTTTTTTGCGTCAAAAAGTTGCCGCATTAGAAGAGCATATTAGCGATCTAAAGGACAATCACCCCTGCCCGCTGTGCGGCGCACTTGAGCATCCTTATGGTGAGCAGCATCCTCATCTGCAAAATGGCGAGTCAGAGGGTAAGCAACTACAAGCACACATTGCAAGATTAGATACTGACATCGACAATCGCGCGCGCGACTTATCTGGTCTGCATATTGAGCAGGCGACCAAAGCCAACATGCTCCAGCAATACACCCAGCAATTGATGCCCCTGCAAAAGCAGTCTGCTGCTATTTTAGAGGATATTAAAGGTCTTATATCTACTATTTATAATTCAAACTACTCTGATGCTATCACTACGATCATTGAGCCTTTAGGTGATCTGCTCACGATAAGTGAGGATACTGTCACTCACAGTGCACCGCAAAACTTAAGCGTGGTTAAAGCAAAACTACTCAACCACAAAGAACATATGCAAGTTGCGTTGACTGAGTACGAAGCGCTTACAGACACTCTTGATGAGCTAAACCAGTCGCTGCAAACGTTTGAGCAGCAAAAGCAACAATTAGCTCACGATATCAGCGAGATTGGCACGCTAATCAAAATCAACACCTTAAACATTGAGAGTATCGAGCAAAACCTTAGCAGTAACTTTATAGAATTACAGACAATCAGTGCACTGATTCGCGCTTTAATCGGTAAATACGCTGGCAAGTATAGCGCTATCATTAGTCAACACATAGATATTAGCACAGCAAGCTTGCAACCCCTATTTGCTAGTATAGATCAGCAAACCGTACTGACCGATGTCGACTATAGTCAGTATATACAAGAGCTACGCCATCAGCGCAGCTGTTTAAAGACACTAAAGTTCGATTTCACGACCTTTAAAGACGCGCAGCAAACGCTGACAACAACACTGAGTCGCCTCAAAGCTCAGATAGACACGCAGCGCATTCAGCTAGATAATGACAATAAAGAGTTGAACCAGATAACAGTGCTAGTTGCAGACAGAACTGAACAACTTACCAAGCTTAAACAAGACAGACTTAAGATATTTGCAGACAAAGATTGTGATAGCGAGGAGCAACGACTTCGAAGTATCCTAGATACGGCGCGCACTCAGCAAACCGCCGCGCAGCGGCAGGCAGATAGCACGCAGCAAGTGCTTGCTCAAATGCAAACGCAGCAGCAGCAACTCGCCGCGCAATTAAATACAGCGTCGACGATCCTTGATACTCAAGAGGCTGAGTTAAAATCAGTGCTTGTGGCCTCCGATTTTATAGATGAGTCAGATTTTGTTGCTGCACGCTTACCTATTAATGAGCGCAATCAGCTTAGCGCGCGCCAGCAGCATATAGAGGCTACGCTTAAGCAAGCGCAAAGTTTACTTACGCAAACCACGCAAGCGCTTGAGGATAAACGAGCCAATCCTTTGACCACTGATGATATAGATACGCTGACATATCAGCAACAACAAGCGCTTGATGATAACAAGCACTTGATAGAAGCCATAGGCGCGATGAATCAGCAGCTCAAAGACAATGAGAATAAAAAACACAACCAACAGGCTCAGCTTGCGGCCATTAACGCGCAAAAAGACAACCTACAAGTATGGCAGCAACTGCACAAATTAATTGGATCATCAGATGGCAAAAAGTACCGCACGTTTGCGCAAGGTCTCACCTTTGATATTATGGTCAGTCACGCCAACACTCAACTGCACAAGATGAGTGATCGCTACTTGCTGATTCGTGATGACAACAGTCCGCTTGAGCTGAACGTCATTGACAACTATCAAGGCGGCGAGACGCGCAGCACCAAAAACCTATCTGGCGGCGAAGGCTTTATTATCAGTCTCGCGCTCGCACTAGGACTGTCACAAATGGCCAGTCAAAACATCCGTGTCGATTCGTTATTTTTGGATGAAGGCTTTGGCACGCTTGACGAGGAATCATTAGATATTGCCCTTGATACGCTGACCAGCTTGCAGCAAGAAGGCAAACTCATCGGCGTTATCTCTCACGTTCAAGCACTAAAAGAGCGCATTTTGACGCAAATTCAGGTACAAAAACTCTCAGGCGGCTTTAGTCAAATCACAGGCCAAGGCTGTTATCGTATCGCTAGCTGAATGACGAGACGTATGTTATCGCACGAGTAGTCAAAGAGAGTAATAAAAAGCCCGCTATAGTTAGCGGGCTTTTTACAGATCAATACCTCAGTTATTTGGTAACTGTTACTTAGTAACTGTTATTTGGTGACCAAGCCACTCAGCTCACTCATAAGCACTGACAACGTGGATAAGCTAATAACACTGTCGTCATTCTTATCTAGTTTGTGCATCTCATTGGTCACAGCTTTTAGATGACTATCATGTCGCTCACGCCACTCGCTAAAGGCCTCTTTTGCATTGGGCTGCGACAATATCGCATCCATGAGCAAGCGCAGACTGCGAGAGAGCTCGTTGACGAGCGCATGACGAGCACGGCGATCCCAGTAGTCTTGCTGCGGCAAGGTGGCGACATTGTCTATCATCCAATCGAGCTGCAACACTTGATAAGCTTCAAAATACAGCGCGGCAATTTCATCGACAGGACGCTCGTACTGTTCGGCGAGCAATGCAGCATCAAGCGCATCGACATGATATGGCAGCATGGCAAATATCGCCGCATCACTATCGGACAACCCATCTTGCACTAGAGCATCAGTATCCTCTTGCAGGTACTGAGCAAACTGCTGCTTAATAAAGCCGCCCGCTTTGGTTAATTGCTCCACGCTATTCTCAAACCGGCTGATCATGTCAGCGACTTTTAGGTCTTGTCCAAAGGCATTGATAAACCACACCACGCCGCGCTCGAGCACATCGCGCAGGCGCAGCTCTAATTTGAGTAGTAATGTTGCATCTACCTGATTGTCTAAAGATTCAAGCATTTGCCAGATAGCTGGCACGTTAAAGACGTCACGGGCAATGGCATAAGCACGAATGATCGTAGCGAGCGATTGATCGGTCTCCTCATATAGACGGAATATCGCTTCTATGCCTAAGCGGTTGACAACGCTGTTGGTCAAATAAGTACTGATGATCTCGCGACTGAGCCTATGCTCTGTCATCTCATCGAAGAAACGCGCCGCCAGCTCATCTGGAAAATATTTGCGCAGCTCATTGATAAAGTATGGATCATCGGGCAAATCTGATAGCAGCAAGCTATCATAGACCCACATTTTGCCGTACGCCATAACCACTGCTAACTCAGGATTGGTCAGTCCTGTATCCACCTTTTGACGTTTTATAATGTCATCATCCGATAGCAAGTACTCAATAGCTCGATCTAATCGTCCTTCACCTTCTAACATCTGAATAAAGCGCTGGTGATCGCTTAGATTGGCGCTGGCACGAATATGACTAAGCTCAATCGCTTGCGGTTGCAGGTAGTTTTGGCGTAGTACCAGCTCGGCCACGGTATCGGTCATACTCTCTAACAGCTCATTGCGCTGCTTGAGGGTCATATCGCCCTGTTCAACGACTTTGCCAAGTAAGATTTTGATATTAACTTCATGATCTGAGCAGTTTACGCCGCCTGAGTTGTCAATGGCGTCGGTATAGATACGTCCGCCAGTTTGTGCGTACTCGATACGACCTTGTTGGGTAAAGCCTAAATTACCACCCTCGCCGACGATTGCCGCTCGTAGCTCATTACCGTTAATACGTACCGCATCATTGGCGCGATCGCCAACATCAGCGTGAGTCTCATTGACACTTTTGACATAGGTACCGATACCGCCATTCCATATCAGATCGACAGGCGATTTCATAAGCGCAGTGATCAGCTCATTAGGCGCTAAATTATCTTCCTCAATGTCAAAGAGCGCTTTCATCTCAGGGCTAATCGCAATACTTTTATCGGTACGCGAGAACACGCCGCCACCTTGGCTAATTAAAGATTTTTCATAGTCATCCCACGTCGAGCGCGGCATCTCAAATAATCTCTCGCGCTCTGCATAGGACTCGGCGGTGTCTGGGTTTGGATCGATAAAGATATGTAGATGGTTAAAGGCGGCAACCAGTTTGGTATGGGTGGATCTAAGCATACCATTACCAAAGACATCGCCGCTCATATCCCCAATACCAACGACGGTGAAGTCATCACGGTTTTGAATGTCCATACCGCGCATACGAAAGTGGCGCTTGACCGACTCCCAGCCGCCGCGTGCGGTAATGCCCATGGCTTTGTGATCATAGCCGACTGAACCACCTGAGGCAAAGGCATCATCTAACCAAAAGTTGTACTCGCTTGACAAGGCGTTAGCGATATCAGAGAAGCTGGCCGTGCCTTTATCAGCGGCAACGACCAAATATGGGTCGTCCTCATCATGACGCACGGTGTCAGCTGGCGGGACAATTTGTCCATCGACGATGTTGTCTGTGACATCGAGCATACCACGCAAAAAGGTTTGATAGCACGCCACCCCTTCAGCTTGAAAGGCTTCACGACCATCTGCCATGGTTTTTGTTTTGACAATGAACCCGCCTTTTGAGCCTACAGGTACGATAACCGCATTTTTGACCATTTGTGCTTTGACAAGGCCAAGTACCTCGGTACGAAAATCCTCCATACGATCAGACCAGCGCAAGCCGCCGCGCGCCACTTTGCCGCCACGCAGATGCACCGCTTCCACTCTTGGAGAGTAGACAAATATTTCAAACATAGGCTTAGGTTTGGGCAAGTTTGGAATATCATCTGCCAAGAACTTAAAGGATAAGCGGTCTTTACGCTCGCCTTGCTCATTGGTTTGATAAAAATTAGTCCGCACCATAGCGTTGATTAGATCCAAATACCAACGCAAGATACGATCTTCATCGAGACTATCGACATCGACCAAGGCGCTTGTCAATTGCTCTTGAATTTTTGCACTATTATTTTTGCGCTCGTCCTCAGAATGATTTGGATTCATCCGGGCATCGAACAGATTGATCAGATTCACACTGATATCACTGTTTTTGACGATAGTTTGCTGAATATAACTACTAGAGAAGGGTGCGCGGGCTTGACGCATATAACTGGACAAAGCACGTAGTACCACGACATCATAGGTATCTAGCTCGGTCGTCAATACCAGCTCATTAAACGAATCACTCTCAACGCGCCCCGCCCAAATTTGCTTTAGGCTCTCCTCAAACTGTGTGCGTACCACGCGGATATCGACCGTATCCACATGCTCCAAGGTCAGCTCGTACTCTTGCATCCAGATGGGCTGCTGTGGCAAGTCAAACTCATAAGTTTGTGCTGAGATGACCGATACCCCAAAATTCTCCAGTATTGGCAATACTTTTGACAAAATCACTGGCTGATTACGACCATAGAGCTTAAGATGCAACTGATTGGCGGCGTCTCCTGTCGATTGATACAGATGCCAGATCATTGGCTGTTCATCATTGATACTTGCTAACCGCTTAGTATCCTCAACTGCGGTGCGCGTATCAAATCGCTCTTGGTAAGCGGCGGGTATATAGTCTAAAAATTGACGTTTTAAGGTGTTGGCTTGCTGCTCGCCCACGTTATCTAGTAGCGTTCTTTGGTAGTCATCATGCCACGATTCCATGAGCGCGGTAAGTTTGGCCTCGAGATCATGCTTATCAACATTGTTGACCTGTCCTGGCACGATACGCACATGAACGTGAACGCGGGCGTGCTCCGATTCGTTGAATTCAGTGGTGAATCCAGAAGACGTACCGCCGTATGCGTCCTTTAACACCTCTTGCACTTTTATGCGCAGCTCAGTATTGAATTTATCACGCGGGATATAGACTAAGCAGGATACAAAACGCTGGTAGGAGTCGATACGGCTAAACAAGCGCAGGCTTTTTTTGTCCTGCAACTCTGCAATGCCTGAGACCATAGGATACAGCTCTTCTACGCTGGCTTGAAACAGGTCATCGCGCGGCAAGGTGTTGATGACGTGCATCATTTTATGATACGCATGACCCCCGCGCGGCAGATTCGTCATCGTCATAATTTTATTGGCTTTTTCACGTAGTAGCGGGATTTGTTGTACGCTAAGCTGATAAGCTTGTGAAGTCAGTAGACCAACGAAGCGGTACTCACCAATTAATTTGCCCGCTTCATCGAACTTATGAATACCCAAAAAGTCCATATATACCGGGCGGTGAATGGGGGAGACGCGGCTAGATTTTGATAGCATTAACACCCGCGGCTCAGTTAACAAGGCTTTTAGGTTAGCGGGCAAGTTATTAAAACTCTCTGAGGGCGTATCTTCACTTGAACCTCGTAGCAGACCTAGACCACTATTACCGATTGCAAATAGATTAATACCTTTACCATTGACTTTTTTATCATCTGTAACATTAATGGCTTGGTTATTCTCTAGGCGGTACTCACGAAATCCTAGAAATATAAAATGATCATCTAATATCCAGTCCAAAAAAGCCTGCACCTCAGTCTCTGAATAATACACTTCTGGATGCGGTTTTTGGGTTAGATCGTCTTTGATGTCTTTTAAGCACGCACGCATCTGTTTCCAGTCGCCGACGACGGTATCGAGCGTATCTACTTTATCTAACAGTAACTGGCGCAGCGCTACCAGCTCATCGTTATCTTGATAAGCGATCTCGCAATGAATAAGTGACATATGTGATGTGGCACTCTCGTCAGCGTTTTCGATACGAGTAATGTCGCCTTTGTCATCACGCTCAATACTCATAATAGTGTTAAACGTACGATGTACATCGATTCCTTGCGCCTCAAAGGTCATGAGTATAGTGTCAACCAAAAAAGGACGATCATAAGCGACCATTTGGATGACGGTGTGTGAGTTATGAAAATGCTGCTCCTCTGCCACAGGGTTTAAGATAGCGAGTTGCGGCTTGGTGCCGTCGTATGATTTGAGCCGAGTAAAATGATGCAAAGCCATCCCTGCAAGGTCGGCATCGCTAATCTCATTCGCTGTCTCTCGATGTAGCGACTGATAATAAGTATGAATAAAATGATCAAGTAGTGATTTATCGTTTTGCACATAACTGGTAGCTATATCACTTATTTTATCGATACGCTCTTTTTTAATACTTAAAGAGTTGCGCATAAAATCGTCCTTTTTTATGTATGTTTATTTTAACTATCGAAGATGGCGCACTTTTTTATTTTATCTTTTGCTTAGCTCGTATTTATAGAGCTTAACGCATATACCGTCAAAGCTGACGTTTACAACATCATTTCATGAATCAGCTTATGGTCAATAACCTTTACTAATAAAAGAGAGTTGATTACTTCTCTTTACTAAAATTAGAGAACACTTGTACTAGTCTACGCTATTACGGGTAGTAAATTGAACCTATTAGACAAATTTTAGTTTTTAACTTTTGTATAGTTGATACATTTTAAAATAAATACAGTACTGCTGGTATTTATACTCCTTATGCGCTATGCACTATGCGCTATGCCTGATATAGGCTGTGCTCGCGCAGATTGAGGTGGCGTAAAACTAATATAAAATGTACATCTCCCAAAAACGTGCTCGTTTTACGTTAGATGGACTACATCCGCTACCTTTTTCTTTTTATTAGCCTATATTCACTTTGTTGCTGGCAGGTGGATACTCATGGCAATCGACGACGATTATTTGTTAGAATGTGGCACAGTTATTATTCACACTCTCGGTAATTATTTATAAATGGCAGGCGTTGCAGATACTGTGACATCCAACAAGTCTTAAAAAACAAGGGCAACACTTATGATGAATATTTTGGTAATTGGTGGCGGTGGACGTGAACATGCTTTAGCTTGGCAATGCGCCAAAGACGAAAAGGTAAAAAATGTCTATGTTGCGCCAGGCAATGCAGGTACTGCCCTTGAACCTAAGTGCCAAAATGTCGTCTTAGAAGATGAGCACAGCGGAGTTATTCGCTTTTGCCAAGATAATGCTATCGATATGGTCATCGTCGGACCCGAAGCGCCTTTGGTCACAGGTATCATTGATGCTTGCCAAGATGCAGGTATAAAAGCATGGGGACCGACGGCTTATTGTGCGCAATTAGAGGGCTCAAAGACGTTTGCCAAAGAATTTATGGCAGAGCACAATATCCCAACCGCTGCGTATAAAGGGTTTACAGATGCCCATGCGGCAAAAGCCTATGTTGATGAGCAAGGCGCGCCTATTGTCATAAAAGCCGATGGTTTGGCTGCGGGTAAAGGGGTTATCGTCGCCGAAACAGTCGCGCAGGCACACGCCGCCATCGACGATATGCTGGCAAGCAACAAGTTTGGGGACGCCGGCAGCCGCGTGGTCATCGAGCAGTTCTTAACGGGAGAAGAGGCCAGTTTTATTTGTATGATCGATGGCGATAATATTTTGCCTATGGCAACCAGCCAAGATCACAAACGCGCCTTTGAAGGTGATACAGGACCGAATACTGGCGGCATGGGTGCTTACTCGCCTGCCCCTGTTGTGACCTCAGCGGTACATGTCAAAGTAATGGCAAAAGTGATACAACCTGTCGTCGATGCTATGAAAGCGGCGGGTCATCCTTACACTGGGTTTTTGTATGCAGGCTTGATGATTAATGATGCAGGCGAGCCCTATGTTATCGAATTCAATTGTCGTTTTGGTGATCCAGAGACTCAGCCTATTTTGATGCGCCTGCAATCGTCGATGGTGGATTTGGTCGCACAAGGGCTAGCAGGTCAACTCCCCTCTCAAGCGAAGTGGGACAAGCGCCCAGCCCTAGGTATCGTTGTCGCTTCAAAAGGCTATCCTGAGTCCTCATCAAAGGGTGACGTGATCTCAGGATTGCCAGAGATTGACGGCAATAGCCGTGATGAGACAGTCAAGGTTTTTCATGCAGGGACTGCATTCTCTAATGATATAAATAACGCTGATGTCGATGGCAATGAAAAAGAGGTCGTCACCAGTGGTGGGCGCGTACTGTGCGTTACTGCTATCGCTGATAGTATACTTGGCGCGCAGCAAGCAGCACTAGCCGTCACAGGCGCGATTAGTTTTGATGGTGCGCAGTATCGCCGTGATATCGGTCACCATGCTATCGCGCGTGAGACGTTATAGTCTTTAGCTAATAATCTTTAGCCGACTCCTTTTTCTATCCGGCCTAGTCTATACTAGGCCATATTTTTGGCAGCGCGTAATGTGATACAATTTTTGTATGCACAGCGTCTAATTACCTTGTATTGTCATCCAAATACCCTCACATCATTACAAACCCAATGAATACTGATACTTATGGCAAATGATACGTCTAGACCTTCTGATAATAAACAGTCAATCGATAATCTAAAGACCTCTGGATTTGAGCGTCGGATGTCTATTGCCAAAACGTCTTTGAATATTGGTCGCCGCTGGGCGGGTAATAGTATGTCTGGAATGTTTTTGGATAAGCAAACGCGCGAAAAACGTAATCAGGCGTTTATGGAAGCGCAGGCCAATTATGTCGCAGCAGAGCTGGGCAAATTAAAAGGCTCAGTGGTCAAAATCGGTCAAATGTTAGCGCTGTATGGCGAGCATGTACTGCCGCCTGAGATTACTCGTGCGCTACAGACGCTAAATGACGATACTGCAACGCTAGCTTGGCCAAAGATAGAACAAACGCTGCGCCGCACTTTGGGTGAAAAGCTAAGTGAGCTTGATGTGGATACTACGCCTATTGGTACGGCATCTCTAGCACAAGTACATCGTGCAACTATTAAAGCGACGGGCGAGCAAGTTGTTTTAAAGATTCAATATCCAGGGGTGGCGGACGCAATTGATTCGGACTTGGCTTTATTTAAGCGCTTATTAAAGGTTAGTAACGCAGTGCCGCAAACACGCGCTTTGGATACTTGGTTTGAAGAGATTCGAGATTTGCTGCACCGTGAAGTTGATTACAACGTCGAGGCGGCGACCACTGAACGTTTTTATGGTCGCCTAAAAGATGATCCTCGCTATTCTGTGCCCAAGATTATCCGCGACTATTCAAGCCAGCGCTTGCTGTGCATGTCTTTTGAGTCAGGAGTATCGGTCACCTCAGATATATTACAAGCCCTACCTCATGAGCGCCGTAACGCTATTGGACAAGCGGCAATTGAGATTATGATGCAGGAGATATTTGTCTGGGGCGAGATGCAGACAGATCCAAATTTTGGTAATTATCTTGTGCGTATTAGCGACGATGCAAGTGAGCCTGATAAGTTAGTGTTATTAGACTTTGGCGCTATTCGTCAGTTTGATAATGAGCTTTTAGTTATTGCACACGCGCTTCTTCGTGCAGGTTATCACCATGATCATCAAGCGATGAAAGCTGCTATGACAGGGTATGAGTTCTTTGATACGATGAGCGATAAAGTGCGCTCTGACGTCGCCTCGCTGTTTTTACTCGCAACAGAGCCATTTAGCAATCCTACTGCCAATCCAGATATTCCTGTAGACTGCTTAGATGAGCACAACCGCTACATTTGGGCAAATAGTAGACTGCATTCGCGTATATCAGAAAAAGCCACACGAGCGATGCAATCTTTTGAGTTCAATCTGCCACCAAAAGAGTTTATGTTCATTAGCCGTAAGTTTATTGGTGCATATACCTTTTTGACTGTTATCGATGCTCACACTAATCCTGATACTTTAGTCAGACCTTACTTAACGTAACTAGACCATCGATATATTTTTTACTATTAGATTAGTGATGTACTTTTTGAATCGCCCTTTCGTGGCGATTCTTTAATGTAATTTTTTCATTGCTTAGGCTATTTTATATTTGTTATATCTTACTTAGACTAATTACTATAGTTCGATACCTACTGCATTTTATTCCAGGCATCAAAGCGTGTGTGATACCCCTCAGGTTTGATCATGACCAACTGCCAACATGACTCTGCACGCGCCAAATACTTCACTTCAAAATGCGTACGCCGACTGTCAGCTGCTACCTGATAACGTTTTGTTGGTAATTGCCAAACCTTAATAGCTTGCTGCTCAGCATTGTCCATATAAGACTCTATGTTGGTGGCTAAAACAACCTCGCCGCCTACTCTCAACCTTGATAATAAAAACTCAAAAAAAGGCATGTTTAGCCATTGCTGGTTTGGGTTATGCTGCTCAGGATTAGGGTATAAAATATAAATTTTATCGATACTATCAGGTGCGATTCCATGTACAGTCCAAGCAATCGCGTCGGCATGTATCAGAGATAAATTGTCTAAATGTTGCGCCGACGCCAACTTAGCAAAGGCTGCAAATTTATTGCGAGTACGCTCAATGGCAATAAGATGAGTACTGGGATTGTCTTTTGCAAAACTAAGCGCGTGCATGCCCTTCCCTGCACCAATCTCTAGCACTAGGTGTTCATAATGTTTAGTAATGGCGGGCATCTTAAAATCACGTGGCGCTGATAGCTTATCTGGTTGAAAGGCTCTATCTTTTACATGTGATAACTTTTCTTTTTTAATAGTCATTTTTACTCAATTTATTTATAATCGCTTAGGCTATTTTTAGCACTTGATGCGTGAATGCCAGTCTGTATTTGTCTTTTAATTCGTGCATGCTATTATAGCGACTCTTATTCATAGATAACACTACGACATCTATTATGACCCAATCTAATGCAAACACTGTCCCAAAAACTTACCCCTGTCCGCGCTGCGGTAAGCAAACTGCTTGGCAAGGTAACTCGTCTAAGCCTTTTTGTAGCGAGCGCTGTAAGCTGATTGACTTAGGCGCTTGGGCAAGCGAGGAATATACCCTACCCGCTGAGTCAACGCCTTTTTCTGACGAGTTATAGGCGCTAAAATAACAGCTCATTGTATGCATAGTACCCCTTATTACTGTATGAGCTGATTTGCCTACTTTTAGAGCACCAATACTACTTTTAGCTCCAATACCAAATTACATCTTCTTTATACCCTATCCAAAGGACTTTTTATGTCAGCGACTTATCTGATGCCTACTTATACCCGTCAGCCTGTCAGTTTTACTCGCGGATCGGGCAGCTGGCTCTACACTCAAGATGAGACGCCGTATCTTGATGCGCTTACAGGTATTGCAGTATGTGGTCTTGGGCATTGTCATCCACAAATCACCCAGGCTATCTCTGAGCAAGCAGCAACTTTGATTCATACGAGTAATTTATTCGGTATCGACTGGCAGGAGCGCGCAGGCGAAGCGCTATGTATGGCGGCGCAAATGGACAGCGTCTTCTTTGCCAATAGCGGCGCGGAAGCTAACGAAGCGGCGCTTAAAATGGCGCGCTTACATGCCCATCAGCAAGGCTTTAAGCGCCCCAAAGTTATCGTCATGGAACAATCATTTCATGGGCGTACCTTGTTGTCCGTATCGGCAACTGCCAATCCAAAAGCGCGTGAAGGGTTTTATACTTTGGATGAGGACTTTGTCCGTGTGCCTTTTGGTGATATCGGCGCAGTCCAGCAAGCTGCGCAAGAGCATGAGGATATCTGCGCTATCTTCGTTGAGCCTATTCAGGGCGAAGGTGGTCTTAATACTGCGGCGAATGGTTTTAGCTATTTGGAGGAGCTACAGGCTGAATGTGACGCTCATAACTGGCTATTTATGCTTGATGAGGTACAAACGGGCAATGGACGTACGGGCAAATATTTTGCTTATCAGCATAGCAATGCACGCCCTGATGTATTAACTACGGCTAAAGGCTTAGGCAATGGCTTTCCTGTAGGCGCTTGTATGGTACGAGGACGCGCAAAAGACTTGTTTGGCGCAGGTAGTCATGGCTCAACCTATGGCGGCACACCACTTGCTAGCCGCGTGGTACATACCGTGTATGACATCCTTGCTAATAGCGATATTATGACTAATGCAGTCGTTGAAGGCCAGTTCATACGTGACAATATGGTGGACGCTTTGTCACAATATGGCGTTAGTGCTCGCGGCGCTGGTACCATGATCGGTATTGTCTTGCCTGAGACGATGGACTGTAGCCAACTGGTTGATCGCGCCCGCGTGGAGCAAAAACTTATCATCAACGTCACAGGCTCTCATGTCATTCGTCTCTTGCCAACATTGAACATCAGCCGTGATGAGAGTGAGCAAGTGGTCGAGCGCTTACTGACGATGCTAAAGCCTATGTTCTGATAAAAAACAAAAACCTCTAAATAATTTAGAGGTTTTTTTATTGCTGATATTACTTCATTAATTTTAATTGGCGTTAAAGTACTTTTTGAGCACTTCAAGACTACGGGTAATCTTAGCAGGTTGCTGCTCATGATTGAGCGTTACTGCATATAGTACAAAGCTTGGTAGCTGATAGCCTGTAAGCACCTCAACCAAATTACCGCTTTCAAGCTCACGCTTGATGTCCATCTCCATAATTCTGATCAAACCATGACCTTCTTTAGCCAAAGTCATCGCCATAAAGACGTTATTGGTATGGATACGCGAGTTCATCTTCATACGGGTCTTTTTACCCGTTTCTGTATGAACTAGCTCAACGTGATTGGCATCTTTCATAATATCGATGACGATCATTTGATGATCCGCTAAATCCTTTGGACTCTCAATCTTTTTGTGTTGTCTAAGATACTGCGGCGAAGCCACTAGCATTTGACGCACATCTGATAGCGGATGATTGCATAGCGTTGAGTCATTGATATTAGGGCTCATACGAATAGCGATATCAATGCGCTCATCAATCATATCAACGTAGTGATTGTCTGCAAGGTAGGTGATACTCAAATCATCATGCGCTGCCATCCAAGTCGATAGCGCTGGCAGTATATGATGTACACCCAATTCAGGCGTTGTGGCAATACGTAGGCTACCGGCAAGTTCATCGCGCAATTGATTGACTTTTATGCGGCCTTGTTCAGCGGCACTGACCATGTCTTTGGCCGACTCATAAAAGCTCTCGCCAGCTTCTGTTAAGCTAAGCTTACGAGTTGATCGATGAAGTAATACTACGCCAAGCTCATTTTCTAATGAGCGTATTTGCTGACTGACCGCACTCGTTGTAATCCCAAGCTCGCGGGCTGAGCCACTAAAAGAGCCGTGTCCGACAACGCTTGCGAACACAGCCATACCACGTAAATTGTCTAACATATTCTCACCTAAGCTAGGTTTTAGTTTTTAATATAACTTAACTAGTATAGCCGATATTAATTAGCAGTACATAATATAAATCTAACCCAAAGGTCAAAAACTGCTTTTAAATCACAAAATAACGGTATCAAAATCAAAACACTAGCTAATTATTATTAAATTTTGAGAATAATACTGACATATCACTGCCTATCAATAAATATCAGAAATGATAATTTTTAATATAACTGAACCTTGCCCATTTTGCCTTGTCCTTGCTCGGTCAGATACTGCATCACAGGAGTGCTTAGTAGTTTAGATTCAGCAACTTCAAGTGCCTGTACCATTCTTTGCGCGCGGCGACGCTCTGGCGTCTTATCCTGAGACTCCATGATACTACTATCAATCTGTAAGCTGATCTCTGCATTGACAAACTGCTCTTGCAACTTTGCTGCCATTTGCTGAAAGATGGTTTGAAGATGCGTACTGTTAACCCCGGTAATAAACGACGCTTTACCATCGCACATGCCAGTCATGACGCCTTGACGTGCAAGCGCTAGCTCATCTTGTGCTAATACATTTGATTCGCGCGCCGTCTGCAGCCAATAGTCCCATTTGTCCGCTGTCCATTCTCCGGTCAAGTCCTGCGGAGCACAGCGCAATAGCTCGCGGGGATCATCGATGCTAGCCAACTGAGAATCATTACGCATCGGCTCAGCAATCGGCTCAGCAATCGGCTCAGCAATCGGCTCAGCAATCGGCTCAGCAATCGGCTCAGCAATCGGCTCAGCAATCGGCTCAGCAATCGGCTCAGCAATCGGCTCAGCAATCGGCTCAGCAATCGGCTCAGCAATCGGCTCAGCAATCGGCTCAGCAATCGGCTCTGGCTCTGGTTCTGGTTCTGGTTCTGGTTCTGGTTCTGGTTCTGGTTCTGGTTCTGGTTCTGGTTCTGGTTCTGGTTCTGGTTCTGGTGGGTTTATACTATCTGCTATTTCAGTGACAAGTAATTCATTCGTATTATTTTCTTCAATACTGTCTTTTTTATCATCACTATTCATCTGCACTAAGTTGTGTTCAGATACGGCCGGCTCATTATCTGTGGCAGGGTCTAGACTAGAGTGCTGAAAACCCTGTAGCGACTCCCTAGAGATATTGCTATTGTCTTGACTGATATCATAAGGCTCAGATTGATGCGATGAGGAGACGTGTCCGCTAGATAGACTATTGTCCTGCTCTACAACTGGGGCTAGTATGTGATCAACAGGCAAAGGGCGGAACGCGAGCAGACGTAGAATGCACATCTCAAGCGCTTGCATCGGTGTACTAGCAAGCTTGATACCCTCGCGCGCTTGCACGACAATCTCGTAGTATAGTTGCAAGACATCAGGGCTAATATGCCCAGCCAGAGCATTAATATCTTGTGCTTGCGCTTCATTTACATTGAGCGCCACCTCAGGTAATAACTGGGTCAGTGCTAATTGATGCAAAAGCTCAGTAAGTCCATCAAACATGCTCGTTGCATCAACCATTTGCGCGCGCATCTGCTCAATGTGCGCGGCAACTGCGGACTTATTATGGTTGTAAATATCGGTAATTAAGCGCACCAAGTCAGCGGCATCTATGAGTCCCAGCATCGCATTAACAGTGGCATCATCAAGGCCGCCTTGACCAAAGGCTATCGCCTGATCGGTTAAGGATAAGGCATCACGCACCGAGCCTTTTGCCGCACTCGCCAGCTGCCACAGCGCAGGCTGCGTATAGCTGACTTGCTCTTGCGTAAGCACATTAGCTAAATGCTCGCTAAGTAGCGTCTGCGGCAATGGACGCAGTACAAATTGCAAGCAGCGTGAGATGATAGTAATCGGTAGTTTCTGTGGATCAGTGGTCGCGAGTAAGAACTTTACATGTTCAGGCGGCTCTTCTAAGGTTTTGAGTAGTGCGTTAAAGCTGTGCGTCGATAGCATATGCACTTCATCGATAAGATATACTTTGTAGCGACCTTGACTTGGTGCATAAGGCACGTTATCTAGCAATTCGCGTGTGTCTTCAACCTTTGTCCGTGAGGCCGCATCAATCTCGATTAAGTCAATAAAGCGCCCTTGATCGATTGCCACGCAGTTATCACAGACGCCGCAGGGCGTACTGGTAATGCCCGTGTCACAGTTTAGACATTTGGATAAAATGCGCGCAATCGTCGTCTTACCAACGCCGCGAGTACCGGTAAACAGATAAGCGTGGTGCAAGCGATTATAGTCAATGGCGTTGATTAATGCTTGGGAGACGTGCGTTTGCCCAATCAATTCGTGAAAGTTCTTGGGACGGTACTTACGCGCGAGGACTTGATATTGCTGCGACATAGCTATCCATTATGCTAAGTGGTTAGAGGGCTTATTATAGCAAAAAGCCAGTACTCTCGTCTGGCTTCTTATTCAATCTCTATAGATTTTATCTTTTGTTCAACGGCTACTAGCAAGTACAGACTAGTCCGCTTTTGGGCGCATATGCGGGAACAAGATCACATCACGGATGCTCGCTGAGTCGGTAAATAGCATGACTAAGCGATCGATGCCAATGCCCTCGCCTGCCGTTGGCGGCAAACCGTAAGATAAGGCTTCGATGTACTCTTCATCAAAATGCATGGCTTCATCATCGCCCGCGTCTTTTTCAGCAACTTGTCCGCGAAAACGCTCTGCTTGATCGGCAGGGTCATTTAACTCGCTAAAGCCATTTGCCAATTCGCGACCACCAATAAACAGCTCAAATCGATCGGTAATCTCAGGATTGTCATCACTGCGGCGAGCAAGCGGTGAAGTTTCCGCAGGATACTCCGTAATAAAGGTCGGTTGACGAAGCTTATGCTCAGCAGTCTCTTCAAAGACGATGGTTTTTAGCTTACCCATACCAAACACGTCGTTTACTGGCTGATGCAAAGTATTGCTTACATAGTCCGCTAGATAATCACGATCATTAATACGCGCCATGTCAAAGTTTTCGGCATATTGCGCGATAGCATCTGACATTGATAGACGTGCAAATGGCGCTTTTAAGCTAATAGCTTCGTCTTGATAGGTGATCTCGGTCGTGCCTAAAATATCCATCGCCAACTGATTGAATAGGCGCTCAGTTAAATCCATCAAATCGTGATAGTCCGCGTACGCTTGATAAAACTCAATCATGGTAAATTCAGGATTATGACGAGTTGAAACGCCTTCATTACGAAAACTACGATTAATCTCAAATACTTTTTCAAAGCCGCCAACGACTAGGCGCTTGAGATAAAGCTCTGGTGCAATACGCAGATATAGTGGCATATCTAGCGCATTATGATGGGTCTCAAACGGACGCGCCACCGCACCCCCTGGAATGGGATGCATCATCGGCGTCTCCACTTCCATAAAACGCTCATTCAGCATAAATTTGCGGATACCACTAATCACTTGGCTACGAATCATAAAGGTGTTACGCGTGGTCTCATTGGTCATAAGATCAAGATGGCGATTGCGATAGCGCGCCTCGGTATCAGCTAGGCCATGAAATTTATTAGGCATCGGACGCAGCGACTTGGTGAGCAAAGTAAACGCGTCGATATGCACATACAGATCGCCTTTACCTGAGCGTCCGATATATCCTGACACACCAACGATATCGCCCAAATCAAGCGATTTTATACTAGCCAATGTCTCTTCATCGAGCTCTTTGCGTGCCACATAGAGCTGAATACGACCACTCATGTCTTGAATGACGATAAACGAGCCGCGGTTAAGCATGACGCGACCTGCGACATTGACTTGGGTTTTATCACCATTGGCCGCTTTTTCTTCGATTTCTTGTTTGCTAACGCCCTCAAAAGCCGTTTGTAGATCTTGCGCGTAATCAGTGCGTTTAAACTGATTAGGATAAGGGGGCTTACCAGACGCTACGATATCATCGAGTTTAGCTTGTAGTTGTGCAATAAGCTCATTTGCTTCCTCGATAGTTGGGGCTTGTTCATCGACGTTTTGATTGTTGGGCTTTGACATAGAAATCTCAAATTCAATAGGTTTGTTTTAATATAGATTATTAGGTTAAGCAGTATTATTCACCACCAATACTCGCCATCAGATCCGCCTGATGCTCACGCAATAGCGCGTCAAGCAGCTCATCCAAATCGCCTTCCATAATCGCATCCAGCTTATAAAGGGTTAAGTTAATGCGGTGATCAGTCATGCGCCCTTGCGGGAAGTTGTAAGTGCGAATACGCTCGCTACGATCGCCACTACCGACCAAATCACGACGAATCTCATCGGCGACATCGACTTGCGCTTGTACTTTGACTTGCTGAATTTTAGAGATCAGCATTTTCATCGCATGGGCGCGGTTTTTGTGTTGGCTACGCTCTTGCTGACACTCAACCACTGTCCCTGTCGGTATATGCGTTAGGCGCACTGCAGAATCCGTAGTGTTTACGTGCTGACCACCTGCGCCGCTGGAGCGAAAGGTATCCATCTTGATATCGGCAGGATTGAGATCCACAGTATCATCAATCTCAACCTCGGGCATGACAGCGACAGTACAGGCTGAGGTATGGACGCGGCCTTGACTTTCAGTCTCTGGCACGCGCTGGACACGGTGAACGCCCGACTCAAACTTTAGACGACCATAGACACTATTACCTGAGACGCGGGTAATAATTTCTTTATAGCCGCCATGCTCGCCTTCATTGGCGGATAATACATCCAGCGTCCAGCCTTGAGCTTGTGCGTACTTTTGGTACATGCGAAACAAATCGCCTGAGAAGATCGCCGCTTCATCGCCGCCTGTACCAGCACGTATCTCAAGAAAGGCCGGCACTTTATCGTTCGGGTCTTTGGGTAGCATCATGACGTTGAGATCTTCTTCCATCTTTACGATCGCCGCGCGTGCTGTATCGATCTCATCCTGCATCATCTCTTTCATGTCAGGATCGCTTGCGTCCTCTAGCATGATCTCAGCATCGGCTTGATCTTGCTCCGCACGGCCGTAGTTTTGCCACAGCGTCGTAATCTCCATCAAATCACTATGTTCAACAGAGAGTTCACGAAATTTATTATTATCGCTGATGATATCTGGATCTGATAACAGCGCGGTGACCTCTTCATAACGGTCTACCATTTGGTCTAAACGCAGGCGCAGGGATTCTTTCATAACAGGATAGTCATCTAAAAAAGTAAAATAAGAGAGCGATTATAGCAAATTTTTGCCATCACAATAAAACCTGTACGTAATAATTCATGACAGCACACTTTATAACAAGGTAATTCACTATAAGACGTAAAAGCTTATTAGCAAAATGTCTACACTTGCTGCGCTAAAAATCAAAGTGCTATAGATCTGTTGTCATTCATTAAGTCCAAATTTTAAGCAAAAAAATAGCTAAGATTACTCTTAGCTATTTTACTTAGACGACTTAAATTCTACACCTTGCGCACCAGCACCGAACCTATTGAATAGCCTGCGCCAAAGGAGCAAATCACGCCCAAATCACCAGATTGCAGATCGTCCTTGTGTCTATGAAAGACAATCATGGGACTGGCTGAACTGGTGTTAGCAAACTCTGCAATGACGCTCGGTACGATCGCTTTGTCTGCCTCTTTACCGATGACCGTACGCAAGATAAGATCTAGCATATTGGCGTTGGCTTGATGTAGCCACATCATCTTGACATCGCTTGCCTGCATATCGTTCTCGTGCAGATGCTCAGTGATGACTTCAGAGACTTTGGGGCATACTTCGCGGAACACTTTACGGCCATTTTGTAAGAATAATTTGTCAGTGACAGGCTCTTTAATATCAGGGTACATCTGAGTTTCGGCTGCCAAAAACTCTGAGCGATCCATAAAGCCGTATTCGTTTTTGATATTGGTTGAAAACTGTGTGAATAGCTTAGAGCTTAGTATCTCATAACCTTTAGGTGTATCTAGCTCTTCGACGATAGACGCGGTTGCGACGTCCCCAAAGATAAAATGACTATCACGGTTACGCCAGTTGAGATGCGCTGAGGTAATCTCAACGTTGACGACTGCTACGCGGCGGGCAAGGCCTGAAACGATAGAGCCATAAGCTTGTGAGAGACCAAAAGTTGCCGCACTACACGCCACATTCATATCATAAGCAAAGCCGCCGATCATACCGATCTCGTTTTGGATCTCGATGGCGACAGCAGGATAGGTACGCTGAAAGTTTGAGCAGGCAAGGATAATGCCGTCCAAATCATTGGCTTCAAGCCCTGCATCTTTTAGAGCATTATTGAGCGCTTCAACGCCCATCTCAGCCATAACAGACAGCTCTTCACCAAGGTTGCGATAGGCGATGACAGGTGCCATTATTTCAGGGTTTAAGATACCGTCTTTTTCCATGACGTAGCGGGACTTGATGCCAGAAACCTTTTCGATAAAGGCGGCTGATGAGGGCTCTAGCGCCGTCATGGTATCTGCTGCGATCTCGTCAGCGTGCTCGTTATTATAGTTTTCAACATACTGATTAAATGAATCTACGAGCTCTTCGTTACTGATGCTATAAGGCGGAATATAAAGGCCTGTGCCTGTAATACAAGTCGTCATAATAAGCTTCCTTGTCCTGCTTAGTGTTGAGCGAAAATTAAAAAGTTGTCATATCTCTTTTTATAGCGATGCGTTTATCAAGTAGAACTTATCGTATTGAGTGTATGACTGTAAACTTAAACCTATGGTCTTATTATGCCTGAATAATCTTATTTTTCTAATACTTTGTTACAAATAATCAATTCTCGATAAAAATTGGTTCACGTTTAATAGTGATACGCGCTTATTATTACTCGCGAGTCTAAGCTATAATCAAACAGCTTATACCGCACATGATATGACTATTAGCTCGTAAGTAGTACCTGAATCTACTACTTGAACCTAAGAAACAATACCAACCCTCACGAGACGCTCATGACTGAAACTTTTAATTGGCTGTTTGGTCAATACGCTGACTACTCTACTCTATTTATCGGACTTGAGCTCATCGCCGTTATGTTCGGCATCACAAGCGTACTACTCGCGCGCAAACTAAGCGTTTTAGTATTCCCTGTGGGTCTTGTTAGCACAGGGATTTTTGTCTACCTGCTCTGGCAATGGCAGCTATTCGGTGACATGTTTATCAACGCCTATTACACCGTCATGGGGCTATACGGCTGGTATAATTGGACTAAAAATAAGCAAGACACTCAAGAGCTTACGCCCAACGATGAGATTAGTATTGAGCATATTAGTGCTAGCGATTTACCAACGCTTGCCTTACTCGGCTCTGCAACCGTCGCTTTTGTGGCGCTGATTTACTATTTTCGTCCTGTCATCAGCAATGACTTTAGCTTTGATGGTGTGGTATTAGGCGCGCATTTATTTACATGGATCGATTATACCGATATGCTAACCACGGCATTGTTTTTGATGGCGATGTGGCTCATGGCCAGTCGCAAGATTGAGCACTGGCTACTATGGATAGTCGCTGACGCCATCTCAGTACCGCTTTACTTCTACAAGGGTTATACCTTCACATCGCTACAGTACGTAGTATTCACCTTGATTGCAATCTGGGCATATTATGAATGGCAACGACGCTACCGTATGCAGCGACAATTTGATCCAGCAGTCGCCTAAATCGGTATTTAAGGTGGCAGTTTTGGGCGCTGAGAGTACGGGCAAGACCACCTTATGTCGAGATTTGGCCGCGCACTTCAAAAGCCCGTGGGCGCCTGAATATATGCGGGAATTTTTGCAAGATAAGTGGGATAAGCAGCAGCTTAGCTGTACTTGGGACGATCTCTTGCCTATTGCGCAAGGTCAGATAGCCCTTGAAAACCAGCTTACTGAAGAAGCCGCGCAAACGGCAATAAACAACGGTCACTTTCAAGCTTATCTATTCTGTGATACTAGCCTATTTGAGCTGATGGTCTACGCTAACTGGTACTATGGTGATTGCCCACCAGCACTCAAACGCGCCGCTCTAGCGCATCACTATGATTTGATCCTTTTGACGGCGGTTGATGTGCCTTGGGTGGCTGATGATTTGCGAGACGCGCCGCATGAACGCGACGACATTAGCACTTATTTTGAAACACATTTAAATAGGTATAATAAAAATTTCAAGCGTATCGGCGGCGCAAGAGACGAGCGGGTGCAGCAAATAAGTAAGTGGTTAAACTCACTTAACCATACTGGTTAGCCATTTATTTGTGCTTTTAATATTCACTATTAAGCTATGCTTAGATACTTTTTTATTCATATCGCTTAAGAGACTAATAAGATGCTAAAGAAGATTGAATACACTTTAGAGAAGATAATATTTCACAGTCGCTGGATATTAGCCCCATTTTATGTGGGTTTAATCATAGGTATTATCGTACTGTTTATAAAATTTATTCAAAAGTTATGGCTTACCCTTTCTCAAGTCTTCAATTCAACCGTATCAGAGGTGATTGTTAATATACTCATACTGGTCGATATCTCTTTGGTAGCTAGCCTACTGCTTATTATCATCTTTAGTGGTTACGAGATATTTGTATCTAAAATAGAGACAGGTACGCATGTTGATCGCCCCAGTTGGATGGGTAAAGTCGACTTCTCTGGTCTTAAACTCAAAGTTATAGGAGCCATCGTTGCGATTTCTGCAATTGATCTGCTCAAATCTTTTATGGATATATCAGGCAACATGACAAATATTGATACAGATAAACTAATGTGGAAGGTCATCATTCACATGGCATTTGTAGTGTCAGGTCTGCTATTCGCTTTTATGGACAAGATCGTAGGTGACACCAAAAAACACTGATAGTGTTCATTATCACTAGTACAAAAACAAAGCTAAAATTCAAATTTTAAAAATTGAGAACTAATTATGATACGTTTATACAAACCTTCTTTGCTAATCGCTGTTCCTGTCCTAAGTATGGCTATGACAGCTTGTCAGTCTAACCTGCCTACTAATAATCTGCCTACTAACAAAGCGGCAATCCAATCTACTACTACTAACAAAGCGGCAATCCAATCTACTAATAGCGCAAAGGCTTCTGCAACATCAATTGATGTGAGTAGCACTAGCGTTATTGACAATACCAATGCAGATGATGCTTTGAATAACAGCGCCGAACCCAAAGCCCCTTGGACGAGTCCTGCGATCACTATCAGTGATACTGATGCTATTTATCATCAAGAATGGCTAAAATCAGAAAACAGATCTGTGTGTCCAATTTTGGCACTACCCAAGCAAGCAGAGGCGCATATCGCTCGACACAGTGTGCGCCGTGCTCGTTTTTCAGGAGGCTGGGGCGTCGCTTATGATTTGCCTAATACCCGTAGCATGTACGGCGTTGCCAACACCGGTGTCATAAACCCAAGCGAGGCCGCTTATGATTGGCCCTACAATATCTATTATACTGATGGTAGCAAAGTGGGTTATGGTCATGAGGGTGGCGATCCTACCGCGTCTTGGCTTGCTTATGTCGTAACCCCTAATAACTGCATGTACAATGTCTGGAGCGCACAAGACAAAGCCCACTTAGAGCAGATGATTGCAGATCTGCGTATGGTGAATGCTAATCAATAGCGCCCCTTTATTATCTGACAATCTTGGTATTGAGCGCTTTTGCCCAGTCGCGGCAGTTGTTCTCACAGCGCGAACATAGCTCATCATTTTGGCTAATATAGTCGACATGTCCGCAGTGCATGCATGCGTAGTAGGTATTATTCTCAACCTCTGTAGCTGCCTGATATTGCTTGGGAAATAAGGGCAAACCAAAGTCTGTATTATCTGGCGCGTACAACAACACACTAAAAGTGCCGTCAGTCTCCAGCAGACCAGTACGCACTTGACCTAAATGCTCAACGCCTTGCTGACGCATCTCGGCAAAGAACTCATCGTGCGACATTTTGCCTTTTTTGATCTTATTAAGGACCAGCATGCCATTTTCTACAATGTATATCGCTTCGCCCTCTAGCAGATTCTCTAAAGGTTGATACTTCATTATCGCCCAGGTACATAATCGATATAGCAAAATGACCACACTCATAATGATAAGTGCTTGTATAATCGGCAAGTCTTCTGTGAACATCGGATCGCCGGCGATAGAGCCTAGCGACAGGATAATGGTCAGCTCAAAAATAGACAACTGACGAACACCGCGCTTACCGGTAAAGCGTAGAAACACAATAATCATGACAAACATAATCGCCGCGCGCAATATAATCTCTATGCCAAACAGCCACGTGGTGTCATGAATAAATATCTTTGCCCAATCCATATTGGTTACTCTATATATGACAGTGATGAATAGGGGCAAAACTATACTACATTTTATGGCACCCATACGCTTTTATATCAGCTAACTTTTTTATTAGGCAGTAAGGATTCATTTGAGAGCATCCCTATACACGATAGCAGCTTTGCTGGCGTTTGCCGCAAACTCCTTACTTTGCCGCATGGCATTATCTGAGAGCTATATCGATCCTTGGAGTTTTACCATTATTCGGCTGCTTAGCGGCGCAGTTTGTTTGATAATCATCATGATAGTCCATGCTAGGCGCTTAAAGTCGTCAGAGGCCGCTGTCGTACTCAGCGACCGTATACTAGGTGACCATATACTTAGCGATAAGGGCAGCTGGCTTAGTAGTTTAAGCTTAGTTATCTATGCGCTTTGTTTTTCGCTGGCTTATGTCGAGCTAGATACTGGTACTGGTGCGATGATTTTGTTCGCAGCTGTCCAATTTACGATGATCGGTTGGGGTATTTATCAAAAGGAGCGCTTAAGTATTGTTCAATGGATTGCTTTGGCAGTAGCCTTTATGGGTTTTGTATATCTGATGCTGCCATCAGCTGCCATGCCGTCACTCTATGGGGCAATTGTTATGATGCTAAGTGGTATCGCATGGGGCGTCTATAGCATCAGAGGCAAAGCCTGCATCTCGCCGCTACGAGCAACAGGGTTTAACTTTGTGCGTAGCCTAGTTGCTCTGCCTATATTACTACTCGTGGCCCTACCTTACCTAGCAAAAGTGAGTGTTGAAGGGGTGCTATTGGCTGGGGTGTCAGGTGCCGTGACCTCTGGAATTGGCTATTGCCTGTGGTACGTGGCCATGCCGCTACTTAAAAGCACGCAAGCTGCCGTCGTACAGTTTTGTGTGCCTGTCCTTGCCGCGCTGGCAGGCGTGGTATTTTTATCTGAGCAATTGACCTTGTCTTTTATACTTTCAAGCCTTGTCATACTTGGCGCTGTATTCATATTTGTACTTACCAAAAATACTACTAAAACATCTGCGTAATATATTGAAACATTCGGTATACCGCTATGATGCCAAATGACAACGTTTCGATTTGAGATTAGCGATATGATAACGTCTTTCCCATCTACCAACAAAATTGAGGACATTATGAAAAAACTATTAGCTGTAACGCCTGCCTTTTTATTCTTAGCTGCCTGTGCCACTAGCGCGCCTGTACCAACCATGCCTGACCCTACTCCATCTGCCCAGCCTGTAGTGCAGTCGTTCACTTGTGAAGACAATGGCGCTATCGTTGCCACTTACTCAGCAAACGGTCAAGTCGCTGATCTAAACGTGACTTTGCCTAAAGTTGGCCTAAGCAATGCTGTAGTCAGAACAGAGCAAGCCGTATCAGGCTCTGGCGCGCGTTACGTCAACAACGTCAATCCACAAACTACCTATGACTGGCAGACTAAAGCAGATTACGGCATCATGACTATCTCAACAAACAACGGTCAACAGTATCAAGTCAACTGCCAACTATAATAAGTATAAAAGTGACTTGTTCATTAATGGTATTCTACAACAGTAATAATTTATAAATAGAAAAGCCCATATTCGTTATGGGCTTTTTTGTGGAATCTGATGTTGTATAGCAAACTATTCTTATGATTATAGCGCTTTACGTCCAACAAACTGAACCACAGCACTTAGTCCTTGATGACGCTTGCCCTCAGATATCACACGCTGTTTTTCGGTGCCAATAATTTGTACCAACTCAGTCAGTTCCGTTTGCAAGTTATTTAGTGAGCTAAAGCGCTCCTTTTGCGCGTCAGGGGGACCACCGATAGCGTCCATCTCAAGTTGATCCTCGGTATAAGCTTCAACAATCAATACCCCATTAGGTTTTAGTGCGAGCACAATTTGAGCATGCACATACTGCCTTATTTTAGGCGGCAGATGCGCCCAAATAGAGACGATGCCATCCCACTGTCCCATACCAAACTGATAATCAGCCAAATCAGCGACTTGAGTGGTGATGTCAACGCCTCGCTCAATAGCTAACTTTATCGCTTTGTTTAAACCCACTTCGGATAAATCCATAGCGGTCGCCTGATAGCCTTGCTCAGCCAAAAACACTGCATTCCTGCCCTCGCCTTCTGCTAGACAGAGCACGCGCCCGCCAGCAGGTATCCGTGCAAACTGCGCTTTTAAAAAGTCATTAGGCTCAGTACCAAAGACATATTCTGCTTCGTTATAACGCTCGTTCCACATATTAATTGCAGCCTTGAGTAAGTAATCATCCAATCCCGTTTTAAAAATACACTTGTCTGCTCAGTTTACTTGTATATTCAATTAATAACATATAATATATTCATTAAATAGAAATTGTTGAATGGCTTGGTTTAAATATGCTATGAGTGAGAATAAGGAGCTTCCTGTGATTCATTTAAGCTATATCTTTAAATGCTTAGCACTAAGTATTACTTTTTTTGCGGTATTTTACTTTGCCGTTTTACTCGTCGATCCTAGCTTTGATAAGTATACCCTCACTCTTGGCATCAGTACTTTGCTCTTTCCTATCGTAAAATGCGCTATCGATATTGTCAGAGATGCCGTAGCGCCTAACTATGTTATGTTTAACGGAGCGCTGTCATCACTACTGATCAATATTACTATCTGGTTACTCACGCCATTTCTTATCGTCATATCAGCTGTTGCCTTTTTGTTTTATAGCATGGGAGTGCTCAAGGAAAATAGCAGTAACTAAGTAAAATAAGCGCAAATAAGCATACTTTAGCGCAGCTTTGCTGTTGAATTTCGACAAAATAAATTTGTAAATTAAAGCAAAACAACCCCATGATTTTAATCATGGGGTTGTTTTTTGTATCCGTATTTCGTAACGTGACCTATGGATTACTAACATAACCTATGCACTGTAACCTGACTTTGATATTTACCTAGGGGTCCATATGTACTCGTAGAGCTAACGCTTCCGATGACGCAAGTATCAAAATATCTATAGTACCCTATCTGCTTTACGCCTTTGGGATGTTGAGTTAATACCTGTTTTGGGTCTGACACGTAGTAGGTTATCTCATTAGAGCTAAGCTCATGAATCTCAAAGCTTCTCTTAAACTTACCCTGTAATTTTACTTGTTTTTCTATTGTGGACTTGTCGTCATGGTCCGTATTCGCCGAAGTTTTGGCACAGCCTGTATTTACAAATATGACAGGTATAACTGCTAATAGTAGTAATTTATGATTGATGATCATCGTCGTTCTCTTAAAATCTATAATTTTCTGGCAGCGCGATTTTTTAACGCGTCCTAAAAAATCTCCTTAAGGACTGCTCTTAGTGAAAAGTACCTTGCGACGCTATGAGCTAGGAGAGAATAAAGGTCTGGGAGACCTTTATCCTAGCGCAAGAGAAAATCTATGATTTTCTGGCAGTATATAATTTTTTAACGAGTCTCATCCCATGCTTTATTAAGCCGCTTCGGTGAGACTGCCATGCGGGTTTTCATCGGTTGTGCAAACAGTTGAATGCGGTACTCCTCTACCATCCAGCGGTAGTCACTGATGGCTGCATCGCTAGCACGATTGCTAAGGCGCTCCATATGCACATCCAAGGCGTAGACACCATCGAGATCGGCCTCCAAATTATGCTCAAGGCGCTCGATACGCACTTCTAATGCCTCTAGATAACGTGGGTATTGCTGCCAATGGCTATAGTCCATACGGTAAATAAAGTCCGATAGGTGCAAGTCCTCAAGCTGATCTTCGATATCGTCGATTGACTCGCCAAATATTTCACGATCGAGCATCAGTAGGCTTTGGCGGATGCGTTGCCAGCGCGTATAAACGTTTTTGAGGGTTTTGATGACGCTTTGACCGGTCAACAAAAAGTTGCTTTGTACTACCTCTAGTGTTTGGCTATACTCATCGCTAGTAAAGGGCAGCTCCTCACTCAAGCCAACGGCAATGCTATCTGCACTCTCAGGCAAGTCGTTACTGTGATCAAATAGGACGTAATGCTCCTCTAACGTCGCATCCAAAGTGGCATCAATCACAATGGTTTTGAGCTTGCCCATATCGCCAAGCGGGGCAAAAGCCAGCTTGAATATCTTATCGATTTGACTCGTCAGCTGTTTTTGTTTGGCACCAAGCTTGGATTTGATAAGTGCTAGTACACCGATACGGTGCGCTTTTAGAGCGGCGTTGACATCAGTATATTGATGAATAGACACCGCGGTGCCTGAACTATCAGCGACCAAGGCAGCGAATTGTTTCATCACCACGCCTGCGCTATGGCGATTCTTGCTAAAGTTATAGTGCTCAGGGAACTCGGTATGCACCCCTTGTTGCTCGTTCACTGCTTGACTGGTCTCGCTGGCATGACGAATCTGTAAGGTCTCAAGATCGCGACCTTTTTCTATGATACGGTTTTTGTCATCGACGACGCAGATTTGCGGTTGCAGATATCGATCAATACTAGAGGGATCAAATTTATCAGGGGTGACCGACATAATGCCGCGGCGGTTTAGGGCTTGGCAAAGCTGCTTGAGCAGACCCTGTCCGCTATCAGGCTGCAATTCATCGAACAAACTATCGGCGGTATCTGGGATAGGTACGATTTGGCGGCGAATGTCTTTGGGTAGAGATTTGAGTAGTTGCAATACCAGCTCATAACGCCAACCTGGCACGCCCCATAACAGCTCAATAGCATCCAGCTGCGGCAATGCAGCAAGTGGTACACGAATGGTCACCCCATCGTCATCGCTGGCAGGATCAAAGACGTAGCGTAGTGGCAATTTTAAATCGCCCAATTGCCATACTTCAGGGAAGTCGCCTGTCGTTGGTGCTTGGCTATTAAGTACGTCATCATCGGTAAAGAATAGATACTTGTTATCGCTCTTTTCTACCTCAGCGCGCCAATCTTCAAAAGCCTTTCGACTAGCCACATGCTCAGGAATCTTTTGATCATAGAACTGGTACAGCGACTCTTCATCGACGAGCAAATCGCGGCGACGCAATTTGTCTTCGATGCGCTCAACATGAGCGATCTTGTCCATATTATGCTGCAAGAACGGTGCTTGCCGGCCCAAATTACCGGTCACTAAACCGTCACGAATAAAGATCTCGCGTGATTCAATCAGATTGACTTGTTCGTAGTTGGTCAGCTGTTTGGGAATGATAATCAACCCAAATAAACTAATCTGCGCGTAGGCTTTGACGCGTCCGGTCTTCTTTGACCAATGCGGCTCAAAGTAGTGATATTTGAGCAGGTTGCCTGCGGCGGAGATAATCCACTCAGGCTCAATCTTGGCAACCGTGCGCATAAAGACTTGGGAGGTCTCAACGACTTCAAAGGCCATTACCCAAGGCGGTACTTGCTTAAACACCGTACTGGCTGGAAAGATTTTGGCTTTTTGCTGGCGGGCAGCGAGATATTCACCGCGGCTCTCGGTCTTGTGCGCGATGGTTGAGAGCAGCCCAGTAAGTAGAGCACGATGCAAATTAGCATACTTCACCGCTTTGATTTCTTCATCGTCTATACTGGTAGGATCACTATTAGCTGCTTCACTATTTTCTTTGTCAGTGAGCTTAAGATCCGTAACCATTTGCACCAGTTGGCGATGGGTTTGACTCCATTCGCGTACCCGCGGAAAGCTTAGATAGTTCTTTTTGGTAAATTGCTTGCGCTGATTGCCAGAGAGCTTGTTACCGTTTTCATCTTTTTCGAACAGGGCCTTCCATAGACTTAGGTAAAATAGAAAGTCAGAATCATCTTGACGAAATTCGGCATGTTTTTGATCGGCTTGCTGGCGCTTATTCGCGGGACGTTCACGCGGGTCTTGTACCGCAAGGGCGGCCACCACAATAAGCATCTCACGAATACAATCAAAATCTGAACCTGCAACGAGCATGCGTGCCAGCCTTGGATCAATTGGCATTCGTGCCATCTTTTGCCCAGTTGGTGTCAAACGCAAATGATCGAGAGTTGGTTTGCGCTTATGCTTGCTATTTTGAGTGGTAGTCTGCTCATTTTTGGAAGCAATTGCGCCTAATTCATCGAGCAGTTTATGCCCATCCGTGACTAAGCGACTATCAGGCGGCTCAATAAATTCAAAATCATCAACACTACCTAGACGCAGATTTGCCATCTGCAAAATAACAGATGCCAAGTTAGTCCGTAGAATCTCAGGCTCGGTAAATTCTGGACGACCGCTGAAATCCTCCTCAGAATACAAGCGAATACAAACGCCTGGCGCGACACGACCACAGCGACCTTTACGCTGATTGGCAGCAGCTTGTGAGATCGCCTCAATAGGCAAACGCTGCACGCGCGAGCGATAAGAATAGCGTGATATCCGCGCAAAACCTAAATCAATCACATAGCGGATACCAGGAACCGTTAGCGCAGTCTCTGCAACGTTAGTAGCAATAACGATACGGCGACCACGACCTGATGGCTGAAAAATCCGCTGTTGCTCCTCATACGTCTGACGGGCGAACAACGGTAATACCTCAGTATGCTTAGGGCCATGACGCTCTAGCACGTCTTGAAGCTCGCGAATCTCGGCTTCGGTGGCCGCAAATATCAAAATATCAGCTTGATCGGCGTGCCCTTTACTATGGGCGTCATGAAAGCACTCCTCGACCGCGGCAACCACTGCGCGCGGCAAGTTCTCTTCAAAGTCATCATAGCTGTCATCATCTGAGCTGGTTACTGGCTCATCCGTCAAAGGACGATAGCGCACTTCAACGGGGAAGCTGCGCCCTTCAACATTAAAGATAGGCGCATTAACTTGCCGTTTGAGTTTATTATCATAACGACTAAAGTATTCGCTAAAACGCTGAGTATCAAGGGTCGCCGAGGTGATAATGACCTTTAAATCGGGACGCTTGGGTAAGAGCTTTTTGAGATAACCCATAATGAAGTCAATATTAAGACTACGCTCGTGCGCCTCATCAATAATGATGGTGTCGTACTTACTCAAAAATCGATCGTGACCCAATTCTGCGAGCAAAATACCGTCGGTCATGAGCTTGACGACAGACTGCGCGGTACCCTGCTCGTTGAAGCGAATCTTAAAGCTGACGGTATCGCCAAGCTTTTCGCCCAATTCTTCAGCAATACGGTTAGAAACACTTCTCGCCGCTAGTCGTCTGGGTTGGGTGTGCCCTATTTGTCCCGTAATACCGCGACCAGCTAGCATCGCCAATTTTGGCAATTGGGTGGTCTTACCTGAACCGGTCTCCCCTGCGACGATGATGACTTGGTTATCGATAATCGCTTGCACCAAATCATCAGCACGCTGGCTAACAGGCAAATCAAGGTTGAGTTTGGCAGGTAAATCCTCAGGAATACTCTCTATACGCGCCTGCACTGCTTGCTGTGAGCGGAATTTGATCTTGTCATATTGCGCGCGTTTTTTGCTAAGCTCTTGCTGGGCTTTGTCGCGTTTATCACTATTAGCGTGGTTATCAGCATCAGCGTGTTTGTTTTTGGCGACAGCGGCCCGTGCCAGCTCACGCTCAAGACGGCTGAGGTAATAGCTGTCTTTGGCAAGGACTGGTAAGGTATCAGGAATGTTTAGGTTTTTTGATTCTTTAGAATGTTTAGTCTGTTCTACGGTATTAGACATATTTGCTTAGGCTATTTATTATTTAAAAGTGCTTAGATTATGGGGATATTTTGGGCGTGATTCAAGATAGGTTTGTGTTCGCTTAGCAACGAGATATCTTTTGCCAATTCGCAAGATACTCATTCATAAGCTCATTGCTTATCGATCTAGTAGCTTTATAAGATTAAGAGGTATAGGCTGGCACAGTTATTCACTACGCGTATAAATAACCTGCTCATTAGTAGCCGCCTGCGTAAAGAAAGTATGCAATTTTTGTAGTGGTATTCTAGGGAAAGGTAGATGCATAGATAGTATCAAGGTCTCAAACGCAACTAACTCATCAGCGAGTGCCTTGGCAATATCAGGCTCAATCTCTGGGTTGTCATAAAGGTTATCAATAAGCCAAGTTAATTGTGCAAAACTGCCATTGTCATGAATTTGATAAAGGGTGGGAATGAGATCATCTGAGATATAACCGCGCGTTTTACGGATCATGCCGTTTTTAAAGTGCATATTTAAAGCCATATCGGTACTTATCCTTTATCCAAATGTTTTGATGGGCTATCAAAACCCTACTCTACCTATAGCACTGTATCACTTTTGAGGGCGATTACCTAAACTATCCTTGCCCATGTCCTACTGCTTATGCAAAGCGTGTGCTTTTGCGCGAGGGACGAGCGCCGAGGCAGAGTATGAAAAAGCGCTGAGCGCTGACCTGCATATTTGTATGCTTGTCATTGTGTCATGCTGAGGCCCTGCTTTTTAGTCTTTTGCTTTTGATAATAACAAAATCCCGATGTCTAAGACTCGCTTAAACATCGGGATAAGTAGGTTTTGTAGTATGCAAGAGTTATAGTAAAAAGAAATACGCCCAAAGCCCAATAGCGACGGTTGAGATCAGGTTAAGCACTACCCCTGTGCGCACCATCTCAGATTGCTTGATGAGTCCTGTGCCAAAGACGATGGCATTGGGCGGCGTGGCAACTGGCAGCATAAAGGCACACGATGCACCGATACCAATGACCAAGACCAGCACTTCTTGCGGCAAGCCCATTTGCTCAGCAGTGGCGGCAAACACAGGAACTAGTAACGCAGCAGACGCGGTGTTGGAGGCAAATTCGGTTAAGAAGATAATAAAAGCAGATATGGCAATCATAACGACAATAATCGGCGCGCTAGATAAAGCATTGGCGACAGTTTGACCGAGTATTAGGGATGCGCCTGAGACTTTGAGCACCGTCGATAGCGCAATACCGCCACCAAATAGCATGAGCACGCCCCAGTCGGTATTATCAGAGACTTGCTTCCAAGACACCAAGCCCAAACTGACCACAGCGGCCGCCGCTGACAGCGCGATAATAGCATCGGTATCCGCAATGTCGAGCGCGGCACCGATCTTTTTGGAGAATATCCAGCTTAGCGCAGTGATGATAAAGACGATGATGGTCACGACTCTAGGACGATTCCAAGGAATAGGCGCTTCGTCAGAGATGGTGACTTGCCGATTAAGATTGGGCTTGAGTACCAAATACATCGCGCCTAATAACAGCGGCAACATGACGAGCATGATAGGAATACCAAACTTCATCCAATCGACAAAGGCGATATCGAGCGCTTTTGCGGCGATGGCATTGGGCGGCGATCCTACAATCGTACCTAGTCCGCCAAGACTCGCTGAATAAGCGATACCTAAGAGCACAAACACAAAGGTACCGCGGTCTTTTTCGCGATCCACTTGCGTCAAGATCCCCAGTGCTAGGGGCAGCATCATAGCGGCGGTTGCGGTATTAGAGATCCACATCGATAAGAACGCGGTAACGCCAAATATCAAAAACACCGCAGTACCTAGCTTACCGCCTGACATGGAGATGATTTTTAAGGCGATTTTTCTATCCAATTGCTGTACATGCAAGGCGGCGGCCAAAGCAAACCCACCAAAGAACAGGTAGATAATGGGACTGGCAAAGCTCTGTAAACCAATCTTGGCACTAAAATCAGGAATCCCTATTAAGGCTCCTATGACCACGACTAACAAGGCAGTGATAGTGACATGTAATGCTTCGGTTAGCCATAAAGCACCAATAAAGAATAGTAGAGCTAGGCCCTTATTGGCGCTGTTATCAAAGGGTAATACATTATAAATAATAAAGCTAATGACAGCCGCTATAGCGACGACTATTAGCCCTTTACCCGTTCCTTTAGGGAAGGTGTCGGTGAATAAATACTCGTTGCCATCCTTTGGCAAGTGGCTATCTAATTTAGATTCTGACATACAATATCCTTGTCACTGATGTTGAGTCATGTGGGAAGTGATTCCCTTATGAGAAGATAAACTTGGTCACTTTAGCAAATTTTTGTCGACTTAGAGTATTAGCATACTATCTTTTATTCACTATATAAGTATTTTTTATACCTGTTCATCGTTACACATCGATACTAAACAGGCCTCATTAGCGCCTGTACAAGTCAAACTTCGTATTACATAATTGATAGGTTCACTCAAAATGAGTAAATGCCTATAATCTACAAAAACTTAGGCATATGATAAACTAACAGGAGTACCGTATGACGGACCGCAATAAGCCTGACCCAACAACTAAAGTCGCCCCTACTGACATTAATCAAGATGATCTAGCTAAAAAAGATCAGCAACGTACGGATGATTCAGCACTCGATATGATGCAAGGCATGCATGATCACGAAGATCATGAAGAAGAAGAGAAGTAACTGATATTTTTGTAATAGTTATTTAGCAAGAGTAATGACGAAGCGCTTATTATGATGATGAGCGCTTTTTTTTGTGCAAATTGGGGTCTGCAAGTTGACGCTTTTCAGGCAAGCGATCTGAAGCGTGGTTGTAGACAAAAGCGGCGATAAGCACGATGAGTATAGGGACAAACAAAGCGCCGTAGGAGATTTCGGCATAAAGAAACGCTCCGACTACCCCGCCGCCGCAAAAGCAATACCAAATGATCGCTTGAAAACCAAGCGTGGGCTTGCTGATAGAGCGCCCCGCCAGCCAATTTCCAATCGCTGCGCCCATATCTGAGGTCAGCCCCGTTAGATGCGTAGTACGAATAACCGCGCCACTGTAGGTTGCGACCATAGCATTCTGTAATCCGCAAGCCATAGCAGCAGCCAGCTGTCCTAAGTAATCCTGCTGTTGGTAGAGCCAGTAGCTCAGCAATAATAATGCCGCCTCGATATATAGCGCTCGTCCGTAACGTCGGCCTAATTTAAGAGAGGTCTGCCCGATGACAAAGCCGCTCAGAACAGCGCCTGCCAAAAATGACAGCAAGGATGCGCCAATATACAAAATGCTGCGACCATCAAAGTAAGCAATGGCGGCTGAGAATAGACTGACGTTGCCAGTGACATGCGAGACGGATAGATTAGTAAAGCCCATCAGCGCTATGGTATTGACCGAGCCTGCGCTAAAGGCTAGTACTGCCCCGCCCCAGAGTATCCATCTTGGTAATTTGGTAATCATGAGCGCTCAGTAGCAGGTAAGCAAAAGTAGATTATTATAACCAAAAAAGACAGCCGATTGGCTGCCTTTTGAATGTAGAACATATTGACGTAGTTTACAAAGTTACTTATCAGCTTCATCGAGCATCATGAGCTGCTCACTGATAGCAACGGTATTGAAGCCTGCATCGACAAACATAATTTCACCTGTGATACCGGATGCCCATGGTGATAATAAGAATAACGCGGCATTACCAACTTCCGTCTGATTGACATTGCGCTGCAAGGGAGCGATTTTTTCGCTGATATCGAGCATTTTTCGAAAAGATTTGATACCGCTTGCCGCAAGCGTGCGGATAGGACCTGCTGATATAGCATTAACGCGAATACCCTCACCGCCCATAGAGGTTGCCAAATAGCGCACGCTAGCCTCAAGGCTGGCTTTTGCCATGCCCATTACATTGTAGTTTGGCAATACCGAGATGCTACCTTCATAGGTCAACGTCAGCATCGAACCGTGACGCATTGCTAAAAGTTCACGCGCCGCTTTGGCTAATGCCACAAAGCTATAGCTTGAGATGTCATGAGCAATGTGACTGCCCTCGCGAGTTGTGGCACTCACAAAGTCGCCATCGAGCTGATCCATCGGTGCAAAACCAATCGCGTGTACTACGCCATCAATACCATCACCCCAATGCTGGGTCACTTGCTCAAAACAGGCAGCAATAGAGTCATCAGACGCCACATCACATTCTAGTACCAAATCCGCTTCAAACTTCTCGGCCGCCATATCTACACGTTTTTTTATTTTATCATTGGGATAGGTCAAAATAAGAGAAGCGCCTTCACGGTGAAGTGCCTCAGCAATAGCCCATGCGATAGAGAGTTTGCTGGCGATTCCTGTGACGACAAAACGCTGTCCTTGAAGTAGCATAAAATATCCTTATTAATTGATAAACGTGATTAGAGGTTTGAGCTAATAGAGAATGGTAGTCATATGCTACTCATTATACATTAATTTAGTTAAGTAAACAGTCGTAAACTAACTGCACTGGATTACCAACGTACGCTTATTGAGACTGTAGTCATACATATCGGTGTATCGGTCATAGCGGTATGAAGTTGTCATTATTTCAAGTATAATCACAGCCCTTTAAACCCTGCACAAAGTTATTAGGTTTTGGCTGATACATTTTTTAGAGCCAGATTTAGCACAAAGCGATACCCACATTTTTGATAGCGGTCAAACTTATGAGCAACAATGCGATATTAGTAGATTACAAAGAAAGCACTGAGTCCTATCGTCAATTGATCGACTCAACTGGTGAAGACTTGAGTCGTCCTGGTCTACAAGATACGCCTATTCGTGCGGCAAAGGCTTTTGCGCATCTGACGCAAGGCTATCATCAAAGCCTTGACGAAGTGGTTAACGGCGCGGTGTTTCCATCGACCAATCGCGAGCTGGTACTGGTGCAAAATATCGAGTTTTATTCACTATGTGAGCATCATATGTTGCCCTTTCATGGCGTGGCTCACATCGGCTACCTGCCAAATGGTCAAGTCTTAGGGTTATCGAAATTTGCGCGTATCGTCGATATGTTCGCGCGCCGCCTGCAAATTCAAGAGAACCTAAGCGAGCAGATCGCGCAGACCATTATGGATGTGACGGGTTGCCGCGGCGTAGCAGTTGTCATGGACGCCTCACACATGTGCATGATGATGCGCGGAGTTAGCAAGCAGCACTCGACTACGCGAAGCACGGCGATGCTTGGCGAGTATAAGCACGATAATCAGGCACGTAACGAGTTTTTGGACGCCGTACCTAAGCGCCGACCAGCCTTCTAGCTCTTATTTTTTCTAGCTCTCATTAATATAGCAGTGCAAAAAGCCCACTATTTGAGCAAATAGTGGGCTTTTTTGTGGTTAATGTTTAGATGGTGGTTAATATTTAGATGTAAGTAATATAAACCTTATGCAACAGGCTTGACATCGTCAATCCACGCGCCATAGCCTTCCTCTTCCATCTTCGCAAGCGGTACAAAGCGCATTGCGGCAGAATTCATGCAATAGCGCATGCCCGTCGGTGCTGGGCCATCATTAAACACATGACCTAAATGCGAGTCAGCATAGCGGCTACGTATCTCGGTACGCGTTGAGAAAAAACCCTTGTCTTCTTTTTCAACGACTAAGTTAGGGTTGAGTGGACGCGTAAAACTTGGCCAGCCTGTGCCAGACTTATATTGATCGCGTGAAGAATACAGAGGCTCGCCCGATATCACATCGACATACAGACCAGGTTCTTTATTATCCCAATACTCATTGCTAAAGGCGCGCTCAGTACCGTCTTGCTGAGTGACTTTGTACTGCATAGGACTTAGCGACTTTTTGAGCTCATCTTGACTAGGCTTAGTAAAGGCTTGCGGATTAAAACCAACAGTATTTATGCTTTGTGATGTCATCTTAGAGGTCTCCGAGGCGTTAGTCTGCGTAGCATTAGATGTTTTCATTGCCGTAGGCTTGAACTGAGTAAAATCCAACTCATAATCCTTGCCATAGACACTTTCTATAAACTGATAACGACCAGAATTAAAAGTATAAGCCTTATAGCGCAATGGGTTTTTCTTATAATAATCTTGATGATACTCTTCAGCAAGATAAAAGGTGCTGGCAGGAACAATCTCAATCACGACTGGCTTTTTGTACACGCCAGAGGCTTGCAAATCTTGTTTTGCCGCTTCTGCAATCTGTCTCTCTTTCTCGTTATTATAAAAGATAGCAGGACGATACTGCGTACCGCGATCAACGAATTGACCTTTATCATCAGTAGGATCGGCGATGCGCCATAATGCTTGTACGATACCGTTATAGGTAATCTTGGTCGGGTCATAGTAGATTTGAGCCGCTTCGGTATGACCCGTACCGCCAGCTGAAACTTGGCTATAGGTTGGATTGACCGTTTGACCACCGCTATAACCTGATACCACTTCTACCACGCCAGGTATCTTTTCATACCCCGCCTCTACGCACCAAAAACACCCACCTGCAACAGTTGCGACTGCTAAGTTTGGATCGGTCGGCGCATAGGGATTTTCGGCATTAGGGTTTTTGACGGTTGTATTGCTCTCTGTAGATGCACAGCCTGTGATAAAAGCGCTACTGGCTATAGCAATAGTTGCAATCACACCGAGTTTTGATGAATATTTCATTATTATGTCCTGAGTATTATGTCTATTACTTTATGATACTCCTTAGGTATCACCCTAATATACCAATTTTGTTATAAATATTTAACAAGTTAAAGTCACTCTGCAATTTAACTGAACAATAGTAGCTTATGATAGATACTAGATGCTCAGGCTATTTGCAAAATGGGATAAGATTAGCTCATAAAAAAGCACACTACTCTTTGAGTAATGTGCTTATTTGTAGCTAACTTAATAAATAAAACCTAATTAAGCCACTTTGTCACTTTTAGCAGCGCGCTCATCACTAGTTGCCTTGATTCTAGACAGGATATCTTTGATGCCTGACGCTGGCATATAAGTGGGCACGGCATAAGTATCACTGACTTCTTTGGCAGCCGCTTTAGCGATAGCATCAAAGTCACTCTCCTTCATACCTTTAACAGTAGGATCGATACCGACTGATTCAATCAAAGCGCGCACTTGCTCGATAAAGTAGCTTGCTAGCTCTTTATCTGTTTTACCTGACTGCGTGCTCTCGATGATACCGATTTTTCTGGCCAGTTTTGCCAGCCTTTTTTCGCTTGATTTACGGTTTAAGTCCAGCACGTATGGCAATACGATGGCATTAGCGCGACCATGAGGGATACTATAATATGCGCCGAGCTGATGAGCGATAGCGTGGACGTAGCCCAAACCTGCTTTGTTAAAGGCGATACCGCCGTAATGAGCGGCAATTCCCATCTCCTCTCTTGCCTTTAGATCGCCGCCATCATTATAGGCGATAGGCAAATAGTGCATGACCGCTTTGGTCGCAGAAGCGGCGTAGTAGTCGGTCTCAACGCTGGCATTGACACTCATCCACGCCTCTAATGCATGAGTTAAGACATCGATACCCGTGTCAGCAGTGATATGCTTGGGCATGCCTTTCATAATTACAGGATCGATAGCGGCGGCTCGAGGTATCATTCTAGGATCGATTGATAGCGCTTTTTGATGCGTTTCATTGTCTGAAACAACCGCTCCAAGCGTCGCTTCTGAACCGGTACCGGCTGTCGTTGGAATACAATACAGCGGCATACAGGACTTGCGCGCTTTTAAGATACCGATAAGCTTTTGCGGCTTGCAGTTATTGCCTTGTGACATAGCGATCATCTTTGCCGCGTCAATGACTGAGCCGCCGCCAATTGCCAAAATAGAGTCACAATTGTTATTCATAGACTCACTCAAGCCCTCTTCGACCACAGCAAAAGTAGGGTCTGGGGTGATACCGTCATAAACATGGTAGTTGATATTATGCTTGTCCAGATAATCGGTGACTTTTGACGGTACGCCAAGTTTGTTTAGCACCTCATCAGTGACGATCAATACGTTAGTGCTGCCTTCGTTGATAATCATGTCGCACAGCTCAAAGCAAGCCTCTTCACCGACATACAATAGCGGTCTTGGAACAGGAATCAAGTGCGAGACAACTTTTAACACCTTGGCACGGGTTTTAGCAACGGCTAGATAACCTGCATGTTGCAAGCTGTCGTTGTTCATCAAAGTGGAGATAACAGGAAGTTTACTTTTACTCATAAAAAAATCCTTTTAGATAAAAGATAGTATAAAGACCATCTACCTTAGTCGCTCAATGAGCTCGCAGCACTAGTAATGGTAGGGGTTTGACCAGATTTACGTATTGTATTCAATTGTACCACTAGGATTTTTCGTGTGTGATGAATACTATGAACTGATGTGTTCTAACTGTTTTAGGAGTGCTATGGTTTATGCCATGCTCGCTTGTAATAACTGTTTGGCATAAGGGTGCTGCGGCTGATTAAACATCTCTTCAGTTGCTCCTGACTCGATACATTTGCCGTCTTTGAGTACCATAATATGCTGACACAAAGCCCGTACAACCTTTAGATCATGACTGATAAACACATAGCTGATGTTAAGATTGGCTTGAATCTCGCGCAGCAGTTTGACTACCGTCACCTGCGTCGTACTATCTAGTGCTGAGGTTGGCTCATCTAATATCAGCAGTTGCGGCTGCATAACGAGCGCCCGTGCCAGCGCGACTCGTTGACGTTGACCGCCTGAGAGCTCATGCGGATAGCGATGGATAAATTCACTAGGTAGATGCACCGTCGACAGACTGTCTATAACCGCCTGCTGACGCGCCTGTTTTGCTACACCCTGTACTAGTAGCCCCTCTTCGATGATTTGCATGACCGTCATACGCGGGTTAATACTAGCAAAGGGGTCTTGAAACACCATTTGAATCTGCGCGCGAAACTCCCGTAGCTCGCTTTTGGACAGCTTGGTGATGTCTTGACCACCGATGTTAATTTGCCCGTTCACCTTGGCTTGATTACTGAGTAATCTACTTAATGCAAGCGCCGTCGTTGTCTTACCTGAGCCCGACTCACCAACTACCCCTAATGCCTCGCCCGCCTTTAGGGTCATATCTAGATCACTGACCGCTGCAAACCAGCGTTTGGTGCCACCGAATAGGCTTTTTTCTACAGGGAATTGCACACCCAATTGCTTAACCTCTAGTACCTTGACATCACTGTTACAGCTTTTAGATAGACTAAGCGCTTGACCAAAGTCTTGTGCCATAAGGGTGCGCGTATAGTCCGCTTTTGGCTGAGCAAAGATATCTGAGGTTTGACCCTGCTCTATCGTCTGACCCCGGCGCATAACGATAATCTCATCGCTATAGCGCTTAACTAGATTGAGATCATGACTGATCAGTATCATCGCCATATTATGCTCAAGCTTTAAATCATTTAAGAGCGCCAATATCTCATGTTGCAAAGTGACATCAAGTGCTGTGGTTGGCTCGTCAGCGATCAAAATATCAGGCTGCTGCGCCAGTGCCATGGCTATCATCACGCGCTGGCGCTGACCGCCTGAGAGCTCATGCGGATAGCGACTTAGCTTATCCGCAGGGTCTGTGATATTGACGTCGTTTAATAGTGCAATGCTACGCGCGCGCCACTCTTTTTTAGGTACACCAACCAAACGTAGCGACTCAGCGATTTGCTTAGCAACCGTATGAAGCGGATTGAGCGCCGTCATCGGCTCTTGAAATATCATACCGATACGCTGACCACGAATGTGCCTGAGGGACTGATTGCGCGACTTGCTATTGGCTATCGGCAAGCTATTGGCTTTTAGTTGAGCGGTCATCTTTGACGCGTCAGCCAATTGCGCCTCACCGCTCACTATCAGACTATTAGGTAATAATCCGAGCAGCGCAAGACTGGCGATAGATTTGCCTGAGCCTGACTCCCCTACGATAGCCAGCGTTTCGCCTTGACGCAGCTGATAGCTGAGCTTGTCTACGAGCGCTATACCGGTATCCGTCACAATGGATAGATTATTGACCGTCAGCATAACTTTTGCATGCTTGTTGGTCTGATCGAGCACTGCGGACGGCTCTTTTTGAATAGGTGTCATCATATTATGAGCGCCTCGGATCGAACGCATCTCGTAGCGCCTCACCTATGAATATTAGTAAGGATAAAATAAAGGTTAAGCTAAAGAATCCTGATAAGGCAAGCCACGGTGCATCAAGGTTGTTTTTGCCCTGTACCATCAGCTCACCTAAGGACGGCGACCCTGGCGGTAGACCATAACCCAAAAAGTCTAGGGCGGTGAGTGCAATGATATTAGCCGTTAATATAAAAGGTAGCTGCGATAGACTAGACGCCAAAGCATTAGGCAAGATATGCTTGAGCATAATCTGCGCATCAGATACGCCAAGGTTACGCGCCGCACGTACATAATCAAAGTTACGAGCGCGCAAAAACTCAGCGCGCACCAGACCCACCAGTCCCATCCAACCAAAGAGCAGCATGAGCCCGAACAATATGGTAATGCTAGGGCTAAATAGGCTGACTAAAATAATAATCATAAACAGCTGCGGCATCCCGCCCCAGACTTCCATAAATCGCTGACCTGCCAGATCCACCCAGCCCCCATAGTAGCCTTGAATAGCACCGACGATAATACCGATAAACGCACCTGCTAGCGTTAACGCTAAGCCAAATAGGAGTGACACGCGCATGCCGTAAAGGATACGAGCCAATACATCGCGGCCTTGATCATCGGTGCCCAGCCAGTTTTGGCTATTGGGCGGCGCAGGATATGGCAGCCCCAGCTCAACGTTAGGCGTTTGATCGGCAAAGGCAATGGGCGGCATGAGAAGATAGCCTTTAGACTCTATCAACTCTTGTACCGCAGGATCTTTATAGTTAGCTTCGGTCTCAAATATCCCGCCAAAGGCCGTCTCGGGATAGGCTTTTAACACAGGGACATAATAGTCACCATCGTAATTGACAAGTAAAGGCTTATCATTAGCAATCACATTGACCGCCATACAGATGACAAAAACAATCGTGAAAATAATGAGAGAGATAACGCCGAGACGGTTATGACGAAAACGATCCAGCCGCGCCTGCCAAACAGGATTTAAGCGGCGTTTTTTTGTTTGGGATAAAGGGGTCACAATAGAATGCTGACTTGACATTAGCGACCCTCAAAATCAATGCGAGGGTCAATCAGATGATAACTGATATCACTGATAAGCTGTAATAGCAGACCAACTAAGGTAAAGATAAATAACGTTCCAAAGATGACAGGATAATCACGCTGCTGAATGGCTTCAAAGCCGAGCAAACCTAAGCCATCAAGCTTAAAGATAATCTCAATCAAAAAGTTGCCCGCAAAGAAAATACCAACGATCGCCGCTGGAATACCCGCAATGATGATCAGCATAGCATTACGAAAGACGTGACCGTAGAGCACTTGGCGCTCGCCCAAACCTTTGGCGCGCGCGGTTAATACGTACTGCTTGCCCAGCTCTTCTAAAAAGCTAAACTTGGTCAAATAAGTTAATCCAGCGAAGCCGCCTACTGTACTAGCGAGCAGCGGGAGCGCTAAATGCCAAAAGTAATCTTTAATTTTGCCGAGTGTCGTTAATTGATCAAAGTTCTCAGAGGTCAGTCCTTGTAGTGGAAAAATATTCCAATAACTGCCCCCTGCGAAGAATACGAGCAAAATTACGGCGAATACAAATACTGGTATAGCATGTCCAATTGCAAGTAGCATCGCCGTTGCCTTGTCTACCGCTGAGCCATGATGCATCGCCTTATAAACACCAAGTGGAATAGCAATCATATAAATGAGTAGCGTACTCCAAAGCCCAAGTGAGATGGAAACAGGCAGCTTTTCGATAATTAAATCGGTTACGGTTTGACCTTTAAAGAACGACTTCCCAAAATCGAGCTGCGCGTAACTTTTAAGCATGAGCCAAAAGCGTTCTGGCGCGGACTTGTCAAATCCGTACTGAGCATTAATCGCAGCGACCATGTCATCAGAGAGTCCGCGCGTGCCTTGATAGGTGCTATTGCTTCCTGAACTGCCAGCGCCCACGCCACCATTTATGGCACTATCTTTTGCGCCTTGTTCGATAAGTGCTAATTGCTGCTCGACAGGACCACCAGGGGCGGCTTGCACAATGACAAAATTAGCCAGCAAAATTAAGAATAGCGTCGGCACTATCAGCAGTAGTCTTTTTAAGATATAACGGCCCATAGTGACGATTTCCTAAGTACAAGAGACGAGCAAAAAACAAATCAATGGATAGCAAAAGCCAAGAAACTTAAAGTTTTAAAAATCGTTTTTAAGCTCGCGCAGTGCTGCAAATACCGTTAAAGATTTATCATCCTCTAAGTGTCTTTTAGCACTCACGCCTGCGATGACACTTGGCTCATTCGCTCGCATAAACACATTGATAGCGCGCTCATGCTCTAAAGTGACAGGCAGCGTCGGTATGCCTTGTTCGCTCAGCTCCTCAGCTCGTGCCAAGGCTTTTATCATCGCTTGATTATCAGGCTCGATGCTAAGACCAAAGCGCAAATTGTTAGCGGTGTATTCGTGCGCTGGATACAGCAACGTATCAGCAGGTAGCTCATTGAGACGTCTTAGGCTGTCATACAGCTCCTCTATAGTGCCTGTGAAGACGCGACCACAGCCGCCACTAAAGAGAGTGTCACCGCAAAAGGCATGTTTTTGCCCATCGATATCTAAGATATAAGCGATATGCGTTTCGGTGTGACCTGGTATGTCCCATATCTGCGCGGAATGACCCCACGCGCTCACTGTGCTGCCGTCTTTGACCGTTTGATCCTCTTCAACGCCGTGCTCACTATGGGCGACAATATGCGTCATCGGAAAATACTCTTGTAACTCCATGACCCCGCCAACATGATCATAGTGATGATGCGTCGTCCATATTGAGGTCATTTCCAGATCATGCGCTTTCATGTAGTCGGCAACGGGCGCTGACTGGCCCGGATCGATCACTATTGCCTGTTTATTATTTTTATTGATCAGTGCCCAAATATAGTTATCAGTAAAGGCTTTGATCGGATGGATTTGAATACTCATGGTAAATCCTTACTAGAAGTTATTTTCATTTATTGTCTTGATACTAAGCGATAAACTTTGTAGGTTGTGCAACCTATTGACCCAAATATTCATTGACGCGTCGCTCGCCTTCTCTATCCACCCACCAGTAGTCAATACCCACCGCATTAGTTGGCAAGGTGGTGTGCCGATACTGATCCCAGTACGCTACATTCGTCTCAGACTTACCATACAAGGGTACTAGATAATGACCAGCGCGCAACAAGCGATCGAGTACTTGAGTGTACAAAATAATCTCGTCACGGCTTTTGGCAGCGATAAGGGACTCGACCACGCTGTCGATAGCGGCGTTTTTGATACCGATTGTATTATGATTACCAGGCTCGTCCGCAGCGGCGCTACCCCAAAAGGCGGCCTGTTCAGCGCCAGGTGATAGACTTTGGGCAAAGACATCAACTGTCATATCATAATCATAGCTACGCGTGCGCTCAAAATACTGCGGGCCGTCAACTTGACGCAATGTGGCATCAAACCCCAAACGCTCAAGGTTACGAATATAAGGCAATAGTACCCGCCCCATGGTCTCCCCTGTCATCAAGATCTCAATTTGCGCAAGTGTGCCATCAGGCTGATACAGCTTCATATCATCATAATAAAACCCTGCGTCAAGCAATAACTGCCGAGCCTTTAGTAACGCCTGTCGATTAAAGCCTTTGCCATCACTGGTAGGTACTTGCCAATCCTCTAAAACCCCTCGTCTATGAATAGGTTCAAGCGCGCCTAATAGCGGTGCTAACACTTGCATTTGTGCCTCTGTTGGCGTACCTGTTGCTGCCAGCTCTGACCCATGATAAAAGCTCTGCAAGCGTTCATACTGATTATGGAACAAGGTCTTATTCATCCACTCAAAATCATAGGCTAGGCTTAGCGCTTGGCGTACCCGTATATCTTGAAACAGCGGACGGCGCAAGTTCATGATCAGCCCCTGCATCGGTACTGGGTTTTGACTGGTGATTGACTCTTTAACGATCAGGCCTGCTTTGACCGCAGGAAAGTTATAACCCGTCGCCCAGTTCGAGGCTTTATTTTCAGGACGAAAGCGGTATTGACCCGATTTAAACCCTTCAAAGGCAATCTCATCACTTTGATAATAGACAAACTTAATCATATCAAAATTATAACGACCACGATTGACCATAATATTGCGTCCCCAATAATTAGGGTCACGCACATAACTGACCGAGCGCCCAGCGTCGACGCGCCCAAGCTTATAAGGGCCACTACCGATAAGTGGGGTGAGACTAATTGTCTCAAAGTCGGCATCTACTGAGGATTTTTTAAAGACTGGAAATTGACCCACTGTGAGCAGTATCTCTTTGTTATCTGCATTGTTAAAGATAAATTTGACTTGGTGCTCATCAATGATTTGCACCTCTTTAATATCGCTCAAATAACTGCGAATATACATCGGCCCTTTAGTCAGTATCGCATCATATGTGGCTTTGACGTCCGTACTGGTCACAGGCGATGCATCCCAAAAGTGCGCCTTTGGGTTGAGATGATAGATAATCCAGCTGGCATCATCAGGGTCATAGGTGACCTTTGTCGCCAGCTGCGGATACATAGTAAAAGCTTCATTAAGGGAGCCGGTCATCAGGGTATCATACAGATAATCCGTACCGACCATCGCCACCCCAGTGGTCATCCATTTGTTGGCACTATTAAAGGTGCCGCGTGCATCTAGGGACAGCGTACCGCCTGTTGGAGCATTGGGATTGGCATAGGGCATATAGGGCGCGTCAATATACTCAGCAGTGCTGTTATGAGCAAGCGCTTGAGTGGTGATGGGCGCTGCGATACTGCTTGGTATCCAACAGATCACAGCGCCTATGGCGGAACTTAGCAAGACATTTTGTAGGGTAGCTTTTTTTATCATAATAGAGACTAGAACAACTCAATCCATTCGGCAGCTTATCATTAATTTCCTAAAAACCATTATCAGTTTAGGCAAGCTGTAAAATTTAATCATAACAAACTTAGCTTTTTTAACCTAATGATTTGCAAGAGTGCTTGCGCCCAGACAAACATTTTATAAACAGTCACAAAAAAACGCAGCCCATATTGAGCTACGTTTTTGTTAGTTACTTTTTATCCAATAACTGTACCAGCTTATCAAGCATACTTTTTTTCGAAGTCTTTCATAAAGTCCACCAATAGCTGTACCCACTCAAGTGGCACCGCATTGTAGATACTCGCGCGCATACCGCCGACGTCACGATGACCTTTTAGACTTAGCAACCCTGCCTGCTCTGACTCTTCTAAAAATACTTTATCCAAACTACTATCTGCTAGGGTAAACGGCACGTTCATGATAGAGCGATACTCAGGCTCGACGGGATTATGATAAAAGTCGCTGTCATCGATAGTCTGATATAGCAAATCAGCTTTTTGCTGATTGATCTTACCGATGGCTTCGACTCCGCCCTGCGCTTCTAACCAATCAAAGACGAGACCCGCTAAGTACCACGAGTAGGTCGCTGGCGTGTTCGACATCGATTCTTTGTCGGCTTGATGACCATAATTGAGCAGCAGCGGACACCACTCGCTGGCTTGATCTAATAGATCGTCACGAATAATGACGATGAGCAAACCTGCAGGACCGATGTTCTTTTGCGCGCCTGCATAAATCATCCCGTATTTAGACACATCAATCGGCTGCGACAGGATGCATGAAGACATATCAACGACAAGTGGCGCCTCAACTTGCGGCGGCTCAAAGATTTGCAACCCGTGAATGGTCTCATTGGCGCAGTAGTGAAAATAAGCAGCATGATCACTCAGCTGCCACTCGCTCATAGCAGGCACAGTAGTAAAATTACTGTCTTTGCCCGTGGCAACTTGATTGATACCACCCAGACCGATCGCCTCGTAACGCTTGGCCTCTTTTATCGCTTTGCCTGACCACGCGCCTGTTGTTAGGTAATCTGCTGGACCGCCATTTAACAGATTCAGTGGAATCGCTGAAAACTGTAAGCTGGCGCCGCCTTGCAAAAACAGCACTTTATAATTATCAGGAATAGCCATCAAGGAGCGTAATTTAGTCTCAGCTTTTTGGGCAATGGCCATATAGTCTTTGCTACGGTGGCTCATCTCCATAACTGAGACGCCGCGACCTTGCCAATCAAGCATCTCACTTTGCGCGCATGCTAAGACTTCGGTTGGTATAGCCGCAGGACCTGCACAAAAATTAGGCAGACGATGCGGCGCTGAGGTATCAGATGCTGAAGTTGTATTGGTAGACGCATTGTTTGAAGACATATTATTTAAAGACATAGCCACTATCCTAAATAGGAAGATATAAAAGGGAGTATTTTATCTGAGTTTTTATAAAAAAGGATAATTGTAAATGATATTGCAGAATTATCAGCTAGATATCTGCTGCCAGAGCTCGCGCTTAAGCATACTATCTGTAAGCATTACACTTAGCGTTGGTACCTGAGCTAGCTTAGGATGCGTCAAACCCTCAGGTAGTTCGGTCAATGCAGCAACTTGTATCTCCTCGCTCCTACCAATCCTAAAGATATAGCCTGCCAAACTGGCATTGGCAAGCTCAGCGGTATCCATGCCAGCACAGATAGGAAAAGAGGTGGTTTCGCAGTTTAATGATAAAGCCTGAACGATATTTTGCCACAGTTTTTGACCGTTGCTATCTAACGCTTGGATATCGACTATTAGCACCCAATTGCTGTAACGTGCGCCTTGTAAATCAAAGGGGGCTACTTTATCTTGCGTTGCAAAATCCTCTTTGTCATCACTGTAAGAGTGAGGAGTCAAAGTTGTGACTTGATCTAAAAGTGGTGCTATGGCTGGGGCTACAGAGGATTCTACAGGATCGATACTATCAAAATGGTAATCCGCTTCGGCAATAGAGTTCGGTTTTATATCATCACCAGCAACACTTTGGTTTTCGCTAATCTCAGCAACTGGCGTATCTTGCGCCGGTGCTTGTGAGTGACGACTTGACTCAAGGCTTGTATCTGAAGCACTATCTATGACAACTGGCGCTGATACCAGTATTTGTTCCTCAGCTATCCCTATATCATCGATGTTTAACGTCAAAGAATCAGGCTGCACCCATTGTCCGATACCCATCATCGCCAAAATCTGCCGCTGTTGCATCAGTCTTTGGGTAACTGATGATTGCGGTATAGGAGTTGGCGTTTGATGCTGCGTGTCTTGGATATCACTCATGGGTGACGACTATCCTACTTATCATTAAGGTATTAAAAGAGTTTAAAGGCAATTGAGATGAGTATAACGATATTATACTAGTATAAGTAAGTGCGAAGGCATTTATCAAATTTTAGGCAAAAAAAAGCGACTCCATCAGCACATCCTCGGCACACAATGAATCTATTACCGTTGCTACCTTCCGGTCCTGGCGGGGTTCATAGAACACTGTTGCGAGGCTACCAATGGAGCCACCAGTTGCAAATTATACTCACTTTTTGGCTTTTTACAACCCCTATCGTAAACGTTCTTTATTATAAGCTTTAGAAAGTAGCAACTTACCTGACAAAATACTTATGGTATTAAGCGTAAAATTTGCTATGTTAACTAAGTCTAAAAAATATCTTTAATAAATAAGCTTCATTAATAATAATTAACAGTTTAAAACAAGGAGAACATGATGAAAACAACACTAATTATTAAAACTATTATGGCTACCAGTAGCGCAGCACTGCTTACAGCGATGATGAGCCCTGCTCATGCTGAACCGACTGGTTATGACCAAATTAGCTTTCAGACAGAAGTCAAAGAGGAGATTGCTAATGACGAAGTGCGCGCTAGTATGTATAAAAAAGCACAAGCAACTGATGCCAAAACCTTAGCAACGACGCTTAATACCTCTATTAACAGAGCCTTAGCGATCGCTAAACGCTACCCTACTGTAACGGTGAGTACCGGTCAGCAAAGTACTTATCCCCGTTATGATAAGAATGACAAAATCATTGGTTGGACAGGACAAGCAAATATCGATCTAAAAAGTACTGACTTCACCGCGACTAGCCAACTCATAGCAGACTTGCAAGAGACTTTGGTGATGAATAATCTAAACTTTGGTGTCTCTGAGATTAAAAAGGACGCGCTTGAGCAAAAGCTAATGACTGACGCCTCCCGCGCCTTTCAGCAGCAGGCTAAAAACTTGACCCGTGCTTGGGATGCTCGTGGCTATCGCGTCATCACGGTTAATCTTAATACGGGTAACAATAACTTCCCGCGCCCTATGTATAGCTCAATGCGCGCCGCTGATGCGGAGTCCTCAATTCCCAGTCAAAACTTTGAATCTGGTAATAGCACCATCTCAGTCACTGCCAACGGTACGATTGAGCTAAACAAATAACGTCAACTTATAACGCCAAAAGGTCAGCATTATTAGTGCTGACCTTTTTTTATTATGAAAAATTTTTCTGATTTTAGCACTTTTATTTGCAACTATTTTTATTTAGAGACAGTACTGTCTCGACGCATTTTTAGTCGTAGTTTTTGATGCCAAGGCAAGTTTTGATAAGCCTGAAGCTGCTGCGCAACTCGCTTTTTATTTTGCAAGATAGCGGTATTTTGGATGACGTAGACAGTGCGACTAATCCGATTAACGACTTGTCCTGTACTATTTTGTATTATCGCTTGAATGGTGTGCTCACCTGGATTGAGGTTGACCGTCGCAATCGATGCGGTAATTCCTTGCGATATTAGTTGATCGTCTATATAGATACTGATGCTGTCCCCAGTCTGTAGCGCTGGACTCAGTTGCAAATTGACAGTGATGATTTGTCCTGGGCGCTGGTAAGCACGCTCTTCACTAGGTTCGATCATAGCCAGTTGATAATTTATCGGCGCACGTGCTGTAGGCTCTATCGTTGCTAAGTTAACAGGATTAGATTGGCTACTACTATTGTTAGTTGATTGATTATTAGTTGAACGACTCGACTCGTTACCAGTACTGACATTAGTGTCTATGACCTGTTTGCCGGCTTGCTGCTCGTAGTTTTGCGGGCGATCGGTAAAAGTGACCTGACCGGTCTGCTCGTCAATGACTTTATAAATTGAGGCGGCATTGGCCAAAGGCGCACAAAGACTGGCTGACCCTATCATCAAACCTGCCAGCAGAGCTACTGCTCGATTATTCATTAGAGACTTCATTTTAAAAGTTGGCATCATAGTAAGTTGACCTATGTTAATAATATTTAATGACGACTATTATGCTTTATTTTTAAATTTGATTCAGTAGTGGCTTTGATAATGTAATTTTTAGCAGAGACAATATCAAATTTATAGCAACAGTTTAACTACCAAACCATAAACCATAAAAAACCAGCTAAGATTAACTTAACTGGTTATTATGAGATTAAACCACTAAAAGCTCTAAGTGTTCACTAGCAGCTATAGTACAAGTCAAACTCGACAGGATGTACGGTCACATTAACACGCTGAACTTCTTCTTCTTTTAGTGCGATAAAGGCGTCTAGCATATCTTTGGTGAAGACATCACCCTTTAACAAGAACTCATGATCATCACGCAAGGCTTGTAGGGCAACTTCTAAGCTCTCAGCTACCGTTGGGATTTGTGCTTCTTCTTCTGGTGGCAAGTCATACAAGTTCTTGTCAGCCGCTTCACCTGGATGCATCTTGTTCTGAATACCATCAAGACCCGCCATCAGTAGTGCGGCAAAAGCAAGGTATGGATTCGCTGTTGGATCAGGAAAACGTGCTTCGACGCGAACGGCTTTTGGACTGCTCACATGTGGAATGCGAATAGACGCTGAGCGGTTTGAGGCAGAATAAGCCAGCTTAATCGGTGCCTCATAATGCGGCACTAGACGCTTGTAGCTGTTGGTCGATGGGTTAGTAATCGCGTTTAAAGCACGCGCATGTTTGATGATACCACCAACGAAATGCAGCGCGGTCTCAGACAGACCCGCGTACTCATCACCTGAGAAAGTATTGACGCCGTCTTTTGAGATGGAGATATGTACATGCATACCTGAACCATTATCACCAACGATTGGCTTTGGCATAAAAGTAGCTGTTTTGCCAAACTGATGGGCGACATTGTGAACGACATATTTTAATTGCTGTACTTCGTCCGCTTTACGAACCATAGTATTGAACGCAACACCAATCTCAGACTGGCAAGAAGCGACTTCGTGATGATGTACCTCTACTGTGCCCTCACCGACGATCTCTTCGATACGCTCACACATTACCGCGCGCATATCATGCGAGCTATCGATAGGGGGTACTGGGAAATAGCCACCTTTGACGCGCGGACGATGCGCCATGTTGCCCCACTCATAAGTCTCATTCGTCGACCAAGCTGCTTCTTCAGCAGTGATCTTATGACTGACGCCTGACATATCGATTGACCATTTAACATCATCAAAGACAAAAAACTCTGGCTCTGGACCAAAATAAGCGGTATCACCAATGCCTGTAGATTTTAAGTACTCCTCAGCGCGGCGAGCGATAGAGCGTGGGTCGCGATCGTAACCCTGCAAGGTTGATGGCTCGATGATGTCGCAAGTCACAACTATCGTTACTGCATCAAAGAACGGATCTAAAAAAGCAGTCTCAGGGTCAGGGCGCAAGATCATATCTGAGGCTTCAATGCCCTTCCAGCCTGCGATTGATGAGCCGTCAAACATTTTGCCATCTTCCATCACATCTTCGTCAATGCTGTGCGCTGGAAAGCTGATGTGCTGCTCTTTACCGCGAGTGTCGGTAAAACGAAAGTCAACCCACTTGGCATTGGTTGATTCGATAAGATCCAGTAATTTATTCGACATAAACAGTCTCCGTTGAGGTTATCGTAGTATTACAATTTAAGTTTTATTTGCTCGTTACTAAGTACTTATTGCTAAGTACAAGCCGTATCTTAATAACTTACTAATAAGGCTATCTTAAAAAACTTTGTCTCGTTATCGGCGCTATTTTAGCAATATCTGCACAACATTGCTAAACTGATATTTACCTTCTGCGCACAAACTTTAAAATGATTGCCCAAATTGGCTATGTTAACGATCAAGTCATGATTGTTAACGTACTTGTGACAGTTACCGTACTCATGACGGTGTCTCATTTAAACAGGATGCAACGGCTGTGCCACTTTATATTATTTAACTTAAAAGTAGAGATAGATTTAATCGACAAAGTCAATATAGATAAGCTGCTCTTGCTTTATTAAGTACGTAGAGACTTAGCATAGTTTTACGATTGTCGCCTTAGTGCTCCGAGAATCACGTGATAAATAACAGGATCTTATGCACCAAATAAATGCATAACTCGCACCAATTTTGATAGAACAGATAGCTTTGGTGCATTATATGCTGACGCTTGATTCTAACCCAAACCTCAATGACATTAGGATGTATCGATTAGCGATAATAAATTGCTGCTCGTCCTGATGGCTTGATACCTGATAAAATAGTGGTAAGATATCTTGCATTGCATATTCTTTACCTCATACAAGTAAAGTGACAATGTGCTGGTATGTTTAGCTTAAAATAGATTTGAGCGTCCTTAATGTAAGCTCATATGATTCAAGCATTCGTGACTTATATTTTAGTAATAAATGCTTTTGATACATAGACAAAAAAGAGAATACCATGATTTTGATGATCGACAATTACGACAGCTTTACGTACAACATCGTACAATACTTCGGTGAGCTTAAACAGGACATCACGGTATGGCGTAATGATCAGACGAGTATTGAGCAAATCAAGACGCTGACGCCAGATGTCATTGTCATTGGACCGGGCCCTTGTGACCCTGATCGTGCTGGTATCTCCTTAGAAGTCATTGAAACATTCAAAGGGGTCATACCTATATTAGGTATCTGCTTGGGTCATCAGGCGATTGGGCAGGCGTTCGGCGGTGAGGTAGTCAAAGCGGGTGAGGTGATGCACGGGCGTTTGTCTGCGGTTTATCACAATGATAAAGGCGTGTTTGCAGGTTTGCCTAATCCGTCTGAATTTACTCGCTACCACTCATTGGTCGTAGATAAGGCAAGCCTACCTGATTGTCTTGAGGTAACCGCTTGGACGCAGAATACTGACGGTAGCATTGAGGAGATCATGGGTGTACGTCATAAAACTTTTGCCATTGAAGGCGTGCAATTTCACCCCGAGTCTATCTTGAGCCTTGCAGGCTATCAGCTTCTTAATAACTTCTTGATCACGCATAATTTAGAGGTGCTCAGCGTAGATGAATTGCCTGAAGTGAGCTGACCATTATTATTAAATAACTTTATTAATCATACCTTTACCTAAAAATATAATAAATAAGTGATTTTTTATGACCATAGATACCACTCAAAGCACATCAAACGTTAGTGCTTCAAAAGTTAGTACCTCTACGCACAAAGACATCGCACAGCTCTCTGATGATCAAATACATAAGCTATTGACAAGTGCTTTAGATCGAATCTTGCAACGTATCGATTTGACCTTTGATGAGATGCGTGAGGTTATGCTGATCATTATGCAAGGCAAATGTAGCGACGCTATGATGGGCGCTGTATTGACGGGCCTACGTATGAAGGGCGAGTCTATTGACGAGATTACCGCAGCGGCCAGTGCCATGCGCGCACTCGCTGCTAATATCGAGCCTAAAGGTTGCGACTATTTAGTCGATATCGTCGGTACGGGCGGTGATGGCGCTAATCTATTCAACGTCTCTACTGCCTCAGCATTAGTTGCCGCCGCGGCTGGCGCGCAAGTCGCCAAGCACGGTAATCGCGGCGTCTCAACTAAGTCCGGTAGCTCAGACTTATTGGAACAAGCGGGTATCAGTTTAGCCCTTACTCCCGATCAGGCGCTAGAGTGTATTCAAAATGAGGGTATTGGGTTTTTGTTTGCGCCCAATCACCACAGTGCTATGCGTTATGCCAATCCGATACGCCGTGAGCTCAAAGCCCGCACTATCTTTAACATTTTGGGCCCTTTGACCAATCCAGCTGGCGTGCCTAATTTAGTGATTGGCGTGTTTACCGCGCAGCTGTGTGAACCTATCGCTAAAGTCATGAAAAACCTAGGGGCCAATCATGTGATGGTGGTCGGTGCCAAAGATGGCCTTGATGAAATTAGCCTTGCGACTTCTACTACCATCGCAGAACTCAAAGACGGCGAAATCACTGTCTATGAGCTAATGCCAGAAGATGCGGGGGTTGAGTCACAGACGCTCATTGGTCTCGATGTAGAGTCGCCTAAAGACAGTCTTGAGCTAATACGTGCTGCGCTCTCAGGAGAGGAGACTCATGACCGCGCGGTGCTCAAAGCCCGTGATATGATTGCGCTCAATGCAGGTGCTGCTATTTATACTGCGGGTCTGGCGAGCAACTACCCTAATGGCGTCAACCGTGCTCAGGCCGTTATCCAAAACGGTGATGCTCTTCGTAAGCTTGAATCTCTAGCGGCCTATACACAAAAGCTTGCAGCTGGTGCTTAGGGATATAGAGTAGTAAACTCTAAATTAAATAACGCTTAAACCAAAATACTTGGAAATACCATGACGACAAGTACCGACACGCAAACTCATATACCCTCAGTGCTACAACGTATCATCAAAACCAAATACGATGAAGTTGCTGCTGCCAAAAAAGAGCAGCCCTTAGCCGTATTACAAGAGCAAGCCGCTAATGACAACCATCCGCGTCGCGGTTTTGCCAACGCCTTGCGAGAAGCTGCCATGAAAGACAAGGGTGTAGGGGTCATCGCTGAGATAAAAAAAGCCTCACCGTCCAAAGGCATTATTAATCATAACTTCTCCCCTGCTCTATTTGCCAAGCAATATGAGCAAGCGGGCGCCAGTTGTCTATCGGTACTTACCGATCGTGATTACTTTCAAGGCGATGACACTTTTCTTTTGCAGGCAAGTAATGAGTCTAGCCTACCTATATTGCGCAAAGACTTTATGATAGATGTTTATCAAATTTATCAGTCCTACTTGCTCGGCGCTGATTGTATTTTGCTGATTATGGCTTGTCTAGATGACGCACAAGTGGCAGAGCTACACGCTTTAAGTTTAGAGCTGGGTATGGATGTTTTGATTGAGATACATACACAAAACGAGCTTGAGCGAGCACTAACGCTACCGCGCTCGAACCATAATATCTATGGTATCAACAATCGTGATTTGAACACCTTTGAAGTTGATCTGCAAAACACCCTTAGACTAAAAAACCTCTTGCTAGACGCCTTGTCAGTAGATACATCGGCTGGCGACAATCACACGCAAAAACCACTCATCGTGACCGAAAGCGGTATTCATAGCGTGGATGATATTCGCTTAATGCTCGACAATGATATTGAGCACTTTTTGATCGGTGAGCAGTTTATGAAGACCGACCATCCCGGACAAGCCCTGCAATCGCTACTTGCGAGCATCTCTGCTGGCGCGTAAAGTAAGCGAAATACATCTTTTCATTCACTCATCAACGATACAGTAATTATTATGGCAAATTCCCTATTTTCAAAAGAGATGCAAAACCAGCTTCAAGAGCTCAAAGGTCAATTAAGTAAAGGCCGTGATACTAACGCACCAGAGGGCGAGAATCAAAAGCCTACTGAGCCTGTGTCACTACCCACGCAAAAACAGGTCAAAAAAACCGTCAAGCAGTTAGATAGTGAGCATGTCGATGATGACAAAGTATTGTTTATGCAAGCGATGCATGGCGTTGAGCAACTAGAAGACAAAAACGTGCGCTCCCCTGTCAAAAGCAATAAAGGAGGCAAACCTGATGCAGCCACTCTATCCAAGCGCGCCGCCGCTCAAGGTAACGAGGATGGCGACTTGAGTACGGGTCTGTCCGATATGCAAGCGCTGCTCAATCCTGTGGCGAGCGAGGCCTATCTATCGTACAAGCAGCCTACCCTACAGAACAAAGTATTCACCCAGCTCAAACAGGGTAAGCTGCGCTGGTATGACGCGGTAGACATCCATGGCTGCACGATCGAGGAAGCGCGCGCGGCGATGACCCAGCTGCTCGTTCAAGCGAAAAATAACAATGAGACGTCAGTCAAAATCGTCCACGGCAAAGGACAAGAAGCTATTTTAAAAACCTGCGTCAATGGCTGGTTACGTCAACTGCCAGAAGTGTTAGCATTTTGCTCAGCACCGCCAAAAGATGGTGGCAATGGCGCAGTGCTGGTACTACTCAAAAAGTCTAAAACTGACGGCGAGTAAATCGATAGGTTGTCAAAAAGGGACTGCTCTAAGCGGTCTTTTTTTATATCATGAGGTAAGGATTTAGCGAGGTTAAAGATAAGCTTATGAGTATAGAGACGATTGAGAATTTAGCAACACTACAAGCTCATATCGAGGCTTTAATTAATATTGAACCTAGATTTGCGCCTATGTATAGCGCCGTTGGCGTGCCGAGCTTAAGACGTAATGATGGAGGCTTTGAGCAATTGATGCGCGCGATAGTCGGTCAGCAGCTATCGGTAGCAGCGGCTAGTAGTATCTGGCAGCGACTAGTAGATACTCAATTGACCACACCGCAAGCTATACTAGCAGCAGACGATGAATTACTGCGTGCCCAAGGACTGTCTCGACAAAAAATCCGTTATGTACGCTCTTTAGCTGAGCATGATATAGATTTTAAGACTTTAAAAACCTTGCCCGATGAAGAGGTCATCAAAACCTTGACCACTGTGCTAGGCATTGGTCGCTGGACGGCCCAGATGTATTTACTATTCTCTCTAGGACGCGCTGATGTGTTCGCTGTTGATGACTTGGCGATACGAGTGTCGGCGATGACGCCTCTAGAATTAGTAGAGCGACCAACGCCCAAACAGCTGCAAACACTGACTCAAGAATGGTCACCCTATCGCAGCGCTGCCAGCTTGCTGCTGTGGGCACATTATGGCTGGTTGCGTGATAAAACTGCGGTGCCTGTTTAAGTCGCTCCTAGCTGATAATTAGGTTTGCGCATTACCTTTGTACGAAAACAACTAAGGCTTATGCCAAGGCTGATTCCACATGGACAGTGTCGGTATTTTGTGCGCACGCTTAAATTTGCGTTTGGCTAGTTTAAATGCCGTCAGTTGCTTGTTTCTATGATGACTAGGTTTACTGTTAGATACGGTATTCAAGCTTTTATCCGTATCTGCTGAACTGCTTACACTTAAATCAGTATCTACTGTTTTTTCATCAGGCAATTGGTTTGGTTCTTTACTATTCTTATCAGTATCTATAGCTTCAACAGTCTCGTCATCGTTGTTGCTTTCAAACTGTTGTTCTAGCTCTTCTTGATGCACGATTAACTGCTGAGTTGGTAGCGCGTGCTCGACCTTGTACTTTTTGACCAGATTTAGGATATCAACGAGCAAGATATCTTGCTTACCATAAAACTCGATAACGTCGACAGAGTTGACATAACCACGCAATTGAATGATATAACATTCTTGGCGCAGCTCTAAAATATTAGCTTGGTTCCATTCTTTGTTGGTCAATTCATGCTCATTCAAAAAGCTGTCTAAGTCTTTGACCATTTTGAATACGACATCGATATCGGCGTTGCGCTTAATATATAAATTATGCAAAAAGTGGAACATATCGCGTGAGGTAAAGTTCTCAATTTGCATCGATGAAAAATCGCCATTAGGCACAGTAACTACTGTGCGGTTCAACGTACGCACTCGCGATGAGCGAATGCCGATATCGATGACGGTGCCTTCTTGATCGCCAAATTTGCAATAATCGCCGATACGTACTGGCGAATCCGCCACCACTACCACACTACCAACGAGGTTCTCTATCGTCTTTTGTGCGCCAAGGGCTAGCGCCAAACCACCCACACCTAAAGCGGCGATACCTGTAGTTAGATCAAAACCTAAATTGCCAAATATGACGATGACTGCAAATATCAGCAGCAGCGCTTTGACCACTTTGCGTAGCAGTCCTAAGATGGAGACGCGCTCTGTGTGATTCTTTCTATAGCTTAGATTGACCGCACGGGTAAAGATGGCATCGATAATACGTAATAGCAGCCACGTAACCGCAAGCCAAGAGGCGACCTCAGTGAAACGGTTAATCGGCTCACGAAGGGTCACTGAGACCCCTGCGTAAATCATGACCTCTGACAATATCATCGACATAATGACGATAGATAATGGCAGTATTACTTTGTCAGGCATTGGTAGCGGTATACCGCGCACGCGTGGATAGGCTAGTCTCAACAAATGATAAAGCACCCATACCACGATATAAGTCAGCAAAAAACTACCTATAATCAGTATGATTGCAGCGGCCAAATCTGCAAGCTGATAGCCAAATAATTGCTCATCTTCTAAAGACTCAAAACTATATTGTGATATCAGTGTCGGCTCAGTATCCTCTAACACCTCAGGTATCGAGCTTAGCGTATCTGCGGAGAACTGCCAGTATTGCTTGCCTTTGTCTGATACTACTCGCTCAAGCATCAGCGGTACGCTTTTATCATTAATATTGATCGTACCGACTTTTTCTTGGCTTGGTGGCAGCTGGTCTGTCAGATTGCCCTCGGGGACATTGCTAATCTGCAAGTCTGGTAAAAACCGGCCGCCGCTGTCTAACGCTTGTTTAAACTGGCGTACCATAGTCGTTGGATTATCAGATTTGGACAGATTGAGGTAATTGCTTGCCAGCAAAAAATCGTTTTGACTCAGTGCGCCAATAAACCCTTGTACCGTCAGCCGCGGCGTATCACGGCCAAAAGCATCTGGTATCGGGGCACGCGTCTCCTCTTGAGGCGTATCAACGCTGAGCATGCCACTGTCTGCAGCCCCCGCCGCAGTATGCAACGCCAAAGTGAATAACATCGTTAGCGCTAATGCTATTGCAGCAAAGACTTTGTACATAGATGATAATGAGTGCGCCGCAGATTGAGAATGATGCTCAGTAGACAAAACAAACCTCTTGATACAGTAAATGATCGTAAAACAGATAAAGATGGAGACTAGTAAGTGATAAAGAGTCGATATGATAACAATTATTTATGACGCCAGTGCTTTTGATTGAGTAGTTTTTGGAGAATCATGTTTTTATACCTTACTTTATTCTGTTAGGTATAAACGTGCAAAATTATAAATTGGCTCTGTCTAAAGAACAAAACCCTTTAAGATGAAAGTTACTCATCTGATACTGAGAAGATATTAGGTCGTAGTGGTTTATATCTTGATCGTTATTGTTGATAATGGTTCTGTCTTTACTTATTGGTTATTTTGACCGCCTTGCACCTTTTGATTTTTTGGGATTGATTATGACTGTAGCATCTGTAAGTTACCTTCGACTGAGTATTTTAAGTATATTTGGCGTTTTTGCCATGAATACGACTATAGCAGCTCCCTCTACCGTTGCACCTATCGATGAGAGCGAATTACCGCAAGTGGAGCTTGATGAGATTGTAGTGACCGCTACGCGCACCCCGACTAGGATTAGCAATGTCATCGCTCAGACTCGCGTTGTCGATAGCGAAGAGCTACAGCGTTATCAAGGTCAAACGGCGCTTGATGTGCTAAAGAACCAATCAGGTATTAATATCTCACAAAGCGGCGGAATGGGAACTATCAGTAACTTCTATATGCGCGGCTTTGATAGCAAACAAGTTCTCGTGCTCATCGATGGCATTCGTTATAGCTCAATCTCTGCAGGAACCCCAGCATTGAACCTGCTACCTGCCGACCAAATAGATCGTATCGAGATCTTATACGGGGCGTCAGGCTCTAGCATTTATGGCTCCGATGCTATGGGCGGGGTTATCCAGATCTTTACCAAGGGCAATAATGTAGAGCAATCCAATGTGTCTACTACCGCAGGTTACGGCAGTCACGATCATTATCAAGTTGGCATTACTGGTCAACTCAAAAATGACACCTCATCATTAAGCCTAGGCGTCAGTCGTAACGAGACAGACGGCTTCAATGCGGTTGCTAATAGCGATTCTTTTGATTATAACGCTGATGATGATGGTTTTGAATCAACCAACGCTAGCCTTGCATTACAGCACAAATTTAGCGATCAGCTCAGTGGTGGAATTAGCGGATTATATTCAGACTCTACAACTGAGTTTGACTCGGCTGGAACCTTGGTTCCCAACGCTTACTCGGATCAAAAAAACGGTAGTGCTAAAGCCTATTTGCAATACCAAACCCCATTAACGTTGACCAAATTAAGCTATGGTCAAAGTGTCGATAAATCAACATCTCATGATAATAATTCTATTGACTTTCAAGATGGCAGCCAATTCGATACTACCCAAGAACAAGTGCGTTTAGAGAGCCAAATCAATGCTCAGCCTGGTACGGTTATCGTTGGCGTAGAATGGCTATCACAAGAGCTTGATGCTTCTGCGGTAAAAGTTTTTAATGCTGACTTTACCGATTTTACCGCGACACCCTACTCACCTGATGATAGAGAAGTCAAAAGTGCCTTTGTCGGTTATCAACTAGCAGATACTTATTATGACTTACAAGCCAACTACCGCGTTGATGACAATTCGCAATATGGCAATGAAAGCACTTATAACGTAGGCGCTGCTATACGCCCATTGGACGGTATGCGCATTGGTGCAAGTTACGCTACAGGTTTTCGCGCGCCGACCTTTAATGACTTATACTACCCCGGTTTTAGCAATCCAAACTTAAAGCCTGAAACCAGCAAAAACACTGAAGTGTTCATTGAGTACGATAAAGGCAATCAAATCTCACGTTTGACGGGTTATCACACTGATGTCGAAGATTTGATTGGTGGCAATACCAATACGGGCGAGGCAAAAATCAAAGGGGTGAGCTTTACCTCCGACTGGTACGTCAATTCGTTTTTGTTTGGCTTGGGATACGATTATTTGGATGCAAAAGATGAGACATCAGGCAGTGCCAACAAAGGAAATGATCTTGTCTACCGCCCTCAAAATAGTGGTTTGATTTATATCGGTTATCAGCAGCCTACCTTTGATGTCCGCCTTGAAGCAAAACATACTGATGATAGATTTTCTGACGTGAGCAATCAAACTAAGTTAGACGACTATACTCTAGTTAACTTGAGTGGCACCGTCTATATCAATCCTAATTTACGTGCAAACTTGCGTGTTGAAAACATTACCGATGAAAACTATACGCTCTCTAATCAATTTGGTACAGAATATGCCACTGACGGTGCTAACTACTTTGGTTCGCTAACCTATAACTGGTTCTAAATAATAACTTGTTTTAGAGAAAATTTGCGCTCAGCTACTTATTTAGCATTTTTTAGCTCAAACCAACGCAACTTACAAGTCAAAGGTTTTTCTTAAGTTATATAGGACAATAGGTGACAACAGCGCGCTCATCTATTACAATAACGACCTCCGAGAGGTGTTGCACCGCAGCTCAAATAAGCTGTGTTAGGCTCGGCAACGTAGTACAGACTTTACAACGTCTGTGCTATGTGCAAATAACGGCACCTGCGTTTTTATTCTTTTTATCTATTCACTGATAGGAGCATATTATGGACGCAGTGTCTAACACCCCATCTGCCCATACGATCGACCCCTCTTTTACTGACTACAAAGTCGCTGATATCAGCCTTGCTGATTATGGCCGCCGCGAGATCACTCTAGCTGAAGCTGAGATGCCAGCCCTAATGGGTTTACGTCGTCGCTACCAAGATGATCAACCGCTTAAAGGTGCCAAAATCGCCGGCTGTATTCACATGACCATTCAGACTGCCGTACTTATCGAGACGCTAACCGCGCTCGGCGCTGAGGTACGTTGGACCTCGTGTAACATCTTCTCAACTCAAGATCATGCTGCTGCGGCTATTGCTGCTGCTGGTATTCCTGTATTCGCTTGGAAAGGCGAGACTGACGAAGAGTATGAGTGGTGTTTGCGTCAGCAAGTCCATGTCGGCGGCGAAGAGACAGGTCAGCTGTGGGATGCCAACTTAATCTTAGATGATGGCGGCGATTTAACCGCATTGATTCATAATGATTACCCGCAAATGCTTGACGCTATGCATGGTATCTCTGAGGAGACCACCACAGGTGTGCATCGCTTGATTGAGATGTTGAACGCGGGCACGCTCAAAGTCCCTGCAATCAATGTCAATGACGCGGTGACTAAGTCTAAAAATGATAACAAATACGGCTGCCGTCATAGCTTAAATGACGCCATTAAGCGCGGTACTGATATGTTCCTAGCGGGTCGCCGCGCCCTCGTTATCGGTTATGGTGATGTCGGTAAGGGTTCAGCACAAAGTCTGCGTCAAGAAGGGATGATTGTACGCGTCTCAGAAGTCGATCCTATCTGTGCTATGCAGGCATGCATGGATGGTTATGAAGTACTCTCTCCATATATCGATGGCGACAATACAGGTGGCGCTGATAGCATCAATACCCAGCTATTACAAGATACTGATATGATCGTCACTACGACGGGCAACTATCACGTTTGTGATAAGCATATGTTAGCGGCGCTCAAATCTGGCGCTGTGGTCTGTAATATTGGTCATTTCGATACCGAGATTGATACGCAGTTTATGCGTGACAACTGGCGCTGGAGTGAAGTCAAGCCGCAAGTTCATCAAATCTTCCGCTCTGATGATCCTAACGACTATTTGATTTTGCTTGCTGAGGGTCGCCTAGTCAATCTAGGTAATGCTACCGGTCACCCATCGCGGGTAATGGATGGCTCATTTGCTAACCAAGTACTCGCGCAAATGTATCTGTTCGATGAAAAGTTCGCTGAGCTACCAGTTGATGAGCGCTTTGATAACTTATATGTCAAAGTACTGCCAAAGAAGCTGGACGAAGAAGTCGCCGCTGCTATGGTCGCAGGCTTCAATGGTACGTTGACTAAGCTGACAGATAAGCAAGCTGAGTACCTAGGCGTGCCAGTAGAAGGTCCGTTTAAGCCTGACGCTTACAAATACTAAGAGGAGCTAATAGTGAGTAAGCCTGCTTTTTCCTTTGAGTTCTTCCCTGCCAAAACTGAGCTGGGACATGAAAAGCTACTTAGTACCTATGATGAGCTAAACAAATTGTCACCGAGCTATTTTTCGGTAACATATGGCGCGGGCGGCTCTACCCGTAGTCGCACTTTAGACATCGTACAAGCGCTATGCGCGCGCGGCGATACTGATATTGCTCCGCACATGTCTTGTATTGGCGATGACAAAATTGAGATTGCAGAGTTGCTCGATCACTACAAAAGCTTGGGGATTAATCGCCTAGTTGCGCTTCGTGGCGATCTGCCCTCAGGTCAGGTCGGTATGGGCGAGCTGCCTTTTGCACTGGACTTAGTCAAGTTCATCCGTGAGTACTCAGGTGATCACTTCCGTATTGAGGTGGCCGCTTATCCTGAGATGCACCCGCAAGCACGCAGCTTTGACTTTGATGTTGACAACTTGGTCAAAAAGTACCAAGCAGGTGCCGATGCTTCGATTACGCAATTCTTTTATAACGCCGATAGCTATCTGTATTTGCGTGATACGTTAGAGAAGCGCGGTATTGATACTAATGCTCAGCCCTTGGTCGCCGGTATTATGCCGATTACCAACTCTAGCAATTTGATTCGCTTCGCCGATAGCTGCGGCGCTGATATTCCGCGCTATGTCCGTAAGCAGCTTGCGGACTTTGGTGATGATCGCAAAGCGATTCGTGAGTTTGGCTATGATGTGGTTCATCGTCTTTGTGAGCGTTTGATCTTAGAGGGCGTACCTGCCATGCATTTTTATAGCATGAACAAGGTTGAGCCAAACAAGCGCTTGGTTGAGTCATTGGGCCTTGTGACATCTGCCACTGCCTAATTAAGTATTACTCTTATTTTATTATTGAACTGGTACTCTTATGAGTGCCAGTTTTTTGTTCTTAGACACGTTTATTATTTATTAACATTTAAGTAAAAGACGTTCCACCTAGTAGCTGCAACAAATAGTAGCTGTAACAAATAGTAGCTGCAACAAAATTCGACTGATGGGTTGTCTGCTGGCTTTACTCATTTGAGCTATATTCTGCTACTATCACAATAGTCATTTATGTAATAAGGATAGCCCATAGTGCGACGTTTTTTTTATGCCGTAAATCATGAAGATGATGATAACAAGCTTAGCGATTTATCTATGGGCCAAAGCTTGGTACTTACCGAGAGCATCACTCATCATTGGTGCAAAGTTTTGCGCGCTAGTGTCGGCGAAAAAGGCGTTGTTTTCGATGGTTTCGGCGGTGAGTATCAAGTAGAGCTGTCAGCTATTAGCAAAAAGCAAGCTACAGCAACTTTGTTATCTCATAGGCCAACAGATCGCACTGCTGATATAATTAGCAAAGTTGCACTGGTCATGAGTCGCGGCGATCGTATGGACTATGCGATTCAAAAAGCGACTGAACTTGGCGTCACTGCGGTTCAATTGCTAAGTAGTCATCATGGCGAGGTCACGCTCAAACCTGCACAAGTGGACAAAAAGTTGGCGCATTGGCAACAAATCGCTATCGCAGCTTGCGAACAATGCGGTCTTAATCGCCCTCCTTTGATACTTGCACCTATGACTATTAATGATTGGCTCACCCAATCGCTTGGTACCCACTCACCCCTTGAGACTAGTGTTCGCACAACTGTAAGCCCTACTGTCTCTGCGCTTAGTCAAGATCCATATTATCATATCCTAAATCGTCCAGCTGATATCAGCTTGCAATTAAGCGTGCCAGCTGCAGGTCAGCCTACCACGCCCACGACGCTTTCAAACGTTCTTGTGCAAGAGCGAGCCTATATAGAATTATTAATAGGGCCTGAAGGCGGCCTAAGTCCAAATGAGATATCACAAGCGAGCGATGCAGGTTTCTATTCTTGGCAAATAGGGTGTCGTATACTACGTACTGAAACAGCGCCTGTCGTTGCGTTGGCAACGCTACAAGCAATGAGACAGAGCCTGATTGATCTATAACCTAACTTGCCATTCATTTGATATATAAAAGTAATAATACAATAACTTTATATTCATTTTTTGATATATAATTGATTTATTAAACTTATCATTACTATTATTATTGGTTATACTAACTATAGTTTTATACATTTGTCGTCTTTATTTATTTGGGCACCTCATGGATCCTTTCGTACCACTATCCTCTTCAGACAAACAACAATTGCTCTTGCAGTCTTATGAGCAATTTGACGAAGCAGTATCTATTTTAGATGCAGATCTTCGCTATTTATCCGTCAATTCGGCTTATGAGAAGATGATGGGCTACGCTGAAAAGCTCCTGATTGGTCGTCCTTTAGGTATTTATACGTCAAATTTTTTGAGTGACGAAGAAAGAGAATTACTCAGTAGCATACGTAAACGCCTCAAGAGAAAAGGGTTTTATGAAAATGAATTTTCTATGCCCAACCGTTTTGATGACATAATTGAGTGTCATATCACCTACCGCAGAGTCTGTGTTGGAGAGACGGTCTACTACATAGGAATTATTCGAAATATACTGCCTATAGTCACCCAAAAAAATCACGTTACTCACCTGCTTAATTACAATCAATTGACCAATCTTCCCAATCGCAAAGTGTTTTTGAGTGAAACTAGTGAACTGCTCATAGATAGCTATCAAGAGGTTGTTGTCGTACGTATCAATATTGACCGCTACCGAATGCTGGCTAACACATTAGGCCCTAGCGGTATAGACACGCTAATCAAAGATTTTGTGACTCGAGTTGAGGCGCTTGAGCTGAAAAACCTCTATATTTTTTCACATTTTGGCGGGGATGATTTTGCGCTTTTATTTGAGTATGCTGATGCTCAAATGGTACGTAATGAGCTTGATATCTTGATGCAAATGTGTGAGCGCCCTTTTGTCATCGCTGATGATAACGACAAAAAAGTTTCTATCTATTGTCATATCTCAGTTGGAGTCAGTTATTTTCCAGAGCATGGTCATCAGCTTAATGATCTGCTCATTAAGGCTGAAAAGGCGCTACAGTATACCAAACAAAACGGCGGCGATGATATTAGCTGGTACGACTGCACGATCAATAATGCCACTGCCGATAGCTTACAGCTTGAGTCTGAGCTGCGCTTAGCTATCGAGAATAGCGAGCTTGTGCCTTTTTATCAGCCCAAAGTTGATCTAAACACAGGGTTTATTATCGGTTTTGAGGCACTAGTACGCTGGCAACATCCAGTACGCGGGTTACTCAAACCTTTTGAATTTATGGACGCTATTGTCACCTACAAGCTATCGTTTGAGCTGTTTTGTCAGATGATGACCCAAATTACAAAACAGCTCTCCAAATGGCGAAAACTGGGTTTCTCTCATCACGTTAGTGTCAACGCAGACGTAGCCGAGTTCGCTCATCCTTATTTTTTTTCGACGATAAGTCGGCTTATTACTGATAACGATATCGAGCCTAATCAGCTCCATATCGAGATGACTGAATCGTCCTTGATACAGCGTCACGCTAACGTACAAAGCCAGCTTAAAGCCCTCAAAAACATAGGTGTCTGCTTGGCGCTTGATGACTTTGGTACCGGTTACGCTTCTTTGAGTTACTTACAAGAATATCCTTTTGATTTTCTTAAAATAGACAAGTGCTTCGTTGGCAAGATAGATACGGATACCACGCAGCGCGCAATCGTCAAAGCGATCTTGGACTTGAGCTTGGCACTAGATATGCAAGTTATCGCAGAAGGGGTTGAGACCCAAAGCCAGCGCGATTTATTAGCAAAAATGGGCTGCAAATACGCTCAAGGCTACTGGTTTGGCAAGGCGGTATCAGCGAGTATGGCAACCAAAATACTCACCCATCAACGCCTTGGAAGATAACGTCACAGCTGCAGTACTATGACGTTTATAGTCACAGTCTGGGCTCCTTTTTTCTTTTTATAGCCGCCAGTCACTCTTTAGTTTGGCTTAAATTGTTGATGCAAGATAGGTTGATGACTTATGAGTCTTATGACCAAACTTGTATAATTCTCTCTGAGCGCCTATCTTTTAGATCAAGCCTATCAATACTGTAGTTATATCTAAGCCTAGTCGATATCTTGGATTTAGAATGTCCACTTATGGTTATGGCAGACAAGTATTCATTGTCTATATATACATAGCTACCTAAGTATGCTCTTTTACTGCCCGTCACATCTAAACAAAGGACACAATATATGCAATACAAAGCGCCCCTACGTGATATGAAATTTGTCATGCATGAGCTTTTAGACAGTACCGCTCATTATCAAAAGCTTGGTGAGTACGCCCATATCGAAGCAGATATAGTAGATAGCTATCTAGAAACGGCTGCAAGCTTTGCTGAAAACGAGTTGTCACCTCTTAACCAAAGCGGTGATGCTGAAGGCTGTCATTTTGAAGATGGTCAAGTCACCACGCCAAAAGGTTTTAAAGAAGCTTACAAGCAGTATTGTGAGCTTGGCTTCACCTCTTTGACTGCAGAAGAAGAGTTCGGCGGTCAAAACATGCCTATGTCACTAAATTCAGCGATTTCTGAGTTTATGGGTACGGCTAACTGGTCATTTGGTATGTATCCTGGGTTATCTGAGGGCTGCGTAGCAACGCTTGAGCATCATGGTACCGACGCGCAAAAGAGTAAATATTTGCCAAAATTGGTATCGGGCGAATGGACAGGCGTTATGTGTTTGACTGAGCCTCAGTGCGGCTCAGATCTCAACTTAGTACGCACCAAAGCTGAACCTAACGATGATGGTAGCTACAACATCAAAGGTAGCAAGATTTGGATCTCAGCCGGTGAGCATGATATGTCTGAGAATATCGTCCATATCGTTCTAGCCCGCCTGCCAAACGCTCCAGAGGGTACCAAAGGTTTATCATTGTTTGTGGTGTCCAAATTTATGGTCAATGATGATCAAAGCTTGGGCGAGCGCAACGCGGTCTCTTGTGGTTCAATTGAACACAAGATGGGTATCAAAGCTTCAGCGACTTGCGTGATGAACTATGATGGCGCTACTGGTTGGTTGATTGGTGAAGAAAACCGTGGTCTAAACGCGATGTTTACCTTTATGAACGTTGCCCGTATCGGTACGGCGATCCAAGGCGTCACCGCCGCGCAGTTTGCTTTTCAAGGCGGCTTAGCCTTTGCAACTGATCGCTTGGCGTTTCGCTCATTAAGCGGTGCCAAAGCGCCTGAAAAACCTGCTGACCCTATCATTGTCCATCCAGCGGTTCGTGACATGATTCTGACGACCAAAGCCTTTGCAGAAGGTGGTCGTGCGCTCATCGGTTATATGTCTCAGTTCGCGGACATCGTAGCCAAAGGCGAAGGCGAAGAACAAGACTACGCTAACCAAATGCTGTCATTACTGACTCCTATCGGCAAAGCCTTCTTGACCGAGACAGGTCTAGAGGCGGCAGGCCATGGCGTACAAGTCATGGGCGGTAGTGGATTTTGTACTGAATATGGTCTTGAGCAAAACGTACGTGACTCTACGATCTCTACGATCTATGAAGGGACGACGCAGATTCAGTCGCTTGATTTGATTGGCCGTAAAGTACTTGCTTCAAAGGGTAAGCTGCTAGCAAACTTTATCAAAGTGATTCAAGATTTTTGTGACGCCAACAAAGACAATGCTGATATGACGCAGTTCATCAAGCCACTTGAGCAACACATCGCACAGTGGAGCGAGCTGACGACTGAGATTGGCAAACAAGCAGAACAGAACCCTGAAGCCGTTGGCGCAGCAGCTGTAGATTACATGTACTTTAGCGGTTATGTGACTCAGGCCTATCTATGGGCACGTATGGCGCTTATCGGTCTCAACGAGATCGCAAATGGCAATAGTGAAAAAGCGTTCTATGATGCCAAAGTTAAAACTGCTCAGTTCTACTTCACCAAATTATTACCGCGTACTGCAACTTACGCTCAGCGTATCGCTACCGGTAGCGAGCCATACATGAGCATGGATGTTGAGCAGTTCTCGTTTTAATTAATACAAAGGGATTAACTTAAAATCTTGAATGATAGTCTTATGATCGGCAATCTACAGGGGTAGGTTGCCGATTTTTTATGTCTGTTATTTATTACATAAAACCCTGATATATACTCCATATGGATGGTAGTTGGAGTATAATACTGATATTCAGTAGCATTGAGCTTAGGAGAATCTGATGGCAAGCAAGACCACACCCCCTATCCGCGCCAAAGCAGGCGAGACAGAAAAAGTCACTATCAATTTAGGTTATGTCGATCTGGGACAAGTTGACTTGATGGTACAAGAAGGCTTTTATTCTAATCGTACGGACTTTATTCGTACCGCGATACGTAATCAGCTCAGTACCCATGCAGATGTAGTACGCCAGACAATCGCGCGCAAAACTTTGGAACTAGGCCTACGTCATTACACTCGCGCAGATCTTGAAGTCGTGCAAAAGCGCAATGAGAAACTCGATATTCAAGTACTTGGCCTTGCAACCATCGCCGCTGATGTCTCGCCTGAGCTGGCGGAGGCGACTATCGAGAGTATTACCGTACTTGGCGTACTACAAGCCAGCCCTGAGATCAAAGCAATACTTGCAGGCAAAATGGTCTAAACCCTTGTCTTTAGATACTTGCTCTTTAAACACCTAAGCTTCAAACACTTGTCTTTAAGTACTTGCTCTTCAAATCTCTAGACTGTGAACGCTTGTGCTAAATACTTATATAAACCAATAATCAATAACAGGACATAACTGATGAAGATACCAAAATTTAATACAGCGCCGCCGCACCTCAAAGAGGCTATGGCCCTGATAAAGTCAGGCCGACTAAAAGAAGCGACTGTTGCTATTCAAAATAATTTAAATAGTAATGGCCCTAGCAACTCTGTCAATACTCACACTGATGACAACAGTACAGCTATGAGGGACGTTACACCAAATGAGTCAACACCTAGAATTACTGCTTCAAATCCATCAGTGCCTAAAGACTTAGCCTCTAATACTCACTCAACTCAAAATGAAAATGCTACACCTGAGACAAACGATACGACTAAAGCAAAAGATACCTTGTCTGAAAAACTGCAAAGCCTAACCGATAAAATGAAAGACTTTAAGATAGATTTGCCGTCAGCTTTAAACCTACCTGGTGTGGGCGCAGGCGCGACTACGCATAGTGAGCCGCCTATTGCAGAAAATGCTAAGTTTATCAAAGGCGTGTTTACCTCATCACAGGGTAATCATAACTACCGTCTCTATATTCCCTCAAACTATGATGAAGCGTTGACGCAAGGCTCAAAATTACCGCTGGTCGTCATGCTGCATGGCTGTACGCAGTCACCAGAGGACTTTGCCACAGGTACACGTATGAACGAGTTGGCAGAGACGCATCAAAGCCTAGTTTTGTATCCGTCTCAGCCAGCGAGCGCCAACTTAAATCGCTGCTGGAATTGGTTCAATACTAGCGATCAGCAGCGCGGTCAAGGTGAGCCTGCATGGCTGTCTGCCCTCACTGAATCCATTACTAAAGAGTATGCTGTTGACGCTGGCCGAGTATATGTGGCAGGACTATCCGCCGGCGCTGCTATGGCAGTGATTATGGCACAGACTTATCCTGAGCTATACGCTGCAGTTGGCGTACACTCGGGCCTAGCTTATCAGAGCGCAAGTAATATGCCCTCAGCTATGATGGCAATGCGTAAAGGCGCAGATGCAGCGATAACAGAATCCAATACCAGCACAAATTATGTGCCTATGATCGTATTTCATGGTGATCAAGATCATACGGTAAGCGTGCGCAACGGCGGGCAGATCTTTGAGCAAGCAAAACAGCGCTTGCAAGCACAAAAGAGTAATCTACAAACCCAGCAGCAGCAAAAAAGCTCAGAGCAAGGCACTCGTAGTACGCAAATACAAATATGTGATGATAAAGGACTAAGCTTACTTGAGTATTGGAAAATACATGGCGCGTCTCATAGCTGGGCGGGTGGTAGTCATGCCGGCTCCTATACTGACCCCAATGGTCCTGATGCCTCAAAAGAGATGATGCGGTTTTTCTTAAACCACACAAATAAAAGTTACTTTAAATAAGCGGCTCTCAGATACGTTCTAACATAGCCGCTTTATCTCAGCTCGTTTATACTTATGATAACTGCACTCATTTATCAAGATTTAGACATCTCGTTATTCTAAGCAATACAAGAGCTATCGATAACTTTTGGTGCACACACGATTCACGAAGAGATACACAATTTAATAGGTTAATTTGCTAAACTTTATCTATTGATTGTTAAAGTGAAGTCAACAACATACTGGCGCGCTTTATCCTCATTATCATTTACCCATACCACTCAAAGGAATGTTTATGTCTGTTTATAATGCCCCGCTTAACGATATGCGCTTCATCCTAACGGATGTATTCAAAGCCCATGAATTTTGGCAAAGTAACGACAGTTTAGCTCATGTTGACATGGAAACGGTCGATATGATTTTAGAAGAGATGGCAAAATTGTCCAAAAACGTCCTACTACCGATCAACCGTAGTGGCGATGAAGAAGGCGCGACTTTTGAAGGCGATGGCGTGGTCACGACTCCTTCAGGCTTTAAGGATGCTTATAGCCAATATGCTGAATCAGGTTGGGTTGGGTTGAGCGGTAATCCTGAGTACGGCGGTCAAGGCTTTCCAAAGATGGTCACGATGCTGACCGAAGAGATGATCTTTACTGCAAATCAATCTTTTGCCCTCTACCCCAACCTTACTGTTGGCGCAACCCTTTGCTTAAATGCGGCGGCGTCTGATGAGCTTAAAGAGACTTATCTTGAGAAGATGTATGCCGGTGAGTGGTCAGGCACGATGTGTCTAACTGAACCACACGCGGGTACTGACTTGGGTATTATTAAGACCAAAGCGGTACCTAATGATGACGGTAGCTATAGTATTTCAGGTACCAAAATCTTTATCACTGGTGGTGAGCACGACTTAACAGACAATATTATCCATCTAGTACTCGCCAAAACGCCAAACGCCCCTGAAGGTTCTAAAGGTATCTCGTTGTTCGTTGTGCCTAAGTTTTTGGTCAACGAAGATGGTAGCTTAGGCGCGCGCAATACATTAGCAGTTGGCTCTATCGAGCACAAAATGGGTATCAAGGCCTCAGCGACTTGTGTTATGAATTTTGATAGCGCTAAAGGCTGGATGGTTGGTGCTGAAAATACAGGCCTATCCTCAATGTTCATTATGATGAACTATGAGCGTGTAACCATGGGTCTGCAAGGTTTGGGCGGCTCTGAGCTTGCTTATCAAAACGCAGCTATTTATGCCAATGACCGTGGTCAAGGTCGTAGTGATACGCAATTACAAAGCCCTGAAAAACCTGCTGACGCCATCATTCATCATGCTGACGTGCGCCGTATGCTATTGAATGCTAAGGCTAACTCTGAAGCCTCGCGCTGTTTTGCGATGTATGTCGCCAAAAACTTGGACGCTGAGAAGTTCAGTGATGACCCTGAGGTTGCAAAAGCAGCAGCGTCACGTGTTGCCCTACTCACGCCTGTCGCCAAAGCTTTTTTAACCGACAAAGCACTTGAAGCGACTGTAGATTGTCAGCAGGTCTTTGGTGGACATGGTTACGTGCGTGAATGGGGTATGGAGCAGATCGTTCGCGATACTCGTATTGCTCAGATTTATGAAGGTACCAATGGTATTCAAGCGCTTGATCTATTAGGTCGCAAAGTTGCACGTAATAACGGCAAATACATTACGCATTTCTTGGGTGAGATTCGTGACTTTGTCGGTAACATGCAAGCGGATCACGCGGTTAAGCAAGCGACACTAGACGCCGCTGACAACATTGAAAGCCTGACTCAAACTGTCCTAGCCAACATTGGCGAGCGCAAAAATGAGATCAATGGCTGCGCGGTCGATTATATGCATGCCTTTGGCTACTTATGTTACTCATATATGTTTGCTTTGATGGTAGAGGCTGCTGATGGGCGTGAAGGTGAGTTTTATACTAACAAAGCTAAGCTGGCTGATTACTTCGTTGGTCGTATCTTACCGCGTATTGACGCTCATGCGCAGATGGTTGAAGCTGGTAGTGATCCGATGATGAGTTTTGATTTAGATTACTTCAATGTAGCAACGAGCTAGTTATAAGTAGATTAGATATACTATTGAAAAGGACAGTTTTTATAACTGTCCTTTTTTGCCTCTAACTTTTTTTAAAAAATTATTTGCTAACAAAATAATGCAATTTAACTGCTAACTTCGCACTAAAATAGCGTCATCATACCTACTCTACATTCAAACAACTATTAATCTAATAAAGGGTTCGACGTGCCTGAGATCAAACGCATTTTGCAGCAGATTACCGCTTTAAGTGATGTGCCTGAGCCCTCTGTTCTCAAGCGCTTGATTGATGAGCTGCGCGTGACGGATAAAGAGCCTGCGCTTGCTAATCAAAATATACAAGCGCTCATTGACATCTTAACGCTACATCCAGAATACGGCGACGGTCTGGCCAGTTTTGTACTCAAGCTGATTATTGAGTATCGTCAAATTGCTCTATATACTGACACAGGCATCATGTCAGATCAGGGCTTTTTTAGTAGTTTTAGACGCTTAGTGGGTCATAGGTTTTTGCCTATATTGCCACAAGATGATTCTGTCGTTGAGCTGGTCGGCTATCTGTTTGATAAGCGTACCGATGAGCGCTGGCTTGCCAATATTGACAGAGATAAATGGGATAGGCTTGTTGAGCTCCTCAAAGTTAAAGATAATCATCTTGATCTGGTTGCTACAGCAAAAAACAGTATTTTGAACGCTATTATCATTCTATCCTACCGCGTTAGCGGTATCGGTCTGCATCCAGATCTGATGGAAGCGTATCCGCAGATTTTGAACTATTCAGCGTCGTTTGTCGCGCAAAATCAAGAAGCGGTATTATTCGTCAATCAGTACCGTCAAGCGCATGAGCTTGATACTTTGACTGACATCATCCCTGAAAAGGCCGTTGATCCTGCGCCCCTACTCGTCATGCTAGAGCAGTGCGAGGACATAGTTGCGACTATACGCAAGCGTATCTACAAGACAGGTATCTCCATTCGCTTGACCAATATGATGCTGCGTTTGGATCAGAGCTTAGAGCGTATTCGTATTTTGACAGAGCTGGTCACTAACGATCGCAAAAAACGCGATCAGGCCATTATCAACCTTATCCAAACGATTATTACTACGGCTAATCGGCGTTATAGTATCGGCTACTTGATTGATAATAATACCAAGCTACTCTCGCGAAAAGTCACCGAAAATGCCAGCCGCGTCGGTGAGCATTATATCAGCACTGATAAAGCGGGCTACCGTAAGATGTTTAAAAAGGCCTCTATCGGCGGCTTTATCATCGCTTTTATGGCGACACTGAAGATTTTGGCATATCACTTGGCTCTTGCGCCCATGGGACGCGCCTTTATCAATAGTATGATTTATGGATTGGGTTTTGTCTTTATTCACATCGTTCATGGGACGGTTGCGACCAAACAACCCGCGATGACGGCGGCGGCAATTGCTTCAACTATCTCGGACGGCTCTGGTAAAAAGTCACATCAGTTGACCAAATTATCAGAGCTAGTCGTTGATATTTTGCGCACTCAATTTGTAGCGATTATGGGTAACGTTATGCTTGCGATACCGGTGGCGCTTGTCATCTCATTTGCCTGGTTGCAATATACAGGCGCACCTATGATAGATGCAATTAAAGCTGAGCACTTGCTTCATGACCTTGACCCCTTTCGCTCCCTTGCTCTACCTCACGCAGCCATCGCTGGGGTTTATCTGTTCTTATCAGGGCTTATTGCAGGCTACTACGATAATTTGGCGGTCTACAATAATATTGGCGCGCGTATCAAGCGTCATCGCGGTCTACAATATATAATGCCAAAGACTTGGCTAAACCGTTTAGGCGGTTTTGTAGAGGCCAACTTGGGCGCTATTATGGGCAACTTTATCTTTGGCGTATTCTTAGGTAGTACCGCCACTATCGGTTATCTATTTGGTTTGCCTTTAGATATTCGTCATATTGCCTTTGCCTCAGCGAACTTTGCCCATGGTATATTTAACGTTTCAGCCGACGACATCAGCTGGAGCGTTATATTATTATCTATACTCGGCGTGGCGCTTATCGGCATTGTTAACTTGATGGTGAGCTTTTCACTCGCGCTGTTTGTCGCGCTACGCTCAAAAGAGGTGCGCTTTTTTGAATGGGGTCGCCTCACCAAACTTATCTTTGGTCATGTTATCAGTCACCCCTCAGACTTTTTTTGGCCACGGCAAAAGCCTATGAAATATGCGCGTATCGATAGTCAAGGTCATATGATATTTGAGGATATGTCAGGACAAAATGGCGGCAAGCCCTTACCGAGCAATTATGTGATCAGGCGCTTATCAGATGTCAAAATACTTCCCAAGTCTATAAAAGTCGCTAGTAAAGACAAGGCGGCGATGACTGATATCAAGTATGACGCTCAAGCACAAGAAGGGACAGACGCTAATACTAGTGAAGTATGGACTGCGCATACAACCAATATAAATACGTCTCCCAAAAAAATCGTCGATCTCGATGATGGCCTAGTCGATGAGGAATTAGGTAGCGTTCCTTATACTGATGACATTCAATATGACAAACAAACTAAAACGTTAAAAGGGGCGCAAAATGATGACAACGAGGCGCTAGCTGATCCCAAAGTCCCATTACCTAAACCTAAAAAACCACCTAAATTGCCACAGTAGCTCTGTATCAGTAGCTGTATAAGCTAGTGATGCATAGCCATACAAAAAGGTCTGATGCTAAGCGATTAAGTACTTAGCTACCAGACCTTTTTTCTGAAGATTTATGAGTTGTTATGGTGCTGGACAGTTAGCGCTTGAACGTATTACCTGAGCGTCACTTAGACGATAGGCGAGCAAGGCATTACCCCAAACGCAGCCGCCATCCAATGCCCGCGCGTGCGGCAAATCGACCTCACCCCTTAGCGCCGCCCAATGCCCAAACAATATTTTGCGCGTACGAGGAGCTTGCCAATCAAACCACGGAGCAAAACCCTCTGGCATTGACTCACCTAGGCTAGCGGTAAAGCTAAACTCCAGCGTGCCATCCTCCTTACACAATCGCATGCGCGTAAAGTAATTGGCAATCGCGCGCATCTTGGTAAAGCCGTGGATATCTGCATGCCAGTCATCGGCACTTTTGCTATATAAATGCGGTAGTAGTCGATCTAATTGATTAAGACTACTTTGCAGCTGAGCCTCTAACTGTTTGGCATAGCCAGCTGCTGTCTCAATACTCCAGTGCGGCGGTATGCCCGCGTGTACAAGGACCGTTTGCTCGTCTGGATACAGTAAAATCGGCTGATGACGTAACCATTCTAGCAATTCATCACAGTCGTCCGCTTTAAAAATAGGCGCAGTTTTGTCCTTTTTCTTAAGCCGCGCGGCGCCGCGCCAAACAGCAATCAGATTGATATCGTGATTACCAAGTACCGTTGCCGCAGCGCCCTGTTCACATAGTGATTTAACATATCGTAGCGTATTTAGCGAGTCTTCACCGCGTGCGACCAAATCCCCTGCAAACCATAATTTATCTTGCTTAGGATCAAAATCTAACTTATCAATTAATTGTAAAAACGCGGCGTGGCAACCCTGCAAGTCACCGATGACATACTGATGGCGAAAACTCATAACGCTTTACTAGTCCTATCTGATATTTTAATTTTTAAACTTCAGCGCGCTGAGCTTGATTGCTCAAATTAACAAAGTCGCTGACACTGAGCGTTTCAGGGCGCGCTTGTGGATCGATACCACACTGTGCAAAATCGTCTTCGCTCAACGTCGGTAGCAGCGTTGACTTTTTAAAAATAGCACGCAAAGTCTTGCGGCGATGATTAAAAGTCTCGCGCACCACAATGGCGAAATAACCCTCATCCTCTGCGACCACAGGCTTGACCACATGAGGCGTCAAGCGAAACACGGCGCTGGTGACTTTAGGCGGCGGATTAAAAGCGCCGCGCGGTACTGTCAGTAGATAGTCCGTCTCGCAGTGATATTGCATAATGACCGATAATCGTCCATAAGTCTTACTCCCGACATCAGCAGTGATACGCTCAACCACTTCTTTTTGCAGCATAAAATGCATATCTTGAATCACATCAGCAAAATCTAATAAATGAAACAATATGGGCGTAGATATATTATAAGGCAAATTACCTACTACCCGCAGCTGACCGCGCTCTTGATTATACAATTCGCGGTAGTCAACATGCATGGCATTGGCTTTGATAATGGTAAAGTTGGGATGACTGTTGGCCCCAATTCGAATACGTAAGCTGTCTGCTAGATCACGGTCTAACTCAACTACCGTCATGGCATTAACCTCCGCAAGTAGCGGCTCAGTCAGTGCACCCATACCAGGACCAATTTCAACCAAATTATCATCGCGCTCTAAACGAATGCTATCGACGATTTGACGAATAATGCTACCATCGTGCAAGAAGTTTTGACCAAAACGCTTACGCGGCTGATGCTTAGCGCCTCGCAAGTTGGCGTTGAGTGACTGAACATCAAAGGTATTTTTAGACATATAAACTTCTTAATAAGCAGAGTAACAAAACAAATTATGCAACTATGAATACCGCCGTATTGCGGTAAAAAGCATTTTGGATTATAGCATAGCTCACAGGCAGTAATTTTACAGCATGCATTGTATTGCTAAGACTAGAGCGTTTAAAACTACTCTATAAGTGATTTGTTCGCCATCTCATTTGCCATCATTAGCGCCTGATACAGGCTAGTTGCACTAGCGCCGCCGCGACCTGCTAGATCAAGCGCCGTACCATGATCGACAGAGGTGCGAATATAAGGCAGACCTAGCGTTAGATTCACGGTATCACCAAAGCCGTGTGATTTTAGCACTGGCAAGCCCTGATCGTGATACATGGCAATGACCGCGTCGCAGTTGGCTAGATGCCTTGGGGTAAATAGCGTGTCTGCTGGCATCGCCTCGCTGATATTAACGCCTTTAAAGATAAACTCTTGCAAGACAGGATTGATAATATCACGCTCCTCAAGCCCCAAATGACCGCCCTCGCCAGCGTGTGGATTGAGACCGCAAACTAAGATAAGCGGCGCATCCAGTCCAAACTTAGTACGCATATCATCAATGACGATCTGTACCGTTTGTCTTACATTGTCTTGAGTAATAGCGGCAGGGACATCTCTTAGTGCTAAATGAGTCGTCACAAGAGCGACTTTCATGGCAGGATTGGCGAGCATCATGACGACTTTGTCACAGCCACTTTGTTGCATAAAAAATTCAGTATGACCGCTAAACATCGTGCCATCCAATAGCTTGATATCTGCATCAATCAAAGCAGACTTTTGCAGCGGTCCTGTGACGATAGCAGCGATGCTCTTGTCTGTTGCAAGGGTGTGCGCAAGCTGTAACTGCTGAGCGACCATAGCTGCGTTCTTAGTCTCGATGTAACCGGCGACGACAGGCTTAGCGCAAGGCGTGTTCAATAATAAAAATGCGTCATCTGCCAAGTCTATATGACTTACCTCATTATTAAGAGATGCCTCAATAGTTTGCCATTTTGGAGCGTTTTTGATTACGCCAGCTGACACTAGATCAGCAGCGCGCGCTTGCATTGCTGCTTTATCAGCTGTGACCCAAATCGGCCTTGCAAAGTCTTGCAATTGACCTTGGGCGGCTAGTAGTAGTACAACGTCCATCCCTATACCTGCAGGCTCGCCTGTCGTTATAAGTAGCGGTTTTTTTGTCATAGTGTTCTATTCCCATTATTATAAGTATCTGATTTTATTTGTATTTTAATATCATTATTTGAGTTGTCTTTTTATAGTGAATAACTGCTTTGTAAAGATAATTTTTTATCTTAACTCTAAAGAGGGGTGATAATGTGCTAGACTTTCGCATTTAATTGTAGCATTAATTACTCACTTATTAAGACAGGATATCGCGCCCTAATCACAGAGTTTATTCCGATAAAAAGACATCCATTTTAAAAACAAAAACTAGGCACTCATGGCAGACACCGAAAAAACCGACGACTTACTCAATCAAACGCCGCCGCATAATATCGATATCGAAAAGGCGCTGCTTGCCTCTTTAATGAGCATTGAAGAGGCGTACGAAAAAATCGCTGATATCGTCACCAAAGATGACTTTTATGCAGGGAGGCATCAACATATCTTTGCAGGTATTGCGCATCTAGCAGCAGTCAATGAGCCGTATGACACCGTAATGGTGCATGACTGGCTTGAGGCGCAAAAGCTACTCAAAAGCGCAGGCGGCGATAGCTATTTGGCAGATATTTTAAGTCAAAGTCCAGCGACACTGTTTAACCTGACCGCTTATGCGCAGCGCGTACGTGAGCTCTCAACGCTGCGCCAACTCATTACCACTGGCAACGATATGCTGACCCTCGCCTACAATCCAAAGGATCAAACGGTCAGCGATATTTTGGACAATGTTGAGGCCAAAATTTTTAGCATTAATGAGCAGCATAACAAACGTGCTGAGCAGCGCGGCCCTGTTGGTATCACCTCAGTATTGACCAACGTGATTGACAAGATTCAAGAACTCAAATCCAACCCTGATGGCATGATTGGACTGCAAACGCCTTTTGCTGAACTTAATAATAAAACCCAAGGCTTACAAGCAGGAGACTTGGTCATCGTCGCCGCGCGTCCCTCTATGGGTAAGACCACTTTTGCCATGAACTTAGCAGAAGGCGTGTTATTTAACGAAGACTTGCCTGTAGTGGTATTTTCGATGGAGATGCCCGCCGAATCCATCGTCATGCGTCTGCTCTCCTCGTGGGGCGCGATCAATCAGACTCACCTGCGCTCAGGTCAAATGAACGAAGATGAATGGGCAAAGATGATGAACGCTATTCAGCACTTGCAGTCCAAGCACTTATACATCGACGATAGTACCGCGCTGCCGCCCTCAGAGATGCGCTCACGCTGTCGCCGTATTGCCAAAAACCATGATGGTAAGCTTGGTGCGATCATCGTCGATTATCTACAATTGATGAAGGTGCCTAGTCTCGATGGTAACCGTGTTGGTGAAATCTCTGAGATCTCGCGTAGTCTCAAGGCTTTGGCGCGTGAACTTGAATGCCCAGTCATTGCACTCTCACAGCTCAACCGTAGCCTTGAGAACCGTCCTAACAAGCGCCCTATCATGTCCGATTTGCGTGAGTCAGGTGCCATCGAGCAGGATGCCGATTTGATCATGTTTATCTACCGAGATGAGGTCTATAACGAAAATACTGATCATAAAGGCGTGGCTGAGGTCATCATCGGTAAGCAGCGTAACGGACCTATCGGTACGATACGCTTGGCATTTGAAGGACAATTTACCCGCTTTACCAACCTAACGCCTGAGTATTATCAAGGCGCCACCTTTGATGATGAATAACACGATAAATATCTAGAGCACCTTTACTATTATAACGGCTACTTAACAAGGCAAATTATGCGCACTGCTACCGTCACAATTAACCCGCAAGCTATGACTCATAACCTGATGCAAGTCAAAAAGCGCGCGCCCAGCGCTAAAGTACTAGCGATGGTAAAAGCCAATGCCTATGGTCATGGCATAGCAGCGGTTTTACCTGCTTTAGAGCAGGCAGATGGTATTGGAGTCGCAAGTTTCACCGAAGCTTTTGAGGCACGCCGTTTAGGCTGGGATAAGGCAGTCGGATTGGTCGAAGGTGTGTTTAGCGCAAGCGAGTGGCAACAGGCCATAGATAACGGGTGTAGCTGCGTCATTCATCATGCCCCGCAATTGCAGTGGGCGCTTGATTGTGTACCTATACCAGATAGCCCAACGCGAACGGTTTGGCTTAAATATAATACGGGCATGAACCGCTTGGGTTTTGATGAGCAAGGGGTTATCAGCGCAGCCAAGCTTTTATATGACGCAGGATATAAACTTATCTTAACAACGCACTTTGCTAATGCTGATGACTGCGATCATTCTTTAACCTCTATGCAAATACAGCGTTTCAATGAGGTGCTCACTATCTTGCATCGAGACGTCGATAAAAATATCAAAGCATCGCTCTGTAATTCAGCGGGCATTATTAATTACCCCGATAGCCACTGTGATTGGGTGCGACCTGGAATTATGTTGTATGGTAGCTCGCCTGTCACCGATCAGTCCACAAGCGAGTTAAACTTGCAAGCCGTCATGGACTTTAGCGCGCAAATTATGGCGTTTCAAACTGTCAAGCAAGGCGAGGCTATCGGCTATGGTAGTCGCTGGGTCGCTGACAAGGACACTAGAACCGCGCTTGTGAGTGTTGGCTATGGCGATGGTTATCCGCGAGTCGTCAATGATGAGGCTTATGTACAAGTTATCGATTCAGCAAAGCAAAAGCGTTATACCTGCTCTGTCATAGGACGCGTGGCGATGGATATGCTGGTCATAGACGTTAGTCGTACGCCGATAGGTCTTGCGCTAGATAGTAAAGTGATACTTTGGGGCGCGGCTTTGCCAGTCGATGACGTCGCGCAGCACGCAGGTACGATCAGCTATGAGCTACTGTGCCGTCTTAGCAATCGTCCTTTGCGAGTGATTACCTAAATTACTCTTAAAATGTTAACGCTTATGTCTGTGCAAAGATTTATACCCGTTAAACCCTTTGGCGTCAGATTCTGACCGAAATTTGCCGTTTACATTAAAGGGAATTCAGCTATACTAAAAGTTTGTTATCACCCGCGTATACTCGTTTATGCGACAGGATTGAGGGCGGATAACGTTTTTTTGACTTGCTAGGATTGCTATGAGTTTGCGCCATTTTTTGACCTTGTCTGATCTAACCCGTACCGAACTCCAAGACCTTATCAAACGTGCCAGCGAGCTGCGCAAAATGCAGCATGCCGGTGAGATTTATCAGCCTTTTGTGGGTCGTACGCTTGGCATGATATTTGAAAAATCATCGACCCGCACCCGTATCTCTTTTGAGACGGGTATGGGACAGTTTGGTGGTAGTGCGATATTTTTGTCACCCAATGACACTCAGCTGGGTCGCGGCGAACCGTTAGAGGACTCAGCGCGCGTCATCTCAAGTATGGTCGATATTATTATGATACGTACCTTTGGTCACCAAAAGGTTGAGACCTTTGCTGAGTATTCAAGCGTTCCTATCATTAACGCGTTGACCGATGACTTTCATCCCTGCCAATTGCTCGCCGACATGCAAACCTTTTATGAGCATCGCGGTAGTATCGAGAACAAAATCGTCACTTGGGTTGGCGACGGCAATAATATGTGCGCCTCCTTTATGCAAGCGGCGAATCAGTTCGGCTTTGAGCTACGCGTTGCCGCGCCTTATGGCTTTGAGCCTGACACCGATCTGATGAAACGTTTTTCGCACTGCGTAAGCTTAGTCGAAAACGTGCAAGACGCTGCCAAAGACTCCAACCTTATTGTCACTGATGTCTGGGCAAGCATGGGTCAAGAGTCTGAGCAAAACACCCGCGCGCGCCGTTTTGCGCCTTATCAAGTCACGCCGTCACTGCTTGACAAAGCTGACCCTGATGTCATCTTTATGCACTGCTTGCCGGCCCATCGCGGTGAGGAGATATCGTACGATATGCTAGATGATCCACGCTCAGTAGTATGGGATGAGGCTGAAAACCGCTTGCATGCACAAAAGGCATTGATGGAGTTTTTACTTAAAGATAAGATTAAACTACTTTCTTAGTTTTATGCGTTACAGCGGACAGCAAAAAGGCAGATTACTTATGGTAGTCTGCCTTTTTTAGTAAAGCGAAAAATGTATACTGCTTCTTAAAATTCTAACGTTTTAAAGTCTCAACGCCATTACTACTCGCTTTTAGGAGAATATCAGCTTGGTTAGCGGCGAAGATACCATTACAAACCACACCCACAATATTGTTCAACTCTTTCTCAAGCGCTACCGGATTGCTGACATCCAAATCATAGGTATCTAAAATCACATTACCATAATCGGTAACAAAGTCATCACGATAAACAGGTTCACCGCCTAGACGAGCCAACTGCCGAGCAACGTAGGAGCGTGCCTGTGGTAATACTTCGATTGGGACTGGGAATGCGCGGCCTAAGATATCAACGCTTTTGCTGGCATCGACCATACAGACAAATTTGTTGGACGCTGCAGCGACGATTTTTTCGCGTGTCAGCGCTCCGCCGCCGCCTTTTATGAGTTGCAGATGCGAGTTTACTTCATCAGCACCATCGATATAGACATCAAGTGTGCCTGCAAAGTTTAAATCAACAATCTCGATGCCCAATGCTCTGAGCTTGTCTTCAGTGACCTGCGAGCTGGCCACCGCGCCAGCAAGCTTGACCTGCGGCAATAGCTCAATCAAACAGTTCACCGTACTGCCTGTCCCTACGCCAAGTATCATATTATCTTCGATATAACTTAGCGCCGCGCGGGCTGCGGCTTGTTTTTGTGCGTGCTGATCACTCATCATAAATCCTTGGCAGAATAAACGTAACGTCTAAAAAATTAAAAGCTAAAAAAGGTAAAATGCGGCTATTATAACTGATGACTTTGATACATGTCAGCGTAAAACCAATTCTAATAATGAGGTATTCTAACCGTAACTGATATCCTTTAAATGACTTATAAATAGCTTCTCACTATTTTCTTAATAACTCGGTAGCATCGGCAACCAAAACACCAAGGCTAACAGCGTGGCTAATAATACTGGCGGCGTGATGAGCAGCCCGATTTTCATATACTGCCCCCAGCTGATTTTATAGTCCTTCTCTGCTAAGACATGTAGCCATAACAAGGTCGCAAGGCTACCGATGGGCGTAAACTTCGGTCCCAAATCATTGCCAATCACATTAGCATAAATCATCAGCTCGCGAGTCGCTGCGGGTACTTGCGCGCTATCAATAGCCAATGCACCTACTAAGGTAGATGGCATATTATTCATGATAGAAGCCACGATTGCTGAAAGGAATCCCGTCCCTACTGTCGCGATAATATTGCCCTGCTGCCCTAACCAATTTAGTATTTGGGCACCATAAGCCGTCAGTCCTGCGTTACCCAAGCCATACACCACCAAATACATACCCACAGAAAACAAGACAATTTGCCAAGGCGCGTTACGTACGACATCAGACACCGAAACAACGGCATCTCGACCACCTTGCCACCAGCGACCTGCAATAACCATCAGCACCAGCGCAGCAGCGCCAGTGACGAGGGAAATAGGAATACCTAGTGATTCAGTCGCAAAATAAGCAACCAATAACAATGCTAGTAGCGGAAAAGCGGCTTTAAAAACCAACGGATCTTCGATAGCGGATGCAGGCGCGCTAAGATTGGCAATGGAATAGTGTTTTGGGATTTGGCGGGCATAGACCACCCACAGCACTGCTAATGTCGCGATAACAGAGACAATATTTACCGGCACCATGACCGCCGCATAACGTCCAAAACCAATGCCAAAATAATTGGCGCTGACGATATTGACCAGATTAGAAGTCACTAACGGCAGACTGGCAGTATCAGCGATAAAGCCCGTGGCGATGATAAAAGCCAATGCCGATGGCGGCGAAAACTTAAGCCGGAGTAAGATAGCGATGACAATCGGTGTTAGAAGTAATGCAGCGCCATCATTGGCAAAAAACGCGGAGATAAACGCGCCCAATATCACAATCATGGGAAACAACAACCGTCCCTGCCCATTGCCAAGTCTCGCCACATGTAGCGCCGCCCAACCAAAAAATCCCGCTCTATCTAAGATCAGCGAGATGATAATTAGCGCCACGAAGGTAAAAGTCGCATCCCAAACGATGTCCCATACAATACCGACATCGGATAACTGCACCACGCCAAAAGCTAAGGCGATTAAAGCCCCACCCAGCGCGCTCCAACCAATACCCAAGCCTTTAGGCTGCCATATCACCAAAACCAAAGTCACGATAAAGATAGTTAATGCGAGCATGGAGCAACCTTATTTACAGCGTGTTGATTATAACTAGGAGATATTACAGCGACTTTTGATTGACACGTTGCGACACTGCTTCAGCACTTTCCACCCGTTCAGAGTATCTATCAGTCAGATAGGCTGAACGTCCACGAGTCAGCCATGTAAACTTTACCAACTCTTCACAGACATCGACAAGGCGCAGATATAAAGGCGACATATCCATGCGATTGTCATCATTGAATTCTAAAAAGGCCTTAGGGATAGACGATTGATTCGGGATAGTAATCATGCGCATCCAGCGCCCCAGAATGCGCAGCTGATTGACGGTATTAAAGCTTTGACTGCCACCGCTCACTTGCATCACTGCTAAGGTTTTGCCTTGGGTTGGACGTACGCCGCCCAGTGCGAGTGGTATCCAATCGATTTGTGCTTTCATAATGCTGGTGATACTGCCATGACGCTCTGGACTCACCCACAGCATACCCTCTGACCACTGCGCCAGCTCGCGCAGCTCTTGCACCTTTGGGTGATCGCTATCAGCGTCATCAGGCAGCGGCAACCCTGACGGATTAAACATCTGCACCTCGCAGCCATACCAACGTAGCAGCCGACTTGCTTCCTCAGCCGCCAGCCGCGAAAACGAGCGCTCACGTAACGACCCGTATAGCACCAGTATCTTTGGCGGATGACGTGGGTCATTTGGGGCAATCAGCGACTCAATATCTATCGGTTGTAATTGACTGGCATCAATATTGGGCAAGTCATCTAGCTTCAATGAATCCTCTGCGTGAGGCTGATTTTTATTGGCTGTTGTCATGATAAATCGTCTCGCCGTCTTCTTTAGTAAAGCTGCTCACTGGATTTTCTAACAATTCAAACACCCGCTCTGATGGTCGGCATAACGCTGCGCCCTTATCCGTGACCACGATAGGACGATTGATTAAGATAGGATAGGCAATCATTGCATCGATAATATGGTCATCAGACAACTCAGGATTGTCTAAGCCCAGCTCATCATTGATGGCTTCTTTGCTGCGTAACAGCTCTCTTGGCGAGATATCCATCTTTGCCAATAGCTCAACTAACTCATCACGGCTCGGCGGGTTTTTTAGATACTCCACCACTTCTGGCTGCTCACCTGATGCCTTCATGATGGCAAGCGTATTGCGAGAGGTACCGCAGTTTGGATTATGAAAAATTAATGGTTTCATAGCGATTTCACCTATTTTTTGAATCTATAGAGAATTCAGCATAAAAACGATACAGTGGAACTGGTATAAATTTTTCTGGCGTGCTGTGCCTGCGCAGACAGAGGCTGCGTAAAATTCATCCCAGTTCCACGTTGACATATAATGTATCTGTTTTATTTAGAATCGACTATAGTTATTAAAAAGATGTTTATTAAAGTAGCTAGCTGCTTAGCTTAGCGCTTGTCCTAAAAACTGTCTTGTTTATTAGATTTGGCAGTCTCACATCCGCTCAAACTGTCCATCAGCGAAGCACACAGCTCTGGATGTCCCGCACAGCAGTCTTGCAATAAAAACTGCACGACCGCCTCCATATGCGTAAGCGAGGCGCGATAGATTATTTGCCGACTTTGGCGTTTTGACACTACCCACCCTGCTCGTGCCAGCACCGATAGATGCGCGGACATAGTGTTATGTGGTACAGACAGCTGACGAGCTATTTCACCCGCAGGCAGGCCGTCAGGCTCCTGACTGACAAGTAGCCTAAAGGCTTTAAGACGAGTATCTTGAGAGAGCGCAGCGAAGCTTGCGATAGCGTTAGTTATTTCCATATGTCCAATAATACAGACATATCAAAATAATTCAAGACGCTTTATCTATATCATGTCAATCTGTAACAGAATTAGCCAGTATCGAAAACACGTATCTTTAACAGCAACGGCAGACAGCAGCTATAAAACGCCAAGGACTGTCCAGCATTAGACATAAATCACTGCAAAAAATAAAATTGCACCTTGCAACCTACTCAAAATCAGCATAGGCTAATCTATTTCTTTTTTGCTCTAATTTAGGAAGTTATTATGTTATCACGCTGGGTACGCGCCATTTTGCAAGCCACTGTCTATGACGTCGCCATTCAAACCCCTCTCGAATCAGCCCCCAAGCTGACCCAGCGTTTTGATAATGACATTCGCTTCAAACGCGAAGACTTACAACCCGTATTTTCCTTTAAACTGCGTGGCGCATATAACCGCATTAGTCAGCTATCCGACGAGCAAAAAGCTCGCGGCGTCATTTGCGCTTCAGCAGGTAACCACGCCCAAGGCGTGGCTTACTCTGCGCGCACGCTAAATCTTAATAACATCATTGTCATGCCGACCACCACACCCGATATTAAAGTCGCTGCAGTCAAAGCTTTGGGCGGTAACGTCGACTTATATGGCGACAGTTTTGATGAGGCTAACCGCTATGCGATCAATCGCGCTAAGAGCGAAGGTTTGACCTTTATCCCGCCTTATGATGATGAGATGGTTATTGCAGGTCAAGGCACGATTGGACTTGAGCTGACTCAGCAGTGGCGCAATATGGACTACGTCTTTGTGGCGGTAGGCGGCGGCGGTCTGATATCAGGAGTTGCCGCTTTTTTGGGAGAGGTCGCTCCTCATGTCAAAGTTGTCGCTGTAGAGTCGGCACAGTCTGCATGTCTAAAAGCGGCGCTAGAAGCAGGCGAGCGCGTCAAGCTTGAGCAAGTTGGGCTGTTTGTCGACGGGGTCGCTGTAGCCCAAATCGGTGAATTTCCTTTTGAAGTAATCCGTACCCAAAAAAGCAACGGCCAAGGGCCAATCGTTGAGCCAGAGGTCATTACGTGCACCAACGACGAGGTTTGCGCGGCGATTAAGGATGTCTTTGAAGAAAACCGCAGTATCGTGGAGCCTGCAGGTGCACTGTCGGTTGCTGGTATGAAAAAATACATCAAAGCGCACAATTTGCAAGGCAAAAACTGCGTTGGCATCATCTGCGGCGCTAATATGAACTTTGATCGCCTGCGCTATATCGCCGAGCGTACCGAAATCGGTGAGAAAAAAGAAGCCATCTATGCGGTTACCATTCCTGAGCAGACCGGCGCATTCTTAAACTTCTGCCGCAGCTTGCATGGTCGCAACATTACAGAATTCAACTACCGGGCCGACAACAAGCTCTCTCCCGACTCGATGGATCCTGCCTCGATATTCGTCGGAATCGCTCTAAAAGAGGGCGATAAAGAGCGTCAAACTATTAGCGATCAGCTTGCCTTTGATGGTTATACCGCTTATGACTTAACTGATGACGATATCGCCAAATCGCATATTCGCCATCTGATTGGTGGGCACGCTCACGTCGAAAATGAGACCTTATTAAAGGTGACTTTCCCTGAGCGTCCAGGTGCGCTATTGACCTTTTTAGAAAAATTAGGCGATGACTTTAATATCACCTTGTTTCATTATCGCAATCATGGCGCTGCAGAGGGTCGCGTACTAGTCGGTTTGCAAGCCTCGATGGGTAACTCGCGTCAATTACAAGACGCCTTGCTCGATATCGGTTACGACTGTACGATGCTCAATGACAATATCGGTTATCAGTTATTTTTAAAGTAAAACTCACGCTTTACTTCATATAGCCAATTTAGTCAGTACTCGTAAGCACAATAAGACACTCAGTGGCTTGTTTTTGTCATGACGAGCCGTTTTTGTGATTTGATTTTGTTCGCTTGTTTTATCAAGTCAATAGGTCACTATATATTGCAGTATGCGTCTAAAACACTCTTTTAATCTGTAATAAAACCACCATTTATAATCATAGTCTATTGATATTTATGAGGTTTTGATGAGTAAACATAATAAAAACCACAATCAGCCTAGCCATAGCGAGCCAGACGCAGTACGGATGCGTATTGACAAATGGTTATGGGCGGCGCGGTTTTATCGGACGCGCACCCTTGCTAAAGAAGCTATCGAGAGTGGCCGAGTGCACTATGCTGGCAGCCGAGTTAAGACTAGTAAAGAGATTGCCGTTGGTGACGAGCTACAGATTCGTCAAGGTTCTGCGACCGCAATGACCGAAAAGACAGTCATCGTTGAAGCATTAACGGCGCAGCGCGGCAACGCCACCGCCGCCGAAGTACTCTATTCGGAGACCGATGAGAGTATATCTCGACGCGCCTATTACACCGAGCAGCGCAAACTAGCCAATCTTGCCCGCCCTGATAATAAACCAAGTAAAAAAGAGCGGCGCGATTTGCAGCGCTTTCGCAATAATCAAGATTAATATTTGAGCGCAATAATCATAAAAAATTTGTATTAAGGGTTAAGACAACACCTTACAATAGGTGACCCTTATGTCAGCGACTAAGCTTGCCATTCGCTGGATTTAGCGTTAGGCTGACGGCTGTTTTTCTCTTCTTTAAAAACTGGCCAATTGCCCTGATAATGGCTTGTTTTTTGTCAAAAGGTCTTGTTATGTTGATGAAAGCATCTACCCCTTCTTCTGTTCTTCTCGTCTGTCTTGGCAACATCTGTAGATCACCAACTGCTGAGGAGATCTTTCGTCAGCAAGCGGCTATTGCTGGTCTTAATATGAAAGTTGATTCAGCAGGTACCGGAGATTGGCATATCGGTCATGCGCCAGATATCCGCGCGCAGCGTCACGCTAAGTCTCATGGCTACAACATCAGCAAACTTGTTGCCCGTCAAGTCAGCGCTGAGGACTTTTATAACTTTGATCTCATATTAGCGATGGATACGCAAAACTTAGCGGATCTTCAAGCCATAAAAGATGAGCTATTGGGCGCTAATAGTAACGAAGAATCTCTGGCCAAATTGGCACTATTTAGCGAAGAAGATCCTACCTACGGCGGTGATAGCGTCCCTGATCCTTACAAAGGAGATGGCAATGCTTTTGAAGAGGTCATTGAGCGCATTGAGTCGAGCTCAAAGGCTTGGATTGAGAGCTGGAAAGCAGTATAACGGCTGATTTTATTTTTTTTATGCTGATTTACTTCATCTATAGGCCATGCTATGACCTCAACGCTACGTACAGATAATTTTCAAAATATCTCTTTGCAATCAGATTATGATTTGTCGCACGCCAATACTATGGCATTGTCATGTGTGGCTAAAAGCGTCGTAACTGTTACTGATGAGGCACAGCTTGATAGCTTTATGAATACAGTAGATAGCGCCTCTGTATTTGTATTATCGGGGGGTAGCAATGTACTTGTGCCTGCCAGGCTCAACGTTACTGTACTACGTCCGCTGATGCACGGCATTAGGGTGATTGAGCAAACAGATGATCATATCGATATTGAGGTTATGGCGGGCGAGAACTGGCATGAGTTGGTCGTTTATACGGTCGCGCGGGGCTGGTATGGACTTGAGAACTTAGCCCTGATTCCTGGTTTAACTGGTGCAGCTCCGGTTCAAAATATTGGTGCTTACGGCGTTCAGCTAGAGGATACGCTACATTCGCTCAAAGCCTACCATATCCCCACTAAAACGTGGCATCAGCTGTCGGCAAGCGACTGTGAGTTTGGTTATCGAGATAGTATCTTTAAGCGTGCGCCCAATACTTGGCTTATCACTCGGGTTATCTTTCGACTGCATTTAGATAAAAGCTGCGTGCAAGCCAGCTATGGCGACGTACAAATCGTCGCGCAAGACTATGCCAAGCAGCAAGGACGTACAGACCTCACCCCTAATGATGTTATGCACGCCATTATCGATATTCGCTCGCAAAAACTTCCTGATCCCAAGCAGCTACCAAACTGTGGTAGTTTTTTTCAGAACCCTATTATTTCTCAGCAGCAATTTGTATCGCTACAAGCCACTTATCCAAGTATTGTCGGTTATACCCTGCCTAATGACGAGGTTAAAGTCGCCGCAGGCTGGCTCATTGAGCAAGCAGGACTCAAAGGTGGCGGCGTTGCGCCTATTATGACCCATAAACACCAAGCTTTGGTATTGACCAATCACGCCGCTTTTACAGCGACGCAAGAGGATGTTGCCTGCGCCCAGCAGCACATAATTAGCACTGTGCAAGAGAAGTTTGCGATTACCCTTGCTCGTGAGCCGGTGTGGGTCAATAGTGATGGATCTATCGGACAAGATAGTCATGTCTAACATGCTCAAGCCCAAAAAGCCAAGCTCTGACAAACACCCCAAACCTCTATGGTCTAAGCGTTTGTGGCGACATTATTTGCGCTCAGCTGAGCGTATGATCAAACTGTTTCGCATTATTAATATCACTTTTGTGGTTGGATCTACATTAGTTGTTCTCACCATTATCAGCTTATTTACTCCACTGTTTTCACGCGGTATGCTTTTTGTCTTAAATGCTCTACCCTTGCCCAGTACTCCTAGCGATTATAAAAGTATGTCGCCAAGCGCTTATGTGGTACTAGGAGGCGGCCTTACAAACGATATCAACAATCATATTATCCTAAACGATTATAGCCTCAACCGTATTCGCACAGCTGCAGGTGCTTATCACGATAAGCCTTTGCCTATTATCTTGAGCGGTGCTGAAGCGCCTTGGATGAATCAGTGGCTGGTTGAGCATGGTATCTCTGAGCAGTTAAGCGAAAACGCGAGTATGAATACTTGTGAAAATGCCCGCTTTACCGCAAAACGCACGCCACTGCGGCACGTGTACCTGATTACAGACAGCTATCATATGACTCGATCTCGGCGTCAGTTCGCTTTAAATGGTATCTACAGCACCCCTATTAATGCTCCACTGCCCGTCAGGCGTGATTGGATGAAACCTGCGCAGAACTTAAGTCATTCAAGGCGCGCGGTGTACGAGACCGCCGCTTATCTGCGAGATTTACTACGCCCGCAAATGGATGACTGTAGGCGTGCTGAAGATATTAGTACTCAGCAGCTACTCACGCCGCGCGGCGATGCCAAAAAATCTTATGAATGATACTAAGCTCGATGACACTAAGCTCGATGACATCAAGCTCGATAAAACTAATCTCATAGCAACACCTCGTATAGTTGAATTCAAATAAATTAGATACATAACTATCAAGTCGCTTAATGAAAATTTTTTTCTTGCGTGCTGTGCCTACGCCGACAGAGGCTGCGAAAAATAAATTTTCATCTCGCTGTATCGTTTTTATAGTGAATTAACTACATTCACGTTGCTTGACTTCAGCTCTTATACTTGCAATAAGTGTATAATAAAAGAAGTCGCTACTAAGAGAAACTTGCCATGCTCAGTATATTTTTACTTATTCCACTTAGCTTAATGCTGTTCGTCGTGGCTATTTGGGCCGTACGTTACGCGGTTCGATCCAATCAGTTTGAGGATTTGGATAACGCCTCGCAGCGCATTATTTTAGAGGATCGCCAAGAGCGCCGGCAAGTCATACAGTCTCATGACCTTGTGCACAATGACTATGCTCGAGAAGATGATGCTGTAAAGGATAACCGTCCTGCGCAAAGTCATGATATCCACAATACGACCAGTAAACATACTGCTAGCAGCGATGAGGCAAACGGTATGCAAAGTCAAAGCGATGCTGATGCTGGCAGCCCACCTAAATCATAAAAATAACCATTATAAATTTTGGTTTGATACCTACTAAAACGAGCGTTGAAATTTATTAAGAGAGTTTGAGTATGACTACCGCCTTGTTGGTTGCCGCGTTTTTGATGGGGTTTTTGGGGTCGCCGCACTGCTTGGGTATGTGTGGTGGATTGGTCGCCGCTTTTAGCTTATCGATGAAAGATGTCAGCCCCGCTAAGCGTAGACGCCTCATTGCCACTTACCATTTTGGACGCCTGATCAGTTACTCCATTTTAGGTCTGATTGCAGGTCTTATTGGTACAACCGTTTTAGAGCCCTTAATGAGAGGTAATAGCACGCCGCGTATCTTGCTCGGCTTGGTACTCGTATTTGTGGGCGTTACTATGCTTGGCGCGCCATTTTTGAGTAAGGTTGAGCGCGTCGGTATGCGCTTTTGGCAGTATCTAAGCCCTATCCGTCAAAAAGTGTTTCCACTCAATACTTATCCGCGCGCTATGGCAGCAGGATTATTATGGGGCTATCTACCTTGCGGCTTAGTTTATGGCGCGCTACTGATCGCTGTGGTTGCACACAATCCTTTAGGCGGGGCGGCGCTTATGTTCGTCTTTGGTCTGGGTACTGTGCCCATGCTCGTTGCCACGCATGAGACCGTAGGCTGGCTACGAGATAAAATCGGTCGTTTGCGCCTGCGGCAAATTAACGGCTTTATTATGATACTCTCAGGTCTAGCAGTCGTCTTTGTTCCAATGATTATGAAGAGTATGCATAGCGGTGCTCAGATGAATCACGGTAGCCCCTCTGCTATGATGACAGATGGCAATATGCAACATATGAATAGCGAAAACCATGAAATGCACGAGATGTTAGACACTACTCATACAGAGATGGGGAGTCGTGAGATGCCTGATAGGGATCAAACAGACAGTATGAGTGATACCTTGGATCACACTGCCCAATAAGTCTCTTTGAAAATAAAAAGCCCTCAGACCAATAAATCTGGGGGCTTTTTTGATGGTTATAGCTAAAGGCTTGTCATTATTCCTTATGACGCTTGCCACTGCTCAAGGCTAAACTTGGTATCTAAATGCTTCTCCAATGCAGGCAAGTTAAACGCATCATCTTCGCTCACAAAACTAATGCTAATACCAGTCTGTCCTGCGCGTCCTGTACGGCCGATGCGGTGTACGTAGTCATCGGGCTGATCAGGCAGTGTATAATTTATGACATGGCTGATATCATTGACATGAATGCCGCGCCCTGCCACATCTGTGGCGACCAATACCGACGCGTTCCCATCTTTAAAACGCTGCAAGTACTTTTCGCGCTTTTGCTGGATGACATCGCCTGATAGCATGACGACTTTATGAGCTTTACGCAATTTGTCATATAGGCGTTTGACCTGATCTTTACGGTTGGCAAAGATAATGACTTTATCCACTGCATTGTCATTCAAGATACCTTGCAAGGCTCGAAATTTTTGATCTTCGGTCAATAAATAAAAGTGCTGATCGACCAGCTCACTAGTCTTGTGCTCAGGCTCGATCTCAACGAACTGCGGCTCATGCAGCCAGCGATAAGCTAGATTCATCACGTCTTGATTAAATGTCGCTGAAAACAATAAACTTTGACGGTCCGTGTTAGGCGGCATACGACCCACTAGGCGTTTGATATCAGGAATAAAGCCCATATCGAGCATGCGATCGGCTTCATCGAGCACCAACACCTCAACCCGATCTAAGTACACCATGCCCTTGTTCATAAGATCTATCAATCGACCAGGCGTTGCAATCAGCACATCGACATACTGGCGTTCAAGCTCGTGCTGCTGCGTGTCGTAGTTGGTGCCGCCCATGATACAAACGCTATGCAAGTCCGTGTATTTGGTCAGTGCGACGCAGTCATCGAATATCTGCTGCGCAAGCTCACGCGTTGGTGCCATGACGACGGCGCGCGGCTCACCTAAGAACTGTTCTTCATCTGTGGCAAAGGGACGTTTAAGCAGCGCCTCCATAATGGTAATTAAAAAAGTAGCCGTCTTGCCAGTGCCGGTTTGCGCCTGTCCGATAGCGTCTTGATGGGCTAATGTGTGCGGTAGAATCTGCGCTTGAATATCAGTCAGGGTGGTGAAGCCCAAATCAGACACAGCGCGCAAGGTTGGCTCTGATAAAGGCAGATCTGTAAATGCGGTAAAATGACTCAAAAAAGTATCCTTTTAGTAGACCTAAATCTTGTTATTATGCTGTGACACTTTATCAAAAACAAAAAAAGCCAAGCCTCGTACCTGCAACTTATAAACGCTGTCGTATCATAGCGCTACAAGTGGAGCGAGCTTGACTTAGTATATCAGTACTACCTAGGTATAAAAGCAGCTTAATTACTCTTCTAATTTTCTGACGTCTTCAGCTTGCAAGCCTTTATCGCCTTCAACTACGCTAAATTCAACTTTTTCACCGTCTTTTAGCGAGCGATAACCATCGCCTTGAATCGCGCGAAAATGGACAAAAATATCTTCGCCACCATCACGCTGAATAAAACCAAAGCCTTTTGCATCATTAAACCACTTAACAGTCCCTTGCTCACGATCTGACATAACCTGACATCCTAAAATGCGCTTAGCCCCAAATTCCTTTGCACCATTGCATATAAACGGGTCTAAGAATAAAAATTAAACGGTATTCACTTACTGACTTAGAGTTTTGAATAGCTAATATACGAAGTTCAAAATGACCAATTCGGCAAAATGTAACAAACTTGCAATACAAACCATTCAAAAAATATCATAGCACGGGTTTTTGGTAACATAAAGACTTTTCATCGCAGTTTTACTGTGCTAATAGCTTTTTATTGAAAATAAATTGCTATCATAAAACGCTTAGAATATATTCGACTCTGTATTCCAACTTTTGCATATGCATAGAGACCCTTATGAGCAGCTCAACTAGTTCTTCAAGCCCTTTTATCTCAAATAATCATAACGATAGCTCACTTACCCGCAAGATATTACTCGTCAATGGCGTTAATCTTAATTTATTAGGTAAGCGTGAGCCTGAAATCTACGGGCATACCACTCTTGCTGACATTGAAGCGCGACTTACTGCGTTTGCTACTAAATATGATATTGAGCTTATCTGCATTCAGTCCAATATTGAGGGTGAACTTGTCGATAGTATTCAGCATTACGGCTTGCTGGCCCAAACCTCTGCACAAGTTGATGCTATCATCATCAATCCTGCCGCTTTTACTCACACCTCAGTTGCCCTACGAGATGCGCTACTTGCCACACAAAAACCCTTTATTGAAGTGCATTTGTCTAACGTGCATCAGCGCGAGGCATTTCGTCAGCACTCCTACTTTAGTGACGTCGCTGTCGGCGTGATTTGTGGTCTTGGCGCGTCTGGCTATGACATGGCGCTTAATTACTGGTTAACACATACCTACTCTTTAAATATCGCGCACTGACACTATCTAGTGAGTAGGATCGACGAAACGATCAAGGATTAAACACTACAAATCAACCACTAGCATGATCAAGGTGATATGAATGGCACAAACGTCCTCAAAGCGCTTTATGAAACTCGCTGGCATGACCGCTAGCATTGCGGGCAAAGCGGCCAAAAACTCATTTAAACATCTCTCAAGTGACGAAGAGAAGCGCTTGCAAGCGCGCTCTGAGCTGATGCAAGATGTCGGCATTCAGATCGCTGAAACGCTCGGTGAGATGAAAGGTGCAGTTATGAAAGTGGGACAGATCGCCTCACAATATAAAGATGTGTTCCCGCCTGAGGTGGCAACCGCGTTAGAAAAATTACAAAAAGACGCGCCCGCTATGCCTTTTGCGCAGATCAAATCTCAGGTTGAGCGTGAACTCAAAGCCCCTATTAGTGAGCTATTTGCTGAATTTGAAGAAACGCCATTTGCCGCAGCCTCCATCGGGCAAGTACACAAAGCGGTCTTGCCGTCAAATCAAAGGGTTGTGGTAAAGGTTCAATATCCAGGTGTCGATGAGAACTGCGATAGCGATCTTAAGCAGGTGCGTATGGCACTTAAAATCGCAGGCGTGCTCAATATGAGCCGCGAATTGCAAGAGCAATTGTTTGATGAGATTCGTAAAAGCTTACACGATGAGCTTGATTACATCAAAGAGGCGAACAACTTACGTGTATTCGGCGCGTTTCACTCAGATGATGAGGGATTGATTATTCCAAAGGTCATCGCTAGCCACTCAACGAAGCGTATTTTGACTTTGACCGAAGAGATGGGCGAGACACTAAGCGTCGCTGCGACTTGGGACAACGACATTAAGCAAAAAATTGCTACGCGCTTGTTTCACTTTAGTGCAGGGCAGCTGTTTTCCTTGTACCGTATGCATTGCGATCCGCATCCTGGTAACTTTGCTTTTCGCGCTGATGGCAGCGTCGTCGCTTACGATTTTGGCGGTATTCGCAGCTATAGTGATAGTGAGGTGCAGCTGTTTAAACGCTTCGCTCGTCATGCCATTCGCGGTGATGTCACTGCCCTTGAGCAAGATTTAATCGCTCTTGATATTCGCAAAGTTGATGACAAAATTGTGCCAGGCGAGTTTTATCAAAATTGGCTTGAGATCGGTCTTAAACCTCTATCCGTAGCGCCTTATCATATCGGTAAGTTTGATTTCGCTGACAGCCAAGTGCATCATGAAGCCATTACGCAGATGCGCTCATCACTCAAATACTTCGGTCAGTTTCAGCCTTCTGCAACGACGATGATGCTTGATCGAACCGTATCAGGACAGTATTGGAATCTGGTCAATTTGGGCGTTGAGATAGACTTATCGCCATTGGTGGAGGAATATTTAGAAGTGACTGGCAAATAAGAGGATTATATAGCCCCTTTATTTTAAACCCTTAAACTTTGCTTATCAGTGCGTCTTAATTAATCGCTGCTATGTAGTCGCTTTTAAATAAAATAGATGCATTATATTTAAACGCGGAACTGGTATAAATTTTTCTTGCGTGCTGTGCCTACGCTGCTCGATGCTGCGCAACCTATGTTTTAAAAAAAGCATCCCAGTCCCGCTGTTATATTGAACTCACTATATGTGCAATGCATGTCCGCAGCGATCACAAAAGGTTGCCCCAACTGCGTGACCAAATTTGCCGCAGTTAGGACAAGAGATAGGATTGAGCTGCGGGCGCATATTACGAGCCAGCTCTGCGGTAAATATCCCTGTAGGTACAGCAATAATCGCATAACCTGTGATCATCACCATCGATGCAATTGCCTGCCCAATGGGTGTTTTGGGTGACATGTCGCCATAACCTGTGGTTGTGACAGTCACAACGGCCCAATAGATTGAAAGCGGAATACTGGTAAAGCCATTCTCAGGCCCCTCCACTACATAAACAATAGAGCCAAAGATAGTCACTAGTAAAACTAGCGATAAGAAAAACACGGTGATTTTTTGCTGGCTTGTCTTAAGCGCTGACGCCAAAAACCCAGCTTGCTGCATATAAGCCTTGAGTTTAAGGACTCGAAATACTCGTAGAATACGCAAAATACGAATGACAATTAGGTACTGCACGCCGCCGAAAACTAAGCTTAGATAACTCGGCAATATCGATAATAAATCCACTATTCCAAAAAAACTAAAGACATAGCGCAGGCGATTGGGCGCTGAAAATAGTCGTAAGAGATATTCAAGCGTAAATAAAATGGTAAAAAACCATTCAGCATAAAAGAAGATTTTGCCGTATTGCAAACGCATATACAAGACGCTGTCAAGCATGACCACGCCCACACTAGTCAAAATCGCAATCAGTAGTACGATATCAAAAAACTTACCCAGACGCGTGTCTGTGCCTTCAATAATGATATGAATGCGGTTACGTAAGTGAGTCAGGGCTTCAGCGCTTTTTTGCTTCATAGAATCGGTAAGTTCATTGAATGGAGGGTTTGAAGTTAGCAAATGGCGGTAAAAGTCTAGGACAGCTCCTAGTAGTACAAGTAAGCTTTAGTAGTTTATAATACCTATCAGTTATCATACTGGCATGTATTACGATACTGATTGAGCCACAGTGTAGCAAAAAACGGCGGCTAACAATATATAAATTGCAAGGCTACTCACGACAGGCTAAGACCCAAGACGCCTTGACGATAAGTAGGATAAGCGTAAATAAGACAAAGCAAAACTTGAGGATAGAGTATGGCAGGTCATTCAAAGTGGGCAAACATCAAACACCGAAAAGCGCGTCAAGATGCGGTAAGAGGTAAAATATTCACCAAAGTCATCCGCGAGATCGTCTCAGCCGCCAAGCAAGGCGACCCTGATCCCGACAAAAATCCACGTCTGCGCGCCGCTATCGAAAAAGGTCTATCGGTCAATATGACCCGAGACACTATCAATCGCGCGGTAGATCGTGGTACTGGCGGCGGTGATAATGAGAATATGGAAGAAGTCAGCTATGAAGGCTATGGCGTCGGTGGCGTCGCAGTACTGGTTGAGACGATGACTGATAACCTCAACCGTACAGTCAGCGAAGTGCGTCATGCTTTTACCAAATTCGATGGTAACTTGGGTACGTCAGGGTCAGTGGCTTATCTATTTACCAAACGCGGTGAAATCACTTTTGATGATGTGAGCTTAGAAGATGAAGTGATGCTTGTAGCCTTAGACGCCGGCGCGCTCGATATCGAAAACGATGGCGAGAGCTTACTGGTCATCACCGAGTGGGAGAACTTCGGTCAAGTCAAAGACGCGCTTAATGCAGCAGGTCTAACCTCTGATAATGCGGAGGTCACTATGTCACCTGCAACCAGCGCCGATATCACCAATGTTGATGACGCGCAAAAGGTTATGAAAATGATTGATATGTTAGAGGATATCGATGATGTGCAAGACGTCTATAGCAATGTCAATTTTTCAGCTGAGGTCATGGCGCAGCTTGAAGAGTAGCCTACACCTAATAAAAACTCAAAAAGCCAAATCTATTATAGATTTGGCTTTTTATTTGCTTGCCTGATAATAAAATATCACAAGCCAGCTGTACGATTAGTTTCTACATTTAACGCCCTCAAGCGCGAGTAGATACTCTTTTTTATCCACACCGCCCGTATAACCTGCTAGTTTGCCATCACTGCCAATGACTCTGTGACAGGGGATAATAAGGCTAAAGGGGTTTTTGCTATTAGCGTTGGCGACCGCGCGGCAAGCTTTAGGGTTGCCAATGCGCTCTGCCAATGTAGCATAGCTTATCGTCTCGCCAAATCCGATATCCTGAAGGGCTCGCCATACCTGCTGTTGAAAGGGCGTTCCTAAAGACAAATCTAACGGCAAATCAAACTGTTTTCTCTGCTCTTGTGCATATTCATCAACTTGAATGATTGCCTCTAACAATAGCGCTTGGGCGGGATCCTCTGGGTTTAAACTATTTTTTTCTATGAACTTGAAGTCATTATCAGTGAGCTGATAATGCTTTTTGAGTTTGGCAAATGATTTTGAGTCTGTCCACCACTCGTCTTTGGACAGCCAACTCATTTCGGCAAGCTTTGGCTCATTTTGCTTGGCTGAGTGCTCATCATTCTCATTGACCATAAGCACTAAGATGTAAGTCTGCAAATTCGTCGTGGTTACTATCATCGTCATTCCTTAACATAAAATATCGCGGCCAAACTCTAGCTATTAGCGACTACTCTTTATCATCGGTCTCAAATAGAGCAGCCACGAACTGTTTGGGGCTAAAGGCACGCAAATCATCGATAGACTCGCCAACGCCGATATAGCGAATCGGCACATTTGAGGTCTCAGCGATATTGAACACGACCCCGCCCTTTGCGGTACCATCTAGTTTGGTAATGGTAATGCCTGTCAATGGCACGACCTTATTGAACAGCTCAACTTGGTTAATAGCGTTTTGTCCTGTGCCCGCATCGAGTACGATCATACCTTCATGCGGCGCAGTCTCATCGGCTTTACGCATAACGCGCACCACTTTTTCAAGCTCGCTCATCAGATGAGTTTTGTTTTGCAGGCGTCCAGCGGTATCGGCTATTAATACATCTATGTTTTTGGCTTTGGCAGATTGCATGGCATCAAAAATCACTGAGGCACTATCAGAGCCGTGACCTTGCGCGACGACAGGAATGTTATTACGCTCGCCCCAAATCTGTAACTGCTCGGTGGCAGCGGCGCGAAACGTATCGCCTGCTGCGAGCATGACTGATTTGCCTTCACCTTGTAAGCGCTTAGCCAGCTTGCCAATAGTCGTCGTTTTACCCACACCATTAACACCAACGACCAAGATAACAAAGGGCTTTTTGCTAGTATCAATAATCAGCGGCGCAACTTTCGGCGCAAGGATTTCTACCAATTCTGCCTGCAAAGCCTTATAGAGTGAGTGCGAGTAAATCAAATCACCACGAGCGGTCTGCTCAGTCAAGCTTTTGATGATACGCGTAGTGGCATTGACGCCAATATCAGCGACCAATAGCTGATCTTCAACCTCCTCTAACAGCTCATCATCAATCTCTTTACCACCAATTAAGATACTTACCATACCTTCAGCAAGATTCTTTCGCGACTTACTAAGACCCGATTTCATCCGATTAAACCAGCTACCCTTTTGGCGACCTTGCGGCTCTTCTTGCTCCTGCTCTTGCTCTGGCACAGGCGCTGACGAGGATTGACTCACTTGTGCAGGCTGTGCTTGAGATGACTTATCAGCGCTGCCAAGCTGCTCTTGCAAAGGCATCGTCGGCATAGGGGTTGCAGCGACGCTTGGCGCAGTTTTATTATCTACGCCAGTAGGCGTACGGTTATCAGATGCACTATTAGGGCTCTGGGCCTCAGGTGTTATTAGCGGCGCTCCCAATTCGACGCGCTCATCAGCGCTATAAGGTAGCTTTGCATCTAAAGTGCTGGCGGCCAAATCACTCGTATCAGGCGCAGTAGTACTTGACGCCTGATCCCTTGGATTATCAATAATCTCAACCGATTGCGCAGGGAGACTGGGTAAGGTAATATCATCGTCATCTAAATCATCAAGTGCGCCATCGAGATTGATAACGACGCGATTGCTATTGTTTGGATTATTCATAAATAGGCCCTAAAAGTATCAATATGTATTTGTATTTTATTATAAAGTGGTTGTCATTTGATGTGAGTGATACCATCAGATGCTCGCTCATAGTTTAGCATAATTCAAGACAAATTCTGGACTGACAGTTAGCATCGATTTGGTGCGTACTCAGTGATAAGAAAGCTTAGCTTAAGGTTTAATCACATAATTGACACCTATGTTTAGCGCCAAATCGCCTACTCTTATTGACATCTTAAATTTAAGAAATATTTATGAAAACAATGATATCTAAAAGCTGTGTTAGCCTCACTTTTATGCTAGCAGTCATAACTATAAGCCTTGCGTCTACAGGCTGTAGCACCACTCATCAGTTCAAGCCCACCGCTAGCGTGATGGTTGGCGCTCACAAATCGATATAACGGATACCTTTATGTCAAAATCAGTGACTTATTCACAATTTAATACCTCAAGTGTGCTTACTTATCAGACAGACAATCAAAAAAATCAACCACACAAACCTATTTTTGTGTTGATGATTGCAACTTTGTCATTTTTGACCGTAGGCTGTAGCGCCCTCAATGCTCTTGAACCTACTGCGATTTTGATCTCTGATATTAAAGGCTCTATATAACATACCCAACCCTTAAATGCTTATCTGTCATTATCATAAGAGAGTCTCATGTCCTCATTAACACTGCGCCTCGCCTGTACGTTAACGCTTAGTACTACCCTCGCTGCCTGCCAAACCCTAACACCAACATCCAAAACGTCATCTACAGTTAGCGCTGATAATATAGCGCAAAATACTAACGATCTAGCTATGGATCTGTCAGGTCGTCATGAATATCAGTTAGACAATGGTCTCAAGGTCATTATAAAAGAAGACCACCGCGCGCCTGTAGCGATGACGCAAATCTGGTATCGCGTAGGGTCAGCTGATGAGCCGATCGATAAAGGCGGCATCTCGCATTTGCTTGAGCATATGATGTTCAAAGGCACCTCCACCGTTTCAAGTGACGACTATGAGCGCTTGATCGCTAAATTTGGCGGAGTGAACAACGCCTTTACCAGCTATGATTATACGGGCTACTACGAGCTGTTCCCTGCCAATCGCTTGCCGCTTGCACTCGAATTAGAAGCCGATCGCATGGTCAATTTGATCTTTGATGAAGCAGCGTTTGAGAAGGAGCATCAGGTCGTCATGGAGGAGCGCCGCCAGCGCACGGACGACAATCCTTTGGCAAAAGCCTACGAGTCCTACCGCCTTCTGGCGATGCCTGATAGTCCTAAAGGCGAGTCGGTCATTGGCCCTATGAGTGAGCTTGAATCGATCAAATTATCAGAGCTCAAGGACTGGTACCGCACGTGGTATACGCCTAATAATGCTACTTTGGTCATCGTTGGCGACGTTGATCCTGATGAGGTCATGAGTCAGGTTAAGCGCTACTTTGGCGCTCTAAAACCAAATAAGCTACCAAGCCGCCCTTTTGTGACTCAAACAGGGTTTCGCGGCTATCAAAAGGTAGACTCTGTACAAGCGGTGCAAGTGCCGGTACTGTTCATGGGCTACAATGTGCCAAGCTTGCTCCCTGCGCAGCTTGATGAAAAGCAAGCTTATGGACTCTCGCTGGCGCAGTACGTGTTAGATGGTGGTCTATCCTCACGGCTTGAGAGCCGCTTGATACGCGAGCAAGGACTACTTACCAGCGTCGGCACCTCTTATAACTTACTCGATCGCGGCGATGGCCTGTTTTTGATACAAGCGACGCCGCGTGAAGGGGTAAGCTTAGAGCAAGCGCAGCAAGCTATTATCGCTGAGATTGACAAATTATCTACTGATCCGATTGCCGCTAATGACATTAGCCGTGCAAAGACCAATACGGTGACCTCCTTAGTTTACGCGCAAGATAGTATGCAAGGTCAGGCGCGAATGATAGGCTCCATGCAGTCTATTGGATTAGACGATAGGCTACTTGCAAGCTTGCCAAGTAAACTCGATGAGATAAGTGTCGCCGATATTCAAGCCGCTAGCAAAAAATACTTGGTTAAGGACAATCTCACGGTAATGTACGTGGTACCGCCTGAGAGTGACGCGGCCGATGACAAAACTAACAAACTAACAGCGATAAATTAAGTTTGATTTATCGATATAGAGCAACGAACACTCTATCGCTGACTACGTACGAGTATCAAAAACAATCAGACTAAGAAGAAAAACATGACTCAAAACCTCTTATCAAAGTCCGTCCGTTATCTAAGCCTGAGCCTACTGCTAGCTATGAGCGTGTCTAGTCATGCAGAGGACTACCGCGCGACTACGATCGTTGATCCTAATGCGCCGATTGCGGCGCTATCGACATTAACCAGTCTCGATAACGTCAAACCGCTACAAATTACCGTACCTGATATCGAACAATTCACCACTACCTCAGGGGTGCGCGTGTCGTTCGTACGTACTACTGCCCTACCTATTGTCGATATTGACTTGCGTTTTAACGCTGGTAGCGCGCGCGATGGCTCGATACGTACAGAGGGCTATGGTATTGCTAATATGGCAGCGACGATGCTGACTCAAGGCACTACTCGATTAGATGAAGAGGCATTCACCCGCGCCTCAGAGACTTTGGGTATCAATCTAGGTAGTAGCGCTTACAAAGATATGTTTATCGTCTCATTGCGCAGCTTATCTGATGATGAGCACCTGCTGCCAGCGATTGACTTGATGACGCAGATGCTAACTGAGGCTACCTTTGATGAGCAAATATTGGCGCGTAATAAAGCGCGGCTTTTGGTCGGTTTACAGCAGCAAAAACAAGATCCAAGCAGCCTTGCCAGTTTAGCATTTAACGAAGCACTATATGGGACGCACCCTTATGCGCATCCCTCCTCTGGTACATTACAGAGTGTACCTAGTATCAACAGAGCAGATTTATTAGATTTTACAGATCGCTACTTGGTCGCCGCTAATGCCTCACTTGCGATGACAGGCAATCTAACTTCATCCGAGGCAAAGGCGCTCGCTGAGGATATCACCGCTAATCTGCCCAAAGGACAAGCGGCGGCGGTGCTACCTGAACCAAAACCACTGACCAAAGCGCAGCACATTCACATACCCTTTCCCAGTAGCCAAACGACTGTGTTAATGGGACAATTAGGTAATAAGCGCGCAACCGATCCTGTGGCTCAGCAGCAGCAAACCAACTTCGCTATTGGTAATGAGGTCTTAGCTGGCGGCGACTTTAATGCCCGCTTAATGACCGAGATTCGCCAAAACTTGGGCTATACTTATGGCATCTCAGGATCGATGAATCCGATGTTGACTCGCGGCCCTTATCAGATCGGTTTCTCAACCCGCAACGACAAAGCGCGCGCGGCGATTGATGCCAGTTTGAGCATTATAGATGAAACACTAACGCAAGGTATTACAGCGTCTGAGATGCGCCTGACCACAGATAATATGAAAAATAGCTTTCCGATGAGTTTTGCGAGTAATGCGGGGATTAACGGCTTGCTTGGCATGATGAATTTTTATCAGTTGCCAAACAGTTATTTGAGTGATTACGTCAGCCGTATCGAGCAAGTGAGTTTGCCTGCGGTTAACCAGACCCTGCGTGATACGCTGGAGCCTGAGAACTTTTTGATTGTGACTGTTGGGGAAGTCGATCCTTGGAATGACCAATAATTGTCTTAGCGCTGTCTATAAACGGCGCTTGATAAATTACAGACAGCGCTTATTGTTAGAGCTGATAGTCCATCAAAATTGATAGACGGTTAAGGGGTACAATACACTAGGGCTGATAACGATTAATCTTTGATAACCATCGTCAAATCATACTCTAAGCGCTTAGGCTTGTACTTAACGCCGATGTAGTTTAAACGTATGATGTGCTTGTCATAAGAAGTCACCTTATAAGGACCATTAGCAAAATTATGCACGGATGGCACCACCAGCATAGTTTCAATCTTGTCTGTATTGATATCGACGTCAATACTTTGTCCGACATCTGGGTACAGATAATACTCACAGTAGTCATATACCATAATCTCGGCTGTGCGGACAATGGTTTCGTCGTCGACGTTTTTTTGTAATAGTTTGGGACAAATATCAGAATGCTTCGCTGCTAAACGTGCATAGGAGTTTTTGATATTTTCTTCAATTTCTTTGATGTTTTGTTCAGTGACGCTTTGCTCAGTAATAACGGCAGGATCTTGTATGTCATTTGAATAATCATCATGACCACAAGCACTTAAAAACAAAGGACAAATGATAGCGATACTAAATGTGTTGTAATAAGATAAGGAGAAATGGCGTTTGATAGATCTTGGTTTTTTAAGCGTAATAACAGTCATAACTGCCTTAATTGTAGTGAAAGCACTTTGAGTTAAAAACCGATATTATAAAACATTGTTTACTAGTATGAAATAGGCTTTAGTTACTTAACTTACCGTTCAACTTAATATACTACCGCTCATCCTACTATTTTTTTCTTATATTTTGTAAAAATTTAGCAGATAAAAAACCTAATTCAAAGGTGTACAATAAATTGTGTTAGGCCAGCTAAAAACGGCAAGCTGAACTACTGCTGGTATTATTAAAGCCCCATTTACGATAACTTGCTGTATCTAAATGGATCGCGCCCGTCGAGTAAATTCCTAGACCAAACTGATAGGACTGGCCTTGATATTGCCAAAACTCGCACAAACTGTCTTGTAATTTACTGATAAGCCAAGGGTTATCATCGTACTCCGGCACCCAAATGTCTATCGCGCCTGCCGTCATATGTTTGCTAGCATCAGCGCCTCCTGCGCAGTCGTTGAGTCCAGGACTACGATAGGCAGAACGTATTTGTGTACTTGCAGGTAATATCCCTTGTCTTTTGAGCTCACTATATAACCGCAGCGTCGGAATGACATTTGACCACAGCTCCTCTGGCGGCAACTGATAAGGCTCATAACCGCATTTATCCCAGCTCCTAGCAGTAGTCAGTAATTCAGAGAGCGGCGGTACATTTTGTCCGCCAACCTGCGCGCTGAGATAACGCTGATAATTGGCAACTTGACCTGCGCGGTAGCTGTTACTTTTGAGCCAACTGTCAAAGTCCACTAAGCTAAAGTTATTGTCAAAAGCATTATATCTGTTGTTGTACCCATCATTGCTATAAATGGTTCGATACTGGTTTTGGTTCTGATAAGACGTAGCATTTCTAATACTGATGCGTTTATTCTCATCTATTGATAATTTGGCATCAAACGGATAACTTCGCTCTTTTTCTGCAATCAGATTCTGCATACTATCAGCTAGGCGATTATTAGGAGTGGCATACACCCTAGTATTTGGATCTTGTTTTATATAAGCATTGCTACTGCCATAGCGTACTTGAATACGGCGCTCGCTATCATCGGTCAAGATAGCCGCTTGTGCACTGATAGCACTTAAACATATTAGCGAGCCAATAATAGGTTTGATCGCCCTACGCTGCAAAGTGATACAGGACTCGTAAGCGCGCAAAGTACTGGCTTTTTTTCGGTTTGACCTTACGCATACATCGTTGTTTTTTTTCATATTTATCATCACAAAAGACTACAAAAACAGTCGCGAGTGTTATCTTAATAGGTTAGCGGTAATCGTCACTTAAACAAAAAGATAATCCTACCTCTATCGACAGTATCAAGTGTATAGATACTATCAAATTTTTGCTAAGCAGGCTAAACTATCGCCACCATTTACGGGTAACTGATTGACTATTAACATTTATCCTTAACACTTTTAGAATCAAGTGACTTTACCTAAGACGCTTTTATAAGCGGTGTTTTATTCAAAATTTAGCAACTGAAAATTTAGAAACTGAAAATTTAACAACTTAAAATAAGTAACTTGGTTTATCTCCATCCCTTTTATTATTCATAATTTTAGCCTACAATGCCTATGTCTATGAGTCCGCAGTACCGATTTTCGCGTCAAAGCCACCATTTAGGGCAGCGCTCTGAGCTGACGCTTTGGCAGCGCATTCATGTTGATCCTTGGTTGACCCTGCTGTTACTGATGATTTGCTGTATTGGCTTAACGATTCTCTATAGCGCCTCAACTCAAAACACCAGTATGGTACTGCGGCAAGCGATCAGTTATGGGGTGGCCTTTGTGGTGATGTTCACTATGGCGCAAATACCGCCAAGCGTTTATCGTACGCTCACGCCTGTGTTTTATGTACTTGGTCTTGCGCTACTCGTGCTCGTTGAGATCATCGGTGAGGTACGTATGGGCGCGCAGCGCTGGATTCGCCTGCCAGGATTTGGTAGCGTGCAGCCGTCTGAATTTTTGAAGCTGGGTATGCCGATGATGTGTGCGTGGTTTTTATCCAAGCGCGAGTTGCCGCCCTCGCTCTCAAGTATTGCCATAACTCTTGCGCTTATTATTGTCCCCGTTCTACTCATCGCAGGTCAGCCGGATCTTGGTACCTCACTGCTGGTTGCAGCAAGTGGTATTTTTGTGCTGTTTTTGGCAGGTCTATCGTGGCGCATTATATCTATAGCGGTTGCTTTAGCGATTCCCTTTGTCGCTTTTGCGTGGAATTTTTTGATGCATGACTATCAGCGCACGCGGGTTTTGACCTTGTTTAACCCCGAAGCTGATGTACAAGGCGCAGGCTGGAATATCATTCAGTCCAAAACCGCTATTGGGTCAGGCGGTCTGACGGGTAAAGGCTACTTAGATGGCACGCAGTCGCATTTGCATTTTTTGCCCGAAGGTCATACAGACTTTATTATTGCTGCTTTTTCTGAGGAGTTTGGACTCTTAGGAGTGATTTTATTGATGTTTATTTATGCGTGCCTGCTTACCCGCGCTTTGTACATTGCCTTTACTCATACCGATACTTACAGTCGGCTGCTAGCAGGCGCTATCGCCATGTCGTTTTTTGTCTATGTTTTTGTCAATGTTGGGATGGTCGGCGGTATATTGCCTGTCGTAGGCGTACCTCTGCCTTTTGTCAGCTATGGTGGTACTGCTATTGTGACTTTGATGGGCGGCTTTGGACTACTCATGTCGATTCATACGCATAGAGCGAGTTGATTTAGATAAACGTGCTACTACATCTATTTTGACGCCAACTCTTTTACGCCTAGTATTTCATGAGCCTTGAAGGGATAGCGATCTGCCATGACCGTCCACTTTGACACTGTCCATCCCGATGGCGAATTTAAATCTTCTTTACTGCTTAGTTGAAGATGTACTAGCAAGATATCGATATCCATTGTGACTTTTTTGATAACTTGCTGCGGCTCCTTTAGGCGATTGCGCCCGCAGCTACTCTCAAAGCTCTTAAAAATTTGTTGTATATGACCTAACGTCATAGCTTGATTTAGACACAGATAGACGCACTGATTGACATAATCTGGCTTTGGCTGCGCAGCGGTAGCAGTAAAATCTGGGTTTTGAAACGGCTTTGATAACCTCATTGTACCCAGCAAGGCTAGTTTTTCTCTCACCTCTATCAGATGTCTCTTTGCTTGATAATTGCTCCCAAGCGCAATCAAGACTGCGCCCACCGGTTTATCAAAAAGCGTTTTGGGAGCAGCTCTTGGCAAGCTATCAAGATTTAAACCAGCCAAACGATCTAAGTCTTTAGTGGTCATCATTTGACTTATTAGTAGGTGTAGCAACACGAGTAATTTGTACGCCGACCGCTGCCGCATCTTTAATCGCAGTCGGTTTTGCGGCGCTAAGGATGACTTTTTGACACGGATAATGGCTAAGTAGTCTATCAGCCAACTGCGCTGACAAGTGCTCAAGCAGCTCAGCTTTGATCTCTTTGCACCACTGGCTGACATCATCGCACACCGCTTTATAATTGAGCGCGTCTTTGACATCATCTGATAATGCCGCTTTACTGATATCGGTTTCGAGCACGATATCGATAAGTAGCGGCTGAGTGATGGCGCGCTCCCAACCGTATACGCCAATCACCGCATCAACTTTTAGCGCTTTTACGAATACGACATCCGCTTGGGTATCAAACATGGAGCATCCTTAACTATTTATTTTAAAAGGCTTTGTAATTTTCGAGATAAATTAAAGCGCGCGCCCTGCCGATTTTAGCATTTTACTAGGACGATGACGCCACAAATCTATGCTGAATAATAGCAAGCCAAACCAAATCAGGCCGAACACGATTAGACGATTGGTATCAAAAGGCTCATTATAATAAAATACAGCCAGTAAAAAGATAAAGGTTGGCGTGAGATAATTCATAAAACTCAAGATACTATAGGCCACCAATTTAGTCGATTTATTAAACAGTAGCAGCGGTATCAAGGTCACAGGGCCTGCCAGCATAAGTAGCCAAATATCAGGCGTAAACCAAAAGCTGAGCTGACTACTGACCACATCAGCCTGCCAAAACCACCACAGACAAATCGGCACTAGCATAGCGGTCTCAATAAACATCGCATCGATGGCCGTAAATGGCGTTTGGCGCTGAATGGTGCCATAAGTGCTAAAACTAAAGGCCAAAATTAGTGATAGCCAAGGCAAACTACCGAGCATAACAACTTGAATGAGCACAGAGAGTAGCGCAAAGCCAATCGCCACCCACTGCAATAGACGCAGGCGCTCTTTGAATAGGATCATCGACAGGGCAACGCCGACCAGCGGCCCGATAAAATAGCCCAAACTGGCTTCGAGGATACGGTCATTATTGACCGCCCATACATAGGTGAGCCAATTGGTCGCAATAATCAGGCCTGATATAAACGTAAAAGCAAGCCATTTTGGGTGCTGCTTGAGCGTGTCAATCCACTGCCAGCGTTTGGTTACAATCAGTACGACAAGTAAGCACAAAAACGTCCAAATGATACGATGCCCTATAATCTCGGTCGCATCATAAGCGGCTAGTTGTTTAAAATATAAAGGAAACGCACCCCAAATACAAAATGCAATTAGCGCGGTGATAATGCCGCGTCTGGTCGTTGGGATAGGAGCGACTGGTTTTTTTAGGACATTTTGAGTAGTCATAGTACAGCACAACTTATTATCGCTAAAACGCATCTATGCTTTTATTGTGTTTATAAAGTGAGCATATAAAAGCGTCAAGCTTGAGAGAAAAGCAGAAAAAAAAGAAAAGCAATGCGCTGATATCGATGAGACATCAGCCCATTGCTAGAAGTTAAAGAGACGTATTATTTTAATGAGTCTATCTAAAGGTTTTAATCTAAAAAATCTGCCTAGATATTATCAGGCATTATCGTCGCCACTTTGGACAGCGCCGCTTTGAACTTCAATGTTCATGCCGATTTGAGTGGCGAGTTCGGCGAACCCTGGGAAGCTGGTATTGACCGTCTCTACCCCTTCGATCGTAATCTGCTCAGACGCTCTGAGGCTCGCTACTGCAAAGCTCATGGCGATACGGTGGTCGTGATGAGAGACGATATGCCCGCCGCCAAATACCGCTTTATCGTTATTATGACCATCGACGTTTTGACCTTCAATAATCATCCCATCGTCCGTTACTGTACAATTGACGCCTAGAGCTTGTAAACCCTCAGCCATAACCGCAATGCGATCAGACTCTTTGACACGTAACTCTTTAGCGCCTGTCAACACCGTACGACCTTGCGCGCAACTCGCCGCGACGAACAGTACAGGGAACTCATCGATAGCTAGCGGCACCAGATGCTCAGGTATATTAATACCTTGCAGATTTGAGCTACGAATGGTGATATCGGCGACGGGCTCACCGCCGATATGAGTCTCATTACTCAAAGTGATGTCCGCTTGCATGAGCTTTAGAATATCAATAATGCCCGTACGTGTCGGATTGATACCCACTTGCGACAAGGTCAGCTCACTATCTTTGCTAATGGCAGCGGCCACCATAAAGAACGCCGCTGAGGAAATATCAGCAGGGACAGCGATGTCACCGCCTGTCAGCTGTCCACCGCCCTCAACACTAATGCGATTGCCCTCAACAACAACCGGGTAGCCAAAAGCAGATAGCATACGCTCAGTATGATCACGGCTAATCTCAGGCTGGGTCACCGTCGTTGTGCCATCAGCCCATAATCCTGCTAACAATAAGCAGGATTTGACTTGCGCTGAGGCCACAGGCATATCGTAATGAATACCTTCTAGTGGTGTGCCCGCTTTGTCGCGGCCTGTAATGCTGAGCGGCGCCGTACCACTAGTGCCCGTACTCTGGATAACGGCGCCCATCTGACGCAGCGGCGCGGCGATTCGCTCCATGGGACGCTTGTTTAGGCTAGTATCACCAATGAGTACACTGTCAAATTTTTGTGCGGCCAAAATGCCCGATAGCAGGCGCATACTAGTGCCAGAATTACCCATGTAAAGCGGCGTTTTGCTGGGTTTGAGGCCCTGCATACCAACGCCATGAATGGTCAACTCGCCCTTATCAGGGCCCTCGATCGTCACGCCCATATCACGAAACGCCTGTAGTGTCGCCAAAGCGTCCTCACCTTCTAAGAATCCAGTGACTTTTGTCACACCAGTCGCAAGACTACCGAGCATAATGCTACGATGCGAGATAGATTTGTCACCTGGAATAGCGATTGTGCCTGTGAGAGTTTGACTTGGCGAGATAATATATGACGCTGACATAGCAGAGGTATCCGTATAGGGGGTAGAAGCTAACATGTGATCAAAGTGTCGCCGAGCAGCTTGCGCGCGGCCTAATAACCCCATCAGGGCGGTTGAGTCGTTATTTATAATAAGATGACGCAGCTGTTGTAGATAGTCGCTGTATTCATCAAGGGCGCTCACGACGGCACCTTTGTTGGCGTTAAATATATCGTGCCACATTTTAGGGTCGCTGGCTGCTATGCGGGTAAAGTCGCGAAACCCACCTGCCGCGTAGCGAAACATGTCTAGATTGTCATCGTGGCTGGCAAGTTGTTCAACCAGATTAAAGGCAAGCAGATGCGGCAAGTGACTGGTGTGCGCGAGTATCTTGTCATGACGCTCAGCGTCCATACTCATAACCGACGCGCCTACTGCTTCCCATAACTGCTTGAGCCGCGCAATCGCTATAGCATCCGTCGTCATAAGCTCACAGATGATAACGCTATGATGACTGAACAAGTCACTACGTCTGGCATGATACCCTGAATTCTCTGCCCCAGCAATCGGATGCGCGGGTACAAACCCAGTAGGCATATCATTTGATGAAGTGGCAAATACTTGGGTAGCAGCTTCAATAATATTGACTTTGGTACTACAGACATCAGTAATCATACAATCAGTAGCGATCAGACCTATATCCATAGCCGCCTTTATATCAGCAAAAATGGCGGGTACCGCTTGCACGGGAATGGCAACAACGATCAAATCGCTACCAGCAACGGCATCCAAAAGCGTATCACTACCTTTATCAAGCAGACCTTGTTCGATGGCCTCGTCAATACTTGGTATATGGCGATCTACCGCGACGATACGCGCGCTCAACCCTTTATCCTTGATCGCTTGCGCTAGACTTGCGCCAATCAAACCCAGACCGACCACGCACACCTGCTTAAATAAAGGCTGAGTGCTCGTCTGTGAAGGATTAAGGTATAGGTTATTATTTTGTGGACTCACTATTGCCTCAATCATCGTTCAAAATAGAGCTTAGCGTATCAACTAAGCGTAGGTTTTCTTCGGCAGTGCCAACCGTAATGCGTAGCCAATCATCAAGGCCGTAGGCTGCTAATGGTCGTACAATAACGCCTTGCTCTAATAGCGCTTGATTTACTGTTGCCGCTGTTGTCTCCTCCATATCTACAGCCACCTCTAGCATAATAAAATTGGCGAAAGATTTGATAAAACCCAATCCTAACGCGTCAAACTGCTTCTCAAGCCAGCGCATCTGCTCTTGGTTGGTGTATCTTACCGTCTCGATGAACGACTGATCTGCAAGCGCGGCTGTAGCGGCAGCAAGACCGAGACGACTGACGTTAAAAGGTTGGCGTACACGGTTCAATAAATCAGCCACTGGCGCTGAGCTGAGGGCATAACCAACGCGTAACCCCGCCAGACCATAAGCTTTCGAAAAGGTGCGCACAATGACGACGTTGTCAAACGCATCTAGCAGCGCGCGATTATTGCTCTCAGGGCTGTACTCTATATAAGCTTCATCTAATACAACCAGCACTGACGGCGGCATACTGGCTACAAATTCCTGTAGCTCATCACGCCCAAGTTGAGTGCCCGTTGGATTGTTAGGATTAGCGATAAACACTATCTTGGTATTGGGATTGTCTTTGACAGCCTGAGCCATAGCACTCAAATCATGACCAAATCGCTGCGCCGGTATTTCAATACCCGCCGCGCCTTGCATTTTAGCCAGCATCGAATACACTACAAAACCATATTGGCTATAAACGATAGCATCATCACTACTGACAAAACTACGTGCCAAGATATCGAGTAGATCGTTAGAGCCATTACCCAAGGTGATACAATCGATGCTAATATCATTAAAATCAGACAGGGCTTGCTTGAGATAATAGCCATTGCCATCAGGATAGCGCGCCAGCTCTCCTAGCTCATCAGTGATCGCTAGGGTCACATAAGGCGAGCAGCCCAGCGGATTCTCGTTGCTGGCGAGTTTGACCACATCAAAGACGCCATACTCGCGCGTGATCTCGTCGGCAGGCTTGCCCGTTTGATAAGGCGCAAGCGTTAGGATACTGTCGTAAGCAGGACGCAAAACAGATTGATCACCACTGGCAACTGACATGATATCTCCTCAATAATTAAAAGGCTACAATACCGCTTTAGGGTATGAGCCTAGTACGCGCAAGTCTTTTACCAGAGGCTTGATATCAGCAACAGCAGCGCTCACGTTAGGGTCTTGAATATGACCATCCATATCGATAAAGAATACGTAAGCCCATTTATTAGGACGCTCAGGACGAGTCTCGATGCTAGTCATAGATACGCCGTGATACGACAAGGGCTTGAGGATCTCGATCAGTGCGCCAGCTTTATCATGCGCTGAGACGACGATAGAGGTTTTGTCTTGACCTGAGGGCGCAATCGCTTCATGACCGATAATCAAGAATCGCGTAGTATTGCTCGGATTGTCTTCGATATTTGAATATAGCTTATGCAAATCGTACTCTGCAGCCGCTACGTCCCCTGCAATAGCAGCCGAATGCCATTCGTTCTTGAGACGGCGCGCCGCCTCCCCATTACTTGAGACCGCTACCCGCTCAATATTAGGGAAATTAACATCAAGCCAATGACGACACTGTGCAAGGGACTGCTGATGTGAATAGATACGGCTTAAGCTATCAACCTTGGTGTGCTGAGCGACCAAAAAGTTCTGATGAATAGGCAGCTCAACTTCACCAATGATTTTGAGAGATGACGACAAAAACCCATCAAGCGTATGATTAACGACGCCCTCTGATGAGTTCTCAACAGGTACCACCCCATACATAGCCGTACCCGCCTCCACTTCGCGAAACACATCGGTAATCGTAGTCATCGGTACTGTATCAGCCGCTTTGCCAAAATGTTTGAGCGCGGCGGCATGCGTAAAGGTACCGACAGGTCCCAAGAAGGCAATACGCTGCGGTGCTTCTAGATCCAGACAAACCGACATAATCTCACGAAACAGGCGCGCCATCTTCTCGTCAGAGATAGGGCCTTCGTTACGCGCCATGACCGCTTTTAGGACTTGCGCCTCGCGCTCAGGACGATAAAAGATAGGATTGCGTATAGAGTCATCTTTGCTATTGGCGACGTGTTCTTTTTTGACCAAAGCCACTTGCTGGGCTAATCTGGCTCTGTTGTTAATGAGCGTATGAATCTGAGAGTCTACGGCATCAATGTTTTGACGCAGCTGAGTCAAAAACGCTTGCTCCGTTGCTGGCGTATCTGTTTGCTCTGGGTTATCTGGCTTTTGCTCTAGTGACTGCTCGCTCATACCGCCTATCCTTTTTAACTGTTATTTAGACCGCTATAATGTAGCACATCATCAGTATATTTAAAGCCATCTTATCGATTTATCGTGTTTATAAAACAAAAACGGTTTATTTTTAATGGTAGATAGGACTTGTCTAATCCTTTAAAAGCAGGATAAGACACTAAATCACAAACAGGCTGAAAAATCTTCATACATTAGATTTATATCAATACTTATGCTCATTGCCTGCGTCTCGTCTTGGTATCATTCGTTTTTATATTAGATAAATCCAAACCAAACTATGTTAAAGTTTGTTTGCTAATCATTCAACACGCAAGGATATTCAATGAGCGCATTACAACAGCTTCGCACGATGACCACTATTGTCGCTGACACAGGGGATTTGGCTGCTATTGCACGCCTGCGACCTCAGGATGCGACGACCAACCCAAGCCTAATCACCAAAGCCCTCATTCATCCTGACAATCAATCTATGCTGAGTGAAACGATGAGCCGCTATCATGGTGATGTCGATGCTGTCATTGATGCGCTTACTATCAAGATCGGCTGTAATATATTGGAACTCATTGAGGGACGAGTCTCCACTGAGGTCGATGCACGCCTGTCCTATGATACTCAGGCGACTATTGATAAAGCGCTTGCCTTTATGAATGCCTACCAGGACGCTGGCGTGGATTCTGAGCGCGTACTCATCAAAATGGCAGCGACCTGGCAAGGCATTGAGGCGGCGCGCTATCTTGAAACCCAAAATATTCACTGCAACTTAACTTTGCTCTTTGGTCAGCATCAAGCGATCGCTTGCGCCGACGCAGGGGTCACCCTCATCTCACCTTTTGTCGGTCGTATATTGGACTGGCAAAAACGCCAACAAAGCCGCCAGAACATTCCGCCTACTGATGATATGGGCGTACAATCTGTCAAGCTTATTTATCAGTATTACAAGCAGCATGGTTATGACACCCAAGTCATGGGAGCTAGCTTTCGCTCGGTCGAGCAGATACTTGCGCTAGCAGGTTGTGATCTGCTCACTATTGCGCCTGATCTTATCGACGAGCTTGAGGCTATGGACGTCGACGTCACTCGCAAGCTCTCACCAAGTATGGCAACAGAGTTGGCGGATATGCAAAAAATCAGTCTGACTCACGAAGCCTTTAATCATGAGTATCAACAGGATAAGATCACTCAAGACTTATTGCCTAAAGGCATAGACGGGTTTATCGCCGCGCGTGACGAGCTGGCAAAGGCGTTGGCGGGGATGCGTTAGGCTTTGGCGAGTTAACTCGTTAGTCGTTTAGACTCACTATTAAGTAAAAGTTATCAAGTAAAAGCAGCATTCTAAGCACTTAGAATGCTGCTTTTTTATACCTTTAAGATTACTATTCACTGTTATGACTAAATCTTTATGCCTTTAGGACCGTATAAACAGGTACAGGAAACTCGCCATGCAACTCTACCAAGTCGAGAAGTACCAAAGCGCCAACGACAGTATGCTCAGCGGATCGGCATAGCTCATAGGCGGTCGTGAGAGTGCCTCCTGTCGCCAAAATATCATCAACCAATAATACGCGCTCAGGCGGTAAGTTATTTTGCATCTCAAGCGTATCTTTACCGTACTCTAATGCATAGGCTTTATTTGCAACAGGTGGCGGCAATTTGCCAGGTTTACGCAGTAGTATCATGCCTTTGCCAAGACGGCCTGCCAGCAAGCTTGCAAATACAAAGCCGCGTGCCTCAACCGCACCTAAACAATCCACCTCATCCATAAGCCCCTCGGGCAAAGCTGCAAGCAGCGCATCGATGACATCATTTATGTGACTGCGCAGTAACGGCGTAATATCATAAAAATCGATACCTGCTTTTGGAAAATTAGGTACCGTTCTGATCACTTGCCAAAAGGGATGATCAATGTTTTTGGTGTTAGATATTGCAGTGGCGCTCATGGTGACCTCAATCTTAGATGACTGGTGAATAAAGGGATGGCATTCAATAATGGCTAAAAATACGGTTAAAAATAATGGGGGCAATCATAGCATAATGGATACTATTTTGAGGGGTGATGTTCAACATTAGACAATTATAGATATAAAAAGTGCTATATTTTTACTTGATTATGCTAGAGCAATCTCAATATACAAGTGTAAACTTAAACGTGCAAAGTCTGGTTATATGCTACACTACGGACGTTTTTATCGTACCTAAAGGTGCGTAATATCTCAGTATTAGTTGATAGGATAAAGTATGAAACGTTATGAATGTATAGTCTGTGGCTGGATATATGATGAAGAGCTAGGCTGTCCTGAAGAAGGTATCGCGCCAGGTACCAAATGGGAAGATATTCCAGAGGACTGGATATGTCCTGAGTGCGGCGTCGGCAAGCTTGACTTTGAGATGGCAGAATTTTAGGCCACTTGCGCAATAGGAAATATTATGACTTCAAATGATCTAGGTACTCATAGCCCCGCTAACAAGATCGAACACTATCCTAGTGATGAGTGGAAAAAGTTCGGTGAGCACAAGTGGCACCCCTCAGATCTGAGCGAGCATCTGTATCAAGCTATGATAGATATCGGTGACGGCATTGAGCTGTGTGTTGAAGCTGGCGGTAACCCTGCCAACCCACCACTACTGATGGTTATGGGTCTTGGCTCACAGATGATATTTTGGCCCGATGCTTTTATTAAGCGCCTTATTGATGCAGGATTATTCGTTATTCGTTTTGATAATCGTGATATCGGTCTATCTTCCAAAGTCCAAATCGATGGTCTGCCGCGTATCAGTCAGCTTAAGATGATGATGCGCTTGCAAACGGGACTCTCTAACAAAAGCGCGCAAGTGGCATATAACTTGACCGATATGGCAGAGGACACTGCCCGCTTGATCAAGGCTTTGCATCTAGGGAGTACGCATTTGATTGGCGCGTCTATGGGCGGAATGATCTCGCAAATTGTTGCCGCGCGTTATCCAAGCCTAGTGGACAAAGTGGCGCTCATGTTTACCACGACCAATCGCGCATTTTTGCGCCCGCCTAAGCCCAAGCAGTTATATACCTTGATTAATCGTCCTGAGAGCCATTCTGAGCGCGATATTGTGCGCCATAGCGTCTGGTTTATGAAAACCGTCGGCACGCCAGGACATATTAATGTGCGTCTCGTGCGTGAGATTGCTCAGTTGCGTTATCAGCGCAGCTTTCATCCGCTAGGCACGGTGCAGCAGCTTAACGCTATATTAGCCTCAGGCTCTATTGCTCGCTTTAGTAAGCAAATCAAAGCGCCAACCATTGTCATGCACGGCAGTGCTGATGGCCTTATTCCAGCCTCTCAAGGTCGCGTCGTTGCCAAGACTATTCCCAATGCCACCTTTCATCTCATTGAAGGCATGGGGCATGATATACCTGCCTATTATCAGCCTTATATGGTTGATCTGATTCGCAATCATTTACTCGGCTAACTTTTAATTACTGATTAACGATTGCTCACTAATAAGTGTTCAGCTAAAAAAAGAGTCGTTGCTGCTATTCATAACAATAGCCACGACTCTTTTTAAATTTGTCTTTTGAGTTCAAACAACAAATAGTATTGAGCGATTAACCACAGCTTACAATTTCACCCGTTGTATTGATACAGGTTTTTTGACCATCTGCCAATGTACCCACCCAAGCCGTACCTTCTTTAAATATAAAAGGTGAGACGCCTTGATAGGTGTCGTCATTACTTATGACACTATTATCAAAGTTAAAAGGTATGACAAGCTCGCCGCCTAAATTTAAAAAGCCCCATTTGTCATCGATACTGACCGCAGCCAAACCTTCAGAGAAAGGTCGTACGTCATCAAACGAATAGGTAATCATCACCACGTCGTTGTCATCAACAAAACCCCATTTACCGTTTTGTTGCTTGGCCTTTAACGTGGTAAATAGTGCAGGCACTACCGCTGGCGCATTCTCAGATCGGTTATTTGAAGCTTGCATCTCACGCTTTGCATTAGGATCTTGAGCGATGTTACCGTCTTTATCCAGCCAACTTATGGACTTGCCTTTACTTACGCGCGCAATACCGTTTTTGTAATTATCGATATGACTGATAGAGGATTTAAACGGTACAACCACTTGATTGGCGGTGGTAATCACGCCATAATCGCCGTTTCTTTTGACAACAATGCGTCCGTCTGATACCGCTCTTGCCCACTCTTGGTTGGAGCCGATGATATCGTACCTGGTCGGTATCGCCTCGCGCCCGCGCATATCGACGTAGCCGACTTTACTATTACGCTGTACAGGCATGAGACCTCCTGCTATCTTGGTGGCATCTACGCGCTGATACCCCATAAGATCAGCTACTTTTTTACCTTTTTTATCGAGTAAAGCGACTGGCGCACCAAAATCTTTTACCGCCAAGAAATAGCGACTATCAGCAGTGCAAGAAACATGCTTGTAGTAGCTCTTTGGTATCTTGCAACTGGCCGCTTGCGCGCTTGGAATAATAAAAACTGAACTCAGAATCATAGCGACGCTAAAGTATACTTTGGTAAGTGTAGCAGACGTCAGAACGGTAGATCTAAGAGCGGTAGATCTAAGTATGGTAGACCTAAGTATGAAAGATTTAAGTATGGCAGACAAAAGCACAGGCACAAATTTAGTAGATTGTAGTGTATTTAACTGAGTACTTTTAGTCATAGTAAAATCCATTATTTCACAATGCTCTCTTGTATGGTAAGACAGGCAGCCTAACAAATAGCTGCTCATGCACCAACCTGTGTTGAGTAAGCGTGTAACGCAAGCCCTTAGATCGTGTCACTATTTTGCTAAAGCTTAGCGCCTTTTAATCTATACTTATTAGAATACTAGATATCGCATTATATTCAATATAAAGAATACTTATTTTTAATCTTAGCAAGCTTTTACTTTAGAGCGTTTATACAAAGGATGATATACGGCGATGTCTACTACAAGCTCAGCATCCACCGGCCTTATTATTGGCTGCATTATTTTTGGCTTGGGTAGTCTGATTGTCGCTCACGTCGATATTGGCGGCTGGGCAATGTCGTTTTGGCGGCTTGCGATATCAGGTATTATCTTTACCCTGCTGGCCAAAATGACAGGCCAACGGCTACCGCGCGCCCGTTCTGCTATCGTTTTTGGGTTGTTATCAGGGGTATTTTTGGGCTTGGATCTAGCACTGTGGCACGAGAGTATCTATGCTGTTGGGCCTGGTATCTCAACCTTGCTCAATAGCTTACAGATTTTCTTTTTGGCAGCGATTGGGTTTTTGTATTTTAGTGAACGCCAGACAAGCTTACAGCTGATAAGTTTGTTTTTGGCGGTGCTTGGCGTGGCGATGATAGGGAGCCCAGAGTTTGCCAATAACACAGCCGCGACTTGGGGGTTTGTTACTGGCATCGTATCAGGCGCGATGCTGGCGGCGTCTATGACCTTTATCCGTAAGACTCATGATACCGAGCCCACACCGATATTTGTTTTGATGCAACTGATTAGTATTGGCGGCGTGCTGGCAATGATCATACCTATGCTGATATTTGACGCCGGTCACATTATGCCAAACTCGTGGTCTGATATTGGCTGGATACTGGTGTATGGCGCGGTAATGCAATGCTTGGCTTGGGGACTTATAGCCTACTCTATCCCCAAGTTGTCGCTTGCGGTTACAGGCTTGCTGTTGTTGACTGAACCTATCGCAGCTTTGATAATAGACTACAGCTGGCTTGGCAAATCCATTAACACGCTGCAATGGAGCGGCGCGTTACTTACGATGCTAGCGATATATTTAGGATCGCTCAAACCTAAGCCGCGCGCCCTGCGTCGTTATCGATTTTTTGCAAGATTTTATAAGCACAAACCATAATTAAGCTATTTATTATGGCAACTAGCTTTTTTTCAGATTGAATAAAGCATTAAGCACGATAGCAGCTAGCGTTGCCGTACCGATACCGCCCAAGTCAAACTCACCTAACTTTAAACCAAAGTTACCTGCGCCCATAATAACAGTAACTGCAGCAATGATTAAGTTGCTGTTTTTGCTAAAATCAATATGGTTGTCGATCCAAATTTTCGCGCCAGCGATGGTGATGAGACCAAAGACAACAATAGACGCACCGCCCAGTAGTGCTGGCGGAATCGTCTGAATCACTGCGCCAAATTTGGGTGAGAGTCCAAGCATGATAGCGACTAAGCCTGCGATGACAAAGATAGTCGTGCTATAAACCTTGGTCACTGCCATCACGCCGATGTTCTCGGCATAAGTGGTCACTCCTGTACCGCCAAAGCCTGCTGAGAATGTAGTCGCTAAGCCATCAGCGAGAAAAGCGCGGCCCATATAAGGCGTTACGCGCGCTTTGGTCATGCCCTCGACTGCTTTAAAATGTCCTAAGTTTTCGGCGATTAAGATAAAAGCAACAGGGGCAATCAAGATAATAGCGCTAAGCTCAAAGCGCGGTGTGTAGATCGTAGGCAATCCGAACCAAGCGGCACTTTGAATACTACTAAAGTCGATGGGCGTACCAAAGCCTAAGATATTAGTCATCACAAAGTAGGCAATATAAGACAATATCAAACCGACTAAGAGCAGCAAGCGTCTAAGCATACCGCTGGTAAATACGGCTACCGCACTAATAAGTAGGACGGTAAGCGTTGCCATCCAAGCATCAAATTGATTGCTTGAGACGCCTTGAATGGTCACAGGCGCAAGGTTGAGACCGATGATCATAACGATAGCGCCCGTCACAATAGGCGGCATCAAACTCTCAATCCAGCCCGTACCTGTCTTCATGACGAGCAAACCTACCAAGGAGTAGATAATACCGCACACCATGATGCCGCCTAAGGCCACATCCAGACCACTATTGAAGCCCATACCTGCATACGCAGTCACTGCAATGACAGGGCCAATAAAGGCAAAGCTTGAACCCAAATAGCTGGGCATACGCCCGCCTGTAATGATAAAGAACATCACTGTACAGATACCGGACATCAAGATAGCAAGGTTGGCATCAAAACCCATAAGCAGTGGCGCAAGTACAGTCGCACCAAACATAGCAAAGGTATGTTGAATACCAAGTAGCACGCTTTTGGACGGCGGCAAGTACTCGTTGATACCGACGGGATCGACATCTAAGTTGCCTTTATACGCGCGCCACGTAGGAAACCAGCGACCATTATCAAAGTCTGGATTGTCTATTAATTGCATGGCTTTAGGATCGATACCAGCAGCCGTTAAAGCATTCGGTTTGTTAGAGGCAGAAGAAGGCTCTGATGGCAAGGTCATGCGCTAGTCCTAATAATAGTTGGATGGAAAGTCGCTCGGTATTTATGGTTAGCTCTTAAAACTACTGATCCTCTAAACTTTGAGGCATCTACTGTAGCAATAGGACGAACGACTGCTTTATAATAATCGTCAACAACAAATGGTTTTGAGGATAAAAACTATTTGTTAATAAAGTCCAATTTCACTGGTCGTGTACTACGAGTTGTGTTTAACTGACATCAGTTTTGATACTTACAATAAGCAGTACTGTGCAGATTTTACAGCTGTTAAGTTTACAGAATGTTACATAGTGCAAGATGCTCAGCATCATAGCGGAAATAGTGTATAAATAAAAGATTTTGCTGCATAAAAGTATGAACTCACTCCACCTTCTTAAGTCATGGTAACTTTATGATTAGCGTATTTGATTTATTTAAAATAGGTATTGGCCCTTCAAGCTCACATACCGTCGGCCCAATGATTGCGGCTAACTTATTTTTATCGTCACTATCCAAGCAGGCAAGCATTAGTGACATCAAATCAGTAGAGATCGAACTATACGGATCGCTTGCAGCAACAGGCAAAGGTCATGCGACAGATACTGCTATACTCTTAGGCTTGTTGGGTCATACGCCAAGCACGATAGATACGCGCCTCACTGACCATTATCTCTCTGCTATTTTAGATGAGCTAAAGCTTAATCTACTAGGCGTACATACTGTCAGTTTTGATGCACAGCGCGACATTCACTGGTTTGATGACACTGTATTGCCCTATCATCCAAACGCGCTTACCTTGCGTGCTCATTTGATGGACGGCACGCACTATCAGCAGACGTACTACTCTATCGGTGGCGGGTTTGTCATCAATGATGAAGATGCCACCAACCCCGATGAGGATCATGCCAGCCCCACTATCGATGATATTCCTTATCCCTTTAACAATGCCGCAGAATTACTTGAGCAATGTAATCAGCACCAATTGAGTGTCAGCGAATTGGTACTGGCAAACGAGTGTCACTATCGCAGCTTGGACGAGGTCTACGCTTATTTAGATGATATTTGGAACGTGATGCAGCGCTGCGTTGAGCAAGGTTGTCAAAATAGCGGTATCTTGCCAGGAGGACTGCAAGTCAAACGCCGAGCGCAGGCTTTGTATTTGCAGTTGTGCGCAGAAAAAGATCAGCCCATTGCCAAGAGCGACAAGCTTGCGGCAATGGACTGGGTTGATTTGTACGCTTTGGCTGTCAATGAAGAAAACGCTAATGGCGGCAATGTGGTCACTGCGCCAACCAATGGTGCAGCAGGTATAATCCCTGCGGTTATGCACTATTACCGTGATTTTTTGCAGAGCTACAATCATGACGGCGTGCGCAAGTTTTTACTCAATGCAACCGCTATTGGTAGCCTTATTAAACAAAACGCCTCCATCTCTGGCGCTGAGGTTGGTTGTCAAGGTGAGGTTGGTTCCGCCTGTGCTATGGCAGCATCTGCCTTAGCTGAGATTATGGGTGGCTCCCCTGCCCAATGCTTAAACGCCGCTGAGATCGGCATTGAACACAACCTAGGTCTAACCTGCGATCCTATTGGCGGTTTGGTGCAAGTGCCCTGCATTGAGCGCAATGCAATGGGTGCCATCAAAGCTATCAACGCCGCTCGCCTTGCCTGCCGCGGTGATGGGCAACATATGGTATCGCTAGATAAAGCGATTGAAACCATGAAACAAACGGGCGAAGATATGTCTGATAAATACAAAGAGACCGCGCGCGGCGGCCTAGCAGTATATGCAGATAACCGTATACCAACGGCAACTCACGGTGTCAGTGTTAACTACAGTCAGTGTTAATGTAATTAGTGCTAAGTAAGTCACATCATCTTGCACGGATCAAAACATAAAAAACCGCTAACTCAGTAGCGGTTTTTTTGTCTTAGTTTGAACTAAATACTAGACTTACTCTGGTGTTTTAGAGATTACATCGTTCAATAACCATACTGGCTTAACTAGGCCTGAAGCTTCATCAGCAACCGCTTCTTGACGGACATCTAACACGTAGCGGTAGTTTGGCTCATAAGTGAACCCTTGGATATCACCGCTTAAGTTAGTAAAGTTCTTTTGGTAAGTATGACGATACTGCAAGCAAGTTGATTGTACCTTTGTGCCATCAGTAGCAGTCAATTCACAAACGGCTTTACGCGGCGCAACTTCTACTTGAAAGCTTTTGATGTTAACGACTTTAACATCCATAGCTTGACCTTCTACGACCATAGTACGCTGGTCATCTAAGCCCATGCTCGAACAACCTGCAAGTGCAAAAGTGGTCATCAATGCTGCTATAGCTAATTTTTTCATTAGTGTATCCTCATACAATTATTATCAAATTTTTAGTATTAATTATCGATATCGTTAGAGCGAAGTTAGTCTAACGATATCGATAATTTTTTATAGTAGTAAGGACACTCGGTTACATCATTTGAACTATAGTTTTTTGAACGACAATAGATCAACATGTATTTAGTGAGTGTCCTTATGAATACTTCGCTCAGTATAGAGGCTTTAAAACCTTATCTTCTATGACTGCTTTGTAATTAAACGTCAGTATTTGCAACTGATATCACTCATGTCAGATAATCTAAGACGCACTAACTACGATAGTCTGCATTTATCTTGACGTAATCATAAGATAAATCACAAGTATAGACGGTATCTGTCGCCGACCCTCGCGCCAAATCGATATGAATGGTAATCTCAGCACGCTTCATAACCTCCTTACCTGCGTCTTCTGTATAGTCTGGAGCCACGCCACCATTTTGACAGATCATAATGTCGTCCAAATAAACATCCACATGCTCAGTATCCAAATCATCGATACCCGCGTAGCCGACTGCCGCTAGGATACGACCCCAATTGGCGTCGCTTGCAAAGAATGCCGTTTTCACGAGTGGCGAGTGAGCAACGGCGTACGCAACGTCGCAGCACTCTTGCGTAGTTTTGCCGCCAGTGACCTTAACCGTCATAAATTTAGTCGCGCCCTCACCATCTCGGACGATCAGCTGCGCTAAGCGCAAAAACACTTCGGTAAGCGTATCAACCAAAGGCTGATAATGCGCGTGATCAGAGCTATCTATAATCTCTGAGCTGGCCGTGCCCGTTGCAATCAGCACGCAGCAATCATTGGTCGACATATCGCCATCGACAGTAATGCGATTAAAGGATTGATCATTAATAGTGACTAATATCTCTTGCAATAAATCGGCGGCGATATTGGCATCAGTTGCTACAAATCCAAGCATGGTCGCCATATTAGGACGTATCATACCTGAGCCTTTTGAGATACCTGTGACATGATAGCGCGCGCCGTCGACCTCGATTTTTTGACTAGCAAGCTTAGGAATGGTATCTGTAGTACGTATACCATTAGCCGCAGCGAGCCAGTTATCAGATCCAAGCGCCTCTATTGCAGCGTCAAGTCCAGTAATGACGGCATCGCTATTGAGCGGCTCGCCAATGACCCCTGTTGAGAATGGCAATATCGTGTGAGTATCGACACTAGTTTTGTTTGCCAAAGCTCTGCAGATATCTTTGGCGCGGCGGATACCATCAGCACCAGTACCCGCGTTAGCATTGCCAGTGTTGGTGATTAGGTACCGCGGACTGCTATGAGCAAAGTGCTCACGTAGAACGCGTACGGGCGCGGCGCAAAAGGTGTTTTTGGTGGTCACTACTGCTGTCGTTGCCGCTTCATTGATTTTTATGATGACTAAATCATCGCGGTCTTTGTAGCGCACGCCAGCTGCCGTTGCACTCAAGGTAATGCCGTCAATAGCATAAATAGTATCAGGTATAGTTATATCGCCAACAGCCATGGCAGTCTCCTTTTTATATGAATAATCTAATTGTCTTTACTTAAATCAAATACCGACCAAATAGGCGCGTGGTCAGAGGGTTTTTCCATAGCGCGTAGCTCATAGCTGATGCCAGCATCTACGCAGTGCTCGACCAAATCGGGTGTGCACAAAATATGATCGATACGCATACCGCGTTTGGGCTCATCATTAAAGCCGCGACTACGATAATCAAACCAGCTATAAAAATCTGTGCTATCTGGGTAATGCAAACGATAAGTGTCGATCAGCTCACACGCCATCAACCTCTCGTACCATTCGCGCTCCTCTGGCAAAAATGAGGTTTTGCCTTGTTTTAGCCAGCGTTTCATACTAGCCTCACCGATACCAATATCGATATCCTCTGGTGCAATATTCATATCCCCCATAACGATCATCGTACGCCCCTCACTTTTTAAGGTAACGATGTAATCGATGAGATCGGCGTAATAAGCACGTTTCATCGGAAACTTAGTAGGATGATCTCGGCTCTCTCCTTGCGGAAAATAGCCATTTAATACATCAATCTCACGACCTTGTATTACGTAGCGCGCATGAATAAAGCGTTTTTGATCCTCTTCGCTTTCGTGCGCAAATCCCTTTTGTACAAATATCGGCGCAACTTTTGAGAGCAGCGCAACGCCGTAATGCGCTTTTTGACCAAAGTATTCTACGTGGTAGCCCAAACCTTCTACGTTTTTTAGTGGAAACTGCTCATCGTGGACTTTGGTCTCTTGTAATCCTATGACATCAGGATCGATGACGGCTTGTAATGCCTCTAACTGATGTTGACGGGCGCGAATACCATTGATATTAAAGCTAACAAAACGGGTCATACTTTATCCTATATAAATAGTGAGGCGATATATCAGCCAGATAACTTACTCACCTATCTGGCCAACTCAAATACTGTCCGTATCATAACAGAATTGCGCGCCGCTATCTGTTGCACGCCTCTATTAGGTAGGCTAAAGTAGCTATATTAATCAAACTATACATAGAGAACTTTATGAGCAAAACTGAAAATATAGTAGCCTCTAATAATGATAAAGCGTTACTTAAGCCTTTATTTGCCACCGACTATCATATCTATATCAATCATACTGACGCCGGCGGCATCGTTTATCATGCCAATCATTTGGTGTTCTTTGAGAACTGTCGCCGTGATTGGTTTACCAAAATAGGTATCAATGGCTATTTTTTGCAAAATGATAGCGGACAAGTGCAGCACTTCGTGGTTAGTCAAGCGGCGCTTAATTACCGCCAAGCGATATATTTAGACGAGATCATCGATGTGCGCATTGATAAAGTCGAGCTAAAACCTGCCAGTATTATTTTTTATCAAAGTATCTATCGCGCAAAGAGCAATACGCTGTTGAGTAGTGCCAAAATTGTTATTGCTTGCGTGCAAAATCAGTTGAGCACTAGCGCTGCGACTTCTACAAAAGCTGATACCAACGCAGTGACTCCAGTTGCCAATGTCACCTCTATACGACCAGTACGCGTGCCAAAAAGTCTTTGCCTGGTAATAGATAAAGCAATAGACGCTCATAAAGCTAATAGCTAGCTTATATATCGTGCGTATCGCGTTTGAATAGACACTGCAGGACTACTTTTTTTAAATAGGACTACTTGACATAAATAGTCCTTTTTTATGTTTGTCTCTGAGCTCAACATCCTTCTGATAAGCAATCTGCTTAATGGTTTATCTCGTACCCTACTTAGGATATTTTTAATATCTAAAAATAATAGACTTATGTTTATAAAATTTAGGTTTATACTTTTATTTAATAAAGCTTTTAAGATATATTTAAGTTGTAAAATATATATCTGATGCAGTTTATCCTTAAATAATAACCGTTTATCCGAATATTATTGCTTCACAAAAAAAATTTATTATCAAATTAAAATTTAAACCAAACAGTGCTAATATAGTTTTACTTGTGCAATTGCTGTTATGTTAATTTGTTGCTCAAGTATGTCTTTGTATTGCTTAGTTTTTTGAACACTTGTATGCCAATCAAGACGACTCATCCTTAAAACATTCAATACCAATCACATTTAAAGGACACTGATTATGACAGTGAACAAACCTTGGCTGGCACAATATCCTAGCAATGTACCCAAAACCATAGATCCTGACCAATATAGCAGTCTTATTGAGCTTTATGAGGAGTGCTTTGCACGCTTTCGCTTGCATCCTATCAGTGTTTGCATGGGCGTGACGCATACTTATGGCGATATCGATGATACCTCGCAAGCGGTCGCTGGATGGTTGCAGGCGCAGGGCTTACCACAAGGATCTGTAGTCGCTTTGATGATGCCAAACGTACCACAATATCTGCCTATTATGATCGGGATACTGCGCGCAGGCTATGTCTGTACACCGATTAATCCTCTGTACACAGGTCGTGAGCTGCGTCATCAGCTTAATGATTCTGGTGCCAAAACGATATTTATCGTCGAAAATTTCGCTCAAGCACTAGAACAAGTCGTTGAAGAGACCCCTATCAAGCACATCGTCTTATCTAAGATGGGCGATATGATGGGCTTAAAGGGTATGCTAGTAAATACCATCATTCGCCGTGTCAAGCGCTTGGTACCTAAGTACAAGCTTAATGATCCAAAACGCGAAGTGACTAAGTTCCCTGATGTGCTACGACGCGGCAAAAACCTACCGCTACAAAAGCCAAAGATGACGCTTGAGCAAAAAGCCTTTTTGCAATATACCGGTGGTACGACTGGATTGTCTAAAGGCGCGATTTTGTCACAGCGCAATGTGGTTGCTGCCGCTTTGCAGTCTGAGGCATGGACACGACCTATCACCTCAGAGATTGATGAGGTATATATCAATATGGTGATGGCACTGCCGCTCTATCATATCTTTGCCTTTATGCTAAGTCTGCTTGCCATGCGCTCAGGCTACACCTTTATATTGGTGCCTAACCCGCGTGATATTCCAGGGTTTGTCAAAACCTTATCCAAACAACCCTTCCATGTATTCCCTGCGGTCAATACTTTGTTCAAAGGATTACTGGATAACCCTAATTTTAGTCAACTAGATTTTAGCTCACTTCGTATCTCACAAGCAGGGGGTATGGCAGCCACTCAGCAGACAGCAGCGCGCTGGCTTGAGGTGACAGGGTGTGCGATGATTGAGGGCTGGGGCATGACTGAAGGCGTTGCCGCAGGTACTGCTAATATCGTCACTGATCGCAAATTCAACGGCACCATTGGTCTACCTGTTCCGAGTATGGATGTCATCGTCATCGATGAAGAGGGCAATCGCGTAGGCGTCAATGAGCCAGGTGAGATGTGCATCAAAGGCCCTAACGTCACAGCAGGATACTTAAATAAAGACTCCAGTGAAGCCTTTACTAAAGACGGTTACTTCCGTACAGGCGATATTGTGAGTATGGATGATAGAGGGTACTTCAACCTACTTGATCGCAAAAAAGATATGATCTTGGTTTCAGGATTCAATGTATTTCCGAACGAAGTTGAATCTGTCATGCTAGATTGTGATGGTGTCGTAGACTGCGCAGTAATAGGTATCCCTGATGAGCGTCAGGGTGAAGCGGTCAAAATCTACGTGATAAGAGCAGATGCAAATGTGACCAAAGACGTTGTTAAAGACTTTGCGCTAGATAATTTAACAGGGTATAAATGTCCTCGTTATATCGAATTCGTTGATGAGCTACCTAAGAGTAACGTCGGTAAGGTACTGCGCCAAAAGTTACGTGAAAAGCATATGGCAGATCATCCCCAGCTTTGAGCTGTCGATACTTTGAACCTCTAGTGGCTTACGCGTTATATCACAAAAAAGCACCTTACAATCTTGTAAGGTGCTTTATTTATGAGCAATATAAATTAGCTTGCTTTGGTAATCAAACTCAAAGGTAGGTATTTCATTGCAGGGCTTACAATAGACCAAGGTAAGCTTGGCACGCAGGCTTGCGCAACACCAGATTCTATAGCAGCGACGATAGCTTTAGTGCCCTTGTTAGCACTGACCTCAAAAGGTAATGGCTTAGCATTTTCATTAATCTCAGTACGTATATAACCTGGAAAGATAGTAGAGACTTTGATAGGGAGTTTTTCAAGTATCATATCAGCGCGAATACCTTCGGCCAAATGCGCAATGCCAGCTTTACTTGCACCATAAGTCGTCATGTGTTTTGGTAAACCGCGCATGGCGGACATGCTCGATATAACTACCAGATGACCATGGTTTTGTTTGCGAAAAATCTTCATGCCTGCTTCACACTGCGCTAATGCTGATATAAAGTTGATCTCAGCGGTGCGCCTGTTGATACTAAAGCGACCTTTTCCGATGCGGCGACTCTCACCAATCCCTGCGTTCACCACTACCCGATCTATAGTGCCAAAATCGGCGACGAACTCATCAAACACTGTAAATATAGCGCTATAGTCGGTCACATCTAATCCCCGATACTCGACACGAATATCAGGATATTTGGATAAAATATCTGTTTTTAGCTGCTCCAAACGACTAGTGCGGCGCGCGCAAATGGCTAAGTTATAACCTAATCTGGCAAATAACCATGCCATACCCTCACCAAGTCCTGAGCTGGCACCTGTAACCAGAACTGTCTTGCCCTGTCCTACTTGCTGCTGGTTTAATCGGGCAAGATAACGCCCAGGTTTGATCGCACTAACTAATTGCGCTTTACGGTTCTTGGCCGTTTGCGTCATTAAATTTACCAATTTACTTTGCATAGATAGCTCCTTGTATATCAGTAGCAATGTAACACTTAATCGCAGTCTTTATGCGTCAAAGTATACGGCTAAAACACAATAGTATAGTATGCCTGCGTAGATAATTGAACGGCAATTGTGTATAGCAGACTAGAGGCTTAGGGTCTGTTGAACATTCAAATATTAGGACTGCTGATAGCTAAAATTGCACCAAACTAGGCGTAAACCGAAGATAATGTCTAGACATTAGCTAGATTTACAACACCGTTTGGGGTGATTTTAGCATCAGCCTTTCAGGGCGAGGCTATTTTTTGCCAATACATGGCGAAGTTATCTAACCTAGAATGACTAGGCCGCAAGAATTTCACTGCGTATTGCCTAAAAAATAGCGCCCGCCAGTTCCACATTTGAATGTTCAACAGACCCTAGTGTATTTAAATTAACAAACCCTTAAAGCCAATCCCTAGCGCCATGTCACAAAACGCTCACCACCTGCAAACAGGTGACTGTGCTCATTCAAAGACAATAGACGTGTGCCACCTTTGTTCATAGTAATAGCGGTAACACCTGTGTTGATAAGCTTTCTGTTTAGGGTATAAGCAAGCGGACTGCCCTGCTCTAGCAATTGCGCGCTTATCGCTGCGATGACGCCGCCTGAGGTGAAAACCAGCACGGTACTATCATGACCCAAATCAGCTCGCTGCGTTATTTGAGTCCGAATAGTGTCAAGTCCACTTTGTGCACGCTTGTTGAACTGAGTCCAGCTTTCGATATAGTCACTATCATTGTCGCCAGCATGCCAGTGCTGCATAGCCTCGTCAAATAGCTCTGCTAGGCGTACGTTGGGCACTTTTGCCTTAGCAATCTCTGTCGCTATAGTACCTGGATTGCCAAATGCGCTATTGGATTTTATAAACACGTCTCTATGATTGAATTCATTAAATACCGGCAATACTGAGCTATCTGGCGTTTGCCTATCAAAGATATGGTTTGATAGGGTTGTATCACTTTGAGTAAATGAGTCCTTATAATACGACCAAAAGTGCTCGGCGGACTCTTTTTGCCGTACTAAGCTGCCACTAAAAATCGCATCAATACGGCGCTGAGTCGCTCCATAATGCGCGCCTAATAGCTGAGCTTGCCTGATGCCAAGCTCTGAGAGTTTATCGTAATTTTCTTGTCCAAATGATGCCTGTCCGTGGCGGGCGAGCAAAATAGTTGTCATTGTGGTAGTGCCTTTATAGTTTATTCAATTAAGTTTGATAAATAAAAACCAGTGAACTAGGCCTAGCTCGCTGGTTTGTTACCTTAAATTTGAGCCATTAGCTATCAATAGATTTATCAGATGCCGACTCAAAATAGCCTTTGGGCAACACGCTTTTGACGACTTTTTGTATGGGCGCTGGTAGTTGCTCTACCATTGCTGCATCGACGCCGATCTCTTGCAAATGCGGTTGTACGCGGCGGGTAAATAGTGCCTCACCCTCATACTTAGCAATGAGCTTAAGGCATTTAGCATGCAATACATGAACGATAATCCAAAAATTCTTAAAGGCAGGATTTTTGGTTTGTTTATGATAGTAGCGATAATAAATCTGCTGAACGATACCCGCTAGGCGAAATAATCCAAACACTTCATAAAATGTCCAGTTATCGACCTCAAGACCCGTTTGCTTAAGATAGTAATCGACCACCTCATCACGAGTCATCATGCCTTTTAGATGGGTCGGCTGACGGCGCGACTGCTGCATGATCATGTTGTCATCGGCCTCAATCCAGTACGCTAGCGCACTCCCTAGATCCATTAGCGGATCGCCAAGGGTTGCCATCTCCCAATCGAGCACGCCAATGACTTCAGTAGGATTGTCCGCATTTAAAATAACATTATCAAAGCGCCAGTCATTGTGAATCACGCATGTCTTGCTATCACTTGGCGTATGAGTGGTCAACCATTGACGCACTAAGGCAAAGCTTGGTACATTCGGCGTTTTCGCTTTGATATAGCGCTTGTTCCAACCGCTTACTTGACGCTCGCAGTACCCCTCACCGCGACCTAACTTAACTAGGTCAGGATGCTCTGCGTAGTCCACTTGATGCAGCTCAACGAGTGCGTCTATGACATTGGTACACAGCGCGCGCGTTTGCAACTTGTCAAGCTCAATTCCCTTTGGCAGATTAGCGCGTGGAATAATACCCTCCATACGCTCCATCACATAAAAGTCGGCACCGATGATGTCCTCGTCGGTACATAGCGCGACCATCTTTGGAACATAAGGATAGGCATCCTTGAGCGCCTTTTGCACCGTGTACTCGCGTACCATATCATGAGCAGATTTGGCTTTGGTGCCCTTGGGTGGACGACGCAGGATTAGATCCTGATTGTCATACTCTAAGCGATAGGTCCAATTCGACGCGCCCCCTGAGAACTGAGTCACGACAGGTGAGCCTTTAATATCAACGCCTTGATTGCGTAGCCATATACTGACCGCTGCTGTATCTAACTCTTCACCATCACGAATCTGACCGCCTTGGTCTAAAACCTTTTGATCTACAGCCTTGTCGCCACTTGGCAGATTGCCTTTATTATTAGTCGCCATATATTTGTCCTTGTTTATTTTATGCTTAGGCTATTTTAACGTTTTAGACGCACGCCGTGACGCTTTAATTCTAATTTGGCAATCATCGTTTTGTGCACCTCATCAGGACCATCCGCTAAGCGTAGTGCACGCGCTTGGGCGAAGAAACTTGGCAACATGGTATCTTGACAGACGCCCATACCACCATGAATCTGAATCGACATATCGACCACTTCTTGTAGTACGGTTGGCGCCACTACTTTAATCGCTGATATTTCAGTCAAAGCCGCTTTGGTGCCTTGGCTATCCATCTTTTGCGCCGCATATAGGGTCAATAGACGTGCTTGGTCAATCTTGATACGTGCCTCCGCAATGCGCTCAAGGTTGCCGCCTAATTGCAACAAAGGCTTACCAAAAGCGGTGCGCTCAGTGCCACGTTTAATTGCCAGCTCAAGTGATTTTTCGGCCGCGCCTATACAGCGCATACAATGATGAATACGTCCTGGCCCTAATCGACCTTGGGCAATCTCAAAACCCATACCTGGTCCGCCGATAAAGTTTTCAATCGGTACACGTACATTATCAAATCTAACTTCGCCATGACCATGCGGCGCATCATAATCACCGAATACTTTTAGCATGCGCTCAATGTTGACGCCTGCGGTTTTGGCAGGGACGAGTACCATAGAGTGCTGATGATGACGATCTTGCTCCTCGTCTGGTGTATGTGCCATGACGATGAGCACATCAACCGCAGGATCGCCTAGACCTGATGACCACCATTTGCTCCCGTTGATGACGATCTCATCACCATCGACAACAGCAGTCGCCTGCATATTAGTCGCGTCACTTGAGGCCACCTCAGGTTCGGTCATACAAAATACAGAGCGAGTTTTGCCCTCTAATAATGGCGTAAGCCACTTATCTTGCTGATCGGTACTGCCATAACGCCATAATAATTCCATGTTGCCACTATCAGGAGCATTACAGTTAAAGACATACGGCGCAAGCAAACTGCGACCTGTCAGCTCCGCAATTGGCGCATAGTCTGTTACAGACAAGCCTGCACCTAAGGTATCATCAGGCAAAAACAAATTCCAAAGACCTGCCTCGCGCGCTTGTTTGCGTAGGCTCTCGTATTTTTCGGGCCATTGCCAGTTTTTCCAGTTGCCATCTGGGTTTTGCTCATGGCAGTCGTGCCAAAACTCTGCCTCTATTGGCTCGATATGAGTGGCAATAAAGTCTTTAACTTGGTTATGCATCTCTTGACCGTGCTCACTGACGGCAAACATAGCCTTGGCTGTCGTTGTTGGTTTTTCTGTAGACGTTGTTGGCTTTTCTGTAGACATAATTATTTCCTTTTTCCTTGTGACGCATTATTTATGCAGGTTGTTTATGTAGGTTTAGAGTTTGGTGTACGTACGTTTACTCTTTTTGATATGCTACATTTATAACATAGGCGCTATCAATAAACAGCAAAAAAGGCGCGACCGACTAGGACACGCCTTTACAAAACATACACAGTTAATGATGCTACTAGAGCTACTTTAAAATATTTAAGCGCTGATTGAGATCAAAACGCATGAGTGCGTCAGGCAATTTATCGATTGCCATTGTAAGGGTTGCTTCAGCCGCCTGCGCTAAACCTAGCTTCTCTGCCAATGTAGGCTTTTGACGAGAGTGTAGCGCGTAGACTTCATTGTCCTTCATCAGCTCAAGCAAGTAGCTGTCTGAGGTTTGTAGGCTATCAATGAGGTTAAGCTCGATTGCATCTTCACCATACCAGTGCTCACCTGTCGCTACTTTTTGTAGATCCAATTTTGGACGATAAGTGGTCACAAAATGCTTAAATAACTCATGAGTTTGCTCAAGCTCTTGTTGATATTTGGCGCGGTCTTCGTCGTCATTTTCACCAAATACAGTCACTGTGCGTTTGTAGTCACCAGCAGTAAACATCTCGTAATCGACGTCATGGTTTTTAAGCCATTTATGAAAGTTTGGTAATTGCGATACCACACCGATAGAACCGATAATGGCAAAGGGCGCAGCGATAATTTTGTCTGCAACGCAGGCCATCATATAGCCGCCACTTGCCGCCACTTTGTCCACACAGACGGTCAATGTCAAACCAGCGTCCTTTAGGCGAGCCAATTGCGCTGCTGCAAGACCGTAACCATGTACCACCCCGCCTGGCGACTCTAAACGTATAACGACCTCATCGCCTTTATTCGCCGTGCTGATAAGAGTGCTAATCTCTTCACGTAGATGCTTGACAGCGCTGGCTTTAATATCGCCATCAAAATCTAATACAAAGACTTGCGTGCTTTTATCAGCATCTTTGTTTTTCTTCTTGGCTTTTGATTTTGCATTTAGCGCTTGCTTAGCTTTTTTTGCCATGTTTTTTTTAAGTAGCTTGAGTGCCGCTTTGCCTTGCGTGGCTTCCATGAGATCTTCGCGGCGTTGTTCTTGTGCTTTATTAAGGTGGCGAACTTTGAGCTCGACAGGGTTTTTGGGTGGATTAAATAGCATGAACAGTGTTCCTTTTTATAGTATAGATAAGCTTATGATATTTTGGTTGATAGGTGTGTTTGATTGATAGCTATGAAGTCATTCTGATATGAGCGCATAACTGCTGGTTTTCAAGACAAGTGCATATATTTATCTCGCTACTTCTACGGTAAATGACGCAAGTTTGAACCATTAGCCTTTATCGTCACGAGTAGATTGTCGCATCAGAGTTGTATAACAAAAACACATTAGGCATAATATGCGTTTGCACAAAACTTTCTACTACTAGCGCTACGGCTACTTATTTATGAGCCGTTTTAGTTGTGCTGACTCCCTTATTAGCTAATAATCCCATTTTTAGCACTATTGCCTTTGAATTGACTTGATAACTGGATAACTAAATATTATGACACAGAGCACTATGACGCACAGCGGCTACCGAGACGAATACTGCGGCGCCGTAACAGAGAGCTTACTTGAGCAGACCATCACTATCGTAGGCTGGGTACATCGTCGTCGTGATCATGGTGGCGTGATTTTTTTAGATATGCGCGACCGCGCAGGTATATTGCAAGTCGTCGTCGATCCTGATACGCCAGAAGCCTTTGCTACCGCAGATGCGGCTCGACCAGAGTATGTCCTCAAGATTACAGGACGCGTGCGTCGTCGTTACGAAGGTACTGAAAACGCCAATATGACTAGCGGTCAAGTTGAGCTACTTGGTAAAGAGATTGAAGTACTAGCCAAGTCTGAAACGCCGCCATTCCCGCTAAATGATGAAAACACGACCGTATCTGAGGATCTGCGTCTTAAGTATCGCTACCTGGATATGCGTCGCCCGCAAATGCAAGAGCGCATGGTATTTCGCGCCAAAGCCACCTCAGCGATTCGTCGTTATTTAGACGATCATGGCTTTTTGGATGTTGAGACGCCTATTTTGACTCGTGCCACCCCAGAGGGTGCGCGTGATTACTTAGTACCGTCACGTACGCGTCCGGGCAACTTCTTTGCTTTGCCGCAGTCGCCGCAATTATTTAAACAACTATTGATGGTGTCAGGCTTTGATCGCTACTATCAAATCGCCAAGTGTTTCCGTGATGAAGATCTGCGTGCTGATCGTCAACCTGAATTTACTCAAGTGGATATCGAGACTTCTTTTTTAGACGAAGAAGAGATCATGACCATCAATGAAGGTCTTATCAAACACGTTTTTAAGACGATGATGAATATCGAGCTTGCTGATTTTCCGCGTATGACTTACGAGGAGGCCATGCGTGACTATGCGTCAGACAAGCCTGATCTGCGTATACCCCTCAAACTGATCGACGTTGCAGACTTGATGCAAAGCGTTGACTTCAAAGTATTCTCAGGTCCAGCAAATGACCCAAAAGGTCGCGTAGCCGCTCTACGTATCCCAAATGGCGCGTCAATCAGCCGCAAGCAAATCGATGCGTATACCAAGTTCGTGGGTATTTACGGCGCACGTGGTCTGGCTTATATCAAAGTCAATGACGCAAACAACATAAACAATGGCGTCGATAAAGAGTCAGGTTTGCAGTCCCCTATTATCAAGAACATGACCGATGACGTTCTTGCTAGTCTGGTTGAGCGTACTGGCGCTGAGAGTGGCGACATTATCTTCTTTGGTGCGGACAAAGCCAGTACGGTCAATGATGCGATGGGCGCACTACGTCAAAAGATCGGTCTTGATCTTGAAATGCAAACTTGTGAGTGGGCGCCGCTCTGGGTCACAGACTTCCCTATGTTTGAGCAGACAGACGATGGTCGCTGGACGTCAATGCATCATCCGTTCACTAAACCTAAAGGCTCTGTTGAAGAATTGAAAACCAACCCAGAGTCAGCGCTCTCAATCGCCTACGATATGGTGCTAAACGGTACTGAAATCGGCGGTGGTAGCCTACGTATCAATACACTTGAGATGCAACAAGCGGTGTTTGAAGCGCTAGGAATTGATGAACAAGAGGCTGAAGATAAATTTAGCTTCTTACTCGACGCGCTTAAGTTTGGTGCGCCGCCGCATGGTGGTCTCGCGTTTGGTCTAGATCGCCTGATTATGCTTATGGTAGGCGCAAGCTCTATCCGTGACGTCATTGCCTTCCCAAAAACTAAGACAGCTGACTGTCCATTGACCGAAGCACCAGCGCCTGTAGATCCTAAGCAGTTACGTGAGCTTGGTATACGCCTGCGTGAAAAAGTTCAGGCAGATACGGATAGACCTGCTCAATAGGGATTTGAGTCAAAACCACTACAATGATGTCAGGTTATGTGAACGCCTATGAATCCATATAATCTTTTTAAGTTCGTGCCGCTACCTGTACTACAAGTAGTGGCGCGCGCTGCTACATCAGTGGTTGTGCGATTACCTAAGACAAGTATCGTCCGTACTATCAAAATTAATATGGCACTAATAACGCCTGTGCCAGATAATTTGGACAAAAAAGTATCTGTTAAAAAAATAGTTCGTAATCAGTTTTTAGGGAGTGTCGAATCTATCAAGTCTTGGGCGATGCCTCCAGAATGGAGCATTGCTCAAATTGTAGAGGTTCATAATAAAGATATCTTCCTACAAGGACTCGCTAACCCTAATGGTATGCTCGCTATCGTACCGCATTTAGGTACGTGGGAGATGATGAACGCCTGGCTCAATCAGTTTGGCGCACCGACCATTATGTACAAGCCTGTCGAAAACAAGCGATTAAACGACTTTATATTACAAGGACGTGCGCGGCTTAATGCCAGCCTAGTGCCTACTGATGCTAGCGGCGTCAAAGCTGTCTTTAAGACGCTAAAACAGGGCGGCTTTAGTATTATACTGCCCGACCATGTCCCAGACCCTTCAGGCGGCGTTATTGTGCCGTTCTTTGGTATTGACACTCTAACGAGCACCCTTGCACCCAAGCTTACCAGCAAAACCAAATGCGCTTTGGTAGGACTAGCTTGTATCCGCCGTAATGACAGACGTGGCTTTGATATCTACTGCTACAAGCTTGATGATCCAGACTTATATAATCGCGATGTTAAGGTAGCCACTCAAGCACTTAACCAAGCGATGGAGCGTATGATACTCGATAACTTTAGTCATTATATGTGGGGTTATCGGCGCTTTAAGCGTATACCAAATCTAGGCAATCCTTATCGTAAAACCAAGACAAAACTGGCCAATTTTATCAACGCCAACCGAGCAGTGCTTGACGATCCCACATTCAATACTCCCAAATAGTCAATGATTTTATACCTGATAATACGAGTACACTATGGCACCTGATACCTTTAATTCGCTGTCTACTAACTCGTCTAAGCATCATATGAATGCCGAGCCACGCTATATCATTTGTATGAAATGGGGCGATAAATACGGTGCCGAGTACGTCAATCGCCTCTATAATATGGTGAGCCGTCATTTGACCTTAGACTTTCAAATGGTTTGTCTTACCGATGACAGTACTGGTATTGATCCAAATATCAAATGCTACCCAATTCCTGAGATGGACTTGCCACCAGGGCCTGAGCGTGGCTGGAAAAAACTGACCACTTTCAAACCTGAGCTGTATGACCTAAAAGGGGTTGCGCTGTTTTTGGATATTGATATTGTTATCGTTGATAATATCGATAGCTTTTTTACTTATGAATCCAAATATGATGATAGCGTCGTTATTATCCGCGATTGGAAAAAGCCATGGCGGATGATTGGTAATAGTTCTGTTTACCGCTTTAAAATTGGACAGAACACATACCCTAATCTGCTCAGTAACTTTGAGCATAATTTTGATACTATCCGTACCCAAGTTCGTCATGAGCAAGCCTATCTATCCAACTATCTGCGCGAGCATCATCATTTAGAGTATTGGCCTAAAGAGTGGTGCGTCAGTTTTAAATATCAATGCATTGCCCCTATTCCTTTGAACTTCGTACGTGCGCCTAAACTCCCTGATAACGCCAAGATCGTTATATTTCATGGGGAAATCAATCCGCCCGATGCTATCGAAGGCGGTAGCGGCAAATGGTATCGTCATGTCAAGCCTAGTCCTTGGTTACAAGAGTACTGGCAGTAATGCTATAGGAGAGAACATGACACCGTACAATCAGACGCCTATAGATATCGTTATTGCCTGGGTAGATGGCGACGATCCTGTACTTAGACAAAAAAGGGAGCAGTATAAAGCAGGGATATCTATTGCTTCAGATGCTGCCAGCTCGACACGTTTTGCCAGTAATAATGAGATATATTACAACATTGCCTCTATTATCAAGTATGTGCCGTTTTGTCGTCATATCTATATCGTCTCAGATAATCAGCAACCTGAATTTGTCGATGAATTTGCGAAACAAGGTATTTGTGAGAAGGACAAGATACGCATTGTAGATCATAAGGATATTTTTAGGGGTGTTGAGCAGTACCTACCCACCTTTAATACACGATCAATCGAAACGATGTTGTGGAATATCCCAGATCTGTCAGATTATTTTATCTATATGAATGATGATTTTTTCTTTAATCAGCCAGTGGCTATAGATGACTTTTTAGATAACAATAATATTATTATCCACGGTCATTGGCGCAAAAATGCGCCCTTACTTGTCAAACACAGCTACCGTACTGCTTTAGCTAAATTGACCAAAAAACCTATGCAGCCTAAACATACTACGGCGCAGATGCTAAGTGCTCAAATAGTGGGTATGACCGAGTTTTTTGAAGTGCATCATTATCCTCATATTGTCGATAAAAACATCCTGAAAAACTATCTATTAAACAACCCAAAACTGTTAGATGAGCAAACCAAATACAAGTTTCGAGACGTCGCGCAAGTGAACCCTATTACGCTAATGAATCATCTAAAGATTCAAGCTTGTGAGGCAGTACTTAAACCTCAAGCAGCCGTCAATTATCTTAAAAATAAAAATAGCGTTGAAGATTTTATTCTGAGCCTAGATAACAACTCAATCAAATACGGATGTATACAAAGTTTGGATATGCTCGATAGCGACTCTTATAATACTATTAGTCACGCGATGGTAAACAAACTCTCAGAGTATCTGCCGTCATCGTTGTTTTAGATCGTTTAGAACCAACCAACACTATCTATCGACAACTACGCGCTTAAACTATATACAAAACCCGCTCTAGGAGACTTTATGAAAATAGCAGTAGTCGGTACCGGCTATGTCGGTTTATCAAACGCGATGCTCCTCGCTCAGCACAATACTGTCGTTGCTGTTGACGTGGTGCCTGAGAAAATCGACTTACTCAATGCCAAGAAGTCACCTATTGAAGATCAAGAGATTGAAGATTTTTTAGTCAACGAGGATATTAATTTCACCGCAACCCTTGATGCCAATAGCGCTTATAAAGACGCGGACTTCGTTATCATCGCTACTCCTACCGATTACGACTCCAAGACCAATTACTTTAATACTCAAAGCGTTGATACTGTCATAAACGCGGTGCTCGCTGTCAATCAAACGGCTTTGATTGTTATTAAATCAACGGTACCAGTTGGATATACAAGTGAGGCAAGAGAGCGTTATGCAACCGACCATTTGATATTCTCTCCTGAGTTTTTGCGAGAAGGTCAAGCGCTCTATGACAATCTCTACCCTTCTAGAATTATCGTTGGGGGTCAGTCTGAACGCGCTCAGCAGTTTGCTAATTTGCTTTTACAAGGCGCTATAAAAAAGGATGTTCCGCAGCTATTTACTAATTCTACTGAAGCGGAAGCGATCAAACTATTTTCTAACACCTACCTTGCCATGCGTGTAGCCTACTTTAATGAGCTTGACACTTATGCTCAGACGTTTGGACTAGACACCAAACAGATCATCGAAGGCGTAGGCTTAGATCCGCGAATTGGCAATCACTATAACAACCCCTCTTTCGGCTATGGCGGCTACTGCTTGCCCAAAGACACCAAACAGCTACTCGCCAATTATGACGAAGTGCCAAGTAACTTAATCAAGGCGATTGTAGACTCCAATAGAACGCGCAAAGACTTTATTGCTGATGCTATTTTAGCAAAAAATCCAAAGATCGTTGGCGTGCATCGTCTCGTGATGAAAAGCGGCTCCGATAACTTTAGAGCCTCAGCGATTCAAGGTATTATGAAACGTATTAAAGCAAAGGGTATCGAAGTGGTCGTGTATGAACCTGTATTAGAAGCAGATGAGTTCTTTAACTCAAAAGTGATCAAAGAATTAGAAACCTTTAAAGCGATGAGTGATGTGATCGTTGCCAATCGCTTATCTGCTGATATTGAAGATGTCGCGCACAAAGTATTTACCCGTGATTTGTTTGGGAGCGATTAATGAAAATTTTGGTTACGGGCGCAGCGGGTTTTATTGGTTTTCATGTTATTAAAGCCTTGTTACAGACGTCTTCGTTAGATAAAAACTACTGTATCGTAGGTATCGATAATCTCAATGACTATTATGATGTGGATTTAAAAAAAGAGCGTTTAAGAATATTAGGTGAGATAGCATTGCCAGACACATTTACGTTCATCAAGTTAGACCTTGCTGATCGCGATACCATGTCTGAGCTTTTTTCAACCCATCAATTTGATACCGTTGTTAATTTGGGTGCTCAAGCAGGCGTACGCTACTCTATCGAAAACCCTAATGCTTATATTGATTCAAACGTGGTTGGATTCGTTAATATATTAGAGGGTTGTCGTCACTATGATATCAAGCACTTAATCTACGCCAGTTCGAGCTCCGTATATGGTATGAATATCAAGCAACCATTTACCACCGCTGACTGCGTTGACTTTCCTATCAGCTTGTATGCGGCTACAAAAAAATCAAACGAGCTGATGGCACATAGCTATAGTCATTTATACAATATCCCTACCACAGGTCTACGCTTTTTTACGGTTTACGGCCCTTATGGTCGACCTGATATGGCTTACTTTTCATTTACCAAGAAGATTTTGGCTGGTGCACCCATTAACGTCTTTAATAATGGTGTAATGCAGCGTGACTTTACCTACATTGATGATATTGTCAAAGGTATTATTTGCATTATTGATAAAGCACCCTCGCCCCAGCATTCTACTGTCACCACAGCAGCTGCCCCCTATAAGATTTACAACATTGGTAATAATCAGCCTGTCACTTTGCGCCGTTTTATTACTGCCATTGAAGATGCTTGTGGTAAAAAGGCACAGGAAAACTTATTGCCCATGCAAGCAGGCGACGTACCGATTACTTACGCCGATATAGATGAATTGGTAGAGGATATCGGATTTAAGCCTGAAACCAGTATCGAAGAAGGTATCAAACAATTTGTCGATTGGTACAAAGCCTATTATTTAGGCTCAGTATAATATAAATGCTTGCTCATAGGATTCTATTATTTCTATCTGATACTTTGTACGAAATGAAGATATTTCTCAGCGATTTTAGCAGGTAAAAGCGCCTCATCAAAAGGCGCTTGGAATTGTTTTGGATTTTCCATAGCTTGACTAAGTTTCCTGGCGATAGCATCAACATCACCCATTGGCATCAGATTTTTCTGAGGCAATAATTCACTTGGACCTGATGGGCAATTGGTACTTATAACGGGTGTGCCTATAGCTAATGCTTCAGGTATTACTAATGGGCATCCTTCCCAATCAGAGGTTAGCACTTTAAATTGTGCATATTTGATATATGGGAAAGGATTTTCTTGAAATCCTAGAAAAATTACCTTTTCCTCTAATCCTAAATCTATAACTAGTTGTTCTATGTCGTTTTTGTATTTTCCTTGACCTAAAAGCAACAGCGGCATAGATTGATTAGTTTTTGCGTAAGCCTTTACTAATAAATCATGCCGCTTTGCATCTTTGAAACTACCCACATGAATGATGTAGTTTTGATACTCAGGAACGAAAGCATTAGCTTGTTCTTGAATACTCTCTTTATCAATTGGATTATGGATTGCAGTGGTTGGCGTAATTTGACCGAAGCTTTTTATAAAATCCTTCTCAGCACCTTGACTAACACATATACAAGGATGCTTTGAATAAATTTTACTAAACTTTATTTTTTTCTCGTGATTATCTTTTATATTAAAGCCATACAATGATGACAGAGTATTGTGGATAACATAGGTAATATTCGACAAACGACTGTAACTTAAAATACTATCAGCACGATCAAGGTTGGATATGATAAGTTCTGGCTTTCCAATTTTCTTTGATATGTACCGATCGACTACATATGCAAACACTCTATCACGACGGTCTAATTTTGGTATGAGTTTGAAATTCTTAAACTTTAGCATGTGATAGTTTAAATTTGGATTGAGACTGAACTCTACTTGAGGTTTAAATGTTAAAACATGAACTTCATAGCCTAAATCATGGAACCCTTGTCCTAGAGTCAATACTACACGTTCGGCACCACCACCTTTCAAAGAATTAATAACCAATAAGATTTTACTTTTTTGTTTTTTGATAAAATATTTTTCCATATTGTTATTATAACCTCTCACTTTTACTTTCTTATTACTTGGGTATTCAAAAAATATAGTTTTAAAAATAGGTTGTTCCGCTACAATTATAACGTTTTGAATAATTTCTCATAACATCAATGAAAACAAGCGCGATTTTTTTTGAATAACGCTCAAACCTAAATATACTTATTTCTTTTGATTGTATTTACATTCATTCATTTATCAACATGTTATAACCATTTACTAAGACGTTGAATAATCAATATACTGTTGAGCAATATTCTTAGGCAGAAAACTTTCATCTAAACCCACTCTGAAAAATTGTGGATCAGCCATTAATTCTGTTATTTTGATTGCTAAAGCATCGATATCGTTTACAGGCACCAGACTACTTGCAGGTAGCATCTCACTTGGCCCTGATGGACAATCAGTACTTATTACTGGCGTATCTAAAGTTAATGCTTCTGGTATGACTCTCACAAATCCTTCAAAACGTGAAGATAAAACTAGTCCTCTTGCATTTTTCATATATGGATAGGGGTTTTTATTGAACCCTAAAAAAATTACTCTATCGTCTATTCCTAAGCTTTTAGCTAATGCTTTAGTTTCATCAAATATTTTACCCTTACCTAGCAATACTAAAGGATAAGCCATAGATGATTGAGCATAAGCTTTCAACAAAACATCGTGAGCTTTTTGGTATGTAAAGCTACCCACATGAACTATATATTGATTTGGCTTAAGTACACTATGAGGCGTACTATACGACTCATTGCTCATCTGTTTAATCAGCTGCTTATCAAAAGGGTTGTAAATCGTTGTACTAGTGATATGCGGTCCTAGCCTTGCCTGTAAGTCATTTTCCACACCCTTCGAAACACATACGCAAGGATGCTTCCTATAAATATGCTGTAGCTTGCTAATTTTATTTTCTAATTTATTACTATCAGTTAGTTTGAACTTATTAGAAATATTATTTCTAATAATGTACATGATATTGGGTAATTTACTATAAACCATGACTCTATCTGATGGTTCTAAATTAGATAATACAATGTCTGGCTTTCCGATTTTTTTCTCAATAAAGTTATCGATAGCACGCGCAAACAGCTTATGTCGAAAGCGCTCATTAAGAATTAACTTATAGGGTTTAAATTTAAGCAGATGATAAACAAGGTTAGGATTTAAATCATACTCTGTAAGAGACTTGAACCTTAAAATATGCACTTTATAGCCCAATTCATGAAAGCCTTGCCCCAAAGTTAATACAGAGCGCTCTGCTCCACCTCCTTTTATGGCGCTAATAATCAGTACTGCTATTTTATCAGTGCTCTGTTTCATGATGTATGACCTACTACTGTATTAGATATTGTTATGGTTTTAGAGTAAAAATTTAAGGTTCAAACTTATTCTTTCCAATATTTCTCAACCCACCCTACTGGCAAGATAAAATGACGCAAGTGACGTAGCGGTCTTTTTAGATTTTTGGGCTCAGTTAATCTTTTTAAGTGATCTTTGGCATTGTTAGCAGCATTTTTATTATATCTACCTTCGATCGCATGTGTAGGATATAAGTCGCCAGGGAAAATAACGATGCGAGCGCCTTTAGGAATCTTTGGCTCTTTGATGTAGTTAAGTGGGAACGGTTGACGACATTTGCGTCTAAAGTGCGCAACCCATGCCTTTGGAAACAGCTTGACACCGCCTGGCGCATTACGAGTGACGAAGCGCTGCTCAAAACGATACTCATCAGCGATACCTTGTGGATCAGCTTTGAATTTTTCTTGTAGTGAGACAAGCGACCCTACCTGAAAGCGGAAGCAAGAAGTCTGGCCGAGGCGCTCTAATGGGTTACTCGGGTTATAAGACAAAATAACATCGTCTGGCTCGCCGTATTCAAAGAAAGGATCGAGGCTATCTACTATAATCACATCCAAATCTACAAATAATACTGTCCCTGTCAAATCACCTAACTTCTCACCCCACAAACGTGATTTTGGCCACTTGCCAAGTGTATTGGTTGGCATGGTTACATCAAGTGGCGGCAATTCTTGGCATTCAATCTCTGGACGGACATCAGTCGTGTCATCGGTAAAGCAGACAAAGCGAAATGGCGGGGTAATATTGCGTGATACCATGCCGTATAGCTTATTGGCATAATGAGCACCGTATTTGGTACCCCATTTAATGCAGATAATTTGCTTAACATCATTATCTTGAGTTTTGTCTTTTGCTTTTTTGAACATAAAAAAGGCTCGCTTTAAATTTGGAGTAGATGATACGAATTTGCAGAGACATAGTGGTACATTATAAACCGCATCTTATCATAAAAAAAAGGCTGAACACTTATGTTCAGCTTTTATACTTTTGGGATAATGATACTATCAATCAATAAAGCTTAACCAGTCCATATACTGCTCATTACGCCCATGTACCACATCGAAGTACAAGGTTTGCAATTTTTCAGTGATTGCGCCGCGCCCGCCATTACCGATAGTGCGATCGTCGTATTCACGGATAGGCGTGACCTCAGCGGCGGTACCTGTCATAAAGATTTCATCAGCTAGGTAGAACTCATCACGCGTAATGCGGCGCTCTGTGACTTTGATATCTAAGTCTTTACAAAACTGCATGATGGTACGGCGAGTAATGCCGTCCAATGCTCCACCTGCTAGATCTGGCGTATGTAGCTCACCGTCTTTGACCAAGAATAAATTCTCGCCTGCGCCTTGGCAGACGTAACCTTGTGGATCCATTAAGATGGCTTCGTCATAGCCATTACGCGTGACTTCTTGATTGGCCATAATAGACACAGGATAGTTACTAGATGCTTTTGCTTTGCACATAGTGACGTTAGTCATGTGATGGGTAAAGGATGAAGTCTTGACGCGGATACCGTTTTTGATACCGTCTTCGCCAAGATAGGCACCCCAATGCCAAGCGGCAACCATCGCATTGATACTGTTATCGCGTGAAGATAGACCAAGCTTTTCAGCGCCGACCCAAATCAGAGGGCGAATGTAGGCTTCTTCTAGGTTGTTTTGTTTGACCACATCTTTGTGTGCCTGCTCAAGCGTTGCTTGGTCAAACGGCACATCCATCTGGAATATCTTGGCAGAACCTAATAGACGTTCGGTGTGCTCTTTTAAACGAAAAATTGCCGTGCGTTTATCCGCTGTTTGATAAGCGCGCACGCCTTCAAAGACCGCCATACCATAATGTAAGCTATGCGTAAGGACATGAACCTTGGCATCAGGTTGGTCAATCATGTCACCATTCATCCAAAGCTTACCCTCTTGTGTTGCCATGTTCATTTAATAGTCCTTATGCTAGTACCGACGACTAACTTTTTTGTTGAGTGTTGAAATTTAATCTGCGACTGATTATATCACCGCAAACCTACATCGTTACAATTTTTTAGTCTGGCATTAAACAATTTTTTAAGGTGACCTTATTCAATATCTCTTGGCGGCACACCCATCAAGTGCTGCCACTGCGTCTGTACCAAGCGCCGCGTCTCCACCCATAACGACTCATCAACTAGTGATGACTGCTCAGCCAATGCCAATTGATGCGTCGCAGCTCTTATACGCAAATAAGCATCAGTTAAATCAAGGCAAACCTGCTCCTCCCATATCCCAAGAGCAGCGACTTCTTCAAAGATACGTACGTTATCACTCCATTTGGTCAGACTTGGGTAATCATGCGAATAGGCTAGCACTGCGAACTGCGCCAAGAACTCAATATCAACTATGCCGCCAGCATCCTGTTTGAGATGAAACTTGCCTTTACGCTGCTCATTTGAGCTAGTACCGAGATGCTTTTGCATCTTCAAACGCATGCTGGTGACCTCTACTCTCACCTCATCAAGGGTACGCGGCAGGGACAATACCGAGCGGCGTATATCACAAAAACGCGCCGTCACAAGCTTATCACCGCAAATAGCACGGGCGCGCACTAAGGCTTGATGCTCCCAAGCCCATGCCTTATCCAACTGGTAGGTCTCAAAAGCATGACAAGACACCACCATCATGCCGGCATTGCCAGAGGGCCTAAGACGCATATCAATCTCGTAGGCGCGGCCATCACGGGTTTGGGTATTGAGATAAGTCATCAGCTTTTGCGCCAGTCTTGCGGCAAACTTCATTCCGCTCACAGACTTCTCGCCTGTGGTCATGCCCGCCTCTTTTATCTTGTGCAAAAACACTAGATCTAAGTCAGACGAATACGATAGCTCAAGCCCGCCAAGCTTACCATAACCGATAATAGCAAAGCCGCAATCCGCTTCGGTAACCGGGTCGCCATTAGTGGCAATAGGATAGCCGTAGCGCTTGACGATCTCAGCAAAGGCGCGCTCAAGAGCGGCTTCTAATACGACCTCTGCGATATAAGTCAGTGAGTCTGAGACTTTCATAATCGGGCGCTCAGCGAGTACATCGCTCGCCGCTACTGCCAGTATTTGATTCTTCTTAAATAGACGCAGTGCGCTGAGTAGCTCTTCTTCTTCCCCTGGCTCTACGCGCAGCAGGTGTTGACGCAGGATATCACGTAGCTCAATCTTGTCAGGCAAATGACGGTAGCGCTGCTGAAGAAAAGTATCCAGCAGTACAGGATAACGCGCCAGCTCATTAGCGATCCACGGGCTCGCTGAGAGCATAGGAATCAGCTCAACCGTCGCGTTAGGGTTCTCTGCGATCATGACCAAATAAATAGAGCGGCGACAAATGGCCTCAAGTAACGTAATCAAACGCGGCAGAGCCGTATTGGCGAGCTGCTGCTGTTCTTGGTGAGCGAGCAAGGCATGTACAATGACAGGGTAAGCGTCATCCAAACGATCTCTAGCCTCATCGCTTAAGTTAGCCACCATTTTGGACTGCCAAAACTGATCCAGTTGCGCGCGGCTCTCTTCGCTCAATACCGTATCGAGTTTGGCTATTTGTGCCTCAAGCTCGATAGGCTCTAGATCCTCATCGTCTTGTGTTGGCATCTGGCGCTCAGTCACCATACGCTCAAAGGGGACATTTATCGTATGTCTGTGCCTGTTGAGCGTCTCTATTAACCCCTCCCAATTATCGAACCCTAAAGTTGTCGCTAGGTTCTGACGCCATATGGGGTCTTGCGGCAAGCGCTGAGTTTGCTGATCATTGATCGCTTGGATACCGTGCTCTAGGCGACGTAAAAACCGATAGGCCGCTTGCAATTGCTCGTAAGTCTCTGGCTCTAAATATTCAAACCTGTACAGCTCCCTCATGGCCTCAAGGCACGATTTAACCTGTAGCTCGGGATGACGCCCGCCGTAGATGAGCTGGAACGCTTGTACAATGAACTCGATATCGCGAATACCACCTGCCCCAAGCTTGATATTGTCCAAATCCTCGCGCTGAGCCACTTGGTTTTGAATAAGGGACTTCATCTCTCTAAGCGCTGAGAACGCACTATAATCCACATAATAGCGAAAGACGAATGGCTTAATCAGCTCTTGCAATTCATCAAAAAAAGGCTGAGCCACTTGCCCGACCACTCGTGCCTTTAACCAAGCAAAACGCTCCCAAGCACGGCCATGATTGGCAAAATACTTTTGCAATGCCGATAGGTGAATAGCCAGATCGCTGCCATCGCCCCAAGGGCGTAGGCGCATATCGACTCGAAACACAAACCCGTCGGCAGTATTGTTATCAAGCAGCTTTATAATGCCTTGACCAAGCCTGTTCATAAAGCGTTTATTGTCAATACTACGTGTGCCTTTAGCCTTGTCGCCATCCGTCTCACCGCGTGCCCAATGGACAAATATAAGATCTATGTCACTTGATAGATTCAGCTCTTGCGCGCCAAGTTTACCCATTGCCATAATCGCCATATCGTCGGTCTGTACATTACCTTGTGCATTGATAAAGGTTGGCTGACCGTATTGAGCGACCAGATGCGTATAGGTGTACTCTTTAGCAAATAAGATACAACCATCAGCGAATTCAGACAGCTCATCTGTTAATTGTTCAAGCGTAATCAGGTTGAGTGCATCCTGCCATATCCAGCGCATCATCAGTGAAGTACGCAGATGACGCAGACCACTCATGACTTGCGTCTCGTCCCCCAGCTGGTAATTGTCATCTAGCGTATAATCTTGAATCAAATCGTCAATCTGCTGGCGGGTCAAGGTACTATCTAGCGGATAACTGCGCAAAAACGTCTGGCATGATATCGTGCGACTCTCCCACACTTGGTAGGCAAATTCGCTCGCCGTTTGCAAAACTTGAATCTGCTCAGGCGTTGGTTGGTAGCTAAGCGTGTTGGGATTAGTAGATGGCATATCTGATGACGATGATGGCTCCGGTAGCATAGGGACAAAAACTCCTGACGTTAAAGGTTAAGACTACGTGAACCTGATAAAAAAGTTTATTGTTTTTTATTACATGGCGGTCATTATTAACTGCAAACCGATACAAAAACGGTATTTCTCGGGCAGCGGCGCATTATTTGCTACAATATCGTGATCATTATTGAATATGAACTCTCAAGCTTATTATTCACTTTTATGTCCTCATGGTAGCATGAAAATTTTGTTACTAAACGATTCACCATACTGTGCGATATTTCTTTATGACTACCAAAGACACTGTATTACTACTAACAAAAGATCCTAGTCATCCGCTAGCATCTTTAGCGGTGCGTTACGCGCGTGCTTACTTACAAAACAGATCTGATAATAACGACGACAGCAAACCGTTAAAAGTGTTCTTTTATGCAGACGCCGCTCATATCGCCAATCGTCTGCGCTGGCAGTCTGCTGATCAGATAAATGTAACTAGGGAGTGGCAAGCTTTGGCTGAGCAATATCCGTTATCGCTACCCGTTTGCGTGAGTACAGCGCTCAGTCGCGGCATCAGTGATATAGATAATAGCGCCCGTCATCACTTAGAGGGTGATAATATGGCCGATGGATTTACGCTCGTTGGTCTAGGCGAGCTTGCCATGATGATACAAGGCAATTGTCGCCTGCTTCAATTTTAAGACCATACTTTTTACGAGCCTATATCATGAAATTTTTAATTGAGCTACGTACAGCAACTGAGATAGCAAGTTACGAGGGCTGCGCTTTAGCGTTGACGCTGGCGACCTTTGAGCATGAAGTGCAACTGTATTTGGATGCGCCTGTTTTTGGATTGCTTATGCAGTCCAAATCGCGCCTACATGGCATGATTCAATCACTGGAATTATACGATATGCCACCAGCTTGGCTGCCCGAAGACGTCTTTAGTGGCTGGCTTACAGGTATAGTGTCCAATGATTTAGCGGCGCAACTCACGCTGATACCAGAGGTTGTAGACGTACAAGACTTTGATCAGATTTTAACGTTTTAGCTATGGTTATTATTAAGCTTCAATCATGTTCTAAATAAAAAGGGATAACCCTAATGGCAACTTTATACCAATTACATAGTACGGTGGATACACTTAGGCGCAGCACTGAGCAGATGGCGCTGACTTGGCGCGCTGGTGATAGTATTCTTTTGCTTGGTACTACCGTCACTTTTATTGACTGGCTGCAAGCTTATCTAAATGATAGCGATATCGACAATATTCAGGCGATCTATGCGCTTGCAGACGATATAGCGACCCTTAGCGATGACACACAAAAAAATCTAAAACTAGATAAAAATCTCACAAGTATTTTAAGTGATAGTGAGTGGGTTACGATGACTCAAGATGATAAATTTGATAACGTAGTGACGATTAACTTATGAGTGAGCCCTTATCTTTAGACCAAGACGGTCACTTGAACGACCATACCCTTTGGACGCCTATTGTCGCGCAGCAGCTTGCTGATACGTTGGATGTGCACCTGACACAGGAGCACTTAGATATTCTGGGTCAAGTACGGGTGTTTTTTGATACCTTTAATCATGCGCCTAGCACGCGTCCACTCATCAAGTGGCTACAAAAGGTCTTGCCTGAGCACACTATTAGCAATCAAAAGCTCCAAGCGCTGTTCAATACTGGACTGGTCGCCCGTCATGTCAATAGACTAGCAGGACTGCCCAAGCCGCCTAATTGCTTGTAGCTCGCTTTGTGCGTTAGACACCTGCTGACATGTAAAACACTATTCTTTAGCATCATAAACACTTAAAGTCTCGTATCCTGTACTACGTCCTTCATCTCCCACAAACCCTTGTTGACGCCAAACCTCATAAAGACAGATTGCTACGCTGTTCGATAGGTTTAAACTTCGTGAATCTGGCAGCATAGGTAATCTGAGCCAATGCTCAGCACCGATATCAGTACGAATATCATCACTCAATCCTGCGGTCTCAGAGCCAAAGATTAGGGCAATATTGTTTTGGCTAACGTGACTTGACCTTTTTTTAGTAAAGTCATAATCATAGAATGGATGACTAAGCTTAGTAGTCAGAGCAACGATATGCTCACACTGCGCAGTCAATAAAGATTGCTTGGCAATAAGCCAGTTATCATGCACCTTTAGGTGCGCGTACTCGTGATAGTCAAGACCTGCTCGGCGCAGTTTTTTATCGTCTAGCTCAAACCCTAAAGGTCGTACCAGATGAAGCTGCGCGCCGCTGTTGGCACAAAGACGTATAATGTTGCCTGTGTTACTGGGCATTTTGGGCGCGATCAACACAATATGAATGGTCATTAAGATTTTCCATAATTTTTTGTTTATGACGATTTGACTGTTCTGCGTAATAACAAGTTACAGTTTATTATCAATAATTACATTTTGGTACTGTGCACTGATTTTAACTTTCACTATCATAGCGACAATGGATATGACGACAATATCGTTGTGCTCACTGAGACAATTATACTGTGGTTTTATCTTTTTATCGGTTGATATTGCTTGTTCACAATTTTAGGGCTCCTGACTAATTTTTTGGATAAAATGCACTATCACTACACTTTCTAATTTGAGGAATTTACTATGAAAAAAGTAATCATCGCATCTTTGACCGCTATGTTTGTATTAACGGGTTGCAATACTCTACAAGGTTTTGGCCAAGACGTATCTGGCGCTGGTGAAGCAGTTAGCAACACAGCAACTGACGTAAAACAAAAAATCTAAGTTTTATATTTAGATTTCTTAAAAGGATTTACCCTTGGGTAAGTCCTTTTTTTTGGCTCTGTTTTTACTGATTTAAGACTAAAAGTAGTTAAAGAAAAGCGCGCAATATCTGGTTAAGATAACGCTGTCCTAATGGAGTTGGCTGTATCTTATCGTCAGTATCCTCTAGCAAACCGCTACTCACTAAACCTTTTATTTCACCAGCGATAGCATCGATACTCAATCCGGTTCGAGCCTCAAACAAATAAGTGCTCACGCCGCTATGCAAGCGTAGCGCATTGAGCATAAACTCGCTAACCAGCTCATCTTGATCAATGGCCTGCCATATCGTCTTAGGTGCACCTTGATGTTTCATGTAATCTTTTGGCGCACGCGTTTTGCTAAAACGGTAAATACCTGTCTTTGTAACCTGCTCATTATGCGACGACGCATCCGCCAAACCTGAGACTTTGGGTTCTATGACGTCAATTTTATGACCCTGTTTTTTGCTAATGGTCACTTTGCCATGAGCGCCTGCACCTATCGCCAAGTAATCGCCAAACTGCCAGTAGTTCACGTTATGACGACAAGGCGAATCTGCTGCGCCTGCCCAAGCGGATACTTCATAATTGTGATAACCCAGCTGCTCTAATAATGTCTGACCCGCCTGCTCAATATCTGCTAGATTATCCTCATCAGGCAATATAGGCTGGTTGCGATAAAACACGGTGTTGGGCTCTATGGTCAACTGATACCATGAGATATGCGTCGCGCCAGCGTTGTGCGCAGTTTGAATATCATATAGCGCCTCGGTGAGCGTTTGCTGCGGTAGACCATGCATCAAGTCCACATTGACGCGATTAAAGCCAGCCGCGCGCGCCGCTTTTATCGCAGATAGGGCCTGCGCAGGATCATGAATACGACCGAGCGCTTGAAGCTTATCATCAGCGAAGCTTTGCACGCCGACAGACAAGCGATTGATACCGACTTTTAGATACTCAGCAAAGGGCGCATGCTCAAGCGTACCAGGATTGGCCTCCATAGTAATCTCAATATCAGGCATAAACTCAAAGCAGTCGCGCAGTCCATCAAATAAGCGTTGATACTGGTCTATTGGCAGTAGTGAAGGCGTTCCGCCACCAATAAATATCGAGCTAATCTGCCGCCCTTGCGTCAACATCATTTGCGTGCGCGCATCTGTTAACAGTGCATCGACGTAGTCGTCATACATAGACAGCTGATGATCTATAGGTAGCTCATGCGAGTTGAAGTCGCAATACGGACATTTTTTGACACACCATGGAATATGTATATATAGCGCTAATGGGATCTGTGTAACCTGTAAGTCCATAGAGGCTACTCTGTCGTTACTGTCATCATAATCAACTATGTTGGTATCATTGATGGTTTTAAGTTTGGGCATAAGGTTTACTTACTATTGGCGTAGCGATTATCATACAAAATCCTGCTAGGATAACGGTTAAAGGTTTTAATTAAAAGTACACTGGTAATAAGAGACGTATAAACCCTGATAGCGTTACTGTATATAGTGAATTCACAATAAAGCTGATGTATTTTACACGATGTACTGCTGGTATTCATTTTGCGCAGTCTCTATCTGTGCAGGCACGCCAGAGAAAGGAATACGAGCAGTACTGATTTAAAGTGGGCTAAAAAATGTATTATAAAGGATAAACAATGGCATATTGGCTAATGAAATCTAATCCAAAGTTTTTTGGTATTGATGATATCAAGCGCTTAGGAGTCGATAGCTGGGATGGCGTACGCAATTATCGTGCGCGTAACTTCATGCGTGATGATATGCAGGTGGGTGACCAGGTCATTTTTTATCATTCAAGCGCCAACCCATCGGGAGCGGCAGGTATTATGACGATTACTCAAGCAGGCTACCCTGATCCTACGCAGTTTCATCCTGAGCATCGCCACTATGATCCACTAGCAACTGAGGATATGCCGCGCTGGTATATGGTTGATGTGAGCTTTGAGCTGGCATTTACCGATGTCGTGCCGCTGTCCGCACTCAAGTTTATACCTGCGCTTGAGGACTCCCTATTGCTCAAAAAAGGCTGTCAGCAGCTTACGGTCATCCCGCTTGAGCCAAAACACTGGCAAGCGATTATCGATATGGCTGAGAGTTTAGGTCTTGTGCCTTAGTCTTGAGTGCTCATCATACCGACAAAGCGACGGTTAACGCATTGACATCTAGGCCTTGCTTGATTACCATCATCACAACTTTTGACCTGTTGATTCAACCTTTGGATTGACAGGTTATTTTTGTTTTAGCAGATCTAATTTATAGATGACAAACGCTTTTCACAATAGGTGTTCACTTGGCTTTATTCATTATTTACTGTTTAGTTGAATCAAATCTTCATTCGATCAAAATACCAATCAAAATATAATTACTTAATAAGTTGTTCGTTATGGTGTTGCCCTTATCCTTTACCGATTTTAAGAGCTATAGTCTGCGCTTAGGCATTTTAGCCTTGCCTATTTTGATCACGCAGTTTTGTCAGGCAGCGCTTGGGGTCGTAGATGCTATTATGGCAGGACGCGTCTCAGCACTTGATCTGGCGGCAGTTGCTGTTGGCTCTGGGATTTGGTTACCGCTATTTTTGCTCGCGACGGGCATTTTGATTGCGACCACGCCTTTGGTCGGTGAGGCCATAGGGCAAAAGAACCACGAGCGTATACCGCATATTACTCAGCAGTCCTTGTGGGCGGCAGCGGTGATCGGCATTATCGGTTTTGTTATTGTCAACTTGGCGCCTAATGTGCTCAGCCTTATGGGCGTACCTGAAAATATTCAGCCGATAGCGGCGCAATATCTGTACGGCGTCTCCTTTGGGTTTCCAGCTCTAGCAGTCTACGCGGTGCTACGCAGTTATTGTGAAGCGCTTGGTCGCCCCGAACCTGTCACTGTCATTAGCATCATTGGACTCTTAGCGGATATACCGCTCAATTATATCTTTATTCATGGCCTATTTGGTATGCCAGAGCTTGGCGGCGCAGGCTGCGGGGTGGCAACCGCTATTGTGCTTTGGATCAATGTCTTACTACTCGCCGCTTACACCGCCTTTACTAAGCGTCAGCAATTTGCAAATACCAGATTTTATCGACATTTTGCGCGGCCTGATCGCGTCCAAATCGCCAAATTGCTTGCACTAGGCATCCCTATTGGCGTCTCGATTTTCTTTGAAGCCAGTCTATTTAGCTTAGGTGCTTTGGTTATCAGTCCGCTAGGAGAGCTGGCAACGGCGTCACACCAAGTAGCACTGGCAGTCACCTCACAGTTATTTATGATCCCCATATCGGTCGCGATGGCGCTGACCATTATGATATCCAACCGCTTTGGCGAGCAAAACTTACTGGCGCTGCGGCAAGTGCAAGCCACAGGACTTATCTGGACAGTACTCATTGCGATCATCTGCATGCTTGGTGTTTGGCTATTTCGCCCACAACTGGCGATGGCCTTTACTGACAACCCTGAGGTGCAAGCGCAGGCTATGCATCTATTGATATTTGCACTCGCTTATCAGCTGTTTGACGGCTGGCAGGTCAATGTCGCGGGTATTTTGCGCGGTCTACAAGATACCAAAGTACCGATGTGGGTCACGATGTTTTGTTATTGGGTCGTTGCGCTACCGATGGGTATCTATCTTGTGCGCTATACTGATGTAGGCGCGCAGGGGTTTTGGATGGCGCTGATTACAGGACTGTTTTTGGCAGCGATTTTGTTAACTTTAAGACTCATGTATCAACAAAAACGCTTAACTCAAGCATGGGGCTAGCCAAGATTTGATGATAAGTAAGCTATACACTCTGGCAGTACTTTATCTAGTATGATAATTGAGATGTAATAAAAATTTTAACGATAATAATATAAAAAAATTGAGTTAACAGTTGTACATTGATTGCTCATTGAGCTGAATATAGGTATGATTGTCATCAAGACAAACTATATTTTGTTACACTAATTGTTTCTTGCATTCTAATAAAAGGTATCAATAAAATTATGGATATTGAAAAGATACGTACTCTAATCGCCCTCATGGAAGAAAACGAGCTGGTCAATCTAGAAATCAGCTCTGACGATGAGCATATCAGCCTAACCCGTCACTACGATGCGCCCGTTCAACAAATGATGTCAGCACCTGCTGCTGGTGCGCCTATTGCCGCTGCGCCCAAATCTGACGTCAAAGCTGGTAGCGTTGAGACCTCTCCTATGGTCGGCGTCTTTTATTCGTCACCAAGTCCAAATGATCCGCCATATGCTAAAGTCGGTCAAAAGGTACAGGCGGGTGATACGCTCGGTATCATAGAAGCCATGAAAATCATGAATCCACTTGAGGCCACTCAAAGCGGCGTCATAGATGAGATCTTGGTCGCAAACTCTGATGTGGTACAGTTTGGTCAGCCTGTTATTCGCTACAAGGCTTAACGGTTCTTGCCCTACTTTACTCAGTTGCCTGCGGTGATACAAATAGCTAGAGCACCCTAGCACATCACTCAGCTAGCACGGCTAAAACAAGGATGATTCTATGATAAAAAAGTTACTGATTGCCAACCGAGGTGAGATCGCCCTGCGTATTGTAAGGGCGTGCAAAGCGTTGGGGATAGAGACCGTAGGCGTCTACTCTACTGCTGACAAAAACCTAATGCACCTGCGTTTCGTCGATGAAGCTATCTGTATTGGTAAGCCCAATGCCAGTGAGAGCTATCTCAATATTAGCACCATATTGACGGCAGCTGAGATATCGGGCGCTGACGCTATTCACCCAGGCTATGGATTTTTGGCTGAGAATGCTGAATTTGCTGAACGTATCGAAGAGGCCGGTCTAACCTTTGTAGGACCAAACGCGGATCATATTCGCCTGATGGGTAACAAAGTCTCTGCTATTAATGCCATGAAAAAAGCAGGCGTGCCGACGGTTCCTGGTTCTGTTGGCGCAGTCACTATGCACAACGCTGAAGAGCAAGCGGGCAATATCGGCTTTCCTCTGATTATAAAGGCGGCCTCTGGTGGCGGTGGCCGTGGTATGCGCGTCGTTGAGCGTTTTGATGAGCTGGTCGGACAAGTACAAGCGGCCAAGCAAGAAGCTGAGCTGTGGTTCGGTGATGATACGGTTTATATGGAGCGCTATCTACAAAACCCGCGCCACGTCGAGGTGCAAGTCTTGGGCGATGGTAACGGTAATGCCATTCACTTATATGATCGTGATTGCTCGCTACAGCGTCGCCACCAAAAAGTATTAGAAGAAGCCCCTGCCCCTGATATTCCAGATGATGTCCGTGAACCTATCCTACGTGCTTGTGTCAAAGCCTGCGAGCTGGTCAAATATCGCGGCGCGGGAACCTTTGAGTTTTTATTTGAAAACAATGAATTCTTCTTTATTGAGATGAATACTCGCGTGCAAGTTGAGCATCCGGTTACTGAGATGATTACCGGTATCGATGTGGTGGTCGAGCAGCTCAAAATCGCCGCAGGTTATGGTCTGTCCTACCGTCAAAGCGAGATTGAGATACAAGGCCATGCGATTGAGTGCCGTATCAATGCCGAGGACCCAGCTACCTTTATGCCCTCACCTGGTACGGTCACGCAATTATTTGCCCCAAGCGGCGCAGGCGTGCGTTTTGACTCACACCTATATCCTAGCTACGAGATACCCAGCTACTATGACTCGCTCATTGGCAAACTGATCTGTCACGGTCAAACGCGCCAGCAAGCCATATCAAAGACGTTGCACGCGCTTGATGAGCTGGTCATTGAAGGTATCAAGACCAATATCCCGCTACATCGCGATGTCATCTTGGCGGATGAGGAGTTTAGTGAACAGGCACAAAACATTCATTATCTCGAAAAGGTACTACTGCAACCTAAAAAAGAGAAACCAGAAGTCGATTATAGTGCTTAATTTAGGAACTCTTAGCACAATTAAAAAGCCGCTCTTTATATAAAGGGCGGCTTTTTAATTGTGCAAGGTCATAGTTAAAAACTACGGCATGACTCTACGAAAGGTCATAAAGCACTCAAGCCCTTCAGGATCCGCGCACCACTGCATCTGATTGTCCTTATGATCCAAAAACGCAATCAGCGTCTCATCACTTTGATCAATCTGATTGCCTGAGCAGTCCACTTCATTATTATCATAAATGGTCTTAATTGCGATAATAGGCAAACCTTCATCGAGATGACTCACTAGGTAGCGACTGTACGTCCACTCTTTGCCACTTACCGCCCACATCTCGTTATCGGCACCGAAGTTGTATATCTCACGGCACTGATCGTTTGAGGACACTTGAGCGCTACTATTCAAACCTGTAGTAGCGGGTATTTGAGTATTGCTTGGCGTCATAGTGATGATGCGGCGCTCGCTTTGGTCTAGTACGCCATCAGTAGTCTCTGAGGCACTCTCAGCTAGCATTAGACTATCGAGTATAGATTGATTGCTCATAGCACCGCTATTGTTTAGCTCAATCTCCCACTGCCCAGCGATAGCAGGACTGATATGAGTCGTAATGTTAGAGGCGCTTGTACTCTCGTTACCTGCGGGCAAAGACGCCAAAATAGAAGCCAAAGAAATAGACGCAAATGAGAAGATAGGTTCCATAATTAACCTTAATTATTATTCAAATTAAACTACTCATTAGCGTAAGTCTTAGCCGACTAAAACACAAGTAACAATATGCTATGGGTTACTGCGTTTAACGCTCATCAGCTGATGGGCAAGCGATATCTGAGCATAAGAACACTCCTGCTTAAAACCAAAAAATAAATTGTAACTCTAGGGATAGGTTATTCCTAGCGGTTTAATAGATGCGTAAACTGGCAAAGTTAAAGATATTAAATGAGCTTAAAAAATCAAAATTTGTAAAAAATTAATCCTTTGAGCCTACTTTTTCATAGTATCTACGTGCTACGGGGCTTTAGACCAACCCTTAAGGTATAACTCGGAAATAGTGGCTCTATTATGACTTCTTCATTGAAGATAAACACTTTAGGAGATAAAGCAGACACATCATCAACGTTTTCAATTATGAGTTTCAAATTAGATTTAAAGACTGGTACATCATAGTTATCAGCTATGACATATAAAGACTTGCTATGCAAAACTGATAGCTCACTAATTATATCTTCCATATGATCATAGTCTTTATATTTAATTTCAGACCATATTATATAATTGCTATGTATAGGAAAACTATTTAGAATCTTTATAGCTTTATGGTCGTCATCTAGAATAGAAAAATCATCCCTAAGTGCTTCCTTGCATTCTTCAAATAATGTCATTAGTTATTACCTATTCAAATGTTTTAGTAAACTGATAAAGTCTTTTTCGGTTCCATCAAATTGAATAACAAATTTCTCAGCCCGTAGCTTGGATGGAGGGTGCGACACCCGACATGATAAAGTAATATAAACCATGAAACACAACTTGCGACATAAAAATGCGTTGTACAGGCTCACTTTTCAAACGTATTAAGCTGACCAAAATTCAACAAAATTTTACCGCAAAAAAGCCCTCTACCCTAAGCGCTATGCACACTTAAAATAGAAGGCTCATTTAATAATGACGCTACTACACTACGCCGCAGTAGTATTAGGCGCTTGTGCTAGAGCAGATAACGCGCCTTTGAGCATCGCAGAGACGGTACTGCTACAGGTTCCGATACCTGAGTATACCGTACCATCGACATTGAGCTGAATGTAGGCGGCGGCATTGGCATTAGTCTTGTTACCTGTGCTGGTATCATCATCGATACCGTCGACGTTACTGTGCTGCGGATTGATCGCGTGCTCAGCATAATTGATGATATGGAGCGATTTGCCAGTATGCTGCGCTAATCCATCGATAAAGGAGGACAGCGGACCATTACCTGTGCCATCTATGGTGATAGTGTCGCCATTCATATTGACTTGACCGCTAAAGAAGACCTCGCCGCCTTTATTATTGACACTATAATCAAGCAGTTCAAAATCACCTTGCTGTAAATACGTGCTCTCAAAGGTCTGTAAGATCTCATCGTTCTGTAATTCGCGCGCTACTTTTTCAGCCTGTTTTTGTACTATGCCGCTAAAGTCAATCTGCATCCAGCGCGGCAAATTAAAGCCATAGTTGCGCTGCAAGATATAAGCGACGCCGCCTTTACCTGATTGACTATTGATACGCACGACATCTTGATAGCTACGACCAATGTGCGCAGGATCAATAGGTAAGTACGCCACGTCCCAGACGTTTTCGGTTTCATCGACATGCTGCTCGTTGTAATCAAGCGATTTTTTGATTGCGTCCTGATGCGAGCCGCTAAAGGCGGTGAATACCAGCTCACCGACATAGGGATGGCGCGGATGCACAGGCAAGTTATTGCACTCGCTCACCACCTGTACGATCTCGCTCATGTTGCTAAAATCAAGCTTGGGATCTATGCCTTGACTAAACATATTCATCGCTGTGACCATGATGTCCATATTGCCCGTACGCTCACCATTACCGAGTAATGTGCCCTCAATACGATCAGCGCCTGCGAGTATGCCAAGTTCCGCGGCGGCTACCGCGCAGCCACGGTCATTATGGGTGTGCAGGCTAATAATGACATGCTCGCGTTTGGCAAGGTTACGACAGAAGTACTCAACTTGGTCGGCAAAGATATTGGGCATAGAGGCCTCAACCGTTGCAGGTAGATTGAAGATGACCTCTTGCCCGTTCTCAGGCTGCCAGATATCACATACCGCGTCACAGACTTCTACCGCGTATTCGGTTTCGGTCTGACTAAAGCTCTCTGGTGAATACTGAAAGACCCATTCGGTTTCAGGATACTTAGCAGCATAATCGACCAATAACTTAGCGCCCTCGATAGCGATCTCTTTAATCTGCGCTTTATCTTTACCATATACTTTTTCGCGCTGAATACGACTGGTAGAGTTATAGACGTGGACAATAGCGCGCTTTGCGCCTTTTAACGACTCAAAGGTACGGGCGATCAAATGCTCGCGTGCCTGTACCAATACTTGCAAGGTCACATCATCGGGGACATGGTTTTCTTCAATGAGCTTGCGCGCAAAGTCAAACTCCACTTGCGCCGCTGACGGAAAGCCAATTTCAATATCTTTAAAACCAACATCAACCAACGTCTTAAAAAAGCGCATTTTTTGTTCAATAGTCATCGGATCGATTAGCGCCTGATTGCCATCACGCAGATCAACGCTTGCCCACATCGGTGCTTTTTCGATCGTTTTGCTCGGCCACGTGCGATCTGGCAGATTTGGTGCAAACTCAAAAGCGCGATATTTGCGATAGTCAAAAGCAGGATTTTTTGGAGTGACGACAGGTTCAGACATGAGTGTTCCTTACGAATTGGCAATGTTGTGAATTTAAGAATATTTAATGAATGCTGATGGGATGACTCTATAATAGCAAATTAGCACGATCAAAAAACGGCTTTATCAAAAGATATTACCTGCCATAATAGTGATTATTGATAGTATTAAGACTTTAAATAGCGAAAATCTCTAAACAACAGGGCAAATTATAATGGATAACAATATCAATTCTACTATTACTATCGATAAAATAGATAAGCAGCTACTACGTCTATTACAGACCGATGCTCGCATGAGTATCACTGAGCTTGCCGAACAGGTCAATCTATCTGCAACTCCTTGTGCGCGGCGTATCAAGCGTTTGGAGGAGTCAGGCATTATCACAGGCTATCATACGCAAACTGACGCGCAAAAACTTGGCTACCCGCTAGCAGTATTTATTGCTATTAGTATGGATCGTCATACTGCTGAGCGCTTCGAGCAGTTTGAGCGCAAGGTGCAGAGTTTCGATGAGGTGGTGAGCTGTAGTATCGTTACCGGCCGCACTGAAGATTATCTAATCAAGGTGCGCGTACGCGATATGGCGCATTATGAGGAGTTTTTGCTGCATCGTCTTAACCGTATCGAGGGCGTAGCGCAAGTGCACACGAGCTTTGAGCTACGAGAAGTATTCAATCGTAACATGGTGTAGTAGTCATCTTATAACGATTTTAGACTGATTTTTGCGGCAACTGACGAAACCATAGTAACAGTCCTAAGCCCATTAATAACCCGATACCCGCTGCGAGCAGTCCAGCATCGAAGTTATCATTATCGCCTGCGAGTGCCACGGTTACGAGCGGCCCTATAAACTGTCCTAGCGCATAGGCTAAAGTAGCCAGTCCAATGAGCAGGTTTGAATAAACAGGGTTCATATTTTTGATAATATTTAAGGTCATCGACACCATACCTGCAAAGGTCATCCCGACGATGATGGCGTTGGCATAGAGTCCAAGTGCACCTGCAAACCATAGGGGGCTGAACATGCCTAATGCCTGCAGCAAAGTTAAGCCAATCAAAGTATTAATCTCGCCAATACGTTTGGCTAGGATACCCCAAACAGGGTTGAATATGATGATGCTTACGCCGACCACCAGCCAAATCTGCAAGCCAGCGTAGGTGTCTGCTAATTGATTGGTCGCCATAACAGGCAAAAAGGTCGTAGAGGTAATATAGCCAAAGCCTGCGAGCACGTAACTGGTTGATAACAAAGATATGGCTTTGCCATTACCACTGATCGCTTCATACAAGGAGCGTTTGAAGTTAATGTAGGTTTGATGAATAGAGCGTGGCTGTGGGTTTGCATCAGCAGCGTTATCAGGTCGAATACCCAATAACAACCATAATAGCGGCAAACTGCTCAGCCCTGCGATCAGCCAAATCACATCGAAATGATAATCCAAAGATAATAACCACCATGTCAAAATCGCGGATGCGCTAATACCGACGCCGATACCTGCGTAATGCAGGGTTGAGAGTAGTGCTCGGCGCTCAAGGCTGAAGCTTTGAATAACGAGGGTTGAGCTCAGAATCATCGCAATACCGCTTGCGATACCTGCCAATAAGCGCACTAAATACCAGAGCATAATAGGCAGCGAGGGTATTGCCAGCATCATGGTAGTGATTACGCTCATTGCTGTCCATAGCATAAGCGTCTGCCACGTCGTGCGCTGCGGGACGAACATCGCAATCAAAGCACCTATAAAGTAGCCAATATAATTAACCGAAGCCAGCCAACCTGCAACCGTCGTCGAGAGTGTCAATTGGGTCATAATATCAGGCAAGGTAGCAGTAAATAAAAACCGGCCATATCCCATAACGACCGCGAGACAATATAGACCTATGAGCGCTATGATAGTCTCGTTGGTGATAGTAGGCACCATACGCATACGGCTTTGAGAGGTCGTCTTCATGACAGTGCCCACTTGTGGCAATAAGCTCACAATCCTTTGTAAGGGGTAACGATTAAACAGGCTGCGCAATCATCGCCACGCGCTGATCGCTAAACATATCCATATCTGGCGCTAAGGTGCGCATAAAACGATCAAAATATAACAGCTGCTTGGTAAGCAAAGCAAAATCACGCGGGAAATGAATGCCATGACGCTTGCCGACGGCGACGATCTCTAACATCATCTTATTGAGCTCATCGGCCTGCTCTTTGCTATTAGACGGCACGCCACTGGTAAAGGCTTTGTCCTCAGCCATAATCGTGCGCATCATCTTCTCTAAATCCTGACCGAGCGCTGCCACATCGACCTGTGAGCGACCATGCGTCATCTCCATATCGATCATATTATGCGCCATAGCCTGATAGTCATTGTCTTGCAAGGCTTGCATCATGCCCATACAGGCGCGCCAGCTTTCAGCCTTGAGCTTGCCGACGATACCAAAGTCTAAAAAGCCGATACGCCCGTCAGTGAGTAGCATTAGATTGCCCGCATGTAAGTCAGCGTGAAAGCTATTGCATAGCATAAGGCTTGCAAACCAAGTATTCAATGTATCTGCCATCACCTGCGCAGGATCATCACAGTACTGACGCATAACAGATTCGTTGATCATAGAGACGCCATTGAGTCGGCTCATGGTCAACACGCGCTTGGTAGTCAGCTCATCATAGACGGTCGGCGCGATGACTTTTGTATTGCCCGATACCGCTAGGAACTGCTGAAAATCACGGATATTTTGCGCCTCAGCGATAAAGTCGGTCTCAGCGAGCATACGCAAGCGAATCTCGTCGATAATAGGTGCGATACTGGCAAACCTCATCGAGGGCATCAGTAGTTCAATGATTTTGGTTACCCCATGCAAGACCCCAAGATCAGTCTGCATAATAGTTTCGACATCAGGCTTTTGCACCTTTAGCACCACTTCATCACCATTATACAATCGCGCAGCATGTACTTGCGCAATAGAGGCTGACGCTAACGGCTCTGTTTCGATATGAGCAAATAGATCGCTCAAGCTTTGACCGTTAATCGCCAGCTCATCGCTCAATACTTGCTCGATATACTGGTATGAGAGCGGCGTCGTTTGATCTAGGCAATCTTGAAAAGCCTCAACGTATTCACGCGGGAATAGCGACGGCGTACTAGCAACGAACTGCCCGATCTTGATATAAGTGGTACCTAATTGCTCAAAGGTTTCTTTGAGCATCTGCGCGTCAGGCTTCTCCCCTTTAGCAACGCGAAAAGCAGATAGACCTGCGACACTTGCTGTCTGACGTACACGGTTAGCGACATTGAGAGTATGTTTTAATAAATGCGGACGATGTATTTTCATAAAAGACAACTATTATTAATGAGCAAAGCTTACTAGCCTGCAATAAAAAATCAGTAAGTGATGATATGGTTAAATAGATACTGCCAAATTTAGGATATATAGTGAGCATTGAGGTAAAGCGTATCTTGGACAGAAAACACTTGAAGCTACAGGTGTTCTGAGCTACAGGTGTTCTGAGCTACAGGTACCCAAAGCTACAGAGGAAGCGACTTTCTCATATTAAGGCTAGGCCGTCAGTAAGTTTTTAGTTAATAGCACTTACGTCACTAATTAGGCGCTAGCGACATTTGACCTAGAGTGACGCGCTCATTGCCGCCGTAATCTTGAATGGTTTGTACGGCTTCAAAACCCTTTTGCAAGAATATATCTCGTACCACAGACCCTTGATCATAACCATGTTCAACAGCCAACAGACCACCTGCTTTTAGATACTTAGGTGCACCCTTTACAATCTGCGTGATATCAGCCAGTCCAGAATCGGGTGCAGTTAATGCACTGATAGGCTCAGCGATTAAAGAGGTTAAGTGCTCGTCTTGTTCATCGATATACGGCGGGTTTGAGACAATAACATCAAACGACAGCGCGTCATCACTAGATAGCGCCTCATACCAGCTACTTTGTATAAACCTAACCTCAGGGACTTGATTATGAATAGCGTTCTGCTTAGCTACTGCTAATGCCTGTTTAGACACGTCAAGGGCAACGACTTGCCACGCTTCACTGTTGTTTTTTGGCTGTAACTCGTACGCCAGACTAATCGCAATACAGCCAGAGCCTGTACCTAAATCTAGCAGACGCTTGGGGTGTGACAGGCATTTGGGCAAAGATTTACCCGACGTTGTACTAGCGGTCTGCGCTTGTATCCACTCTAGCACCTGCTCAACCAAAACCTCAGTATCAGGCCTTGGTATGAGGGTATGTTTATTGACTTTAAAGTCCAGTGACCAAAACTCTTGATGACCTGTCAAATACGCAAGCGGTATACCTTGGCGCATCTGAGTCACGCCAGCATCAAACTGCGCGCGCTCACTATCTGTCAGCTCGTAGTTATCATCGGTGAACAAAAATGATCTTGGTTGATTAAGCACATGCAAAAGCCAATCGGTTATCCAAAAGGGGGGCATCGATCTATCGACAGTGTCATCGCTTGGAGGAATTTTGATATCTAAATCACTCTTTAGCGCGCCATATGCCAGCTGCTGACTTCGCTGCTTGATTTGCCCTACCGTCATTTTTTGTACTTTGGACACTATAGATCCTTATCCTTTATAAAACTTCATCACTAGTTTATTCTGTTGCACGCGGCGGCTCATTGGTATCCGTTAGCGTAGGGTTAGCCTTTGCCAATGACGGTTTGCCGCCTTCAGAGTCATCGCCATAGATATCATCGTTGTCACCAATGACAATATGCTTATCAACCAAGTAAATAAGTAGCAGAATAGGAATACCAATAGCAAAGGTAAACATAAAGAAGAAAGGATAGCCCATAGAATCGACGATACCGCCAGAGTAACCACCTAACACTTTGGGCAATAAAGTCATGAGTGATGAGAATATAGCATACTGTACGGCAGTGAATTTAATAGACGTGAGCGCTGATAAAAAGGCGATAAATACCGCACTAGCAAACCCTGCGGCTAGATTGTCTAATATTACCGCAAAATACATGTACTCGAGGCTTCCTGGATGATAAGTGAGCAGCACAAACAGTAAATTGGTAATACTGGCCAGTATCGCCCCTAACATCATCACATGCATCATGCGCATTTTTTGCGCTAGTATTCCGCCCAAAAACCCACCAGCAAGCGCCATAAGCACTCCAACGAGTTTGACTGCGTTGGCAATCTCAACTTTGGTAAAGCCCATGTCTTGATAAAAGACGTTGGAGATGACCCCTGCCACGATATCAGAGATACGGTAAAGACCGATAAGGGCAAGTAGCAATATGGCCTGTTTGCCATAGCGCTTAAAGAAATCGGCAATAGGATTGACCCACATTTTTGTTGCGATCTCTTTTTTGGCAAGGCCTACTTTAATCAAAGCATAGCCAACTACCGCTGCTACCGCTAAGCTGCCAAGTAAGGTCACGGTTTCGATAACGAAGCTTAGTAGCACGCTCTCAGTCTCTGAAAATAGGTTGCCGATAACCACAAATGCCCCGACAAAACCTACAACGGTAATGACAAAAAGTAGAACGATACGCAAATAGTCACTGCCATTTTCAACAAGCAATGAGACCTTGTTCGCAATCTTGGGTTGATTAAACACAAAGAAAATAAGCAGTAGCGGCGCGCAGGCGACCAAAGCTAAGAAGTAAAGATTGACCGCAGGCAAGATCGCTGAGGGTATTAAAGTGATATCAGCGTTCAAAAAATTATTATAGATAATTTTGATTAAACTAAGCAGACCGTATATCGACCCTGGTATGATCAACAAAGCGGCATAGATAAAAAAGAGCTTAAGGTTTAGTTTTTGTTTATTGGTCTGCAAAATTTCAGCGATGGGCTCATAGCCTGCAAAGGTCGTCAAAATGCCAATAGACATAACCGCTGCCATCACATAGTAGGTGTTACGCCAAGCCTCATAACTATAAAACGCCTCTGTTGAGCCAAAGTAGTCTGCTAAATAGAGCGCGCCTGCCCCTGCTACGATCATACCGATGCGATAGCCTGCCACATACATCGCCGCAAGCGTAGGTTGCAATTCTGGCGGCGCAAGCTCGATACGGTAGGCATCAATGACAATATCTTGCGTAGCTGATGAAAACCCTAACAATACCGCTGCCGCTGCCATAAACCAAAGTGCTTCATCACTAATAGGGTTAAAGCTTGCCATCAAGAGTATTGCTATGACAATTAAGAGCTGTGAGACCACAATCCAAGCCCTACGCCTACCCAGCCATTTGGTCAATAGTGGTATGGGCAGCGCATCAATCAGCGGCGCCCAAATGAACTTGAACGAATAACCCAGCGCCGCCCAACTAAACATAGTTACCACGCCGCGCTCGATACCTGCCTCGCGTAGCCATAATGAGAGACTTGAGAAGATCAGCAAGATAGGAATACCTGCCGAAAACCCCAAAAATAATATGATAATAGCGCGAGGGTCAAGATAGGCTTTGGTAGCGTCACCCCATGATTTTTTGGCGACTGAGTTATTGGGCGGCGTAGCTCGGACAGCGGACATAGTGACTCACTAAACTTAAGACGATAATAACAACTGCGCACAATTTTTATTAATCGGCATTTTTAAGATCGATAAAAATTGTTAACCGTTGTACCAAGTTGCCAGACTTATGGCAAAGTTGAATTATGGTACTTCAGAACTCCGACATTAACTAGACTTAGAACTAATATTTTTTGCTAAATTGAACGTCTAAGTGTAGATACTCGATCAGCCTTTGCCTAATCTATCGTGGGGGTAATGATGTGTATCCAAAACTTGCTTAGCGACCTAGTCAGCAGACACAAAATCAGTTTGAACAGTCAATTTACTTTAAAAAATTTAGTTTAAGAGTGACAAGGCATTGGTCAGGTAAATATATCATTGCCAAAAACGAATCAATATTATGATTTATTATTTAAAACATGATGTTATTTTATATATGTTTTATTAATGACTAGCTCTAATATATGCTTTATCCATAGCTGATAAGACAAACCAAACTAAGGAGCACCACTATGTCAGACGCCAAACAACCAAACCCGCCAAGCAACACCACGTACGACAAAGGCGACGGTTTAGGCCCAACTATTCACAATCAGAACATTGATGAATCACACGAGCCGCAGCGGCCAAGCATGGGTGGCTGCCCTGTTATGCATCAAGCACACACCACGCAAGCGTCTGCAGCAACCGATTGGTGGCCTAATGCGTTAAATCTCGATATTTTGCATCAGCAAGATCATAAGACTGATCCCATGGGTGCAGATTTTGATTATAGCGAGGCTTTTAAACAGCTTGATCTAGAAGCCGTTAAACAAGACCTAAAGGATCTTATGACGGACTCACAAGAATGGTGGCCTGCCGACTGGGGACATTATGGCGGCCTCATGATACGTATGGCGTGGCACTCGGCAGGAACTTATCGTCGCTCTGATGGTCGCGGCGGCTCCAACACAGGCAATCAGCGCTTTGCTCCACTCAATAGCTGGCCTGATAACGTCAACCTAGATAAGGCACGTCGTCTGCTTTGGCCGATCAAGAAAAAATATGGTAATAAGCTCTCTTGGGCGGATTTAATGATATTAGCAGGTAACATGGCTTATGAGTCTATGGGATTTAAAACCTTGGGATTTGCAGGCGGACGCGCTGATATCTGGCATCCAGAAAAAGACATCTACTGGGGCTCTGAGCGTGAGTGGCTAGCGGCGACCGAGAATCGTTATAAAGAAGTTGAAGACCGTCACTCGCTTGAAAATCCACTAGGCGCGGTACAGATGGGTCTTATCTACGTCAATCCAGAAGGCGTCGATGGCAATCCTGACCCGCTAAAAACCGCGCAAGACATTCGTACCACTTTTGGTCGTATGTCGATGAACGATGAGGAAACGGTGGCGTTAACCGCAGGCGGTCATACTGTCGGTAAGTCTCATGGTAATGGTGATGCAACCTTGTTAGAAGATGAGCCCGAAGGCGCTGGCATACAGGAGCAAGGTATGGGCTGGCGCAATCCAAAAGGCAGCGGTCATGGTATCGATACGGTCTCAAGTGGTATTGAGGGCGCGTGGACGACGCATCCGACGCGCTGGGATCATGAGTACTTTGAGCTGCTCTTTAACCATGAGTGGGCGCTAACCAAAAGCCCTGCTGGCGCATGGCAGTGGGAGCCTGTCGATATTAAAGAAGAAGATAAGCCCGTCGATGCACATAATCCCAATGTACGACGCAATCCGATGATGACTGATGCTGATATGGCGATGATTAAAGACCCTGAATATCGCAAAATCTCAGAGAACTTTTATAACAACTCAGAGTACTTTGACGAAGTATTTGCCAAAGCTTGGTTTAAATTGACGCATCGTGATTTAGGTCCTAAATCTCGCTACTTAGGTGCTGATGTACCCGCAGAGGACTTTACGTGGCAAGACCCTATTCCTAAAGGTAATGCAGATTTAAGCGATAATGATATTACAGCGCTAAAGCATAAAATCTTAGAAAGTGGTATCGAGCATCGTGAGCTGATCATTACGGCATGGGATAGCGCACGCACCTTTAGAGGCTCAGACTATCGCGGCGGCGCAAATGGAGCGCGTATTCGCCTAGCTCCGCAAAAAGACTGGATGGGTAATGAGCCTGAGCAGTTAGCACGTGTCCTTGAGGCGTTAACGCAAATTCAGTCGGACTTCGATAAAGAGATTAGCATTGCAGATCTGATCGTGCTCGGCGGTAGTGCTGCGATTGAAAAAGCAGCGGCAGATGCAGGCGTTGAGATAGAAGTACCCTTTAATCCAGGTCGCGGCGACGCAACTGATGAGATGACTGAGGCCGAGAGCTTCTCTGATTTAGAGCCACTCCATGATGGCTATCGTAACTGGATCAAAGGTAGTCATCGAGTATCGCCTGAAGAGATGCTATTAGATCGCACCCAGCTTATGGGCTTGAGCGCACCTGAGATGGTCGTACTTATCGGCGGTATGCGTGTCCTCGACACCAACTACGAGCATAGCCAGCACGGCGTTTTTACCGAGCGCGCTGGAGTACTGAGCAATGATTTCTTCGTTAATTTAACAGACATGGACTATACTTGGCATCCTGTCAAAACCGACGATAATAACGCGCCAGCAGTATACGAAGTCCGCGAACGTGCAAGTGGTCAAGTTAAATGGCAGGCAAGCCGTGTCGATTTGGTATTTGGATCAAACTCCATACTTCGCGCTTATGCTGAGCTATACGCTCAAGACGATAATCTTGAGAAGTTCGTCCATGACTTTGTCAAAGCATGGAGCAAGGTTATGACTGCCGATCGTTTTGATTTAGCTCAGTAAGCTTAGTCTTAATTTAACATCCGTTTTAGTAAAAGCCATCTTATATAGGTGGCTTTTTTATGCTCTTTTTTTTATATTCCAAAATATCATAAATTCATGACCATTTATTATATACAAGAATAATAGCTTTGCTCTACACTAGCTTTTTGATACGTCTATAGCTGGTGGTGTGTACTTACCCCATCAGCTACTGTCATATGATACATGACTATTATTTGAGGATTAGGGTATGGCAATCGATATGGTGGTCAATCAGCGCCACTTACAAATTCAGCTCAAGCAATTAGAGACTGTATGGCATACCGTGATAAACGGCTACAATCTGAGCCAAGCGGCAACCGTACTACATACTAGCCAATCAAGTCTATCCAAACACATTGCCGCGCTTGAGAACCAGCTCAAAGCTGAAGTATTTGTGCGTCAAGGCAAACGCCTCACAGGGCTTACGCCGATGGGTACTGCTTTGCTGCCGCATATCGAAGCGATATTTGCTGAAATTCGCACTATTGAAAATCTCAGCCTCGATCATACCAATCCTAATATAGGGACACTGACCATCGCCACAACCCACACCCAAGCGCGTTATGTATTACCGCAGGTGGTCAAAGAGTTCAAAGAGCGCTTCCCTAAGGTAAATCTCATCCTTCAACAAGCGGACCCTGAGACTATCGCGCAAATGGTCATTCGCGGGCAGGCCGATATTGGTATCGCAACTGAGTCGCTACTGCATAATAACTATTTGCGCTGTCATCGCTATTACGACTGGACCCATCGTATTATCCTACCAAAAGACCATGAGCTGGCGGGTCTTGAGTCCATCGATCTGCCAACGCTGGCAAGCTACCCTATTGTGACTTATCATGGCGGCTTTACAGGACGCGGCGCTATCGATAAAACTTTTGAGGCGGCAGGACTTGAGCCTGATATCGTCCTTGCTGCGCTTGACGCAGATGTGATTAGCACTTATGTCGGATTGGGATTAGGTATTGGAATTATCGCTGAAATGGCGTTTGAGCCCAGCCATTATCAAAACCTAGTCGCCATTCCAGTCGATCATTTTGGGCGCTTTACCAGCTGGATGGCAGTACGTGACGATGCTGAAATTCGCCAATATGGCCGCGCTTTTATAGAGCTTTGTCAGCAGCAGTTCGATCACAAAGGGGTCGTTTAAATATCACTTTTTTGCTAAAGTTTCATAGATAAAAATATAGACCCGCGATAGACTCAGCTTAATCTGAATACTTCTATCGCGGGCTTGTTATTGATTAGCAATTATAGACAATAGCCGCATTATTAAGATTTGTTATCACAGCTCACTCTCACCTTTATATTTGACTCTCACGCCCCATTATAGTAGCTATCAAGCGTTTGAGGCTTTTTTATGCAGTTTTAAAAAGACAATAAAAATAACACTGCTTAAAAGCTAAAAACGGTTTTTACACTCATAATGATAAGGTGATTTATGACCAATACTATTCCTATATCCTTCTTAGATCTAGCACCTGTACCGACTGGCGCTTCTACCGCTGACGGCATCGCCCAAACAGTAGAGATTGCGCAAACTGCTGAAGACATCGGTTTTAATCGCTACTGGATGGCGGAACACCACAATATGCCAGGTATTGCCAGTGCAGCGACCTCAGTACTCTTGTCCCACATCGGTAGCCAAACTAAGCGTATTCGTATTGGTGCAGGCGGCATTATGCTACCCAACCATGCGCCTTTAGTCGTCGCTGAGCAGTTCGGCACGCTACAAGCCTTGTACGGTGATCGTATTGATTTGGGACTTGGTCGTGCGCCCGGTACCGATGGCGCCACCTTCAAAGCATTAGGGCGTACAATGAATGATGCCGATCGCTTCCCGCAAGAGGTACAAGAGCTGCTCTATCTACTAGGTAATGATAGTGACAATAGCCCCGTACAAGCCTTTCCTGGGGCGCGCTCCAATGTACCGATCTGGATACTAGGCTCATCCTTGTTTGGCGCAACGCTAGCCGCGCATTTGGGACTGCCTTATGTATTTGCATCACATTTTGCCCCGCAAGCGCTCACGCAAGCAATAGCGACTTACCGCGCGCAGTTTAAACCATCGAAATACTTGGATAAGCCCTATGTGATGTTGGCGGCCAATTTGCTGCTCGCTGATGATGAGGCTACCGCGCATTATCACTTTACCTCAGCGCAGCAGAGCTTTGTACGTTTGCGCCGCGGTGAGCGCGGACAGATGCCAAAACCCACTCATAGTATGGATGCCATCTGGAGCCCTGCTGAAAAGGCTATGGTCGATAGCGCTCTGTCGGTAGCGTTTATCGGTAGCGTGGAGACGGTGCAGCCTAAACTCGCAGCATTCATCGCCCAGCATCAGCCAGATGAGCTGATCGTTACCGCCAATATCTATGATCAAGCGGCGCGTCTGCGTTCACTTGAACTTACACCTGAGCTAAACTTGTTTACTTTACAATCTATCGCTAGCCCTGCATAATTATTTTATAATTATTATAGGAAGAATAGAATGGAAGTTACTACCGTCATGGGTGCGTCTTTAATGATTGGCTCGTCAATATTTTTGTATATTGTTGCTTTGATCATCGTTTTAGCTTTTTTTGGTTATCTCACTTATCGTGTCAGTCCTAAAGGCAAAGCCCGCCGTGAAGAGAGACGTAATAGACGCAAGTAGCTGTCCTCTTAAAAAAAAACCTTCTATCTAAATGAGTAGAAGGTTTTTTTTTGGCTTCCCTTTAACTCAAAAACGCTACATCAGTCCAAGCAGCCGCAGTACTGCCGCTCCAATAGCCATACCAAACATACCGACTACTGTCGTAAATGCCAAGATGTTTGCCGCCAAAATATCGTTGCCACCCATTGCTTTTGCCATCACATAACTAGCAGCAGCGGTAGGAGATGCTACCATAAGAAATAGCACACCCATATGTACACCTGATAGTCCAAAAGCTAAACCAACTAAAATAGCGATAATCGGTGCAATAATAATACGTCCGATACTTGCCTGCATAGACAAGCCTGAGGGATGCAGCATGGATTTTAGGTCGATGCTCGCGCCTGCGCATATAAGCGCTAAAGGCAGTGCGACTGCTGCAAGCAAATCTCCTGTCGTATGGATAACGCCTGTAACAGGTGGTAGTGGCAGAGCTTTATAAATAAATGCCGCAAGTAGCGCTAAGATGAGCGGGTTGGTAAAGAGTTTTTTGACAATCATAATGGTGCGTGTTGTCCAAGTATCATCGATGCTTTTGGACACGCGGCTCAAGGTAATGACAGCTAAGATGTTAAATAATATCGTGACGATACCCATATAAACGGCACCGATACTCAAACCGATATTGCCATAAGCGTTGGCGACGGTTGCAAGACCAATAATCGCCATGTTGCTACGAAAGACCCCTTGTACAAAGACCCCTTGATCGGTCGGCGCACGAATAAAGCGTTTGGCGTAAATCTCGCTTCCAATAAATAAGATAAAGGTGACGATGATGCCTGCAATAATAAGAACAATTTGTTTCGAGTAATCCACCTCACTATCGACTACGCTAAAAAACAGTAGCGCAGGCAGACAGTAGTTGAAGACAAAATAAGAGCCTTGATCGATAAAGGTCTGACTGATCTCGCCGCGTTTTTGCATAAAAAAACCCAACCCCATCAAAAACAGGTTGGGCAGTACGATAGTAATGGCAAAGACAATAGCGTCAATCATAGACAGGCTCAAGTCAGCGGGACTTAAAATAGCAAAGATGGCAGGTGCTCAAAGCTCAAGCACCTTGTAGGTGACTTTTATGAACCCAGCGCTGCTTTGGCTTTTTTCTGCTTTTTGACAGTCATAGCAAGTAGCTGAATCGCCGCTGGCGTAACCCCGCTGACGCGCCCTGCTTGCGCTAGTGTCGCAGGACGTACTTTGGTAAGCTTTTGCACGATCTCATTAGAGAGACCTGAGACCATGCTGTAATCAAAATCAACGGGCAGCGCGGTATTCTCTAGGCGCTTCATCTGATCAATGTCGTCTTGCTGGCGATCGATGTAGCCTGCGTACTTGACTGATATCTCAATCTGTTCACCAACCAAGGTATCGACGTGCGAATCTGTAATCGCTGCAATATCAGCAAAATTTATTTGTGGACGTTTTAGCAAATCAAAAGCCGTCGCTTCTTTGGATAACACCTCGCCTGTTTGCTCAGCGACCTTTTGTCCTAAAGCATTGGTAGGGGTTGCCCACATGTCTTTTAGGCGCGCAGACTCAGTAGCAATGGCTTCCATTTTTTTCTCGTAGGCTTGCCAGCGTTCGTCATCCACCAAACCAAGCTTACGACCCGTCTCAGTCAAGCGTTGATCCGCATTATCTTCACGTAGTAATAAGCGATACTCGGCACGGCTGGTAAACATGCGATACGGCTCGGTGGTGCCATGAGTGATTAAATCATCGACGAGTACGCCAAGATACGCTTCATCGCGGCGCGGGGTCCAAGTATCATACTCACTATTGTTAGTGGTCACTAACGCCGCATTCGTTCCTGCGAGCAAACCCTGCACGCCTGCTTCTTCATAGCCTGTTGTACCGTTGATTTGACCGGCAAAATACAAGCGATCAATAGATTTGGTCTCAAGCGTTGGCTTTAGATTTTGTGGATCAAAATAATCGTACTCAATCGCATAGCCTGGACGGGTAATGTGTGCGTTTTCTAAGCCTTTCATACTATGAATAAACTCAAGCTGCACATCAAAGGGTAAGCTGGTTGAGATGCCATTTGGATACAATTCGTGCGTAGTCAGACCTTCTGGTTCAATAAAGATTTGATGACTGTCTTTATCCGCAAAGCGGTGAATCTTATCTTCAATCGATGGGCAATAACGTGGTCCCACGCCTTCGATTTTGCCTGAGAACATTGGTGAGCGATCGAGATTCTCGCGGATGATGTCATGGGTACGCGCATTGGTATGAGTAATATAGCAGTTGACTTGCTCAGGGTGCATTTGGACATCGCCCATATAGCTCATCACCGGAAGCGGTGTATCACCCGGCTGTACCGTCATCACACTAAAGTCCACCGTGCGCGCATCGATACGTGCGGGCGTGCCTGTCTTTAGGCGACCTACTGGCAACTTTAGCTCACGCAAACGGTCTGCCAATTTAATAGAAGGTTGATCCCCTGCGCGGCCGCCTTTTGAATTCTCAAGCCCAATATGAATAACACCGCCCAAAAACGTCCCTGAGGTCAGAATAACCGTCTCAGTCTTAAAGATAATACCAGTGGAGGTGACAACCGCCGTCGCGCGACCGTTCTCGACCAAAATATCATCAGCACCTTGTTGGAATAGATCCAGATTAGGCTGGTTCTCAAGCGTATGACGAATGGCAGCTTTGTACAAGATACGATCCGCTTGGGCGCGCGTGGCACGTACAGCAGCACCTTTACGACTGTTTAACACCCGAAACTGTATGCCAGCTTTGTCCGTTGCAAGCGCCATAGCACCGCCTAACGCATCAATCTCACGCACTAGATGTGATTTACCGATACCGCCAATAGCAGGATTACAGCTCATCTGCCCAAGCGTCTCGATATTATGCGTGAGCAGCAAGGTCTGCGCGCCCATGCGAGCCGCCGCTAGTGCCGCTTCGGTACCAGCGTGACCGCCACCGATCACGACCACATCGTAAGTTTTTGGGTATTGCATGCGTGCCTCGCTTGACAGGTAACGTCAATAAAAATAACGTCAGTATAAAAATAGTCGCTAATTATAACAATATTCGACGGTTAATAGCAGACCGTATTGCACATTCACAGATAGGCACTGCTAGTCATTATCAACGCGGCGCGCAGGACTCAAGGGTACGATACGATCCGCCTGACCGCTAGCAAGCATATGCTGGCTGCCATAGCCTTCTGGATTGATTTGTAAGTACGCATTCATCTTGCCAATCGCCTCGCCATCGTCGCTCGCTAGTATTCTAGCTTGAATCACCTCAACGGGTGGCAGCGGTAGATTTTTGAGTAGTGCAAGTAGCAGATCGTTATCGCCTTTATTAACGACTAATTCGATGAGCTGACGCGCGTCAATCGGTAGATCTGGCGTGTTCTGCGCTAGCAGTGCTAAATGATAAGCACCAGTCGGATCTTGATCGGCAACAACGCGCTGTTCGATTGCGACATAGGTCGCTTCAGTTGCCCCGCCTGCGACGCTTAACTGATGGATACATTTGAGCGCTGAATTGGGTTCATTCCCAGCCATATCAATGATGCGCGTTGATTCAGTTTTGAGATGCTCGCGGCGCTTTTCAATGGCAGCTTGCTCAGTGTTTTTTTGATTATTTAATTCTTGAGTTGTCATAAGTGTCTCTTATTATTTATATAAAAGTATTGCGCGCTTTTTTATCTTTTACGCTTTTTATCATGTCAGCTATATGGGACTAACGTCTATAAAAACAAGGGGTTATATAGACAATAAAAATCCCAAGCCATCTAGCTATAAGATGACTTGGGACTAAGTATCAAACGATATACCGTACCGATTAAAACAGTTATATATTAAGCCGCTGGACTGTTTGTCTCTACCAAAGGCTTAAGCTCACCTGATTGGTACATTTGCAAGATAATATCTGAGCCGCCCATCAATTCGCCATCGATCCACAATTGCGGAAACGTTGGCCAGTTCGCAACTTTTGGCAACGTTGCACGAATCTCTGGATTCTCTAAAATATTGACAAAGGCAAAGGGGCGGCCAATCTGCGTCAATACTTCGATCGAGCGCGCTGAAAATCCGCACTGCGGGAACTGCGGTGTACCTTTCATATAGATAATGACTTTATTATCACGGATTTGATCGCGGATCAATTGTTCGACATCGTTTGCTGCGTTTGGGGTTTGCTCGCTCATAAAAGCTCCTAATATTACATTTATAAAAATAAATTTGATTGGATATCTGTGCTACATGGGGTGATCAAAGGTTTATTGCAAGCAATACTCATTAATTGAGAGTTTGACTGTCACACCTAAACCTTACGTACACTTGTATCTTAAGCACTTGCATTGGCATTATCATTGGGCACTAATAATACCACGGCGCTTGCCATTATGCCCTCTTGGCGACCCGTAAATCCAAGCTTTTCGCTCGTAGTCGCTTTGACACTGATATTACTGATGTCAGTTTGTAAGTCGCTGGCGATATTAGCACGCATGGCTTCATTGTAAGGCGCGATTTTGGGTCGCTCGCACATAATGGTAATGTCCGCATTACCAAGCATATACCCGGCCTCTATCACCTTAGTATAGACATAACGCAGTAGCACTCGCGAGTCCAGACCTGCGTGCGCGCTGTCAGTATCAGGAAAATGCTGACCGATATCGCCAAGAGCCAACGCGCCAAGGAGTGCATCGGCAAGCGCATGCAGCACCACATCGCCATCGGAGTGCGCAAGCAGACTATGAGTGTGCTCAATAGGCACGCCCGCTAGTATCACATATTGCTGCTGCTGACCATTATTGTGAAAAGCATGCACATCTATGCCTTGACCGATTTTTATCATAGTATTTCCAAATTAAAAACATGATTAAAATTATTTAAAACCACTATCTAAATTTCAGTGCTGTTTTTAGCGCAAAAGTAGCGCCCTGCCTGCCACCGATTTGCTTTAACTGATATAATAGGCCTTTATTTTATCACAAGTTATTGAGTGACTTTTATGTCCGTTACATCAGCCGTGCCAGATACCTCAGTTACGCAAGCGACATCCACTTCTAGCGCCTATCGTCCGCTAACCTTAGCCGATATCGACCATCCAAGCAACAAGCATGTGATTGTCGGTATGTCAGGCGGGGTTGATTCCTCTGTATCAGCTGTCTTACTTCAACAAGCAGGATTTAAAGTTGAAGGTTTGTTTATGAAGAACTGGGAAGAAGATGACGGTACTGAATACTGTACCGCAATGGACGATTTAGCCGACGCGCAAGCGGTGTGCGATAAGATAGGTATCAAACTTCACACCGCCAATTTTGCTATGGAATATTGGGACAGAGTTTTCGAGCATTTTTTAGCAGAATACAAAGCAGGACGCACGCCAAACCCTGATATTTTGTGCAACAAAGAGATTAAATTTAAGGCGTTTTTGGATTATGCTTTGACCCTTGGCGCAGATTATATCGCGACGGGTCACTATACGCGCCGTAGCATCAACTATAATAACGCCGATGGTGTTGAGGTCGCACAATTATTACGTGGCCTTGATAACAATAAAGATCAAAGCTATTTTTTGCATGCCGTCGGCGGTGACAAACTTGCCAAAACCTTGTTCCCTATTGGTGAGCTTGAAAAGCCTGTCGTACGCCAAATCGCCGAAGCGCATGACTTAGCGACCGCTAAGAAAAAAGACTCTACGGGGATTTGCTTTATCGGCGAGCGCCGATTTAAAGATTTCTTGCAACAGTATTTGCCTGCGCAAAAAGGCGATATCATTACAGACGATGGTCACATTATTGGTAGCCACGATGGGCTTATGTATTATACCTTAGGTCAGCGCGGCGGTATTGGCATTGGCGGTGTCAAAGATCGTCCAGAGGAACCATGGTTTGTACTAGCAAAAGACTTAGATAACAATCGCTTAATTGTCGGTCAAGGTCACGAACATCTCATGCTCATGAGCAATGAGCTACGCGCGTACAAGCTTGATTGGGTAGAGGGTGTCGCGCCAGCTGATATTTTTAGTGAGCAAGGTTTGCGCTGTATGGCAAAGTCGCGCTATCGTCAGCCAGACCAAGCCTGTACGGTTTTCGCTGTCGATGATAAAGGTTTAGAGGTCAAAGTCATATTTGATGCGCCGCAGCGTGCGTTAACCCCTGGTCAGTCTGCGGTTTTCTATATCGATGAGGTCTGCTTGGGCGGCGGCGTGATTGAATCAATAGACGCACCGCAGTCCCTCTGATTTTAGAGTCGATGGGTTCAAATAAACTACAGTCAGTCCAATATTAAAAACATACAGCGGAACTGAGATAAATCTTTTTCAGCTTCTGTCGGCGAACGCAGTTAGGCTCTTAGTTTATTGTCAGGTTTGACCTTGCTACTTAGAACATTCTTAGAACATTCAAGTGTTATTGGCTTACTGTCGCACTCGCTGTACTACTTGCAATATCCCTAGTTTCGCCTTGTCCATCATCATCAACGGTGTAGATTTGATAAGTTAGGCGAGCAATGGGTTCAAGCTCTGATGTGAACTGATAGAACTTGACATCGTAGCTACCAGGTAACCATCCTTCATAGGGTTTAAAACTCACCCAATTTTGATTGCTGCCCGCGATGATGTTTTTCTTCTCAAACAGCAAGACCTGTCCTGTCTCATTGTTCACCCACTTCACAAAAGCAAAAGGGCTGGCAGGTACTTTGCCCGCAGTATCCAAATGAGCGAATAGTTTGGCGTTTTTATTTATCGTCGAGGTATTTGTTGAGGTTGACGGCATATTGCTATCAAAGGATAGCTTAACTTCTCCAACTAAAGGACGTGTATCATCTTTGCTATATAACTCCTCTACCGCTCGTTCTGCAAAGCGTCTTTTGTCCGTAATAACCTCGCTATCGCCCTTTGCCATAAACTTATCGACATACTGCCCTAACACGTAATCGGGCATATTATCGACTAAGTCTAACGCTTGCTCTTTTGAGTAGTCGTTGATAGAAGCTGAGTTTGAGCCTGTCAAATTTGAGAGGACTTGCTGCGACGTAGCGTCACGCCTGTTCAATGAATCCTGTGACACTAGACCAGTTCCCGAGTTAGAAGCGTCTTGATTATTATTTGTATCAGAAGATACTGCTGATTGCTGCTTGGCTTGCATCACATAATCCATCTGCTGCTTGGTCATAAACAAATAAGTGCTGAAAACCCCAAAGACGAATGCCACAACAACGGATGATAAGAATAAAGTTTTGTCTTTCATAATATAAAGTATTTACCTATAACGCATAAAAAAAGGTATCGACTACTTGATAGACAATACCTTTTTGTTTAGTAAGCTTATTAATAATAAGCTAGTAGGTGATAATCTTCTAAATTAAGGACACTGTATAGAATATTTATCTAAATTTGTACTGCCTGAAATAAAAGTTGTATTAGTGATAGAAATGCCGTTAATGCTACCGTTAACAATTAGTGAATTGCCATAACAGCTAATAACCGCATTAGTGTTTGATCCTGTCAATCTGCAATCTTCGTTGCCAAAACCTCGTACGTTATTTCCTACTACGTTACACGATTTAGAAACATTAAGATCAGGGCTTACATTGGGAACATTAGGTCTTGTAGGTCGTGAGGGTAGATTTGGGTTTAAGTTAGAGGCGCTTACACAGTCGTAAGTATACTTTCCGTTTGGATTACGCTCAATATCGCGCTTAACTTCATCAGCATCGCCGCCGCTAGCACTTACTATACTAAATCTCGCCGTTTGACCACCAGGTAGACTAGGCGACCCAAATATCTGGCACCTTAAAGCGAACTTCTTACCATTATTAATATTAGGCTTTTTTATTAAACATTCACTGAGGGTATTAACAGAAATACTGTTGCCAATGATATTACAGTTAGACAATCCATCAAACCGATCGGAGTCAGAAGAACCATAACTACCACTACTATCAGAATCACCACCGCAAGCAGCTAATGTCAAAACGCTTCCCATCAATAAAACATTTACTAGTTTGTTCATTCTAACCTCTGATAAGGTACTGAAGCGATTGAATTGAAAGCCTATTTTAAGGATAAGCTAATTTTTTCAGAATATATCACTACTATAAAATTCAGTAAACATATTTTCGCTTTTGTTACTGATAATTTTTGTCCAAACTTTAACGCCAATCAGGTTATAATTGCGCATTCATTTTTTATTGCTAATCATCTATTGGCTACCTGTTTATTCATCAATTATTTTTAAAGGCAATCCTATGACCCCACTTACCGCACTCTCTCCAATCGATGGTCGTTACGCATCAAAAGCTGACAGCTTGCGCCCGTACCTTTCTGAGTTTGGTCTGATTAAAGCTCGCGTCACTGTTGAGATTCGCTGGTTACAGTCGTTGGCTGATAATAGTGCGATTGCTGAATTAGCAGCGTTCGATACCGATACCAATGCCTTTTTAAACAGCATTGTTGATGATTTTAGTGAAGCGGATGCTGGGGCGATTAAAGACATCGAAGCGACCACCAACCATGATGTAAAAGCAGTTGAGTACTTCATCAAAGATAAGTTTCGTGGCAATCAGCAGTTAGAAGATAGCCTAGAGTTCATTCATTTTGCTTGTACCAGTGAAGATATCAATAACTTGTCTTATGCATTGATGCTCAAAGACAGCCGCGAGCTTGTAGTGGCTAAAATGCAGCAAGTCACCGATAGTATCGTTGATTTGGCGATTACTCACGCTGACCAACCCATGTTGTCACGTACCCATGGTCAAACAGCCAGTCCAACCACGCTTGGCAAAGAGATGGCAAACGTGGCTTATCGCTTAGCGCGTCAGATCAAACAAATGGGGCAAGTTGAGCTGTTGGGCAAAATCAATGGCGCAGTCGGTAACTACAACGCTCACTTTTCAGCTTATCCTGATGTTGATTGGCAAACGCACGCTGAGCAGTTTATTAATGAGCGCCTACATCTGACCTTTAACCCTTATACCACGCAAATCGAGCCCCACGATTACATCGCTGAATTGTTTGATGTGGTCAGACGCTTCAATACCATTTTGATCGATTTTAACCGTGATATTTGGCAGTATATTAGCTTAGGCTATTTCAAGCAGCGCCTAAAAGATGGTGAAGTGGGCTCCTCAACGATGCCGCATAAAGTCAACCCGATTGATTTTGAAAACTCTGAAGGCAACTTGGGCGTGGCTAATGCGATGCTGGCACATTTGGGTGAGAAGCTACCGATTTCACGTATGCAGCGTGATCTATCAGACTCAACGGTCCTGCGTAACATTGGTGTTGGTCTGGCACAAAGCATGATTGCGTTTGATGCTTGTCTAAAGGGCGTCGGTAAATTAGAGCTAAACGCTCAGCGCCTAAATGAGGATTTGGAGCAAGCACAAGAAGTCTTAGCCGAGCCGATTCAGACAGTCATGCGCCGCTACCGCGTTGAGAACCCGTATGAGAAACTCAAAGCGCTCACTCGTGGCAATGCCATGACTCGCGAAGCGATGCTGACATTCGTTGAAAGTGATGAGCTTAGTGACGTTTCAGATAGCGACAAGCAGCGCCTGCGCGAGCTGACGCCTGCCACCTATACAGGTAATGCAGCGGAGCAAGCTCGCATGATTAAAGAGTGGATCGCTAAGCTATAATCATTAGCTACTGATGATTAAAAAGTATAAATATGCAGCGCAATGTTAACTCTATTATTGTCAGTACTACGGCGGTAGTTATTGCCATAGTGCTGGCAAGTATTGAGCCGCTCGACTGGTCAAGCTACCTACTCCATCAATTAGGCACGCTACTATTTTTAGCAGTTACGATAATTGCTTATCGCTATTGGCACATCAGTAAAAGTGCTTACGTGCAGTCAATGATATTTTTAGTCGTTCATGTTATAGGCGCGCGCTACCTTTATTCTTATGTGCCCTACGATGAGTGGACAGAGCGGCTATTTGGTATTGGCTTAAATGAGTGGTTTGGCTGGCAGCGAAATATGTATGACAGGCTGGTACATTTTAGCTATGGGCTTTTGCTATTTGCTGCGATGATTGAAAGCGCAAAGTCACTCTTTAAAATTGAATCCGTCACACTTTTAATCGCTATTGCCTTTATGATCAATATGTCAACAAGCCTGCTCTATGAGCTGTTTGAATGGGGTATAGCAATGACTTTATCGCCAGAAGACGCCGAAGCTTATAACGGTCAGCAAGGTGATATTTGGGATGCCCACAAGGATATGGCTTTAGCGCTGCTCGGTGGCATTGTTAGCGCAGTTGTTATTTTTTATCAGAATTATAGCCGTCAAAAAATAGAGGTTAATCAATAACCGTCCCTTCAAAAAGAGATCAGATGAGCTGACTACTCAATCAGTCGTCTTTTTTATCATCACTATCGCCCGGTATGATCGCTTTGCCCACAGCAACTGTACCTTTGACCACGCCTTTAGTAGTTTTATAGGCAACTTTAGCGGGTACAGTGACGATTTTATGCACGCAAGCTTGTAATAAAAACGCACTCATAATGATAAACATCAATGATAGCTTTTTCATAAGGATTCCAAAAGTAGTAAACTAAATAATCGTTAATCATAAACTATCGTGCTTATTTTCTAAAGCCATTCTATACATAAATACCCTACTCACCCTTATCTAATGACTCGGATCAACCCATGACCTCAATTCCACTTTGTCTAACCGACTCTATCACTCCTGAGCAGTTTTTAAGCGAATACTGGCAAAAAAAACCATTGCTTATTAAGCAAGGTTTACCCCAATTAATCGACATGTTTGAGCCAGAGGATATGCTTGGGCTTGCCGTTGAAGAAGACGCTTCAGCACGCCTGCTAATCCAAGCCGCGAGCAAGCACGAAGGATTGCCACAATGGCAACTCAAAAAGAGCCCATTGTCAGAAGCAGATTTTGATAATTTGCCAGCACAGTGGACTGTACTGGTGCAAAATATGGAACAGTGGTCACCTGAGCTGGGGCAACTCTGGCAAGCGTTTGATTTTATTCCGCAGTGGCAGCGTGATGATATCATGGTATCTTTCGCCCCAAAAGGCGGCTCCGTGGGCAAACACTATGACGATTACGATGTGTTTTTGGCACAAGGATATGGATCACGGCGTTGGCAGCTCGGCAAATTCTGTGATAAAGGTACCGAGTTTGTCGCAAATGAGCCGATTCGATTGTTTGATGATATGGGCGAGATTATCTTTGATGAGATACTAGAAGCGGGGGATGTACTTTATGTGCCGCCGAAACTCTCTCATTTTGGAGTAGCACAAGATGACTGCTTAACCTTTTCGTTTGGCTGTCGTCGTCCAAACTTAATGCAAATTATCGACAGCTTAGCTGATATCGCCACCAGTGATAGCGATTTATTTATCCCAATGTTATTGCCACAAACGCTGCAAGCCTCAGGCGCATTGCAAGCCGATAGTATTGATGCAATTAAAGAGCAGCTATTACAAATGCTGCAATCTAAGCGCGGCGACGATATTATTCGTCAAGCCGTGTTAGAAGTCGTGAGCAAACGTCAATATGATGTGCTGGTACCCGAGGAGACTTTAGATACAGATGAGCTTATGCAAGCCTTGATGGACGGCGCAACGCTGCAAGCTGACTATAGCAATCGCTTGCTCTACAGCCAAACCAATGATGCTGTGACGCTATATGCCAATGGTCAACGGCTTGATGATCTTGAGAATAGCGCAGCAGCTTTGCTATCTCGTTTGGCCAATGGTGAGCATCTCACCTATCAAGATGTCAAAGATATCGACCTTGATGAAGTCAACGAATGGCTTGAGAATGGTTGGGTATGGGTTAATTATAATGAGTAGTCTTTAGCTCGATCATAATCTAGGTTCACACCACACAAACACAAAAAACCCGATAGCGTATCACTCAACTATCGGGTTTTTATGTTTAATATAGGCGAATAAGTCTAAATTAAGTACCCAGCTCAAGCAAGCTGGCATTACCACCAATAGCCGTTGTATTAATAGTAATGACGCGCTCTGTCATGAAGCGATGAAGATAATCGGGCGTAAGCATCTCAGATAACCCGTCCATATCGCTGACAGGGATAACTTGGGTTAAGATGCCGTCCGTATCTGCAAGCGTCTGACTGATCTCTTGTATCTCGCTAGTATTTCCAGCGACGGCGACTTGTGCTAGGCGGTCAATATACAGTAAAGTCACCGTTTGTGCGTCATTAGCGACGCTTAGTACATCATCGCTGATACCGGTGTCATAGAGTATTTTTGCCGCCTCATCACACATCTCATATTGGCTGGGGCAATGCAATATTACCTCGTTGCCAGTGAGCAGTGCTGCGATAAGCTGACCGAGCACGGCCATCGTAGTAGCAGACTCCCCTCCAATGACCATTGTCTTGCCGCGCGCAGTCATATACAGATCATTAGACTCTCCTGTCGCGCCAGTCATACGCTCGACTTCGTCAAGCTTAGGGGCGGCGTTTAGTAAATGATGAAACAAGCGCTTGGCTTTGGTCGCATTGCCGGTTAATAGCGCAAGCTTAGGGATAGCCGCTTCTAGATAAGAGGCGCGGTTGACAGCGCCGAGTAATCGCCAAGACTCGCAAACCTGCGCATGATTTTTTTTAAATTCAGTTGTCATAGTGCAACTCCTTATACAAGCTGGGTTTGGGTTTGAGGATTAAAGGCGGCTTGATCTGCGCTTTTTGAGGCAGTCGTTACGGTTTCGATAGCCAGCTTCATAAGACGCGCCACATAATGTGGACCGCCCGCTTTAGGACCAGTACCCGATAACCCGCAACCACCAAAGGGTTGGACGTTAACGACCGCACCGATTTGGTTACGATTAATATAAGTATTACCTACCACAGTGCGGCGCTCGATATGTTCAGCGATATTCTCAATGCGGCTATGAATACCCAAGGTAAGACCAAAGCCTGTAGCGTTAATCGCATCGATAAGTTTGTCCAAATCGCGCGCTTTGTAACGTAGCACGTGCAATATCGGACCAAAATGCTCACCGCCAATCACATCGATACTCTGAACCTCAATCGCCGTTGGCAATACAAAGGTAGCATCATCTTCATCGATGACAGAACTTGCACTCATTGGCGTCTGCGCCAGTATCGTCGCCGTCGGCTCTGCACGCATACGCTCAATATGCGCCTCAAGACCTTGTTTGGCGGTACTATCGATTACAGGGCCTACGTCAGTTGCCGCGTAGGTTGGATTGCCTACGATGAGCTCTGCCATATTACCTTGAAGCAGTTCAATTAAATTATCAGCGATATCGTCTTGAATACATAAAATGCGACAAGCCGAGCAGCGTTGACCTGCCGAGCCAAAGGCGGATAGTACCGCATCCTTGACCACTTGCTCAGGTAGCGCAGTTGAATCAACGATCATAGCGTTTTGACCGCCTGTCTCAGCGATCAAAATCGGTAGCTCACCGCTCGCTTGCGCATGAGTGTTTAAGCTTTGGTTGATACGCTGAGCAGTTTGCGTTGAGCCCGTGAACACGACGCCATCCAAACTATCAGCACCAGTTAGCGCCGCCCCTACTTCGCCGCCACCGATAACCAGTTGCAAGGCTTCATTTGGTACGCCTGCTTGGTACATAAGCTGAGCGCCAAAATGTGCGATTAAGCTGGTTTGTTCGGCGGGCTTGGCGACCACAGTATTACCTGCCGCTAGCGCTGCGACGATTTGTCCTGTGTAAATAGCAAGTGGGAAGTTCCATGGACTGATACAGACAATAGTGCCGCGCGCCTTGTAGACTTGTCTGGACGACTTGCCATTTAGATCGGTAAACTCATATGCAGCGCTATCTAAACGCTCAGCTTCATCGGCATAAAAGCGGCAAAAGTCAACCGCCTCTTTGATCTCATCAATACTGTCTTGCGTGGTCTTGCCCGCCTCCACTTGGCACAGCGCCATTAGCTCAGCGTAACTTGCCTCATAAAGATCAGCAATCTGGCGCAAGATATCAGCACGCCTGCTTGCTGGTACAGCTTGCCACTCTTTTTGTCCTGCAACAGCGGCGTCAATAGCTTGCCTTGCAATCTCAGCGTTAGCGAAATGCACTTTGCCTGCTACAACCTCATGATTCCAAGGGGCGCGGACACTATGAATTTCAAGCGCCTGCGTAACTCCATTGTCATCGTATTCACTAATGGCCTTACCATGAATAATAGAAGTCGCTGACCATGTTTTTTCTAGTTGTGCATTGATAGCTGTTTTTAGTGGCGTCCACTGCGACTCTACAAAGATGTTAGAGCCAAAACTAGCTTGGCGCGCGCCATAGATATCAAGCGGCAATGGAATATCAGGGTTATGCAAATGCTTATTAGCAAGTAGTTTGTCATATGGATGTACGGTAAGCTTATCAATCGGATAAGACTTATCTAAGAGCTGATGCACAAACGAGCTGTTGGCACCGTTTTCAAGCAGACGACGCACCAGATACGGCAGCAAATCGTGATGCGCACCAACAGGGGCATAGATACGTACAGGGATTTGATAAGTCTGCAAGATATGATCATAAAGCGCATCGCCCATGCCGTGTAGGCGCTGGAACTCAAAGTCGCGATGACTACTCATGGTCATCACAGATGCCAGCGTATGTGCGTTATGCGTGGCAAACTGTGGCCAGATAAGTCCGCGCAGATGCTCTGATAATAAGAAACGCGCACAAGCTAGGTAGGCTGTATCTGTACCTTCTTTACGCGTCCAAACCGGATAGCCTGACAGACCTTTTTGCTGGGCGAGCTTAATCTCAGTATCCCAATATGCGCCTTTGACCAAGCGCAGTGGAATACGATCCCCAACTTCCGTCGCCAGTCGCGCGATCCATGCAAATACCGCGATAGCGCGTTTTGAATACCCTTGTACCACCAGACCTAAACCATCCCAGCCTTTGGTTAAAGGATCACGGTACAGCGACTCAAACAGTTTGAGGGAGATCTCTAATCTATCAGCTTCTTCAGCATCAATACTGATATCAACGTTGACCTCGCGCGCCGCTTCTATGAGGAGCATACAGCGCAGGCGTAGTAGCCCCATCACTTGCGCCTCTTGCGTCGCCTCATAACGGGGATGCAGAGCCGATAACTTGATAGAGACAGACGGCTTTGGCATGCCCTCGGCTACTTTGACATTGGCGGTTGATTTGACCGCATGCAAATAATCATTGAAGTATTTTTCCGCGTCTTTGTGAGTAACTGCCGCTTCACCGAGCATATCGAACGAATAGGTATAGCCTTTATTGCGATAAGGTTGACTGTTTTTGTTGGCCTCTTCTATGGTTTCGCCCAGCACAAACTGATGCCCCATGATACGCATGGCTTTTTGCATAGCGCCGCGAATCATCGGCTCGCCCATCTTTTTGGTCATGCGATCCAAAAACCCTGAGGCGGTCGTACGACTATCGATACTGACCACGCGGCCCGTCATCATCATGCCCCACGTTGAGGCATTGACCATAAAGCCATTGTCATCTTTGAGATGCTTCTTCCAGTCAGCGACACTCATTTTGTCACGGATAAGTGCATCAGCGGTGTAATTATCTGGCACCCGAATCAAGGCTTCAGCTAAGCTCATGAGCAAGATACCCTCTTGGGTATCGAGGCTATACTCAAGCAGCAACGAGTCCACCATCTTGATCGCTTTACCATCATTACGCACGTACTCAACCAGTTTGCGTGTCTGCTCGGTGGCATCCTCGCGCTCTTGATCAGTCGGCTTAGCAAGGGGTAATAATTGCGTCAAAAACTGATCTTCATCAACGCTATATAACGGCGAGATACGCGCATACAGCTCATCACTCGAATGCTCTAGGTACTCAGGCGCCAGCAGATCGGTTGGCTTAAACAAGATGGGCTCTTGTGGGGTAAATTTATCTATCGGATGCATACCAACTCCATAACTATCGTTTAAAAACCATAATAAATGGGGCGTCAAAGCTTTTATAATACAATACGCGAGCCATGCATCCTCTCTTTTGCATCACTATCGTTTGTAAAATATAAAAAGCAAAACCGCGCCATCACTAAACAGGCAGGTCTGAGCGAGTCAGACACGGTTAAGTAGGTCGCTTGCGTACTAAACGGACTACATTAACAATATAAAGGCAATAAAAAATTAAGCGGCATTAGTGCCTTCTTCTTGTTTGTAGTGAAAGGAGTGATTGGCATTTTAAGTTCACTTAAAATACGAATCTTGCATGAATAATTCACTGTAAGAAAAACCTCTACGGCGTTGATTGAGGTGATGCGCTTAACCTCTTCATACTAGCATGAAAAAACGCTGTGACCAATGCTATTGAGTATTTATTTGCGTAGATATGTGATGTAAAAACAAGCAGATAGTAGCGCCCGTAAACGAGATACAGTAGTCCAACTATTTTAATGTAAAGACTAAGAAATAAGCGCTCTATTTATAATAAAAAAACCCTTTTTATCATTTTAGATAAAGAGGGTTTTGGTTTGAGAAGTTAAGGATTATAAAAATACGATTTTAGCTAATAAGACAATCGTTAACACCCAGACTGGAATGGTAATCTCTGAGAATCGACCCGTCATAAACTTAGCTGCCGTAAAGGTGATAAACCCGAGCGCAATACCGTCAGCGATAGAATAAGTTAGCGGCGTTAGCAGGAGCACGACAGCGACGGGAGCCGCTTCGGTTAAGTCTTCCCAGTTGATATCCTTTAAAGTAAATAGCATCAACACTGACACATAGAATATCGCACCAGCAGTAGCATAAACAGGAATCATACCTGCTAGTGGCGCAAAGAAGATACTAAGCAAGAATAGTACGCCAACGGTTACTGCCATCAAGCCTGTACGACCACCAGAGGCAACTCCCGACGCGCTTTCGATATAGCTAGTCGTCGATGACGTACCGAGCATAGAGCCTGCTACGGTAGCAGTCGAATCTGCAAGAAGCGCCTTACCCATGTTCGGGATATTACCGTTTTTATCAATAAGGCCCGCTTTACTTGTGATACCGACTAAGCTGCCAGCAGTATCAAATAAATCGACGAATAAAAAGGCAAAGATAACGCTAATCATCGTGATATCAAACGCGCCTGCAATATCTAATTGCATAAAGGTCGGTGCGATAGACGGCGGCGCTGAGATGATACCTGTGAACTGCGTTTGACCTGCCAATAAGCTGATTGCCGTTATGATTAAGATACCTATGGTTACCGCGCCCGGTATTTTTTTGTACACAAGGCCAATAATAAGAAAGAAGCCTAGCGCGGCCATCATTGGTGAAAATGATTTCATATCGCCAAGGGTGACCAAAGTCGCATCTTGTCCGACGATGATGCCTGAGCTTTGCAGAGCGATAAACGCTAAGAACGCCCCGATACCCGCCACAATACCTTGCTTGAGTGCATTAGGAATGGCATTAATAATCCATTCACGTATCTTAAATAAGCTAAGCAGGATAAACAAACACCCAGATAAGAATACAGCACCAAGGGCAGTCTCCCAAGCATAACCCATGCCTAGCACCACGCCATAAGTAAAAAAGGCGTTGAGTCCCATACCTGGCGCTAGTGCGACTGGCAGGCGGGCATAAAGACCCATGATAAAACAGCCTATGGCAGCGGCTAGACAAGTGGCGACGAATACCGCGCCTTTATCCATACCTGCTTCTGCTAAGACATTGGGGTTGACGAAGATGATATAAGCCATCGTCAAAAAGGTGGTAATACCCGCGAGGATTTCTGTTTTGATGGTGGTATTGTCACCATTAATCCCAAAGTAGCGTTCTATTGCATTCATAAGTCGTGCGCCCAGCTTGCTTGTGAGAAATACAGCATCCGCCGTACTAAGAGTAATATCACCTAATTCATTTGCCGCTAACGTATTAGCGTCTGTATGCTAGTATCTACAGGTGATAACCATCTCTTTGTAACAAGAGAATGACTGCTCTAAAGGTTGTGTTAACAAAGCGCAACATTTTAGATAAATAAAGGCACTATTTCAATCGTTACTCGTGCCTTGCGGGTATAAAAGCTAGAATAAAGGGATAAGATTTTAAATATTTGTCATTACACTTTGAGACATTATTTTGCCTTTATACAGGTAATCACCTTCTGATAGCTTACATTAAGTATTTTTATTGTCAGAGGCTGCTATCTTTATAACGCATTACCTTTTAAAATGTGCCGACTACTTCATTTAATGCTATTAATCCGCGAGCGTTCTAAATGCCTGAATCACTAAATATTATTGACCTTATTACCAATGCCAGTTTATTGGTACAGCTCGTTATGGCGCTACTATTATTAGCGTCTCTACTTAGCTGGGTCATTATCTTTCGCCTAAGTGCGCGCTTAGGCACTGCTAAGCGTTTTGACACACAGTTTGAGACGTGGTTTTGGTCGGGTGAAGACCTCGCTAAGCTCTATCAAGGCATTCAAGGATCGCCTGATCGTCAGGGACTTGAGCAGATATTTTATGTCGGGTTCTCTGAGTATCTTAGAATGCACAAAAAACGCCAACCTAAAGACGACATTATCGACGGCGTTGAGCGCAAACTGCGCGTGGGCTTAGGACGTCAGCAGCAGATGCTAGAATCTGGTATCGCCACCCTTGCCAGTATCGGCTCTGTTGCCCCTTATATCGGTCTATTCGGTACGGTATGGGGCATTATGAATGCCTTTTTAGGACTCTCACAAACCGAGCAAGCCACTCTTGCTTCTGTCGCACCTGGTATCGCAGAGGCACTTATTGCTACGGCTATGGGACTGTTCGCCGCTATTCCTGCAGTACTTGCCTATAATCACTTCACTGCCAAATCTGGCAGACTCTATGAGTCGCGCGCGCTGTTTTGCGATGAGATGACGGGTATGCTACAGCGCGAAACCAGCGCGCAAAGCATGCTACAACGCGAGACTAGTATTGCGCAAAACAAGGCAACTGGGCTATGAAATCTAGTCCTTACCAGCGGCCCAAAAAAGCCTTCAATGCCGATATGAATGTCGTGCCTTATATCGATGTGATGCTGGTGCTACTGGTCATCTTTATGGTGACAGCGCCCATGCTGACTACAGGCGTCGATGTTGATTTGCCTAAAGAGCAGGCGAGCACGTTGACTCAAAACCAGCTACCCGTCATCGTCTCCTTGACCGATAGCGGCGAGATCTTTATTAGTTATGAGAACAATATGGATATGCCGATTAGTGAGCCTGAGCTGATAGAGGTGCTCTCTAACTTGCAGGCGCAATATCTAAGCTCAGGTGAGGCGCCGGTACAAGTGATGATTAATGCCGATCAAAACAATCAATACGGCTCTATTGTCGCGCTTATGGCAAGCTTGCAGCAAGCAGGTATCGAGAAGGTTGGACTGCTAACAGGTGCGCCCCTCCCTGCCCCGCAGATTTGATCTCAACATTATAAGAGATTAAATAACGATAGATATAGTGCTAAAATAGCATTATATTTATCATAAACGTTTTATAATCAATTATTTACTCTCATTTATGAGTATTCATGCCATGAATAATGCGCCTGCTGTCTTTGTACCGACTGAGCCTGAGAGCAATGGGCTAACTTGGCCTATGTTTTTGAGCCTGCTTGCGCACGGCGTCGTCCTAGGACTCTTAATATACAATTATCAGACGCCTGTTATCGAAACCGCTGGCAGCATCGAGACGACCATGGTATCCCCTGAGCAGCTAGCCCAAATGCAAAGCGAGATCCTTGCCAATCGCGCAGCGGCAAGCGCGCAACAAGCGAGCGATAATCCGAGTAGCAGCATAAATACTGATGCAACTAGCGAGCCTGTCAATCCTAATATTTATAGTTCTGATAGCTCGCAGACTTCAGAGACTGCCTCGCCAACTTCACAAAGCGTACCTGTATTTTTGCAATCAGATGATGGCACTGATACGCCAATACTAATGAGTCAAGAGCAGCAAGAGCGCTATACTCAGCAATCAGAAGAATACCAGCGACAGCTTGCCCAGTGGTCAGCTGAGCAGCAGGCTATTACTGAAGAGAGATTAAAGCGCATCGAGCAAAGAAAACAGCAGGATGATCAAGCTGTTGAAAACAGACTCAAAACGTTTCGAGATAAACAGCTCAATCCGCCCAAGATTGAAAAACCAACGGTTAAGCAGCGCAATATAGAGATCACCTCTGGTAGTGCTGGTAAGAGCTTTAGTTTATCTGATGGCGAATCGACAGTATCAGGCGATAGTGCGACAACTAGCAGCAAATCTGGGAATAGTAGCTCAGCTAGCGGTAGCCGAGGCGCAAGCAATAGTGAGATTATTAATCTTATTAAGCGCAACTATCAGCCTCCAGTAGCCGCTAGAGGGTCAACGCAGCGCTCTACTTTGACCATCACGGTGCGCTCAAACGGAGATGTGGCAAATGTTACTGCCTCTGGGCCTGACAGCGCAGTCAATGAAGCGGCACGCCAAGCAGTACTAAATACAGGTAATCTGCCTATTGATACTGATGACCCCAAATACCCGACCTTTAACATACAGTTTAAAGGTAGCAATTAACGACTATTACCCTAGTCGTGTTGCACCGACTGCTCAATTAGCCTATTTTGATACTCAAATAATTCTACATCCCTCTTATTTAGGAGTCTGATCTGGTTATGCGTACTCACAAAAAACTATTACTCACCCTACTCACTGGCGCGTCAAGCTTACTTATGGCGCAAAGCTTGTTGGCAGCGCCCGTTGTTTTGGAGCTGGATTATGAGATTCCTGTTCAGCAAAACCAAGTGGCGTTTGTACCATTTGCAGGCGACTCTGTTTTATCATCAGTTATATTAAATGACTTAAACAGAACCGAGCTTAGTGTTACCAGTCAAGGCTTGCCGCAGCAGCCCCGCAGTATCAATGAGCTATCAGGTACGCTGCCTGTCTGGCAAAGTTTAGGGATTCCCTATTTGGTTGTCGGTAGCACGCGCAGCAATCGCGGCAAGATCGTCACCGATTACGAAGTCATAGATGTAAAAGCAGGCCGCGTGATTGAAGGCAAACAAACCTTGAGCGCTGATAACAACAGCCAAAGCTTGCGTTACGCAGGTCACGTCATCGCGGACAAAGTCTATGAGCTAATCACAGGAATACCAGGCGACTTCTCAGGGCGCATCGCCTACATCGAAGAGACAGGCGTAGGCATTGATAAAACCTCGCGTCTAAAGGTCATGGACGCCGATGGCGAAAATGCTAGCACTATTACAGAAGTCAATGGCTCTATCTTCTCGCCTGCTTGGTCACCTGATGGCAATCGTATCGCTTATACGGTGCAGCGAGACAAATCCTACCCTGTCATCTATGTACAAAATATCAGCGGCGGCGGTGCCACGACAGTTACGCCGTACAAAGGCAGTAATATGAGCCCGTCATTCTCACCAGATGGCAGCAAGATTTTGTTCTCAAGTAGCTTTGAGGGGAGCGCTGATATTTATGAAATTAGTGCTGGCGGCGGTAATTTGCGCAAACTGACCAATTGGCCAAGCAGCGAAGTGCAGCCCACTTATGCACCTGACGGCAAATCCTTTGTTTTTGTCTCTGACAAAACAGGATTTAATAGACCACAAATCTATCGCTATGAGTTTGGTTCAGGACGTATCTCAAAGGTGTCTAATAGTGGCTATGCCACGACGCCTAAGTTCAACAATGATGGCACGCAAATTGGATTTTTGAGTGGTTCATCAGCGGCGATTATGAATAGTAACGGTCAAGTCGTCACTAACATCGGTAACACGGGTCTGGATGAAGGGGTTAGCTTTTCACCCAATGGCAAGCGCGTGGTCTACGCGTCCACGCAAGGTGGCAAAGGCGTCATTACTATCAAATCATTGAATGGTGGTGAGGCTTTTGGTAAGTCAGGACAAGGGGTTATCAAGTCCCCGGTCTGGTCGCCCAACCCTAAATAGCTCTAAAAAAAGCGCTCGATAGTATAATCGAGCGCTTTTTTATTTTTATTCACTTGGATCGTATCCTGGTGGATTATCATGTCTTATTTGCGCCACATCAGCAGCGGTAACGGTCGCCTCAAGTCCATTGAGATCGGTCATAATATACTGCGTCACGGCTGCCATTTGCTCATCGTTCATCATCATATGAAACGATGGCATACCGCGCAGGCCGTTAATTAGGATGCCTATCGTGTAGTATTTTGAGGCCATCTTGCTGTTGTCAGCGAGCGGCGGATAGTAACCTGCGCCGTACGCTCCTTGACCGTCATGCATGTGACAGGCAGCACATGAGCGATGATAAAGCTCGCGCCCATTAGTGCTATGGTAGGCGTTACCCTCACCAAACACCTGATTCCACTTTTGGACCTCTAGATCCTCTGCCATAGCAGGTATGTTGGCGTAACTGACGATATCGACCTGAGGTTTTGCCAGCTCCTCTTCACTCATGTACACCGCGCCCCATGAACCATTGTTGCGACCAGCGGCAAAGTCATAACTCTCTGCCGTCGCAGTTTGTGCCTCAGGTTCAGCTAGCGTCGGTGCATCCGCGTTCGATGAGCAGCCAGACAATGCCGTCATAGCGACCATAGCCGTCAATAGTGAATATCTTAAATCTTTCATAATTGCCTCTTACTCTATTTATCTATGACAGCTGGCTATACAGCCTTTGCTCTTTGATGCAAGCGCGTGGCGGTATCTAGCCCTGATAAAATAGCGCCTTCTTGCCATGCTGGGATATGTGAGCAATGCTCGCCTGCAAGTACAATCCGATTGTCAATCTGACACAGTGTATTGTAGTATTTCTCGCGGCTTGACTCACTCCAGATACCGTAGCAGCCCAATGTCCAAGGGATACGGTGCCACACTACAGAGGTGCCCGAGCGAAACTCTTCGGGGTACTGCGGATGGATATGCTTGCCATAAGCTAAAGCGGCGTCAATGCGCTGCTGCGGGGTCAAGGCATTGAACTTATACGACGTTGGGCCATAGCCGTACCCTCCTAGCAGCACGCCTGTTCCTGTCTTGAACATGTCCTCAGAAGGATAGGCAATCTGTATATTGGGCATATCAGTGTACGTGACTCCGCCATAGATCCACTCATCTTCCTCCCAAAAGCGGCGCTTAAACTCCAGACCTACCTTAAACGCAGTATCGTAAGGCACTGCTGACATGGCCTCTTTCATAGGTTTTGAGACGTTAATGTCCATCTGGGTCAATACGGTCAAAGGAATGGTGCAGATACACCAATCAGCGCGCTCAGTCTTAGTGCCGCCATTAGGGTTATTGCTGTCGACATAATCAATAGTCACGCCGCTATCATCTTGATGAATCTTAGTGACTTTGGCGTTGAACTCAATCATGTCACGGCATTCACGTGTGAACGCATCGCCAATTTTGCCCATGCCGCCGACTGGCTGAAACATCGTTGGATGATGTACGTAAACATCAAAGTTATTGTACAAATCTGACCACACACCAGATTGCAATAGCTCACTCATCGGTAGGACATCTGATGGCTGCTCTTTCGGCATAAGGCCACCGCCAGGGTAGACACTATACCCGCGAACCTTGCTGGTGGCATGGCTAGTCACATAACGATAATTATTGTCTAATACGCCCCAGCCTTTTAGCCCTTCAAGCAGCTTTTCTTTATCTTCGGTATTGACCGAGCGATCCAGTCCGCCCACATTCACTGATTTTGATAGTAACTCTGAGACATAGCCTTTAACATCGCTTCTGACATCACCCAAACGCTGCGGCACACCATTAAAGTGATTGGTACGATGCAAGTACGCCCTATTATTAGTCTGAACAAAGGGCTGCAGCTCAACACCAAATTTTTTGCAATAATGAAACACGCCATAGTGATGACTTGGCAAGCGCCAAGGACCACCATTAAAATAATTGCCTTCCTCAAAGTCGCAAGTGACCTCTTCGCCGCCAAGCTCTGTGTATTTATCACCGCTGTTGAGTGTCCAGCTACGACCACCGCCACGGTTTTGATACTCTAATACTTTAACTTTATAACCTGCCTTACGCAGCTCATAAGCGGCTGTCAAACCTGCCAGCCCCGCCCCAAGTATTATGATACTAGCACCTGCAGGTGCACCTGTTAAATTGAGCTCTTCCTTAAAGGTGGACTCTGAGGCAAACCCCAAGGTCGTCATCGCCTGATACATCGCGGTTGCGCCCGCAGTCTTACCAATCATAGAGAGCAGTTGACGCCGCGTTGGTGATTGAAGCATATCTTTCATATTGGTGTCCTTGTGGTATGACCGTATTAGGTAGCTATTGTCATCAAGATATATATTGATATCACTGTGACTTTCTTTATCTTTTACTACCTGATCATTGACCTATATATTTGTAAATTAGTTTGTTATCTATACTCAAAGCGCTTTAATAAATGATATCTATACTAAGTGCTTTTACTCATCTGTTTTACTAAGCGCGTTGACGCGAGCGTATGATGGCTCTAATAACAAAGAAAAGGATTAAGAGCGCGACAATGATACCGAGTATGGCAAGCACGCCTGCATACTTTATCAAAAACGGACGTTGATCTTGTCCTGCTGCAACAGTATCGACATAGTCTGCGCTCACATCACTACTGGCAAGACCGCCAAAGCTAGTCCGAACATAATTAGTGATATCAGCGATTTGCTGATGGCTCAGCTGATCTTTAAAACCTGGCATATTCGGTCGGATATTGGTTGCTCCCTCTACCCCGTGCAGGATCACGTTGATCAAGGTGTCTGGATTGTCACGGCGCAAACTTGTCAAACCAACAATAGGGGCATAACCAGCATCAGGCTGCGCGTAGCCATTGACGCCGTGACAGCTGGCGCAAGCATTTAGATATAGACCCTCAGGCGAGCTACTATCAACGCCAAGTTTTGCCTGTGTTAGGTAGTCGTCTTGAGCTAGCAAATCATGAGTGATCGAGGCATTGATAGGATCAGGTAAGCTTTTGGTATCTACCTCAGTGATCGTATCCTTTGTCTCAATTGCGGGGACTACTTTTAGATAAGCGGCAATTGCGCCCAAATCATCGTCCGTTAGATAGCGGGTACTGTGAGCGACTGCTTCACCCATAGGGCCACCTGCATAAGCGCGCTTGTCTAGCTCGCCTGTGCGCAGATAGGTGACGATATCTTGCTCGCTCCAGCTACCGATGCCGCTTGAGTTGTCAGGGGTGATATTAGGAGCATACCAATTGCCCAATTGCGCACCCGATAGGTACATACTATTATCAGCACCCATCGTCATATCACGCGGGGTATGACAAGTACCGCAATGTTCTAGATTGTTGGTAAGGTATTCACCGCGCTGCTGGATGGCAGTTAGACCCTCCCTGTTTTCGTAAGCGGGTACATTTATAAAGTTCCAAAAATACATCAGGCTACGAATATTAAAAGGAAAGGGTAGATCTGTTTCATACTCAGGCGCCGCGTCTACTGCAGGCACCGTTTGCAAGTAGGCAAATAGCGCACTGATGTCTTCATCGGTCATACCATGATATGAAGGATAAGGCATCGCAGGATAGATCATGTGATCAGGCGCACGACCCTTGCGCAGCGCTTTTTTGAGATCTTGTTCAGTATAGTTACCGATACCATAGCGCTTAGAGGGCGTGATATTAGTCGCATAGATACTGCCCATCGGTGTATCGATAGCAACGCCGCCTGTATAATCTTCTCTGTGACAAGCCATACAATCAGCCGCGCGCGCGATATAAGCGCCGCGATTGACCAGATCACTGTTAGCAGGACTGACGTTAGGTAGGTTTGTAGCCTCTGCCATAGCAGCGCTTGAGGAGATACCGATAGCAAGCATCGATAGCACCTTGTAAAATGGCTTCATAATATCCTCACACCATAGCATTTAAATTATTTATCTCAAAACATGTCTACAATAGTAAAAAGCTAGCTCTTAATCAGCTAAGAGTAAAAACACATCTTGTTATGTTGGCTTATATTTAATCTTGAACACCTGCAAATACCAATATCTAAGTACAATCAATATTTACCGAATATTGTCTAATTATATTGATTAAGTAAAAAAATTTCAGTACTGTGACGCTTTTAGTGACTCTATTAACACTAACCAATAACAAAACTCTCCTGTTTTAATTCATAATGCATTGAGTTACCTTTCAAACACTAGTGATAATAAGCGCTATGAAAAATCCTTTTGCCCACAACTCGCCCTTTTTTTATACCCTATTTGCAAGCGTGCTCCTTACAGGCTGTCAATCTCTCGGATTTGGCGGTAGCCCTATTCCAGTAACCGCGGCTCAAACGATTAAAGGGTCGACAAACAACCCATTGCCCACTACAAAATCACTGTCTACTATTAATCCAGTTAACTTGCAGTCAGATACTTTAAACAAAAAATAAAGCAAAAAAAAACGCCCGTTATGGACGTCTGTATTCGTTTATCGTGGGTTTACTGATCTGAGGGTTGATGCTTGATAATAGTCTTTGCTAAGTGATTGCCGAACCAGATAGCAGTATCGATATCCCCTTTGCCTGGAGTCTTTTCAGGTGGTCCATCAAGCGACTGCGTCATCAGTCCCAAAAAACTCGATAAACGATTAAGATCAGTGGATTCATGACCTGTCGGCATTAAAGGCAGGCCGATCCAGTTCATACCGTGCTGCATACAGTACAGATTGATCTGCTGTAATACGGCAAGCTTATCTCCACTAAGACCACCTGAATTGGCAAATCCTGCCGCCCACTTGCCTTCCCATATACGGTTGTACCAACGCTTTGAGGTCTCATCCATAAAGGTCTTAAATTCAGCGGTAACGCTGCCCATATAGACGGCGCTACCAAACACCAATAGATCGGCTTGATCTAAATAGTCCCAATCTACCTCATATACATCTACCGCCCGTGCCTGCAACTTGGGCAGCTGCTGGCGCGCGCCCTCGACGATAGCGTGCGCCACGCGTTTGGTATGACCATAATTACTATGGAAGATAACTGCCATAGTGACGCTAGGTACTGCTTTGGCGTCGGTAGTGGTTTGCGATGAGGTAGCAGGTGTATTCATACAAGCTCTAATAATGTCTGATAAAGGGGTTAAAATATTATAAAGGACGGCTGCGTACAATGATTAGCGCCATACGTCCTGTAGCAGGCTGATGCAAATGCGTCTGGCGCCGATAAGAATAGTAGCGAGTATCAGCGTAACTACAGTCTATTGGCAGATCAGTCTTTAACTTTATACCTAAAGCTGTTAATTGATCCGCTGCCAGCTGCGGTAAGTTGAGCTTAATTTTGTCTGCATTTACTGTAGCGTAATTTGACAGATTTTCAAGGTTCTTGTGTAAGTATTGCTCCGCGCTTTGTGAATTGTCAGCTAGGTTAGTATTAGCGGTGGCATCATTACTGACATCGACCTCTGACGCTATACTATATAAATGCTCAAACTCGTTTAAACGAGCGGCATCTAATAATTTGTGATCGAAACATCCTGCCAGCAGCTTATCTTGAACTTGTCGATTCACCTCATAGTGCGCTTGACTAATACAAGCGCCCATCCATGCCATAATTGATAATGATTTATCAAAGCGCTTGGCGGCTTGTTTTATGACCCCGCAAGCTAGCCCCTGCCAGCCTGCATGAATAGCCGCTATCTGCCTACTATCTGGCTGATACATCACAATAGGTACGCAATCTGCGGTCATAATTGCCAGTCCCATATCATCTTGCATACTAACCATAGCATCAGCAGCAATAGGCTGCATACCGATAGTAGTATTGTCAATATCATGCACCTGATTGCCATGTACTTGATTGACCCAATGCAAACGCGCTATGGGCGCAAGGTGATAACCCTTCAATTGCTCATTGATAGCGCTGAGCAGTTGCATACGGTTATGTAATACTGGTTTGGGGTCGTCGCTGACATGCAAGCCTAGATTAAAGTCGCCGTAGCTTGCCTGCCCTAGAGTAGATGTATCATCAAATAATACGTTTGGCTCGTCATTAAAAGCGCGAGTTTGAAAGACTGCAATGTCATTTAAGTGTGCTACAAGCGTAATAGGCTGGCTTTGAGCAGTCATAGCGTCTCCCCTAAATCTCTTGTCCTTAAGGTATTATTTGCTTTGAGTATTGTCTCTTAAACGATCAGCTTAGTCATCACTCAATAGCGCAATCAAAGCCTGCATATCCTCTGGAATCGGTGCCATTACCTCAACATCCTCGCCCGTTGTAGGATGTACAAACCCTAATCGATACGCGTGCAGGGCTTGACGAGGAAAGCTGCTAATCGCTGTACGCTGTGCTTCTGTGAGACCTGCACGCAGTTGACGACGTCCACCGTAGACGCGGTCACCGACAATAGGATAAGTTATGTGACTTAGATGAACACGAATCTGATGCGTGCGCCCTGTCTCAAGTCCGACGTCCAATAGGCAATAATTGTCATTGAGCGCAGTAATATCGAGCAAGTGCGTCACCGCCTCGCGCCCTGCGGTCATCACCGTCATCTTAGTGCGCTGATTGCGATGGCGACCGATAGGCGCATCGATAGTTTGATGACGTTTTAGGCTAGCTTGATCCCCTGCCACCACACACTGATAGTGGCGATATACCGCCTTGTCCTTGAGCTGAGCCATAAGCGCCATCTGCGCAGGTTTGGTTTTGCCAATAAGTAGTAGTCCTGAGGTGTCCTTATCAATACGGTGCACGAGTCCTGCGCGCGGTAGATGATGATGCTGCGGATAATGATATAGCAGCGCATTAACGAGGGTACCCGTCTGATTGCCCGCACCAGGATGCACGACCATACCGACAGGCTTGTTGATGACCAATACCTCATCGTCCTCAAATATGACTTCGATAGGGATGTTCTCTGGCTGATCGCTACTATGCTGCTGTAGCGTCGTCGATAGATGAATGACGTCCCCTGCTTTGACGCGGTATTTGGGCTTTTGGATACTACCATTACATAGCAAACTGCCATCGCTGACCCAGCCTTGTAATTGAGCACGCGAAAAGTCGGTAAAGGCAAGTGCCGCCAGCTTATCAATACGCAGACCTGCTTGGTTGTCTGCTACCGTATAGCTCATATCGATAATGACAGGAACCGCTTGTCCTATGTCGTTATCCACTTCATCGTCGTCATCATCTATTGCGTCACTGTCTTCGACATCAGCACTTTTTAAATCAGCATCATTTAAATCATCTTCAAGATTGCTGGCTTCAAGATCAATGTCTGCTCCAGCGAATTGTTGCGCGTCTAAAGGTTTATTGTCATCATGTGACTTATTCTCTGGCGTCTGTGTCGCTAAATTCTCTGGCGTCTTTGCCGCTGAGGCTTGAGCAGACGCCGCCTTAGTTGATGCCACTTGGGTTGTCATGTCATTATTACTCATAGCAGATTCGTATCTATCACATTTACTAGCGAAACTATTTTATCAAATAGCCTTTACTAAGTAAGTTTTTATTAAATGGCTCTTATCGAGTGACTTTATGCAGGTTTGCTGTTCTCAAAGCTAGTGTACCATGCTAGCACTTTATGCCCTATAGTGACGCGCAGTTATCTTGTCTGACTATGCGCTACTATCTCACTGAGCATGCCAAATAGGCATACGAACTAAGCGTACGAATCTAACGTCGTCGTAACGGACTGTGTGTTTATCGAAGCTAGTAGCATTTGCTATCGCTCACCAATGTGACGCGTGTTAAACTGCAAATATGAGGGTCAAAAAACAGACGTCCTACATTTTATTGTACAAAGTTATCGATATTTTGCTGTATGCTATGGCACTATAATGCACACACTTAAGCTTGTACGATATAAACTATACCTATAGGCAATCACAGCGCTTATAAGCTGCGCCCTTATTATCACTTTATTATATGCATATAGCATCAAGGCTATTATGCGTTTTGTGTCGGAGAAGAAGTATGCACGTTGCTCGCAATACGATGATCAAACTGTCCTCAATAACGGTGCTGGCACTCAGTGTCAATTTGGTCGGTTGTCAGACCTTTAAGAACTTAACGGGTAATGATGTCGATGCGGTAGCCACCGCTGAAAGATCTGAGCAAGGCTACTACAGCGATGCGATTGAAAAGATAAACAAAGGTCGTTACACCCAAGCGGTAGAAGACTTAAGCAACTTACGTACCTTTTACCCAACTGGGCAATATGCCGAGCAAGCTTTGCTTGATACTATGTACGCGCAGTACGAGGCGGGCGAGTACGAGTCAGCTGCTAGTAGTGCTGATCGTTTCATCAGCCTCTACCCCTCCAACCCGCAAGTGAGCTATGCCTACTATGTACGCGGCGTGGCCAATATGCAAGGGCCATCAGGCGGCATTAATATTTTTAAGACCAATCAAGCTGAACGCGATACCTCCTACTTGCGTATTGCTTTTGCTAATTTTCAAGAATTAATCAACAAATACCCTAGTAGCCCTTATGCGCCAGATGCCGCTCAGCGTATGACGTTTTTGTACAACCAATTTGCCGAGAGCGAACTTGACGCTGCTAATTGGTACATTGAGCGCGAAGCTTATGTTGCCGCCGCCAATCGTGCCAAGTGGGTCTTTCAGTTTTATCCGCAAAGTGAATCTACGCCAAAAGCCTTGGCAGTTCTGGCTTACAGTCACGAGCAACTCGGACTAGATGACTTGGCTCAAGAGTACAAAACCCTGCTACAGATTAACTATCCTGATACGCTAACTAACGATGGCCGCGTCAAACTCGATACCAAACGCGACCGCACTTGGCTGAACAAAATCACCTTTGGTAAACTTGGCCGTGCTGATACCTCTAATACTACTGCTTTAAATGGTCAGTATACTGGCGCGACCAAAACTCAGATGGTACGTGATGCCGCGCAGCTCAGACTCCCAACGAGTGATACCTCTACTGCAAGCAATGCTATTGATTTTTCATCCTCGCGCTCAGGTCTTAATATTGGTCTTGGCTTGCCTGAGGAATCATCTGAACAAATCACCAGTCAAGGTAGCTCTGCATCAGCGGCTAGAGAAGCCAATGTTGATCCACAAAACATCAATCCTACGCGCCGTACGACGCTACCTGATGACAATGTCAGTGATCGCGTTCAGTTAGATGTACCTGATGTTGACGATACTGATGACATGGATGATACCGAGTAACTTTTGAGTAACTGCAGTCCTTAAGTAAGCTTAGTAGCTAAATAGGCTAGTACTTAAATTGACTTAGTACTTAAATTGGCTCACTGCTCAAAGTAAAAGCAATACTCAAATTTTTGTCAGTCAAATCTCATATTATTCTATTCAAGGTCAACTCTAGCGTTGGCCTTGTTTTTGGTTTTGCGCTCCCCTTTTATCGCTTTATGGTAAACTGTTTTTTGTATGAGTATCCCAAACCATATCCTCGAACAACTCAATAGCCAAGCTGACTTGATTAGCATTATTGGTCGTCATACGACGCTCAAACGTGCAGGTAGTGAGTATAAAGGCTGCTGCCCGTTTCATGGTGAAAAATCACCCTCGTTTTATGTCAATCCACAAAAAAACATCTATCACTGCTTTGGCTGTAGTGTCGGCGGTAATGCCATTAGCTTTTTGCGCGATTATGAAAGTCTCAGCTTCATCGAGGCGGTCAATGAGCTCTCCAAGCAGACGGGTATAGAAGTCCCTAAAGACGAGCAAAAAAACGTCAGCTACCAGCGCCGCGCGCCCAAGCCGCAGCCAAGCAAGCCGCATCCCGTTACATCGCAACCTGTTACATCACAAGATGTAGCGACGCCGCTATCAGCGTCATCAAGTAGCCGTAATACGTCCGATAAAACAGCGCCGCCTGAACATCATCGTCAGCCTACTAGCATAGATAACAATGACCATAGTTCTCAAGGTATGCCAGAGGATATTGCTTACGGCGCAGACTATGATGTCGGCAGTTTTGGTAGTAATGACATTGGCAGTACTGACATTGGCGGTACTTATGATAATAATTACGATTATAGTGGCTTTGATGACAGTCACAACCTACCACCTACTTGGGACTTGCATGCCAGCGCTAGCCTGCCAGGCTCTCAGGACAATCAAGCGGACCAAGACGGCAATTTATACGATCTTTTAGAGCAGATCGCAACCTTTTATCAGCACAGCCTGAGCACACATCCGCATGCTATGCATTACTTTACCGCGCGCGGAGTTTCCGCCTCTATCATTGAGACCTTTGGACTGGGCTATGCGCCCTTTGGCTGGCAGCATCTAGAGCATCAGTTCCCGCAGGACATCGAAGGCCTTAAGGCACTTGGACTAGTGCGTCAGTCTGAGTCTGGGCGTGACTACGATCTGCTACGTGATCGGGTGATCTTCCCGATTCGTGATAATCAAGGACGTACCATAGGCTTTGGCGGGCGGGCGCTCGATGACGAGGTCAAGCCCAAATACATCAACTCCTCAGACTCCCCTGTCTTTCATAAGCAGCATGTGCTCTACGGCTATTATGAATCACGGCAGCAGCGCGCGGATAACTGGCTGGTAGTTGAGGGCTATATGGATGTCATTGCTCTGTATCAAGCGGGCATCTATGGCGCTGTGGCCTCCATGGGTACGGCGATTAATGAGAGTCAAATTGCGCGCCTTTTGACCATGAATCCAACGCTAACCTTGAGCTTTGACGGCGATAGCGCAGGACAAAAAGCCGCTTGGCGTACGCTTGAAGTTGCCCTGCCCGTGCTTGGTGATGACAAAGAGCTGCGCTTTTTGAATCTACCCAATGGCCATGATCCCGACACCTTTATCAAGGCCAATGGCGTGGATGCCATGCGCGAGCAGATAGCTGGCGCTATGCCCTTATCGCAGTATATCTTTGCTTATTTAAGTGAGCGCTATGACTTGAGCCTTGCCGAAGGTAAAGCCAAGCTGATGTCACAAGTGCGCACCTTGACGACCTCTTTACCCAAAGGCAGCAGTTTTCGTTATTTGCTCAATAACGATATTTACCAAAGGCTTGGCGGCAAGCGTAGTCAAAACACTGAGGCCAAAGATGCACTACTAGATTTTGATGGCGACATGACCATCAGTCAGCAGCTGCAACTGTGTTTTTTGTTTCAACCGCGCACGCTTATCGATGATCCGATTACATCCATTTGGCAGCAAGCAGGCATTGATCGTATCAACATACCGGCGCACATTATGCAGCGAGCCGCGCCTGACATCGTGCGTCCGCTCGCTTGGCAAGATCTGCAAGATGGCGCGCTATTTGATGTGGTTAGTACCATTCAGCGCTGCCTGCCATATTTGCCTAATGATGCAAACGCTGCCGCGCATTTTGTCTTATCTAACCTAAGTCCAAGCCATCAGCCTATGCTGAGTCGCAATTGGGGCGGATTCTATAAAGCTTTGACTGACAGACACGTGCTCAGCCTTGATGACTTGGTTGAAGAGTTGGTCAGTCAATTGCTTGAGCGTACTATGAAAAAGAAGATGCAAGAGCTGGTAAAAAACCCTGATCATATCAAGCAAGCGATCGTCAATATGCAAACCCAGCAGCTGAGCAACTGGCTACGGGGTAAGCGCGCTGAGCAATCTACGCAAATGGCGAGCAGTCAGATTTAGTATCATTGAGCCTGCGCAAATAGAGTATTTATAGTCTTATCGCCTCAAGCCCTTTAAAATAATCACTATAATCCCCATTGATTACACATACAAATCATTAAAACCTTACTAAGAATAATGATTATTTAAAAGTAACAAGTGAGCGCTGCAAAGCAGTTTCTTTAATGACAATAATTGCTAAAAACCTTTAGCGCGCTTTAACGTCATTCATAGAGTCTGTGCTAAACTACGCCGTTACTATTGTTATCCGTTTTGAGTGTTGAGCATTTTTAGGTGCTGTATTTTTGATGGTAAGAACCAATTGATATCCATTCATTTTTATTACTACTGATAAGTCTGACGCGGTTTTGACCTCTCTGTGATTAGGGTCAACCCTACTTTAAACGTCTCGTTGTCATCTCATAAAAATGTCTGTACAAAAAAAGCGAGTATTTATGAACGATAAGTCAGTTTCTAAGTCCACCTCTCAGCTGGCCACCTTGATTCAGATGGGTAAAGAGCAAGGCTACCTTACCTATGCTGAGGTGAACGATCAGCTTCCCGATTCTATTACCGAAAGTGATCAGATCGAAGATATCGTTCAGATGCTAACCGACGTCGGTATCAAAATCTTTGAGTCCGCGCCTGATGCTGATGACATCTTGATGAATGATGACTCAAGCGATGACGAAGCGGCGGCGGATGAAGCGGCGGCGGTACTTGCAGCGGTAGAGACTGAGCCTGGTCGCACAACAGACCCTGTGCGTATGTATATGCGTGAGATGGGTACAGTAGATCTGCTTACTCGTGAAGGCGAGATTGCCATTGCCAAACGCATTGAAGAAGGAACTCGTGACGTCCAACACGCAATGGCTTATTGGCCCGGTACCGTGCAGTTCGTCCTTGATGAATATCAGCGCGTACTCGATGGCGACAAAAAGCTCTCTGATGTGATCACAGGGTTTTTGGATCCTGAAACCGAAGAAGATAAGCAGGCGGCTAAAGAAGAAAAAGAGCGCGCCAAAGAAGAGCGTGAGCGTATCAAAGAAGAAAAAGAAAACGCCCCTATCATCAAGCCAAAAGTCAATGCAAAAGACGATGATGACGAAGACGACGAGGATGATGTTGACGGCGGCGATGACGAGGTCGAAGAAGAAGAAACCAGTGGTATCGACCCTGAAGAGGTGCGTTTACGTGTTGAGGAAATCAGAGAGTTATTCGTTACTGCCAAGCAGGCCCTATTAGACTATGGACGCGGTAGCGCACAAGCCGTCGAAGCTTATGAGCAACTTGCTAGCCGCTTTATGATGCTCAAACTTAACAACCGCATGTCAGATCAGGTCATGGCGATTATGCATGATGTCTATGATGATGTGCGCAAACAAGAGCGTCAAATCATGCGTCTGGTCATCCGCCGTGGTCGCATGCCGCGCGAAGAGTTTCGCAAAACCTTTCCCAGTAATGAGACCAATGTTGATTGGCTCATTGAGCGCCTAAAAGGCAAGCCTGCATTTGGCGAGACGCTAGAGAAAGTCGTTGATGATGTGATTTTATTGCAGCGCAAAATCCGTGATTACGAGCAGCAGCTCGATATGCAAATTGTCGATATGAAGGATGTAGCACGGCGCATGGCGGTCGGTGAAGCCAAGGCTCGCCGCGCCAAGAAGGAAATGGTCGAAGCTAACTTGCGTCTGGTCATCTCAATCGCCAAAAAATATACCAACCGTGGTCTACAGTTCTTGGATTTAATCCAAGAAGGTAACATTGGCTTGATGAAAGCGGTCGATAAGTTTGAATATCGCCGTGGTTATAAGTTCTCAACTTATGCGACGTGGTGGATTCGTCAGGCGATCACCCGCTCTATCGCCGATCAGGCGCGTACGATTCGTATTCCAGTACACATGATTGAGACTATTAATAAGATCAACCGTGTCTCGCGTCAGTTATTGCAAGAGATGGGCCGTGAGCCGACGCCTGAGGAATTAGGCGAGCGTCTAGAGATGGACGAAGTCAAGGTACGTAAAGTACTCAAAATTGCCAAAGAGCCGATCTCTATGGAGACGCCTATCGGTGACGATGAAGACTCGCACTTAGGCGATTTTATCGAAGACTCTACGATCTCAAGCCCTGTCGATGATGCTACCTCAGCGGGCCTACGTGAGGCGACGCGTGACGTTTTAGGCAACTTGACAGAGCGTGAAGCACGCGTACTCAAAATGCGCTTTGGTATCGATATGCCAACCGATCATACGCTAGAAGAAGTCGGCAAGCAGTTCGATGTGACGCGTGAGCGTATCCGTCAGATAGAGGCCAAAGCCTTGCGTAAGCTGCGTCATCCGTCACGCTCTGAGCATCTACGTTCGTTCTTAGAGAATGACTAAACTCTAAGCACCGCTATATAGAGTACAAATCAAACCAAAAAGCTGAGCGAGTCTCAGCTTTTTTGTGCCTGCTATATAGCTGAGTATTCACTCTTGAAAAACCACTGACCAATCACTATATAGAGTGCATAAAGCGATCTGGCCAAGCTTACTGATTTAACTTAGTTGGGCGCTGTCAAACAACAATAAGGACTCTATTATGAGTAATGATCCAAACAACACTGTTGATCAAAACAACACCAATCAAAGCAACGCTAACCAAGCCACAACGCAGACCGATAGCAAAAGAGATGTTAAAGTGACTGAACTTGTCGCTAATGACGGTATCTTAAAAGGCAAAAAAACGGATATCCAAAATATCGAGCTATGGCAGTTTCCAATGGATTACCCGCTGAGCATTATTGGTCACGAAGGCGAGCATGATAGTTTGCTCAATGAAGTTAAACTCATTCTTGGTAGCCAGTTCCCAGATTTTGATTTGGCCTCTATTGAAGTCAAGCCGTCTAAAACAGGTCGCTTTCATTCAGCACGCGTCAATCTGTACTTGACCGAAGCGGCGCAAGTCAACGCGCTATATGCAGCACTTGATGAGGCCAAAACAGTACGCTTAGTCGTGTAAGCTATCTTAATATCAAATAGTCGTCACTCTTTTTAGGGTGGCGATTTTTTATGCTATAAGCGCGCAAAATTTGAGTGCGTTTATATGCATTTAGTAAATAAGCGCATATTTTCATTTTTACAAAAAATTTTATAAAATCCTTTAAATTCTTCTACCCCTTGCCACATCGCCCTTTGCGTCAAAATCACACCCCTTCGCTCTTGTGACAACATAAATAAAATCTAAAATCAATATAGTATTTTCAAAATATTCGGGCTATATTGTGCCTACTTAACAACAAACACGCTATATGTAGTGCTCAGTGAATTTTCTCGTCACTAGGGCTGCGGCATCGTTTGGCCTAAAAAAAGTGGGCGTATAGACGTAATATTCTAAACCATTAGGGGTTACCGCTCTACCTAGCGCTACAAAAGCAATCGCTAAGATTTTGACAAATAACAACATTGGATGAGGGACAACATGACACATATCGATAAGATTCAAGTAACCAAACGCGACGGACGCCTCGAGCCTATAGATTTGGATAAAATCCACAAGGTCATCGAGTGGGCAGCGGATGGACTCGATAATGTGTCAGTGTCGCAAGTGGAGCTCAAATCACACATTCAGTTCTATGAAGGCATCAAAACCCGCGATATCCACGAAACTATCATCAAGTCAGCCGCTGATCTCATCTCAGAGGATACGCCCGACTATCAGTACCTAGCCGCTCGCCTTGCAATCTTCCATCTGCGCAAGATCGCCTACAACCAGTTTGAGCCGCCGCATCTGTTTGACCATGTCACGACCCTCACCAATGCAGGTAAGTACGATGAGCATATCCTAGCTGATTATAGCCGTAGCGAGTTTGATGAGTTAGAGGCCTACCTAGATCACTGGCGCGATATGAATCTGGCTTACGCCGCCGTTGAGCAAATGGCAGGTAAGTACCTCGTGCAAGACCGCGTGTCAAAGACCGTCTATGAGAGCCCGCAGTTCCTTTATATGCTCGTCGGTATGTGTTTGTTTGCCAGTTACGATAAGTCCAATCGTTTAGACTTCGTCAAGCGCTTCTATGATGCGACTTCACAATTTAAAATCTCTTTGCCCACGCCGATCATGTCGGGCGTACGCACGCCATCACGCCAATTTAGCTCGTGCGTGCTCATTGAGTGTGGTGACAGCCTTGACTCTATCAACGCCACTACCAGCGCTATCGTGCGCTATGTATCGCAGCGCGCCGGCATCGGTATCAACGCTGGCCGTATTCGCGCCCTTGGTAGCCCTATCCGCGGCGGTGAAGCGCAGCATACCGGCTGTATTCCGTTCTATAAGCTGTTTCAAACGGCAGTCAAATGCTGCTCACAAGGTGGCGTGCGCGGCGGGGCGGCAACGCTGTTTTATCCCCTATGGCATTTAGAAGTGGAATCACTTCTTGTCCTCAAAAACAATCGCGGTGTCGAAGACAACCGCGTACGTCATATGGATTACGGCGTACAGATAAACAAAACCCTGTATACACGTCTGATCAAAGGGCAAGACATCACTCTATTCTCCCCTGATGATACCCCAGGTCTGTACGATGCCTTCTTTGAAGATCAAGACAAGTTCGAAGCGCTCTACACCAAATACGAAGGTGACGCGTCTATCCGTCAGCGCCAAATACCAGCGGCAGACCTATTTAGCCTGATGATGCAAGAGCGCGCCAGCACGGGTCGTATCTACATCCAAAACGTCGATCATTGCAATACCCATAGCCCGTTTGATGCGACAGTTGCGCCGATTCGCCAGTCTAATCTGTGTATGGAAATCGCCCTACCGACCAAGCCGCTTGATAACATCAATGATGAAGAGGGTGAGATCGCCCTATGTACGCTATCAGCCGTTAATCTAGGCAAAGTCGATAACGTCAGCGATATCGAAGAGCCGGCCGAACTGATCGTGCGTGCGCTCGATGCCTTACTCGACTATCAAGACTATCCCGTCAAAGCCGCTCATAATGGCAGCATGCGTCGCCGTACCCTCGGTGTGGGCGTGATTAACTATGCCTATTACCTTGCGAAGAATGGCGTACGCTATTCAGACGACTCAGCATTGGGTCTCACCCATCAAACGTTTGAAGCCTTGCAGTACTACTTACTTAAAGCCTCAAATAAACTGGCAAAAGAGCAAGGCGCGTGCCCTGCCTTTAACGAGACCACCTACTCGCAAGGTATCTTGCCGATTGATACCTACAAAAAGGACTTGGATAAGATTTGCCAAGAGCCCTTGCATCTGGACTGGGAAACCTTGCGCAGCGAGATTACCGAACATGGTCTACGCAACTCGACCCTCACTGCACTGATGCCGTCTGAAACCTCAAGCCAGATTGCTAATGCTACTAACGGTATCGAGCCACCACGCGGTCTAGTGTCTATCAAAGCGTCAAAAGATGGCATCCTCAAACAAGTGGTGCCAGAGATCGAAAAATTACGCGGTCAATACGAGCTACTGTGGCAAATGCCAAATAACGATGGCTATATCAAGCTCGTCGCTATCATGCAAAAGTTCGTCGATCAAAGTATCTCGGCGAATACCAACTACGACCCCGTTCGCTATGAAGGCGGTCGTGTGCCGATGAAGATATTGCTTAAGGATCTGCTAAACGCGTATAAGCTGGGTGTGAAGACGCTGTATTATCACAATACCCGTGATGGTGCCAACGACGCACAAGCGGATATGGAAGATGATTGTGCTGGCGGGGCTTGTAAGATTTAGGTTTGAAAGCGGGCTTGGCTTTTGGGTTGGGCTCGCTGTTTATCGCTATAAACTTTAATCTATCAAGGATAAAATAATGCCCAGCACAGTAAATTCAGCTTTTAATCAGTTTATGAGTAATACAGTAAATTTGGAAAGTCAAAAAGTTGACAAGGCGCGTCGTAGTAGAGATTTCTTAAAAGGTAAGATAAATAATTTTAGTGACTTTCTACCACTATATAGCGATAGAAATATTGACTACGGCTCATTTGCAAGGAAAACTAAAATACGTGAGCTTGACGATATTGACATGATATTTACTTTGAAAGCTAATGGTTGTACTTGGACAGAAGGCTACGATGGAACTGTGTATCTCGAAACCCCACAGCTTTCAGATGACTATAAAAATTTCCGTCACTCAGAATCTTTAAATCTTAATTCTAAAAAGATAATAAATAAATTTATTTCATCGTTGAAGTCTATACCTCATTACACTAAGGCTGATATACATCGAAACATGCAATCGGTAAGTTTTACGTTAGATAGTTATGATTGGAATTTTGATATTGTTCCAGCATTTATGACCACAGAAGATTTATTAGGGAAAAGCTATTATCTCATTCCTGATGGCTACGGTAACTGGATGAAGACCGATCCTAGAATTGATAGAGCGCGAGTTACAGCTATCAATAAACATCATGAAGGTAAAGTTTTAGACATTATTAGGCTTATCAAATACTGGCAACGTAGAGCTACTATGCCATCTATGTCTTCGTATTTACTTGAAAGTATGATATTAGAATACTATGAAAATAATAACCCATCGAGTTATCTAGATGTAAGCTTTAGAAGTTTTTTGAATTATTTAATTAAAAGAATTTATAGTAGCGTCAAAGACCCTAAAGGGATACAAGGTGATATAAATACTCTTAGTCTTGATGACAAAACTAAGATTTCAAGCAAGGCAGCAAATGATGTGAAGATAGCAGATACTGCTAGTTATTTTGAAATTACAGACAAAGATCATGAAAATGCTATGAAAGAATGGAGAAAGATTTTTGGTGCTGACTTTCCGATTTACACGGGATAATAGAGATGACCGACATAGCCTATCGCCAAAATAAGCAGGATAATATCCAGAAATTAAAAGCTCAAAGACAAATGTATTCTGATATAAAACGATGGATGATTGTAAATTTAATGATTGGTGTTGTTACTCCATTATTTGTTAGTATATTAGTTTTTGTTTTTAATAATAATACATTTTCTTCGACACTAGGCTTTGAAAGTAAAGATATAAGTTACATATCTGCTCCTATCGGTATAATGGCTGCTATTTCCGTTGTAGTTATTAGCCAACTTACAAAGAGAATGAAAGAAACATCTGCCAAAATACAAGAAACCTTCGATACAAGTGTCTTTAAGTTAGAGTGGGATAAAATTAATGTTGGTGAAAAACCCGATTTTGGTATAATTCTGAAAAATTGTAAGACTTTCGAAAAAAAACATCCTAATTATGCAGGTTTTGAAGACTGGTATACTATTAAGGCTGCGACATTCAAGTATCCTCAAGCAATTGCCTTTTGTCAGCAACAGAACCTTAACTGGGATAGCGAATTAAGACAGCAAGTTGTAAAGATAGCTACGATTACTCTCTTTACTATTGTAACCTTTATATTCGTCTTAGGTATTCTAAATGATTTTACGTTGAGAGCTTTATTTACGAACATATTATCTCTTTTGTTACCAGTTTTCCTGTTTTTTTATAAGATGATTGCAGAGCAGAAAGATACTATCAAAGAGATGTCTCGTTTGAAAGATATTAACAGAGAGTTAATAGGCTTTATTTTATCAAATGATTTATCTTCAGAAGACTTTACTACTCGATGTCGGCAGTTGCAAACAGCTATCTATCATCATAGAAAATCTGCACGACCTACTCCTAATTGGTTACATAAACGAAATAAGAATGAGCAAGAGGATGAATCTGCTAAGCGGATGCAGAAGTATCTTGATGATTATCAATCGTAGAGTTACTGCTAAGCACGTAGATTAGATAAAGCTTGCAACACCCAACGAAGTAAAATGAGCAACCTGCTGGGTCTCGTTCCTCGACACCAACCTACCTTTAGAACATAGCCGTTATTTTAGGCTGGAGTTACGATTTTGCAAAACCAAGATGCTGGGCTAAAGCCACAGCCTACGCAAAACATATTCAACTCTGAGGCTTATGTTGGCTCGTGATGTAGGGTGCGTTCCACGCACCAATAGTTTGAAAGTTAAGTTTAACGTTGCTTAAAAAGAACCCTACAAAATAAGCATAAATAGCGTTATTGGTAAGAAAGATCAGCGATGTCCAAACTAGGCTCTTTAGCCCCTGAGCGAGGAAATAACGAAGCGCTGCTTCGTCCGAGCGCAAGGGAATTTGCATTTTCGCAAATTCCATAGCGGTATACTGCCAACGACGATGGCAAGGCAGATACAAGCGGTAGGCGGGATTGGCTACAAGTCATTCAGAACGCTAGTAGTCAAAAGCGGTCAACAAGTATAAGCTGATAACTATGAAAAGATGAAATAAAGCCACAAGGATGGTGCTATGAAAAATATTAGGATATCGGTATTAGTATCAGCGCTATTTTTGACGACGCCTTTTTTGGTTGCCAATAGCGATGCCAACGCTGAAAATGGCGAAAAGATAGAGGATGATGCGAGTGATCAGTGTGGTTATTATTACCAGCAAGCGTTAAATCATCCGCTAATCACTCGTGAGACAGCAGTTACTAACGATATAAAAAAAGCGGAAGAGATCGTAGAGCTACGCCGGTTTGCAGATGAGCATATTATGAATGCTAACATTGCAGATTTTCCAATGGTGGATGATACGGACAGCTATGACAATGCGGTTCAAATACAGCAGTTATTGGCAGAAGGGGAATTTATCTCTCAAGACACTGCGACCCAGATTTTAAGACGGCTGTTTAGCGTCTACTTCTTAGGGGAATATTTGCCCAAAGATGATTATCAAGCCATCACTTATCTAAAAAAGCTAGTTGATTATTATAGCCAAGTTCAACCAGAACGCGCAGAATATATGGTAATACTGGTCATGTCCTCTTTGAATGAGGGTGCTGATAATATCAGTGAAGCCAATCCGATGTGGGCAGAAGATGACCCAAGTGATGTGTTCAAAATGCTCATTGAAGCCGGATCAATTGAAGCTAAAAGCATGCTCATCGTAGAAGATTATGAAACTTCATACCCTGCTTGTATTACGACTATGCTACCCAAGCTTGAAGCGTTAGCCAATCGAGGCAGTCGCATAGCCATTCATAAAATGGCTGAGATTTACAGTGAGCTTAATGACGAGAATCCAGCAAGGTATCATGAAAAAATGAGTTATTGGCACCACCAAGCACAAGAGCATCCATTGGAGCCATTTGATTTGGGTAGAATGATTTGATTGGTAGCAAGCGTAGGTTGGGTGGAGCTTGCGACACCCAACAATTTAAATAGATAATCTGTTGGGTCTCATCCTTCGATACCAACCTACAAAGCTGATGTTTGCTCGCGATGTAGGGTGTGGTTAGTTTTTCCAAGTTCTCGTAGAGAACGAAGGTAAAACGTAACCCACCGATTCGAACGATGACCTATTATAAATGGTGGGTTACGCTATCGCTAACCCACCCTACAAACCAAGCGCAAAAGGCAAAGTTATTAAGAAAGACTAACCCTGCCCTAAAGAGGCTTCTTAGCCCCGACTATAGCGGTATCCTGCCAACGCTGATGGCGATGCAGTCTCTGTCTGGGAGTGGTCGCTCGAACGTTGGAACGCTACCAGACATTATAGACTGCACGCCAGCGGCTAGGCAGATACAAGCGGAAGGCGGGATTGGCTACTTAAAATGCTTAAATTTAAAACAGTAATAAATAAGACCTAATTTTCGTGCTAAAATTAGCCCTATATTTAGAGCTTAGTATTAGCGGAGAATGAATCATGCAACCGATATTTGCGACACAGACAGCCAGTATCTCAGAGCTCAAGACTAACCCTTCGGCACTGATCAAACAGTCAGACGGTGAATCCATTGCTATCTTAAACCACAATAAACCCGTGGCTTACTTAGTTTCAACAGACGTCTTTGAGCGTATGATGGAAGCAATGGATGATATGGCATTAAGCCAAACCGTTGACACACGGATGAAGGACGGGCAGATACCTATAAAGGTCACGTTGGATGACTTATAATCTTGAGTTTCATCCTTTAGCATTAAAAGAGTGGAAAAAGCTTGCGCCAAGTATTCAACAGCAGTTTAAGAAAAAACTACAGCAGCGCTTATCTAACCCTCATGTGCCAGCGTCAAAGCTCTCAGGACATGCAGACGCCTATAAAATCAAACTACGCACCATAGGCTACCGGCTGGTGTATACCGTAAAAGATGATGTGGTGGTGGTTTATGTGCTAGCCGTAGGCAAAAGAGAAAATAACAAAGTGTATGATAGCCTGACAACGCGTAAGCGTTAACGAAACGTACTATTAAATCTTAGCATTTTAAGCTCAAGCTTTATGCCTATAATAAAGATGGCACAAAAACGACGGAGGTCACAGACGTGAGCTATACCGCAATCATCAAAGATGGTGGGATTTTTATCCCAAATGTGTTTGCAGACCTAGACGAGGGTGGCTCTCATATCGTACAAGTAGAGCTGAATTTGGACGAGGTACGCGCGCAACTTGAGACCAATGACGCACCTAAAGCGGTAAAAACCGTGAAGAAGTCATCTAAAAGACCTGCAAAAAGAGCAGCATCAAAACAGGCGCAAAACCCTGATGCGCGTGACACTGGTAAGGGTCATATCGGTGAGCTGGCAGGACTCGATGATCGAGAGTTGAGCGAGATTATAAAAGCCTATATGAATGATGAACCAGTATCCTCGCAGATATCTTTAGAGAATTTATAACCCTTAACTATTAACAACCGCATAACCACTAAAGGCAGTCCCATGACGTATTCAATCTTTAATCAAACCCCAAATGACGCGATGAAAGAGCCGATGTTTTTTGGTCAGCCCGTTAATATCGCCCGCTATGACCAACAAAAGCATCCGATTTTTGAGCAATTGATTGAAAAGCAGCTGTCGTTTTTTTGGCGTCCTGAGGAGGTTGATGTCTCACGTGACCGTATTGATTATGGCAATTTGTCCTCGCATGAGCAGCATATTTTTATTAGTAATCTGAAATACCAGACCCTACTCGATTCGATCCAAGGTCGTAGCCCTAATATTGTACTGCTGCCACTGGTATCTATCCCTGAGCTTGAGACGTGGATTGAGACCTGGTCATTTAGCGAGACCATTCACTCGCGCAGCTATACTCATATCATTCGTAATATCGTCAATGACCCAGGTATCGTGTTCGATGACATTATGCAGAACGAGCATATCTTGGAGCGCGCCTCCGACATCGCTGAGTACTACGATGAGCTGTATCGTAACTCGCAGCTGTATAGTCTGTACGGTTCGGGCACGCATAATATCAATGGCAAAGAGATTACGATTGATTTGCGCTCTTTAAAGAAGCAATTATACTTGTGCATTATGGCAGTCAATGTCCTTGAGGCCATTCGCTTTTATGTGTCATTCGCCTGCTCGTTTGCCTTTGCTGAGCGCAAACTGATGGAAGGTAATGCTAAGATTATCAAACTCATTGCGCGTGATGAGGCGCTGCATTTAACGGGTACGCAGCATATGCTCAACCTTATGCGTCATGGTAAAGACGACCCTGAGATGGTGGAGATCGCCAAAGAGTGCCATGAGCAAGGTATCGAGATCTTCCGTAAAGCGGCGGAACAAGAAAAAGAATGGGCGGGTTATCTATTCAAAGACGGCTCGATGATCGGTCTCAATAAAGACATTTTGTGCCAGTATATTGAGTACATTACCAATCTGCGTATGGAAGCGGTTGGTTTGCCGTCTGCGTTCCCAAACTCAAAGTCTAACCCAATTCCGTGGATCAATACGTGGCTATCGTCAGACAACGTGCAAGTCGCGCCGCAAGAGACGGAGATTAGCTCGTATCTGGTCGGTCAGATAGATTCAGACTTATCAGAGAGTGATTTTGATGACTTTGAGTTGTAAGCTTTGAGTACGATATCGTTGAACACTAACAGATATAGATAAGCAGCACATATAGGCTCAATTATGACATGGGTAAAGACCAGCAAAAAACAGTTCTACTTGCATGACGATGAGAGCTTGCTTGATGGCCTGCTGCGTACCGGTCATGAGGTAAATTTTCAATGCCGTGAGGGTTATTGTGGCAGCTGCCGCGTGCGCCGTATTGAGAGCTCCCATCCTGTGGACTACCCTTTTGTGCCGCTAGCTATGATAGAAGAAGATGAGATACTACCCTGCTGCTGCACGGTACAGGGCGTCATCCATATCAGTCATGAGTTTATTGAAAGATAACAGGCCAAATGTCATCGTTAAGAAATCGTTAAAAAAACGCGCCGCCCTAACAAGGACAGCGCGTTTTTTGTGATCTACGGTTACTCTTTACTGAGCGGCAGCGTCTTGCTCAAAGAGTTTCATCAGCTCCTCACGCATACGGTCGCGCTCGGCCTCTGTCATCATGGGCGTGTCGCCATCATCTTGCAAGTGCGGGTTGCTGCGACCGCCTAGACCCTCTTGCTGCATCACGACAGGGCGCTGTACGGCCTCTTGCGTTGGACGCTCCTCTAATACAACTTCGACTTCAGCGTTTTGGCCACGGCGTAGAATCTGTGTATTGAGCGCAGTATTTGGCGGTTTGCGTGCCACGTACTGAATGAGCGTATTAGCATCAGTCATCTCAACGCCATCGATAGTGAGGATAATATCACCCACTTGCAAGCCGCTCTTGGCAGCAGGGCCCTGTGGTACGACGTTCAATACCTCAACACCCGTTGTAGTCTCAAGCTGAGTGGGATCACGCAGCTGCGACTGAATCTCAATCCCGAGCCAGCCGCGGCTCACGCGACCGTCTTTGATCAGTGCATTCATCACCTGCTCAACGAGCGCCGTTGGGATGGCAAAGCCAATACCCATCGAACCGCCAGAGCGGGAGAATATCACGGTATTGATACCGACCAGCTCACCGCGAGCATCGACGAGTGCGCCGCCTGAATTACCCGGGTTAATCGCCGCGTCAGTCTGAATAAAATCCTCAAACTTATTGACACCCAGACCAGTACGACCTGTGGCTGAGATAATACCTTGAGTAACGGTCTGCCCGACACCGAATGGGTTACCAATCGCTAAAGCTAGGTCGCCCACACGAATAGGCTCTTCGCGAAACCCTAATGGCGTCAATCCCGTCATATCGACGCGAATCACAGCAAGATCACTATCAGGATCAGTGCCGATGACTTTGGCGCGACTTTTGCGGCCATCACTAAAGGCAACCGTAATCTCATCGGCCTTTTCAACCACATGGGCGTTGGTTACGATATAACCATCTTCTGATACAATGACGCCAGAGCCTAGGTTAGTAGCTCCTTGAGACTGCTGATCGCCATGATTTTCAAAAAAGCGGCGCAGCACAGGATCATCTATATACGGATGCTCTGCCATCGTCTGCGTGGTATAGATATTGACCACCGACTGAGACGCACGCGCAACCGCATCATGATACGATGACACAGGGACAGGGGTATTTAGGTTGGGACTAGGCTGCTCAATGACGGGCGGTTTGGGCGGCTCCCAAGCTTGTGAGGGCGCCTGCTGCATAGTGGTAAACAACCAGACAAACCCAGCGCTTACGATTAACAATAACACCCACGGCACCCACTTCCACAGTGATGACTTTTTATTGGTGTTTGAAGATAACGACATACAAAACCTCTATAATTTGTATTATGCAAAGCTAATAATTAGTAATAATATACGCTGAGCCTACGGATATGCATAAATTATAAAGGCCCTATTCATACAAAGGTAACTCATCGTGTTCTTATTGCGTTATTGTGCTTATCTACCCATTTGCAACACTACAACTAAACAAATACTTTATAAGTTTTATTTACGATTATTACAGCGCTACGGTTAGGAGAAGTTATGACAACTAAAACGACAACGCATACCAAAGAAGTATCAACATCAAACGTACCTATCAGCGCGCAAGCGCTAACGCAGTTCTGTGATGATTACCTGCAAGCGAATGCGTTCAAAGACTACTCGCCAAATGGGTTGCAAGTAGACGGAGGTCGTCCTATCACGCACATCGTTACTGGCGTGACTGCGTGTGAAGCACTGATCGATGCGGCGATTGAATCTGGTGCTGAGGCCATTATGGTACATCATGGTTACTTTTGGAGAGGCGAAGACGATACGATCACAGGCATGAAAGGTCGACGTATCCGCAAACTGATGCAACATGGCATCTCACTTATTGCCTACCATTTACCGCTTGATGCTCATCCCATTATTGGCAATAACGCTATATTAGCAAAGGCATTATGCTTGAATATAACAGGGGCACTCTACCCTCATGAGACGCATCCTGTTGGCAATATCGCTACCTGTACGCCGCAAAGTGCCGACGATCTAAAAGCCACTATCCAAAAAGCGCTACAACGTACGCCTTTACATATCCCTAGTTATGCAGACAATAAGCCTAGACTTATCGAACGCGTTGGTATTTGTACAGGCGGCGCGCAGGATATGATAGAGCAAGCCGCTATTATGAATTGTGATGCTTATATCTCAGGGGAGATATCAGAGCGTACCACTCATAGCGCGCGTGAGCTTAGTGTCGATTATTTCGCTTGTGGTCATCATGCCACAGAGCGCGGCGGCATTAATGCTTTAGGGGAGCTGGTATCTAAGCATTTTGGCTTGCCTGTCACCTTTATCGATATAGACAACCCTGCTTAATTTAAAGATTTTGTCAGTGACCTATGCCAAATTTTGCAAAAAACCCTCTATTGGCCTAAATCTGACCGCTTATACCCTCACTGTTAAGTTTTATCGCCGTTTACTTAACCCCACTTGAATAATAGCGATAAAACCCTCATAGTAATAAGATGTAAAAGACTGCTTTGTCATGAAGCATTCCATTTATTATAGCTTCCGGTTATGGTGCTATTAGCGTATATACTGTTTAAAATACAGTCTTTATACCTATAGTATCGCGGCAATAACAAAGCGCAATATTCGTTATAAATTAATAATATTTATCTTTGTGTTATTGATACCGCTAGATAACAGCCTATCAAGGTATGCTTAGTATGCTTTGACATCGTACAACCTGCATTGAATACTCTTTTATTGTATTGATGCACTTGCTGTTGTTTTATAACTTTTTCATGACCTTATCTGTACTATAGCGCCATTTAATCTGTTTTGATGAAGGAATCATCTGCATACTATCCTTCGTAATGCTGTGCGCGTCATTTTCTTAATTGAACGTCTTAACTCAGCTTGCATAAATAGATTACTTGCTTACGTCAGCTAATTAATGATTGGCATACGATGAGCGCTAATAGAACAAGACTATGCTCCAATCTATTAATGATAGGCTAAAGCACGGTTGAAAACGTACTGCTTTTGGATCTGTCAGGTACGTTTAAGATAAGTAGGATGGCTAAAATCAGGAGACATCCATGCAACGTATTACTTATCGTGTCAAAGTGTCAACGCAAGGGGTTAAACGCCGTATATCGCATTTATTAAAGCCCTCTAAGCGCGCGCTTACCACTAGAAGTAACCTCGTTCCATCAAGCCCCACCCTCTCAAAAGTTCGTTTTGCAAAATCTAAAAAGTTCGTTCAAGTCTCAGGTATCGCTATGCTATCTTTGCCAGCTGAGAGTTTGACAACTATGAATAACGACGTCGCAGCATATGACAATGTCATGCTTGAGCAGACGCTGACCATCGCAGCCGTACCTGGTGATAGTACTTATTTTGCTACCGATGGTTTTCAGCATGGTTTTGGCTATGACTTAGTGCGTGATTACGCTGATAAGCTTGGCGTTAGCGTCAACCTAAAGGCTTATGCCAATGAGCAAGCGGCGCTAAAGGCGGTTCAAGCAGGCGCAGCGGATATGGCATTGACGACAGCCAGTACGCAACTGAAAAGTCAGCTTGGCGTGTCCTCAGTCAATCTAAGCTGCGGTTATGATAGTAATTTAACTGATAATGGTCTGCATCCAAAGGTGAGCTGGAGCTTTAATGGCTCAGATGATCCGCTATCACAAAAAGCCAGTACTTTTTTGTGTGATAGCATTAAGCTCGATGACACGCAAAAGCTGGCCGCATTTTATAATCAAAACTTGTTAAAAGATGCCTATAGTCAGGATCATTTTCAAAAAACCTTGACTGAGACTTTGCCCGATTATCAGTCGTCGTTTCAGCAGCAGGCACAAAACTACAATCACGATTGGGAGCTGCTTGTCGCTATGGGCTACCAAGAGTCGCACTTAGATGCCAGCGCAGTGTCGCCAACGGGTGTACGCGGTATTATGATGCTTACCAATAGCACGGCTAAAGCGATGGGCGTCTCAGATCGCGTTGATCCATATCAAAGTATCGGTGGCGGCGCGCGCTACCTTGAGCAGGTCAAAGCAGATTTTGCTGATGTGCCAAAGACTGATCGCATCTGGTTTGCCTTAGCAGGTTATAATATGGGACCAAACGCGGTAAAACGTATTCAACGTGAGCTGCGCGCGCAAGGGATAGATGATAAGAGCTGGGCGAACGTCTATGATTATCTCTCAGAAAATAGAGCCTCAAACAGCCGTTATGGTCAAGCGATGCACTATGTTAGTAATATCAGAAACTACCTGCAAACCCTAAAGACGCAAACTGTATAGTCTTGATTAGCCTGTACTTTGAGTAGATTAGATTGATATCGCTTAAGTTCAACAGACCTAAAAAAGCGGCTCCTATATGAACTGACCCCCGAAACTTGGACGGTTTAAGTTTATAACAAGGACTGAGTTCTGTACTGTACAGGGCTTAGTCCTTTTAGTTTTAGCTGAATACGCTCATGATTGTAATAGTGAATATACTCATGAATCTGTTTCTCTAACGCTTCAATAGTTTCTGGTTTCTCAATATAAATCGTCTCACACTTAAGCGTACCGAAGAAGCCTTCCATCAATGCATTGTCCAAGCAATTGCCCTTACTGCTCATACTTTGCTTAATATGATTCGCTTTAAGCGACTTTGCAAACGGCTTCATCTGATAATGCCAGCCTTGATCTGAATGCAGTGTCAACTCCTCCTTGCGTTTTTTAGGTATACCTTTAAGCGCACCATCTAGCATCTGTTTCACTAAGTCATATACCGGTCGTCTTGAGAGCGTATAACTGATGATCTCATTGTTATAGCAATCTAGTATAGGAGACAGATACAACTTATCACCGCCCACTTTAAACTCAGTAATGTCAGTAAACCATCTGCGATTAGGCGCACTCGCCCTGAACTTGCGCTTGACTCTATTCTTAGCTATGACGCCGCACTGTCCTTTGTAGGATCGATACTTTTGCCTTCTGATTCTGGCAGTCAGCTTAAGCTGTCCCATGAGCCTGGCAATCAGTTTATGGTTATGAATTAAACCCTCATTCTTGAGTGCTTGGGTGATTCGACGGTAGCCATACCGACCTTTATGGTGATGATAGATATCACTGATACGCTGTTTGAGATCGGCGTATTTATCTTCACTCCAAAGCTGTGCTCTATGATAGTAGAAACTACTCCTTGCAAGCTTTGCTATGGTCAGTAAGTCAGATAACGCATATTGCTGCCTTAGTCCTTCGATGAGCCTTGCTTTATCGCGGCTTGTTTCCTTTCCTTGAGCAAGGCATCGAGCTTTTTTAGATAGGCGTTCTCCGCTCGTAAATACTCATTCTCACGCTTGAGCTCTGCTAAGGTCTTTTCATTATCAGGTTTGTCTGTGATAGGAGATGCCATAGTACTACCTTTATATTTGGATATGAGTCCAGACATACCGTAGAGGCGGTAGGCTTTATGCCAGTGGCTAATAAGTGCAGGTGAGCTGATAGTAAACCTAAGGGCAGTTTCAGATTGACTTAGTCCTTCTGCTAACATTACAGCGAGCACTTTATACTTAAACTCACTATTGTATTTAGTTTTACTGGTCTTAGGTTTAATGGCGTCTATACCGCCATGTTGATATTGTTCAGTCCATTTGCTGACAAACCTTGGATTTACAGAAAACTTTTCACCTGTCGCACTGCTACTATGTCCTTGTTTGTAGTATGCAATGACTTTGATCTTAAAGTCTAGATCGTAACGCATAAAATAACCCCCATAAGTGGTGTCCAACTTATGGGGGTCAGTTCAATAAGAGCCGCTTTTTTGTGCTTAACGATATTTGTATTTAATGATCAAGATCAACGATTAGGCACTGTTAAGCGCTGTCCGCGTTGTAGCATGGTGTCTGCTGCGATATCATTCATATCTGCAAGCTCTTGTGTCGATACGCCGTACTTGCGTGCAAGTCCAATCAAGCTATCGCCTGAACCTACAGTATAGCTGACAGTCACTTTGGGTACTTTAATTGTCTGTCCGCGCTGCAACTGAGCATTACTAGCCATGTCGTTCGTTGCCGCGAGGTCCTCAACCGAAACGCCAAAGCGGCGTGCCAGCGCAATCAAGCCATCACCTGATTGTACTTTGTAATTCTCAGTATTGTTAAGCTTCTTACCACTACTGCTCGTTGCAGTACTGCCACTGCTGCTAGTGCTATTACTGCTACTAGCACTGCTTGGAGCGCTACCTTTGGCGGGAATCGTAATCGTACGTCCTCTGATGAGATTGGATCTTGTGGTCAAGTTATTAGCAGCAGCCAATTCACTTAAGCCGATATTATAACGATTAGCGACGCCTGTTAGTGTGTCGCCAGATTGAACCTTGTAGCTTACAGGTTTGTCATTTAGCTGACGCTCGACTGTGTCCTTTGACACCGGTACTTTAATCGTCTGACCACGTTGTAAGCGTGCACGCGCATCAAAACTACTATTAACAGCCGCAATTTCGCTAGCACTCACATCCAAGCTATTAGCAATTCCGATCAAGGTCTCACCTGATTTTACCGTATAGTTCGTTGTAGACACTGAGCTATTACTAGTGGTGTCGTTGCTGCGATTTGTGCTCACATTGGCGCTCGCTGGAACGACTAGTCTTTGACCGACATATAGAGAGTCTGTAGTGCTCAGTCCGTTTAGGTTAGCCAGTGTTGACGTTGGAATATTAAACTGACGCGCTAAGGCAATAAGGCCATCGCCCGATTTGACTGTATAGCTCTTGGTCGGTATTTTCGATGAGCTGCTCGATCTAGTCGATGGCGCAGCAGGTGTACTCGCAGGCGCTTTTACTTTGCCTGGGACAAGCCAGAGCTTTTGCCCTATGAGTAGATCAGCGCGGCTGCTTAGATTATTGTAAGTGGCTAGCTGGGTCACTGACATATCAAAACGGTTGGCGGTACCTATGAGCGTATCGCCGCTTTGTACCACGTAACTCTCAGGCTGGCTGGCAGTCTCACTGCTACTGCTAATAGGCGCGATAGTTTTGGCGTTATAAAGGTACAAGGTGCTACCCGATAATAGATTAGCACTTGGGTCAATCTGGTTCCATTGTGCAATATCACGCCAGTTTAGCCCAGCGCGGCTGGCGATGTTAGAGAGCGTATCGCCGCGTTTGACAGTATAGGTGCTGCGTGTACCCTGCGGTTTTGCTTTGCTAGGCTTAGTACTTGCGCCTGATGAAAAGGTGATTTTCTTCTCTTTACCGCTCGCCTCTAATATAGACTGCTGCGTTTGTATCGCGGACAACTTGATGTTGCCATCGACCGGACTGATCGCTTGGCTGACTTCATTAGTCTGTCTTTGGATTTGGCTGGCAATAAAGTCGCGCTCTTCTTTAGTCAGTGGCGGCTCTTGGACGATCGTATTGTTACTGGTAATTGACGCTGATGTGGTCGGCAAGCTATTACTGCTTTGTAGTTCAGCATTGATTTTTTTGGTCTCATTGCTGGTAATCGCAGGCTCAGTACGTAGCGAGGTGTTATTGCTATATACAGAGCTACTAGTAGGCGTAACCGATGGCGAGATATAACTGGTCGTCTGCTGCGGCACCGTAGCACTTGCAGCATAGTCAGCCAAACCGCTGCCAGTAGATGGCAAAGACGAGCTAGTATAGGGCTGATTATTATAGCTTGGCGTCGCAGGCGTCGTTGCAGCGATCACATTGCTGCTACCATTACCTCTTAGGGTACTAAGTTTAGCATCGACATTGCTATCGACATCGTTTGGAATGACTACGCGCTGCGGGCCTGATTGATCAATTCGACCTGAGATAAGCGCAGTATTGAGGCGCTCAAGCTCATCATAGCTCACGCCTGTCACTTGCGCGACTTCTGCTAGGCTTACCCCATAATTGACAGGAACGCTGCGAAAATGCTGACGGTTAGCGATAGCTGGCAAGTACACGCCATACTGCTCAGGCTTTGAGACGATCTCAGCAACGGCTAAGAAACGCGGTACATAGTTCATGGTCTCTGTCGGTAGTCTGAGCGACCAGTAGTCCGTTGGCAAGCCTTGAGCCGCATTGGCATCGATAGCTTTTTGAATACGGCCTGGACCTGCGTTATAAGAGGCCAGTGCTAGCTCCCAGCTGCCGAACTGATTGTATAGTGCGGTCAAAAAGTCGTAAGCGGCGCGCGTCGATTCAATGACATCGCGGCGCCCGTCATAGGTGCTGCTTTGGTTAAGACCGTAGATACGACCTGTACTTGGAATAAACTGCCACATGCCAGCGGCGGCAGCGCTACTGGTCGCGCCTGGATCATAGGAGCTCTCAATGATAGGCAATAGGGCAAGCTCGGTTGGAATATTGCGGCGCTCAGCTTCTCGTACAGTATGATACAGGTAGCGGCTTGAGCGCGCAGTCAAACGATTAAGATAGTCTTGGCGACTGGTGAACCAGCCCTTTTGCGCCTCAATACGCTGATTGTAGATCGGCTGACCCATATTCATGCGGTAGCCTGCGCGCAGACGATTCCACAAATCACCATATTGCTGAATCACCAGTTTATTGCCCTCAACCATCGTCATATCAGTGGCTTCTAACAAGTCCGCTAGTTCATCTAAACTCTCAGCATCTAAATATGCAGTCGAATAATCAGTGCTACTTGGCGCTGTATTCACCGTAGGCTGCGTAGCGGGTTGTTTATTGATAACAGGTTTCGTAGTTGCTCCCGTATTTTTTACCGTTGATGTGTTACTACAAGCGCTAATGAGCAGAGTCGATACCGCAAGCGCCAAAGGTAGAGCGATAAATGAGCGAGATTTTGAGGACACAGTAGACATGATGAGGGGTGCTTCCTAACGATATGAGAAAAATAAAGGAGAATGACAGTATAGTATGCAATATAGACTAAAAACCAGTAGCAGAGTAAAGATAGTGCTTAGATTTTTAATACCACTTAAATATTGAGTAGTGCCTTGTAGCCAGTACTCAAATATAAAATAGGTTGGACGAAGTCATAACTTTATATCATGTTCAACGAGAATAGCGCAAATTTGACTAATAGCTAATATTTTATAAAAAAACCACTGACTTGAGTCAATGGCGTATTTGAGCACTTGATAACATATGCTACATAAACATTCATTTAGGATTTAACTACACCTTAATGAATAATCGCTTTAATTAATAGTCACTTGCGATACTGCACGTAACAACAAGGCATTACCCGTTGACAAGGTCAAAGTCACCCGTGAATTGGTCACAAATGAAACGTCTTTGCCATCCTTAACCCAGCTCTCAGTCGTCGTCACATTCGCGCGAGCCTGCTCACCGGTCGTCACGATATTATCGATAGTAATGTCATAACGGTAGTTTGAAGTCTGATTCCAGCTATTTTGCAAAAGCTTTAGATAGGCATCTTTATCTAAGCTGGTAGTTTTACCTTTTCTAGATAAAGAGATAAGCGCATCATCAGCAACCAAACGCGATACTTGGCTGATGTTTTTATTATTTGCCGAAGCCTTCATTGATGAAGCATAGTTCTGTACCAAGGCCTCGGTCATAGTAGCGGCCTGCGCACTGATGCTTACTGTACTTGCTAGCACGGCTGCTGCTGCCACGCTTGAGCTTTTAATTAATAAAGCAAGCAAGCTTTTATCCCAGAGTCTTTTCATGGTCATCCTTAGTGTTTTATATTCTTTTGATTAATAGCTTTAGCCTAGCACTCAATTCTCACAGTCATGTAACAAGCTGTGTGCTTCTTCGCAGTATTATCTGTTACTTAAAGCTAAGTCAGTGATTAGGCAGTGAGCGATTAAGCTCTAGTCTCACCAATACCACTGCTGTCATCATCTTGCTCATCATCACTGATCTTCATACCCAAACGCTCAACTCGGCGATCCATCATCTGTCTTGCCAAGGCTTGCATATCCTCGACGCGATCGATCTCATCGACAATCTCAAGTCCAAGCAGAGTTTCAAAAACATCCTCTAAGGTGACAAGGCCTTTGACCTCGCCATACTCACCAACAGTGACCGCAATATGAATACGGTTTTTGAGCATAAGCTCTAGTAGATCAAACAGTTTCATCTTTGAGAAGACAAAAGTGATATCACGTTTAAATTGGGTTAGTGGCTTGTGCATCGCATGATTGACTTTGGCAAGTAGCATATCTGTCTTTAGCACAAAACCTGTAATATTATCCAAATCTTCATCATAAATAGGCAGACGTGAAAAGGTCAATTTGGGTCTATCGACCAAAAGCTCAGCAACGGTCTTTTTTTGCTCAAAGGCGAGCATCACTGAACGCGGCGTCATAATGTCTTCGACTTTAATCGCACCAAAGGCTAATAAGTTGCGAATGATTCGTGATTCAAGTGGATCAATCTGCCCTGACTCTTCGCCGATACTGGCTAGTGCTGCAAACTCTCGGCGGCTAAAGACGTTGGCTTCTTTGCCGCGAACCAGCAACTTGGTCAATTTTTCTGATATCCATATCAGCGGATATAAAAGCACAATAATACCGCGTACAAACAGAGCAACTATGCCGCTCAGTTGACGCCAGTACACAGTACCAAGAGTCTTTGGGATAATCTCTGATAAGAACAAAATCGCTAGAGTCATCACCCCTGAAAACAGACCGAACCAAGTGCTACCAAATACAATCGTTGCCTGCGCACCCGCACCGATGGAGCCTAGAGTATGCGCAACCGTGTTCAAGGTCAAAATAGCGGCAAGCGACTGATCGATATTATCGACTTTAAGACGCTTGAGCATGGCTGCTTTTTTGGGATTACGCTCTTGCACATCTGCAATAAAAGACGGCGTCATACTCAAAAGAACGGACTCTGCAAGCGAGCACAAAAACGAGATACCAATAGCAATAGCCACAAAGAGTATGAGTAAAGCAATACTCGTCGCTGTCGGCGCTGCTGTAGCCGCAGATGCTGTCGTTGCCGCCGCCGCTAGCACGGACTGCGGAGCTAGCGCGAGCAAGGCTACAGCCAGCATCACTGCTCGTTTGCTGCTAGAAAAGATGAGCCTGTTTATCGGCTCAGGTTCTTCGGGGACGTCATTCTCGCGCGCTTGCGGATGACTGGTCGTAGAGACAAACATAGATATGGTGGACAAGTTAGGTAACCTAAACAAATGAGAAAAAGGAGCATAATGAGTTATGCTAAACGATAATGATAGTAGCACCGTTAGTGGCTTTTCACAATAACAGGCACTTGTTTTTGATGGTACCTGCCGCATATAAATTCAATAGTTAGCGCTAGCACTTTTAAAAGATTTTGGGCTTGCCAAAGTCTTATAACGACAAGCCTAATGATTTTAATACTGCTATGTGTACTACTGTATTTTAGTGTTTCATCTTAATTAACTTTGGACGGATATCACTGTTATTTTGACTTTATATAATAGGTGTTTTTTGCACCAAGCAGATTTATACCTTGTACAGTCAATGAACGATAACATCGATAGTAGTTAAAATACGCACTTGCTTAGGTGAAATAATGCCAAGCCTATGATAAACAGTTACCAAGTCAAAGATTTTTTGTTACTATGCGTTTAATTTTATTATTGTGCTCAAATCTTTATCGTTAGTTAATCACTGAGAGAAATTATGAACTTTTTTATCCAATCTGCTCATGCCGCTGAAGCTGGCGCCGCTGGTGGTGCTTCACTATTTGGTCAGATTCTACTGCCCGTTGCGTTCTTTGCTATTTTTTACTTCTTAGTTATTCGCCCGCAGTCAAAGCGTACCAAAGAGCATCGCGCGATGGTTAGTGCTTTGACCGTTGGTAGTGAGATTATCTTTGCTGGTGGTTTGATGGGCCGTATCAAGCACCTAGAAGGTGACTATGCTGTTGTAAGCTTAAACAACAATACTGATGTCAAAGTGCAGCGCGCTTCTGTTATTTCAGTCTTGCCTGCTGGCACTATTGAGAGCGTATAACCTTTAGTTATTAAATGTGCACTATTATATAGAAGTGGCCGCTTCAACGGTCACTTTTGTGCGCTTGAGCTCACAATAGGCACACAAGTTGTCTAACCCATTATGTTATCAACTTTAAGAAGTGATTATGCAATATCCCGCTTGGAAATACCTGATCATTACCGTCGTGCTTATCATAGCCGGTCTATATGCAGCCCCAAACCTTTATCCTGATGAACCTGCCGTACAGATAACTAGTGCGGCTGCAGGTACTCAGCTGTCTGAGGGTATCTTGACAGAGTCTGAGAGTCTGCTTGAGTCAGCTGGTATCGACTACCATAATGGTACGTTTGAAGGTAACAGTGCGCTTATACGTCTCGATAATCCAACCACGCAGCTCAAAGCGCAAGAGGTGCTTAAGCAGAACTTGAGTGAGGATTATGTCGTAGCCCTAAACTTAGCGCAAACGACGCCGCAGTGGCTGCGTGATATCGGGGCTAAGCCCATGAAGCTTGGACTAGATTTGCGCGGCGGGGTGCGCTTTGTACTCGAAGTCGATATGGATAAGGCATTAGAGCAGCGCTTAACTAGTGCTAGCCGTGATATGCGCCGTGAATTGCGTGCTGAGCGCGTGGCGGTCACAGGTATTAAAACAGATGGTCTTAATATCGTATTGCACTTTGCTGATACCGATAGCCGTAATCGCGCGCAAAACATCTTGCAAGGCTCGATGGGTAACACTTTTAATCTGCAATCGTCTATCGATGAGCAAGGCCCTGCCTTAGTCATGTCATACAACGATGCTACTATCGATGAGATCAATAGTTACGCGGTCAATCAAAACTTGACGACTCTGCGTAATCGTATTGCAGAGCTTGGCGTGACTGAGGCTTTGGTTCAATCGCAAGGCGCTAGCCGTATCGTTGTTGAGTTGCCAGGGGTACAAGATACCGCTGAAGCTAAGCGTGTCCTTGGTCGTACGGCCAATCTTGAGTTTCGCCTGGTTGCTGAAGGTAGTGAGACTTATACGGGCGGTATTCCGCCTGCGGGTACCGAAGCCTTCCCGTTTGAGAGCTTAGATGGTCCGCCTGTATTATTAGAGCGTCAAGCGATTGTCACAGGGGACAAGGTCACCAACGCGCAAACAGGTGTGGACGAGAGCGGTATGCCTGAGGTCAGTATTACTTTGGACAGCGCTGGTGGTAGGCTCATGCAAAACGCCACGCGCACCGCTGTTGGCAACCAGATGGCAGTTTTGTTTATTGAAAATAAGCAAAGAATCACTTATGAAGAGGATGCAGCGACTGGCGAGATGGTAGAGATACGTACGCCGTATGCCGAGACCAAAGTCATCAACCGCGCTAATATTCAGGCCGTTTTGGGTTCATCCTTTCGTATTACTGGACTCGATAGCAGTGCTGAAGCTGCTGAATTAGCCTTATTACTACGCTCAGGTGCCCTTGCCGCGCCGATGTATTTCGTCGAAGAGCGCACCATTGGCCCGTCACTAGGACAAGAAAACATCGAAAAGGGTCTGTTTTCAACGCAAGTGGGTTATCTGCTAGTCTTCGCCTTTATGATTATCTTTTATCGTCTATTTGGGGTCATTGCTAATGTGGCGCTGGCGATTAACGTTATTATTATTATCGCTATTATGTCGATATTAGGCTCGTCGCTGACTCTGCCTGGTATTGCCGGTATCGTCTTGACTATAGGTATGGCGGTCGATGCCAACGTGCTGATCTTTGAGCGCATACGCGAGGAGCTGGCAAATGGGGTGCGGCCAAAATCTGCTATCGTGGCAGGTTTTGATCGCGCCTTTAGTAGTATTTTTGATGCTAATATCACAACCCTACTGGTTGCTTTTATTCTATTCGCCATCGGTACAGGCCCTATCAAAGGCTTTGCCATCACTTTAGCTATCGGTATCGTCAGCTCGTTATTTACGGCGATTTTGGTCACGCGCGCGCTGGTTCAAATTGCTTATGGCAAGCGCAAATCAATCAAACGTCTGAGCATCGGTTAGGAGAATACTATGGCGATTAATGATAACAATAACCCAGAGAACAATAACACGCCAACCTCTGGTGGTTCAGGCAGTGGCTCTAGCAATGATCCGAATAAACGCCGCCGCAACCGCAATAAGCCGCGCCGTGATGGTAAAGGGAGCAATACCCAAAAAAGCAGTCGCATCAATGACAGCGCCACTACTGATAAGCTTGATAAAGGCAACTCTAAAAAACAGTCACGCCGCGTAGGTTCTGCATTAGCCGCGCAAACGCCTGACCTTGTCAAAGACGAGCCGATAAGTGCTCATGATAGCGCCGCTGAAGATGCTGCAGCACAGGCTGAAGGCGGTATCAAAGCCGTTGGTAATCAGCGTATTATACCCTTTATGAAGATAGAAAAGCCGATGGCACTGTTGTCTTTATTTATGGTAATTGCCAGTATTATAGCCATCGCTGTTAATGGTCTAAACTTAGGGCTTGATTTCACCGGCGGCGTATCCGCTGATGTGCGCTATGAGCAGCCTGTTGAACAGATCGATGTGGTACAGGCACTAGCTAGTAATGGCTTTGATGATGCGGTAGTGCAGTATTTAGGCACGCGTGAGGAGCTACTCGTACGCCTGCCCCCTCAGTCTGATAATATCGATGGACTGAGCACTAGCCTTACTCAAGCTCTAGCCTTGCCAAGTAACACAGCTGAGATTAGCAACGTCAACATCATTGGTAGTCAGGTCGGTAACGAGGTTTATTTAAACTCAGTTATGGCTTTGGCGTTAGCCCTACTATGTATGCTCGGTTATGTTGCCTTGCGTTTTCAGTTTAAGCTCTCTCTTGGTGCGGTGCTCTCACTATTTCATGATGCGGTGGTGACTATCGGTGTCTTTGCGCTATTTGGTCTGCCTTTTGATTTGACTGTGCTGGCGGCAATTTTGGCATTAATTGGTTATTCACTCAACGATACGATCGTCGTTTATGACCGTATCCGTGAGAACTTTCGCCGCGTACGTGGTATCACGCCGAGCCAGACGGTTGACTTATCGCTCACAGAGACGCTGCGCCGTACTATTATGACCATCTCAACGGTGCTTTTGGTCGTGCTAGCCATGATGTTCTTGGGCGGCGATGGCCTCTATTGGTTCTCGGTAGCATTGTTTATCGGTCTGCTGGCAGGTACCTACTCCTCTACTTATATCGCAAGCTCTATCCCGCTACGTATGGGTCTATCGCGCGATGATTTTGTGGTCAAAGTAAAACCTGAGTTTGAAGAAGAGATTGTTACCTTTAATGATCCTAAAATGTTCGAACAGGATTGAAGGTAGACTAAGCCTCAATTTAAGTCATTAGAATCAAAAATAGACTTAAATTAAGGCTTCGCCAAAACGTTAGATAAAAGCACCTAACTCATCATCATGAGTGTTGGGTGCTTTTATTTTTAAGTGCTTTGGTGAATGAATGTGCTAGCTTGTCAGTTTCAGCTCAATTATAAGCATTACGTATACGCTAAGTATAAGTGACCTCCTATGTCGATGCCCTCTTCCAATCACACGCCGGCAAACCCGCCTATTGATACCCGCTATGCGCATATCATTGCGATAGCCTTGCCTGTATTATTAGCTAATTTAGCGATGCCGCTACAAAGCGTGATTGATACCGCTATCGTTGGCAACATGAATGATACCGCCAAATTAGCGGGAATGGGTTTGGCGATACAGCTATTATCCTTGCTACTGGTAAGCTTTAACTTTTTACAATACGCCTCCTCAGGTCTGTCCGCACAAGCCGTTGGTCAGCTGGCTCATAACCAGTTAATAAAGGGTCAATCAGGAACTCATCAACCCTCACCGCTATTGTCTATTTTGCAACGAGCTTTGCTGCTGGCCTTTGGAATCGGCGCGCTGTTACTAGTAGCAAAGCCTTGGCTTATTGACTACGGTTTACAAGCGCTATCGGCTAATCCTGATAGTGGCATTGCTGCAAAAACCTATCTTGACGTGCGCTTTTGGGGCGTGATCGCTGAGCTTATGAACTTTGCTTTTATTGGCTGGTTTGCCGGTCAAGGTAAAACGCGATATATGCTTTATCAGCAAGGCTTTATCGCCATAATTAATATTATATTGACGCTGTTTTTTGTCTTTGCCTTAGATATGGGCTTGGTCGGTGTGGCTCTGGGAACGACGATCGCTTTTTGGCTTGGTGTAGTGCTAGCGCTGTGGTTAAGCCGTCGTCATTTAGAGTTACCTTGGTCGGCATTATTTAGCGCAAATCCACAAGACTTCGCTAGATATAAAATGCTTAGGCTATTTTCTTTGAATAAAGACATTTTTATTCGCACCCTTATTTTGACCCTAAGCTTTGCTTGGGTGACACGTTTATCGGCGCAAAGTGGTGACTTGGTACTTGCTGCTAATGCTATTTTATTACAAGTACTGAGCATCTCAGCTTTTGCCTTAGATGGTGTGGCGGTCTCGGCTGAAACCTTGAGCGGTCAGGCCGCAGGCAGACGCGACTGGCAACGCTTTCGCACTATCGTTAAGCGCACAGGTGTGGTCAGTTATGGCCTAGCTTTAATGCTAAGTCTAATATGGTGGCTTATCATCCCCACGTATCTAGAGTTTATGACTAACATTGATGCAGTGTTCGCTCTTGCTGATGATTATCACATCTATGCTGTGCTCCTGCCGCTTGTTGGTGTCGGTGCGTACTGGCTTGATGGTATTTTCTTTGGCTTGACGGCGGGTAAGGTCATTCGTAATGCAGCGCTTATTTTAGCCGTTGTTTTTTTTCCGCTCAGTTGGCTGCTATATCAGCAGTGGGATATGACAGGTATTTGGCTAAGCGTCTGGGCGCTGTTATTACTGCGCGTCATTATTCTAGGCGGGTTTTTGTATCAAACATATATGACAGGTAGTTATCAAAAAAGACAACCTGAGAGTTAGCGCACGTTTTAGATAAAAACCATAAGAAGCAAATTAGGATGTTCTGTGAGCACACATTTAGATTTAAATAAAGCAAACCCGCCGCATCACACTCATTACGACTGGGCGACAGGCTTTAAAAAAAGCATTCCTGTAGCGATGGGTTATTTGCCAGCGGGCATTGCCTTTGGGGTACTCGCGCAAGTAGCAGGCATTCCTGTGTGGGCGACAATTATGCTCAGCCTCTTGCTCTACGCAGGAGCAGCGCAATATGCCTGTTTACCTATGCTCAGCGGCACTCTGCCAATAGGTAATATCGCCACCAACATCGCGGCGATCAATCTGCGTCATGTCTTTTATGCGATGCCACTACTCAACTATATGCCCTCGCATAAGCTTGCCAAAACCTACTGTCTGTTTGCACTCACCGATGAGACTTTTTCGGTAATGACGAGTCTGCCTAATGAGACGCGGCGTGCTCTGATACTGCCTATTAGCTTATTTAATCAAAGCTGGTGGGTACTGGCATCTGCTATTGGCGTTATGATAGGCAGCGCGCTCAATGATTTGGTGCCGCATTTGGACTTTGCACTGGTATGCTTGTTTGCCATTTTAGCTTATGAGCAATTTCAAACTATTAAGCGCTACTTTCCAATTGGTATTGCCGCCATAGCGCTGGTTTTAGCCTCGTTGTTTACTCAAGATTGGCTACTACTTGTCGCTATAAGCATTTGTATGCTGCTAATTTTACTGCGCGGATTTTGGTTACAGCGCTGTGCAAAGGGGGTGACGCATGACGAGTAGTTATCTCATTTTAGCGACCCTTGCTATGGCGGCGGTGACTTTTGTGACTCGCGCCCTACCTGTCCTCATACCCAAAAAGGTACTCGACACTCCTTGGCTACATCGCCTTAATGAGAGCCTGCCGTTGTCCGTGATGGTACTGCTTATCTTAACCAGCCTCTCCTATCAAGAGCTATCTTTGGGTACGCGCCTAAATAGTGCTGAGATGCACTTGCTACTGGCACAGATCGGTGCGCTAACTGCCGTGCTATTTATTTATCACATTAGTCGTCAGCTACTCGTCAGTATGCTCGTTGGCATTGCGACTATTAATGGCTTACTTTGGCTATTTGCGCGTATGTTAGGCTAAGTTTTAGCCAAAAAAAAGGCTGAACTCGCAATCGAGATCAGCCTTTTTTCTTTAGCACTACAAACTTAGAATTATAACTCTTCAACACCCATCATATCGACTGGCGTATCAGCGACAATTTGCACGCCTTTTTTGCCGATCTTAGCAGTGTCATTACGCAGCTCTTGCAGGTGATCAAGATACGCTTCATTGATTTGACCTGTGATGTAACAGCCGTTAAATACTGCGCAATCAAAGCCTTCAACCTTGCTATGTTTGGTATCTTTTACTGCATCAATTAAGTCATCTAAATCTTGAAAAATTAAGCGATCAGCGCCGATGATTTTGCGTACTTCTTCTACGCTATGGCCTGAGGCGATTAGCTCGCTACGCACAGGCATATCGATGCCATAGACGTTAGGATACTTAACTGGCGGCGCGGCACTAGCAAAAAACACTTTGCGCGCACCAGCATCTCGTGCCATCTGAATGATCTCATGACAGGTGGTACCGCGTACGATAGAATCATCAACCAACAACACGTTTTTGCCTTTAAACTCAAGCGGCACGGCACTTAGTTTTTGGCGGACTGATTTTTTGCGCTGCTGCTGACCTGGCATAATAAAGGTGCGACCGATGTAGCGATTTTTCATAAAGCCTTCACGGTACTTGATATTCATCTTAAGCGCCAGCTCCATCGCTGAGGTGCGCGAAGTATCAGGAATAGGAATGACCACGTCGATATCATGATCCTCGCCCCACTCTTTAAGAATTTTGTCCCCAAGCTTCTCGCCCATGCGCAGGCGTGATTTGTACACTGAGATATTATCCATAATTGAATCAGGACGCGCAAAGTATACATATTCAAAAATACACGGCGTGTACTCTTTTGGCTCGACACACTGATGAGTATGCAGGTTATGATCTAAGTCAATAAATATTGCCTCGCCAGGCTTTACATCACGAATAATGCTAAACCCTGAACCCGTCAAGGCGACTGACTCTGAGGCAACCATATATTCTGTGCCGCCGTTAGCTGCTAGGCGCTCACCGAATACGAGCGGACGGATACCATTGGGATCACGAAATGCAATCAGGCCATGACCTGTGATCAAAGCGACTACGCCATAAGCGCCTTCAACGCGGCCGTAAACCGCTTTTATCGCCTCAAATATATCATCAGCGCTCGGATGCGTCTTACCTAGATTTTGCATCTCGTGCGCGACCACGTTGAGTAAAACCTCAGAATCTGAATCGGTATTGAGATGACGACGATCCTCTATGTACAAAGACTTAGCCAGACTCTCAGCATTGGTCAGATTGCCGTTGTGAGCGAGCGTAATACCATAAGGAGAATTGACATAAAAGGGCTGCGCTTCAGCACTGCTCGAGGTGCCCGCTGTTGGGTAACGGACGTGACCGATACCGAATTTGCCAACCAGTTTAATCATATGGCGGTTCATAAATACGTCACGTACCATGCCATTTTCTTTACGTAAATAGAGCCTGCCATCTTGCAAAGTGACGATACCCGCTGCGTCTTGCCCGCGATGCTGTAACATCGTTAGACCATCATAAAGAATTTGGTTAACGGGTTCATGAGCTGCAACCCCAACGACTCCACACATAGTTATGTCCTATTTTAGATCATACATGAGTAAACTTATCAAAAACGTTTTTTGCTACTGATTATTTATCTTACTTATAAAATAAATGGGTGAAAAACATGATGTGCACTAAATACTGTCAAAATTAATTTTATAAAGGTCTAAATGCAAATATAGTGCGCATAAAAGTCATTAATTCAGCAGTTTAAAACTTAATACAACAGTCCAAACTATGACTGATTGATCTGACTCCACGCAACGCCCAGCATATCTGACGCAAGCTCCTTACCCATAGGAGCATAAGGCATAAGCTCAGGGGCAATAACTGAGGTCTCCCACTGCGGTAATTGTACCAATAAAGGGGCACTGATACTCAGTATCACTAAGATCACTAATATATTTTTGGCGGCGCCTAATACGCCGCCTGCCAGCTTGTCAACGACGCCTAAATTTAACGTTTTGAGAGCACTTGAGAAGACAAAAGCAAGCGTATGTATAACTGCTAATATTATTAAGACCACAAGCAAAAATGCTAATGCCATTTGCAGCACTGGATTTTCAACGATGCCAGATAACTGCGGCGCTATAGAGTTTGCCAAACGCGTCGCTGCAATCAAAGCGATAAACCAGCCGACAAGACCAACTGCTGTCTTGATCAAACCCACTTGAAAGCCGCGCCATAAGCCAATAAGTACGACAAAGGCAATCATTATATCTAGGCCACTCATATCACCGCCTGTTATTGAGGATAGCTATGTTGAAACGGCGACTTTTAGGACGGCACCATTTAGCTGTTGATGTCACTTTCCATCGCATCATAATAGCCGCCAATCGCCTGAATGCTTGATTGTACCAGTCCAGGGCCTCGGTAAATCAGGCCAGTATAGAGCTGTATTAAGTCCGCACCAGCTGTTATCTTTTTGACCGCTTTGTCAGGACTATCTATTCCGCCCACTCCAATCAAAGCGACTTTATCGCCTAATTGATCCGCAAACTGTTGCAATATTTGAGTACTAATATGGCTGACAGGGCGACCTGATAAACCACCTGCTTGATCGCCATCGAGTAAATCCTCAACGCCTATTCGGCTCAAAGTAGTATTGGTTGCGATAAGACCGTCAATCTCAAAGTCTAATAACTGCTGGGAGATATAATCTACTTGGTCTGGTTCTAAATCAGGCGCGACTTTGAGCACGAGCGGCACATAGAATCCATATTCAGTCGCCAACTGCTGATGGCGGTTTTTGATAGTAGCTAGCAGCTCGGTTAGCGCCTCACCACTTTGCAAATCACGTAAGTTTTTGGTATTGGGCGATGAGATATTAACAGTGATATACGAGGCATGCGGATAGACGCGCTCTAAGCAGTAGACATAATCATCAGCCGCTTGCTCGACAGGGGTACTGGCATTTTTGCCAATATTAATACCGATATTGCCTTTGTATTTGCAGTTTTTGACGTTCTCAATGAGATAATCAACGCCTTGATTATTAAATCCCATGCGGTTAATAATAGCATCCGCCTGTCTGATTCGAAACAGTCGCGGCTTCTCATTACCTATCTGCGGCTTAGGCGTGACGGTACCAACTTCAATAAAACCAAAACCCAGCTCTGCTAAGGCATCAATATAATCGCCGTTCTTATCTAACCCTGCGGCTAAGCCCACTGGATTTGGAAATTGTAAACCCATGCATTCTGTCGGGTGCATCGGCTGCCCGTACACTAGGCCCAAAGCCCGTGCCTTGTGTGCCTTGTGCAACAAGGACAATGTCATGTCGTGAGCGTGCTCAGGATCCATTTTGAACAAAAAGGGGCGAAGTAAGGTATAAGACATAGTGGCGATAGACCTTGCTTAGAGTAATGATGAATAAAGGGTAAAATCAGGCGCTGCGATTATATCAGCTTAACAGAAATAAGACTAAGATTTGATTAATAGCTCGCCTAATTTAGCCCATGCACAAGTAATATATTAAGGTACAGGACGATTATCTGTTAAAGCTATCCAGCCGCGTACGATACGGTACAGATGCCATATAAAGGTTACGATGATGATAATCAAACCAAAACCTGTCAGTAATATCGAACCAATAGCTAAGTTATCGCCGGCCTCTAGCATCATACTGACCCCAAAACCACTGAGCGCAAAGAGTACAATGACAATGCCAATCACAAACCAGACGATACTGTACCAAAAGGTCTTAATCTGCCAATCAAAGTGGGTAGCAAGCCACGAGCCGTCTGCTTCTTGTCGTTTTGAGTAGTTCATGACGATGGGTACGACCCACAGCAGACCTGCGGTAAAGTAGCTGACGACATACAACAAATAAGTCAGATGATTGTAAGCGATTAGTGAGCGCTGTTTTTTATTACTCATCGCATTCTGACGCGCCACGCCGTACTCTTTTTGTACGTCAAAACGCCTTGGATCTGATAGCGCCTCAATCTCGGCGGTCTTGGTTCTACGAGTTTGCGCCTCTGAGTTGGAATCTACATTGCGTGACATAATAAGCACCTCCAATGGTATATAGCATAGCGCTATAATTGACAAGCGCTGTCACTGATACTGATGATTGCTTACTGTATTGCGTCAACTCATATGCTTTTCAAGCAGCGGCTATCGATGGCAATTGAACAAACAAAGCTTTAGGCAGCGCCCTCAATTAAGAGAATAAGATACTTGTCTCTTATAAAGCGTTCACAAAGTCATAGTCGCTTGTACCGTGATCGCTTTGCTCGTCTCGTCTTGCTCCATAGTCATCTGAGTAAACTGCCATCCTTGCTGCGTCAGTTGACTAAGAGCGGCGCTAACTACCGCTTGACTGGCATTCATAAAACTTATCTGTACCGACTCACCTACTGCAGCAACTTGCGCGTCTCTAATGCCTGCACCGCTTAATAACGTAGTAACGCGGCTTGCAGGCGGTAATGCTTCGCCTTGTGCGCTATTACTTATCAAAGCATTGCTGTCTATATTACCAGCTTGTGCGCGCAGCCAAAAGTAATCGGCGATTTGTTCTTGATAGTTCTCTTTGCTGTCTTTGGCCATTTGATGCAAAGTATAGCCGCCGTAACCGCCGACAAATAGCAGCAAGAATAGTGATAAAATCATCAAAGCAAGCTGATCTCTCGATGATAAAGCTTGCCAGCGCGTACCTATACCATTTTGATATCGACTCACCCGATCAATTAACCTATTAGAGTCTAAAGTGCTTTGATCTACAGTACTTTGATCTAACGGCTTATCCTTTGAGCGCCTTTGCATCAGCTTCATGGCGCCGCCTCCATCACGTCAATAGTCATCTGCCCGCTAAATTGTCCTTGTTCGTTAGCATTGACACGCTCCAAAGATGCGCTCAGTCCTTGCTCTATTAGGGTGCTTGTGAACTGATCTAAGCTATTACGCTCAGACGCGATCAAAGTGAAACTCAAAGACGATGGTGCCATTACCAAAGCTTTTGCTTGTAGTGACGACTGTTTGATTAGCGGCGATATACGAGATAAGGCTGCCATATGCGGCGTTTGCCCTTGAGCATCAGTACGTAGCTTTGGACTCATCTGAGTACGTAGCTGAGTACGCGAATTGAGGCGCTCATCTGCAAACCAAGACTGATACTGCGCAGCTATTGCCGTTTGGGTAGCAGCTGTCGCTTGATTGTATCGATACCACTGCGCTCCATCCGTTGCCATTTGTAATACCAGTGCTGATAGGGCGACCATCATAGCAACGCGCAGGTAAGGCGCAAGCTTGGCATCGTTTAGCCGAATAGCAAAATTAAGCTCATGACGCTCAGGATGATCAGCAGGTATCAGCGGGTGGGCGGTAGTCAAGAGTATCTGCTGCTCAGCAATATAAGCGGCGGTTTGCTCATTGGGATCAATGGACTCTTTTTGTAGACTGATACCCTCATTCAATACAGCATCACTTAACTCAGTGTTATTTAGAACAGCATCATCGTCAGCCTCTGTGTGAGTAGAATCGATTGTAGGTACGATACTTACTTCACTCAGATGCGGCAGATGCTCAAGCATAAGCGGTAGATAACTTACTGCCATGCCCAGGCGTAGCGATTGACGCATAAGCATAGTATAGCGATCTTGATATAAAGTGACCTGCTGACCGGCACCCTCCTCCAGCACTGGTAACAATAAATAATCAGGGAGTAAGGCATTAATACGCATACCCACTAATGCTGCACTTTGTTGCCACGCTTCAATATCGCTTTTGGCAAGTGCGTGCAGATGATGATGACTACCTTGACTCACTTGACGCACTGACAACTGCTCAACAGGCGTAAGAGAAGTCTCTTCAAACAAATACTGCTTGCCTACCACGCCCAATTGCTTGAGCTGCGCGCTACTAAGTTCGGTATTAACTTGCAGTATATAGCTTGAGGGGAAGTACAAACATAAGGTTTTATTGCTAGATTTGCTGCCATAGATATTGGACAGCTGCTGCCAGCTATCGACAGCGTGCCACTGTTTTGTGTCCCCATGCCAGACGGCTAAAGGACTGTATTGTGCGCGTAACCAGACATGTAACACTAAACGTGTCCTTACTTATAAAGGGTATCAACATCTAAAATCTAAATAGCGAATGAGACTGTATAGGGCTAGGGTTATGACTAAGGCTGCATAGGAACAAAACGATCGCTCTCAGTTGCCATACCAGACATAACAAAGTCCATCTCAAACACTCGCGCCTCTGCTAAAGAAAAGCCCTCTGGATAGTCGTTGGTCAATAGGCCTGCTATATTGGCGATAATAGACATATGACAGACAACCACCATGCACTCAGACTCTATAGTGGCAAGCGTAATTAACGCATTATTAGCATTGTCTGATGGTGTAATATTATCTTGCACGGTCACAGGCACATTAGGCGCAAGCGCTTGTAGTTCAGCGAGTGTTTGCTGCGCTCTATCGTAAGGACTGACTACAAAGTGATCTGGGTTAAAGTTATTGATAATATACTCAGCCGTTTGCACCGCTTGGCTGTGACCAAATTCAGTCAGTTGCCGCGCGCTATCTGGACGACTAATATCTTCTGCTTGACCATGACGCATTAATATAATTTTCATCACTGTCCTTGTGTATTTAGCCTTGTATCTTATGAGTTGCAATGGTAGCCATTAGCCGTACTTATGAATAAAACTAACAGCCCCTAATCTTTGTCTTGGGCAGACGTATCGGCTTGATCGTCCGCTGATTTTTTCATCTGCGCGGTTAGTGAGGCATTGCTATGATCATGCGGCATTACAAATTCAACGTCGCTGCGAAAGCCGGCTTCCATCAAATGCAGAGCAACGCCAAGCGCTGCTTTATCTTCGTAAATGACGGCATAAAGCGCATGGGTAATTGGCATATAAATACCCTCTTTGCTCGCTTTTTCATGTACTTGCTGAATAGTATTGACGCCCTCAGCCGTTTGCCCTAACTTTTTGACCGCAGCATCGATACTCATGCCGCGCCCAAGCATGTTACCAATACGAAAATTACGACTAAGCTCTGAGCCGCAAGTGGCGTATAAGTCGCCCACGCCAGATAAGCCTAAAAACGTCAAAGGATTAGCGCCTGTCTCAACACCGAAACGGCTCATCTCCGCTAAAGCTCGGGTAAGCAGCATAGCTTTGGTGTTCTCGCCAACCTCATAGGCAACAGCCATGCCCATAGCGATGGCATAGATGTTTTTGAGAGCGCCGCCAAGCTCAACTCCGTGCACGTCATCACTAGCAAAGACGCGAAAAAACGCACTGTGCAGAGCCGCTTGCACCGCATGACGCAGTGGCTCAGAGCTACTGGCGATGACGGTCGCTGAGGGCATGTTTTTCATAATCTCAACGGCTAGATTTGGCCCAGACATCACGCCAAAATTTACCTCAGGTAGCACATCTTTGATGATATCGCTCATCATGGCAAAAGTATCTTTCTCCATGCCTTTGGTCAATGAGACTATCGACTGCCCTGTGATAAAGGGCGCGATGCTTTGTAGCGTCTCACGAAAGGCTGAGCTGGGCACCGCTAAAAATATAATGTCTTTGTCTTTTACAGAGGCTTCTAAGTCGTGGCTATATTTGAGGCGATCATCGAGCTTATAGCCTGGCAGATATTGTTTATTCATCTGCAATTTAGCCATAGATTTGACCGTGCGCTTATTACGGACCCAAAGCGTCGTATCGCAGCCGTTACGCGCCGCCAGATTAGCCATTGCCGTACCAAAACTACCGCCGCCCAAAAATGCTAAGCGCAGCTTGGTTGGGTTTTTGTGGATCTTGTCCATGTTTTCGGCGACAGCAGACTCCACCGCACTTGGATTGAGTTTTTTGCGTCCCAAACCTGACTTGGTCGCGCGCTCAATAATACTAGCAAGCAGGCCACTTTGTTTATCGCCGCTGCTCTTATTGTCTTTATTACCATTATTTTTATTGTCTTTTGGGTCAGTAGCGTTTGTCATAATTAGTAATCCGTATTGCGCAAATAAGATGGTAACGCGCGTTAGTGCCGTTTATTATAAATATTATTTTTAACATTCAATAGCGAATATCAGTGTTCAAAACGTGTTAAAGGCTCGATATCTATAGGTTTACGCACAGGCTTTTGAGTGGGACTGCTGCCAGTATAAACAAAAGCGGTCACATAATCATCTGCGCTAACATCGAAGTACGCTTTTACCGCAGGCTCATTGCAGAGCAGACCTGTGCGCCATACGGTGCTATAGCCTTGTGCCTTTAACGCCAATATCAGATTTTGTACGGCAGCGCCTGCACTAAGCATCTGCTCAAAAGGCGGCACTTTTTTGTGTGCTTGCATGTGCGTGACTACTGTAATGATAACGGGCGCACGCAAAGGTAGGTTGGCAGTTTTGTGAATAGTCTTTTCAGACAATGTCTCGCCTTCTTGCTGAGCTTTTGCTTTGGCGGCAGTGACGAGCGCTTGACCTAAGTCGCGGCGGGCCTCGCCTTGCGTCACAATAAAGCGCCAAGGACGCAGTTTTTTATGATCAGGAGCAGTGGCTGCACATTCAATAGCCGCTTTTATTTGCTCAGTTGATGGTGCTGGCATCTCTAAATTACCGATACTACGCCTAGAGTTAATCCAAGCTATTAGTTGCTCATCACTCGCTTGAATCTCAGAGTCTTGCGAGATATCTACAGCACTTATCTTGTTGTCGTTTTTATCGTCAACGCTCATGGGTTATCCTTTTTTATTGTCTGTTCTAGAGCATTAGGTAGCGGTTTCAACGCGGTGCGCCATTTTTAAATAGTCTTCTGATTGCATCTCAAGCAGACGTGAACGCGTACGCTCAATCTCAAAGGCAAGTTTTTCGCCTTGATATAACTCGAGGATAGACTGCTGCGCGCGTACCAAAAGCTTGACGCGGCGATCATAAAACTCGTCCACTAAGTAAATAAATCGGCGCGTGGGGTCACGCAAATCATCATCTAAGGCAGGTACCGCATTGATGAGCACGGTGTTAAATTGCTTAGCGATTTCGATAAAGTCGTTGGCAGAGCGCGGCTGCATACACAGTTGGCGAAAGTCGCAGAATAAAATGTCTTCCGTGCGCGCATTTATGGCAATCTCGCGACCATTGATAATGATAGGCTCGTTGCTAATTTTTTGGTTGCTTGAGAGACTAGCAAAGCGGTTAGCGAGCCAATTGTGGTTTTTCTTCGTCATCGGCGATTTATACAGCTCAGCCTGCTGTAATACGCGCAGACGATAATCAACGCCTGCGTCAATATTCATGACCGTCGTATGGCGCTCAACCTCAGCGATAGCAGGCATAAAGCGATCACGGTGCAAGCCATCTTTATACAGACCTGAGGGTTCAATGTTCGATGTGGCCACCAGCGTTACGCCGCGATTAAACAGCATAGTGAACAGATCGCCTAATATCATGGCGTCTGAGACGTTAGAGACAAAAAACTCATCAAAGCAGATAACAACGGCTTCGTTATAAATGATGTCGGCGACTTTTTCAAGCGGGTCAGATTGTCCCTGCAAAGCGTTTAGCTCACGGTGGACGCGCTGCATAAAATGATGAAAATGCTGACGCATCTTGCGCTCAATAGTCAGCGAGTCATAGAACATATCCATCATCCAAGTCTTGCCACGTCCCACCCCGCCCCACATGTACAAACCTTTGGGCGCTTCGGGTTTGGACTTTAAAAAGCTAAAAAAGCTCTTTTTTTGCTCAGAGCCTGTATTGAGCTGATGATACAAGTTATCCAAGTAACTCATAGCCTCAAGCTGCTGCTCATCTCGGGTAAACTCATCAGTAGCGATGGCTTGCTCATAGCGTTGCAAGGGCGATAGACTCATAATAGGACTCGTTATTGGATAAATTTAGGTATAAATAAACAAAAAGGCAAAACGGTTATATAGGCTTACCAAAGCTATGCTGTTCAAGTAGCGCTTTGAGCTCAGACAATCGGCCATGAAAAAAATGTCCTGCGCCATCGACCACGCTGACCGCAATACCTTGCTGCTCGGCAAAAGCTTGCATAACATCAGGGCTAATGACGCCGTCAGCATTACCATAGATCTCAAACGTTCTATCTATAGGCAGGCTCAAATCACTAACGTCATTGTCCTCAACCGAGGGCGCGATAAGTGCCACATTAGCTACTTCAAAATCGCTTAGCCCCCAGATATGTGGCAACGTTGTCACTTGCTCAGCGGCGCGTGCAGTCACGTATCCTCCAAAGGAGAAACCACCAAGCCACAATTTGCGTGCGCCTGTCTGTCCTGCAATCCATTGTAACACGGTCATCGCATCAATGACTTCACCCTCAGCATAATCATGCTCGCCTGTTGACTCGCCCACACCGCGAAAGTTAAAACGCACAGCGTGCATACCATTGTCACGAGCAAAGCGGTACATAGTGGTCACCACCTTATTGTTCATTGTACCGTCAAACAAGGGGTTAGGATGACACAATAGCGCGACCGTATCAGTATTGGGATCATTTGGGTTGTCGTTTTGCCACAGCGCGTCGACTTCGAGCACGCCAGCAGGGGCACATATTAGAGGCATAATGAGCGTCATTGGTTAAAATTGTGATTCAATTATCCTAGATATCATTATTATTTCAAGTGATTTGCTGTGTCTGTCTGTGTTTATGTCATTTTAAGATCTTTATAACGTATTGATAATATCTCTAGCGCCGATAGCGTAAATAAGGTAATGTCGAGCGTATCTTATCTTTTTTCCCCTTTTAGCAGGATTTGCTATGACTTCATTGACTAAAACTACGACGTTGACGGCTGCACTTGCCGCTGTACTTGCTTTAAGCGCTTGTCAAAGCACGCCCTCATCGCCAGTGATTCAGCGCGAAGGCTCAATTTTTGAGACTACAGGTATTGCTGACACCAAAGTAGGCGCGCAACAAAACGCTATCGACAGTGCTCAAAAAACTTGCCGCAATAAGCAGGTCATCATCGTCAAAGACGAGGCAAGATACAATGGGATTTTGGATGAGCGTTCAGGGCGAATGGTTGGACAAGTGGGCGCTGTAGTGGGGTCAATATTTGGTACCGGCACACCTAACTTATCTCGTGATGACGATTACGAGTACGCTATCAGTTTTCGCTGTCAGTAACTTATCGCTCAGCCAAAATGCCAGCAATTTTGCATAACAAAATAAGCCAATAAGTATGCGATCAAACAGCAGCTTATTGGCTTTGCTTTTTTTTGCTATGTGTTTTGGGTAAACTACTCCTTTAAACTTTTTGCTCACTCAGCGTTAACATCGTGGTTCCCTTATTATGCGTAAACCCAATCTCTCAATGCCCAAATCAGCCAAAGTCCTCGCCCCTGCCAAAGATTTGGCAACGCTAGAGGCTGAGCTTGCCGAGGCGGATGATACTCTCGAGAATACCGTACTGCGTTTAAGCGACTACTTATCTGCTGTCGATATGGTCATCAAACAAACCTTTGATCATAGAGTCTGGGTCAAAGCTGAGATTCGCAATCTATCCAGTAAAGGCGGTCATTACTACTTTGAATTAGCCGAAAAGGACGATGATGGTAAAGTTGTGGCCAGCTGCCGCGGCAATCTATGGCGCTTTAAAGCCTCCCGCGTGCTTGCTAAGTTTGAACGCGCAACCGGTATGGCGCTTAGCCGTGATTTAACGGTTTTGCTAAAGATATCCGCCAACTTTCATGCGCAATACGGTTTTTCGCTCACTATTGAGGATATTGACCCCAGCTATACTTTGGGCGACTTGGCGCGCCAGTATGCCGAAATGGTTGACCGCCTAAGCGGTGAAGGCCTATTGACCTTAAACGCGCAATTGCCAAGTCCATTTGATATCGAGCATGTTCTTGTTATCGCTCCCGAAAAAGCAGCAGGCTTAGGCGATTTTCAAGCGGACGCCAACAGACTGGCCTCGACAGGCGCTTGTCATTTTCACTATCATCATGCGACCTTTCAGGGCAATCATGCCCCAGGTGAGATTCGGCAAGCGATTGTCAGCGCTCAGCAGCAGTTTTTAGAGCGCTATAACTGCTTGCCTGATTTACTCGTTATTATACGCGGCGGTGGTGCGGTCGGTGATTTGGCTTATCTCAACGACTATGAGCTGGCAGCTCTGGTCGCAGAACAGCCCATCCCCGTATGGGTCGGTATCGGTCATGAACGCGACAAAGTGATATTGGATGAGGTGGCGCACACCAGCTTTGATACGCCCTCCAAAGTCATCGCAGCAATTATGAGTCATCTGGCTGCCTTGATCACGCAAACTCTGACATATCAAGCTCAAATCAAACAGGCTGCACGTCATCAGTTGACTCAAGCTGACATGCAGTGTGCTCGTCAATTGAGTCAAGTACAAACGCAAACAGTCGGACAGCTCACCGCCCTACAAAGAGACAGTAAGCACGCGTGGCAAAGCGTACAACAAAGCGCTCATAGACAGATTAGACAAGCTAAGCGCCTTAGCGATGAGCGCCATCAGTTAATAAAAGATAGCGCCTACCAGCACGCGTCCACTGCTGGCAAAGAGGTTAAGCGCTATCAAAAAACGATCACTCAAAGTGCCCAGCAGCAAGTTATACAAGCACAGCGTGAAAGCGCACATCTACGTGATATCGTGCTCTTGCATCGACCCGCACGGGTACTCAATCAAGGCTATACCTTGCTGACAGATAAAGCTGGCAAACAGATATTCACCAGCAGTACTCAGTTATATGCTGACCAAACGCTGACTATTGTCCTAAAAGACGGCAGTGCAACTGCGCGCATTAAAGACATTATCATTGATAGTAACGTTAGCGATGGCAATACTACTCATGATGAAAAATTTATGATAGCCGATAATTAAACATTTTAAACAAGACTTTTTAAACTCAACACGCTAGGAAACGCTATGACAACCCCTGCTCGCAAACGCAAAAAAGCCGCCCCAAAAACCTTTAAGGCGGCTTATGATATCCTAAAAACCAATGCCGCTCAGCTTCAGCAACAAGACGAGCCGGATATCGATAATCTAATGACGACGGTTGAAGAATCCATCGCCGCTTACCGTGTGTGCGAGACGCGTATCAATGCCGTGCAACAAGCCTTGGATGCCGCGTTCGCTGAAGAGGACTCTATCAGCGTAGACTCTGAAAGTTAATCCAGTTCATCAACTTCAAACACTTGGCGCAAATATGCTAGATAAGTATCATTATTGATCATAGTTTTGCCAGGACTGTCTGATATCTTGGCTACGGGCTGTCCGTTGCATTCGACTAGTTTTAGGACAATATTGATTTGGGTCAAACCCATATCATTGGTCAAGTTGGTACCGATACCAAAACTAGTCCTAATTCTATCTTTAAAATACTGATGTAAGTCCCAAGCCTTTTGGATGTCCAAACCATCACTAAAGGTCAAAATCTTGGTCTTGGGATCTATCTTAAGCTTTTGGTAGTGAGCAATGGCTTTGTCGCCCCAGATATAAGGGTCGCCGCTATCGTGACGCAATCCGTCAAACAACTTAGCAAAGTACAGATCAAAATCGCGCAAGAACGCATCCATGCCGACGACATCCGTCAGCGCAATTCCTAAATCGCCGCGATATTCATGCACCCATGCCTCAAGCGCTGCCTTTTGTGAATCGCGCAGGCGCACATCCAAGGCTTGAAAGGCTTGCATAAACTCATGCGCCATCGTGCCTATTGGGGTCATTCCCAAAGTTTTGGCGAGATAGACGTTGGAGGTGCCGCCCACGATTTTAGGCTCAGCCTTATGCAAAGTCTCAACCACATGCGCCTGCCAGCCTTTACTAAAGCGTCTACGAGTACCAAAGTCGGCGATGATAAAAGGCGGCTCTCCTGCCGTTTGCTGCGTAACATACTGATGAAGTAGAGCTACCTTAGCATCAAGCCTGCGCTGCCCTTCTTCTATGACGGCGGTATCTGATAACGCGTCAAAATATAGCTCATTGACGATAGCTAAGACAAAGACCTCAAAGAACATCGCCTGAATCATAGGTCCTTCGATATCGATATGCAAGCGGCTTTTCTCGTCAGTGCTCACGGTGATAAATCGACGCTTGAGCTGAAATAACTCTAAATAATCGACAAAATCTGAACGGATAAAGCGCAGACCGCGCAGATATTCAAGCTCATCTTGCAAAAATCGCAACTCACACAAGCTATCTAACTGCTGCTCCAAAGCCTCCTTAATAGTTGCTAGCGGATAGGCGGTGTCCGCATTATTACGACAGCGAAAGCGGTAGACGCCATGAGTCTGCGGAAACTGGTGCAACATGGCTTGGAGCATAGTAAATTTGTACAAATCATTATCAAGTAAGGAGGTAATGATAGGCGTAAAAGGTGCACTCATAGGACAACCTGATAAGTATAAAAGAGGAGATAAATAAAATAATGGTAAGGTTAATTATTAGAGCCAAACCCTTAATGATTTTGGAAGTATAACTGATTTTAAAGGCTTTATATCTTAAACTAAAAAACGCTAAGCCTGTACTCATCCGCCTAGCGTTTTTTGTTTTCTCAAAATGCTATGTAAAGCATTAAGCCTTTGCACTCATAAACTGCGCGACATAATCATCGGCGGGATTGGCGCGTAGCTCACTTGGCGTGCCCGTCTGTACCAAGCGTCCGCCGTTCAATATACTAATGCGTTGACCCACTTTAACCGCCTCATCGATGTCATGGGTGATAAACACAATCGTTCTATTAAGACGTGCTTGTAGCTCTAATAACTGATCTTGCAATTGCGCCCGAATCAGAGGATCAAGCGCCGAGAATGCCTCATCCATTAGTAGTACAGGCGTATCCATCGCCAGCGCTCGCGCCAGCCCAACGCGCTGCTGCATACCACCAGATAGTTCATCAGGATAGCTGTTCTCAAGATTGGGCAACCCAACTTCATTCAGCCAGTGACGCGCGATATCATGACGCTCGCTCGTGCTCATCTTGCGCACTCGTAGACCATAAGCCACATTTTGTATAACCGTCATATGCGGCATCAGACCAAAGTGCTGAAACACCATACTGACCGTTTGCTGACGATAGTGCTGTAGTGCCTTGTCGTCCAATTCAAGTATATTGATAGCAGCATCGGATATGGTAGCTGGCGAATTTGCGCTTACAGAGCCTGATAGGCTTTTGGCAAACCTATCGTTTGATATCTCATTCAAAGTGGTATTGGCATCAATTGATGTATCTACCCATATCTTACCTGAGGTCGGATCGATTAAACGATTGAGATGGCGTATTAAGGTTGATTTACCAGAACCTGATAGCCCCATGATGCAGTGTAGCTCGCCTGCTTTAATCGCGAGGTTGATATCATAAAGCCCTACTGAATATCCTGTCTGCTTTTTAACCTCGACGCTGTCCATACCCTCGGCTAGTAGAGCTAGCACCGATCTGGCTTGACTAGAGCTAGCGTTATAGATTTTGCTGATGTTTTCTAGTTGAATATGATTCATTATTATTCTCTATTGTGAATGCTCAAGACGCTCTACCCTATGTGCTGGCGACCCGCTTCAATGGTTTTTTGACGCGCACGCTTACCTTGACCAAACGCTTGGGTAATACGGTCAATGATAATCGCCATAATGACAATCGCGGTACCTGCTTGTAGACCTTGCCCAATATTGAGCGTTTGAATAGACTGCAATACATCCTCGCCTAGACCTGGCGCGCCAATCATGGATGCCAGTACCACCATCGCAAGCGACATCATGACCGCCTGATTGACCCCAGCCATGATGCTGGGCAAGGCTTGCGGTAGCTTAACCCAGATAAGCAATTGCCAATGAGTACTACCAAATGAGCGCCCCGCCTCAATCATCTCGTGATTGACTTGAGTGATACCAAGCATTGTTAAACGTATCAGTGGCGGCAAAGCATAAATGACCGTTGCAAACAGCGCGGGCACTTTACCAATGCCAAACAGCATGAGCACAGGTATCAGGTAAACAAAGCTTGGCATCGTCTGCATAACATCGAGTATCGGCGTGATTATCTTGCGTAGTATCTGGCTCCCTGACATCGCAATGCCAATGGGAATCCCTATAACGATAGTGACCAGTACTGATACGATCAGCAGCGCCAGAGTATCGACCAAAGCGCCCCATAGTCCAAAAGCGCCGATCAAAAACAGCCCAGCGCCGCAAGCGAGCGCAAACCATATCTTACGTACCCCAAACCATGCCAATACTGCAACGGCTGCAATAATAAGCCAAGGCGGTATAAAGGTTAAAGCGCGCTCAATGGGCAATAATAGATAAGTTAATGTCACACTACTAATGCTACGAAACACATCGCCGTATTCTCTGACGACAGTTGCCAATGCCTTGTTAAGCGAGTCCTCAAGTGACCATGAGGGGAAGCTTGATGATAACGCCAATAAGCTATTTGTAGGCTCAACAGAATCAAGAGGCGTGTTTACATCAGTATCACCCGCACTACCTCCCGAGGCGTTTATACCTAAAGCTGTGGCCAAATTGCTTGCTGCGTCAGCCGATAGCCACTCTTGCCAGACGCTAGGGTTTTCACGCAAAAACAGTAAGGCTTGCTCATCGCCACTGCGCTTGTTTTCACTCATAGCTAAAATAGCGCCGTTAAGCTGATCAGGGGTGAACTGTACTTTTTTATAAGCCTCAACCAGATCAGGATTATCGTTAATAAAAGGCGTTGAGGCGGCGATTTTGAGTGGTGATACGGGAAACCCTGAGACGCAGTCTGAGGTGCCATTTGCGATTAACAGGTCTTGCCAGCACTCATCAACATGCTCAGGGAACTCAATCGGTGCAAAATCGTATTTGGCGATCAAGCCTGTTGGCTGCCAGTAATAAAATAGCAGCGGTTTGCGCTGCTCAAAAGCAGAAGCAATCTCGGCATCGAGCGCCGCACCTGTCCCTGGATGTGCATTGTTAAAGACACTATCTAAACCTGTGTTTTTGAGCAGGCGCGTATTAAAGATCTCACATGCCCAGCCAGAAGGACAATTCATAAATCGCGCACGTTTTGGATCCTGTGGATCACGAAACAGCTCCGCGTATTTGGGCAGATCTTCATAGCGGCGTAAACCTGGATTGTCATCTATTACATATTGTGGAACATACCAGCCTTGGGTTGCGCCGCCTTTTAGCGTATCGCCAATGACCGCCACTTTATTGTCATTGATGGCTTGCTCCATAATCGGTGAGCGCCCTACCCACTGCTCGCTTATGATCTGAATATCGTTTTGTGACAGTGCGGTCTCAAGCGCAGGACCTGCGCCAGGCACCTCCTCGACCGTGCAGCCATAGCCACTTTCGGTGATGTATTTGAGCACGCCTGCTGTGAATTGACCGCTCTCCCATGTCAACGCGCCAAACTTAATGGGTGTATCACACGCCGCTGAGCTCGTTGCAGCAGAGGCGGTCGACATGCCAACAATCGACCAAAAAAACGAGCTGAGCAATAATACACTGAGTGCAATCCATTGGCGCATGAGCGATCCTATTATTTGTTTTACAGTATTAAATTAAGCATTACAATTATGTCGTCTAGACTGTTATTTCTCACAAGTTACCATCTTTTTGACCTGCTCAGGTTGTAAGTAAACTGCGCAGCCACAATACGTTTCTCTTCCTACGCATGCTTCTTTATTTTTTCTTAGATTTTCGGCCTGTTCTTGTTCTATTTTTTTCTGATGCGCAGCAACACGTTCTGTTCTGGAACTCGCAAGCTCTGTTAATTTCTGTTGACGAGCTAGCTGATCACGCTCTTTTGCTTGCTCAAACTCTTGGTTTAATGACGCTAATTTTTCATCTGCCTCAGCGAGCTTGCTATCTAATTGTGCTTGCCTTGCTGCCAGACTGCCTCCTGAACTACGCCACTCTCGGCACGCTTGGTCACGCGCCGCCCATAACCGCTTAGTGGCTTGTCTTTCCTCATAAGTATCCTCAGAGTTATATGAGTCCAAACAAAAATTGAAGGTACAATGACATTGCTTTGGAAATTCTAGTTCTTGTTTATTAAACTTTACCTGCGCGTCGTCCTTTTCACTCTCAATTATATTAATACTGGTTTTGACTTTAGTTGCGGTTTGCACAACTTTAGCAATTTCTTTTTTGTCGTCTTCATCAATCTTTTTTTGCGCCAAAATTTCTGGATTGGTTTCTACGGCACGGCCGTAATTGTATTTATTAACAACCTTACCACCTACATTACTCAAACCATTAAAGGGCGAGCCATCTCGAAAATCTCCTGAGAAAATAACATTTCCATCTTTATCAGACAGCATGCCTTTGCCATAAGGTTCTGCTCCAATATATTCACCCTTGTAAAAGTCCCCATTAGGATATTGTAAGCGACCTTCGGTAGTCAAATCTCCATAATCTACTCGGCCAATATAAGCCAAGCCATTAGAAAACTGTGCACTACCTACGCCATCTGCTATACCATTCTTATTAGGTCCCATCCACTTATTTGATTGATTATACCCCCTTAAAGTTGCACCTGGAATTTCAGTTGCAGGGATAAATTGTTTAAGTTCTCGCTTTGCAATTGACTTTTCAACTTCTGATTTAAAATAATAGGTTGACTCGTGTTTAGGGTTAATACCAAAAACAACACTATCGCCAGCTTTCAGACTAATATTTCTGTTAGATTTTAGGTAGTATTTACGATCTGCTGGGTAAAAGTTATTCACATATACAGTATACGTACCAGGCCACATCTCAATGAGATAATACTCACTGGTACTTATATTATCTAAGTCATATTTATCAATCGATAATGTCAACGCGATGTCCTGAAATAACAAATTTGAACGTTTTAGAATATATAGATGCGCTTTTCCAGGTGCTGGATCATATTGCGATATCAGATCTATATCCTTTTCGCTGGCAGCAAAAGCTGAGCTGCTAAAAATGATCAGCAACACTAACAACATTGCTACACGACGACATAAAGATAAAATGTATGTCATGATTAATTCCTTAGAGTATATTTTTGTTAATTAATAACTAACCATAATTTATCATCATTACTAATGCAATTAAAAAATAATCATAAAAAAAGCGCCTATATCCATAAGCGCTTTTATATTTCTAATCTTTTAGATTCTCTTTATTTTAAGAACATACCCATCGCTTTTTTAAAGAATCCGCCATAAGGAGGTAATAAGAAATTCATACCGTTGAGCTTAGTCTGCACAAACACAGGCTTCATATGGCTTAAACGCTCAAATCCTGCTTTGCCGTGATAAGCCCCAGTACCTGAATGTCCAACGCCGCCAAACGGTAGATCATGCTGCACCACATGCAAGATAACTTCGTTAATGCATAAGCCGCCCGATACCGTATTTGAGCGCACTCTGTCGATATCATATTGATTGTCGCCAAACACATACAGCGCTAGTGGACGAGGACGCGCATTTACAAAGCTAATGGCATCATCGAGTGTCTCGTAATGCATGAGCGGTAATACGGGTGCGAAGATTTCATTCTTCATCACCTCGCTACCAGAGGTTGGCTCAACGACGACGACAGGCGGCATCAAGCGCGTCTCGATATCCGATCCCACTTCGGTCAATGGATAGACGCCTTGACCTTGTAGGCTATCGATATAGCCTTGTACGCGTTTGAACTGTGAGATGTTGATAATACGCGAGTAATCAGGATTGTTTTCGATATCTGGATAGTGTTTATCCATCCACTCTCTTGCAAGTCTGATAAATTCATCGTGATGCTTGCGCTGAATCAGTACGTAATCTGGTGCGATACAAGTTTGACCTGCATTAAGCGTTTTGCCCATCATAACGCGGTTGACCGCCGCCTCTAAATTGGCACCTTCTAAAACGATAACAGGGGATTTACCACCAAGCTCCAATGTTACTGGAGTCAGATTGGGCGCAGCGGCTGCCATTACCTTTTTGCCGACAGCAGTAGAGCCGGTATAAAGCAGATGATCAAAGGGCAGCTTGCTAAATTCTTCGGCAATCTCAACTTCGCCTAACACTACAGAGACCATATCGGGCGAAAAATAATGCGCGACGAGTTTTGCAAACGTCTCAGCAAACTTAGGCGCCGCTTCACTCATCTTGATCATGATGCGATTGCCTGCAGTGAGCGCATCAATCATCGGTCCTATCGCCAAAAACAGCGGATAGTTCCATGGCACCATGATACCGACCAGTCCTAAAGGCTGCGGCTGAATCTCATTGTGCGCGGGACGATACAAAGCGGATATCGGCATGCGCTGCGGTTTCATCCACTTTTTGCCGTACTTTTTAGCGTGACTGATACCCGTAAAGCTTGGAAACAGCTCAGCGAACTGCGTCTCAGACTGGCTACGATAGCCAAAATCTTCGCTAATAGCTTCGGCAATCTGTTCTTGGTTATCACTAAGCAATAGCTCGAGGTTGTCGAGCTGCGTCTCACGCTCGTACCAGTCATTAATCGGCTGGCTACGACTGAGCGCTTGCATACGCGTAAACTGCGCTTGCATCTCCTCAACGGTATTAATAATGCTCATGGTACGACCTGTATGCATCTGTGTATTATCTTGAGTGATTACATCATTATCTGTCATTTGTCTTCCTTGTCATGTCTAGAGTAAGCCAGTGTGAGCCACTGTCAGTTGCCACTTAATGTAGCGCAAGCCTATCACAATGAAAAGTGTATTTAGCGTACTGGTAGGTTTGTATAGTAAAATTAAGCACAGCTGCTACACTTGTCTATGACCACCATTGTTTTCTCATATTGCCATCATTGCGCTTAGTCCTCTTTATTAGGGCAAGAAGCGCAATTTAAAGCATGAGCCCTATATTCTAATACTGTGACGACTATGCAAAATTATACGCACCCAACCAGTGATACCCTGATTATTAGATCATTGTCTAAAGCTGACTACGTAGCAACCCACGAAGCGATGCTGGCACGCACCCTTGAGCGCATTGAATTAAAAAAACAGCATACGCAGCGCACCCCTGACGAGCTGTGGATAGTCGATCACAATGATGTCTATACTTTGGGGCAAGCGAGCAAAAAAGAGCATATTTTGCAACATACCAATACCCCTATTATCCAAACCGATCGCGGCGGGCAAGTCACTTGGCATGGGTCTGGGCAATTGGTGCTTTATTGGCTATTTGATTTGGACAGTTTGGGCTGGAGCGTACGTAACCTCGTCTCCCATGCTGAGCAAGCATTAGAGGATGTGCTCAATGACTGCTTGGCGTTTATGGATAGCCAAGATAACATCAGCGCTCATGCACGCCGCGATGCCCCAGGCGTTTACTTATATAGTCACATGCCTGACTCTGACCATACTATTAAGCGTGAGACAATTATGCTCGGCAAAATCGCCTCTCTTGGGTTTAAGATTAAGCGCGGCTTTAGCTATCACGGTATTGCGCTCAACCTTAATTGCGATCTGTCCGCTTTTAATGCTATTAACCCTTGCGGGTACGCGGGTATGCAAATGCTACGTTTGGCAGACTTTGTCACTATGGACACCGACTCATTATCTTATGAGCAAGCGACGCAAAAACTTATCGATAATATCGCTAAGCGTCACGCCGGTTTCATCGAGCTGCGACCTCTTGCACCTAAAACTTAAAACGATAAACGCTCTAGCACAAGAGTCTAAATCATAACTTTTGTGTTTTAAGCTTTTGAGTCCTATTTTGCATAATATCGTGCCAGCTTAGACTTAAGCAAAATAGGAAAATATGTCGTAAACTTGCTATACTCGCAAACCGTAGTAACCTCTTACCTTTTACTTCTCACATTTTTTTGCTAAAAACGTATTCATTAGGAGCCCTTTATGGCAGATTTTAATAAAATTTTGGACGCAGGTGATGTAGACGGCGGTATTATCAACGTCGTGGTTGAGATTCCAACCGGTAGCAGCCACAAGATTGAGTGGAACCGCGAGCTTGCTGTATTTGAGCTTGACCGTGTTGATCCACAGATTTTTGCCAAACCTTGCAACTATGGTTTTATTCCGCAAACCCTCGATGAAGATGGCGACGAGCTAGACGCGCTCATCATCACAGAGCAGCCTCTGCCTACTGGCGTCTTTTTAAAAGCGAAAGTCATCGGTGTGATGAAGTTCGTTGATGACGGCGAAGTCGATGACAAAGTCGTTGTCGTTCCTGCTGATGACCGTGATACAGGCAACGCTTACAATAGCTTGGACGATTTGCCAAAGCAGCTTATTAATCAATTACAGTTCCACTTTAGCCATTACAAAGACTTAAAAAAAGCGGGCACGACTGTCGTTGAATCTTGGGGCGATGTGGACGAAGCTAAAGAAGTTATCAAAGAATCTATCCAGCGCTGGAAAGCGTTATAAGCGTCTTTTAGACTCAAAAGTAAATTTACCGTAATTGTTTAATTGCGGTATTTTTTTGGCTAAAATTAAGCACAATAAAGTTGCTATAATAAAAGTGCTACTACTCACATTGAGCGGCGCAATTGACGCTTAAGGATAAATATGTTTAACCCTGATGGCTCTAATACCGATACAAGCACTAAGCAAAAAAAACTGCCAAAATCAGTGATAATGATGATCGAAAAAGGCAATCTTGTCATGGCGATAAAAAACCTAGCGCAAGATGAAAATATCAGTATGGATGCTGCCAAAGCGCGCATTGATGCCTTTGAGATGACGCTCAAAAACAAGCAGCAGCAAAAACTTAATAGTATCGCAAGCAAGCAAGGCATTCCCAATAGTGCCATTAGCTTTGATCAAGAGCAACAGGTAGAAGGCTTTGATCCTTTAGTCAAAGACCGTGTCAAATCCACGCCACCTGAGCAAGGCTTTAAAAGCTTGCAGCGCGGAGTTGAGAGTCAGTTGGATGATATCGGCTACAGAAAACCTGTTATCCCCTATCTTGTTAAGCGCCTCCTTATCATCGTTATCATCATGGTAGGACTATTTTGGATACTATGGCGAGTGTTTGGCTAGAGCGCTTCATGAGATAGTGCATAAAAAAAGGAATGCCAATGCATTCCTTTTTTGTGGTGATGTTTTTATACTGATATAGGCAATTAGTGATGCTCACCTGGCAAGATTTTGGCAAAGGCGCGCTGAGCGAGGTTGGGTTTGGAGTCTGTCGTGAGCGCCGCATCTGAGCTTGGGAAGATACGATAACCCATCGACTGAATACCAACGTTGATCGCAGGCGCTAGTGAATAAGTAGCTGAGGCAAACTTGCCCATATTGCTAGCGATACTATTAGGCTTATCTACGATTGCTTTGGCGATCATTAGTGCCGCCTCATTAGGCATCAGCGCTGGCATATAACGATACAGCTTAGTTGGCGCAATCATAGGCGTGCGCACCAGCGGCATAAATATATTAGTAATTGTCACGTTATCGCCTTTGACCTCAGCGGCCAAGCAGCGACTAAAGGCGTCAAGAGCAGACTTTGAGGCGACATAAGCGGCAAAGCGTGGACTATTTGCCAAAACCCCGATCGATGAGATATTAACGATTTGACCGGCTTGCTGCTCTATCATACCGGGCAAAAAGCCCAAAATGATTTTGACCGCGCCAAAGTAGTTAATGTCCATCGTACGCTCAAAGTCATGAAAACGATTGACAGATTCGTGAACCGAGCGGCGGATTGAGCGCCCAGCATTATTGACTAGCACATCAATGCGATCAAAATCAGCTTTGATTTGTTCGCCCACCTTTTCGATATCATCCATGTCTGTCAAATCACAAGGATAGTAGCTGGCTTTACCGCCAAGCTCCTCGATATTTTCTTTGACCTTTTTTAGTTTTTCTTCAGTACGTGCCAGCATTATAACGTGCGCGCCGCATTCGCTTAGCAAATAAGCGGTACGCTCTCCTATACCACTTGATGCCCCCGTAATAATAATGTTTTTGCCTTTAACAGATTTAGAAATCGTTTTTTTCGAGGGGTTAGCCATAAGATGTCCTTTTTTTTGGTGGTTATCGATACATTAACATTCCATATTAATGCCTACATTTAAAATAGCAAAGATTACTTATCAAATCTGCTGTATATTTTGTCGCTTAACCATTGTTAGTTGATGGCTAAAATTTGTCAAGTTTATTGTTAGAACGCAGCGACAAAAGGAGCTATTGCTTTTATAAGAGGTATTTCAAAGCGTAAACAACTTTTGGTGATTTTTCATTTGTTGCATAAAAACAAGTATCGAATTAAAACAAGGTGTCACAATACTGCCGTGCTCATTTGATAAAATAAACATCTTTGTAAAGGTAGGAGAATGTTTTGATTGAGACCTTAGCGCACTATATCGATTTAATTGCCAAAATCGTTGAGGTGATTGGTGTTCTGATTATGTTTTTAGGACTATTTTACGCACTGTACCGAGGCATCAAGGTGACAGGCGGCTTTAATCATGATACTTATGTCGAAATCAGGCAGACGGTTGGCAAGTCTATCTTGCTAGGACTTGAGGTTTTGATTGCCGCTGATATTATGGCGACGGTAGTTACAGAACCGACCTTGCGCGGCGTATTGGTTTTAGGCCTTATTGTGCTGATTCGTACGTTTTTGAGCTTATCATTGCAAGTGGAGCTAGAGGGCCGTTTCCCTTGGCAAAAAGAAAAAGCGCCGCAGAGGACGCAGCGTGTGCACGAAAAAATCTATGATGAGAATCTAGAACCATAAGTAACCTGGAGTCATAAGCCAATTAAAGTCATAAGCAACTTAAAATCATGACTCATATGCTATGATAAAAACATACTGCACAAACAATAGAGCAGGCACAGTGCTACAGGTATAGCGCTATTCGTGTGCTTGCAAGAAGCGCTCGACCACCTTAAATTGTCCAGCGGTACTCTCCTCACCATACATCGCTTGACGAAAGGCGTTGGAGTTTGGAATACCTGTAGTGTACCAAGCAATATGTTTGCGGGCGATACGACAACCAGAGTACTCGCCATAAAACGCATATAGCTCTTGTAAATGCGTGAGTACAATATCTTTAATCTCACTCACACTTGGCGCATCCAGACGCTCATCTGTACGCAGATAGTGCTCGATATCTCGAAATATCCACGGTTGCCCTTGCGCCGCGCGTCCAATCATAACGGCATCACAACCGGTCATCTCGTATACTTGCTGAGCTTTTTCGGCGCTATCGATATCGCCATTGGCAATGACAGGAATGCCAATGCTGTCTTTGACTGCGCGTATCAGCTCATATCTGGCGTTGCCGGTATACATATCCTCGCGCGTACGCCCATGAATGGCAATAGCAGCAATCCCTGCTTGCTCAGCGCGCTTGGCCACCCGTAATATATTCTCGCGACCATTTTCAAACCCCAAACGCGTTTTTATGGTCACAGGCACGTTGACCGCGTTGACCGCTGTATCGAGCAACCTTGCGACCAACTCCTCGTCTTGCAATAGTGCTGAACCAGCAAGCTTACGGCAGACTTTTTTGGCAGGACAGCCCATATTGATATCAATAATCTGCGCGCCATTATCGACCTGATAACGTGCCGCTTCGGCAAGCTTGTCTGGTTCTGCCCCTGCAATTTGTGCGGATATCGGCGCAATCTCACCATCAAAGTTGGCACGATAGAGAGATTTTTTGCGTGCATACAGAGCAGTATCCGCGATGATCATTTCACTGACCGCGTGACCTGCGCCAAAGGATTTGCACAATTTGCGAAACGGATTGTCCGTTACCCCTGCCATAGGCGCAACCATCAGGCGGTTTTGTATCGTTAAGCCGCCGATATTAAGCGGCTGCAACAACGGATGGGTCGTCGCAGGATGCAGGTGCAAATCAGGAGTATCCAAGGTATCTATAGACATAAAAAACGGCTTACATTTAGTCAAATATATTAATAAAAGCAAGCCGCTATTTTAAAGGTTGAACGCTATATTGCAAGGTTTGCTAGCTTTTGTTTTTGACTTATGCCGCTTCAATTGCAGCTGCAAGCTTTTGTGCCAGCTCAGCTAACTTGTCATTGTCCGCCTGCGCAGCTGCATGAACGCCCAATTCATGAATACTGCCTGGTATCAGATGAATGTGATAATGAAATACCGTTTGGCCCGCTTGCGCGCCGTTTAATTGCATTTGGATAATACCTTCGCGTGCAAACACTTCTCGCTGCGCGCTCATTACCTTTTTAGCACTCATCAGTACCGCTGCCGCGTATTCAGGTTCAAGATCAGCTAAATCAACCGCTTTTTGCTTAGGGATAACCAGCACATGACCCTCTGCTTGCGGCATAATGTCCATAAATGCTAAAGTTTTATCATCCTCATAGACCTTGTGATGCGGGATATCACCGTTTAGCATTTTGGCAAAAATATTATTATCGTCGTAATTGTTTTGGCTCATTATTTTATCCTTATTTGGGTAAGCTTGCCTTTATATCAGCGTAACTATAGTGAACGATATAGGGGCAAACTACAAGGTGCACCTGTTTTAAAACTATTATTTATCACGTCATCTATTGCCGCCTAAATGGCCTATATAGCTACTATTGATTAGCGAGAAGTAGCGCAAAAATGCTATACTATGAGCCTATTTTGACGACGATAACTCTATGGATTCGACGCAATCATACGATAAAATATCAGTACAGCCAGACCACGATGCCGGGGACGCCGCAGTAGCCTATACTCATGAAACCTATGAGCAAATACCACTTGATACCCGTGTCAAACCGACTATAGATCCAAACGCTTACATACTTGCAGACGCCATCACTGATGATTTGATCAAATGGCATATTCACAACTGTAAAATCACTAAAAGACAAGTGACGCAAGATGAACCATTGCCGTTTTTGTATCACTATGATAGCTTAGACGACGCTGTTAAGCAGAGCCATCCTTTAACGCCTGACTTGCTTGCTCAATTTAATACGCCTATGAGCGCTCAGGATGCTGCCACACTTATCGGTATCGATGAAGCACTGATATCGACGCCTTGGCACATCAAAGTGGTCGGCTCTGTCGTCGTATTTAGCGAAGCCTTGCAGTTAGCCGTGCGCTTGCAATGGACTAATACAGGCAAAGCCACCGAGCAGCTGTACATGCAAAATAAGGAGGATGCTATCAAAGCGGCCTTTAAAGACTGGCAGTTTTTTGGCCGTGTCGATGTACTCTATAAAAACGGCAAACAAAAACTGGTCAGTATTGATGAGGACAGCGCAACTGATGAGTCCGTACTTATCTTTGAGGCCAGTAGCGACTATCAGCAACTGCCAGCGACGCATGCTTTAGCCCTTATTGCCAAACTTGAAGCTGACAAAGACAAGCTGCCTTGGTTTGAGGCGGCTATTTTGGAGCGTATCGAATAATTTAAGACAGCTATTCGCTTATAAACCTATCACTAGCGATTATTAACCCTCAAAGCACTCACTCCTGTGTCAAATTAACACCCTTTTAAAACGTAAGGAATATCCCATGGATTATCGCTCAAAAACCTCTACTGGCGGTCGTAATATGGCAGGCGCACGAGCGTTATGGCGCGCAACTGGCATGACCGATGGTGATTTTGGCAAACCTATTATCGCAATCTCAAACTCTTTTACGCAGTTTGTACCGGGTCACGTGCACCTAAAAGATTTAGGACAATTGGTCGCCCGTGAGATTGAAAAAGCAGGCGGCGTGGCCAAAGAGTTCAATACTATTGCAGTTGATGATGGTATTGCTATGGGTCACAGCGGTATGCTCTACTCCTTGCCCAGTCGCGATTTGATCGCAGATTCTGTTGAATATATGGTCAATGCTCACTGTGCTGATGCGCTCGTTTGTATCTCTAACTGCGATAAAATTACCCCTGGTATGCTTATGGCAGCTATGCGTTTGAACATCCCAGTCGTCTTCGTCTCAGGTGGCCCTATGGAGGCAGGTAAAGTGATTGCCAGTACTGTCGCTCATAGCCATAACAATGACGGTCAAAGCGATGCACAAGCGACAGATAGTAAAGGTAATGCCATTCGCAAATTGGATCTAGTCGATGCGATGATGGACGCCGCTGACGATACGATAAGCGATGAGGATGTCTTAGCGATCGAGGTGTCTGCCTGTCCTACTTGCGGCTCATGTTCAGGCATGTTTACTGCCAACTCGATGAACTGCTTGACCGAAGCGCTAGGTTTATCGTTACCTGGTAATGGTTCACTACTTGCCACCCATGCCTTGCGCCGTGAGCTATTCTTAGAAGCAGGTCGTACTATTGTCGATCTAGCCAAGCGCCGTTACGAGCAGGATGATGACTCAGTATTACCGCGCTCTATCGCGAGCAAAGCGGCGTTTGAGAATGCCATGAGCCTCGATATCGCTATGGGCGGCTCAACCAATACGATTTTGCATCTATTAGCCGCGGCTAATGAGGCGGAAATTGACTTTAAGATGGCAGATATCGATCGTCTCAGTCGACGCGTACCTTGTCTATCCAAAGTTGCCCCTGCTACGCAAAAATACCACATGGAAGATGTGCATAGAGCGGGCGGCGTTATGGCATTACTCGCTGAACTTGATCGCGCAGGGCTGCTCAAAACAGACATTCCAACGATCCATAGTCCCTCTATGCGCGCGGCTATCGATAAGTGGGATATTATGAATCCTGATAATCTTGAGGCGCGCGCGCGTTATATTGCAGCCCCAGGCGGCGTACGTACGACTGAGGCCTTTTCACAAGCCAAAGAGTGGCCTAATCTCGATGTCAACCGTGAGTCAGGCTGTATTCGTAGCGCCAAGCATGCTTACTCGGCAGATGGCGGCCTTGCGGTACTGTACGGCAATATTGCTGAGCGCGGCTGCGTGGTCAAGACCGCAGGCGTTGATGAGAGCAACTTGGTGTTTACAGGGCGCGCGCGTATATTTGAGTCACAGGATGCGGCTGTTGAGGCAGTACTAGGGGATCAAATTGTCGCAGGAGATGTGGTTATTATTCGCTATGAAGGGCCCAAAGGTGGTCCTGGTATGCAAGAGATGCTCTATCCAACGACGTATCTTAAGTCCAAAGGGTTGGGCAAGCAGTGCGCTCTACTCACCGATGGTCGCTTCTCTGGTGGCACCTCAGGCTTGTCAATCGGTCATGCCAGCCCAGAAGCAGCAGAGGGCGGCGCGATAGGTCTTGTCATCGAGGGCGATACTATACATATTGACATTCCTAATAGAACTATCAATATGGATGTCAGCGATGAAGATTTAGCCGCGCGCCGCGCTGAGATGGAAGCGCGCGAGCGCAATGCATGGAAACCAGTGGATCGCGAGCGTCACGTCTCCCCTGCTCTTCGAGCATACGCAGCGATGACCACTAGCGCCGATACAGGTGCGGTACGTGATGTGAGTCAAGTTGAGCGCTAAGACTCTATAAAGTTAACAGTCAAGAAGTACTGATATAGCCAGCATTCGTGCTGGCTTTTTTGTGAGTAGGACACTCTACCAAAACACAACGTATTTGCGTCTTTGATAACGTTTTTTTGCGAAAACACTGACGGTTTATCGTCATGATAAATGAGGTTTTATTGACAAGCGTTTTACATCTTAAAAACTAAAAATTAAAAACTACAATATTGGTGCGTACAAACCTTATGATTGAGAATTACAATCTGCTGTTATTAATCGGTGGTATGGCCTTTTTGTTTGGCTCTTTATTTCCGCTCATATCCAAACGTGTTCCAATCTCTTTACCTATGCTACAGGTGAGCTTTGGTGCCATTATTGGCTACTTTTGGCTTACCTTATCATTTTTGGATCCGTTAGAGAACGGCATCATTATCGAAAAGCTCACTGAGGTCGTTGTACTCGTCTCTTTGGTTGGCGCAGGCATCAAGATCGATACCGAATTGGCTTGGCAGATGTGGCGTCCAACCGTACGTTTGTTATTGATCACTATGCCCATTTGTATCTTTGCGATGGCGATTCTTGGCTATTACACCTTTGGTTTAAGCCTTGGCGCTGCTATTTTGCTGGGTGCGGTATTGGCTCCGACTGATCCTGTGCTGGCCTCTAGCATTCAAGTTGGGCCGCCTAATACAGGCGGTGAAGATACGCCGCGCTTTACTTTGACCTCAGAGGCAGGGCTCAATGATGGTTTGGCATTTCCTTTTGTCTATTTGGCTATAAAGATAGCAGAGGCCTATAGTGAAGGTAAGCGCTTTAGCCTTGAGATGCTGGGTTCATGGTTTTTGCAAGATGTGTTATGGCAGATCGGCGTCGGTGTGCTTGTCGGTGTCATCGTCGGTAAACTGATGGCAAAAGCGGTATTCTCCAGGCACTCTCGTGAGACCATTATCTCGCAAGGCTACGTTGTTATCGCGTTGACATTATTGTCCTATGGGATCGCAGAGTACGTACATAGCTATGGTTTTATCGCAGTATTTGTCGCCGCATTTTCGTTTCGACGTTCAGAACATGAGCACAGCTATCACGAAGAACTACACGATTTTGCCGAGCAGTCTGAGGGTTTGCTCATGTCACTTGTGCTGGTGACTTTTGGTATGCTTATCGGTCAAGGATTGCAGTCTAATTTTGAGCTCACTTGGCAAGTCTATATCGTAAGCTTTGTCTTTTTGCTCATAATAAGACCGCTTGGCGGCATTATCGCTTTGTCTGGACTCGATATGCATCGCACCGAAAAATATGCTATATCAGCATTGGGTATCCGCGGTATCGGTACGCTATATTACCTCTCCTATGCGCTCAATCAAGGCTATTTTGCCGATGAGGACGCCATCAAACTATGGGTAGTCTGTAGTATTGTGATACTCATCTCTATCTTTGTCCATGGTTTAAGCGCACCTAAATTATTAAAGATGACGCCTGATATCAACTAGGTGGGGTGATAGGTTTAAGCGTCATCTGCTAAGCGCTAGTTTTTATTTATCAAAGACAAAACCGCTTCTGTCAGCGCAAACTGACGAATATCATTAAGCATCGTGGTATCAAAATTATGGACAAAAGCAAACGATAATTGCTGCGCTGGATCACACCAAGCGACAGAACCGTTATAACCCATATGACCAAACCCAATATCCGTCTCATTGCAGACGCTAAATAGACGGTGATACCCAAGACGCCAATTCATTGCTGCCGGCATAACCGCGTCCATACTGTTTGACTGTGCTGCCGCTAGCTGCGTAAATGTCTGCTTATCGATGATGGTTTTGCCTTGCCAAACGCCGCCGTTTGCTAACATGGCATAAATAGTTGCTAGTGCCTTCGCTGATGCCACACCATTGGCGGCGGGTATAACGGCCTTTAGTACCTCATCGGTATGATAATTTATCGGCTGCCGATTGGACGGTACGAGCGCAGCTCTGTAGTTATTGGCATTGATAGCGCTATGATCAAAGTACAAGCGGTTGATTTGAGCGGTGTTTAGTTCTGTTTGCGCGTTTGACGATTCAACTTGCTTATCCAAGGCGCGCTGTTGCCAACAGTGATAGCTTGGCAGGCTTTGATACATCTCAAGGGTTTTAGGTGAGTCTACTCTCAATACCGGTTTGTGACGCTTAGCACCTGTTTGTGAAGAGGGTTGCAGGCTGTCTTGCTCTGATGGCTCAAAGTCTTTAACGAGCTTAGCCACTGTATTGACCTTGGCCTCAGGCACGCCAAAATAACAGCTATCTGCTATCCCTAGCGGCTCTGTTAAATAGTGACGCAGGGCTTGTGCTAGAGTCATATCAGTGACCGCTTCTATTAATCCACCAAGCACCCAGCCAAAGATTAGGGCGCTATAGGCGCTCTCATACTCATCGCCAGTTTTGCTGTTGGCATCAGGTTTAGTCATTGGCATAGCCGCAACTTTTGCCAGCATCGCTTGCCAGTCGATCAATGTCTCGCTATCGGTCTCAATAGAGGAGATCGCAAATAGATTGGCCTGATGGGATAGAACCTGCCTTAAAGTGATATCTGCTTTACCGTTAGCGGCAAAATCTGACCAATAGCTGGCAATCGCGGTATCATAGTCGAGTAAACCCTGTGACACCAAAACATGAATAAGGGTTGAGAGTACCCCTTTACCTGTCGAAAAATTCAAGGATAAGGTATCAGCCTGCCAAGGTATATCTTTTTGCGCCATACCGACACTCGCTTGTGCGATGCGTATATCTGCTTGATAGACAACTAGTGCTCCGCCCGCTGGCGCGTCATCCAATTGCAAATCATTAAATATCTGCGCGATACGCAGCTCAAAGTCGGTATCAGTATGCTTGGTCATAATACTTCCGTTTATAGTGACTTAAATAATTGATTTTTATTACTTATAAAAAAAGGCCACCCAAAGGTCGCCTATTTTGTGTTGGGTGTTTGGACTGTACACTGATTATCGCGGAACGAGCAAGCGATTACGCACTTCTTCTTCTAAACCAGTCAGTCCATGACTTTGTCCACGCGCCATAGCAGTATCCATCTTGCGACCGCGTAGCCATCCTGCTCGCAGGGCTATCGCCGCACCAACACGATTGCCAGAGCCGCAATGCATCGCAATTTTTTTGCCATGGTGCTGTCGCAAAATATTATCAAACGCTAAGATGTTAAGCTGCTTGAGATCATTGGCCCCACTAATAGGTAGCTGCTCATAGCTCATGCCTGCTTGCTGGACTGCATCAGCTTCATCAAAGACGAGCTCGTCATCAGGTTGCAGATTGATAACCAGTTCAACACCCGCTTTTACCAGTGCAGCTATCTTGTCATCATCTAACGCGCCGCAAACAATAGTCTGCTTATCGGGGCGAAAGTAGGGCTGCAAAGCTTGATTGAGGGCAATACCGTTATCAGTATCAATGTATTGAACATTGGCGTCATTACTTTTAGCGTCATCAATCTTAGCGTCGTTGCTAGATGTCACATCCAAGTTTTGAGTAGATTCAGTCATAATCGTTCTATTCATAGTCAATAAAAAATACGCTTGTCATAAAGCGATAGTGATAGCTTTTGCTAAGCGCCTATCAGCTAGCAATAAGCGCCTAGCTAAGAATAAGACCTTAGCATAACGAATAACTAGGCGTCCGCGTCTACAAGCTCAATATGACCTGTCAGGTGCGGCTTGTCGTTTTTGGCACTATAGAGACCAAATACGCACTTGTCTGCTGCGTCGTTAAGCTTAGCCACAGGTTCTGAGATCAGCTCTACTTCTGATGGCAAAAATATTGGTAATTTAAAAGACACCTCAACCTTACAAGCATCAGGCAAGTCAGCGATAAGCGCCAAGCTCTTAGCCTTTGACCACATACCGTGGGCGATCGCTTTTGGAAAGCCAAACGCGCGTGCAGACAAGGGATGCAAATGAATAAGATTAAAATCTCCTGAAACAAAGGCGTAACGGCGACCGATATCCTCTGGCACCTCAAAAACACTGTGCACGCCCTCTTCATCGATCATCGGCTTGACAGTGACAGGACGCGGCGCACTCTTTTTGCTTTTGCTGCTAGATGTTTTGCCGCGAGATAGATACGTTGATGTGCCCTCCCAAGCGACATCATCCCCTGATTTGACAGTCGTCACAAAGTCAAACTGCTGACCTTGATTGTGTTCACGTAGATTGGCAAACGCCACAGACATAGTCACCGTTTCGCGCTCACCAATAGGACGGTGCTGAGTGACACTATTGTCTACATGGACAAGTCCTAGCATCGCAAAAGGAAAGGACTCTTTGACCATCATATTCATCTGTAGCGCTTGTGATAGCACTGCAAAATAGGTAATCGGAATCTTGCCATTGTCCGCAAAACCGCAAATCTTGCGATAATCGTCTAGATTGCTTTGATCGATATGCAAGTTCTCGACATGATAAGTGGCGTTTGGCAATGAGTCTTTGCTGGCCTTTTCACCAGTAGGCAGCAAGCTTTTGATGATATTGGCGTAAGTAGTATGCGCTTTTGGCAACGCATCATAATATTTGTCTGACATAAGTCAATCCTAATAAGGCAAGGTTTAAATATAATAAGCTTAAATACAAAAAGTAAAGCAAGAGCAAATTTGGTAGATTAGGCTGTGTTTTTATCATAAAAAAGCCACCCTAGGGCAGCTTAATTTATATTTAATAGTAATAATTTGTGATTTTGTAAGAATATAATAAAGGTTATCAATAACTTATATTATTATTTCTCAAAATAACTTTTTATACAACCCGTAAAGTATACAACAAGCAAACGCTTATGCACCGAGCAGGCTTTGACCACAAACCCGTACAGTATTGCCATTAAGACCACCAGAGGCAGGTGATGCGAACCAAGCGATAGTTTCGGCTACATCAACTGGCAAGCCGCCTTGGCTCATAGAGTTCATGCGGCGACCTGCTTCACGAATAGCAAATGGAATCGCTTCTGTCATTTGCGTCTCAATAAATCCTGGCGCAACAGCATTGATCGTCATGCCTTTATCATTGTTATCCAACTGCTTAGCTGTCGAATTGACAAGGCCGATAACGCCCGCTTTTGAGGTCGCGTAGTTGGTTTGACCCATGTTGCCTGCGATACCTGAGATTGACGAGACGCAAACGATACGCGCATCCTCATTGAGTACCTCGTTATCAAGCAAGTAGCGATTGATTCGAGCAATACTACCTAAGTTGATATTGATTACCATATCCCACTTTTGCTCATCCATCTTGGCAAGTGTCTTATCACGAGTGACGCCAGCATTGTGGATGACAGCATCAAGTCCGCCACGTTTTTGCGCCGCTGCCGCAATCTCTTGACCTGCGTCTTCGCTTGTGATATCGACCGTCAAGACTGAACCACTGATTTCGCTGGCGACTTTTTGCAAGTCCGCTTGCTGCTGCGGAACATCGAGGCAGATAACATGGGCGCCTTCACGGGCTAGAACGCGAGCGATTGCCTCACCGATACCACGGCTTGCCCCTGTCACTAGCATGGTTTTGCCGCCCAAAGGCTGCGTCCAATCGATATCAACTGTATTGCCTTCGCTTACACGTACGACTTGTCCTGAAACATAAGCTGAGCGCGCTGAGGTAAAAAAGCGCACCGTTGAATCTAGGTTGTCCTCAGCGCCTTCATTGACATAGATGAGCTGCGCTGTGATACCGCGCTTAAACTCTTTGCCCACTGACTTGATAAACCCTTCAAGCGCGCGCTGCGCTAGTGCCGTTTCGATATCGTCGATAGACTCAGGCGGACGACCAACAATAATCACGCGACCTGACTTCTCGACCCGGCGAGCAACAGTATGAAAGAACTCATAAACCGCTTTGAGACCTTCAGCGTCGCTTATGTTGCTAGCATCAAATAACAAGATTTTGAATTTATCATCCCCGCCAGTGTTACCCTTCGCCTCAACGCCTGCATCAGCTAAAGCGTCTTTGATATCGTCGCTGCTATTAACGAATACTTCAGCATGCAGCTCAGATAAGATACGTGCGATTGATACACTGACGCGGCTATCATCACCTGCCGCACGGCCTACGAGTACGCTACCTCGTACTAGGCGCTGACCACTCTCAAAACGATCAAGAGTGACAGGCTGCGGTAAGCCTAAATTTTTTGCAACTTTTTTGCCTAATGAGGATTGAACAAAATCACCGTAACGGTCCGACATAGTATGCTCCGATTAATAAATATAAAATAATGAATAATATCAATGAAAAGATATCTTAATTATCATTTGTAGAATACCTTCTCACTGTATTTAAACAAAATATGAGTAGATAGCCTATTATAAACTGATAATTTGCCTATTTATGCCCAGTTTTATAGACACGGCAGTTACTATCTGTTGCTTTAAAAGCGATAAGCTTATGTTAAAATAAACACAACAAATTATAGCTAACTGATTTAGATATAACAATATGTTATCAAAGTTGCCTATCAATAGTGGTTACAATTGCTGTTTACGTCCATATTTTAAATAATATGGACTAAGTATAAGTATATAAAGATGACCTATGAGATATAAACTCTTCAGTTTGCTAAACAGCTACACGTAATATTCAAAAAGTCACTATCATAGGCACCATTGATAGCTACAAGATCACAGCACTTAGTGTTATAAGTGCTCTTTTATTTTTAACCTACAAGTATGAGGACACCGTTATGAGCGACAAAAAAGACAGCCCTATCGTTGAAAGCACCGTTGTAAAAGGCAATGCTACAACTGACACAAACGCTACTAACAGCAAAGACACAGCCAAAGCAAGTGATTCAAAATTTGATTCTATCGCTGATCTTAAGCAAGCGACAGATATCGTCGATAGCGACGGCAAACCTGTAGACACTCAAGCCCAAAGCGCTGACGCTGACAAAAAAGCGAAAATTAAAGCGGATATTGCAAGCGAAAAAGCGGCAACTGAAGACAGCGAATCAAACGCAGCTCCAGCTAAGCCGGCTGCAAAAGATGAAGCTAAGACTAAGTCTGATAGCAAAGCAGACACAAAGCCTGCGACTAAGTCAAAAGCGGAAGCTAAACCAAAAGCGGAAGCTAAGCCTGCAGCAACTGACAAAAAAGACAGTAAAGACGATAAAGCTGCTGACACTAAAGCTAGCAAAAAGTCTAGCGCCAAGCCTAAGAAAAAATCTAGCGCTAAATTAAGTACAAACCAGCAGCGTGTTGCCGTTATCGGTGGTAATCGTATCCCATTTGCACGCTCAAATGGCACCTACGCCGATGCTAGCAATACAGACATGCTAACCGCAGCCTTAAATGGTTTGATTGAGCGCTTTGACTTACAAGACGAAGTACTCGGTGAAGTGGTTGCAGGCGCAGTCATGAAACTTAGCCGCGATATCAACTTGACGCGCGAATCTGTCCTTAACACAGCGCTTGATCCGCACACACCATCATATGATATCTCGCAAGCTTGTGGTACTGGCTTACAAGCGACTTTTGCTTCAGCGAATAAAATCGCTTTGGGTCTTATTGACTCTGCGATTATCGGCGGTGTGGATACCACATCAGACGCACCTATCGCTATCGGTGATGGCTTACGTAAAGTCATGATCAAATTAGGCGCAGCCAAAAACAACAAGCAGCGTTTAAAGGCCTTGATGGGTCTAAATCCAAAAGACTTGATCGATGCGCCGCAAAATGGTGAGCCGCGTACAGGTCTATCTATGGGCGAGCACCAAGCGATTACTACCCTTGAGTGGAACATCAGCCGCGAAGCCCAAGACGAGCTGGCCTTTAACAGCCATCAAAACCTTGCCCGCGCTTATGACGACGGTTTCTTTGATGATTTGATCACCCCGTATAAAGGTCTGACTCGCGATAATAACTTGCGTCCTGACACCACTAAAGAGAAATTGGCCAAGCTCAAGCCTGTATTTGGCAAAAGAAACGCCAACCCGACAATGACTGCTGCCAACTCAACTCCGCTGACTGATGGCGCCTCATGTGTACTGCTAGCTAACGATGAGTGGGCAAAAGAGCACGGTCTTAAGACTTTGGCTTATATCGTTCATCAAGAGACTGCTGCCGTTGATTTTATTGGTAAGTCAGGCACGACAGAGGGCTTACTGATGGCGCCAGCGTATGCCGTACCGCGTATGCTTGAGCGTGCAAATCTTAGCTTACAAGACTTTGACTTTTATGAGATTCATGAAGCCTTTGCCTCGCAAGTACTCTCAACGCTAGCGGCTTGGGAAGATGAGAGCTTCTGTAAAGAGCGCTTAGGACTAGACGCACCACTAGGGTCAATCGATCGTAGTAAGCTCAATGTCAACGGCTCATCACTCGCCGCTGGTCACCCGTTTGCTGCAACTGGTGGTCGTATCTTAGCCACTGCTGCCAAACTGCTTGATCAAAAAGGCTCAGGCCGCGCGCTAATCTCAATCTGCGCTGCTGGTGGTCAAGGTGTGACTTGTATCTTAGAGAAGTAAGTTACTCTTTAAGTTAATAAAGCACTGTTAGATTTTAAATTACCCTTCAATACTTTGGAGGGTATTTTTTTGTCTAAAATATATATTACAAAATAGGGTGACTACAACGTCAAAGCAACAAGTAGCAAATCGTAGCCTGTTTAAAATTTTGTTGATAGATATGCTAGAGTAAATCAAGACGATGATCTTTTAGCATAAGATAATAAAGCGCTATAAAGGAGTAAATAATAATGGCGAAAATACCCTCAGCAATCGACCCAAAATCGCTAACGACGCAAGAGCAAGATGAGCTAAGTCACGCTGAGCAAGACAACTTTATCGAGCGTATGGACAAAGAGGTGTTCAATGATGAGCTGCGGCGCAAAATGCACGAAGACTTAATCGACACCTATGATGAGGAGGTTGAGAACGAAATCGATGACTATATGCGTGATTTTCGTTTTGATGGCTTTGAGATGAGCGATCAAGACAGGCTCGATCGTCGCCTGTATTTTCAAGAATTAGTACGCCTGCAGCGCGAACTGATCAAACTACAAGATTGGACGGTTGATCGCGGTGAGCGCATCGTGGTGATATTTGAAGGGCGCGATTCGGCGGGTAAAGGCGGCGCGATTAAACGTATTACTCAGCGTCTTAATCCGAGGGTCTGCCGAGTCGCTGCTCTGCCAGCGCCAACTGAACGTGAGCAAACGCAGTGGTACTTTCAGCGCTATGTAGCACACCTGCCCGCTGCAGGTGAGATTGTATTATTTGATCGCAGCTGGTATAACCGCGTCGGCGTTGAGCGAGTCATGGGGTTTTGTACGGACGCGCAGTATGAGGAGTTTTTTCAATCGGTACCTGAGTTTGAGCGTATGCTAGTACGCTCAGGGATACGTCTGGTCAAATACTGGTTTTCGATTACTGACGATGAGCAGCACTCGCGCTTTATGAGCCGTATCCATGATCCGCTTAAGCAATGGAAGCTCTCACCAATGGATTTGGAATCGCGCCGGCGCTGGGAGGATTATACCAAAGCGAAAGAGACGATGTTTGAACGTACCCATATACCAGAGGCACCGTGGTGGGTGGTTGAAGGCAACAGTAAAAAGCGTGCACGCCTTAATTGTATTGCTCATCTATTAGAGCAAATTCCTTATAAAGAAGTGCCGCGCGCAGAAGTTGAACTGCCTGAGCGCAAACGCGATAATGAATATTACCGCGAGCCTATCCCTGATGATATGTATGTACCGCCACGTTATTAGACGCCTATCTTTTACATCGTATAAGTCGATTGCAAACTATCAATTTTGCCTGCTAGTAAACGTTCAACTTCATTCTTAATTCTTTGTCCAGCAGCATCAGTGCCAATTTGTACCGCAAAACCTGCGGGACGGTTGGCCTGCGCTTTGGTATTAATCCAAACGACTTTACCATTCATCGGCAAACGCTCGTTTGAATTGGGCAAAGTCACGGCAATGAACACCTCATCACCTAACTGCTGAACCCGATTGGAGGGCACAAACAAAGCGCCATTACTGACAAAGGATAAGTAACTGGCATATAGCGTTGCAATGTCTTCGATATGACAGGTTAAAATACCGCCGCGTCCAGGCATAGCCATTGTCAGCTCCTCAAAGGTAGGGTTATAAACTAGGGCGTGTTGAACATTCAACCATGGCACTGCTGATCGCTAAAATGGTTCCAGACACGGCGCAAGTCGAAGATAATGTCTAGACCTTAGCTTAACTTGCAACACAGTATGAGGCAATTTTAGCATCAGCCTGAAAGGACAGGACTCTTTTTTGCCGCTCCTTTGATAAAAATAGACGCTTAGAATGACTAAACTTACTATTTTTATCTTTGAATCGACTAAAAAATAGTCTCTGTCAGTGCGTATTTGTGAATTATCAAACACGCCCTAAATAGATTTAAGAGTAAAGTAGATGCTGTTGCGGTTAGCGTTACAACTGCGCAAGCTCTTGCATCAGCTTATCATAAGCAAATTTTTCTTGCACGTTTTGCTGTAGGGCGACTTTGCTCTCTTGTAGGCTAAGCGCAAACTGGTTTAGCGCATTATCGAGCGGCTGATACTTTGCAAGTGTGACCGACAGATCAATATCTTGCTGCATACTCTCAAGCCCAAGACTGATACGGCGCATATCCAGTAGCATCAGCTCTGATAGTCTGATGAATTCGGTAATACTGAGCTGAGACTGCCAATAATCACTCGCCGCTGTACTGCTGCGCTTGCCTGCTCGCAGTGCCTGCCAGACAGTTATCCATAGCGCACGTTTATGATACCAAGGCGCTTGTGCAAGCATGATCGCTGCTAGTGGCGCGCCATTTGCTAGCTGTAGTAGCTGTTCAATAGCATCATCTGTTACCGCTTCGCGATTGATAGTACCGCCCAACGCTTCTTTGACATAGTCAAAAGCAAGTTTATGATCGATAGTCTGTAGTGGTAATTGCTGTACGCGGCTTTTTATCGTTGGCAGAAGCTTTGCTGGCATGTCGCTGATCAAAATAAGATGTACCTGAGATTGCGGCTCCTCTAATGTTTTGAGTAGCGCGTTTGCCGCTGCAATGGTCATCTGCTCGGCATGATCTAAGATACAAATACGCATACCCTGCCCGCCTTGATAAATAAAAGGTTGCAGCGCACGAATATCATCAACTTTTATTTTTAGCGCCGAAGCACTCATCGCTTTGGCAGACTTTGTGCTTTTAGGTTTGCTCTCTTGCTGATTATGCTCGGCGCTCACTGGCAGGCTTATTAAGGGTAACACCTGTAGGCTTGGATGGGTGCCAGATCTAAGCCATTGACAGCTCTCGCACTGACCACAGGCCCCTAACGGATGCTTGTGTTTCTCGTAACAAAGCAGCCAAGCGACCAGACGCCACACAAAGGCGCGCTTGCCCATACCTGACATGCCGGCAGCTAAAAGTGCATGCGGTAGCTGACCTGATGACACCGATACTCGCTGGGTCAGCTGCGTCCACAACTCATGTTGCCAAGGCAGTAGCGGCGCAAAGTAAATGGCGTCTGTCGCTTTTGTTATGTCCGTCATATTTACTATGTTATCCCAGTGCCCAGTTGTCCTACAGCTTAAACGGTAAACTCACTTTATTACTACTTAGGCTATTTTAGCAGTTATAGCCTAGTGCTTTGAAATTCGTCTAAACTCATCGCATTTAATCGATCGAGATCCTCTTGAGTATCTACCCCTGCTGGTAGTTGAATCCTCGCGGCGGCAATAGCGATATGACCACCATTCTCCATAATGCGTAGCTGCTCTAAACTCTCAAGTCGCTCAAGTGGCGTTTGCGGCCAGCTTACAAACTGCTGTAGTAATTTGACGCGGTACGCATACAGACCTAAGTGGCGACTGGCCGCTTTGGGTATTGATACATTTGGACAGCTACTCTCACCTGTCAAACTACTCTGTGCTAACGCCATATCACGATCATATGGAATGGGCGCGCGGCTAAAATAAAGCGCACGCTGCTGATCGCCGTGAGCATGATTAACCACCTTGACTACAGAGGAGCGCATAAAGGTATCATAGTCCTCGATAGGCTCATACAAAGTCGCCATAACGCTATCGCTATCTGCTACCAGCAAATCTTTGACTTGCTCTAGGAGTAGCGGCGGCACTAGCGGCTCATCGCCTTGCATATTGATGACGATATCACGATCCGCCCAGCCTTTTATTTGAGCAACCTCAGCTAAACGATCTGTACCTGATACGTGCTCACGGCTGGTCATAACCACCTCAAACCCAGCATCCGTGCATACTGCCGCAATACGCTCATCATCGGTTGCGATACACATATCATCAGCGAAATGAGCAGCCTTTGCTTTTTGCGCAACCCACAGTATCATAGGCATCCCGTGTATCATAAGTAGCGGCTTACCTGGCAAGCGCGTACTCTTAAACCGTGCTGGAATGACAATATGCGTTTTGGCGGCTGGCAAGTTAGTCGTCATAAGTGACTCCTATGATATGGCTTAATGATTGAAGGTGTTTGGGACAGTTATATTTAAAGCCTGTAGCTGGCGATGTAGCATTTGATAACAACTATCAGATAAGACAGCGCTTACAGGCAATACCCATAATCTATCGACAAGCGCTTGCTGCTGGGTGCTTAAGATTTGCTCTTGCATCAGCAACGCTCTTATCTTCACCGCATCTTTACTAGTGACAATGATAGGATGATCTTGATACTCAAATAGCTCAACAAGACTAAAATCATAGTGATCAGGATAAGGGTGTTCAACAACCTCAAACCCAAGTGTCTTTAACGTCTCAAAAAAGCGTTTGGGATAACCGATACCGCTGACGCCGTGGACGGGCTGGCCAGCTTGAGGAGTAGCGCTCAATCTTCTACTATTGGGCGGCCATAAACGCTGTAACTTAGCAGGCTGCAAACTCATTGTCAGTGATAAGGGCTTGTCTAGAGATGTTACCTCACTAGGCTTTTGATGGTGGATCACGCATGCACCCTGAAAGCGCGACATCGGCTCACGCAAAAACCCTGTTGGGAGCAATTGCTGATTACCAAAGCCGCGACTGTCATCAACCACTATCCACTCAATATCACGCTGCAATGCATAATGTTGCAAACCGTCATCAGCGATTATTAGCTGTGTGTCGGGATGCGCCGCTAGTAATGTCTCAATCGCTTGCTGGCGATTGGGGCATACCGCCATCGCAACCTGCGTGACGCCAACGATTAAGCAAGGCTCGTCACCAACTAGGCTTGGATTGCTATCTGCTTTAACTAGTGCTGGCATTTGGCTACTATCACCGCCATAACCTCGGCTGATGACCCCAACTTTTATATCCTGATTCTGTAAATACTTAACCAAAGCAATAATCAAAGGCGTTTTACCACTACCGCCTACGGTGATATTACCGATAACCATAACAGGAATAGGCGCACGAAAACTCTTAAATATACCTAGTTTGTATGCTTGGCGGCGCAGTAGCATGAGCAGGCCGTACAACCAGCTTAGCGGCAATAGTAACCAAAGCCAAGCCGCTTGGCGCTGCCAAGCCTCTGTCATTGTTTTCTCAAGGCTCATTTGAGACTATGCTCGGTGTCATTATCGTAAGTATTGCCATGGTATTTACTTTAGTATTAACCTTATTCAAAAATATTATTCACAGTCACGCTATTCAAAGTCACGCTCATACATCTGTGCGTAGTATCCTTGCTTATCCATAAGCTCACTATGAGTACCTAACTCGACGATCTGACCTTGATCCATCACCGCGATACGATCGGCAGATTCAATGGTCGTAAGCCTATGCGCAATCACTAATGTTGTACGGTTTTTCATGACATTATCGAGCGCCTGTTGAATATAGTACTCGGACTCGTTGTCGAGCGCACTGGTGGCTTCATCTAATATCAGTATCGGCGCGTTTTTTAGTAGCGCGCGTGCAATAGATAAGCGCTGACGTTGACCGCCAGAGAGCTGCAATCCCTCAGCGCCAATCTCGCTTTGATAACCCCTTGGCATCGCGGTGATAAAGTCATGAGCAAAGGCATCTCTCGCGGCTTGTTCGACCTCAGCTTGCGTCTTATTAGCCAGACTACCATAAGCAATGTTATTAAATATTGTGGTATTAAAGAGCACGACTTGCTGATTGACAATAGCGATTTGCGCGCGCAGACTCTCAAGCGTAATGTCTTCGATTGCCATGCCATCCATAGTGATTTGACCTGAGGATGTGGTCAAAGTGCGCGTAAGCAAATTAACCAGTGAGGACTTGCCAGCGCCGCTACGCCCAACCAAAGCGACCGTCTCACCTGATTTGATATCTAAACTAAAATTACTCAGCGCTACCGTTGAATCAGGATAGACCAAACCTACCTGATCTAAATGGATATTCCCTGACAATTTTGGGCTAAGTGTACCTGTATCCGCCTCTTCTGGCTCATCAAGTAGCGCAAATATCGACTCACCTGCAGCGATACCTTTTTGCAGCTTTTGATTAACGTCTGTCAAAGAGCGCACAGGCTTGCTTAGCAAACCTGCAGCGGCGATATATGAGATAAACTGACCCGCCGAAAAACCGCTGATAACTTCAGGACGTAGCGCCAGCCACACCACTACTGCCATCGCCATCGCCATCAAAAGCTGCACTGCAGGCGTATTGATGCTGTTGGTGACAACGATTTTCATACCTTGGCGTAGGTTTTTGAGTGAGGTGGCATCAAAACGCTTTGACTCGTAGCTTTGACCGCCGTAGTTTTTGACCACATGGTAGCCGCTGATGACCTCGTTTGTGATATGACTGACCTCGCCCATGGTCTGCTGAATGCTCTTTGATAGCTTTAGATAGCGCTTCGAGGCGATTCGAATGAGCAATAAGATAGGCGGCAATACCAAAAATAAGATTAAAGTCAGACGCCAATTGCTATAAAGCAAAAAACCCATCAAGGCGATAACAGTCAAGCCATCACGTAATAGAGTCTTAAGCGAGTCGGTACTGGCAGCGGTCACTTGCTCGACATCAAAGATGAGTTTGGAGGAGATCGTACCCGCTGGATTGGCTAAATAAAACGCGCTTGGCAGACGCAGCAATTTATTAAATACCTGCACGCGTAGCTTATAAACCAAGTTTCGCGATACCAAAGCAGTAAAATAATTACCCAAAAAACTGCCTATACCGCGTACTAAAAATAATAAAACAATCAGTAATGGAAACAAGTTTTGTTTGGAGCGATCGCTTTGATTGATAGCATCTGTGATGTACTGCAACAGTTTAGCGACCCAGATCTCTGTCCCTGCATTGATAGCAAAGCCTAAAACAGTGAGCATAAGTGCCCACCAATAAGGTTTTAGGTACCTAAGTAAGCGTAGTAGCGTCTTATGTTTGGGTACACTATCAGGCTTGTTTGTCAACACTAAGCGCTGTTTGCTCAGTGTTTTTTTGCGACTAGGTTTAAAAGCTTGGCTCATAAAAGCCTCAGTTTTGATATAAAAATGCATTGCCCTTGTATGACAAGGCTGACGTGATTATAAAGATATAAAGGTATAAAACGCTCATCATTGATAATAGCTAAAGTATACTCAGTCAATAAATCATTGCGGTATAGGCTGACCTTGCGGCACAACCGTACTGATATTTAAGTTTAAAAACCCAAGCTTACCTGCGATATCCATAACTCTGACTACAGATTGGTGGGTTGCATTGCCGTCAGCCGCTATCACAAACAACAGGTCACGGTTACTGCCAGCCTCTTGTTGCAGCATGCTTGTCAATTCAGCTTCACTGCTATTAGCTAGACTAATACCGTTGACTAAGTAACTGCCATCCTCTTGTACAGCCACCTCGATGCTCTGTTTTTGCTCTGCTTGCGCTACCCCTTGCGCTTCTGGTAGAACCAAATTTAGACGACTATAATGATTAAATGAGGTCGCAAGCAGTAAAAATACAATTAAGAACAGCAAGCAATCTATCATAGGCGTCAAGTTAATCTCAAGCGGCTCGACAGTAGGTTTTCTAAAGCGCATAGTGGTCTCTACATGGACTAAATTGCGTTGATCGTATTATTATCAGCGTGCAGCACTTTATTAATAGCCTGACTCATATTGACAGCCCTTTTAGTGAAGACTTTGTTTGATGAAGAATCTAACAACTGATAATCGTATAATTCCTGCACCATAAGGCCCGCTTGAGTTTCAAACTGCGCATTGATATCAATGATACGGCGCTGAAAATAACGATACGCCACTAGTGCTGGTATCGCGACGATCATGCCAGCCGCTGTAGTGATTAATGCTTGTGACACCCCAGCTGCGAGCAATGTCGGATCTTGCATGGCGTTATCTGTAATCGCTAAGAACGAGGAGATAATACCTAAAACTGTACCTAACAAGCCAAGCAGCGGCGCAATAGCGCCTATAGTACCGAGCATATTGATGTTTTTTTCTAATTGATGTATTTGCACGCTTGCACGGTTTTGCATATGCATGGTCATAGATTCAAGCCCATACTGACGATAGAGCAAACCCGTTGCTAGGATATCACCTAGGGGCGTTTTTTCTTTGACATTTATCAGTTGCGCGCGCTTGATGTCGCCATTATCGCGCAAACGGGTAATGAGCTGTTCGCGTAACCAACTGGGAGCAATTTTGCCGACCTGTAAATTATAACTGCGCTCGATGATAATAATCAGTGCCACTATCGAACACGCCACTATAGGCGTCATTAGCCAACCGCCCGCCGTTACCAGCTCCCACATAACAACTCTCGTATCAGATAATTAGATAGTAATAACTATAATAGGCATCAAAAATCGAGTATTAAACCGGTGATGTTAGCCTGATTTAAGGTATAAAAAGCGCACGTTAGCGCTGCGCCTCTATATATTTGATGATAGCGGCAAGCTCATCTTGGTTGTGAAAGATAATCTCAACGCTACCTTGCCCGTCTTTTTTGTGTTTGAGTTTAACCTCAGCACCTAGTGCGTCGGTTAAGCGCTGGGTCAATCGCTCGGCATCATGAGCGGGTGCTGACTCGCTGCGATCAGCTTTAGGCGTAGGTTTGAGAATAGATTTGACCAGTTTTTCAGCTTCACGTACGGTCATATTACCGTCGATTATTTTTTGGGCGATGATAGGCTGCTGCTCTGATGACAGCGCAAGCAAGGTGCGCGCATGACCCATATCAAGAGCGCTATTAGCCAGATGATCTTTGACCGCATCATGTAATTGATTGAGCCGCAGTAAGTTTGAGACTGTTGTTCTTGCCTTACCCACGACCTCGGCGATCATGGCATGACTCATACCAAACTCACTATGAAAGCGTTGCAAAGCGGCAGCTTGCTCAATGACAGATAGGTCTTCGCGCTGAATATTTTCAATCAAGGCTAAGGCAATAGCGAGCTCATCAGACAGCGCGCGCTCTATTGCTGGAATGACTGTTTTACCTGCCATTTTAGCCGCACGCCAGCGGCGTTCACCTGCGATGATTTCGTGCGTAACGATATCGTTGCTTTTGTTTTCTGTGGCAAGTAGCGGACGGATAACAATAGGTTGCATGATACCGTGCTGCTCAATTGAGGATGCCAGCTCGGTCAATGCCGTCTCACTCATATCACGGCGTGGCTGATACTTACCCGCTTGCAATAAGCTGACCTCTATTTGCACCAAGCTAATTTGGTCTTCAGCACCACCTTTATCTTTATAAGTCTTGTTGTTAGGACGCGGCGCTCGGCTACCTATATTGGCAGCAGCTTCTGGTTTTTTACTATCTAGCTCTACACTATTTACTAGCTCCAAACTATCTACTAGCTCTATGTTCTCTGACTTTATATTGGTGTCGGTATCCGCTTTAGACTTTTTATTGCTTTTAAGCTTAGACTGGGCCGGCGCTTGAGTACTTGAGGTAGCCTCTGGCAAAACGTCATCACGTACAACCGTATCATCTTGTAAGGCGCTGGCGGTGATTTGCTTTTCTTTTTTGATTGACCCAAGCAGGGCATCAAGGCCTCTATTGGCAGCCAATCCACGTTTCTTCGCCATGATTCCCAATTCCTCTAACACTAAAATAAAAGCTCGATTATAACCGATAATAAATGAAAGCGGCGTTTAATGACAGAAAAACGATGGCAATATTATTTACCAAGCATTCACTTAACCCAGCTTTTGGATGAATCAATCTCACAAAACATCGTTTTGATGCTGTCAAAAACCATTGATGTTTGCGAGTAGATAAAAGTCGTGCTTTTATTTGCTTTGTTTGATGACTTCTGCTGCCAGCTTTTGATAAGCGCGCGAGCCCTTAGACCATCTCTCGTAGGCAATAACTGGCATACCGTGAGCAGGCGCTTCTGCTAAGCGTACGTTTCTTGGAATATGAGTCTTGTACATGATATCGCCAAAATGCGCCTCAAGCTCAGCTGAGACATCGCGCGCCAAAGTGTTTCGCGCATCGAACAGCGTTCTGACAACGCCGCGGATATATAGCTTTGGATTAAGCTCAGTCAAGCGCTCAATGGTTTGTGATAAGTCAGCCAAACCCTCTAACGCATAGTACTCGCACTGCATAGGGATGATGACACCATCTGTTGCGACTAAGGCGTTAATGGTCAACAGGTTCAGACTTGGCGCGCAGTCCATGACGACGTAATCATAAGGTTTGCTTTGAGTATTGGCTTGATGATCACTCAAAGCGCTCATTGCCGTTTTTAGCAGCTCATGACTATTGGTCTGTCCCATCAACGTGGTATCCATACCTGCAAGCTCGCGATTGGCACCGATGACATCGAACCCAGCAGGACTCGTCACCAAAGCGTCCTGTAGCAAAACGCCATCGAGCAAAACATCCGTGATGCTCAGCGACAAGTCATTTTTGTCAAGTCCGGTGCCAGAGGTTGCATTGCCTTGTGGGTCTAAATCAATCAAAAGAACCCGTTTGCGTTTAGCAGCAAGGCTTGCCGCCAAATTCACCGCTGTGGTGGTTTTGCCAACGCCGCCTTTTTGATTGGCAATTGCTATGATTTCCATAAACTCACTCAGTATTATTAATATAGGTCTATATCTTACAAACGTGTCATCTCAACTAAATGCCGACTGTCATGCAATCTTGGGACATTTAGTTTTATAGTATTAACGTGCCATTCATTTTCTAATTCTTGTAGCTCTTCTTGAGTTGGCGCTTTGCCTTTCATCGCGCACAAGCGGCCTGTCGCCTTCAATTGTGGCTGCGCTGCACTGACAAAGTCATGTAAGCTGGCAAAAGCGCGTGAGGTCACCACATCGTACTCGCCGTCATGCGCCTCAATACGAGAAGCGATAGGCTGCACATTGCCAAGTCCAAGCTCGCTGCTGATTTGCTTTATAAAGCGTATCTTTTTTTGATTGCTATCTAAAGCTATGCACCGGCGCTCAGGCTGACAGATGGCGATAATCACCGCTGGCATACCCGCCCCAGTACCAATATCAAGCAGCGAGCCTGCTGGCAGATGCGGTATAATCGCTAAGCAATCGACAATGTGCTTAGTTAGCGCCTCTACAGGATCGGTAATAGCTGTCAGATTATAGGCTTTGTTCCATAATAATAGCTTATCTAAATATAGTAGCAAGGTGCGCTGATCTAAGGCGGATATGTCTAATGCTAACGCTTGTACTGATTCTGATAAAATGCCAGCAAGCTTAGGCAGTTGCGCGCCTATCTTGACGAAACCTGTACTATCAAGTCCAGAAAAACCTGTAGGGTTATGCGCATTTATAGCGGGCTTGGCAGTAGCGTTTGAGGATGCTGGCATAAGACGATGGGTCCGATTTTGTCGTGTGAAACTCTCATTTTATCACGAGGGTTGCACATTGAATAGTTTGACATTGCGCTGATGTCCGTCATCTTATACTATCTTTGGGATTATTGATGCGTTATTCGTTTTTTAGTCCTATCATAAATGACATATACTGACCTCTCATACTCTATTTTATAAAATAATTTATATTGTTTTGCCGATATAGCTTATATTAAAAAGTCGTTACGCTAATAAGTAGTCGCTTAAAGAATCTGCTATGCTAGAACGTATTTGACGTTAGAGCCTAATGCTTTGTAACGCTTGCCTATTACCTACTATTATCTATTGGCTATGCCTGACAGATAAGCCTAAGACGAAACCTAAAACTTTATGACTCAAACCTTAATAGACGACACATTAGCGCCTAGCGCTGAGCAATCAGGCGACGCGACTATCAAGCCTCACCCTATTTTTATCGACGTTAAAAAGCGCTGCCAGCTCAGCTCTGATCAGCTCAAACGCTATAGCAATCATAGAGTGCTCCCCAAAGATACTCGCGCAGCGCCTCCTTTAGATATTGGCTTTGGGCAGCAGCGTGCATTAAAAGCCTTGCGTACGGCGCTAGATATTCAAGCGAGCGGCTATCATGTGTTTGCCGCAGGTGAGAATGGCTTAGGCAAACGTACGATTATCACCCGTTTGCTCGCGCGTAGTGCTGCTCGTGCGCCAACCCCTGATGACTGGGTCTATGTGTATAATTTTTCAGACCCACGCACTCCTATTGCTCTCACCTTACCCGCAGGTCAGGCACCTGTATTGCAAGAGCAAATCAGTACCCTTTGGCAACAGGCTAAAAAGCGTTTGAGTCAGCGCTTTTACAGTGATCAGTATCAAAGCCAGATTGAGGCGATCAAAAATGACGCGCACGCGCAAGAGAGCCAAGCCTATGATGCGCTCAATGCTGAGGGTAAACAGTATGATTTAGCATTGACTTTTCGCCCCTCTGACAACAAAGCGATGTTTGTACATCCAAGTCAGTTGGCAACACAATCCTTAAATGATACAAATGTTATAGACCCTCAACAAGATACCAGTATTGAGCTAGATACTAAAGAGTATGCGTCTACAAGCTCTGATAAACCAAAAACCCTTGATACATCAGCTGAGGATTACAACAATACACGGCGCAATTTTGCCCAAAAAAATCACATGCATAAGCGCTTAAGCCAATTAACGATTGCTCTTGAGCGCTTAGAAGATGATGCCAATGACGCCATAGAAGCCATGCACCGTGATATTGCAACGCGCACGCTACAGCCCCTGTTTGCGCCTATTCAAAAGCAGTTTGAAGCCCTGCCAGCGGTAGGCTCATACCTGACGACAATGCTCGCCGATATGGTCAACCATGTAGAGCGAATCGTAAACGCCGATGATGAGGAGTTTGTCACCGCCCTCCTTGCGACAACGCCGAGTCGTTACGCGGTCAACGTTATGGTGACGCACGTGCCTAATAGCGGCGCGCCTGTGGTATTTGAGGATCTGCCGACGCATCTTAATCTATTAGGTCATGTCGAGCAAATCACTCAGTTAGGAACCGTTACCACTGATGTCAGTATGATTCGCGCAGGCGCCCTACACCGCGCCAACGGCGGCTACTTGCTGCTTGAAGCCAGCCACGTCCTTGAGCATCCTTATGCGTGGCAAGGACTCAAACGCGCGTTGCAATCACGTAAAATCAAGCTCTCAAGCCTAGAGCAAATGCTGACCTTGACCGGTAGCTTGTCCTTAGCGCCCATGCCTGTAGATTTGAGTGTCAAGGTGATCTTGCTGGGTGAGGCTGATCTATATTACGAGCTATTAGAGTTAGAACCTGAATTTGATGCGGTATTTAAAGTACGCGCCGACTTTCATGATGACGTAAAACGCACTCATGAGCATGAACTGGCTTTGGTTGCCAAGATGGCAGATATTATAGATTACGCAGGACTTTATCCGTTCGACAGTAGCGCGCAAGCGGCTTTACTTGAGCACTTGAGCCTGCAAGCTGAAGAGCAAGACCGTTTGAGTCTGCACAGTGATCGGCTAATCAAACTGCTTCATGAGTCTAATCGTCATGCGCGCCTTAATAACGAAACCTTAGTCGATGCCACGCACGTCACCGAAGCGATAGCCGATATGGACGAGCGCTCAGGCTACCTGCGCGATCTATACTGGGATGAGCTTAAAAACGGTCAGCAGCTTATCAAGACTCAAGGAGTAGCCGTTGGTCAAGTCAATGCCCTCACCGTCGTCAGCTACGCCGATAGTGAGTTTGGTATGCCTGCGCGCTTGACCGCAGTTATCCAGCCCAATATAGGTACTGGTGAGATTTTAGATATCGAGCGTGATGTTGATTTGGGCGGTAGTTTGCATGCTAAAGGCATGCTGATTATGACCAGCTATTTACGCGCGCTCTTTAGCCAGCACCATGCGCTAAACTTTAGTGCCTCCCTCGCCTTTGAGCAAAGCTACGCGCATATCGATGGCGATAGTGCGACCGTTAGCGAAGCTTGCGCGCTCCTATCTGCCCTAGCCGACGTGCCGATCGATCAAGCGCTTGCCATCACAGGTTCGATGAATCAGCTGGGCGAGGTGCAAGCGGTTGGTGGTATCAATGCCAAAATCGCAGGGTTTTTCGATGCCTGCCGCGAGCAAGCTCTAACCGGACAGCAAGGCGTCGTCATCCCTATGGCAAACGGTCAGCAGCTCATGCTACGTGATGATATCATTGAGGCAGTTGAAAATAAGCAGTTCTCAATTTACGGTGTTCATACGATCAACGAAGCCTTGACACTAATGACTGGCCTGCCTATCGACACCCTTAATAAAAAGAAGCGCTACCACAAAGACACCTTATTTGGCAAAGTCCTACGCCGCTTAATGCTCTGGGATGACAATCAAAACGATGACGTCGCCGATGATAGCGTATCAAAAAAAGAAGCTAAAAAGAGTAAAAAGAAGAAAAAACAAAAACGTCAAAAAAAAGAGCAGCAAGCCATACAAGAAGACGCTCAAAACGAAAAGCGGATTAAAGATTTAAGTGATAAGGAACAAGAGTAAGCACCGCTGTACCACCTAGTCAATAAAGATAAACCAGCAAAGCTACGCAAGCAAAGCTATGCAATCATGTCTAGACGCTCTCACTCTTTTCTGCGATGATAAATAAACGAGCACTACTGTTTTTTATAAGCGCATAACACTTGCAAACTGCCAGCGACTTAATAACTTAGTAACTTAATAACTTTGACCTCATAACAATTAAAACAAATTGATAAAGGTATTTACCAATGACTGTGTCTCAGACAGAGAGCCTACAAGCCGATACTCAAGCCATTGTTAAAGACGACAATACGGATAATCGTCATGGCGCGGCAACTACTGCGCGGCAATGGCAAGTGCTGTCACAGTTGCAACGCAATCGCTGGGTAGGGACTACGCACGTATATGAGCAGCTGGTTTTGGCAGGTTTTGATATCAGTTTGCGTACGGTACAAAGAGATTTAAATGCCTTGGCAAAACGCTTTCCTATAGAAAAAAATAATGCCAATCCGCAAGGCTGGCGCTGGCGTGATGATGCTCCGCTGCAAAGCTTACCGCATATGAACCTATCGCAAGCGGTCGCCTTCAACATGGTTGAGGCCAATCTTACCCAACTACTGCCGCCCGCTATTTTAGATGAGCTATTCCCCTGGTTTGATTTGGCGCGGCGCCAGCTCAAAAACAGTAAAGTCACTCACTCTTGGATAGATCGCGTGCGTATTGAACCTGCGACCCAGCCTCTAATTGCGCCGCATGTTGACCTAGAAAGTAAAGATAATATTTATCATGCGCTGTTTTATCAGATGCAGATAAGAGCTTGCTATACGCGTAGCAACAAGTCTGAGGCGAGCGAATATATTCTCAACCCTATCGCTATTATCCAGCGCGGCGTCATTATCTATATGCTCGCAACCCGCACGGATGACCCTGAGATGATCATACGCACCTTTGCCCTACACCGCTTTGAGAGCGTTGAGATTTTAGACACGCCATCTGTCACGCCTGAGGGTTTTGAGCTTGACAGCTACCTTGATGCAGGCGGTATGGGCTTTACCCATCATTTGCTCAGCCAGCTACCAGATCACGGCAAAAACACTCAAGTTGAGCTGAGATTTACCAAAAGAGCGGGTAAAAGCTTGACTGAAAGCAAACTGAGCGTGGATCAGACGGTCACCGATAATGACGACGATACGTTGACGATTAAGGCCACGGTCAATCTAACCTCGCAATTGGTCTGGTGGCTACGCGGATTTGGTAAAGGACTCATTAGTGCCAAACCTGATTTGCTATATCAAGCGGTACTTAACAAAGAATCAGTAGATAGCCTGCGATAAGCGCTCTACTTGCTGCTAATAAACAACACTATTTAATAAAAAAGGTTAACCATGTCTACCCCTTATGCCCAAGTTACCCCGCCCCTATCAGACAGTCTGAGCGCTTTAGGATTAAACGCTGAAACTTTGTTTTTTGCTTTAAATTATGAGTTCACCAAAGTTGAGACCAAAGGATTACTCAAGCGTTTTAAAAAAAACCAAGACGCTATAGATCTTGATATTGCTTGCGTGCTGTATGACAAAAACTGCACTATCGACGATATCGTCTGGTTTAAGCAATTACGGGACAAAGCGGAGTCCGTCAGGCATCAAGGAGACAGCCTAAACAGTAAAGATCGCGGCGATCAATCCTTGTACCGCGCGCCGCTTGATCAAGAACAAATTCGCCTAGCGCTCGCCGATATACCAGAGCATATCGAACATATTGCCATGCTTGTCAGCTCCTATCACGGTCATCCGTTAGGTAAGCTCAACGCTGGTGAAGTGCATTTAAGTGATGATGAAGGCAACCGCGCCTTTGAAGTTAATTTAAGACAATCTCCTCGCGATTGTAGCGCCGTATGGATTGCAAGTTTACGCCGAGGTATAGAGGACTGGCATTTAACTTTGCAAAATCTACCGCTAGATGAGCACGATATCCCAAAAGCGGCGCAACTAATAGCACATGAGCTTGCCCGCGTACTACCCATGCCGCTAGCACCTGTGTCGTCAGAATCAGGCGGCTAATGCCTGTCAACAATCGCTCTTAGTAAGTACAAAAATGAGCATAAAAAAGGTGAGACATTTTAGTGTCTCACCTTTTTTATGTATGACAGATTCGATTACTCAAGCGGCTCACCGCAGTGCGGACAAAAATTCTTTTTGCGCATCTCTTTTTCTCGGCGCTCAAGCTCTTGCTCACGCAGCACCTGCAAGACAATATCTTGAGCCTGCTCACGATCGAGTCCAAGCTCGCGGCGAATCTTATCAATCATGACCTGATTTTGTACCAAATCAAAATCACTATCTACCAGCTGCTCACGAAAATCCTGTTCCAACTCATCTCGGCGCTGCGCCAGCTCGTTGGCAAGGCCCGTCGCCAAAATACCTGCAGGCAAAGCGGCCAAGCCTACACCCAATATAGTGATAATCGCGCCTAGTATCTTGCCTGCGTTGGTGATGGGCGTAACATCGCCGTAGCCGACCGTGGTCAAAGTAACCACCGCCCACCACATCGCCTTAGGTATCGACTCAAACTCTTCTGGCTGCGCGTGGTTTTCGACCAAATAAATACCACTTGATGCAGTGACAATCATAATAATTAAAATAAAGATGACCGCTTGAAACGAGCCCTTTTCTTTACTAATGACCACCAGCAAAATGCGCATTGAGACAAAATAGCGGGTTAGTTTTAGGATTCTAAATAGACGCAAGATACGTAAGAAACGCAGATCTATGGTGACAAAAAAGTTTAAAAAGGCGGGCGCAATGGCGACCAAGTCGATAAGCGCAGACGGGCTTTTGAGCCACTCCCAGCGCTGTCGCCACGTGGTATTATCAGGCTTTGCTTCAGCCACGCTCCATAGTCTTAGCAAATACTCAATAGAAAATATAACGATGGAGAAGTTTTCAAATAACGTAAAGTACTCTTGATAAGGATAGTACAAATGATCTACAGACTCAGCTATGACCGCGGCGACGTTGGTCATAATCAAAACAATCAGGAAGTAATCGACGTAACGACTTAGCCAAGTATCGTGTTCATCATTTTGTAAAATATTATAGACAAAATGACGCAAGCGCCGTACAGGTTGGAGTAGCATGCCGTTCCTATGCGGTATAACACCGATCTAGTTTATAGTTGAGTCACTTTGAGAGTATTTGCTACTAGTATTTGTTTTACGTCGCCTCTGTCAGCATAAGTAAAATCAATATTCGTAGAATAAATGAGTTTAGATTTGATAGTAAGCGCTATCAATAAAATATCATATAAATTAATATTTTGTTGAAATCGTTATAAAACGTTTTGCTTGAATATTTTAAAGCAAATAACATCGAGCTTACCTTTTATTTATACAGATGCAGCGTAGTAAACGTAGACCAATACAAGCAAGACAAAAACAGTGACTATCAGACCAAATTGCAAGACACGATGATCAATACTCAAATTGCGACTGACATCATTAGCCGGTATTAAAGATAAACCACAATCAGGACACGCGCTATTAGACTGATTAACCAAAGTCATATTTCGAGCATTCTCGCAGCGAAGCGGTGAGTTACTACAGTATCCAATCATAAGGTATTATCGACCCCTTTTTATAAAAGACAGCGTTTACTATCACTACTTCATCATCAATCATTGTGCACTTATTTTAATTAAAGTCACCATCTTAAACGATCAAAATATGTGACGTCCAAGATACCTTTAATATCTTTGGCGTCAATTTAGCTTTAAATCCTTACCATCTGTAAGGTTTTTATATTATACTGTAGGTAGAACGATAAGAGCTGATCCTAAAGCTACTATTGGCCTTTGACCCCTGATGCCATCCCTCATCGGCGGTCTATCACTCACTTTTAGTATTAAGGAATACATGATGAAACTACAATCCCTAGTTTTAGCGACTGCGACTGCAATGATGATGACAACGGCTTTTGCTGTTCCTGCGGGTACTTGGACGCTAGGCGCAGGCGCGCATGGCGTTGTACCCAAAAGCGATAACGGCACCTTATTAAATGGTGCGCTGTCGGTTGATGTCGATGATGATATTCGCCCGACTCTTACAGGTGAGTATTTTATCGCTAACAATGTAGGCATCGAGCTACTAGCCGCTATTCCTTTTCATCATGATATTACCCTAACTGACGCGGGCGGTAATCAAATCGATGCAAAAACTCAGCATCTTCCACCTACTTTGTCTGTGCAGTATCATTTTGATAATAGTATGATGCCAATGAACATCAAGCCCTTTGTGGGCGTGGGTGTCAACTACACTACCTTTTTTAAAGAAAGAATCGGTACTGGTGATGATTTAGAGCTTGATGACAGTGTTGGCGTTGCAGGTCATGTCGGCGTAGATATTCCCTTTGCACCAACAGAATCATTCCGTATTGACGCACGCTATATGGATATAGAAACAGACGTCAAGTTAAATGGTAATGATATCGGCTCTGTGGATATAGATCCTTGGGTATACGGCGTTGCCTTTGTCAAACAGTTTTAATCGACTTATGCTAAACACCAAAAAAAGCCAGCTCAATAGCTGGCTTTTTTATCTTTAAACTGGCTGTTTTATTACTTTATAAGCTAAGTACTAAAGTAGAATACGACGCGGATCAGCGAGTAAGGTTGTAATATAGCGAGTAAACACAGCAGCATCAGCACCATTAATAACGCGGTGATCATAAGACAAAGATAATGGCAGCATCAAACGCGGCTCAAAGGTTTGTGTGCTCTCATTCCAGCGCGGTTGCATACTCGCTTCAGACACGCCTAAAATACCTACTTGTGGCCAGTTTACCAAAGGTGTAAAGGCGGTGCCGCCCAAGTTACCTTGACTCGATATGGTAAAGCTTGCGCCTTGCAAATCTTTGGTACCAAGCTTTTTATCACGGGCTTTTGCTGCCAGCTCACCGATCTCAACGGCGATCTGCTTGAGACCTTTGTCCTGAGCATCTTTAATAACAGGGACAATCAGACCGTCATCAGTAGCAACGGCAATACCCATATTGACACTTTTGCGTAGGATGACTTGCGTATTATCATCACTCAAATGACTGTTAAAGCGCGGATGCTGAGTCAGCGCATAAGCGGTCGCTTTGACAATAAAGGCTAGTATGGTAAAGCCAATACCTTCCGCTTTCATGCCGCCTTTGAGCTCGCCGCGTAGCTTTTCGGTTTCGGTAATGTCTGACAAATCAAACTGCGTCACTTGCGGCAAATAGGTATTGTAGTTGAGCTGCGGGATTGAGACTTTTTGCAAACGGCTTAAATCTACCGTTTCGCTTTCTCCCCAAATCTCTGTATTACTCATATCAGGCAAACTTGGCAACCCTGAACCAGCTTGCACGCTACTAGTAGGCGCCGCCTTTTGTGTGGTAATACGCTCTTTGACATGTGCGAACAAATCCTCTTTTAGGATACGATCATTGATCGCTGAACCATTAACTTGAGTAATATCGATACCCAATTGACGCGCCAGCTTACGTACGGCGGGGCCTGCATACACTTCAGTCAACTTTTGATTGACCTCACGCTCTGTCAGCTTGTTATCCGCTCCTTTAGCTACTTGCTTAGGCTCACCCGTAGTTTGGTTTTGCGCAGAGGTATTTGCGTCCGAGCTATCTTTAGATTCTGATTTGGCAGGCTCTTTGTTCTCAGACGCTTTACTCCTGGACTCTTTGTCTTGAGAGAATTTAGTATCCGCTTTGTCGCTATCACTACTTTGTGAGCTACTCCCTTTGATAATAATAAAGTCTTGACCGTTAGCGACCATGTCACCTGCTTCAACCAATATTTTCTCAATCGTACCTGCCTCTGGCGCAGGCACTTCAACAGAGGCTTTATCCGACTCAATCAATAGTATGGATTGATCCGCGCTCACCGTATCGCCAACACTAACCATAATCTCAGCAACTTGTGCTTCATCTACGCCTAAATCTGGTAGCGCATGGGTGGTGCTAGCGCCCGACTTGGTAGTAGATTTATCTTCGCCTGCCGTGTCAGCATTTTTAATATCAGCCTTTTGCTCCTGGTTATCGTCAGATTCAGAGGGTTCTTTATTGTCTTGTTTAGCCTTGTCTTGTTTAGCCTTGTCTTCATCTGAACTTTGATTGTCGCTTTTAGCATCACTACTGTCATTGTTGCCCTCGTCGCTTTCAAGCTCAATGAGTACCATACCTTCGCTGACTTGATCACCGACAGCCACATTGATATTCGTCACTTTACCAGCAGCTGAGCTTGGTACTTCAACAGAGGCCTTGTCAGACTCAATCAAAATAATGTTGTCGTCTTTGGCGATGACGTCACCGACTGCTACCATGATCTCGCTGACTTCAGCACTATCAACACCTAAATCTGGGGCTTTAATTTCCATCTTGTCCATCCTTGTCTTTTAATTACCTAGTCGTGTGATTATTAGTCATGAGGTTTATTCTGCGACGTCATCATCGTTAAGCAAAGTGGCATCGGCTTGATCTTCAGCACGGCCTTCACTTGTGATTTCATCGTCGTCTTCACCGACAAACTCAGGTACAGGATTTGGGTTGATATTGTCAGAAGCTGGCGCTGGCGCATCTGGGAAATGATCGTACTGCGGCTGCGTCTGCCAAGCAGGTGGCTGATCGGCATCGATATCAAAGCTTGAAATGGCGTCTTTGACCAAACGCATTTCCACCTCGCCCTCATCTGCTAAGCGCTTCAACGTCGCTACTACAATGTGTGCCGCGTCGACATGAAAGAAGCTACGCAGTTGCTCGCGGGTATCGGAGCGACCATAGCCGTCAGTGCCAAGCGTAGTATAAGGACGGTTATCAGGGAGCCAAGCGCGGATCTGCTCTGAGTAGTTACGCATATAGTCAGTCGCTGCTACCACGATGCCTTCATGCGGTGCGAGCAGTTCTGTGACCCAAGGCACGACTTCATCGTCCATGGGATGCAGACGGTTATAGTCATCACAGGCCATACCATCGCGGGTCAGCTCATTAAAGCTGGTCACGCTCCAGACGTTTGATGTGATATTAAACTCATCTTTTAAGATGCGCGCCGCTTTTTGTACTTCGCGCAAGATCACGCCTGAACCGAGCAGCTGCACTTGGCTTGAGCCGTTATCTTCTAATAGATACATGCCGCGCTTGATGCCTTCTTCCGCGCCCTCTGGCATAGCTGGCTGATCGTAGTTTTCATTCATGAGTGTCAGATAATAGTAGACGCGCTCGCCCTCGCCATACATACGGCGCAAACCGTCGTGCATCACGACTGCAAGCTCATAACCGAAGCAGGGATCATAGCTGACGCAGTTGGGTACGGTGTTGAACAATATTTGCGAATGACCATCTTGATGCTGTAAGCCCTCACCATTCAATGTCGTACGCCCTGCTGTTGCACCCAACAAGAAGCCCTGCGCTTGACAGTCGCCTGCCGCCCAAGCAAGATCGCCTACGCGCTGAAAGCCAAACATAGAATAGTAAATATATAGTGGTATCATCGGCAAAGCATTGACTGAATAGCTGGTCGCTAGTGCTATCCACGTACTCATCGCGCCCGCTTCATTGATACCTTCTTCTAGCATATGCCCGTCGATGGCTTCTTTATAACCCATCAACGCCTCGCTATCCTCCGGCGTGTATTTTTGTCCTGCCGCAGAGTAAATCCCTAATTGACGGAACATACCCTCAAGGCCAAAGGTACGCGCCTCATCTGGCACAATAGGCACAACGCGATCTTGAATGTCTTTGTTTTTGAGCATCGCTGATAGCAGGCGCACGAACACCATAGTGGTCGACTGCTCTTTGCCTTTACTGCCTTGTAGGACGCGATCAAATATCGAAAGCTCTGGAATATTGAGGGGAATATGACCACTACGGCGATTAGGCAGATGACCGCCCAATGCCTCACGACGACCCTTGAGATACTTCATCTCTATAGAGTCCTCGGCAGGGCGATAAAACGGCAGCGTCTCTAGCTGCTCATCGGTAAAAGGCAGATCAAAGCGATCACGAAAGTACACCAGCGCTTCTTGATCCAGCTTTTTGATCTGATGCGATTTGTTTACCGCTTGTGCTTGATCCGACAACCCATAACCTTTGACAGTTTTGACTAAGATAACGGTTGGCTGACCCTTGGTTTTCATCGCTTCGCTAAAGGCAGCATATACCTTCATTGGATCATGACCGCCGCGATTTAGACGTGAGATATCTTTATCAGAGAGCTCATTTGCCATCTCTTCTAGTTCTGGATACTTACCAAAGAATTCTTTACGGACAAAGTCAGGCGTACGCGCTTCGTAAAGTTGATACTCGCCATCGACGGCTTCCTCCATACGGTGTTTAAGAACGCCCGTCTCATCTTTGTCAAGCAGCGTGTCCCACTGACCGCCCCAAATGACCTTGATAACGCGCCAACCTGCCCCGCGAAACACCGACTCTAGCTCTTGAATGATTTTGCCATTACCACGTACCGGTCCATCAAGACGCTGCAAATTACAGTTGATTACCCAAATCAGATTGTCGAGCTTTTCACGTCCTGCCAAGGATATCGCGCCCAAGCTCTCAGGCTCATCGGTCTCACCATCTCCTAAGAACGCCCAAATCTTACGACCTTCAGCTTCTAGTAGACCGCGGTTTTCCATATAGCGGTGTACATGCGCGTGATAGATCGACATAATGGGGCCAAGACCCATAGAGACGGTCGGGAACTGCCAATAATCTGGCATCAGATACGGATGCGGATAGCTTGAGAGACCCTTACCACCGACTTCACGGCGAAAATTATCAAGCTGTTCTTCATCGAGGCGACCCTCTAAATAAGAGCGGGCATAAATACCCGGCGCTGAGTGACCTTGGTAGTAGATCATATCCCCACCGAAATGGTCGCTTGCGGCGCGAAAGAAATGGTTAAAACCGGTCTCATACAATGTCGCACTAGAGGCAAAAGTCGCTAAGTGACCACCTAAGTCATCATCATTTTTGTTCGCGCGCATGACCATAGCGAGCGCATTGTAGCGGATCAAAGCGCGAATTTTGCGCTCGATAGTGTGATCGCCTGGGTACATCGGCTCATCTTCGACAGCGATAGTATTAATATAAGCAGTGTCTAAGCGGTTAAAGGGTAGGCCCTCTTGTACCGCCATGTTGTATAGCGCTTTGAGTAAAAACTGCGCCCGGTCTTTGTCCGTATGCTTAATCACAGATTCAAAAGCATCTAGCCACTCTTGGGTTTCTATGCTGTCTACGTCCTTGTAATAATTCATCTTCATCAATCCTTTTTAAGTCTTGTCTGTCTTATGACAGATTATCGTTAGAACAAAATGGTTCGGTAAGCTACAAATAAGTAACTATAAAAAAGCGGTCAATAGTTAGGAGACTATATCTATCTATTATAAGCGCATCACAACGAATTGTTTATGGCTTTGAAGAAATGACAAATTAACAAGTATTTAGTAAAAAAATAATGAATAGTAATTATATGAATATTGATAACTTTAGGCTTAGTCTACAAGGAATATGGCTAAATTTTAGTTGCTAATAACTGAATAGTTTTAGATATGGTTAGACCTTTATTAAAGTTAAGCTAATAATTTTTTTAACCTAAAGGTGTTAAAGGCGCAAAGTTTATTTTATGATGATGCATATAGATTATTTAATCTACAAGGAAACGTTATGAAGCAGAATGTTTGTAGTAAAATTATCAAAAATTTGTGTCGCCCGGCTCATCATATAGGGTTAACCTTACTTACATTGTCTGGAACTTCAGCATTGGCTGCCGTTACCTGTCCTGCTAATTTTGTTTCTGATGAATTTGCAACTTCAGATTATACCAGTCTAGCGCCAGTTGTTTCACCGCCCGCTCCTAGAGCCAATGAAAGTATTATTGGTATTAAAAATGAGAGTTATTTAATAGCGTCCAATACTTTGAGTACTAGCGGTACTTTAGATACTGGAGGCACAAATATATATCAATCGGATATTACTGGTGGCATTCAAGTTTTTCGTTTTTATCAAGATTTTGCTGATAAAGCAAGCACACGAACCGCTTCTTATACCTTCAATAATAGATTCACCAATCAACCTCAAGCTCTTAGTAATGTTGGCATTAGTATTTATGATATAGATACTAACTATGCAGGCAGAGACTTTGCTGGCAATAGATATTTTGAGTTTTTTGACCAAGCTACCATTACAGGGGTTACTAGTACAGGGACAACGATTAGTCCAATCCTACAATCCAAAGGCGCTGGAATTACCAGTACAGCACCTTATCGGCAAACAAATCTGACCAGCAGTGTCAGTTGTGGTGGTTTGGATAGTGATTGCAAAGTTTCAGTAAGCTTTAATCAACCTGTCGTTAAAGTAGACATTACATATGGCAATAATACTAACTTAAATTATTATGATCAAAGCGATGATGATGGTGATGGAGTTCAATTCAATGACCCAGGTGATCAACTTATTGATATCAGATTCGATGGCTATTGCTATCAGCCACAGCCGCGACTCACTTACAAGAAGGTATTGTCTGAGCCTCGTAAAGCTGACACAGATGAATTTGTAGTTCAGATAAAAGACAATTCAAATAACATTGTCGTCACTAATAATATTACTTCTACAACGACATCCGGCGAGGGTAATATTGTCACAAACGGAACAGGTACGACGGGAGTATTCAAGGTAGATCCTACTAAAACCTATACTTTGACTGAATCGGCTTCAGGCACTACTAATTTGACAGATTATAGAGCTTCCTACACATGTCAGAAATCAGATAGTACAACAGTAGCAACTCTAAGCCCAAGTAGTTTACAGCTTACCTATGGTGATAATTGGACATGTACAATTACTAATGGCAAACGTAATTTTACCTTCTCAGGCATTGTTTTTAATGATAATGGCGGCATTACAGCAAGCAGCACCACCAGCCAAGATATATCCTCTACTTTTACGGGTAATGCCAACTACTTTAATACAGTCTTTGATAGTGCGACTGAATCTGGCATATATGATGCGAGCATGAGCATACGTTTGACTGATTGTAATGGTACCAATATCACAACTACGTCAGCCAATCCGCAGCCCGTTTCAGACACGCAAGCGACCAGAGGCAGATACAACTTTATTGTACCTGCCAGCGCGCTTACTAATAGAACTCGTGTCTGCGTGGTGCAGGATGAGCCAAGCACTTGGGATTATACGGTAGATACCACGCCAGATAAGCGTGAAGTTACCTTAGTCAATGGTGTGTTTGACTATAAAACTGAGAGTAATGGTTCTCGCAATTTAGATTTTGGCGAAGTACGCGCTGAAAATGCTGCTCTAGTACTGATCAAGTCTCAATACGTTCATGAATGTAATGATAGCCTCAACTATCAAAGTGTTGGTAGCAGTGAGAACCCAACGCTAGGCTTTAGTATCAACCCTATTAGCGATGTCGATCCAGGTAATTGTATTGCTTATCGCATTCAGGCTTATAACCGTGGTCATATCGGACTTCAGCAAGTGCAGATTAGTGATACCATTCAAAGTACGCCTGTGGTCTCAGTATTCAAGCGCCCAGCACCGTTATTTGTGCCGACCTCAGTTGCCAGTCCAAGCGTCGCTTACGATACCAATGGTACGATTCAATCCAATTTCTTTAATTTAGCGGCAGCAACCAGTCAACCTACTTTAGCGACACTGTATTTCAATACCAAGTACGGTACGACTCAGTCGAACTAATTGATAGTTATCGGTTTATCTCAATTTTTACTTCTACTCTAAATGGGCACTTTTATCTCCAAAAGTGCCCATTTATATATAAAATTTCCCTTCATTTGCACTTCGTCCTACTATATCTACCTTTCATAATATAGTGTTAGGCTTTCGTAACGACTATGACTAGTATAGCTTGTTATATTAGCATTACTGTTTTAACTAGATGGCTTATTACTCGGTAGAGTTAGATCATAGGACACAAGAATATGTACAACACTCATCATTCTCTATATTCGTATTTTACGAGTATGTCTATCCTTAGAGTACTTATCTTTATTGTGTGTGTGACTTTACTTTTTAGTAGTCAATCGTCCTATGCACTAGCTACTAACCCCGGTGCAACCTGTGATGCTGGTTTTGAAAAAAGTGGTTTAGATGATTCAGATTATTCGAGATTAGCATCCTCTTTAGGCAGTTTTGTAAATGTAGCGGGTGACGCTGCAGGTAGTATTCCGTTACAAATCAAGATGACAATAACAGAGAGCAACGGGCCTCCTACAGGTAATAGTTCTTTTACTGCAACAACAGTAAGCAACAAAGGCGTATTTAATGTATTCCGTGACTTTCCTAATATGCAATCAGTTACTTCGATTGAATTTGATTTTCGCAATAGAATTACAGAACAGCCAATATTTTTAACTAATGTTGCCCTTAGTGCTTTTGACATTGACTTTGCAAACAGTAGTAATGGAAACAGTTTTGATGATTATGTTCTGTTTACAGGAGTTACTGCAAATGGAAGTATTATTGATGGCTCTTATCAAGCAATAACTGATTCGAGAATTCGTTCTTTTAATGATTCTAGACCAAACACACCTGGAGTAGGGTTATACATTCTTGGTAATACCTCCAATTGCCCCGCCAACGCTTTAGGTACAACTTGTCAGGGATCTGTACAATTTTCAGAACCTGTAAAATCTGTAAAAGTTCGTTACTCCAATGCTGATTTTCGTATTTTTAATAATGACAATCCGACAAACCAGCAGATCTTTCTTAGTTTAGATAACTATTGCTATGTTCCGCAGTATATTTTCTCTGGTACTGTATTCAATGACAATGGCGGAATCACGGATACTCAGGCTGATGCAAACAATGCTAATATCAGTAGCGGTACCTATTCTAATAGACCAAACTATTTTAATGGCGTATTTAATCCTCCTCAAGAGTCAGGTATCAGCGGAAGTACGGTGAGGTTGGCAAATTGTGCAAACCCTGGAACTACTTATCCAACCCAATCAGTTCTCAAAACTGGGGCACCGACTGGTGCTTATCAGATTAGTATTCCTAGAACTACTTTAGGTAATAATACAAATCTTTGCCTTGTTGAGAGTCGAACAGGAAACACTTATCCTATTCGTACTACTAGTGACAGTCGTAATACTGGATTTTCAGCGACTACTTATAACTATCCAAATAACGACTTTGGTCGTGTTATTGCCGAAAACGTCGCTTTAGTGCTTAAAAAATCTCAGTACATAAACGACTGCCCTGCTACACTAAACTACGCCGGTATCAATGACGCGCCTACTCCCCTTATAGGGTTTAGTACCGCAATGATTGAAGGTATAGCACCTGGCAGGTGTATTGCATACAAAATCACGGCGACCAACCGCGCTAATATAAAGATTGATAACTTTATTATGGACGATGTGTTGCAGAAAAAAGGTACAGCTGGTGCTCTTGTAACATCGGTACTCGCTAATCCTGCGCTTGCTACTGCTGACTACAACATCTCTAGCAGTCCTGCTATTGGTGCAAACGGTATAGTAACTACTAAATCGCTTGTATTACCGCCGCGCTCTAAACGTGATTTTTACTTCAACACTAAATATGGTACGAGTCAGTAATGTGATCATACTACTACCTAACTAACTCAAAACTGCCTGACTAATAGTGATATTAGTCAGGCAGTTTTGGGTTTGCTGTACGTAAGCTGAAGCATATGCTTTTATTCAAAATCTCAACCGACCGTCGTAAAGGTTTTATCACTTAGTCTAAAAATTCGGTATACCATTCAGCTACTTCAAACTGCCATTTATCACCTTTTCAATGACATATTATTATCATTCTGTGAATATGCAGTTATGAAAAATTCCCAGCACTATCAAAGCACTGTCTTCAATAATTAATACAAAACCAGTTGTCTATTGTCGTTTTCAGCATATCCTTTATGTCGAAAGCATTGTGCTGCGAGTATCCAAATATCACCGTTATAGAAAGGATTTTGATATGTCGCATTTTAACTTTTTACGTAATTCAGTATTAGCAGTAGTCGCCTCTACCGCTTTGTTTGGCGCCGCTTACGCTGATGACGCACTCAAGATGGATTTATCTGCTAGTAAAGTCATCAAAAACGCTGAAGGTAAAGTCGCTTACGTCCCTGTCAGCACCGCACCTGCTGGCACCACTATCCAGTACAAGGCCAACTACACCAACACTGTAAATAAAGACATCAATAATCTGATGGTGACCTTGCCTATCCCTGCCAATATGACTTTCACTGGCGATGCCTCTCCTGCCAGCGCTCAAGCTAGTGTCGATGGCAAGAACTATGCTGATATGCCGCTCATGCGCAAAGTCGATGGCAAAATGGTCAAGATTCCGTTATCTGAATATCGCACTCTACGCTGGAACATCAAATTACTGCCTGCTAACAAGTCTGCTGCTGTAGCTCTCAATACGACCGTTAGCTAACTAAGTCTTTTACCAAATTTTTATTACTTAATTAACTGAATCTTTACCATTTTTTGTCTCGGAGTCTTCTATGAAACCAAACACCTTTAAACATAGTCTGATCGCAGTCGGCGTCACCGCTGCTCTAGGTATCTCAACTGGTGCTATGGCAACTAACACTACCACTGGTACTACTACTACTAATGTTGATATCAAAAACATTGCAACTGCCAACTATGATGTCGCTGGCGTTAAGCAGCCAGAAGTTAAATCTAACGAAGTTATCGTTCGAGTATCAGAGCGTCTGTCTTTTTCATTAACTGCAAACAATGAAGATGGTACTCCAAATGATACCATCAATGAAAATCTAGACGTAGCTCCCAACGGTTTTGCAGTGTTTCAGCATACCTTGACTAACACAGGTAACCGTAGTGATACTTATACTGTCAACTTGGCGAATTTGACAGATGACGATGCTGATTATGATCTTACAGCTTCTACAGTGTCTTATTCTATATATAATGCAGGCCAAGTACCGGGTACCGACACTCCTGTATCAACGCAATCCAATCTTTCAGTTGCTACTGTCAATGGAAACACCCTTACCTTAGAGGCAGGTCAGTTCATCAAGTTCACTATCAATGCCAAAACCAAAGATAACAAAGGCGGTAATAGACAGAATCTTAGACTCACGGCTACTAGTGCACTACTGCCTGCTGCCAATAGAACACTGACTAACAATGATAAATCAGTGACTAAATTGCCTACTTTTAGTATCGTTAAGACGGTAACTAACGCATTAGATCTAAACAATGCGAATGACACGGCTACTTATCAGATCGTTATTAAGAATCCAACGACCGCATACTCTGCTAATGCAACTGATATCACCATTACCGATAACTTGCCAGCGGGCCTGCTTATTGCACAAGCATTGACGACAAATAGCATTACAACTAGTGGTAGTGCAACCAAAGGCACGCTCAATCAGACGAATAAAGGCTTTGAGTTGACAGGAGTAAATATCCCAGTCAATGGTAGCATCACGATCAACTTTACGGTCAAAAAAGACCCTAATACTGCCTTAGCTAATAACGCTTTGAACCATGTCAAAGTCACTGATGATTTAGATAACAATCCAGCTACTGACAACACTTTGATCGATAGCACAGACAGCACTGTCGAAAACGTCAACCAATTCTACCCTGTCGATGATACCGACTCTACCAACGGAACTAATGCTACTGGTAATGACGGTAACGACTCTACTCAGCCATTAGGTACTATCAAACGTAATTTGACGCTCACTAATCCAACTGTTAAAGAAATCGCGCCGACCTCAGGTACCGCAGGTCAAGCCACTCATCAAACGATTATTACTAACACGGGTCAAAATACTGAAGGTGATGTAGCAGGTAGATTGACGTTTACGATAACTGACAATGATAACGGTACAGCAGACGCGGTAAATATTGTACCTGGTTCTGTGACCCTTACCTATGATCCAGATGGTCCTAATGGTTCTGCACCAGCACAAACTGCTGTCGGTATCACACCTAATAGCAGCGGCGTATATGATATCAAGACTGCCCTGCCTAACGGTATCGCACCTACAGGTACGGTTACGATCAGTTATAATGTCTCATCAGAGAATGCTGAAATCGGTTTTTCAGAAGATACTGTAGTAAAACTCACTGCAAGCGGTACAGGCGCGCCTACTGTCGCTCCAGTAACCGACAGAACCGATATCAAAGGCTTGACTCTGGTTAAGAGTCAAGCGCTAGATGCTACTTGTAAGGGTACTGCCGATACTGCCTTTAGTAGTTCTGCTGATCCGTTGGCAGCAACGCCTGGTCAATGTATCATTTACCAGATCGTTGCTACCAATACTTCTACTACGGCGCGAGGGTTCGATATACAGAATCTAGTAGTATCGGATGCAACGTCTAATTTTTCAGCGACTGCCGATTATAGAGGCAACTCTTTTGCAACAACGACTACTACAGGTAATGGTACGACTGTGACGGCTCCAGCTGCATTGAATTCAGCTAATACTGCTATTAGTACTACTATTAATCCTTTAGTACCCCAAGGCACGGCGACAATGAAGTTCTCGGTAAAAATCAAAACCAATCGTTAATATTACCCTTTGTTAGTAAAGTGCCCATAAGCATTAAATGTGCTTATGGGCACTTTTTTGTGTATAATGCATTCAATATACTATATTCAATATGTAATAAGATTTTTTACTATTCATATGCACATACTATTGATATTCATAAAATTGCTCGGTTTTGAGCTATTTACAAACATAGACTGCTTCAAATTGGTGGCTCTAAAAACATCTCGACTAATAGATTTTAGCTTATAAATGATTGTTATTTATGACAATTAACCGCAGATATAGAGATACACCCACTTCTATTACCATTTAACTACTCCTACCTACCACTTATCTTCTTTGTAATGACTGATTGTTACTATTTTGTGATAATACAACCATGAAAGTTGTCTCTTATCTCACTTGTCCTTATTTACCTTTATCACTCAGTGTGGCACAGATGTTGCATCGATGATTATGATTAGAATTTATACAAGTAATACATTGAACAAGGCTTATGATATGAAAACTTTTAAACTACTACGCGCAGCTCTACTAGCAACACTAGCATCTACTACTTTATTAGGTACAGCTTACGCTGAAGATGCTTTAAAAATGGAATTAACAGCTAATAAGGTTGTCAAGGACGCTGATGGCAAAGTGACTTATGCCCCTGTAAGTACGGCGCCCGCTGGTACTGTCATTCAGTACAAAGCCAACTATACCAATACTATCAATAAAGACATTAACGATTTGGCCGTTATCCTGCCTATTCCTGCCAACATGGCATTTAATGGTGAGGCAACGCCCGCTAGCGCACAAGCGAGTATCGATGGCAAGAACTACGCCGATATGCCGCTTATGCGTAAAGTTGATGGCAAGATGGTCAAGATTCCATATTCTGAGTACCGTACCCTGCGCTGGAATATTAAATTACTACCCGCCAAGAAGTCTGCCGCTGTGGCACTGAACACCATCGTTGAATAGTTCGTTTTTGGACTATTTATTTACACCCTTTAGGAGATTTACCGTATGAAACCTAACGCTTTTAAATACTCAGTGCTCACCGTCGGCATTACTGCTGCTATGGGTATCGCTGGCACTGCCAGTGCTGATACCGTAACCTATAATCAAGAAGATGCGTTTGAAGTCAAAAACGTTGCAACTGCTACCTATAATGTCGCAGGCGATGTCAACAACCCTCAAACTGCTGAATCAAATGAAGTGACTATTAATGTTACTGAAACTGGTGCTTTTAGCTTAGTTGCAACTTTGACCGATGGCAATCAAAACGCTGACGATAACGCAGATATCGATATCGAAGCACCACTTAGTGCAACGGTCGACTTTACTCATACCTTAAAGAACGAAGGTAACGTTACCGATACTTATACTATTGATCTAGTCAATCAAGCAAATGATAATTTTGATTATGACTTAGACGATACTGTTATCACTTACCAAAAGATTGGTGCTGATGGTGATCCTGTTGGTGGCGTTGTTACTATTAATAGAGGCGATTCTATTGAGCTTGCACCTGGTGAATCGGCTGATATCACTATAACAGCGATATCTGATGATAATCGTGTTATTGATAGCAATGGCATATTGACCGTCACAGCGACCAGCCAGTATCTAACAGGTAAAGGTGAGCCTGCTACAGCTACTAACATAGACAATGCTATTACTACTGCCCCTATCTATGCTATTACAAAGTCTGCAAACTCAAACCTTAATAACAACATTATCGATTTGAACAATGATAATGCTTATGTTGACTACACAATTACTGTTGAGAACGAAGGTACTGCTGATGGTACTGATATCACTATTACAGATGCGCTTCCTAATGGCTTAGTAGCTATCCAAACTGGTGAGCCGAACTACAGAGCGCCTACGACTTCTGGCGCTGGTAATACTACTGCACCAGTTATTTCGTCAGACGGCAGAACAATTACAGCTAGTGGTGTAAATGTCGCTCAGGGTCAGACCGTTACGATTACTTTCCGTGCTAAAAAATCTGATGGCGCTACTGATGCTAGTGATTTTACTAACTATGCTGTTGTTACAGACGATCTAGACGGTGATAACATCCCTGATATCACAGATAGTACTGACGATAATGTTGATAACACTTTTGAGGATCCGAATGATCCTAATAACCGCGGTGAAGACAACAATGATGACGCGACCGTTACTCCGAGCAATCAAACTCGCGATTTAAACATCACTGACGCTCCTGATAAGGAAGTTCCATTACAGAGTACGGGCAATGGTTACACCTATACTATCAGCAATGATGGTACTGATGTTACAGAAGCAGACGCTCCTGATGAAGTGTTGTTTACTGTTGAAGTGACTGATAGTGATGATCCTAGAAATGCTATCGACATCACTACTGTTTTTGTAGATACTAATGGTAACGGTATACTAGATAACGGTGAGACTGTATTAACTCCTAATGGTAATGGTGAGTACGATCTTAATGACGCAGATACAGATGGCCTAGCCCCTGGAGAGTCCGTTAATATTGGCGTCTTAGTCGATACCAATGGTTCAGGTAGTAATAATGGTCAAGACAGTGATATCGGTAAAAATGAAACGATCACTATTACAGTCTTGCCACAAGGTGAAGTAGAAGGTACGCCTGCTCCTACTGATGATATCTCTCAAAGTTCAAAGACAACTATGCAAGGTATTGATTTATTCAAATTCCAAGCAGCGGCAGCTTGTGGTACTGATCCACAATCGATAAGCAACTGGACCACTGCTAATGTCGTTGCAACTGCTGATCAGTGTGCGTTCTACAAACTTGAGGCAACAAACACCTTTACCAACACTGAAGTTAACACAGTTACATTGTCAGATGTTTTAGCCAGTACACTGACTTACGCAGGTGACTACGTTTCTGATACGTCAAACAACTCAGCTCCGGCGGCAGCTGATATCTCAGGTCAGACTGTTGGTGGCACCTTCGCTACTCTAACGGGTCAAGAAGTTGGTAATATCTACTTCTCTGCTACTATTTCACAAACAGGTACTAACCCAGCTCCATAATTGTTGAATCATGATCAAAGGAGTTTTCTTAATCTGGTTAAGAAAACTCCACTTTTACCCTTTATCTTTATATATCCATTATATTTTCTTTCATAAGTAGGATTACCGAATATGCGTCAAGCTGTATTTTCGTCTCGTAACCCTCGCTACCGTACAGGCGCACTAACTGCCCTGACGACGTTGGCAGCGTCGATGCTACTTATGCAAGCAAATATCGCTCATGCCGAAGATGGCAAGGGCGTGACCACGATTAATAATATTGCACAGACCAATTATAAAGTTGGCAACAGTACGCAAACAGGCACCTCAAATCAGGTCAGCTTTAAATCTTTAACCCTGCCTCAGTATGACGTCAGCATCACTCAACCTGCACTACAGACTGTCAACGCCGGCGATACGGTTCAGTGGATTAACGTCCTATCGAATAACGGTACCTTTGATGAAGAAGTCGTCGTCAGCTTTGACTACCCGAATACTTTGTCTAACTTTGTCGTTTATCAAGACATCAATAATAACGGTATTATAGATGGTGCTGATGAACAGCTTGTCCTAGACGGATTAAGCGCTCAAATTGCCTTGGGTCAAGCCGAGAGCATTCAGCTTATTGTACAAGCGCTAACCGATCGTAACGCTACTAGTGGCGATACTGCTGAGATCAAGGTTGGCGCCGTAGTGGTCCAGGACGAATCCGTAACAGCCGCTGCAACCGACAGACTGATTATTGTCAAGCCAAGTATTGGTTTTACAGACGAAAATTTTGATACTACTCAGAACAGCACTCAAGTAGGCTCAAATGTCTACGTTGAAGCCAACTATGCGCAGTGTAACGTGCAGCCTAATGCCAAAGATCAAGTATGGGTGACGATTACCTCAGAGCTTACAGGCGATAAATACTCTCTAAAAGCAACAGAGACAGGCGACAACACAGGTAAATATCAAGTCGCGGCGCCTACCCAAAACAACGCTAATGCCATCGATGATGAGATCATTCAGACGCTACAAGGCGATACTCTAGCGGTAACGCTTGATGCTTGTATCACGCCAGAGGGTGATCGCGTTAATATCGATAGTAATATTAGCAGCAACATCACTGTCATGGATCAGTCAGCCAGACTACAAGTGGTAAAAGAAGGTGATGTCAAATCAGCTGATCTTGGTGATTATGTCAACTACAGCATTAACGTTACCAATAATGGCGCAGCCACAGCATTCGATGTCGAGCTAAAAGACGCGTTGCCGCGCGGTTTTGATTATGTCAAAGGTAGTGCACGTATCAGTCAAGGCGCGGGCGATGCTGATACCGATATTGATATCAATCAGGCACAGACGACTGAGTTTAAAGTAGATGGCAAGTATCAAGTTCTAAGTTTAGGTACGCTAGCTGCTGGCGAGACCAAAAACGTTACTTATCGTGTGCTTATCGGTGCCTCATCATTAGGTGGCGACGGTATCAACCGTGCCACCGCTGTCGCTCGTGATGATCGCGGCAATACCTTTGCTTCGATGGAATCGCAGTGGGAAATCGACGTTAGCCGTGGCCTTATGAACACCGACGGTATCATCATCGGTAAGGTCTATCACGACATTAACCGCGATGGTATTCAGCAAAAAGAAGATGGCGAGCTTGGCGTGGCTGGCGTACGTATCTATATGGAAAACGGTAACTTCATCGTCACCGATCCTGAAGGTAAATATAACTTTTATGGCGTTAGTGCCAAGACGCACGTGCTCAAAGTTGACCGCACGACAATACCTGCTGCCAGTGAGCTGATTACCCAAAGTAATCGCAACGCTGGAGATGGTGGTAGCCGTTTTGTTGACCTTAAGTATGGCGAGTTGCACCGTGCTGACTTCGCTATCGTTGGCGGTATAGGCGATAGTACTGAGCGCTTAAATACTGAGCTTGTCGCCCGTAGCAAAAGTATCAGTGCCAAAAATAACACTTTAGAACAAGCGGTTAAGAGCAAGCTTGATCTAGAACCTATCTATGATCGCGATTATACCGATAATGTCGATGCTAGTGGTTGTAAGTCTAATGATGTCTTAGACCAAAGTATCAAATGCGATTCAGCGATAGTAACAGAGCTTGTCAAGCCTGGTGCTGAGCGCGTTAATATGGACGTCACAAAAGTCGTTCAACCCAAAGAAAAAGTGCTCGAAGAGTACCTAAAAGAAGTTGCTAACAACGACGTTGCTTTTATTAATTTGAGCAATAATCAACAGCTTGCCTCTTATAAACAGATGGTACAGGTACAAGCGCCGCTAGGCTCAAACTTTACGCTATATGCTAATGATAAAGTGGTATCAGCTGAGCAAATCGGTAAAACGGCTGAGCAAGAAAAGCAAAACGTCACCGCGTTTGACTACTACGCCGTTGATCTAAAGCGTGGTCGTAACACTTTGCGCGGCGTAGCCACTGATGTTAATGGCCAGGTTATCTCTGAGCAGTCTATTGACGTGACGACTCCTGACAGTTTGCAGGCGATTAAATACCGTACTCAAGAGGCTTTGGTTGAAGCTGATGGTATCAGCGAGTACCAGATTGTTGTCAGCTTAAAGGATCGTGACAACCGTCCTTATGTGGCGTCAACGCCGATCACTATCGATACCAATATCGGTCGTATCAATTTACCTGACGGTAGTAAAGATAAAGCGGGCACGCAGGTTACTGTCAATGGCGGTGAGATACTGATCCCTGTTATTGCGCCAAGCGTCGCGGGTAAAGGTGAGCTTGTTATTGATACGGGCAGTAGCAAGCAAGTTATCGATCTGCAGTTTATTCCAAAGCTGCGTCCACTGATTGCTGTAGGTATCGTTGAAGGCGCCATTTCACTAAAAGACTTTGATGGTAGTAGTATCACTGATGCTCAAGGCGCGTTTGAAGAAGAGCTTCATGAGTTTTCGGGTAATGATGATTACTCAGCGACGGGCCGTGCAGCAATGTTCCTCAAAGGCAAAGTTCGCGGTGATTATCTATTGACGCTTGCTTATGATAGTGACAAAAAAGGTGAGCGCTTGTTCCGTGATATCGAACCTGGCGAGTACTACCCTGTCTATGGCGACTCATCAGCTAAAGGTTTTGATGCGCAGTCAACGAGTAAGCTCTATGTACGCTTAGATAAAGGTCGCTCATTTGCCTTTTATGGTGACCTAAAGACTCAGATCGACAATGATGATGGTATCAAACTTGGTCAGTATAATCGTACGCTTACCGGTCTAAAAGCGCAGTACGAAGATGCTAATACGCGCGTAACTACTTTTCTTGCCGAAACTAGCTCATCGCAGCGTGTGAATGAGACGCGTGGCCTTGGCATATCAGGCCCCTACCCGCTTGCTGAGAACTTTGATGCGGTACTTGAGAACTCTGAGACTGTTGAAGTTATTACTCGTGATGCCAATAACCCTGGTCTAATCGTACGCCGTGAGACGCTTACTCGCTTTGCTGATTATGAGATTGACCCTATTAGTCGTAGCTTATTTTTAAAAACGCCGATTGCCAGTCAAGACTTGGACGGTAATCCAATCTACATCCGCGTCACTGTAGAAGTAGACGAAGGCGGCGAAGACTATTTCGTCGGTGGTATTGCAGCCAAGCAGCAGATAAATGATAAGGTCTCTATCGGTGGTAGTTACGTCAATAGTGATGACCCCCTTAACAAAGAAGAGCTCGCTAGTGTTAACAGTGTCATCAAGTTTAACGATAAGTTAAAGCTAGTCGCTGAATATGCGATGAACAAAGCTGAAAATCCAAATTATCAGCCTAGCAATCAGATCAATGCTGATGAACTAGACGTGCAAGACGCTGACGGTGATGCACTACGTATCGAGCTTGACTATGATGATAAGAAAAATACCCGTGCAAAAGCTTATTACAATGACGCTGACGAAGGCTTCGTTACTGGCGCGTCTCCATTAACGGCGGGACGTACTGAGTCTGGTATCGAGATTACTCATCTTATCAATGATAAGAAGACCGCGCTTAAGCTTGAGGGCGTACGCACAGAAGATCATACTACTGAGGCGAGCCGCGAAGGCATTCAGGCCAGTATTGAGCAGCGCCTAAGCAAAAATGTCGTCGGTGAGCTTGGTGTACGCTATTACAAGCAAGACGCAACTGCAGCTTCACGTAATACTCAAGCAGCTACAGATACCATCGATCCTACAGACGATACTTTATTTGATGATGATATTATCAATCAATCTGCACTCAATGGCGTCAGTACTGCTGATAAAGATATCGAAGGTACGACAGCTCGCGCTCGTATTACCGCACGCCTGCCTAAGCTCAATAACAGCTTAGTATTTGCTGAATATGAGCAAGATATTGAGAATAGCTCACGTAACGCTACCTCCGTTGGTGGCGAGACGCCGCTAGGCAATCTAGGTCGTCTGTACGCGCGTCATGACTTAATCAATAGCTTGTCAGGCAGCTATGGTCTCGATGATACCGACGAGCGTCAACGTACCGTCATCGGGTTTGATGCCAACTACATGAAAGATGGTAAGGTCTATAGCGAATACCGTATGCGCGATGCTATCAGTGCTCGGGAAGCAGAAGCGGCTATTGGTCTCAAAAACAAATGGTACGTGCAAGAAGGCTTGACCCTTAATACACTGTTTGAGCGTGTTGAGTCTTTAGAAGGCGAAGAGAACAATACCGCAACCGCAGCCGGTATTGGTGTTGAGTATTTAGCACAAGAGGACTACAAGGCCTCAGGGCGTTTGGAGAAGCGCTGGGGCGAGTCTAGTGATACGTTGCTAGGTAGTGCAGGTATTGCTTATCGCTATACTGACGATATCACTTTGCTTGCAAAAGATACTTACTCGCGCATTGATTACGATGATGGCGACCGTACGGTTAACCGTTTTCAGTTGGGCGCAGCTTATCGTGATTTAAATAGCAATCAGCTTGATATGCTAGCCAAGCTTGAGTATCGTTTGGATGACAACAATACTGGCGATGACACTTATCGTAAAGACACCACTATTTGGTCATGGAACGGCAACTACCATCCGACGCGTCCACTGACTTTGTCTGGTCGTTACGCTGGTAAATATACTGAATACGAAGCCGATGGCATCTCAAGTGATAACACTGCTCACGCCGTCTATGGGCGCGGACTTTATGATCTTAGCGAGCGCTGGGATGTCGGCTTGCAAGCGGGTACTTACTGGAATGATCAAGCAGATGATCTAGCGTATATGCTAGGTGCTGAGGTCGGCTATAGTCCTATGACCAATCTATGGTTATCACTGGGTTACAACTTCATGGGTTTTGAAGATGATGATATCGCCTATGATGATAGTACGCAGCAAGGCGCTTACTTTAGACTGCGCTTTAAGTTTGATGAAGAGCTGTTTAAGCGTGATGATCCAAGTAAGAACAAGCGTTTAAATGATAACTCTACTTTATAATAAGTAGAGTTATCTTAGTTTTAAATAGCGGTTTTTAGTAACGTTTGATGTGTACCTGATCTCTTTAAAGCGCCGAACACTTATCTCCTTAATAAAAGGTTTGTATTATGATGACTGCCTCAGACCTCAAAACTAAAATACTGACTTGTCAGCGCCATCTCCCAGCTGCTCTATCAGCGATGTTGCTAGCACTTATCGCCTCGTCTGCCTCTGCAGATTTAGACTTTGCCAGTACTACTCGTATTACCCCAGTCTCTCAACCTATCGTAGTACAGCCCATTATTGTCCAAACTGATGTCCAACCAGTGACTAATCCTATAGTAGAAAGCCCTGTCGTCAGTAGCATGGTTACCAATCAAATTAGCGCCTGTGATGATAATGACTTACAAACGTCTAAGTATCAGACCTCACAGCAGCGCGATATCGCTTGTATGATTGCGCAGTTGCAGCCCTATGAGCAGTCAAATGTCACTGCGCGTCAACAGTATCTAGCGTACAAGGCGCAAGCTTGGCTTATTTATGCCAACAACAAATATAGTATGAATAGCCGCGCCGCTATCGCTGACTATGCGTATGAGAGGGGCAGTACTATTTTTTATGCGCTAAAGAATAATAAAGAGCAAAGCATTGCACTTGTCAGCGACATTCCTCAAACCTCTGATATGATGCGCCCTGACCTTTGGGCAACATTGAGTGCGCTCAAAGATTCAGGCGGTATCGATAGTGCACCGCGTGAGCTGGCCTTTAGTGAGGTGTCTCTTATTTGGGCGGCAGCAGATCACTGTGCTCGCGGTTGGCGCGAATCAAGCCCTCATTTTAGGATGGCTGATCGATGGTTGGAACAAGCTCGAGAAGCTTATATTAATGCCAATACTGATATAGATAGCGCCGCCCTGATTAAACACATTAACGACTATTACCAGCAGTATGAACCACTAGATGCTAGAAATGATATCTGTAACGGTCAAGTCATGCCTGTAGACAGTCAGGTTCAAAGCAGTGCTATTATTCCTATGCCTAAACCAACGGCGACGTATACCCTCGCTGACCAGTAACTAAATAGATTGTCGCCTAATACAAAGAAGCCAACATATCAATGTTGGCTTCTTTGCGTGGATATATAGATTACCAATATATAGTACAGACCACCTATGAGTTTAATATTGACTCAGACCCATAGGCGAGCCCAATTTATGAACCCTTTTTTGCTGGTAGTTTCTCTGGCAGATAACAGCGCAAGTAAGCGATGAATGCTGTATTTGCTTCTTGTATATACTCATCTGTAATCGCTTGATGACGGCGATACGACAAAGTAAAGATTGCATTAATGATGCTATAAGCTATCAACATAGTGTCTTGAATATCGTCAAAGCTTGGCATCTCATAACGCTCAGATAAGCGCTTGTATACCAAATTAACGATTTGATGATCGATGTCTTCACCGAAGCTATCGCCTTCAAAATCAGGGGTGTTGGTATCGTATATCAGCTTAGCCTTGGTCTGGTCTTCATGAAATATCTGTACGCAGCGGTCGATAAGTGCAGTCAAATACCCCTGCCATCTATCATAGCCACCTGTCTCAACGGTTGCTAGTATTTCTAATAGTTCAATAGCATTCAAAAAACGCAGTGCCAAAAATATCGCTTCAATGTTAGGAAAGAAGTGATAAGCAGAGGCTCTGGGAATACCCGCTTCTTCACACACAGCAGCTAGAGTAATGTCATTAATCGCTTGCGTTTCACTTAGCTTTTTGGCGCCTGCCAATAATTTTTGACGGCGTACGCGGCCTTGCTGACTGGTAAATTTAAATTTATTCGGTACGAGCATTTTTGCCAGTTCCGAATCTACAAGTACGTCTTCTATCTTGTCGTCTTTATTCTCACTCATTACAAACCTCTTAGCGTTACGCCTTATGTTTTTGTCTACCGTCATTATTAATCGATGCTAAATCTGGTGTTAATGTAACACCTTGATATTAGCAATTTTCATGCCACAACGTTTTAGTGCAAATGGCATCAGACCTGACTGTACGTTTAATAAGTAGGCATTTATAAATACTTATACATTATTAAGCAAAAGACATAAATAGGTCAAATAATAATGTATCGATTAACGATTGATAACGTTAACCGTTAAGCTTTATTTTAGCCCTGATTATACCATGATCAGTGGGTCTATCGGCATAATCCCATTTGAGATGATCATTAAAATAATCGACCCTCTCTACATACCCAAGGGCAAATTTACTCTCAGGTAAAAACTCTTCAGAAACAAATAGCTGATCGATAACCTCAGGCATACCTTGATAAATATGCGTGTAGGCAACGTCTTTCATCCATCCATAGCGAGCTTGCACGCGAGCTGCGTCAAATAATGATACGTCACGCATACTTTTATCATAATTTACCTCCCCTGTCTCGGTCATCAACTGAGTAGTCACGCTACCGGTCACATCATTCATATCACCTAGTAGTATGAGCGGCTCACGGGTATGATAAAGGCGCTCGATAATAGACAAACGGATAGAAGCCGCTTCTGCTGCGCGCATGCATAAGCTACGGAGCTTGGCACGGATGCGTATGTTTGGATCATCCATATCTTCTAATAAATTACCATCGTCATCACGCAAGAAAAAAGCACGTTTGCTCTTTAAATGCGCTGTAACTATAGTGATTGGCTGCCCAAAGGCATTGACTCGTAATAATAGTGGCGGACGGTTAAAGCGCTCATAAGGCCCTACATCAGGGATATCGATGACCGCTTTTGGTGCAATTTGTTCAAGTAAGCTGCTCTCTAATTGCTCAAAACGAGTGATAATACCAACTGCAGGCGTTTTTTGCGCACCAAGCCCGCGAGTATGCACGCTAGCTGTATTATTACTCGCTAGTGGTATAACAGCATGTTCAGGCTTGAATTTTAATGCCACTGCCAAGTCCTCGAGCGCATCACTGTCCCATACTTCTTGTACTGCAATAATATCAGCATGTGCTTTTGCCAATAGATCTGACAAGCCTTTTAGTTTGTGTGCATAATCTTGTTTATTATAAGCTGGCGCGTTGTCATAGTAGATGCGCTCTGCATTGGCAAAGTTTAAAAGATTAGCAGTAGCTATGTAAAAAGAGCGGCGAGTGTTACTACGATTGGATTCAGTCATAAGACCCTTTATATGATTGTCAGTGTAATAGCTTTAGTGTCAGTGTCAGTGTAATAGCTTTAGTCAATGTGAGCGCGATTCGCGGTAGGTTTTACTCTTGCTATCACAAAAGCTATCGCACCAATAACGGATGCCATAACACAGAGTATCAATAACTTGTCGTACTTGTGCTCTACGCCAAATATAGGCGTCATCACAGCGAGGTATCCACCGTTCTCAAGCATATAAATAATGCCAGCGCTAAGCGCCGAGACAAAGCTGATAACAATCGCCCAAGGTTTGACCTCCCAGCTTGACCAAATGCTAAAAAATACTACTGGTGCCAAAAATAGTGAGGCTGTACCACTCACCGCGACTGCATCAAATAAGTCTTTGCTACCTGTCGCAATAAATGCCAAACCCACCAATAAAAATCCAAGCATCACCAGCCTGCCATTATTGACTGTAGGTTTGATGAGTTTCATATCGACAGCTACCAGCTTAGCGGCGCTGGCATAAGTAGAGTCGAGCGTCGATATCGCTGAGATTATGAGCGCAAAGCTAAATAACATCATAACCAAAGGTGAAAATAGCGTGCTGAGCGTTTGGGTGACCTCTGTCGCCCCACCAGCATTATTTAACTGCGCAAATACGCCAAGCAGGCCAAACAGTACAATACAGATGATAGAGATGGGAGCCGCATAGTAAAACGACTTTTTGGTGGTTGAGCGATCTGCCAAAAATCCGCGATCGGTCATCACAGGGTCGTGAGCCGGATAGCTCCAGACTTGAATAAAAGCGACTATAAGAAGTATCCAGCCCTTATTATCAGTACTATTTGATGAGTTGATAATTTCGTTCAATGAAAACAGCGGATGGGTGAACATAGCTACTGACAGTACCGCTATCGCCCCAATCGTCAACAGTGCCTGCACAACATCTGTCTTAAGCGCAGTATGCAACCCGCCAATAGACGAGTAGATCAAAGTGGCCACCGCGATAAATAAGATAATATAAGTCTCATTAAAGCCGACAAACAAGGTAGTGATAAAGCCAAATACTAACAAGTTGCTAAAGACTTCACTGACTAATCGAAAGCTAATAACCGCATTAAAGAAATGCTCGCCCACTCTGCCAAACTTTGCCTGCATAAAGGTTTGCATATTATCAAAGCCATGTTTGAAGCGTAGGCTGTCGACAATATGAGCGCCAGTGATAAAGCTAAAATAGTACATAGCGTAAGCTAGAGCACCTGCAATACCATAAAAGAACCCAAGTATGGCTGCATTCATCAACGAGCGCGCAAATATCCAAGTGGTGACTTGTGACAATACCAAAGTCCATAGCCCAGGCGCTAAGCCTTGGCTTGATTTACCTTGATAAAAACGTGCAGCATCAGATGCAGTTTTGAGATTTTGATTTGCTAAGGTATCAGTCATTTGCTCTATGTTCATTATTATTGTCAGACTAAGATTAGCACAACTTTTTGACACTTATTGTTATTGTTGAACGTCAATACGATACTTTTATTTTTTTCTCAACAGCATTAAAAAGGGCTTTCAAAACATGGTTTGAAAGCCCTAATAAAAGTCTGGTAAATATTCATTTATATTAATATGAATACTTATTTGCTAACGCGGTTCCATGCATCACGTGAGGCTACGCGCGCTTCATTCCACTGCATACGTGACTCGCCTTTGACTTCGTTCCATGATTGCTCAAGCTCACTTTCATGATCTTCAAAACGAGCATCTGCTGGATAACGATGACGATTAGCATACCCTACAGCATAAGCTGGATGGGCATCGCGATCAAAATCGTGACCCTGCGCATGATAGTCAGTATTGGCAAATTCAGCGCGCCAGTAGGCTTCTTCGTGAGTAGGGTTAATCGCCTCAGCTGAAGCATGACCTGCACCGCCACCAGCGATAGCACCAATAGCGCCGCCAATAAGCGTACCTAGTGGACCTGCCATAGAACCAATTGCGGCGCCTGCTGCTGCACCGCCTACACCACCAATACCAGTACCGATTGGATGCGAACCCGGCTCTCCTGTGATCATATCAGCATTTAAGTCTTTTTTAGACTCTTTTGACATATGCTTGATTTCACTGCGATCAATATTATCTGGATCATTCATAATGACCTTCTTTTCGGTCACGCCAGCGTCAGGCGTACGCAACTCATTCTCAGCTCTAATACGTTCAGCATCAGTTAGTTCACGACCATCAGCAGCTACAATTTCAGTATCACCTATAATACGGGCATCATTGTTACTCATAAAATCATCCTTAAATTATTAGTTATTGTTTATATAGAAATTTATTTTTTGAACTATAAATTTGCAAGCTCGCCATTAGTATATGAACTAAAGCACAATATGCGATAGGCTAACTATGTAAACAGCGTCAGAATAACGATGCTCTTACGTTACAACATGTATCATGCTATAAGTACTCATAACAGCATCATAGGCTCAGCAGTGCCCTATCGATAGCCGTTTGCCATTTGTGTAAATGCTTTTCTCTGATCTCATTAGACATACTTGGCTCAAATATACGCTCAACCTCCCACGACGCACTCATAGTAGACTCATCATAAAGTCCCGTTTTTAGACCTGCTAATAGCGCGGCGCCCTTAGCCGTAATTTCGGTATCTTTTGGGCGCAATACAGGTACGCCCAGTAGATCTGCCTGAAACTGCATTAGTAGATTATTATTGGCAGCGCCGCCATCAACGCGCAGCTCTGTTAATGGATGCGGGCTGTCCTTTTGCATAGCAATAAGTACATCATAGGTTTGATAAGCCACTGCCTCTAATGCTGCGCGTGCGATATGGGCTTTGGTCGTGCCACGGCTCATACCCGTGATGCTTGCGCTGACATCAGAGCGCCAGTAAGGCGCGCCAAGACCAGTAAACGCAGGCAGCAAAACCACATCATCGCTACTGTCCACTTGCCGCGCTAAATCCTCGACATCACAGCTTTGTTTGATCATGCCTAGATTATCTCGTAGCCACTGTACAATAGCGCCTGCCATAAACACGCTACCCTCTAGCGCGTAGGTTACCTCACGCTTTGGTGGCTGCAAAATGCGCTTGCCTGACTGCACGATTTGATTAAGTGATAAGTTATCGATACGAGTAGGCATTGATTTTCGTTGCCATGCAATGGTCGTTAATAACTTATGCGCGCTAAGTTTTGGTGTTTGACCGATGTTCATCAGCATAAAGCAGCCGGTGCCATAAGTGTTCTTGGCCATACCCGCGTCCAGACAGCCTTGTCCAAACAGTGCTGCATGCTGATCGCCTAGTACCGCCTGAATAGGAATCTGCTTAGCAAACAACCCCTTTTTGGTTTTACCAAAATCGCCATCTGAGGCGACAACTTTGGGCAATACCTCCATAGGTATATCAAAACGCGCGCACAGCGTTTGCGACCATTCAAGTTTGTGAATATCAAAAAGAAGCGTGCGTGAGGCGTTGGTGATATCGATGACATGCTCGCCGCCTGTCAGCTGATATATCAGCCAGCTATCTATCGTCCCGACCGCGATTTGTCCACTACTTGCGCGCGCTTTTATGTTCGGATGATTCTCAAGTAGCCAAGAGATCTTGCTGGCACTAAAATAAGGGTCGAGTCGCAACCCTGTGATATCTCGTACCTGCTGGCTTATGTTATTGGCTGAGCTATCAGCAGCTAGCTGTTCACAAAACGGCGCAGTACGTCTATCTTGCCAAATAATGGCTGGCGCAAGTGGCAGCCCTGTCTGCTTGTCCCAAATGACAATCGACTCACGCTGATTGGTGATAGCAATACAGCTGACATCCGTTGCAAGTAGTCCTGCTTGATTGATGACGTCATGAGCACAGCTAATCTGTGTCTGCCAGATTTGGCGGGCGTCTTGCTCGACATAACCGGCCTTTGGGGTTTGTAAGGTGGTGGGCTGCTGCGCCATCTCAATAGGATGTGCACGGTCATCATATAGTATGGCTCGACTCGACGTGGTGCCTTGATCTAACGCTAATATATACCCTGCCATTGATTACCCCTGCACCTATTATAAATTCAATTTTTAGTAGTTTGTAAGACTAGATTTGCGATAATGCTGATACTTACGTCACTACTGTCTATAATATACCCATAAGCATCTAGGGCTGTATAGCTCAAAATCTAAATGTATTGGTTTGTTGCAAGGTCTTTATCCTTTATGAAATGTATCACTTCACCTTTATCTTGCGCTATTGCTGTCGCTTCACTTGTCGCGTTCTCGACATCGACGCTTGCAGATATCGGTACTGAACCTGCTTTATACTATACAGCGCTACCAGATGACACGACACAAATTATAGATGCAGGTGACGCGCGCTATAGCAATATGCAGACAAGTATGGAAGCGCCCTCATCGTTAACTCAAAATGCAACTTCTAAGCTAAATACCCTGATTGACCCTATCACTAGTAAGACAATTGCTAATAGCTACCCGCTGGAAGTCTCTAGTTTTTTGAGCTTAGCGCAAGCACAAGATATCTTGTTGCAAGTCTCGCCTAAGCTGGCCGCCAATCAGGCGGCGATTGCCTCAAGCGAATATCAAACCCAGGCGCTGTCCACCATAGACAGACCTTTTGTATTTGCACAAGTCTCAGCGAGTACTTATAAAGTGCAAGAGGATGTGGATTTATCCTCCCTACGTAATGAGATTATCAATGGCGTCAATAACGTCGGCGCTGATACCAATGGTCTAACGCCTACTATTCCGCCGCAAACAATGCTGCCTAATTTTGGTGAGATGCTCGGCGAGCGTATTCCTGAGTCTTATAATTTTGAGCGCTCAGGCTCTACCTCGGGCGCAGGTTTTGGCTTTGCTTGGCCCATTTATACTGCTGGGCGCACCGATAGTCTGACTGGCGCATCAAACGCTCGCACACAAGAGGCGATAGCTGATAGTGTACTGGATAAGAACGAGCTATATAACACCCTGATTGAGCGCTATTTTAAGGCGCAGCTGGCCATCATTGCCGCGTATCTGCGTGAGGATGCTTATGATACCTTGCAGCAGACTGACTATATGGCAAAGCGCTTGTTTGAAGAAGGCTTTATCTCTCGCGTTGATCGTTTAGAGGCACAGTCAGCGCTTGCAGATGCCAAAAGCGAATCTATCAAAGCTAATAATGACGCGCGCCTAGCCATGATCGCTTTGCAGCGTCTGCTACGTACAGAATATCGTATCAAGCCGACCACGCCTTTGTTTGTATCGAGTCGTCCGCTGCCTGATGTGTCCTATTTTCAAGACTTAGCACTCGCTCAGCATCCTGGACTCCAAAAAGTCGCCGCCAAGCGCGCGCAAGCTGAGCAGCTGCATGCGCTATCTGACACAGGCTACAAGCCTACGGTTATGCTTTATGGCTATAGTCAAGTCGGGCGAGATCCGAGCTGGATTGCAGGGGTGTCAGCAAGCTGGAAGCTATGGGGCGGGCTGGATAAAGCGGCATCACTAGCATCTAGCAGCGCTAAAATACGCCAAGCGGATCTCTCAGAGATTGAAGTTAGTGATAATCTGCTGCTATTGGTCGAGAAGAACTGGAACGATGTCAATAATGCACAAGCGCGATATCAAGCCCTTCAGAGCAATGTTGACTTGGCGACAGAAGTATTGCGTCTGCGGCGCTTAGGACTAGATGAAGGCGTCAATACGACGATAGAGGTTGTGCAAGCGCAGACGCAAGCGCTCAAAGCACGTACCGAGCAGGCGCAAACCGCTAACGATTATGTGCAGGCGCTTGCCGCCTTGATGCAGAGCACGGGTACACCTCTAGCGTTCAACGCGTATCTCAATGCCGCTGATATTAGGCTACCCACTTTGTATACCGAATAATTTAATATAAAAATTACTTACTTTATAGCTATTTAAAGGCAGTATTAAACAGCAACTACTAAGCACTACTCTACTACTCACCCTAATGCGAATGACTCCTCTATGACAAATTTGACGAGCAAAATAACGAACGCGGCGCAGCCTATAATACAAACGTGGCGTATAGCGAACACCTCTACGGTTTGGGCACATTGCGCCAGCGTAGGGTTCTTTGGTTTTTTATCTATATTTCCTGTGATGGCGGTATTTGTACTGATTTATGGCTTGCTGTTCTCGCCTACTCAAATGCAAGAGCAGATTGCACTGCTTCAAGCATATGTACCGGGTTCTGTCTACGATGTCATAAACAGTCGCCTGACTGAGTTGACCTCCAATACCAACTCGCGCTTGACCTTTAGTCTACTGCTCTCAAGTGTGCTTGCTCTATATGCAGGCTCTAAAGGTATCAAATATCTGATTTTGCTTATCAATTTGGCCTTTCATATTAATGAGGAGCGCGGATTTATACAGAGCACGATTCGATCATTAAGCTTAACCTTAGCCGCTGTCATGGTAGTGATTGTTGCTATCTCCTCTATTGCCCTTGTGCCCTTGGTAGCCGCCTATTTTCCTTTTTCGCAGTTCGTTGAGACGATAGCGCTATGGAGCAGATGGCCTATACTTGCAGGTATTATATTTCTAAGCTTTTTGACTTTGTATCGTTTTGGGCCAAATCGTGATGCTGTCGCATTAAAAAAGCTGATGCCAGGCGCGGCGCTTGCCACCATACTTTGGATTGTACTGTCGGTACTGTTCTCCATTTATGTGCAAAACTTTAATAACTATAGTGCTGAATTTGGCGCACTATCAGCAGCGGTCGTCATTATGCTATGGCTGTATTATTCCGCCTTTATCGTAGCCTTTGGGGCGATTTATAATTTTGAATCCATAGAAAACTCAAAACCTGTTGCGATCCATGTTTATCAATAAGCGACTACTTATTTAACTTATGATCATGTCACTTTCGATCGTGACATTTAAATAAAAATTATTTTAAAACTTTTAACACCAGCCTTTTACTTTATTGCTACAGGATTTTGCAGTCATGACTGACTCTCATAATGATTTAAACAAAGCAGACTTAGCGGATGATAGTCACACTACAAATGATCTTGAGCATCCCTCTACAAACTATCAGCGTACAACAGACAAGGATAAGGACTCTTCGGTAATCAAAAAATCCATACTTGCCCTCGTCATCCTTGGTGTGCTGGGTCTGATCGCTTATGGGCTATTTAAAAGTAGTCAAAACAGTGCGCCTGAGACTATTACGTTGCAAGGACAGATGCAAATGCGTCAGACCTCTATCGCAGCTAAAGTCCCTGGACGCATCGCCAAGATACTAGTGAGTGAGGGCGATATGGTCCAGGCAGGACAGCAGCTCATAGAGATGGACTCCCCTGAGATCAACGCCAAGATCAACCAAGCACGCGCAGGCAAGCAGGCAGCGCAAAGTCAGTTGGACAAAGCACAGAATGGCGCCCGCCCGCAGGAAATCGCGCAAGCAAAAGCGGCTTGGCAAGCGAATAAAGCGGCATCAGATTTGGCGCAAAACACCTATCAGCGTGTCAATCGCCTCTATGAAGAGGGACTAATAGCACGGCAAAAACGTGATGAAGCGTACGCGCAGTACTTAGCTACCCAAGATCAGACCGAAGCGGCGCGCCTGCAATACGAGCTGGCTATGGAGGGCGCACGCAGTGAAGACAAATCAGCGGCGGCGGCGCAAGTAGCACAAGTGGACGCGCAATTAGAAGAGGCTTTGGTCGCCCGCGAGGAAGCCAATTTAAAAAGTCCGATATCAGGGGTCGTGGATTCAGTCATCGTCAATACAGGTGAGGTCATCGGTCAAGGCGTACCTATACTGACCTTGGTTAATACTGATGATCAGTGGGTCGTCCTCAACGTCACTGAAACCTATCTCAATCAATTTGCTATCGGTCAGCAGTTTACTGGGACTATTCCTGCGCTATCGTCAGCCAATAACCCTTTCGATATGCAATTTATAGTCTATGCCAGCTCTAGCTTATCTGACTTTGCCACTTGGCGCCCGACCAATAATGACGATGGCTTTGATGTGCGCACCTTTGAGATTAAAGCGCGTCCTGTCAGTCCTGATACGCGTATACGCGCTGGTATGAGCGTTATTGTCACTATCGACTCGTCACTTCTCCAAGAGTAGGCTATGTTTTCAACTGAGCTTGGCAAAGTTTTTGTGCGTAGTGCGACTTATGAGCGCCAGTTTTTGTTTAAAAATCCTTGGGATCTAGCCATGGTGCTGTGGATACCACTGGCGACTATCTTGTTGGTGTGGTGTATATTTTCGCAGACGCAGATCACTAACTTGCCTATTGGCGTTATGGACGAAGATCGCGGGCCTGTTGCCAATACAGTAGTGCGTTATTTAGACGCCAGCCCTAGTTTGAGGGTCAAACAGCTTTATCATACACAAGCTGATGCCAAGGCGGCTATTTTGCAACGTGATATTTATGCCTTGGTTATTATCCCCGAGAACTTCTCAAACCGTATTAACTCAAGCCAGCCTGCCCCTATTATTCTGCAAGTCAATGCACAATACGGCACACATTCAGGCATCATCCAGACCAGTGTGCAGGGCGTTGTTGGCACACTATCAGCAGGCGTTGAGATACAGCGCCTCATCAAGCAAGGCATGTCGCCCACTCAAGCGGCTATCGCCTACTCGCCCATATCCATTCAGCGCACCAGCTTGTTTAATGCAGTTAATAACTATCAGCAGTTTTTGGGCTCAACGGTGATACCGGCGCTACTACATATTTTGGCGATGGTCATTGGCGCGACGACTATTGGTCGTGAACTACGGGATAGAACGCTTGGACAATGGTATCGCTATATTCATACTGGTACTTCTGACTTGAGGCGTTTAACTGATAGCGAGCAGCGCTTGGCGAGCAAAGAGATACCATCTTAAAAAAGCCAAATCAAGTGTTAATTAGCTCAACTCTTGCTTGGTAAGGTTGCTGATGTTTAACCACGCCGAAACAAATATGCACAAGCTTACGCATCGCCGCACAGACAGCCTGCATTTTGCACTTACCTTTAGCAAGCAGTCGCTCATACTGCGCCTTAATGTCGGGATTATGCTTAATGGCGACTAGCGCCGGCATATACAATTTAGCTCTTACGGCACTTGAGCCATTCTTTGCTAAGCGAGACTTGCCCTTAAATAGCCCTGATTCACTATGCTTGGGAACTAGACCTAAAAAGGCTGCCATTTGCGACGCTTGACTAAACTGCTTATTATGCATCAGCGACATCATCTGCTTTGAGACAACAGGGCCGACGCCTTTAATAGTTTGTAGCAGATATTGGTCTTGCTTTAAATTGGGATGACCATCGATATGGTCATCAATATCACCATTGAGCTTAACAATGGCGGCTTGCAAAGAGACTATCATCTGCTCAATAGACGCTTTAACGATAGGAGCGGTGTCTGTGGCCTCCGTTTTTTCCAATCGATTCAGCTCACGTTGTAAGTCTTCTTGTAGCGCGTCTAAGCGCGACAGTAAAGACTTGAGGTGACGCGCCTCTGCTGGCGGCGGTGTCCACAATTTAGGCTTAGCACTATAGGTGTAGCGGGCTAATAACATACTATCTTTTTTATCCGTCTTGTTGCGACTTCCTAAACTAGCAGCATAGCTTTTGACGTAAGCAGGATTGATGATGCTGACGTTAAGCTTTTTATCAAATAGGTAGTAGGCGATGTTCTCGTGATAGACGCCTGTGGCTTCAAGGGTTATGTGGATGTTGTTTAAGTCATCAGTAATGTTAGCAATTAGCCAGTTGATAAGAGCAGCATAGTCACTGTGATCATTTTTAAAGAATTTAGTTTTGAATTTTAGTTTGTCAGTGTCTTTGAGCCATGCAATATCTAGCTTATTTTTACTAACGTCTATGCCTATATAATGTGTCATCTTATTGTCTTCCCTTGTTTATGCAGTGTCACTCATGGCATCTGATAAGATGTCGAGGCACTTGGATACCATTCAGAATATTAAGATGATAGGATGAGCATTGGGCATAATCTCTTACACAGTGTCTAGGCACTAAGGTTATACTCATACTCTCAATGCTCATGAATAACTGCTTTATTTTATCAACTTTCATCGATAGTATTAAGCGATTATTCAAGATACAAGGTTATATATAGTGAGTCAGTAGCCTTTGACCATATGACTAAAAAAGCAAGCTTGTCAGTACTTTTATTTGGATTACTGGGTAAGTATTTTTGGCCAGTACTGGCTTATAGTTTATGGGCTGCGTTAACGCTATGGCTGGCAACACCGCAAGATAACATTGCTCTTGATGCTATGCTGACTACCTATGCCGCCTTTAGTCTGCTGATGATATTGTCTTTTTGGCTAGGAGCCATCTTTACTCTAGGGTCGTTCTCTTTGCGCATGGGACTGTCCTCTACCGGCTTTATCTCCGTGCCTTCTTATGCTTTTGCTGGGGTCACTTATCCCTATATTGCTATTAGTGATAACGCTAAATATTGGGCCGACGCGCTACCCTTAACCCACTATCTTAAGCTCCATATCGCTCAATTACAGATGGCAGCCCCTGTCGCTATCTCCTTGCCTATCGTATACGGTTTGCTATTGGCAAGCTGTCTGACAATGCTGCTGAGCACCTTACTCACCAAACGCGCGTTGGCTCATCCTGAGCGCTGGGGAGCACGCTAATGTCTACGTCCTCAACGCCTAATCCTATCAGTTCTGATAAGCCATCGACTCATCAAAGCTTGGCACCCAAAACTTTTTGGGACAGCTATTTGCAAACGATAAAGGATGTGTTCACAGATAAAGGCGTGCTGCTCATGCTGATTATCGCCCCTATCATTTACGGCTTCTTTTATCCCTGGCCATACTCCACTGAAGTGGTCAACAATGTCCCCGTAGGCATCGTCGATTATGACAATAGCACTCTATCGCGCACGATTGCGCGTTACGCTAGCGCCAGTCCGCAACTTGAAACTCGGTCGTTCGCTACTGAGCAAGACGCCAAAGCTGCCATATGGTTGGATGACATCGCAGGCTTTATGATTATCCCAAGCGGGCTTGAGCAGCAAGTACTCTCAGGAAAAGCGGCGAGTGTCAGCGTATTGGGTAATGGCGGCTATTTCTTATTAAACAAAAACGTACAGATGGGGTTTTTGCAGGCAGTCAGTACGGTGTCGGCAGGCATTGAGGTCAAAAAAAACGTCGCTCAAGGGGCTTATGCGTCTACTGCTGCCCAAAACACGCAGGCCGTGCCGCTACAGATCGTCCCTTTATATAATCAAACCGAAGGCTATGGCGCTTATGTCGTACCTGCGGTATCTATTATTATTTTGCAGCAGACCTTACTGATTGCTGTCGCCATGCTCATCGGAACTTGGTATGAGCAGCTCAGGCACGCCACCTCTATTCGCGGTTGGCTTGGGCGTATCGCAGCCTTTGCTACGCTAAGCTTCGTTGTGGGCTGTTTTTATTATGGCTGGACGTTTGAGCTTAATAATTATCCGCGTGGACAAAACATGCTTGGTAGCTTGTTGTTCTTGACGCTGTTCTGCCCGACGGTGGCGACCCTCGGCTGCGTGTTTGGACTTTGGCTGCGTCAGCGCGAGCGAAGCATGCAAATTCTTATTTTCAGCTCGCTACCGCTGTTTTTTGTCAGTGGTTATCCTTGGCCTGCCAGTCAATTGCCTGAGGTGCTACAAGTGCTGCGCTGGCTGGTACCGACGACGCCTGCGATTAACACCTCAGTACAGCTTAATCAGATGGGCGCAAGCTTCTCTCAAGTCGCTACAGGCTTTTATGCGCTGGCGGGTTTGTGGCTATTGTACTTTGTCCTATTGCTGCTTTTGCGTAAGCGTACCGAACCTAAAGTATCCTAACCCTACTTTAAAAAAAAACGCCTACCGTTAAGTAGACGTTTTTTAATATTAAATCTAAGTTACTTTTCAATTCACAGGATAATTAAAATACCCGATTGAGACCATTTAGCGCCGCTACTCGGTACGCCTCTGCCATCGTTGGGTAGTTAAAGGTGGTATTGACAAAATATTCAAGCGTTGCGTTACATTTCATCACCGCCTGTCCGATATGAATAATCTCTGAGGCATGGTTACCGTAGCAATGAATACCTAGTATCTCTAGCGTCTCACGATGAAAGAGTATTTTGAGTACGCCAGTACGCTCACCGATGATTTGTGCGCGCGCTAGATGCTTAAAGAACGCCTGCCCGACCTCATAAGGAACCTTTTCGTCCGTGAGCTCCTGCTCTGTCTTGCCGATACTTGAGATCTCAGGAATGGTATAGATACCCGTTGGCACGCTAGAGACCGGTTCTGCGTCGCTATCCCCTGTCATAAATGCCGCCGCGCAGCGCCCCTGATCATAAGCGGCAGAGGCAAGAGAGGGCCAACCGATGACGTCACCTGCCGCGTAAATGTTCTCAACCTCAGTACGGTATGTATCATCGACTTTGAGCTGACCACGGCTATTGGCCTCTAAACCAATTGCTGCTAAATTTAGCCCTTCTGTGTTTCCTGAGCGTCCATTTGACCACAAAATAGCGTCGGATTTGATTTTCTTACCACTCTTTAGATACAAGACCACATGATCATCATGTGTCTCAAGATGATCAATTTCCTCATTATTACGGATAAGCACACCAAATTGTCTAAAGTCATGCGCTAGAGCGTCGCTGATCTCACTATCTAAGTAGCTGAGCAGTTTGCCCTGATTATTGATCAGATCAACTTTATAACCAAGACCGGTAAAGATAGAAGCGTACTCACAGCCAATCACGCCAGCACCATAGATAATGATCTTTCTGACAACATAATCCATCTGAAGAATTTTGTCAGAATCAAAAACTCGCGGATGATCAAAGTCTAAGATATCAGGACGATAAGGACGGCTACCCACGGTAATAATGGCTTTGTTGAAGGTGACGGTTTCAAAGATGTTTTCATCCGTTTCAACGCGCAAGGTATTGGCATCGACGAAGCTTGCCCAACCTTGAATCACATCGATTCTATTGCGCTCATAAAAGCGCGTATGGGTACTAACCTGACTGCGTATGACCTTGCGTGCGTTCGCCAGTACTTTGTTAAGTGGGACTTGCTGATACTCAAGCGCCTTGGTAAACATAGGATCACGGCGAAAATTAATGAGGTTAAATACCGATTGGCGAAGGGCTTTACTTGGAATAGTGCCGACGTGCGTTGAGTTGCCACCAACCTGATCACGTGGATCGATGACGGCGACTTTTTTGCCAGACTTAGTCAGCTTCATAGCAGCCGCTTCACCAGCGGGACCGGCTCCTAGGATGACAGCATCGTACTCAAAATCATGCTTATCGCCTTTGATACGCTGTGAGTCTTTGGTAAAGCCTGATTTGATATCGATACGCTTATCATCGAGCGGGTTAACCAGATCGGGGTGATGCATAACATCATCAGTGACTTGCTCGTGCGTTTGTTCAATTTTTTCCTGTTTGCTCTGATCGTGTGTCTGCTCTGGCAGCGCAACTTTGCCGCCCTCTTTATTTGAGACCTCAGTCTGCGTATCTTCACCAACGTTATTGGTCTCATCATGATTGATGTCTTTTTGATCTGTCGTCTCGTTCTTATTTTTACTTCCCATTGGACCCTCTTTATTTACGATAGCCATGCTATCTATTTAATTGAGTTTTATTATGACGCTATTAAAATCTAAACACTTAAAACTTAAACACTTAAAACTTAAGTATCTAAAACTTAAGTATCAAACACGCCCTAACCAATACGGCGTTTAAGACCCGTCATTTGCAATATACGCGTGGCGATCTCTTCAACAGACATCTCTGAAACATCAAGATTGGGTATACCTTGTGAGGTATAAATACCTTGTATGGCGCGCTGTTCTTGTTGCACCTGCTGATAGCTAGAATAGCGGCTGCCTGCTCGGCGCTCTTGGCGTATCTTTACCAAACGATCGGTGTCAATCATCAGACCAAACAGCTTGTCTTTGTGCTCACGTAGTGATTTGGGCAGTTGATTATCGTACAAGTCATCTTCGGTTAGTGGATAGTTGGCGGCGCGAATACCAAATTGTAGCGCTAAGTATAAAGAGGTTGGCGTTTTGCCTGAGCGTGAGACACCAATTAAGATGATATCTGCCATACTATAATGACGAGTACGCGCGCCATCATCATTATCCAGAGCAAAATGCACCGCATCGATGCGCTCTTTATAAGTTTCAGAGTCTACATTATCATGAGCATGGCCTGAGTGCGCGTCTGGCTCAACCCCTATTTCCTCTGCAATGCGCCCAATCAAACCCTCATACATATCCAAGTTGCAGCTATGCGCAGAATTGATTTTTTCTCTAATCTGGTCGCTCACAATCGTATCAAAAACAAAAGGCAGTAAACCATCACGCTGATAAGCCAAATTAATCTGCTCAACCGCGCTCTCAGCACGCTCTAGGCTATCGACATAAGGCAATACTTTGGTCTCAAAAGGTACTGAGGCGAACTGACTCAAAATAGAGCGACCCAAAGTCTCAGCAGTGATAGCAGTACCGTCTGATATAAAAAACGCCGTTCTTATCGTTTGTGAGTTGTCTAAGCTGAGCGCATGATGATTTTGAATAGTAGGCATGTCTGGTTCGGATGGATGGCTTGAATACATAGCTAAGTACCTCAATTGATTGTAGTCATTATACCTATATATAAGTCAGTAATCCCAACCAATGTTACCATAACTGCCCCAGATTTGAGCCAAGCGCCATACTATTGTCTTATACATCAATATAGTCTGTTTATGGTATTGATAGACTTAATTTGGTAAAAACTACTTTTTTGACGCTATAGTTTGTAAATTTTCAAAAAATTTTGATTGCACCTCTCGAAATCTGCTAAATATAGCGTTATAATCCACCATTATAATCCTTACTAAATAACCTTATTTTTTGGAGTTATCATGGCAGCGCACTCTTCAGCACTTGTAATCAATCTAGATCAGCTAGGAAAAAACGACATTGATACGGTTGGCGGCAAGAATGCGTCACTCGGTGAGATGATCAGTCACCTATCTGATTTGGGCGTTAGTGTTCCTGGCGGCTTTGCGACTACGGCAGATGCTTTTAACCGTTTTTTAACAGAAACGGGTTTGCTTGATAAGATTAACAATGAGCTTAAAGCCTTAGATGTTAATGACGTTAATAAGCTTGCTGCTACGGGTAAAAAAATCCGTAACTGGATCATAGAGCAAGAGCTGCCAGAAGATCTTGAAAAAGAGGTACGTCAAGCGTTTGAAGAGATGAGTGGCGGCGAAGACATCGCGGTTGCCGTCCGTTCGTCAGCGACAGCAGAGGATCTACCTGATGCCTCATTTGCTGGTCAACAAGAGACTTATCTGAACATTCGCGGCATCGATAACGTGCTTGTCGCTATTAAAGAAGTCTTTTCTTCCTTGTACAATGACCGTGCTATCTCTTATCGCGTACATAAAGGCTTTGAGCACGAAGGCGTGGCGCTATCTGCTGGTATTCAGCGTATGGTACGCTCAGAGACGGGCGCTGCGGGCGTCATGTTCACGCTAGATACCGAAAGTGGTTTTGATGAAGTGGTCTTTATCACTTCAAGCTATGGCTTGGGCGAGATGGTCGTGCAAGGCGCGGTCAACCCTGATGAGTTTTATGTCTCTAAGCGCCTGCTTGCTAATGATAAGCCTTCTGTGGTTCGCCGCAACTTGGGCAGCAAACACAAGAAAATGGTCTACGGCGATGAAGGCAGCACGGCTAAATCTGTTAAAGTCATTGATGTCGAAAAACAAGAGCGCATGCAGTTCTCATTATCGACCAATGAGCTGACCGAACTTGCTAAGCAAGCGGTGGTCATCGAAAAGCACTATGGTCAGTCAATGGATATCGAATGGGCCAAAGACGGTGATAGCGGCGAGATCTTCATCGTCCAAGCGCGTCCTGAGACCGTCAAGAGCCGTCAAGACAGCAACGTTATGGAACGCTACGTTATCAACACAGGCGACACCAAAGTCCTTTGTGAGGGTCGCTCAATCGGTCAGCGTATCGGTTCAGGTAAAGTGCGCGTTGTCAGTAATTTGAACGAGATGGACAAGGTTGAGGACGGTGATGTCTTAGTCTCTGATATGACCGATCCTGATTGGGAACCGGTCATGAAGCGTGCCTCTGCTATTATCACCAATCGAGGTGGGCGTACTTGTCACGCGGCTATTATCGCGCGCGAGCTTGGCGTTCCTGCTATCGTCGGTTGTGGTAATGCCACTGAAATTTTGGTCGATGGTCAAGACGTGACTGCTTCTTGTGCTGAAGGCGATACAGGCTTCATCTACGAAGGTCAGATCGACTTTGACGTGCAGACCAACTCTATTGAGTCTATGCCAGAGCTTGCCTTTAAGATTATGATGAACGTCGGTAATCCAGACCGCGCCTTCTCATTTGCACAGATGCCAAACGAAGGCATTGGTCTTGCCCGCCTTGAATTTATTATCAACCGTATGATTGGCGTGCATCCAAAAGCATTGCTGAACATGAATAGTCTGCCACGTGAGATATCACAAGCCATCACTGAGCGTATCGCTGGTTATGCCTCCCCTGTTGATTTTTATGTTGATAAATTGGTTGAAGGTATCTCAACGCTCGCTGTTGCTTTTATGGATCAGCCGGTTATCGTACGTATGTCAGATTTCAAATCGAACGAATATGCCAATCTTTTGGGCGGTAAGTTATACGAGCCATCAGAAGAGAACCCAATGCTCGGTTTCCGCGGCGCCAGTCGTTATGTCTCTGACAACTTCCGTGACTGCTTTGAGCTTGAGTGTAAAGCGCTCAAACGCGTACGTGACGAGATGGGTTTGACCAACGTCGAGATTATGATTCCATTTGTGCGTACCGTTGATGAAGCGGCGCAAGTCATTGAATTACTAGAAAATAATGGTCTTAAACGCGGCGAGAACGGTCTACGCATTATCATGATGTGTGAGCTGCCAACCAACGCTCTGCTCGCTGATGAGTTCTTAGAGCATTTTGATGGCTTCTCGATTGGTTCAAACGATTTAACCCAGCTCACCCTAGGTCTTGATCGTGATTCAGGTATCGTCTCACACTTATTTGATGAGCGTGATCCAGCTGTCAAAAAGCTGCTATCTATGGCTATTGAAGCTTGTAACAAGGCGGGTAAATACATCGGTATCTGTGGTCAGGGGCCATCGGATCATCCTGATCTAGCGTTTTGGCTTATGGAGCAAGGGATTACCTCGGTGTCACTAAATCCAGACTCAGTCCTAGATACTTGGTTCTTCTTAGCAGGTGAAGAAGCTAAATAGCGTTTTGTAGCGACTCATAATTATTTATAAGTCGCGTAACGTCAGCATAAAGAGTCATTAGCACTACCTTTTAGGGTTTGTTTGCTCATTTTCATTGTTTTTAATGAGATGGCAGGCAGGCCCTAAGTTGTATTTACTCTTTAACTATTTTTAACTGGCAAAGTTTGGCTGACAAAAGCTATTGCAAACGTTTACAATAAGGTACTTAGAGTTAGTGCTGGCTTTATGACAGTACTCTTGTTATAAGCAACTTTGACCCAATACTATAATTCATAAATAGCGAATTAAGAAATAACCTACTATGCAAATTTTTCTCGCTCGAAATAACGTACAAGCAGGTCCTTATGATTTAAACCAGCTCAACATCATGCTGGCCTCTGGTGAAGTGACGCTGGACGATCTGATATGGCATGAAGGTTTAGATCAGTGGCAACGAATCGGTAATCTGACGGGCAATCAGCCTGTGTACAGACCCAGCACAGTTGTGACTAATGATACCAGTCATGACGATTCAATTATTAATAATGTGACCGTGTTTCCAGAGGATACGCCCAACAGCGCTCAAGGTGGCAACAACGTCTCTCTTGATAGATTGTACGGCAAACCTGAGCGCCCAAAAGCGGACGTCAAAGGTGGCATGACGAGTAATCCTCTGCATAAGCCAAATAATGTCTCGCTCAATAAATCTGGCCCTAAGGCGCTAGCGACGGACAAGGTGCTCGGCGATGTGGTATTAGCGCCTATCATGTCTCGCATGCTAGCAACGGTTATTAATGCATTGTTATATGTACTTGCGATTTTGCCTTTGGTACTTGCGCTGACTAAGCTTGATATTGACTATAGCAAGTTTGAAAACATCCAAGATATGGACGCCGCTTATCAGTATTCTATGACCTTGATGGAGAGCTTGCCAAGCTCTACGTTGATGATGTCGCAAGTGATGGTGTTTGGTCTATTTGCTTTGCAGCTGGTGTTCATCACTATGCGCGGACAGTCATTAGGTAAGCTACTCACAGGTATTCGCGTTGTTGATCAAACGACTCATCGCCTGCCGTCATTTATCAAACTGATCGGTATGCGTACCTTGTTGCTATTTATTATTTATAACTTGTTGTTTTCTTTTACTAGCTTTTTAGGTTTTGTCGTCATTGCCGTACATTATTATATGGCGTCTAAAAGTGCTGAGAACATTGGTTGGCATGATAAACTAGCTAAAACCTTAGTGGTAAAAGCGGATAGTAGCCAGTTGGTCAAACAGCCAAAAATAAAGTAGGTGCAAATCAGTACAGAATGAGCAGCGCTTGGTCGCTGCTTTTTTGTGAGTGCTCGCTTTCGAAAGTATTGTTTTCGAAGATATGATATTAGACTTTGTATTAACCTTTGAGTGCTGCTATAATACGGCGCTTTATATCCTAAGCTTCTCGTCCCTACTTTATAAAATCTAATGCTTATAAAAGCTGACACTACATTTTATAAAATTTAAGACTAAGTTTACCTTATAAATCTCCTTGCTACCTGCATAGGGCCGGTAGCTACTAATCCGTAAGGAGTCCAAATGCGACATTACGAACTGGTGTTACTTGTACACCCAGACCAAAGCGACCAGGTCGTCGGCATGGTTGAGCGCTACATCAAGTTAGTTCAAGACAATGGCGGCGCAATCCACCGCCTAGAAGATTGGGGCCGCCGTCAACTGGCTTATCCAATCAACAAGATTCACAAAGCTCATTACGTTTTATTTAACGTTGAAACTGACGGTGAGACTTTAGCTGAGCTTGAAGAGCTGTTCCGTTATAACGACGCCATCATCCGTAGCTTAGTCATGCGCCGTGATGAAGCGGTCACTGAAGAGTCGCAGTTAGCTAAAAATGCCGATGAAAAACGTGCACGCAAAGCTACTACTCCACGTCGTTCAGACGACAATGATAACGACAACAGTGAAGACTAATTAAAGGAGAATACTTATGGCACGTTTCTATCGCCGTCGCAAATTCTGCCGTTTCACTGCTGAGGGCATCACTCACATCGATTATAAAGATGTTGAATTGCTAAAACAGTACATCAGTGACAATGGCAAAATCGTACCGAGCCGTATTACCGGTACGTCTACAAAGTATCAGCGTCAGCTTGCCACTGCTATTAAGCAAGCTCGCTATTTGTCGCTATTACCGTACACTGATAATCATCAGGGTTAACTGTTAACTAGGAGTGACTCATGCAAATTATTTTGTTACAGCGTATCGTCAACCTGGGTAAACTCGGTGAAACTGTCGATGTAAAACCAGGTTACGGACGTAACTTTCTTATCCCTCATGGCAAGGCTCTACCTGCTACTAAAGCGAATATCGAAAAGTTCGAAGCGCGCCGCGCTGAACTTGAAGCTGAAGAAGCTAAAGAAGTCGCTACTGCTCAAGAACGTGCTGATGCGCTAACTGACGTTAATGTCATTATGCGTGCAAAATCAGGCGACGAAGGCAAGCTATTTGGTTCTATTGGTACGCGCGATATCGCTGAAGCTTTGACTAACTCAGGTCTAGAAGTAGACCGCGCTGAGATTAAGCTGCCTGAAGGCACGCTACGTCAAATCGGCGAGTACAGTGTTGATATTCAGCTGCATCATGACGTTACGGCAACTATCTTGGTCACCATTCTTTCTGAAGATGGCGATGACGAAGATGCTGACGTAGAAGAAGACAATGCTGAGAGCGAAGAGACTTCTGAAGAGTAATTTTTAGAACATCTCGTTTAAGTCTAAAGAAAGCCAGTGACTCTATGTTGCTGGCTTTTTTGTATTTATAGATTTGATGATGAATCATATTAAAGGCTAAAAATGTGCCATTAATTTGAAATTAACACTTCGTCATAAACGGGCGCGATGACTTTTGAGCCGTAGAGGCTTAAGTGATCATCATCTAAATAAAGAGGTACCTTATCTATATCGCCGTAACACCATTGTTTGTCACACAAGTAAGGAAGAGGATCTAGTATTTTTGCACCGCATTGCTCTGCTGCTTCGTTTTGCATTCTAAAAGCATCTTGATGACGCTGGTCATATTCATCAACTGGCATCTTAATATTGCTATTAGCGCCTTTCAATAGTATTGATCTAAACATAGTGATAGGCACATCTTTCTTCATTTCAGGCGTAGGTTTGAGTAAATAAACAGGATGGTTTTTAGCGAATTCACATATCGTATCAACCATATGACCCGTTATGTTTTCTTTGTAGTCATCTGTTATGTCCATAAAAATCTTATCGACAAATTTATTGGGTGATAAGGAGAAAGTAGTGGTTTCTTCGTTGGGACCATTCAGGTATTCAGACACGCGGTTTATGATAATAACAGGTATATCTGGATACTGTGTCGCCACGGTAGTAATAACGTTAGCTACCAGCTGTCCGCAATTATAATCTGGGTTTTTGCCATTATCGTCAACTTTGAATACCCCTTTTATCGTAGGACAAGCTGCCATACCAAAGCTTACAATACTGCCTCCGTGAAGCGCCGCTCTGTCACCAATAGCAACATTTTGAGCTTGAGCGTGGCTGTCGCCTATAACAATAGCTTTGATTTCACCCTCGCCATAAATACAAGCAGGAGAGTGACCATTTTCAACTTTACCGCAAACGGCTTCTCTAGGATCCTCTTGTTGCTGATTAATGATGGATATCTGATCTGTTGTCAACCTATGGGGCGTGATCTCATCAGATTTAGCGTACAAGGTACCACCTATGACTATGATAACTACTGCCATCAAAAGCGGTTTATTATAAAAATAACTAGAACGGTTCGTAAGTGCTTTTTTAAACCGAATATTTTCTACGTATTTATAACTCAAAAACCCCAGCACAATTGAGAGTGCCATGCCCAGATAAATATAAGCCTCACTCAATGAAAAATAGTATATAGCGACGACCAAAGGCCAATGCCATAGATAAATCGAATAAGACCAAGCCCCTAATTTTTGAAAGATAATATTGCTAGTGAATACACTAGTATCACGCTGCGCTTGAATAACTAAAAAAGCACCGACTACAGGAAAAGCAGCCAAATAACCTGGCCAAGGATTAGCAGCTGATATTAAAAAGTAAGAGCCAATTATTAGGAATAGCCCTATCCATTCAAGCGCTCTTTTTTGTTGCGGTTTTAGAGTAAAAGGATAAAGATAAGCGACCCCGCCAAGCATCATCTCCCAAGCTCTAGTAGGCAGATAATAGTAAGACAAAACAGGCCATTGATAAGTTGCTATGGCACTAAATAAGAAACCAAACACTGTCGATAGCAGCACTATAATGCGCATAGCTTTTAAAGACACAAGCTTATTTAGGGCAACCAATATCAGCGGATAAACAATATAAAACTGCCACTCCACTGACAACGACCAGCTGTGCAATAACCACTTCTCATGAGATGCCACATCGAAATAGCCTGTTTCTGTGCCGTAAATAAAGTTGGAGACAAAACCTATGCTCGTAGCCGCATGCTTCGCTAAACGTCGATACTCAGGCGGCGTTAGAAAAAACCAACCAAAGATAAGCAGCACCGTACAAAGCAGTGCAAGGGCTGGAATAATTCTATTCGCACGAGCCACATAAAATCTCGAAAGCGAAAATCTTTTTTGATCAATATCTCGAAATATTATCCCTGTCATCAAAAAACCTGAAATGACGAAGAAGACATCAACGCCTGCAAAACCGCCTGGCATCCAAGAAGCGTTGAAATGGAACAGTACTACAGCGATGACTGCAATAGCTCTAAGACCGTTGATATCTTGTCTAAACTTCATAGCTTTAATGATTAGGTACCTGTTTAAAAATAGCAATATATAGTTTACGTTCATTTCTGAACATAAAGGGTGTCTGACTACTCACTTCTCAATGTCTTCAAAGAGCATCAAATCATAAAGACAATGCTATATCAATGCGCTCTAGATAATCCACTGAACGTGGCCAGTCGGCAGCGACTTGTGGTATATCTTGTCCACTGGTAATCATCTTGGCAGCATTAATCCAGCCCGCATGACCTATTGCTAGTATTGGGGTGTTGCCTTGTTCAACGAGCCTTTTCGCCAACCAGCCTTCAACACGGTCAAATAGCTGCTGCAGACTTTCCCCATTATCTGGCGTAAAGTGCGCAAAGTTATCGCACCAGTCGTCAATCTCTTGCTTAGCGATTTGCTCCCAAGGGCGACCATCCCATTCGCCAAAATTAATCTCAGCAAGCTCAGGCGCGACTCGATACTGAAAACCACGTTGCGCCAGTATCTGTCCGACTTTTAGGGAGCGTTGTAATGGGCTTACCCAAATGACTTTAGGTAATTGATGCAAACGGGTAAATCGCTCGATTTGATTGGCAAGACGCTTTAATTTACGCCTATCTACCCCTATGTCCGTTTGCCCAATACAAATACCCTCAGCAGCAATAGGTTTAGGATGACGCCAGATATAAAGAGTCATTGATTAATTAGCCTTTTCTAAAGATTTCTTTTGAATTATAAAAAAGGTATAGAGGCAGCGAGCCCAGCATAAATAGCGACTTCACTCAGCTGTTGTGTCGCCCCTAAACCATCGCCAGTATAGCCATTCAGACGCCTACGTAATAAGCGCCGCATATATTCAGTGGCAACTAGCGCCAACACTAAGGCTAATAACCACTGACCGATGCTAATCTGCTGTATGGCATTAGGAAATATAACCATTACTAAAACTCCTGCCACGAGCAACCAACCACTACTGAACAATCCTTGTAACGGTGTCAGCTGCTGCGCCATCGGCTTGGCTTTGGCATGTTCTATCTCACCGCCATACGGCAGCAGCGCAAGCAGGCTAATACATAGCAAACGCGACGCAGTATGCCCAATAATCAGCGCGACGATAGCCACCGATAACGGCATGGTGGCTAACAAGGAAATCTTTAGCAATAGCGCAGAGACCAGACCTAACACGCCATATGTCCCCAAGCGCGAGTCTTTCATGATAGTCAGCGTGCGCTCACGAGTCAGACCGCCCCCCAAACCATCGCAGCTATCTGCAAGACCATCTTCGTGAAAAGCGCCCGTAAGCTTAATCCCGAATACCGTACTTAGCACCGCAGCAACGAGGGGCGTGAATAAAACACTAGCAAGCCAAAACACGCCAGCGCAAAGTAGCCCAACCAGCAAACCGACTGCGGGGAAATGACGGCTGCTCTGGTGTAGCCATTGCGGATTGTAGTTTTTGAATGACGGGACTGGCAATCGGGTCAAAAACTGAATGGCGACCAGTAACAATATCCATTCGTGCTTTATAAACTGCCCAACACTTACTTTAGACGATGACTGCTGTGACGGCTCTGGCTGATTTAATGACTGTTTTGATTCCTGCTTTAATGGCTGTGACATTAGTTGTTTTGCTCACTAATACCCGCATCACTAAAGCTTGCCATCTCATTGATAATGGCACAAGCGGACTGCAATAATGGATAAGCAAGCGCCGCGCCGCTACCTTCGCCCAAGCGCATACCCATATTAAGTAACGGCTCAGCGTTTAGTAATTTTAATAAATGCGCATGTCCTGGCTCGACTGAATGATGGGCAAAAATAGCATATTGGGCGACACCAGGCGCTAGGCGCTCCGCAACCAGTAAAGCACTGCTGGCAATAAAGCCATCGATTAATAAAATATGTCGTTCACTGGCGGTCTGAATCAGCGCACCTGCCATCATGGCTATCTCAAGCCCGCCTAATGCAGCAAGCGCGTCCAATGGAGACTGTGCCTCACTATGACGCTGCAATACTTGCGTTAAAATATCCGTCTTATGCTGTAGCCCTGCATCATCAAGCCCCGTACCACGACCAATACAATCAGCAATCGGTACATCACCTAATCGTGCCAGCAAAAGACTCGCCGCTGAAGTGTTGCCGATGCCCATCTCACCGACGATCAACAGATTACCTGCTAAATCTTCGGCCACTTTCATACCGTTCTTTAGCGCTGCCAAGCATTCCGCTTCGGTCATGGCAGGTTCTGTTAGCGCGTCTCGGCTACCATGACGAACTTTATAATTGAGCAATTGCGGGTGGTCTTTAAAAGGAGAATTGGCAAAGTCTGCATCCACCCCAGCGTCGACTACCTTTAGCTCGATATTGTGCTGACGTGCCAAGACATTGATAGCAGCGCCACCTTGCAAGAAATTATATACCATTTGCGCAGTGACGGCACTTGGATAGGCTGAGGTTCCATGCTTAGTTAAACCATGATCAGCAGCAAATACTCGAATCTGTGGCTGTTCAATATGCGGTGTGAGCGTCCCTTGAATCATGCCCAATTGCAGCGCCAGCGTTTCTAAGCGCCCAAGTGCGCCAAGTGGTTTGGTCTTTAGATCTATAATCTGTTGCAGTTCTTGGCGTAAGTTATTATTTTCTGTATTGGTAATAGTCGGCGCAGTAAATGTGATCAAGGGAAGCATCCTAAAGGTTATACATGAAACAGGGAACTATGGTAGCAGATTATCTCATTTATAATGATATGATTAGTCTAATTACACGAGCCAAACTTACGTAATTATAAGAGCACTTCATGAAAATTTTAATCGCCCCTGACTCGTTTAAAGAAAGCTTAGAAGCAATCGAGGTGTGCCGCGCTATACAATCTGGATTTAGTCAGGTTTTTCCCAATGCCGACTATACATTATTGCCCATGGCAGATGGCGGTGAAGGCACCTCTGCGGTGTTGTCCTACGCGCTTAGTGGACGTTGGAAAAACGTGCTTGTGAACGATCCATTAATGCGACCGATTACTGCCAAGTATCTGCTATTAGAAAATAAGACGGCGGTGATTGAAATCGCTCAAGCCTGCGGTCTGCACTTATTAACGAACGAAGAAAGAAATCCACTCATTACCAGCAGCTACGGTGTTGGCGAACTTATCGCTGATGCTTTGAGCGAAGGCGTCAAACGCATCATTATCGGTCTGGGTGGTAGTGCCACCAACGATGCTGGTCTTGGTCTGCTCATGGCATTAGGAATAATTTTTTGTGACGATGAAGGCAAGCCTTTGGCGCAAGGCGGTAACGAACTGGCCAACTTAAAGCAGATAGACGGCTCAACCCTTCATCCAAAGCTGCGCAACACGGTCTTTGAAGTCGCTTGCGATGTGACCAATCCATTATGCGGAAAATCTGGTGCCAGTGCTATCTTTGGACCACAAAAAGGCGCCAGTCCCGAGCAAGTCGCACTATTGGATAAGGCCTTGAGTCACTTTGCAATGGTATCTGGACAGCATGGCTATCAGGACTGTCAAAATATATCAGGCGCAGGGGCAGCAGGCGGTCTTGGCTTTGCCTTAACGACATTTTGCGAAGCTAATCTTAAATCAGGCTTTGATACCGTGGCTGAGGCCGTTAGTCTAGAAGAGCATATTGCTAGCGCTGATTTGGTGATTACTGGTGAAGGCAAGCTTGATGCGCAGACTTTAATGGGTAAAGTCGCTGGCGGTATTAGCATGATGGCAAAAGCAAATGATAAGCCTATAATCGCTATTTGCGGTAGCGTTGACGGCTTAAATCCTACTCAGACTACTGGGTTTGACGTCGTCATGCCGAGTATTCAAAAGCTGGACACCCTTGATAAGGTACTAAACAACGCTTATGAAAATATTGAGACTACCGCGGTCAATATTGCCGCTGCCATGAAGCTAGGGCAAGTTATGAAATAGAAATAGCCCGCAAGTTCATTCATTGACTAACATCAAATCTAAATATCGCTATTCTTTATAATTTTACAACCACTTTTTTACCTCGTTAATGACAGTGTGCATTCTATTAGATAGGGCTTGCTGTCGCCGCACGGCAAGATATAACGTTTCACTCACTGGTATTGGCAAACGATGACTGCTAATAAGCTCAGGGTTTGCGTACGCTGCAACCGCGTGTGCTGGTAATACGGTAAAGCCAAGCCCCCTACTAACAGGCTCCAAAATCAAGCCAATTTGATTAGAAAACCCTTTTTTCTTAAAGTCATTAATATGCTGGAACTCGCTATAATTGGCGCTCAGTAGCATACTGGCATGATGAGCACCGTCAGGATGATCGATAAACCCAAGCTCAATGAGCGCCTCCCAACTTGGTTCATTAGTAGTCGCAGGCGTCACCAGTATCAGCGCTTCTTGAGCTATTGACTGGCAACTTATTCCCTCATCATCTGAGATATCCGTCATAAACCCAATATCAATGTCGTGATTCGCAAGCGCTCGCTCTATATCGCTATTTGGTGCAAAGCGATAGTCAATCACCAACTGTGGATACTGTTGTTGTAAGCTCAAAAGCTTTGGATACAACTTTAAGCCTACGCTGCCAGGAGACATCAGTCGCACTAACCCTGCAAAGGCGGGGTCATCACCGATACGCTGTTCTAGATTTGCTAGACGCTGCAAGATATCATCCGCTTCCCTATATAACTCCTCGCCGGCATCCGTTAGTGAAAACTGCTTCCCTTGGCGGATGAGCAAGTCGACATCTAACTGACTTTCAAGCTTACGTATGTGTTGACTCACGCCTGACTGGGTCATATGTAGGCGCTCGGCAGTGCGGGTAAAATGTCCCACTTCAACAAGGGTAAAGAATGTGCGTAGCCACGTGATATTCATCATTACGATATATACTTATCTTTATAATAAATGATAATTTTACGTAATGGATATAGCTTTGTAAACTACTCCCATATTAAAACAGGAGTATGAATGATGAATAACGTCTATCCAAGAAGCTTTTCGCACATTGGCCTTTCCGTCCCTGACCTAGAAGCAGCGGTAAAATTCTATACCGAGGTAATGGGTTGGTACACCATCATGGAGCCGACCGAAATCGTTGAAGATGACAGCCCTATTGGTGAGATGTGTACGGAAGTCTTTGGCTCAGGCTGGGGCAGTTTTCGTATCGCTCATCTCTCAACTGGTGACCGTATCGGTGTTGAAATATTTCAATTTAAAAATCAAGAAAACCCTGAAAACAACTTTGAATACTGGAAGACAGGTATTTTTCACTTCTGTGTTCAAGATCCAAACGTGGAAGAGCTCGCTGAACGCATTGTCGCTGCTGGCGGCAAAAAGCGTATGGAAAAACCACGTTATTACTACCCCGGCGAAAAACCTTACCGTATGATTTATATGGAAGACCCGTTTGGCAATATCGTTGAAATATACAGCCACAGCTATGAGCTTATTTATAGCGAAGGCGCGTATTAAACGGTTATCTCTCGGCGATTAAGCGGTCAATATATAGTCTGACCTGTCATTATCTCTACACAAATAAAAAGGACACAATATTACTATCGTGTCCTTTTTATTTAGTATAACTAGGGCGTGTTTGATAATTCACAAATACGCACTGACAGAGACTATTTTTTGGGCGATTCAAAGATGAAAATAGTAAGTTTAGTCATTCTAAGCGTCTATTTTTATCAAAGGAGCGGCAAAAAAGAGTCCTGTCCTTTCAGGCTGATGCTAAAATTGCCCCCCAGCTCTATATAAGCAGTGTGTTGCAAGTCTAGCTAAGGTCTAGACATTATCTTCGACTTGCGCCGTGTCTGGAACACAGCTTTGATAAACTGGCAGCGATCAGCAGTGCCATGGTTGAATGTTCAACACGCCCTAATGCAAATACCGTATTACTCAGCGGCGATAGCGATCATCTCAACGAGTAGCTCAGGACGTGCTAGAGCTGATTCACCACAAGCGCGGGCGGGCGGTTGAATGCCTTCGAACCACTTATCCCATACCTCATTCATCGCCGCAAAGTCAGACATATCCTTTATCCAAACTGTCACAGATAGCAGTTTAGATTTGTCACCACCTACTTCTTCTAGTAGCGTTTGAATCTTCTCTAAACAGGTTAGTGTTTGCGCTTGGATATCGTCTTCGGCGTTACCAACTTGACCGCACAGATACACGGTTTGGTTATGTACGACGATTTTACTCATACGCTGATTGCTATGCAGTTTCTTAATCATTATTTATCCTTATATACTTTAGTTTAAAAATTATTTTTTAGCGAAACGTTGGGCATTAAATGGTTCAACATCAACCGTTAGCGGCTTGTCGTGGATTAGCTCTTCGACCAGACGACCGGTAATTGGCCCCAAAGTAAAGCCTTGGTGACTATGCCCAAAGGCGAACCATAACTTGTCATGCTTATCCGCAGGCCCAATGACAGGCTTCATATCTGGCATACAAGGACGCGATCCTGCCCATGCCTCGCTCTCTACCGCATCCTCTAAAGGCAGTATTTTAGTTGCCAGTTTCAATACCGTTTTTAGTTGACCGAAGTTTTTGGGTGCATCCATCGTCGTCATCTCAGCGCCTGTCGTGATACGAATGCCTTGCTGCATCGGGCCCATGACAAAGCCTTTGTCCATATCGAACATACTATGATGGATGGTGTTTTTGTCACTGATCTTAAAGTGTTGATGATAGCCGCGCATCGGGAACAGAGGTAGATTGTAGCCCAGTGGTTTGATTAGCTCATTGGACCAAGGACCTGCCGCAATAACCAAATGATCGCTATGATAGGTTTCGTTATCCGTCACCACCTGCCAGCCTTTGCCATCGTTGTTATCAGAAGGTGTGATTTCTTTGACATTGCTCTCTTTAATTATCCCTTGCATCTCTTCAAAGTTTTTAGCGTATGCTTTTACCAGTGCACTTGGGTTTGAGACTTGCCAAGAGTTGAGCCAGTGAATAGCACCGACAAAACCCTCAAAACTAGCATTAGGCTCCATCGCTTTTAACTCATCTAGGCTGAGAACTTTGTGCTCAACGCCCTGCTCGCGATCTTCAATAGCGGTCTTGGCGGCCTTTTTAAGCGTCTCTTCTGAGCGGTGCAACTGTAGCCAGCCATCACGGGTGATCAGCTTATCAGCGCCTGAGGCTTCGATCATGACCTGATGCTCGCTGGTGCAATGAGCAATCAGCGTTTGCCATTCTGATTCAATCTTTTTGACCGAATCTGGCGTTGAGAATTTCCAGTATTGTAATAGCGCTTGATGATAACGCAGCAATGCGGGTATGCGATAGCGAATATCGGTGCCTTGATTCGGTAATACGCGCACCATTTCTGTGATCTGACGCGGAAAAGGATGGGTATGAATGGCTTCACGCTGGATGAGACCGGCGTTACCGTATGAGGTCTCAAGACCCGGTAATTTTCTATCTAGCATCAGTACTTTAGAGCCGTTTTTTTGTAAGTGCCAAGCGGCTGCGGTGCCGACCATACCTGCACCAATCACAATCACGTCATAACGCATAGCCTATCCTTTTCGCTAAGAGCATAGAGAAGTTTAATGCGATATGGTAACGCATTACTGTAGATTTTAAACCACTATTTGACAAAATATTTTGTTAACTCTTACTTTTGGTTATATAACTTTTTTATTTTTATCTTTACTAAGTATGTGCACCAAATTTCACGACTTGATTTGTTTTATTAAGGGCGCATTACATAGCTTTGAATATCTACGGTTAGGATAATTTTTTATGAATCCTGTTGTGATCGGCTATGGATTTTTGGCGTTGGCTATCGTCTTTGAAGTATTAGGTACGACCTTTTTAGTCAAGTCTGAACAGTTTACCCGCTTAGTGCCTACTGTTTTGATGGCAGTACTCTACATCGGCTCGTTTTACTTTTTGTCGCAGACGCTAAAGACGATTCCTTTAGGTATCGCCTATGCCATTTGGGGCGGTGTGGGTATTGTATTGACCGTTATTATCGGAGTGACCCTGTTTAAACAAAGTATCGACATACCAGCGATAACGGGTATCGGTTTGATCATTCTAGGCGTTGTGGTGATCAATGTGTTCTCTAAGACGGTTGGGGGTTAGTCCTTAAAATAAAAAGCAATAAGCACATTGTCTTAATTCAAAAGTCGAGAAATTTAATTCTATGCTATAGTTTGGTCTTTGTTTTCTTGATAAAGTAATCAATACTATTTTTGATGACTCGGAATTTTTTAGATGAGTATTTATACCCAAAGACTAGCCTCTCAAATCGAATTTGTTAAACAATGCGCCATAATGAAAAAAACACCTATTCAGAACTTTGTCAGACATAGTGAATTTACTGGTACTGAGGAACAAATAATAGGCTTACCGGGTATTAGCTTAAATATCATAAATGATTCCTCTGATGAAGTTTGGCTACGTTTAGAGCGATTACATGAAAACTCAGCTCCTGAGCCTAAAAATGTATTGTTAAAAAACTGGATAAAATTCCCAATAAAATTCGATGACTTGCCTGTTTTGAAAGAAAAGCTCAGTGAAAAGAACTTAATAGATAATGTTGTTGTCGCTTATGAAGAAGCCTTTACGCCATTTGAAGTTGAAGACCGTAAACAGTCAGAGCTAGAAGTGCCCTTAGAAAAAGAAATATATTTAAAGGACTTTTTTAAAAAAGAAGCTTTAGAGATTGAACTTCGTGATTATATTAAAAACATCTGGAAGCCTTGGCTAGTCAAAGAGAAACTCGTACGCCAAAGTATTGCTCTATATTCAAAGTTATTTAAGCTCAATCAAATGCTTCAAGGAAATCTAGCTGCTGAGTCCCTCGAACTAGTGTGGGGTGTGGGCATTGCTTTGCGACATGATGAGCAAAATAGTAGGCAAATAAAGTATCCCCTATTAACGCAGTCTGTTGAAATCACATTAGATAAAGTGACTATGGCGCTCCTTATAAAGCCTAATCCCTCCTCTCCTACAATTGAAACTGAGCCTTTTTCGATGGATGAAAACCAAGGTTTAGCTCACTTATTAGAAGTTAATACTCAATTTTACAACTCAGAAGATGTTTTATTAAATCCTTTTTTACCAAGTAGCTATGAGTCTATCTTAAAATCAGCAGTTACTCTACTTGATGCTCAAGGCGTTTATTGGCCTGATCAATTGATGACTGATGAACGTAAAATACCTAAAGCGCAGCATAATCTTATTGTGACCGACACTTGGGTCATTATGGCGCGTCCTAGAAGCAATAATATATTTTTGCAAGATTTAGATAAGTTTGCAACTGAGCTCAAAGATAGCGACGATATTCATTTACCAAGTGCACTGATGTCGATGCTGACTGAACCTGCTACAGAGAATAAAGCGGTCATACTACCTACTTATCGCGGACTATCTATGGTCAGCGGTAGTGAAAGCTATACTAGCACGCCAGCCGAGCTATACTTCCCAAAAGCCTTTAACAGTGAACAAGTACAAATCATACAGAAGCTCGATGTCCACGACGGTGTTGTCGTCCAAGGACCACCTGGTACTGGTAAAACGCATACTATTGCTAATGTTATTTGTCACTACTTAGCATTGGGTAAAGGAGTTCTAGTGACGTCGATGAAAGACCCTGCGCTTAAAGTGTTGCAAGACAAACTACCTGAATCTATTCGTCCGCTGGCAGTAAGTCTCTTGACTAGTGAAAACGACGGTCTAAAACAATTTGAGCATACGATTAAAAAGATATCGAGTGAGGTATCTAACCTCAATCGTGAAGCCTACAAAAAAGACATTCTTATGCTGGATGATCAGATTGATACTGTTCATGCGCAGTTAGCCAGCACTGATAATAAGATCACGGCTTGGGCGCGCTTAAACCTTGATGATATCGTTATAGATAATGAAACCATAAAACCTATAGATGCCGCGACTGAGGTGGCTAAAAACCAGCAGCTTATCAAGAGTTTTCCAGATACGTTAGGGATAGAGGATACCTTTCAACCTCGGTTCAATCCTCACAATATTACTGAGCTGATGACAGCAAGAATAAAGCTCGGTGACGACCTGAATTATCTCAATAAAGAAATACCTGCTACTACAGACTTTCCGCCTATTAATGCCATAAGACAACTACACAAAGATTTGATTTATCTCAATGAATCGCAGCAAGCTGAAAAGCTAGGAGCGTTACCAAGTTTAGTGAACCCCAGTGCTAGCACGATAAGCATAGCTCACGATACAGCCTCTAACCTATCTCGCTTAATTGAACTCATCCAAAAGCTTGAAGCTGCCAACCAAAATTGGACTGGTGATATCCAAAACCATTTAGCTGATAAAACCAAGCAAGACATCATTAAGCATTTCAATATACTTAATGATGACATTAAATCGACTTTTAGCGAGAGAACGGTTTATTTAACTAAACCTATCAGCATGAGTGATGACTTCGATACGAATACAGAACTTACCGATGCAGTCAGAAAGTTGTCTGAAGGTCAAAAACCCTTTGGATTAGCTGGAATCTTTGGTAAATCTGCTCAAAAGAAAAGCCTTGAAGATATTACGATAGTGTCATCGAAACCTAAAACTGTAGAGGATTGGCAATATATATCTAGCTATGTAGACTTTAGAAAAAAATCTCAAGAATTAGTCGTTCGTTGGAATGCTCTATCGCATGATTTATCTTTGCCCGTATTTGAAGTTTCATTCAATACCCTACCTGACCTAAATTCAGCTGTACATTTATATGAAGCCGTTGTTGGTAGCAATAATTTACAGCACAACATCAGACAAGCCTTAAAATCTATATTTATAGAATGGGATATCATATCATCAGCGTATGACAATAAAGCTGTTTTAACTGAAATCAGAGAGGTTATCGAACAACATTTAAAAAGATATCATTTGCTAGAGAGTCTAACCCTAAAAGAGCGACTGCTTAGCAAGCTTGAAAGTTGTAATGGCACTATCACTGAAAAGATAACGTTCTTTTTTAATCAACAAATTGGTAGTCAAGCATTATCGGATGATGCGTTACAAGAAATTTGGAATGGTTTGGTAAGTGAACTACAACGGGTGCATCATTTTAGCTCTGATCTAGAGGTAGTCGCTGCCATTACGCAAACTATTGAAGACAGTGGTGCTCCACTTTGGGCTGAGCAGTTGCGCTCTAGGCCTTGTATTGAGACACAAGATCAATTGTCATCAGACCACTTACTACCTGATAACTGGCAGCAAATTTGGCGTCTTAAAAGATTAACGAGCTTTATAGACAGTATAGATGGTCGAAAAGAGTTGGTTGAGTTGACCAAGACTCGCAGTCATTTGGAAACAGATTTGGCTAGACTTTATCAAGAAACTATCGTCAAAAGAGCATGGTTAAAAGTCGCAGAAAATATTACACCATTCGTTCATCGTTCTTTAGAGAAATACCGTTCTGCTATTATGCGTATAGGTAAAGGTACGGGCAAAAATGCTCATTACTATCGCCGACAAGCTCGCGAAGCCGCCGCTGGTGCCAGCGCCGCTATTCCGTGTTGGATTATGCCGCACTATCGTATTTCTGAATCCTTGCCCGCACAGTTTGGTAGTTTTGACTTAGTAATTATAGATGAAGCGTCTCAGTCTGATCTAACGGCACTGCCAGCGATTATGAGAGCAAAAAAGGTTTTAATCGTTGGCGACGATAAGCAGGTATCACCAGAAGGCGTTGGTTTAAATATTCAGAAAATTCAAGAGTTAAAATCTACATATTTGAACAATCAGGTTAAATTGTATGACTCTCTTATGTCTCCTGAACGTTCCATATACGACTTATTTCAAGTTGTCTTTGCCGATAGTAGTGTGATGTTAAAAGAGCACTTTCGTAGTGTAGCCCCTATTATTGAGTTCTCAAAACGTGAATTTTATAATCACGAGCTGATCCCTTTGCGTAAAGCCAAACCCTCAGAACGCTTAGATCCGCCATTGATTGACATCTATGTTACCGACGGCTACCGAATCAAAGGCTCTGATATCAACCCATCAGAAGTCAGATTTATTGTCGATGAAATCAAAACGATAGTATCTGACCCCACCTATAGTGGTAAAACTATCGGTGTCGTCTCATTGCTAGGTAATAAGCAAGCACACAGTGTTATGGATATACTTAATAAAGAATTAGATGAAACCTTAATGACGGCTTTTGATATTGCTTGCGGTGACGCTAGAACTTTTCAGGGTAAAGAGCGCGACATTATGTTCTTATCACTCGTAGTAGCGCCAGGAGATGCTCATGCATTGACAGGGAATACTTTCGCCCAACGCTTGAACGTAGCGGCCTCAAGAGCGCGCGATAGAATGTATCTAGTGCGTAGTATTGAGCTGAGTCATCTTAGTCAGGCTGATCATTATCGAGCTGAGCTTATAAAGCACTTTCAAGCACCGTTTATGCAAGACGAGGAGCAAGTCGCCACGCTGCGTGATAAGTGTGAATCGCCTTTTGAAACAGAAGTCTTTGATATTCTCACTCAAAGAGGCTACCAAGTTATTCCACAAGTTAAGGCGGGTGCTTATCGAATCGATATGGTTGTTGAGGGCGAAGAAGATAACAGCTTGGCTATCGAATGTGACGGTGATAGATATCATGGACCTGATAAATGGGATAGTGATATGCAACGCCAACGTATTTTGGAGCGTGCAGGCTGGACGTTTTGGCGCTGCTTTGCGTCTACCTTTGTGACTCGCAAAGATGAAGTCATTGAAGATCTATTAGCAGAATTAGAGCGTTTAAAGATTTATCCGATGAGCACAGATGCTTCTTATAGTAGCTCTTATGTTGAGACTAGATGCGTGACTACTGTTGAAGACTCCTACTCCAAGGAACAAAAGAAACAAAGCGTTGAGTCTGATGCGTAAGCTTATAGTACTTATTATCATCAACGCTTAGAATCGGTGTAGTAGTGATTAAAACGTTCACCTCACCACCATACCGGATCTGCACTTGCCAGCGCCGCTAATCCTTTAGTAGATGACTTAACCTCAACCTCGCTAGCGGACAGCTCAGCAATAAACCTTGAGGGCTTATCAAAATAACCTGAGTAGCTGGCGAAGTAATCAGGCGCAGTTAAGTACAGCTTGTTTTTGGCGCGACTACAGGCCACGTAGAATAGTTTGCGCTCCTCTTCTAATTCCTCAAAGTCATCTAATGAGCGATGGTGCGGGGTCATGCCATCAACTAAGGAATTCACAAAAACAATTGGCCACTCCAGCCCTTTAGCGCTATGAATGGTTGAAATAGTGACCTTGTCTGTGTCGTCATCCTCAGGAGCATCCATCGCTGCCACTGAATCGTTGGGTGGATCAAGGGCTAAGTTCTCTAAAAAGTTATCTAGGCTACTATGCTCAGTCGCCAAGTTCTTGAGCACACGAAAATCCTCGCTACGCTCGCGCCAGTTTTCCTCAACCGTCTTTAAAATAGGAATATAAAAGTCGAGCACCAGATCGATAATCGTCTCAACCGACTGCGCTTGTTGCGCTTTGCTCAAGGTGCTATGCAGCGGTGCAAGCTGTGGGCTTTTCTTACTAAATTTGGGTAATAGCAAGGGTTCAAACGAGTTGTCATCACTATTGATCGCTTGCGTTAAGCGCGTAGCAGTGACTGCCCCAACGCCCTTAAATAAGGTCAAAATACGATGCCACGCAATCGTGTCATTGGGGTTATACAGAATTTTAATAAAGGCTAAGACGTCCTTGATATGGCGACGCTCAATGAACTTAATACCGCCGACGACGATAAAGGGAATACGGCGCTCCATAAATTCCAGCTGCACATAGTTGGACTGAAAGGAGGTTCGGCACAGTACCGCAAAGTCGCTATAGTCATGCTCAGCTTTGTGCTTAATAATCTGATTAGCGATGTATTTGGCCTCTTTTGTCTCATCGCTAGCACGGCTAAAGATGGGTTTTGCGCCTGTTATAGCCGCGTTTGAGTACAGCTGCTTTTGGTAGCCTAAAGTGATTTGCGCAGACAAGGCATTGATATAGCTTAAAATAGCAGGCGTACTACGATAGTTTTGCTCAAGCTTAATCAGACTCGCTTCAGGGTAGGTCTCCCCAAAGAGCAAAATATTTTCATAATTTGCACCGCGAAAGGCGTAGATGCTTTGATTATCATCGCCGACGACCATCAGCGATACAGACGCGGGCGCACAGATGAGATCGATGAGCTGCTTTTGCGGAATATTGGTATCTTGATATTCATCAACCATGACGTAGCGATAGTTGTCTTGCAAGAGCTGACGGAAGGTATCATTAGACTTTAGATGGCGGACCACTTGGCTGATAATGTCGTCAAAGTCGTACAAATGGTTGGCGCGTTTGTACTCGTGAAAGTCGATAGCCAATTGCTCAATGATAGGGATATGAATGGCAATATCAGGATAGCTGTCTTCGATCAGAGTATTGATCGGGATACGGCGGTTTCTGGAGGTGGAAAAGATATTTTGTAAGGTGCGTTTGCGCGGAAAGGCTTGTTTTTGTGTTTGCGCAGGGTACTTTTTTTCTTTATAGATCAGATCAATAGCGTCCTCGGCGTCGCCGGTATCCAAAATAGTAAAGCGTGGATTGATACCGAGTAGCCCTGAGTATTGTCGTAGTAGCCGATTACAGAATGAATGAAAAGTGCCGCTGGTGATATCGCTTATCATCTTGCTAGTGGGTAAGATGTCCTCGGATAACTCTTCATCAGACAGTGTATTCGTGAGTAAGGTTTTTGCGCGGCTTTTGATCTCATTGGCCGCTTTTCGGGTAAAGGTCAGTAATAGTATTTGCTTAGGCGCAACGCCATTTTCTAACAGATAACTAGTACGGTAGGTCAGCGTTTTAGTCTTACCCGAACCTGCTCCAGCGATGACTAGCGCTTTGCCTTGGGTAGTAGTGGCCGCAAGCAGTTGATTAGGATTAAGCTCGCGGGCGTAATCCACTTTGAGTCCCAAATTATTATGCAGGCGCTCATCAATGACCTTGTCATCAGCATCCACCAAATTCGCCTCTAACTTTTCGATAGCTTGTTCAAGGCGTGCAAGCTTGGGTTTTATGTCTACAAAGTTTTGTGGATAATTGTACTGGCGTGTATCAAAGATTGTCATCGTTATTAAGTGCCCATCATATTGTTTTGATAAATTTGTTTGCGAATGCTTTAGGAGAGTAAATATAAAGGCATTACTCTTAAGGTAGTTATAGAGTACCCATAAAAAGGCCTGTGCGCTATGGTATAAATACAAAGTAACAACTCACCCATCCCCTAGCAAATTTGCTACAATATGCCCAATTTTGGACGACGCTCCAAGCGCTCGGTCCTCCCTTATTTTACAACACTATTTTTAATACTACTGAGAGACCATTATGGGTTTTAATTGCGGCATCGTTGGCCTACCAAATGTGGGCAAGTCCACTTTATTTAACGCCTTGACCAAAGCGGGTATCGCGGCAGAGAACTTTCCGTTTTGTACCAAAGATCCCAACACTGGCATCGTGCCTGTCCCTGATCCAAGGCTAAAAAAGCTTGCTGATATCGTCAATCCTGAGCGCGTTATGCCAACGACGATGGAGTTCGTCGATATCGCAGGCCTCGTCGCTGGTGCATCAAAAGGTGAAGGCATGGGTAATCAGTTCCTAGCCAATATCCGTGAGACCGATGCCATTGCCCACGTGGTACGCTGCTTTGATGATGACAACGTCGTCCACGTCGATGGTCGCGTCAGCCCCATCGATGATATAGAAACCATTAATACTGAGCTGGCACTGGCTGATTTAGAGGCCGTTGAGCGCGCCATTCACAACCAAACCAAAAAGGCCAAAGGCGGTGATAAAGACGCGCAAGCTTTGCTTGATGTGTTTAAAAAAGTCGAGCCATTACTGGCTGAAGGTAAGGCGGCGCGCGCCGCGAATTTAGATATCGATGAGAAAAAACTTATTAGAAGTTATGGCTTGATCACGCTCAAACCAACCATGTATATCGCTAACGTGTCGGAGGATGGTTTTGAAAATAATCCGTATCTTGACGCCGTACGTGATTATGCGACAGGCGAAGAGTCAATCGTGATCGCCTTGTGCAATCAGATTGAATCTGAAATTGCGCAGCTCGATGAAGATGACAAAAAAGACTTCTTAGAAGATATGGGTATGGACGAGGCGGGTCTCGATCAGGTGATTCGTGGCGGCTATGACTTGCTCGATATGCAGACTTACTTTACCGCAGGCGTCAAGGAAGTGCGGGCGTGGACAGTTGAGGTTGGCGCAACCGCACCGCAAGCCGCTGGCGTCATTCATACCGACTTTGAGCGTGGCTTTATTCGCGCAGAAGTCATCGCCTATGATGATTTCATCGAATATAATGGCGAAAAAGGCGCTGCTGCCGCGGGCAAATCTCGCCTAGAAGGCAAAACCTATATCGTCCAAGATGGCGATGTGATGCATTTCCGTTTTAACGTCTAATTATTTTATTCGTTTAGAGCAGTGACAGTCGTAACATCGCCAGTTATGACACAGAACAACCAAAAGTCAGCCTAAGTGCTGGCTTTTTTATTATACTAAGGCGTAACAATAACTACAATTTAGATAAAATGGATAATAAATGACGGATGCAAACCCTAAGCCACGCAGCGCAAGCGACCACTGGGCATGTCTATTTAGTGCCCAGCGCTTGGGTAGTAAAAGCCAAGCGCCTGTACAAGATAGTGCGCGCTCCTCCTTTCACAAAGACTATGACAGGCTGGTGTTCTCGCACTCCTTTCGTCAGCTCAACCAAAAGACGCAAGTACATCCGTTAACCAATCAATTGGGCATTCATACGCGCCTAACACACTCGCTAGAGGTGTCCTGTATTGGGCGCTCGCTTGGTATCATGGCAGCAGAGAAGCTCCATGATAAGCTGCCAAACGGTCTACCATTGGGCGTCTCGCCCGCTGATGTCGGCGTCATTATACAAGCTGCTTGTCTGGCTCACGATATTGGCAATCCGCCCTTTGGCCATGCAGGCGAATATGCGATTCGCGATTGGTTTATGCATCCTGATCGTGCGCCTATCTTGGCTTATCTCACCCCAAGCGAGCAATTAGATGTCTTAGCTTATGAGGGCAACGCACAGGGCTTTCGCCTATTAGTGCGTAACGAGCATCATCCTGATAATGGCGGTATGCGTTTAACCTGTGCCACTTTAGGCGCGTTTATGAAATACCCTTGGCTTGCCACTCACAGTAACCCAAATGGCAATACAAACAGTTTAGAGAGCGATAGCAACAAGCAAGGAGCAAATCAGGCACGTAGCAAGATTCAAAAGTTTGGCTGTTTTACCAGTGAGTCGGCGCAGATGGAGGAGCTGGCAGCAACCCTATGTTTACCGCGCTCAGAGCGACATAATGGCTTTGAGCGTCATCCACTTGCCTACCTGCTAGAGGCGGCGGACGATATCTGTTATGCCTTAATTGATCTAGAGGACGGTATTCATCTCAATATGCTTGAATTTGATGAAGTGGCGGATATTTTTTATAAACTCATAGGTGAGCGCCCTACTCCTTTGTCCTCCACTATGTCAATCAGGCAAAGCCTAGCGGCACTACGTGCACGAGCTATGATGCGTCTGGTCAATACGGTCACAGACGCCTTTGTGATAAACCGCGATGAGATGCTAGCGGGCACCCTACAAGGCAGCTTATTTGCTCACTGTGATATCAGTGTGCAAAGCGGCATCACTGAGGCCAAACTGTTGGCACGCGAGAAAATATTTAATCATCCGAGCAAGGTGCGGATGGAGCTTATGGCCAACCAGTGCCTGCGCCGCTTGCTCGATGCCTTTATGCCGCTGGCGTGGACGCAACTGGTCACCTCCCCGCAGCCTTTTGAAGAGCAAAGACTGTTTAGCCTCCTCAAACCACATTTGGATGAGCAGCAAAGAGCGCTCTCAGGCAATATTTATCACAATATTCTAAATATCTTGGACTTTATCACCGGTATGAATGACCATGAAGCTTATCGGTTGGCGCAAGAATTGCAAGGTCATTGGGGCACCGTTATTTAACTAAAAAAAGTGCTAGAAAGACATTATTTTATAGTTAGTGGTCTAACAAAAGCTGTGTATTTTATTCGTAATTTTCTAGCAAAATGCGTATGATGAACCTTCAACAATAAACTTTGAATCATTATGAGTAGTCGCGAACAAAAAAAACTTCAAACCCGGCATGCTTTTTTCAATGCAGTGCTCGATTTGTGTATGATGGGACAATCGTTTAGCTCGATAAGTCTCAGGCAAGTCACGCGTGAAGTAGGCGTGGTGCCAACGGCATTTTATCGTCATTTTGATGATATGGAGTCGCTTGGACAAGCTTTGGTAGATGAGGAGCTAGGCAGCACTTTTGCTGCATTGAGCAGCAGCTTACAAATAGGCCGCAAACGCAGCTTTGATCGGCAAATTGCTAAGAGTATTCAGCTATTTTTGCAAACCGTTAGCGCTCAGCCGCGCTATTGGCAGTTTTTGGTTAGCGAACGTTTTGGTGGCTCAGAGGCTGTGCGCAAATCTATTAGCGAGCTGATGACCAAACACGGCATATTATTAGCAGATGATTTGGCGCTCCAGCCTGCCTTTGCTCATATCAATATTTATGATTTGCGTCTGCTCGCTGCAGCTGGTCTCAATATGTTTTTTTCTTGGATCATAGACTGGCTAGATTTGACTTATTCAGAAGATCACGACGACGAAGTGGATTTGGGCGACATTGAAGAAAAAAAGCAGCTGATGCTGCATAATTGCACCCGCCAAGCGCAAATGCTGTTTTATGGGGCCTACAACTGGAAGTCCTCTGAGGAGACGCTTTTGGATGATTGAGTACGCTAACCTCTAGATATAGTAAATACTAAATAAATCAGATACATTGAATTTTAACGCGTAACTGATATCAATTTTCCTTGCGTGCTGTGCCTACGCTGCTCGATGCTGCGCAAAATTAATATTAGTTACGCTGTATCGTTTTTACAATGGACTGACGATAACTCGGTAATCAAGGCAAATGTCTAAAAACTGGGTCTAAACGCATAAAGGCGACGATTAATCACTTTGACAGTTTTGTCAGCGCTAGATTCGCTGCTACTAGCCGCAGCGTTATTTGCACTGCCATTGACATCATTTGCACCGCTATTTACATTGTTACCACTCGTATTTTGATTATTTGAATTGCTACTAACTGCACCGCTTTCATTGTTTGTCGTATTACCCTCATCAAGCACATTTTTGATCAAAATGAGCGCAAATCGCTGTTTACCATCGCTATCATTGGCTGTGACAAGGCCGCTAAAAGCTCGACTATCAACGGCTAAAAGCGGTGTTAACGCTTGGCGCTGCTCATCAGTCACACTCATAAGCGCTGGCAGTTGCCACAACTCATCAATAGACCCCATTACCTGCTGAGTACGCAAATCTGTTAATGATTGCATCTGCTCAGTGGTTGCACCCTCTACCAAGGACGCTAATAGTACAGGGCTTGCGGTATTGATATTGATAGGCAAGTCATAAGGCACCGCTGTAATGTACGGGCGTAGTGCGGCTAAAGCCTTATCATCTATACCTGAAACGTCTAATAGCTGATCGACACTGATAAAGGGCTGATTAGGCAAAGTGCGTGCAGGCGAGCCTGAACCATATACCGCTCCTTCTTCACCGCCATCTTTATATACCTCACTATCTGCATCTTGCCAATCTAAAATAGCCGTAGCAATATCAGGCTCTAAGTTTAATTGCGTTAGTAATTTTTGTAATATGGCGAGCGCCGCGCTATTGACCGCGCCATTTTGATACAGATTATTGATATTAAAGCGGCTCGCTTCGTCCCGCAGCTCAATACTTATGCTATGCGCGCCCAAAGCGTAAGGCGGTATCGGCTGCGCCCAAATATCCTGCGTGCTATCGGTATTATTGAGCTCGTTATCAGCGCGGATCATCGTTACTGCCAGTTGCTCGCCGGCATGGATATCTTGCAAGAGTTGATCTTGATTAAGCAACAGACCACTTCGGCGTATGACAATTTTTTGACTGGCAAGCATAGCCCCTGCGACCACAGTAATACTGACAACCAATAGCAAAACCGTCAGTAACGCTACACCGCGTTGGGAGTTCGCTGTCGTGCTCATTGCCTTGCTCCTATGCTCCTATGCTGCTCGGTTTATGGCTCGGTTAGAGCAAATTGCCAAGTGATTGGAACGTCTTGATACGTAAAGCTCATACCAACGCCGTTTGGTAGTAGGGGGTTTTGCGCAGTTGCAGCGGTGTCCGTATTGTTATTGGTATTTGGATTATCTTGTGGAAAAGTACTACTTGGCTCTGGTAAATAGGCTTGCATACGTCCATCGCTCACATCTTTTAATATTACACTATCTAAGCTGATCCCCTCAAAATCGCCGTTGATACTATCGCCTTGAGGACTCAGATATTGACGACGAATAAGCTGCTGATCAGCAAACACGTAATCAACGCGAACGATAGTAGGACTGCTCTGATACCTAGGGTCTGGATCGGCAAAACGGATAAAGCTTATCGTCTCAGCGCTTATGCTCATAAATGGCTCGGCAGGACTGACTTGTGCGCTGTTGGTTTGAGCATTATTAGCTTGAGCACTGCTGGTTTGATTATTAAGGTTTGATGTGAGCGCGTTATTGTTGTTTTCAATAGAGGGTATCTGATAAGGGATGATTTGTCCCATATCTTGTTGTAGCTGCAAGTAAGCATACTGCAAGAGCGCTAGATTATCTGCTTGATACTGCGCCCGTTCTCGCGCTCGATTGACGCCGTCAAATACTTGCCAGCCTGCCACAGCGAGCATCGCAAATATCGACATGGCTACCATCAACTCAAGCAGCGTAAAGCCGCGCTCATACTTCACTGCATGCCTCTTAACGCTTGGGTAGGCTGTGCTTGAGGCGACTGTGCTTGCACGGACAAGTCTAGGCTACCGACCTCTTGCTCTGGATCACTAATCATGACAGTGATATCAGTGACCACAGAGCGCGTTTGCCCGTCAACGACAGGAGCGACTGTTATAGTCACTTGCTTTAATGCAGAAGATAAGGTGTCAGAGGGGATCATCTCCACTTGCCAGTCGCGCCCTTGCTCACTTGTCATCTGACTACGGTTGGTCGTCAGCCATGTTTTTTGAATATACAAGTCACTAGCAGCATTTTGCGCCACAAAGTGCGCCAGCGTACGCGTACGCAGAGTATCTACCGAGCTTAGATAAGCACTACTGGCGCGGCTAGCGGCAACTGCGACGACGGCGAGTATAGCCAGCGCTACCATCACTTCGATTAAGGTAAAGCCGCTTTGATGCGCTGATCTACTTTTAGGATAGACGGCTTTGGAGGAGTCAGGCATTGTTATATTTCCTGCCCTATCACTATATTGCCATCGGGCATAATGGTGATGACCTCACCCACTAGACGGGAGTCATGACGTATCTCAATAGTGACAGGGGTTGCCTGTCCTGTCCCAAACCATAAGACTTGTGGCACAGTTTGATCGGTGAACCAAGGCTGTAGGACTCTCGTTTCTGTGGCGTTATTTGAGCTAGCCCCGTCTAATCTTTGGATGTTAACACTCACCCCAGCTGGCATAGCAGGTAGCGTGATGTCTGGCTCAATATTCCAGCTGGGCGCTTGAGTTTGCTCATTATTTGCAATATCTGCTGACAGCTCCATAGCATTCTTCGGTGTACTACTTATGTCAGTAGCTTCTACAGAGCTCTGATAAGCAATATAAGGATTAGATAAGGTCATGATAACGGGGGCAACTTGACCTTGCTTGTCTGCTTGCAAAGCCAGTCCCATAGGCTGCATGCGCTCAGCAGAGAGTAGTCTGACATAACTGAGTGAATCGGTTATATGCTCATAAAAGGCGCGGTTTTTGCGGGAGTCGCTGCTACCGACAGACAGACTAATCATGCCTGCAAATATAGAGAGAATAACAACGACGACTAATATCTCAACGAGAGTGAAACCTGCTTGAGGCGAGATGTTTACAGGCAGTGGAGTAACCGATTTATCGATATAAATAACGCAGGCTTGCTCAATTTTTTTACCGTTTGCAGCCGCGTAATGGCTAGCATGATGGTTGCTAACCTTATAGGGCAATCTCGTAGGTAATAGATAAAGTGCTGATTGAGGCGTAACAGGCATGTTGCACCTATACTTTTTGAGATCATCAATAGTTAGTATTACGATGCTCTTCTGATTCGGTATCAATCTGCTCGACCAGCTCTTGCATATCTTCATCAATAACTTCATTGGTATGTGCAGGATAATGACTTGGCAGCTCTAGCATTTGCTGAACCAAAGCATAGCGCAAAGTATCACGACGACCCAAATAACGCTGATAGAAGCTTGAATTTAGTAGTCCTGCGCCGCCTTGACCCATTGCCCACAATGATGATAAATAGTCGCGGGTACTCAAGCTGCTCTGCTGATCTTTAAGATAAGTGCTGATAATATCGAGCATCCGCTTCATGCGCTGACGACGAATATCGTACAGCTCACCAAATAGACGATTGAGCCCTGTGACCGAAGCGGCCAGGCGCTCCTCAATTTGATTGAGCAGCATCGCTTTTTGCGGATTCATCAGTTGCTGAAATATCATGCGCGAGATACCAGCTGAGGGACAATCATCGATACGATTGATCTCAAAGAGCTGCTCCTCATAGCGAATAATAATGCGCAGATACAGCTCATCTTTGCTAGAGAAATGCTTATAGAGCGTACCCTTAGCTAAATCAAGCTGGTCAGCTAGGCTATCTAATGTGATATCGCCATCACCCGACTCAAGCAGCAGCTGCTCAGCCATTGCTAAGATATTCTCTTCTCGTATCTTGAACTGGTGTTGACGACTCATATTATCTCCTAAAATCTGACAGCGTTAAGCGTATGGCATCAATAGGAAAACCTTAGCTTGACAATGTCTGGTAACTGCTTGATGACGCAACAGATTTAAATATAAATGACTGATTGGTCATAGCATAACGATTTTAGCGATACTGTGCCAGTAAATTTTCAAAGTTTTTTGCAGTGAGCGTACCGATCTCTTTAGTCGTACACCCGTGTAGCTCAGCTAAGCAATCAGCAACATACGGCACAAAAGCGGGCTCATTGGGACGACCGCGCTTAGGTACTGGCGCTAGATAGGGGCTATCTGTTTCTATCAGCATTCTGTCTTTAGGCATATTTTGCGCCGCCTCTTTAATCATCTGCGCGCTCTTAAAGCTAACGATTCCTGAAAAGGAGATATAAAAACCCAAATCAAGCGCGCGCTTGGCTGTCTCCCAATCCTCAGTAAAGCAGTGGATAATACCGTGCTCTGCGTTCTCAGATTTTAGGATATCAAGCGTATCCTCTTTAGCGTCACGCATATGTACGATTAGCGGCTTTTTGAGCGCTTGACTGGCATGGATATGACGCGCGAAGCTCTCGCGTTGCTCATGAGCGTTTTGGGTAGACCAATAATAATCTAGCCCCGTCTCCCCTACTGCCCAGACGTGGTCGCAGGCGGCAGTCTTAATCAAGCGCTCTACAGTTGCTGATTGCAACACATCGATATCCTCACAAGGATGAATACCGACGCTCATCCCCAAGTTTAATTGCTCATCACTATATGTCTTGATAATACCATTGATCTCATCATACTCAGCAAAATCACACATAATTGCCATAGCACGCGTGACGTTAGCCGCTTTCATGGCATCGATAGCGCCTGATAGTTGACCATCATATTTGCTCAAATCGAGACGATTTAAATGACAATGACTGTCTGTAAACATATACACTCTCGTTATAACATAGGTTTGACCTTTTACTTTAAAGTAAATAGGCTTATCGTGGTCATTAGATTGACACGCAAAGAGCACATTTCAAGTGACTAGCTTTGTAAGTCAGCGTTATAAAGTACTGCTTTGGCAAGCATTTATTTGCTTAAGTTAAGATGAGTCACTACTGTAAGGGCACCACTCGCATGACCTCTTCTATACTAGTCACCCCTTCACTAATACGCTTGGCACCAGAGAGTCTGAGCGGTTGCACGCCTTCGCGGTAGGCTTGCTGTTTGAGGGTATCTAAATCAGCATCAGCGGCGACGAGTTTTTTGATCTCATTAGATAAAGGCATAATCTCGTACAGTCCAATACGTCCCTGATAGCCCGTATGACGACAATGCTCACAGCCAGGCGCGGTATAGATCTGCGCAGGCAAAGGCGCGCGCCAAGGCTGTACAAGCTCTTGCCACTGAATCGCGATATCGCTATCTGCAGGTACAGGTTTGCCTGTTTTGCAATGCGGGCAAAGTGTGCGTAGTAGTCGCTGCGCCATGACACCAAGTATCGTCGCTGAGGTCAAAAAAGGTTGCACGCCCAAATCATGCAAACGCGTAAGTGAGCTTGGCGCATCGTTGGTGTGTAAGGTTGAGAGCACCAAGTGACCGGTCAAAGACGCCTGCACTGCCATATTTGCCGTCTCAGAATCTCGTATCTCGCCCACCATAATGATGTCTGGATCTTGGCGCATGAGCGAGCGAATACTATCGGCAAAATGCAAATCAATGCCTGTATTGACCTGCATCTGATTAAACGCCGGCTCAATCATCTCAATAGGGTCCTCAATAGTGCAGACATTGACCTGCTCGGACGCCAATTGCTTAAGCGTGCTATATAGCGTTGTCGTCTTGCCTGATCCTGTCGGGCCTGTAACCAAGATAATACCATTGGGATGCGCAGTCAGCTCATGCCACATCTCAAGCTGCTTGCCCGATAAGCCTAACTGCGCAAACGAGCGCACTAAAACTTCAGGATCAAAGACGCGCATCACTAACTTCTCACCAAAAGCAGTTGGCAGAGTCGATAAGCGCAGTTCCGTCTCCATACCGTTGTGCGTGCGAGTTTTTAGGCGTCCATCCTGCGGTTTGCGTTTTTCAGCGACATTCAGCCTTCCTAGTATTTTGATACGGGCGGTAACCGCGACCATAATCGCAAGCGGCATCTCATAAACCGTATGCAGCACGCCATCGATACGAAAGCGCACTTTGCCCGTCTCGCGGCGCGGCTCAAGATGAATATCACTGGCGCGCTGCTCAAAGGCGTATTGAAGCAGCCAGTCGACGACTTTGACGATGTGCTGATCGTTGGCATCAGGATTGGTTTTGTCACCTAATTGCAATAAGGCTTCGACATTGGTGACATCAGCAGCGGCGCGTTTATGCAGGGTATTTGCTCCTGCTATCGCTTGCGTGACTTGATAAAACTCTTGGCGATAGCGGTTAATCTGCTCGGGACTAATATAGACCGTACGATAGCGTCGCCCTTGAATAATTTTATCGATAGTGGCTTGCCAGTCTACAAAGAACGGCTGATCAGTCCCTACAACGACCTCGTCGGTTGTGACCTCTATCGGTAAGATATGCTGCGAGCGTGCATACTCAAAAGACATAATCTGCGTAACTGCTGGCACGTCAATCTTTAAGGGATCAATACGTATTAAGCTCATATCGGCTTTGGCAGCTAACCATAGATTAAGCCATGCCAGCGTGAGTTTTTGCTCGCCTTCTTGGCTCTTAGCTTGCTGATGAATCAGATGAGCATTTGGCAGACCAAACTCACTAATAGTCACTAATGGATGCTGAGCCTTGTCACGGCGGCTGGTCATTACAAGGTTATAGCCGCGCGAGTCTATAACTTTATCAGCCAACAACTCATCAAGGCACCAGCGTAGATCGATTACTAGCGAGAATTTTGGAGTGGACATAAGGATCTTCTTTTATTAAAGTGCAGTGATAGCAGTGATTTGTAGTTGTCCTGCCTCTATCTGGCCAAAACTGATATCAACTGATTTGTAGCGCATGATAAAAGTAGTGCCTATCTCACAGCGGCGATAAGCAGGGCGAGGATCTTGAGCGATCAAGGCTTTGATATGCTCGATATCCGCTGGCGTCAATCGCGTTTGCACGTCATCTATCATAGCGTTTAAACCTGTCTTTTGGGTATCACCTTTATTTTGAGTATCAATAATAGATAAGATCTGATCAAATGCCTGAGGGGTTATCTCAACGTCTAAAGATATAGGTGCTATCGGCGCAAAACCACTACTAGTGTCCTTTAACGCGTCGCTATAAGCGATATACGGTTTAATATCAACAATAGGCGTACCCTCTATCATATCAGCGCCACTTATTAATAATAATACGCGGCCCTCAATAATATCGATACGCTCAAGTTTAACCACTGATAATCCTAAAGCTGATGGACGATACATACTACGACTGGCAAACACCCCCATCTTTTGATTACCGCCAAGCCTTGGTGGTCGTACTTGCGCACGAAAAGATGGGGTCTCATTGTTATTGGCAGCTTTTATATCGTTGTGATGAAACTGCCAGCTGACCCATATATGGCTAAAGGCTTCTAATCCGCTAAAGGCAGCTGGCGTATTAAAAGGTGCGATCATCTCTATGATGCTTGGCACAGCGACAAGGTTTGGCTGTCTTGGCACGCCAAACTTTTGTGATAAAGGCGCGCGGTGATAGCCAATAATAGGTAAAACATGAGCCATCTAGGTTTGCCTTGTTTAAAATTGATATGAGACTGAGTCGTTAATATTAATAAAACTTACTAACGATATTCTATTTTATCATGCTAGGCCAATGGCGCTTACCAGATTTTATTTTTAAAGTTTGTTATCATAGCCGACATTATTTATCACAGAGATTTTTGTCTTTGATACTAACAATAGCTCATAAGTCGCGTTTGCACTTTTAGCAAGCTTGCACCTTTACAGAGTTAATGGTCAGTAGTTATATCATAAAAGACGGTTAGGACTAAGACACCAACTGCTACAACGACACGCACATAAATATTAAACGACAGCGCTAAAAACGCTTTGTATCAATCAATAATCAGAAATAATCGAGGGCTTTATGTCAAAACTTCGCACCGAAACCGTCACAGAGGTTCATCACTGGAGTGATGATCTGTTCAGCATTAAGACCACGCGTGACGATGGTTTACGCTTTCGCAACGGCGAATTTGCGATGATAGGCATCGTCGTCGACGGTAGACCACTACTGCGGGCCTACTCTATTGCTAGTCCTAATTATGAGGAGCATTTAGAATTCTTTTCAATTAAAGTCAAAGATGGCCCTCTCACTTCACGCTTGCAACATATCAAAGTTGGCGATGAGCTATTGGTCAGCAAAAAACCAACGGGTACGCTAGTGCTTGATGACTTACTACCGGGCAAGCATTTATATATGTTATCAACAGGCACAGGTCTTGCGCCCTTTTTAGCATTAGCACGCGACCCTGAAGTGTATGAGCGTTTTGAGAAAATTATATTAGTACACGGCGTGCGCCATCAGCATGACTTGGCGTATCAAAAGATGTTCGAAGAAGAGCTGCCTAACGATGAGTTGTTTGGAGAATGGTACCGTGAAAAGTTTATCTATTATCCTACCGTTACCCGTGAAGACTTTAGAAACACAGGCCGCGTCACTGATCTTATGAAATCAGGCAAACTATTTGAAGATATTGGCCTGCCGCCAATGAATAAAGAGGATGATCGAGTGATGATCTGCGGTAGTATGCCGTTTAACGCTGACGTTTCAGCGATATTGGACGATTTTGGCTTGACTGTCTCTCCGCGTATGGGCGTGCAAGCGGATTATGCAGTTGAACGTGCATTCGTAGGATAAGGCACTCAACAATTATAATAAATAATTCTTGACGCTCAAAGTCTAGCTGTTATAATACGCAGCCTATACAGCTTACCCTGCAACCTGATTTGAGTAAGAAGTATGCTCTTAGCTGCTAGTATCACCAGATATGCCAGTGTGATGGAATTGGTAGACATGACGGATTCAAAATCCGTTGCCTAATAAGCGTGTCGGTTCGAGTCCGACCACTGGTACCATATACATCAACTAAGCCTCCTATTTTGGAGGTTTTTTTGTGACTTTAGCTTATGCACTGCGTGTACATATCGACCTCTTCTTGCTTGACAGCAATAATCTTGATCGGTACGGCGCAGGCCCAAGGTGTGCCTTGATCGCAGTAAAAATATTGCCCATCACACGATACTATACAAGCCGTAAAATCATTACCACAGTGATCTCTCATCGCCTGTTCGTCGTTATCGTCATCGACAGCGCACCATATTTGCTCATAACCCCATGCAAGCATCGCACGTGTCAAATCGCTTCCTTTTAATTCATTATTCATGATCAGCTCCTTGATTCTTTGTCTCAAGACATTTACTTCTTCTTGATTGACTTTGGCGGTAGTGCAAAAAATAATAGATAGTGCCTCTATAGCTCGGTTCGATATAAGAGTATAAGCTATCCATTGATTAATACTTTCTATCATTGAGTATCAGTGTAGAACTTAGTAGCAATAACTGTAATAGTACAAATATACTATTTATGATAAACGGTATAAATTTAAGGACAAACGGTAGCAAATTTTGTAGAAGTTGCATTCAAAATATTAGTTGCCGTCTTTAATACTTTAGTTAGCCCTTTAAATAAGACTATTAATCAAAACTAAAGTTGACTTATAAGTTTTTCTTACATAACTATTGCACTCTCTTATATAACTAGTATATTCAAGTATAATTATATACGCCACTACTATTTACATCTAAAAAACGACTTACACTTAACCATTTTTTCGATTAATCTAAAGCTATAAAGAGACAAGTGCGGGTAAGTAAAGAGCTATGACTTCTCCTCTAAAGCCAAATTTAAGAAAAATCATTCATCTAGATATGGATGCTTTTTATGCCAGTGTTGAGCAGCGCGATTTTCCAGAGCTACGAGGCAAACCTATAGCCGTAGGTGGGGATCCAAGCGGTCGCGGCGTTGTCGCTGCTGCCAGTTACGAGATACGCAAATTTGGGGTACGCTCAGCGATGTCTTGCTATGAGGCTCGAAAACGTTGTCCTGAGGCTATCTTTGTCAGGCCAAGATTTGAGGTTTACCGCGCCGTTAGCGCTGATATACGCGCGATAATGCTCAGCCTTACGCCGCATGTCGAGCCATTATCGCTAGATGAGGCCTATCTTGATGTAACCGGGCTAAGCGTTCATCAAGGCTCAGCGACGCTTATGGCCAATTGGCTACGCGCGCAGATATTAGCGCAAACTGGACTAAAAGCTTCCGCTGGCGTGTCATTTAACAAGATGCTGGCAAAAATTGCTTCTGATATTAATAAGCCTAATGGTACTGCTGTCATTACACCAGAGGATGCTAACGCTTTTATTAGCACCTTACCTATCGAGCGCTTTCATGGCATTGGTAAAGCCACGGCTAAACGCTTACATACTATGGGTGTCACTAATGGCGCTGATCTTAAGCGCGCGCCGGCTGCATTATTGATTAGTGAGTTTGGCAAGCGAGGGCAGTTTTATCACGACATTGCTCATGGACGCGATGAGCGCGCTGTCAAGTCCAAGCGCCAGCATAAATCTGTAGGCTCAGAAACTACTTTTCGAGACAACTTAAGTGATGACACTGCCCTCTTTGCACAAATATTTGAACAAAACGCTGACGCTTTTAGCCAACTACAACAAAAGCGCCTAACGGCTTATACGATAACTTTGAAGGTGAAGTACGCAGACTTTACGCAGATAACGCGCGCGCATACGTTATCTACCGCCTTTACTAGTGCTCAATCAGCTCATTATTGGCTTAAGAAATTGTTTAATGACATACCGCGCAATTTGCCTATTAGGTTAGTTGGCGTCACCTACTCTTCTTTGGTACCTGAAACTCAAGTCGCCCCGCAGCTTAACCTGTTTTAGATTCAATATTCATAATGTAGCATGTAGATTACTTGTCATTTTTATCAATTATTTAAAGCGCTTAGGCTATTTTGTAATGATTATAATTCTTGATGTGCTATAGGGTCATTGGTGAATAGGGTCTGCCGATTTCTGCTACAATATTGCCAAAATTTTCTCTATTTAAAGACTAATTATGAGCCATTCTCACTCTGCAGCTAGCACCAAACTTGATACCGATAACCTTGCGTTAGAGTATCTAAACGTTGAGGACTATGATTATGAGTTGCCTGACAAGTTGATCGCACGCTATCCTCTTACTAAGCGTTCAGCTTCTAAACTGCTTTATCTAACCGCAAGTGGGGAGATAAAAGATCAGCAGTTTACCGACCTGGCGAAGTTGTTAAATAGTGGCGACCTTATTGTCTTTAACGACACTAAAGTGATGAAGGCACGGCTATTTGGGCAAAAGGATACGGGCGGCAAAATCGAGATGCTCGTTGAGCGTCTGATTACAGCATCAGATGTCGATCTACCCAATACTGATGTGCCAAGCGCCAAACCTCTTGCACTTTGTCATATCAAAGCCAGTAAAGCACCCAAACTCGGACAGCGACTATTGCTTGCAGATAGTCAGATGAGTGCGGTCATGCTAGGTCGTCAAGATAATCTATTTATAGTCGCTTTTGATGCGCCTATTCTGCCTGATTTGGAGCGCTATGGTGAGCTGCCTATTCCGCCCTACTTTGAGCGTCATGCTGATGCCACTGATAATACTCGTTATCAAACCGTTTTTCATGATCCTGCCAAGCTCGCTAGCGTTGCCGCACCTACTGCCAGCTTACACTTTGACGAAGCTGTACTAACCTCGCTTAAAGATAAAGGGATTGATACCGCTTTTGTCACCTTGCATGTTGGCGCTGGAACCTTTGCGCCTGTCAAGACTGACAACCTACTCAATCATAAAATGCATAGCGAATATGCGCACTTACCGCAAGCGACCGCTGAGCTAATCAATCAGGCGCATGCTCGCGGCAACAAAGTGATTGCTATTGGTACTACTGTGACGCGTGTGCTTGAGAGCGCTTATCAAAGAACAGCTATCAATGGACAACCTCTTGCCAGCTGGTCTGGAGATACCGATATCTTTATTTATCCAGGGTTTGAATTTAATGTCGTGGATCGATTGTTGACGAATTTTCATCTACCCAAGTCAACGCTGCTCATGCTAGTGTCTGCGTTTTCAGGCAAAGCTGCCATCGAGCGAACTTATCAGCATGCCATAAAAAACGAGTATCGGTTCTTTAGTTACGGTGATGCTATGCTGCTAGATAACATCAAATAAAAAACGGTTTAGCCAAATTAAGCAGTTAAATAAGGATGAATAATCAAAGGTAGTCATTGTTTTAGGTCGTTAAAAAACACAAAGATACTCTCTATAAAGCATCCTTCTATTCACAAAAATATCGCTCATTTTTGCTTTGCTAATTCAATTAAGGACACGTCCTAGAAATAAGCTGGTAAACTAATCTTTATTTTGTTATAACACTGTAAGTGGTTTATATTCTAAAGGGTTTTGCATGTCTTGGTATTCCTCTCATCGCTCAACGACTCTACATTATGCGGTCTCAAGAGCACTACTATACTCAGTAGGCTACGCGGTGCTATCCTCTAGCACGCAAGCGGCTACCATTGGCAAGACTGTTGTAAGCTCCGCTCAGCACAAACCTCTTTTTGCCAGTATTTCAGTCACTGATATCCGCAGCAAAGACTTCTCTATCGATATGGCAAGTACAGCCATTTATCAGCAGATGGGTATGATGCCGACGGACTCTATGAGCGTCAATTTCGTGCCCACCTCAGAGACTACAGGCCAGCTGATTATCAGTACCACGCAGCCTGTATCCAAACCATTTGCAGATTTAGTACTAGCGCTCAACGACGGCGCGCAGCGCACAGTAATACCCAAAACTTTGCTTATGCCATTAGAGGGCAATTTGCCCATTAAGGTGTCTAACGTAGCGTCTAACAAGATATCGAAGACGCCAGTCGTTAGTACTGTGATATCAGGTGCAAGACAACCAAATTTACCCGTTACCTCCCTCAGCAATGCCAAACCTCTCACACTCAGAGCTGGCATGCCGCCGCCGCTACTACCCATACAAACTGCTAACTTGCCGACGTTAGCTACTACCTCACGTATGAGTAGCGCTGTCAGTGCACCCAAAGTGGACAATGTTTTGGGTAGCACTAGTGCGATAAATACATATTCTGATAGCGAAACAAAGACTATAGTAAATCGCTCTGTTACTAGTAATCCAGTTAATCGCTCTGCTGCTAGTGCTTTGACTATAGACTCTGCGGATAAAAACATCCTTGCTAATGAGCCTTTTATAGCAGACAAAATCGCTACTGCTACTGACAATACAGCTCAATTAGGCACCAGTGAATCAGCTAATAATACTAGCCTTATTGTCTCAAACAACGTAGCGCCTGATACAGGCTCGAGCCTGCGACTTGATACCTTGAGTATCCAAGTGACTCGCCAAATTCAACCGAGTAGCGCCGTTATTGCAACTAAGGCAGCTATCGATACGTCTAAAACCTTATCAGAACCCTCAAGTTTAGGTAGTGAAGCGGTTTTTAGTAAGGCGCTTTCGGCAACTCGTACAGCGGCTACTGCTACTGCTACTGCTACTGCTACTGCTACTGCTACTGCTACTGCTACAAGCTATACCGTACAGCCTAACGACAACCTATGGATTATCTCGCAGCAAATCGCTGAGCAAAATAACTTAAGCATAAAAACAGTGATGACGCAGATTAAAGAGCAAAACCCTAATGCTTTTATAAATAAAGATGCCGGTCAACTCAGAGCCGATGCTCAGCTCACTCTACCTGATTACGATGTTGTACCCTCTCAGCAAAAACTACAGGCAGCTATCGATGCGCAAAGAAAATATGTTCAGCGCGCACAAAAAACCAAAGCCAAACGCAGAGCGCCTTTACAGCCCAATACTGAGACGACTCAAATTGTTGGACGTCAAAACGAGCCGGCGTCTATAAAGAAGCTACCAAAAGCACGCTTTTCTGTTGTAGCGCCTGGTCGCGATGGTAGTGCTGATGGCACGCAAACCAAGGCTAGTGCAGAGGCAGGCAATGGATTGAACACAGATATATTATCCACACTTAAAGCAACAAGACAAAGCACTGCCGATCAAGCTCAAAGTCTAGTTGATACGAATAGCACCTTGAGCAGCTATACCCAAAAGATACAACTACAAAATCAAAAATTAGCAGCGCTACAAGCCCGCCTAAAAGAGTTGCGTGATCAATAATAGATTCAACTATCAAGCAGATGGCTTGAATAGTTATCGTAGACATGAGAATAACTATGGATAATATGCTATATATCGTTGCAGGATTGGTGCTCATCTTATTGATCGCTATTTTGGTATTACGTCGCAATAAAACTAAGCAACCAGCGTCGTCCACACCCCTGCGTACAAATAAAGAGACGATCAGAGCAGTACCAGTCTCATCGAATCGTATGCCGCAGCCTTCGGTAAATAGTGCAACGAAATTTGATGATATTACAATCGCTCAGCGCTTTATAGACCAGCAGCGCTATGACAAAGCGATAGAAGCGATAGAGCGCGGACTTATGCGTAAACCTCATGACGAGCAGCTATCGCTTAAGCTCCTCAGTATATATGCAACAACCAATGAGCTCAGCGAATTTAACCGTGTTTACGATGACCTAGTCCAAAACAATACTCAGGCAATACCACAAGCAAACGAGCTAAAATCCTTGCTTTTACAAGATCAGACGACCTCTGCGGCAGCGCCTGTAAGTAGCTTTGATCAATCAAGCGTTGAGGCTATAGACTTTGACTTGCCACAAAGCTCTGTACAGGTTGGTAGTGATACCAGCGCTCATGAACCTGTACAGAGTGTCCAAAATCACCTAGTGGAGAGCGCCAGCCCTCTTGAGCCTACCGACTCGCTTGATGATTCATTTGATAATTTGGATTTAGCTAATTTTGATACTGCTGATAACTCTTATACTGATAGCTCTTATACTGATAGCTCTTATGACATAGATACTATCAGTAATTCTAGTATGGCAAGCGACGATATCTTTGAGCTGACGCTGGATGATCTAGAAGACAATGATAGTGATACTCAAGAGAGCCTCTTAGACGATAGCCGCACTGAAACTAATGGCACGCAGCCAGTTTATGTTGTAGATAGCACACCTTTAGAGAGTTTGGACTCAAGCGACTTGGATCTGGATACAAACTTTGATTTCGATGACAGCTTTGATTTAAATGATGAGGCATCTACTGTTCCACCTGTCAATGAGCCTGCTTCAGAAGCTATTACTAATGACGATAGCTTCTTTGATTTTGATCTACAGGCAGACTCAAAGAGCATTAATACCAATAATAGTGATAGTAATGACGTCAGTCAAAGCGGTGGTCTGGTTTCGGGTGAATTAGATGTAGAGAGCAATGAGTATAACGATGCCAATGATGAAGATTTTGTATTAGATTTGGCCGACCTTGAGACCGAAACTGAGACTGATGACAAAATCTTAGACACTTATGCGCCAAGTGATAGTTTGACATTGTCCCTAGATGAGGATGACACAACACGGAGCGATTTTGTTTTTGAAGACAGTCAAATTTTGGGCAGTTCAGTTCAAGACAGTGTTCCTGTCACTATTGATAATGCTGCACAGGGCGCTGGCGACCAAGCTGACACGCCTATGCTATTTGATGACAATACACCCATAGAGGATAGCTTTGATTTTGATGACGCTTTGGCGCCTACAGAAGCTAAGCCAGTTGAGGTAGCAGACAGCGACGATAATAAATCAGCCGCTGACTTGACTTCGCGCTTTGCAGCTGACTTTGATTTTGTTAAAACGCTAGATACCAATCAGGTCACCTTAGACCTAGCCACACAGTATGTCAGACTAGGCGAGTATGATAGTGCCAAACGCTTATTGAACGAAGTCATCGCTCAAGGCAATAGTGAGCAAAAGCAGCAGGCACAAATGATGCTTGAGCGCACTGCATAATGATACTACCGCAGCTAAGCCAAGTGTTTCAATGCTTGGCTTATTCGCTTTTTATCTCTTTACTAAGTCCTTATAACCTATGATCCAACCTGATACCTTACAAATTATCTATGCTGGTGGCACCTTTGGCAGCTATGGTCGTCCGCTTGCGCCCCTAGACGCTACTGCGTTTTTGCCTATTGTGCAATCGCATATTACTACGCATAGCCACACCCTTAATCTGCCTGCGACCACTTGGCTTGATAACGCTTTAATCAAAGACAGCAGTCAATTAACGCCTAGTGACTTTGTACATTTTTATACTTTGGTATTAGATGCTTATAGTAAAGGCTCTCGCCGTTTTGTCTTGATCACAGGCACTGACACCCTAAGCTATCTAGGTGCTTTTTTGTCTGAGGCATTTGCAGGTAGTGATTTGTGTTTGGTCGTCACAGGTAGTATGCGCCCTTTACTAGATCCTGAGGTCATACAAGACTACGCGATAGATGAGCATAGCGATGCTTGGGATAACCTGATAGCTTCAATCAAACTGGCTAGCGCTGGTGAGTCTGGGGTTAAGATAAGCTTTGGCGGTGAATCGTGGCCGGCGCAAACCGTACAAAAAATACACAGCCATGATTTTATGGCGTTTACTGGACACTCAAGAGCTGCTTATCCTGCTAATAGCTATATCAAACTATTCACCGATACGCGCCGCCAGCATTGGCTCGACGATCAATATACAGTAGTAGCTGATGTCCAAAGTCATGCTAAACACGCTTATGTTCATGCGATCTATTGTATGCCCAATCATCCTGATATCTTAAGCAAGCAATTACAGGCGCTTATCGATCAACCGCCAAGCGGCATTATCTTATTAGGCTTTGGTGCAGGTAACGTCCCTTATTCAGCAGCGCTGGCTGAGGCTTTAGATCAGGCATATGAGCAAGGTCATATGGTGATTTGTGCCAGCCAGTGCCCCTTTGGCGGCGTTAGTGACAGTTATGCAGCAGGCAGTTGGCAGTATGATCATCACGTTATCGCAGGCGGCCGCTTGACCATTCCTGCTATTTACGCGCGCCTGCTATGGCTGTTACTACGTTATCCATCGCCTGCTCGAAGACGACAACGCTGGACCAATAATGTCAGTCAAACAGCGACTACAATTAGAAAACGTTAAATACTAACTGTATTTACTCTTTTGCGTTTTAAACTCACTTTATATACGACCTTGCTATGACCCAATCTACAGTCTGCGATGATAGACCAACTTATACACTAGCGATTGCCATTGAGTTTTTGGGAACGCACTATTACGGCTGGCAGCGGCAAAAAGAGGTGCTGGGCGTGCAAGAAGTCTTGGAGCGCGCTATTAGTAAAGTGGCTAATGAGCCAATAGAGGTAATCGCTGCTGGTCGCACTGATTCAAGCGTACACGCTGGTAATATGATCGCGCATTTTGTCACTCATGCTCATAGACCTGCGCGCAACTGGCTGCGCGGCGTCAATAGCTTACTTCCTAATGATGTTGCCCTGCGCTGGATTGAGCCTATGCCCGCTGATTTTCATGCGCGCTTTAAAGCGATTGCTCGGCGCTATCGTTATATTACTTTGAACCAGCCTCAGCGGCCAGCTATCTTAAATCATCAAGTCACGCATATCTACGAGCCATTAGATCTCAGCGCTATGCAAGCTGCTGCGGCTGATATCGTAGGGACTCATGACTTTAGCAGTTACCGCGCAGCCGCCTGCCAGTCCAATCAACCTGTACGTACCATTGAACATGCCAAGCTTTTTGCTCACGGCCAATTTATTGTATTTGATATTCAAGCAGATGGGTTTTTGCATCACATGGTGCGTAATCTAATGGGTACGCTGTATGCTATTGGCAGGCATGAATTACAGCCTGCTGACTTTTTAAATATCTTAGCTAAAAAAGATCGTACTATTGCGCCGCCCACTGCCTCAGGTGATGGCCTATATTTTATCAATGCTTATTATCCTGAGCGCTATCAAGCGCGACTCCCTAATGCGCCGCTAACTCCTATTTGGTTAAACCTGCCAGATTAGGCTTTGATAATAAGACTATAACCTGGCATACATACCATATACACACTGTCAAGCAAAAACTGGGTTCGCCATTGCTTTAGTATTCAAACTTGCGTATAATATCCGCTTATTTTTGAGTGATTGATACAAATATGGCAAAAGACGATATTATTGAATTTGAAGGCGAAGTCATCGATACCCTTCCAAACACATTGTTTAAAGTTCGTTTAGAAAACGGACACGAGATTATCGCGCATATCTCAGGTAAGATGCGTAAGCATTACATCCGCATTCTAACTGGTGACAAGGTTAAGGTTGAGATGACGCCTTATGATTTGTCAAAAGGTCGCATTACTTACCGTGGTAAGAATTAATTAATTATAAGCCGTATTGCATTAGGGTTGGCATCGATTATCGGTTTAACAACTGACTTAAAACAACCGATATCAGAGCTACATAGTTAATGCTAACTTTACGCTTATTCCAAAAAAAATACCGCTATCAATCAGCGGTATTTTTTTGGCTTAATATTCTGTCTTTAAGACAACGTATCTATCTAAACTCTACAGTAGCGTCATCTTTAATGGTGCCTAGTAGCGCTAGCGCATCCCAGTTGGTCAGACGTACGCAACCAGATGAGGCTTGACGACTAATGCGAGCAGGATCTGGTGAGCCATGAATACCATAAGAGGGCTTGCTCAGTCCAATCCATACGATGCCTACTGGATTATTAGGGCCTGGTGGAATGATGAGCTGACCACCATCGTCTGCGCTATAAGTATAATTAGGTTCATGTACTTTGACTTCGACCGTATGCGTACCCGATGGTGAGGGCGTCGCGCTGCTACCAACTGTGGTAGGATAGCTGGCAACTAGATTGTCGTTGTCATCATAGGCATATAGCGTCTGCGTACCCTTGTCAGCGACCACGCGGCTCACAGGTTTGGTATTAGGGTTGCCAGGATTGTAGACTGTGATCGTCTCGCCTGCACGAAAGCTTGTATTAGGATTGAGAGATTTAAGATACTTCTCATTAATATGGAACTTCTCTGCAAGTCCCTCAGTTATACTTTCATAATACATGCCCTCAAGCTCAGACTTGCCCTCTGCGCTAGCAGGAATGTTTGTCGTTTTGATGTTGACATCGCCCTCTTTTATCGTATAACGAACCAGTACAGGCTGACTTGTAAGACGTTCACTGGCTCTAAGCGCTTGCCAAGTCTCGTCATTTAAATTATCAGTTACTTTGAGACCATTGGCTTTTTGAAAGGCCTGCATCGCTTTACGAGTATTTTTGCCCCAATATCCATCCACTGGGCCTACGCCGTGCTGATGCCAATTGAGCAGGGCTTGCAACTTAGTCCCTGTATTGCGATCTATCTTCTCCCCGACTGACCACGTGGCATTGTTGACCTCTCTAGCAGTCTTTGGCAGATTTTCAGTGGTGTACTTGATGGTTGGTAACAAGTCATTGAGCGAGTTGACCGTTTTGCTATCGCCCTTGAGTTGTTGACTAACGCCATTAGTCACAGGACTTTTATCATTGCTTGTCGCTGCGTTAGCTGAATTTATTAGCATAGCACTGGACAATCCCAATGCAGCCATCATCGTACATACTTTTTTTAACTGATACATGCTGAGCTCCTAAAATAATTGGTAATCTACTCGTTATAGTTCTTATATTACTGGCGCTTAAGATAATGTCATAGTACTGAGGAGTTATATAACAGCTTTGTGTTAACGAATTGGGTCTATGATAACAACTTTGTTAAATAGTGCTCACTATGTCACTTAAAAGTATACATATAACAAAAAACCCATAAACCACTAGGTAGTTTATGGGCAGCTTGACTTGCTAAGGTGAGTCGATGTATTTGTTATGAGTCCAGCTTAGCCAATACTGCCTGTCCCATTTGCACGCATCCTACGCAGATGAGGTTGTCTTCATTTTTGTCTAAAATATCAACGGTACGTAGACCATCGTCAAGCACGTCGCTCACTGCCGCTTCAATCGCTTGCGCTGCCGCCTCTTGCTTAAAAGTATAACGCAGCATCATAGCCACAGACAAAATAGTCGCTAGAGGATTGGCTTTGTCTTGTCCTGCGATGTCAGGCGCTGAGCCATGACAAGGCTCGTACATACCCTTGCCATCCTCATCTAAGCTCGCTGACGGTAGCATACCGATAGAGCCTGTGAGCATAGCCGCCTCATCGGATAAGATATCACCGAACATGTTACCTGTTACCATGACATCGAACTGCTTGGGATCACGGATAAGTTGCATACAGGCATTATCAGCATACATGTGTGATAGTGCTACATCACTATAGTCGTTCTCTTGCATTTGGGTGATCGTCTGCTTCCACAGCTCAGTGACTTCTAGTACATTAGCCTTGTCTATCGAGCATATCTTGGCAGGTTTGCCAGAGCTTTGAGCGCGCGTTTTTGCCAGCTCAAAGGCCACTTTGCCAATACGCTCGATCTCACTGGTCTTGTACACCATAGTATTGTAGCCTTGCTGCTCGCCATTATCTAGCGTGCGAATACCGCGCGGCTCACCAAAATAGATACCACCTGTCAACTCACGTACAATCAATAAATCAAGACCTGATATGATCTCAGGTTTAATGCTTGAGGCGTTGGCAAGCTGCGGATATAGCTTTGCCACACGCAAATTGGCAAATAAGCCAAGCTCACTGCGTATCTTGAGTAAGCCGCGCTCAGGACGTTTACTACGCTCAATCGTATCCCATTTGGGACCGCCGACTGCGCCAAGTAATACTGCATCTGCAGCACGAGCACGCTCAAGCGTCTCATCTGGCAATGGCTCGCCTGTTGCATCAAAAGCGACGCCACCGATCAAACCTGACTCTAGAGTTAAGCCTAAATCAAACTTTTTGTTTACCGCCTCTAACACATCAACGGCTTGGGTCATAATCTCAGGACCGATACCATCGCCTGCTAATGTCAAAATGCTTGCCATATAAATCCTTGTTGTTTTTTGATAGGTAATTGATTGATAACTTTAAATAAGACAGGTATTAAGATGCTTCTATTACGCTGCTCTCGACAAACTCGCCTTGGCGCTCAATATCTGCCAGTTTACAAAAGTGACGTTGCAGGCGACCATTAAAGGTAAGATCTACACATAAAGGGTTAGGAGAGGCATTTTCTAGCAAACTTCCCTCAGTACTACTCGGTTTTTTACGGTACGCTCGTAGCTCGTAATTACCTGGCTGAGTAAACTCATGAATCATCGCAAAGCGCTCAATGTAACCTAGATTATTTTCAGGATAAAAATTAACTTGAACTTCGCGCTTACTAGGTTTGAGACGTATATAGTAAGTGGTTAATCCCTCGATATTAGACACTGATAGCGGTACTATCTTGATAGCATTTTTATCAGATAAAGGCGTTATATCTGGCGCTATCGTTGTCCTAAACCGATCACTAAAAGGCATCTTACTCGCCGTATCTGTACTTTGCATCACAGCTAGCATCGTAGGATTGACAGGCTCATGACTTTGCGCTGAGATAATAGGCGTTTTGTCTATTTGTACGATTTCGCAGTGATAAGTCCCCTGACAGCTCAGATTAATCTCGCCTGCAATGGGATCAAGCGCCTGAGCAGTTATCAGCGTATTGTCATCATCAATTTGATTGTACCCTGTCAAGATCTGACATCCTGACAAAGATAGGCCTGTTATTAGAGTTAAAACAGCAAAACGTTTTTTATTCATAGCGATAACTACTATTCATCATATAAGTGAAACGATGGTTATTCATTCTAGCCATTTAGTACTGATAACTCAACATTATATTCATTTTTAACCATGTAATAAACGCTGATCTTCTGCTTTTTAAGCACGTACTTGGTTAAATATCCAAGGGGTTTTTTGCATCATTTTATGCTCATAGTCCTTGATGTCATCACTCTTTTGCAAAGTCAGTCCGATGTCATCTAGTCCATTTAACAAGCAATGCTTACGAAATTCATCGACTTCAAACGCATACTCTTCGCCCGTTGGCGTTATCACCACTTGACGCTCAAGGTCAGCAGTAAGTTGATACCCTTCAAAAGCGATAGTCGCTTTCATAAGCTTATCGACAATCTCTTCATCGAGCACAATCGGCAACATACCATTTTTAAAACAATTATTATAAAAGATATCGGCAAAACTTGGCGCAATCACCGTACGAAAGCCGTACTCAGATAGTGCCCAAGGCGCGTGCTCTCGACTAGAGCCACAGCCAAAGTTTCGGCGGGCAAGCAGTATAGTCGCGCCCTCATAGCGGGGCTGATTTAGTACAAAGTCAGGGTTGATAGGACGCGTATCGTTGTTCCCAGAGCCATCTAACGAAGGCACGCCTTCATCTAGATAGCGCCACTCGTCAAATAAGTTAACGCCAAAGCCTGTACGTTTAATAGATTTCAAAAACTGCTTAGGTATAATCTGATCGGTATCGACGTTGGCGCGATCAAGCGGACAGACGATACCGGTTTGGGTGTTATAAGCTTGCATAATCATTCCTTAAAATATCAGTGTGCTACGCTTAAATCAAAACGTGCGTACATCTACAAAACGGCCCGCTAATGCGGCAGCGGCGGCCATTGCAGGACTCACAAGATGCGTGCGCCCGCCCGTACCTTGACGCCCTTCAAAGTTGCGGTTGGATGTCGATGCGCAGTGCTCCTCTGGCTCTAACTTGTCGGCGTTCATGGCAAGGCACATCGAGCAGCCCGGCTCACGCCACTCAAAACCTGCTTGAGTAAATATAGCGTCCAAACCTTCAGACTCTGCTTGTAATTTGACTTGTCCTGAGCCTGCGACCACGATAGCTTCTTTAATGCTATCTGCAACTTTGCGACCTTTAATCACGGACGCCGCATCACGCAAATCTTCGATACGTGAGTTGGTACAAGAGCCGATAAATACGCGGTCAAGCTCAATATCAGTAATTTTTTGACCTGCTTGTAAGCCCATATAAGTATAAGCGCGCAGCCAGCCTTCTTCTTGTGCCTCATCAGCCGCTTGATCAGGCGTTGGAATAGATTGAGTGATATCGACGACCATTTCAGGAGAGGTTCCCCAAGATACTTGCGGCGCAATAGAGCTACCGTCGATCTCAACGATAGTATCAAACACCGCGTCATCGTCGGAATACAAGGTACGCCAGTAGCTCTCGGCTTGCTCCCACTGCTCATCAGTTGGTGCGTAAGGACGGCCTTTGACATACTCAATAGTGGTGTCGTCAACCGCAACCATACCAACGCGCGCGCCCGCCTCAATCGCCATATTACAGACGGTCATGCGACCCTCCATACTCATGTCTTCGAACACTTGACCGGCAAATTCAATAGCGTGACCGGTGCCACCTGCCGTACCGATTTTGGCAATAATAGCCAGTACGACGTCTTTTGGGGTCACGCCAACACCGAGTTTACCTGTGACGCGAATTTGCATGTTTTTTGATTTCTTTTGAATCAAACACTGCGTCGCTAGCACGTGTTCGACCTCTGAGGTACCAATACCATGTGCCAGGCAGCCAAGTGCGCCATGAGTTGCGGTATGCGAGTCTCCGCAGACAACCGTCATACCAGGCAAAACCAAGCCTTGCTCAGGGCCAACCACGTGCAAGATACCTTGACGTGCATCGTTGATGGTAAATTCTGCAATATCAAACTTAGCGCAGTTATCATCTAAAGTAACCACTTGCAAGCGCGATACTTTATCTTTGATACCTTGTACGCCCTCACGGCGCTCACGACTGACTGTAGGTACGTTATGATCTGGGCTTGCGATGTTCGCAGACAAGCGCCAAGGGGTTCTGTTGGCTAGATCTAACCCTTCAAAGGCTTGCGGACTTGTGACCTCATGTAATAGATGACGGTCGATATAAATGAGGCTTGAACCATCGTCACGTTTGGTGACTTCATGGGCGTTCCAAAGTTTGTCATATAAAGTTTGCGCAGTCATTTTGCTGTCCTTCTTTGTGACTAATGATCAATCGATCTAAGTATAGTTCTGAATCGGGATGCCATTGAAAAGTCGAGATAAATAAGAGTCAATCTAAAAGTAATTTAAGCATTAAATAGTTTATAAGTATTGTTTGATAAAATCTCAATGTCGTTTTGATACCATTGGGCATATGTATCCGCTAATTGATAACTTATCGTTTTATAATCAAATAAAATGTCTTTGAGTCTTGTGATTATACCAGTCTAATCCTATAATAATAATTGATGATTTTTGCATATACGCAAACTTTTTATTTACAATCACCAGCATTCACACGAGCCAACTTTTATTTATAGCTGACTAAATAGCTAAGGACACCGGTTTGAATACCACTAATTTGACAACGTTTGTGACTGTAATGCATACAGGTAGCATATCAGGGGCGGCAGAAAAGCTCTTTATTACTCAGCCTGCGGTCAGTAAACGCATCAAAAATCTAGAAGACGAATTCAAAATCACTCTCTTTGATACCGTAGGTCGCGGTATTGTTCCAACGCAAGCGGCGAGCGAGATGCTACCCCATGCTAAACGCTGGCTTGAGGATTACGAGAACTTCAAAATCAACTTGCAACACGCAGAGCATATTGTATCAGGTAAATTGGTCATAGGGACCAGTCATCATATTGGTTTGCATCATTTAGCGCCAGTACTCAAGCATTTTATTCAAGCTTATCCTGCCGTACAGTTAGAGGTGCACTTTGTAGATTCAGAAGAAGCGCACAAGGCCGTACTAGATGGTGATCTGTCTTTGGCTTTTTTGACTTTGCCGCCCGTTTATGACAAACGCCTCACTTACCATACGCTTTGGTCAGATCCACTGTATTTTATGACAGGCACCCTCTCTTCACTTGCCAATAAGACCAATGTCACTTTGGAGCAACTAGCGCGCTATCCTGCTATTTTGCCCTCAGCCAATACTTTCACCAGTCAAATCACGTTGGCAGAATTTGCTAAGCATAATCTTAAGCCTTATGCAACGATGAGCACCAATCCATTAGAATCTATTCGTATGCTGGTATCCGTAGGCCTTGGCTGGTCGGTCTTGCCACAGACGCTGATCAGCCAAGATTTAGAACGTATCAATATGGCTGATAATATTGAGCTGCAACGTTATTTAGGCGTGGTGATTAACCCTAAATTGACACGTTCTAGTAGCGTGAGCGCCTTATTAGATTTACTAGCGCCTATTGATTAAGTCATTTAAGAAACGTGTTATTTTACTAACAAATCATAAAACGGTACTGATCATGATTGCAGTATCGTTTTGTCGTTTTAGGCCGTATACAACTAATGAGTTTAGCGTACTTACAATTTATTTGTGACAATGCCCACCGTCATTTGTTATTGTAACAAGCAGTTACGCTAACAACTTGGTGGTAACGTCAGCGCGATAAACGTAGTTAAAAATAATGCAGCTAAGAATAAAAGTATAAACCATACAAATATTTTAGATAAACCCATAATGGTATTTTAGCTAAATGTTTGCTCATTTTTATTATAAAATCTTGTTTGCCATTGTTTGACTCGTTAGATAACTCAGCAATGAGCTTCAATGCATATTATAGTAAAAATAGTAGTTGCCACTTTGGTTCTATCATTATCTATTTATTAGAAACCCGTTCTAACAAATAGGTGATGTAGCTGCAACTAGCTAGTGGATAAATAGCAAAAATATAAAGCCATTACTTGAATAGAATGGCTTTTTTGTTTTTTTGACACTGAAACTTTATCGACAAATAATTTTATTATAAAGTAAGTTTTACTTATAGACATAACTAAAGCCAATAGTTTTTGGCTAAGGATAACGATATGAACGGAGTTTCTAGTGGTGTATTAATCTCACTTGCCGCATACTTTTTAGTGATGATAGGTATCGGTATATACGCCTATTTTAAGCAAGCCAACGACACTGAGGGCTACATGCTCGGTGGGCGTAACCTAAGTCCTGCGGTCACCGCCTTATCAGCAGGCGCCTCAGATATGTCAGGCTGGCTATTACTCGGTTTGCCAGGCTATATGTATGGTTCTGGTGTGGTTAGTATTTGGATTGCGCTAGGCTTGACCTTAGGCGCACTTCTGAACTATATCATTGTAGCGCCGCGCTTACGTGTCTACACTGAAGTAGCTGACAATGCCATTACCCTCCCCGATTATTTTGCTAATCGATTCGAAGACAAATCACACATGCTGCGTGTTATCTCAGCAATTGTCATTATTTTGTTCTTTACCGTATATACCGCTGCAAGCTTAGTGGGCGGTGGTAAATTGTTCGAAAGCTCATTGAATCTCTCATACAGCACAGGCCTATGGGTCACTGCTGGCGTCGTTGTAGCTTATACTTTGTTTGGTGGTTTTTTAGCGGTATCGATGACCGATTTTGTGCAAGGCGTTATCATGCTATTTGCGCTTGTCATCGTACCTATTGTTGCCTTTACTGATTTGGGCGGCGTATCTGAGGTCACAACAGCGGTCAGAAACATCGATCCTGCTCTACTAAATGTCTTTAGCGGTATGACCTTTTTGGGTATTGCATCACTCATGGCATGGGGTCTAGGTTATTTTGGCCAGCCCCATATTATCGTACGTTTTATGGCGATACGCTCGGTCAAAGATGTGCCGACGGCTCGTAATATCGGTATGAGCTGGATGGTTGTGAGTTTAATAGGCTCGCTCATGACAGGTTTTGCAGGTCGCGCTTATGTGCAGAGAACCTCAATGACTTTGGACGATCCTGAGACGATCTTTTTAGTATTCACGCAGTTCTTATTTACCCCCCTTGTATCAGGGTTCTTATTGGCTGCTATCTTGGCCGCTATTATGAGTACTATCTCATCACAGCTATTAGTAGTATCAAGCTCACTGACCAAAGATGTGTACAAGCTATTCTTTGATAAAGACGCCCCAGAAGCGCGGCAGGTACTCGTAGGTCGTATCTCAGTTGTCGTCGTCGCTGTGGTATCGATAATACTCGCCTCTGACCCAGACAGCTCAGTATTAGAACTCGTCTCTCATGCTTGGGCAGGCTTCGGTGCTGCATTTGGACCGTTAGTTATCTTTAGTCTAACATGGCGTGGTATGAACCGTAATGGCGCAGTCGCTGGTATGGTCATTGGTGCTTTAACCGTTATCCTTTGGGTATATGGTCCATTTGAAATGAACGGCATGGCACTAAACGATTGGCTGTACGCTATTATTCCAGGCTTTATCTTGAGCACTATCGCCATCTTTGTAGTCAGTAAGATGACAGGTGGACCTAAGTCTACGGTTTCAGCCAAATTCAAAGAGATGGAGCTAAACTTGCATAAGTAAGTAAAGCGTTAGCTGAATTTCTATTTCTATTTTTATTTCTATAGTTACTAACCTCGTTACTGTTCTAGTAGCGAGGTTTTTTACTGCCTGTATTTGTTTGATACTAAATAATAGCTACCTTGTACTCTTTGAACATAAGACAGTTTGCTTGGACTATTGTCTTGTTCACACAGCACTATCTACCCTAAACGTTTAATATCAGCATTTCACGTTATAAACATAAACGTTACCTGCCTGCTCCTAGACCTCTAGTTTCTATATAAGCTGTTTGATAGACCTTTAATCCTATAGAAGCAGATTAGAGATGCATCTAACGCTCATGATTGATCTAAAAATCTCTTTATTCCCTTAACTTAAAATATAAACACCCATAAAAAAACGACCCATTAAGGATCGTTTTTTTTCAAAGGTTAGTTTCTAATCACTAAATTAGAAGCCCTGCTTTGCTTGGTAAGATAGTTTTGCACCTAAGATAAAGCCATCATTGTCTTCGGCATCGACAACAACTTTTCCTGTTGGTAGTTGGCCTTTTGCATCACCGAACCATAGATATTTACCACCCGCTGATACAGCCCAGTTCTCGGTAACGTTGTACTTAGCACCAAGACCAACACTGTAGTAGCCATCAACAGGACCTAGTGACGTCGTTGGATCACCGGCGCCGCTATCCCAACCAATAGTTCCGCTGACAGCTAGGGCTGGCGCTAAGCGCTTAGCTAGACCTAGCTCTACTTGCCATTGGTCATCTTCATATTCAACTAAGTCCAAGCCATCTGGACCAAAGCTACGCTTACTGACTTCATTATACAAGGGTGGCGTAATTGTAAAGTCACTCCAAGGTACCCAGCGTACTTTTGCGGTAGCTAGAGTCGTTGGGTTAATACCTGTCTGGAAATCAAAGTTGACAGACTCAGGAGTAGTCACTTCGTATCTAGACGTTCGAGATGCTGCTGCCGCACCTGCAGCTGCGGCAATTGCTTCGCGATTTGGTGTACCAGCGGGAATTTGTTGAAGAGCACCTTGTTCAGTTAGATCACCAAAAACAGGGTATGATTCAAAGATATCTATATCATGATCAATTTCAGAACGATAAGTCAACGCTGCTTTCAGCGCAATCTCAGGCTTGCTATAAGACATACCTGCAATCCAACCATAATCCATATCTGGATTGTTGTTAGAAGTGTAACCACTAGCGGGACCATAAGCTGTACCACGTAATTTTACATTGGCTTCGATACGCTGAGCAACTGGACCACCATATAGTTGAAACTCTTTATTGGCCCCGAACTTAGCACCAAGTAGACCTGTTAAACTTTGGCTACGAACTTCAACTTTAGTGTTGTCTCCTGCATTACCTGCTTCGGCATCAACGATTGCTATCGCTGCTCTAAGAGATTCTCGATCTGCTATAGTAGTTCCTGGCGGTAAATTATTACCAGCGGCGTCAAGAGCATTTAAAGTTCCTCTAGCAACATTAATATTTGTAAACTGATTGTTTGTTACGTTGCTAATGTTAGTATTAAGATCTCCAGTTGATACGAAATTACCTTTCGTATACTCAGCTGATGCGCCAAATGGCTCGTCATAGATCAGACCTATGCTAAATGTATCGTTGATATCAGCTTTAACCCCGTAGCGGAAGAAATCATAGTCTTCAGCGATATCGCCAGTATCGTTGCCCTCTACATAGTTATTACTAGTTGGAAATTGATTAGCGCTGTCTTTACCACTAACATCAGCATCAATATAGGTATAAACAGCTTCAGCGTAGACACCATCTTGAAAAAAGGCGGTAACATCTTGACCTGAACGATCAAGGCCAGCAGCACTAGCAGCGCTAGCGAACGATAGAGCAGCGATAGCTACTGTGAGGGTTTTTAAGTGAAAGGTGGCGCGCATTGTATTTCTCCAAACATCCCAGTTGTTTAATCGTCAATATAAGTAAGTGTTACTAAATATGTAGACGATGTCCTAAATTGAATAGTAATGGCTTTTTGACACTAAAACAACATTTAAAGTACTTTATTTCTCCATTATGACTGAACAGTACATGATATATGCTGGTTTCTAAATAAAATAGTTCTGTGTTGATAGTTTAAATGACTTATATATATGCGATAGAATATATAAGTCTAGCTTTTTGCCTAATCTACTTCGCTCAAATCAAAAAAACGACCCTGAAAGGATCGCTTTTTCGTTGAATTACCATTTTTATTTTAACTTACTCTTTACCAGAGTGACTATTTAGCCTGATAAGAGATTTTGGCACCTAAGATAAAGCCATCATTATCTTCAAAGTCACTGACGATTTGTCCGCTCGGTATCTGACCTTCGGCATCACCGAACCATAGGTACTTGCCGCCTGCTGATACCGCCCAGTTTTCAGTCACGTTATATTTAGCACCAAGGCCTACACTATAGTAGCCTTCGATAGGGCCTAGTGAGGTGACAGGATCGCCTGCACCGCTATCCCAGCCGATGTTACCGCTAACCGCTAACGCTTTCGATAAACGTTTAGCAAGTCCTAACTCTACGACCCACTGATCGTCATCATAGCTGACTAATGGTAAACCATCAGGACGGAATGCAGGATTAGCAGTGCTCACCTCGTTATAAAGTGACGGTACGATTGCGAAATCACCCCAAGGTACCCAGCGTACTCTTGCAGTAGCTAAAGTTGTTGGGTTAATACCCGTCTGGAAATCAAAGTTGACTGATTCAGGTGTTGTTATCTCTATATCGCCACTTCTATTTGTTGGAAAAGCGAACGGTCCACCAGCTACTGGTGGTATAGAGCCTCCAATTGCAGTTGCTAGAGGATAACTTTCGCCAGCGTTTGTTGTGTGCTCAATCTCTGAACGATATGTCAATGCTGCTAGTAATGCGATTTCAGGTTTGCTATAAGACAGGCCAGCTATCCAGCCATAATCCTGATCAGTGCTAATATTCGTGGTGTAACCATTAGCTGGACCATAAGCTGGACCACGTAGTTGCACATCTGCTTGTACACGCTGAGCTACTGGACCACCATAAACCTGAAACTCTTTATTTGTGCCAAATTTTGCACCTAAAATACCCGTTAGGCTTTCGGTGCGAACTTCGACATTGGTTTCTTCACCATTTCTTGGAGAAACTGGGTTTTGATCTATAAAATTATTCTCGCCCACGTAGTCTGCTGCCGCGCCAAAAGGCTCGTCATATAGAACACCGATACTAAACGTGTCATTAATGTCTGTTTTTACGCCATAACGAAAAAAGTCATAATCCTCAGCGATATCATCTATTTTATTACCTGATGAGTCTTTACCCGTCACATCTGCATCAATGTAAGTGTAAACTGCTTCAGCATAGACGCCGTCTTGAAAGAAAGCCGTCACGTCTTGACCCGAGCGATCAAGACCAGCGGTATGGCCTAGGCTAGTAGCAGACAGCGCTGCTATAGCTAATGTTAGAGTTTTGAGGTTAAAGATAACGCGCATAGTATTTCTCCGAACATCCAAAAGATTAGCCATACCATAGTGAGCAGGCAGTTATAGAGCCGACAGATACTAATCGCTTTTGAGCATTAAGACAACCAAAAAGATACACTATTGCCCGATTATGACTATTTGGTCACCAGTTAGTAATGAGGCGGTTTGTCCGCCATAATATCAAATGGTGCAATGCCCTCATCAGCGCTTTGGTTTTGTAGCTGCTTATTTATGAGTTGCAATTGGCGCTGTAGCGTTTGGATATGCTGATCTTGCCGCGTTACCACGGCGTCTAATTGCTCCATTGTCCGCTCAAGATGCGCCATACTCATCTGCAAGTCTATCATCTGATCTTGCGTATCGGAGGTGCTCCCTTTATCCGCATTTTGCAAATCATTGTTCTGTTTGTCATCATTGTATTTATTGACTATTGATGTGCTCATTGTGTTCTCACTGTTTGTGATTGTGATCTGTATCTTAGTAAACGTGTTTTGGTTATCAGTAATTTGTATGGTCGTCTATACCAGATGACGCTCTAAATATCAGGATAAAAGTTGCGGGTGGCACAAAACTACTCGGGTGACATGTTATACTGCTGGCAACGAGGTACCACCTTTTTATTACTATTCACCAGTGTATTCTCTCATCATCACTCACACTACTATATATAAGCTTAAGACAATCTATGGCACTGATACATCTAAAAAACATCCATCTCGCCTTTGGCGTAGCGCCCGTTCTCGACGGTATTGATTTTAGCATTAATGAAGGCGAGCGCGTTTGCTTGATTGGTCGTAATGGCGAAGGCAAGTCTACCCTATTTAAACTCATTAACGGCTCTTTGCAACCTGATAGTGGCGAAGTCATTATCAGTGGTAGTGCAAGCGTTGCTATGCTCGAGCAAGACGTGCCTGAAACCAGCGGTAAGATACTAGATATCGTCATGGGCGGTAGCCGCCGCACCGCTGATCTACTCATCAGCTACAATCAGCAAACCGACCTGTGCGCTGATGGTGATATGGATGCCTGCGAGCGCATGGCAACGCTACAACACGATATCGATGCGGTACACGGTTGGGATTTAGAGCGCGAAGCTCGCCGCCTTATTACTACTATGGGGCTTGATCCTGAAGATGATCTGTCTTCCTTGTCTGGTGGTCGTAAGCGCCGCGTATTATTAGCGCGAGCCTTGGTGACCAAACCTGACATGCTACTTCTCGATGAGCCAACCAACCATTTGGATGTTGATAGTATTGAGTGGCTTGAGCGTTTTTTGCTTGACTGGCAGGGTTTGACTCTCCTATTTGTCACCCATGATAGAGCCTTTGTCGATAAATTAGCCACGCGCATCGTTGAGCTTGACCGAGGTCAATTGACCAGTTATGACGTGACACAAGGCGCAAAAGGCTATGCGCGCTATCAAGAGCTTAAAGAGCAGCAGCTGCTTGCAGAAGAAAAGAACAACGCTAATTTCGATAAAAAACTAGCGCAAGAAGAGGTTTGGATTCGCCAAGGTATCAAGGCGCGGCGTACCCGCAATGAGGGCCGTGTCCGTGAACTAAAAGCCTTGCGCGAGGAGCGTAGCGAGCGCCGTGAGAAAGTCGGTAACGTCAATATCACGATGGGTGAAGGCGAGAAAAGCGGTAAGCTGGTCTGCAAAGTCAAAAACCTGCATCTTGAGTACGATGGTAACGTACTGGTCGATAACTTTACGACGACGATTATGCGCGGTGACAAGATCGGTATTATTGGTCCCAATGGTGCAGGTAAAACGACCCTTATCAAAGCTATACTCGACATGTCTGATGATGAAGTGATCAAAACGGGCAGTGTTGAGCTTGGTACTAACTTAGAAATTGCATTTTTCGATCAGCTGCGAGATCAATTAGATCTTGAGGCAACAGTCGCGCAAAACGTCTCAGAGGGTTCAGACTTTATCGAAGTCGGTGGTCGTAAGACGCATATTATGAGTTATTTACAAGATTTCTTGTTCGCGCCAGAACGCGCTCGTACTCCAGTAAAAGCTTTATCGGGAGGTGAGCGTAACCGCGTACTTTTAGCCAAACAGCTATTAAAACCTGCCAATATTTTGGTACTTGATGAGCCAACCAACGATTTAGATATGGCGACTCTTGAGCTGTTAGAGGAGTCTGTTAGCAGCTTTAACGGTACTATCTTACTTATCAGCCATGATCGCTCATTTATGGATAATGTGGTGACATCGACTTGGGTGTTTGACCAAGATGCTGAGGGTAAAGGAATAGTCAAAGAATACGTCGGCGGCTATCAAGAGTATCTGGTGCAAAAAAACCGTATGCAGGCTGCAAGTGCTACCAAAACGGTCACGGCGACCAAATCAAGCAACAAAGCCCCTTCGACAGTTACCCCAAAAAAAACAGTCAAAAAGCTAAACTTCAATGAACAGCGTGAACTTGATAACTTGCCTAAGGAGATTGCAGCGCTAGAGGCAGAACAAAAAGATCTGCAAGATAAGCTAGCGGATGGCTCTTGGTTCACCAAGGACTTCAATAGTGCTACTGCGGCCAGCGAGCGTTTGCTGATAATTGAAGATGAGATGATGAACAAGCTTGAGCGCTGGGAGATTTTAGAGGCCCAATAGGCTCAAAACATAGATATAAATGAGGCGCAAACTTATATAATTAGTGTGCTCAAAACTTAAAGTTAATGAACATTGCTCCGTTTTCAAGTATCATTCCCTATAGTAATACGTTTTTGTGAAATAGAGAGTAATTGTTAATCAAAAGTATCTTGATTCTACTGCTAGGTACTGATAACCAGTAGGCTCTAGGTGCTTTTTTTATTTCAATAGCTCAATTAAGCCTACTGAGGTTGTTTTATTTTTAACCGTACAATTTATTTTATGACCAAAATAGCTTAGAATAGTAACAATTAGCAAAACTAGGTATAGCCTAATCTGGCTTGCCTTTTTTACTATAATCCTTTAAGCCATAAACCCAGTGTGGGATAATCCCATGTCATTCACCTGGAGGAAGTATCAATGCGCAACACCGAAGGCGTTAATGTACAACGTCGTAGAGTCCTTATTGCCTCGACTGCCGTGATTGGTGCAGCTGGGGTAGCTGCTGTTGCAACCCCTTTTGTGCGCTCGTGGACGCCAAGTGCTAAAGCTGAAGCTGCAGGCGCTGCTGTGACTCAAGATATCGGCTCTATAGAAGAGGGTCAGATGATCGTCGTCAAATATCGCGGCAAACCTATTTTTGTGGTAAAGCGTACTCCAGACATGGTAGACACTCTAAGCGCCGTAGAACCGCTTTTGGCTGATCCCACTTCTGATGCGTCACTGCAGCCAGAATACACCAAGAATCAGACTCGCTCTTTAGAGCCAGGTTTGCTGGTAGTTGAAGGCGTCTGTACACATTTGGGCTGCGCGCCAAACTACCGCCCTGACGTCGGTGCGGCTGATTTAGGTGGCAATGACTGGTATGGCGGGTTCTTTTGTCCCTGTCATGGCTCTAAGTATGACATAGCAGGTCGCGTCTATAGTGGCGTTCCTGCACCGACTAACCTACCTGTTCCAGATTATAGTTTGGATGGGTCTATCTTGACGGTTGGAGAGGCTTAATATGAGTATGGGTAAAAAGTTAATGCATTGGGTGGACGCGCGTTTTCCAGCGACTGAAACCTACGAATACCATATGTCAAAGTACTACGCACCAAAGAACTTTAACTTTTGGTACTTCTTTGGCGTATTGTCAATGATCGTACTCGTCAACCAGCTGGTTACTGGCATTTGGCTGACAATGATGTACAACCCTAGCGCAGAAGGTGCTTTTGCTTCTGTTGAATATATTATGCGTGATGTCAAAGGCGGCTGGCTCATTCGTTATATGCACTCGACTGGTGCATCAGCATTCTTTGTTGTCGTCTACTTGCATATGTTCAGAGCGCTGTTATATGGCTCATACCAAAAGCCTCGCGAGCTTATTTGGCTTATCGGTATGGGTATTTATCTTGCGCTAATGGCAGAGGGCTTCTTTGGTTATCTATTGCCATGGGGCAACATGTCATTTTGGGGCGCGCAGGTTATCTTGAACTTACCAGCAGCGCTACCTGTCATTGGTGATGGCCTAGCTGAGTGGGTACGCGGTGATTACATTATCTCAGGTATTACTCTCAACCGCTTCTTTGCCTTGCACGTTGTGGCGATTCCACTAGTACTTGTCGGCCTTGTCTTTATGCATCTGGTCGCTTTGCATCACGTGGGTTCTAACAACCCTGATGGTATCGACATCAAAAAGCTAAAAGATAAGAACGGCGTACCCTTAGACGGTATCGAGTTCCATCCGTACTATACTGTGCATGATATGGTCGGTATCGTAGTCTTCTTTATCTTATTCTTTGCAGTGGTCTTCTTCTTCCCTGAGGGCGGTGGTTATTTCCTTGAGCCACCAAACTTTGAGACTGCCAACTCACTGAAGACACCAGCGCATATTGCACCCGTCTGGTATTACACGCCTTTCTACGCAATTTTGCGAGCGGTTCCTGATAAGCTTGGCGGCGTTATTGCTATGGGTGGCGCGATTGCAGTGCTATTTTTGATACCTTGGCTAGATAGATCGCCGGTACGCTCCATGCGTTATAAAGGCATACTATCAAAAATCGCCTTGACTATATTCGCTATCAGCTTTGTAGTACTCGGTTACCTAGGTGCGACGCCTGCAACGCCAACAGCGACGCTAATGTCTCGTATCTTTACCGTATTGTACTTCTTATTCTTCTTATTGATGCCTATTTATACGTCTATTGAGACGTGCAAACAGCCACCTGAACGCGTTACCGGAGGTCACTGATGAACACCTTAACAAAATCCCTAACCGGTTTGGGCTTAGGTGCGACTTTGATGTTGACAGCAGGTACTGCTATGGCAGCAGGCGGCGGCGGATGTGGCAGCTTCGTCAACGCTGAAGGCGTAGAAGAGCATCTGCTATGTAGTGAAGCCCCTATTGATTTTACTAATAAAGGCTCGCTACAAAATGGCGCTAAGATGTTTATGAACTACTGTGCTGGGTGTCACTCAGCGCAGTATGTACGTCACTCTCGTATTGCAAAGGATTTAGAGATACCGCCAGAGCTGGTCGAAAAGTATCTGATGGTGACAACCGATCAGATCGGTGATTTTATTAATCCTGAAATTGATCCTGAAGTCCAAGCCTCTTGGTTTGGTGCAGCGCCACCTGATCTATCGCTGGTTAACAGATTACGCGGTGATGATTGGGTCTATACTTACCTCTTGTCATTTTATGAAGATCCAAGTCGTCCTTGGGGCGCAAATAATTTAGTACTACAAAATGCAGCAATGCCTCACGTATTAAATAACTTGCAAAATGATTTGAGTACCGAAGAGTTTGAATCTGAAGTCGGTGATTTGGTTAACTTTATGGCATGGATGGGCGAGCCTGTTCGTCATGATCGTCAAGTGATTGGCTTCTTTGTTATTTTGTTCTTATTAGTGCTTCTTATTCCAGTATACTTACTCAATAAAGAGTTCTGGAAAGACGTTAAATAGAGCGATATTTAAAATATCAGATGAATTAAAAAGCATTACTTCGGTGGTGCTTTTTTTTGTTTTGACATTTATTCATGAAATCGCAAAACCATAGAGAAAGGTTAAGGTAATACTCGTCACTGTTTACGCATGCTATCTTGATAAATAAGGCGACTTTGTTTACGATGGCAATCTTCACTATTAACATTAGGCTTTCATGATTGATGCGAATGACATTCCAAGTAGTCAGCTGATTTTGTATGCGGACGACGGCTACGATAGTCATGTGGTACGCCTATTACTTGAAGAAAAAAAGCTCGCTTATTACTTATCGCGCCTACATTCTGAGCGGCCTGAGGATTTGACGGAGCTAAACCCTTATCATACTCTGCCAGTGCTACAACAGCGCGAGATTGCTCTGTATGAGATCAACGTTATCTTTGAGTATTTAGAAGAGCGTTATCACGCCAATAAGCTACTGCCCGACACGCCGCAAGAGCGCGCGCAGTTTCGTCAATTGGCATGGCGTATTCAGCACGACTGGCTGGTACTAGGTAAGCGCCTACTTATGCACCCAGACAGTTTTAATAAGGCACAAGCTGGCGTCGCAAAAAAGCAATTAGCAGACTCTCTTATTACTTTATCACCTCTATTCGCCCATAAATCGTATTTTATGGCTGATGAGTTTGGCTGGTGTGATGTGTTACTCGCGCCGCTATTATGGCGACTTGAGGAGATGAATATCGAGCTACCTCGTGCTATTAGTCGTCCTCTACTTGACTACCAAACTCGCGTATTTGAGAGAGATAGCTTTAAAAAGAGCGTGCGCTGATTTAAAATCAAAAAAAATGAACCTTTTACAATTGTTAGTATAGGAAGTTAGAACATGAGTGAAACAACCTCCATTACCCCAACCCGTCCTTATATGGTACGTGCGCTTTATCAATGGATAGAAGATAATGCATTGACGCCATATCTTATGGTAGATGCGACTGCTGAAAATGTTCAAATACCGACAGAGCATGTGCAAGATGGTCGTATTGTCTTAAATATCGCCAGCCGTGCGACAGGCAATATGAGTATGGAAAACGACTATATTCACTTTAGTGCGCGTTTTGGCGGAGTGTCACAGGAGATTTGGGTACCTCTGACAGCAGTCATGGGTATTTATGCCAAAGAGAACTCGCAAGGAATGTTCTTTGATCCTAACGAGTATGATAACTATCAGCCTAAAGACGATGCAGAAGGAGCTGTTAAAAAGAGCCCTAGTGCTGCGCCAAAACCCAAACGCGATAACAAAGCAGGTTTAAAAGTGTTGAAATAGTCTAAGTATAAAATACAAAAAGCTGGTCGTATTGTATACGACCAGCTTTTTGCTGCCTGTTTAAAAGAGCTTTAACCTTAGAACCCTTTCTAATTTTTAGCTTAGGTTCTTGGCAGAGTCACACCGCGTTGACCTTGATATTTACCGCCGCGATCTTTATAGCTGGTCTCGCAAACGTCATCGGCATCGCTCTGAAAAAACAGCATTTGCGCGACCCCTTCACCTGCATAAATACGCGCGGGCAAGTTGGTCGTATTGCTAAATTCTAGAGTGACATGCCCTTCCCACTCAGGCTCTAGTGGCGTGACGTTAACGATGATACCGCAGCGAGCGTAAGTCGATTTACCTAAGCAGATCGTCAAGACATCACGCGGAATACGGAAATACTCCATCGTACGCGCCAAGGCAAACGAGTTGGGCGGAATGATACACTCATCACCTACGATATCGATAAAGCTCTTTTCATCGAAGTTTTTAGGATCGACAACGACAGAATGCACGTTGGTAAAGACTTTGAATTCAGGCGCGCAGCGAACATCATAACCATAGCTTGAGGTGCCGTAGCTAATGAGACGCTCGCCTGCATCATTAAAGCGCACTTGACCTGCTTCGAACGGCTCAATCATGCCATGATTTTGAGCTTGCTCACGAATCCAGCGATCAGACTTGATAGACATTTTTATCCTTAACTATTGAGTACAATATGTAACTTATAAATTTGTAAGAGGTTTTGGTACTGGTGATTATACGGAACTCAGACGCTGATTTATAGATTTTATAACAGATATAAAGGATTGTTTATATCAGTTTTATCCATGCCTTTATTATTTATCTGATTCATCAGCTACTGATTGTCCTTGGTAGCTGATTACTGTACTTACTGCTCTTCTTTTTGCTTGGTTTGATGCAACGTGAATTAATTCTATGATCATCCTAGTTTCAACAGGCGTTAATCCATCCAATAACGCTTCGCTGACATTAATAATAGCAATACCACTGATCCCATAAGAGTGTTTGGGAAATTTAGATAGTAAGTCTACTATTGCTTGTGTAGCAGTAGAGAAGTCTATAAATAGCAGACGGCGGTTGCTAAAGTTAGCATTAACCTGATGGCTTTTGGTACTGCCGTCTTTATAGTAAGCCGTCGCATTCAATTGATTATTTGATAACTCAATCTCATACACGGGCGGACGCAGCATTTTTAATAACTTATGCTGCTTAGGTAGCCTTTTCAGATAGTTATCATAGGTCATTATGCTCACTAAAAATCCCTTTTTATGCTATTGATCATGAGTTACCCTTCTAAAATATCCGCTTGTCATCAACAGGCTTAGCGAACTTATTAATATTGGCTTCGATGTTTTTGGCGATATTTATATAATATGATGCAAACTCATCATCAGCGAGTACGCTAGGCTCACCTTTATCCACTTGTGCGCGAATACCGCTAGCGAGAGGCAACTGACCTAATAACGGTACTTGATACTGCTCAGCGATAATTTCGCCGCCGCCGACTCCAAAAATAGCTTCGGTAGTTCCGCAGTTGCTACAGGTATGCAAAGCCATATTTTCAACCACGCCAAGTACGGGAATATTGGTCTTATTAAACATCTCAATGCCTTTTTGCGCATCTAACAGCGCTACATGCTGCGGAGTAGTCACAATCACCGCTCCTGTCACTGGTATTCGCTGAGCGAGTGTCAGCTGAATATCACCTGTACCTGGCGGCATATCTATCACCAGATAATCAAGCTGCGGCCAGTTGGTTTGGTTGTACAGTTGCATCAATGCGCCAGTAGCTTTGGGACCACGCCAGGCAACAGGCGTATTATCACTATCGAGCAAGCTACCAATAGATAGCATTGCAAGGCCATGCGCCTCAACTGGGACGAACTGCTCGTTCTCTAGTTGCGGTTTGACATCGGCGACGCCTAGCATCGTTGGTATACTAGGGCCATAGATATCAGCGTCCAGCACACCGACACGCCCGCCAAGCTTTTGTAAAGCTAACGCAATATTGACCGTCGTTGTTGATTTGCCAACGCCGCCCTTGCCAGAGGCGACGACGATGATATGACGAATGCGAGGATGCGCAGTTAGGGAGGCTTGCGTTGGCGCAGCCTTGGTAATCGGTGGTTCGGCGTCAGTATCATTAGTACTAGGGGTTGTTTTAGACATGCTATCAGGTTTTGCTGCTGGCTGGCTCTGAGCGTCCATAGCATTGATCGTCTTTGGCATTTGTTTTGGCAACGTTGACCCTGTGCCTTTGGCTGGTGCAGGTAGGCGTACATTCATATGAATGGTCTTGATGCCGTGCGGATGCAGTAGTTGCCCAAGCTCCTGTTGGATGGTTTCAGGGTCACTGTTAACAGGCAAACGCAAATCTAAAGTCAGCTCATCACCATTGCGCTCAAGCCCAGTCACCATAGTAGCGATACTAATAGTGCCGACTTCATAGCCAAGCAATACCTTGTCCACTGCACTATCGCGCTGTGCTTGCTGCTGCGGGGTTTCAGGTTTGTCAGAGGTTATTTTTTTTATAAAGTTGAACATAGCTATTTTTACTTCTTATAAAAAGATGGTTTTTATGGGCTGGATCATCAATCATTATTGGAGGTTCAGTGTAGCCCAATTGACACTATTAAAAAACCAGCAACTCTTATGAGTCAACAGATTGTTACCTTTTAGTGTGAACGAATGATTTGTTAGTTAATGCTTAAAGCCGACTTTATATCGCCAAAAACTTTGAAGCGATGAATAAGTAAATAAGCACGCCTGAGGCATCACTTATTGAAGTTATCAAAGGCGCACTGGCCGTGGCAGGGTCAAAGCCTAACTTGTTGAGTACAAAAGGCAGACTCATGCCGATCACACTACCAATGATAACTACCGACACCATACTCAGCGCTAGCACCACCGATACGATAGCGTCACCGCGGATATAGCCGATAATAGCGACAGCGACCGCCATCGTAGCTCCTAGCATAAGTGCAACTAAAGCCTCACGGCCTAGTAGTGAAAACCAATCCTTCATCACCACATCGCCAGTAGCAAGTGCCCGTACCATCAAAGTGGCAGACTGTGAGCCTGCATTACCACCACTATCGACTAATAACGGTAAGAAAAACACTAGTACTAAGTTAGCAGCAATAACATCTTCAAAGTTGGCAATACTAAAGCCTGAGAGTAGATTGCCAAATATCAATAAGACCAGCCAAAAGACGCGCTTACGATACAGCACTCTGACGCTCACATCTTTGAGCCTACCGACCATAGTCGTGACGCCAGCTGACTTATGAAAGTCATCGGTGGCTTCATCGCTAGCAACGTCCATCGCATCATCATGAGTGACGATACCAACTAAAGCGCCATTATCGTCAGTAATTGGCAGTGCAATGAGATCATAACGAGCTACGGCTTTGGCGACGTCTTCTTGATCGTCAGAGGCGTTAGATGACACCACACTACTCATCATAATATCGCTAATCACTTGCTCAGGGGACGCTAAAATGAGCACTCGTAATGACACCACGCCTAGGAGTTTACGGGCCTCATCTATGACATAGGCATGATAAATCGTCTCAGCGTCAGGTGCCTCTAATCTTAGAGCATCTAGCGCTTGCGCCACCGTCATCTTTGGCGCTAAGGTGGCATAATCAGAGGTCATCAAAGCCCCAGCGGTACGCTCCTCGTAGGCCGATAGCCTGCGAATGTCTTCGCGTTTGGCTTGCGCTAATGCGGGCAGCAGGGCATCGCGCTGCTCTTGGTTAAGATGCTTGTACAGGTCAGTGCGCGCGTCCGCTGGCATCTCCCCTATCAAGATTGCCATACTCTCACGCGGGAACTTGTGCGCCATAGCGACCTGTACATCAGGCTCTAGGTACGCAAATATAGTTGAGCGATTGGGCAGGCGCTCTAATAACTGCCAAGCGAGCGTCGTATCCATCAGCGCAAGCACATCAGCGCTATCGATAGGGCGCAAAGCCTGTAGTTGATTCATTGCGGGCGTAAACTGCTGCTGCTCAACGGCCGCGCTTAACGTTAACGCGATATCTTGATAGTTCATTATAATTGCTCTGTGCGATGCGAGAAGATTTGATTATAAATAAAAAAAGAGCCAATAATATTGGCTCTTTTTTATCTCATAAAGAAGATGCTAGCGGATGGGTGATTTATAAGCAAGCGGATAAAGGCTTAGGCTCATTAATCAATTAGTTCATAAACCAGCCATGACTGGCGACGATGGATTGTCCTGTGAATACATTGGTTGGGAATGCGGCTAAAAATAATGCCAACTGAGCGATATCATCAACGGTAGTGAACTCTTTATCAACGGTATTGACTAGCATAATATCGTTGACGACTTCTTCTTCGCTAATGCCCTTCTCTTGGGCTTGCTCAGGGATCTGCTTTTCGACCAGTGGGGTTTTGACAAAGCCTGGGCAAATCACATGCGAGCGTACGTTGTGCTCGCCGCCCTCTTTTGCCAGTACGCGGCACAGCCCTAATAGACCATGCTTGGCGGTAACATAAGGCGCTTTGTAGAGTGAGGCTTCGTGTGAGTGTACCGAACCCATATAGATAACCGTACCGCCTTTGTCGTCTTTATACATATGCTTGACAGCGGCTTTGGTTGTCAAAAAAGCGCCATCTAGATGAATAGCGAGCATTTTTTTCCAGTCATCAAATGCCATTTTGTCAATTGGGTTGATAATCTGAATACCGGCGTTGGAAACAAGAATGTCAATACCGCCAAAGGTGTCGACCAACTGCTGCACACCTGCGTTGACGGCATCCTCTGAGGTGACATCCATCTCAATCGCTAGAGCCTGACCGCCCGCTTCTTTGATAGCATCGACTGTCTCTTGAGCGGCATCCAAATTGATATCTGCAATACCGACTGCAGCGCCTGCCTTGGCATAAGTCTCAGCGATATCACGTCCGATGCCGCTAGCTGAGCCTGTGACTAGTGCTACTTTACCTGTCAAATCATGTTGTAGTTCGGTCGCCATACTTTTATTCCTTACTTTAATTTTTTATTAAATGGACTTATTGAATAATCGTGCTTACTGGATTATGGTTACTGGGGTTTTTTCTTGTAGCTCATCGAAGCTGACATCATCGGCTAGTTCGACAAGTTTAAGTCCTTGATCTGTGACATCAAGCACTGCAAGTTCGGTAATAATGCGATCAACGACGCCTTTACCAGTCAAGGGTAGCTCACAGTTGGCAAGGATTTTGGGATCGCCATGTTTGTTCACTTGCTCCATGAGTACAATCACTCGTTGCACGCCTGCGACCAAGTCCATCGCGCCGCCCATACCTTTGACCATCTTTTTGGGGATCATCCAGTTGGCCAGATCACCGTTTTCTGAGACCTCCATTGCGCCAAGTATCGCCAGATTGACGTGACCACCACGAATCATCGCAAACGACTCTGAGCTGCTAAAAAAGCTAGCACCAGGTTTTGCGGTTACCGTTTGCTTACCGGCGTTAATCAAATCTGCATCGACATTATCTTCGGTCGGAAACTCGCCGATACCTAATAAGCCATTCTCAGACTGTAGCCAAACGTCTACGCCCTCAGGGATGTAATTGGCCACCAGTGTCGGCAGGCCAATGCCTAAATTGACGTAATAACCATCTTGCAACTCTTGTGCGGCGCGCTGCGCCATTTGCTCTCTTGTCCATGCCATGGTATTTATCCTTAAAAATTATCGTATTCTTTTTTATCTTAGTTCAACTTAGTGCTTAAGCGCTCTCAGCGGCTTTTGTCGTAATTTTCTCAATGCGTTTTTCAGGAGCGCTATTGAGTACAATACGTTGCACATAGATACCAGGCAGATGTATCTCATTGGGATCAAGCGTGCCTGTCTCTACGATTTCCTCAACCTCAGCAATGGTAATTTTGCCTGCTGTTGCACAGTCTGGATTGAAGTTGCGCGCGGTTTTACTAAATATTAAGTTACCTGCTTTGTCCGCTTTTAGCGCTTTGACGAGGGAGATATCCGCGTTTAATGCACGCTCAAGAATATAAGTACGACCCTCAAAGTCGCGGGTCTCCTTGCCTTCAGCAACTAAGGTACCGACGCCTGTCGCAGTATAGAACGCGGGAATACCTGCGCCGCCTGAACGTAGTCTTTCTGCTAATGTGCCTTGCGGGGTCAGCTCAACTTCTAACTCGCCTGCCAAGTATTGGCGCTCAAACTCTTTGTTTTCGCCCACATATGATGAGATCATTTTTTTGATTTGGCGAGTTTGTAATAATAGTCCCAAGCCAAAATCATCGACACCAGCGTTGTTACTAATACAAGTAAGATTTTTGACAGCGCTATCGCGCAACGCTTCAATAAGCGCTTCTGGAATGCCGCACAGGCCAAAACCGCCAATAGCGAGGGTTTGTCCATCACTCACGATACCTTTTAGGGCATCTTGTGCCGTACTATATACTTTTGATTGACTCATGCTCAGCTCCTTGCTAATTTAGCATTTTTTAATATTAACCCATAATCTACAGAAAATTTAAAACAATACACCTTGTATCAATATATCTTGTATACAACATATGTGCTAACTTAGCATATTATCATCTTAGCGACTAGGTAAGAACGTTAAGATGATAGTAAAGATAGCAGCTATATCGTATCGATAAGAGATAGAGGCTTCGATAACAGTCGTTATATCATAGCGACTGGTTATCCTATAGCTGCTTTGAGTACTATGGTCAGCATTTTTATATTAGCGTTATACACACTGATTGATTAAATAATTTATAGGGCCGCGGATACCATTTATTCGCGGTCTACTTTATGCCAAGGAGAAGGCTTATGTTTAGCACACTTGCTATTGTCATCACGTTATTACTGCTCATGTTTTTTGCCTATCGCGGCTATTCTGTACTGATTTTAGCACCGATTATGGCAACATTGGCTGTATTGCTATCGGGTGATTTTTTGACGAGTATCCCTGCCTATACCGATATTTTTATGGGCGCACTTAGCGGATTCTTACTGAAGTTTTTTCCTATATTCTTACTAGGCGCACTCTTTGGGCGTTTGATGGCAGACTCAGGCGCCGCAACCGCGATTGCCAATACCGTAGTCAAAAAGCTTGGCGCAAGCAAAGCTATCCTTGCGGTGATTTTAGTCTGTGCTATCTTGACCTACGGCGGCGTCTCGCTATTTGTTGTAGCCTTTGCTATCTACCCTATCGCCAAGGACTTATTTAGAGCGGCTGATATCCCTAAGCGCTTGATTCCAGCGGCTATCGCACTAGGCTCTTTTACCTTTACTATGACCGCCCTGCCCGGTACGCCTGCGATTCAAAACGCTATTCCTATCCCTTATTACAATACTAACGTTTTTGCAGCGCCCATCTTAGGGATAATCGGCGGTACCATCATGTTCATTGGTGGATGGCTGTGGTTACAATCACGCGCCAAAAAAGCCAATGCCGCAGGTGAAGGTTATGGTCAGCATGACGACGAAGACGTCGGCGTCGGTGGTATCGATGCCAAAAAAGAGCCTGTTCAGGAAAACGTCGCGCAAGAGAACGTCGCTAAGAGCAACCTAGCGACAACAAGTGAAGCGCGCAACACTCATCAAACCTCCTTTGTGGTTGCGATGATTCCGCTGGTTTTGGTTATCGCATTGAACGCCATGCTCACCTACTTTATCTTTCCTGCGATGGACTTTAGCAGCTTACAAACGCAGTTCCCTGATCTTAATATCGAAGGCTCACTAGGTCTTTGGTCTATTATCATCTCTTTGGTCATCGCTATTATCGTGCTGATTGTGCTGCGCATCGGTCACTGGAGTAATCTACAAAAAACCATTAACCGTGGTACTTATGATTCGATGTTGCCGATATTTAACACCGCCTCAGAGGTGGGTTACGGCGCGGTTATCGCCTCGCTTGCAGGGTTTCTTATCATTCGTGATAGTATCTTAAACCTCAATCCCAATAATCCGCTGATATCAGAAGCGGTTGCTATGACTACGCTTGCCGGTATCACAGGCTCATCTTCTGGTGGTTTGAGTATTGCCCTATCGACATTAGGTGAGGATTATCTCAGAATGGCGGTTGAAGCGGGTATTGACCCTGAGCTGATGCACCGAGTCGCTGTCATGGCAGCAGGTGGTCTTGACACCTTGCCCCATAGCGGCGCGGTCATCACCTTGTTTGCTATTTGTGGTCTGACCCATAAGCAGTCTTATCTTAATCTAGCCGTCGTTACGATGGTAATTCCACTCATCGCTGTTATTGCTGTCATCACTTTGGGTACTTTGTTCGGATCGTTCTAAGCTTGGATCGTTCTAAACGTACCCTTTAAAACGGTTTAATATAATTTAAAGCCCACTTAGCACTTGCTTAGTGGGCTTTTTGGTTTTGACTTTTAAACTGATTAAATGAGTATGTGCTACACGGATCGCATCAATGCATAGGTTTATTACTAAGCACTATCACAACTTTGGCTAAATTACGGTATCATAGGCACAATTTTTTATTTTGGTGCGTCCCGTTCTTTGCACTCCTCTTTGTTGATAATGGCAATGATGCCTAGAGCGATTGACCACTACCCTTTTTAGATAAAAATATAGGTGATAAACGTGCGTGAGATTTTAGTAACCAGTGCCTTACCTTATGCCAATGGCTACATCCATTTAGGCCATCTTGTAGAATACATTCAAACCGACATTTGGGTACGGGCGATGAAAGCGCAGGGCCATCAGGTCACTTATGTCTGCGCCGATGATGCTCACGGCACCGCTATCATGCTCAAAGCTGAGTCTAACGGTATTACGCCAGAGGAGCAAATCGCCTCAGTCAAAGCCTCGCACGAAGCGGACTTTGCAAAATTTTTGATTGATTTTGATAATTATCACACCACTCATTCAGAAGAAAACAAGCACTTCTCAGAGCTGATTTATCGTCGTCTTAATAGCGCAGGACATATCAGTACCCGCGACGTCGAGCAATTATTTGACCCCGAAAAACAGCTGTTCTTAGCCGATCGTTTTGTCAAAGGTCAATGCCCTGAATGCGGTGCGATGGATCAATACGGCGATAACTGCGAAGTCTGCGGCACCACCTATGATGCGACAGATCTGATCAACCCTTATTCGACGTTATCAGATGCGACGCCTGTACTCAAAACCTCAAAGCACTACTTCTTTGATTTGCCAGGGTTTGAGCAGTTTTTAAAAGACTGGACACGCAGTGACAATCGCTTGCAAGTCTCCGTTGCCAACAAACTCCAAGAGTGGTTTGATGCCGGTCTTGCCAGCTGGGACATCTCGCGTGATGCGCCCTACTTTGGCTTCAAAATTCCTGATACCCCAAGTGATGAGCCAGACAAATACTTTTATGTCTGGCTAGATGCGCCCGTGGGCTACATGGCAAGTTTTCAAAACTTGTGTGATAAGCGCAAAGGCGGCGATAACGAGCTGGACTTTGATCGCTACTGGATGCAAGAGAATGAGCACAAAACCGAGGTTTATCACTTCATCGGTAAAGATATCGTCTATTTCCATGCGCTGTTTTGGCCCGCTATGCTCGCAGGTAGTGAATTCCGTACGCCAACGGGTGTCTTCGCGCACGGCTTTTTGATGGTCAATGGCGAGAAGATGAGTAAATCACGCGGCACCTTTATCAAGGCTGAAACCTACGCTGAGCACTTGCATCCTGAGTACTTACGTTATTACTTTGCGAGTAAACTCTCTGATAAAGTCGAGGACATTAACCTTGATTTAGAAGACTTTATGCAAAAGGTTAATTCTGACTTAGTCGGTAAAGTGGTCAATATTGCCAGTCGCAGTGCAGGATTCTTGGTCAAAAAGTATGACGGTATGCTGTCTGATACTTGCGTAGAGTCAACGCTACTAGAAGATATCACCAAGACGGGCGATGAGATTGCCGCCGCTTATGAGAATCGTGAGTTTGCGCGAGCCATGCGCCTAATTATGCAATGCGCGGACAAGGCCAATGAGTATATTGATGACAAGAAGCCCTGGTCGCTTGCTAAGATCGAGGGCACTGAGCAAGAAGTACAAGACGTCTGCTCGGTGGCGATTAATATTTTCCGCCAACTGATGGTTTATCTTGCGCCTGTACTGCCTGAGCTTACGGGCAATGCCAAAGCGTTCTTAAATATTGATGATTTAAGCTTCGCCAGTCGTAATCAGTGGCTGCTAGGCCACAAGATCAATAAGTTTAAACCGCTTATGCAGCGTATCGAAGAAAAAGACGTGGCGGCGATGGTTGAAGACTCAAAAGCGTCACTTACACAAACAGACGCGCCAGCAGTTAGTAATGACACTAAAGCAGTAGCCGATAAGAAAAATACTGAACAAACTGAAGATACTGCTGATGACTACATCGGTATCGAAGACTTTGCTAAGGTTGAGATGAGGGTCGCGCACGTGGTTGAGTGTAGTCACGTCGAGGGCGCGGACAAGTTATTGCAATTTACCTTAGACGTTGGTGAAGACAAGCCGCGTAATGTGTTTAGTGGTATCCGTAAGTTTTATGAGCCTGAGCAATTAACGGGCAAAAAGGTAATTTGCGTGACCAATCTTGCCCCGCGTAAGATGAAATTCGGTGTATCAGAGGGCATGGTACTATCAACAGGCGATCCAAAAACGGGACTGACCGTTGTGACTTTACCTGATGAGTGCGTCGTTGGTGACACCCTTGCTTAAGTAAGCTGCGGTTCCTGGGGCGTCTTATGATATTGCTTAGGCTGCTAGCTGATATTCTTATCTATACGGCATTTGGACTTATCATTTATTGGTACATGACTAGTGATATAACCGCATTATGGATAGCTATTGGCTGCGCGCTCATTAGTATACTGCTTTTTTGGTTTACATCAGACATCAAACCCACATCGCGTCGACAGCGTCATGTTGACTGGGATGCATGGGATTGGTTTTTCTTTATAGATATAGTAGAGATACCTTTTTATGTCATTGCTTGGCTATTTCGTAGCCTTTGGCGTGTTTTTGATTGAGCCTTTTGGCTTAGATAGTGTACTTTTTATTGCGCTTCTTATTGCACAAGGTAACCTTGCTGTCATAATATAGCAAAGGTTACAATACCATCAGCACTGATATGCCCCTCACTTAATAAAAGAGTTCTTCTATTATGACTTTTGCCACGACTCTACGTCTCAATCTATATGCTGCTACTATTGGCGCGCTGGGCTTGATCGGTTGCTCTAATACGGCAGACACCAATGCAACTGAAGATAGTATAGAGACCAAAAGCCTAGCTATAACCCAAATCGTTGAGCATCCCTCACTTGATGAGATCCGGCGCGGTATATTAGATGAGCTGGCAGAGCAAGGTTATACCGAAGGCAAAAATCTAAACGTCAACTTTCAAAGTGCGCAGGGCAATCTTGCTACCGCTGGACAAATTGCTAAGCAGTTTGCAGGCGATCTGCCAGATGCCATCGTAGCTATCTCTACCCCATCAGCACAGTCTGTGGTTGCATCGACGACCAGCATTCCTATCATTTATACGGCAATATCTGATCCCCTAGGCGCTAAGCTCATTGATGCTAACAATGTACCTATGCAAGACAATGTCACAGGGTTATCAAGCCAGCTGCCTATCGAGCCGCAGCTTGATCTCATTCAGCAGATTGCCCCTGATGCCAAGACCATAGGTTATGTCTATAGTCCAGGTGAGGCTAACTCAGTTGGCGTCCTAAAGCAGCTCAAAGAAGCAGCACCTGCACGCGGGCTTGATATATTAGAAGTCACTGCTAACCGTCCTACTGATGTCGCTATGGCGACGCGCAGCTTGGGTGGCCGTGTTGATATTATTTATACCTCGCTCGATAATAATGTCGTCTCGGCATTTGAGGCGATGGCAAACGCTGCCAATGAGCTCAAAATACCTGTGATCGCCTCTGATGAATTCAGTGTTGGACGCGGCGCTACAGCAGCGCTGGGCGTTAACGATTATGACTTTGGCCGTACTACAGGCAAGATGGTATATCGCGTATTAAATGGTGAAGCCACTAGCAGTATCACACCTGAGGTCATGAACGAGCTAACCTTGTATGTCAGTCCCAAACATGCCAAGGCGCAAGGCGTGAGTATACCAGCTGCGCTACTCAAAGAGGCTATCAACGTCGATACTCAAACACCAAACACTGACGAGTGATCGCATCGCTTTCATGTTTAAAACCGTTAAAACTCAACACCTTGTATGGATACCCTTTTATTTTTAGGAGTAAGACTTATGTTTAACCCCAATCGTTTTCGTAAAGCTTTTATGCTAGGCGGTCTATGTACTGCTATTTTGACCGGCTGTAATCAAGCACCAACCGATGATCCTGAGACTATCGACGGCGCAGCGGGCGGTGATACGACGCTACCGACCAAGACGGTCTCAATTACCGCAATCGTAGAGCATCCTGCCCTTGATGATGTCCGTAAAGGGGTGATCGATGAGTTGGCTGAACAAGGCTTTACCGAAGGCGAGAACTTAAACGTCAACTTCCAAAGTGCGCAGGGCAATACGGCAACTGCAGGTCAGATTGCCAAACAGTTCGTCGCTGATGAGTCAGACGTCATCGTCGCTATTGGTACGCCATCAGCGCAGTCAGTGGCAGCCGCGACCAGCAGTATTCCGCTAGTGTTCTCAGCAGTAACCGACCCTGTTGAAGCCAAGCTTGTTACTAGTCTTGATGGTTCAGGCACTAACGTTACAGGTGGCTCAGATGCGCTTCCTTATGAGCCGCAAATTGACTTGATGCGTCAGATCATCCCAGGTCTTAAAAACGTCGGTTATGTGTATAGCCCAGGTGAGGTCAATTCAACGATCATCTTAAAGAATCTAAAAGAGAAGCTTGCGCCTATGGGCATCTCGGTACAAGAAGCGCCTGCTGCGCGTAGCAACGATATTGCCATGGCAGCTCGTAGCTTAGAAGGCCGCGTTGATATGATCTATACGTCAACGGACAACAATGTCGTCTCCGCCTATGAGTCGCTGTATCAAGTTGCAAGAGAGAGCAAAATCCCACTTATTGCCTCTGATACTAGCTCTGTTGAGCGCGGCGCAATTGCAGCTCTTGGCGTTGATTACTATAGCTTGGGTCGTGAGACGGGCAAAATCGTTAGCCGTATCTTAAATGGCGAGAGCGCAGGTGATATCCCTGTTTACACTCCGCAAAAGCTTGATTTGTACGTCAGTCCAAAAAATGCTGAGGAACAAGGCGTAACTTTGCCACAAGCGGTTATTGATAATGCTAAAGAAGTGGTAGAATAGTATTTTTAGATAATAAGAGTGCAAACAACCCAGCTAAGCCAGTCAAGATTGGAACTCGCTGGGTTGTTTTTTAAGCGCTCAATGCGCTTTTTTAAGGTTTGAGATACTGACGTTTAAATGATACTTATCTTAAAATGCTACCTGTTTTATAATACCAAGTCCTTTCTTGCAGGTTATTAAATCTGTTTCATTCACCGCCTAGTCGTTGTGACTTGCAGCGCTTTTGACTTATTGATTTCTTATGTCCTTAATTGCCTTTTTCGGTGCGCTTGAGAGTGGTCTTATCTACGGCTTAGTCGCCCTAGGTGTACTCATCTCGTTTCGTACGCTTGATTTTCCTGATTTGACCGCTGACGGTAGCTTTCCGCTTGGTGGCGCTGTCGCCGGTATCTCCATCGTCGCCGGTATCAATCCTTGGATTGCCTGCGCTTTTGGTATGCTCGCAGGATCGGTTGCTGGTATCGTCACCGCCTGGCTACACGTCAAGCTTGGTATCTTGCAATTGCTCGCCAGTATCTTGGTTATGGTTGCACTATACTCAGTCAACTTGCGTATTATGGGCGCGCCGAACCTACCGCTCTTAGGTGAGACGACGGTATTTAGCTCACTTGTGACTAATGACAATGGCTTTTGGATGCGCTGTTTAATCATTGGTGCAGTGGTTTTGGTCGCCAAATTGTTTTTGGACTGGTTCTATAGTACTGAGTCTGGTCTATCGATGCGCGCAACAGGCTCAAACCTGCGTATGGCGCAAGCGCAAGGCATCAATACCTCATGGATGACCATCATCGGTATGGCAATCTCTAATGGCTTAATTGCCCTAGCAGGTGCGCTATTTGTGCAGACGCAAGGCGTCGCTGATATCTCTATCGGTATCGGTACTATCGTTATCGGCCTAGCTGCGGTTATCATTGGTGAGACAATAATCCCTGCTAAGCGTATTTGGCTCATTACCTTTGCCGTTATCGTCGGTGCAGTACTTTATAAGCTATTTATTCAAGTCGCTTTATCAAGTGACACGCTACGGAGTATCGGCTTTGGTCCGCAGGATCTCAACCTGATTACTGCTCTACTCGTGGTATTGGCGCTGGTACTACCTAAGGCCAAAACTCAGCTTTTGTCGCGTAAGCTAAAAGTTTAACGCTCGCTTATATTATTAGACATGTTTGATTATCCAATACGCCCTACAAGATGCGTGATCAGCAAACATAAGGAATCACGATTATGATGCAAGCAAATGATTTACGCTTGACCTTTAATCCAGGCACCCCTATCGAAAACCCAGCACTACGCGGTATTGATCTAAATATTGCAGATGGCGAGTTTGTCACTGTTATCGGTACGAATGGCGCGGGTAAATCGACGTTTTTGAACGCCGTTAGCGGTACCACTCGCGTCGATAGCGGCTCTATCTTGTTAAATGGTATCGATGTTACCAAAAAAAGTGCACATGAGCGCGCGCATTGGGTCGCTCGCGTCTTTCAAGATCCGATGGCAGGCACGTGTGAGGCATTGACGATTGAAGAGAACATGGCGCTCGCTTATAAGCGCGGCGGCAAACGTGGTTTGAGTTTTGCTCTTAACCCAAATAATCGCGATCTATTTCGTGAAAAGTTATCGGTGCTAAAGCTTGGTTTAGAGAATCGTTTGACCGATCGTATGGGTCTGCTCTCAGGAGGTCAGCGTCAGGCAGTCAGCTTGCTTATGGCATCCTTGCAACCCTCCAAAATCCTTTTGCTTGATGAGCACACCGCAGCCCTTGATCCTAAGACTGCCGCTTTTGTTTTAGAGCTCACAGACAAGATCGTCACTGACAATAATCTGACGACAATGATGGTCACCCACTCTATGCAGCAAGCCTTAGCACATGGCACGCGTACGGTTATGCTACACCAAGGTCAAGTCGTACTCGATGTGGCTGGCGATATTCGTCGCGGCATGACGGTTCATGATTTACTCGATATGTTTGAGCAAACGCGCGGCGAAAAGGTTGATGATGATAGCCTAATCTTGAGTTAACACCGCAGCTCATTAGCTACCCTAAACATCACTCTAAAACCCTCAAGGATTAAAAATCTTTGCGGGTTTTTTGTGTCCACAACCTCTATTACAAATATGACTCTACAGTCATTTAATTTGAGGTTCATCGGTCAATAGGTTACTCTTGTGACGCAAATGAGTTACAAACATTTAACATAGCTAAAACATATCGCAAGTTTATCATCTGCTTTGCTTACCAATACGTATAGAGCCTCTAAGTTAAATACTTATGTTCTGTTAGCTCATATCTGCTCTACAAAGCCATTCTTCCCTGAAAGTCATATGGTACAGGCCGCTTAACCGCTACTCTATATCTGCTCTCTATAGCTTATGCTTTATTCATAAATAGACGCCTATATAGAGTAGTCTCTATCATTTTGCGTATTACAGATAACTAGGGCTATAGGTCTTACTATAAGCAGTAATTTGTGGGCTCTTTAGCTTTGTAAGCTTTGTAAGCTTTGTAAATAATGTGATTTTGCATATGTAATAACTACTATTTTATCCTAACAATTGCGAGGTATAAGTTTGAAAACTGAGTCATTGTTTCAATTCTCATCGTTGACCGTCATTTTGTTACTGCTGGCGTTTTATGGTGGTACTTATTTATTATCTTTACTCATTAAAAAAGACAAAGAATCAACCTCCGGCTTTATGGTCGCAGGTCACGGCGTTGGATTCGGTATGGGCGCAGCCAGCATGACCGCCACTTGGATCTGGGCGGCGTCATTTTATGCAGCGGCCACATCTGGCTATAAATACGGCGTATCAGGTCCCATACATTACGGATTTTGGGGCGCACTGATGATTTTGTTCATCTACCCCTTTGGTATGCGCTTTCGTGAACTTGCGCCCAACGGTCACACGTTAGGCGAGCTTATTCACGCCCGTCATGGCTCATCAAGCCAATTAATTTTAGCCATATCCAACATTATGGGCAGCTTAATTAGCTTGATGGTCAACTTTACCGCCGCAGGTGCGCTAGTATCTGTATTATCGCCATTGTCGTTTCAAACTGGGGTAATCATCGCAGGCGTGGGCGTACTCAGTTATACCTTAACCTCTGGATTTCGCGCTTCAGTCTTTACTGACTTTGCGCAATTAGTTGCCTTGATGGCGATCGGTGTGGTCATTATTCCAGCCGTCTTGTTCTCTATGGGCGGCCCTGAGGTTATGGTAAGTGGTTTATCTAATTTGACTTTAGAGCAGCAAGACTTCTTTTCCTCTGAAGCCTTTTTGCAACAGGGCGCACCTTTTTTCGTTGCTGTCTTGGCTTATGCTATCGGTAATCAGACGATTACTCAGCGCCTGTTTGCGATTGACAAAACCAAGATCAAAGCGACCTTTGTTACCGCTACTGTCGGCTACGCAGGTATCGTTATTGGCCTAGGTATGATAGGTCTTATGGCACTCACTATCGGTGTCGAGCCTCTCGATGGCAATATGAACAACTTGATTCCGCAAATGGTCAGTATGTACTTGCATCCAGTCTTTATTGCCTTGTTCTTTATCTTGGTCATAGGGTCGTTATCCTCGACTGCGGATTCTGATTTGTCGGCGCTATCGACTATTATGATGGCTGATGTCTATGGTAAAAACATCGCCAAAAAAGGCGGCGTGAAACCTAAAACGATGATGCTCGTCGGTCGTGGCACGATGATTGTCGCGACGGCAGCAGGACTGATATTTGCAAGCTTTAAGCTTGATATTTTAGTCATGCTCGTATTTGTCGGCGCACTATGGGGCGCGGTTGTATTCCCTGTTATCGCTAGCGTGTACTGGAATCGCGTCACCAATACTGCCTTTACTGCCGCGGTACTAGTAGCACTGTTATTCTTCTGTATTGCCCGTTTTGAGCTGGTCTCTATTACTGGATTTACCGCTCTATTCTTCGAAGTTATGGCAAGCGTCGGTGCAGCTGTCGTTATTGGATTGATGGTTTTTGGCTTCTTAGGTCGCAAGATGGGCCTCGTCGCCGCTGCCGTCACTTTTATCTTGATGCTGATATTTGCAACAGGGTTTTTGCGTGATTATATGGTACTACTCGCCTCTTTAACGGCTTATGGTGTCAGCGCTGTTGTTTGTATCATCATTAGCTTGATGAGTAATGAGCGTTTTGACTTTGATCTCATCAAACAGCGCGTTGGTGATTATGATAAAAAAGCCAAAGTGCAGCCAGTACCAAAGATTTAATACAAAATGACGGTTATAGTATGAATGCTAGTCATTTATGTCATAGCCGTTATTCATCAGCAAACAGGAGAAGACAGTATGGATAGCACTTTTATCTATGGACTTTATATTTTGATCTGGCCTGCGATAACACTCGGGGTACTAGTACTTATATGCACTGCAACCTATCGTGATATCAAAAAAGCTCAGCGCAATAACAAAGATATTATCTAACGAGTCTAGTCAAACGCTAGGCGCTGCTTTAATAGTAGGTCGTTATTAAACAGTTACTCACAGGTGATTGACAAATAACAGGCCTTTAGCCAAAAAATAGCTTGTAATTTAAATTAGTTTTGCTAATATAGTGACCCTTGGCTGGGTAGCACAGTGGTTATGCAGCGGATTGCAAATCCGTAGACGCCGGTTCGATTCCGACCCCAGCCTCCATTTATTTTGCTCACTGTTTATAAGATTTGCGTTAATTTTGGCTTGCATTCTTAATATAACGGCTTATAATAGCGAGCACTTATCTAGTCATCAGAGGGTCTATCAACTGATTGACGTATTAGATAATACAAGTTTTGCCCGGGTGGTGAAATTGGTAGACACAAGGGATTTAAAATCCCTCGCTAGCAATAGCGTGCCGGTTCAAGTCCGGCTCCGGGTACCATTATAGCAGTACTAAAAACACCGCAAATCGTTATGATTTGCGGTGTTTTTTTTATGTGTAAGCTATCAAAATGTTCGGTTTAAACGTCATATAGTGAGTCCTAAATAAAAAGAGTGCAGCTTTTACGGCGTGCTACTGGTATAAATTTTCTTTGCTTGCTGTGCGACTCCGTCACTCCAGATGCTGCATAAAATTCATCTCAGTAGCACTGTATTTATTTTATAGTGGATCGACTATATTAAGAGGCGATTAAATCAAAAACATATCTGCTCTGTCTAAACCACTTTATGCTTCTTAAAGTTCTCAGCCTGCTCGAATATCTCTTTATAGACCTCTTTTGAATCCACAGGGGGATAGCCCCACGCGTCGAGCAATACCATCAAGTCAAACTGTAGCTCCGCTTTGATGTCATCACGCTTGTTCCAATCGGTGTATTTAGCCTTCTCATCGATGAGCTTTTTTACCTCTTTTGACAGCGCCACCAGCTTATCTTCTGGATAGGTAAAGTCATACTTATGCGCCAGTGATAGCAGAATGTCATAAAAGGCTTTTTCTTCAAAGTTGATACCCATCTCGCCAAAGGACGCCATCTCTGCGCGCAGCTCGTTATACATTTTTATAATCTCATCGGAGAAGTCGCTAATCACCTTTGGTTGTAGCACATCTTGCTCATCACGGTCGTTATATTTTTCGATCAAAGCATTCATCTGTTTACTAAAATCAACGCCCTTTACCTTGTTGGTTTTTTTCAGCTCAACAATAGCTTTTGCCAGTAGCTGTTGTAGTAGCTCAAGCTTGGTATTAGGCTGCTTGATCGCCTCAAGCTTGGCTAGATAATCTTCATCGAAGATGTCAATCGCGCCGTCTGTACCATCACCACCCAGCTTAAAGATCTCTTCTACCCCATCACTCATCAGCGCGTCTTTCACCAGATCACGCACCTTTTGATTCATCTGTTCGGTATCAGGTGCGCCGCCAGTGGTGATTTTGAAGATGATGGTACGTATAGCTAGGTAGTAATGAATCTTGTCCTTGTGCGCCTTTGTGAGCGCCTCACTACCCACGCAAATGTCATAGGCAGACTTTAGGCGACGGGCTAAATCCATAAAGCGTTTTTCTAGCTTTTTAGATTGCAGGGCAAAGTCAGCTGCTGCGTTTAAGCAGTTAAGCTGCTCTAGTGGCGTGCCGTTGAAATAAGAATAAGAGTCAAATTTATGATAGACGGTATCAAGCAAGCTCAAGTGATCTTTGACCACCACCACTGACTTTTGGATGTCCTCGAGGTTTTGTACCTGACCGCCAGTGTAATGCGAGAGTGCCAGGTTCATCTGCTTTTTGATACCGATATAATCAACGACTAAGCCGCTCTCTTTGCCTTCAAACTTACGGTTGACCCGTGAGATGGTCTGAATCAGGCTGTGCTTTTGCAGCGGTTTATCAATGTAGATGGTATCGAGAAAGGGTACGTCAAAGCCTGTGAGCCACATATCGACGACGATGGAGATTTTGAAGTTAGACTTGCCGTTTTTAAACTGACGATCCAGCTCTTTGCGGTAGTCTTTATTGCCTAGTTTGTCCCACAAGTCTTTTGGATCGTCTTTGCTACGTGTCATAATCATCTTGACTCGCTCCATGGGTTTGACCTTTTTCTTCTCGCTCTCTGATAAGATTGAGCCTTCCTCGCATGCTCGCACCTCATCCCATTCAGGACGCAGCGCTATGATGTCTTTATAGAGCTGATAGGCGGCCACTCGGCTACTACAGACGAACATCGCCTTGCCCTTTTGGGTGGTGCCCTCGCTTACTCGTGCTTCATAATGCTGCACAAAGTCCTCGGCGATAGCTCTGATGCGGTCAGGATCACCCAAGATGGTCGACATACTCGCCATGGCTTTTTTGCTCTTGTCGACCTGATACTCATTTGCGCCCGACTCTACGCTATGGGTATAGTATTTTTCGACTTCATCAAGCTGTTTGCTATCAAGTAGCACTTTGGCGGCGCGACCTTCATAGACGATACGCACGGTGATCTCATCAAATACCGACTCGACCATGGTGTAGCTGTCGATGACTGGGCCGAAGACATCTAGGGTGGCGTCAATCGGTGTGCCTGTGAAGCCAACGTAAGTGGCATTGGGCAATGAGTCATGTAAGTATTTGGCAAAGCCGTAAGACTTCTTTACGCCATCCTCACTCACGGTGATTTTTTGCTGGAGATTGATTTGACTACGGTGCGCTTCATCTGAGATACAGATAACGTTGGTTCGCTCTGTGAGTAGAGCTAAGTCTTCGGTGAACTTATGAATAGTGGTGAGGAACACGCCACCACTCTTGCGATCTTTTAGCTTCTCTCGTAGCTCAGCACGACTCTCGACACTGGTGATGTTCTCATCGCCGATATAGGTTTTGGCATTGGTAAAGGTTTTGGATAACTGGTCATCTAAGTCGGTGCGGTCTGTGATTAAGATAATAGTTGGGCTACCCAGCGCCGCGTCTTTCATCAGCAAACGCGTGAGAAATAGCATAGTGTAGCTCTTACCACAGCCCGTCGCGCCAAAGTACGTCCCGCCCTTGCCATCACGTACAGCATCGCTCTCATCAACCTTGCCGTTTGCATCTAGCACTTTCATATGGCGCTTAATATTATCAAACAGTTTGGTGGTCGCATAATACTGCGGATAACGACAAACGATTTTGTCGTCCTTGCTAGAGGTGTCAGGTACATAGATAAAGTTGCGAATGACATCGAGCAGGCGCGCTTTATCAAATAAGCCGCTGATCATGGTCAAAAGGGAATGGATACCGTCTTTCTCTAACTTCTCATCGCCCGTGACTTTACGCCAAGAGTAGTAGAACTCGTAAGGCGCAAAGAAGGAACCCATCTTTGAGTTGACCCCATCGCTAATCACGCATAGCGCGTTATATTTAAACAGCTCTGGGATATCGCGCTTATAACGGCTGTTCAGCTGATCGTAAGCATTAGACAAAGTGGCGTCTTCACGAATACTGCTCTTAAACTCAAACACCACCAGTGGTAAGCCATTGATATAGAGAATGGCGTCGGGAATACGAGTCTCAAAGCCTTGTATCGCCATTTGGCTGACGATGCGAAAGCGGTTGTTATCGAGTGCCTGATAATCGATCAGCTGGATGTATAAGTCTTTTTGGGTATGGTCTTCGCGCTTGAGTAAAAATCCATCAGCGATCCATTTCATAACGGCTTTATTGGTGTCGTACAGATCGGATGCAGGCAGGTAGTCGAGCTTATGGATGATGGCGTCAATCTCATAGTCAGTGATTGAGTCGGCTTGATAACGGGTCGCTAGAAACGCACGAAGATCGGACTTGATGAGCACGTCATCAGGATTACGGCCAGTCTCAAGACTAAGTGCCGCGCCTACGCTGTGCGGATAGCCCTCGGCTGCTAGTAGCTCGATAATGGCTTGTTCTAGCCGATCTTCGGTGAATTTCAATAGGATGTCCTTTTTAATATTTTGGTGCGTGAAACGAAACTCTATAAAACCATCTTAAACCTGAATCACATGTAGGGTGCTTTCTAAGCACCGTTTAAAGTTTGAAATCTTATGGATGGTTCGTTGAACGCACCCTACAAGAATGTTCAATTTACTAATATTTTTTTGTGATAAATTGCCCTACAAAAACATCTTACTCTAAATTATTAGCAAATTTTTCTGGTAATTCAATGATTTTTGCTCCCCAATCGGCTGGATAGTTGCCCTTTTTTACATGACGATGAAAGCTAGAATATGGCTAATCAGCAACCTTTTTGACTAATCCATGTTTGACAGGATTGTAGTGCAAATAATTCATATGATTTATAAAATCCTCTTCGCTATGAATTTGATGTTCATAAAAGCGGCGCTGCCACAATCCCTTCTCGTTTCTATTAACCTTTGAAGTACTTAAGTCATCTGATGCCAGATGATATTGCGGGCAAGCCCTTGTTGTAAGGCGCTTTATACGTGACCAGCATTGACTATAGTTAGTATCCTCGTCTGTCATCTGCCAAATACAATGTAAATGATCAGGCAACTGTACCCATGCCAAAATTTCAAAAGGATATTGCTGCTGAACTGTTTTTATACTTGCTTTAAAGGCTTTCAAAAAGTCATCTTTACAAAATATTGGCCGTCTTTCATACGCAACCAATGTAAAAAAGTAGGTCGCGCCTTTAGTGTATGAGCGTATATATTGTGGCACTATTTTATAACCTATTTAGAATTTACATTTAAAACATTCATAAACTCAAATCTTGCGTAAGGTGCTTTTTAAGCACCGTTTATTTGTTAGACTTTAGTGGTGCGTGAAACGACACCCTACAGAACCATCTTAAACCTGAATCGGGCGTAGGGTGCTTTCCAAGCACCGTTTATAATTCGAAAACCTCGCCAATGGTGCGTGGAACGACACCCTACAGAACCATCTTAAACCTGAATCACACGTAGGGTGCTTTCCAAGCACCGTTTGTGATTCAAAATCTCGCCAATAGTGCGTGGAACGACACTTTACAAAATCATCTTTAACTTGAATCACACGTAGGGTGCTTTCCAAGCAACGTTCATCATTCAAAACTTCGCCAATAGTGCGTGGAACGACACCTTACCAAACCATATTAAAATTGAATCACACGTAGGGTGCTTTCCAAGCACCGTTTGTGGTTCATAATTTTGCCAATAGTGCGTGGAACGACACCTTACCAAACCATATTAAACCTGAATCACACGTAGGGTGCTTTCCAAGCACCATTTGTGTTTGTAAATCCTGCCAATGGTGCGTGGAACGACACCTTACCAAACCATATTAAAATTGAATCACGCGTAGGGTGCTTTTTAAGCACCGTTTGTGGTTCATAATTTCGCCAATGGTGCGTGGAACGACACTTTACCAAACCATATTAAACCTGAATCACACGTAGGGTGCTTTCCAAGCAACGTTCATCATTCAAAACTTCGCCAATAGTGCGTGGAACGACACCTTACCAAACCATATTAAAATTGAATCACACGTAGGGTGCTTTCCAAGCACCGTTTGTGGTTCATAATCTCGCCAATGGTGCTTAAAAAGCACCCTACAATGTATCAGAAATACGCAACTCGCCCGACATTAACTTAGGTAAAAGGGTATCGCGGAGTTTGGCGAGGGTTTGATTTTGTTTAGTGTTTTCTAAAATGATGTCTATAGTACTTTGAAAGTGTGAATCCAATGAAATTAGGAGCTTCTCATTAGGGCAGAGAATTGGTAAAGCTTCAAAATTCGATTTGTTAAGAATAGGCATTGTTGATCCGCTACTTCCTAGATGGAATATTTCTTCTCTTCTTCTACGTAAATTAAAGAAAAGATAATTACGCCAAAACTCATTACAGTTTGTTATAGAGTTAATTTGTTGATTAGTTACTGAAGCAGACGGTGAAATAGTTGTTTTTCCCATTTGGCTTCCTATACAAGTTACACAAATTGAACCAGCACTTATTCTTGAATTCTTAACTGCATTTACACCATTTTCTGACAGATAGCGATTCGTATTAATAATAAAGGGTAGATCATCAATATCTGTCGGTGTAATAAATGGCGTTCCATCTTCATTGTAGGCATTATCGATTTTTTTAGATGGTGTTTTCCCAGTAACTACCCTTCCAATGTCTTTTATACTCCTAACCGACCACCCCTTCGGAATCCAACCCATTTCCTCAGTAAACTCAAACTCATTAGGGAATAAATGGTTGATATCTGAATTTCCTTTTTTCTTAATGCCTTTACGCTGATCGCTACGTTCTATAAATTCATCAGGAATAGCGTTACCAGCCGCAAGCGCGTTATCAATCACAGGATCAAAATCAACAAACCAGCTTTTAAACAACGCCTGCGCCATCGCTTCTAGCGTTTCATTCATTTGGCGGTTAAGTTCGATTTTATCATCAAGCGTACCTAAAACGTGGGCAATGGTTTTTTGTTCGGGTATAAAAGGGAGTGATATTTCAGCTTTCTTAAAATCTCTTAAAACTACACGAGGAATAGCAGCACCAGATATAAAATTTCTTTTTAAATATTCTATAGTTCGAGAGGATAAGAAATAATATTTGAGAAATCTTGAGTTAATTTTCTCAGGATTAGGTCTTAGTATTGCAACCGAGGATAAAAGTACAACTTCAGCATCTTTTTCAAAAGTACATACTGTGTCTAATGCGCTATTGCCATCTTTCGCGATTAATACATCACCTAGTTCTGGCTTACAACCTTGCTTAACTAGGTCATCATAATCTTCTTCTGATATGTGACGCGCAGTTTCAAGATTCAGACCATAGAACTCTAAATCTTTTACAGATGCCATTGGCTTTCCAGAGTCAACGGACTTTGGGCTTTTGTGAGCACCATCGGTTATTTTAATACAAACTTCATCTAGCGTCGTTTTCTCCCAATCACTCGCCATAACCCAAACCCTCCAAATTCTGACAAATGGTTGCATCTAGTTTTTGTGACTCTTGCATCTGTGCATATAGCGTTTGGCTGAGTTCTAACATCTTCGTTTCAAACGGTATGCCATCATCCTCGATTGCTGCAGCCCCTACATAACGCCCTGGGGTCAGCACATAATCATTGGCTTTGATATCGTCCAGCGTTGCCGATTTACAGTAGCCTGCTTCATCGCTATAGGCTTCATAACCGCCTGCTTCTGCTTCACCGCGCCATGTATGATAAGTATTGGCAATGGTCTCAATATCATCGTTGGTAAATTCTTTATGGGTGCGATCAACCATGCTACCGATATTACGCGCATCGATGAATAGCGTCTCGCCCGTACGATTACGTAGCCCTTGCGCCTGCGCTTTGGCAGATGTCGCCGCTTTATCTTTACTGATGAACCATAAGCACACCGGAATCTGCGTGGTGTAGAACAGCTGCCCGGGTAGCGCAATCATACAATCGATGAGATCGTTTTTGATAATTTGCTCGCGTATCTCGCCCTCACCGCTAGTGGTGGTCGACATCGAACCGTTTGCCAGCACAAACCCTGCCGTACCGTGCTCAGATAATTTAGATATCATGTGCAATATCCAAGCGTAGTTGGCATTGCCGGTCGGCGGTGTTGGATAGCCTGCCCAGCGCGGATCATCGACCAGCTCATCAGGCGCGCGCCAGTCCTTTTGGTTAAAAGGCGGATTGGCCATGATAAAGTCGGCTTTTAGCTCTTCGTGCTGATCTTTAAAGAACGTATCGGCCGCCACATCGCCCAAGTTGCTTGCGATACCGCGAATGGCAAGGTTCATCTTAGCGAGTTTGTACGTTGTGCTGGTGTATTCCTGCCCATAGATAGACACATCTCTGGTATTGCCGTGGTGACTCTCGATGAACTTGATGGACTGCACGAACATACCGCCCGAGCCGCAGCACGGATCGTAGATTTTGCCTTGGTATGGCTCTAGCATTTCTGCAATGAGATTGACCACGGATTTGGGCGTATAGAACTCACCGCCACCTTTGCCTTCAGTGGCGGCAAACTTCCCTAAGAAATACTCATAGACACGCCCGACGGTGTCCTCTTCTGGATTACCGATGGTGTCGATGTTATTGACCACATCGATCAGCGCGGCAAGCTTACTGGCGGTTAGACCTAAACGCGAAAAGTAGTTGTCAGGCAATGCACCTTTGAGCGAGGGATTGGTCTTCTCTATCGTACTAAGCGCCGTGTCGATTTTCAGCGCGATGTCTTCTTGCTTGGCGTTTTGCTGGATGAACTGCCAACGGCTCTCCTCTGGTAAATAAAACACGTTGTCTTTGGTATAGGCTTGCACCATGTCGATATGCTTCTCAAAGCCTGTATCAATGAGGGTTTGGCGCTGCTGCTCGAAAGTATCACTGATGAACTTTAAGAAAATTAGGCTTAAGACGATATGCTTATACTCTGAGGATTCGACGCTACCGCGCAATTTGTTGGCAGCATCCCAAAGCGCTTCTTCAAAATTACCCTTGTCTGTTTTATCTTTTTTGTTTACTGGTGTTTTAGCCATGTTTTTTAGTTCTCTGTGTTTTGATACTTAATCACGCAACAAGCGCGTGATTAGCCATGCAAGAAAGGGATTTATTATGTGCTAACAATTTTAGCGAGATTGTACTTTTAAGCAAGTTTATCTACCAACTTATTTTTGGGGTTTGGCTGTAGACCTGCTAAGCCCACAGCCCTTCAACATTAACAGCACCAGCCTCAATAGTGGGATAATCTGAGAACCTAAGTTGATAGCCGCCAACTGTATTTGGGCGAATAGTACAATTCGCTCCCAATGGAAAGCTATGTTTTTGCGCGATATGTCCAAAGGTCATACCACTATAGATAGGCAGACCTGTGAGCTTGTGCAGCTGACGCACTACTGTGGCGACGTCATAGCGCTTATCGTAGCTATCCTCGCCAGTCCCTGTAAGTGAGCCAAAGACAATCGCCTGCTGATCCTTGAACACACCTGCTAGGTACAAATCATAGAGCATACGCTCAATGCGATAAGGCTGCTCGCCGACGTCCTCTAAGAACACAATACCGCCATCGATACGCGGCAGATACGCGCTACCTGCTAGCGATGACACCACACTCAGATTACCGCCCCATATCGTACCTGTCATCGCCTGACTATCATTGGTTGCCAAAATGGCAGGCAAATTGTCGCCAGTGAGCGCCGCACTATTGATCTCTATGCTCAGATTTGGATCGCTAAGTGCTTGGGCGAACTGACGGCAGCTGACTTGATCTGGCGTTATTTTGCCAAACTCGCTATAGAGCATAGGCGCGGCAAGCGAGCTCATAGCGCCTTGTGCCAGTAGTGCGCACTGAATGGCAGTCACATCGCTAAAGCCTGCTAGTATCGTACCGCGCTCTGTCATGATACGTCCTAATGTCGCCCAGTCGATCATAGGTAGCATGCGCATGGCCCCGTAGCCGCCGCGCACGCCAAGGAGCAATTTGGGCGCGGCTATCGCCCCTGTAGCGATGTTCTGTAAGTCGCCGGCTCGCTGCGAGTCCGTACCAGCAAAACGCAAATACTGGCGGCTAACGATACTAGGATTGTCCACTCTAAACCCAGCGCAAGCCAAACGCTGGAGTCCCAATGCATTGCGCTCATCACTACCGCCGACGTTGGAGCTGGCAAATAGTCGCGTCTCGATAGTAGGCGTAATACAAGTAGGCGGCGCTACTGATATAGTATTATGGGTAACCGTACTAGGTAAATCATCCTTGGTTAGCGGACTACTATCAAAACCATCAAGCGCTAGTGTGCTTGCTACACTTGGCTTTGCCAGCATACCAATGCTTGCACCTGCGCCTAAACGCTGTAAGAACTGGCGACGGTTTAGTCTTGATAAGATAGTAACCATTGATATACCTTTTAGTAATTTGACTGATGCTAGGGCGTATTGAACATTCACAAATACGCACTGACAGAGACTATTTTTTAGTCGCTGCTCTTAAATTAGAAGCAAGATAAAAATAGTAAGTTTAGTCATTCTAAGCGTCTATTTTTATCAAAGGAGCGGCAAAAAAGAGTCCTGTCCTTTCAGGCTGATGCTAAAATTGCCCCCCAGCTCTATATAAGCAGTGTGTTGCAAGTCTAGCTAAGGTCTAGACATTATCTTTGACTTGCGCCGTGTCTGGAACACAGCTTTGATAAACTAGCAGCGATCAGCAGTGCCATGGTTGAATGTTCAACACGCCTTAGTTATCTAAATAGATACTAAGAACGTCTTTTACAAAAGCGTAACGCGCGCTCAGTCTTTATTTTTGACCTCGCATTATAACGCAGCTCAAAGCGGTAGAATCAGTTGCCACATTTAATTTATCACAACAAAACGATACACAGTCACTCATAGTCTTATTTGGATGCACTCACGACTCTTGCTATAGTAAGGAGCGCCTGACATACAATAACTAACGACCAAAATTAAGGATATAAAAATGGCTGACAAAGAAAAAGACAAAGACAATAAAAACCTCATCGACAATATGAAGCTTATCTTAGGTAAAGAAGATAAATTAAATGATCAACTTGAGAATGGTCGCGGTCTTGAGCGTTACGCCAAGGATTTGCTCCTTTTGCTAAGCCTAGTAAAAGACTACTATCAAGGTAATTATCGCGACATTCCCTACAAGACCATATCAGCAGCAGTGGTTGGCCTACTCTATGTCCTAAACCCTATCGATATCATTCCAGACTTTATACCGTTTATCGGTCAGATCGATGATGCACTGGTACTCAAGTTTTGTCTCAAGCTGATGGAAAAGGATCTGCTAAAGTACAAAACTTGGAAAGATGAGCAGACAGCAGCCAAAGACGGTGACAAACCATCAGAGACTACGGATGAAAAGGCGCAGAATAAAAACAAGGACAAGAAGAAATCCGCTAAAGAGTCAAAATAACTCGCTCACCATAGCTATCAGGTAGTACTTGTAGCAAAAACATGGTCAATGAGAGACTCATTAACCGTGTTTTTATTTACTCGCTTAATCGCGCTAATCGTCTCAAACTTGTCCTAGTCTGGAACGTCATAATTGGCTTTTTCTGGATTAAGACCAAATGAGTAGACAAAGGTGGCAACGAGACTGTTGACTATAATAAAAGGCAGATCAAGAGCGACATGCCCAAGGATATAGCGCCCCAGCATCCACGATACAATTAGCATAACGATAAAGAAGCCAGCCAGATAACCCAAAATCGCTGGATGTTTTAGGTGATAAGGCTGCTCAGGGTTTTTGTCAAGCAAATAAAGTCGAACCGCCCAGCCTGCTGCATAAGATAGGCCGCCCAACACCACATAACCCAAAAAATTCATATTTTTAACTCAATTAATCGTTTTTGATTGACAAGATTTACCTATTCTATCAAGCGATATCAAATGCTTTCGTTCACATTATCAATGACGATATCGGCGTGCGGATTAGCCAAAATATCGGTATTGATATCATCGCACTCGACGCGGTAGATGGTATTAGCGCCGCGGTAGATGTAGGATAGATATTCGCTGTCAAGTAGCGGGTCGATATTAGCATAGACAGGCTTGACATGGGCGAGTACCAGCACTCTATCAGGACGCGCGATGAGGGCATCGACATTGTCAGGGTCAATAGAGAAATAAGTCGGTATTTCACTGTTATCGAGCACCTCTAAAGGCTCAGGATCATCCCAAACTCGCCCGCTACTGGCAGGCTCTTTCATTTGCATCACGCGCATCCCATCAATCTCGCTCACCTTTATTTGAGCAGGCTCATCATGGCTGACCGTATAGCAGCCGTCAAATATAGACAAGTTAGGTGCCGCGGTAGCTACTACGCTATCCGCCATGGTGTCGTCGTTGCTACAGCCTATAAATACTAAGGCACTACTCACAACCAAGACAACTTTACATGCTGCTAATCGGTGACGTCTAACGGTTTGAAGTAATGACATGCTAGGGTTTTCCTAAATAATAAGGTAGAAGCGATGCAATGCGCGTTTGCGATAATTTTAGCAAAAAAATAAATCTGGTTTTGTTGTGATATGTGGTTTTAGGAGTTTATTGCTGACAGTCGCCCCTATCGATGACGTATTTGCTATAATCAAAGGCATAAATCTCACAGCTATTATTTGCTAAAATACGCTCGATACTGGTTTTTTATCTGCGTCTAAGACCCTACGCAATCCTCTATTTTTATCTTAATTCATTGAGTTTTTATGTCAGACAATCCATCTTTATCAGTCGCTCCTAACCCTTTAGATGCCAAACTAGATACTACAGTTGCCTACACTGACGGCGCTTGTAAAGGTAATCCTGGCGCTGGGGGCTGGGGCGCGCACCTTATATTTAGCGATGGACGTACGCAGGATTTATATGGCGGCGCTGATGCGACGACCAATAATCGTATGGAGCTTATGGGCACGATCAAGGCACTTGAGCACAGTCCAAAGGCGCAAAAAATTGAGATTTGGACGGACTCTAGTTATGTTCAAAAAGGCATAACACAGTGGATTGAGGGCTGGAAAAAGCGAGGCTGGAAAACGGCAAGCAAAAAGCCTGTTGCCAACCAAGATTTGTGGCAATTGCTAGATGAGCATTGTCAGAACCGTAAGGTCGCTTGGCACTGGGTCAAGGGTCATGCCGGTCACGCGGGTAACGAGAAGGCGGACGAGCTGGCAAACCTCGGTGTCACCTCTAGTCATGAGCCGCCTCGCCAGTTATCAGAACCTGATATAGATAAAAAAAAAGCGCAAATAATGCCTGATGACGACTGGATCGATTTTGATCCTTTAGGTTTTAATATGATGGATGAGTTAAACGCACAAGAGCCAGACTTGCCTAATACTCAGCCAAATACTACTGCTACTACGAGTACTAATATGACAAACCCTGATAATCAAGCCGGCGATATGCCTACAACTGACAGCGCAGCTCCCAAGTTTGATGGCGATACCAGCCGCGCCAATCCACACTTTCGTCCTTTGCTTCCAAAGCCCATCCATCGTCATGAGACTGATCGCCAGCTCATCATGGATACAGAGACCACAGGGCTTGAGGCATTGGGTGGCGACCGTATTATTGAGGTCGGTATTGTTGAGATGGTGGCGCGCAAGTTTACGGGTGAAAAACTTCACGTCTATATCAACCCGCAGCGCGGTATGGATGAAGAGGTTATCCGTATTCATGGTATCTCAGAGGCGTTTTTGACCGACAAACCCACCTTTGATCAAGTCGCAAAAGATCTTTATGACTTTATGGATGGTGCTGAGATTATCGCTCACAACGCTTCGTTCGATATGAACTTTTTGAATATGGAATTTGCCAAAGTAGGCTTATCAGACTTTGCCGAGCGCGTACAAGTGACTGACTCTCTATTAATGGCAAAGCAGCAATACCCTGGACAAAAAAACACTCTAGATGCACTCGTACGTCGCTTAAATGTCGGTAAGCAAGACCGTACCTTTCACGGGGCACTGCTAGATTCTGAAATCCTAGCCGAAGTCTATCTAGCGATGACCGGGGGTCAGGTTACGCTCGCTATTGAAGAGGACATCCAGACAGATGGCGGTCAAGCGGGGCATGCTAATTTTTCTGAATTGGCATCCTTGCTATTAGCATCAAGCTTAGATGAGGATGCCAATCAGCACTGGTTTGCCTCTTTGGCAGATAAACATCCTGAAATAAAAGCTCAGATATCGCAATAAACGCCCCAAAAAGATAACAGCTTGCACCTATCACAGACAGATGTAATGATAAGCTGCTGAGCGGATGCTCATAGACACAAAGCTTGATTTGCATTATTGTAGAACTCATTTATGGCAGCCTTGTCTACCCTCTCTTGCTATCGGCACTACACGGAATAAAAATTATGAGCCAGTCTGAGCAAATAAAACTACTCGCCCCAAGCTTAAGTGTGACCAATTTTAATCTGCCATCTCTGCATCTGTTATATGATGAGATTATTGCCACATTGACTCAGGTTGAGAGGCATTTAACTGAGTTTAACGATCATCATGAGCAAGCGCCGTTATTGCTAGACTCCGTGGAAGCGCTTGAGCAATTGTCTTGCGTCTTTGAGCTGATCTCTTTGGCAGGTGGACAAGTCCTTAGCGCTGCTATCGCGCAGGGATTGCAGCGGATCCATGATAACACCGAGCAAAACGATACCGCACTCATTATGGACTTATCAGAGGCCATCATGACACTTGATCGTTATGTTGAATTTGTACTATTAACAGAGACGGTAGAGCCTACGTTATTATTACCTATTATCAACAAGTTGCGTGCCCACAGCGGCGCTGATCCCATAGCGTCTGACTACTTTAGTGCCTTTGGAAATAGTAGCGTCACTATCGCCAATCCTGAACAAAACTTTCAGGTATTAGATACTCTAAATCTCGACAGCGAGCTTTTGACCTATGCTTATCGTAGCGGTCTTGGTGTGGCTTTATTACATCAAGCAGGTCAATTGACGCCAGAAGATGAGCAAAAGCTTAACGCTATGAGTGATGCATGCGATTTGATCGCCGCTCATACCGATAGCTTATTTTGGCAAGCCGCCTCGGCCGCGGTCACTGATCTTGCGGCTATTATGCCTTTGAGTTTGGATCAAAAACATACGCTTATTTATCTAGAGCAGCAGTTTTATGGCTACCTGCCGGCGATGGATAAGCGGTTTGCTGATTTGGTCAGTTTTGCCTGTAAGCGCGATAACGCTAAAGTAGAAGCGCTGCGCATACAATACGCGCGCAACCGACTTCAAGAGCCGCAACTTGAGCAAATGCGCAAGTTCTTATTCGGTCCCAATCGCGCGCTGGTTGATAGTCTCAATAGTATTATCCAAGATCAAATCAATGCTATCAAAAAACAAGTCGATGACTATGCGCGTGCCAACCTAACCGCCACTCTCCCATCGCACCAGGTAACGACCACGCAAATTACCGATGATCTGCGCGCTTTGAGCTCAGCGCTACGTTTGCTTGGTTTATCGGATGCAGCGAATAGTTTAGATGAGGCCGCAGCAGCGACTGCAAACTGGCAAAACCCTGATTCCAAGGATTTTGATCATCTATTATTAGCGCTAGTGCAGGCTGAGAACGCTATGATAGCGATGGCTGAGATGCACACACCTGGAGCGGTGTATCTGCCTTTGAATAATCCTCGTATCTCTTTGCATCAGCTCAACTCTGCTTACAATACTCTGGTTCAAGAGAGTCGCCGTAGTATCGCTAGTGCTGAGCAATCGATTACAGATTACTTAGCAGACAACGCGCGCGAGATGTCCATTATTGAGACCCTGCCGACGTCTTTAAAACAAGTCGCTGGTGCGGTCCGTTTTTTGCAGCTGCCCGCCTCTGCTAGTATGCTCAATCAATTGGTCATTTATTTACAGGATCGTATAGCGCAGGGAGTAGCGATAGAGGATCAAACGCTTGCCCATATTGCTGATGTGATTATGGCCGTAGACTATCATCTCGATGGATTTGAGCATAACAGACCACAAAATAAGCAAGCTCTTGATGTGGGTCAGTATAGTTTGAGTCAATTGCTCGCTGCGTGATGTTCTTTTAAACTGACTCGTTAAAGGCGGCTGGCTGCTAGGCTTCATAGTGCTGCTAGGCTTTGTAGTGATGCTCTGTTGCAATAATACTATAACTCTAATTTTGGATAGTGTGCGATGACCTGCGCTTTTATACTCAACAACGATACTATCCTTTGCCAACAAACGCCTGATGGTATGCGTCCTTTGTCCGTAGCGCTGCCGCATCCAAATGATGCTAATAGCAGCGAGGCGCCAAAGTATCAGCTTGGTCGTGTGCACCTCTTTGAGAGTGTGGTGCCTCATCACAGGCTCCCTAAGCCCTATAGCGCAGTTAGATCTGATTCTGTGTCTGATAGCACAACGTCTCAGGTGGTCGCCTATGATGATGCAGCTGAGACGATAGCGATTAGTTATGACTACGCACTTGCTCATAATATTAAGCTGCCCTCAACCGACACAACTGCGTTTGTGGCTTATCGTCAGCTGATAACCGAGCTGCCAGCCGCCCTTTGCGATCAGCTCAGTCAAGCCATGCAGTTACTGCGCTGGCAGGCAGATACCCAGTTCTGTAGTCGCTGCGCCGCTCCTGTTATATTAGCCGCGCAAAACGATCGCTCTATGGTATGTCCCATCTGCAATTTGCGTCAGTATCCTCGCGTACAGCCTTGTGTTATCACAGCTATCACTCGCCCTAACCCTAGTACAGGTGAGACGCAGATACTATTGGCGCATCATCATCGCTACGGTACCCTCAAGCTGCCTTTGCAATATGGCTTGATTGCAGGCTTCGTCGAAGTAGGCGAAAGCTTGGAGCATGCGGTCGTGCGTGAAGTTGGCGAGGAGGTTGGCATTACTCTTAAAGATATTGCCTATGTCAGTAGTCAGCCTTGGCCTTATCCTTCTAATTTGATGCTTGGTTTTCGTGCCTCTTATGCAGGCGGTGATATTGTGCTCCAAGAAGATGAACTCTCTCATGCAGATTTCTTTGATCTCTCAAACTTGCCAAAGATACCTTTTAAAGGCAGTATTGCTTACAACCTTATTGCTCAAATTGCGCACGAAGAAGGCGTTAGTCTGTAGCCGCTATCTATATATTTTTACGTTTGACAATCTGCATTTAGCTATCAATGCTCATACTATTTTTAGATCCAAAGTCAGCAAGGTTATTATTCGATGTCAACCATTACCCGTCTCGATCATCTCCCTATTTTGTTTGATACCTTAGCTTTAGATGAGCAGCCTATAGAGGTTCAAGAGACTATTGCACGTATTGATGCCTGTCTGCCGCAGACTCAGTGTGGCCTATGCGAGCATCCTGATGGCTGCCTGCCTTATGCTGCTGCCATCGTTACGGGCAATGAACCCTTTAATAAATGCGTACCAGGCGGTCAGCCAGTCACTGATGCCATTAGACAAATACTGACCTCTATCGATGAGCAACAATCGCTAACGGCTGCGCCATCGCAGTGGCCAATCGATGCGCGCTCAGAGCGACCCACTGAAGTACGCGCGATCATTCGTGAGGATGACTGTATCGGCTGTACCAAATGCATTCCCGCCTGCCCTGTCGACGCTATCGTTGGTACTGGTAAGCATATGCATACGATATTTACTGATCTATGCACAGGCTGCGAGTTATGTATCGCGCCATGTCCTGTTGATTGCATTGATTTGGTTGTAGTGGACAGGCAGCTATCAGCGTCACAACGCATGCAAGAGCAAGACGATTTGCGCCATCGTTATCACACGCATCTAAATCGCGTGACTCGCCAGCTAACGGGTAGTCGTAACCAAAAGCCTGTCGTCAGCATGATGGAGGCCAAGCTCAATAACGCCGCCACGCAGACCCTAGATATCAGTGAGCAGCAAGCAAAAAATACCATTGCCGCCGCCAAGTTACGTAGCAAAATCAAAAAACTTGAAAAACAGCTCAGCGCGCGCCCTAATGCCTCAAAACAAGCTGAACTAGAAGCGCTACAGAGCGCTCTTGCGCAGCTTTGAATGCTCTACTTCAGCTGGTAAGTGCATAAATTGAATGTATTCAAAAATTAAATAAAGACCCTTGATATGAGTAAAACAGTCAAACACAAAACCGCTGACACGCCGCCATCACGGCGTATGCCCAATCGTGATGTGCGACCTTTTTTTGAAAAGCTAGCGGCAACGATTGAAGAGCCTGTCACTGAGCTGCGCTTTGAGAGTAATTTTGAGCTGCTCATCGCGGTTATCCTCTCAGCACAAGCGACAGATATCAGCGTGAATATTGCCACCGATCAGCTATATCCTATCGCCAATACCCCTGAAGCGATTTTGGAATTAGGCGAGGAGGCGCTTAAACCTTATATCAAAAACATCGGTCTATATAATGCCAAAGCGAAAAACATCATCAAGACCTGCCGTGATTTGATTGATAAGTTTGACAGCCAAGTGCCTGACAACCGTAAAGATCTTGAGTCATTAGCAGGCGTCGGGCGTAAGACGGCGAACGTTGTTCTCAATACCGGTTTTGGTCAGCCTACCATGGCGGTCGACACTCATATATTTCGCGTAGGCAATCGTACAGGGCTTGCCACGGGCAAAAATGTGCTGATCGTTGAGCAAAAGCTGGTCGAGCGTATACCTGAGGATATGATAATGGACGCGCATCACTATCTTATCTTGCATGGGCGCTATACCTGTCAAGCGCGTACCCCTAAATGCGGCGCGTGTCCAGTCTTTGCAGAGTGTATGTTTAAAGATAAACTGGCGTTTTTAGAGTTATAGCTTATGTCTAAGTCAGGCGCTGGATAGCCACAGATCATATCGTCAACATCACGTTACGTCATAGTCCTATCCACCGCTAGAGTTTTGGCGCGATACACGGTAAAATGTGCTAATTTTTTATTCCTATATTTTGCTATACCTTTACTAATGACTGAGCTTGTAAACTCCAGTCCTTACCATTAAGCGACCCTATTATGCGTGAATACAGTTTATTTACTTCAGAATCCGTGAGCGAAGGTCATCCTGACAAGATGGCTGACCAAATATCAGATGCCATTCTTGATGCTATTCTGCGTGAAGACTTACAAGCGCGCGTCGCCTGCGAAACCCTTGTCAAAACAGGTGCGGTTGTTTTAGCGGGCGAGATTACTACGACCGCCAATATCGATATCGAGCGTCTCGTTCGTGATACGGTCAATGGTATCGGCTATCATCACTCAGATTTAGGATTCGATGGTGAGACTTGCGCGGTGATCAATATGATCGGCAAACAGTCTCCTGAGATTGCTCAAGGCGTTGACCGCACTGATCCTGAAGAGCAAGGCGCAGGTGATCAAGGGCTTATGTTTGGCTATGCAAGCAATGAGACTGACGTCTTGATGCCAGCTCCCATCGAATACGCCCATCGTCTTATGCAGCGCCAGTCTGAGCTGCGCCGCGCAGGCGATCTGCCATGGCTGCGCCCTGATGCCAAAGCGCAAGTTACTCTCAAATACGATGGCAGTCGCCCTGTGGCTATCGATGCGGTCGTCCTCTCCACCCAGCATGATCCTAGTATCTCGCAAAGCGATTTGCAGGAAGCTATTATGGAGAATATTATCAAGCAGGTACTGCCCGCTGAGCTACTACACGCAGGAACCCGCTATCATATTAACCCAACGGGCAAGTTCGTTATCGGTGGCCCTGTTGGAGACGCGGGGCTCACAGGTCGCAAGATTATCGTCGATACTTATGGCGGTATGGCGCGTCACGGCGGCGGTGCCTTTAGTGGAAAAGATCCCTCAAAAGTCGATCGCAGCGCTGCTTATGCGGTACGTTATGTCGCCAAAAACATTGTCGCTGCAGGTCTAGCTGAGCGCTGTGAAGTACAAGTGAGTTACGCTATCGGTGTCGCTGAGCCGACGTCTATCTCGGTCAATACCTTTGGAACGAGCAAGATCAGTAACGATGAGATTATTCGCTTGATTCGCACGCATTTTGATCTGCGCCCTTACGGTATTACGCGTATGCTTAACTTGCTCCAGCCTATGTACCAGCAAACGGCGACTTTTGGACACTTTGGTCGCCCAGGCTCTGAGACCGCCTTTACTTGGGAAAAAACAGACAAAGCCGATATTTTAAAAGCAGATGCCGGTTTGTAAATTTTATAATGCTCATACTACCCTTATTAGGAGTCCCTTATGTCACAAGATAATGTTCAAAATCATGACCCTATTCAGCAAGATGGTTTAAATACAGACAACACTGTCGAGATTACTCCTGAGATGCAGGCGTTTTATCAGCGTGCTGACGCTATCATTGGCGTGGCTAACAGCCAGCTAGGTCCAGACGCACATTCGGGTCAAGTAGGCGCATCACTACTATACGCCGCTGCCCGTTATAGCGCTTCAGTCGCCTCTATTGGCTTCGTTAAGGGTGAAGATTTTGCCAAAGAAAAAGACGATATTGTTGAGTTCTATGTCAAACAGTATCGCCAAATGCTCAGCGATAACTTGACGGATTACGCTCAGAACTTTGATAACTACGTACAGCTTAACCAAGATGATAAGTCTGCTAAATAACGTCAAAAATCACAAGCACCATCAAAAACAGCCTATTCTCATAATAGGCTGTTTTTTTGTCTGTCGTAAATGGCTTGATTACTTATAACTCACTGCTAGTGAAAACTTCTTACTAACCATGCAAAAAAATGCCCAGCTTATAAAAGCTAGGCATTAATCAATAAAAGCTACAATTTATATTTAAACGTCTTTATCGATCGGAGGCGGTCCGTCTAGTAGCTCTTCATCACGGAATTCATTGGCTGAATTATGCTCAGCGGATTCTTCGGTGATAAACCACTGCTGATTACGATAAAGTATCAAGCGATCACGGCTTAGACCGCGCAAAAGCGAGTACATCATAATCAAAATAACAATGGCAAAAGGGAAACCTGAGACAATGGATGCCGCCTGCAAGGCTCCTAGCCCGCCTGCTGCCAATAGTACTGCAGCGATAACACCTTCTGTACCTGCCCAAAACAGTCGCTGAATCTTTGGCGGATTGGTATCACCACCTGAGGTCAGCATGTCAATGACAAAGCTGGCAGAATCTGATGAGGTGACAAACCAGAGTACGATCATCACGATAATCAAGAAGGATACCGCTTTAGTCAGGGGATAAAATTCCATCAACGCAAAGATCGCACTACCACTGTCTGCGCGTACAGCATCAACCAAACCTGGACTCATAATAGCAGGATCAGCTGCCGCCATAAGCTCCATATTGACCGCAGCACCGCCAAAAGCGGTAAACCAGATAAATAGTATGGTAACTGGTATCAATAACACGCCTAAGATAAACTCACGAATCGTACGACCACGAGAGATACGTGCAACGAATACACCAACGAATGGTGACCAGCTAATCCACCAAGCCCAGTAAAAAATAGTCCAATACTGCTGCCAATTCTCTTCACCTTCATACGATTCTGTCCATAACCCTAATGGTATGGCTTGATGTAGATAATTACCAATATTCTCGACGAAGCTATTAAGGATAAACTGCGTCGGACCCAAGATAATCACAAAACTCAGTAGCACGATCGTCAAGAATATATTGATATCACTTAAGCGCTTGATACCCTTATCTAGTCCCAAGAACAGTGACATCCCTGCAAACACAGTAATCACAGCAATCAACACAATCTGCGTGGTAATGTTATTTGGGATACCAAACAAAGTATCAAGACCTGAATTGATCTGTAATACCCCAAGCCCTAGCGTCGTTACCACACCAAACATCGTACCAAATACCGCTAGGGTATCGACCGTATGACCCATAGAGCCATAAATCTTTTTGCCGATTAACGGATAGAGCGTTGAGCGAATGGCTAAGGGCAAGCCAACGCGGTAATGAAAATAAGCCAGTGCTAAAGCGACAATGCCATAAATGGCCCAGACATGAAAACCATAATGCAAGAATGAAATATTCATCGCAAGCTTGGCAGCTTCAACGGTCTCAGGATCACCAAGTGGCGGCGCCATATAATGGTATAGCGGCTCAGCGGTACCCCAATACAATAGTCCAATACCGATACCTGCTGAGAACAGCATACCGATCCAGGATATCAGGTTATATTCAGGTCTCTCGGTTTGATGGCCCAGCCGAATATCACCGTAGCGGCTAAAGATAAGATACACACTCATCAAGAGCGCCAGATTGACCACGACAATAAAGAACCAACCAAAGCGTATTGATACAAAAGCTTTGGCTTCGTTAAAAACAATTTCTGCTTGCTCATTGAATAATGCACCAAAGATAATGAAAACAATAATCAAAATCGCAGAAGTCAAAAATACAGGTTTATTTACCCGCGGAAAAGGCCCTAATCGGCCAACTTTTACATGATCCATAGGGGTTCCAAAAGTTAAAATTGCGTCACCATACCAAGGTATGAGCCAATTATCAACTTTAACGCTAACCTAACAGTGTTAGCTTTATTAAAAATACTAGTGAAACATTCAAGTTTGTTTTATCAAATGACCAAAGCAAACTTAAATATTTGACAAAAAATAGACCCTAATTTACCTATAAATTAGGGTCTAAACGCTATGATGAATATTTAGTCACCTTTAACGATCTTTGGTGGCCCTTTTAGTAGATGCTCATCAGTGAACTCATTAGCTGTATTATGATCAATAGACTCATCAGTAATGAAACGCTGCTGCGCACGATAAAGAATCAAGCGATCACGGCCAAGACCACGCCACAAGGCATACATCATGACAAAGATGACGATAGCAAAGGGTAGTCCTGCTACAATAGCCGCCGCTTGCAATGCACCAAGCCCACCTGCAGCGAGCAAAATTGCGGCAATAAACCCTTCCATCGTCGCCCAAAACAGACGCTGAATCTTTGGTGGGTTGGTATCGCCGCCTGCGGTGAGCATGTCAATGACAAAGCTTGCAGAGTCAGACGAGGTGACAAACCACAAAACAATCATAATGACAATTAGTAGAGTAAGTGGTTTCGTTAACGGATAATACTCAACCAACTTAAAGATTGCGCTACCTGTATCTGCTTGTACTGCCTCTATTAGTCCAGGGCTTACTAGAGCAGGATCAAGGGCAGCAAGTAGCTCCATATGGATAGCTACGCCACCAAAAGCTGTGAACCAAAAGAACAAAATAGTCATGGGTATTAGTAGCACACCTAAAGTGAACTCACGAATAGTGCGACCGCGAGAGATACGCGCAATGAATACACCAACAAATGGTGCCCAGCTTACCCACCATGCCCAATAAAATATCGTCCAACCGCTCTGCCAATCAGTACCGCTATACGACTCGCCCCAAAAACTAAGTGGGACCACTGCCGCTAGGTAATTACCAATGTTTTCAAAGAAACTATCAAAGATAAATAGTGTTGGGCCTAAAATGACCATGAATGCTAATAGCAAACCTGTCAAACCCATATTGATATCACTCAAGCGCTTGATACCTTTATCAAGTCCAAGCATCAAAGAACCACAAGCCAGCAGAGTAATAAAGGCAATGATCGCAAATTGCACACCAAGACTATTAGGAAGACCAAATAGGTTTTCAAGTCCTGAGTTGATCTGCATGACCCCTAAGCCTAGTGAGGTCACAACGCCAAACATCGTGCCAAATACCGCTAAGATATCAACAGTATGGCCCCAGCGCCCGTAGATTCTCTGGCCTAATATCGGGTATAGCGTTGAACGAATAGAGAGTGGCAATCCACGTCTAAAGTGAAAGTAAGCTAATGATAAGGCAACGATAGTATAGATTGCCCAAGCATGAAGTCCCCAATGCAAGAATGAGATATTCATCGCCTGTTTGGCAGCTTCCATGGTCTCAGGTTCACCTACAGGCGGTGCCATATAATGATATAACGGCTCAGCAGTACCCCAATAAACCAGGCCAATACCGATACCCGCTGAGAATAGCATTCCGATCCAAGACCCCAGACTGTACTGCGGTCGCTCGGTTTGCTGACCTAAACGTATATCACCATAGCGACTTGCTATAAGATAAATACAAAAGACTAAAGCCACATTCATAAGTAAAATGAAGAACCAGCCAAAATTAGTCGTAATAAAGCTTTGCAGATAACTAAAAAGCGCACCAGCAGTTTCAGTGAAAAATGCGCCAAAAATAATAAAACCAACAATGAGAATACTCGATGTGATGAAGACGGACTTGTTTACCCTAGGAAAAGGGCCAAGCCTTTCAACTTTTACATGATCCATTCGCTAAGTAACCTTAATTTTTTAGGAGTTTTACCTTAACAAGATAACGCACAACTATCAAATATAAACCAAGTACTTACAAGTCCTTATTGAATAGAAACAAACCTCAATATCATCAACTAAAAACATTGTTTCACTATTAATAAAACTACTGCTCTATCAAAACAGTAGCAGTGTGATTGAGCGATAGTATTGTTATTGAGGCAATAGCTGTAGCAATCTGCCATCATCGCCATCCTCAAGCAGCCATACCTGACCCTCTACGGTTGTCACATTACGAATTCTTGCGCCCATATCATAGCGATAGCGCTCACTGGCACTGCCTGCCGCGTCCATATCAACAACAATAAGCGCTTTGGAGGATAATCCACTCATCAAAGCCTTGCCCTGCCAGGCTGGAAAGTCGTTTTGACTGCCTGAGGTGTAGATACTTAGAGATGATGGTGAAATAACAGGCGTCCAAGAGACTTTAGGCGGCTCAAATTCAGGACGAGTATCATGATCGGGTATGTCTGTACCAGAATAATTACGACCGTTTGAGACCACAGGCCAGCCATAGTTATTGCCCTTGACGATCAAATTATACTCATCACCGCCGCGAGGTCCCATCTCGTTACTCCATAGTCGGCCCGACTCATCGAACGCCATACCGAGTACATTTCGATGACCCGTACTCCAAAACTGGGCGCTGATGTCGTTGTTGTTGGCATAAGGATTGTCACTAGGGATAGTCCCGTCAGGATGCAAGCGGATAATTTTGCCAAGATTCAAGCTCATATCTTGCGCAGGCTGTTTTTCTTGGCGATCGCCTGAGCTGATATAAAGGTAGCGTCCATCAGGTGAGAACAACAAGCGATGACTATAATGTCCTTGCCCATCGATTTTTTTGTTTTGCTGCCAGATAGTGCTGATGTTTTGTAGACTTGGCTTATCGGTATCTAAACCGCTAAGCGTCGCTTTGATAACCCTTGCCCCATATTTATTACTATCAGCACCACTACCCGCTTCGGCATGACTGATATAAATGGCATTAGTCATCCTAAAATCTGGCGCTAAAGTCACATCTCCTAAGCCGCCTTGTCCGCCATAAGCCACCTCTGGCACACCTGCGACTTGAGTTTTGGCTCCCGTCTGCGTATCGACCACAAGCAATTCACCTGACTTTTGCGTGACTAGTAACTTAAGCGCGTCATTTCCTGTTTTTGGTAGAGCAGTCATCGCCCACGGCTCATTAAAGGTCGCGACAGCTTGGGTCGTAAATTCAGGTTTTTTAGTATCATTGGCTTGTGACATGCTCGCTGAGCTACTTTGCTCTATATTGGCTGTTGTCGGTTCAGAGCAAGCGGCGGTACTTACTAGTAATGCGGCTATGGCTAGTGGTGCGCTATTATATTTGCTATAAATGGTCATAATATTTATCCCTATTTATTTTTAGGCAAAATTGACTATATTTCTAATATAGCAAGCAAGAGCACAATTGGCGTACAGATTATGTTTTTCTATAAAAAACCCCTTACCTGCGCTCGCAGATAAGGGGTTTGGGATAATACTACCGGTACGATTAACTGACTCGCAACTTACCAAAGGTCAGTTTGTCATTAGCATCTACTTCAACTTTGATGATATCTCCTGCGACAAAGTCACCAGCTAAGAGCTTCATCGACAGTGGATTTTCGATCTCTTGCTGAATGGCGCGTTTGAGTGGACGCGCACCATAGACTGGATCATAACCGACTGCGACAAGCTTGTTCATCGCATCATGTGACAACTCGATATCGAGCTCACGCTCATGCAAGCGCTGACGTAATCTATCAATCTGAATCTCAGCGATACCCGCCATCTGCGACATACCGAGCGGATGGAAGACCACGATCTCATCGATACGGTTGACAAACTCTGGACGAAAATGCTGCCCGACCGACTCCATAACCTCAGCTTTGATATCCTCGTAACTCTCACCGACCATCTCTTGAATCTTATGTGAACCTAAGTTACTGGTCATGATAATAACGGTATTTTTAAAGTCTACAACGCGGCCTTGCGAATCGGTCAAACGCCCATCATCTAACACTTGTAGCAAGATATTGAACACATCAGGATGCGCTTTTTCGACCTCATCAAACAAGATGACGCTATAGGGCTTACGGCGTACCGCTTCGGTCAGTGTACCGCCTTCTTCATAACCGACATATCCTGGAGGCGCGCCCACCAAACGGCTAACGCTATGCTTCTCCATATACTCACTCATATCGATACGCACGATAGCGTCCTGAGAGTCAAATAAGAAGTTGGCAAGCGACTTGGTCAGCTCTGTTTTACCAACACCTGTGGGCCCTAAGAATAAAAACGAGCCAGAAGGACGGTTGGGGTCAGATAGACCTGCGCGGCTACGGCGTACCGCATTAGCCACCGCTTCCACCGCTTCGTCTTGACCGATAACGCGCTCATGGAGTTTATCTTCCATAGCGATCATTTTATCGCGCTCGCCTTGCATCATTTTGCTCACAGGGATACCTGTAGCTGCGGCAACGACTTCTGCGATTTCGTTATCGGTGACTTTATTACGTAGTAGTTTAGCACCTGCAGGCTCACCGGCTTGCTCTTTTTGTTCAGCCAAATCCGACTCGTTGATACGGCGCTCAAGCTGCGGGATGGTCTCATATTGCAGCTTACTCATGGTCTCGTAATCGCCTTCGCGGCTGGCTTTATCATAAGCGATACGGGCTTTATCTAGCTCATCTTTGAGCTGTTGACTGCCTTTGACCAATGCCTTTTCAGCTTGCCACACTTCATTAAGATCAGCGTATTCTTTTTCGAGCTCGTCGATTTGCATATCGAGCATTTTGCGTTCTGCTTGCGCGCCTGCATCTTCTTCGTTTTTGAGTACTTCACGCTGCATCTTAAGCTGTATCAAGCGGCTATCGAGCTTACCTAGCGCTTCAGGTTTGCTATCCATCTCCATACGTAGACGACTGGCGGCCTCATCGATTAAATCAATCGCTTTGTCAGGCAGTTTGCGATCTGTGATATAGCGATGACTCATACGCGCCGCAGCGATAATGGCGCTATCTTGAATATCGACACCATGATGCAGCTCATAACGCTCTTTGAGACCGCGCAAGATGGCGATAGTGTCCTCGACGGTTGGCTCATCGACGAGTACCTTTTGGAATCGACGCTCAAGCGCGGCATCTTTTTCGATGTATTTGCGGTATTCATCCAATGTAGTTGCACCAACGCAGTGTAGCTCACCGCGAGCCAGCGCAGGTTTTAGCATGTTACCGGCGTCCATTGCACCCTCAGACTTACCCGCACCGACCATCGTATGCAGCTCATCGATAAATAAGATAACGTTGCCCTCTTGCTTAGCTAGATCACTGAGCACCGCTTTGAGACGCTCTTCGAATTCACCGCGAAATTTAGCGCCTGCGATTAGCGCGCCTAAATCAAGTGACAACACTTCTTTACGTCGTAGCCCTTCTGGCACATCACCATTGATGATTTTTTGCGCTAGACCCTCAACGATCGCGGTTTTACCGACGCCTGGCTCACCGATGAGCACAGGGTTATTTTTGGTACGGCGTGAGAGCACCTGAATGGTACGACGAATCTCTTCATCACGGCCAATCACGGGATCAAGCTTACCGGCCTCAGCTTGCTGCGTTAAATTAATCGTGTACTTGTTAAGCGCATCACGCTGATCTTCGGCGTTTTGATTATCAACCGTATCATCACCGCGCAATTGCTCAATGACGTCTTTCATTTTGCTAGCCGTAACGCCTGCACTCTCGAATATTTTTTTGGTTTCGCCTTGCTCCGCTAATGCCAAAAGCACCCATTCGGTCGCGATAAAATCATCACCCTCTTTTTGCGCTTGACGATCTGCCAAGTTCAAGATTTTGACCGAGTTTGGGTTTAGGTTAACGTCCCCTGTGGGATCGCTAATGGTCGCTTGGCTATCTAACGCTTTGGCGACGCCGTTTTTGAGCGCAGGAATGGACGCACCTGCCTGCTGACATATGGACAAATTCGACTCATCTTGTAATAAGACAGCCAGTAGATGCACGGGATCTATGCCGGTATGGTCATGACCTAGAGCGAGGCTCTGCGCTTCTTGTATAGCGATTTGCAACTTTTGCGTAAATTTTTCGAATCTCATAAAGTATCCTCTAATAATAAATGGCTAGCCGCGACTTTTATAAGTATGTAATGACGCCGCTAACCTTGGGTTGCTATCTATATAAGGGACAAAGGAGATGATTTCAACTCCCAATTAGCCCTTGTCAATAATAAATAATGACTTTATAGTGTGAGGGCCAAAGCAGATGATATATAGCTTTGATTAAAACCCTACCAAAAACAATGATATCAAGCTTATATTATTAATAGGTATACCGCGCAAATTTTCAAGCAAGATATTGAAAGAAGAGATAAGTTTTAAACAGACGTTTTTTATCGATAACTCAGTTAGGCTAAAAATATCTATTCTACAATCTCGATCGTTGTGCCAAGGGTGATGAGATCCATGATTTCGTCCATTTCATCATTAGTGACTGCAATACAGCCGTCCGTCCAGTTACGCTGCTGATTGTACCAAGCCAAATCGCCTAGCCCATTCATTTGCCCATGAATCATGATGTCACCGCCTGCACTGACGCCAAGAACTTTAGCGCGTGCCTTGTCCGCACTATTTGGATAGCTGATATGAATAGAGCGATAGGCGATGGAGTTCTCGTTTTTGTAGTCGAGCGTATAAGTACCGACTGGCGTGCGCTCATCGCCCTCTTGCTGCTTATGTCCGACGGGATTTTCTCCTAAGGCGATATGATAGGATTTGATGACTCTATCACCGTCCAGCAGTTGCATAGTGCGCTCGGACTTATCGACGAAGACTTTATCAATCGCTACGTTACTTGGAATAGCAATTGTGCTGGCATAAGAGCCTTGGGTGCGAAAAGGGGTTTTGTCGTAACGAACCAGGCCTATAATACCTGCAGCGACTAGACCGATAGCAAAAAGAGCAAGCACCCTGATCTTGGGATGCTTGCTCTTGCTTGGCTGGCTGATGTTATTGGTAGACAGAGACATAAAGAATCTACTTTATTTAAGAATAAACGCTTATAAATATAGCAAACAAAATAAGATTTCTGTATGCAAAAATAATGAAGGTTAAGTGAAAAAAGCTTTGTGTCTCTTTAGAGAGTGAACTGCAAATGACTTACACCATACGAATAGCGCCATCTAAACGTATTACTTCGCCATTAAGATAAGCGTTGTCGATGATATGAGTGACCAATTTGGCAAATTCATTTGGGTCGCCTAAACGCTTGGGATACGGTACGGCGGCCTCTAATTGTTCGCGCGCCTTTTCAGGGATCGTATTCATCATCGGCGTCGCAAATACGCCCGGCGCAATGGTCATCACCCGAATACCGTGACGAGTCAGCTCACGTGCCAGCGGCAACATCATACCAACCACACCTGCCTTTGATGAGGCGTAACTTGCCTGCCCGACTTGACCGTCAAAGGCTGCGATAGAGGCGGTGTTGATAATGATGCCGTTATCTGTGTTTTTTTCATTGTCAGGACTAGCGTTGGCCGCTGTGCGCTTAGCGATACTAGAAGCCACTAAACGTGCGACATTAAATGAGCCAACTTGGTTAATAGTGACGCCGCGAGTGAACTGCTCAAGATCAGCGGGATTATTATCACGATCGAGCAGCTTTTGTACCACGGCGATACCTGCACAATTGATAGAGCCTTGTAAGCCGCCAAATGCTTGTTCTGCTAAATCAACAGCCGCTTGTACCTCATCGCCGCTCGTCACGTCACAACGGGCAAAGCGAGCTTTATCTCCTAATTCACTGACCAAGTCTTGTCCTGCTGACTCATTGAGATCAGCGATGACGACATTGCCACCTTGAGCCACAAGCGCTCGAACCACTGACTCGCCGAGTCCTGAAGCACCGCCTGTGACCAAAAAGCTATTATCTTTAACTTGCATATTATTTCCTTATTTATATTTTAAATTTTGAATAGGTAAGATTTATTGGGCCAACAGACTACTCAGCAGATAAGCTACGCAGCAAAAACCGCTGTATCTTACCGCTTGGCGTCTTTGGCAATGCGCTAACGAACTCAATCTCGCGTGGATAAGCATGAGTCGATAGGCGCTCGCGTACCAAGTCTTTTATTTGCTGAGCAATCTCATCACTACCTGTTATGCCGTCTTTGAGTACCACGAACGACTTAATATTGTGACCGCGTATCTCATCAGGGACACCGACCGCTGCCGATTCGGCAACAGCGTCATGCTCCATAACCGTGTTTTCGACATCGGTCGGACCGACGCGATATCCTGCGGTGGTGATAATGTCATCATCGCGCCCTGAGAACCAATACGTCCCATCGCTATGACGCTCAACCACGTCCCCTGTCAGGTAGTAATCCTCAAAGAACGCCTGCTTTTCATTCCAGCTATAACCTGGGAAATAAAACGCGGGCGACTGACTGACTACTATGGCCAATTGACCTTGATCACCATCAGGCAACACTTGCATATCATCATCTAAGACCACCAGCGTATGTCCTGGCAATGCCATGCCCATAGAACCTACTGGGCAATCATGATCGAGAGCATGATGCTCACAGCACGTCATGCCTGTCTCTGTCTGCCCGTACTGATCACAAACTTTGCAGCCTAAATGACTCTCAATCCAGCTCACCACTTCGGTATTTAGGGTCTCGCCTGCCGAGTTAGCGCAGCGCAAGGATAACTCGTTAGCAGAATCGCTGGAGGTTTCAAACACGCCGCTTGATTTCATCATACGGTACGCGGTTGGCGAGGAGGCAAGGTTGGTAATCTTGTGGCGTAGCATAAAGTCGCGAGTGTTGGTCGCATCAAAGCCTGCTTCATTAAAGTAAGTGGTTACGCCCATTAGTAGCGGCCCTGTAATCGCATAATACAAGCCATATGCCCAGCCAGGATCAGCCATATTCCAGTAGTGATCGTCCTCGCGTAGGTCAATGGCATAACGCATATAGAGATAAAACGCAGGAAGCGCCGATAAAGGCACGCTCACACCTTTTGATTTGCCAACAGTACCTGAGGTAAACATCTGTAGAAATGGCGCATCTGTATCTAGTTCGGCGGCAGCGATAGGTTCTGACTCAGACGCCATTTCGGCAAATTTTTCGTAATAATTGTCATCATTCCAAGTCTGCTCGTCAGTTGCACGCTCGACCAATACCATCTTAGTTCGCTTCGCTAAATCCTCAAACTTGCTGCGATTGTCATTATCGGTAAAGACGACTTTGGTCGCAGCTTTGTCCATACGGTATTTGATAGAGTCATAACCAAAAGCGGTGAATAACGGCTGATATATCGCGCCCAAACGCCAAGTGGCCAGTACGATAACGAGTAGCTCAGGCGTACGCGGCAGCATAGTCGCTACCCTATCGCCTGCCTGTACGCCGTAAGACTTAAGGAGCTGAGCGATAGTATTGCTAGCATCATCAAGCTCGCCAAAGCTCATGCGGGTAATCTTGCCTGCGTTATCTTCGTGCACCAGTGCGGTATGGTCTCTTCGTCCATCACGTACATGACGACCGCAGCACGCGGTATAGGCATTGAGACGATCCTCGACATGAGTGCCAAAGATCTCTTCTAGTAAGGCATCCATAGTGAAGTTGTTATAATAATCAGTGTAGCTGATTGGTTGAGTATGATTGGCAGCGGTCATAAGCTAATCCTTTAGCAAAATAATGAACTAAAAATAAAGTCGTTATCAAAGTCTATACCGAATCTCTCACGGTAGCGACCTATTACCATTAACGTTTGTCTATTAATAACGCATTTGCATATTTATTTCAATACATACTGTCTCATTTTTATGCTGCTGAAGACAAGTCATCAGGGTTAGACGCTTTTAAAAAGTTAAGTAAAGCTTTCTCGTCTTGGCTTTGGAAGTTTTTGCTACGACCTTGGCGCGCCTGCTTGTACGGCTCATAAAACTGCCCTGCCAAAAACTGCTCGATAACGCGCGGATGAATGTAGGATGCGCGGCAAACAGATGGCGTATTGCCCAGCTCATCAGCCACATCTTTTACCATCTGCGTGACTAAGTCTTGACGCGCTTTACTATCAGGTGCACTTGCTAAAATCTCATCGCCATCTTTGCCTTGCAATTCATCATATAAAAAGCTTGCCGCGAGCACACTTGCCATCCACGTACGAAAATCCTTAGCGCTATAACGCTTGTCAGTACAGCTGTCATCGTTATTGTTATTGTTATTGTCAGCGCATAAATGCTCACGCAAATAGTCATTGATATCGCCGCTATCAACCTCTTGTTTATCGCCATTTTCATCTAAATACTTAAATATCTGATACCCTGGCAACTCAGAGCAGGCTTGTACAATCTCTATCAAGCGCTCGTCTTGCAGCTCGATATGATGCTCTTTAGCGCTTTTACCGACAAAATCAAAAGCGAGTCCCTCATCCGTTTCGCTTAGATGTTTGCTACGCAGAGTACTTAAACCATAGCTTTTATTGAGCTTGGCATAACGACTATTGCCGACACGGATCAAAGTGGTCTCAAGCAGTTTGACTACAGCTGCGAGCACATTGGTACGCGATAAGGACTCGGCCTCCAGATCGACTTCAACTTGTGCTCGCAGGAGAGGTAGCGCCTCGCCAAACCCTATCATCGCATCGAACTTAGCCTCATCGCGCACGTTGTTCCATGCTGGATGATACAAGTACTGCTTGCGCGCCTTGAGATCACGCCCTGTCGATTGCAGATGTCCTTTGTCATCTTGGCATATCCAGACCTCAGTCCACATCGGCGGAATAACCAGCTCTTCAAAACGTCGGCGCAAGGCTTTGTCTTTGACCGTCTTGCCCGTAGCATCTCGATAAGTAAAGCCGCGACCCCAACGTACTCGCGTAAATCCTGGCTCATCATCGCTGACATAACGCAGCTTAGCGCGGCGAGCTAAGCGCTCATAATCGTGACGCAGATCGTCTATGACTTGCTCAGTCGCTGTTGCCATGTGCTATACCCTTAAAAGTAAAGTTTATGAGCTTAATCATAGGTAAATATCTAATACGGCGCTGTGTGTTTGACGCACATAAAGTGTAATACTGTGTAAAAAAAGTATTGCGCATAAAAAACGCCAAGCATTACACTTGGCGTTCTTATAGTAGTAGTGTTCTAGTCCGTATCTAAAAACCACTACTTACCATAAGTACATAAATAAGCCGTTTCTACATCTACTTTGACATTGAATTTTTGATTGGCCTTTACTGTGAATGACTCGCCAGCCTTGAAAGTTTGCCACTCATCGCTCTTAGGCAATTTGACTGTCAACGCACCACTGACTACGCTCATGGTTTCAAATTCGCTGGTGCCAAACTCGTACTCACCAATTTCCATAACGCCGACAGTAGCGGGAAGCGTAGCCGTTTGAAAGGCGATGGACGTGACTTTGTCATCAAAATAACTATTAACGCTTGGCATAATTTTCCTTAAATTTGGATTTATTTAAATATCGAAAGTGTTTTTACAATCCTGCCTTAAGACTCGCTTCGATAAATTGATCGAGATCGCCGTCGAGTACCGCACCCGTATTAAAGATCTCAACGCCCGTACGCAAGTCTTTGATACGCGAATCATCAAGCACATACGAGCGAATTTGACTACCCCAACCGACATCAGACTTATTATCCTCGACCGCTTGCTGCGACGCCATACGTTTTTGCATCTCAAGCTCATAGAGCTTGGCGCGGAGCATTTTCATTGCGGTCGCTTTATTGCCGTGCTGACTACGCTCATTTTGACAGGTCACCACCACGCCGCTTGGTTCGTGAGTGATACGTACCGCAGAATCCGTGGTGTTGACGTGCTGACCACCTGCGCCCGATGAGCGGTAGGTGTCAATACGCAAGTCCGCTGGATTGATATCGATCTCGATATCATCGTCAATCTCAGGCGACACAAAGATGGCGGCAAACGAAGTATGACGACCATTATTACTGTCAAACGGTGACTTGCGCACGAGACGATGTACGCCAATCTCAGTACGTAGCCAGCCAAAGGCATAATCGCCCTTGATCTCGATAGTCGCCGACTTAATACCCGCGACGCTGCCAGAGGACACCTCAATGACGTCCACCTTAAAGCCATGAGCTTCCGCCCAGCGCGTATACATACGCAGTAGCATCTCTGCCCAGTCTTGTGCCTCAGTGCCGCCGCTGCCCGATTGAATATCTAAGTAGCAATTATTGGGATCCATCTCACCGCTAAACATACGGCGGAACTCTAAGTCAGCAACGCGCTGCTCGGCACTATCCAGCTCATTTTGTACATCTTTAAGCAGAGATTCATCCTCAGCTTCTACCGCCAGCTCAAGCATTGCCGACGCATCTTCTAGCGTGGTTTCAAGCGAGACCACCACATCGATAACACCGTCAAGAAAACTCTTTTCTTTGCTGATTTTGGTCGCGCGTTCTGGATCGTTCCATAACTCAGGACTTTCCATCTCTAAATTGACTTCCTCTAAGCGCTCTTGCTTACCATCGAAGTCAAAGATACCTCCGAAGATCCTGTCCACGCTCAGATAAGTCTTTGATTTGTTCTTGATAGGGATTGATTTCCATTGATTTTCCTGTGGTTTTTACTGAGTAATAGTGTCTGTTGTAGGCTGGATTTTTAACCCAGCATTTTAAATTTGCAAAGTCCTGAAGCTGTGTTAAACACCCAGCCTACGTCAAAAATAATTATTATTAAAATCGATGTTGTCGACTACTCATTACAATGACATCGCTGAGTAATTATAAGCTAAATCGACCAATCCTCAACTGCCCAGCGATGTGCTAACGCATGCGCATGCAAAGCCTTATCGGGTGATACACAAACTGCCACATCCGCCCATTCAAGTAGCGGGATATCGTTTTTGGAGTCTGAATAAGCATACGTTTTCTCAAATTTAATGCCGTTCAACTGTTTTTTATCGATCCATTTATCCAGATGATAAATTTTACCTTCTTTAAAATTGGGCTTATCCGCAAGCTTGCCCGTATAGCGCTCATCGATGATCTCAAGAGGCGTTGATAATACATTGGCGTCTTCTATCCCAAAACGCTTAGCAATAGCAGACACCACAAAGTCATTGGTCGCTGAGATAATCACCACGTCATGACCTTGTTCAATATGATGACACAATACCTCCATCGCTTTTGGTCTGATATGCGGCTCAATCTCTGACTTGATATAGTCTTCGCGCAGCTCACAAAGTCTATCCATCGGCAGAGTGCTCAAAAACTGCGCCACAAATTCGTTATACTCAGTGGCGTCAAGCGTGCCTTCAATATAATCGTTATAGAATTTTTGATTAGCAGTACGATATTCGGCTTCGTCTACGAGGTCGTGTTTGACGATATACTCGCCCCACAGATAGTCACTATCGACATCGAGTAAGGTATGATCAAGATCGAACAGCGCTAACGTACGTAAATCGTTTGCAGATGATGTGCTCATATTGAAATCTCAGAAATAACAAAATTGGTAAATAATACACGCAAAAGTTGAGTAAATAGACGACTAAGTACGTAAAATCATGCTAGCTTACCATCATGTCTGTACAACTATAAAGTACAACCACCCAATACAAGCCAAATGACAAAAAACGTTATGAAACCTATTAAGCAAAAGCCAAAACCGAGTGTGTTTGCCAAGCCTCGGCGTCCTGCACACTCAATCAAAGAGATTAGGCGTCGCCGAATGGGCGAGGAGTATCAATCCTTTAGCGAGCGCCTCGTATATGCGCTATTAAATGGCGCGCTTTATGGATTTGGCGGTTTGGTTATCGACTTAGCTATCGTTGTTATTCGCTCAGTGCTAGGCATAGGTAGCGGTGATATATTTTGGTTATTTACGCCTGCGCTGTGTTTGCTGGGTATCATTATCGGTTTTGTCGTTGGTAAAAGCTCAGGCGCTGATAGCGTTAGCGCCTTGAATCTAAGTGATAGCGCTCATAGCAAGCCTTATAGTAATGATTACTCAGTACGCCACGATGTCTTTCGCGGTATGGTCTTTGGCATTATTATCTTTGCTATTATTTGGCTGGTTATGATGCTAGTGGTGTAGAGCCATTTATATATAATTTTGCAAAAAAAAGCCTCTCTGACAGAGCTTTACTCTGGCTGCTCAATCTCAACCAGACCGGTCTTAAACTTTTGACAGCGATCTGCATAATGCATAGCAGAGAGCTTTAGCATAGCGGCTTGCTCATCGCTCAAGGTTTTGACGACTTTGGCAGGTGCGCCCATTACAAGAGAATTATCTGGAATCACTTTGCCCTCTGTCACCAATGCCTTGGCACCGATGATACAGTTTTTGCCGATTTTGGCATTGTTTAATATCACCGCACCGATACCGATCAAGCTATTATCATCAATCTCACAGCCATGCAACATAGCCAAATGTCCGATGGTCACGTGATTGCCGATTTTGACCTCGATGCCTGCGTCAGTATGAATCACGCTATTTTCTTGTACATTACTATAGTCGCCAATATGAATGCGCTCATTATCGCCGCGAATAACCGCGCCAAACCAGACGCTTGCTTGATGACCTAAATATACATCGCCTATAACGCGCGCCGTATCAGCGACCCAGCCGTTAAAAGGGCTGGCAAATTCAGGCTTTTTTTCTAAATATTGATAAATCATAACGTATCCTTGTTAATTATAAAAAAGCATTGTAGTACTTAATAAGTAAAATCTTGAAAATTAGCTATAGTCAGTTCAATATAAAAACGATACAGCGAGATTGAAATGGTTTTTTTGCAGCATCAAGCGGCGTAGGCACAGCACGCAAGAAAAAATTATTTCAATTTCGCGCTACAACACGACGTATCTGTTTTATTTGGTATCGACTATATCAAAAACGGACGATTGAAATTTGATAAAAATTTCATAGGTTATAAGAGTTAATTACCCTAAAATGGGGGCGCCCTAAACACTCATTAGTGATGCGAATAATACCACTTTGACAGTCATAAACAAAAGCATCTTTGGAAACCTTGCTATGAATAGCCACATGCCCCTGTCTTTATTACTAGTAGCTAGCAGCTCACTAATAATGAATGTCAGTTACGCGGACAGTAACTCAAACCTAGAAAAAGCAGGTAGCGTCGTTGCGGTAGCTATTCCAGCAATCGCCTATGGTAGCACCTATTATTTTGATGACAAAACAGGTCGCGGACAGTTTTATCGATCTTTTGGCACCACTGTGGCGACAACTTATGCGCTAAAAGCCGTCGTTGATAAAGAGCGCCCTAATGCTGAGGGCGATAACTCTTTTCCTTCAAGTCATGCTTCAGTCGCCTTTCAAGGGGCCAGTTTCATCCATAAACGTTACGGATTTGAGTATAGTATTCCCGCCTACATTGGCGCAGGGTTTGTCGGCTACAGTAGAATAGAGTCCGATGAGCATGACGCAGGCGACGTCTTTGCTGGTGCCTTATTAGGCATTGCTAGTAGTATGTATCTCACCAAAAGCTATGATGATAAGTTGCATATTGCCACCAGCCTTGCGCCTGATTACTACGGTTTGAGTCTGCATTATCAGTTTGAATAAGAGGTATGCTCATAGCATTTATTCACACGTACAATGCTAGCTCTAATCATAAAACTCTAGTATAATGCGCAAAATCTATGCCTAAGCGAGTGGACATGATGCGAGTTACCTCTTCACTATTTTGTGAGTGTTGTAAATTCCATCTATGATGTCTTCTCGCTTTTTTGTGGAAAATTTTTGCTCGCAGCCTCTTTATCAAGTAATCATTATCTAATTTAAATGAGGCTACTAAAGGTCTACGCGAGAAGCCCTTTATATAAACAAAACTCGATGACACTTATCACTAATAGCGGAGGCAATCCTTGAAATCATTGACCCAGACACAAGCAATTTTGGCACTAGCAGACGGTACAGTATTTCGCGGTATCAGTATAGGCAGCCAAGGTCACCGCGTCGGTGAAGTCGTCTTTAATACAGCGATGACAGGCTATCAAGAGATCCTCACAGACCCAAGCTACGCGCGTCAATTGGTCACCCTCACCTACCCGCATATCGGCAATACAGGTACCAACGATGAGGACAGTGAAGCGGGCAATATCGATTTTAAACAGCAGGTATGGGCTGAGGGTCTCATTATCCGTGATGCGACAATGGTCACCTCAAACTTTCGTAACACCGAATCACTAAGCGACTACCTTAAGCGTCACGATACCGTGGCTATCGCTGAGATTGACACCCGTCAATTGACTCGTCTTTTGCGTGAGCAAGGTGCTCAAAACGGCTGCATCATGACCGCCTCAAATGGCGAGACCATCAGTGACGATGATGTACAGCAGGCCATCCAACTGGCAAAAGACTTCGCAGGTCTCAAGGGTATGGATCTAGCAAAAGAAGCGACTCATCCAGATGGCTTTGAGTGGACGACAGGTACGTGGGAATTATCCGACACCCTACTCAACCGCGATGCACCTGGTAGCCATGATAGCGGTACGGGCGGGTTCTATAAGCAGCTTGGTAGCCATATCGAGCACAAATACAATGTCGTCGCTTATGACTTCGGCACCAAGACCAATATCCTACGTATGCTGGTCGATATCGGCGCACGCGTGACCGTCGTCCCTGCGCAAACGCCAATTGACGACGTACTGGCGATGAACCCAGACGGCATCTTCTTATCGAACGGTCCTGGTGATCCAGCAGCCTGTGATTATGCTATCGATAGCGTGCGTCATATCATCGAAGAGACGGATATTCCGACCTTTGGTATCTGCTTAGGCCATCAGCTCGTTGGGCTTGCCAGCGGCGCGGATACGATGAAGATGAAGTTCGGTCATCATGGTGCTAACCACCCTGTACAAGATTTGGACACCGGTTTGGTGATGATTACCAGTCAAAACCATGGTTTTGCGGTTGACGAAACCAGCTTACCCGATAACGTCAAAGTCACCCATCGCTCATTGTTTGACGGAACTAACCAAGGTATTGAGCTGACCAATAAACCCGTCTTTAGCTTCCAAGGTCATCCAGAAGCGAGTCCTGGCCCGCATGACGCTGCTGAATTATTTGCTAAGTTTGCGCAGATGATGGAAAAGGCGAAAAAATAGTAATGAGTATTCCACATTTTGATGATTTAAGAAAACCTATACTATTGCTTTTAAAAGACGGTGAAGTATGGAAAAAATCAGAGTTTACTGAACCTCTTATAAAACATTTTAACCTTACTAAGGAAGAAGCATCAGAGGAATATGAATCAGGTAATGGGCTTATATTAGTTGATAGGATTTCTTGGGCATTAAGTTATTTTGCTTTAACAGGAATATTAGACAGACCAAAAAGAGGATACTACCAAATTAATGATTTAGGAAAATCTTTTTTAGGTAAGAGTAATGAAGATATTAATATCTTTGTTAAGCGAAAAATGGCAGAAAGACAGATAGAAAAACCAGCTGAAATCGAGCTAATACAAGGTGTTAGAGAAAATAGTGTTAACCAAAACACTAATACACCACAAGAACAACTTTATGCCTCCTACGAAACTATTCGTCAAGAAACTTATGACGAGATACTAGATACTATTTTGACTAAAACGCCTATAGCGTTTGAACGTCTAGTTGTTGAGCTACTACAAAAAATGGGTTATGGCGGTGCTGTTGAAAAAGCAGGGAGAGTGACGCCATACACCAAAGATGGTGGTATTGATGGCGAAATCTATGAAGATGTATTGGGTTTAGGCCGAATACATATTCAGGCTAAACGCTATAACAAAGGCAGTGCTATCGGTCGTCCAGATATTCAAAGTTTTGCTGGTGCCCTATTAGGTGATAACGCAAATAAAGGTGTCTTTATTACTACTTCTAGATTCTCCGCTGATGCTATTACTTATGCTCAAAACCTATCCAATGCACGAATCGTCTTAATAGATGGTCAAAAATTAGCTGAATATATTTACAAATACGGATTAGGTGTTCAGATTGAACAAACTATTAGCATAAAAAAACTTGATACAGATTACTGGGACAATTTACCTGACGATTCAAACTCAGTTCAGTCCAACCATACAGATATTAATTAAATTTTAAACCGCCAAAATAGGACTTAAAAACATTATGCCAAAACGTACCGACATAAAAAGCATTCTTATCATTGGCGCAGGCCCCATCGTGATCGGCCAAGCGTGCGAGTTTGACTATTCAGGCGCGCAGGCGTGTAAAGCTCTTCGTGAAGAAGGCTACCGAGTTATTTTGGTCAACTCAAACCCAGCCACCATCATGACTGATCCCGATATGGCGGATGCCACTTATATCGAGCCGATTACTTGGCAAACCGTTGAACAAATCATCGATGTCGAGCGACCTGATGCTATCTTGCCGACGATGGGCGGACAGACCGCACTCAACTGTGCGCTAGATTTGGACAAGCATGGCGTACTCAAAAAATACAACTGTGAGCTGATTGGTGCGACCAAAGACGCCATCGAGATGGCAGAAGATCGTGAGCTTTTTGACCAAGCGATGAAACGTATCGGTCTAGAATGTCCGCGCGCTGAGACTGCCAATACCATGGAAGAAGCCTTTGCCACCCAAGAAAAAATGGGCTATCCGTGTATCATACGCCCCTCATTCACTATGGGCGGTTCAGGTGGTGGTATCGCATATAACCGCGATGAATTTATTGAGATTTGCGAGCGCGGTTTTGATTTATCGCCAACTCATCAGCTCCTGATCGATGAGTCCTTGATTGGCTGGAAAGAGTACGAAACTGAAGTCGTTCGTGACAAAAATGACAACTGTATCATCGTCTGTACCATTGAGAACTTTGACCCGATGGGCGTGCACACTGGCGACTCTATCACTGTCGCCCCAGCACAAACTTTGACAGACAAAGAATATCAAATCATGCGTAATGCGTCTCTGGCGGTACTGCGTGAGATCGGCGTTGAGACGGGCGGCTCAAACGTACAGTTCGGTATCAATCCTAAGACAGGCCGTATGGTCGTCATTGAGATGAACCCGCGCGTGTCGCGTTCATCAGCGCTCGCCTCAAAGGCAACAGGCTTTCCGATTGCGCGTATCGCCGCCAAATTAGCCGTCGGTTATACCTTGGATGAACTGCAAAACGATATCACTGGTGGCGCAACGCCAGCAAGCTTTGAGCCAACGCTTGATTATGTCGTCACCAAGATTCCACGCTTTAACTTTGAGAAATTCCCGCAAGCAGATAATATCTTATCGACACAGATGAAGTCGGTCGGTGAAGTGATGGCGATTGGCCGTAACTTTCAAGAATCTATGCAAAAAGCACTGCGCGGCTTAGAGACGGGTGCAGATGGTTTTGATGAGCAAATTGACTTAGCTAAAGTTAGCACCAGCAAAGCTCGTAGCGAGATTACCAATCGCCTGACTATTCCAACGCCTGAGCGCATCTTTTATATTGGCGACGCCTTTCGTATCGGCATGAGCGTTGATGAAGTGTTTAAGCTGACCAATATTGACCCGTGGTTCCTCGTGCAGATTGAAGATATCATCGAGACTGAAACTCGAGTACGCTCGCTAGGCTTTGCCGGCTTAAATGAGACCAACCTTCGTCAGTTTAAGCGTAAAGGCTTGTCGGATTTACGTTTGGCGAAATTACTTGGCGTCTCACAAAAACAGCTGCGCAAAAAGCGTTGGGATTTAAACATTTATCCTGTTTATAAGCGCGTAGATACGGCAGCAGCAGAGTTTGCGACGAGCACCGCTTATATGTACTCAAGCTACGATAGCGAATGTGAGGCCAATCCGACTAACAAGAAAAAAATCATGGTTATCGGCGGCGGTCCTAACCGTATCGGTCAAGGCATTGAGTTTGATTATTGCTGCGTACACGCCGCTCTTGCCATGCGTGAAGATGGCTATGAAACCATCATGGTTAACTGTAACCCTGAAACGGTCTCGACCGATTATGACACCTCAGATCGCCTCTACTTTGAGCCGATTACGTTAGAAGACGTGCTTGAGATCGTCCGTATAGAGCAACCTGATGGCGTCATCGTTCAGTTCGGTGGTCAAACCCCGTTGAAACTTGCCCGCGCTTTGGAGTCAGCAGGCGTCAACATCATTGGCACCAGTCCTGACGCTATTGATCGCGCAGAAGATCGTGAACGCTTCCAGCACATGATTCATCAGTTAAACCTCATTCAGCCCTCAAACGCGCTTGCGACGAGCTTAGAGGACGGTTTAGTGAAAGCCAAAGACGTCGGCTATCCATTAGTCGTACGCCCTTCATACGTACTCGGCGGCCGCGCGATGGAGATTGTCTATAACGAAGATGAACTTAGACATTACCTGCGCACCGCCGTTCAAGCCTCTAATGAAGCGCCGGTACTGCTAGATCGCTTCTTAGACGACGCTATTGAAGTTGATGTCGATTGTGTCAGTGATGGCACTGATGTGGTCATCGGCGGCATCATGCAGCATATTGAACAAGCAGGCGTGCACTCCGGCGACTCAGCCTGTTCATTGCCACCTTACTCACTATCAGATGAGCTATGTGATGTCATGCGCGAGCAGACTATCGCTATGGCAAAAGAGCTTGGTGTGGTTGGCTTGATGAACGTTCAGTTCGCGGTCAAAGGCGAGACCGTTTATATCTTAGAGGTTAATCCTCGCGCGGCGCGTACGGTACCCTTTGTCTCTAAATGTATCGGTACCTCCCTTGCACAGGTTGCCGCGCGCTGTATGGCAGGCACGTCGCTCAAAGATCAAGGCTTTATGACGGAGATTGTACCGTCGTTTTTTGCGGTCAAAGAGTCCGTATTCCCCTTCGCCAAGTTCCCAGGTGTTGATCCAATCTTGAGCCCTGAGATGAAATCAACGGGTGAGGTCATGGGCGTTGGTAAAACCTTTGGCGAGGCCTTTTATAAAGCGGTTATTGGTAGTAATGAGCGCCTGCCTGGTTTGCCCACTGACGGCGAGAGCAAAACGGTCTTTATCTCGGTACGTGATAGCGATAAAGCGCAGATTGCCCCTATCGCCCGCCAGTTGGTTGATTATGGCTTTGATATCGTAGCGACCACTGGCACGCAACAGGTACTCGCTGATGCTGGTATTGACTGTCAGCAAATCAACAAGGTCACTGAGGGTCGCCCGCACATTGTCGATGCCTTGAAAAATGGCAAAATCGACCTTATTATCAATACCACTGAAGGCAAGCAGGCACAAGAGGATTCATTCTCTATTCGCCGCAGCGCTTTGCAAGGTAAAGTGTTTTATGTGACGACTCTAGGCGCGGCTGACGCAGTTTGTAAGTCTTACGCCATTGATTTGCCTTTCGATGTTTATAAGCTACAAGACTTGCATGCACAGGCCAAACCTATAGCTTAACTCAACGTGTCGAGCTTGACTTGTCAGGCGGTATATATTTACTCTATTGACTTAATTTGATAAATTCAGTAGATTAGGCGTAACGACAATTTTGTTGGCTTATACCCGTACTTTTAAAAAAGCATAGTGGCAAGACTGCGACTATGCTTTTTAGTACGTCTGTTTCGCTCATGTAGCATTACTGGCTATCGTAGCGCTAAGCCCTCTCTTATTATTAGATTCAACCCCCACTAGCACCATCTCACTATCCGCTAGGAGTAGGAGGTGGTGTGATGTTATTGGTTAAAGGAAAAATCATGCAACGCTACCCTATGACTCTAGAAGGACACGCAGCTTTAGAAGCCGAATTAAAGCAGTTAAAAACGGTCGATCGTCCGCGTATTACTGCCTCTATCGCCGAGGCGCGCGAACATGGTGACCTCAAAGAAAACGCTGAATACCATGCTGCACGTGAGCAACAAGGCTTTTGTGAAGCGCGTATTCGTGACATCGAAGCCAAGCTTGGCGGCGCGCAAGTGATCGATATCTCAACCCTCAAACAAGAAGGCCGCGTGGTATTCGGTGTCACAGTCGTCATTGAAAACATGGACACCGAAGAAGAAAAACGCTACCAGATCGTAGGCGACGATGAAGCGGACTTTAAAGCAGGTAAAATCTCAGTCAATTCCCCTATCGCTCGTGGTCTTATTGGCAAGTCTGAAGGTGACGAAGCCCGTATCGAAACGCCAAAAGGCGTGGTCGAGTATGAGATCATGAAAGTGATTTATGACTAGACTTTATCGTTGTTAGTTGAACTACCTCAAATTTTCTCAAAAGATTTGAGGTTTTTTTATGCGACAACCGTTGTCGTATAGAGCTATCAATTCTGCAATAAATACAAAGACTTACCGCGTAATTTGGTAAAATAGCACCCTACTAACGAATTGGTAATCTCCTCTATGGCAACCATCAATTACGAAAGACTTCAAGGCAAACTCAACATCTTAGCCGATGCGGCCAAATATGATGTGTCTTGCTCATCATCTGCTGGCACGCGCAAAAATCAAGGCGGCGGTTTGGGTGATGCTTCAGCGACAGGTATCTGTCACAGCTATACCGAAGACGGTCGCTGCGTCAGCCTCCTCAAAATCTTACTCACCAATCATTGTATTTATGATTGTGCATACTGTACTTCTCGCAAAAGCAATGACACTCCGCGCGCGGCTTTTAGCGTTGAAGAAGTGGTTGATCTCACCATGCAGTTTTATCGTCGTAACTATATCGAGGGGCTATTTTTGAGCTCAGGTATTTTTAAGAGTGGCGACTATACGATGGAGCGCTTGGTTGAGGTCGCAAAGCTACTGCGTACTCGTGAGCGCTTTAATGGATATATTCATCTAAAGACCATTCCTGGGGCCTCAAAAGAGCTTTTATTAGAAGCAGGTCTGTACGCGGATCGTCTCAGTGTCAATATTGAAATACCGACCAAATCAGGTTTGGCACTGCTTGCCCCTGAGAAGTCGCATGACGAATTAAAAGCACCGATGGAAACAGTAAAGACTGAAATCATCACCATCCGCGAGAGCCAAAAAAAGCATAAAAAAGCACCGAAATTCACGCCAGCGGGTCAAACCAGTCAGATGATTGTCGGTGCAAGCAATGAGACAGATTTGCAAGTGATTCAGCTGTCTAGCCATTTTTATAAAGAGTATGATCTCAAGCGTGTTTACTACTCAGGCTATGTACCGATGCTCTCTGACACTCGTCTGCCAGCGATTGGCACGCCTGTCCCTATGGTACGCGAGAACCGTCTATATCAGGCTGATTGGCTCATGCGTTTTTATGGTTTTGGTGCGCACGAAATTGTCGAGCCTGAATCCCCATTTTTGGACTTAGACTGTGATCCAAAGCTGGCTTGGGCGATACGTCATCGCGAGCGTTTTCCGGTAAATATTCAGACCGCACCTTATGAGATGATCGTCCGTATACCAGGCATTGGTACTAGAACCGCGAAGAAAATCGTCAAAGCACGCAAATTCAATCAATTGACCTTAGAGCACCTAAAGAAAATGGGAGCAGCGGTCAATCGTGCCAAATACTTCATTGCCACGACAGGTAAAAACGAGCATCTATCGCATCTCACACGTGACAACTTTCGCCAGTATGTCCTTGCACAAACGCAAACCAAATACAAAGATCAGCGTAGTGGTCAGCTGGCACTGTTTTAACATGCTCGTAAACTTGTTTAAAACGATCAGATAGCTATAGGATGATTTATGTCGCAGCTTGTCTTAAAAGATAACTTTGCAGTGGGTCAGGTGACGCCGACTATTTTGATATATGAGCCGACCTTTGAGGGTTGGCTCAGTGCGGTCTATTACGTCTATGAACACAAACTGCAAAACCATGAGCTATTGCAGCTTGTCGCTGAGGATCGTTATGTACCCTCGCTCATTAGCGCGGCCACGACTCTGACAACTTGTGACGAGCAAGCGCAGCGTGTCCTCAAAAAACTCAATGCCCTGCTTGGTCGCTCTGGTATGCGCAAGCTCTTATGGGGGTTTTTATCTGAAAAAGATCATATTGGTACGACGCTATTTCATATCGTTAAATATGCGATTGATTTTCCTCGGCGTAATGTTTTGGAAGATTTGGGTCATCTAGACGTTTTGGAGTTGGTACAGACTGTTAAGTCTGTGCACCGCGAAAAGCATCGGATGGAGGCTTTTGTACGCTTTGAGCATACTACTGACGACATTTATTTTGCTAGAGTTGAACCGGATTTTAATGTCTTGCCGATAATTGGCGAGCATTTTCGTCAGCGTTATCAAGATCAGCATTGGGCAATCTATGACTTAGCACGCGGTTATGGTATCTACTATGACAAGAGCCTGAGCACACCGACGCGCCCCGCTGAATTACAAACCATCACCGATCTTGATGACGCGGTACTACGCAATCCTGCGAGCATTCATAGCGAGGATGAGCAGCGCTATCAGCGCTTTTGGCAAGGCTACTTTACGAATGTCAATATCAAAGAGCGCAAGAACACTCGCCTGCATAGACAGCACATGCCGCAGCGCTATTGGAAGTATTTGAGCGAAAAGCAAATTTTACCCAATGCCGACCATCTTCAAAAGAAAAGGTAGGAAAGAGATGCTCGCAAAGATACTTTACCAAAAGTGTCAGCAAAAAAGTACTTAACCCTATTTATAGAACTCAATCTGGTTATAAGGTTGAGTTTTTTGTATTTATGACTGACAATATCAGCTTACTATATTCTCAACTTATTATATTTTATGGTTGTCGCCTTCTATTATGATCGTTATGCGCCTGCTCTCCTCCCTAAAGCACGATGAATCCGAACGCGGTATTTTTCATCTTGGGCGTGCTCTGGTCAAAAACGGTCATACCTCTATCATTGTTGCCAGCGCTAACAAAGATAATGACCTCGTCAAGCGCTTGGAGCGTGATGGCAATATCTATCATCAGCTGCACATGAATAAAAAGTCTTGGTTGTCATTGTTACAGGTCAACACCTTACGGCGCTTAGTCGAAAAATACAGCCCTGATGTCATACATATCCATTCAAGAACGCCTGCTTGGATACTACACTTGGCGCTTAAAAGAGCCAAAGTTAAACGTAGACCAAAACTGGTCTCTACAATGTACGGCTTTTATCCGATCAATAAGTACTCGCAAGCCCTGCTCGATGTCGACACCATCATCACCGTATCAGATAGCGTAACCAATTATCTAAAAAAGGGGTTGCGCCGAGAAGAGGCCGATCCCAAAGTTATCAAACGCATCTACCGCGGCGTTGATACACGGCGTTATCCTTATCGGCACAATCCATCAGTATACTGGCTGCGTCATACCTTTGCAGAATACCCTGAACTTGAACACAAAAAATGGCTGGTGTTTCCTACGATTATCGGCAATGAGTATGGTCAAGAATGGCTGATTGACATCTTAGGGAATCTGCAAGAGGATTTTCCGCTGATTCATGTCATCATTATGGATGAGGATTACCGCGAGAGTGATGTGGCGCATGAGGATTTTCGTCAGCGCGCTAATGCATTAGGTTTGGCTGAGCGCATTACTTATGTAGGTAGCAAGCGCAATGATATGCGCGAGTGGTTATCAGCGGCCAATATTGTCATGGCACTAGCCAATCAGCCTGAATCCATCGGTATTAATGCTCTACAGGCTATTCATTTAGGTACGCCTGTAGTAGGCTGGGATCAAGCTGCTTTTAGTGAGATTTTGCAGCCCTTGTACCCACAGGGACTGGTCAAAAAATACAACGCTGTGGCCTTGTGTAAAACGGTCAGGCATCAGCTTGAGAGCGTAACTCGGCCTGAGATGACCAATGAATTTACCATGCGTGAGATGATTAGCGAAACTTTGGCCGTTTACAATGCGCTCTATGATCAAGCACTTTTTGAAGAGCAATTACTTGTCAATGTCTCCGCCGCCAAAAGAGTAAAAAAACAGCTCAAAGCGGATAACCCTATGGTGGAGTCCACACATAAAAGGGTCAACAATACCAAAGTTGAGCTATTAAAAAAGTCGCCAAAAGCTATGGGCGAGTCTAAGATAATATTAGAAAAACAAACTGATCGCCTAAATTCTAAAAGCATGAATAAAAAAACGATAAACGAGAAAAGTGTGACCACTCATAGCTTTGATGATAATACTCATTAGTAAGTCGTCGGTGTATGGGCGCTGATAACGCGAGCAATGCTATCGCTTGGATTCATAAACGTGTGCGGGCGATTGGTGTCGATGACGTAGCTGTCGCCTTTGTTAAGCAAATAAGTTGTCTCATCGATTCGTATCAAAATCTTGCCTTCGATGACTGTGCCGATCTCCTCCCCTTCATGAGCAATCTTCTCCTCAGTCGAGCTGTTTGGTTGATAAGTTTCTATCAAGAATCCAAGATTTTTAGTAGTGCTATGGTTGTACACTTGCTTGAGCGATACACGGCAGCCAGGCTCACTAATCTCTAACAAGTCCTTTGGCGTGACGACCACTCTGGCTTTTGGCGCTTGCCATTCATCACTAAAGAAGGTAGTAAGATCAGAACCTAACACCTCGAGTATCGCCTTTAGGGTATTGACCGCTGGACTGACTTTATTGCGCTCGATGGAGCTAATAGAAGTATTCGTGAGTCCCGCCATTCTAGCAAGTTTACGCTGCGAGTAGCCCTTAGCTAGGCGCAGCTGATTGACCTTTTTGCCGATATTCTCTTCTTGCAACTCGCTTTTTTGCGGAGTAGCGTGAGTATCTAACCCGTCATTTTCAGCTTCATTGTCTAAGCCGTTATCGATGTCGACGTCTTGATTGAGACTATTTGCACTGGCGCACGCCTCATCGTCACTATTGTCATCACTATCAATGGTGTGGTTATTACTAACCTCATCATCATTAAAAGTCGTTTTATGGTCTTGGTGCTTACTGCTTGGTAGATTTTTTGCGGGCATGGTCGATAAATTCCGTGAATAAAAACTTGGACAAGTGATCTTGCGCATAATTTAACTCAGGATGCCATTGTACACCAATCATAAAGGGATGTTCTAATAAGCTTATTGCTTCTATCATCCCATCACGGGCGACTGCTTCGACAAATAAGCGCGCACCTACTTTATTGATAGCCTGTTTATGTAGTGAGTTCACATGCCAAGTGTCTCCAAACGCTGCCAATCTGCCGTCAGGCTGAATAAGCACATCGTGTACGGGCTGATACTGTACCTCTAGAGGCTGAGTACTGTCCTCTAAATGTGGCTCAAAAAACCCCTCAACATCGCGCCAATCAGGATATAGCGTTCCCTCAAAATAAACATTCATCTCTTGGTGTCCGCGGCATATTGCCAACAGGGGCACGTCATTTTTGTCCGCATAAGCGAGCAGCTTAAAGCTCAGCGCGTCTCGGCCAAGATCTTGTTTTTCTTCAATATGGGTCGCGCCGTATCTGTCTGGTGCAACGTTGCTATAACTTCCTGTCAATAAAATCCCGTCAACCATAGTCATCAGCGCGTCAAAATTGTCATCCTCAGCCGCCGTATTGGGCAATAAAATCGCATTGCCACCATAGTGCTGTACCGCATCGATATATTTTTGATATACCGACTGACCCGGTTGTCCGTCGATCATCTTGTGACAAGATACGATGGCGATAATAGGTTTAGATGGCTGCATAAAATGATTCCTAAGTAGTAGGTAAAAATATAGTAGTAGGTGAAGTTGTAGTCGCGATACATTTTTGCTCTATTGAAATTTAACACGGAGCTTATCAAAATGTAAACTATAAATCACACTTCTTTGTATTAATGATTAAAAACGACTTTTAAAGCCTATTTACGATACTTTTTAAATAAAAATTGACAACTATAAGTTTCGGTAATATATTGTAATTCATTAGCCATACTAAAGATAGCAATAGCATAACTCGCAAATGCGAACCGTCATTAGCTAAGTCACTCATTTGGCAGAAGAAATATAAGGTTAGCGTTTATTATCGATACGATTTATCACTCTGGTTTTATGATACATAGAACACAGTTTTTATTACTTCAACAGGAAAACGGATATGACGGCAACCAACGGAATGGTCGACTCTACAGACAATACACAATATGTTTATATTGCAGCAGGCGACATCAACGGCTTACTACGAGGTAAGCGTATTCCTTTTGATCAAATGGACAAAGCGCAAAACGGTAGTATCCGCTTGCCGCTCTCTATTTTGGGTGTCGATATTTGGGGCGCAGATGTCATCGAGTCCTCTCAGTCTAATGGCGATATAGACGCTATTGCTCGTCCTACTGGTCGTGCCGCTTTTCCACTATTAAATACTAGTGCGCCCTCATCACTATTGCCGGTTTGGCTCTATACCGAAGACAATGAGCCATATTATGGTGATGCCAGACACGTGCTCGATTACATCAGTAAACGCTTTAAAGCGCTTGGCCTTACGCCTGTTATGGCAACTGAGCTTGAGTTTTATCTGGTTGATTATGTTGAGGGTGAGACGCCCAAACCGCCTATTCGTCCAAAGAGTGGTCTAAGGCTCAACAAAACCTCCATTTTAAGTATCAATGATTTGCTGCAGTTCGATGAGTTTTTGGACGAGATCTACGAGCAGTGCAAAAAACTCGATATCCCAGTCGATGCCGCCTTAGCTGAGAATGGCTGTGGTCAGTTTGAGATTAATCTGTTGCATGTCGATGATCCCTTAAAGGCTGCTGACGATGCGGTACTGTTCAAACAAGTGGTCAAAACCGTTGCCGCACGACGTAAGCTGACCGCCACCTTTATGGCAAAACCTTTTGGTCTGCAATCTGGTAATGGCTTTCATGTGCATTGTAGCTTGCTCGACAAAGACGGTAACAATGTCTTTGATGATGGTAGTGATGAAGGCTCAGACATGCTGCGTCACGCCGTAGCAGGTCTGCTTGCGACGATGTCTGATTGCACTTTGTTGTTCGCCCCGCATGTCAACTCTTATCGCCGTTTTACTCCAGGGACACTTGCCCCAAACAATATCTCATGGGGCTATGAGAATCGTACGGCGGCAGTCCGTATACCAGGTGGCGACTCGCGCGCGCGCCGTATCGAGCACCGCGTATCAGGTGCTGATGCTAATCCGTATCTGGTCTGTAGCGCCGTACTCGCCGGCATGCTCTATGGTATTGAAAATAAGCTTGAAGCGCCAAACCCTATCAATGATATTACTTATGATGAGACTGAGCTTAAACTGCTGCCGTTAGATTGGCTCTCAGCGATTCGTAAGTTTGAAGAGAGCGATCTGATCGATGCGCTATTCCCAACCGAGATGATTGAGCTGCTCACTGCAGTCAAAAAGCAAGAAGCCAAGCGCTTTGCTCAGCAAGTTACCAATCTTGAATACCTCACTTATCTACAGGATGTCTAAGATGTCAAATAGCCCTATTACACCGCCCAATGAGCAAAACACGCAGACGAGTAAGCCGACTAGTCATGCGAGCAACAATACGCGCAATATTCCGCACTACTCTGACAAAGGAAAGTACCCTGACAGCTACTATGCTGCTAGTCGTAACCCAAAGCCTGATCGTCCCACATTAAAAGACGACATTCAGGCTGAGATCTGTGTGGTTGGCGGCGGCTATAGTGGCCTCTCAGCAGCGCTGCATTTGCTTGAGAGCGATCACGAAGTCGTGGTACTAGAAGGCGCGCAGATTGGTTGGGGTGCTTCTGGTCGTAACGGCGGTCAAATCGTTAATGGGCTTAATGCTAGCCTTGAGAAGATCAAAAAGTCTTATGGTCAAGAGAACGCAGATTTTGTGGGTAAATTGGTCACGCGCGGCGGCAAAATCATTCGCCGCTTTATTCATGACTATAATATCGACTGCGATCTTAAAGAAAAAAACATCTTTGCCGCCTTTAATGCCAGTCAATTAAAGGACTTACAAAATACGCATACGCTGTGGGAAAGCCACGGTATGCATGATCGCGAGATGCTGGACAAGCAAGGCATCGAGCAGTATATCAATACCGACGCTTATGTCGGCGGCATCATCGATCACTCAGGCGGGCACTTTCATCCGCTAAACTTGGCGCTAGGCGAAGCGGCAGCTGTTGAGCAAAAGGGCGGCACTATCTACGAGAATACTTTGGTTGTCGACGTTGAGTATGGTGATGATGCGATCAAAATCATTACCGAGTTTGGCACAGTAACTTGTAAGCAAGCGGTTATCTGCGGTAATGCTTATCTTAATAAGGTCATCCCCAAGCTCACCGACCGCGTTATGCCAGTATCCACCCAGATTATCGCTACTGAACCTCTCGGTGATTTAGCTGATACGCTGATTCCCTCTGACGTTTGTGTCGAGGATGTGCGTTATATCTTGGACTATTATCGTCTATCAGCCGACAAACGCATGTTATTTGGTGGCGGCTCTGTTTACGGTGGTCAAGATCCTGAGGATATCGCTGCCAAAATCGTCCCTAATATGCACAAAATTTTTCCGCAGCTACGTGACGCTAAAGTCGATTACGCGTGGAGCGGTAACTTTGCCTTGTCATTTTCGCGCGTACCCCAGCTAGGTAAATTACACGAGCGTGTCTATTTTGCTCATGGCTATAGCGGTCATGGCGTCACCGGCTCGCACCTATTTGGTCAGATCTTAGCAGATGCTATCAACGGCAAAACTGATGAATTTGATACTTTTACCAAGATCCCATGGATACCCTTCCCAGGTGGGCGCGCGCTACGTGTGCCTTACTCTGTCATGGGATCGTGGTGGTATGCCCTAAAGGATCGCACTGGTTTGTAGTGGCTATATGAATCAAGCGATTTGTTTTACTTGTTAGCATGACCCCATCACAACAAAGGAGTGTTGTGATGGTTTTTGGCAAGTGGATAGATGACAACTTGCCGACCATAAATAAGAGTGATTTTGCTCTATAAAAATAATGAGCGTTTACAGGGAGTGTATTTATGAACATGAAACTCAACAAAGCAGTTGAGCAGCAGTATCATAATAAGCGAGTGTTTTTGACCGTAGTCGCAGCTGTTGCGATCTATCTTGTTTTTGCCTGGCTAGCCACTAGCCATGATGCGGACCAGTCTTGGGGCGCGTTGTCGTTATTGCCGACCTTACTGGTCCTTGTGGTCGCTATTGTGTCCAGACGTCCTTTTGAGTCAATGATAGCAGGCTGCGTGGCAGGACTTGTCATGCTCAACCCTTTTGATTTGATCACCCCTTTTGCAGATAATATGTCAGCAGTTTTGGGCAATGAGACGATTATCTGGATCGTCCTGGTCTGTGGTCTGATGGGTGGTCTCATTCAGTTGCTTGAGATTAGCGGCTGCTTGGATGGCTTTAGTGAATGGCTACAAAAAATCATCAAGTCGCGCCGGCAATCCTTGCTAGCCACTTTTGCGTTAGGTGTCGTAGTCTTTATCGATGATTATCTCAACTGTCTGGCAGTATCGACCTCTGTCAAAAAACTGACCGATGTCTATCACGTCTCCCGTGAGAAGCTCGCTTACATCGTCGACTCTACCGCAGCGCCTATGTGTATTATTGTCCCCATATCGACTTGGGCAGTATACTTTGCAGGACTACTAGAAGAGAACGGTGTTGCAGGCGATGGTGAAGGTATTGGTCTTTATATTACTGCTATCCCGTATATGGCCTATGCTTGGTTTGCTCTACTCATCGTATTCTTAGTCGCTTATGGTATTTTGGGTGATTGGGGCCCAATGAAAAGAGCAGAAAAACGCGCTAAAGCGGGCAACCCTGTTCCTGAGGCATTTGTCGAAGAGCAACTGGTCTCTAACGTTAAAGCCAAACGCAAACTATCATTTAAAGCCAATATTGCAAACTTTGCTTTTCCAATGATATTACTCATTATCTCAACTATTTATTTTGAGATTGACTTACTACGCGGCGCTCTACTGACCTGTTTTGTGACTGTTGTTGTGTACTGGATACAAGGTATTTTGGCGTTCGAGACTCAAGTTGAGGCAATTTTTAAAGGCTTCAAAGTCATGCTGTATCCATTATCAACGGTTGTCGGCGGCTTCTTTTTAAAAGCGATCAATGATGAGCTGGGTATGACCACGTATGTTATCGATGCCATTACGCCTTACATGACAGTTGTTATTTTCCCAGCAGTTATTTTTGCAGTGATGGCGTTCTTGACGTTTGCGACCTCATCGAGCTGGGGTCTATATGTTCTTGCGATGCCGATTGTCTTCCCAATCTCTTTAGCGCTTGGCGTAAGCACACCGCTGATGATTGGTGCCTTACTATCAGCATCCTCTTTTGGTAGTCACGCGTGTTTCTTTAGTGACTCCTCATTACTTGCCGCTCAAGGCGCTGGGTGTTCTCCGATGCAACATGCCTTTACGCAGTTTCCTTATGCCATGCTCGGTGCTGGACTGTCCGTTGTGACCTTCTTAGGTTTGGGGTTTTTGATGGCGTAAGCGGTAATAAGCGCAACTATTAACGATACAGTATTGTTACAACACAATGGGCAATTGCGAATCGGTAATTGCCCATTATTGATTACCAATTAAGTAAAACGGATACGTCGTGTTGTAGCGCAAGATTGGAATGATGTTTTCGCAGTCGGTATAGGCAAAGCACACCATAAAAAGCTATTTCAACTTCGCTGAATCGTTTTGGCCTATATTCTATTTATTATCACTAAAAGGAATCTTCTTATGCGTACGGTTACCGTTGCAACGACCCAAATGGCTTGTGGTTGGGATAAGCAAAAGAACATCGATACAGCAAGCAACTTGGTCACTAAGGCTGCAAAAGCGGGTGCCAATATCATTTTGCTGCAAGAGTTATTTGAGACGCCTTATTTTTGCCAAGTACACAACTTTGATTATTTTAAAATGGCAAGCACCGTCGAGAATAACGCCGCTATCACGCACTTTAAGACACTAGCGAAAGAGCTAAAAGTAGTCTTGCCCATTAGCTTTTATGAGAGCTCAGGCAATACCTTTTTTAATAGTGTGACCATCATTGATGCTGATGGCGAGGTACTTGGCACTTATCGTAAAACCCATATCCCAGATGGCATTCCTTATGCTGAGAAGTTCTACTTTACCCCAGGGGATACAGGATTTAAGGTGTGGAAGACTAAATATGCCAAGATAGGCGTGGGTATTTGCTGGGATCAATGGTTTCCAGAATGCGCGCGTAGTATGGCGCTAATGGGTGCCGAATTACTACTCTACCCCACAGCAATTGGCGATGAGCCCACGCTTGGTATAGAGTCAAAGGGACACTGGCAGCGCTGTATGCAAGGTCATGCGGCCGCCAATCTCATACCCGTAATTGCCTCTAACCGTATCGGTTCAGAGACGATAACGCAAAAAGGCACTGATAGCATCATGTCATTCTACGGTAGCTCGTTTATTACTGATGGGCGCGGCGAGATTATTAAAGAAGCGTCAGCGGATAAACCTGAGATCATAAGTGCCAGTTTTGATCTGGATAAGCTTGCCCGTGATCGTCAGCAATGGGGCGTGTTTCGCGACCGCCGTCCCTCCATGTATGGCACTTTACTGACTCATGGCTAATACGCGATTACCTCCAAAAGCTTATTAACCCAATAGCCTATTTATAAAGGTGGTTTATATGTCGACATCCAATAAACAAAGACAAGAACCCTTATCTAAAAGTTTAATCTTGAATTCTACTCCAGTCGCAGACGGCTTTTACATGCCAGCTGAGTTTGAGCCTATAGACAAGGTTTGGATGGTCTGGCCGCACCGGGCGGATAATTGGCGTGATAATGCGGTCCCTGCCAAAGCCGCTTATAGAGCAGTAGCATTGGCAATTGAGCCATTTTGCGCGGTTGCCGTGCTCGTCAATCCTATAGATTATCAAGAGTGCCGTGATAGCTTGCCTGAGAATATCGAAGTCATCGCCATGCTAAGTGATGATGCGTGGGCGCGTGACATTGTTCCGACGTTTTTGATTAACGATAACCGAGAGCTGCGCGCTTGTGATTGGGTATTTAATGCGTGGGGCGGCAACGTTGATGGTCTGTACGCGCCTTGGGACAATGACGATAAGCTTGCTGCGCGCCTATGTGATTATTTAGATATCAAGCGCTACCGCACAGACAACTTTGTGATGGAGGGCGGCGCGTTTCATGTTGATGGCGAAGGTACCGTGTTGACGACTCGCATGTGCTTGCTGAGCCCTGGGCGTAATCCGCACTTAAATGAGTCACAAATTGAGGACACCCTCAAAGCTTATCTAAATGCGCAAAAGGTGCTGTGGATAGACGATGGTATTGATCCTGATGAAACCACGGGACATATCGATGACATTGCTTGCTTTGCCCGTCCTGGCGAAGCGGTGTGTCTGTTCACCGACGACCCGACTCACCCATTCTTTGCCGCCACACAAAAAGCCTATCAGCAGTTATCACATATGACAGATGCAAAGGGTAGACGTTTAAAGGTGCATAAGCTGTGCTGTACCAAGGAGGCGGTTACCTTGCCCAAAAACTATAACATCGCGCCGTCTGATGATGCCAAAGCGCGCCAATCTGGTGATTTATGTATTGCCTCGTATGCTAACTTTTTAATCTGTAATAACGCGGTAATCGTACCGCAATACGAGGATAGTAACGATGGCCTAGCGCTTGCCCAGCTTGAGAATATCTTTCCTCATCATCAAATCATAGGCGTGCAAACTCGTGAGATTGTCTATGGCGGCGGCAATATTCACTGTATCACTCAACAGCAGCCAGCCGGTCAGTCCTAGTCTTTTATATAATCAAAAGTGATACAAGACGGATGGGCGTAAGAAATACAGTAGCCGGTCGTATCCGTCTAAGTAAGTCATTAATTTAGCCAACATATTTTTGTCAATAGGTTTTGTTTAATCGATTATTTGCGTATAGGCATCCGTATCGTATGCTATATTATCGTCATGAGTACGTAGGCAATTCTTGCTTACCCTCTAGTTATCATTATGATTTTTATAAAATAACTAAAATGGAATTTAACCCAAGGAACATATATGAGCGAATATCAAGTTACCAATCCCGCTACAGGCGAAGTTGAAAATACCTACACTACTGCCACCGACCAAGATATCCAAAATGCTATTGAAAAAGCAGACAGTGCTTATCAAGAGTGGCAAAAAACCTCGCTTAGCGAGCGCACAGATATACTCAATAAAGTAGCTGACATCTATGACGAGCGTCAAGATGAGTTGGCACGTATCATTGCCACTGAAATGGGCAAGCCTGTCGCACAAGCCAAAGGTGAGCTTGGCCTAGTTGCGCAGATCTATCGCTACTATGCGGACAACGCCCAAGAGCTACTAGCGCCTAATACCATCGATGTGGATGAAGGCTCAGCTTCAGTCAAAAAACTTCCCGTTGGCGCACTGCTCGGTATCATGCCATGGAACTATCCGCACTATCAGGTTGCTCGCTTTGTCGCACCAAACGTCGTCGCTGGCAATACCATTATCTTAAAGCACGCGCCTCAGTGTCCCAATACCGCAGAAGTCATCGTTGATATCCTAAAAGATGCCGGTCTTCCAGAAGGCGTTTATAATAATGTGTATGCCACTAACGATCAAGCGGCGACTATTATTGAAGACAAGCGTGTACAAGGCGTGTCATTGACAGGCTCTGAGCGTGCAGGTGCAGCAGTAGCCAAAATAGCTGGCGGCGCGCTTAAAAAAGTCGTGCTAGAGCTTGGTGGTTCTGATGCCTTTATCGTGACCGCAGATGCTGATATCGCTCAAGCGGTGCAAAACGCTATTGTTGGTCGCTTCGGTAATACAGGACAAGCCTGTAATGCGGCCAAACGTCTGATTGTAGTAGAAGACGTCTATGAGCCCTTTGTACAAGGCTTTACTGATGCGGTTCGCGGTATTTCAGCCGCTGATCCTATGCAAGAAGATACCTTTATCGGTCCTATGTCCTCACAGAGCGCTGCTGAAAATCTACAAAAGCAGCTTGATAGCGCAATCGAAGGCGGGGCTACGGTACTGGTTGAAGGCGGCATGAGTAATGACAAAGCAGGTGCTTGGTTTGCGCCTGCCGTCCTCGCTGATGTTGACAGCTCTATGAACGTCTATAGCGAAGAGCTATTTGGCCCGGTCGCTGTCATATACAAAGCGCGCGATATCGCTCATGCTATTGAGATTGCTAACGACGTACCCTTTGGTTTAGGCGCTTCTATTCAAACGCAAGATGCCGATCTCGCCGCTGATATCGCTGACAAGTTAGAAGTCGGTATGGTCACCATTAATGCTCCGTCTGGATCTGAGGCCAACACGCCATTTGGCGGTGTTAAACGCTCAGGATTTGGTCGTGAGCTTGGCACATTAGGTATCACTGAATTCTTAAACTATAAGCTTATTCGTGATAAGTCTTAATCTCTAGCTGCTTTAGGAAACTAATCTTTAATCAAACAAAAAGCCTAACGTTATCGTTAGGCTTTTTTGTATTCGAGGCTCTTCTGTGCTTATGACTTACCTTCTAGGTGGGTTTTGTGTGAGCCAGTGCTGGTTGACTACTTTTAGCTCCTCAAGCTCTTTATCCATAACCACTTTGCTCTTACCTGGGTTTTTGATCGACTCATAGGCAAAGAAAATGATACCTAAGATAGTCCAGCCAATAAATATTGACCATTCAATACCACTAAGCGCGGATGGCATACCAGGTAGGTATAGCACGAATAAACCCAAGCTTAGAATAATCGTCACGACCCCGACCGCTTTACCCGCAGGGATTTTGAATGGACGTACCATATTAGGTTCACGATAACGCAATACCAAAAATGACAAGGCGACTAAGGTGTAGGCAATGACAACGCCAAAACCACCTGCAGTCACAATCCAAACCAGCATTTTGCGACCAAATAGCGGCGCAAGTGTTGCAAGTCCACCAATCAACAAGATCGCATTGATAGGAGTGTTGTGCTTAGGATGCAGTTTACCCAAAAATGCAGGGAGCATGTGTGTTTTTGACATCGCATAAAGCAGACGACTACCCCCGATCAAGAAGGCGTTCCAGCTTGACATGATACCCAGTACGCCGCCGATGACCAATAACACTCCAGCCCATTTACCACTCCATGCCGTTTCCATCGCATCAGCGGTACCTAACGTAGAGGTTTCAGCTAGCGCTAATGGCAAGGTGACGCCCACGCTCCAAATAACAGCGATATACCAAATGACCGCAACGATTAAGGAGACAATCAAGAATTTACCAATGTTAGGACGAGTTAAGTCCATCTCTTCTGCCGCTTGCGGAATGACGTCAAAACCTACAAACATAAAGGGCACCATGACAATAACTGCCATAATACCGCCAATACCACCAACAAACGCAGGTGACAATTGAGCAGTACTATTCTCAGGCGTAAACAACACTGCGCCGATGAACAATAACACACCAACGATCAAAATGCCTGCTACGGCGGTCTTTTGGAACCAAGCACTCACCTCTAGACCACGCGTATTGAGCCATGTGACTAAAATAGAGCCTGCCATACCGACGCCCGCCCACGTCGCATAAACATCCCAGCCTGCCACATTCCACAGATAACCCTGATTATAATTGGGTATGAGGTATTCTACGACCGTCGGTAGCGCCACCGCTTCAAAGGCGACGACCGATAAATAGCCAAAGAGCATACTCCATGAGCAAATAAAGGAGACGTTGACCCCAAGTGCCCTATGCGTATACGTATGCTCCCCGCCTGTAATCGGCATGGAGGAGCATAGCTCGGCGTAAGTGACTCCGATCATGACGACCGCAATACCACCGATCAAAAACGCAGTAATCGCGCCCCAAGTTCCTGCTGAAACCACCCAGCCACTGGCTAAAACGACCCAGCCCCAACCGACCATGGCCCCGAATGCTAGGGCGATAATATCGACCACCCCTAGCGATTTTTTCATTGCAGACATAGTGTGCTCCTTGTCCGTATGTCATCCTTGATAATAAAACGACAGCGTGTGCTGGCGTACTCTCGATATGTCTTTTGTGTTAACTGTTTTTCATTACTGCTTATGAATCCTGCTTTTCACAAAAATAAAAGCGCCTTATCATGCAAGGCGCTTTTGCTAAGTTTAGTACTAGGACATCAATCCTAAAAGCAACCTTGCTACTCTGAAATCATATACTGCAAGCGGTTATCTTAATTATTGGTCAACATATATTAACTAATATAACGTAATTCATTATATTTATATATTAAGATTTTAAAATATTACCAATAATGTCGAGTCCTTCTTGCAAGACCTCATCTTCAACGGTGAGCGGCACCATCACCCGAATCGCATTGCCATGCATACCACAAGAGGCGAGTAATAAGCCATGCTCAAACGCTTTGGCTTTTAGAGTGGCAGTCGCTTCAGCATCAGGTTTGCCGTCACTATCGATCAGCTCAAAGGCAAGCATCGCGCCTTTGTGGCGAATATGACCAATACTACTTAGGTTCAAACCCTTGACATAAGCCGCTATCTTGTCACCGATTTGGATACTACGCTCAAGTAGGTTTTCCTCTTCGATGACCTCAAGTACCGCTAACGCCGCCGCGACAGCAATAGGGTTACCGGCATAAGTACCACCAAGACCGCCAATTTGCGGGGCATTCATGATGTCCGCGCGTCCTATGACGGCTGATATGGGGTAACCGCCTGCCAAACTCTTGGCGCTAGTCATCAGATCAGGCTCAACACCTAGCTGCTCAGTGGCAAATAAAGTACCGGTTCTGGCAAAGCCGCACTGTACCTCATCAAAAATCAACACGATGCCGTACTCATCACAGATAGCTCGCAATGCTTTGGCAAAGGATGGCGTCACTTGGTGAAAACCGCCCTCGCCCTGTACGGGCTCAATGATCATTGCCGCCACTTCAGTAGGATCGATATCAGCTTGAAAGATCATATCTAAGCTATGCAGTGCTTGCTCTTCTGTGACGTTAAGCTCTTCTGCTGGAAACAGTGCATGAAACACAGGACCTGGCATTGGACCAAAATTCTTTTTGTAAGGGATGACTTTACCCGTCAGGCTCATGCACATTAGCGTACGACCATGCCAGCCGCCGACGAATGAGATAACCCCTGGACGACCTGTTTTAGCGCGAGCAATCTTGATACAGTTCTCAACCGCTTCTGCACCAGTCGTCAAAAAGAACGCGCGCTTTTCACCGCTAATCGGTGCTTTTTCGCATAACTTTTCGGCGAGATCGACATAGATCTCGTAGTTGATCATTTGCGCGGCAGTATGGGTGAATTTATCGACCTGCTCATGGACGCGCTGGGTAATCTTTGGATGGCTGTGACCTGTGTTTAGTACTGAGATACCGCCGACAAAATCGATATAGCGATTGTCTTCTACATCCCAAACTTCAGCGTTTTTGGCACGCGCGGCAAACACAGGAAAGGCGACGCCAAGTCCAGTTGGCAAAACCGCTTTGCGGCGTGCAAGTATATCTTTATTAGTCATATTAGTAGTCGTGGTCATGAGACTTGTCCTTTTATTAGCACTCATTAGATTTTATGGTTTTAACTTTTCGCTCTTAGCGTTTTTATATGCTGTCAAGCTGGTACTAGCTAACATCAGAGCACCAGTATTTGGTAACGACGTACTCATCGATACCGTATTTTGAGCCTTCACGGCCAAAGCCTGACTGTTTGACGCCGCCAAAGGGCGCGACTTCTGTGGAGATTAGACCCGTATTGTGACCGACGATGCCGTACTCTAGACCTTCGGTGACGCGCCATGCACGGGCAAAATCTGAGCTATAAAAATAAGCAGCTAAGCCGTAGATAGTGTCATTGGCCAAGCGTATAGCTTCGCTCTCATCACTAAAGGTAAAAATAGTAGCGATGGGGCCGAAGATCTCCTCGGTAGCGATATCCATGTCCGTGTTTAGATCGGTGACCACAGTTGGGTTATAGCTTAGCCTTGATGCCTCATTGGTGCTACCGCCTGTGATAAGCGTCGCGCCTTTGTCCAAAGCGTCCTTGAGTAGCGCTTGGACTTTCTCTAGTGCTTTTTTGTTGATTAGTGGCCCAATATCAACGCCTTCGCTCATGCCATCCCCGACGTTAAGCTCAGCGACCTTTTTGACAAAGACCTCTAAGAATTTGTCTTTAATGCTATCTTGTACATAAACGCGATTGGCGCAGACACAGGTTTGACCAGCGTTACGGAATTTGGAGGCGATAAGACCATCAGCCGCCTTTTCTAAATCGGCATCATCAAAGACGATAAATGGCGCGTTACCGCCTAGCTCTAGTGAGAGCTTTTTGATAGTAGGCGCACACTGAGCCATCAAAGTACGACCGACCTCGGTTGAGCCTGTGAATGAGAGCTTATGAATACGGGCGTCCCCTGTTAGAATGTTACCGATGACCGATGATTTGCCCGTGACCACTTGAATGACGCCTGCAGGAATACCAGCTTGCTCTGCCAAGACGCCTAGCGCTAATGCTGAAAATGGGGTTTCGGTTGCAGGTTTGATAATCATAGTGCAGCCCGCAGCTAAAGCAGGCGCAGCTTTACGAGTGATCATCGCCGCTGGAAAGTTCCAAGGGGTGATCGCTGCGCACACACCAACGGGCTGCTTGAGAACAACGTAACGCAGTGATGTTTTGGTGGCTGGAATGACATCGCCATAGACGCGCTTGCCTTCCTCAGCGAACCAGCGGATAAAGCTATTAGCATAGCCGATCTCGCCGCGCGACTCAGTGAGCGGCTTGCCTTGTTCAGCGGTCATCAAGATCGCAAGATCTTCTTTGTTATCATCGATGAGGTCTGCCCATCTTTGCAATAGATCAAAACGCTCTTGCGGGGTTTTGGCTGCCCACTCTACTTGTGCCTTATGAGCATATTCAACCGCTGCATTGACGTCCTCGCTCGTCAGACTTGGCACATGACCGATGACATTACCATTAAAAGGGTTCGTAACGTCGATCGTCTCAGCATCACTTGCCGCATGCCAGCCGTCTTTGATTAAGCACTGTTGTTTGAGTAGCTCTGGATTCGATAACGAAAATGAAGTATCTGACATAGTAACGCTCCCTGTTAATGATAAATGTGATGACTAGCAAACTATATTCAAAAACTTATTTTTTTTAAAACTTGTATTGAATGTTATAGAGTACTTATAGTCATAATTAGTGATTGCTAAGACTTTTATTGTTCAATATACTGAACAACTATTCTATATATGAGACATCATTATAGGAACGATAGGATAACTTTTGCAACCCCTATTACCACTTTCGTTGCCACATAAATGTTTGCTCGAAAAGCTTTATTGATAACCCTTTATTATCATTTAATTCTACTTGTTATTATTTACCTTTATTTATAGGTCACTTATGAGCACGATTGCCGTCCCTGCATTAGATAAAACCTTTCAGATACTAGATTTGATTACCGCAAGCACCCAGCCCTTGAGCGCCGCTCATATTGCCAAAGAATTAAGCCTGCCGCGCAGCTCAACTCATAATATTTTGCAAAGCTTGCTAGCCAAGCACGTCATCTATAAAGACGCAGACAATCGCTTTCATCTGGGGTCATACCTTTTGTATTGGGCTGGTAAATACGAGCAGCAGCAAGGTATCATCCAGCTTTTTAAAGACTTGATCATGCACTATCCAATACTGCTTCAGCATACGGTGACTTTATCGAAACTTGATATGAGTGAGGTGGTGTTTTTGGCCTGTCATGAAGCGCCAGCGCCGCTGGGCTTTACCTTTCGCGCAGGCGTACGAGTGCCAGCGGTATTCTCGGCAACAGGCAAAGCCATGCTCTCAACCTTGCCTATGCATCAAGTCAAGTCGCTCTATGAAGACGGTTTACCAAAGGCCATTACTCCTAATAGCGTCGATAACTTTGCTCGGTTGTCCGATGAGTTCACCGCCATTCATAGTAGCCGGATCTCTTTGGATGACGGTCAGCTGCGTGATGGCATGTACTGCTTAGGGACGTACATACGTAACGCGGCAGGCAACGCGGTCGCAGGCATGGCAGTGAGCTTTTTACAAGTGGAGTACGACGCCAAACGCGAAGAGGTCAGCGCCGTATTAATTGAACTAGCCGAGCAGATCGAGCAGCGCTTGGGCTTTTTGCCTAATCGCTAATAATCAATGGTGAACAGGTATTAGCAAATGGTTAACAACCTTTTTTAATCACTCGCGCGGCTTTCTATTAACCCTGATAAGAACGCATTTAGATTATCATCCAGCTTTTGAATATAATAACCGCCCTCGACCAAGACGATGATAGGCTTATTTAGCGCCATCATTTTTTGTGCCAAGATTTTGAAACCCTCAGTGCTGACTGAACACCTGGCTTCTGGATCGTCTTTGTAAACATCAAAGCCCAATACGTGTACGATAACGTCAGGATTGAAAAGTTCTACCGCTGCAATAGACTGATCAACATAGTCAAAAAAGCCTGCCTCATCAGTACCGTGCGGCATCGGAAAGTTGATGTTGTAGCCTGTGCCCGCGCCTCTACCTCTCTCAAACTCGTGCCCAGTAATCGCAGGATAAAAGTTGATCGGACTGCCATGTACTGAGGTATAAAGCACATCGCTGCGATCATAAAATATCTCTTGGATACCCTGACCATGATGCATGTCGGTGTCGATGATGGCTATCTTTGAGTACTTTTGGCGCAGATGTTCGGCGATGATGGCAGCGTTATTTAGATAACAAAATCCACCAGCAGCGCTTTTACGCGCGTGATGACCGGGCGGACGTGAGAAGCACAACTGCATGTCACTGTCACCGCTATCATCGCTTAGTAGCGCATCAGCTGCTGTCAACGCGGTTTGCGCCGACCAGTAGATAGACGTCCACGAATGCTCGCTAATAGGCGCACTATCATCAGCTTGGTACTTAGCAGCCTTTGCCATGATACCCAAACCAGGATTATCATAAGGCACAAATATCCCTGTCTGTACTTGCGGCCCTAAATCCTCCTCTACTGCCATCCACTCGCTATAGCCGTTTTTGAGGAACTCAACATAACCAAAATCATGTACCGCGAGTATCGGCGTCATGCCTAAATCTCTAGCAGTGGTTACGCTTAGTCCCAGCGCTTTTGGCGCTTTGAGTAGCTCGGTCATACGCTCTGGTATCTCTAAAGGCTCATGCATTTTGCCATAAGAATAATACGGCAGTGGCCGGTGCAGACTGAGATTGTCGTGGCTGTATATTTTCATTTTATTTTTCATACTAAGCATTCCTTTGTCTAAAATTCATTGTTTATACAATTCCATCGGCGCGCAGCTTAGCGATAGTGTCGGTGTCATAACCCAAATCAGCAAGCGTACTATCGGTATGCTCGCTCAAACGCGGCGGCGGCGTACGATAACTGACGGGCGACTCGGATAATTTAATCGGATTGCCCAGCGCTCGTACGGGACTGCCCTGCGCTGCAAAATCGACAATCATACCGCGCGCCTGTGCTTGCGGCGTAGCTAGCGCTTCACTAACGTTGTTAATCGGACCACAGGGTATGCCTGCTTGATTTAAGGCATCTAACCAATAATCACGTGGCTTTTCTGCGAACTTAACTACCAGCTCGTCACATAATACCTTGCGGTTTTTGACGCGAGCGGGATTAGTGGTAAAACGGCTATCGGTATGCCAGTCCATATCCATAAGCTCACATAGCTTGGCAAATTGACTGTCATTACCACACGCTAAGATAAAGTGCTGATCGCTCTCGCCTGCGAACACTTGATAAGGGACAATATTGGGATGCTGGTTGCCAAGTCTTGGCGGCACTTCGCCTGATGCTAGATGATTCATGCCGACATTGGCAAGCATAGCAAGGGCGCTGTCGAGTAGCGCCACATCAACGTGCTGACCGCGACCTGTCCGCTGGCGTGCTATGAGCGCGGCTTGAATACCGATAGTCAGCTGCAAGCCTGCAAACAAATCAACGACGGCCACGCCAACCTTGTGCGGCTGACCATCACTAGGTCCTGTGATGCTCATCAGTCCTGATTGACCTTGAATAATATAGTCGTAACCTGGGCGCTTAGCATCAGGACCCGTCTGCCCAAAGCCTGTCAATGAGGCGTAGATCAAACGCGGGTGTTGCTCCTTGAGGCTGTCGTAATCTAAGCCATACTTTTTGAGCCCGCCGACTTTAAAGTTTTCGACGACGATATCGCTATCGCTAATGAGCTGTCTGATAATCTCTTGACCCGCTTTAGTTGTAATATCGACAGTGAGTGATTTTTTATTGCGATTGATAGTTGCATAGTACGCAGAAGTGCCATCGCTAAAGGCAGGCGGCGCCCAGTGCCGAGTCTCGTCACCAATATCTGGACGCTCAATCTTAATCACCTCGCAGCCCAGATCTGCGAGAACCTGCGTACAAGATGGCCCTGCGAGCACTCTGGATAAATCTAAGACCTTTATCCCTTGTAAGGCGCCTTGATTATCCTTGTTAATCGTATCGTTATTATTTTGAACCTTGGCATCTTTTATATATATATCATCCATAATAGTCTCCTTATCTCGAAACGTTCTGCGGTGCTGTTTTCGAATAATTAAATAAAACTAAAAAACGCACGCGACCATTAAGCCTTGAGTAGCCAAACAGTAACGTGCGTCATTATTTTTAAATCGTGCTTTTTAGTGTATTAAAAAAAAGCTTGAATACCCGTCTGTGCACGGCCTAGGATCAGTGCATGAATATCATGCGTACCCTCATAGGTATTGACCGCTTCTAAGTTCATCACGTGACGAATGATATGATACTCATCAGAGATACCGTTACCACCATGCATATCACGGGCAACGCGGGCGATATCAAGCGCTTTGCCGCAGTTGTTACGTTTAATGAGTGATATCATCTCAGGCGCGGCGTTATGCTCATCCATCAAGCGACCAACGCGTAGAGCCGCTTGCAAACCAAGCGCAATCTCTGTTTGCATGTTAGCAAGCTTCAATTGCACCAATTGCGTCGCCGCTAATGGACGACCAAATTGCTTACGATCAAGGGTGTATTGACGCGCCGCTTTCCAGCAAAACTCAGCGGCGCCCATAGAACCCCATGCGATACCGTAACGCGCTTTATTCAAGCAGCCAAAGGGACCGCTTAAGCCGCGAATATCTGGGAAGGCGTTGGCTTCTGGGACGAATACTTTGTCCATGACGATCTCACCGGTGATAGACGCACGCAGGGAGAATTTGCCTTCAATCTTCGGCGCTGATAGACCTTTCATACCCTTATCTAAGATAAAGCCGCGAATCTTTTCTTCGTCATCTTTTGCCCAGACGACAAATACATCAGCAATAGGACTATTGGTGATCCACATCTTGCTACCAGTGAGCTCATAACCGCCATCAACAGCGCGTGCACGCGTCGACATAGAAGCAGGATCTGAGCCTGAATCAGGCTCTGTTAGACCAAAGCAGCCGACATACTCACCTGAGGCCAGCTTTGGCAGATACTTTTCTCTTTGCTCTTCGGTACCGTACTCATGTATCGGATGCATCACAAGACTTGACTGGACACTCATCGCTGAGCGATATCCTGAATCTACCGCTTCGATCTCTTTAGCGATTAAGCCATAAGCTACGCTCGATAATCCTGCACAGCCATATCCTTCGATCGTTACGCCAAGCAGTCCCATTTCACCCATTTGACGCATAATATTGCGATCAAAGTTCTCATTGCGATTGGCCTCTAGGATGCCAGGCATCAGCTCTTTTTGAAAAAACTGACGCGCGCTGTCAGTGACCATGCGCTCTTCGTCAGTTAACTGATCACGAAGTAAAAACGGATCTTCCCAATCAAAGCTTGGGCTAGCATTAGTACGGGTGTTGGTAATAGGTGCCATGTCGTGCTCCTTGACGTGCGGTTTGGTTGAATCGCTCAATCTTGTCAAACAAATTAAATACTATACTTGACGTTGAAGTTTCACTGTGCGAAACTAAGTTTCATAATGTAAAACTATTAAAGCAGAAATAATTTGACTTGTAAATACTTAATTTAAGTTTGGGAACATCATGACTAAAAATACAATGGCAAATGTCTCCTTGTTGTCGCGCACTACGGATCTACTTAAGCAAAGTAAAGTCGATGAAGACCGACAATTCGTCGCCGCTTTGGGTCGCGGATTAGCTCTATTAGCAGCTTTCGAAAACGATGAAGTATTGAGCCATCAGCAACTGTGTCAGATGAGCGGACTACCTAAGGCCACGGTTACTCGTCTAATTCATACCTTAACCGCGCTTGGGTTTTTGCGTACCACGCCGCATGGTCATTATCAGCTTGGTAGCAGCGCGGTACGTCTGAGCGCATCGGCATGGAGTCGTCATGATATGGTAGCAATCGCTGAGCCTTTACTGCGCCAGTTCGCCATTGACCATGAAGTATCAGTCAATCTAGCGACAGAGGTTGAAGGCGAGATGCGTTACTTGGCGTGTCATCGTAGCCCCGCGCGCCTGTCGGTCAATCTACAAGTGGGCTCTGCTGTCCCCATTGATAAAACCGCTATCGGACGCGCTTTTTATGCAGTCAGTACGCCAACTCGGCAAAGTGTTATTGATAGTAAGTTGCAAGATCAGCTAAATAAAGAACACTATCAGCAAGCACAAAGTATGTTAATTAAGGCGACGAAATTCTACGAGGCAAACGGCTATACCCTATCAGACGGTGAGTTCTCGCCCGATATCTTGGCAGTAGCCGTTGGCGTATTCGATACCACTACAAGTCATTATGGCTATTCTCTCAATGCTAGCGTGCCAAGGGCGAATTGGGATGCGGATGAGTATGCGGCACAGATTGTGCCGAAGTTGCAGGCGTTGGCTGAGCGGATTGAGCGCGCTTGAATATTTAATAAACAACCAAACATTAGCTTATCGTTACTCAACTATCATTTAGTCACTATATTATCGAGTTATAATAAGGCGTGTTGTTTATGCAACCGCTTATCGCCTTTTTTTGTTTCTAATAGCTGAGCTTGTCATGCCCCAATCTCGTACCAACCTAAACGCTGAACCTAAATCAGACTCCTACCTCATTGGTCTTTTGCTACGCTATAGCACCTTGGCTGCAGCCGCTTTACTCTTTTTGGCAGGCTTACTGTTGACCAACTGGTGGCTCATTCTCATCGGTGGGGCATTAGTCGCCATCGGGGTTTATGATCTCATTCAATCCAAGCATTCTATATTAAACAACTACCCTATCGCCGGTCACATCCGCTACGTGCTTGAGGACTTTCGTCCTGAGATTCGCCAGTATTTACTTGAAGATGATAAAGAACAAGTCCCGTTTTCACGTCAGCAGCGTGCGCTTGTGTATCAACGTGCCAAAAATGTCAGCGATACCAATGCTTTTGGGACACTAGATGATTTATATCATCATGGTAAAGAGTGGTTTTTGCAATCGGCAGTTAGTCACCCATTAGAAAAACAAGACTTTCGCATTACGGTTGGTAACGAGCATTGTCAGCAGCCGCATGACATGTCGGTGTTTAATATTTCAGCGATGAGCTTTGGTAGTCTCTCCGCTAATGCTATTATGGCACTCAATCAAGGCGCCAAGATGGGCGGCTTTACTCACGATACTGGCGAGGGTGCGATCAGTCCGTATCACCGCAAGTTCGGCGGCGATCTGATTTGGGAGCTGGGTACGGGTTATTTTGGTTGCCGTCATGACGATGGTAGCTTTGATCCCTTATCTTTTGCCGAGAAAGCCATCGAGCCGCAAGTTAAAATGATTGAGATTAAACTTTCACAAGGCGCCAAACCAGGTAAGGGCGGCGTTCTTCCTAGTGAAAAAATCACTCAAGAGATTGCAGATACGCGCCAAGTGCCTATGGGTCAGGATTGCGTATCGCCCTCCTCGCATAGCGCATTTAGCACGCCACTCGAACTTGTCGCATTTTGGCAGCAATTACGCGAATTATCAGGGGGTAAGCCTGTCGGCTTTAAGCTATGCGTCGGGCAACCTTGGCAGTTTATGGCGATTGTCAAAGCAATGATGGAGACTGACAACTATCCTGATTTCATCGTTATTGATGGCGCTGAGGGTGGTACGGGAGCCGCCCCTGTCGAGTTTATGGATAATGTCGGTATGCCGCTGATTGATGGGTTTTTACTCGTGCATAACACTCTAGTTGGTGCTGGTATTCGTGACAAGATTAAGCTTGGTGTTAGTGGCAAGATCGTCTCAGGCTTTGATATTGCCCGCTTTTTGGCTCTGGGTGCAGATTGGTGTAACTCAGCGCGCGGCTTTATGTTTGCAGTGGGCTGTATTCAATCGCGCTCATGCCATACCAACACTTGCCCGACAGGCGTTGCGACTCAAGACCCGTATCGCCAAAAGGCGCTTGATGTGCCAAGCAAAGCTGAGCGCGTAGCTAGCTTTCACAAAAACACCCTCAAATCTCTCGCCAGTATCGTCGGTGCAGTTGGACTTGAGCATCCTAGTCAATTAAAGCCCTATCATATCGCACGGCGCTTAGATGACGGTCAGATCAAGCTACTATCTAAGTTTTATTACTTTACAGACGAAGGCGCTTTGCTCGATCACAGTGCGCGCGCAGATGTCTTTAACCAGATGTGGGTAATGGCGGATGCTCATACCTTTTTGCCTGATAATGATGCGCTCATTGCTTATAACAAAGACTCGCGAGACAAAGGTAAAAAAACTCGCAGCTACGGTATAGAATCTATTGAAGACGTTACAGAAGATATCAATGAGAACCTAAAGTAAGTATGTACCCTACTACTATCATGGCAAGCGTTACTGTCTTTTTGGCATTAACGTTGAGCGCTTGCCAGCCTGTTGATTCAAATATCACAGACATATCGAATAAAGACTGGTCATGCTCAAGTCAAGATAGCCCTTTTAGCTATAGTGCGTGTCAGATTAGTCAAGAAGCGCTTGCTGGCGATGACTATCAGCTCAAACTGTTTTGGCAAGATGATAAAAAGCAGACGCTTTTGACCTTTGACACTCTTTTAGCTCGCCTGCCAGATGAGCAAACCCTAGCCTTTGCGATGAACGCAGGTATGTATAATCAAGCGTATGCCCCTATTGGTTATACGGTGATAGAGGGTCAAGAGATTCGCGCGCTTAACTTAAACGAAGGCGGTGGCAATTTTCATTTACTGCCTAATGGTGTATTGTGGTGGAATAAAGCAGGCTTAGTACAAATTACTGAAAGTAATGTTTTGGATACGTTAATTAAAAATGGTGAAGCAAGACCCAGTTACGCCACCCAATCAGGACCGATGCTAGTCATAAACGGCGACATTCACCCAGAGTTTAATGCCGATAGCACTTCACTAAAATTTCGTAACGGTGTCGGTGTTTGTGAGGATGGTAGCGTGCAGCTCGTTAATAGTAATGAGCTGGTGAACTTTTACGCTTTCGCTTCTTTATTCAAGGACAATTTAAGCTGCCCAAATGCGCTATTTTTGGATGGCGGTATTGCCTCTGCGCTCTACGCGCCAAGTATTGATAAACACGACAAAAAAGAGATGGGCGTGATGGTTGGAGTGGTCATAGATAAATAGCGCCTCAAACCTTTGGGTTTAAAGCGCTACGATAGCACAAGGATAAAAAATCAACGCGCCAAATAAGACGTCATGTCCTCAACGCCGTGCAAAGTCATGGGATACATCTTATTATCGAACACTTTTTTTATCTCATTGATGGTTTGTGTATAGTGCCAGTAGGCGGGGTTCTCAGGATTAAGCCAAGCGACTTTATCAAAGTGATCGAGCACCCGCTTGAGCCACACTACCCCTGCTTCGTTATTCATATACTCAACACTACCGCCGACCGTCATCAGCTCGTATGGCGACATTGACGCATCTCCAACGAAGATAACCCGATACTCGCGCCCATATTTATTGAGTAGCTCATAGGTCGGCATACGCGCGCTATGGCGGCGATTGTTATCTTGCCAGACATAATCGTATAGGCAGTTATGAAAGTAAAAAAACTCTAACGTCTTAAACTCGTTTTTCGCCGCAGAAAATAACTTCTCTAGAGCATCGACATGAATGTCCATACTACCGCCAATATCAAATAGCATGAGCACTTTGACGCGGTTGCGCCGCTCAGGCTGCATATGGATATCGAGTACGCCTTTTTTGGCAGTGCGTTTGATAGTCTCATGGATATCTAGCTCATCGTCACTACCGGTGCGGGCAAACTGGCGTAGATTACGTAGTGCCATCTGAATTTGGCGCGTGCCGAGCAGATTGTCATCATCAAGATTGCGATATTTACGCTGCTCCCATACTTTAGCGGCGCTGCGCTTACGCGACTCCCCGCCCACGCGCACGCCCTCTGGATGATCGCCATAAGCACCAAAAGGTGATGTGCCGCCCGTACCGACCCACTTGCTGCCGCCTTGATGACGCTCTTTTTGCTCTTTGAGACGCTCCTCAAGCGCCTTCATGAGCTCCTCAAGTGAGCCGTATTTTTTGAGTAGACGCCGCTGCTCTTCGGTGAGGTTTTTGGGATCAAGTTTTAGATCTAACCACTCCTGTGGCACATCCGTAAGCTTGCCCATCAACTCATCAATATCTAAGCTATCGACGCCTTCAAAATAGTCGCTCATCGCCCGATCAAACTTGTCAAAGTGACGCTCGTCTTTGACCATACACAGTCTGATAAGTCGATACATATCCTCACGACTGGCAAAGGCAGGCAGCTTTGTGTCCGCTTCCTGTGATGATAATGCGTGCTGCATCATCAGGCCTTTATCTAGCGCTGCGTTGAGATCGAGTAGCTCACGCGTACTGACGGGTACGCCATAAGTGCGCAGGGTATAGAATAATTTTACAAACATAAAATACCTATCTGGCAGGTGTTAACGGCGCATCATATTGGCAAAGCGCTGTAATAAATTGACATCGGCTTCGTTTTTGAGCAGAGCGCCATATAATGGCGGAATGGACTTTTCACCGCGCAAATTCTCTTCTAACTCTTCTTGTGCCATGTCATCGGCGAGCAACAATGTGAGCCAATCAACCAGTTCTGATGTTGAAGGCGGTTTTTTAAGACCTTGGATATTACGTAGCTTATAGAAGATATCAAGCGCATCATTGACCAGCTTTTCTTGAATATTAGGAAAATGCACGTCGATGATTTGACGCATGGTTTGCTCTTCAGGGAAGTCAATATAATGAAAGAAACAACGACGCAAAAACGCATCAGGTAGCTCTTTTTCATTGTTTGAAGTGATGATAATCACAGGGCGCTGGGTAGCAGTAACCGTCTCGCCTGTCTCATAGACATAAAAAGACATTTTGTCTAATTCATGCAATAAGTCATTGGGAAATTCAATGTCTGCTTTATCGACTTCATCGATCAATAAGACGCAGCGCTCCTCACTGGTGAACGCCTCCCACAATTTACCCGGCTTGATGTAGTTGCCAATATCATAGACCTTGTCATCGCCGAGTTGCGAGTCACGCAAACGCGACACCGCATCATATTCGTATAGTCCCTGCTCAGCTTTGGTCGTTGATTTGATATGCCATGTGATAAGCGGCATACCTAGACTTTGGGCGACTTCTTCTGCCAGTAAAGTTTTGCCCGTACCCGGCTCGCCTTTGATCAAAAGTGGCTTTTGCAAGGTCATTGCCGCATTGACCGCCAGTTGCAAGTCATCAGTTGCAATATAATTATTGGTCCCCGTAAAGGTTTTGAGGTTGTCACTAGTGGCAGAATTATCAATACTCATAATTGGATCTCTATCATTGTTATTAACGTATAAAAAGGGATGGTTTAGAGTAGCACAGGCGCTGTTAATGCCAAAATACTCATGCGTTCGTCTTCGGTATCTATTACTCTTCGGTAGTCATAAAAAAAGACACCCAAAAGTGTCTTTTAAAGCCTTGTCTACTTGCTATGATATCTAGCTACTTTAATACTTACTATCCTTCATTGTGCTTTTTATTCCTCATTGTGCTTTTTGTTGGCAGGATTATCTAATTCAACAGAAGGTTTGACTCGTTTAATCACTCTTTGCGCGGCAGACTCTTCACTATAAAAGCCTTTTCTCACCTTTTTAGGTTCAGTCTCAACGATAGGTGCCTGCGTAAGTGGTACTTTTTCTTGAGTCTTATGCAGGCTGATACTATTAGCATTAGTACTATCGGCGCTGCTAGCGTCTAGGCTGTCTTTGGCGGCGTAGTTATCCATTGCCAGATGACCTGTTGTTAATTGCATCGTCGCCTGAGTATCCTCAGCAGAATTTGCGCGTGCTTTGGCAAGGCTAGATTCAAACGCGCCGCGAATAAGCTGCCATAAAAACCCAATAAATAAACCGACTACCAGTACAACTAGTATCGGTAAGGCACTATTGATTGCCGCTGTCGTATCTTTCATCATAAGCGCGTAGACGACGCCGATACTCGCAGGAGCAAGCAAGCTTGGATCACCTAAAGCCGTTCCTGGCGCAAGCAGTACTGCAAATAGTACCATCCAAGTCATACCGCCCAGTGGTCGCGGTAGCATACGAGCGACGAGAAGCCATAATAGTAGGACGACGACCGTGCCACCTATATAAGCGTACATCGGCAGATCCGCAGGCGGTACACCTTTGACCATCTGACTCCACCAAATAACGATCTCACCGAGGATATCACTCAGCGTATCTAAAGGCAGAAACTGTAAAATATTTTTTAACCAATCCATACGTGTTTTATATACCTAGGTTATTAGCCACTATCGAACGTGTAGCGCTAAGCGTAATGAGTCATTAAAACGCTAGCGTGCAAAAGAAGTGTCATAGACCGCTAGTTTAACACGGCTTTATACCCAAATGCATACGTGGACAGCGTTTTAGTCATACCTTTTGTCTTGCGCTTCTTTAGCACGCATCTCAGCTTGACGGCGCATCACGTCTTGCGGCGGCATTTGCACATAATAGCCTTGCGACTGCAATTTGGCGAGTACCTCATCTTTATCAACGCGAGCCAGCTTAGAGGTGCTATCCAAATCCAGATGCATCACAAACTTACTTTGACCAAGCGTCGACCGAAAGTCTTTAGGCAACACGCCAAGCCAGTCTTTGAGCTCATCAGTATCATCAGGGAAATCAGGACGGGCGATGTAAACATACATATCGCTGTGCTTGGGGAATTTATAAATATCACAATGCATAAAATTGGCCTATAAATTGAATTCATTGTAGATTAGCACAAATCAGCTTTGCATCATTAGCGGCTTTACGTTTGGGTATGGTAAATCGATATGGTCTAGCCTTTAACATCAAAATACTATTCTTATAAAATTTATCAGGCCATGACTTGTAAAAGGTCAGTGAACCTTTCATAATAAAGGCGTTATTCAGGAGAGAGTCTCATACGAGTTTATGATTATGTTATGAGACCACCGAAGGCGCATCTACCCTGCCAATCGCTCAGGTACAAAGGACTGAATAACCCATGTCTATTAGGTTTATGCTGTTACGTTTAAACGCATATTAACCCATACCTTAGGCATAACAAATCTGGAGAGCGGTAAAGGTGATGCATTATTACCCTTACCCACCGAAGGGGAGAAAATACGTTGCTATTAACTTTCAATTAAAAGCTAATATTATAACGGCGTATTGAAAATCTCAGGTCACAGGACAGATAGGGCTTTTGCTAAACGAGCTTACGCGCTTGTTTGGTCTATGCTTTATTTATTGTGCACCCCTTTTGTGCTACCTTTAAAGTCAAGTTTACGCCAAGCGAACTTGCCTCCCACTACTGCTTAACGCTTTAGTCGTTACTGCGACTAGCGTTTACAAGGATTTGTTATGACCGACACTCACAATGCTCTTAATACTCAAGCGCCGCAGCGCACTCCCTTATATCAGTCGCACGTTGATAGCGACGGCAAACTGGTAGATTTTTCGGGTTGGGAGCTACCTATTCATTACGGCTCACAAATCGAAGAGCATGAGGCGGTGCGTACTGATGCAGGTATGTTCGATGTGTCGCATATGGTGATCGTCGATGTTAAGGGTGTTGATAGTAAAGCTTGGCTACAAAAGCTGCTAGCAAACGATGTCGACAAACTAAAAACGGTTGGTAAGGCTCTGTACTCGCCTATGCTCAATGAAGACGGCGGTATCATTGATGATTTGATCGTTTATCTCATGACCGAAGATGAGAGCGAATACCGTATTGTCTCCAATGCTGCCACTCGTGATAAAGACATCGCACAATTTAATACAGTCGCTACAGACTTTGATATCACTATTACCGAGCGCACCGAGCTTGCAATGCTCGCGGTTCAAGGCCCTAATGCCGTCGCCAAATTAGCTGAGGCAAAGCCGAGCTGGGGTGAGACACTAGCGGGACTTAAGCCCTTTGTTGGTGCTGATCTTACTGATATCGAAGGCACAGACTGGTTCGTGGCCCGTACAGGTTATACGGGTGAGGATGGCGTCGAAGTCATCATGCACGGTGATGACGCGCCTGCATTTTTTGAGTTATTAAAGCAGCACGGCATAAAACCAGCAGGGCTTGGTGCACGTGATACTTTGCGTATGGAAGCGGGCATGAACCTTTACGGTCACGATATGGATGAGACCATCAGCCCGTATGAGAGCAACATGGGCTGGACCTTAGCGCTCAAAGACGAGCGTGATTTTGTTGGTCGCAGCGCTATGGTCAGCAAGCGTAAACAGTCCAAAGACGACAATACGGCGATGAAGCAAGTGGGCCTATTACTTACCACCCGCGGCGTATTGCGTGAAGGCATGAGCGTGACCATTAATCAGGGGACAAGTGGAGAGCAAACTGGCGTTATCACCAGTGGCACCTTCTCCCCTAGCCTCAAACACTCTATCGCTATCGCCCGCGTTCCTGCCAGCATCACTGATGAAGATACCGTACAAGTGGATCTACGCGGTAAGGGCAAGTTCGTTGACGTTCGCGTACTCAAGCTACCATTTGTACGTAATGGTAAACAACAATTTGATTAATTATCAAAGCTGATGGGTAGATTTTATCTTCCTCTTGGTTTTGGTTCGTATTCGCTTTACACTCTAACTTTTTAAACCATCCTCTATCATTTAGGAGAGAGACCATGAGCAATATCCCAGCAGAACTTAAGTACATCGCCAGTCACGAATGGTTACGTCTAGAAGACGACGGCACCATTACCGTTGGCATCACTGATCACGCGCAGGACCTATTAGGTGATGTGGTATTCGTCGAATTGCCAGATGTGGGCGATACGATTGCCGTTGATGATGAGATCTCAGTGGTTGAATCTGTCAAAGCCGCCTCTGACGTATACGCGCCAATATCAGGTGAGATTGTCGCTATCAATGAAGCATTAGAAGACGATCCAGAAATCATCAACTCAGACCCATACGGCGAAGGGTGGTTCTTTAGAATGAAACCTGACAATATGGATGATTTTGAGGCCTTGATGACGGCTGACGAGTACGAAAACGAGCTGTAATTGCTTTTTAGGTATTCAAAAACTAACAGCTATCATTTGCAAACGCTAGCACTTGAATAGTACAGATATTGGCAAGAATACAGATACTGGCATCCGCTGGTATCTGTACCGATAAACGTTATACCTCTTATCTGAACTTGTCTGAACCTAGGCTGGTCCAGCTAATGTTACTTTAGATCAACATTATTATCAGTACTTGCTATTGGCTAAGCTTATCTCTACCAAATAGCTAGACTGTTGATAATTATTTATCACTCACCTCCTTTTGCCGCCAGTATGGACTTGTATATGACTACTGAGAACGCCAGCCCAAACCCTGATCTCGCTATGCCTGAGCATACGCCGCAATTACAAGCGTTTCGCGAAGTGGTTGAGTCGCGCCGCTCGGTACGCCGTTTCACTGACACCCCTATTCCAGATGAGGTAATGGCCGACTGCCTGCGCTTAGCTATGCTCGCGCCGAACTCGAGCAATCTACAGCCATGGGAGTTTTATGTCATTGATAGCGACAAAAAGCGCAAAAAAGCGATCAAAAACTGTATGGGTCAAAACGCGGCAAAAACTTCAGCGCGCCTAATCGCTGTCGTCGCTCGCACTGATATCTGGCACGATCACGCGCAGCAGATACTACGCGAGTATCCAGAAACCCCGATACCCAAAAAGGTCAAAGACTACTATACCAAAGTGGTCGCTTTAGACTTTTTGCGTGGTCCTGCCAACGTGATATCGGCTGCTAAATGGAGCGCGACGCAAGTCTTTCGCCAAGTCAAAGGACCGATCAAATCCCCTTACTATACCTTTGATGATGTCAAAAACTGGGCAACCAATAATACAGCCTTAGCGGCTGAAAACTTAATGCTAGCCCTGCGTGCACACGGATTTGATAGTTGCCCTATGGGCGGCTTCGATGAGCCTGCGATGAAGCGTTTGCTTAGTCTTGGTGATGATCATCATGTGGTCATGATGATTGGCGCAGGCGAGCGTGCGGACAATGGTATTTATAGCGCTCAGTTTCGTTTCGATGACGCGCAATTTGTGCATTACGTGTAGCAAGATCAAGATAAGCCGCTTGCCATTTTTAACTCTCAATACTCAATATCTAAAGCTTACTTAAGGACTGTCATGACTCTCTCTCAACAACCGACGTTCGATACTTTTAAAGGCTTGTTTAATGAAGCTGAATTTGTCTATCGCCATTTAGGCTCTAACGATGCCAAGCAAGCAGATTTGCTCAGCGCTATCGGCTATAGCGATTTGGACACTTTCGTTGATGATACTGTCCCTGCGCCAGTACGTTTAAATAAAGCGCTAGATCTGCCTGTGGCGATGAGTGAGCACGCCGCCCTTGCCAAACTGCGCGCGATGGCAGATAACATTACTGTTAATAAAAGCTATATCGGCCAAGGCTACTCGCCTGTACGCATGCCAGCAGTCATTCAGCGTAACGTACTTGAAAATCCAGGCTGGTATACCGCTTATACGCCTTACCAAGCAGAAATCGCTCAGGGTCGCTTAGAAGCTTTGCTTAACTTCCAGCAAGTTTGTATCGATCTGACTGGTCTTGAGCTTGCTGGTGCCTCACTATTAGATGAAGCGACTGCGGCAGCTGAAGCGATGGCGATGTCTAAGCGCATGAGCAAAAGCAAATCCACGCAATTCTTCGTCGATGAGCGTATTTATCCGCAGACTTTGGATGTCATTCATACGCGTGCCAAGTATTTTGGTTGGGATGTCATCGTTGGTGATTTTGAACTCGCTAAGTCTGGCGATTATTTTGGCGCAATTTTTCAGTATGTCGGGGTTGAAGGCGATGTCAAAGACTTAACTGACGTCATCAGCGCGGTCAAAGAAAAGAAAACCTATACCTCTGTGATCAGCGACATCATGAGTTTGGTGTTGCTAAAGTCTCCTGCGGATATGGGTGCAGATATCGCGCTCGGTAGCACTCAGCGCTTTGGTATTCCAATGGGTTTTGGTGGTCCACACGCCGCCTACTTTGCGTTTTTGGACAAAGCTAAGCGCTCAGCCCCTGGTCGTATCATCGGCGTCTCAAAAGACTCGCAAGGCAATACCGCTCTGCGCATGGCACTACAGACGCGTGAGCAGCATATCCGCCGCGAAAAAGCCAACTCAAATATTTGTACCTCACAAGTTTTGCTCGCTAACCTAGCTGGTATGTACGCCGTCTATCATGGTCCAACGGGCGTTAAGCGCATTGCCACTCGCATCCATGCCTTTGCTACTGCTTTTGCTGATGTGATTAGAAATAATAGCGATAACGATAATAACGTAAGCGTCGTCCATGACCAGTTCTTTGATACCGTCGTTGTCGACTGCGGCTCTGAGAAAATGGCGACGCAAATCTTTGAAAACGCGGATAATGTCGGTTATAACTTATGGCGTCATGGCGATACCAAGATTGGGGTCGCCTTTAGTGAAACCAGTGATGTTGAAGATTTTAAAGTATTGACGCAATTGTTTGTCAGCAAGTCTCATGACTTACCCCAAAATGCGAGCGTATCACTCGATAGCGCACATCTGCGTACTGATGATATCTTGACCCACCCCGTCTTTAACTCGCATCATACTGAGCACGAGATGCTGCGGTACTTAAAGTCACTAGAAGACAAAGATCTGGCGATGAACCGCAGTATGATCTCGCTTGGCAGCTGTACTATGAAGCTCAACGCCACCAGTGAGATGCTACCGATTACTTGGCCTGAATTTGCCAACGTGCATCCGTTTGCACCGCGCGACCAAGTTGGCGGTTATATCGAGATGATCGATAGCTTACAAGAGCAGCTCAAAGCCATCACAGGGTTTGATGATATCTCTATGCAGCCCAATTCTGGCGCCTCTGGTGAGTACGCAGGTCTCTTAGCCATTCGCCGCTATCATGAGTCTCTAGGCGAGACGGATCGTGATATCTGCCTGATTCCTATGTCAGCACACGGTACCAACCCTGCGACTGCCATTATGATGGGTATGAAAGTCGTTGTGGTAAAAACCGACGACAACGGCAACATCGATATCGATGATCTAAAAGAAAAATGCGAGGAGCACAGTGCCAATTTAGGCGCGTTGATGATCACTTATCCATCGACGCATGGCGTGTTTGAAGAAGGTATCCGTGATATCTGTAGCCTCATTCATAAGCACGGCGGTCAAGTCTATATGGACGGCGCTAACATGAACGCTCAGGTCGGTATCATGCAACCTGCTGATGTTGGCGCAGACGTCTTGCACATGAACTTGCACAAAACCTTTTGTATTCCGCATGGCGGCGGCGGTCCAGGTATGGGCCCTATCGGTATGCAAGCGCATCTAGCACCGTTTAAAGCCAACCATGTCCTAAGCCCTGTACACAATGCGCCAAATGACTGCTCAGCGGTATCAGCCGCGCCGTATGGTTCTGCGAGTATCTTACCGATCTCATGGATGTATATTGCGATGATGGGCCGTGACGGTCTGCTTGAAGCCACTAAACTGGCGCTTCTTAATGCCAACTACGTCGCTGACAGCTTACGGGATCACTACCCTGTACTCTATACGGGCAAAAACGGCCGCGTCGCGCACGAATGTATCATCGATATCCGTCCGCTAAAAGAAGAGACGGGCATCACTGAGAGCGATATCGCCAAGCGCTTGATGGATTACGGTTTCCATTCGCCAACGATGAGTTTCCCAGTAGCAGGTACGCTCATGATAGAGCCGACCGAGTCTGAATCTAAAGAGGAGCTAGATCGTTTTATCGACGCGCTCAAATCTATCAAAGATGAGGCGATGAAAGCCAAAGCTGGCGATGACGGTTGGACACTAGAGGACAATCCACTAGTAAACGCGCCGCATACGGCATCGATGATTACCGATAGCGAGTGGTCGCATCCGTACAGCCGTGATACCGCTGCGTTCCCGCTGCCCTATATCCGCGCGCATAAGTTCTGGCCTAGTGTTGCTCGCGTGGATGATGTCTATGGCGACAAAAACTTGATGTGTTCATGCCCAAGTATCGAAAACTATATGTAGCACTAAAAATTTTTGAATTAAAAAACCTCCATATTAATCATTGATATGGAGGTTTTATTTTGCCAGTTCGTCACGACTCCTTTATGATAGCGAAGTCTGCTCATTTTATAACCTAGGGTATCAAAACAAACATGTCACAAAAAAACCGCGTTATCCTCATACACGGTCTCCATCAAACCGCTTGGGTCATGCGCCCATTAGCCAAACGCTTGCAAGCACAAGGCTATAGGACTCACCAGTACGGCTATCGCAGCATGCGCGATGGCATCAAAACCAATAGCGCACGACTCAATGAGTGGCTTAAGAATAATCACTTTCCTGATCAGTCGATAGATCTCGTCGGTCATAGCTTAGGCGGTTTGATCATTCGAGATTTTGTTGCACATTACCCCAAGTGGAAAATCGGGCGCTGCGTCACCTTGGGAACGCCCCACTTGGGCAGCGTAAGTGGCGATTATATCTGGCGATTAGCGCCTGCTATCGTCGGTAAATCCTATGAGCAAGCGTTGGATGGTACAGTTGCGCCACTGCCAAAAGGTATCGAGCTTGGCGTTATTGCAGGCAATAAAGCGCAAGGTTTAGGTCAGCCCATTTTAAGTTATCATAATCGTAAATTACGTAAAGCGGATAGCTCATTGACTGTTAAGCGGTTAGCGCATGATGGTACCGTTTATGTGAGCGAGACTCAGCTTGCCGGCGCCACTGATCATATTATTTTGCCTGTCACGCACACGGGTATGCTTTTTAAAAAGCAAGTCGCTTGGCAAGTGGTGTATTTCTTAGACAATGGAGCGTTTAATCGTGACTAGCTCTACCTAACCCCCATGCCCTGCTTTAGCTCAACCTTGTGCTCTTCAATGACGGGTATCAAAGTCTGCGTGACCCACTCATAGCGCCAGCCTTGTAAACCTAGTGGCATATCAGACAAATCCTTGTCATAGGCAATCACTTCATATAACTGATGTAGCCACTTTTTGCGCATGAGCACGCTGGTAGGCACGCCTATCTTTTCAGCTTGTTTGTCTATTGCCTGTTGCACCGCTTTTGAGAGTACTTTGTTTTTTGAGCGATAAGGCGGCGCTATGAGCGCTGGTTGCTCGGCCGCAGGTAGCGCCTTTGCATCCTTGATGATAGTGAGTAACTCCTCACCATATAGACGCAGCATACTACGATGCATGGTCGTCTTGTGCGCCAGTTCACGCATGGTGTTAGGCTTTTCGGTGATGATCTCACGTACCGCTTGTTTTTTGATGACAAAGGTGCGCGGCTGATTGGTCGCGCGCGCCAGCTGCTCGCGCCAAGTCGCTACCGCTTGCAAAACTGCCATTTGCTGCGCGTTGTATCGATAATCTGCCATGGTCAAATACATAGCATCATCTTCGATATGCTGCGTCTCATATAGCTCTGAGGCATAGAGCTGGCAATCGGCCCAGACATAATCGTATAAACCTTTTGATTTGAGCGCGTGCTCTATACTTAAATACAGCGCAGGCAAAAAGCGCACATCATCAATAGCGTACTGCTCTTGCTCATCGGTTAATGGACGCTGGAGCCAATCGGACTGGCTGTGCTCCTTATCAATGTGCATATCGAGCTGCTCATCTAGCGCCTGCTGATAACCCATTTGCAACTGTCCTGTTAAATAAGACAGTGCAATTTGGGTATCAAAAATATTGGTCAATGGCGGGCAACCTGATAGCAAATAAAATATCCCTAAATCCTCGCCACAGGCATGCCAAATAGCCACATCCACTTCTGTTAGCGCTTGCCAAAACTCGCTCAATTGCAATTTTGGTGCATCAAGTAAGTAAATATGATCGCCGACATTAAGCTGCACAAGTGCCAAACGCGGATAGTAAGTATCACGCTTGATAAATTCGGTATCTAATGCCACACGCCCGCACACTTTGAGCGCTTTGATGACTGCCCCTAACTGATACTGCTCGCGTACCCAAGTAACCTTGGCCTCATCGGCGATGTCTAACAAAGCATCGATATCGGGCTCTTTGGGCATTGATGTCTGCATGTTGTCTGCTTTTAAAATACTAGCATCGGACACTTGAGTGTTTGTATCAGTTAGAACATGGGACACGGGCAGATACCTGCATAGATAGGAATAAGAAGAAAACGTTGCCAGAACGGTCAAACGCTGGCAACGTTTAAGATTAGATACTAAAAATAAAGTATAGCAACACAAATGGGCAATTGCTCACTTATTATAAGTCAATTTGACTACTACAATAAGCAGCTTACTACAGATTTTAATTTATAAAAAAGAGCGATTTTGTAGCGCTTGCCCCAAGGTCATGCTGTCAAGGTACTCAAGCTCGCCGCCCATGGGCACACCTTGTGCCAAGCGTGTGACCTTTTTGACATGGCGACTGACCGCTTCACTGATGAAGTGCGCGGTCGTCTGCCCCTCTACGGTTGTCCCTGTCGCCAGTATCAGCTCGTCAACGGGTTCTTGTTTAACCCGCCAAACCAGCTGATCGATATTAAGATCATCCGCACTAATACCATCAATCGGAGATAAATGTCCGCCTAATACAAAATATAGGCCGCGATAGCCTGCCGTTTGCTCAATGGCCATCACATCAGCGGCAGTCTCAACCACACATAGAGTGGTCTCATCACGCCTAGGGTCTTGGCATAAGGGACAGACGTTATCATCACTAAAACTATGACAGCGTTGACATTCAACGATATCGCGCATTGCCTCGTCGAGCGCTTGGGCGAGCGCCATACCTTGAGGGCGCTTTTTGGTCAATAAATGCAGCGCCATACGCTGGGCACTCTTTTGCCCTACACCTGGCAAAATACGTAGCTGTTTGACGAGCTGATCAAATTTAGCAGTAAGCAAATTGTCATCCTTTCGCTATTAACAATGAATACTAAATGATAGGTATAAAAATGGGGTCGTATCGTCGTGATAACAACCCCATGTTTTGACTGCTAGAGTCAACATCTCTGAGCATCTTTGCAGTGGTACTTGAATGTCAAAGTTTAGAACATGCCTTGCATACCAGGTGGCAAGCCCATACCAGAGGTCGCGCCTGTCATCGTTTCTTCGTATAACTCATCCGCTTGACGAACCGCATCATTGATAGCGGCAGCGATCAAATCTTCGATCATATCAGGCTCGTCCTCTAAAAGACTTGGATCAATGCTGATACGCTTGACCACGTGACGACCAGTCATGGTCACTTTGACCAGACCACTGCCCGCTTCTGCTTGTACTTCTTTATTAGCCAGCTCTTTTTTGGCGTTCTCGACGTTGGCTTCGACTTTCTTTTGCATCGTTTGCGCTTGTTGCATGAGTGCTTGAATGTTCATAATGGCCTCTTCTTTTGATAAACGAGTGGTTTTGATAAATAAGTAAAATTGTAATAAGTGATTATAGCGCTATCTTTATAAACTGTCTAAACCGCGCGCCAAATCTTTGATAATATCCTCAGCGTCTTCTAGCCCCACTGACAGACGTATCAAGCTATCTTTGACGCCAGCCTCAGCGCGCGCCTCAGGGGTTAGGCGAAAGTGCGTGGTGGTCGCAGGATGGGTAATCGTCGTTTTAGCATCACCAAGGTTGTTGGTAATGGAGATCATTGTAGTTGAGTCTATCACATGCCAAGCCGCCGCTTTTGCATCATGAGTCTCAGACGCTGCAACCTCAAAGCCCATGATGGCACCGTAGCCGTCTTTCATATGGTGCTGACGGGTCGCTAAGTCATGAGCAGGATGATCAGGTAAGCCTGAAAAATGTACGCATCTGACCTTGGGGTGATTGACCAAAAACTGCACGACTTGGTTGGCATTTTGGCAATGCGCTTGCATGCGTAATTTAAGAGTCTCAAGTCCTTTGGTAAATACCCACGCATTGAACGGGCTCATACTGATACCGCCTGAGCGTACCACAGTAAACGCCTCTTGCATAAGCTTGTCGCTACCCACAAGTGCGCCGCCCAATACGCGGCCTTGACCATCTAAGTATTTAGTTGCCGAATGAATCACCACGTCTGCGCCTAAATCTAGTGGACGCTGAATGGCAGGAGAAGCAAAGCAATTATCAACGACTAACAAGATATCATTAGCGCGGCATAGCTCACTTAAATAGCCGATATCGCAAATTTGTGCTAATGGATTGCTCGGGCTTTCGCAATAGATCACCTTAGTGTTCGGTTGAACCGCATTCGCCCAAGCGTCGTTGTCAAAGCAATCCACATAGCTGACCTCGACCCCAAACTTGGCAACATAATTGTTAAACAGTCCGATAGAGGAGCCAAATAGTTGATTGGCAGCGAGCAGGTGATCGCCCTGTTTAAGATACGCCAAACACATGGTTAAGATTGCGCCCATGCCAGAGGCAGTTGCTACTGCGCGCGCGCCGTTTTCTAACGCGGCTAAGCGGCGCTCAAAAGTGCGTACGCTTGGATTGGTATGACGCGAGTAGACATTGCCCGTCTTAGTACCATTGAAATGGGCCGCAGCGTCTTCTGCTGAAGCATAGACGTAGGAGCTAGTCGTATAGATAGGTTCTGAGTGCTCACCTTCATCGCTGCGGTGCTGTCCTGCGCGTACAGCAATCGTTTGCATGCCGTAGCCTGCGTCCAAATCTAACGCGTCAGAACGCCAGTTTGTATCTAGGCCACTATCATCACTGTCTATAAGATTACTCTGCTCTTGCGAATCACTCATAACACTTTTTTCCGTGGTTCTTGCTCTTATTAATGTTTAGTTAATGTTTGGGCTAATTTTTACTGACCGCTATCATAACATGTCACTTTATCTCAAACATCTGCTTTGATGATGTCTGTTGAATATTAAGCACTCTCAAGCTGACTTTGATAAGTTTTTGACAGCAGTAAGCAAACCAGCATGAGGCACAAAACAATGTCGATTATCACTCGCAAAAAGTAACGTAGTTTATCTAGGCAGCTTTAGATGCAACTGATAAGATGAGCGCCGAATAAAGAGCTCTATTAAAAATCTGCAGTGAGTACAGCTATTTGGTCTGATTCAATTAGTGCTATTATCCTCTTGTATTCTTTAGCACTTCAAGCTCATTAAGGTAAACCCGTTATGTCATTGTCTCATTTAACCCCAAGTCGTCTGCATCTAAGTCTGGTACTTGGACTATCTCTAGCGCTTGGTGGCTGTCAGGCTCTGCCCAATCAGCCGCACCTACCTGATAGCCAAAACCTATCAGCACGGCTAAATGCGCTTTATCAAGACAATAGTAATGACAATACTGTGCGTGTTAGCACTGATTTGATCAATGCGATCAGTGAGCAAAACGACATTCATCCAGAGCTCTCAGGCTATCATCCGATTGTCACTGGCGCCAATGCCTTCGCCTCGCGTAGCATCTTGACGGATATGGCAACACGTAGCATCGATGTACAGTACTATATCTGGCACAATGATCAAGCCGGTCAGCTCATGCTCAAAGACTTGTGGGAGGCCGCTGAGCGCGGCGTTATCGTGCGCCTGCTTATAGATGATTTTAATAGTAATGCTAAGCTTGATCAGACCTTGCTACGCTTTGCCAGTCACCCTAATACCGCTGTACGTATTATCAATCCTTTGATGCATCGCAAATTTCAGACCCTAAATTTTGTCACCGGTCTGCCGCGTATCAATCGGCGTATGCATAATAAAAGCATGATTTTTGATAAGCAAATCACCATTATCGGTGGCCGTAATATTGGTAATGAATACTTAAGTAATGATCAAAGCAGCCAGTTTGCAGACTTAGATGTTTTACTCATTGGTAAAGTCGTCGCCGACATTGATAATAGCTTTACCAGTTATTGGTCAGCGCCCATCTCCTTTGATATCGAAACTCTAGTCACTTTAGACAAAGGGGCGACTACTGACTTTTTAGACGGTTTAAACAAGCTTAAAGAAGAAGAGAAAAGTAACGCAAACAGTAGCTTGGCGGTATATCGCAATGCGATTGAGGACTCTACTATTGACAAAGATTTGGTCAATAAACAAGTGCCATTTCGCTGGACGGATATGCAGTTTTTGAGTGATGATGTCGGCAAGCTGACCAAAACCGTTGCCAGCGATACCAACTTGGTGCATCAACTGCGTACGCTACTTGGTAGTCCCTCCGAGAAGCTCACGATTATCTCCTCCTACTTTGTACCGACCAAAGATGGCGTTGAGACCCTCGTCGCCTTGGCAAAATCTGGTATTGAGATTAGAATTTTGACCAACTCTTTTGATGCCACCGATGTGACCGCTGTACACTCAGGCTATAGTAAATGGCGACCTGAGCTTTTGCGCGCTGGCATCAAAATATACGAGCTAAAATCAACGGCAAGTGAAGAGAAACGTGAAAACAAACTGTGGAAAGCTCGTAGCCAGTCATCAACCAGTCTGCACGCCAAGACCTTTGCCATCGATGACCATCAAGTGTTTATCGGCTCGTACAACGTTGACCCACGCTCTGCTAATATTAATACCGAAATGGGCGTCATTATCAACGACGACGAGCTGGCACAGCAATTGCACCAAGCATTAAGTGATGATCTACTCGCGCAGGCTTATGAGGTCAAACTTATAGATGACGATACCTTGCAGTGGCATACTATTAAAGATGGTAAGCCCATTATTTATGATAGCGAGCCGCGCGTCGATATGGCGGATCACATTTGGCTTACTATAATGTCGCTCCTCCCTATTGATTGGTTGTTATAACTCTACTCCTTTATACCTATATGCTTTTTTGATGATTAGTCTTTAAAATGACTGATCTATTTTAGTTTAGATATACGAGTAGAGATTTTGATCGCTACTTTTACTTGTGGATTGAACGCTTATGTCCCCTCTTGCTCACTATGAGTTGATGTCATCTAAAGATAGAAATACGGTGTTGTTTATCTGTCTGAGCACTGCGATTACTTTTTTCGACTTTTTGATTTACCTCTATATTGCCGATACAGTTGCGACTGCTATCTTCCCTGGTACCATCGATGTAAACACCGCAAAACTACAAGGGCTAGGTCTATTTGCTGTTGGCTACCTGGCGCGTCCTCTAGGCGGTATACTCTTTGGGCGCTATGGCGATATAAAGGGGCGCAAACCCGTCCTGCTTATGAGTATGCTCGTTACCGCAATAAGCTTACTTGCGATGGCGTGCCTGCCGACCTACGCGCAGTGGGGCATATTCGCCCCTGCGCTATTTATTTTACTGCGTTTGGTACAGGGCATGGCGTTTGGCGTTTTTGTACCTTTATCCTGGGTATTTGTCGCAGAGCATGTCCCGCGTCAATACCTCTCGGTTGGCTGCGCTTATGTGACGGCTAGTTTTTTTGTAGGAGTGCTATTCTCTAATGGTTTTTTTATATGGCTTAATAACACGCTGACATTTGAGCAGATGGTAGACTATGGCTGGCGCATTCCCTTCTTTGTCGCTGCCACTTTAAGCTTTTTACCGCTATTGTTTTGGCGCACTATTAATGAGACGCCTTTTTTTGTTGATCTAAAAAGCACAAGACACGATATTGATAAGACTATCAGTTATACCAATAAACCTTTCACGTTATTATTTAAACACTGCAAGCACTCGATATTTATCAATATGATGTTGACCTTGATTATATCTAGCATCACTTTAGTCATCGTATTGATATTGCCTGATTTAATTGAGCTGCGTTTTGCCCCCGATAGTGATTTGTTTGGATTTGCTCATAGTCTTGGCGTAGTATTTATGATTTTGGGCTGTATTTTTTATGGCATCATCTCAGACTACCAAAACTTTGGTAAGGTTTTAGCAGTTGGTTCTATTTTGCTCATCGCTCAGATATTCGCTTTTTATTACCATCTGGAGGCAGGCGGTGATTATATCCTAATCATGTTTGCGATCTTAGGCTTTTGTGCAGGTATTGTCGGGATGATGCCTGCTATTTTGATACAACTGTTTCCAACCAATGTACGCCTGACGGGTATGTCTTTTTCTTACAATATTACTTATGGTATCGTTGGTGGTCTTATCCCATTCGGTCTGGCCTACGCGACTATGTATATTAGTTTTGCGCCTGCTTTGTACATAGCATTCATCGGCTTTGTCGGTATTATGATGGGACTGTATTTTTATAATTTACCTGACATGAAAAAAATTGACGATTTGGTTTATCGTACAGAGTGATAGGCTATTGGACTCTAAGGAAAGGTTTTTTGAGCAGTTATGAGGTATTAAGGCGATCAATATGCTGGATATGACACAAAAACGCCTATCTGTTGCACCCATGATCGATTGGACGACGACGGACTATCGTTTTTTTGCGCGTCTGTTTAACCCGCAGGTGTATTTGTATACCGAGATGATAAGTACAGGCGCGCTAATTTACGGTCATAGAGATAGGCATTTGCGCTTTGATGTGAGCGAGCATCCTTTAGTGTTACAGCTTGGCGGCGCTGATATTGACGAGATGACCCAGTGCGCTGTATTTGCCCAGCAGTATGGCTATGATGAGGTCAACATCAATGTCGGTTGCCCCTCTGATCGCGTGCAGCATAACAAGATTGGCGCGTGTCTGATGGCAGAGCCCAAAACTGTTGCAGGCTTAGTTAAGCATATGCAAGCGGCAGTTGATATTCCTGTGACCGTTAAGCACCGCATCGGTATCGATGATTTTGACAGTTATGAGTTTATGAGCGACTTTGTCCAAACGGTTGCTGACGCTGGCTGTCAGCGCTTTATTGTGCATGCGCGTACTGCTTGGCTGCAAGGCCTTAGTCCCAAACAAAACCGCGAAATCCCGCCACTACGCTATGATGATGTTTACCGCCTCAAGCAAGACTTTTCAGATCTAATGATAGAGATCAATGGCGGTATAGAAACTGTGGCAGATATAAAAGCGCACTTAGAGCATATCGATGGCGTAATGATCGGTCGCGCGTTTTATCACAACCCCTACCTATTAGCAGAAGCTAATGGCTTATGGGATGCTCCTATTCCTAGACGCTCAGATATTCTAGCCAAGCTTTATCCGTACCTAGAGCAGCAAGTGAATAAAGGCGAGCGCTTACCGACGATGGCGCGGCACTACTTAGGTCTGTTTCAAGGATTAGCAGGCGCGCGCAGATGGCGTCAAGCCTTAAGTGGTAAGCCTGACTTGACGATCAAAGACATACAACGGGCAGCGGATGAGATTTTGCAGCTTAATCCTGATGTTTAGCCCACCTGCGAGATATACAGCCACATAGCGATGCCGTTATTGATAATGTGTAGCAAAATAGGCAACCACAAAGAGCCTGATTTGATACGCGCATAACAAAACAGCAGTGCTAATAAGACAATGGTGCTGATCTCATACCAGCCGTATTGGATATGAATAAGCGCAAATATCAAACTAGTAATTACGCTGGCAACAATAGTGCCGCGCGAGCCTGCAAACTGCTCACTAATCGCTGACCACAAAATACCACGAAACACCAACTCTTCGTAGACAGGCGCTGCTATCACCATCGCAAAGATAAGCAGCCACACTGAGCTTACCGACTGATACAGAGGGTCAACGAAGATCAGCGGCGTCGCCTCTACCCAATAGGTCACTGCCTGGCTAGCAATTGCAAACAGCAGTAGCAGCGCAAACATTCCTATACCGATACCGACTGAAAAAGGTCTAAACGCTAAGTACTGACTTATACTACCGCCTTTTATACGAATAATACCTAGAGTAATAGCGGTGATAAGCAAGCTGGTGATGATAATTGAGACACTAACGACAGTGCCATCGTTACTGCCGATATAAAATAGCGTACCCATTGATAACGTGTCTGCATCGGGTAAAAACAGCTTGACTGCAATATACACGCCTATGAGTTGACTGATAAAAAATCCCATCACCATAAAGACCATCAGCGCAATCACACTAAAGGTTGAAAATAGCGGTGTGGATTTGTGGTTTGTCATCTCGTTATCAGTAGCACTTGATACAATCGGCATAATATTTTATTTAGGTTTTTAGCTGTTTTTTAATGAGCGTTAGCACTTGCGCGGCCACGCTATCTGGGTACTCAAGCGGAAACATATGACCGCCTGGGTGAGTTTGAAAATCTATGCCCAAGCGCGCTTTTATTTTTTGTGGAAATTTACGTTTTAAAAAAACACTCTCCTGTCCAATGATTAGCTCAACTGGTGGCTTTGGAGCATGATTTGGGGTTAGCCAATACAATGAGGGGTTGGTTCTAAAGACAGCAACTTCGCTTTTTTTGGGAATAGCCAAAGTGACCTTACCATCAGCGCGAGTATGTAACCCATGCTCGATATAACCTTTAAAACTGCGCTCATCAAAATCCTTAAAAAAACGCTTATTACGCATTTGCTCATAAGCATCGTCTCGGCTATCCCAAACATCACGGCGATGTTTGGATATTCCTGATGGCGACAACTTATCCATCGATTGGTTATTCATCATGGGCAATTTATCTACCGTTTTGGCTAGGTGCATCAAAAAACTGCTACGTCCATATATCAATGGCGGATCCATAAGCACTGCCTGATTAAAACGTTTGGGCGCTTTGTATAACGCTTGCAACGTACACATAGCACCGAGCGAGTGACCGACAGCGACGAGCTGCGCGGTACCGTGCTCCTCGCAGGTACGCTCGACGCTATCTATCACTTGCTGGGTAAGACGCCGCCAATGATTATCAACAGGATAATCGGGATCTGTCCCTAACAGCGGTATATACTCAATCGTAAAAAATTCACTTAAGCCTGCAAAAAAAGGCGCGTACACTGCGCTTGGCATTCCATTCGCATGCGCAAAATGCAAGACAGGTTTTTGTGTTTTGGTTGATACTGGTAGGGATGCAAAGGTTTGCGCGGTGATGACGCTCATATCAGGCTCTCATTAAATTGTACATAGACTGTGAATCTTGACATAAATAAAGGCTGAGCATATCACTATACTCAGCCTTTATCATCATACACGAAATAGGTATAGAACACTTAGCGCATCTGGCCTGCGCTCTCTTCTTTTGATAATAAATCAAGAGAGATACTAGAGCCGACACCTGCACCAAGCTTGACTGCAAATCGATCCATAAACAATTGGAAGGGGTCTATTGGCGTATAATTAACGATATTGTCCAGCTCAAGCTGCTTCTCAAGGCTTGAGATACTACCCGTTTGATCCGCCAGTCCCAAATCTATAGATTGCTCACCGGTCCAAAACAGTCCCGAAAATAGATTATTCTCTTCAGGGTTTTTGAGTCGATCACCGCGACCTTCTTTGACCGCATTGATAAAGTGCTTGTGCGTATTGGCCAGCACGCCTTCGACGTGTTGCTCTTCAAACTCAGTTAAGGGACGAGACAAGCTTAAAATATCTTTGTACTCACCTGCGGTAATCGTACGATCCTCTACGCCAACCTTGTCCATCAAGCCCTCGATATTATAGCTTGGCATAATCACACCAATGGAGCCGACCAAACTTGAGGGGTTGACATAAATCTCATCCGCCGCTGAGGCAATATAATACGCGCCAGAGGCCCCTATATCACCAATAACTGCGTAGAGCTTTTTGTCTGGATACTCAGCACGCAGATCGACCATCGTCTGCCAAATCTCATCAGACTGCACAGGAGAGCCACCCGGCGAGTTGATATCAAGAGCAACTGCCTTAGAGTTAGGATTCTCAAAAGCGCGCGTTAGAGCATCATTGACATCATAAGCATTAGCCACATCAGCATTACTAATGACCCCTTGTAACTCCACCACTGCTAGGTGCGGCTGACTGGTATCAAAACCATCAATACCTGCAGGCTTGTCACTGCTACAACTACGACTAAATGCTAATAATACAAATAAAATATAGCCAAAGGTGAGGAGCTTAAAAAAGATACTCCAGCGCCGTGCACGACGTTGTTCTTGTACACTGGCTAGTAAAGTTTTTTCAATGAGACGCCATTCTTGTCCATTCGGCTGCGGCGCGGGCTGCATCTGGTTTGCCGAGTTTTCAGGACGTTTATTAGGGTCTGGTGGCCAGTTGGGCATAGAGCTTCCTAGGTTGATAACATGCTAAATCGATAAACTAAGCTATAAGTATGGTGGCATTCTACTCCGGCTTCAATAGCTTGGCTATTAGAAACTATAAAACCTCGCGTTTTACCCAATGTTTAAGGATCATCATCAAGCGCAAGCGCAGCTGGCAAGAGGATCCCATTATAAGTATGTGTTTGTGCTACCCGGTGCTGAGCTAATACCTCGCCAGTTACCTGTGAGCGACTATGGCTAAGCCAAGTTACCTCTTGGTCAGCGGTAAAGGGTTTGATGTCACATAATAGCGACCACATCTGCCAGACTCGGTTGTGAGTGGCGGCGTCTAGTACGATACGCGAATGCTTATTGTCAGATAACAAAGGCGATTGTAGCGGATCAGTTGGATTGTACTTTACTACTTGAATAGGCATACCACTATCGAGCGCTATGGCGCAGTCCCATACACTAGCATCATCAATCTCGCTCCACCCTGTCAGCGCCGTAATCGCAAGCTCACTATCTGCCATCTGCCAAGTCTTGCCCGCATGACAGCGCTGCGCGGTTATTGATTTATCAGTACCACTTTTGAATTGGTAAGCTCGTTGTTTATCTTGCCAAAGATCATGACGACCTGCCTGCCAGTATTGACTGACGGGTATACGCTGCACGAGTTCAAAGACGGTTTTAAGTAGAATGTCAGTAGATTCTATATTGGTAGTTTGAGTGCTGCTTTTCTGATTGTTTGAAGCGCTTAATGCGGTTTGTACAACGATACCATCCAAGCGCTTGACAGAGAGCGTCCCTAGCTGCTGCTCCAAGCTTTTTGAGAGCTGCTGCGCGCTCAGCGTATTGGCTCTAGTGCGAGTCTGAGACATGTGATCAGCTAAAAATAGCCAACTGCTAACACTTTGATCAGTAGCTGGGTATCGTAGTACAGCGGCGCTTAAGTACCTGTCCCCTGTTGGCAATATATACAAAGTTGGCAGCTGCACTAAGGTTTGCTGATTGGCATAGACACTCATTACTAACAGCGTCAAGGGTGGTACCGCCAGCACTCGGCTAATGAGTCCGCGTGGCAATAGCCAAGGCAATAGCACCAAAAAAGCCATGAGCAATATCGCTGCATTTACAGGGGTATAAACCCATGCATCAAAGAGTGTAGGCAACGACGTCAGCCACAATATTGATGTGTGCAGACTTGCTACTAGGGTACTCACAAGCGCCCAAATCATATCTGCTATGACAGGCGCAACCAGATAACACAGCCCTGCTAGTAGGTTGAGCGGTACAATCACCCAGCCAAAGAGTCCAATAGCGAACAGGTTAATAACCAAGCCCCATAACGAAGCCTTACCAAAGAGTAATAGCGTCACTGGCAGCAAAGCGACAAACAACCAGCATTGCAGCTTAAATAAGCGCTTAAAGGCGGATAGCCATTGCGCTGTTTTTTTACCTTTTAAGGCTTGAGGCGAATTAGTTTGCAAAGAGCGAGACACTGTCTTGTTTTGCAATCCATAAGCGCTTTCATACTTTAGTAGCAAAGCCACAGCGATAAAGGACAGCCAGTAACCCGCTTGCCACAACACAAAGGGATCGACCCATGCCATAACAATGGCTAAGCCAAGTAGCACGCGCACAGTACTTAGCGGTAGCAGGGTTAAACGCACCACCCCTATAGCCAGCAGCGTCCAAGCAGTACGCGCTGCAGGCACATCAAAACCTGTAAATAGCGCATAAATAAAGGCAGCCACGATCATTACCTGCCAGCGCACCTGCCAGCGCGGCACATAGCGATAAAGCACAGGTAATCTGCGATCAAATACAAAGGTCGCAAGCCCTGCCATAACAATGGCTAAAAACAATACATGCGTGCCTGAGATGGCGAGCAAATGCGAGATGCCTGCTAACTGATACAAGTCTTTGGTGCTACGATTGATTAGACTACGATCGCCCGTCAGCAAACTGAGTGTGACGGCTTTTGCTTGTTGCTCAGCTTCGGTTTGCGTGCCCCAGTTGTGATAAAAATGCTGGCGTAATTGCCAACGCACTTGATCAATACGGGTACGAAAAACGGTAAGATAAGAGGGTGATTGTTGGGTCGTAAGCGCTGATGGCTCAATGTTAAGCGCTGATGGCTCAATATTAAGTGCTGAGGGCTCTGTAATATTAGCAATCGGCATGCCGACTTGATTGATAGTGGCTACCCCGTCGATATGACGCGCGCGCAGCCAGCGATAACTGTCAAAACCCGAAGGATTGTTCATTGCCTGCTCTGATGTGGCAAGCGGCGCTAGGGTCAAGCTCATAAACAACTGATCGCCTGGACGCAAGTCATTTAGTCGGTTAAGAGACTCGTTTGAGGATTTGGGATAAGCACTTAGCAATACTTTATATACTGAGTCATCGGTATTATGTATATCTACTAAATCTGCGTTGAGCTCAGCTGCCGTCATCTGAGTGACTTGCGGCGCATGATGGCTGATAGTAGCGACTTGCCGATAACCACTGCTCGCTTGTGTATCGTACACACTGTCACTGACGCCTTCGATGGTGACCAGCGCTGACACCCGCATAGAATCAGTGATTTTTGTAGTTTCTGCTTGCTGATAGTGACTAACAACCTGTAGCGCGCTACCCACTACCAGCAGTAGAATGAGCGCCGTAGTAAACGTATAGTACAGTAGATGATAAATAGGTTTAGAAGAGGCTGAGCCTTTATCCGTGAGTGCCCTTTGACGCGTGCTCAAGATGATCAGAATAAGAGAAATACCGCTCAGAACATAGATAAGTACTGACGCATAAGTATCAGGTATGAATAGCGAAGTGGCAGAAAAGATAAGAGGGTTTGCAACGGATAAAACCCCGAGCATAACACTAATAATCAGACTTCCTATCAACCAATACACTGATACTCCTTGCTTAGTGATGCTCATCTATTATTAGTCGGATGACATGCTCTGAACACTAGTAACTTATTAGCCGCATATTAGCAATTTTTTTTATATTACCCTATACTCGTTATCGTGTTAAGGTTATTGGCATCTTCTCACGTTTACAATCACGACCTACCAGCCTCTCGTTAGACGTTGAGCGGGCTTTAAATAATCATTCAAGGCAAGCCTGTGTCTCAAAAACGTCTCAAAAATCTGCTACCGACACCAGAAAAGATTTTAGAAAGTCGCACAATGAAGCTATTTGCGCCGCATTTGGCAGATGCACGCTTGTGGCATTTCAATCGTCATAGTTTAAATAAAGCGGTATATATCGGTGTGCTAAGCGCTTTTTTTCCGCTACCCGGTCAGATGCTGCTAGCCTTGATAGGCGCGCTGATATTTCGAGCCAACGTCCCTATGGCGCTTGGTCTGACATGGATTACTAACCCGCTCACTACCCTACCTATATTTTACGCAGGCTACTATATTGGTGCCAAAATTATGGACGTGCCAATGATCAGTCTTCGGCTGATTGGCAGAATGATTGCAGATTTTAGTTTATGGGTATTATCAGATGGTGCAAATCCCTTTGTGACTTACAAGGGATTTGTCTCTTTGCCGGCGTTTTGCTTAGGTCTTACCATATTGGCTATTATCAGCAGTATTATTTGCGGACTAGCCTTCAAAGCAATTTGGCGCTATAAGACGGTTAGTAGTTGGCAAAATCGTCAACGACTTCGAGCGAAAAAGAAAAAAAGAAAGCGTTAAAAAAAAGCGTTAATAGTAACTAACACTCTTTAAAGGTTAGGGTTTAAATGAATTATTCTTAACTTTTTTGCGTGGCGTTAATCGCTTCAATAACAAGATCTGAAAAGTTACTTTCCATAAATAGGACTATCACAACTTCACTATTTTTAGTGAGCGTATAACGCATTCTACCCTCTGCGCTGGTTTGCGCACTCAAGTCGTAATCTACGCCGCCCAAAGTAATGGCGTCGAACACCGCCTTGAGCATCTTTATCTGATTGTCTCTATCCACTGTGTCGTATAGGGTAGGATCTAGATAAGGTCTTATCGGGTCATTGCCTTCCTCTGCGCTCCCAAAAGCGGCAATCGGATCATCGTACTTAAACATCGTTGTTACTCCTTAACCATCAAAGTCAAATCACACTCGTTTACTTGGTCAAATCCTGTTGGACAAAATAAACTAATACGTCTCCCAATGCCCATTACGCAGCAATAGCTGGCGATCAGCGAGCGCCGCAAGATTGCGATCATGAGTAACCATAAGTAGCGCCGTTTGCATAGTGCTTTGTAGCTCTGAGAGCATCCCAAAGACACTTTGCGCATTGTCATAATCTAGATTACCTGTCGGCTCATCAGCGAGTATGAGTGAGGGTTTCGTCACCAAAGCGCGGGCAATAGCAACGCGTTGACGCTCGCCGCCTGATAGCTCCCCTGGTCTGTGGTTGAGGCGGTGATCCAATCCGACATTATTTAATATCTCAATCGCCTGCGCGCGAGCATCAGTGGTTGAGACCTTTGGACGCATCAGTAGCGGCATAGCTACATTTTCGACCGCCGTAAACTCTGCAAGCAAGTGATGGAACTGATAAATAAATCCCAGATGCTGGTTACGCATTGCGCCGCGCTCAGTCTCATTCATCTGATTAAGACACTTACCATGTAACCAGACCTCACCGCTGGTTGGCGTATCAAGCCCACCTAATAAATGCAGCAACGTACTCTTACCTGAACCACTGGTACCAACGATAGCAATACGCTCGCCTGCATTGACGGTTAGATCCAGACCCGTCAACACCTGAGTACGTACGGCCCCTTCGTCATATATCTTGCTAATGTTGGTCGCCTCTAAAATGGCAGACATAGCGCTTCCTTTATAATCATTTTTGTCAGGTAATAAATTGATAGATAGTATCAAATTCGTGCGTTACTCAAACGTCAGCTATTACTCATAGCGCAGCGTTTGAGCGGGCTGGATTCTAGCGGCACGGCGCGCAGGATATATCGTTGCCAAAAAGCTTAGGACAAATGATACGCCAGTGATAAGCACCACATCAGTCAAACGCAGCTGCGAGGGCAAGTAATTAATAAAATAGGCGTCAAATAGATTAAGGCCAAAGCTTTGATTAATAAAGCCTAGAATATCACTCACTGTGAGCGCAAATAAGACTCCAAGAACCGTTCCTGCTACGGTACCAATCACTCCTATGACGACTCCTTGCACCATAAAGACCTGCGTTATCAGGCGCGGAGAAGCACCAAAGGTTTTGAGGATGGCGATATCAGCTTTTTTGTCAGTGACGAGCATCACAAGACTTGAGACGATATTAAAGGCGGCAACTAAGATGATTAAGAAAAGCAGCAGGCCAACCATGGCTTTCTCCATTTGGATGGCACCAAATAGATTGCCATGCGTCTGCGTCCAGTCATTAGGATAGAGCTGATTAGGTGCGATATCTGCGGCATTTTGCGCAGCAAGTGGTGCATTAAATAGATCGTCAAGCTTCATACGAATACCCTGAGCGCCCTCTGGCAAACGCAGCAACTTGCCTGCATCACCCATTGGAATAAACGCCATCAAGCTGTCGACCTCTGGGCTAATGCTAAAGATACCCGTTAAGGTAAAGCGCTTAAAGCGTGGTATCACGCCTGCTGCAGAAGGTGAGGCTTCTGGCAATACCAGCGTCACTTTGTCGCCTAAGCGCAGGCCTAATGATTGCACCATCTCCTCACCCAAAACGATACTAAAATCACCATTTTTTAGGGTGTCAATGTCGCCTTCAACCATATTATCGTTGATAATAGAGACGTTCTTTTCGTAATCAGGCTCGACGCCCGTCACCATGATGCCAGCCACTTGACCGTTTGAGGTCAACATGCCTTGAAGCTGAATAAAAGGCGCGACAGCGGTAACCTCAGGATCTTCTTCAATTTGATCTGCTAATTGTTCCCAGTTGCCAATCACCTCTGACGAGATAACAGTAGCTTGCGGCACCATACCTAGTATTCGCGTTTTAAGCTCACGATCAAAGCCGTTCATCACAGAGAGCACTGTAATAAGTACTGCCACACCCAAAGTCAGACCGACCATAGATATCAAGGATATAAAGGAGATAAATCGATTACTGCGCTCTGCTCGGGTATACCGCAAGCCAATAAATAACGCTAAAGGACGAAACATAGTTAAACTCTTTATCTTATCTATAGTAGATGGCTTGCATTTTAAAATAGCTCAAAGGCTGTCTGACAATCCAAGCGTTATCAAAACTGCCACCAAAAAGTAAGCCCTACTAACAGATAGGGTTTTAGACATACCGTTGGTGCTGGTCGCCAAAAAATGGCTAGTTTGACACAAATTAGATCCTATGTGCCAGTGATTCATATAAACTGCGCGTATTTTTTTTGGCAAAAATAAAGGCGATATCATTATTTTTTATGAAGGGCTTGCTATTGGTTATTTTCATACCTATATATTGTATGTTAAGAAGCATTGTATGCTAAGGACGAATTCACCCATTAACAGGACTGAAAAAGCGTGCGCCTATTATGGCTAGGTATTGTTAACCGTTATCGGTCACTTATTTATCTCTATGTAAGCAAGCTTTTATAATCAGATCCTGCGACTGACTACATTTTGAGTACTCTCATGACTATTAACTATCAATATAAGAATGTACAAACCCCCACAAAAGTAACTTTGAGCGATGAGCAAACTGCCGGTCATGGTGACCATTGGCGCATATTAACGGACGATTTGAGCCGTGATGTGCCTGAGTGGCTCCAACTCATGATCGAAAAAGCGACTATGCCAAAGGGTCTCAATGGCAATGCTAGTGCTGAGGACAAATGCTTATTGCTCTCAGAAAACCAGCCCTGCCATATTAATCAAGTACTCGCCATGCGTGATGGCAAGCCTGAGTGCTTTATTAACGCCTACCCTTGCGTGGACGGTCCTTACGGTCTCAAATGCCGAATCGAGCGTATTATCGTTAACGAAAATACTCAAGATGCAGTGCTAAGGCTGCGCACTGTTGATGGCAGTATTATTTATGCTTTTGATCAGCTCTATACCGCCAACCATCAGCTTTATAAGCAGGACGAGCTTTACTTCGTCAATTTTAGCGCGTGGGCACATGAGATCAGTCCAAGCGAGCAAAGTGAGACTATTTTGGTTGAAGATGTCGATGCTATTCGCTATCACCGCGCTTTTAATGACATTGTCGCCGCCAATGACGGTCAAGTACCAAAGGACGTTCAAGAGCAGATCAAAGAGTGGGAGCCTGAAACCAAAGAGCAGATGGCGCCTATTGAGATCAATTTAGGTCATATGTGTGCATACTTGTTTGGTGATACTCTAGGTCAAGAAGATGAGGCATGGTGTCAAGGACAAGTACTGGGTAAGCAAGAGACTCATTTTAATGGTCAGTCCATTATTTTGTTTGATGTGGTCATCTTGCGCGAGCAAGACGCTGATCCATTCGTCGTGCGTATTGGCGCTGTAAACACAGAACAGAACAATGCTATTGAAGTCAATGATTACATACAAGCAAATATCTGGCTGCAAGCAGCAATCTACAAAGAGAATCAGTAACTAAAATTTTTACTACCCACTAGCACTAAAAAAGAGCCTCTAAACATTAGAGGCTCTTTTTAATTGGAAGCTTAATTATCATACTTCTATAGTGAACTTACTTTTAAGCCATTGCTCTTATGCCATAGTGGTCATAGCTTTTACTTTTTTGAACAGCTCTTTTTGCTCAGCGCTTGGACGAGCAGTCTGAACAGCCATAAGCTGCGACATATCGCCTTCAACGCGAATTTTGCCACTCATAAAGGCGCCCATGATCTGGTTCATATCAAACCCTGTGATAATAGATTGCAAGGTCTCGCGATCAAGCAGTAAAGTAGTGGTCGCCTCATCATTAAGACCACGATGTAATAATCCATCGGCAAAGTTAGCTTCGATAACCTCATCACCGTCAGAGACTTTTAGATTAATGACCATGTTAGCGAGTGCTGGCGGCAAATTAAGCTCGCCTGCGTCCTGACCTAATTGCTCAACTTCATCAAACCATGCGTCCGTCAAAAAAACTGCCATATTATTATCCTTAATAAATGCCTCATTGTTTAACCATGTAGGCATTCAAAATTGTTAAAAGGGGATGATACTTAGGAGTGACTCGCTTAAAATATAAGCGCTATTCGCTAAACGCCTCTGACTTGTTAAAGTCACGTGACTCTAAGCATCCTATTTTGGTCTTAGACCGTTTTCCATTTCATTATAGTCGGCTAAGCTGCGATAAGTAAAACCCCAACTTGGCACTTATCATAAAATAGTAACAAAAAGTCACGGTAATCGCTGTTCGGTAATTAGTAGCCAAATCATAATTCAAGGGCATAAGCGTTCTTTTAATAATAAGTTGTCTGCAAAATAATTTACCAAAGAGTTTGTATTTTGGGTCACAGTTCTGATGATATTTACTTAATATTGCGTTACAATACCCTTAAACAGAGTCGGGAGTTTTAACCAAACATTACGTAGACGTGATTTTAAGAGTTATGCAAACAGTTAATGATGGTCACCACCCTACTGTTTAGCTTTGATATTTATCTTATCCCCTTTGTCTTGTGTAATGTTCAGTCTTGATCGAGCACCGATATTTTGCGCTTATTACACTAATCCCATGTAAGCGTTTAAGATACTCCCTGTTTTATACGATAAGACCCTACCGCTCAATTTTCTAATGTAGTTATGGTTAATTCTGTTGATAATTTAGGCTGTATAGGAATCATCCCATGAGTTTACAAAACACAGCAATCGCCCCCGTTGATAGTGAGTATGAAATCACTATCGTGCGATTCTTTACGACGATGACCGTCATTTGGGGCATTGTCGGCATGAGCCTTGGTGTATTCATTGCATCACAATTGGCTTGGCCCGCACTCAATTTTGACATTCCATGGCTGACATTTAGCCGATTAAGACCGCTACATACGAATGCGGTCATTTTTGCGTTTGGTGGTTGTGCGCTATTTGCCACGTCCTACTATATTGTTCAGCGCACTTGTAAGACTCGGCTGTTCGCTCCATATTTGGCGTGGTTTACCTTTTGGGGCTGGCAGGCAGTCATTGTTGCTGCTGTCATTACCCTGCCTATGGGTTTAACATCGACTAAAGAGTACGCTGAGCTTGAGTGGCCGATTGATATCTTAATCGCTTTAGTATGGATATCTTATGCCATCGTCTTCTTCGGTACTTTGATTAAGCGTAAGACGTCACATATCTATGTGGCGAACTGGTTCTTTGCTGCGTTTATTATTACTATTGCGCTACTACACATTGTCAACAGTATGGCAATCCCTGTCGGCGCCTTTAAGTCTTATTCGCTATATGGCGGTGCTACCGATGCGATGGTACAGTGGTGGTATGGTCATAACGCGGTTGGTTTTTATCTAACAGCAGCCTTTTTGGGCATGATGTACTACTTTGTACCGGTACAGATTGGTCGTCCTATCTACTCGTATCGCTTGTCTATTGTGCATTTCTGGGCTTTGATTGCAGCATACATGTGGGCAGGTGGTCATCATCTTCATTACTCTGCGCTTCCAGATTGGACGCAGTCGCTGGCGATGGTCTTCTCAATTATTCTATTCGCGCCATCATGGGGCGGTATGATTAACGGCGTATTAACGCTATCAGGTAGCTGGGACAAGCTGCGTACCGATCCGATCATTCGCTTTATGATTGTGGCGTTATCCTTTTATGCGATGTCGACCTTTGAAGGTCCGATGATGTCTATTAAGACAGTGAACGCTTTGTCGCATAATACCGATTGGACTATTGGTCACGTGCATTCAGGAGCTCTTGGCTGGGTCGGTATGATTACAATCGGCTCACTATATGTGCTACTTCCACGTATTTATAACAAGCCTAAGATGTATTCAATCAGTTTGATTACCACGCATTTTTGGTTAGCGACTGCAGGTACTATCTTTTATATCGTCTCTATGTGGATATCAGGTATCGGTCAAGGCATGATGTGGCTTGCAACCAACCCTGATGGAACACTGGTATATAGCTTTGTTGATACGGTTGAGTTCTCGCATTATCCTTACATAGGTCGTGCTTTTGGTGGTCTGCTCTATGTATCAGGTATGTTCATCATGGCTTATAACGTCTATCGCACTATTAAGATGCCAGAAGGTAAGCCTGTAATGCTCGCTGATCCTACAGATCATAATCCTAGTGTTGATGAACCACAGACCGCTAAAGTATAAGGAGCAATCATGGCTGGTACACCGCATGAAATTATTGAAAAAAACACAGGTTTGCTCGTTATCGGTATCGTCATCGCAATCAGCTTTGCAACGCTTGTTGAGATCGTACCCTTAATATATGACTATAAACCTGCTGAAGAAGGCGGGGTGAACAAGCCTCTGCCTGCAATGGAACCTTGGACAGCGCTTGAGTTTGAAGGTCGGGATATCTATATCCGTGAAGGCTGTCATGTGTGCCATACGCAAATGGTACGTCCATTACGCGCTGAAGTTGAGCGCTATGGTCCCTACTCGCGCGCGGCTGAATCGACGTGGGATCACCCTTTTCTTTGGGGATCAAAACGTACGGGGCCAGATTTAGCACGAGTGGGTGGACGTTATTCTGAAGATTGGCAAAAGCAGCATCTAATCGCGCCCAGATCTTTAGTTCCTGAGTCTGTTATGCCAGGTTTCCCTTGGCTTGCAACGAGTGAAGTTGATGGCGCTAAAGTTCAGAGCAAAATGCAATTGTTCCGTGATCGTTTCGGTGTTCCTTATACGCAAGAGGACATCGATGGCGCGCCAGATGCGGTACTTGGTGCCACTGAGCTTGATGCTTTAGTTGCTTACTTGCAGCAGCTCGGTACTGCAATGGAAGGACAGCGCTAATGGGTATTGGTGATTTACAAATATTTGCAACGGTAGCTGCTTTCATCGCTTTTATAGGCGTTGCATGGTGGGCGTATTCACCAAAAAATAAAAAACGCTTCGAAGAAGATGCACAACTTGCGCTTGATGACGAGCATATTCAATCTTTGTCTGATGAGCAGCGCAATAAGGATAAACCATGACATTTTTTTGGAGTTCTTGGATAACCATACTTAGTATTGGGTGCTGGGTTTTCATTCTTGGGGTATTATTATTTGTACTTAAGTACAAACCTGATGTAGAAGAAGACGGTACAACCGGTCATGAGTACGACGGTATTCGAGAATATGACAAAGCGCTGCCAAAATGGTGGCTGGTAATATTTTTTGGCTCTATTGTTTGGGGCGTGGCTTACTGGATATTTTTTCCAGCCATCTTGCCGTCGCATTGGAATGGCGTTGCTACTGTTGAAGTCGATGGCGAAACGGTTCCTTGGACGTCAAAGAACGAGCTTTTTAGCGAGCTTGAAGAGAATGATAGAATCTTTACCAGTAACTTTGAGCAAACTATCTTAGCTAGAGCTGGTGCAACAGAGGCGACGACTATACTCAATGAGCTGAGCGAATTGCAGACGACTATGCGTCGTAGTGAGAATCCACCAGCGGATATTCAAACCCGTATTGATGAGAAGGTTGCCCAGCTTGCGCCAGCCGTAGAGAAGCTATCACAAGATCCAAATGCACTCAAAGTAGGTAGCCGTCTATTTTTGCAAAACTGCTCTGTCTGTCATGGTTCTAATGCTAAAGGTGCTAGAGGCTATCCTAACTTAACAGACAATGATTGGTTATATGGTGGCGGTGCTGATCATATTCTTACAACGCTACACAATGGCCGCGTGGGTGGTATGACTGCATGGCGTGATCAGCTTGGTGAGGAAGGCATACGTGCAGTAGCTGAATATGTACTTTCTTTATCTCCAAACAATGGCAGTACTAGTAACGGTGAGCTTGATCAAACTCTAGTTGCTCAGGGTGAGAGTATCTTTAAAGAGCCTACTAACTGCGTACTGTGTCATGGACCTGAAGGTAAGGGCATGATTTCAACGGGCGCGCCGAACTTGACCGATAATATATGGTTGTACGGCGGTGAGCGCGAAACGGTTCGTGATACCCTACGCTATGGTCGTGCAGGCGTTATGCCTGAATGGGAAACTAAGCTTGGTAATGAGCGTATTATGCTATTGTCAGCCTACGTATATTCACTGTCTGACAGAAGTAATGCAGCTGCGCCTATGACTGCTACTGCTACTAATAGTCAAAACAACGAACAAGCAACTGTAGCTAATTAAGCATATTATTATAGACTGAGCTTTAGACGTTTATTGTATAAATGGATGAACACCAAAAGGGAGAACTGTTATTGCAGCTCTCCTTTTTTATATTTTTTTATATACCTGTATTTAGCGTTGTGATGTCGTTAGTATTTCAATCATTACTTTTTAATGCTGCGATAAGCGATTGTTTTTTTTGATTATCTCCCCATTTATAGTAGGGGTAATGATAAAATATCTGTTATCGGTAGCCTGTTTTTTAGCGAGCACAATCGAGGTTTTAAACCCGTACTTATTGAGCGGCGCTATACATAGCTATTATGGCTCATAGTAGACTGATTCTTTTGAGAGGCATGTCATGTCAGAATCGCAATCTAATAAAATCCCTATCAAACAAATTGACCTAGATGCGACCAAACAGCGTGTCCATACTCGGTTTGTGACAGGGTTTTATCAAAATATTCGCGTCGCTAGTATGTACTTTTTTTTGGCGTTGTTTTTATTGTTGCCGTGGCTGCGTTATGATGGGCGGCAAGCGATTTGGTTTGATGTACCCTCTCAGCATTATTATATCTTTGGTATGACGTTTTTGACCCAAGATTTTTACTTTATCGCCGCTTTTGCATTAATTGCTGCGTTTACTTTGTTTATGGTCACCGTATTTGCAGGGCGTGTATGGTGCGGCTATGCTTGTCCACAGACTATTTGGACACATTTGTACCAGCATATCGAAAAATGGGTCATTGGCGATCGTAATAAGCGTATCAAGTTCGATAAAGCCCCAATGAGTCCAACCAAAGTGTTTAAGCGTAGTTTAGTGTATTTGATTTGGTTCATACTCTCTGTTATCACTGCAGCCACCTTTGTCAGTTATGTCGCTGGTACTGAGTATATTTTTGGTAGTTGGCAGATGCTAGGGTTTATCCCTTTTCCTGATTGGCCGACTTGGATATGGGTATCGATGTTTATCTTTACCTTCGCCACCTATGCCAATGCAGGCTATATGCGTGAGCAGATGTGTATCCAGATCTGCCCTTATGGCCGTTTTCAGAGCGTCATGTTCGACAAAGATACTTTGATTGTCTCCTATGATTACGAGCGCGGCGAACCACGTGGTCCACGTAAAAAGGGCACCAATCCTGACCATCTAGGCGACTGTATTGAATGTACTATGTGTGTACAGGTCTGCCCAACAGGTATCGATATTAGAGACGGTCTGCAGGTGGCTTGCATCCAGTGCGCCGCTTGCGTCGATGCTTGTAACGAGATCATGGATAAAGTCGGCTATCCGCGTGGCCTAATCCGCTATACTACTGAGCGCCAGCTGGCTGAAAAGAAACCTAGTCGCGTGCTGCGTCCTCGCCTGTTCGCGTATTTAGCACTGCTTGCTATTTTGTGCGGTGGGCTTGTCTTTGCCTTAACCGATCGTGTCCCCTTAGAGATCGATATTCGCCGTGATCGCAATCAGTTATCGTCTATTAACGCCCAAGGTATGATCGAGAACAGCTACATCGTCAAGTTAACGAACAAAACTCAAGATGAACACACCTACAAAATTACCTTGGAACCACAAGATGGTTTAAGTTTGCAGCTACGCTTTAATGATGTGCCACTAGTAGCTGGCGAGAGCTTTGATATGTCCGTTAGCGTTTATGGCGACCCTGCTGTCGTAGAACCTGGACAAACGCCTATTACTTTGAATGTCGTCAGCGAAGATGGTAAGTATAGCGTGAGTAAGGATAATGTCTTTATCACTCAAGACTAATGACTTGGTCTTGTTCGTTAGTACCTTGATAGTTAATAAACAGTAAGTTACGTCATTAATTATATAGCAGGTGTTTTATGTCTACTTCATCATCGAACTTTAAGCATCAGGATAGTCAGCCTTGGTACAAGAACTACATGGTGATCATCTTTGTCATTGGCTTACCCGCCTTTGTGGTCGTCGCTTGTATTTTTTTCGTGTATTACTCTTATCAGATTCGTGATAGCGTGGTGCGCGATGATTGGTATATGGATGGCAAAACTCTGTATCATGACGTATCGCGAGATAAGCTCACTTACGATTTAGAGTTGCATGGTGATATGCGCTTTTCAGAGAACGGCGATATTGTCTTTTATCTCAACTATCCTGAACAAAGTGTGCAGACAGGTACCCTCAAAAATGGCACAGCGCTTACCTACCCTGATACTCTAGAATTGTCCATCTCTCATGCCACTGATATCAAAAAAGATCGCGATGTGGTATTAAAACATCAAGACGGTAATAAATATACGGCTCAAGTCGATATTGACCCACTCAAAGCCAAGTACTATCTACAAGTGAGTAGTGATGGCGCAGCTGATTGGCGTATGCGTGATGTGGCGCGGCTGCCACGCTCTGAGGTTAGTTTTGATCCGTTGCCTGTATTTGACAAATCAAGCTCTTAAAAGCATCAAATAAAAACCAGCTTATAAACCGCTGGTTTTTTTGTGTTTAGAGGATAGGGTTGATTGTCGGAATTTTTTGCATGGCATTGTGATGTTGTGGCAAATGACTACTATCGCCGCTTTGAGTCGGTTTTGAGTGAAAGTCTTGAGTTGATGGAGCCACTGGTAGATTCATCTTTTTGAGACTAGCGCTTTGTCCCACTTGTATGTTTTGCCCCTCAAAAGCACGCTCATTATCATTGCGCGCTAAGCTTAGTCCTTCAAAATCAAACAGTTCTCGATCTGCCAGCTGTGACGGGGCTACATTTTGCATGGCTTTAAATATCGAGGCCAAGCGCTGTAGATGTGCGTCATCCCAGTCGCGTAGCATATCATTATACTATGCTTATATCTTGACGGTAAATTTGCTAAAATAGCGCGCTTTATTCGCAAATATTACTTCTAGTAGCAAGCGTCACACGTGAGACTAGACGTTACGCAATATAACGAGAGGCTTATGACTGACTCCACTTCTAATACTATCGATAGCGCACAAAATGCCGTTGTCCTACTATCGGGCGGCCTAGATTCTGTGACCTGCCTGTATTGGGCAAAGGCACGTTATGCTAGTGTGACCGCCGTCAGTTTCAACTACGGTCAGCGTCATAATAGCGAGCTTGTCGCAGCAAAGTCTATTGCGCAAACGGCTGGAGTCGATCACCGCGTCATCGATATCGATATTGCGCAACTTGGCGGCTCCTCGCTTACGGATCACAGCATGATCGTACCAGATGGCGATACTGATACCTTCTCCCACAAAAATCGTGATGAGATCGATAATGATGCGATTCCTAATACTTACGTGCCAGCGCGCAATACTATATTTTTATCCTACGCTTTAGCCGTCGCTGAGGTCACTGATGCCAATCATATCGTCATCGGGGTCAGCTCGGTCGATTATTCAGGTTATCCAGATTGTCGCCCTGAATATATTGCCGCCTTTGAAACTATGGCAAATCTTGCGACCAAAGCGGGCGTCACAGGCCATCACTTGAGCATCCAAACCCCACTGCAACAGCTCTCCAAAGCGCAAACAATCGAGCTTGGATTATCACTTGGCGTTGACTATGCTCAGACTATCTCCTGTTATCAGGCCGATGACCAAGGCCGCGCTTGTGGTGTTTGCGACAGCTGCGTGCTGCGTCGCCAGGGGTTCGCTCAAGCAGGCGCGGTTGATCCTACACACTATCGATGATGATAATAACGGTTGTAGAGTCTATCTTATAGACGAAGCTTGTGCATAAAAGCGTAACATTTGATTGCATCATGACAGCACGCCTATGGTTTTATTTATGCCCTATAATTGCTATCTTATGACGACGTTTGTTGTTAATTAAAGGATTATTATGAAGGTGTTGCACGTATTACCCTTAGCCCTGCTCGGTCTTGTCGCTATTCCACAAGCGAACGCAACCAACATTAAGCAAGACAATATTAATACCTGTGTCAATGGCGCAGTCAAATATAAAGTCGCAGACAAAAACACCGCAACTAAGCTGTGTAATTGCACTATTGGTGTGCGCAGCAATATGACGATCGGTCAGATGTGGGAGATTGAGAGCTACGCCATGGACAAAAAAGATCCCTCAGGCCTACCTTATGTCAAAAAAATGCAAAGAGATTTGCAACAATGCACGACAGGTTTAGATCTCAAGCAGCCGCAAAAACCTGCATAGCTTATATTTGCTATTTAAGCTTAAGTAAAGATTTATAAAAGACTGGTCACTACCAGTCTTTTTTTGTTGCTAGCCGTTGCCAATATCTAAACAAAGTGTAAGACTGATATGCGATAAGCAAACTATAACAAAAAAGGCAAATCTATTATGGCAAAACCAACTTCAGAGACAATTGAGTTACCAGACTTTCCTGTTACCTTAGTACGTAAGCTTGATGGTCACTTTATTGAAGATAATATCAGTCTAAAAGAGCTGATCGCGCATACAGATAAAGGACTGATACTTTATTTTTACCCCAAAGACAACACGCCAGGCTGCACCTTGCAAGCCACTGAGTTTACGACTTATGTGAGCACCTTTGAAGATCTAGGCTATAGTATTATTGGCGTCTCCCGTGATAGCGCTGACTCTCACAAAAGCTTTATCGACAAGCATGACCTGCATATCCCGCTCATTAGCGATACTGACGAGAGACTATGCCAGTACTTTGACGTTATTAAAGAAAAAAACATGTATGGCAAAATGACCATGGGGCTGGTGCGATCGGCCTTTGTGTTCGATAAGCAAGGTGATCTGACTCACGCGCAGCGTAATCTACGTGCCAAAGGCTATACCGATAGATTGTTACAAATGCTCACGCCTTAGAGGTTTAAAGGTAGCGCTCATCCCAAGCCTATATACACTTATGTCATTAAAATATAAATCATTTATCTAGGACTATTATGAATAACGACTCAACGACTAACGACAACTCAAGCAAAAAAGACATAACTCGCAAAGTGACTGTTGCGGTTATCGGTGCTGGTACTGCGGGTCAAAATGCTTTTCGTCAGGCTAATAAAACCATCAAAAACACGATCATTATCAATGATGGCTTTTGGACAACGACTTGTGTCACTGTAGGCTGCATGCCAAGTAAACTGCTTATTGCAGCAGCAGAGCGTGCCCATGAAGCCAAGTACTCTGAAGAGTTCGGTATTCATAGTGACGTGACTATCAACGGCAAACAGGTGATGGCACGCGTCCAAGCAGAGCGTAGTCACTTTGAGAGCTTTCTTGAAAAACAAGTTGATAGCTGGCCTGATGATAAAAAAATATCAGGACGCGCGCATATCAATAAAGATGGTCTCATTGAAGTCAATGACGAGCTAATCAAAGCGGACAAAATCATCGTTGCAACAGGGAGTAAGCCGTTTATTCCTGATGGCTGGGCGGATAAGCTTGGTGATACGTTACTGACTTCGGACACCGTGTTTGAGTTGTCAGATCTCCCTGATTCGATAGCCGTCATCGGCGCAGGCGCAATAGGTCTAGAGCTGGCACAATCTTTTGCCCGTCTTGGTGTGTCTGTAACTCTTTTTAATCAAAAAAACCGCGTAGCAGGTCTCAAAGACGATGATATTAATGCTAAAGCTATCGACTGCTTAGGCGGTGAGATGACGATGAACCTAAACAGCAGTATCGACGAGCTTGGTACTCAGCATAACGACAATGGTAATCTAGTCGCCTTTATTAATTACACAGACAAAGACGATATTGAAGGCTACTGGCAGGGCGACTATGTACTGGTTGCTACGGGACGCCGTAACAGTATCGACAAGGTGGGGGTTGAGAATCTTGGCGTTGAGCTTGATGATAAGAACCGTCCAAAAAACTTAGATATCAATACAGGGAAAATAGGCGATCTTGAGGTCTATATCGTCGGTGATGCCAATGCTCATATTCCGCTGTTGCATGTGTCAAGTGATGAAGGCTTTAGCGCAGGGAGTTCTGTATGCCCAGACAACTCAGGTGCTTATTTGCGCAAACCTGCGACGCCTATGTCTATTGTGTTCTGTGCACCGCAAATCATCAACGTCGGTATGTCATTGCCTGAGATTGAAGATGAATCTGATCTGGAATTTGTGATTGGCAAAGCCAGCTTTGATAATCAAGGGCGTAGCCGCATTATGGGTGTCAACTGCGGGCTTTTGCATATTTACGGCTGTAAAAAGACAGACAAAGTACTAGGGGCAAGCATGGTAGGTCCAGATGCAGAATACATTGCGCATATTCTCGCTACTGCTATCACCAACCATATCACCGTAAAACAACTTCTTGATGCGCCTTTTTATCATCCTACTATTTTGGAAGGACTACGCACAGCGCTGCGTGATGTCCAGCATAAAATGGACATCCCTTATCAAACTATCGATACCCAAAAAGATAACTCTTAGTTTAAATGTTATTACTGCTACAAAACCACTCATTACTTAGGTTAAAATTAGAGTCTGTTTGCGTGGCTCTAACAAAGTTAGCACTTCATAATTGAACGGAGCGTGGATAAGATAATGACATTCGCTGGTATTGCTGATTTTTTTAAGGAGATATTGCGTGATCTCTATACCAGCTTGTATTTAGCAATTGGCGGCTCATTAGAAGAAGACTCTCTTGATTGGTCTGCTCAAGCGGTTGATTTGGTCAGTACTGGCATAAAAATCCTGATATTGCTGGCAATATTAGGGTTTTTTTATTGGCTGCTTATCTACTTAATCAAGCATAACAAAGAGCGAATTCACCTAAGTGATCGCCGCGAAAAAATCATGCGCTCAGTACTGCGCTATATCTGGATTGTGGCAAGTCTCATTGCTATTATGAGTCAGATTAATTTTGAACCTGCTACCGTAAAAGCCACAGCTAAAGCTTGTATTTGGGCTGGTATTTATTACGTACTCTGGACCTCATCGGGTCAAATTATTCATAGAGTGCTTCAGCATTATGGGCTAAATGCCTCCATTGAGCAGCTTCTCAAAAATATATTGTCCGTCATCTTACTGGTGCTGGGTCTAGCCAGCGTCATGGCGCAGTTTGGTTTTGATATTGTCTCACTGGTTGCAGGTTTAGGGATTGTCGGTTTGGCGGTTGGTTTTGCCGCGCAGTCTACGCTTGCTAATTTTATCGCGGGTATTACAATTTTGCTCGAGCAATCCTTTCAGGTCGGCGATTGGATCAATATCAATGGTAATGAGGGACGCGTGGTGGTCATAGCCCTGCGCACGACGCATATTTTGACTCGTGACAATATAACTGTAATTATTCCCAATTCCAACATGGCCTCCTCTGAGGTCACCAATTTGACCTCCAAGAACTTTGTGCGCTTTAACGTGCGCGTGCGTATCGCTTTTGAAGATGATATCAGTCAGGCACGTGAGCAAATACTTGGGGTACTTACCGACACAGAAGTGGTACTCTCGCGTCCTGAACCCTCAGCGACTGTAGCTGAAGTTGGCGAATATGGCGTATTTTTTATCGTGCGCTTTTGGGTCAAACCCGCCTCAGTCGCCCGCATGCCCAAGATTAAAGAGGACATGCAAGAGCATATCAAAAATGCTTTTGATGCCGCTGGTATCTCAACCCCTTATCCGCACATGCGTCTGCTCATGCCAAAAGATGTCGACTACCCTATCCCGACCAAGCCTTTTGCGACAACGACGCAATCTATAGAGCCTGATGTCTCTTTAACCAAAGATAGTAAGTAGGCTTAGAGTATCTGATGTTACATCCACTCCTTTTTTTCTAAAAAATCGTGTTGTAAATTTGCTTTAACAACTACTCTTAAGCGATAACGCTTGATGTGTGATAAAATCGTTGGTTATCTTATTATTCTTTGATTCGCTTTTTTAGCCAGGTATCTGTATGACCGAACCAACCGCGCCCGCCTCCATTCCAGTAGCATCAACGGAGCTATCTTACGATTTTATTATTACCTGTGCCGATGGCCTTGAGACGCCGCTGCAAACTGAGCTTGATAGCTTCGGTATTGCAAGCGATATCAAGAGCACTGGGCGTCTGACGGTAACGGGTACGCTACGTGACCTCTACACTATTTGCCTGTGGTCGCGTGTGGCGTCTAGAGTGCTTATGCTCATTAAGCGCAAAAACATCAATACCGAATACGATGTCGCAGAGCAGCTATATAGCCTCGCCAAGTCCGTCAATTGGACTGAGCAATTTAGCTTAGAGCAGACCTTTGCTATTCGCCTATCTGTTGATAAGCGCGTAGCCGTCAGCCAGCAATTTGCGATGCTGCGGGTTAAAGACGCCATTGCCGACACCTTTAATGAAGCTTTTGAGAGTCGTCCTAACGTCGATAGCAAAAACCCAGATTTTGCGATATTTGCAACTGTTAATGATAAGCAAGCTGAGCTGTATCTAGATCTATCTGGTACTAGCTTGCACCGCCGCGGCTATCGCGTCGCTATGACCGACGCCCCGCTCAAAGAAAACTTGGCCGCCGCTCTACTCTATAGTGCAGGCTGGCACCAAAAAAACAACGATGGTACGCCTTTCTATAACGCTCTTGTAGATCCTATGTGCGGCTCGGGTACTTTTATTATCGAAGCCCTGCTCATGCATTGTGATTACGCAGTCGGCATTGACAAAGCAGCGAATCAGTTTGGCTTTTATGAGTGGCAGCATCATGATGAGACGCTATGGCAGGCGATGATAGATGAGGCGCAAACTCGTCATTGCGAGGCGCTAGCTATTGCCCTTGAGCAGCCTGATACCTTGCCGCTTATCTTAGGGTTTGATGCGGATGCAGGCGCTATTATCGCCACCGAAAAAAATGTAATTGCAGCAGGTCTTCAAGACTTGCTGCCCCTACTCGATATCGAGACGCAGGCGCTGAATCAGCTCAAAAGCACGCTACGTCCTATGGCGCAAGATGGTCGCTTGAGCAATCCTCTAATTATCACTAACCCGCCCTATGGCGAGCGCTTAGGTGAAGAGGATATGATAAGACCGCTGTACCAATCATTAGGACTCATTATCCAAGATAGCTTCGCAGGTAGCGGTGTTGATCCTATGCTCGGTATTTTGGCCGCCAATGTCGAGCAAGTCGATATCTTACCGATCAAAGAGCCGCAAACTCTACGCTGTCATAATGGTGCAATCACCGTTTATTTTCGCTACGGCAAACTGATTGCAGCGCAAACAGGTAATCTGGTCAAACAGTTTGAGAAGCGCGAAATCGATGTCGAAGAAGGTCAAGACTTTATCAATCGCTTGCAAAAAAATCTGAGCAAACTCAAAAAACTCTCTAAAAAAGATAACGTTAGTAATGTGCGCGTCTACGATGCTGATCTGCCAGATTTCAAAGTCGCCATCGACCTCTACGGCGATTACGCGCACGTACAGGAGTATGCGCCGCCCAAAACCATACCACCAGAAACCGCCAAAAAACGCTTTAATCTTGCGCTAATGGGTATTCGTGAGGTGCTTAATATCAACCGTGAGCAAGTTTTTATCAAGACTCGCGCCCGTCAATCTGGCAACGATCAATACAGCAAACAGGCCACTACTGAGAAAAAAGGTAAGTTCTATATCGTACGTGAAGACGACGCTTATTTTTATGTCAACTTTACCGACTACCTCGATACCGGCTTGTTTATCGATCACCGTAATATGCGCGCGCGCATTAAGGCTAATAGTCGCGGCAAATCGGTGCTCAATTTGTTTGCCTATACTTGTACTGCCAGCGTCCACGCGGCCTTAGCTGGTGCCAAAAAAGTCACCAGCGTCGATCTGTCACAAAATTATCTCGATTGGGGTAAGCAAAACTTTGCACTGAATGGCTTAGACTTGAGCGGTAGTAAATACGCCTTTGTCGCTGCCGATATTTTTGAGTGGATCAAAGACAATACTGAGCAGTTTGACGTTATCTTTATCGATCCGCCGACTTTTTCTAATTCTAAAAAGTTCCAAGGCACCTTTGATGTCCAGCGTGATCATGCTGCCTTGATCAATCGCGCGATGAATCGTTTGACTGCTGATGGTGTGCTCTACTTCTCAAACAACTTTACCCGTTTTGAATTGGACGAGCAGTTGCTTGAGCGCTATGACATTACAGATATCACGCATCAGACCATTGGCTTTGATTTTAATATCAAAAAACCTATCCATCAAAGCTTTGAGATACGTCAGCGCTGATAACCAAAACACCGTTAATGCTGCTTTGATTCGCCCTTTTTTTGTTGTTATGATAGAGCGTTACTGAATTATGATGATATTGATTCGATGTCAGTAAATACATTTATTCTAATAAAAAGGATGCCACTATGGCTTTATCATTAAATAAAGGCGGTAATTTATCGCTCACCAAAACTGATCCCAATCTAACCAAATTGCTGATTGGTCTTGGCTGGGACGAGCGCGCGACCTCTGGTGCCGAATTCGATCTTGATGCTAGCGTGTTTTTATTAAATACGGCGGGCAAAGTACGCGGTGATCATGACTTTATCTTTTATAATCAGCTCAAATCTGACAATGGCGCAGTCGAACACACTGGTGATAACCGCACAGGCGAAGGTGATGGCGATGATGAAGTGGTCAAAGTCAATCTGACCCAAGTACCAAGCGACGTCGACAAGGTGGTAGTGACTGTGACTATTCATGACGCTGCTGCTCGTAGTCAGAACTTCGGTCAAGTTGCCAACGCTTTTATCCGCGTCGTTAATGAAGAGAGCGGCACTGAAGTGGTCCGTTTTGACTTAGCAGAGGACTATTCTGTCGAAACCGCGATGGTGTTTGGTGAAGTGTATCGTCACAATGGCGAATGGAAGTTTCGCGCCGTCGGTCAAGGCTATTCAGGTGGCTTGCAAGCTATGTGTCAGCAGTACGGTGTTGATATCTAATATAGCTTATCAATAGTTATTTAATCTAGCTGCTGGTCTTTATACGATATCGAGTGATGGTCTATTACTGATCGCGCTTGTTATCGTATTTTTGTGTAACGACTTGCCAAATACAAGGTCAAGCACTTTATATTTGGCATTTTGCCACAATACATATAGCTAGATTTAGAACGTAGCGTCGACATCATTATTAGTATTCATTATTAAACGCTATATAATGGCTTTTATGACAAAGCAGCATAAATATTCGCGTTCCAAGGTGGCTTATTATAGTCACCTTTTTATAGCTTAGACCTTTTTAAGCGAGCGCTCAAATTTGACTTTTATAGTGCACTGTACAATCAGACAGGATGTGTCATGAGACATTTTTATTTAGATTTTATCTTCACCGCTATTGCCTTGGCAGTAGCCGCTTGGTGGGGATATTCACATGGTGGTATCGGCGGGCTAATCGCTACGCTATCGATTACTGCTATTTTGGCGGTGATGGAGATCTCGCTATCTTTTGATAACGCGGTCGTTAACGCCTCAGTGCTCAAAGGCTGGGATGAGTTTTGGAAAATGATCTTCTTGACCATCGGTATTTTGATCGCCGTCTTTGGTATGCGTCTGGTCTTCCCTATCGTTATCGTCGCAGTGACTGCTGACTTGGGTATGATGCAAGTTATTGATTTGGCATTGAACAATCCTGAAGAGTACTCAGCTCGCTTGATGGCGCATCATGCTGAGATTTCAGCCTTTGGTGGTATCTTCTTGCTTCTGGTATTTTTAAACTTTGTCTTTGATGACAAGGACATTCATTGGTTTGAGTGGCTTGAGAGCCGCCTTGCAAAGCTAGGTAAAGTCGATGCGATGAGTGTCTTTGTGGCGCTAATTGTGTTAATGATTGCCGTATCCTTTGCAGCAGAGACGCAAGCGGCTGCAGTATTGATCGCAGGAGTTTGGGGTATTTTGGTCTATTTGGGCGTTCAAGTTATCTCTGGAATGCTAGAGGGTGATCTTGAAGAGGAGCTAGATGAGCAAGGCAATAGTACCGGTCAAGCGACTAGCGCTATCATGCGCGGCGGTATTATCGGTTTCTTATATCTAGAAGTGCTCGATGCCTCGTTTAGTTTTGACGGTGTGATTGGCGCTTTTGCAATTACCAACGACGTTATCGTCATTATGTTAGGTCTGGCCATTGGTGCGATGTTTGTACGTTCAATGACGATCTTTTTGGTCGATAAAGGCACGCTTGATGAGTTTATCTATCTTGAGCATGGCGCTCACTATGCTATCGGTGCGCTTGCCGTCATCATGCTACTGTCCGTCAAGTTCCATGTGCCAGAGCTGATCACTGGTCTTATCGGTATTGCCTTTATTGGTTGGGCGCTACTAGCCTCGCTTAAGCATCGTAAGATGGAGGCTCTGCTAAACTCTGCTGACGATGCCGACCCAAAGATTCGGCAGCTGGATTAGCAAAGTATTGATAATAGGTTATATCGACACCGTTGATATAACCTATTTTTTTACTCTAAACTTAGGGCAAAAGTCAAATAGCAGTATTTTTAATGTGCAGAAGTATCGTTAAGTTACAAGTGTAGTGTGTCTTAGTAAACATATAGCGTATAGACAAAATTCGCCTTGCTTACTCGCTATGGGATTAGTATAGTAAAACGTAACCACACGCAGTTTTGACGTTCTTATATGATCTAAATGTAAGCAATTAGATTAAAGGATAAATACGAGAGTTCAAAATTATCTAGCGTCGTGTGTTCTATCTCACTTTAATTATAAAACCAAAGGACAATTTTATGGCTATTAGCTTATCAAAAGGCGGCAACGTAAACTTATCAAAAGAAGCACCGGGCCTCACGAACATTACTGTTGGTTTGGGCTGGGATCCACGTGCCACCGACGGTCAAGAGTTTGATTTAGATGCTATCGGATTTTTGGTTGGCGAGTCAGGCAAAGTACGTAATGATCAGGACTTTATCTTTTTTAATAACCTAAAGTCAGATAATGGCGCGGTTGAGCACACAGGTGACAACCGTACGGGTGAAGGCGACGGCGATGATGAGCAAATCAAAGTCAATCTAGCCAGCATTCCTGCTGATGTGAGCAAAGTTGCGCTATGTGCTATTATTTATGAAGGTCAAAGCCGTAATCAGAACTTCGGTCAAGTCGGCGAGGCGTATATTCGTATCGTTAATGACAATGGTAATAGCGAGATTGCCCGTTATGACTTATCAGAAGATGGTAGCACTGAGACGGCGATGATCTTTGGTGAGCTCTATCGTCACAGCGGCGATTGGAAATTCCGCGCCGTTGGTCAAGGCTTTAGCGGTGGTCTTGGACCATTAGCGTCTTCTTATGGCGTTAATGTATAGTCGCGGCTCTCTGATATTCTAATTCTTTAGAATAACTATTTCATAAGCTATCAAGGACGTCTCTTTACGTGTTTGGTAGCTTTAAAATTATTTAGGGTTTAATATTTATACGTGAGCTTTAAGGCACACATCAAAATTATTAGCATAAGGATAGGCAACTCATGGCGGCGACATTTAGCTTAATTGGTACTATTGAACCCTTTTTGCATTGTAATCTAAAAAAGGGTGATTCAATTTATTGCGAAGCCAATGCTATGGTGATGATGGAGTCCAACCTTGAGCTCAAAGGTAAATTGCAAGGCGGCCTTATGCAGTCGCTTATGCGCCGCTTTGCCAATGACGAATCCCTGTTTCAACAGCAGATTGAGGCCACAGGCGGCGAAGGCGATTGTTTGCTAGCCCCTACCCTTGACGGTGACATGCAAATCATCGATGTCGGCGCGCAGCAATATACGTTAAGTGATGGCGCTTTTGTCGCTGCACAAACAGGTGTCGATATCAGAGCCAATATTCAACGTAACCTTGGCGGCGCCGTGTTTGGAGATACCGGCGGCTTTATGGTCATGCAAACGCAAGGCAAAGGCCAAGTTGTCGTTTCAGGTTTTGGCTCCTTGTTCGAAATTGAGGTCACACCTGACAAAGACGTGATTATTGATAATGGTCATGTGGTCTGCTGGGACTCAAACCTTGAGTACAAACTCTCGGTCTCAACGAGCAAGAAAAAAGGCATCATGAGTAATATTATCAATTCAGTCACTAGTGGCGAGGGCATGGTACTTAACTTTTCAGGCTCAGGAAAAGTCATCATATGCTCGCGTAATCGTGATAGCTATCAGGGCTGGCTACAAAGCATCTTGGGTAGTAGCTCAGGTGGACGCGGCGGCGGCGGTGGATTTTTAGATAATATTTTATAACTTATTTTTTGTATTCAAATAAATTTTTGCTTATTCGCGATTTATTCCACGCACACCTATTATAAGGATAACGACATGGCAGTTAGTCTACAAAAAGGTCAAAAGATCTCTCTAAGTAAAGAAGCAGGCGGCGAGCTTACCAAAGTCAAGCTAGGTCTTGGCTGGGATGTATTCCAAGGTCCTCAGGATAAAAAAGGCGGGTTCTTAGGTAAGTTGTTTGGCGGCGGTAGTGGCGGCGACTCTATCGATTTGGATGCGTCATGCATTATGTTCGATAGTAATAAGCAAGCGGTCGATGCCATCTGGTTTAGCCAATTACAGTCAAAAGACGGCAGTATCGTGCACACGGGCGATAACCGCACAGGCGATGGCGACGGCGATGATGAAGTCATCAATGTTGATCTTGCACGTGTGCCAGCTAATGTGGTCTCTCTCGTATTTACTGTCAATAGCTTTACCGGTCAAACGTTCGAGACGGTAGAGAATGCCTTTTGCCGTATCGTAAACGCCAATAACAATACTGAGGTCGCACGCTATAACTTATCATCACAAGGGACACATACGGCAATGATTATGGCAAAGGTTTATCGTCATAATAATGAGTGGAAAATGCACGCCATTGGCGAGACGGCCTCTGGTCGCACTTTTCATGACTTGATGCCAGCTATCACGCCGCATGCTTAATGCTATTTATTTAAAGATTTATTAGAGTCAAAAAACCGCCCAGCGTTAATCGTTAGGCGGTTTTTGTTAATGTGGACTGGTTTATCATGCTATTGCTTTACTTATACTAAAGCGCTTACTTACTCCCCCGCTTCCAGCTAAAGCCCCAATTAAAAGCCTTGTCCATTTCTTGATGACCTTTAAAGTATTGGTTGATACGCTCAACATTGATACTGCCTTGCTGATTGACTAAACGTGCAATGGCGCACATTGGTGAGTTATTTGAGCCTTCAGTTAATCTGGTCTCGATTGGCGGCTGATCAGGCACATGAATGGTTACGACCCCGTCTGTTTGTGCCCAGTTTGGCGCGCCCTCGTAAATGAAGGCAAAGATAAACACCTCTTCAATTTGAGCCCACTGCTGACCATTGATATCGAGCCACTCGCCGCCGCTGACTTGTCCGGTTCTATCATCAGCACGCAATAGGACATAAGGCGCAGACTGCAAACTACCAAAACGATTGCCCAAGGCTTGGATTAACGTTTTCTCACCGTTTTTGAGATGAATCATCGCGCCAACGTCAAGATCAATTCCACCTGATTTATGCTGCTTAAACAGATCACCCAGCAGCCCTTTTTTGGGCGCTTGCTTAGCGGTATCTGGGCGCTGATTCCAATTTAAGTTGACTGATATTTTGCCAAAATCGTCGCGTTTTTTTAGATTAATACTGGATTGATTCTTGGTTAAGGTGATTTTGCTAAGGTTAATTGAAGGACTAGCGGGAATCGGCGGCGGTGTACTGGTTTGAGTGCTACCTGCCTTTTGGGTGTTCATAGGCTTTTGGGTATTGATAGACTGGTTCTGGCTTTGTGCTTGCACAGGTGCATCATCGCTGATTTCAACGCCGAAATGCTCGGACAAAGGTTTTAGGCCGCCCTCAAATCCTTGAGCGATAAAGCGAAACTTCCAGCTGCCTTGACGACGATAACATTCTGCTAAGATAATCGCTTTTTCATTGCGACCGCTCGCGCTCAACTGACTCGTTAATAGCACTTGACTGCCTTGCAATACTTGGATGTCGACATCGCCGATCTGTGCCAAGGTTTGCGCACTTGAGAACGCCAGAGCAATCTTATCTATAGTTGCAGGCTGCGCTGGCAGATTAATATCAAAGAATCCATCGCTGTCGTGCCCTCGAAAGCTCACGCTACCATCATCGCTGCGGGTCTGCCCATAAAATATCATATCGCCATCGCCGCGCACCTTGCCCTCGCTCGTTAAGCGGTAAGCGGCGCAATCAATCGCGTTTTGACTCAAAATACGGATGCTAATATTATCAGTTGGCAGTGGCGCATTGGCACCAGCAACCAGTTGTTGGACTTGGGTTTGGCTCATGAATAATCCTTGATTGTCTATAATAGTGTAGTCTGATTGCCCTATAGTAGCATGGATGCCATCAGCTTTTTAATGCTCGATTATGGTATTTATAGCTTATGACAGTGTATATAATAATGCTGATATTCATCACCGATTCATTGGATTAATTATGCCCAGCGACACTCGTACTACTACAGATATAGCCAGTGTTTGGCTTGCAGAAGGACAGTCAAGCCAGCGCGATATGCTCGCAAGCTTGCAAGCTCTCAAAGCAACATCTAACACACCATTTCACGTAATCGCTTCACATCGTCATAATAGACCTGAGATATTTGAATGTGCAGATAGTATTTATCGAGAGCCCCATTTAAGTATCAGCGATGATGAGTCATTGACAGATAACCCTGTTGAAGCTGAGCCTACTATGCCGCGTTGGCAGTTTGTATTAGAGCAAGCCCAACAACAAAAGGTAAAGGTGCTCCTCACGGGTCGCAATGGTATCGATTATGAAGCGCACCGTGATACCTTTAGCGCTGCTGGTATTCGTCTATTGACGGGCGCAACGAGCGTTGACGCCTTAGAGTCTATCGATGATAAGTTTGCCTTTATGCAGCAATGTCATGCTCATAATATCCCCGTAGCAGACGCTTGGCGGTTTGATACTACCGCTGAGCTAAAAGCCCTTCTGGCCCAGCATAGTCATCAGCCGCTATGCGTAAAGCCAGTCACAGGTATCTTTGCCCAAGGATTTTGGCGGCTTGACTCTAGCAAAGCGTCAGATGAGGCCTACGATAGTTTTGAGCACTTGTACTTTACCGAAGCCAAAAAAATAAATACCCAGCAATTTATAAGTGCTTATACCAATAGTCAAATGGTAAAAGAGCGCCCTACTCCTATGCTGCTTATGCCTTTTTTACCAGGGCAAGAGTACTCTATCGACGTGGTCTGTGAGTATGGCGAAGTCTTGGCCGCAATCACCCGTCATAAGACGGGAAAAGTTCAGCACATTGGTTATGAGAAGCCGGTTATGGAGGTTGTCGTTCCGCTGATTAAAGCCTTTGGCTGCGACGGTATCGTCAGCGTACAGACCAAAGCTGATGATGAAGGCCTGCACCGCGTCCTTGAGATCAACTCGCGACCCTCAGGTGGTATCGGTTATACGGCTCATAGCGGCGTCGATCTGACGCAAGTGGGATTTGGTTATTGGCTTGGACTCACGGACAAGCCCAAACTTGAGGATATCGTCAAAGAAATCACACCTTGTCAGGTACGCTCGATTATGACCAGTGTGAAGATAGAAGAGCAAGCACTATAGTAAGGTCGTTTTTATTCTGGGTCATTACCTATAATAAGATGCGCCTTTATCATAGGTAATGATTTAATGGTTGTTGGCACGTAATTCAGGAAACCGCTTGATCATAACGATAACGAGTAGCAGCGCTAACACAGCAATAGCAGCGCCGACGTAACCCACGCTTGAGAGTGAGATATAGGTGACTGCGTAACCGCCTAGCAATGCACCCGTACCTATCCCTAAGTTGATGATGCCAGAGAACATCGCCATCACCATGTCTTGAGCGTTAATATCGATTTCTATCACTTTGGATTGGATGGTCAACATCAGCAGTATCATGGCGGTACCCCAAACTATGGTGACTATGCCAAATAACCATATCGACGTTGCCGTCCATGACATGAGTAGCATTGCGCCTATTATGAGCACCGTGGATGCTAGCATCATGGTCGTGCTCGATCTGTCACTCCAGCGACTAAATATATAACTGCCGATGAGTCCTGCGCCGCCAAATAATAATAAAATAAGCGTCACTAAGTTCTCACTCATCGCGCCGACCCGATTTAAAAAAGGTTCGATATAAGTATAAGCGGCATAATCTGCGGTAAAGATGATAAAGCAGAATAAATAAAGGCTGACCAACAAAGGATTATTAAGCAGTTCTGGAATTTTTCTAAAGGAGCCGTTAAACATACTGGGCAATGTGGGCAGCAGCTTTGCTTGTAGCACAAACACGATAAAAGCGATGATTCCGATACCTGCAAAGGTGGTACGCCAGCCAAACCATTGACCTAATATACGCCCTATAGGCACGCCTAATACCAGCGCTAAAGACGTCCCTGTAGCCAATATACTAAGCGCTAATGCTCGCTTGCCCTCAGGCGCTACTCGCAGCGTTATCGCTGCAGTGATGGACCAAAATATCGCGTGCGAAAAGGCAATCCCTACTCGGCTCACCAAGAGAACCTGAAAACTCCATGCAAATACAGATAAAGCATGACTGGCAATAAAGACTACAAATATAGCCAGTAGCAAGCGCTTACGCTCAAACCTACTGGTCAATAGCATCAGAGGCAATGACATAAGAGCGACGACCCAAGCGTACAGCGTCAACATCCAGCCAGTCTCAGCGGCTGTAATCGAAAAGTCTTTGGCGATATCGCTGAGCAGTGCTACAGGGACAAATTCTGTAGTATTAATCACAAAAGCGCTGACACCCATCAAGATCACTCGAAAGTACTGCGTGCGGCGAGATACTGAATCCACCTCAAAGTTATTTTCCATATCACTGACTACTATAAAAAAGTGCTCAGATAGCACGGCTGACCCAAGAATGAGTGCTAGGACCTAGGAAATATGAGTAAAGAGTAATGCTCACCAATTTGCAGTAATATAGCTCTACTTTTAAATCCAGTTTCGTTCAGCGGCATATTCTAGTACATTGTTTTTTAATTATCTATCAGACTTATGTTCACGGTAATTGATTAAGTTCATCAAAATATCTTTGCCCTCCAATTCTCTGCAAAAACCGTTAGAATAGATACGCTTATGCACAACATAACTGTATATTTATAAGGGTAAATTTAGGGACTAAGCCCATGACAAAAACTCAAGCAGAGGGTAAGCGATGAGCGCACAGACGACGCTAGTGTTAGGCGCAAATACGGTTATTGAGCAACCCAACTGCTTAGTCGCTTTTACAGCCAATAATTCGCTTACATTTGGTCAGCAGCTCGGTCTGCTTTGGTTGCCTTTAGATGACAGACGAAAAGCCGCTTGTAGTCCCGCCTATCTACATGCGTCCAAAGACTGGGCGCAGCTAGATGATGCTAACAACCCAAGCGCATGGCAACTTAATTTGCCAAAATTGTTTGAGACGCAAAACGTGAGCTACTTGCAACTCATTGCTTATACTTACTACGAGCCGAGTTTAGATTTACCAGCGGTTGAATTAGACACTATCAGTCTGACTTTGAATGATAGTGCTATTCATTATGAATTTGTAGCCAATGAGCGTCATGTCAAAGCCGCTATAATATTAGAGATTTATCAGCGTAATGGTCAGTTTAAGTGCAGGGCGCTGGGTGAGAGCTCAACCCAAGGGCTAACAAGCCTAGAGCAGCGCGTGCAGGTGAGCTTAGATACTCGCCTGCCAGATACTCATGCGCTCATTCAATCCGCGCAGCAGCAGCAACGAGACCAGCGCAATAATGAATCGCGCCCACCGCGTCATGTCACCCCTGGCGAGACGTGGACGGGTACAGCGTTCGCGATTGATTCCTATCATCTACTGACCTGCTATCATGTCATTGAGTCGGCAGCGATGATAGGTATCCGTCAGCAAGGGCAGCCTGACCGCGAGGCGCAAGTGGTGATGAGCGACATCGGTAGTGATTCAGCTATCATTAAAGTTTGCGAGCCACTACCGAGCCATCTACCACTTGCCCAGCAGTGCTCAGATATATTAGGCGAGACCATTACCACCTTAGGCTTTCCGCTATCAGGCGTCAGTAGTCAGTTGCAAGTGACCCAAGGTTGTATCTCGGGGTTGACAGGGTTTGGCGATGATATCCGCTATATGCAATTTACCGCGCCTATCCAACCTGGCTCTAGTGGTAGTCCCTTATTATTGCCAACAGGCGAGGTCATCGGTATGGTGACAGCCAGCCTCGTTCATGAACAGGCACAAAATATGAACTATGCAGTGAAATTTCAGTTATTATCTGCCCTGCTTGCCAGCGCTGGTATTAGTTTGAATAACTCACACTCTGTATCAACCTCAACGTTGAGCACACCACAACTAAGCAAACAAAGCCGCAGTGCGCTATGGCTGGTGGGTTGTCAGGGTTAAAATCCCTTTACACTTATATAAAATTATAACGTTACTAAATATCGAAAATTAGAAACACCAAGGAATATGAATGCCAAATCAGCAACACAGTACGAGCATCACCCTACCTCGCGGTACCTTGAATTTAACTTATCAAACCAATAGCGCACTAGATAATAATACCCCTTGTCAATTAGAAGACTTACTTGGGTTTGCGCAGCGTATCAATCCCAAACGTGCTTTTTTGTTTGTCTCAAAAGTCTTAGGTCGGCATATTCCTGTCGCGCCTAGTACCATGCGCACTGCTTTTACGCATTTGGCAAGTTTAGTGCCTAACGATCTGCCTGAACCCATTTTGGTCATAGGTATGGCGGAGACTGCCGTGGGATTGTCGGCAGGCGTTCATCAAGCGCTACAAACGCGCTATTCTAACGCGCTACTACTAAACTCTACGCGCCATGCCCAGCATAGCGATAATAATAAGGAGACTTTGCTGACGACGTTTAGCGAAGATCATAGTCACGCCAGCCAGCATCTCATTTATCAAAGCTCTGATAGAATCACTCAAGAGCAGCTACTCGCCAGCAAGACCTTGATTATGGTCGATGACGAAGCCTCAACGGGTAATACTTGCGTTAACGTGGTGACCGCTCTACGTCACTCTGGTCTAAGCCAGTTAGAACAAGTGCATCTAACGACTTTGGTGGATTGGTCACTCAATCAAGAGGCACCTGATGCTGATGACTACATCTCTACTCGTTTGCCTGATATCGACTTTCAGCGTCATCATCTATTGTCTGGGGCGTGGCAATGGACGGATGCACCCAATCCTGAACCTATCGTTATGCCTTCGGTAGATACCACAGAAGCAGGCTCGCAGCCGTTGGGTAATACTGGCAATTGGGGACGCTTTCCGACACTCGATAGTACCGATGGCTTTGCTGATTATCTTGCAGGGTTTCAGTCCTCATTTACCCGTTTTAGTGGACGAGCGACGTTTGATAAAGCACAGTTGCCTGCGCGGATTTTAGTACTCGGTAGTAATGAGTTTGTGTGGTTGCCGTTTTTATTGGCAGAATGGCTTGAGCAAAATACTGACTCACAGAATAAAGTGAAGTTTAGCGCCTTAACGCGCTCGCCTATCGCACTCGGTGGTGCGATTACTACCATGATCAGTTTTCATGACAATTATGGATTGGGCATGACTAATTTTGCTTATAATGTCGAGCCTAGCGATTGGGATTTGATTGTATTGTGCGTGGAAACGGCTGCTGATAGTGTGGATGATATGTGGCAAGGTTTAGATAATGTTTTGGTGGTAGGTTGTGATGATGGAAGTCTAGATTTAGCCTAGGGTGTGGTTAGCGAAGCGTAACCCACCGTTTAAACTTACGAAAAGGTGGGTTACGCGACCAGCTTTTTTAACTTTATACTTCATTAACGGACACTTTTATGACCACCCCTTTCTTCCAGACCAACCCCGAAATCATCAAACCCTACGCGCTCATGGATTTAGACGATACGCTATTTCAAACGCAGCGTAAGATCGACGCTTGGGACTTGCCAACGGCTAAATCTGAGAGCTTAGTCTGCGCCACGGTAAATAAACAAGGCGAGCCGTTAAGTTTTATGAGCCAGCGTCAAGCGAGCTTTTTTAATTGGCTCCTTGCGAGCACTGAATTGATAGTCGTCACTGCACGCGATCGAGACGAGATTAAACGCGTTAAACTGCCTTTTGACAGCTGGCAAGTGCTGACTCATGGCGCGATTGTTTTGACCAATGATGGTAAGCTTTTGAGCGCGTGGCAGCAGCATATGTATCAGCAGCTAAGTCCTTTGCAAGACAAGCTTCACCAGCTTAGCCAGCTATTTGCAACTCATAGCAAAAATGAGAACAGTCATCTGGTATTTACGCCGCATATCGACAGCTTTAGTACTGGTTCTAGTAACAAAGAATTAACCATCTATCTAGCGATAAAGCACGCAAAAAAAGACCATCAAGCGCTAAAAGAATTGGCTAAAAAATTGCCTACACTCATACGTGATTTTGAGCGACACTTTTATGTCCATGTGAACGCTAATAATCTTGCGATACTGCCACATGCGGTGCATAAGCGTCACGCGGTGCAGTTTTTATTAGACCAGCATTTAGATGTCAAACGTCCAAGTTTTGGTTTTGGTGATAGCTTAGCAGATTTACCCTTTCTACAATTGCTTGACTGGTACGGCATGCCCAATCATGGTCAAATGCATGACCATACTAGTCGCAAGTAAGTTTGATTTTAGAATATTAATAACAATCGCTTATACAAGTAAAACATCTTTATGACCCATCATAATATACAAAAATTAGATAAATACGGCTCAGGCAGCTACCTATCTTCTGACGTCACCGTACTGCTCGACATCGTCGATAAAGATGCGGTTGCCGATGTGCCTACTCAACAAAAAGAGGCGCTGATTCAAAGCGGGCAGCGTCATTATTCGGACATGTTGACCCTAGAGCAAGCACCAACGACGATGCACGAGCAATTATACCAGCAGGCATTAGCGCAAGGTACAGATAGAACAGCGACTGATATTGCTAATTTGGCTTATACATTGCACGATATCTTTGTGCAGACAGTCGATAATGAGCATCCGCTGGTACTGATCAGCTTAGTGCGGGCAGGTTTGCCGATTGGCGTGTTATTGCAGCGTGCCCTATCAGACGATAGCGATAGCGACTATAACTTGCCCAGTGTGCATTATGGCATTAGCATCATTCGTGATCGCGGCCTGGATCCTATCGCTATGCAGATGATATTAGATGCTCATCCAAACAGTCCTATCATATTTGTCGATGGCTGGACAGGCAAAGGCGCGATTTATCAGGAGTTGGCACGTAGCCTTCAGCCATTTAACGATAGCAGTCATCCTCATTTTGCTACTATTTTTCATCAAGGAAAAGACGTTATTCCCCTCCTGACACTCGCTGACCCAGCAGGTGTCGCTTGGCTTGCGGCGAGCGAGGAGGACTGGCTCATTCCATCAGGTCTACTAAATAGTACGGTGTCAGGACTGATATCGCGTAGCCTGTATACCGAGCCACAATCGGGACTACATCGCAGTGTATTTTATGATAACTTAGTAGAGGTAGATCATAGCTTAGCCTTCGTCGATCATAGTGATGCCGCGCGCCGCGCCTTGACGAAGCCCTTGCAACGTTTGCCAACTTTTAAGCAGCCACGCTACCAGACTGCTCGGCTTATAGATAAAATAGCGGCGGATTATCATATTACTAATCGCAATCGTATCAAACCGACCATTGCCGAAGCGACGCGAGCGATATTACGCCGTGATCCTGAGCGCATTTTGCTGGCGAGCACCGATCATCGGGATACGGTATTATTAAGGCATTTATGCGACGATCGCGATATCACTATTAACGTCTTAGGTGATAAAATATTGCCTTATCAAGCCATTACTTTGATCAAGCAGCGTAGCTAAAAAGATTAGCATTTAACGACCTAGTCCTTGATAAATCCTGTCTATTAAAATTTTATACTCACTTATTTATGATGCCTACTATGTCAGATACGTCAAACAACGAATCAAATATTTATAGCCATACTCAGTCCTATACGCATCTGATCACTGAGCGTCACGATATGATTAAGCCGATCACTTACCATCCTTATCAGTTAGGTGCTAGCCTATATATGCCAGCCACTCGTGAGGATATTTGGCAAGTGATTAAGCGCGATAAGTTACCGACGATTAACAGTATTATTATCTGCCTTGAGGATGCGGTCAGCCACAATGATGTCGAGCTGGCACTTGAGCGTTTGCAGACTCTGCTAAGTACTTGGTCAGCGCATAAAGATACCATTAATAAGCCATCAAATAATACTCAGGCAAAAATTCAAGGCCAGCCAACGCGCCCGCTAGTATTTGTGCGTCCACGTAATCCGATGATGCTACAGCAGTTAGCAGATTATCCTCATATCGATCTGCTCGACGGTTTTGTCATGCCCAAAGTCGATATGTGTAGCTTGTCCAATTGGCGTATGGCCTGTCAGAACTTAAGTGACGATCAGCTGTTGATGCCAACGCTTGAGACTGCTGCGCTGTTTAATCCGCACCATAATCAAGAGCTGGCTATCGGCTTTAAAGAAGCCTTTAGTCAGCCAGTCTTTGCCCTACGTATCGGTGGCAATGACTTGTTTGCCACCTTGCGCCTGCGCCGCCCCAAAAACAGTATCGTCTATGACACGCCTATAGGTACTTTGGCCTATCAGCTGCTGGGCTGCTTTGTGCCGCATGGCTTTTATCTGTCTGCCCCTGTCTTTGAATATCTCGATCAGCCGATGCTGTTTATGCAAGAGCTTGGACGCGATGTTAGTTTGGGTTTGGTAGGCAAAACCGTCATTCACCCCAGCCAAATTGCCTTAGTGCAGCAGGCTTATTGTGTGCCGATAAATATGCTTGATGAGGCGCAAGCTATCCTCCATACTGAGGCAAAAGCGGTGTTTAAATTTAACAATACCATGTTAGAGCCTGCGACTCACCGCGCTTGGGCGACTGAGATCGTCAATCGCGCCGAAGTGTTTGGGACAATTAATAACAACAGCAATGAATTTAATTCAAGAATGTAAGTTAGATTTACCAAGTCTTGTATTGTATTACTTTGATAAGCTCGGTAAGATGCTTTGTATTGGTATAGATTGATTAAAACCTTTATCCTAAAAGTTATTATATAAAATATCAAAACGTTATTCACAGGGGCGCCGTTAGGCTGAGATGTACCCTTAGAACCTGATCCAGATCATACTGGCGTAGGGAGTGTATAGCCGTCACCGTATCCACTCGTGATGCTATGTGTTTTCTCGCCTGCCATTTTTAGTTATGGAGAGAAAATGCATCCTCAATCGATTCATTCTTGCTTTACCTCATTTCGTACTCAAGCGCCTTTAGTACACAACATCACTAACTTTGTCGCTATGAGCACCGCAGCCAATGTTTTACTAGCCGCTGGTGCCTCGCCTGCTATGGTACATGCCCAAACAGAAGCACCAGAGTTCGTGCGCTTATCTCATGCGCTCACCATCAATATTGGCACGTTATCGCCAGACTGGCTTGATAGCATGCTGACAACCGCACAAGTCGCTCATGAGCAAAATATCCCTTGGGTCTTAGACCCTGTAGCAGTCGGCGCTACCGCTTACCGCTTGCAAAGCTGTGAGCGCTTATTAGCGTTCAAGCCTGATGTCATCCGTGGTAATGCCTCTGAGATTTTGGCACTAGCGGGTATGAGTAGTCAAAGCCGTGGTCCTGATAGTGGCGATACCGTTGAGGCAGCCAAAGTTGCCGCCGAAGCTCTCACCAAACATGCCAAAGTCGTCGTCGTCACAGGCGAGGTCGATTGGGTCACTGATGGCACGCAGCAATGGAGCGTACATCATGGCGTACCTATGATGACTCGTGTGACCGCGATTGGCTGTGCACTGACGGCTTTAATCGGCGGCTTTATCGGTAGTAACCGCGATAATCTGACAGGCGCTGTCATCAGTGCACTCTGCTATTACGGACAAGCAGGTGAGCTGGCAGACAAGGCAGCCAAAGGTCCTGGTAGCTTCTACGTTGAATTCTTGGACGCCCTTTATCACTTAGACGCCGATCAAGTCTCTAACAATGCCAAGGTGACCATTATATGAATACCTCTACCCCAAAAACCACGCACAAATCTAGCGAGGCACTGAGCTTGTACTTAGTTACCGATAGCGCCATGTGCACGGAGCGCGGTTTGATTGATACCGTTTGCGCAGCGATTGACGGCGGCGTCACGATGGTACAACTGCGCGATAAACACGCTAGCGATGATGAGTTGTACCAGATAGCCTGCGCGCTCAAAGAAGCCATCGCTGGACGCGTGCCACTCGTGATGAATGATCGCGTTGCTATTGCCAAAAAAGCCCAGCTTGACGGCGTACATCTTGGTCAAGGCGATATGGCAATCGATGCAGCGCGAGCTATTTTAGGCGCGGACGTTTGGCTGGGACTGTCGATTAATACTCTCAATGAGCTACAAGTAGCGCACGCCAAGCATCTCTCGCAACTGGACTATGTCGGTATCGGTCCTGTCTTTGCCACTCAAACCAAACTTAATCACGCGCCGCCTATCGGTATAGAAGGCTTGAGAACTCTGGTCGCACAGAGTCAATTGCCTAGCGTGGCTATCGGCGGTATCGGTCAAGACAATGCAGCTGATGTTTATACCACAGGCTGTGATGGTATCGCTGTAGTGTCAGCAGTTTGCGCCGCTCTCGATCCAAAAATCGCCGCCAAAACCTTGTTAGGAGCAAAACAATGATCGCCAATATTTTAACGATTGCGGGTACTGACTGTACTGGCGGCGCGGGTATTCAAGCTGATATTAAAGCCATTAGCGCCAATGGCGGCTATGCGATGAGCGTGATCACCGCCGTCGTCGCGCAAAACACCCAAGGCGTCCAGCAAATCCAGATGCTACCTACCCAGATGGTACGCGCGCAAATTGACTCGGTGTTTAGTGATGTGCGCGTCGATGCGGTCAAGATCGGTATGCTGGGCAGCGCTGACATGATTCACTGCGTGGTTAAGGCCTTAGCGAAATATCAACCTAAAAAGGTGGTACTAGACCCCGTCATGGTTGCCAAAAGTGGTGACCGCCTGCTTGACGCAGATGCACTGTCAGCGATGCGCAAACTGCTACCCCAAGTCGGACTCATTACGCCCAACCTACCAGAAGCGGCAGATCTGCTTGGTGAAGATGAAGCCAAAAATCGTGACGAGATGCTAGCGCAAGCCAAACAGCTAGCAGTACCGACGTTTTTGAAGGGTGGACATCTACAGCAAGACGATTCGCCAGATTTGCTGTACGTCGACGGCGTGCATCAATGGTTTGAAAGCGTGCGTGTCAATACCAAAAACAGTCACGGTACAGGCTGCACGTTGTCAGCCGCGATTGCGACCAATTGGGGGCGCGGCGAGCCATTAGATATTGCCTGCGCAAAAGCAAAAACCTATTTAACTGGCGCGCTACAACACGCAGACAAGCTTGAGGTGGGGCAAGGTCAAGGGCCTGTGCATCATTTTTATGAGTTTTATTAAGTTTAAAACATTCAATAACTAAGCTGGTTTAAAGAGTACTTATTATGGTTAAAAATGGATTACCAGCACCTTACGTTATGCTTTTATTAGCGCCCCTACTTTGGGCGACAAGCAACGTGACAGGCAAGCTTGGCAAAGGCTGGCTAACCCCGTATGAGATGACGTTTTTTCGCTGGTTTATTGCCACCCTTATCTTGACGTTTTTTGCTCGCAAGCTTATTGAAAAAGATTGGGCGGTGATTAAGCAGCATTGGCTGTGGTTGTTTATCGTTGGCGGGGGTGGTTTTGCTTTATTTAATATTGTTCTATATAGCGCATTCTCAATGGGAGCATCCGTCGTCAACGTGTCTATTATTACGGCACTAATACCTTTTGGAGTGATTTGTTTTAGCGCTTTTATTTACAAGGATAATCCGCACCTATTGCAGTGGCTAGGCATTGGGATTGCTTTTATCGGTGTGATTTGGATTTTGACAGGGGGACAGCCTTTTATATTATCGCAATATAACTTTGCGCTTGGCGACTCTTTGGCTTTAGTGACCACAGGTATTTATATTGCCTACTCTATTGCACTACGTCATGCACCCAAGATTCATTGGGCAAGTCTCATGTGGGCGATGAGTTTGGCAGGTTTAGTGGTTGCGACGCCGTTTTATGGTTATGATTTGGCACAAAACGGTATTCACTTTCCAGATTGGCGTGGCTGGCTCATGTTGCTTTATATTGCGATATTCATCTCCATTATCTCTAAGCTGTTTTATATGGAGAGCGTCATTCAGATTGGCGCTAATCGGGCGTCATTGGCTATGAACCTACTACCTGTGTTTGGTGCGGTAATGGGGGTAATGTTCTTTAAAGACGAGATGATGACCATGAATCATATTATCGCGCTTGCGCTGGTTATGATAGGTATCATCAGCTCAGAGTATGGGGCTGCGCTAAAACGACAACCCCATATGCAGCTGGCAAGTACTAAAAATTAGCTAAGATGACTGATACTAGGACTGACGAGTACTAAGACTGGCGGGCTAAAAATTTGCTCATCACTTTATTGACGGCATCAGGCGCCTCTACCGTTGAGGTATGTCCTGAGCCTTTAATGACCGCAAGCTTAGAGCCTTCGATAGCAAAGTGCATACGCTCAGCCTTGCTATAAGGCGTTGCCACATCCTCGTCACCCACAATGATGAGCGTCGGTGTGGTAATGCTGCCGAGCTGATCATAGATGCCTTGACGCTCAATTACTCCAGTTGTTGCCTTGACGACGCCGCTCTTACGATTACTCTGTAGCATGGACAGCCACTCTTTGCGGGCAGTTTTTTGTGCTTTGTCGTTCAAAAAGGTCGTGCCAAACATAATCGGCATGACCTTTTTGCTCACCCGTTTCATTCCCAAAAAGCGAATTGCAGTCACAAGCTTCTTGTAGCCAGGAATATTGTCCGGATCCTCAGCATCAGCAGAGGTATCTATTAGCGTCAGCGTATTTAATAGATCAGGGCGCTTAATAGCGACGCGCTGCCCGACAAAACCACCCATTGATAGTCCAACATAGTGGCAGCTATCGACATTTAGTATATTGAGTAGCTCAATTGCATCACCTGCCAGCGTGTCCATATCATAGCCGTCTTTGGTAATCTGTGACTGCCCTTGCCCGCGAAAGTCAAAAGCGATACAGCGATAATCGTCTTTAAAATGCTCTACTTGATTTTCAAACAAACGCGTATTCCATAGCAGTCCGTGAGCAAAGAGCATAACAGGCTTTTGCTGATCATCTGGCGCGCTGTCTTCATAATATATATTGGTATTATTGATCTTGATAAATGGCATAACGACTTCCTTGTGTTGGTATTAGTGTTCAGGTATCCGTATTTGGATACGGTTAAAGCGACTTGACCAAAGCAACTTGGTATCCTGTATTAGGATAAGTCACAAAGACCCGCTTTTACAGTAGTATTTTTGCACGAGTCGTTTTAATGTCTTATAGTGGCGTTAAAGTGCATAGAATGGGGTTTATCCTTATCATAAACTGCTATAGTATTTGGTCACTCCCAACCTTTTAAAGGATATAACATGTCTCAGGCTCTCGTCGACTATCAAAGCGACAATCATATCGCTACTATCACCATGAACGATCCCAAAACACTCAATGCTTTTAGTACGCCGCTCAAGCAAGCAATGCTAGAGTCTCTTGAAAAAGCGGACCAAGATGATGAGGTACGCGTTATTGTCTTGCAAGGCGCAAATAATAACTTCTCTAGTGGCGGTCACATAGGAGAGATGCTTGAGAATGGTATGGAGTCCGAAGCGCTGGTCGCCAAACTTGATTTTATGCTGCGCGAAGTCGCCGAAGTCAGCCTAAAACTGCGTAATATTCATAAACCTATCATTGCAAAGCTAGAAGGTGCAGTCGCTGGAGCAGGTATGAATCTAGCGCTCACTTGTGACTTTCGTATTGCTAGTGATAATGCAAAATTCGTGCAAGCCTTTGTCAATATTGGTCTGATTCCAGATGCAGGCGGTATTTATCTATTAAATCAATTAATCGGCGCTGCCAAAACCACTGAGCTGGTCATGCTTGGTGATAAGTTAAAGGCAGAAGATGTCGCACGCCTAAATCTAGTCAATAAAGTCGTCAGCGCTGAGGAGCTAGATAGCGAGGTTATGGCATTAGCCACACGTTTGAGTCAACTACCAGGCAAGGCTCTTGCCTCTATGAAGCATATGCTAAATGTCCATGCTTACTCTGGACTCAATGAAGCACTCGATATGGAAGTCGAACAGCAAAACTTAATGGCAGTGACCGATGACTTTAAAGAAGGTATTAGCGCTTTTATGGAGAAGCGTAAGCCAGTTTATCAGGGTAAGTAAGTCCTAAAAATACCCTTTATTTTGGCAAAAGTTTATTAATAAAGGGTTTTTAGGTTCTTAATAGTTAAACACTATATTTTGATTTTAAATGATATGTTTTGGCTGTATTTTTAATATTATCTAAAATTAAATAATAATCTCAAGCTTACTTTGCTGGCGGACCCCATTGATTGGTTTCACGCTTAGTATCGCTAGCCATAAACACTAGCAATATGATAGAGCCTATTAGCGGCACAATGGATATCAAAAACCACCATCCTGAGCGATTAGTATCGTGAAGGCGGCGTATAGAAACAGCAATGCCAGGTAAGAATAGCCCAAGCACAACTATAATATAAAACAGCCCAGTTTCCGAGCTAAATATAATTGCATCGAGCACCATCGCTGCGATGATCAAGCCCATTTGCACTAAGAAGAAATACCAATATTCTTTACGGCGAGCGCGATCAGAGAAGTTAACATAGTTTCTCAAGCCTTTTTTAAACCAATCAATAATCCCGTAGTTTGCTTCTGCAGCATGATTATTATTGACAGTATTCTGTGGTAAGGGTGGCGGCGTCGCTTTATCAAGCATATTTTTAATTTCCATAGTGATAATCAGTTAGAACAAAGTTGCTCACTAAAAATAAGCGAACGCTTTTGATTATAATCACTCAATAAAAGTTTGCAAACTTTATTTATATTTTGTTTTGTCATAACATAAAAAACCCCGTATCACTTAGATACGGGGTTTATTTTTATCTAACTAATTAGCTTGAAAGCAAATACTAGGTCAACTGAGCAACGTTAATTTTATCCGCTTCTTCAGTGTACTCTTCCATACGGTCAAAGTTCATGTACTGATACACTTCCTCGCCCATGCTGTTGAGCATGCCAGCGTATTGCTGGTACTCATCGTTAGTTGGCAATTTACCAAGTACCGCGGCTACTGCAGCAAGCTCTGCAGAGGCTAGGTATACATCAGCGCCTTGACCTAGACGGTTCGGGAAGTTACGGGTAGAAGTCGATACCGCAGTAGAGTTCGGTGCGATACGTGCTTGGTTACCCATACATAATGAACAGCCAGGCATTTCAGTACGAGCGCCAGCTTGAGCGTAGATGTTGTAGTACCCTTCTTCCATCAATTGACGCGCATCCATCTTAGTAGGTGGCGCAATCCATAAACGAGTCTTCAGGCTACCTGCTGGTACGTCTTGTAGCAGTTTACCTGCTGCACGGAAGTGACCGATGTTGGTCATGCACGAGCCGATAAAGACTTCATCAATAGTATCACCAGCGACGTCAGCCAAGGTTTTTGCATCGTCTGGATCATTCGGACAGCAAAGAATCGGCTCTTTAATCGTGCTCATATCGATGGTCATATCGATAGCGTATTCTGCATCTTCGTCAGCACGCATTAGGCTTGGGTTGGCGAGCCACTCTTGCATTTGCTCGATACGACGGCTGATAGTACGCGCATCGCCATAGCCTTCACTAATCATCCACTTAAGCAGCGTGATGTTTGAGTTCAAGTACTCAGTCACTGACTCTTCAGATAAGGTGATAGTACAACCAGCAGCACTACGCTCAGCTGAGGCATCAGATAGCTCAAATGCTTGCTCAGCCGTTAGGTCTTCTAAACCTTCAATTTCAAGGATACGGCCGTTAAACTCGTTGATTTTGCCTTTCTTATCGACAGTCAAGTAACCTTCTTTAATCGCTTGATAAGGAATCGCATGGACTAAGTCACGTAGCGTGATACCAGGCTGACGTTCGCCAACGAAGCGGACACGGACAGACTCAGGCATATCAAGTGGCATAACACCAGTCGCTGCTGCGAATGCGACCAGACCAGAACCAGCTGGGAACGAGATACCCATTGGGAAACGAGTATGCGAGTCACCACCAGTACCAACGGTATCTGGAAGTAGCATACGGTTAAGCCACGAGTGAATGATGCCATCGCCCGGACGTAAGCTGACGCCGCCGCGGTTCATGATGAAGTCAGGTAGTGTGTGCTGAGTCTCAACGTCAACTGGCTTTGGATAAGCAGCCGTATGACAGAATGACTGCATAACTAGGTCTGCTTGGAAGCCCAAACATGCCAAATCTTTTAGCTCATCACGAGTCATTGGACCCGTAGTATCCTGACTACCAACTGTAGTCATCTTAGGCTCACAGTACATACCTGGACGTACGCCTTGCAGGCCGCAAGCTTTACCAACCATTTTTTGTGCAAGGGTAAAGCCTTTACCAGTATCAGCCGGCTCTTCTGGCTTAGCAAATACGTCTGAATGACCAAGACCCATGTACTCACGAGCACGATTAGTCAAACCACGACCAACGATTAATGGAATACGGCCACCAGCACGAACTTCATCAAGCAAGGTCGGTGAATTTAGCTTGAACGTTGACAATACTTCATCAGAGTCATGCTTAGTGATTTTGCCTTCGTACGGATAGATGTCAAACACATCACCCATGTTTAGGTTATCAACCGCTACTTTTTCGATTGGTAATGCGCCAGAATCTTCCATAGTATTAAAGAAGATAGGAGCGATGTTGTTACCTAGTACCAGGCCGCCACCACGTTTGTTTGGCACGTTAGGAATATCTTCACCCATCAGCCACAGTACTGAGTTGGTCGCAGACTTACGGCTAGAACCCGTACCAACGACGTCACCAACATAAGCGAGTGGATGGCCTTTTTCTTTTAGCGCTTCGATCTGCTTCATTGGACCGACAACGCCCTCTTCGTCAGCAGTGATGCCGTCGCGAGAGTTTTTGTGCATGGCTAATGAATGCAATGGGATGTCAGGACGGCTCCACGCATCTTGCGCTGGTGACAAGTCATCGGTGTTGGTTTCGCCAGTCACTTTAAACGTTGTGTAAGTCGATTTCTGTGGTACCTCGGCACGGCCCGTGAACCATTCGGCATCGGCCCAAGACTGTACCACTTCTTTAGCAATTGAATTGCCTGCTTCGGCTTTTTCAGTGACGTCATTAAAGGCATCAAACACTAGCAAAGTTTTCTTGAGTGCTTCGGCAGCGTCTTGAGCAACCTCTTTATCATCTAGTGCCGCAACTAATGGCTGTACGTTGTAGCCACCTTGCATAGTGCCTAGGATTTCAACGGCTTTTTGCTTACTGATAAGTGGTGATGATGCTTCACCTTTTAAGATAGCAGCTAAAAATGCAGCTTTTACGTAGGCCGCTTGGTCAACGCCAGCTGGGATACGGTTCTCTAACAAGTTCATTAGGAACTCATCTTCGCCTGCTGGTGGGTTTTTTAGAATCTCTACCAATTGAGCAACTTGTTTTTCGCTAAGCGGTAGTGGTACCGTTCCTAGCTCAGCACGCTCTGCGACATGTTTACGATAAGCTTCTAACATATAGGTCTTCCTTGTCAGTTGGAGTGAGCACACGGCGTGGGTAGTCAGTGTGACTGCCTGCATTCGTGTGCAATTTTGGATAAGGGTGATTTTGAGTGACTATATTATTGAATAATAAGCGGAGTAATTATTCCTGCTAATATAGCCTAAAACGACTAAAAAGTTAATGGCTCAGCCAACAAAAGACCTCATACGATAGCGATATTGAACATTTATTATAAAAATGGTCTCATCATTGAACGAATTGAACCTGTATTAAACAGATTTTAGTTATTTGTTATACTGTTTTTAAATAGTTAAGCGCTTATATATTTAGAAGTTTACTTCGACATCTAGAGCAAATCGAAACTTTACCGCTGCAATAGGACAAATCATGAACAACAACGATAAGTCAGATAATTATAACAATGGTCTCAAAGTACGTACTGAAGTCATGGGAGAGGCGCATGTCAAGCGCTCGTTAGAAGCGGCGACAGATTTTACCCAGCCGCTACAGGACTGGATCGTCGAGCACGCTTGGGGTACAACGTGGCAAGATGAGTCCGTCCTACCTCGCAAATACCGCTCACTCATTACGATAGGTTTTTTGATTGCACAAAAAAGCCCAAACGAGCTAAAAGGTCATATCCGCGGCGCGATTAATAACGGCGCAAGTGTTGCTGAGATTCAAGAAGTGCTCATGCACAGTCTGCCTTACTGCGGCGCGCCCGCCACCCAAGAAGCCTTTCGCGCGGCTATTGAAGTATTTAGCGATTTGGGCATAGATATCGATAATTTAAACCACAACAAGCTATAGAGTAAAGGGTTGAATAATAAAACCTGAGCGCAATATCTGCTATAATAAAGGCACTTACAAAGCATGCCGATAATTCCATAAACCCTTATCCTATCAAGGGTTAAGAGATCATTGATTATGACAAATGCCGTTCAAAGTTATGTCCCTGCTGCCAAAGCCAAACCCAAAAAAGCGGTGCAAGGCGAAAAATTGCGTGGCTACGATAAAGTTGCCCGTATCCCAATTAAAGTAATCCCGACAGTCGAGGCCAAAAAAAAGCCAGATTGGATTCGGGTTAAGATGTCGTCACCTAGCGAGGTGGCACGTATCAAAGCCACACTGCGCGAGCAAAAGCTTTATACCGTCTGTGAAGAAGCTGCTTGCCCTAACCTACCCCAGTGCTTCGCTGATGGTACGGCGACCTTTATGATTATGGGTGATATCTGTACCCGTCGCTGCCCATTCTGCGACGTCGGACACGGTCGTCCGAACGAGCTAGATAAAGACGAGCCGCGTCATACCGCTGAGACGATTTTAGGCCTAGGTCTTAAATATGCGGTCATTACCTCTGTCGATCGTGATGATCTCAAAGATGGCGGCGCGGCGCATTTCGTTGAAGTGCTCAATGAATCAAGAGCGCTTAGCCCGAATTGCTTAATTGAAATACTCGTACCAGATTTCCGTGGTCGCATGGAAGTGGCTTTAGATTTGTTGACACAAACACCGCCAGATGTCTTTAACCACAACATCGAAACCGTGCCCCGTCTATACAAAGCCTTCCGTCCCGGTTCTGACTATCAGCATTCACTAGACTTGCTCAAGCTTTATAAAGAGCGTCGCCCTGATATCGCTACCAAGTGCGGGTTTATGGTTGGTCTTGGTGAGACTGAAGAAGAGATTTATGCCCTACTCGATGACCTAAAAGCACACGACGTCGATATGATTACTATTGGTCAATATCTGCAACCTAGTAAAAACCATGCACCAGTTGATCGTTATGTGCATCCAGACGAGTTTCAGCGCTATATGGACTATGGCAAAAAAATTGGCTTCTTTAGTATCTGGGCCGGTCCCATGGTACGCTCAAGCTACTTTGCCGATCGTCAATATTATGGTGAGGATTGTCCAGCACCAATTCGTAGCAAAAAAGCGCTTGAGGCTGAGGGTAAATTGGGCTGCTAGCTAGTAATCAGATAAGCTAGTGATTAAAAGAGATCTACTTAGGTCTCTTTTTTTATTGTCAAAGCGCTTTTACCACCTTTGTGCAAAGCAGCTACATTCACAGGCCATAATAGTGTTATATTTTGAAGCAATAATAAACTGCCTACCGAAAAAGGATTATCTTATGAGCCAAGCATTTACACCGCAACAAGGCTCTTGCTCTTGTTATAGTAATACTTATACGATAAATTATGCTCCTATCGGCCGCTTTATCTGTCATTGCACCATTTGCCAAGAATATACGGGTAAAGCATACAATGATGTGACAGTCTTATTTAAGTCAGATCTAAGCGAATTAGATATTAACAAAACCCGTTTTCGCCGTTGGAAATTACCGCCAAATATCAACCGTGGACTTTGCAAACGCTGTCATAAACCAAGTGTTGAGAAGGCGATGGGCGGCGCGCTTATGCTAGTGCCAACCGACAACTATCCTAATGTCGATGCCCTGCCTGATCCGACGATGCATCTATTCTATGATAGCCGAGTAGAAGATATAGAAGACGATTTACCCAAGTACAAAGGCTTTGCACAAAGTCAGACGATGATTGTTAAAGCACTGGCTCAGGGTGTGTTTCAGAGAGTTACTAAACGCTAGCAGTATCTGTTCAAAAATTAGTTATCTGTCTTATTGAGTTTTTTAGCTAAATACTTATTGTTAAACATCTGGAAACGTTCTATGACTTCAACAGAAGAAGACACTGTAAAACACTTGGCTGACATCGCTATCATTGGCGGCAGCGGTCTATATCAAATGGCAGACTTGACTAACCAGCGTAGCGTCAGCATCTCGACGCCTTATGGTAAGCCATCCGATAATATTGTCTTAGGTGAATTAAATGGCGTGACCGTTGCTTTTTTGACACGTCATGGTCAAGGGCATAAGTTTACACCGTCAAAAGTGCCTTATCGCGCTAATATCTATGCGCTGAAGACTTTAGGGGTACGCTATATAATGTCAGTATCAGCGGTCGGCTCATTGCAAGAAGAGCTTAAACCGTTAGATATGGTCGTCCCTGATCAGATGATCGATATGACTAAGCATCGTGCTAGTACTTATTTTGGTACAGGCGCAGTCGCTCACGTTTCGATGGCTGATCCTTTATGTACCAAAGTTGCTGATATTTTGACTCGTGCTTACGCTCAAGCGCAAATATCTGAGGGTGAGTGTCATCCAAAGGCGACTTACGTTTGTATCGAAGGGCCACAATTTTCTACTCGTGCTGAGTCGCAGTGGTATCGCCAAATGAACGCTGATATTATCGGTATGACTAACATGCCAGAAGCTAAGCTGGCGCGTGAAGCTAGCATCGCTTATGCCACGCTTGCGCTAGTCACCGATTTTGACTCTTGGCACCCTTTTGAGGCAGACGTTAGTGCTGATTATGCGATTCAGAACCTGATGAAAAACGCGGATAATGCGCAGCAAGTTATCAAAGAGGCCGTCACCCTACTCGCAAGCGAGCAGCCTGACTCTATTGCTCATAATGCGCTAGCACAAGCACTAGTGACGCCAGTAGACGCTATGAGCGATGAGGTAAAAGCAAAGATTAGCGCGCTATTGCCTAAATAGTATCAATCGCTATTGCGTAAAAAAGCCATCAAATTATTTGATGGCTTTTGCATTTCAAATCATCAGAAATTAATCGTTATTTAGCTTATATAGTCGAATCCAAATAAATTAGATATGTAGCTATCAAGTCGCTCAATCAAAGTTTGTTTTTCTTGCGTGCTGTGCCTACGCCGCTCGATGCTGCGAAAAATAAATTTTCATCTCGCTGCATCGTTTTTATATTGAATTACCTATAACCATCAAGCCAACCTTTAGGCAGATACTGTAAATCCTCTGGCTCATCGATATCATGCAAAGTATCTAGTTTTGTAAGTGACCATCCTAAGTCACGTATGCGCTGCTGGGTAATACAGGCAACGCTTGCGGTACTCCATTCAATGTTTGAAAACAAGCTAGCATCAGCTTGTTTAAAACCAAACAGCACATATCCACCATCTGAGGCTGGAATCATCACGCTATGTGAGTTGTCTAACTGCTGCGCGGCATCTTGAATCACTGCCGCTGTCAAACTGGGACAATCGCTTCCTATCAACAACACCTTTTTAAACTTTGCCAAAGCTTGCGTACTAGCCGTATACATACGCTCTCCCAAATCACCATCAGCTTGTGCTGACCATATTAATGACTCAGGCAAACCTAGCGTCTGCCAGCACGGATCATTAGGAGGTGGACTGACACATAACTCAACGCTAAACCCCGTCGCTAGCGCTTGACTAATACTATGTAATAGCAATTGTCGCGCCATACAAGCTGCGCCTGCAACTCCAAGCGCAGGCTGCAAGCGCGTCTTTGCCATGCCACGAGCGGGAAACTTAGCAAAGAGAATAATACAAGTGGATCGTTTTTGATTCATGGTGAAAGTTTATTCTTTTATTGGTAGTACCGCTGCCAGATATTATCAGCCGATACGCCGCGCCAATAATCAAAGCGCAGCTGCCACATCAGAACTATCGTGCGCCAAGTGCCGTGCTGCTCCCAGCGCCGTGCTGAGGTAATGACTTTGCTTTTTAAGCAAACAGGTTTGCCGATAGATTTTAAGCGTTTGCTGATCTCGACATCTTCCATCAAGGCTTGATTGGGATAGCCGTTTATTTCTTCAAAAACTTTTCTTTTAATAAAAATAGCTTGATCGCCCGTGGCAATACTAGTCAACCGCGAGCGATAGTTAATCATTTTACTGACTAGCTTTAGCGTCCAATCAGGACTGTCTAGACGTACATCAAAACGACCCCATCCTTTAACTTGGATAGCAGTGGTTATATCAGTAACAGCTTGAGTCGGCAACTTAGTATCAGCATGCAAAAATAGTAGTATGTCGCCTGTCGCTAAGGACGCGCCTTTGTTCATCTGCCGCGCGCGACCTGCTTGTGACTTAATCACTTGCCAGTCGATACCTGATTGATTATCGTTTTTTAAATCTGCAATAAACTTTTGAGCCAACACCAAAGAGTCATCATGTGAGCCGCCATCAACCAAGATAACTTGCTGCGGTGATGGGTTTAGCCCAATGAGATGCGCAAACAAACGAGGCAGATTATTTGCCTCGTTGAGTATAGGAACGATAATAGAAACCGTGGGCATGCTATCTCACTACTTCTTATTTAAATTCCAATTATAATTGGTATAACTGATCTTGGTCTTGCCGCTTTTTAAGTCAGCAGTTTGTGATTTATTAAGTCCTAATGACGAGCTATAACGCGCCAAAAACCCTTCTAAATCTTTGGTGCCGCGCCAGTTGCTCTCAAAGTCTTCTTTATACCACTTAAATATGGGTGAGACCTCAAGTGTGCTGCCCTTGAGACGGTTACGACTGCTATCGGCTAAGAATTTACTAGTGACCTGCTCTAATTGTTTATCGAGTTTACTGCCTGTGTAAGCATCATCCAACAATGCAGGACAACCAATGCTAGCACAGTTCACCGCAAAGTGAATACGCGGCTCATTATAGCGCCCAGAACCGCGAATCAGGTTGTGCTCGATATCATCAAGCGAGCGCTTTTTACCCAGTACGTTGACAAAGTCTTGTTTCCAAGGCGAGCTAAATATACCGCCGATATCCTTAATCGACTTTATATTAGGGTACTTAGTCAGCACTAAATCTACGGTACCCGCATTATAGACGTTGATTAAAAACGCCAATTGCTCATCTTTGCTCCAGCGGTTAAACTCAGACCGACTGACCTTAGCCGTCGCTGCCAAATAGCCATCAAGCTTGCTTTGGTCCGCTTTCATGCCATTGTAATTAACGACAGATGCTTTGCCCCCGTTGGTCATGTTGACGTTTTTATTTAGTAAACTGTCCCAAGCACTGTGGTTAAAATCAGCATAGGCAGCGCTTGATAGCATAAGGCTTGCGGCAATAAGGGCTTTGGTCGTTAAAGCTTTAGAAAATGGAGTTTTAGTTATAAGCATGAGATGAGCTCCGTTAATGCTGATAAGTTTTTTAAATCAAGGTGCTTAGAACTAGCTCTAAGTCGCACTTACTTTTTCGTCTTCTAAAGCGCCGCCGCAGCTACTACCTTGCCCTGCTGTGCAGCCGTAACAATGGTCACCGATAGCGATATCGTCACCAGTAGGATTTTGGGTGAGCAGATCGCGCAAATGCTGGCGCGATTTATTGGGTACAGGCATCTCAAGCTGCTGGTTAAAATCACAATCGAACAGCTCGCCGAGCCAATTAACACTAATGGTCGAGCGGCACATCACCTCTTTAAGATTCCCCGCATCATAGTTATCTTTGAGCAAATCCATATAAGGATGGAACTCGTTCTTAGCCAATAGTACCGCACCAAAACGTTGAATCGGCATATTGGTCAACGCAAAAAGCTGATTAAACTCTATATTAAAGTGCTCTTTTAATTCACGTTTATAGTCCGCCTCTAGCATCTGCTGATTGGGCGGTAAGGTCGCGCCTTGTGGGTTATATACTAGATTCAAAATCAGACCTGTATCTGCACGTCCGTAGCCAAGCGCGTTTAATTTATGTAGCCCTAAAATACTGTCATCAAACGCGCCTTTGCCGCGCTGCTTATCGACGTTCTCTAACGAATAACAAGGCAGTGAGGCGACTACTTCGACGCCATTATCCGCTAAGAACTGCGCCATATTCTCAAAATCTTCTTCCATCAAGATCGTCAAATTACAGCGATCAATGACTTTAACGCCAAGTTTACGAGCCTCGACGACTAAGTATTTAAAATCGTCATGCATCTCAGGTGCGCCGCCTGTGAGATCAAGCGTATCGATATTTTGTGCTTGCAGTACTTTTAAAATCAGCTCAACCAACTCGCGCGACATCATCTCAGTACGATAAGGGCTTGCTGCCACATGACAATGCACGCAGGACATATTGCACAGGTAACCTAGATTGACTTGCAGCGTGGTTAATTTACGGCGCTTAATAGCAGGAAAATCCGTATGTTCAAGCAGCTCGATAGTTGATTTCATAGCGTATGACCTTTGAGTGATGACAGTTGTGATTTTTAAAATATTTTAATTATAGAGTGGCACATCTTATCTATAGATGTTTTTTCTCTACACATATAGTCAGTTCAGTATAAAAAATGATACAGCGGGACTGGGATGAATTTTTCACAGCCTCTGTCTGCGTAGACGCAGCAAGCCAGAAAAATTTATACCAGTTTCGCGTTATTAAGTAACGTATCCATTTTGTTTAGTATTGACTATACAAGCAGAATATATGAAAACTTTAAAGATAAATAGTATTTTTGAGTGATAACTCATTTATTATTACACTATTTAATTTTTCTATTGTGACGCGGGGTGATAGTCCGTGTAACTTAATAATTGATATAGATAAACTATTGTTTTATAAATCAATTTATCTGATATTGCCTTTACAGAATCCTACTTATATGAATCGACAAAACGCTTGTCGATATAGCGTTTGACGTACCAAATCCAGTGACCTTGTAGACTATAACTGCCCCAGCTACCGATAGCGTATTTATCGCCGCAGGATAGCAAATACAAAGTACGCGAGCGCGGTTTATACGTTTTTAGGGACTCATCAGCTAAGTACGCCATTAGATTATCAGCCTCTATCGCGCCGCCATGTACTGCATGTACGCCCGAATGCGCCATATCCGTATCGGTACGGGTGGCGACATCACCTACCGCAAACACATTAGCATGTGAGCTGCTTTGTTGTACTGAATTCACAGCAATAAAGCCTTTATCCACTGTTTCAAGAGTGGTACTCTGCGTCCACGCTGCTCCCATCACGCCAGTTGCGGCAATGACGCTATTTATAGGCATAGACTTGGTATCCATAGCGAGTTCGCCGCCTACGTAATCTTGCGCGCGCTCATAAATGATTGGGATATCCAAACGCTCAAGCTGCTTGATCACGCGCTGAGTGAATTTGGTATCGAACCCTGATAGCAAATCATGCCCGCAGATCAGATAGACTTGATGATTGGGATTAATCGATTGTAGGGCAACTTTTGCTGCCATAACGATCTCGGTCGCCGCCGCTCCTGCGCCAACGATAGCCAATTGGTAATGATTTCGTTGCCGCGCGTCTGCTAGGATGTCCTCCCATGCTTGCACAAAATGATGGAGTGGTCTTATAGGAATGACACTATTATTTGGGGTGTCGGCTTTAGGCATCTGATCAAAAGAGTCTTGATTCAAAGGCAATTGGGCGCGTACAAGCCAGCTCAAATCAGTATCCGCTCCTGTATTGAGTGACAACACATCATAACTGTGATGACCCTCATCAGCCGTTCCCACATTTTGCGCGTCAGCATCTACGCTGGTAATCGCGCTCTTGATGAGGTTGACACCTGCCTGCTTGCATAAAGATAAGACATCGATACTAATATCAGACAGGCTATAATGTCCTGCCATCCAGCCAGGTAACATGCCAGAATACAGACTTTGCGACTGCTCGCTAATCATCGCTATATTTAAATGATCAGGGCGTTTGGTACGCAAACGGCGTAGCAGACCAATATGAGCATGACCGCCTCCTGCTAAGAGTAGTTTTTTTATAGGTAATTTTTTCATAATGATAAAAGCACTTTTACGATAAACAATGATAGATAGTAATCACTTCATAGATGCGCTAGTAAAGCATAAATAGGCGCGCTACTGAGTGAGTCTACTGTAAGATAACGACATAAATAGGTTTGACCACACATAGCTTTGTCGTTAAATTAGTTTTAGCATACGCCTATACCTTAGTATTAGCCGACTTAGTCATTTTGGATAGTAACCCTTTAACCGCAAAAGCAGATAACATTCGTGGTAAGAACCATCAAAGGCGCTCAAGCGTGCAAAGCCTAACTCTAACCTACAATAAGCTGACAAGAACACTATATTATTCACTCAATCTATCAAGGAATCTTTATGAGTACGACTGGACAAATCACCTCATCGGACAATAGCCATTATCTGCATCACACCTTTTTTGAGCCGAGCGATAATAGTACCAAAATCACAGCAACACTGCTTATCGTACATGGTATGTGTGAGCATAGCGCGCGCTATAGCGACTTTGCGCAGTTCTTGGCAGATCAGGGTATTGCAGTTGCCACTTACGATCAGCTTGGTCACGGCAAAACGGTCAAGTCGCCAGATGAGTTGGGGTTTTTCGGTGAGGAGCATCCGGTTCAATCGCTACTCAAAGACGTCATCGTTATGGCAGATAACCTAAAAGAGCGTCATCCTGAGGTACCGCATTTCGTTATGGGTCACTCGATGGGCTCATTTATCATCCGTAATGTACTCAAGCACCACGCGCATGATTTTTCAGGGGCGATCCTTATGGGAACTGCTGACGCTAACCCCTTGACTAAAGTTCTGCTACCTATTAACAAACTACTCGCAAAAGCGGCGCCGAAAAAGACCAACCCTATATTTGCAAAAGTGATGAACAAAGTTCTTAATAGTCAATTAAATAATCGCATATCCTCCTCACCTTTTGCTTGGATTAGCGAAAATCCTGACAATATCGCCGCTTATGAAGCTGATCCGCTTACTGGTTTTGACTTTACCAATAATGGCTTTTTGACCTTGTTTAGCTTGATGGATACTGGTCTGCGCAAAACTTGGGCGACTACTATTAGCAAAGACTTTCCGATGCTATTTGTCAGTGGTCAAAACGATCCTATCGGCGATATGGGTAGCGGCGTCAACAACGTTGTTCGTCATCTAAAAAAGCAAAAATTTACTCAAGTAGACATCCAACTCTACCCCAATATGCGCCATGAGCCATTAAATGAGCAAGACAACCAAACCGTTTATCAAGATATCTTGGCATGGATAGAGCGTCATACGTCAGATGCCTAATGTTTTAGGCGCTTATGCTGAACTTATTTGCTAAAAGCTGCTAAATTGGCGACAATACAGCAGGCAAAATTTTATTTACTAAGCCGTTTTTATTTAATTTTTAGGGATTTTTATGTCATTACAACAAACTATCGAACAAGCCTTTGAAAACCGTAACGAGTACAGCCCAGCGACCATGCCACAGGACGTGCGCGATGCTATTAAGCAAGTGCTTGAGCAATTAGACAATGGCAGCTTGCGCGTGGCTGAAAAAAAGGATGGCGAATGGGTCGTCAATCAGTGGGCAAAAAAGGCAGTACTGCTCTCGTTTCGCTTAAACGACAATTATGTGCAAGCAGCGGGCGATCATATCCAGTTCTATGACAAAGTCCCAACCAAATTTGCTGATTGGAGTGAGGAGCAGTTTAAAGAAGCAGGCGTACGCGTCGTACCACCAGCAGTCGCTCGCAAGGGCTCGTATATCGCAGCAGGCGCGGTACTGATGCCGTCATACGTCAACATTGGCGCTTATGTCGATCAAGGTGCGATGGTAGATACATGGGCGACGGTTGGATCCTGCGCACAAATCGGTAAAAACGTCCACCTATCAGGCGGCGTAGGTATCGGCGGCGTGCTTGAGCCACTACAAGCCAACCCGACCATCATTGAAGATAACTGCTTTATCGGCGCGCGCTCTGAGATTGTTGAAGGCGTCATTGTAGAAGAAGGCGCGGTCATCTCTATGGGTGTCTATATCGGTCAATCCACTAAGATTTATGACCGCGAAACGGGCGAGATTCATCGTGGTCGCGTGCCAGCAGGCTCAGTCGTTGTGCCAGGTAGCCTGCCATCAGAGGACGGTACGCACAGTCTATACGCGGCTATCATCGTCAAAAAAGTTGACGCGCAAACCCGTGCTAAAACAGCAGTTAATGAGCTGCTTCGTTTAGATTAATCATGACACTTTAAGTAGTAGCCGCTGACTACTACTTAAGAATAAAGAAGATGCGAAGGGCAACCTTTAGCATCTTCTTTTTAGTTTTACAGCATCCTTTAATAGCGCCGCTTACGTTATAATTCTCTTAATTTACCATTAAACACATTAGATAATCTTATGACTGAGACCCTACTCCGCAGCTCATCGATACCTGTCACTGACCCCGAAGCCGGTCTACGCCTGACTGAGATCTTTTATTCCTTGCAAGGTGAAGCCATCACCTCAGGCTTGCCGACGATATTTGTACGCTTAACGGGCTGTCCGCTCAGATGTGTCTACTGTGATACTGAATATGCGTTTACAGGAGGGGTACGTCAGTCGCTTGAGGCTATCATCGATACCATCAAAAGCTACCCTTGCACCCGTATTTGTCTTACAGGTGGTGAGCCGCTCGCGCAGCCTAATGCTATTGAGCTGATGAAGCGCTTATTGAGTCAAGGCTACGAGATATCACTTGAGACCGCGGGCGCATTGAGTGTTAAGGACGTGCCGACAGCAGTGAGCAAAGTTATGGATCTTAAAACCCCAAGCTCAGGCGAGGTGGATAAGAATCTATGGTCAAACCTAAACCACTTAACCGCGCATGATCAGATCAAGTTTGTGATTATGAACCGCACTGATTATGACTGGGCAAAGACCAAACTCATTGAGTATCAACTTAACGAATTGGTCGGTACCGTCTGGTTCTCTCCGATGTTTAATGTTGCAGACGATGTCAATGAAGACCTCAGCCCCGAGGTGCCGGTGCTCGCCCGCGAGCTTGCCGAGTGGATGCTCGCTGATGCCTTACCCGTTCGCTTTCAGTTGCAACTGCACAAGATTATTTGGGCGGATGCTAAAGGCAAATAGCGCTTCTATTACTGAACTGAGTATAGACAAACAAGCTTAGGTAAAGGATGTGAGATGGTCAAACTGATTTTACTAGGCTTATTGGCGGGCGCGTTTTTTAGCTCAACTTTCATCTTAAATGAGCTGATGAGTGATGCTGGTGGTCATTGGTTTTGGTCAGCGAGCCTACGCTACGTATTTATGTGGCTCATTATCACCTCCATTATTGTCCTGCAATTTGGTTTTGGACGTATTAAAGCGCTTGGCGTTTTATTTATTGAGCACTGGGGCTTTTGGTGTATCACAGGCAGTATCGGTTTTGGTGTCTTTTACACTGGCATCTGCTACGCCGCGGATCACGTCGCCGGCTGGGTAGTCGCTGCGACCTTTATGTTTACAGTTGTGACCAGTTTATTGGTGCTGCTCGCCTTTGGTCAACGCTTTGATAGGAAATTTATCATTTATGCCTTGCTGGTGTTTATCGGCGTAGTACTGGTCAATGTCAGCGAAGGTTTGCGTGCTTCTACCGTATCAGATATCAATATGGCTGAGATGCTTCTGCTGGGCGCATTGCCTGCCCTCCTAGCCGCCTTTTGTTATCCCATTGGTAATCAGCTCGTCTGGCAAGTGTCGTTTAATTCTAAGAGCATTAATTCTAAGAGCATCAATGCCAAAAGCATCAAGGCTAAGAATAGCAACGTTAAAAAAGACGAGGCGAAACAAGGTAGTGCTGATGATACAGTACCAACGTTAGCCGCTAGACCTGCTTTTGATGATGTCATATCAGGCGCAGATATGATTACAGAGGATGTTTGTGCTCACTCACTCGCGGCGCATCCTACTGTGCTCCAAGGCTTAATTGCTCGTATTCCAACGATTGAGACTACGCTTCTACAAAACGCCTTTAATAAAGTATGGCTGATGACGCTTGGGAGTTTGCCATTTTGGCTCGCTTTAGGCATTATAGTGCGTCCCAAATTACCCGATACCTCGCAGCTGTTTAATACTCTATTAGTGGCTTTATTGGCAGGGGTCGCGGCAACGACTATATTTTTGTATGCTCGTGATCAAGCCGTGACCTCCAGCGAAGTGGCTGGCGTCGACTCAACGCAGGCAAGCGAAGTGATATTTGCCTTGATAGGTGGTATCTTGCTGCTAGGTAATGCGCTGCCATCAGTGATGGGATTAGTAGGTATCGGATTGATTGTTGTTGGGCTGATATTATTTGCAAAGGATGGTTAGCGCCCTGCATTGTCAAAGTTTTTAGCGTAAACCCTTGATTTGAAACACGGTATGCACTCTTATTTTTAATACTCCACACGTCAACAACTGGCAATATCACTATGGTTAATGATTTAATTTTCCCCGATATTTTATTGTATTTGTTAGATATGGTTGGGGTCATTGCCTGCGCCATTGCTGGAACTTTACTGGCGCAGCACAAGGGTTTTGATATTGCTGGCTGTATCTTGGTGTCGATGGTCAACGCTATCGGCGGCGGTACTTTAAGAGATATGGCATTGGATCGACATCCGCTGTTTTGGATGACGGATTTGACCTATGTCATTGTGATTACCATGACCTCCCTTATTTTGCAGATATTTTTTCATTTGTATCACAAGATCGATAATGCTCTCAAACTCTTTGATGCTATTGGTCTGGCCGCTTTTAGCGTGATTGGGTTTAAGGTGGCGTTAAACATGGACGCATCACCCTTCATTGCAGTAATGATGGGCGTATGGACAGCGATTCTTGGCGGGTTGCTACGTGATATTATCTGTAATGAGATACCGCTGGTATTGCAGCGTGAGATTTATATTACCGCCAGCGTCATAGGTTCAGTGACTTATCTGTGCCTTCAGTACCTAGGGATCAGCGCGGGTATTAACGAATTTATTATGCTTCTGGTTATCTTTGGGGTACGTATGTTTGCCTTAAAGTTTGATTGGCATCTACCTTCTATCCGCTTGGTCAAGTGACAAGTAAAACGCTTTGCATATTAAAATGATTAAAAATGAGAGTCGCTCATGCTAACTATTGCCCTAGACACGGCAGTGATAACCACTTTTGATCCGCGCTCTTTGCTGTATTTATTCGATATGATCGGTATCGTCGCTTGTAGTATTTCAGGGACGATACTGGCTAAGCACAAAAATTTCGATGTCTTTGGCTGTTTGCTAGTCTCTATCGTCACGGCAATCGGCGGCGGTACAGTACGCGATGTTATCTTAGATCGTCACCCGCTGTTTTGGATGGTCGATATGAGCTACTTGACCGTCATTACTATCTCATCACTGGTTATGCAGATTTTCTTTCACCCAAACTCCGTACGAGTCGATAAGTTCCTCAAACTCTCTGACACTATTGGTCTATCTGCCTTTACCTTAATCGGTATCAAGGTCGCGGATAGCATGGGCGCCAATGTCCCTGTAGCGCTACTACTTGGCGTCATCACGATCATCGTCGGCGGTATCATCCGCGATATGATCTGCAATGAGATTCCGCTGGTGTTGCAGCAAGAGATTTATATCTCCGCCGCTTTAACAGGCGGTATGCTCTATTTTGCGCTGCGTAACTTAGGGTTTAGCGATTGGATCACTGATATCGTTACGATGGCGACTATCTTTACGCTACGAATGCTAGCGATTCGCTTTGATTGGCAATTTCCAACGCTTGAGTGGCGATACTAAAAAGCGCCAACTTCGCATGACGTTGACGCTTTTATGTGTATTGGTTTGATAAGTGTAGCTGTATTTTGACAAGCTATGCCACTATAGCCAAATCTCTAACCATCAACTGCAAGCTTTGCTTAGAGTTCCATTCATTAATATCCAACTGAAACAGCAGGTGCACTTTTTGCGCGCGGTAATCCCACACCTCGTTATCGAAGTTAAAATAAATCGCCTCAATAGGATATTGCACATCAGGATAACGCAGAGATAGCTTTAGGTGCTTATCTTTTAGTATCTTAAAACTAAGCACCTCAAAGACACCGTCGAATATCGGCGGCGCAAAGCCATGACCCCAAATACTGGCATTGGCTAAATGCTCAGCGAATCCTAAGCTAAAGTCGCAAGCCTGCAAAGGCCCATCGGTAAATTTTTGCTCAGCAAATACCTCATCCTCTAATTGTGCCATGACCGCATCAAAAGCATTGACAAAGCCTTCAAAATTGCGTCGTTTTAGAGTCAAACCTGCCGCCATGGCATGCCCGCCAAAATGGCTAATCAGATTAGGATGCTGCTCAGCTACTTGCTCAATAGCATCACGGATATGCACGCCAGCAATAGAGCGCGCTGAACCTTTAATAGGATCATCATCACCCGTACGTTCTGTATTGGCGGGCGCAAAGACGATGCTAGGACGGTAATGGCTCTCTTTTAGCCGCCCTGCGACGATACCGATAACGCCTTGATGCCAGTCATCTTTATATAAAATGATACTACGGCTCGCCTTAGTTTTTGCACCGTCATTGGTTTCTGTATTGCGAGCACTCTCTTTATGTGTGCGATCATGGCAGATGGTATCGTCATCGTTATCATCTACTGCCTCATCATCACCATTGTCGGTGATCAAGGTTTGTACGATAGTATCCGCTTGCGCGCGCATCTCGCCTTCGACTTGACGGCGCGTACGATTGAGCTGTTCAAGCTCATGAGCCAAGCGCTGCGCGGTACTCCAATCCTCAGTCAGCAGGCAGTCAATACCAATACGCATGTTATCCATGCGACCGGCGGCATTGATACGTGGCCCTAATACAAAACCAAAGTCCTGCGCTTGCATCTGCTTGGGATCGCGCCCTGCTTGTTCAAGAAGCGCCAATATTCCAAGGCTACAGCGCCCTTGGCGAATCGCAGTAAGCCCATGATGTACGAGCGTGCGATTGTTTTTATCGAGTACGCCGACATCAGCGATAGTGCCAAGCGCGACTAGATCTAAATGTTGACTGACTTGCACAGTAGACTTACCTGCCGCGCGGCGCAATTTCGCCAAGCGTCCTAAGACATAGAACGCTACGCCGACGCCGACAAGTGCTTTACTAGCAAAGCCACAATCTATCTGATTAGGATTGACCACAGCTTCAGCAGGCGGCACGGTCTTGGTGGTGAGATGATGATCGGTTATGATAACGATGATACCGTCAGCTTGCGCGCGTGCCACACCTTCATGACTTGAGATACCGTTATCAACGGTGACAATCATATCAGGATGATACGTCTGAATACCCAACTCGACAATCTCAGGGGTCAGACCATACCCATACTTGAAGCGATCAGGCACGATAAAATCAACGACCGCGCCCATAGCGCTCAGCGCCCGCACCATAAGCGCAGTGCTCGTTGCGCCATCACAATCAAAGTCACCAACAATAAGGATACGTAAACCCTCATCGATAGCTTTATCTAAGAGACGAACGGCTTGACTAACACCATGCAAATGCTCTGCTGGCAGTAGACCCGAAAGGCCAGTCTCTAGCTCATCAGGCGCAGTGATACCGCGACCTGCGTATAGTCTGGCTAGAGTAAAAGAGTGAGCAGCAAGTGGCTGCAGTGCGGCGGGTAGCTCGTCGATGCGAGTACCCGTATAACGGGGAGTTAAATTTAGCATGAGCGTATTCTACTGGCTTTTATAAAGGGTCACAATGATAATTATAGATATCGCTCTAGTGCTGTGACTTTAACTAATTGGTATTACCGTAAATGAGATAGACCTAAAATAGGTCATTGTATTTACAAAAACTGTGCAATCTTAAGCCAATATTCTGCATTTCGCTACAAAGCTATAATGGTATAACGCTCATAATTGACTACACTGTTAGGCAGCAAATTACTTCTATATATGTATTAATAATTGTGTAACTTAAAAGGATATTTTATGAAAACGACGCCAAAAGCTGAAAAACTTCCTAATACCATTGACCCAAATTTAGATTTAGAACAAATCAAAAAAGACTGCTATAAATTGGTCAAAAAACGCGCTAAATATTCAGCTGGCGTGGCAGTCATACCAGTGCCTTTTTTTGACGTAGCTGTTGATGCAGGTATGCTCACTCAGCTCATTCCAGAGATTAGCGAACGTTTTGGTCTCATTGAAGGCCGTCAGTCAGCAGTTGATCTTGAGTCGCGTGAGATTCATTGGAAAGCCCTAAAAGATCGTACAGTAGACTTTGCAGGTCTTATGGCTACGCGTGGTATCGTTAAAAAGACCATTCAGGGTTTTGGTGGTCGAATTGCTGCTAAGCAAGTTACCAAGTTTATTCCATTAGGTGGTCAATTGGTTGCCGCGACTATGGGCTATACTATTTTCAAAAAAATCGCTACCGATCATGTCGATGAGTGCTATAAGTTAGCAAAAGACATTCAGTCAAAGCAGCATAGTAAAAATGTCTAGAGACTACTAAGTACAACTATCTTATTATCTGTCAAAACCAGCTTGGACCTTATGTCTTAGCTGGTTTTTTGTTTGTTGCGAGCGGCAATTGATTACTAACTAGCGCTATACTGAGCGCTCATGTCTATTTGAACCCAAAAGCAATGAATCAGACGCTTATCCATTACTTTTTACATTTTGGTATGCCGCTACTCATAGCTTACGTGTTCTTTCGTAAGGACTACAAACGCGTCTATTTAATTTTGCTTGCTACTATGCTCGTTGATTTAGACCATTTACTAGCCACGCCAATATTTTCGCCCGATCGCTGTAGTATCAACTTTCATCCGCTTCATACTTACTATGCGATGATCGTCTATATGGCAATGTTATTTGTGCGCAAACCTTTTAGGATAATTGGACTGGGGCTACTTCTACATATGGTGACTGACTTAAACGACTGCGTCCTCACCTACCTAAGCTGCCCGCAATGTTTGAGGGATGCGCCTGCCCTTAATTTAGTCATAGGATTAAGTGATAGGTTTAAGTATTAGAGCCGCACTTTTAGTCATAAAATCAGTTATTATGCGCTAGTGCTTATTTATTGATAATTAAAGGATACTGTTATGAAAAAACTATTACTGCCAGCTACGATGCTTACAGCTTTTGCACTTGCAGGCTGTACCACAACGGGTGGAACCAACAATTCAGGTGACGCTATAGGAGCAGCTAATGAGATCGGCATGAACGTATTCAAAGCCGCTATCGACAATCAGTGCCGCAGTCAAATCGAGAGTCAAAAGACGTGGCAGATTGCGAGTGCCGCTATGACCGAGGCTCAAGAAGAAGCGGTCAAATCTCGAGTATGTGGCTGCGTTAGCGAACAAGCCCCGCAGCAAGTAACTATCGTTGAGCTAGGTAATGCCGCTATTGATGCAAGCTACCGCACGCAGCTAGTCGCACGAGTGGTCGCAAAGTCGCTACAAAGCTGCTATGGCAGTATCGTTACGCCATAAGCCGCTAGTCAAGATACTATTAAAATATACAAAACTAAAAAAGCACCCTATACGTCAATTTAGCGTATGGGGTGCTTTTTAGGTAATATGACTGAGATTGCGCCAGTAAAGTTTAGATATGATTTTGAGTTATTGGTTCAGGCTGCATAGCAACAGGTAATACTCTACTGCGCCGAAAGTACTTTGAGCTGGTATTAATAATATCATTAACGCCCTCAACCAAATCTTCGATAACATCATCATAAATACCATGATGCAATTCAGTATCAAAAGCGGTAAAAGGATGCTTACGCGCAGCCGCTCTTACGTCAGTAATGCCCTCTTTGGTATAGAATATATTGACACTACCATCGCTATTTAATACGCAAACCAGATCGCCTTCATCGACGACGATATCCATACGTTCAGGTATAAAGATGTAATCATCAACATCTAGTAATTCTTTTTCTACGCCTTTTTTAAACAGTGCTGCGACATCCATAATAATGCTCCAAATGACTACTAAAATCTCTTAACTGGTTTGATAACTATTCATTAAAATCTAGTACTTACTTATTAGTACTTGTCGTTCTCGCTTATCAAGTCAGTGTCACCTAAAGCGGCAGTCATAGGTAACACTTTATTCATGCGAAAGTACTTAGAATGACTATTGATAATCTCATTGACACCATCGATCAAATCTTCGATGACATCGTCATAAATACCATGATGGAGCTCGGTATCAAAATCGGTAAAAGGATGCTTGCGTGCAGCAGCTCTCACGTCAGTGATACCTTCTTTGCTATAAAAAATATTGACTGAACCATCGCTATTAAGCACACAGTTCAGGTTGCCCTCATCTACCACCATATCAATGCGCTCAGGCGTAAAGATATAGTCATCAACATCAAGTAGTTGTTTTTCTACGCCTTTTTTAAATAACGATGCAACATCCATAATCGTAGCCTTAATAAAATAGTTTTGATTTTGCAAGTAGACCTATTTGTGAATCACGTTAAATATAACCTGAAGGTCATACGGCATACGTTTATAGTATAAGAGATACCCAACTATTTTAAGCTAGGATATGTAAAACTGCGTTTGTGGTTGGTAAGGATGATTTGAAAGTATGTTATTTATAAGAAGGCTGCTTATTTTTTATAAGTTGCTTGTCTTTAATAAACAGTAAACAGTAAACAGTAAACAGTAAACAGTAAACAGTAAACAGTAAAAATAGCTAAACGTAAAAAAGCGAGCCACCCAAAGGATAACTCGCCTTTTGCTAAATATTAATAATATGTATATCAACGCTCTTAAAGCAGATGCGCTTTTAGCTCTAGCACTTTGTCACGGGTTTTTGCGGCGTCCTCAAACTTGAGATCACGAGAGAACTGCTTCATAAGTTTCTCTAGGCGCTTGATCTCTTTGGCGAGCAGATCAGGACTGCGTAAAATACTGATATCAACATCTGGCAGATTGCTCTTGACCGGAATCGCTTGATTGTCGTTAGCGTCCAGATCATCACCCGTATCGATCTTGTCCGTGATACTGCGGCGCGCGCCCCTTGGCGTAATGTTGTGCTCAAGGTTAAATGCCACTTGCTTTTCGCGGCGACGGTCGGTCTCATCTATCGCCTTTTGCATACTTGGCGTGATGCGATCGGCATAGAGTATGGCCTTGCCGTTTAAGTGACGCGCGGCGCGACCAATGGTCTGAATCAGCGCGCGCTCTGAGCGCAAAAAGCCCTCTTTATCGGCATCAAATATCGCCACCAGTGACACCTCGGGCATATCTAGACCCTCACGCAAGAGGTTAATGCCGACCAAAACATCATGCACGCCTGTACGCAGTTCGTGAATGATTTGCATACGCTCAACGGTATCAATGTCTGAGTGCAGATAGGCGACTTTGACATCGTATTCTTTAAGATAACTGGTCAAATCCTCGGACATACGCTTGGTCAAAGTGGTAATCAGCACACGCTCATCAAGTTCGCGGCGCTTGGTAATCTCAGATAACACATCATCGACTTGGGTCAGCACGGGACGTATCTCAATCTCAGGATCAATAAGTCCCGTTGGACGCACGACCTGCTCGACCACTTGCTCGCTGTGCTCATACTCATACAGTGCAGGCGTCGCACTCACATAAATAGTCTTGGGTTTGATACGCTCCCACTCTTCAAACTTCATAGGTCGATTGTTCATCGCACTAGGCAGACGAAAGCCGTAATTGACCAAGTTCTCTTTACGCGAGCGATCGCCTTTATACATTGCTCCAATTTGCGAGACGGTAACGTGCGACTCATCGATAAACAGCAGCGCATCCTCTGGAATATAATCAAACAGTGTTGGCGGCGCCTCACCCCACGGACGACCAGAGAGATGATGTGAGTAGTTCTCGATACCGTTACAGTAGCCGAGCTGTTGTATCATCTCAAGATCATACTGGGTACGCTCTTTAAGACGCTGCGCTTCAATCAGTTTGTTATTATCGCGAAAATACTCAAGGCGCGGCTCAAGCTCTTCGCGAATAGTGATACTAGCCGCATCCAACTTATTACGCGGGGTGACGTAATGTGACTTAGGATAGATAGTAATACGCGGCACGCTACGCACGGTCTTACCCGTTAGCGGATCAAACCAAGTAATTTTTTCAACTTCATTATCAAACAGATGCACGCGTACTGCCAATTGCTCAGACTCAGCTGGATAAATATCAAGTAGCTCACCACGCAAGCGGTACGTACCACGCCCAAAGTCCAGCTCGTTACGAGTATATTGCATCTCAACCAAACGCTTGATCGTTGCGGTGCGATCTATTTTGTCACCGACAACAATGTGGAGCAGCATCTTAAGATAACTCTCAGGATCACCTAGACCATAAATACAAGAGACCGAAGCGACGATGATTGCATCACGGCGCTCAAGCAGCGCGCGGGTGGCTGACAGGCGCATCTGATCGATATGATCATTGATAGCACTGTCTTTTTCGATAAAGGTATCGGATGCCGCGACGTAGGCTTCAGGCTGATAGTAATCGTAATAACTGACGAAGTATTCAACGGCGTTGTTCGGGAAAAACGATTTGAACTCACCATATAGCTGCGCCGCCAGCGTCTTGTTATGCGCCATAATGATCGTTGGGCGCTGACACTCGGATATGACCTTTGCCATAGTGTAAGTTTTACCTGAGCCTGTCACGCCAAGTAACAGTTGCTCATCCATACCACTATTAATCCCTTTGACGAGCTTATCGATGGCTTGCGGCTGATCGCCTGCAGGCTCAAAGTCAGTCACCATCTCAAAGGCGCGACTCGATATTTGCGTTCCAGACGCATTGACACCAACAATTTCAGCTTCGCCTTGTAACTGAGAGGCCAATTGATTTAACTGACGCGACGAGCGCGGTTCAGGCATACGCATAAGAACTGTCTTATTCAATAGGTTTATAACATTATGGGGTTTTAGCACTATTTTTAAAGGCTATTTACACCAAGTCTTACTTAGCAAAAAGAGCTAAAACAACGTGTTATTTGTGCTAAGTATTCAGAAGTCGTTTATTGAAGGTTACTTAGTAAGCGCTGTTTGATTGATTTGTAGACGAATAGAGGATAGACGTATTGATTCACCCCCTCTATATCGATCAAGATTTGGGTATAAAACTTACACGCTAGACGATATATTTACAAAGCTTTTCACGATTAACAAAGCTATTACATGACCACTCAACAAAGCCTAATAGTCTAGGGTTCAATCATCAATTCAAACTGTTAGTATAGATACTGAAATTGAGCAACACCCAAATCGAAATCAGTTAAGCTAAATAAATAATCTAAATTCTAATAAATAATGGAGCATAATATGAGAGAACGTTACGCGAGTGGAATCAATGACGACACTGCCAAAAAAATGGTAGACCTACTTAATTCAAACCTAGCAAACTTGATGGATCTGAGCATGGACACCAAGCAGTGCCATTGGAATCTGCAAGGTACTGGCTTTATTGGTGTGCATCAGTTACTAGATGACACCTATGATCGTTTAACTGAAGCCTTTGATACTGTAGCAGAGCGTATTGTCATTTTGGGCGGCAAAGCAAACGGTATCTCTAAACGCGTCGCTGAAGATTCAATATTAGAAACTTATCCCACTGATATTACAGAAGTGGATCAGCATGTTCGTGAGCTGACTAACCGTTATAAGAAAATTGCTGAAACGCTACGTGAAGCGATCGATACTGCGGGTGACGCAGGCGATGAAGATACCGCTGATTTGCTAACTGAGGTAAGCCGCGTTGTAGATAAAGATGCATGGTTCATCGGTGCTAATGCACCAAAGAAATAACTTATAATTAACACGTATGTCTAATTTAAAAAGGTCACTTTATAAGTGACCTTTTTTTATGCTTAATCGTTCTTATCGCTATTTGTAATTACCGCTATTTATAAAAATGCTACAAATCTTTGCTGTCCTGCTTTTGCATAGCTGTCGGATTCTCGACTGGCGCGTCTAGATCACAGCTGGGACGGTGTGAGCTTTGCATACGTAACTGTTTACGCTCAAGCGCTGCATCGGCGCGGCATTGACGCATAGGATCTTTTAGATCAAGCGGCGGGGCTGGCGTAGGTTTACCATTATCATCGATAGCTACCATCGTAAAATAGCAGCTGTTAGTATGACGGACTGTACGTGCGCGCACGTCCTCTGCTTCTACTCGTATACCTACTTCCATCGAAGTGGTGCCGACATAGTTAACGCTAGCGGCAAAGGTAACGAGCTCACCGACATAGATAGGCTCACGAAACATTACTTGATCAACGGATAGGGTCACCACATAGTTACCACTGTAGCGACTGGCGCAAGCATAAGCGACTTGGTCGAGCATTTTAAGTAAGTCGCCACCATGAACATTACCAATGAAGTTTGCCATATCAGGCGTCATCAGTATCGACATATAAAGCTCATGGTTTAGCGGTGCTTTTTTGGCAGTAGATGAGGTATTAGATTGAGCCATAGTTGTCCTTGGTCGTTGTAACGTTTATCGTTGCAAAATTTATCTGTCAGTTATACAGCAGGCGGATATCTAGTGCAAATTGATAACAGCAAAAAAACGGCTTAACCTAAATTAAACCGCTCTTTCTTGTAGCTCAAACACCTAAGCTGATGCCGTCTTATTTAGCCAGTTAAAGCGATAAGCCAACCAAGCCGTGCCAGCACTCACTGTACCTGTTAAAAAGCCACCCCAAGTAAAATCTACCAAAGCAGTATCAAGTGTATACCCTTTGTATAGCGCAAGATTAGTAAAGTCATAAGTACCATAAGCCATCAAGCCAAGTAAACCACCTAATAAGAAAATGTGCCCGATAGAGGCGTTCGCTTTTATCTGCGGATAAAGGACGATAATGCATAGCGCTAAGATATAGAACATGTAGAACACAGCTGCCGCCATCATATTAGGTTCATCCGCCAACAGATGACCTATACGTTCCTCATAAAACAGCCCTTTCATCGTTGATAACCAGACAAAATCTACGCCTAAAAACATAGCAACAGCAACTAGATAAACAAATGTATAGCCCATAATAATATCCTTTTGTAATAACCAAACACAGGTCCCAATTATTTTTTATGCTTTAACTGTACTTTAATATGATGTATATAGATTTAGTAATCGTTATAGCTTTAGGTCATTTAATTGTAAATCTGGTAAAACGCTCAGTAGTGTACTTTTAGCCAAACGCAGCCGCAGTGCTAGGAGCGCTGCGCAGGTTTGTTGTAGTGTCAGTAGGCTTATCTATCAGATCAGCTGCAGGCGAATCAGAAAAATGCAATATATCGATGTTGTCAGGTTTGACTGCAGTAAGCTGCACCACACCAATAGTGCGCTCCAAAAATCCACCCTCGCAGTAGCAAAAGTAAAACTCCCACAGACGAATAAAGGCTTCATCATAGCCCAAAGCTTTGATCTCTTTACGCTGCGACATAAAGGCTATGCGCCAGTCGCGTAATGTGTGCGCATAATCAAAACCATAATCATGTAATTGCTTGATGACCATATCCGTCTGCTTAGTAAACTGGGTATTTAGCTCTTGATTAGACAACAGGCAACCACCTGGAAAGATATGCGTCTGAATAAAATCGACGGAATCTATATAGTCCTCATAGTTTTGATCATTAAAGGTGATAGCTTGTAGCACCATAAGCCCTGTTGGTTTAAGTAAGCTATTGCACTTGGCAAAAAAGGTTGGCAAATACTCATGACCAACCGCTTCGATCATCTCAATACTGACAAGCTTGTCATACTGCCCTGTCAGCTCACGGTAGTCCTGTTTGAGCAAAGTAATTTTATCTGACAGGCCCGCAGCCTTTACTCTCACCTTGGCTTCATCGTACTGAGCGTCAGATATCGTCGTCGTGGTGACTTGGCAGCCGTAATTTTTGGTCGCATAAATAGCAAAACCGCCCCAACCAGTACCAATCTCAATGACGTGATCGTTGGCTGTCAGTTGCAAGCGCTTGCAAATCAGCTTAAGCTTATGCTGCTGCGCCTCGCTCAGGGTCGCCTCGGAGTTTTGATAAACAGCAGATGAATACATCATGGTCTCATCTAAAAAGCGCTGATACATATCATTGCCCAAATCGTAATGCGCCAAGATATTAGACTTAGAGCCAGACTGATCATTGCTACGTAGCTGATGCTTGGCTTTTTCAAACGCTTTACTAATGCCAGCAAATCGGTTCTCTAATTTATTGAGTACGGCTAAGTTACGCGCCGCTAAGCGTATCAACCCCGTTAAGTCATCGGTGTCCCATTCGCCATTGATGTAGCTATCTGCCAAGGCGATAGAGCCGCCAAACAATAGCTGACGATAGACACTGATATCATAGATTCTCAACGTCACATGCAGGGCATGACGCCCTACTGCTGAGCTACTTTTTAGACTCAAAGATTTATCACCGAAACTATGCGTATCGATAGACTGCGTAAACGCTTCAATAATGGTAATGCCGCCAAACTGAACGCGTTTGAGCGCCTGAAATATTGCCTTTCGAGCTAGGTTATTCATGCCTTTATTGACAGGTTGTAAGATAGCGCTGTCACTGAGCGTTTGGCTCATGCGGGCATTAATCTTTTCTAATCGGGTCGTCGGCTGACGTTCGGTCGGTCGTACTGACATCGTTTAATCATCCTTTCATACAGTTGCAGAGAGATAAAGGGGTTATTTATAGTACTTACTGTCCTTGCTACTTTCTTCACGCCCTTGCTTACTATCAGCAAGCGTTTCATCATAATTAATATAAGGCACTTTTTTGATAGCAAATAATTTAAAAGCATGCCAGTAGATACGGGTCAATGAGGTCATATTCATTAGCGGGTTTTTGCGTAAGCTATGCTGTATCGATCGCGTCGTCATTGGCACGCCTGACATTTTTATACCAGTCTTTAGCACCTCACCGCGTCTGTCACTGATATCGATCGCAATGCGAACGTGCAAGCAGTCGTCATCTTGATCAGTCACTTTCACCTGCCAGCGGTAGAGCTGATCGATGGGGTTAAAGGGTGAGACGTGAAAGTTTTTGTCATGGCAAAATTCGGTCTCTTGCCCTTGTAATAAAAACCCATAGTAATGACGCTTGTCCCAAGGGGTGTTAGAAACCTCTGCCAATAAGTGCGTAGGGGTTTGCTTGCTATCAAAGCCTATATAGAAATTGACTGGGCTAAAATACAATCCTGCATTACGGCACACAAGCATACCCATCATATCGCCTGTAGGCTTGCTACCTGTTTGAGTCACAAAGGCTTGAGTCAGACGCTCATTTAGCGCTTGTATAGCGTTATCACTACTTTTAGTCTTACTATCATCTGTCTTTTTTTGAGTATCATCTGCTTTTTCTTGCAAATAATCATCGGCAAAAAACTGCTGTAATGCCTTATGTTTGGCTGAGAACAGGGGCAGTCTTTTGAGCCATTTACTGCCTAACACTGATAGATTGATCTCAGGTAGATCCTGCCCTGCTGCGAGCGCACTGATATTGATGCCCCAATAGCGATAAGGGTAAGCAAACTTATGTATGCTTGGCAATAAGCGGGTGTGCCAAGTGGTGCCACTAAACAGCTGATGTGGTAAACCCTTATCACTCGTCATACTCTTGTGTTCACTAGCAGGATTTGTGCTCATGACTCTCTCATATGTTAGGCTTTACGGCCAAAGAAAAAACCACGTTTTTTGGTTTTGCCTTTACTAGGCGCATTTGTCAGTTGCAAGCTTGCGACATAAGCGACCAGCTCTTGATTGGTCGTTGCCGTCTGCACTTGGCGTTTTTTGAGTTGGCGCGTTTTTTTGTCAGCTTTAACGGGCAAATCTCTATAGCGAAACGGCGTATGGGTGCTATCACTATCAGGGATATGACTGGCATCGACCTCATCTTTGATCTCAATAGCGCTCCCTAACGCTTGGCAAACGCGCAGTCCACTACGTACGCCATCTTCATGAAAGCCATTGAACCAATAAGCACCGCAAAAGTGCGTATGCAAGCCACTACCAGAGATGCGCGCCCACTGCCCTTGCGCTGCAATCATCTCATTGTCAAATACTGGATGACTGTAATCGATGCTTTTGATCACTTGCGCCGGATCGATATCATGGTTGAGCGTGACTAGATAATTATGCTGCTTGGTCAAGCGCTGCAATATATTCATATGGTAAGTCAGCACCGGTTTGTTAGCTGGCGACTCCTTGCCCATCTGTTCTTGATTTGCAATGCTCGTCTGCTTATCTATTAGATAGTTCCAACTGGCCCATGCTAGTGACTTTTTGGGTAAGACGCTACTATCAGTGTGCAAAACCGCCGTGTTTTCCGTAAAGCGAAAGTGACTTAACACCTCTTGCTCATCAAGGCTTGCATCGGCTAATAACTTGAGCGCGGTATCTGCATGACAAGCAAAAATAACTTCGTCAAAGACCAGCTCTTCGCTATGGGCTTGTTGCTCTGCTGCGTCGTAGCTCACGACGTTTAATGTAACTGATCCACCACTGCTATCATCATGGCGAGTGACAGACTCTACAGGACTATTGACCCGCACTGTACCGCCCGCCTTAACGAACTTTGTGACCAGCTTATTCACATATTGCTTAGAGCCGCCTTTGATAGTGAACCACTGCGGGCGATTAACCACATCGAGCAGGCCATGATTGTCAAAGAACTGAGCAAAGAACACTAATGGAAAGGCTTGTACCTCTTTTAGGCTAGTCGACCAAATCGCCGACACCATAGGCAACAAGTAGTTGTCTGTAAATAGCTGACCATAGCGCTCACCTGCCAAATAACTGCCCAAGGTTTGCTCGGTAAATGCACTGACATCGCCGCCTTGCACGCGCACGCTATCATAATCTTGACGCAGTTTGCGAATGTGCTTATTGAACTGCACAATGTCTTTGACAAACTGCCAAAACTTTGGATTAAGTACGTTTTTGCGCTGAGATAACAAGGTATTGATCGTATGACCGTTATACTCAAACTTGCGAGCGATGTTCTTAACCGAAAAGCTCATATCAGTCGCTTGAAACGGGACTTGTAGCTCATGAAGCAGACGAAAAAAGTTAGGGTAAGTGCGCTCATTAAAGACAATAAAGCCAGTATCTATTGCACTTTTTTCGACGTTGTCGTCGTTGGTCTTTTTGCCATATTGCAACGCCACATCAATGGTATTGACGTGACCACCGATATAATCATTGGCTTCAAATATAGTCACGTCATGATGCGCGGCTAGGTAATGAGCACAACTCAAACCTGATACCCCTGAGCCAATAATAGCCACGCGAGTCTTATTTGATCCCTTTGAATCATCACTGATACTAGTGTCCGTCTTACTGCTGTCCTTATTATGGGTCAGCTGCTCTTTTGATGCTCGTTTGCGACGCATAAACGACATATGGCTTTTCCTTTGTATAACTTTATTATCTGTGATAAATGTAAAAATAGCGGCTTAATATTTGCAGCGTACGCCTCTTACTTTTTATTGAGCTTTTCGCTGACTTGCTGCCAAACCCTATCTGGCAATGCGCCCAATGTTTTGAGCGGTAGCGTGAGCTTTTTGGGGAATTCAATAACGTCATCGCCGCTATTGATACCATCACGAATAGCTTGACTTGCCTGCTCAGTCGTCTGAATAAAGGGCATCGGAAAGTCATTTTGTTTGGTCATTGGCGTCTCGACAAAACCAGGAACGACTAGGCTGACCGCAACATCAAAAGGCGCAAGACTGATTTGCAAGGTTTTCATAAGATAGTGAATTGCCGCTTTTGAGCTTCCGTAAGCCTCAGCGCGTGCAAACGGTACATAAGCGGATGCCGACCCTATACCCACCAAGCGACCTTTGGACTCAATTAGCTTTGGCAATGCGCCTTCAATAGCGTGTGACAGCGTACCCATATTGACTGACATTACCTTCATAAAGGCTTCACTATCAAAGTTTGGCATGTCTAAATACTCACACATGCCCGCGCCGCAAATGGCTAAGTCAATCTTATCGATATCATTAAAGGCGTCTATCACTTTATCGCGGTCCATCAAGTCCAAATCGATAGGATTGGCACCCAACTCTTTTAATTCAGCGAGCGCCTCATCATCGCGGCCAACGGCATATACAGTATGACCATCTGATAGATAATCTTTTGCCAACTGCTTGCCGATACCAGAGGTTGCACCAGTAATAACGATGCTTAGTTTATTAGCGTTATTATTCATAATAGAGTCCCTACTTTTATTGGTTTTATCTTATTAAAGGCGTTCGCTGTTGTATAAAATCTAAATAGTCAGCGTCCAAATAATTATAGTATAAGGCTGCACCTTTATTGTTGTAACTTCGCAATCAACTGACACAAACTATTATCATAGATTAAAAATAGACAAAAGAGCCCATCAAGAGTCATCCGTTAAGATGACAAGCTGCTCATTCTCTATATTTAGCCAAATAAAAAAAATAGACAAAAAAGCTTGACGTATTTTTTATCTTTGTTAGAATACGCCCCACTTAGCACGAACTCATTAGAACAGATGCTAAGTTCACTGTCAGCAGTGATTTATTCCTCAATAGCTCAGTTGGTAGAGCGTCGGACTGTTAATCCGTGTGTCCCTGGTTCGAGCCCAGGTTGAGGAGCCAAATTTTAGCAGTACTCTTTAGATTCGATTATGGCATTTGCCAAGACCCTCATCACTTTGATGAGGGTTTTTTTATGCCAGTATGCTCGCTGTATAAGCTTACGCATATTTAATAAATTTTAGTGTTATTCGCTTATCTAGGTTGACACAACCAAGAGACTTGGCTAAAATGTGCTCCACATAACGCAAACAAGCTTATCGCTTGATAGTAACCAGTCGTTATCACCCCTTATTCCTCAATAGCTCAGTTGGTAGAGCGTCGGACTGTTAATCCGTGTGTCCCTGGTTCGAGCCCAGGTTGAGGAGCCATATTTAGTTGTTTGAACCCTATTTAATTGTACAAACAACGAAAACCTCTATCTATTATTGATAGAGGTTTTTTTGTGCTTATAGGTTTTATAGCGGTTGAACAATAAGGTGTTCTTTTGGCAGTATTTGTTGTATGGTGAGCATAGTTTTGCTTAATTGATTTCATCCTAGTGTTTTGTCTTATAATATCACTACAAACAATGGTTTATTATGATACCTGTCCATATAAAAAATAAGTTCTCAGATCATCCGCAAAAGGTGATGCGCCCAGTAAGTATCCGTTTGTCTGAGGAGATGATTGGTTTGTTGACGGCTACCTCAGAGGAGCTAGGGTTTAAACGTATTCAGGGGTTAATACGTCTCTACATCCGTCAAGGTCTTGACCGTGATCATCAAGACTACACGCTTGCGCACGATGAGGTCTTTATCGAAACCCTACGTAAACATGGCGTAAGTCAGCGCATTATTGATCAGGCGATTATTACTACGCACAACAACAGTATTATTCATTCTCTATCTGAGCTAGAAAAAGACGAATAAAGGCTTAAGATTTAAAAAGGCAAAATACAAAAGGCTAAGCGCTACTAGAGTGCTTAGCCTTTTTTTATACTTACCTTTTGCTTGCTTATTCTATTTTCCATTAATCTGGCTTACCTTTATTGTGCTAACTTTAAATTGAGCTAACTCTTGCAAAAGATAACGTGATGAGCATTCCCATTCATTGAGTAAACGCGGTATATTAAAGCTCTAAGAATAAGACATAACATGTGTGCTTATAAGGAGTGAATCATGATAAAGCGCTTGAGTACTGCTCTACTTGCAACCTTATCGCTAGGGGTTGTACCGATGATAACTAGCTGCTCTATGCCGCAAAATGATCCAGCAAAACAGACCATACCGACCAACTCGGATCAATGGCAGGCGCAATTGGGTGATACCTTTGAGCAATTGCCTGAGAGCGATAGGCAGGTTTTGAGTCGCTATATGCTACGTATGAAGCTTAGCGGCGCTTATGAGTCAGGAGCGATGCCGCGTACTACGATTGAAAAAGCACTACTACAACAGCGCGAGTACGAGCGCCTGCATCCTGATAATCCAACGGGAGAAAAGAGCCCTGTTGTCGCCAATCAATCCAATAGCGCGGTAACTGCACAAACTTATCCCGTTGCCCTGCTCCCTGTCAAAACCAGCGACAGCGATAGTCTCAATCAGGTTAAAATGCAGTTTATGCTCTCCAATCACGGCAGTGTACCTATCGAGAGCTTTGAAGGTACGCTGATGATGAAAGACGCCAAGCTCACTCAGGGCAAAAAGTTTAATGTTCCATTAACGAGTTTTGTGCCGACTATCGAGCCTGAACAGTCTGGCAAGATTATCATCGATAGTAGTATTGAGGACATCAACGTCATGCGCGCTATTCGAAACACGCAGGCGGTCACTATCAGCATTGTTGATGGCACACTAACTTTGGCCGATGGTCAAACTATTGAGTTCAATAACGCGTTAGAGTAATATTTATTTTAAGTAATGTCTTAAAGTGCTGCCCACAATAAAAGCCCTAATCAGCAAGTGATTAGGGCTTTATTAATATTATATATTTCTTTAAGAATTATTTATTATTCTTCACCACTAAAGTAAATTCCTTTACTTCTATTCGCGTCTGTACCGATGACTATTAGCTCATTGTTCTCATCTAATAGCGCAACTCCCGTAATAGTCTCTCTAGGTGCAAAGCAAGGCGCACCGCCAAATGTCACTGTACTATCAAAGTACCTTTGCGACGTCGCTAGGGTGAATTTACCACTCATTCTACAACCCGATTCATCTTCACCCGTAAAAGAACCGTTTGATTTGACATCAAGAACGAGCTCACCTGCGTCTGTATCACCTGTAATATAAGCGATACCAGTAAATACTTTATTAATAGCAGCTAGACTTTGTTTTCTGGCAGATAACGCGTCGTCGTAGTCTACTTCATAGGTAGTAGATCTTGAGGGTACATCAAATATTCGCCCTTTTATTGTCTTAGCTGTTTTATAATTGCCAGTAATCGTCACATCAAAAGAACTTCTATCATCATAAGAATAGTTCTTACCATTGACGCTAAACTCGCCACTATTACCTACTACGTTCTGATTGGTACTTACAAATCCTAGTGGATACACATCCGGCAGATTGTCAGAATAGACCACCCATATTCTTTTGTTGTCATCTACTAAGCCCTGCGCGATCTCACCTTGTCCTGTGATACCTGTGTAAATACCTGACAGTAGCACACTAGCAGGTTCAACCGGTTCGCTAGGAGGATTACCAGAGTCTGTAGGTGGATTTGTAGGGTTGGATGGATTAGAAGGATTGGTAGGAGTAGAAGGTTTGATTGGTTTTGGTATACCAGGCATTACTCCTGGTCTAGAGTCATCACTACCACAGCCCAAAAGACTGGCACTCATAACAGCCAACAGTATTATTTTTTTCATTATTACGACCTTGAGTTTAAAGAGGTCAAAATAATAAACATTAATTCACTTACAATCAATCATTAAGTTTACTTAATTTTAATTTTTGTCCAATAAAGAAAAAGCCCTAATCAGCAAGTGATTAGGGCTTTTCTTTAAAATATTAACTATCAAATTTGGCGGAGACGGAGAGATTCGAACTCTCGAAGGGCTATGAACCCTTGTCGGTTTTCAAGACCGGTGCATTCAACCGCTCTGCCACGTCTCCATTTGTGCATCATTATAGCGATATGATATGAGAATGCAAGCGCGTAGCTCAAAAAAATCAAATTATTTTGCCGATGCTTTTAGTTATGGCGATGCGCTTTGCTCGATGCTAGATGTAAGCACATATCAAGCAGCCTATTAGCATAACCCCATTCATTATCGTACCAAGCAAACACTTTGTACTGACTGCCCACCTGCATGAGCTGCTGACCATCGATAATCAGCGACTCTGGCTGATGGATAAAATCACTCGATACCAACGGCTCATCGGTATAAGCCATAATCCCCAATAGATGCGTTTGACTAGCTGTTAGTAGTGCACTCTTTATAGCGTCAATACTGACATCGGGCGTATTCAAAACAAAGGTAACATCTATGGCAGCGACATCGATAGTCGGTACGCGAATAGAATGCCCATTAATCTTGTCGACCATTGCGGGTAGGACGCGTTCGGTGGCGGCGATACTACTTGATGTAGTTGGGATAATATTGTGACCTGAAGCTCGAGCGCGGCGCGGATCGCGGTGCGCTTGATCGAGGACGTTTTGATCAGCAGTCACCGCATGAATCTCTGTCATCATCGCTGAGCGTACACCAAAGGCTTTGTCCAACGTGTCGATAAGTGGTACTAGGGCTTGTGTGGTACAAGAGACGCTTGAGATAATCGGTAGCTTGCAGGTAAGCATATCAGTATTAACACCCATGACGATACAAGCATCAACCGTATCAAAGGGAGCTGCGCCTATGATCACCTGCCGCGCACCTGCGTCAATATGCATGCTAGCTTGCTCGTAAGAGCGAAAATGACCTGTGCATTCTAGTACAACGTCAATCTCAAGCGTCGCCCACAACAATTGCGAAGGATTAGGCTCACTAAGCATACGAATACAGTAAGTATGGCTGTTTTTGGTCAAGCACAGCTGCGTCTCACTATCATCCTCTATGATATCGGCGCTCACCCCAAGACGGCTTAGGCGTCCATGAGTGCTATCGAACTTTAACAGATGCAACAAGATATCAGCAGGCGCTAAGTCATTAATAGCGACGATGTGGATAGCACGTCCAAGCACCTCAAAGCGCTCTATCATGGCTCGTAGCACATTGCGCCCGATACGACCAAAACCATTAATCGCCACCCGCAGTGGCTGAGCATGCGCGCTAGTGACAGCGGTATTTTTGATAGGATTGGGCGTCAATTGATAAATAGCGCTAGAAAAATCAGGCATAAAAAGGCATCGCTATAAAAGGTAGGGACAGAGCGCTTATCATTGTGACATAGCGACTGTTTAAAGTACGATAATACTTAAAGCACGATAACAACCAAAGCACGGTAACACTCAAAGCACGATAATTTAAGGCGAGATAAATATGAGTGCCAAGCGAATAGCATTATAGTCCACGCTTTGTTTAAGACTCTCGTAAATAGGCTTAATCTTGACGCTACCATCATCGTTAAAGTCATTAGGATTATTGGCCACTTTAATCGCTACATAAGCATTACCAACAGCGGTCATGACTTCATCATTAGGACGCAGATGATCACAGGCAAGGCTTGGATCTTGGCGTTTGAGCTCACTGATATGACGCATGATTGTCGACTGCGCCAGCTCGCGCTCTTGCGCGATCTCGGCAATGGACAAGCTCTCCTCCAGCAGCATCTTAGTCAATAATAGCGTGCTTTCTGACTTATCAGCGACTTGGTTGCCTAGTTTTTGCTTTTTGTCCTGCACCGCTTTTATGCGCTCGCGGCGACGCTTTTGTAGACCCTCATAAGCATCGATTACTGATTGACTCAGGGTGCCACCTGACTTTAGGATGAACTTATCATGCGCCTGTTTCATGCTTTTGTCATCAAGCATCGCGTAATTGGCATCCGCTTCTTCTGATAGTGTCAAAAAGCGCTTGTCGGCTCCGCGTGCTAATGGGTCTAGTTGCAAGCTCATATCGTTCATGCCAAGCAGTTGTAGTCCTGCCAGTGACTTAAGGCGTGAGAGCGCGACATAACCCTGACCCAGCTCAAAGGTACGCGACAGATCAATCTCAGCGGCGTCCAAGGTCATGCCTTGCGATTTATGGATAGTAATCGCCCATGCTAAGCACAGCGGCACTTGCTCATAGCTTGCCAATACCTCTCCGCTCTCATCTTCGATGATCCATTCCTCTACCTCAGCGACGACCTCGCGCCCTGAGTTGAGCCTGACGACGGGCATCTTTTGCGTAGCAGGTTGTTTAGATTTAGACCTTTCTTGTTGTTTTGCACTTTTTTGCTCGGTGCTGACCCCATCATTATCATCGATTTCAATAGCTTTTTTATCGCTCGCTATTAAAGCATCATTTTGGGCTTTGTCCTTGTCATCGATTTTTACTGCGGCAAAACCAACCAATTCGCCCATCGTGCCATTAGAGACGCCAAGCTCAGTGTTATTTTTGATAAACATCACTTTAGCACCGACCTTTAGCGTCAGATCATTTTGGGTACGTACGGTTTTTTTGAGCGTATCAACGAGCTTACTATCCCCTGTGGCACTTGCCTCAAAGCGCATGGTCTCGCCCTCTAACGCGGCAAGCTCCTTGTCATTGATCTTATTAACATTGAGATTATGGGTATATAACCGTGTGCGACTGATATCGACGTCTTGATCGTAGGTTGCCTCTAGCGCCTCGATAGCCTCAAAGGTGACTTCTTGACGCCTAATTTGATTGAGAATGTCATCCAAATCTAAACCACCATTTGCCGCCTCGCTTACCTGCCGATGCTGCTCGGATAAGTAGCAGATATGGAACTTGGCATCAAGCCAAGCCTCAGACATAAAGGCAAACTTGTCCCGATTGCTCTCGCCGCGACTGCCAATAGGCGGCAGCTGAAAAAAGTCACCAGCGACGACGACCTGAATCCCGCCAAAAGCATTATCGTTTTTGCGCACGTGTTTGAGCACTTGATTGACTAGATTGAGCTGCTTGGCATGGAGCATCGATATCTCATCAATGATGAGGACAGCAGTGTCTTTGAGTCTATCGGCTAAAAATTGCTTACGCGATAAGTTGGTCAAATCTCGATCCGTCAGCTCATCTTTGATGCCAATGCCCGACCAGCTATGTATCGTCGTGCCATTCATATGCGTTGCAGCAATACCAGTGCTAGCCGTCACTGCAACAGGGACGCGGCGTGCACGCAGATAATTAATATATTGATTGAGGGTATAAGTCTTGCCTGAGCCTGCTGAGCCAGTCAAAAAGACATTTTGGCCTGTTTGCAAGATATCAAGAGCAGAAGATTGACGCATAGATCCAAACCAGTAGTCTAAAAGATAAGTGAGCTACCAAGGCGCGGTAGGCTAAATAAATGGCAATTATTATAACAGCTCATCAGGCTTTGCGAACCTTTTTAACAACTTGCGCATTGATAACTTAAAGTTATCGCAGCACTAACATATGACTATTATTAGTCACTATCACTTCTTACAAAAGCTTAGTAGGATAAGGTAATAGCTTTTATATAAAACACCGCTAAGAGTAAAAGCTATTTTATAAATACTTAATTTTATTATATTTTTTATACGCTATTAAGTAGACCCACAGGCAAGAGTTAGCCTGTACTGATAGCACCAACTTAACAAGGAATCGTTTATGTTATACCCCTATCCCAACACCCAAGATAGCACCGTTCAGTTCCGTGACAAGTACGACAACTTTATTAATGGAGAATGGACGCCGCCCACTGATGGTGAATATTTTGATAACCCAAGTCCTATCGATGGCAAAACCATCTGCCAAGTGGCACGCTCAAAAGAAGCCGATATCGAAAAAGCCTTAGATGCCGCGCATGCCGCCAAAGATGCTTGGGGCAAAACTAGTGTCACTGAGCGCGCTAATCTACTACTCAAAATTGCCGATAAGATGGAGGCCAATCTCGAGGCCATTGCTATCGCTGAATCCTATGAAAACGGCAAAGCGGTACGCGAAACTTTAGCCGCTGATATACCACTCGCCATTGATCATTTTCGCTATTTTGCCAGTGCTATCCGCGCGCAAGAGGGCGGCATCAGCCAGATCGATGAAGACACCGTTGCTTATCACTTCCATGAGCCTCTCGGCGTTGTCGGACAAATTATCCCGTGGAACTTCCCCATTCTGATGGCCGTATGGAAGCTCGCTCCCGCGCTTGCCGCTGGTAACTGTGTGGTACTAAAGCCTGCCGAGCAAACACCAGCTTCTATCCTGTTTATGCTTGAGACCATTGGCATCGCTGACATTCTACCAAAAGGTGTCGTCAACGTCGTTAATGGTTTTGGTGTCGAAGCAGGTAAGCCTCTTGCCTCCAATCCGCGTATTAATAAAGTGGCCTTTACTGGCGAGACCACTACTGGTCGCCTTATCATGCAATACGCTAGCGAAAACATCATACCAGTAACGCTAGAGCTGGGCGGCAAGAGCCCCAACATTTTCTTTGCCGATATTATGGATGAAGATGATGACTTCTTGGATAAAGCGGTCGAAGGTCTGGTTATGTTCGCCCTGAACCAAGGCGAGGTCTGCACTTGTCCCTCACGCGCGCTGGTGCATGAGAGTATCTATGATGAGTTTATCAAACGCTGTGTTGAGCGCGTCAAAGCCATTAAGATGGGCAACCCACTCGATACCGATACTATGATTGGCGCGCAAGCCAGCTCTGATCAATTAGAGAAAATCTTATCTTACTTAGATATCGGTAAAAAAGAAGGCGCAAAAGTATTGGTCGGCGGCGAGCGTGCCAAACATGACGGCGATCTTGGCGATGGCTATTACGTACAGCCGACGATCTTTGAAGGCACTAACGACATGCGCGTGTTCCAAGAAGAAATCTTCGGTCCCGTACTTGCGGTCACGACTTTTAAAGACGATGAAGAAGCGATGAGTATCGCTAATGATACGTTATATGGCCTGGGCGCTGGCGTTTGGACGCGTAGTGTACACAAAGCTTACCGCTTCGGACGTGGTATTCAAGCTGGACGCGTATGGACCAACTGCTATCACATCTACCCTGCGCATTCTGCATTCGGCGGTTATAAGCAATCCGGCATTGGACGCGAAAACCACTTAATGATGCTCGACCATTATCAGCAAACCAAAAACATGCTGGTCTCTTATAGTCCTAAAGCGATGGGCTTCTTTTAAACACTTGTTCACAGCGCTTTATGATTAGACCCATAAGGCGCCTCACTGATTAATGTTTATAAAGCATTAATCTATAAAGCAATTTCAAGGAGTAAGTAACATGGCTAATAAAATGAAAGCAGCTGTCCTACATGAGTTTAATCAACCGCTACAGATTGAAGAAGTAGACATCCCAACCGTAGGTGCCGGTCAGATCTTAGTAAAAATGGAGGCTTCAGGCGTCTGTCACACGGACCTTCATGCCGTTGAAGGAGATTGGCCAGTCAAACCAAGTCCACCATTTATCCCTGGACACGAAGGCGTCGGTATCATCACCTCTGTCGGCGACAACGTCCATCACGTCAAAGAAGGCGACCGAGTCGGTGTGCCCTGGCTCTACTCTGCTTGCGGACACTGTACGCATTGTTTAGGTGGCTGGGAGACGTTGTGCCTAAAGCAAGAAAATTCAGGCTATTCGGTCAATGGTAGCTTTGCAGAGTATGTCCTGGCGGACGCCGACTATGTAGGCATTATCCCAGAAAGCGTCGACTCTGTAGAGGTTGCCCCTGTCTTATGCGCAGGTGTCACTGTCTATAAAGGCCTAAAAATGACGGATACCAAGCCTGGTGATTGGGTAGTGATTTCAGGTATCGGCGGCCTCGGTCACATGGCGGTACAGTATGCTGTGGCTATGGGACTTAATGTTGCTGCGGTCGATATTGATGATGAAAAGCTAGCGTTCGCCGAAAAACTCGGCGCTAAAGTCACTGTTAATGCCAAAAACACAGATCCTGGCGAGTACCTACAACAGGAAATCGGCGGCGCGCATGGAGTACTAGTCACAGCGGTATCCTCTACAGCGTTTGAGCAAGCACTAAGCATGTTAAGACGTGGTGGTACTTTAGTCTGTAATGGCCTACCTACAGGCGACTTCCCAGTTTCTATCTTTGATACGGTATTGAACGGTATTACTATTCGCGGCTCAATTGTCGGTACACGCCTTGATCTACAAGAGTCGTTAGATATGGCAGCTAAAGGCAAAGTGAAAGCGACCGTTGCCGCTGAACCACTCGAGAATATCAATGATATCTTCGATCGTATGCGTGATGGCAAGATCGAGGGACGTATTGTGATTGACTATACCATGTAGTGATTAACAGGTAGCATTGCGATGTTATATCAGTATTGCTATCACTTGTCATTGAAACTCTAAAAAATGGTCGTATTGTTTTTGATGCCATACTATTAATAGTATGACTAAGAACAATGCGACCTTTTATGTTATGACAGGGCAATTTTGGAAAATCTTGACTAAAAGACAAGGAGTACACTATGAAACTTGCAGCGACAGCGTCTTGCGCCGAATTAATCGAGCTATTGAAGTCCAAACACGGCGATCTCATGTTCCATCAGTCTGGCGGCTGCTGTGATGGCAGCTCGCCGATGTGCTATCCGTTAGGCGAGTTTAAGACTGGCGCTCAAGATGTGTTCGTCGGTGAGCTGGCAGGCTGTCCGTTTTATATGGGTCGTGCGCAGCATAAGCTGTGGCAACATACCGATCTAACTATCGATGTGGTCAATGGTCGCGGCGCAAGTTTTTCGCTTGAGATACCAGAGGGTAAGCGTTTTATTGTGCGCTCTGAGATTTGTGCGGTAGATGTCGAATGATTCTTAGTTGATATTCATCACCCCGCGGCATTTGGGAAACTGGCTACAACCGTAAAATACCTGACCTTGACGCGCGCCTTTTTTAGCCACGCGCTTGAGCATCTCGCTATTACATTTTGGACAAGTCATGGTTTGGGCCAAAATAGTAGGCTTTTTAATGTCTTCAAGAATCGCTATTGGTTGCTCAAACGCCCTAAGCGACTCACTTTTGTCATCTACAACCTCAAACGGCGTCATAAAAACCGCGTTTTCGCTCGTAAATGGCATTCTCGACGGATCATCTTGTTCAACTTGACCTGACCACTGATGTACCTCACTACTCTTAAGCGTCTTTTTTGCTGTTAGTTTCGAGGATGATTTAACGTCTAATTGCCTCTCAGACTCTTTGGTAGTGTTAGAGTTGTTTTTCTTTGAAGTGCTATGTTTATTTTTTAAATAGGCTTTATGCTGCCGATTAGTACGCCAAGATTTATTAAATCTATTAGTCTCAATCTGCTCAACGATAGACTTGACCTCTTCTTCGCTGAGTACCTTATCCTGTTTTTTCTTTACATAAGAGGCCATACCGCTCGTTAGTACATGCTCTGGCAGCTCATCACGCGTCTTAAGCTCGCACTCACCAATGAAGGCTATCATAGAATGAAAGTAACTCATATCCAGCTCAAGCAGATCCGCTAGCGTTTTGATGTGTAGATAATTCTGCCGAAGTGGATTTTGAAATTTAAATTTTTGACCATTTGCGAAGGCTTGCGTCCACTGACGCTGCTTTTCTCTACCATATATCCAGCCTTTATAATTCTTGGTTTCAATCACAAAGATGCCATACACTGAAACAATGATATGATCGATCTGGGTACTACCGTCATTAGCTAGTGGCAAGGTAATATTGTTTAAACGATGATAAATGTCTTTTTCAAGCTTGAGCCACATAGCGACATTAATAACGGTTTCGCCCAAAACACCTTTGAAACTGGACATAAGAGACATGGTTTTTATCCTTAACCTATATTCTTAGAATAGTTATCTAACTGGCACTTCCATCACCAGTACCTGCGCCTTGCTAATGACATCCATCGCAAACTTATTCGTCTCGGTAATACCCAAGCCATCACGCGGCTGCAATACAGTGCCATCGATAATCACACTGCCTGAAATCATAAAGACATAAGCGCCACTGCTGGTGTCATTTAAGGCATAAGTTTTGGTCACGCCTGCATCAAACTCACCGACACTAAACCACGCCTCTTGATAAATCCACAAGCCTGCGTCATCTGCATTTGGTGATAGCACTTGAGCGAATTGGTTATGCTTTAGCAAATCAATAATACTGACCTGCTGATAGCGCGGAGTGACGTTTTTTTTGTTAGGTTCTAGCCAAATTTGTAAGAACTTCACAGGTATATCTAGGCTGACATTACTCTCAGAATGTACGACGCCTGTACCCGCTGACATGATCTGAATCTCACCACTTTTGATGATACTCTCGTTGTCCATATTATCCTTGTGCAACAGCGTGCCCGATAATGGAATACTAACAATCTCCATATTACGGTGAGAGTGTGAGCTAAGTCCGTGCCCGCCTTCGATATGATCATCGTTAATGACTTTAAGTGCGCCAAAGCCGACCCGCGCGCGATCGTAATAGTCGCCAAAGCTAAAGGTATGCTTAGATTTTAGCCAACCCTGATAGGAGCCGCCACGTTTATTTGCAGGATGATGGATAGTTTTCATAATATATCCTAGTTTGAGTGACCCTATGAATATGTTAACTCATAAAAAAGAGCTGCTAGATGATTCTAACAACTCATTTATCACTATTAAATTTTAGCTTTTAGCTTTTAGCTTTTGGCTTTTAATAAACAGTAGCCTACCACATACCGCGGCGATGATTTTTTACCCAGCGGTGCATGCCAAGCGTATTGAGAGTTTTCATATTGCTAAAGTTAGTCCAGCTTTGTACCTCTGGGCTAAACTTAACATTGCGATAGAGCTGATCCCAGCTTTGACCTGCGCGCTCAAGCGTCAGAACTTGCTTGTGCAAATCGACCATGTAATCACGTAGCGCCACTTGCTCAGCTTTGGTCGCGGGCGTGTAATGACCGATATCGATGATATCGACGTCTTGTGCGATGACCCAATCTAAAGTGTCAATCCAGCCATCATAGTAAAAGTCTAAAAAGTCATTGTATGGCATGGTTTTGTTTTGACAGACATCAGTACATTGTAGGGCTTTTTGGCGCGGGAATAGTACCATGGTCATGCTATTTGAATGACTAGGATCGACGCGGTGTAGCTCAACGGTCTCGCCGCCAAGGGTAATGGTCATGTCTTCATCGAACACTTTATCTGGAATAGCATACGGCATTCTCTCGCCAATGACAGGCTCGATCGCGTTTCTATGAGCGACGATGGTCGCGCCTTGCTGCTGAAACACTTGACTACCTGCTACCTGCCATGTGATCGGCGTGAGCATGGGTCAAGACGTTGTATTTGACAGGAACACCAAAGCGGCTTTGGATCTCTTTGCTAAGCCACTGGGCCGCGCAAGTCGCGCCTGCATCGACAACTAACGCGCCTTCATCAGTAATCATAACGATACCACTTTGGACTGCAAGCCCTGAACCATTGGTATGACGATACAGATTATCTTTGAGTTTGGTTAAAGTAGGTGCGGCATCATCACACATGCCAACAGTAAAGTCTGGCAATACAGCACGAGTCGTAATGTTGGATTTATCGACACTAATGCCCGTATCGGACGCTGCAGACGCCGCAACTGACAGGGTCAGACTGGCAAGAGTCAGCATGGATTTTTTGAATAAAACCATAATAGTCCTTAATATAATTGAAACAATAATATTGACTCGGCGACAAAAAAAGTTAGAGAATGGATAGATCAAATCACAAGAAGTTACTAACCTGTAATAATATATAACAAATAATCAGTAATTTGAAGTTTTAATTAACTGTCGTAGCGCATAGTTAATAAATAGTTAACATCAAACATTCATTATTTATTATAATGCTCTGACAAATGCTCATATCAGTTCTCATTAATTAAAGGAAGAATAATGAAACCATCAGTAAATACCACTCACGAATTAAGCAAAAAACGATTTCAAGACGCAAGTTATTAGGCGCCGCAGGCGTCGGTCTTGGTGCTCTACCGCTAATGAGCACCCAAGTGTTCGCAGCAGCAAACGATGCCAGCCGTCCCGCTGTACCTTATATGGCAAGCACGGCTGAGAAAAAACTCAATATTATTAGCTTAGATCGCTTGCAAGTTGAAGCACGCGCCGCTATTCCAAAAGCAGGCTATGCCTTTGTATCAGGCGGCGCAGGTGATGAGTGGACCCTACGTGAAAACCGCCGTGCTTTTAATGATTATCGCATTGCAGCCAAGCGCTTAGTCGGTTTAACCAACGATGATATCGACATCTCAACGCGTCTGCTCGGTCTAAATATGCCGTCTCCTGTCATGGTAGCGCCTATGGGCGCACATATGATGGTGCATGAGCAAGGCGAAAAAGACACCGCTCGCGGCGCAGGTCTTGCTAATACCTTGTATTGCTCATCGGGTGCCTCAAACGCAACGCTAGAGGAGATCGCCAAGGCCACTACGGGTCCAAAATGGTTTCAGCTGTACTGGAACAATGATATAAAAGTAACGCGCTCACTGTTAAGTCGTGCCAAAGCGGCTGGTTATACCGCTATTATCTTGACCGCTGACGCTCTAGGCCCAGGCCAGCCAGAGGACTTTAAAGCTATGGGCAGCCCATTCCGTCCTGATGCTACCTTTGCCAACCATGATCCTAAAAAGGGCGGTTTTGGTAACTTCTTTGATCAAAAGACCTCACTCACAACCGAAGACATTCAATTTATTAAGACATTCACAGGACTACCCGTTATCGTCAAAGGTGTTTTGCGTCCTGATGATACCGATAGATTCATCCGCGCAGGTGCCAATGCTATTCAAGTCTCAAACCACGGCGGTCGTCAGATCGATGGTGTCCCTGCTGGCATTACTGCCCTACCCCCTATCGTTGAGATCGTTGCTGGCCGCGTACCTGTTATCTTAGACGGCGGCGTACGTCGTGGTATCGACATCGTTCGCGCTGTGGCTATGGGTGCTGACGCCGTCGCTATCGGTCGTCCGATGATGTATGGTCTGGGCCTTGGCGGCGCACAAGGCGTACAATCCGTCATTGAGCACATCAATAATGATCTAAGATCAACCATGCTCCTCACTGGTGCTCAAAAACTGTCTGATCTAAACCCAAATTTCATTGAGATCGTCGGTCAAAACGAAGAGTACAGTACCTTTGAGGGCTAATTAGGTATAAACCTTGCAATTACCTTAAAACAAAAGAGCGACTAAATTATTTTAGTCGCTCTTTTTTATGCCAAAACGTTTCATTATTATCACTTATATGACTTTATCAATCTACCCACGCAATGACTGATAACTTTAATCGTACAGGGTAAAGTGCCAAATATAGTAGGCTACTCCCTTATTACCTATTACAATACAAACACATTTTACAGTGCGTCACGGACTATGAGTATGAACCCCGCAATTATGAACACCACCCTCGCCGCTAGCTTATTGCTATCCCTACCTACGATATCTCAAGCCGCGACTCCGCAAAAATGGCAACTGGATCTACCCAAAACTCAAGTAGACTTTCAAGTCGCCTACTTTGGCAATGGTATGGTAGAAGGTCAGTTTCATGATATGAATGGCTCAATCCGTTATGACGCAAAAAACCCTACGAGCACAACCATCAACTTTACAGTAAAAACTGACAGCATCGATGCAGGTGGCACTCTGCGTAACGCTTTTTTGCGCCGCAAAGAGCTGCTCAACACCGCGCAATATCCGACAATGACCTTTGTCTCCAAAAAGGTCAGCATGATTAACGCAAAAGAAGCGAACGTTACTGGCAATTTTACGGTGCTAGGACAAACCAAGCCGCTAACCGTCAAGGTCAAACTCAACAACGTTCAAAATGACCCTGCCACCCGTCAACCTGTTATCAAGTTTAAGGCAACAGGCACCATTAACAGATACGACTACGGCGTTACCGCGTTTCCAAACCTCGTTGGTAATGACATACCACTTGAGATATCAGGTCAGCTGGTAGCGGCGAACTAAGGGTTGCCAGATTTAAAAAAGAGTGACTAGAATATTTTCTAGTCATTCTTTTTGGTTCAAGGATAAGACGTTTTATGGCTTAAAAAGTGCTGTAGGGTGCGTTCCACGCACCAATATGCTTTTATTCTACTCAAAGTTAAAGGCTATTTCATTTACTTGGTCTTATATCAAAAGTATAAAAAGACAAATGATTAGCCTCAGCATCTGCTACTTTAACAGTGGGGAAATATGCGAGGTATGGGTCGGTTTTCTTTAATGGTTTATGCGTACCTCGTCCCTCGGCAAAAGCTATCGTGTTGCGCTCGGACGCAAAGTTTGTGAAGTAAGCGAAATATAATATTTAGTGTATGGTCATTTGCGTAAATAAACATATTCATCTATCTGTTTCCTATTCATGCGTTGATGCGCTGGGCGCATCCTATGAAAACTCACTAAAAACAACCTGAACCAACAATTGAACTAAAATATTGATTCGTGTTGTAGAATTTAAGACTAAATGATAGTCATGGTTTCCTCTAGCAAGCATTTAGGATCACCTTTAGTGAATAAGGAGACTTTATTATCTACTGCTTTCGTAAACGATCCACCTGTAGTACTCCAATCATTTCAGGGAGTTGGAACAGAAGTGATTTTATAGGGGTAATCTTGTGTCTTTATCTATATCAATATTGTCAAAAATAGTTTTCTTTAATGTGGACTCTGAGAAAATAGCACCTGATAGATCAGTAAAATGATTTATATGATCTGATGTGAACTTGAAATTATCAAAAGTACAGTTATTAAATACACTTCCCCCTAAACTGACACCTTTAAACACAACACTGTTGAACGTACAGTTTTCAAATACGTCTCCATACATTGTACAGTCATAAAAGCATTATATTGATAGCCTTTTGGGTCAATACGTGACTGAAGTGAAGACGATGTTGGATGGTTTGGCGGAGTGATGGAGTTGTTAGACATTTCATAAACTAGTGACTGCATGAGCTAAAAACTACTGGCTCATACAGTCATCATTATCATTGGCTCATCTCTTCAATATCACCTAATGTGAGTCCAGTATCTTCAGTACTATATATAACGATATCTTTATTATCTATTTTTCCGTCTATTACTAGTTTGCCGATTCTGTTACTAGCCTCTTGATTGCCTTGATCGGCGGCTTTTTTATACCATTCAAATGCTTTTTCGTAATCTTGTGGCACGCCTTGACCTTGTTCATAAAGGTCACCAAGATTAAATTGTGCGAGACCCACGTCTTGTTCAGCAGCTTTTTTGTACCACTCAAAAGCTTTAGTATAGCTTTGTGTGACGCCTCTACCAAAATAGTACATCGTGCCAATATTGTTTTGAGCATTAAAAGATCCATTATCAGCTGCTAATAAATACAATTGCATGGCTTTTTCATAATCCTGATCAATACCTACTCCACTTCCATACATAATACCGAGACTAAATTGAGCATCAGCGTATTCTTGATTGGCTGCTTTTTGCATCCATGCAAATGCTTTTTGATAGTCATTTTCTGTTCCCAAACCGTCATAATACATTAGACCTAAATAGTATTCAGCAGGCGCATAGCCTTGATCGGCAGCTACTTGAAATAGCTCAAAAGCTTTGTCATCGTCTTCAGGAACAGAATCACCCTCGTAGTAGGCAAGGCCAAGTTCATATGTTTGTTTAGGATCATTTTGCTTTACTGATTCAGTGATATTTAAAGGTTCCGCTGAGCAAGCTGAAACGGTTAAGCCGACTGATAGCGTCGTAGCTAATAATAAAGACTGAGTTAAGTGATTTAGGCTTTTTAGATCCATCAAATTCTCGTTAAAAACTATTTATTGAATAGGCTGATTCGGACTGACTTGCTCATAGCTTTTACCCTCTAGTACAGGTATGCAATTGACCTCTTTTTGCGACTCAGTAGGCTGGCAGTAGGGCATATTGCCTATATATTCATATACGGTTCCATAACGATGCACATCATTAGGTAACGGCTTCAAATAAACATTGCCCATATCAACAGTAACGGCAGTCTTCAAATCAGTACTCTCAGGTTGAGCTATGCCATCAATTGCGAACAGACGTCGCTGATAGCCTTGCGTATCGATCATGATATTGGCATCTTCAGCTATTGCATTGAAATAGTCTGCGTCCATCTCATCTGTAGCTATCTTTTGCATAGCGGGCAGCTCAAAGCGACCTGTGTCATCAGAGGTGTCTTGGATGTCGTCTGTTAGATAAACCGTAGCGTTACTAATGGGCTGTTCGGTTTGCCCGTCAATAAGCTGACCCTTTATAGCAGGTGTCACATAAAGTACTTCAGGCTCTTGCGCAATACAAGAAGTAGTTACCAGAGCTATCAGGCAAACGAGACTAAATAAGCTAATTTCACTTAAGATCTTCACGGTTCACTCCGTCTGGCATAGGAATACAGTTCACTTCTTTTTGTGACTCATTTGGCTGACAAAACGTCATATTTTCAATAAAGTCGTCTTCGACATCATTCATGCTTACACCAGAAGGCAATCTTTCAAGGTATATCTCGCCTATATGAACGTATTCAGGTACTTCAAAAGACCTGCTTACTTTAAGTCTTGGGAAACCGAAGTTCCAGTAAGACTTTCTTCTATAGTTCTCTCTATGCACTGCCATGCTGCTTTCACTTATTTGATTTAATTCCCAGTAATCAGGTGAAGAAGATACATCATATTTAATAGCAGGTAATCTAAAAAAACCATCTTTATTTGTTTCAACAAACTCTCTACTGGTGTAAATAATAGTTACCCCATCTAGAGGCTCACTAGTATCTTTATCTAATACTTGCCCGGTAACAATAGGCGTTAGGTAATACTCGGTAGTAGGCTCTGCCTGACAAGCAGTGAATGAGATAGATAGTAAACATAGTCCAAATAATAGTGGTTTCATAACTACCCTCTACTTACTAATGGCACAACTTGAATTCTTGATAACCAGATGAAACTACGCACATCTTCTTCACTAGCTACAATCCTCATTATCTTAATAAGTTGAACCAGAAAAAATTTTATAGAGGTAATTTTGTGTCTTTATCTATATCAATATCGTCAAAAATAGTTTTCTTTAGGGTACAGTTTGAAAAAATAGCTCCTGATAAATCAGTAAAATGATTAATGTGATCTGAAGTAAATTTACAGTCATCAAAAGTACAGTTATTAAATACGCTTCCTCCTAAACTAACACCTTTGAAAATAACATTATTGAACGTACAATTTTTAAATATGTCTCCATACATCGTACAGTCATATACTAAGACATCTGATATTTCACACTCTGAAAAAATAGCATCAGTAACCCAAACACCAACTAGATCTGTTGAAGTCATACGAATGTTATTAAATTTAGTATAGTCAAACTCCCCAAACTCGAACATCAGGTTGTCGATAACTAAATCGTTTAAGAATTGATTTTCGTAAACCAGACTTCTTAATACAGGTTTATTCTCTTTAATCGTATTAGAGATTAAAGAGCATTTTTCCTCGCCAGCTATATTATATATCTCAACTTTATGCGAGAAATTGGCAGTTTTGGTCATATTCTTGTTCCTTCTTTCTTAGGTTGTTTTCTTGAATACGTATTATTGCACGATGACCACGTTTTGTAGCCCAATTTGGAAGATTTATCCCTCTTTCTGGTAATTTATTTTCATCTTCAATTAATTCTTTATTTCGCTTATGAAGTTGTTCCCTTATATTACTTATTTTTTTAAGTAAGTCTTGACACTTTTTTCCAAATGGATTTTTAGGATTTTGGAGGTCATATGTGTTTGTAAAAGGATAGGGTCTGACGCCTGCTGGTACTCTAGGAAGTGATAAAGAACCTGGGAAAGGTATTGGCATAGGGGAAGCGATTGAAGCAGACAAATCGCTAGTTCCGTCTGTTAAACGATAAGTACCTAAATAGTTACCGTTTTCATCGTAATTATCTACAGTGATATTTTCATCACTATCAGAAGCTGCAAAGCTAGCAAACAAAGCCTCAGGATCCGACTTAGGAAATACTAAAGGCTCAGGTTGCTCCATCCTAGGCGCAGGCTGTTCAACCCTAAACACCTCAAAGTCCGACTCGGCAAACGACTGCTGAATAGCAATCAATTTAGCGCCGCAGCTCGTTACATCACCACTGCGGGCAATCGGTGCACCATCAACGATAAAGGTAGGATCACCTGTCAGAATAGTATAGTCAATCCCACCTAAAAGTGTTATAAACTAATTATCAAACCCAATTGTTATTATAAAGACCATGACTTACTCGCTAGATTTTCGCAAACAAGTACTAAAAAGCTTAGACGAGGGTATGACCTTTGCCGAGGCAGCTGAATTCTATAATCTCAGCCCAACCACCATACAGAACTGGAAGAGACGTGTTCATAGCAAAACAACCAGGCAAACCAAACCCTATAAAATACCAGATGACGTGCTACTTAATGATGTTAAAGAACATCCTGACGATTACATGTACGAAAGAGCACAGCGTTTTGGATGTAGTAAGTCGGGCATCGAGGCCGCTTTAAAACGTCTTGGTATCAGTCAAAAAAAAGACCTTAGAGCATCCAAAAGCTTGCCCATTAAACAGAGCTAAATATCTAAGTAAACTGGGCGACTACATCGCTCAAGGCTATGCAATTGTATACATATACGCGCGTGGCTTCGAGGCTGAAACCATTCGTTCTCATGGTTATTCACCTATTGGAACCCCTTGCATTGATTGCTATAACTGGCAAGGTAAAAAGCGCACCAACGTTATTGGTGCCTTATATAAAAAAGCGTTATTTGCCCTAGATTACTTCGAAAAGAATATCAATGGCGATATATTCTACAACTGGTGCAAAGACACGCTAATACCAAGCCTTAAAACTAAATGCGTGATTGTCATGGATAACGCTAGCTTTCACAAACGCGTTCAGAGATTGCTCAATAGACATGGTCATCGCCTGCTATTTCTACCGCCTTATAGTCCCGATTTAAACCCTATTGAGAAAAAATGGGCACAGGCGAAGTTTTTGCGCCAAGGGTGGATGGAGAATAATTTACCTAAACTGTTTCATGATATGGGTTGTACCAATTTTATTTTGGATTGACTATAGAAGTTCAGGTTTTAAAGCAAACGCATTGATAAGCCATTTTAAGTTTTTTAAAAAGTATTCCATATTTTTGCAGCTAAACATATTTAAAAAAAGAAAAACACGCCTGTTCGCTTTTCGTAAGCAATTTGAAAAAGTTCATTAAGATCATTAAGAATCTGATTGTCTGGATGCTGCTGCATAAAGCTGTTCATAAAAACTTTTAATTGATCTAACTTATTTTCTAATATCTCCTCCTGTTCGTAATCATCAATCATTAAATCTAATTCTGCATTCAATTGATGAAAAAAACCAAGATTGAAAAGCTTATAAAATTTTTCTTCACTTAATGAATATTCTACTAAGTCATTATCTTCACATATATCGTAATCAAGCCTGAATTCGGCTTGCTTCGATATCGGCACCACAATTTCTCGAGTTTTCATATATTTACTCCTTATCGCTCAACTTTGAAATGCGTTGCTTCACGATACTCAGATTTACTTCTACCAGCTTTCTTACCGTTTGATAATGTCTTATTATTTGGCACATTACCATTCAAATCTAGATATTTGCGTTTACCCTTGATTGAATTATCTATTACTGTGAAATAATCACCTTCTCTATCATAAACGACTTGTACACCCGTCTTTCTGTTTTCATGTATTATTTTACCAGACTCGGTATGAGTGACCTTTGGATTATCTCCTGCAAATTTTTTTCTTGCATCTTTTAAACTTGCTTTTTGCCAGTTATGAGAGTATTGATTCGCACGATGCGCTCCTCCTAAAGGCTTATTGCCTAAATCATCATCAATCTGATTGTTGTTCTTAATTTTCGCTTTATTGATTGACTTCGCCTTACTCCTGATAACATACTGCCCAGCTTTAACGCCAGTTTTTGCAGCTACAGCACCTGCGCCCAATGGAAATGACATGATATCTAAGACTAATCCTGCCTCATCTCCAATCTTACGTACACCCTCATAGTATTTGTCGCGATCACCATTGACATCTATCCATAAAGAATTTAGACGTTCTTGGTAAATGATCTCTTCGCGTGTACCTGCTCCAGCCCAGAGACCACCCTCATCTAAAGCTTGCTGGGTAGTGACGTCAACCCAAACCCCTAACGCCTCATCAGACATTTCAGTCTGAGGGCTCTCTTCATTATTAGCAGCAAAGCTTGCAAACACCTCTGCTGGGTCAGACTTAGGAAACACCAGAGGCGCTGGCTGTTCAAATTCTGGTTGCTCAACGCCAGCTACCTCAAAATCTGATTCGCAAAACGACTGCTGAATAGCAATCAATTTAGCGCCGCAGCTCGTTACATCACCACTGCGGGCAATCGGTGCGCCATCAACGATAAAGGTAGGATCACCTGTCAGAATAGTAGTAACCTTTTTGCATTTTCTACAAATGACCTTATCGCCTTTACGAGAGACTTGTACACCGTTATGGGTGGTATAAGGTGATCCTGTAATCACTTTACCGCCATGTGTGGTAGTTGCGCCTACTGTGATATAAGCTGCCATATGAGTGCCCTAAAAGTATTATTCTAAAACTTGATTTGCAAACAAGTTTTACTATTGAGAAATTAAACTTAGGCTTAGTTAAGCAGAAAGGTAAACAAATATCAATAAAATGTTGACGATTTCGTCGCCGAGAATATCTTGTCGATACTATTAGCACGTAGTTTGGATGAAGCTTGTAATATTAAATGTTTGACCCTACATCAAGAGTCATGCCTAGACACTAACCTAACCATCTTTTTGGAGATTTGATAGTAATCAGGATGTAAAAGGCAGGATCAGCTCCAAAAATTAACACACCAGAAACCAACCAAAAAAAAGAGCCACCGGAATTATCCAGCAGCTCCTCCTCTTACAATCTCTTCAATTTAACTATGAATCATAGCTAAGTACTGGGTTAAAGCCGCAGCCTACAAATCAGGCCAAACTATTTACCGCTTCAACCACCGCATCCGCGGTAATACCAAACTCTTTATACAAATCGCTAGCAGGCGCAGATTCACCATAAGTGGTCATGCCGATGACTTTACCATCAAGACCGACGAACTTGTACCAGTAGTCCACATGCGCGGCCTCCACTGCGACGCGGGCGCGGATAGTGGCAGGCAATACCGAGTCGCGGTAATCAGCGTCTTGTTCCATAAAGATCTCCGCACAGGGCATAGAGACCACACGGACGCCAACGCCATTTTCGCTAAGCGTTTGATGCGCTTGCATCGCAAGGCCAACTTCTGAACCTGTCGCGATGATAATTGCTTTTAGCTCACCCTGCTCTTTGGCTAAGACATAACCGCCTTTGGTGATATTAGTGACTTGCTCGCTGTCACGGGCCTGATGGGGCAAGCTTTGACGGCTAAAGATCAGTGCCGATGGATTATTAGCAGACTTAATCGCTTCAACCCAAGCCGTAGCGGATTCGGTTGCATCACACGGACGCCAGGTACGCAGATTCGGTGTGGTACGCAGGCTCGTTAATTGCTCAATCGGCTGATGGGTTGGGCCATCTTCACCTAGACCAATAGAGTCATGCGTGTAGACATGGATGATACGCTGCTTCATAAGCGCGCCCATACGAACGGCGTTACGCGCGTATTCCATAAACATGAGGAAGGTTGCTACATAAGGGATAAAGCCGCCATGCAATGCGATACCATTGGCAATCGCGGTCATACCAAATTCGCGTACGCCGTAATAGATATAGTTGCCATCGCTATCAGTTTCGATACCCTTGGCATCTTTAAAAAGTGTTAGGTTTGAGCCTGCGAGATCGGCAGAACCGCCCATCAGCTCTGGTAATAATGGCTGCAAAGTATTAATCGCGTTTTGGCTGGCTTTACGACTAGCGACATCGCCGCCCTGCTCTTGAGTTTGCTGGATATAGTCTTTTGCTTGAGTCTCAAAGTCGGCTGGTAGCTCGCCTTCTAAACGGCGCTTTAGCTCACTTGCTAGCTCTGGATAAGCCTTTTTATAAGCGGCAAAGTTGGCTTCCCAGTTCTTTTGCATGACATCGCCTTTGGCTTTGCCATCCCATGCTTCATAGATTTCGTCATCTAATTCAAATGGTGCGTGCTTCCATGCCAGCTCATCACGAGTTAAAGCGATCTCATCATCTCCAAGCGGTGCACCATGGCTGGAGGCTTTGCCTTGCTTATTTGGACTACCAGCGCCAATAGTGGTTTTGCAAATGATTAAGCTTGGCTTGCTAGTCTCTTTGATCGCTTGCTCAGTCGCTTGGGTAATTGCATCCGTATCATGGCCATCGACTTTGATGACTTGCCAGCCGTAAGACTCAAAGCGCATTTGGGTGTCATCAGTGAACCAGCCTTCGACATCGCCATCGATGGAGATACCATTGTCATCATAAAAGAAGACTAATTTGCCAAGCTCTAACGTGCCAGCGAGTGAGCACACTTCATGGCTGATACCTTCCATCAAGCAGCCATCACCCAAGAACGCATAAGTATGGTGGTCAACGATGTTATGTCCGTCACGATTAAACTGCGCGGCTAGTGTCTTTTCAGCAATAGCAAAACCAACGGCGTTAGCGATACCTTGACCTAGTGGACCCGTCGTAGTCTCAACCCCTGGCGTATAACCTAGCTCGGGATGACCTGGGGTTTTAGAGTGCAATTGACGAAAGCCCTTTAGGTCGTCAACGCTGACGTCATAACCTGATAAATGCAGTAGTGAATAAATCAGCATCGAGCCATGTCCGTTCGATAACACAAAGCGGTCACGGTTGTGCCACTGTGGATCAGCAGGATTGTGTCTCAAAAATTTGCGCCACAGAACTTCAGCAATATCAGCCATACCCATCGGCGCGCCTGGGTGTCCAGAATTGGCTTTTTGCACCGCATCAAATGAGAGTACACGGATAGCATTGGCAAGTTTGCGTTCGTTAATTGGGGTGGGCATAGCGGGTCCTAATATTCAAATAAGAAGTATGGAGGATAAAGAGATAGACTCAGAAATAAGGTATAAAATTTAGCTGCAATGTTACCATAATAGCTATAAGCCACGCCAAAAAATGGTGTGGCTTATGCGTATGTATTCAAATGAAAAGAGTTTTTAAATCGAAATAGTCTCAACCCCGCCCATAAACGGACGCAGCACTTCTGGAATGGTGATGCTACCATCGGCGTTTTGATGGTTCTCCATAACCGCAAGTAAAGTACGACCGACCGCTAGACCTGAGCCATTAAGCGTATGCGCAAGACTGGTTTGCTTACCGTCTTTGACGCGGGTACCCATGCGGCGTGCTTGAAAATCGCCACAGTTTGAGCAGCTAGAGATCTCACGGTATGTCTCTTGGCTTGGCAACCACACTTCGATGTCATAAGTCTTTTGCGCAGAGAATCCCATATCACCGGTACAGAGCAGCATGGTACGATAAGGCAGATTTAGCTGCTGTAAGATATATTCTGCTTGCTCGGTCATCGCCTCTAGCAAGCTATCGGACTGCTCACTTGTAGCAATATTGACCATTTCGACCTTTTCAAATTGATGCTGGCGTATTAGACCACGGGTATCACGACCATGTGAGCCCGCTTCACTACGAAAACAAGGCGTATGCGCGGTGAACTTCAATGGTAGCTCTTTGATATCCAAACGCTCGCCGCGTACCAAATTGGTCATCGGTACTTCCGCCGTTGGAATCAAGTAAAAGTCCGTATCTTCGTTATTGGTATGATTGGTCAGTTTAAACAAATCATCTTCAAACTTAGGCAACTGACCTGTGCCTTTTAAGCTCTCACTGTTGACAATATAAGGCACATAAGTCTCAGTGTAACCGTACTTCATCGTATGGGTATTGAGCATAAATTGAATCAGCGCGCGATGCAGCTGTGCTAGCTGACCTTTTAGTACATTGAAGCGGCTACCCGTAATCTTGGCAGCGGCTTCAAAATCAAGCATACCGAGCGTCTCACCGATATGCGTATGGTCTTTTACGTCAAAGTCAAACTGGCGCGGTTCTCCCCACTGGCGTACTTCGACGTTATCGTCTTCTGAGGTACCCGCGGGCACATCGCTAGCTGGCAGATTAGGGATTTGTAGCGCCGCTTGGGTAATGCGTTCTTGTAAGGTGCGCAGCTCGTCTTCGGCTGCCTTAATCTCACCGCTAACGCTTTGCATCTCACTGAGTAGACTACTGGCATCTTCGCCTGATTTCTTTAGCGCGCCTACTTGCTTAGCACCCGCATTACGGCGCGATTGCAACTCTTCGGTTTTGACTTGTAGCGATTTACGCTCATTTTCGATGGTTTGCCAGAACTCCATATCAAGCTCGTAGCCACGAGTGGCCAGCTGCTGTTGTAAATCGCTCAAATCGCCGCGTAAGAGTTTTGGATCAATCATAAGGGGTGCCTGTAACGCTAAAAGTGGTAAAAGAGGAATGTCAAAAAATAAAAAACAGCTGCTATGATACCAAGCCATGACAGATTTGACCACGTTTTGACTATAGATAAGCTAATCTGTTTCTTTTAGGAGCGCTTTTCGGTAAGATAAGCGCATCAAAGCTTGGCGCGTAAGCTTAGATGTCTGATAATGAGTCATCTAACCATCACACTTTTAGTTGCCAAGCCCTCAAACCCAAGCATCCAACCATCAAGCATCTGAGAAACTTTTATGGCTTTGTACCCCTACACGCTGCAACCTATCGCCTTAAACATGACCGAGGCCGAATTCCATCAAGCACAGTACGAGCTATTTGCCAGTGCTAGCCCCTCTTTTGGTCTCTCAAGCTTTAAGACAAAAGAGTGGATCATCATGGCAGTTGTAGTCATCTTAGCACTCGCAGGATTAGTGTTTTTGACGGGTTATTCAACGATTATCTTTTGGCTTATGCTGGTTTCAGTCGCTATCTATATGCTGGTTCGTACCCTTGGGTTTAAATGGTACGTCAAAAAGCAGTTTGATAAACAAGTGGCTGAGCAAGAGATGCCTGATGAGATGCGTCAGATGAAACTTGGGGTACAAAAACATGGCCTGGTAATGGCGATGCCTGTCAGTCAGCCAAATCTGATGCAAAACCCGCAAATGCGCGGTATGCAAATGCGCGCAGGCTCGACCCAGCAAGCGGTTGTTCCATGGAGCGCAATTAAGAGCTGGGATGAGACGGATGATTATCTGATTATGATGTTTGAGCTTAAGGGTCAGCAAGGCAGCCAAATCATACCCAAACGCCTAAAGGCAGAAAAATTTCCTATTGATACGGTACGCCAACATCTGCAAGAGGTAGTGCCTATTCGCGGTTTGCAAACTGCAAATATACAACTGCCAAAATAAAAAGCCTGTAATATTAACACTTATGGCACTGTAATTTTATAAAACATATCGTGTACGTGAGTTTATTCAATTTAACTTATTGATGTTTACTTGCTATAGTAGAAGTCATTAAGAGGCTAAACCTATTTACTTTTATCGTAAAAACTAACTTGTATAGCAAAGATATGAAGTAGATCCCAAATTTCTTGCTGTGCAAATTAACACTCAATTACAAGGACAATATTATGAGTAATAATACAACGAATCAAATCGGTCTAGAAAAAGCAGATATGAGTGAGATTGTCGCCAAGTTAAACAACTTACTATCGAGCTATCACGTCTTTTATATTAATGTTCGTGGTTATCATTGGAACGTTAAAGGCGAGCACTTTTTCTCTTTACACGAAAAATTTGAAGAACTTTATACCAACTTGCAAGTTGAAATTGACGAAATCGCTGAACGTATTTTAACGCTAGGCAAAACGCCACTTCATGCCTATAGCGATTTTGCACAGCACGCTAGCATTAATGAGGACAAAAACGTTCATGATGGTAACGCTTGTGTACAAGGCGTCGTTACTGGTTTGCAAGCACTTATTGAAGAGCAGCGCGAAGTGTCTGCAATAGCCGCGCAAAGTGATGACCAAGGTACTGCTGACTTGCTCGATGAGTACGTACAACAACAAGAAAAACTCATTTGGATGTATAATGCGTTTTTAGCCAAATAAGCTGTACTTGATAGCTAAAGCGTCATTTAAAAGAGCACCTAGTATACTAGGTGCTTTTTTTCGTCTAATGGTGTTAATTTATTGCTGTATCCACTGGCGTATCTTTTCACGCTCGCTTGGCGTCGCTTGTAACCATACTTGCATAAAGTTATCTAAGGTACTCGTAGTTGGTCTAAGCGTTGCAGCTGGAGCAGTCGTTACCACTGCGTTTGTATTAGTGGTATTGCGCGTCGCTGCCACAGGTGCAGCAGAAGGCTGGCCTAGAGCTGCTATGGCTTGCTGGTTTTGTAATTCTGCATCACCACTACCACCAAAGACGCCGCCCAATGCTTTGCCTATCCCTGAAAATATTCCACCTTGATTGCCGCTCATGCTTTGCTGACTGGCAATAATCGTATTGTTTTGCTGTACCGCGAGCGTTGGACGCTCAGCATATTCCTTTGCAGCTGTATACTCTTCTGGCTGGTTAGGCATAGTGAGGCGATACGTCTGGTTGTCTGCTAGATTTGCCGTAACACTGACATTACCTGAACGTAAATAGTCATGCTCGTCACGTGGCAGCTTGTACAGACGATCGTATTTGGCGGTAATAGCATGCTGACCAGGTTGTAGAGTAAATGACTTGGTTAAAGGCTGAAACACGCTTTGCTTGATCTCTTGACCGTTGATTGCGGTAACTTTGATATTGTCATCAACAAGTAAAGTCACTGCTGCGTGCGAGAGCATAGATACTGAGCTTACGCCCGCGATTAAGGTACCTACAGCTAGCTTTTTGAGTAAGGCTGTCGAGAGAGTCATAATATGTCCTATAAAGGGTTAAAAGGGTGAAATGCCACCTCTTTAAATTCAATGACAATAGATGTCATCAACTCAAAAAGCCTAAATCTATTAAAAATCTAGCGGCATAGTATGTTGATCTTGATTGGCAATTTGGTTGTCTGTTTGCGTCTCTTGAGTGATATCAGCAAGCTCAGCGGCTAATGTCTGCTCATCGATAGTACGCAGCGCATCACTGATGACCGCTTTTGATATATTACTACGACCCAGATTTGAGAACATGGGCTGTATGTAAACCAAGACCTCTATTAACGCGCCGATACGATGCGGGCCTTCGCTTAGTAAATGATGGAGTATACGCTCATCAAACTGCCAGCCGCGGCGACGAAGAATGGACTGCAATAGCGCTTGGCGATCCGATATGTTTTGCCCATCAGGTACCTTGAAAGTCGGCGCTTGTGCCAATCGCGTCAGCAAGTCTCTGAGCTCAAAGGGTAGCTCGCTTGCAGGCTTATTGGCTGCAAATAATAGCTGACGCTGTCCTTCACGGCTACGATTGATCAGATGAAATAGTGCCTCTTGCCACTGACGGCTTTGCTCTAACACCTCTAGATCATCAATAGCAATGACATCGAAATTCTCCAAAGAGGACAGTACATTGACATCGGTATGAATCAGCTCGTTTAAAGATAAGCAAATTGCAGATTTGTCCATATCAATGAACGACTCACAAATGGCGGAGAGCAGATGCGACTTGCCAGTAGCAGGACTACCAAACAGATACAGCTGCCCGATCAGACCGACATGCAACTGCCGTACTGCATCGATAATTGACATCCAACCTGGACCTGAAAAGTCGCTAAGGCTTGCATCGTGCTTGATGTCTAAATTGAGACTTAGCTGTGATTGGGCCATTGCTCACCAACTTAAGTTTGCGCTATACCCCATATGCTATGCAGAGGTAGACGCTAAATGTTTCATAGTTTTGATTGCTCTATGAGTCACATCCTTGTTTGCCATAAACCAGTAAAATTGCTAATCCATTTGTCTAAATATCGCTCTTGTCACCACAAGCAATGATAATCAGACACTGCGCCTATATATACCATATTTGCAAAATGACTGACAAGTCCTTTCACCGTTATACTTGCCAAGTCACTACATTGGTATCCAAAGCTTGTGCTATTTTTTTTCAAATAACTCTAACTGCTTACGTCCTTTATAAAAGTCTGTAGTTAGATAATAGCCATACAGATGACGAAACAAGACATTAAGAACCGCTGATACTGGTAGTGCGATAAGCATCCCAACGAACCCTAATATACTAGCGCCTGCCAATACCGAAAAGATAACCCATAGCGGCGATAGACCGATTTTGTCACCTAATAGTAATGGCTGTAATACGTAACCTTCAACCGCCTGCCCTACCAAGAACGCGCCTGCGATCAGCGACAAATAAAACCAGTCAAAGCCAAACTGAAAGAGACCGGCAATGATAGCGGCGATAAAACCCAAACCAAACCCTAAGTAAGGAACGAAGCTGGCAACGCCGGCTAACATCCCAATAGTGAGTCCAAGCTCCAGCCCTATTAATTGTAGCTGCACCGCGTACACTACCCCCAAGAGCACCATAACCAGCAGCTGCCCCTTTACAAATTCCATGAGCGCGCGATCACACTCTTGAGCGATGCCAATGACTTTTTTGCTATAGGCGGCTGGTATCGCCATCTTCCAACTATGTAGACGCTTATCCCAGTTGAACAAAAAATAAAACGTCAAAATAGGAACTAAGACAATCAAGCCGGCGTTATTGACAAAGCTCATACTCGAGGCAACGAGTTGACTCATCCAGAGGCTAGCATCAGAGATGTTGTAATGCGTCTGCATATACTCAACCAAAGTATCAGAAAAACCGCTGACCTCTAACGCGGGCATAACGACATTGGTATTGGTACTAAACCAGTCTCTTACCACATCGTTGTACCAGCTTATAACCTTTGGCAAATACTCCCAAGCAGATTGCAACTGATGCCATAGCGTAGGTATAAGCCACCACATTAGTATTGCCATACCAGTCGTAATCGCTGTATATACCACAATAATCGCAATCCAGCGTCTGACATACTTAGACAATCTTTTGACTAAAGGGTTGAATAAATAGGCGAGAATAAAAGCGACAAGAAAGGGGATAATCACTGGCGTCAATAAGTACAAAAGTAGTAGTGAGACTACGATAACAGTAACTAAAAACAAACGCCGAAAAAAGGGATCTATAGGCTGGGTAATCATTGATCGTAATCCTACGATTAAGCTCATTTATATGATAGCGATGAGTACTGATGACTAATATGGGAGGGCTTGTTGGAGATGCCCTAATGTCACACATTATTGCAGACTTTAGTAAAAAAGCAGTCTTTTTTTGTGTTTTGACGTTTTATTTGACATTTATATCTAGCATACGCCCAAAAGTGGTAAGTTGTTTTGCGGGTGCCTACTGTTTTTGGGTATAATGCGCGCACCTTAATTAAACTTTGTATGACTGCTATTTTAACTTCTATATATGACTGTGAGATGACCATGAGTGACAAGACTTCTTTAAGCTACAAAGATGCAGGCGTCGATATCGATGCAGGTGATGCATTGGTACAACGAATCAAATCCGTAGCAAAAGCCACTACTCGTCCCGAAGTGGTTGGTGGTCTTGGCGGCTTTGGTGCGCTGTGCCGCATCCCAACCGGTTACACTTCACCCCTCCTCGTCTCTGGCACTGATGGCGTTGGCACTAAGCTTAAACTGGCCTTGCAACTGAATCGTCATGACACTATTGGTATTGATCTGGTCGCCATGTGCGTCAACGATCTGCTGGTATGCGGGGCTGAGCCATTATTCTTTTTAGATTATTACGCGACAGGCAAGCTTGATATCGACGTCGCAGCGACTGTAGTCACAGGTATTGGCGCAGGTTGCAAGCTTGCAAATTGTGCCCTTATCGGTGGCGAGACCGCTGAGATGCCAGGCATGTATCAAGACGATGATTATGACTTGGCTGGATTTTGTGTTGGCGTGGTTGAAGAAAGCGAGGTCATCACGGGTGAAAACGTTGCCGAGGGTGATGTGTTAATCGCTCTTGCATCGAGCGGCGCACACTCAAACGGTTACTCACTGGTGCGTAAGGTCGTTGAGGTCAGCGGTATCGATATCATTAGCAGCGATAAGCAGTTAGATGGTCAATCTATCCAAGACGCACTGATGGCACCAACGCGTATCTATGTCGAGGCCATCAAAGCGCTACAAGACACTCTTGGCAATCAAGCTCTACATGCTATGTCACATATTACAGGCGGCGGTCTCACTGACAATTTGCCACGTGTATTGCCAGATGACCTAGCCGCTAGTATCGATACGAGTAGCTGGCAGTTCTCGGAGTTATTCACATGGTTACAGGCGCAAGGTAATATCGAGCAAAGCGAGATGTATCGCACCTTTAACTGCGGTGTTGGCTTCGTTATCGTAGTGCCAGCAGACAAAGCACAAGCGGCAATCAATACGCTAAATGATGCAGGTGAAAAAGCGTGGCAAATTGGTGAAATGATTAATCGTCAAGATGAAGCTGTGGTTTATAGATAATGTCTGATTTGAGAGTGAGTCAAGCAGCTAAGCCGTTGCGCGTTGCTGTTTTAGTCTCTGGTAGCGGTAGTAATCTGCAAGTCTTGATTGATGCTATGCACTCAAGCGAGCTTCCAATAGAAATCGTTGGAGTTATCAGTAACCGTGAGGATGCTTATGCAGTTACGCGTGCGACAGACGCTGATATCCCAGTAGCCGTATTGTCGCATGTTGCCAATGGCAAACGCATGGGCATCAAGACTTTTGAGAGCCATGCCAGTCGCCGAATTGCAGCGTGGCAACCTGACTTGATTGTGTTGGCTGGGTTTATGCGAGTGTTGAGTTCAGATTTTATCCAGCATTCTATCGCTCCAATGATTAATTTGCATCCCTCTTTACTTCCCGCTTATAAGGGTCTTGATACTCACAACAGAGTTATCAGAGCTGGCGAGCGCTATCATGGCTGTAGTGTTCATGTTGTCACAGCAGAGCTTGATGCAGGTACTGTTTTGACCCAAGCTTTATTGGAAGTTAATCCCAAAGATACTGCTGATAGCTTGCAAAAACGTGTACAAAAACTTGAGCATCAACTGCTACCTTGGACACTACTGCTTATCGCTAAAGGAATACTGACCTTCGATAGTGATTTGTTAAAAAATAATGACTATCTACCAGTGCTACCATTGACTCTGTACATTGACCAATAATCACAGTATATCTCTTAATATTATCCAACTTAAAAATGACACGTACACAAAAAGCCCAGTCGCTTAATATATAAGTGACTGGGCTTTGTATCGTTTGTTATTCAATCATCTTAGCTTTGAAGACCGTATAGGATCTTAGCTACTATGAATATGCAAACCTTTAATGTTTACAAACTCTTTGATACCAAAGCCGCCATGTTCGCGGCCATGACCTGAGTTTTTCACGCCACCGAACGGTAGCGCTGGATTTGCAAGACCATAGCCATTGATATAAACCATACCAGTATCAAATTGCTCGCTTGCTAAACGGATAGCTTTATCTTCGTCTTTAGAGAAGATAGCGCCGCCTAAACCATATCGACTGTCATTGGCAATACGCATAGCATCGTCTTGATCTTTGGCACGAATTAGTGAAGCGACTGGACCAAATAGCTCATCATCATAAGCTGGCTGACCTTCCTTTACGTTCTCTAAAATCGTAGCTGGATAGAAGTTACCTTTACCTTCTGGTAATTTACCACCAACTGAAATCGTAGCCCCTTTTTTGACACTCTCTTCGACTTGCTCGTGCAATTTCTCTTGCAAGTCTTTGCGTGCTAATGGGCCAATATCAGAGCTATCGTCCATAGGATCACCAGCTTTGGTGTTCGAAAACTTCTCAACAATACGATCGCGGAACTCATCATACAAACTATCGACAACGATGAAACGTTTCGCTGCAACACAAGTCTCACCATTGTTAATAAGACGCGCTTGCGTACAAGTCTCTACAGCAAGATCTAAATCAGCGTCTTCAAGAACAATAAAGGCGTCATTTGAGCCAAGCTCTAACACAACTTTTTTGAGGACTTTTGCCGCTTGTTGACCAACAACCTTACCTGCATCATCACTACCAGTGAGCGTAACACCGCGCACTTTATCATTACCAATCAGTTTTTCTGACTGATCATGGTCAATTAAGATGGTACGGAATAGATCGTTTGGCAGATCAGACTCATGAAAGATTTTTTCGATTAATAAGCCAGAGCCTGTCACATTAGCGGCATGCTTCAATAAAATACTGTTACCCGCCATCAAGTTAGCAATGGCATAACGGAATACTTGATAAGCTGGAAAGTTCCAAGGTTGCATACCATAAATAACACCGATCGGCTGATAAGTGACGATACCTTTTTTCATATTTTCGATATCGCGTACATCATCGGCAAGAGCGGTAACGCCTTTCTCTGCAGTATAGTCGCAAATTCCTATACACAAATCTACTTCGCTTAAACTTTGATTATAAAGCTTACCACGCTCTTCAGTCATCAGTTTTGATAATTCTTCTTTATATTTGGCTAAAGTTTCACCGATAGACTTAATTACTTTGGCACGCTCTTCATGACTCGTTTTACGCCATTCTAAAAAAGCTTCGTGCGAGGCTTCAACAATGTTGTTGACCTCATCGTTACTCATATAATTATATTCTTTAATGTCTTCACCCGTTACTGGGTTTACCGTAGTAATATCTGCCATGATTTATGTCCTTCTTATTAATATGAATTTGTTGATGCAAATGCATCAAATTATCTTTTTTTGAATACTATTTATTATTTAACACCAAATCATAGTAACAGACGTTTAGGCTTTTAATTTTACAAGATATGAAGTTATGTGTTCTAAATGTTAAAGATGTGACTGATTTATAAAGAATAGCTTAATAGGTTTCTATCGATATAATAGAAAGGCACAAGCAAAAAAGCCAGCACTACAAGTACTGGTTTTGGCTTGAGTGATAATCTAATATTAAAAGAGTTTATTAATCACAGGAATGTCCTGCTGCTGGCTTTCTTCATCAGCGACGACTTGGCGCGCCACATGCATGATCAGTTGACGTAACCAGCGATGGGCAGGATGATGCTGCAAAAGCGGTGACCATGCCATTGTGAGCTCAAATTCAGGAATAAAAAACGGTGGATCTTCCATAATAATACTATCGTTATTAGCTTGCATACGGGCGACGCGAGTAGGTAGCGTCGCTATGAGATCTTTATTGGCAGCGAGCATAGCGGGCATTTGATAGTGACGTGTAAAGACGCTAATTTGACGTTTTTGACCCAAGCGCTGAAGTGCCTGATCAATAGAACCAAGTCCGCCAGATTTTTCAGGATTCACGCCAAACCCTACGCCCATACCTGTTTTGGAGACCCAAACGTGCTGACCCTTTAGGTAGTTTTTGAGATTAAAGCGATTGGCATAAGGACTCTCTGATGACAACAGGCAGCTAAAGGTGTCACGCCATACGAGCACTTGATGAAAGCTTTGTGGTATCTCGTTAAAACGGTTAATAGCTAAATCGACGCGCCCCTGCTCCATATCCCGATAAGAGACGTCCGATGGCGTCAAAAAATCTAAGATAACATTAGGAGCCTCAGAGCGCAGTGCTTTGACCAGTCTAGGCACCAAAGTTGCCTCAGCATAATCTGAGGTCATAATTCGAAAAACTCTTGAGGTGCTATAAGGGCGAAACTCAGTACGCGGCTCGAGAACTTGGGTTAGATCTGCTAGTATCTCTCTGATGCGAGGTTGCAGCTCAAGCGCACGTTCTGTTGGCGTCATGCCCTCTGATGAGCGCACCATCAAAGGATCATTAAACAGCTTACGCAATCGGCGCAATATGTTACTCATCGCAGGCTGCGTGATGCCCAACTGCTCAGCGGCTCGCGTGACGTTTTTTTCTCGAAGCAGTACATCTAGATGCACCAATAGATTTAAATCAACCCTTTGCAAATTCATACGTTTGTCTCTTTGCCTTAAACGTGCACCGCTCAAAAACGGGCGCTTAGTTATGCTGCTGATGTCTTAAAATCGGTTATTATCAAATTCAATAGATACGTCGATGCAAACACAATACTATTTATCTTATTTAAGTACATGATTTTATTATACTATAACTATATTGAATACCAAAGATAACGGTCATAAATTAGATAAATCTTGATAAAATGGCTATAGTGAATGCCATTGAGGCCTTGAAGTATACAGCATAAGTGCTTTTAGTGCTTTTAGCGCAAGCTGACATACCTATATCAAAAGCAGATTTATTAGACCATTATATTATTACTGCCACTAAGTATGACTACTAATAAGTATCTCAGTATAAACTTATCATTATATCATCAGATTTTGTTATCATTAAGCACAGGCTGCGATGCTCGTTTTATTTTGATGCTTAAAACAACGATCAAAATACAGTAACTAAAAATATAGTAACTTATAACGCTCGCTAACCTTTTTAATTTAGTTTTCGCAAGTTTTAACACCCCACCAAGGAGACAATAGATGTCAACTACTTACAAGTCAGCAATCGATTTAGTACGTGAACTTAAGCAAAAGCACGGTAACTGGCAGAACATCAGCGAGACTGATGCGGCCCGTATGATGGTTCAAAACCGTTTCAAAACAGGTTTGGACATCGCTAAGTACACCGCTGACATCATGCGTCAAGACATGGAAGATTATGACAATGACTCGTCTCAGTACACGCAGTCTTTAGGCGCTTGGCACGGTTTTGTGGCTCAGCAAACCATGTATGCTAAGAAAAAATACTTTGGCACGACGTCAAAAACTTATATCTACCTATCAGGCTGGATGGTTGCCGCCCTTCGCTCTGAGTTTGGTCCATTACCTGACCAATCTATGCACGAAAAAACGTCAGTACCTAAGCTTATCGAAGAGATCTACACTTTCCTTCGTCAAGCAGATGCCAAAGTATTAAACGACTATTTCCGTGAGCTAAATGCTGCCGAAGAAGCGGGTCAAGACACCAAAGCTATTCAAGAGAAAATCGAAAACTTCGATTCACACGTTGTGCCAATCATCGCCGATATCGATGCCGGTTTCGGTAACGAAGAAGCGACTTACTTGCTCACTAAGCAAATGATTGAAGCGGGTGCCTGTGCTATCCAGATCGAAAACCAAGTATCTGATGCCAAGCAATGTGGTCACCAAGCGGGTAAAGTAACCGTACCACATGAAGACTTTATCTCTAAATTGAATGCAATTCGCTATGCATTCTTAGAGCTAGGTGTTGAAAACGGTATCATCGTTGCTCGTACCGATTCTGAAGGCGCATCACTCACGCAAAAAATCCCAGTATCTGAGGAGCCAGGTGATTTAGCTTCTAAATACATCGACTTTATCGAAATGGAAGAAGTCACTTTAGAGAACGCTAACGAGAACGACAGCTTGCTTAAGCACAACGGCAAACTAGTACGTCCTGTTCGTTTAGCAAATGGCTTGTATCAGTTCCGTGAAGACACGAACATCGATCGCGTCGTACTTGATTGCGTAACTGCTTTGCAAAATGGTGCTGATCTACTATGGATCGAGACACCTACGCCAAACGTTGAACACATCAAAATGATGGTTGATCGTATTAAAGAAGAAGAGCCAAAAGCGAAGCTGGTCTATAACAACAGCCCATCGTTCAACTGGACGCTCAACTTCCGTAAGCAGATCATCGCTCAGTGGGAAGAAGAAGGCAAAGACATCTCAGCTTACAATAAAGATGATTTAATGAGCGCTGATTATGACGGTTCTGAATTGGACGCTGCTGCTGATGAAGCCGCTAAAAACTTCCAAAAAGATGCGTCACGTGAAGCGGGTGTATTCCATCATCTAATTACTCTACCTACTTATCACACGACTGCTCTTAGCGTACATGAATTGGCTAAAGGCTACTTCGGTGAAGAAGGTATGCTTGCTTATGCCGCTGGCGTACAACGTAAAGAGATCCGCGAAGGCATCTCATGCGTGAAGCACCAAGCTATGGCGGGTTCTGACCTTGGTGATGATCACAAAGAGATCTTCTCAGGTGACAACGCTCTAAAAGCTGGTGGTGGCAAAAACACCATGAACCAGTTCGGCTAATCGCCAAACTTTAGAAACTGGGCTTTAAACGCTAAGCTCAATATCTAAAACTAAAAGCCGCTCTACTACACGTAGGGTGGCTTTTTTATTGCCAAAACGTCAAAACTTTACTTGTCATCAGCCGCCCTCTCTCATACGATGATTGTAATGTATGCCAAGCTTAGCAGGCAAAACTTACACAATATAGGAGAACATGATGCAAGAGATAGAATTGAAATTTCTAGTGCCAGAGTCGCGGCTCAAAGGTCTGATGCGTCAAACCAAGGTCAAATCCTCTAAACAAACGCATATGGCGGCTTATTATTTTGATACGCCAAAGCAACTACTGGCTCAAGCTGGTATTGGTCTACGTATTCGCTTAGAGGGTGACACTTGGGTTCAGACCATCAAAGCTGGCGGCGATGGTATTGCCGCGCGCACAGAGCACAATGCGATATTAGATAACGAGCAAGTCAATCTCATGCTCATGACAGATACGCTACTGCCTGATCTTAGCTTGTATCAAGACACTCCAATCGAACCTATACTGACAGATTTTAATCTCAAAAAACTAAGTAAAAAGTTAACCTGTCAATACGTCACTGATGTCATGCGTATCACACGCCTGCTAGAAGGCACTAGCATCATAGAAGACGATAGTAAAAAAGAGGATGGCAATAAAACCGCTATTGAGCTTGCCTATGATTATGGTGAAATTATTAGTGGTACCAAAAAGCGCTACCCTATTCAGGAGATAGAGTTTGAACTGATATCAGGAGAAGTGGACTTTTTATTCGCTACTGCCAAGACATGGTGCAAACGCTATAAGCTGTGCCTATCAACAGTGACTAAAGCGGAGCGTGGCGGTTTATTAATTAACGAACAAGCGCACAGCCCAGCGGTCAAGACAGATTTTAAGCACTTCGATATCGATAAAGACACTAGCCTGCCTGTATTTGTACGCGCAGCAGTTCATAATTGTTTATTGCAGATACTGCCGAACAGTAGCGCCATTGTGGCAGGTAGCGACGATGACGAGCATATTCTGCAACTGCGCATCGGTATCCATCGCTTACGAGTAGCGCTAAAATCATTTAAAAAATTCTCAGAACAAATCAACCCTGAATGGCAGCCTATCCTCAAGCAGACACAAAGACTTCTCGGTGAGTATCGCGACTTGACGAATATAATCACGCATATCGAGCCTGCGCTTATTGAGCAAGGTGCGCCAAGCGTCGATTGGAGCACGCAAATCGACAAGATCAAAATCTCCCCTATTGACGCGGTGCGCGCTAACGACTTTCAGCTAACTTTACTTGAGCTCATTGCATTTACCATGAGCGATGCAAGCACTGATACCAAGACAAATAAGCTTGCGCGAGATAAACTCCCAAAAATACTATCCAAACGAGATAGTAAACGCTTAAAAGCAGAGCAAGATTTTAGAGAGTTAAGCGCTGGTAATTCAAATAACAGCGATATAGAGGCACTGCATAAAGTACGTCGCCGCCTCAAGGACTTACGTTACCTAAGCGCGTTTGCAGCGCCTTTGTATTCAAAAAAGAAAAGCGAGCGCTGGCTAAAGCGTCTAAAAAAAGCACAAAAGGCGCTAGGACAATATCACGACTACAGCCAGTATCAGCAGCGCTATCAACAAAAATCAGTGACAGACAGCCAAGCCTTGTATGGCGCAGGATGGTTCGCAGCTAAGCTTGCAAAGAGTCATAAACGCTGCAATAAGCGCCTATCTAAAGTTCGCGAGCAAACACCGTTTTGGTAGTATTTACATCAAAAAAGACAGCACTATGCAAATGAGCTGTCTTTTTTTGTTTGTTCAACGAGTCGAAGTTAGCTTGCTTTTAACCTTTAACCTTTAACCTTTAACCTTTAACCTTTGCTCTTAGCTTTCAACGATAGTGACAGGTGTACCTTCTTCTACCCAATCAAACAGCTCGATAACCTCATCACTACGCATGCGGATACAACCATGCGAGTATGGGATTCCCATAGGTTCGCTGTCAGGTGTACCATGAATATAGATATAACGATTAAATGTGTCGCAGCCGCCGCGCTCGTTATATCCTTTATTAACACCCTTTTCAAGACCTCTTAGCCATAAGATACGACTGAGTATCCAATCTCGGTTAGGATGCTGAGCGCCAAGACTCGACTCGTAAATCTCACCCGTAGGCACGCGACCGACAAATACGGTGTTCTTAGAAGCCTTATCGCCGATTTTTTGAGCGATAATATGCTGACCCAGCGGTGTACAGCCACTGTCTTGCCGGCTACCGATACCACTCTTGGCAGTAGAGACTCTATACTGCTTAAGAACAGCTTCATCACTACATAACGCTAAAGTTTGCGCTTTAATATTAATTAAAATATGCTTGCTGGATTTATTATCCATAGTTGTGATCCTAAAATGTAGTAACACCACTTAAAAGAATGAACGTTTCAATTAAACAAAAAAACAAGTAGAAAAATAGGTTTTTGGATATGACGATAAAATCTGTAAGAGGGGATTGTATCAGGCTCTTTAGCACCGTAATATAGGTGTACATTTTTGATGCTAGCAGATTATGACGACTATTTCACCGACCAGCGTGTCGATGTATGATTTTCTATATCAAGATACGCAGCCCATAGTATCCTTGTTAGCCGATGCAGCAGCCCTGTCTATACCGCAAGCACGCCGCGCTACCACAGCAAGCCTGCAAGCCATTGTCAGCGCATTACTTGCCTATCATCAGCGTCACAGTAGTCAAGCCGTCAGCAAAAAACTATTTGGACGTAGCGCAATAAAAGATCTGCGCCAACATAATGCCATGAGCTTTGAGACCATCAAAAGCGCGCTTTATCATCGTCACGATGTTACCGATACCCTTTTTTTAGATAGTGCCACTATCGAGCAAGCCTGTTCTCGTATCGCCGACGAGATCGATGCTAGTCCTATAAAGGTTAACACCCTACTGACTTCACTATGCGTCATCGCTATACGTGAGCTGGCTATTTTGTCAGAATATAGTCAATTAGATAGTGAGGAGCTAGATAAATGGTTTGCACTGCAGCCTCAGTTTTTGGCAGCAGCGCGTTTTGATCATACGCTTGAGCACAAAAACAACGTGCCAGCAGATTTGGCTGTATCAAATACTGAGGTCGTACAGGCTGAAATTGTGAGAACTGAGATTGTAAAAACAAACAACATCTCGCCGTTTGATAGCTATTGGTATCAGCTAACAGGCTTTGATAGTACTCAAGTGCATCCCGTACAGGACATGCAACAAGCGACGCCTAATTATTTAAAAGCGATTGGGCGCTCAGCCCAAAACGTTCAGCGCGATCAGCATGATGACTTACTCATGTTCGAGCCTATGAGCGCTATTGCATTACCGCATCAGCGCTGGTTATTGCAGCTGGCAAAAATAGCTGATATCTATTTAAGTCGCAATCGTTTGCAGATTGCCTCAGAGCCCGCTAGTGCTCCTACGCCGCCACTTGTGAACCTAGCACTACTCGGTGGTCTTGACAGTGCACAAGCCACTAGCGCTGATAGCACCGCGTCTTTTAAGTCGTACCCACTTTGGAAGAATCCTGTTATTTGGATTACTCTAGCAGTCATAGCTTTCTTGAGCGTTTTGGCCATGATTAAGTATCAAGCAAAGCAGGCCGATCCTAGAACTAGTGTGACTCAAAAGGTTGTCCAAAAAGATAAGCGTGAGAGCGCCCAGCAACAAGAAGTTATAGAAAAAATAAGTGACAATGCTGAGCATTAGTCTTTTAAATAATAAAGGTAAGGAAGTTATAAAGATGAAGAGGTTATAAAAGCTATAAAAAAAGAGACATCATATTTGATGCCTCTTTCTTATTGCTCTTTAGATTTTTATTGTTCTTTGATTGATATAGAGCTGCGTTATTTTGACAAATCACGACCACGGCTGGCTTCGATAGCTAAACGTAGACCATTTAGACGGATAAAGCCCTCAGCATCTTTTTGATCATACGCGCCTGCATCATCTTCAAAAGTAGCAATTTTTTCATCAAATAAGGAATCATCTGACTTACGACCGACTACGCTCACGCAGCCTTTGTATAGTTTGACGCGTACGGTACCGTTGACATATTCTTGTGATTTGTCAATCATAGCTTGTAGCATCATACGCTCAGGGCTAAACCAATACCCATTATAGATAATCTTAGCGTAGCGCGGCATCAGCTCATCTTTTAGATGCGCCGCCTCACGATCAAGGGTCAATGACTCAATACCGCGGTGTGCTTTTAGCATGATCGTACCCGCTGGTGTCTCATAGCAGCCACGTGACTTCATACCGACGTAGCGGTTTTCGACAATATCTAAGCGCCCAATACCGTGCTTGCCACCAATATCGTTAAGCTTAATCATCACCTCATAAGGCTTTAGCGCTTCGCCATCGATTGCAACGATATCACCTTTTTCATATTCTAACTCTAAATACTGAGCCTCATCAGGCGCGTTCTCTGGACTGACTGACCAGCGCCACATATCTTCTTCTGCTTCAGCATACGGATCTTCTAGGATACCGCCCTCATAAGAGATGTGTAGCAAGTTGGCGTCCATTGAATAAGGCGACTTGGTCTTGTTGCCTGCATAGTCGATAGCGATGTCATGCTCTTTGGCATAGTCCATCAAGCTTTCGCGGCTCGACAAATCCCACTCACGCCAAGGAGCAATCGTTACCACATCTGGTGATAAAGCCACCGCACCAAGCTCAAAGCGTACTTGATCATTGCCTTTACCCGTCGCTCCATGGCTTATGGCGTCAGCACTGTGTTCTTTGGCAATTTCAACCAAACGCTTGGCAATTAGTGGACGCGCAATAGAAGTACCTAATAAGTACTCGCCCTCATAAATCGCGTTGGCGCGGAACATCGGGAACACATAATCACGAGCGAACTCTTCACGTAGATCCTCGATATGGATGTGTTTAATACCCATCGCTTGTGCTTTGGCGCGAGCTGGCTCAACCTCTTCGCCCTGACCGATGTCAGCGGTAAAGGTAATGACCTCAGCGTCGTAAGTCTCTTGTAGCCACTTGGCGATGATTGAGGTATCAAGACCACCTGAGTAGGCGAGTACAATTTTATTAATATTTTTGGGATCAAGCTGAGCCATAAATAACTCCTGTTATGATAAGTTGATAATACAAAAGAGTGCTAATAAACATTAAGCGGTCAATAAGACGCTCAGTGTACATCATATTTACTATAGGCAAAAGTATCACTACGCCAAACCGCCCTTTATCTATGGATTCATCTTTAAATTTAACAATTGCAGGAACAGCGGGTTCAATAAATTAGGCATAGAGGCGACGTGCATATTCAGTCAAGCTAGCAAATCTGTTACTATGACCACAGCCAAATACGATCAACGATCACCCTCCTCAATCTTTACATCTAATAATAGAGTGCTATGAACCCGACTACTGATTCGACAACACAAATTACTATTTTGCAGCCAGATGATTGGCATATTCATCTACGTGATAATCAAGCGCTAGCGACGACTGTCGCTCATGCAGCTAAGAGTTTTAACCGCGTCATCTGCATGCCAAACTTAGTACCACCAATCAAAACCTTTGACGAGGCTCGTAATTATCGCGCTCGTATTCTCAGGCATCTAGAAGAGAGTAACCTTGTAGCTGAGCGCAAAACTGGCTTTGACCCGCGTATGACGCTATATTTGACGGACCATACTAGCGTACAAGATATCGAAAACGCAGCAAAATCTGGCATCGTCGAGGCGGTCAAACTCTATCCCGCTGGAGCGACGACCAACTCTGCAGATGGTGTTACAGATATCAATGGTCTGGTAGATGTTTTTGAAGCGCTAGAAAAACACGATCTGCCGCTACTTATGCATGGCGAAGTCACGCACGATCATGTCGATATCTTTGATCGTGAAAAACGCTTTTTAGATGATGTCTTAGCGCAAATTATCGTAAAATTTCCAACGCTAAAAATCGTACTAGAGCATATCACGACCAGTGATGCCGCTGATTTTGTACTGTCACAAGGCAACCAGATTGCAGCGACAATTACCCCGCAGCATCTCATGTTTAATCGCAACCATTTACTGCTTGGTGGTATCAAGCCGCATTTTTACTGCTTACCTATCCTAAAGCGCGAAAAACATCAAAAGGTGCTACTCGACGTGGCGACCAGTGGTAATCCCAAGTTCTTTTTGGGTACAGATTCAGCGCCGCATGCTACTGATCAAAAAGAAAACGCTTGCGGCTGCGCGGGTTGTTATAGCTCAGCGATCGCCATGCCTTTGTACGCCACTGCTTTTGATAGTGTCGGTAAGATAGATAAATTAGAAGGCTTTGCCAGTCGTTTTGGGCCACAGTTCTATGGCTTGCCTGTGAATGAGAGTACTATTACTTTGGTAAAAACCCCAATGCAAGTGCCCAGTGACTACCCTTACTTTGATGGCTCAACTTTAACGCCGCTCATGGCGGGTGAAACCCTGCCTTGGTCGCTAAAAGTTTAACACCACCCCTTATAACAAGTGATACAACCTGATATGACCATTCAAAGTAATACAAGCCATAATACAAATGTAGCTGTAGTAGACAAGGATATTATCGATACGACGACCGATATAAAACCAGTGGGTGACCAAACAGATGATCATACCACTAACATTCCAGCGCCAATGACCTTAAAAGAGCGCTTTCGTAAGTTCTTACCAGTCGTCGTCGATGTCGAAACTGCAGGATTCAACGCGCAAACTGACGCCCTGTTAGAGATCGCTTGTATTCCTATCTTGATGAATGAGCAAGGGGTATTTTATCCTGGCGCGGCGCTGAACGCTCATATTGAGCCTTTTGAAGGGGCAAACTTAGAGCCGCGCGCGCTGGATTTTACGGGTATAGACCCAAACAACCCAATGCGTAAAGCTATTGCAGAAGATGAAAAAACTGCTCTGCGACGAATATTTAAGGGTCTAAAAGAAGTGCGAAAAGCTGAGGACTGCCGCCAGTGCGTGCTAATCGGTCACAATGCACACTTTGATTTGAACTTTTTGAACGCTGCAGTTGTGCGTACCAATAGCAAAAACCACAACCCCTTTCATCAGTTTTCAGTGTTTGATACGGTGACACTCGCAGCGGTTGCTTTTGGTCAGACAGTACTCGCCCGCGCTTGCAAGGCGGCGGGGCTTGAGTTTGACGGTAATGATGCCCATTCGGCGCTATATGATACCCAAAAAACAGCCGAGCTATTCTGTCATATTCTCAATCACTACCCTATGCTGCCCAATGCATTATACGCAGAACCTACAGACACTCACATAGAAGCTGATGCTAACAAACATAAGTAACATGTAACTTTAGTTTGCCAGCACTGGTTTATCGCTCAAAGTTAATAGATACTAATAAGACAGCGACTAATTTTAAGGTTAGGTATATGCCTTTCATAGCGCTTTAGTATTTATTTTGTACTTTGACATCTTGGTATGTGATTGGTGAAGATATGGCTATTGATAGCTAGCATAACCTAAAGACATCCCTTAGATGAGCTAAGTCATCAACATAACCTCAGTGATTTGTAATTGAAAGTGCTAGGTTTACTAAGAGGGATTTGGTTATGGAACCACATTACATGGTATGGGGCACTATCTTTGGCTATATGGCACTTGCTTTGACGATTAGTGCTATTACCTCACTATGGATTCGCTACCATCTCAAACGTAAAAATCTACATCCAAGACGTGCACTCAAAAAAAGATATTTGATGTTGAAAAAACGTCGAAAAAGGCTTGACAGTAAGCATCGACGCTATTAGAATATGCACCACTTCGGCATAAATGGTGAAAGCAGCTGAAGACGTAGTACCTAGTCCCCATCGTCTAGAGGCCTAGGACACCGCCCTTTCACGGCGGTAACGGGGGTTCGAATCCCCCTGGGGACGCCATATATAAATGCTTTGGCATTTCAAAACCTTCAAACTCTATGATAGAGCTTGAAGGTTTTTTTATGTTTTTGTGTTTGCAAAACTGCTCGTATATCCCTCATACCTAAGGCATAAAAAAGCTGACAACAAGTGCCAGCTTTTATTAAACTTTAGGTTTTAGATTTTATCCGCCATAAGTAGCCAAGGTATAGTCATAATGATTAATAAGGCTAGTACAGATTGAATTAAAAAGAAAGCTTGGTGTTCACCGACAACTTTGCTAAGTGTCACGCCAAGCGCACTATATTTAATAGGCTGAGTATCAGACTCACCTTTTTGATCAATATCATCATATAAATGATGCAATACCTCTAAGAACTGTAAGTATTCATCACAATTCCAATTATAAGGTTTAAAAGGCATCAATGCCTTGATTCTCATATCCTTGACCATACAGCGCTCAAGTACAATTGAGCGTAACGACCATCCAGAAAAATGACGCTCATCAAGTTCTGAGAAGTCTAGTATCTTTAAATCTTTGTGACGATCATCTAATAGTAAGCGGTTTTTTAGGTTTGTCAGGTCTTGCTCGCGACCTTCGACACACTGAAAAAAGTAGCCATTGCCGTAACAAAGGATACCCGTAATATCGTTGTTGTAATTGTTCTGTGTCGCTAATTTTGCAATATCATTGAGTGTGCTAGAACCTACAAGTCCAGCAGTAGTAATGCGGCTGATGTAAACCAGTTGATAAAGATCTTTGGTATCTGAATTTGTCATAGCATGCACAGGTGACAATCAGCCTCTCCTTATTATTATACGGTTTGTAAATCAATAACTACTAAAACTAGTCTTATATTATTGATTTAATTTGTTTTATATTTATTGTATTAAGATGGTTACATCATAGGCTAATTACGTACCAATAGCAAAACATAATTTCTCTGACTAGTCAGAATTATAATTATTAGTTATTGACAATTATATATCAAATATTGAATATATAGATGAGAGTTGTTTTTATTTACGCTCTCCACCCTACATTTTGCGGTAGCTCATCAAATTATTTTTGTGACTGTATTAAAGATAAAATGAGTAGCTCATCATCGGCGTAGGTCAGTTTGATGTTTTGCCGACTACCAGTAACGAGTCTTATTGGTAAGTTTAGATACTCAAAAGCACTGGCTTCATCAGTGATACTCAAATGTTGCAGCGCCACATGCTCAAGTACTTTTGTGAGCGCTCCTGCACGAAAGACTTGCGGGGTTTGTGCTTGCCACATGCCCTCTCGATCAACAGTATGAGAGACGTAGCACCGTGAGGTATCGTCCTGCTGCGCTTGCTTTAGAGTATCCGCTACTGGTGCTGCTAAAATAGCGCCATAAGGCTCAAGCTTGGCCGCCGCAATAACCTCATCTATATCTGTTAAAGGCACAGTAGGACGTGCTGCGTCGTGAATAAGAATCAAATCATCATCACTTGCGCCTTTACTCATGATGGCCTCTATCCCTGCGCTGACGGATTGCCAACGCTCAGTACCACCAGTGGCGTAGAAAACAGGCATTGCAAATTTTAGATTTTGCGCTGTATTATCATCTGCTGCCACAACGAGCAAACACTCGGTAATCTGCTCGCTTTGAGCTAATCTCCCAACGCTATGCTGCAATAGAGTCTGATTGCCGAGAATAGTATATTGCTTAGGCACAGACGCACCAAAGCGGCTGCCGCGACCAGCAGCGACAATCATTGCATGCAATTTAGGGGTTTTATTCATGTGAGAGGTTCGTGATAAAAAAAGAGCTCATACTAATGATAAGTTATAGCATCGCCATATGCTATGTTATTGACTATGCGTTGTTGGTGCAGTAGATATTTGAACAAAGGTTTCATTGGGTTTGATCAACCCCAAATCTAGCCGCGCGTGCTCCTCTACGGCCTCAAGTCCATTTTTTAAATCGCTTACGTCAGTGCGTAGTAAGTTATTGGCTGCAACTTGGTTGTCATTGAGCTGCTGCTGATTATCAATCTGGGCACTGAGCTTACTATGCTCAAATCGACCGTTTTCACCCAGCCAATATTGATATTGCAGGCCCATCAACACAGCAACTGCAAAAGCTAATAGTATAAACTGGCTAAAGTATTTCATAGTAGGCGCGCAAAATATAAGGATACTAAGTACAAATAAAAAGCAGTATGTCATTGGGTACAAAATCACACACTGCTTTGTTTGAATGGTTTTAACCGCGTAAACCGATGAACTCATCAGCGCCGCGATAGCTGGCACGAATTTGCTGCTCTATACGCAAAAGCTGGTTGTATTTAGCAACGCGATCTGAACGGCACAAGGAGCCTGTCTTAATTTGACCTGCTGCGGTACCTACGGCAAGATCAGCAATCGTGCTATCTTCAGTCTCACCTGAGCGGTGCGAGATAATCGTGGCGTAGCCGTTTTTCTTCGCTAAATAAATAGCATCAAGCGTCTCTGATAAGGTGCCAATTTGGTTAAACTTAATCAAAATAGCATTAGCAATATGCTTATCGATGCCTTCTTGCAAAATAGCAGGATTGGTCACAAATAAATCATCGCCGACCAGTTGTACTTTATCCCCGATTTGCTCGGTTAGATACTTCCAGCCCTCCCAATCGGACTCATCTAAACCATCCTCGATAGAAATGATAGGGTACTGGCGAGTAAGACCAACGAGGTAATCGGAAAACCCTTGGTTATCAAAGGACTTGTTGCCCTCGCCTGCCAAGACATATTTACCGTCTTTATAAAACTCAGTAGCGGCGCAGTCGAGCGCTAGGTAAATGTCTTTGCCTGCGCTATAACCTACTTGCTCAATCGCTTGCATAATGACAGTAATGGCTTCTTCATTGCTACGCAGATCAGGAGCAAAGCCGCCTTCATCACCAACAGCAGTATTTAAGCCTTGTGATCTAAGCACCGACCTTAAGCTATGAAAAATCTCGGTACCGGCACGCAATGCTTCTGAAAAACTGGTAAAGCCCACAGGCTCAATCATAAACTCTTGGATATCAACCGTATTGTCCGCATGCTCGCCACCATTGATGATATTCATCATAGGTACCGGCATCGTCAGCGACGTCTGATTGCGCAGATTAGCGATGTACTGATGTAGCGGTAATCTTTGCGCCTTTGCAGCAGCTTTGGCAACAGCAAGAGACACTGCAAGCATAGCATTAGCGCCCAAGTTGTCCTTGTTTTCGGTACCATCAAGAGCAATCATTGCATCATCAATCGCTTGCTGCTCGGTGACGTCTTTGTCCATCAAAGCACTACGAATTTGACTATTGACGTTAGCCACTGCTTTTTTGACGCCGCGACCCATATAACGATCCTTGTCGCCATCACGTAGCTCAAGCGCTTCACGTGAGCCTGTTGACGCGCCACTTGGTGCAGCAGCGCGACCAATAGTCCCATCAGCTAAGATCACATCAGCTTCAATCGTTGGGTTACCTCGTGAGTCTAAAATTTCACGAGCGCGGATGTCTTTGATAGCGATATCGTTAGTGGTTTCTTCAGCGTACATAATGTCTAATCGTTCCTTTGGTCATGCCAAGTTTGTGGGATAAAAAGGGCAAGCTATAAACAAAAATAAATTTCGTGATAATGCTTGGCATCATAGCATAAATTTTGTCAAACATCGCCCATCTTCGAGACAACAATAAGCGATTCATCGCGTCAGTTAGAGCGCGAAAATACATGATAAACAAATAAGATTTTATGATTGCAAATGTTAAGCGTCTATCACTTTTGGTTTGCTAGTATTCACCTTAGCATTAGAACCTGACACGGTATTCGTCAGCTCAACCTCAGTCTTAAAGCGCGTTAAACGTAGGGCATTCATCAAGACTGATATGGAGCTAAGCGCCATCGCTGCTGCCGCTATCATCGGGTTCAAAAATCCAAAAGCTGCCAGAGGAATACCCAAGCAATTATAAATAAACGCAAAAAATAAGTTTTGTTTGATATTGCGTACCGTGGCCTGAGCGATCTTTTGCGCCGCATCAATATGCATGAGCGACTCGCCCATCAAGCGTGCAGACGCGCTGTGCTGTGCCACATCAGTCCCCTCAAACATCGCAAAACTGGCATCAGCGGTCGCCATAGCGGGTGCATCATTGACGCCGTCACCTGCCATTGCCACTTTGTGACCTGCTGCTTGAAGTTTGGCAATCTGACTGGCCTTGTCGCGTGGACTCATCGTGCCATAAGCTTTGGTGATACCCAGTTGCCCTGCCACATGATCGACCACAGACTGCTTATCACCACTCATAAGCACCACATTAATGTCAGCGGCTTGCAAGGCGGCAATCGCTTGCGGCGTATCGTCTTTTAGATCATCTGCTAGTGCAAAAGCGCCAAGCGGTTCATCATTGATACTGACGGCGACCGTACTGGCAATACTCCAAACCTTGGGCATATGTTTAGGTAAATTTAGTTCAGCAAACTCAGCTGTGCCCACCTTTATGAGTCCTAAGCCTGCGATAGTGGCCTGAATACCTGCGCCTTTGATGACGCTGACGTCAGTGACGTCTAGTAATGGCAGATTGCGCTCTATAGCTGCATTGATAAGGGCAGTCGCTAGCGGATGACTGGCATGAGCCTCCACACTTGCGGCAATCTGTAACACATCATCGACAGCTAACGACTTATCGACCATAACTTGATCGACAATCACAGGTTTACCTATCGTTAGCGTACCTGTCTTGTCCAGCACAACTGTATCTATATCGCCCGCTGCCTCTAAACTTTGCGCGTCTTTGAACCAGACGCCATGACGCGCCGCGACCCCCATCCCTGCCATAATCGCAGCAGGCGTGGCAAGGCCTAACGCACAAGGACAGGCGATGACTAAGACAGATACAGCATGCATTAGTGCGGTATCGACTCTACCGGTAAACCACCATGTCAGTGCAAAAGTCGCAACGGCAATGGCCACTACGACGGGCACAAAAATAGCGGTGACTCTATCGGCAAGGCGCGCCAGCTTGGCCTTTGAGCCTTGGGCGTCGCTGAGCGCTTGTACCATATCGCCAAGCTTAGTATCACTGCCTTTGGCGCTGACACGGTACAGCAAGCTACCATTCTCAACGAGCGCACCTGCCAGTAGCGTATCGTTAACGTCTTTTTTGAGCGGTACCGACTCCCCTGTCAAATGACCTTCAACGCACCAGCCACTACCGTCAACAACAGTGCCATCGGTTGCCACGCGGCTACCTTGCTTAGCCCGCAAGATATCACCAATTTGCACGTCTTTTAGAGCAACATTGTGAAAATCGCCATTGGGCTGCTCTAATTCAACTTCATCTGGGGTGAGCGATAGCAGTAAATCAATACTGTTTAGACTTCTCTTTTTGGTGCGCTCTTCTAGATATTTACCTGTACGTACAAAGGCAATGACCATCACTCCGGCTTCAAAATATACCCCAGGGCCATGACCTTCGATATTTAACAAACTCGCCAGACTGCCATCACCGTGCGTCAGCCACAGATAAGTAGAATACGCCCAAATAGTCACGGTACCGATGACCACAAGTACATCCATGTTAGCGAGGCCACCTTTGAGTGACGCCCAAGCACTACTATAAAAAGGCAATGCCAAACCGAACTGGACGATCGTCCCCAAGATAAACTGTATCCATACTGGCGGCATCCACGCCATACCCTGTCCTACTAGCATGCCTGCCATACCTACCAAAAATGGCACCAGACATATCCAAAGCGCAATCAGTCGCCATGGCCTTTTGGTTGCCGTATCCTCATCGTTTTGCGCAAACAGCGAGTCACCAGCTTGCAGGTTGGCGACAAAGCCTGTTTTATTGACCCACTCTGTGACTTGCTCTGGTGTGGTCTCGCTAGGGTTGTAGTCAACATTGGCAGTCTCACCTGCGAAGTTGACGCTCACCTCATAGATAGAGGGCTTTTTATTGAGCACTTTTTCAATACGCGAGGCACAGGCTTGGCACGACATACCGTCAATCGCCAATTGCAAATGCGCACGTTGCGGCGCTTGCTGAGTGTTTGACTCAACATCGGTGTTAACCTCATTGCTGACCTTGTTGGCAGTACCAGCATCATAGTTAGAATCAGTCGCGGCGCTAGAATCAGTCATAGATAAAACTCAAAATACGATGGATAGGGATACAATTTTTAGCAATGCATTTTATTATACTAAAAAACATACTATAGTAATAAGATGGTTGCTATTACCGCTAATGCAAGTGATTAAGCGGTTATCAGTAGTGAATAGCCTTGCTACCACTCAGTAATGAGACTGCCATTAAAAAAACCAGCCATGATAGCTGGTTTTGAGATCGTACTCTAAAATTATGAGTTAGCGACTTCGGCATCAAAACCGCCTTCAGTAATGACTGCAGCGATCTCGTCCGCGCTGGTCATAGTGTCATCAAAAGTAACGGTCGCCTGATTGGTTGGTAGCTCAACCGTCATGCTGATGAGACCTTCAAGCTCGGTGGTCACGCCGTGTACACTCTCTACGCATTTGTCACAAGTCATACCGTCAATCTTAATAATTCTAGTTTGATGTGCCATGCTAGGCTCCTTTATTAGATCAAATTAATGTTAATTATAAGCTTGGAATAAGCTAATACCTTTATACCCTAAGCGATATCAGTACCAACATCAACTCAGTTTGGTAAAGAAGTTCGCGACTACTCATGATTAAAATTTAATTGTCAGGGTTTTGCGGCGCGTCAATCGGAAATGGCTGCGTCACATAATCGACCATACTAATCGCTGCGGTGAACGCATGAATGCTGGTATCGGTATCGTCATAGCGGATAAGCGCTGTATTAGTATCCGCATCAAGCTCTACCGCAACGACGCCAGTTATATTCTGTAGCGCAGTCATCACACTATCCAAACCCTCAGCATCATCGATATTCTCAATGCTGACCTTTGCCATCTTAATCGCCATTGCCTTATCCTTTTATTACAAATTTAGCTACTCTGTTGCTCTCACCCTTGTTTAATGAGTATCTAACACCGCAAAGCTTTTTACCAGATCATCGATCTGCTTGAGCTGGCTTAAAAAAGGTTCAAGCTGACTGGTTCTGAGCGCGCATGGGCCATCACACTTCGCAGTTTCTGGATTAGGATGCGCTTCCAAAAACAGCCCTGCTAGTCCCGTTGCCATGCCAGCACGCGCAAGCGTCGTTATTTGCTCGCGGCGCCCGCCTGCGCTATCACTACGAGCGCCTGGCTGCTGTAAGCTATGCGTCACATCAAAGAACACTGGCACATTCATCTGCTTCATCGTATCAAAGCCGAGCATGTCGACAACCAGATTATTATAGCCAAAAGCACTTCCACGCTCACATAAGATGAGGGTGTCGTTGCCCGCCTCTAAGCATTTATTCATAATATGACGCATCTCATGCGGCGCTAAGAACTGGGCTTTTTTGATATTGATAATCGCGCCTGTCTTTGCCATAGACTCTACCAGATCCGTCTGACGGGATAAAAACGCAGGCAGCTGGATAATATCAGATACCTCAGCGACGGGCTGCGCTTGATACGGCTCGTGCACATCAGTAATAATCGGCACTTGAAACTTCTCTTTGATTTGTCCGAGCCAATCAATACCCTTCTCGAGCCCCGGGCCTCGATATGAGTGTAGGCTTGAGCGATTGGCTTTATCAAAGCTGGCTTTAAACACATAGCCGATGCCCAGACGCTCACATATCTCGATGTATTGTTCAGCGATCTCAAACGCCATCTCTTTTGATTCAAGGACATTCATCCCACCAAAAAGTACAAACGGCTGATCGTTGCCAATATTGATAATTTTGCTATTAGGGGTCTTTAGCTCAATATGTGACTGCGCCTGTAATACATTATCCATTATTCGTTTTCCTATTTATTGTTATCAACAATTTATGTTAAGACTTATCGCTATTGTAACCGATACAACGATAAAGAAAAGTCCACGAACGTAATCGTCTCTCTCGCTATTTTCAGCTCATAATTCAACCTAGTTCATTATTTGATAAAGATTGAGGGCTAAACGTCTCAATCGGATATAAAAAAAGACCAATCCGTAGATTAGTCTTTTATTGGCTAAAGTTTAAAACAATTGCTATAGCTTATTTATCATTATAATTCTTTGCCGCTTTGACAAAGCTATTAAACAGCGGATGACCACCGCGTGGCGAGCTAGTAAATTCAGGATGGAACTGTACCGCGATAAACCAAGGGTGCTCGCTGATCTCAACCGACTCGACCAGATGCTGCTTGGCAGAGTAGCCTGATATCATCATGCCCGCTTGCTCTAGTGGCTCAATATAGCGATTGTTCATCTCATAACGATGACGGTGACGCTCGGTGATATTGTTAGCGCCGTATATTTGCGCAAGCTTACTACCTGCGACCAGCTCCGCTTGCTGCGCGCCTAAGCGCATCGTACCGCCAAGATCTGAATCATCACTACGAATCTGTAGCTCACCGCGCTCGTCTAACCACTCGGTAATCAGACCAATAATAGGTTCTGCCGTTTTGCGATCAAATTCTGACGAATTAGCATCAATACCTAGCACATTACGCGCATACTCAATCACTGCCAGCTGCATACCTAAGCAAATCCCAAGATACGGGACGTTGTTTTCGCGGGCGTAAGTAATGGCTTTTATCTTACCCATTGTACCGCGCTCACCGAAGCCACCTGGGACTAAAATGCCATCAGCCTCACTTAGGCGCGCGTATAGAGCATTATCGCTCTCTAGATGTTCAGCGTCGATATAGTCAATGACGACTTTGGTCTGATGAGTGATGCCAGCGTGAAGCAGTGCCTCATTAATCGACTTATAGGCATCAGGTAGCTCAACATACTTACCGACCATAGCAACAGTGACCGTGGATACAGGATTGAGCTGCGCTTTAACGACTTTATCCCAATCGCTCAAATCGGCTTCTGGTACGTCTAAACCAAAACGCTCACAAATCAAATCATCAAGATCTTGCTCATAAAGCGTACGAGGTATCTGATAGATGCTTTGTGCATCTTCACACATGATAACCGCACGCTCCTCCACGTTGGTAAATAACGCAATCTTACGGCGGTTGTCTTGAGAGATATGGTGATCAGAGCGGCAGATTAAGATATCAGGTTGCAGGCCGATAGAGCGCAGCTCTTTGACCGAATGCTGAGTCGGTTTGGTCTTGGTCTCGCCAGCACTGGCGATATAAGGTACTAGTGTCAAATGCATCAGCATGGCTCTATTGCGGCTCAGCTCGACTTGCATCTGACGCACGGCTTCCATAAAGGGCAGTGATTCGATATCACCAACCGTACCGCCAATCTCGATAATGGCGATGTCGTAGCCCTCACCGCTGGCTAGAATTTTACTTTTGATCTCATCAGTGATATGCGGAATGACCTGTACCGTGCCGCCTAAATACTCACCGCGGCGCTCTTTATTAAGTACGTTTTGGTAGATACGGCCACTGGTGAAATTATTGCTCTTACTCATCTTTGAGTGACGCAGAAAACGCTCGTAGTAGCCCAAATCCAAATCTGTCTCAGCGCCATCTTCGGTGACAAATACCTCGCCATGCTGGAAGGGACTCATAGTACCGGGATCGACGTTGATATACGGATCCATCTTGGTCATGGTTACAGAGACGCCGCGCGCTTCTAATATGGCGGCTAAGGAAGCAGCGGTGATTCCTTTTCCTAGTGAGGACACGACCCCACCGGTCACAAATATAAATTTGGTCATAGTACTCATCAATAATTGGTAAAGAAGGATTTTACTAAAAATACGCCATGAAATATAGAGCAAAAGCTAAACTCGCTCAAATCTCTCATTTTGGGCAATGAGATTAAAACAAATACTCAAGACCGCCGCCAATGACTAAGACCTCAATATCAGCGACGCCGCGGCTTTGATTCACAAGATCAGTATAGTCCGCTGAGTTTTTGCCGATGTAAGCATGAGCGATGATATTGTCTTTAAAATCATACTCACCACCCAGCACCAGCTGTTTGGATTTATTGTTACCAATACCATTTAGGTTGTCTGTCTGGTTGTACTGCAGATATACGCTAGTAGGACGCGCAAAATTATCTAGTGATGCCTTAGCGCTCGCAATCAACCCTTTTTCTTTTTTAGACCCTCTAAAATTATAATCCGCTTGCTGGTATAGCAGCCCCATTGTGAGCGGCGCTGGTATATCAATATATTCATCTAGATCTACCGTCAGCGTAGCGCGTATGACCTCACCGCTATAGTCGAGACTTTGCTCATCATCACCGTCAGTAACTTCACTTGAGGCATTAATACTACCGCGTACCTCGATATCCTGACTGTAGGTCACGCCAGCTCTAATACCGTCTTTATCATAAGTTAAAGACGCCCCAAAACCATCATCACGCCCTATGCTCTGGCTTTCATTAGTTGCATACTGCGCCACTAGGTTAAAATGCTTATAAGTTGGAGCTATCCATATGACTGAATTGTCTTTGCGCGTGTAGTCAATCATATTAAGCGCTGAGACGAGCTCATCAGAACCCAGCTTAGTTTTGCCCAAATTATCCCAATAAGCTCTGGTGACGACAGGCTCATAAGCATAACTTAAAATAGAGGAGTTGCGACCAAAACGAAATTCGCCAACACCTTTGCCCTTGAGACCTAAATAGGTATCTCGGCTCAACAGATTGCGGCTGCCCTCACCATCAAAATCAACGCCATATTCCAGCTGATAAATGATGCTCGTATTGTCTGTTATCGCCTCAGATCCTCTAAATCCAAGTCTCGAAGAGTTTGAGTTGACTTGTAATGAGCCACTATCGGATAAATCAGAAACATCACTACGATGACTGTAGTCTGCTTGACTATCAACGTAATCGGCCGTGACAAAAGCTTTGCCGTAGATCTCTGGCACGGCATAAGTTGTTGTCATAGGTAAACTGATAATCGACGCGGCGATGAGTCGCTTATTCATAACATATCTCTACTTATTTATTAAAATGTTGACTGATAGCTATGCAAACCATTCTTAAAATCGATAGTTTAAGCTTACCTATTTCTAAAGATTAAATAAAGCAAACAAAAAACTCACCCCGAAGGATGAGTTCTTAATAAACCATGTCTTGCATTTAGATTAGAATAAGTATTCTAGACCAGCACCGATAGCAAGAACGTTTGCATCACCGCTACCACGAACACTAACAACTTCACCATTATCACCGTCTACATCTTCACGGGTAAAGAATCTATCATTGTCTAAATCAGCAGAGTTATAACCAGCGTAAGCATGCGCAATCATATTGTCTTTAAAGAAGTACTGACCACCAACCACAAACTGGTCAGAGTCATTGCCGTCAAGACCACTTAAGCTATCTGTTTTATTGTACTGCGCATAAATAGCTGCTGGACGAGCAAAGTTATCTAGACCCATTTTGGCACTAACGATTAGGCCGTCTTCTTCACCAAGACCATCATAATCAGCTTGCTGGTATAGCAGTCCCATTGTAATTGGCATAGTAATGTAGTTACTTAGATCTAAACTTGCGGTACCACGCAGGATGTCTCCATTGATGGTCATGTCTTTATCATAAGCCACACCAACCGTAAAGCCTGTGCCTGGGTTGTAGTTCAATGAAGCTCCGTAACCTTCGTCACGATCATCGCTATCAGAGACAAAAGTCTCATCAGCACCGTACTGTAGTACTAAGTCTAATGGCAAGTCATTATACTTAGGCGCAAACCACATGATAGAGTTGTTAATACGGCCGCCATCAGTCATAGTCAACGCTTCAGCAACGGTTCCGCCATTAATACTACTGGCACCAATGTTATCCCAATAGCCTTTGGTCACTAGTACGTTATCAAGAACATAATCGGTTACCGAGTAGTTACGACCAAAACGGAATTGACCGTATTGCTCATTAGCCAGGCCAAGATAGGTATCACGGCTTTTGAAGCCAATGTTGTCATCGCCGCTATCATCGATGTTGATAGCGTATTCTAACTGATAAATGACATCAGTATTGGCAGTGATGGCCTCAGAGCCTTTAAAGCCTAAACGTGAGATGTTTGAGTTCACTTGCAATGAATCACTATCGTTATTGATTCTTTGTATATCGCCGTCAAAATCAGTGTCTACAGTCTCTTCAACGTCAAGCTCGGCATTAACATAATCGGTAGTGAGGAAGGCTTTACCGTATAAAGTAGGTGCAGCATTAGCAGCTGATACAGACAGTGCGGCAACTGCTGTAGCTAAAAGTAGTTTTTTCATAAAGTGTCTCCACTTCGTAATTTTGTCAAGATTGGTAAGTAAAATTCTTTAATGAAAAACTCACCCCGAAGGATGAGCTCTTAACAATAATATCGATACAAGGCTTAGACTAGAAGATGTATTCTAAACCGCCACCAATAGCGAATACGTCAGCATTGATGTCGTCACTGTCAGCTGAGTTAATCCCTGCATAACCATGAGCGATGATATTGTCTTTGTACTCGTACTTACCACCAACAACGATTTGGTCAGAATCTAAGCTATCAATACCGCCAACGTTGTTGGTCTTATCATATTGGATATAAGCTTGCATTGGACGAGCAAAGTTAGTCAGTATCATATCAGCGCTAATAACAAAAGCATCTTCTTCTTTAGCTCCGCGATAGTCATAGTCCGCTTGCTGATACAAACCAGACAAAGTAATCGGGTAAGCCATGTACTTACCTAAATCGGCAGAAGCTGTGATGCGTAATATATCACCGCCTGTCGTTTCAGAAAAAGAGTTTTCTAATACTTCCTCCGTAATAGGATCAATCACCTCATCAAAGTCATTGGTATTACTGATACTCATGTCTTTATCATAAGCAATACCAGCGGTAAAGCCTGTACCGGCGTCAAAGAATAAGGAAGCACCAAAGCCGCTATCATGCTCGTCATTACTAGAGACAAGAGACTCATCAGCGCCGTACTGCAAAGCAAGCTCTAATGGCAAATCGTTGTACTTTGGCGCGATCCAAACGATCGAGTTATTGATACGAGTACCATCCGTTAATGTCAAAGCGCTAGCGATAGAGCTATCGTCCAGACTACTAGCGCCAATATTGTCCCAATACCCTTCGTTGCGCGAGACATTGTTGATGTAATCAATCACTGAGTAGTTGCGACCAAAACGGAATTGACCAACATTCTGATTAGTCAGACCCAAATAAGTATCACGACTGTTGAAGTTTCTATCTTCGCCATCAACGGCGATGCCATATTCTAATTGATAGATCACATCAGTATTTGCGGTTATCGGCTCAGAACCTTTGAACCCTATACGTGAAGAGTGCGAACTAACCTGCACCGAACTATTATCTTCGTTACCGTTGATAGTATCACCAGGTAGATCCATAGACTGACGGTCAAGTTCAGCATTGACATAGTTAGCAGTCACGAATGCTTTACCGTAGACAGTTGGCGCTGCCTGAGCGGCAGAAACTGATAGCGTTGCAATTGCTGAGGCTAAAAGTAATTTTTTCAAAGGATATCTCCACTTTACGATTTGAGTGATAAATTGGCTGATACATATAATGGCAAGGTGCTACTCTATAAAACATTTATATATATGAGCTAGAAGCATTACTTAGACACAACTTTACCAAACAAATATTACAGTAATATGAAAAACCAAAATTTACACAGTTGTTACTATTAATTTTACGGAACCTATTATTCAATACACGCTGCTGTTTAAAACACACTATTGATTATAAAATAAAAAAACTCACCCCGAAGGATGAGTTTTTTGTACTAGCTCTAAGGGGTTAAATTTAGAAGATATATTCTAAACCGCCACCGATAGCGAATACGTCAAGATCGTTACCACGAGTAACAAGCGTCTCGCCGTCATCTTGTAAAAGCTGAACATCGTTAAGATCTGCTGAGTTTTGGCCGATATAAGCATGAGCAATCATGTTTTTCTTAAACTCGTACGTACCACCAACGACCAACTGATCTGAATCAGCATTGTCGAAACCATCAATGTTTGACGTGTTGTTATACTGAGCATAGACAGTCGCTGGGCGAGCGAAGTTGTTTAGACCCATCTCAGCGCTGATTACAAAACCGTCTTCGTTTTCACTACCAAAGTCATCGCTAGTATCGAAATCAGTCTGCTGATACATAGCGCCAACGGTTACAGGGTAAGCAACGTAATTGCTTAGATCAACACTAGCCGTACCGCGTAGGATACTACCTGGAATGTTTAGATCATTACTATAAGCAACACCAGCGGTAAAGCCCATACCTGGATCAAACATCAATGATGCACCAAAACCTTCACTACGATCATCGCTGTCTACGACAAAATCTTCGTCAGCACCATACATAAGGGCTAGCTCTAATGGTAAGTCGTTGTACTTAGGCGCGATCCAGACGATAGAGTTATTAACACGGTTCGCATCTGTCATGTTCAATGCATCGATAAGATTAGCATCACCAAAGTCAGCGCTAGCTGGTCCTAGGTTATCCCAGTAGCCTTCGTTAACAGTGACGTTGTTAACATAATCAACAACTGAATAGTTACGACCAAAACGGAACTGACCAAAGTCTTGGTTATCAAGACCAAGATAGGTATCACGGCTTTGGAACGTTCTATCTTCACCATCAACAGCAATGCCATACTCTAATTGATAGATAACATCAGTATTAGCGGTCATAGCTTCAGAGCCTTTGAAACCAATACGCGAGATGTTAGAGTTAATTTGCAACGAATCAGAGTCATCGACATCGTTATCAGCGTTGACATAATCAGTAGTGATAAAGATCTTACCGTAGACCGTTGGAGCAGCTTGCGCTGCTGATACAGATAGAGCAGCAACTGCTGTGGCTAAAAGTAGTTTTTTCATGGGGTATCTCCACTTACAATTTTAGTAGTAGGCTGGCTATCATTAGCTGGTGCCCGTAATGGTATCGTCACAAATCCTCAAAAGATAAAATATGTAACTGACGACCGGAATCTGTTCAAAAAAGTGTGGTATGTCTATCACTATCAGGTAAAAAACCATTACTTAAAGAATCGTATGCTTACATGTAACCCTTATGTAAAATTTGGCTTTTAACACTTCAATGTGTAACATCCGTTACCAAACTCATACTTCGGCTATAAGCATAACAACTCTGACATAATTTGCAACATTTTTTTGAGCTAATTGTTTCTACTGTGTGTCAAATATTCTCTAGAGACAACGTTTTATTTGCCTTAGACAACATTCGTAAACCGAAAAAAATATCATTATATTGTATTTAATACCTATAACTATTATCGAGAAAACCGTATTCATTGATAAATAAATTTTTACCCACAAAAAAGCGCCACCTATCCTAAGATAGATGACGCTGTTCTTAACGAGCTTGCAAGCAGGTTAATTATTTACTTTTAAAAATTAGCCTTTAGATCTAGGCGAGCTTGATGCAATAAAGGCTCAGTATAACCGCTTGGTTGCTCGCGACCCTTGAATACAAGATCACAAGCAGCCTTAAAGGCATAAGAGTGCTCAAAATTATTTGCCATAGGCTGATAGCTATTGTCACCTGCGTTTTGCTCATCGACGACTTTTGCCATACGCTTCATGGTTTCCATAACTTGCTCTTCACTCACCACGTCATGATGGAGCCAGTTGGCAATATGCTGACTTGAAATACGCAGTGTTGCGCGATCCTCCATGAGACCCACATCATTGATATCTGGCACTTTTGAGCAGCCAACGCCTTGGTTAACCCAGCGTACCACGTAACCTAAGATACCTTGCGCATTGTTATCAAGCTCGTTTTGTATCTCTTCATCGCTCCAATCAGTATTAGCAGCAAGCGGTATGGTTAAGATATCATCGAGACTCGCGCGCGCGCGAGATTTTAGCTCGTCTTGTACGTCCGCAACGTTGACTTGATGATAGTGCATAGCATGCAAAGTCGCGCCTGTTGGTGAGGGTACCCAAGCGGTACTAGCACCTGATTTTGGATGCGCCGCCTTGGTCTCCATCATCTCCTTCATCTCATCAGGCTTCGCCCACATGCCTTTACCGATTTGTGCATGACCTTGCAAGCCAACTTCAAGGCCAATATCAACGTTCCACTGCTCGTAGGCTGGCTGCCAAGCTTGCGACTTCATATCCCCTTTAGGTACGAACGCGCCAGCATTCATACTAGTATGCATCTCATCACCTGTACGATCCAAGAAGCCTGTATTGATGAAGATCACGCGCTCTTTAGCTTGACGAATCGCTTCTTTTAGATTGACTGTCATGCGGCGCTCTTCATCCATAATGCCAATTTTGAGCGTATTACGCTCAAGACCTAATAAGTCCTCTGACGCATTGAACAAGTCGTTTGCCATTTTGACTTCATCAGGACCATGCATTTTTGGCTTAACGATGTACATAGAGCCTTTGCGTGAGTTGGATAGCTCGCTTTTGCCTTTTAGGTCATTTAGAGTTAATAACGGGGTGATCAAGCCATCCATAAGCCCTTCAAAGATTTGTTCTTGCCCGTCACCCAAATCAACTAAGATGGCTGGGTTTTGCATCAAATGACCGACGTTACGGATAAGCAGTAACGAGCGGCCGGGCAAAATCAGCTTACCGCCATCTGGCGTCGTATATTCGCGGTCTGGGTTTTGCTTACGCGTACGCGTCTTGCCGCCCTTCTCAAAGGTCTCTTGCAGATCGCCGTTCATAAGACCTAACCAATTGCGATAAACTTCGACTTTTTCTTCGGCGTCCACAGCAGCGATAGAATCTTCACAATCTTGAATCGCAGTAATAGCAGACTCTAACAAGACGTCTTTGATACCAGCAGGGTCATCCTTGCCCACTGGATGAGCGCTATCGATTTGAATCTCGGCATGTAGGCCGTTGTTCTTGAGCAATACTCCTGTTGGGCTATTGGCATCACCGACGTAGCCTACGAACTTATTCGCATCTTGTAGCTTGGTGCTGCTCTCGCCTTGTACAATCTCAAGCGCGCCATCTACAACTCTAAAGCCTGTTGCATCACGGTATGACCCTGAGGCCAAAGCGAAGTTTTCATCCAAGAAATTTTTGGCATAAGCGACAACGGCGGCGCCGCGAGTTGGGTTGTAGCCGCCAGTGGCTTCTTGACCGTTTTCATCGCTAATCACATCTGTGCCATATAGGGCATCATACAAGCTGCCCCAGCGCGCGTTAGTGGCGTTCAATGCATAACGAGCGTTACGTACAGGTACTACCAACTGCGGGCCTGCGATATGTGCAATCTCGTCATCGACATTTTGCGTGCTGACTTTGAAGTCCTCACCTTCTGGCAACAAATAACCGATCTCTTGCAAAAACTGCTTATAAGCTGCGGTATCGATTTCGCCGTTTTTGGTAGGATGTTGTAGATGCCACTGATCGATCTGCTTTTGCATCTCATCACGAGTGGCAAGCAGTGCCTTATTACGCGGCGTAAATTCTTTGATAACCTTCTCAAACCCTGACCAATAGCTGTCTGAGTCAAAACCAACTTTGGGTAGGACTTCATTTTCAATAAAGTCGTACAAGATTTGGTCAATGGCAAGAATTCCTTTTTGGATACGGTTGGTTTGAGAATACTGACTCATACAGATGTCCTTATGATTTGGTAATAGTTATGACTATCAGGTTTTTGTTGAATGTAGATGACATATAAATACTCAAAAACACATGGCTTAAGAGTATTTGGCATCAAAGTATTTGGCGCTTGATGATTTAATCTTGGGATTGATGTTTGATTGTAACTACACCGCAAAATATTATCCTACTATCAAATCAAAAAATTAACAAGGATATGCTATTTTGTGGCTAAATGTTGACATTGCTCTGTAGTGATACCCTATGCTCCATCAGGCTTTGATAACTTACGTATTGCATATCGAGTAGACGACTAAGGAGTAAAGTTAAACTGTAAGTAATCATTTCAATAGTTATTTAGTCTCAAAGTCATGCCTCAATGGCAGCTGACTTGATATAATCGGTGCACAGTGATGAAATTTAATACTTTATGGATAGCTACTAGATTATGAATGTTGAACACTTAGAGATAACACAGACCAATAATACTTCATCAGTCTTTTTTGCGGACGACAGCGATGATAGTAGAGTACAAGACGAGGATGGCCAGCAACTACGACCCCCTACCAAAGTTGATATGAGCGCTGTCTATGAGTTTTTGGGCGCGCGTACTTCGCAAGCTTGGATTGATGCAGCAGTGAATAATATACCTCTAATTATTCAAGATCATGCCAACTGCGAAAAAAAGGCAGCGGGAACAGCGATGAACCTTATCTTTCGCTATGAGTTTGCCCATGATTTGCAGTGCAAACTGGCACAACTCATACGCGAGGAGATGCTGCATTACGAGCAAGTACTAGGTATCATGAAAGAGCGCGGACAAGACTGGATGCACTTGGGTGCAGGTCGTTATGCCAAAGGCATGTTAAAGCATAAACGTACTTATGAGCCTGCCGCGATGATAGACGTGCTGATCATAGGGGCGTTTATCGAAGCACGCTCCTGTGAGCGTTTTGCAGCGCTCAGCCATGTGATAGATGATGCGCGCCTTAGTAAGTACTATCGTTACTTGCTAAAATCTGAGAGTCGTCATTTTGAGGATTATCTAGCATTGGCGCAATCGTTGTCTGATACTTGTATCAACGAGCGTGTTGATTTTTTTAAAGCTATTGAGAGCGAGCTGATATCTACGCCTGACGATGAACTACGCTTTCATAGCGGCGTACCTATTTAGCTTGCTTATAATCGATGTCTTTTAATAAAAATTGATGTCTTTTAATAATAACAAAAGCAGCGACTATTGTTAGTCACTGCATTTGTTAAGCACTGCTTTTTTATTTTATGCTAACTGATACTTACCTTTTAGACTCAGTAACGTCAGTATCGTATTGCTTATTGTCTTTGGCAATATGATGCGGATCATGATCATCCGTCGTGCGCTCAGCAGCTGCTGGATTCGCTTTTTGTAGTGCGTCGTCTTGCACGATACCTTCATTGTCATCAGAATCTTTTAGCTTGTAATTGGTATCATCATGCATGTCTTTTGGCGTACTCATGCCCTACTCCTTTACTATCGTTATCTGTGCTTTTGCGCTCTATACCTTTGTACATTGTACCTTTTATTTTATACACAATCGCGACTAGTCTTTTTCGTCAGGCGTTAATGTACGAGTTTGCGCATTATTTACATTCGCGTAGCGATTGCGATCGGTAATCTCATCACTTTGCGGCGCTTCACTTCCTACCGTATCTTCATTGATGTTTTCATCAAAAGCCGTGCTGCCTTCTTGATCGCGGCGATCAGGTTGACGCGCTGGATTATCACCATCTTTGACGTGCTCGCTGTCGACTATGTTATCTTCAAAAGTGTCAGTGCCTTTGTTAACAGTCGTATTGTCTTCGATCTTTTCGTGGTTGTCTGAAGCTAAGTTATGAGCATCGTCATTAACGATAGCAGTGCCGCTTTCTCTATTGGTGTTATCAATACGTGTTTTGCTCAGGGCTGGATCGTTAGTCTTCATTGTTATGTCCTTTATTATTATTTAATAGGCTTACTACAGAAGTCCTGTCATCAATTAGATATTGTTGTTTTGACTCAAATCATGAGCATTTAGGTCAGCGACGTTTTTGCCACCTGCTGGTAAGTTTTCTTCTTTGCGGGGATCTGAGTATACCTCATCGGTTTCTTGTGAGGCTTGCTCCGGTCCATCTATTTCAAGATCGTATTTGCGGCCTTCGTAGCTATCCTTTGGATTAAGCACTTTTGCGGCTACAGGATCGTCAACAGGGACTCTTTCTTCGTTATTGGGTTGTTCATTTTCCTTATGTATAGTCATAACTTACTCCTTGTATACACGCTATAATTAATCAGATTTGGCTGACACTAACGAGCCGTGATTACTGATCTGTGCGTAACGACTCATCGATAAAGGGCGCTTGATTATCATCATGATCGGTAGCTTGCTCGTCATCGTTGTTAAGGTTTTTTTCGAGCTGCTTAGCATCGACATTTTGCGCCGCATCGGTTACTTCTGATTTTGGGTCATTGTTGCTCTTTGTGTCATTGTTACTCATGGTAAAACTCCTGAATTTTAGTGGTTATCACTTTAAATCTATTGGTAGAGATTAAACGTTTCAAGCTTGTATATAAGTGTTCTAAAGTTATTTAGCTTAGGTCTAAATGTATAACTTAGCTCTATATGTACAGCTTTACATGTACAGAGTATCTAAATGTAAAAAGCTAGTATAGAGACATTAAGCTTTATCATACCAGTGTGCTCAGGTGTCTAAATGTGAATAAATGTGATACGACTAGCAAGTTTGTAACTATTTGAGTCGCTTACTACCTGCACTCTTATCATTCATCATTAGACTGGTTCCCCGACACGATTAATAACCTTTAATAAATAATCCTGCGCAATATGCAAAGGCTCGTTATCTGTGCGTTTGACCTTGTGCCATTGTCCGCTGCCATTGAGCGTCCATGCTTGTACGTTGTCTTGCAAATAGTTTTGTAGCCCATCCTCAAAAATCTGCTTGAATAGTTTTTTGTCTTCAATCGGAAAAGCGACCTCAACGCGATGAAATAAGTTGCGATCCATCCAGTCAGCGCTTGCGCAGTACAGGCGCTCATCACCACCATTATAAAAGTAATAAACGCGCGTATGCTCCAAAAAGCGCCCGATAACAGAGCGTACAGTGATGTTCTCAGATAAACCTTTGACCTGCGGACGTAAGCAGCACATAGAGCGCAGTATCAGCTCAATCTTGACCCCAGCTTGTGAGGCATCATAGAGCTTGTCAATCAAGCGGCGCTCGTTGAGTGCATTGACTTTGATAATGATATGCGCGCGCTTGCCTGCCTTTGCTTGCGTAATCTCAGCATCAATAAACTCTATAAGCTTGTCGTGTAAAGTAAAAGGTGCATGAAGGAGCTTTTTGAGGTTAGCAGGCTTACCCATGCCAGTGAGCTCTTGAAATATCTTGTGTACGTCCTCTGAGATGTCAGGGTCGGCGCTAAAGAGTCCGTAGTCGGTATATACTTTGGCATTGGCCGCATGATAATTACCCGTCCCTAGATGCACATAACGACGGATGCGCTCATCCTCACGGCGCACAATGAGCATAAGCTTGGCATGAGTCTTGTAGCCTACGATGCCATAGACCACAACCGCGCCCGCCTCTTGCAAGAAGTTGGCAACGGCGATGTTAGAAGCCTCATCAAAGCGTGCGCGTAGCTCGATCACGGCAGTCACTTCTTTACCATTACGAGCAGCGGCGGCGAGCGCTTTGACGATCTCAGAATTGGTACCTGAGCGATAAAGCGTTTGCTTAATCGCTAACACTTTGGGGTCGCTAGCGGCTTGCCACAGCAGATTGATAATAGGCGCGAACGAATGAAAAGGATGATGTACGAGCACATCACGCTTACGCATAGCGGCAAACATACTAGTCGCCTTGTCGAGTTTATCTACCTCGCGGCGAAAGGGTTTGGGCATAATATGAGTAAAGGGCTGATAACGCAGCTTTGGAATATTAAAATCGAAAAGCAAGCGCGTAAGGTTCACAGGACCATTAACGCGGTAGAGCTGGTTATCATGCAGCTCAAACTCATTGAGCAAATAATCGCTAATCGGTGTTGGGCAGTCGGTTGTGACCTCTAGGCGCACTTTATCCCCAAAGCGGCGATTTTCAAGCTCGCCCTCTAAAGCTTTGGCGATATCATCAACATCGTCTGCTAAGTCCAAATCGGCGTTGCGCGTCAGCCTAAACTGATGGCAGCCGGTGACATTCATCCCAGGGAACAGCTCGCCGACGTGCTCATGAATGACCGCCGAGAGCATGACATGGTGCTCTTTGCCGCCTGTGAGCTCATCAGGCAGACGAATCACTCGCGGCAAACTGCGCGGCGCAGGGACAATCGCTAAATTAATATCACGACCAAAAGCGTCTTTGCCCTCTAGCGTTGCAATGAAGTTTAAACTCTTATTCACGAGGCGCGGAAACGGATGGGCAGGATCAATGCTAATCGGCGTAAGTACAGGTGAGACCTGCTCAGTAAAGTAGCGCTTCATCCATGCTGATTGCTCGGCATTTAACTCATCACGTTTGAGGTAGCGGATGTCCTCAAGGGCAAGAGCAGGTAAGATATCTTCGTTTAGTATGCGGTACTGCTCATCGATAGCATTGTGCGCAACTGCGGATATCTCACCTAGCACCTCGCTTGGGCGCATACCGTGCGGGCTTGTAACAACGTTGCCTAGATTAAGCTTTTGCATAATGCCTGCAACGCGAATCTCAAAGAACTCATCCATATTCGATGAAAAGATAATCAAAAAAAACAAACGCTCGAGCAGTGGATGACGCGGATTGGCGGCTTGCGCGAGTACCCGCAGATGAAACTGTAACAAGGACAAATCACGGTTGATATAGCTGCTGGGCGAATAGCTACCATCTTCAGAGCGCTGCCAAGCTATCTCGGTCAAAGCCGTTTGCGTCACCGCTTTATCCGCTGTGAGACTATGCTCATCCAGTGCTCTATTGTCCATGGCGTCGCTATTGGCAGTACTCATGATGTCATCCTTTGTTTTTATTTTTGATCACTGAACATTTTTGGTTATCAGCCATTAAGCCGCTTGTGGTAAAGCCGCGTTTTTCATACGTTTTTTGATAATGCGCTGCTTGTTGCGCAGGCGTTTATCGCCTTTATTATCCTGATAGTATTTGGGATTGGTGAGCATACCGATAAGCAGTGCGGACTCATCTCGGTTAAGATTGTCCGCGGATTTGTCAAAGTAATATTGCGCGGCCTCCTCTATACCGTAAATACCGTTGCCAAATTCGGCGACATTGAGATAAGCGGTCAAAATGCGCTGTTTGTCCCAAATCGTCTCTATCATAACGGTAATAATTGCCTCCTCGCCTTTACGAATGTAGGAGCGATGAGAGGTCAAAAATAGATTTTTGGCAAGCTGCTGGGTAATTGTTGAGCCGCCAGCGGACGCTTTGCCAGAGGCTTCGTTCTTTTTCATTGCCACCTCAATGCCTTCAAGATCAAAGCCATTGTGCTGAGTGAACTTTGAATCTTCACTAACGATAGCCGCTTGCTTGGCTGATTTGGCGATATTGTCATACTCCACCCAAGTTTGCGTGACCTCACCGCCTGTCAAGCGATGTGTGAGCATAAACATACTGTTATTGATGGGCTGGGTCTTCCATATCAATAGCAAGCCTGCAACCAACACATGAAAAGCCACTACCAGCAACATAAAGGCCAATAGTATTTTTTTGATAACTTTGCCAAAACTTGTCATGCGCTATGTATCCAAATAATAAATTAAAAATAACTTTGGTGAATTGCAAGCTATCTTACCTAATTGGGCAATCGCTGTCATTATTGCTCTGATTTCTTTATCATATAGCAAGCATTAAGCTGTGGTTTTAAAATTTTAAGACCGAGTATTGAATAGTTAAAAGTATTGCATAGTTAAAGTAAGAGTGCGTATATGAGTACACAGATGACGAATGAGCCTAATAGCTATCAGCTTAGTGAAACAAAATCATCGGTGGTAGAGCTACGTGCTTCTATCATGACAGCGCTGCCACATTTGTCTGATGCTAATCATAGTGAGGCTTGGTGGTTATTGGGTACCTCTCACTGTCATTTATGTGAAGATGCCAAAGCTTTGATAACGCGCTTTCAAATGGTGCAGCCTATTGATTGCCTCGATGTCGACATTATCGATTTTGATGAGGCGCTAATGATGCAATTTGCTACCACTATTCCTGTACTATTGACATCTGCGCGGCGTCTTAACTATCCGTTTTCGGTCATGGATTTACAGCAATTACTGTCTGAGTAATCATCAGCGAGAACCCTATGAAAAATCTAAGCTCAAAGTTAAATAGAATCACTGAGATTGAAGACTTACGCCGTGTAGCGGCGCGCAAAATTCCGCGCATGTTCTACGATTATGTCGATTCTGGCTCATGGACCGAGACCACTTATCGTAACAATGAAAGCGACTTTGACCGTATCAAATTGCGTCAGCGCGTACTGGTCAATATGGAAGGGCGCTCGCTTGCGACCAAAATGATTGGTGAGTCTGTGAATATGCCTGTTGCTATTGCACCTACTGGCTTTACGGGGATGATGTGGGCAGATGGCGAGATTCATGCTGCGCGCGCCGCTGAAAAGTTCGGCGTGCCGTTTTCTTTATCGACGATGAGCATTTGCTCTATTGAGGATGTGGCGAGTCATACCAGTGCGCCCTTTTGGTTTCAGCTGTATGTCATGCGTGACAAAGCTTTTATGAGCAATCTGATTCGCCGTGCCAAAGAAGCCAATTGCTCAGCGCTGATCTTGACCGCTGACTTACAAGTGCTCGGTCAACGCCACAAAGACATCAAAAACGGTCTCTCTGCGCCGCCCAAACCGACGCTGGCTAATATCCTTAACCTTATGACCAAGCCGCAGTGGTGCCTCAATATGCTTGGTACCAAAAGACGCAGCTTTGGTAATATCGTCGGTCATGCTCAAGATGTCGAGGATATCTCCTCCTTGTCCGCATGGACAGCAGAGCAGTTCGATCCGGCGCTGAGCTGGGATGATGTGGCTCGTATCAAAGATGAATGGGGTGGTAAAATTATCATCAAAGGCATCATGGAGCCTGAAGATGCGATACTCGCCGCTCGTAGTGGCGCTGATGCATTAGTCGTCTCCAATCATGGCGGTCGGCAATTGGACGGCGCGCCCTCCTCAATCGCTGCCCTAAGCGATATCGTGCAAGCGGTACGTGCAGAAAGTAGTGAGATTGAGATTTGGCTTGATAGTGGGATTCGCTCGGGGCAAGATGTCCTCAAAGCTATGGCACTGGGCGCTACTGGTACGATGATCGGGCGCGCTTTTTTGTACGGGCTAGGCGCTTATGGCGAGGATGGCGTACGCCGTGCCTTAGAGCTTATTTACAAGGAATGTGATGTGAGCATGGCGTTTTGTGGTCATACTGATATCACCCAAGTGACCGACGATATCTTGGTCAAAGGCACTTATGAGTACCTAAAATCTGGTCGTCCTGATCTTGCACCGATGCGCTGGTAGTTCTTTGATTTAATGATCAGCTTATCTTGTTTACCCATATCCTTTAACTGATACCCATTTATGACCATACAGCAATTGCTAAAAACTGCACCTGTCAGCACCTTACTCTTAGTCAGCTTTATCGGGCTGTTCATCATCCAAGTGCTTTTAGGCGTCGATGCCAATAACCCCTCGACCCAAGCGCTCATCTATTGGGGCGCTAATGCTCTGCCGCTGACGATGGTGGATGACCCGTGGCGGCTGGTTAGCAGTGCGTTTTTGCATATTGGTTTGATGCATCTACTGTTTAACGGTTTTGCCATGTATTTCTTTGGACAAGTAGCCGAGCCTATGTTTGGTTCCGTGAAGTTTTTGGCGCTGTTCTTGCTTGCCGCTATCGGTGGCAATCTATTAAACAATTATGTGACGTGGCAAGGCATTTTAGATGGCTCAGCGCAGCCCGGATTATCCGCTGGCGCGTCTGGCGGTATCATGGGTATTGGCGCAGCCTTACTGATAGCAGCGCTGTTTAAAATATCAGTTAATGGAATGGTGCTCAATCTAAAGAGTCTGATATTTATTATGGGTATCAATCTGGTTTATGGCTTTGCGGTACCGGGTATCGATAACGCGGGGCATATCGGCGGCGCGATCACAGGACTGGTTATTGCCCTTGGTTTTGTTTTTGCTCAGCGCCAGCGCCAAGGGGCTCAGCAACAAGCGTTTGCAGAGTACCAAAGCGCCTTACGAAATCAGTTGCCAATAGCTGACCCTCAAGTTACCGATTATAACGATCCACCGCTTAGGGATATTTTTAGTGATAACACTAGCCAAATCCCTGTAAACTTAGAGCATGATTCTGCTAGTACTGTTAATAATACCGACGTGAATACGACCATTAACTACAATAATCCAGCTTATGTTAGCGTCAAACCTGTTGCTATTAAGCCCATCAAAGTCAGCAAGATATGGCAACTACTGCCTTGGCTCATGATGCTTATCGTCTTGATTGGCTTTGTCTGGTGGTGGCAAGATATGCATAATCAGATACTACAAGTGCTCGCTGCTAACGAATAAATAAGTGCGCTATAGTGATCAAAAATGAGTATCACCCACTAAAGCGCTATTTTACTTACCCTTACCTGCTCAAGAGACCCGACTATGTCAAAACTATCCGCCCCTTTTATCACTAGCCGCACTCTGCTCACTGCCCTAACGGCTACAGTGCTATTTGGCATTGGCAGCCATGCTAACGCCGCCCTATTCAAAAATCTGCCTGCTGATCAAGATGCCGAGCTCAGCGTTGGCGTCAATGTATTATATAGCAAAAGTGCTTATGATCTAGATGATGAGCAGGTACGTGTCTTGCCAGGCGTGTTCTATGACAACAATAAGTTCTATGCCCGCGGCGCGCAAGCAGGCGCTTATATCGTCAATGATGGTACCAATCAGCTGGCCGCTTATGTCCAACTGGCAGGCAGCGAGTTTGACCCTGATGATGCCAATGGCGTGCTCCAAGGTTTAGATGAGCGTAAAGCATCAGCGGCGGCAGGTCTGAGCTACCTACGCCGTACGCCTGTCGGTGGCTTTCGTATTCAAGCGGCAACCGATGTCTTGGATCGTAGCGGCGGTACGACAGCGCGCCTGACATATTTGGCTCGTATTACTAAAAACAAGCTGACCGTCTATCCGAGCATTGGCTTTGAGTATCATGATGATGAATACAATGAGTACTACTATGGCGTCAGCGATCAAGAGTCGGCAGATACAGGCGTTGCTGCTTATAAATCCAATTCAAGCTTGAACCCGTACATCAATATTAGTGCTAACTATGACATCAATGAGCGCTTTGCTGGCTTCTTTAACCAAAGCTTAAGCTACTTGCCCAATGAGCAATACGATAGCCCGATGGTGGACTCGCGTACCGATGCAACAACGACGCTGGGTTTGCTATATAAGTTTTAGGGTTTTAGCAATTTAGTATTGAAAAGCTGAGCATTTTGCTTGGCTTTTTTGTTTTGGTTTATCCATCGATATAAAGCATTCACTTATACTATAAACTCAAGCTTTGGTTTTAAATAGTCAGTTCAATATAAAAACGATACCGCTGAACTGGAATAAATTTTTTGTAGCCTCTGTCTGCTAGCTACAGCAAGCAAGAAAAATTTATACCAGTTCTGTGTCATTACATAAGGTATCTATTTTTTTGACTTTATCATTAGAGGATTGCACCATTATGATCCGCTCTACCCTTTGGATGATTGGCGCGCTCACCTCATTTTGTTTGATGGCTATTGGTGCTCGTGAGCTAAACGGTGAGATTAGTGTTTTTCAGATACTATTCTTTCGTAGTATCGTCGGGCTATTGGTATTATTGCCAATCATATGGCTATCAAACGCTTTGCCAAAGATAAGGCACTTATTATTTCCCAAACGTCTTAAATTACACGTAGTCAGAAACTTATTTCATTTCGCGGGGCAATATGGCTGGTTCTTAGGCATAGGACTACTACCCTTAGCCACCGTTTTCGCTATTGAATTTACCGTGCCTTTTTGGACGATAATCATCTCGTATCTCTTTTTAAAAGAGCCTATAACGATAAAAAAAATCATTGCTGTACTATTAGGCATATTAGGTGTCTTGGTCATTGTACAACCTAGCTTAGATGTCGCTCACTATGCGTCACTTATCGTACTGGGCGCTGCTATTTGCTACGCCTTTGCTCATGTGTGTACAAAGTCGCTGTCTAATACCGATAGTCCCATCACTATTATTTTTATGATGTGTTTGATACAAGCGCCACTAGGGTTGCTGTTGTTTATAGAAGGCTGGACAACGCCAGTAGATATCCAGTGGCTATGGCTGGTCATCATAGGTGTCACGGCATTATCGGCGCATTACTGTATGACCAAAGCCATGCAATATGCTGAGGTGACATTCGTAGTCACTATGGATATGTTTAGATTGCCGCTCATCTCACTCATCGGTGTGCTGTTGTATTCTGAGAGCTTTAGCGCAGCTTTAGTCGTTGGCATGCTGCTGATAGTCGCTGGTAATTCGCTCAATATATATTCTAGGAAAACAGATAAAGGTAGTATTGCTCGGTTGGGAGGTTAGGTATAAAGCTGATGGTTGACTCGAGGACTGGTGCTACGATGAGGCTAGGATTATGTTATAAACCTTAGGGTTGAATTTTATATAAAATAAGTTAGACGTAGGCTAGGCTTTTAGCCTAGCTTTTTGTTGGTAGTAATTTAGTTAAGTTAAATCAAAGTGATTGTAGAAGCCACAAGGCATAGTCTTTGTAAAGATGTTCATTGTTGCACTTTAATTATTGCAGTTGTGATTGCATTGAGTGTCAATACTCTTTTTTCTTGCAAAAAAGTTAGGATACCAATTCCTTCATAAAAACAGAGCCTAATAGCAAAAGAAAAGTCCAAACCCTTTGGTGGCTTCATTATCTGGTAGTAAAAAATTTCTTGATTTTCTCCTTTTTTTTTGACATTAGAAAAACTCTTCTCTATCAAAATTCTATTTTTATCAAACTCTTTATTTTTATTTATCGAGTCGTCATTCAATGATATTTGAAACTCATTATAAATTTTGATATCTCCATTAAAAACCTTATGGAATTCGTAGTAGTATAGCCCTTTACAAATAGAGGATATACTACTGTTAAATTTACTTTCATCAAATTTGAATGCAAAAGTAGGTTTAAGTTGCCCTGTTCTCTTTTCATCAACATAGACTAGCGTTGCGTTGCTAACTAAGCTCCTAGTTCTCTTTCTATTTCTCAATATACTCTTTACAGTTTTACCTGTAGCAATATTTTGCCCTTTTTCATTAGCTAGAATTTGAAGCGATATAATTTGTAGAAGGTGCTCATCATCATCAGATTTACCACCATTGTGCTCGATACATGAAGGCACAGTAATCAAAGAAAATTTATCATTTTTAGGGAAAAAACATCTAGGAGGTACATGCTCTCTCGTTAAGCTTTTTTGGTCTAATGGAACCCCACACTCGTAACATGTATTCGGCAACTGTTGATACATACCTATCTCATTTGAATAATTAAAGGCATTTTATACTCTTTTAAAAGAAAGATTCAAGTTAACCAATGCAATGTAGGTGATAGTCCGCAGTTAGGTAGCTTCAAATTTATAGGTTAGCACATTGCCATTTTGGGTGTCGCAAGCTCCACGCCAACCTACAAATTAAACATTTTCAAACTTTGTTAGATATTGAAGACTGAATTACGATACGTATAAGCAAAAATATAACCAAAAAAAGACCTTGCCACGCGACGTGACAAGGTCTTTTTTGTTGAAATCAAATCGGTGGGTTACGCTGTTGCTAACCCATCCTACTCACTTTATCTAAAAAAACTTCAAATTAAGAAGGATGCACCATGTCCTCTGGCGTCACCCACTCATCAAACTGCGCTTCGGTCATCAAGTCCAGCTCTACCGCGACTTGCTTGAGCGTTTTGTTTTCTTTATATGCAGTCTTAGCGATTTTTGCCGCGTTCTCATAACCAACATGACGGTTCAAAGCCGTCACTAGCATCAATGAATTATGTAAGAAGTCATCGATTTTGTCTTTGACAGGCTCAATACCAACAGCACAATTATCATTAAAGCTGTTGCACGCATCGCCTAATAACTTAATAGATTGCAGTAAGTTAAAGGCAATCACAGGCTTATAGACGTTCAGCTCAAAGTTGCCTGACGCGCCTGCCATGCTAATTGTGACGTCATTACCCATCACTTGTGCCACGACCATGGTCATGGCTTCTGACTGGGTTGGGTTCACTTTACCCGGCATGATGGATGAGCCTGGCTCATTCTCTGGAATGGTCAATTCGCCTAGACCACAACGAGGGCCTGAGGCGAGCCAGCGTACATCGTTAGCGATTTTATTTAAGCTGCCAGCTAGAGTCTTAAGTGCGCCTGAGGCAAAGACTTCGGCATCACGCGCCGCTAGGGCTTCAAATTTATTCGGTGAAGTGACAAACGGCAAGCCTGTTAGCTCTGCTAATTGCTCAGCTGATTTTACCGCGTAATCAGGATGGGCGTTAAGGCCGGTACCGACCGCTGTACCACCTAATGGCAACTCATATAAGCCTTGTAGCGCATTGTCGATACGAGTCAACGAATGATCAAGTTGGCTAACATAACCGCTGAACTCTTGGCCTAAGGTTAAAGGCGTAGCGTCTTGCAAATGCGTACGACCAATTTTGACGATGCTATCGAATTCTTTGGCTTTTTTATCTAGCGTATCGCGTAGTGCTTTTACCGCTGGGATAAGCAGGCTGTTAATTTGACGCGCGGCGGCGACACGAATAGCGGTTGGGAAGCTGTCGTTGGTCGATTGGGCGTGATTGACATGATCGTTGGGGTGAATTGGCGTGTAGCTACCGCGCTCGCTACCTGCGATCTCATTGGCACGGTTGGCGAGTACTTCGTTCATGTTCATGTTCGACTGCGTGCCCGAACCGGTCTGCCATACCACTAATGGGAACTGATCGGTAAGACCGCCGTTGATGACTTCGTCAGCGGCTTGTACTATTAGATCGCGCTTGTCATCTTCGATACGCTCAAGACTGGCGTTGGTAATGGCAGCGGCTTTTTTGACTAATGCCATCGCCTCTAACATTGGACGCGGCAGAGTCTCGCCACCTATTTTGAAGTTCTCGCGGCTACGCTGGGTTTGCGCGCCCCAATAAGCGTCTGCTGGGACTTCGACGTTGCCCATGGTGTCTTTTTCAGTACGAGTGGCCTGATTCTGTGACATAACTACCCTCTTTGATTTTTTATCTGTCCGTAAGAAGTGCAACGAGCGCTGCACATAAGGAAAATAGGATGTAAAGCGTCATTATGATAGCATGACTTATCACAAATTTCTCAACATCTGCGAGGGCTACAGGTGCCAAATGCTCAAATATCCATAAATCCGCCTAGACGTCAGTTTACAAGCCTACGCCGTAAGCTGAGCGCAAGCGAGCGCCGACAATTGGCACGTGAGGCAAGTCTGCATTTGATCAAACTCCAGCAGCGCTTGCCTAGTAACGCGCGTATTGGTCTGTATTATGACGGCTTTGGTGAGCTGCCGACTCAGCCCATATTGGATTGGTGCCAGCGTCTGCAATATCAGGCTTACTTGCCAGTGGTTGGCTCGCTTGGCCGTGATGATAAACGCTTGCGCTTTGTGCCGATTTATCACAAAAAAATTAGCAATGTGCCGACTCGTATTCATAGTCTTGGTATGAAACAAAATCATAGTCGTAAGCTACTATGGGCAACAGATTTGGACGTGGTTATCTGTCCACTGGTGGCGGTAGATATGGATGGAAATCGTATGGGTATGGGCGGCGGATTTTATGATACGACTTTAGGTAAAAGCTATCGATCAGGAGTAAAAAAACCTTTGCGTATTGGCTGGTGTTATGACTTTCAAGTAGTAAAGCAATTAGAGCGTCAACCATGGGATGTGCCATTAGATGGCTTGATAACGCCAAACGGTATAAGGTGGTTTGGTAATCATGCAACCGCTGACGAAAAAGTATCTAGCGCTGATACGGTTGATACCTATTTGCAAACACTAGGCAATGATGACACTAGGGAGATGCTCTACTACAGCCAAGAACAGGACTTTAGCGCTGAGGAATTATCAAGTGTCATTAATGAAGCGCGTTTAAATGAATTGCTTGCGCAGAGTGATAAATTTTTGGCTAGTTTGAGTGGTGAGATAGAGGGTTTTGAGGATGACAATAAAGACTCATAAAAGATTTGCAAAGACAATAATGAGCTATTTTTGCTCAAAACCACTAAGGGTAGTTTTTGCTGTTTTATGGGTTTTGTTTGTAGGACTAATCATTAGCGCAGGTTTTGAGCAAAGCCCTCATTCGTTCGATATGTACTCTGACAACAGTTCTGAGCCCTATCAAACTGGCCTAGTAGTATTTTTAATTGCTGCAATGATGTTACATTTAATTTTGCTCTTTGTTAGTGATTTTTTGATGCATAATAATTGGAAGTTTTGCGTGATGCTGCTCATTACTATTCCATTCCTCTTATACTTTGGTATGGGCGCGATGCATGCGCCGCCCTTGTTAGTTTTGATGATCATGTGGACGCTCTTATCATTTTTAATATTTTTAGTATTATTTTTTTGCCAAGTCTGTCTATTCGTTTTGAGAAAATTTTTTGATAGAACGTAAGTTTTGTAACCTTACAACACCATCGCCGCAATCCAACCGAACGTAAGCAGCGGAATGTTGTAATGCAAAAAGGTTGGCACGACGCTATCTCTAATATGATCATGCTGCCCATCGACGTTCAGACCCGATGTCGGTCCCAATGTTGAATCAGACGCTGGCGAGCCGGCATCACCAAGCGCGCCTGCCGTTCCAATAATGGCGACGGTTGCCAATGGCGAAAACCCTAGCGAGATACATAGCGGTACGTAAATCGCGGCAATAATTGGAATGGTTGAGAATGACGAGCCGATACCCATGGTCACTACTAAGCCAATCCCTAGCATAACAAAGGCAGCAATCGCTTTATTCCCCGCAAATAAGTTAGTCGCGCCATCAATCAGCGGGGCAATTTCGCCCGTCGCTTTCATCACCTCGGCAAAGCCTTGTGCGGTAATCATAATAAAGCCAATCATCGCCATGAGTTTGATACCGTCATTAAAGACTGTATCGGCATCGCGCCATTTCACCACGCCTGTTGCCATAAACACCGCAAAGCCAAACATCGAGCCCAGCAATAACGAATCCGTGTATAGCTGCACGACAAAAGCGGTAACAATGGCAGCTAAGGCAATAAGCGTCTTTATCTTACTTTGAGAAGGTGCCTCAGCAGCAGTCTTGCCTAAATCATCATTTTTGACAACCGCATCGCGTGCATCTTTATCTATCGCAAGCTGCTGATACTGGCGCGGTTTGCGGTAACTGATAAATACGGCAGTCAGCAAACCGATAAACATACCGAGCGCTGGAATCGCCATGGCCTTGACTACAGAGATGTTAGCGATATCAATGCCTGCCTCGCCGACGTTTTTAAGCATGATTTGATTAAGATAAATATCACCAAAGCCGTATGGGATAAACATATAAGTGGTGACCAAGCCAAAGGTCAACAGACAAGCAATCAGGCGTCTATCGATCTGCATACGATTAAAAGCGAGTAATAATGGCGGTACCAGCAGTGGTATAAAGGCAATATGAATGGGGATTAAGTTTTGGCTAAAGCAGCTCATCATCACAAGCCCTGCAAACAGCGTGTACTTAATCATGCCGCCTGCTGTTATGCCTGAGCCTGCCGCGTCAATACGCTTGATGACTGCTCCTGCCAAAGACTGCGGCAAACCAGAATGCGCAATTGCTACTGCAAAAGCACCAAGTAGCGCATAAGACAGCGCGATTTGTGCGCCATTGCGAATACCTTCTTGAAAAGCCGCTAAGGTATCAGTAATACCTAGACCCGCTATCAGCCCGCCTGCTAGCGCGCCAATGAGTAAGCTGAGCACCACATGCACGCGCGCTAGTGACAGCCCAAGCATAATGACGACTGCCGATAATACTGCGTTGATTGCCATGCCTTGCCCTTAAATATGTCATGTTGCTAAAACTGACTTACCTATCAAAATGTAGGCATATTAAAAGGGCGTCAGTTTACCTGATTTTGGCTCTAAAGCCTATGCGTAGAAACTATCAGTTAAGAATGCGTCAAGGCGTTTTGCAGATATTACCTATCGTTAAGCCTGCTTGAGTATAAGCCTTGCAATTTTGCTTGCAAGCACCATTTATCTATACAGCAACCATGAACTTGACTGAACAAGTCTGGTGAACGAGGAAAAATATATGAGTGAATATAATATCGATAAAGACAATATCGACATCGATGTCTCGGCAGCCGTGCCAGAGACTGATGATACTACTACGGATACCAAGTCAGACAATTACTTACCGCTATTAGCGCTGCGTGATGTCGTGGTGTATCCGCACATGCAAATCGCCCTATTCGTCGGCCGCGCCCCGTCGGTCAAAGCTGTTGAATTAGCGCAAAGCGAGTATGGCAATAAAGTCCTAGTCGTCGCGCAAAAAGACTCGCTGACTGAAGATATTGATCAAGACAACTTGTATCAGTACGGTACCGTGTGCCGCATCGTTAGCACGATGCCACATGATAGCGATGAGAATTGCATAAAGGTACTCATCGAAGGCGAATACCGTGCGCGCGTTGATACCTTAGAAGATCATGGCGAGCTATTGATGGCAAGCTTTGAGCGTGCTGATATCGATGTCGCTATGGACGACAGTCAACAAAAAAACACCATCAAAGCATTAACCAGTCTATTTGAGAGCTACGCCGATGCACGCCTGCGTAATGCGCGTGAATTGACTCGCGTCGCCAAACGTATTGACGACTTACTTGAGCTGGTGTATTTCATCTCAACTCGCGTCTCGATGGATCTGGAGGTCAAGCAGTCGTTCTTAGAAGACAATGACATCAAGACCCATATCAATACCTTGACTGAATATCTGGTCAAGCAAAGCGCTGAGCAAAATATCGAACAAGATATCCAAGATGCGGTTCGTCAGCAGATGGAAGACAATCAGCGCGAGTACTTTTTAAACGAGAAGATGAAAGCGATCAAGAACGAGCTGTCTGATATGAATGACGGCGCGTTCGATGGTGAAGATGATGTGGGTGAGCTTGAGCAGCGCCTAGCAGATGCAGACTTGCCAGAGGACGTACGCAAAAAAGCTGAGCAAGAGATGAAGAAGCTTAAGATGATGCCACCAGCGTCCTCTGAGTCCTCGGTTGTGCGTAACTATATTGAGTGGATATTAGACACGCCGTGGAATGCGACGACCAAAGTATCCATCAATTTAGAAAAAGCCAAAACCACTCTTGATGAAGATCACTATGGTCTAAAAGATGTTAAAGATCGCATTTTAGAGTATCTCGCCGTGCAGTCACGAGTGAAAAAGCTTCGCGGTCCGATTCTGTGTCTCGTCGGTCCTCCTGGTGTGGGTAAAACCTCACTCGGTGAATCGATTGCACGAGCAACGGGTCGTAAGTTTGTGCGTATGGCGCTCGGCGGCGTCCGTGATGAAGCGGAAATCCGTGGTCATCGCCGTACTTATATCGGTGCGATGCCAGGCAAAATCGTTCAATCACTTGCCAAAGTAGAAGTCAAAAACCCGCTGTTTTTGTTAGATGAAGTGGACAAGATGGCGCAAGACTTCCGCGGCGATCCAGCATCAGCGCTATTAGAAGTATTAGACCCCTCACAGAATGATACGTTCAACGACCATTATCTTGATATGGACTTGGACCTATCACAAGTGATGTTTATCTGTACGGCTAACAGTATGGATATCCCGCCTGCCCTTCTGGACCGTATGGAGGTCATTCGTCTGCCGGGTTATACCGAAGAAGAAAAGGTCAATATCGCGCAGAAGTATCTGGTGCCAAAAGCGATCAAGCAAAATGGTCTCAAAGAAGGCGAGATTGAGATTGTCGAAGCAGCATTACATAGCATCGTACGCAGCTACACGCGTGAAGCAGGCGTGCGTAACCTTGAGCGTGAAGTCAACAAAATCTGCCGCAAAGTGGTTCGCGGTTCGGTTGAGACTCATGGTGCACGCGCACCGAAAAAAGATGATCGTGAGCTGGTCGTTGTCGATGACAGCAATATAGATGACTATCTTGGCGTCCATCAGTTCGACTACGGTCTGGCTGAGAAAGACCCTGAAACTGGCCGCGTAACTGGTTTGGCTTGGACACAAGTCGGTGGTGAGCTATTGACTATCGAGGCCGTCGCGATGAAAGGTAAAGGTGAGCTTAGCTTTACAGGATCGCTTGGCGACGTTATGAAAGAGTCTATTCGAGCGGCAATGACTGTGGTTCGTGCTCGCGGTGATAGCTTAGGCATTGATTATGAGACGTTCAAAACGACTGACGTCCATGTGCATATGCCAGAGGGTGCAACGCCAAAAGACGGTCCATCAGCGGGTGGTGCGCTAACGACAGCATTGGTCTCGGCGATAACTGGCATTGCAATTCGTCCTGACATTGCGATGACGGGTGAGATTACCTTGCGCGGTAAGATTCTGCGCATCGGTGGTCTCAAAGAGAAGCTACTAGCCGCGCATCGCGGTGGTATCAAGCACGTGTTGATTCCAGCGTCTAACGAGCGTGATTTGGCAGACATCCCTGATAACGTCAAGGAAGGTTTGACCATTCAGCCAGTAGCGACTATCGATGAAGTGCTTAAAGTCGCTTTGGTTAGTATACCAAAACCATTAAAGCCTGCTAAAGCGGTGGTCGATAAAACCTCCGATAAAGCATTACGTAACTAAGCCTTGATTGAAATCATATGTTAATTAGAACCAGATCTTAATTAACATATAACTATAAAGCCGCTTATCTCTGTGATAGGCGGCTTTTTTGTGAGTCTATACTGCTATATATACTTTAAAGTTCGTTTGATTATAAAAACTTTGTTTGGCAAACCCATACAATACTTACACTTATTAACCGATTGTTGCGCTTCTAGTGAATAACTATGTCTAAGTCTTGGCTATACTGGCTTCGACATTAACACTCTGTCTCAAAACTTCATGATCAGAGACGATAAATAAAAGTCTAAATTAACAAATAAACAATTGGAGATAACAATGAATAAGACAATGCTTGCAAGTGCCCTATTATGCGGTTCAGCCTTAGCGATGACGGGTTGCCAAACCGTTCAAGATCAATTACAAACGGGCAATCCATTTAGCCAGCCCACGCTTAAATCTACCGTTAATACGGTTGATGGTAATGACACTGAAGTAGGACAACTATTCTTACGTCCTGTTGATGGCGGCGTACAGGTGTATGGTAAGCTTATGAACATGGCACCAGGTAAGACAGTTGCTTTACATATTCATGAGACAGGCAGCTGTGCTATGAATGGCGAAGCAGCAGGTGGTCACTTCAACCCTGATAACTATCCGCATTCTAACCCTGACGATATGATGGGTCATGCAGGTGATTTGCCAAACATCACTGCTAATGAAGACGGTGTTGCTACTATCAATTTCGTTAACAAGCAAATAGCAGCGACTCCCGTTGGCAAGTACAGTGTGAACCGTCTAGCATTTATCGTACATAGCAATGCAGATGATTATGTGACTCAGCCAGCAGGTAATTCTGGTACGCGTATCGCCTGTGGTGTTATTGGCGCGGCATAATTACATTTAGCTCCATTAAAACATTTAGCTCTATTGAATTTTAGATAAACAAAAACCTCTTAGCGAACTAAGAGGTTTTTTTATGCAGGTACTAAAAATAGTTATTCCTCGACCCACTCGCCTTTACGCCAGTAGACGCCCCAGCGTGTGGCTTTGCCGTTTTTCTCAGAGCCAATGTACTGCTCTTTTTTCTTACGTGACCAGCGTAGTATCGTCGGATTACCATCAGGGTCTTCGTCTGGACCTTCGAATAAATACTGAAACTTATCTTCCATCTTATCTTTGATTTCTCGCAGTTCAGCCAGTTTTGGCGGACGCGTCTCCCTTACCTTTGGAAACTTGGACGCAGCTAAGAACATTCCAGCGGCTCCTTCACGCAAGATAAAGTAATCATCATGCTTAGTGGACTTAAGATCTGGCAGATGAATAGGATCCATACGCGGCGGCGCAGGCTCACCCGTTTTGAGCACTTTGCGCGTATTGTCGCAGTTTTGACAAGCAAAGTAAGGACCAAAGCGTCCTGTTTTTAGCTCCATTTGTCCATCACACTTGTTGCAGTCAATGGTTGGCGCATCAGAGCCTGGGACTTCAAATTTGCCTTCTTCTAGAATATAACCGTCGCAATCTGGGTTATTACCGCAGATATGTAGTTTAAGACCGCCATCAACGATATAGCCGTTCATCGCCGTACCATCTTTTGGACAGCGTTTTTTCTCCATCAAATCTTTGACTTCAGCCGCTTCGTCATCGCTCTCCGCGTCATCGAGATTAGCAAAAGCTTCAACGGGCATCAAATTCTTGGTGCCTTTACAGCGCTCTTTGGGCGGTAGATTGTAGCCGGTACAGCCTAAGAATACGCCTGTTGAGCCCGTACGCAGCTGCATGGGACGCGCGCATATATCACAGTGCACGTCAGGCACATCGGTCGGATCATTAGGGCGCATGCCATCAGCATCTTTGGCGTGCTCCACTTTCTTTTTAAAATCGCCGTAGAAGTTATCTAACACATCTTTCCAATCAGTATCGCCTTCTGCCACGTGATCGAGCTTATCCTCAAGCGCGGCGGTAAAGGTATAATCCATCAGATCAGGAAAGCTATCTGTCAATCTATCGGTGACAATATCGCCCATCTTTTCGGCAAACAGGCGCTTATTTTCAAGTTTGACATAGCCGCGATCTTGAATGGTTGAGATAATAGAGGCATAGGTCGAGGGACGACCGATCCCTTTCTTCTCAAGCTCTTTGACAAGGCTGGCCTCAGTGAAACGTGCTGGCGGCTTGGTAAAGTGCTGGCTGGGATCGAGCTTATCAAGTATGAGCTGGTCGCCTTTTTTGACATCAGGCAACAAGGTATCATCGGTTTTGGCAGGCGGCATCACGCGAGTATAGCCGTCAAAGGTCATAGTGCGACCGCGCGCTTTTAGCTCAACGTTGCCCGCCTCGACAAACAAATTAACCGATAAATACTTGGCTGGCATCATCTGGCAGGCAACAAATTGACGCCAAATCAGCTCATAGAGGCGAATAGCGTCACGCTCCACACCTTTGAGCTGGGTCGATTTCATGTTGACGTTTGAGGGGCGGATTGCTTCGTGAGCCTCTTGCGCGTTTTGTTTATTGCCATAAAAATTTGGCTTTTCTGGTACGTACTTTTGACCAAAGCTATCTTCAATATAGCCGCGCGCATTAGCTAGCGCGTCCCCTGACAAAAACGTCGAGTCGGTACGCATATAAGTAATATGACCCGCTTCGTATAGACGCTGCGCTAAGATCATCGTCTTTTTGACTGAGAACCCTAGACGCGTACTGGCCGCTTGTTGCAAGGTTGAGGTAATAAACGGCGCGCTAGGACGCGACTGCGTGGGCTTCTCTTCGCGCTCTTTGACGATATAGTCGCTCGTTTTGAGAACCTCTAGAACTTTATCAGTCTGCTCTTTATTTACCAGTTTAAGGTTTTTATCGTTTTGCTTGGTCGCCTCTAAGCGGATGCTTATGTCTGCTTCTTTTTTATCATCGATATGCGTGTCAGCGTGAATCTGCCAATACTCCTCAGGAATAAAGGCGCGAATTTCGTGCTCACGCTCAACGACGAGGCGCATAGCAACCGACTGGACGCGGCCTGCGGACAAGCCACGCGCGACCTTTTGCCATAGGATTGGCGAGACCATAAAGCCGACCACGCGATCTAAAAACCGCCTTGCTTGCTGCGCATTGACGCGGTCAATATCGAGCTTTGAGGGCTGCTTAAAGGCGTTTTGAATCGCCGACTTTGTAATCTCGTTAAAGACTACGCGCTGATATTTGCTATCAGGCCCGCCGATGACTTCTTTAAGATGCCAAGCAATAGCCTCTCCCTCGCGATCCATATCCGTTGCTAGATAAATAGTATCGGCGTCTTTGGCGAGTGCTTTGAGCTCTTTGATGACCTTGGTTTTGTTTGGCAGTACTTCATAGACCGCCTTCCAGCCGTGTTCTGGGTCAACGCCCATGCGACGCACCAGCGCTTGCTGCGCTTTTTCTTCTTTTGATAGCGTGTCGTCTTTTTTGGTAGTAGCAGTCTTTTTAGCGCTTTTGCTGGCGCCAACAGGTAGATCACGCACATGACCGATACTCGAGCGCACGACAAAATCTGGACCCAAGTATTTGTTAATGGTTTTTGCTTTGGCAGGGGACTCGACGATCACCAAAGATTTGCCTTTGGAGGGAGTACCACCATCTGAAGTTGCCGCTTTAGTACTCTTTGCAGCACGAGGCTTTTTGGCACTGCCCGTGGCTTTGATGGTTCTTTTAGTTGTGGTTTTTGCCATATCTGACGACACCATAATAAATGGATTAAAAGGAATTACAAATCACTAGAGGATATAAGGTATTGATTATAAAAATAATAGTATTTAAAACAGGGTTATCAAGGAAGCTGTAAGAGATAGATAACCGTAACCTAATTACAAAGACGTTACACTGCTATGAGTTGGGATGTCAACTGTAAAACAGCGCTTTGCCTAAAACAGTTTAAATAATAAAAGCGGTTTTTCTGTTAAGCCATGCTAAATTATTGGTCATTAACTTGCGCTTTTTTGCGCGTTTTGCACTTGCAACGCCCATTTTTCTAACTGGGTTTTGAGCACTAATAGATCAGGTTCGATGTTATAAGACTTATAAGCAGGATTGGTCGATGGACGCACATAGTCGACATCCTCCCAATAGATAATCACGCTGTTAGCTTGGGTAATCAGCGCCTTTACAAACGGCTCTACGGTTGGCGGCAGCTCAAGCGGCATCTTATCTAAACTAAAATCTATCTTGGGCATCGGCTTTGCTGTCATCGTTTGAGTATTGGTGCGCACTTTTGTAGGAATATCAAGCTTGGTGCTCGTATCGGCCTTGGTACTTTCGATGCTGGTATCCGCGCGCCACTGACCATTGATAGCTTTGTAGCGGGTATGCGGCATTTTGATATTATCTAATACCAAGCCATACTGACCTATCATACCGCGCCCCATCTCGTTATCGCGTCCTTGCATCCACTCAGGACAGGCGACCAGCTTTGGGTTGAGTTGCATACGCCGCGCCTCAATACGCAGCTTGTCCAAGCGCTGATCGATACCGCTAGGTTTGAGCGCCATCATACTGCCAAGTACGAACATTACGATAAGAATGGCGATCCATATTCCCATGACAATCAAACCCCAAACAAAATAGTGAAGTAAAGCAGTAGCCGCTACTTATAATGAGTGTACAAATTCAAAAATCAAGCTTGAGCGAATAGCAGGTGATCAAAGCATGAGCATCTACCTACCGTTATATACTTAGCTTTCAAGCACTTAACGACAAAAAATATGCTCGGTAACAAGATGCAAAAAGTTGCGGCCTATAAAAAGGTGCTATCATAAACCATAACTCTCGATGCGCGCAGGTTTATTATGATTCCTTTATTCGCTGTATTGCAGTCCAAGCTGCAAAACCCATCAATGATGGCTAAATCTAGCCTGAATTTGTCTGTCTTAGGTGCCGCCTTGCTCGCCTTATCTGGCTGCGCTACTACCCAAAAGAGCCTCACACCAGAGCAATGTCAAGGCAGTAACTGGCAAGAGGTCGGCTATGTCGATGGTATGCGCGGTCGCTCAGGCGCTTATTTTGGTTACTATACTAATAGCTGCGCTAGTGTCGTCGGTGCGACGCCCAATCGCGTTATGTGGGAGCAAGGTCGCCAGCAAGGGCTAAAGACGTATTGTACGGAGCTAAATGCTTATAAGATTGGGCGTGAGGGCTATGATTGGCAACCCGTCTGTCCGCTTGAGGGTATTGAGAAGTTAGAGGAAGCCTACTCGCAAGGGCGCTACTATTATATCCGTCAGCGTGATCTTGACTATTTGCGCTTGCCCTATCCCTTTGGCTTTAGTGGCTACGGTCGCTACGGGTATGGGCCGTTTGGTTATGGCTGGTAGCCCTTCAAAAAGTTAAGTTAGAACAGGTAAACAAAACCTTGCTAAATAAAAACCTCGCTTAATCAAAGCGAGGTCGGAGATAGCGTTATTATTTTAATCTTCTTTATTATTGTTTTGATCATATTCTTAATTGGCGCTTTACTGGTCTATTTAGCCCGCTTATTTTTATAAAAATCTTATTCATTGACGAAAGCTATCTTGGTCAGTCCCGCTGTACTCGCCGCCGCCAATACTTGCGCTACCATATCGTATTTACTGTCTTTGTCAGCGCGCAGATGAATGGAAGGTTCATTATCTGCTTGAGCCTCTACGCTTAACCGCGAACTTAATTCCTCCATAGTAATCAAATCATCATCCCAAAACAGTCCAGCATCTTTATCGATACTAATCTGAATGACCTGCTCTGGGGTCTCATTGACCTGCGCACTAGTTTCTGGCAGATCCAGTGGCACTGTTGGATTAAGTACTGTCGCTGTGAGCAAGAATATAATCATTAAGACGAGCATGACATCGATGAGCGGAATTAGGTTCATCTCATTCATACTCTGCGTGTCATCGTCACCCAATTGAAATGCCATATGCTTGCTCTCTATATTATTCTTAATGTGTTTTTTACTTTGAGGCTGATAGTTAAACGGTTGTCGCTAGCCATATGATGTTGAATCGAAATAGCGACTTAAACGCTCTTTTTTAGTGTAGCGTCATTGGGGTCTAGAGTATGAGCCGACTGCGCTAAAAGATCATGGGCGCGATCATTAGCCTCGTACATCACTCGGCGATTGATACGGATAGCCAAGTTATAAAACACCACTGCTGGAATAGCAACTGCGATGCCAAGTCCTGTCATAATGAGCGCCTCGCCTACAGGACCTGCCACTTGCGCAAGACCTGCTTGACCTGTGGTGCCGATATTACTGAGCGCATGAAAGATACCCCATACCGTGCCAAATAGCCCGATAAAGGGAGCGATAGCAGCGGTCGTGCCTAATATAGGCAATCCACGCTCGCTGGCAAAACGATAACGGCCAATATGCTGAAGTAATGCCTGCTCGATCACCAAACGGTGAGTCGCTACGTCATCTGCGCTCGTATCCGTGCTCTTGGCCTGAATCTGCGCGCTTAAATCATCTGCTACCGTACTTGCCAATTTGCGGCTTTGGATAATACGAATAATACCCGTCACCCAGGAGAGTATCGATAGCGCGAGTAGTATAAAAAACAGCGCTTTGGTGACCATATCGCTGTATTGCCAGTAGCTCATAAAGTCCATGTAGACTCCTAATGTTGCTCAATATATGTGTGTCAAACTTGGGTTGATAGGTATCAATTTATAACCTGACTACCTTTAAAATTTTGTCTTATCTATGATTACAGTTTCATACGAAATGAAAAGTTAGCTATGCTTTTAGTCGGCGCATTGCCTCTCGTAGCAGGATTGAGTTTGGCTCTTGATAATGCTTTTACAAAATCTCTGTCAAATGCGTTTTTACCTGAGCTCTTAGATATTTTTATGTTACTTATATTACCACTTGCGTCCACCACCATACTGACTCTAATTGCAGCCTCAACTCCTCTAAAACCATAATCTTTATTTTGGATAGAGGTAAATACAGGTTCTCTTAACCAGCTTGACTGACCTATGTTGCCATAATCGGCAGGCTCATTACTCGCCGCCTGCGCAGCGGCCTCTTTTACAGCTTGTTGTTGCGCGGCCTGCTCTAGCGCGCGTTTGGCTGCTTGCTTAGCCGCTAGCGCCTCAGCTGCTGCCTTGGCTTGTTGTTCTGCCTTGGCCTGTGCATCCGCTTGAGCCTGTCGCTCAGCCGCTATTTTCTGTGCTTCTTTAGCAGCATTGGCTTTATCTTGTTCAGCCCTTTGCGCTTGGTGCTGTTTACGAAGGTTCTCTGCCTGTATCGCCGCCTCAGCCTCAGCTTGTGCGGCTAACTCTCTTTGCCGCTGCTCCCTAAGCTTTTGAGCAGCAAGCTCTTGTTGCGTAGGTATATTGACGACTTGAGTTGGCTGTTTTTTGATGGGTTGCGGCGTAACCTTGGGCTTATCTTCTACTATTTTATTCTTTGGTTCTACAGCTTTTTTATCATCATTAACCGTCTGTTTTTTGACGACAGGCTTAGGTTTATCAACAGGCTTAGATTCTTTAGCAACTTGCGCTTTAGGAGCGGCAGCAGGCTTAGTCATAGGCTCTGCTTGTTCTTTGACAACAGCCGCTTCTTTGATATTAGTAGGCGTTACTAGCTCAATCTCTATCGGCGTCACCTCTTCTGGCTCAAAGACAGGTTGCGGCTTTATCATAACCAGCGCCATCGCGGTCAAGACGTGCAAACTCACCACCAGACCGATGACAATCAGTATGAGTTTATACGGTGATGAGTGGCTGGTGATCGGATTCATAACGCTCTACGTCTTGTGTTAAGGACTTAAAGTAATGGCTTAGGTTTTATTCATGAGTATGAGTAAGCATGACAGACAACTAAAATGCGCAAACTCCAAAAGTGGCTAGATGATATTATAAATGAGAATCATTATCAATGATAATTTAACTAAAATATTCTGCATATTTGTCCTTATTCGTCTTATAAACACATACGTTAATAATAATCATTATCATTGATAAAAAAATCACTATCCTTTATCATTGTCTCCAGAATGATCCCAACTTATAACAAAACTGCTATCTAAGCCCTTCTGATTACCGAGTTTATTATGCCAACCACTACTTATTCTAAACCCCAAAACGCGCCTTTGTTTAAAGGTCCTCTATTCGCGGCTATGGCATCACTACTTGCTGTGAGTGTTGGCTTGACAGGCTGTTCAAACAGCTCTGAAACAGACGATGCCAAAGTTGAAAACAATAGCGCCGATGTATCATCAAACATCGCTGACAATGATGCGGTATCGGTGGCAACTATCGATGTCGATACGGTCAAAGGAGCGGTAAGCTTACCTATCAATCCTGCGCCCTTAGTCGTCTATGATATGACTTTGATGCAGGATTTGGCGGCGTTAAATGTAGGTGTCGCTGGGATGCCAGACCAGCTACCGCTGGACAATCTGCGCTCTGATACTCAGCCTGATAGTGAAAATGTCGGTACGCTTTTTGAACCTGATCTTGAAGCCCTAAACGCTATGCAGCCACAAGCTATTTTGATTGGTTCAAGAATGGCAGAAAAATACAACGAATTATCCAGTATCGCGCCAACACTAGATATGAGCATCGATACCGCCAATATCTATGACTCTAGCAAACAGCGCTTGCACGACTTGGGCGCATTGTTTGGCAAAAGTGACGAAGCCTTTGCCCTGCAGCAAGATATCGACGGCCTTATCACTCAAACTCAAGAGTTGACTCAAGATAAAGGTAATGGCCTGGTCATTTTGGTCAATGGCAACAAGCTATCCGCTTATGGCGACAAGTCACGGTTTGGTTTTATCCATAGTGTACTCGGTGTGCCTATGGCTGATACGCAAATAGAGGATGCCCGTCATGGTCAGCCCGTCTCATTTGAATACGTACAAAAAGTCAATCCAGACTGGCTGTTTATCATTGATCGCAGCGCCGCTATCGGTGAAGAAGGCGCGGGAGCCAAAGCGGTGCTAGATAATCCCTTAGTAGCTCAAACCCATGCTTGGGATAAAGGACAAGTGGTATATTTAAGCCCAGATGCATACCTTGCCTTTGGTGGATATTATCAATGGATGCAAGATTTGACGACGATCAAGAATGCATTTGCAAAGGCAAAATAAGCGTTATGACAGTTTGAGCCGTCGTTATTGATTGCATGTTCATCCCTTACCTTTAAGCCAGTAGACGTTATGCCGTTATTTTCATCTCGCGCTCAGACTAGTGTCAAAGCCGATTCTTCTTTGCCAGCGCCATTATTAAGCTGGCAAAAAAAACCTTACACTGATCTAAGTCATAACCATCGACGTGCTGCCATACCGCCTTGGCTCATAAATACCGGTAGCCTTCTGATTATGGGGCTATTGGTATTACTGAGCTTATCGATTGGGGTGGCAGACTTCTCTTGGTCGGGCCTTGTGCAAAGTCTTGTCAGTGGTAGCGGCAATTCAGACAGCGCTTTGATGCTCGTTAGTCGCTTGCCGCGTACCGTTGCTATTATCTTAACAGGTATCGCTATGGCAGTGGCGGGCATGATTATCCAAGTGGTACTCAAAAACCGTTTTGTTGAGCCCTCAATGGTTGGCGCAACGCAAAGCGCCGCTCTTGGGTTACTGGTAGTCAGCCTCCTATTTCCAGCCAGCGCCCTCATTGTCAAGATGAGCGTGGCAACCGTTACAGCGATGCTCGGTATGGTGCTGTTCATGGGGCTGATTCAAAAGATTCCACCTACTGATTTTTTGATGATTCCGCTGATTGGTATTGTATTTGGCGGTATTATCGAGGCGGTGACCACTTATATCGCTTATCAAACTGAAACCTTACAGATGCTCAGTGTATGGCAATTTGGGGATTTCTCTAGCGTATTGGCAGGGCGTTATGAGCTGCTATGGTTGACAGGACTGCTTTGTCTGCTTGCTTATTTTATTGCTGACAAGTTCACTATCATAGGGCTGGGCGATAATATTGCGCTCAATTTGGGTATCAATAAACGCCAGATCACTTGGGTCGGTGTCGGCATGGTCGCTATGATGAGCGCGGTAGTAGTGGTAACAGTAGGTGTCATTCCCTTTATTGGCTTGATTGTGCCCAATATCGTCAGCCGTATTATGGGCGATAAACTTCGGCGTAGCTTGCCTGCGGTGGCGTGCTTGGGCGCATCAGCTGTCCTACTGTGCGATATCATCGGACGTTCTATTCGCTATCCCTTTGAGATACCTGTTGCCACTATTTTTGGTGTCGCCGGCACCGCCGTGTTTTTATGGTTATTATTGCGCGCGCCAAGCGAGTCTTAGGCTCTGCCTCATCTCTCCTTTTATTAAAAGATTAGCATATGCTCTCACCGTCTACTCCTAGCAGTGTAAATACAAATGATAAGGCTCACGTTGAGACACCATTTAGTCAAAAGCGGCGTTTGGTGCACACACTAGCTGAACGTCCAATAGTCATAGCTGGCGTGGTCTTACTTGTATCCATACTCCTATTTATGACCATTAATGTTCATGGCTATTGGGACTTTGCCCTACCCTTACGCGGCAAAAAGCTACTGGCGCTTATGGTGGTGGCTTATGCGATTGGCGTATCAACATTACTGTTTCAAACCTTAACCCATAATCCTATCCTAACGCCCTCTCTCTTGGGTTTTGACTCGCTATATGTACTTTTGCAAAGTTTGCTGGTGTTCTTTTTGGGATCAATCAGTTATACCAGTATCGATCCTATAGCCAAGTTTGGGTTAGAGATTGCCTTGATGTTTGGCGCGTCGCTGTTGTTATTTAAAGTATTGTTCTCAAAGCGCAGTCAAGACCTAACGCGTCTTATATTGGTCGGGGTGATCTTTGGTGTGCTGTTTCGTAGCTTATCGGCGCTGATTGCCCGCCTAATTAATCCTGATGATTTTGTGGTGGTGCAGGCGGCCAGTTACGCGCAGTTTAATACGCTCAATCCTAAGCTGCTGGGTGTCAGCCTTGTTATCTGTATGCTCAGCGCTATTGTCGTTTGGCGCTGGCGCTATCAGTGCGATGTATTAATGCTCGGTAAACCGCAAGCGATTAATCTTGGTATTAATTATCAGCGTTTGGCGTTTGGACTGCTGAGCGTCATTGCAGTTTTGGTAGCCACGGCGACTGCTTTGGTAGGGCCTGTGACTTTTTTTGGTCTGCTCGTATGCGCCTTGACCAATCGTATTACGCGGCGTATGTATCATAGCGAGCGGCTGGTATTGGTCAGTTTGGTGGCGATGATATGTTTGGTGCTCGGTCAAGCTGTCTTTGAGCAACTGCTGAATATGGCGGGCGTTTTGTCCGTGGTGATTGAGCTGGCAGGCGGAATAGTGTTTTTGTTATTGATATTTATGACCCACCGTCGCCGCGTATGACTTTTAAAGCTTTAAAGTCTCAAAGCTATAAAAAATAAAATGATTAGAAGACATTGCTATGATAAAAATTAATTCCCTCTCACACCATATTGGCTCGCAGCAAATACTGCACGACATTACTTTGTCTTTGCCGCCCTCACAAGTTATCGCTCTGATAGGTCCTAATGGTGCGGGTAAGTCAACTTTGTTTTCGGTCATGGCGCGCCTGCACCCTTTGCAAACAGGTTCAGTCAGCTTTACCGTAGATAATAAAGACCATGACATCATCAGCTGTGATGCCCGTACACTTGCCACCACAGTCGCCATGCTCGGTCAGGACAATCAAGTACAAGGGCGGCTGCGCGTCCATGAGCTACTAATGTTTGGGCGCTATCCGTATCACCAAGGACGCCCAAGCGCGGCTGACCAGCAAAAGGTCAATGAGATTATCGAGCGCTTTGAGCTTGAGCCCTTAGCCAATAGATTTTTGTTAACGTTATCCGGTGGTCAGCGTCAGCGCGTACTGATTGCGATGATTGTCTGCCAAGACACACCCTATCTGCTTCTTGATGAGCCACTTAATAATTTGGATATGTATCATGCAGGACGCTTGATGCGTGAGCTACGTACGCTTAGTCATACTCAGCAAAAAACGGTCGTTATTGTGCTGCATGATATCAATCAAGCCGCGCAGTTTGCCGATACGGTGGTAACGATGAAAGACGGTCAAGTCAAAGCGGTCGGTCGCCCAGTCGATGTCTTGACCCAAAAGACAATGAAAGCGCTGTATGACGTTGAAGTGACGGTGCTGACCCATCATGGTCGTCCTGTGATAGTAGATACGGTGTGAGTACAGCTATAAAAATGCGGTGTACTAAAGACAAAGGATTCGCGCAAACCGTATCAACTACAGTTGTCTCTACAAGATAGCTTCGGCGTCCTCACGCTTGATGATTTTGTGTTCATCTTCGCTGTTATCAAGCTTCCAGTAGCTTGAGATATACAGATGGGTTTTTGCTACCTGTTTTTCTTGTTTAAAGTAATGACGTAGCGCGCGCATACTATTGAACTCGCACGCTGCCCACACAGCGGGACTGCCCTCTAACCAAGGCAACTGCTTAATGCGTTCAAGCAGTGGACTACTATCGATGCTTGCTACTGCATTTACTACCCAGTGTATATCCATATTATCAGGCATATTCAACGAACGGATGTCTGCTTCACTTATGACCTCTATTACCGCATAGCCTTGAGCATCAGCGGGTAGCTCAGCCAAATTTACCGTTATGGCAGGTAGCGCAGTCATGTCACCTGCTAACAAAAACCAGTCGGCTTGAGCATTGATCTGTTTTTTGGCTCCAGGGCCGCCGATCAAGATGCTGTCGCCTATAGCCGCGGTATGTGCCCACTGTAGTGCTGGACCTGCATGCTCTTGAGGATGCAATACAAAGTCTACATCTATCTCGTGACTGCGCTGCTCAGCGATAGTATAAGTGCGCATGATAGGTTTACTGCTCTTAGGCTGTGAAAACATCAACTTAATATAAGCGCTTTGTTGGTTTGTTGGAAAGTCCTTAAACGCCTCTCCACCCAAAGTGATGCGGCGCATATGCGGCGTGATGTCTGTAATACGTTTGACTTCTAGAACTCTTGGGGTAGGTTTTGCCATTTCTGTATTCTCTCATGACTTATTAGCTGAGCTAATAATGGTTTTGAGCTATCAGAATTTACAGATCCTGATACAAAAAACCAGCGCTCTTTGTGAGATTGCTGGTTTTTATTATTTATATCAAAACTTAAAACTGATACGTTAACGACGCTTTTATATTTCGACCCATCTCAAAGTCAGTGCTTTGATCACTAACGGCACTATAGCGTGAGGCGTGACTGGCGTAAGTCTCATCAAATAAGTTATATACCCCGACAGTAGCTTTGACGTTCTCAAGCTGACGCGGCGAGTAGTTCATATAGATATCATGCACATCATAGTTGGGCTTGGTGTCGCCGCTATTATCAGTGATGGAGGCTACATAAGTGCTGCGCCAACCTAAATCAACCACCTCATTAGGTGCATAATCTAGGTTCACCATATAACGATCACCTGAGTCAGCACTACCGCCACTCACTGAGGGAATGCTATCACCGGTTTTGTCACCCTCGCTGCGTGCACGCGCGTAGCTAAGACCCATACCAAAGTTATCAGTACTGTAGTTCGCTGCAAGCTCGACACCTTTGATCTCGTAATCTTCATCGCTATTGATCATGCCTTGACAGTCTTGTAAGTTGTCAGGCGAACCGCGCTCACCTGTAGCACAGTTTAGACCGTAGCGACCGGCGCGATCTCCTGTTCTAACAAACTGCTGAAAGTTTTCGATATTAGAGCGAAAGTATTTGGCGCTTAGTTGCAAAGCATCATTAGCGGTAGTCAATCCGCGCAATGTGGTCGCGACCCCAATCTCAGAGTTGTAGCCTTCTTCTGCTTTGAGATCATCATTGACATAGATACTATCGCCATTACTATTAAATATGGTTTGCGCAAGATCAGGGCCGTTGAATAACTGCGTGTAGCTGGCAAATACTTGTGTGCTTGGAGCAATCTCGTAGCTGGCCGCTAATGCGCCAACGACATTGTCATAGGTCTCGCCGCCTGAGACATATTCAGGCGACTCATAGCGATCGTAACGCACGCCTGGCGTTAAGCTAAATTTGCCCAGTTGCCACTGATCTTCTAAGTAGAGCGATGTGGTTTTTGCCTCATCAGTCGCCGTATCCCTGCCCTCACGCGCCATCTGTGATTCTTTTTTATAGTGCTCCACGCCTGTGATGAGTCTATGCGTACCCGTAACCCCTTCAAAAACGCTGTCATCGATTACACTAGTGTTTTCAATCTTGCCGCCTGTCGTTTTTACCTGAGCTCTCCAGTCATAGCCTGGCGATACGTCAGCGTTATTATCTCGCGAGATTTCGGTTTCGGTCTGATAAATCGTGGTATCAACATCAATTAAAGCATTTAGCGGGTTAAAGTTATAGTCAATCGTATACGTATCGCGGTTTACCTTTTGTGGTATAGGATCATCAGTTAAACTAGGAAAATCTGGGCGAAACGGGAAAATACCTTCTTTTTCAGTACGGCTAAAGCTTGCACCTACGCGGTGATTATCATTGATATAAGCGCCCGCTTTTAACAAAATATTTTCGCTTTCACTGTCCTCAAATAGCTCACGTCCATCGCCATCCTCACCAGAATCCGTATCGCGCTTGCCATAATAAGCTAGTAAGTCGATATTATCAGTAGGCGCGCCATAGACGGTGGCTGAGGTTAACAGCTCATCATTATTACTGCCGTAGCCAGCCTTTAGTTTTGCACCGATCTTTTGACCTGGCTTGAGCAAATCTACTGCATCCACAGTTTCAAACGCTACCGCGCCGCCTAGGGCGTCATTACCTAGCGTCACTGAGTTATTACCGACCGCTACCTCAGCACGTTTGAGCAGGTCAGGATCAAGGGTGACATCACCCATATGATAAAACAAAGCACCCTCTTGACGAGCACCATCGACAGTCACTTTCAGATTGGTATCATCAAGCCCGCGCACCCTGATACGCTGGTTTACCGTTGAGGTACCACCGACCTCAACTCCAGGTATCACATCTAAGAAGTCACTTAAATGACTCGCTTGCGCTGCAGGCGTATAGTTATCGATATAAACCGCTTCTTCTTGCAACTCATCTCGTACAGAAGTATTCGCCGTTACCGTAATCGTTTGCAGCGTCGTACTTGGCAGGGAGTCCGCAGTCGCGGCGCTCGCAGCTTGTGACCATAGCGCTGCTGCTACGCCCATAGATAATAGGGTTAATTGGCTATGATTTTTTGGCTTAGAGCGGCTTTTACTTAAACTCTGATCTTCACGCATAACTTACTCGCTGATTTCACTATGAAAAGGGTACTTAAATTTGTATGAGTCATATTCAGGATTGATGAGATTATCACCAAGCAACCAAAAAATTGACTCATATATTTATTAATACTAATGTTAATGATAATTATTATCATTCAATTAACGAGAGGAATGATAACGAAGTATTTATATTTTGGCAACAGTAAATATAGAAGTGTACGTAGATAAGCGATTAAATTTACATTAATAGAGACTAAAAAACGAAGGTAATCTGTTGAATTTTAAGGAAGTAAAGATACAAAAAATTGCTGCAAATAAAGTGTGAAAGTTACCTGAAATATAAAAGTATACCGCATAGCACCTTTACAGACGTGACGTCTATTTGCAGATAATACTGATAGACAAAAGTCATAATTATCTTGACCTATGACCTAGACATCCTTAAAGTGTTAACAATCTATGTTGCTAAATGTTAACAATATTAGCTTCGATTGATTTTAACACCAAGGGAGAAAAGGATGTCCATTGCAAATGAGCAAGGAAGTCAGCTCAATAGTCAGCCCAACAGAGCACTTTATGATTGTGATACGTTTAATCCAGAACGCAAAAACTCACGACTTTATAACGAAGACCTAGCACCGCTGCAGCCCAAAGAGCGCAACTGGGGCTGGTTTGCAATCTTTAACGTCTAGTCCAACGATATCCAAAGTCTGTTCGGCTATACTCTCGCCGCATCACTTTTTTTGAGTTATGGTCTTAGCGGCTGGTGGGTGATGGCAGCGATTATCTGCTCAGGTTTTATCGTCATGTGGATGGTCAACTTAACGGGTAAACCCAGCGTACGCTACGGCATACCCTTTCCCGTCTTAGTGCGCGCTAGTATGGGTATCAACGGTGCCAATTTGCCTGCTATTTTGCGGGCGATTATCGGTATCTTTTGGTACGGGGTGCAGACTTACTTTGCCTCAACAGCAGTTGCCATATTGTTAGCCTTAGTGATAGGTAGCTCAGATTCGACCTTTTTGGGTCTAAATGGTACCGCGTGGCTGGCCTTTGTTATTGTTTGGGTCTTTCAGATTATGCTGTTTTGGGCTGGGGTTGAGCCGATTAAGCACTTCTTAAATTGGGCGGGGCCGCTCGTTTATGTGGTTATGCTTATTTTGATGGGTGTAGTCTGGTATCAATCAGGCTCAGAATTATTACCCGCAATTAACTCAATATTTGCTAGCGGCAGTGCTTATACCGGCACATCATTCCAAGCCTTTACTGCGATTGTCGGTACGATGGTGGCCTATTTTGCCGCTGTAGTGATTAACTTTGGTGATTTTTCGCGCTTTTTACGTAGTGAGCGCGATATGAAGTTAGGTAACCTGCTTGGACTACCGATCAACATGGTGTTCTTCTCGTTTATCGCTTTGGTGATTACTGCAGGGACACTAGTACTATTTGGCGAAGCCTTAACCAATCCCTCAGATATCGTTGATCGGGTGGACTCACTGCCATTGACTATCGTTGCCGCCTTAACCTTCTTTGCCGCGACGGTTGGTATTAACATGGTGGCAAACTTTATCCCGCCCGCTTATGACTTAGCCAACCTATTTCCTAAGCATATTAACTTTCGTATGGGTGGTCTGATCACCGCTGTGATTGCCTTTTTTGTTGGCGCCTTGTGGTTATCTTTTATCAGCAAGATCGGTATTGTCGGCTTTGTTAATGCTGTTGGTGCTGTTATCGCGCCTTTCTTTGGTATCTTAGTCGTTGATTACTACCTAATTAAGCGCCAACAGATCGATATGGATGATTTGTTCTCAGCTGATCCAGCAGGGGCTTATTATTACTATAAAGGCTGGAATATACGTGGCCTGATTGCCTTCGCTGTCGGTGCTGTATTCTCCTTGGCAACCGTGCTGATACCTACGCTAGCTAGTCTTGAGGGTTATGGCTTCTTGCTAGGCGCAGCTTTGGGCGGCGTTGTATATTGGGTATTGATGCGCCCGTATGCCGTAGACCCACATACGATTTAAAGTAGTGTTTAATAAAGTCGTACTTGCAACCCCATAAATGAGAACGCTAAAAAGGAATAATAATGACACAGAAGATAACCAGTGACTTCGATCAAAACGCTTATCCTCGCGACCTAAAAGGCTACGGCGATAATCCACCAAAAGCCAACTGGCCGGGCGGGGCGAAGATTGCGGTTCAGTTCGTACTCAATATCGAAGAAGGCGCTGAAAACAGCGTCATTCATGGCGATGCAGAATCTGAGCGCTTTTTGTCTGATATATTGGGTACGCCGTCGTTTAATAATCGTCACCAGTCTATCGAGTCAGCCTTTGAGTACGGTAGCCGCGTCGGTGTATGGCGGGTACTTGACGCCTTTAAAGAATATGGTCTGCCTATCACGACCTTTACTTGCGCGGCGGCAGCTGAGAAGACCCCGCATATCATCGAGCGTGTGTTAGAGGACGGTCACGAGGTCGCAAGCCACGGTCTGCGCTGGATTACTTATCAGTATATGTACCGTGAGACTGAGCGTGAACACGTACGCCGCGCGACTGAGATATTCCAGAACATGCTTGGGTATCAGCCTCTTGGCTGGTACACGGGGCGCGATAGTCACAATACTCGTGAGCTGGTGGTTGAGCAAGGCGGTTATAGCTATGACTCTGACTCTTATGCCGATGAACTCCCTTACTGGCTTAATGTGAAAGTAGAAGAAGGTAATCAGATTACGCGCAAGCCGCACCTAGTCATCCCTTATACTTTAGAGACCAATGATATGCGCTTTGCCTCAAGTCCCGGTTTTACCAACTCAGAGCCATTTTATCAGTATCTCAAAGACAGCTTTGATACACTCTATGATGAGGGAGATAAAGATGGTAAGAACGAACCCAAAATGCTCACTATCGGCTTACATTGCCGTATTATTGGCCGTGCTGGGCGTATTGTCGCGTTAAAGAAATTCTTAGCATATATTACCAGTAAGCCTGACGTTTGGATCTGCCGCCGCGACGCAATTGCTAAGCACTGGTATGAGAACCATCCTGCCACCGAAGATAACACCGCGAACTGGATGTAACTTTAAGTTTGTAGATCAAGTTTAGACGTCCATTTACCGCGGAAAAACATTAAGGATTATAAATCATGTCAACAAAGAGTACCTATTACGCCCCAACGGGTGGCTTGCCTCCGCAAACGCAGCTCCTATCTGATCGCGCTATCTTCACAGAAAGCTATGCGATTATTCCCAAACGCGTCCTCACCGACATCGTCATCAGTTACTTGCCGTTTTGGGAAGGCATGCGTATGTGGGTAATTGCCCGCCCGCTAACAGGTTTTTCTGAAACTTTTTCGCAGTACATCGTCGAGGTTGCCCCAAATGGCGGCTCTGATAAACCTGAGCTTGATGACAAAGCTGAAGCCGTATTGTTCGTTGTAGAAGGTGAGATGGAGGTCACTATTGAAGGCGTGACGCATCATATGCAAGCAGGTGGCTATGCTTTTTTGCCGCCTAAATGCAACTGGACGCTTAAAAACAATAGCGACGCTCATGTCAAATTTCACTGGATACGTAAAGCGTATCAGTATGTAGACGGTATCGACGCGCCCGAAGCGTTCGTGACCAGCGACCATGAGGTTGACGGTATCGAGATGCCAGGTACTGATGGCGTTTGGAAGACGACAAGGTTCACTGAGCAATCTGATATGCGCCATGATATGCATGTCAATATCGTCACCTTTCAGCCAGGCGGCGTGATTCCATTTGATGAAACGCACGTGATGGAGCATGGTCTGTATGTGCTAGAAGGTAAAGCCGTCTATCATCTAAATGCTGAATGGGTCGAAGTTGAGGCGGGCGACTTTATGTGGCTACGCGCGTTCTGCCCGCAGTCCTGTTACGCTGGTGGCCCTGGACCCTTTAGATACTTACTCTATAAAGACGTCAATAGACATATGCCATTTATTCGCCCAGAACGCTAAGGGAAGAGGAGTTTATGAGTACTACAATCGTTGCAAAACCTTTGACTAAGGTTGAATTTGCGCCCTTTGGTACCGTTATTGAGCCGTATGATGCCCAGCAGCAAACGCCTGATAACAGCTATGTGATTAATAACGGTTATGCCACACGTCATCATGCTATCGCTGAGTGTCAGCTCGATGGCGGCATTGTCGGTATGAGTATATTTTGTGCCAAAAAGCGCGATGTTCCTATTGCTTTATCAGTGATGGAGTATCATCCATTTGGCACGCAGGCGTTTTTTTCTATGAACGCTCAAGACTATGTTGTAGTCGTCGCACCAGCCGGCGCGCCACCAAAGTCTGCTGATGATTTGACGGTGTTTTATGCCAAGTCGCATCAAGGCGTACAATACAACCCTAACGTCTGGCATCATCCTCTGCTAGCGCTTGGGCGTGATTCTAACTTTTTGGTGGTTGATCGTATCAATGGCGAAGGTAATAATTGCCATGAGCTTGATATTGGGGATTGGCAAATATTTATAGCGCTTGAAGACGAGCAGACGGATAATAACGCGCCAAGCTCAGAACAAGCTAAGTTTTGATTTTATGCTTGGTTAAACTATTAGGGCGTGTTGAACATTCACAAATACGCACTGACAGAAACTATTTTTTAGTCGCTGCTCTTAAATTAGAAGCAAGATAAAAATAGTAAGTTTAGTCATTCTAAGCGTCTATTTTTATTAAAGGAGCGGCAAAAAAGAGTCCTGTCCTTTCAGGCTGATGCTAAAATTGCCCCATACTGTGTTGCAAGTCTAGCTAAGGTCTAGACATTATCTTCGACTTGCGCCGTGTCTGGAACCATTTTAGCGATCAGCAGTGCCATGGTTGAATGTTCAACACGCCCTGGTTAAGTAGTAGCTAGTGACCATTTTGATATAAAAGACAGCCCTTAATTGGGTTGTCTTTTCTTATTTTAATACATTTACTTTAGGTCTGCTAAAAATCTTGAGCGACTTAAACTGATAAAAATAATGACAATAAGAGAGCGATATGGCAAACATCGATAGCCCAATGTCAGCGCGGCAATCCTGGATAGGAACGATTCAAATCATAACCGCAGCCATCTGCTGGGGTACGCTTGGGATATTTTCGACCTATCTGAATCAGCTAGGTTTTAGTGGTTGGCAAATTACCATTTTGCGTATCGTGACCGCCGCTTTTCTTATCCTAGTGATGCTACCAAAAATATGGCCACATCTTATTACATTGCGCCCAAAGCAGTGGCTTGGACTGGCAGTGCAGTCCTTAATTGGTGTGCTTGGCATGTCAGTATGCTATTTCTTTGCTGTAATCTATGTCGGTGCCGGTCCCGCCGTTGCCCTTCTCTATACCGCGCCTGTTTTTAGCTTACTCTTTTCAGCGCTGTTTTTGAGTGAATCTATTACGCGGCAGTCCGCTCTACTGGCACTCATGGCAGTATTTGGCGTGGGTCTAACGATGTTAGGCGATCAGGCGCAAGTCAATTGGGGCATTGTACTTGGGCTGTTGTCAGGCGTGTGTTATTCGCTATACGGCGTACTCGGCAAGCGCGCGATGCACTACGCGCATCCTGCCCCTTTGGTGTTTTTTACCTCGATCATTATCAGTGCCGGCGTGCTGCTATTGCTCCCGCAGACCTATCACACTTATGGTAAGTTATTCACCTTGCCTGTGCTGACTTGGGGCTACGTTTTGGGGTTATCTCTATTAGGAACTGTTGTGCCTTTTGCTCTGTACATGAAAGCGCTTGAGAAGCTACCTGCTACCCGCGCTTCGGTGTTTACTATCTTTGAGCCGTTGACAGCGATTGTCCTTGCAACCCTACTATTGCACCAATCCTTATCATGGATTCAATATATAGGCGTGATACTCATTTTACTTGCCGCTTTGATGAACGCTGTATTAAATGGAACGACTACGCGCGTGCCGCGTTGGTTAAAAAGGCGGCAAAAGATTTAGGTTTATGGTTTAAACTTGCCTTTTACAAAAAACAAAAAAGCCCCAACTAGCTATCAAAGTTGGGGCTTTTTCTTAAAGCTCAAAACTGAGAGCTCAAAACTGAACTATTCAGCAATACGCTGCAAAAACGCCTGCGTACGCGGATGCGAGGATAGCTCAAATAACTGCTGCGCGCTGCCCTCCTCGACCACATGACCGTCTTCAATAAGCACCACATGATCGGCGACATCGCGCGCAAAATTAATCTCATGGGTCACAACGACCATCGTCCAGCCTTCAGAGGCCAGTTGTTTCATCGTGCCCAGCACATCTTGTACCAGCTCGGGATCAAGCGCTGAGGTGGGCTCATCGAACAAGAGCAACGATGGCTCAATAGCAAGCGCACGGGCGATACCGACGCGCTGCTGCTGACCGCCAGATAATTGAAACGGATACAAATCGGCTTTATCTGACAGCCCAACCTTTTTAAGTAATGCTAAAGCCTGATCACGGGCTTGCGCCTTGCTTTGTCCTTGTACTACCGTCGGCCCTAGCATGAGATTCTCAATCGCGCTTTTGTGCGGGAACAAATTATAAGACTGAAAGACCATACCCGCTTTACGTTGCAAGGCGAGCAAAGTTTTCTTTTTGGGCTTGGTGGCAAAGTCGACTGTCAAGCTACCATCATCAAAGCTAATGCTGCCTTGGTCTGGAATCTCAAGCGCATTTAGGCAACGCAAAAAGGTGGTCTTTCCCGACCCTGATGGCCCTAATATCACCACAACTTGACCTTTATGAATGGTCAAATCGATGCCTTTGAGCACTTGATTACTGCCAAAAGCTTTGTGAATATTGCTGACTTGAATCATAACCGTTTCCGCTGACAAATTGAAAATACTAGTGAAGTGAGTGCGAGTTGAGCATAGCGTTACTTAGCGATGTAACGATCAAGTCGCGTCTCAAGCTTACCTTGGATAAAGGTTAAAAACAGACAAATACCCCAATATATGAACGCCGCTTCGGTATAGACCAGCATAAACTCATAGTTGCGCGCGGTGATGATCTGCGCCTGTTTAAACAGCTCAGTGACTAGTACTAATGAGGCAAGTGAGGTGTCTTTGACGAGGCTAATAAAGGTATTAGATAATGGCGGTACAGACACTCGTAGCGCTTGCGGTAGTATCACATGGCGAAAGGTCTGCAGGTAGGTAAGCCCGACCGTTGAGCCTGCCTCCCACTGCCCTTTTGGAATAGACAAAATAGAGGCGCGCACCGTCTCTGACGCATAAGCACCGATATTGAGTGAAAAAGCAATGATCGCCGAGGGAAAAGGATCAAGTTTGAGCCCTATACTTGGCAGACCATAAAAGATGATAAACAACTGTACCAGCATCGGCGTGCCGCGAATAGCAGAGACGTAGATGCGGGCGAGCCTATAAGCTATTTTGTGAACCCAGCCTGCGCGCGGCACGATACGAATGAGTGCTACCGTCAACGCAATAGCCATACCGATTGCAAAGGAGATTAGCGCCAGCGGTATCGAATAGTAGATACCGCCTTTGAGCATAGGCCAGAATGAGGTAATAACGATCTGTGCCCGCGCCGCATCCATAAAGGGCAAGAGTGCCAACAATTCTGCGAGCACTGAGGTTATAGACGCTAGCATTATTTTTGCTGGCTTATATCAGCACCGAAAAACTCTTGGCTGAGTCTGGTAAGCGTCCCATCAGCTGCCAGTGCTGCCATAGCTTCGTCTAGCTTTGCGACTACGGCGTCATCACCTTTGAGCAGTACTAAACCTGAACCTGTCTGTTCACTAGCGGGAGCCACCAATTTGATCTCAAGATCACTATCTGGGAATTTTTTGAGATAGTCGAGTACCGCAAGATTATCATTCATCGTAAAGTCCGCGCGGTCTTGCTTGACCAGTTGGATCGCTTGTGCCATTCCTTCAACAGGTATCACCTCAGCGCCGTAATTCTCGGCAAGCTCGCCATAGTTACTACTGAGTGATTGCGCGCTACGCAGCCCTTTTAAGTTTTCCCATGAGCTATAGCGATTGTCATCGGTTGCGGCTAAGACCACCGCGCCTGACCAGCTATACGCTTGCGACTTGTCATACTTAGCTAAGCGCTCAGGCGTCGTTAGACTCACTTGGTTGGCAACCATATCAAAGCGCTCTGAATCTAGACCTGCCAGCATCGCATCCCACTGAGTTTCTTTAAAATCAACATCGACTCCCAGTTTATCAGCGACGGCGCGAGTGACTTCGACATCGTAACCGGTCAGCGCGCCGCTCTCATCGTGATAAGTAAACGGCGGGTAAGTGCCTTCGGTACCGACGTTGATAGTACCGCCATTGTTGATACGTTGCAGCAGATCGGAGCCGGCCGTGCTATCTGCTGTAGTGGTATCGGCATCAGTGGTGGTTGATTGGCCACAAGCGGCAAGTAGTACGGTGCTAGCGGCAAAGGCCAAAAGAGTACGACGATTCATAAGGCGTCCTTATAAGAGGAATGAATAAAGAATGAGCAATGTTGTCAAATATAACATACGTGCTATAGCGGGTGAGGACTGATTTGAAGACGGCAAGGGTATTTTTCAATATGTATAACATTTTATAAAAACATCTGGTTATTATCCCTTATACATAAAACAGCCCCAAACATTGAATGCTTGAAGGCTTATGCCTATTTAGAATATGAACCTTACTTTACGTATTTTTATGCGGCATATTTTTAGCGCCCGATTAGGTGTCGTCTCTACAAACGTTTAATTGAGATCTACCTTCGTGACTTGTCTACTAGCACGCATAATTTACATGACTTTTTTGCAGATATGGCATATGAGTATTTGCACGCTGAGTCCATATATAATCGAGTTATTTTTATGCTCAAGAGCTATAATACATCAGCATTGTAAGCCAATTTCTTCTTCTTTGATGAGACCCTCACCACCTATGCAAAACACGTATCAAACTGCAGCCCTAAATAACAATTATGACTATGCAGATGTTCTTTATTCTCCTTATCAAACCTTGCCTTTTGTGATACAAGATGCGCTATTGGATCGACAACGTATTATCTTAGTGGCGAACAATCCATCGATTACCGAAGACAAATTACAGGCCCTTTTGCAGCCAACAGATATGCTGGTTTTGTTTAATGACTTTATCCATGCTCAGTTTTTCGCGCATCATCCTAGCGCTAAGGATTTACCAAAACTTCTATTTTTTCGACAAAATGGCGATAGCTTATTGCATTTTGGTCTGCCGCCGCGCAGCAACAATCTGACAGCGATGCTCGATATGGCGCAGCAAGCGACGCTTGGCGTTTTGTTTGGTAATACACACTATCAGTTTCCAACACCAAGCGATGACCCAAGACCTAACGATGATCCCATTACTGCCAAGCGAGTGCTCAAGATTCCAAGTCAGCTTGATGAGCTGCTGCGTAGTGAAGCGCACTGTAGCGTACTGTCAGAGCAGCACAGCGTCGTCGAGGACTATCCTATCTTTGCCGACATTCACTCGTCCGCGCCAACGTCAGGGTTTTTGTTGTATCGTTTACTGTTGGCAGCGTGCTTAGAGGTACAGCCGCAGCGAGATACTGATACGCCAATATCGATAGTGATGCTGGGGTTTAATAATGATGACAAAACCGCGAATTTTTGGGAAGGTCATAACTGGGCGTTTGAGAGACAAGAGCTTGCCGCGCCGCCGCAAGGTGTCGAGATTATTCGCCAGTATTGATTGATTCTGACTTATACATAAGGCGCATCTGGATAGTGCGCCGCTGTAATCTCCTCATAACTTGGCTGGCGCTTGATACAAATGGGTGTAGTTTGCGCCTCTTGCCAGTCAATCAATTGCAACTGCGCAAACTCGCCAAGCCAGCCTCCCATCGGCCAGTGCTGCCATTTCTCATAAAAGCGATTGGCATTGATAACGATACTGTCCAAATGATTAAGCGGCGGCCGGTAGACACTATGCTGCTGATGATAAATCACATCACTTGTCACATAAAAATCGATACCCAGCGTACGCGCCACAAAAGCAAAATCAGTATCCTCAGCGCCATAACCAACATAATCGGTATCAAAACCACCAATCTGCTCAAACTGAGGGCGCATAATCGCAAAGCAAAGACTCCAAAATGCGCCATAATCTTGCGTCTGCTTGATAGTCGTATCTTGCTGTAGATCAAAGTTATCCCGATAAGGATTAAATACCGACAGCTTATCTAAAAAATCGGCTGATAATTTCCCTTGTTGGAGCTGACTACCTTCATCATCCCTCAAAGGGCGCGTTAAGTAGCGCGGCTGACCCATCAACAGGGCGTCGGGATGTGCTTGTAGTTTATTATATAGCTGCGCAATAAAAGTGGGCGTGACGATACAATCGACATCCAAGAATATCATAGCCTCATATGCGGCCCGCGCCGCGCCAAGATTACGATTACGACCAATATCGAACGACGCATTACTTGCCAACCCATTCTCAGTCGTTGGAATTTTGACGATGTTTAGATCGTGCTCTGCAAGGCGTGCAGGTTCGGCATCATCATTAACGATGATGACTTCGCTTGGGCGCGCGCTACCCTGCGCTAAGCTACTAAGTAAGTTGTATAAGTGCTGGTTGCGCCCATAGCATGTAGTGATGACACTCAAAGGTACAGTGACAGCAATTGTGTTGTGATCGGCGTCTTGCGCTTTGATTGTCATAACTCTCTATACTCTTATGCTTTTAAGATTGTTTAGGTTTTATATCAAATTGAGGCAATAGCCAGTCTTCAAACCAAGTTTTGACAAGATTATAGTTAGCGACGCTATCCATAAATCTGTGCGCAGGCGTGTTAGTTTGAGTGCTTATCACAGTATCCCTGTCTTTATTGATTGACTCAGTACTTGCTAATTTATTCAAGTAAGATGGCGGATCTTGATGCTCTGACGTTGTCGTTTGAGCGATAAACTGCGACCAACTTAGTGCGCGTCCTTGTTCAATAAGCGCCTCTGCCATCACTTCTTGTTCACGATGCGGGCGCGCGTCGGGCAATACCACAAGCGGCGTTGCACAATCATAGACTTGTGCAATACCGTTTAAGCCACAGGCCATCACTAGCCAATCACTATAAGTAATAAAAGGCGTTACATCCTCGACGTGAGCGGCGATATCAACATAACCGCGCATGTCGTCACCGATAGGTCCAAGCGATATAATCAACGCGTTTGGTAACACGCGGCGCAGCTCTGGCAATTTAGCATCAATTGCCTCATGCCCACCGTACCCTTTGATCACCGTTACAAAAGTCATCTCAGACCCTTTATTGATGATATCTACAGAGGACAATCGCTTATAAAGCGTATCATCTGAGGTCAGCGTCATTAGCTTATCTATAAATGCAGTAAATGATAACGGCTCATCCGTCTTATTGGGCATAAAATTCAGATATAGCGTTTTTTGCCGTACCCAATCTGGCGTCGCTGCTGCTTCTAGTGTCTTTGGATAAGGCGCCAGTAACCCAAGCGCGCCAGCAAAGGCATTTAAGTGTGGTTCATCATCACGCTCGCCTGCTAGTCTCACATATAAATATGGCACGCTAGCGGCGCGGCACAGCATAGCGACTTCGGCGCTGACATCAATAATCATCAGATTAATCTGGCGCTTGCGTATCTCGTCAAGCAGCTGCCAACTGCGTGTTTGAATGTTTTTATTACCTACCGGTGAATAATGCAAACTACTTGGCTGCCAATACTCTCCAGCTCGTCCCAGTAGCACATCCTCTGGCAGCTGATCCTCAGCGCTCAAACGTACGATTTGCTCATCAGCTATAGCATCAAAACGATAGCCATCATTAGGCAAGCTGGTAAATACGGTCATCTGCGAGCGCAATGCAAAAGGTAGTAGAGCCGCTAACTTATCCGCTTGACGGCTGTGACCTGAGCCATGATGGTGAGCATAATAGCCAATACGCATAAAAAGATATCCTAATCTAAAACGATACAGCTCGGCTCTGAGCACCATTCATATTGATATTCTCTACAGCGTGCTCGTATAAACTTAGATAGCCATCGACCATTGCTGCAACCGAACAGAACTGCTCAGCACGTAGGCGACATGCCGCGCGAGAAATATCTTGAATACCATCAAAAGCCTGAATAAAAGCGTGTTTATCCTTTTTAGGTACGATAATGCCAGTATCAGCTGTGACAATCTCGCTACTTGCACCAACATCAAAGCCAATGACAGGCGTGCCGCAAGCCAAACTCTCAGCTAGGGTCAAACCATAAGGCTCATCCCAAGTACTGGTAAACAGCATGGCGGTGACGTGACTTAAACGCTCATTGATTTGCGCTTTACTCAAATGACCGACGTAATTAAATAATGCTGGCGTGCCGTCATCTCTATCCTCTTCTAGTAGCGGCGCAACGTACTTATCAAAATACTCCTCGTTACTCTTAGGCCCTGCAATGATCAGGCGCTTGCCAGCCGCTTTACAGTACTCCATTGCTAGATGCGTACCTTTTTCAATACAGATACGCCCGTACCAAAAGTACACCTCATCTTTTATTGGGTCTGTATTGGCTGCAAATGACTGTACATCGATACCGTTATAGACCACGTGCGAGGGTACAAACTCAGCAAATAGCTGCTGCTGATGAGCGCTGATTGCGGTGAACTGGGTGTGCGTGCCGTGGCGTAGGGTCAATAGTGCCAAACGCAGTTGCGGGAAAATCGGTGTATGAAAGGTAGTAAAAAAACGTGCACCAAACGCCTGACCCATCATCATCGGTATGTGATGTAAGCTGTGATTGTGCACCACATCGATCTCTCCTTGTTCATCACGGCTGATGATATCGCGCATAGCGTGCTGATAGACCAGATACTGATATAGCTCCTCACGGCTCATACCGACCGAGTCATGTTCGTTATCATAGACCAGTGCCTCAAACTGCGTACGCGTCATAAAGGACACTAGCGTCGCATCGGTTTGACTATCAGCGTGCGCATAGAGCAACACGTCATGTCCTTGAGCGACCAACTCATTACAGATAAGCTCGGTAATCATCTCAAGACCGCCCGCGTACGGCTGCGCAATGGGATACAAAGAGTGCGCGATAATAGCGATACGCAGTGGTTTTGATGACCCATTTGCTATGTCATGAGTATAAGTTGGGGAATATGGCTTGCCTGTGGTAACGCTTATATCGTCAGTAATCGTGCGCATGGGATGTCCGTCAATCTATCACTATAAAAAGGTGGGTTGTAGCGTTAAGAATCCTGTAGTTTCTTACTATTAAACGTAGCAGAAATGGAGTTATTTACATGGCTTGATGCTTTAGCAGGTACAGTGCTGCTCATCGTTAAAGGTTTGCTGACATCACTATAAGCATAATTGTCAAAAGCGACTTTAGCTGACCACAGCTTAATCGCTATAATGATTAGTGCACTGACAAATAACACGGGCGAGTACAAGACTGACAATGGCGATACTAGGGCTAGCGTGACGATATTTAGCATGATGATCAGCTTTGGTAGCGCTCTTATATTATCGCCTAGTACCGTTTGCTTAGTACGAGCGATATCTTGTTTGGGCGTACAAACAAAAGGTTTATCCCGTCCCCAAAGCACAGGAAGCCAAGACAGTGCACCAATTTCCCAAAAATTTAAATGTAGCGCCCAAGCTCGCAACTTTTTACTCAGTGTTGGCGCATAGTGCTTATTCACCTGTTTATTTAATGGAGATGAGTCTTGTAGATAAGCCCATAGGCGTCTTAGCAAAAAAACGCCATAAGCGGCATACACGACATACAGCGGCGTCAGTAGTGCAGCTATGTTTGCGCTTATGTTTGTTAGTAATAACGCTGAAATCACTAGCAGCGTACAGATATGCAGTAGTATAAAAACACCCGTAAAATTGATCCAAGCGCTCAGCTGCGATAAATGAGCTCGTAAGTAGCTCAAGCGCTCGTGGGTAGGCTTTTGTAAGGTAGGCGCGGTAAAGTAAGTATTGAGTACTTGTGCATTACCATAAATCCAGCGCTGACGTTGCCCGATCAAGTCGCAAAACGTATTGGGTAATAAACCCGTTGCAATAACGTTAGGAATAAAACGACTACGTAAGCCTGTGCGGTGCATCAGAACACCCATCTGCGCGTCCTCGGTGATTGACGCACCTGACCAGCCACCCATATCTAACAGAGCGCGGCGACGGATGACCGCATAAGTTCCTGTTGATAAAGCTCGCGTACGATTGAACGCTCTATACAGATGATAGTTAAAGTAATGGTTAAGCTCGCTATGAATATCAGCACGTCCTGCGTCTCGATAGAACTGCGGAAACTGTAATAGTGCATGATTAGGATGGGCGGCAATAGCCGTGACAATCGCGTCTCTTGCCTTAGGCAATGCTTGATAATCACTATCTACAACCACAATGTGGCTACACTTAGGATCCATAAGACCTAGTGCTAGATTGAGTGCGCCCGCTTTAAAACCCTCTACGGCGTCAATATGATAAAAGTGGACGTTTAACGCGTCATCAAGCGCGTCGCAATAGTGAGATAAAGGCTCGTATAGCTCCGTTTGCGTGTGGTTATTGTCGATGATGATAATCTCATCATTGGAGTGTTTGATAGCAATAAGTGAGCGGATAGTAGCAAGGACTAAAGCGGTAGGTTCAGCGCGGATAATAAGCTGAAAACTAAGAGATATAGTAGCATCAGTTTGCGAGGTATAATTATTATATGAGGCTCTATTGTCTTTTGCGCTGGTTTCATACAGCTCTATATTGACATCCATAAAGCCATTTGATTTTTTGAAAATAGGCTGACTGTCAGTACTATCTATGACAAATTCACTTAGTACCTTGAGCATGCTTTGATTGTTATCAAACTCCTTACTTATCATTTTATTATATCCCTAGCCGCCCGTTCGATACCTTTTAGATATCTAAAAATGTCGTTAAAGTTGAAAGTAAATCAATAATAACTTCAATGTCTTTAGATAATTATAGAGGGTATGTCTATAATTTCGAATAAATGTAACGCTGGGTAAGAAGTGTAAAAGTAGTTTTAAATTAGGTACTTGCGCTCTAAAAAACTTTAGCAAGCGTCTTGTGACCAAGTATTAAAATAAGCTATCAAAATAATCTTAAACAAAAAAAACGCCTACCTATATAGGTAGACGCTCGTGTAGTTTTGAGTGGGGTGTATCTTACTTAGTTTAAGATGCCATAAGCACATAAGGCATCAGCAACGCGTTTAAAACCGACGATATTAGCCCCTGCCACATAATCAATATAACCATCTTCAGTCTGGTTGTATTTTTGTGACGCGTCAGCGGCACTATCATGGATGTTTTTCATAATAAGCTTTAAGCGCTCATCAATTTGATCAAAGCTTTTGTACTGACGTACTGAGTTTTGTGACATCTCAAGCGCAGAGACCGCTACCCCGCCCGCATTTGCCGCTTTACCTGGTGCAAAATGCACACGATGCAGACAGATATAATCGACCGCTTTAGCCGTTAGAGGCATGTTTGCGCCTTCAACGACGTATTTTATGCCGTTCTCAACCAGCAGTTTGGCGTCGTCTTCGTTGACTTCGTTTTGTGTGGCCGACGGTATAGCGATGTCCCCTTTAAACTGCCAAGGCTTTTGCTCGGCAAACCACTCGCCGCCATAGACATCAACATAGTCCGCTAGTGGCTTGTTTTGATCTTTTTGCTTTTTGAGCCAATCGATTTTTTGTTGATCAAGGCCTGCTTCGTCATATAAGGTTCCTTTTGAATCAGAAACGGTAATCGGTACACCGCCGAGCATAAAGACTTTTTCAGCCGCGTGTAAGGATACGTTGCCTGCCCCTGATATCAGCACCTTTTTACCTTTTATATTGTCGTTCTGGGCAGCCATCATGTTCTCTAAAAAGTAAACCGCGCCATACCCTGTAGCCTCTGTACGCACAAGACTGCCACCAAAACCCACGCCTTTACCCGTCAACACGCCGCCATGCTCATGAGTCAAGTTTTTGTACATAGCAAACATGTAGCTGACTTCGCGGCTACCTACGCCGATATCGCCCGCCGGTACGTCAACGTCTTTACCGACGTAGTGATGTAATTCGCGCATAAAAGCATAGCAAAAACGGCGAATATCGTTATCCGTTTTACCCTTAGGATCAAAGTCAGAACCGCCTTTACCACCGCCCATAGGCAGACCGGTCAATGCATTTTTGAATATCTGCTCAAAACCCAAAAACTTTAGGATTGATTGATTGACCGAAGGGTGAAACCTTACGCCGCCTTTGTACGGGCCTAGAGCGTTACTGAACTGTACTCGCCAGCCGCGATTGACTTGCACCTCGCCTTTGTCGTTTTCCCAGTTGATACGAAAAGCAATAATGCGATCAGGCTCAACTAAGCGCTCAAATATTTTATTTTTTTTATACTCAGGATGAGCGTCGTATAAAGGCGCGATAGTCAGAGCAACTTCTTTTACCGCTTGTACAAATTCAGGTTGATGGGCGTAGCGTGCTTCGACTTTTTCGATAGCCTGAGAGATACTCATATAAGATCCTTAATGGTAGAGATTATGATATTTATTAGCGCAATTTTGCTTATAAGCAGAGGTGTTCTGACTGATCAGCGTATTAACGACTAACTACAGGATTGAAGTCGTTATACTTTTTAAGCTTAGAACAAATGCCAACTAACAACGTATGTATATATCATTTTTTGCCAGTATAAGTCTAGTAAATATCATCATAACCAGAATCTATAGGCAAATTTACATTCGCTATGTCAGATATCACAAGTGATTGCGTAGCATTACTACCCTGAGAAGTAACACTATGTGTCGCACTAATCCCTTATACTTGTATCCCTTAAACCTTTACTACCTATACAGTCCTTTTAAAACACATCTTTTTATATGTCAGCTTTCGTTCTGACAATACACTCCCTTTATAGTGGCACCTTTGCCAGACTCTGCACTTTTGCTTCTGTTTTTGGAGGGTTTATGACCTCAACGACTCCTGTGCGTGTGCGTTATCAAACCATAGAGATCGGTAGTACTGATATCCATATTTGCACCTTACGTGACAATCAAGAGTTTAGTGATCCTAACGATGAGGCGCTTGATTTGGGCATTTGCTCGGCGTCTTGGCCGATGTTCGGAGTGATATGGCCCTCAAGCTTGGTACTTGCCAACCATATGCTTGATTATAATATCGCAGGCAAGCGTATTTTGGAGATTGGCTGCGGCATGGCGTTATCAAGTCTGCTGCTCAATCATCGTCATGCTGATATCACAGCGACTGACTATCATCCAGCGGTTGAGTATTTTCTTGATCGCAATACGCTGCTCAATAATAGCAAAGCCATTCATTTTGAGCGCTTAGACTGGGCTGGGGATAATAGTCATCTTGGTCAGTTTGATATGATTATCGGTAGTGATTTGCTTTATGAAGATCAGCATATCGATATACTAGCAGGTTTTATCAACCGTCATGCTAAACCTAAATGCGAAGTCATCGTTGTTGATCCTGGGCGCGGTCGTAAGAATAAACTCACGGCTAAAATGATTGCGTCAGGTTTTAGTAGTCAACACGTCAAACCGATAGAGACCACTTATTTAGAATTACCTTTTAAAGGACATATTTTGACGTTTTTGCGCGCGGATTAATCTATCTGTTTATCCTTATCATTTCCAAATTTTGAGATAAGTGCCATGATAACTTCTTGAGAATTGATTGGATAAGATTCATTACTTATTGATTGAAAGTCTTTAGGTGCAAATATTCTTTGAGCAATCTCGGATTTTATTTTATGCTGCTCTTCTTCAGGTAACGATGCTATGTAAGGGTTAATAGCTTTTAGATCTAGTGAGGTTTGAAGATGAGTATACTGTTGCTGACGGTGCTTAGTAGATTCACGCGCTAAATATGCTGCTGGAACAGACAACAAAAATACTAATGCCAATCGTAAAAGAGAGTTAGACAGATCAAAGCTTTGATGAATAGATTCCCAAAAAGAATACCCAGCTATTCCAATGATGACTGCCATACAAAAAATTGATCCTACTCTCAACCACTCAGCGGCTACTTTTTCTTGCTCTGCACTAACTGCGTATTCTGAAACTATAACCCTACCAGCCGCGTCTCCCAATAGTTTATTTATCTGTGCATTTTTTTCTTCAATTTTAACCAATTCAGACTCGTACAAATCTGATACTATTTTTAGCTCTTTTGTATAGTCATACTCTAGAGTCTTTAATTTTTCCTCTAAAAGAATAGCTCTTTTTTCACTATCATCTAGTGTTTTCTTAATACGCTCATCATAAATTTTCTGATTTTGAATTACTTGTTTTAACTGCTTTCTAAATGACTGATAGTTTTGCATATCATCGGAGAGAGCTAAACGATGCTTATCTGTCAGAGGAGCTGTTAGAATTGGTGAGCTTTTTATTATTTCCCTTAATTCGGAGGAGCTACTTTCCAATTTGTTAGCCAAGACCTTAGTTTTGTCATCTACATCAATTTTCTTTAAGTTTCTACCAAACGCCTCACCGTAAATACATACCCTGTTAGCCGACTCAGCTATTTCCTCTGCATTGTTTCCATTTAAGACAGTTTTGTAGGCTTCGTAACTCTCCACAAACCTATCGATATAATCTCTAACATCTTTAGATACCGGTATGCTACCAATTCCATCTCTTGCGTCGTTGAAAAGACTAAGCAATTTTGATATTCGTTTTTCAAATTCTACTAATAAATCTTCCATATCAATCTCGTTTAACGATTAAAATTAAACAATTATATACTAATTGAAACGTACAAAACCCAGATGACTTAGTTAGATATGCTCTTATTATTAAGCAAATTTTTGAACCTCTGACCATTGCTCTTGCTTTATTTTATAGAGCACCTGCTTGGCAAGCGAGTGCTTTGAGTCCAGCATAGGATGATAAAAATCATCTTGAGTGTTGCTCATACCGATACGCTTCATAATCATTTGTGAGTGCTCATTAATAACGGCAGTAAAGGCTACGACTTCATCAAATTTAAGCTCATCAAAGGCAAAGCATAGAGCCGCCCGCGCCGCTTCAGTCGCGTACCCTTGTCCCCAATATCTCTTTTGCAAACGCCAACCAATCTCGACACTTGGTGCAAACGGCATATTAGCGTGCGTTTGGTTTAAGCCAACCATACCGATGAATTTATTAGTCTGTTTTAGACTCACGACCCAAAATCCCCAGCCATTATCTTCAATAATCTGCTGGCACTTATGGGCTATCATGTCGCTCTGCGCGGTTGTTAAGCGTTTAGGGAAATATTTCATCACCTCAGCATCAGCATTCATTTGCGCAAAATCAGCGTAGTCCCCTGCCTGCCACTGTCTAAGAATTAAGCGCTCTGTTGTGAGTGTCGATATGCCTGCTTTTGATACCTTTATCTTAGTTTTTGTAATCTTAGCGGTCATGCCTTCGTCCTATATAGATCACACGGTAATCTTATAACTCAAATCGCGCGCCTCATCACCTGTGATACCGCGAAAGCCCCAGCAGTGTGCGGGCTGCTCTTTTATCGTGATCTCGATATCTATCGGTGCTATTCCAAGCTCTAACTCAATCTGCTTAAATAACGCTTTAATCAGCGCCTTTTGCGTAGCAATCGTACGCCCTGCCATCATGTTAATTTCAATAACCGTATAAGCGGCTGAGCGGTCGCTCGGATAGTAAAAGTCCTCAGCGTCCATAGGGATAAAACGCTGCGCGCGCTTGTCCTCTGGCAGCCCAAGGACGGACATCATGCAACCATGAATGACCTCTGATAATTGGGCTTTGATAGGATTAAGATTTTCTTTTATGCCGTACACTATAATCATATTTTGTCTCTTTGACTTAACTGCTTGTAGTCGTTCATACGTTTTGTATCTACGACCATCTATTACGTCTTATCTACCTCGCTGATTGATACGGCTAACACTCGCAATGAGCGCGACCATGACCATTCCCATAATGATTAGAACACCTGACATCATATGCGCGGCGTCATAATTGAGCGCTTCGACTTGCTCGTATATAGCGATAGATACCACCTTGGTCTCGCCTGCGATACTGCCGCCTATCATAAGTACCACGCCAAACTCGCCAATCGTATGGGCAAAGCTAATTAAACTACCCAAAATAATACCGACCTTGGCTTGCGGGAGCGCCACTGTCATAAGACGCCTTAGGCGACTTGGCTCGAGTAATTGCGCCATCTCCATTACGCTTTTTGGAATGCGTAAAAACTGTGCATAAACGGGCTGAATATAAAACGGCAGGGAATAAATAATAGAGCCAATTACCAGACCTTCAAAGGTAAAGATCAGCGGGCTGATATTATGCTCCAAAAGATAGTGACCGATACCAGCGCTAGGGCTTAGCAAAAGTAATAAATAAAATCCAATCACAGTGGGCGGTAAGACCAGCGGCATAGCGATAACGCCCATCAGTATTACCTTTATCCGCGCAATGATAGGTCCGCGACTGGGCTTGGCTAGCCAATAGGCCACAGGCGTAGCAAAAAGCAGTAGACATATCGTAGTAACCGTAGCAAGTTTGAGGCTGACTAAGAAGGGACTGAGCATGTCTGACATAAGCGATGGATCTATCATGATGTCATTTCTCATGGCTCATTACTAATGGTATAAGGTTTATTGTATCTAAGAGATTACTATTGAACCGCAAGATATCCGGCTTGCGAGAAGTACCGCTGCCCTGCGGCTGAGCGCAAATAGTTCGTAAAATCTATGGTAGCAGGTTTATCACTGATGATAATACCATCTTGTAAAATAGCTGGATAAGACTCAGGCGCTAAGGTAATAAACTGCTCAGGTTTAGCATCAATAGCGATAATTTGAGATTGCGCGACAAAGCCATAATCGACACTGCCTGTATGGGCATATTGGAACGCCTGCCCGATATTTTCTGCTTGTATTAATCGCTTTTGCTGCTCTAAAGGGTTATATAAATTTTGCGCCTGCAAGTAGGATTTTGCCGACGCGCCATAAGGGGCAAGCTCAGGACTAGCAATAGCGATCTTGCTACTGCTGTCGCTTATTAATATATCAGTCAGCGCTTTTGGATTGAATCCATCCAAAGGTTTGGTGACGCTATATAGTGCCAGTTGACCTTGCGTATAAATAAAAGGGTGATGAGCTTGTTTGTTTTGTGCGCTATTGTTAGCAAGCTTAGCAGGGAATTCTTGATTGGCCGATAAGAATATATCGTAGGGCGCGCCTGCTATTATTTGCGCATATAGTTTGCCAGAGGAGGCATACGTGACTTCTATACTTGTCTTGGACAACTCGTTCGTTGACTGATAGCCATCAATAATATCGGGCAGGACATCAGACAGATTGGCAGCCGCTGCAATACGTAGCGTCTGCAATTGCTCCGACTCGTGGTTGGTAGAGGCAGTATCTGTAGCACTCTCGCGTGTGCAAGCAGTTAATAGTAAACAGGCACTTGCGCACAAAAGCGCTGTGACCCTAACCATTATTGCTAAGCCACTTAGAGGGCGCATCCTCGTAATACTCTTGCTTCCAAACGGGAATATCAGCCTTAATAGTATCGAGTATCCAGCGGCAAGCATCGAATGCGGGATAACGATGCGCAGAAACCACCCCAACCCATACCGCGACATCGCCAATCTCTAATGCGCCGATACGGTGGATGGCAATAGCATGAGTGATCTCAAAACGTTTTTTGGCCTCCTCGATAATGGCGCGACCTTGATTCAAGGCTAAGTCTTCATAACCGTAGTAGGTTAAGCGCTCAACGCTGGTAGCGTTGTTATGATTGCGCACGCGACCTTCAAAGCAGGCAAAGGCGCCGCAGCGATCATCATCCAAGGTATTTTTAAGTCGGTTTTCGTCAATAGCGATATCTAATAATGCAAAGCCATCGCGCTGTGCAATAGCATAGACCTCATCAACGCTACGCTTAATGGTCATGGAGTGGCTGTGGACGTTGTCTGTCATAGGTTATCTCTACTCATGGTTTCTACTGATTATCTCGAACCCCTTGCCTAGCCGCCAGCGACTGGGGTAATAAATACTACGCTATCACCATCATTAATCGGGTCTGACCATTTAGCGAAGTAATCATTCACCGCCACGCGTAGCTCTTCTTGTGAATGACTAAAGCCATGCTTTTGACTTAAGTTATCATAAAGCTCGCTTAGTGAGGTCGACGGCTCAACCTTTACGGTCTCTTGTTGGCAATTGGCGGCGTCAGCTAAACTGGCAAAGTAGAGGACTTTGATAGTTATTACAGCACCAACTTGGGTTGCTGCTCTGGTTGCTCGTTCAGTCTCTTTAATAGCGCTCATTATTTTCTCCGTTCTTTGCAAGCTATTCAGTTTCATTTCATTACTAATCATTAAAACGAAACTTTACTATCCTAAGCATGACTATAATCAGATTTGCCGCCCGTTTTGGTTATCAAGCGCACATTATCAATGACGATATCATGTGATATGGCTTTAGTCATGTCATAAATGGTCAAGCAAGCAATGCTCACAGCCGTTAAGGCTTCCATCTCAACGCCCGTCTTATGCGTGACTTTGACCGTAGCACTAACGATGATACTGTTTAAACGATCATCATAGTCAAAGCTCAAGCCTATTTTATCGAGTGGTAATGGGTGACATAGTGGAATCAAATCATGAGTGCGCTTGGCAGCCATAATGCCTGCAATATGCGCCGTTTGAGTGATACTGCCTTTTTTGGTCATGCCATCAGCGGCTTTGATCTGCTGATAAATCTCGCTAGGAAATCGCACTTGTCCGGCCGCATGAGCCTCTCGCGTGGTGGTACTCTTGCCACTCACATCGACCATGGTAATATCACCGTCGCTATCTAAATGCGATAGTCCAGATTGGATCGCAGTATTTTGATTGTCTGTTTGGACGTCTCTGTTCATAGAGGATTTCTCTGATATTTATAGTCTGACATAGATAGAGTGCTTAACGAGTGGCAAGCCTGCTCAAAGTCTTTAGGCGTATTAAAATTGGTTAAATGCTGCCAGTTGTTTGTGAAGGATACCGCTTGTACATTAGGTTTAATAAAGGGCATAACTCGGCGCGCGCCGCTATCGATATAAGCTTTTAGATCAGGCTCAAGGCTTAATTGATAAAGTCCTAACAGCGGATATAAATGGCTATCATCAATCAAGCAAATCACTTTTTTATCAGTTGACTGACTTTTAGTTATTTGAGTCGCTGCAAGCTGCAACTTCTGCCATAAGTCTGTGGCTGGTATCAAGCTGTCACAGCTGATAACCAATAACCATGATGATGGATTATAGTGCAACTGGGTGGCTTGCTTTAAATGAGTCAAAGTCTGCAAAGCGGACTCGATAGCGACCAATGCCCCGCCCGTCTTGATCTTATCATTCCTATTTTTATTATCAGCGCTAGCATAATCAGCAATATGTATGATGGAAGCTTGCGGGCTGCTGTTCTTTAGAGCTGAATCAACGTCAAACCCGCGACCATTATCAGCAATCATAATAGGTAGCTTTTTACCATGGACAACATTAGCTCTGACCAAGTCAAGCGCATGTCTGACGTGATAATCTAGCAAGCGCTCACCTGGCGGCAATCTAAGCTGGGCTTTTGCTGTGCCCATACGTGTGGATGCGCCGCCTGCTAAAATGACCACGCCTGCCAAATGAGCCAAGTCTTTTATAACGTCAGTCATATTAATTATGAGTAGGATTTTGTGCCATAAAGTGCGGTACAAAGTTGCACGGACGCGTACGGCTATCGAGCTGCTCTTTTAAGATACTCTCCCAGCCTGTACGGCACGCGCCCGACGAGCCTGGCAAACAAAAGATACCTGTATTATTCGCCATGCCTGCAACGGCGCGCGACTGTACCGTTGACATGCCAATCTCGTCTTTTGAGATCAGACGGAACATCTCACCAAAGCCATCGATTGACTTATCAAACAACACGCTTACCGCCTCTGGCATGCTATCTCTGATAAAAAACCCAGTACCGCCCGTGGTAATCACCGCATGCACATTTGGATCGGCAATCCAGCCACTAATGACCGCTCGAATCTGATAGATATCATCGGTGATAAGCTTACGATCAGCCAAGTGATGGCCTGCCTCAGTTAGACTGTCTACTAAATACTGACCCGAGGTATCTTCTGCCAGCGTACGACTGTCAGAAACGGTCAAAATAGCAAGGTTAAGGGGTATAAAACTAGCAGCAGGCTTACTCATAAAAGTTCCTAATAAAATACAGACTTTAATTATTCAAAAGTGGCTACTAGGGCGTGTTTGAGCATTCGACCGTGGCACTGATAGAGACTATTTTTTAGGCAATTTGCAGATAAAAATAGCAAGCTTAGTTACTCTAAGGGTCTATTTTTATCAATAAAGTGGCAAAAAATAGTCCTGTCCTGCAAGGCTGATGCTAAAATCGCCCTAGTCGTTGTAAAAATCTAGCCAAGGCATCTGCATTACCTGCAATTTTCACTTAGACTAGAAATATTTTAGCTATCAGCAGTGCCTTCTTGTGAATACTCAAACACGCCCTAACCTACCCACCGATAATCGATAGATTATGCATAATGCCACTATTAGACTCATGCAAATGATGATGCTCAGGTTTGATCGGCATAAAGCTATGTAAGGTATCGACCAACCCTCGTACATCGTTGCTTTGTAAGTGCTGACGGATATCGTAGTTGCCTTGGTCAAACAAGCACAGATGCACTTTGCCTTGGCTGCTTACTCGCAGACGATTGCAAGTATCACAAAAGTGCGCCGCATAAGGGGCAATCATACCAATACGTCCAACATAGTCTGGATGACTATACTCAACCGCTGGACCATCGCTACTACCGCGCTCGTGAGGTTGCCAGCCGTGCTCTAATAGGTAATCGATGATGGTATCGGAGTGCGCATGCTGGGCAAAAAACAGATCACTGTTATCACTGGTTTGCATAAATTCTATAAAACGATAAGTGACGGGTCGGTCTTTGACGTAGTCGATAGCGGTTATCAGATTTTCAAAGGCGGTTTCTGCCATTAACACACTGTTAATCTTAAGTTTGATATCTGTGGTCGTAAGCAAGGTATCCATATCAGCGAGCAGCTGCGGCAAAGTATTAAAACCCGTCATCTTATAAAAGGTAGCGGCGTCAAAGCTGTCCATGCTGATATTAAGCTGATCAAGACCAGCCGCTTGCCAACTAGGTAGATGTTTACCCAGCTTATAACCGTTACTGGTCATGGCAACGGTTTCTATGCCCAGTGTCTGTTTAATGGTTTGAATAATCTCGACCACGTCACGGCGAATGGAGGGTTCACCACCAGTGATTCTGACCTTTTTGGTGCCAACTTGAGCAAAACCGCGAATAAGCGTAGCAATCTCAGGAATACTTAGCTCGTCATCAGGGCGCTTGCCTTGGTAGCCATTGGGCAGGCAATACTCACAGCGAAAATTGCAAAAGTCGGTGATAGATAGCCGCAAGTAAGTCAAACGACGGGCAAAGCCGTCCGTTAAAGGCTTAGTGTCTAAATGCTCTGCAGAACTGGCAGGCGCAGCGAAAGACGACGCCCCAAAGCTGTCAGCTATAGCGGACGTGGCTGGCGAATACAGTTGAGCACTGCTTAGGTTAAGAGTATCGTCATTCATAATTTACTACCATCGGTATTGCTAGTTGTAAACGCTACTTGCGCTTATCGTCTATCACCCTATTGTACCGTTTATCCGCAACTTTTCTTGTAGTGATCTTTAAGTGAATTGGCAAACACATAATCAACTATTCGATCAATAGTTAGCGATGTAGCCAAGGAAAAAGCTGCACCATCACCTCACTATTTGCTGCGACATCGCCGCTGTCTTTGTCCAACACGACAAAACAGTTGGCAAGACTAAGCTGTTTGATTCTATGTGATTGCTGTCTTGAAAAACACTCCACTTGATACTCGCCTGCCGCGCTTTGCGACAATACACCGCGCTGGAAGTCCTTGCGACCGACTGATTTTTTGATGTCATTTATTAGCATGGCTTTGACATTTATTTGCATCGGTTGCTCAGATACGCTAGCGCCTGATAGTTGCCACAACGCTGGAATCACAAACTGTAGCGCGCCTACGACTGTAGATAATGGGTTACCTGGCAAGCCAAAATACAATACAGGCTTATCTAAATCTTTGTTTAATTCACCAAACATGAAGGGCTTACCAGGCTTCATCGCCACTTTATAGTGGTTAATCTGACCCAATTGCTCGATCACTGTGGTCAAAAAATCATAATCGCCCACTGACACGCCAGCGGTAGAGATTAGCACATCACAGTCTTGCATAGCCTCATTGATAGCAGCCGTAGTCTTATCCAAATTATCAGGGATAATGCCATAATCGCGGATGGTAATCGGCAAATCCGCCAGCAAAGTCTTTAGTGTTGGGGTGTTGGAGTTATATATTTGCGCAAGACTTGTCAGCTTATCGCCAACAGCAACGAGCTCGTCCCCTGTCGCGAGCACCCCTACGATAAGCGGCTCAAAGACATTAACTTGGCTCACACCTAAATTGGCAAGTAGGCTGATATCCGTAGGGTTAAGGCGCTTACCGACTTTTAAGACCGCTTCACCTTGCTCTATTTCTTCGCCTTGCTTGCGAATATTGCTATCGATGTGAGCCGTTTGCGTGAGCGTAATGGCGTAAGGCTTTGATTTATCAAGCGTGTCTTTTATTTCTGCAAAGTTGGTGTTCTCTTGCATGATGACAGTATCACAGCTATCAGGCACCACCGCCCCTGTAAAAATACGCACACCTTGCCCTGCTGCAAGCTGACCTGTATAAGCGCTGCCCGCTTGTGACTCACCGATGATCTCGATAGAACTATCTGCCGATAGTGTGCTGCCTTGAGCGATAGCATAACCATCCATCGCCGATAGGTTTTGCCGGGGTACATCAAAGTTTGAGGCGATATCTTGCGCTAGTATCTGATTGCGGCTGTCTTGCAAAGCGCACGTTTTAATAGCTCTCTGCTTTAGAGAAAAATCGTTATTATTATAATCCTCTACGCGCTGTTTTATCGCTGATTGCAAGGCTTCCATAGTAATCATAAAAATACTCTTTTTTATTTATAGTACTAAACTTATAGTATTGAACTTACAGTATTAAACGTCAAAAACTGCGCTATAAAAATTACTTTGTACTAACTATAGTTAATTCAATACAAAAACGATACAGCGAGATGAAAATTTGCTTTTCTTGCGTGCTGTGCCTACGCCGACAAAGGCTGCGAAAAACAAATTTTTATCAAGCAACTTGGTAGCTACCTATCTGATTTATTTGGATTCGACTATATCAATCCATCTTTGCGCTCTAGCATGAGCGAGTTGGTAAGGGGTGTCAATATCATAGCTAAGCTGAGGATTAACGACGCTGCTAATTTGGTCAGCTGGTAGACCTCTGATTAAGTGACGTAGGCCTTTATCCCCTGTTAGTAATGCCTGCCATTGATTTAGTAGCTCATAATCAATGACTAACGGCAGTCCAACGATATCTTTTTTGACGGTATTATGAGCCACTGTTCTATCTGAATTTTGCTCATCGCTCCAGTTATTTAAACTGCTGTATCTGCTAGCAACTACTCTTTGCGATGCTACCAGCAAGGCTTGCAAATGCTCTTTATCGAGTAAGATTTGATCAATACCCATAATCAATACTCTATTGATTGATAAACTATCATTGCTGTCTAAATGATTTAACGCCTCAATACCTAAGTACAAACTATGCGCCATACCTGTATCAGGTGTTGGGTTTATAATCCTATGCACATTATCCTGCTGATCGATCATACCTTTAATAGCAGTATCTATTGACAGATTGCCTTGAGGGGTAACCATCACAATAACTTGCGGCTGAGTCGCTAAGGCCAGCTGAGTCATATAGCAGATTAAGGGTTCGCCCTCTTTTTTAAGTAGCTGTTTTGTTTGACCTAAACGCTGACTAAGACCACTTGCCAAAATAATAACAGCATGGTTTTGCATCATCATGCGTGGCTCATCATAGCTATATCGTTATTTGCTAAATCTATATGTTGAGCTGGCGGTGCTTGATTATGCGTAACTGCGTTAATCTGCGCCATGATACCCAGTGCTAAAGCTTCGGGCCCATCGCCACCCAGCTTATAGCCAATAGGATAATGCAGCTTATCGATACCCTCATTTAAAACACTAGCATCAGATTTTGTAGCTTTAATCTCATCAATTAGACGCTCGGTACGATAGCGCGGGCCCAATTGTCCCAGATATTTATGGTTGACACCTGTCAATAATGCAGCAAGGCGAGCACGGTCTTGACTAAGGCTATGCGACATTAGAGCGACGGCAGCGTTTTCGCTGAGTTTGAGCAAGGTATCCGTATCGTCTAACGCTAGCGGCAGCACTTCATCTGCCTGCGGGAAACGTATCCGCGTAGCATATTGCGCGCGACTATCTACGACGGTGACATGCCAGTCTTGCAACTTTGCCATGGTGACCAGTGGCATCACATCATTGCCTGCGCCGCATATCAATAGACGGACTTGCGGCTCTAATCGTTGCATGAGCCACTCTGTGGTTGGCTGTTTATTATCTTCACTTTTTATAATCAGGTATTTAGTATGGTTATTACCTAGTTTGTGCTGAGCTAATTTTTTGGCAGTACTATAAGCAGTACTATTAATTAGGCTTAAATCAGTTTGCTCAAAGCTATCGTGAGCATTTATAAAAAGATCTGATGCTATCTTTGGCTGAGTATCGTCATCCAAATGAAGGCGCATACCGATTTGCATCTGACTCTCAGAAGCATTATCAGTACGAATCAACGTCGCTATCGTAACGGGCTGCTGGGTATGTCGAACTTGCCTGATGATGTCTAATAGCGCCGTCGCTGTCCTTAAGCGCTCAAACAGCACATGCACCCGTCCGTTGCACCCTAAGCCAAAATTTAGCTCATCTAAATCAAGATCATAGTCGTCATCTAAATCTGCTTCTACAGAATCATCTGGCGCTATCGTTTCACTAGCTACAGTTTTATCGACAGGAGCGTGCGCTTCACCGCTTTGCGTATATTCAATATCATCGCCCGTTTGATAGACTTGTACGCTTGCGCCATTGCGAGTAAGCCAAAAGGCGCGTTTGATAATATGCGGCTCAAGGCAACCACCACTAATCATGCCGACAGAGCGTCCATCCTCGCAAATAAGCATCATCGCGCCCGCACGGCGATACGCTGAGCCTTCGGTGCGTACGACCGTTGCCAGTACAGCATCAACATTTTGACTTTGAGCAACACTTGCTAATTTGAGGATATCAGCGATTTGGTTCATAGTTTAATTCATTCTTTTAAAAAACAAATAAAACCTGCTTAATATTAAAGATAATAATGAGCAGGTTTTAAAGGATGGTCAAAGACGAGTTCGGACTTGAGGTTACTCAGGCATATCTGCTAAAAGCTTATCTAGAGTAATCGGAAAGTCATATACACGCACGCCAACGGCATTATAAATCGCATTCGCAACCGCTGCCGCTGATCCAGAGATTGCCGTCTCGCCAATACCCTTAATATGCATAGGGTTGGTGTATGGATCGTCCTCTTCTAAAAGAATAACATCCAGTTGCGGTACATCTAGATTGACAGGAACATGGTACTCCGCCAAGTCATGATTGCACAGTCGGCCGTCGCGTTTATCATGGATGACTTCTTCCATCAAAGCAGAACCAATACCAAATATCATACCGCCATAGCACTGCGAGGTCGCCGTTTTGTGATTAAGAATACGTCCAGCAGCATATACTCCAGTCATGCGCTTAACCCGAATCTCACCGGTAAATCTATGCACGGCAACTTCAGCGAAATTGGCACCGAAAGAGGCTTGACGGTAGTTTTTACCGTTTTTGCCCGGTTTGATCTGACCTTTAGCACTGATTTCTCGCTCCTCATATTCAGCGATGATATCAGCTAAGGCGTACGATTGCGCTTTGCTAAAGTCGTATTGCTCATTTGCAGGTTTTAATTCAGGAAGCGGCATACCTGTCTTTGCCGACACTTTATCTGCCAAGTCTGCAGCCTTATTTACCAAGCCTGATACTTTATCTACCACGCTTTTATCGACTACTCCTTTCTCCACCAAGTTTTTATCGACAAAGTCTGCTACTTTTTCTCTACTTGCTCCAATAGCGGCTTCTGCCTTGCTAGGCTGATGCTCACCTGCTTTTTTGATCTGACCGTTATCTAGGCGAATAGTATCGGCATGAAGTCCTACTTTTTTTGCAAGCATTTCGCGTAGCTGCTCGCAAGCTAAATAGACACCACTACCTGCACTCGCAGCACCAAAGCTACCGCCAGAACCAGAGGCGGCTGGCAAATCACTATCGCCGAGCTTCATCTCAACGTGATCAATCGGCAGTCCTAATAGCTCAGCTGCAATTTGAGAAAACACCGTATAGGAACCCGTACCGATGTCGGTCATGTCCGTCTCGATGATAGCTCGAACGCCAAGCTCTTTGGTATCATCTACTTGCAAGATTGCTCTTGCTTGAGAAGGTTGCAGCATATTACCACGAGAGGTTGCCGACATGCCCATCCCTATCCACCAATCGCCTTGTAGTTGACTGGCAGGTTGAGGGTTGTGCTTATCCCACCCAAACTGCTCTGCACCTTTTTCCATACAAGCGACTAGCTGACGAGTTGAGAATGGAATCTCTTCGCTAGGATCTTCTTCGGGCTCATTGCGGCGGCGCAGCTCGATTGGATCAATCTTTAGCTGTGAGGCCAGCTCATCCATAGCACACTCAACCGCGATCATACCCACGGCTTCGCCTGGAGCACGCATAGAGCCTGATAGCACTTGATTCATATCTACCATCTGGTAGTGGACGCGGCGGTTTTCGCCACGATATAGATAATGAGTAGATAATGCCGTCGGCTCAAAAAATGCCTCTCCTGGCAAATTGCTGGTAGTAGTATCATGAATGAAGGTATTAATAATGCCTTCATTATCACAGCCAATAGCGATGCGCTGACGCGTGTTTGAGCGTCTGATCGTCGCCTCCATCACTTGTGGGCGTGTCATTACAACCTGTACGGGACGCCCAACTTCTTTTGCAGCGATAGCAGCAGCAATAGACTCAGGCGCAATGCCAAGCTTACTCCCAAAGCCGCCACCGACATAATAGGAGATAAGATGTACCTGATCTTTATCTAAGTCTAGTGCATCCATAATCTGCTGTTTACAAGAAGCAATCATTTGGTTTGAAGAATACAGCGTTAGCTTATCATCTTCCCAAAACGCAAGCGTCGCATGCGGCTCCATAGCGGCGCTGTTTTGGCTTGGCGTATGATAAAGGCGATCGAGGGTGACCTCAGAATCACTAAGCCCTTGCTCAGGGTCGCCTTGCTCAGCGTTTTTGTCTGAGCCCTTTTTTTCATCGACATCATGAGCGTTGGGCAGCTCTTGCTCAAAATCTACAGCGGCCTTGTCTGTCTCATCTTTATAAGTTACTTTGAGCGTTTTGGCCCCTTCTCTTGCCGCCTCAAACGTTTCGGCAACGACTACTGCGATAGGCTGACCGTGATAAAAAACTTCACTGACGCCTTGCGTTGGCGCTTTGGTCATACCGCCTTGCTGGGCATTGCGCAAAAACTGCTTAGGGTCGGTAACGACTTTGATAATACCCGGAATATCAGCAATCGACTCACTATCGATGTTCTCGACTTCGCCCTTGGCAATAGTGGCACCTACCAAGACACCATACACCTGGTTATCTACTGAAATCTCTGCACTGTAAGCGGCTTGACCACTCACCTTTAGTGAGCCTTCAACTCTATTGATCGGCTTGCCTACTACATTGCTAGCCGTGTTGTCGAATAGGGTATCAACAGACTCGTTCATCGTCTCTTTATTGGTCGGTTCTGACGGTAATACGGTATCTAATAATGACATGATTATGCTCCCTCGCCTGCTAATGCACGGCCAATGACTTGTTTGAGTAGACGACGTGTAAGTGGTATTTTAAAGTCGTTTTGACCACTACCTTTGGCATTTTTTAGTAATAAGTCCGCAGCCTGCGCGATAATGTCATCATTGCCATCAGTGCTGGTTAACAAGGCTTCAACGTCCTCATTGCGCCATGGCTGAGTACCGATACCACCAAAGGCTAAGCGTACGGTTGCCAAGTTTCCATCGTCATCAGTATCTACGACTGCAGCGCAAGAGACGAGTGCAAAAGCATAAGAAGCGCGATCTCGCACTTTGTCATAAGTGTGCATACCTTTAATAGGTGCTGGCAGAACGACATGAGTAATCAGCTCACCTGACTCCAAAACGTTTTCGATATGCGGCGTATCTTTTGGCAGACAATAAAAGTCTTTGACATCAATTTTGCGAGTTGAGCCATCTGCTTTGACCGTCTCGATAGTGGCATCTAATAAGCGCATGGCTACAGCCATATCGGAGGGATGCTGCGCGATACAAGAGTCGCTCGTGCCCAAAATCGCTAGAGTGCGGTTCTCGCCATTGATAGCAGGGCAACCTGATCCTGGATTGCGCTTATTGCAGGCGCTATCAGTCTGATAAAAATAATAGCAGCGCGTCCGCTGTAAAAAATTACCGCCTGTGGTCGCTTTGTTGCGTAGCTGACCGGTCGCCCCTGCCAATATAGCGCGAGACAACACAGGATAATGAGCAATCACTTTAGGATGCGCAGCCAAGTCACTATTACTAACGAGGGTACCGATACGTAAACCGCCATCTTCTGTGTCTTCTACTTGCGTAAGCTCTAAACGCGTAACATCAACCAGTTTAGTCGGAGTTTCAACTTCAAGCTTCATTAAATCAAGTAGATTGGTGCCGCCTGCGATAAAGGAAGCGTCTTTGGGAGTAGCAAACATAACCGCTTGCTGCGGCTCAAGGGCGCGAATATATTCAAAGCGTTTCATGAGCGGTCTCCTGATGTACGACTTGGCGTTGTATTATTTGGCTTACCTAGCTGGGTCTGACTTGGCGGCGGTGACCAGATGCCAGTGACTGCCTTTTTGCTTGTGTCATTCTTCGATGAGTCACCAGCTTGGTTTTGCAATACCTGTGAGATGGCGCTTACGATATTGGGATAAGCGGAGCAGCGACAAATATTACCGCTCATACGCTCAGCGATTTCTTGTATAAGCTGCCCATCAGGATTTTGCAAGTCTTCACTGACATAGCTTGGCCAGTTTTGTTTGACCTCATCTATAAGCGCTGTCGCAGAACAGATCTGCCCAGGCGTACAGTAACCGCACTGAAACGCATCATGATCTTTAAAGGCTTGTTGCAACTCAGACAGCGACTCTGGCATACCGATACCTTCAATCGTCGTGATCTCATCACCATCATGCATGACGGCTAGAGTCAAACAAGCATTAATACGCTCACCATTGATGAGGATAGTACAAGCGCCGCATTGACCGTGATCGCAGCCCTTTTTGGGACCCGTTATTTGCAAGTGCTGACGACATAAATCAAGAAGAGTGGTACGAGGGTCAAGGTCATCGAATCGATGCTCTTGGTTGTTAATCGTTAACGTCAAATTAGACATGCTGGCTTCCCGCTGGCAGTTGGTTATTGTTTTTGGGTAAAGACATAAACGTGAGCTAAACATTTAGTAAGTGTATTATGACCTATCAATACGCTTACTGTGTTTTACCTTTGTAATACTTTTGAGCAAACTAAAATATTTAGGTAAATGACTACTCACAAAAAAAGCGCCATAAGCGCTTGAGGTTAAAGAGTCTTTACTCGTGTTTATTACAAAAGCAACTAAGCTTTGCTCATGATGTCAGCTTCACTAAGGCGTGATTTGGGCAAAGTCGCGTTATAGCCATCCCCGCTTCGATAACCTAGACTGACAACGCCAATTGAGCTAAATCCTTTAGTATTTAAATCCAGCTCTTCATCTAGCACTGCAAAATCTACTCCTTCCATCGGTGTTGCATCGATACCGAGCATAGCTGCCGCAAGTAGTAGCGACCCCATCGCAATGTGTACTTGCTGCGCTAACCAGTGTGCTTCATCTTTAGTTGCGTAGCGATGGTTATTGATAGACTTTTTGCGCTTAGCGTCCATTTGATCTTTGTGTTTGGGTTTAGTAAAGCGGTCATCGGCATCTTCTTTGTCTAGCACTTTTTGCAGATATTCATTGTCTGCATGCGCCAAACTGCAAAAGACAATAACGTGTGAGGCATCTCTTATCTTATGCGAGTTAGCCTCATGATGACCATCAGTCGCTTTAGCAATGCGCTCTTTACCCGCGTTATCATCAGCGATGACATAATGCCAAGGTTGAATGTTGGTCGCCGACGGGCTTAGACGTAACACGTCTTTTAAGCTCTGAAAATCAGCCGCTGATAATTTTTTGTTTGTATCATAGTCCTTAACGCTATAACGCCAAGTCATAACCTCAGATAAATCTGTTAACTCATGCGCCATCGTTTTATGACCTTTTTAGTTATTATTTACTCGTATCATAGCCTGCGTAGTAAGTTACTCTGTCCTGGCGCAAAAATCCCGCCAGTCCCAATCCGTAACGCTCTGCAACGCGCACCGCTGTACTGGTTGGCGCTGACATACCTACTAACCAAGGCAGGCGCATACGGATAGATTTTTGTACCAGCTCAATAGATAAGCGCGAGGTCATCACCACACAATCGATGTCGGCCTTTTGCCGAAGTTGCCAGCCAATCAGTTTATCAAGAGCATTATGACGTCCAACATCTTCAAATAGATACAATTGACCCTCATAAACTGTCGCCGCCGCATGCACAGCGCCTGTCAGTTGATGAGTGTGTTGGGCCATATCGATCTTCGCTCGTATCGCCAGCAAAGTATCTAACTCTGGGCGTAAGCTTGGCTTGGAATGAGAGGTTACTGAGCCCTGATAAGCACTCAGATCAGGCAGTGCTTGAGCGAGTCCTGTGATACCGCACATACCGCAGCCCGTTCGACCTGCCAGTTGGCGCTTTTGTGCTTGAATACGCTGATGACAGCGCTGGTTGAGTACCAGCTCTACCACGTAAATATCATAATCTAACAAATGCTCTAATGACTGTGTACTGTCGCTAAAGGCTGCAAAACTGGCGCTGTCGGTCAGTTGCGTAACGTCCCAATCGAGTAAGTCTCGACTGTGATCGATCAGCCCTTCACTAAACAAAAACCCAACAGCCAGATACTCTAACTGTTGGGGACTTGCCATCAACACAGCGTAGTGAATACCATTAATCACAATAGAGACAGCAGCTTCGACAGCTAAGCTTGCCTGCTGACTATCGATATCGAATTCATCTATTGCACTTATCGACCCTGCACTGAGCGATTCGTCAAAATTATTCTTTGTGTTCTTAGTCTTTGAGTAATAGTGTTTATGCGTTAAATGATGACGTGACAAAGGCGATACTGATGTCAATGCGCGCGCTGTCTCAAGGTCTGTATCAATACTCATAACTACTCATGCACATATAAACGACATTATAAAATAGCGCCCTGATCACTGTTTATCTCATTACGCGGGTACTGCCAAACTCATATCTTCAGCAGTTTTGTCTTTACTAGTCTGCTGTATCATAGCCATTTTTTCTAAGACAACCGTTGCCGATTTATACGCTGGTATATGCGAGTCTGGTGCTTGAGTGTCTAGATCAAATAGATCATTGCACTCAGGATAATAGGTAGCGACTGCATTGGCGGCGATGTCCATCTCTGTCAATACCAGTGGTCCCAATACGCGCTTCTCGCCGCTACTGGTCTCACGAGTAATCTGAACTTTATCGCCTTTGCTCCAGCCTAATCGGCTTATCTCATCAGGATGCATAAACAGCACATCACGGCGATCAGTTTGACGATAGCGATCTTTGTAGCCAAATATCATGGTATTAAACTGATCATGACTGCGTACGCTGGTTAATTGCCAAACCTGCTGCTTGCGGTTTTGACTATCGATAATGCTGTTGGCACCTTTATTAAGGGCAGAGGTTTTCGATTGCATCTGTTCTGCGACAAAGGTTATTGGATACTTGGGCACTTCAAACTGCGCTTTTTTACTGTCGGTATTCCAAACACGATGACGCGCAGGATGATACAGATGAAAACCACGATCAGCGGCGCGTACACGGTAGTTAAAATTCTCAAAACCGTCGATAGCTTGGGCGACGTAATCACGAATGATATCGAAGTCCTCACCCATCTTTTGCCAAGGAATGTCGAACTTACCGCCCAGTACATGAGTTGCCATGTCAGCGACAATCTGCACCTCAGATTTAAGTGTATCACTGATCGGCTTGAGGTTACCCTTAGAGCGCGCAATCTGGCACATCGAGTCCTCTGTTGTAACGAACTGCTCGCCTTTACTGGTGATAATTTTTTCGGTACGGCTGATACAAGGCAAGATAATATTGTTAGCGCCAGGGTGCAGCATAGTGCCATTGAGCTTTGTCGCGACAAAGACGTTGAGTTCAGTGGTGGTCAATGCCTGCTGGATTGCACTCATATCGGGCGCAGCTACCGCATAGTTACCACCCATACTTACAAAGGCTTTAAGCTTACCTGCAATCAAAGCTTTGGCACCTGCAACGACATCAAAACCATCTTCACGAGGCATCGGCTGCTTAAACACGCGCTCAAGACTATCGAGTAGTTTTTTATCTGGGCGTTCATGGACACCCATAGTGCGATCGCCCTGTACATTGGAGTGACCACGCACCGGAGACGCGCCAGCGCCTTCGATACCTATCATACCCATCAGTAGTAGCAAGTTGGTGATCATCGCTACATTATCATCACCTTGGACGTGCTGAGTAATACCCATACCCCATGTACAGATAGTCGCTGGACTATCGGCAACTAAGCGTGCAACCTCAATGATTTGCGCTTGATCAATACCTGAACCGCGCTCAATATCTGCCCATGACTGCTCTATGAGCCACTGCTGTAGTGCCTCAAACCCTGAGGTATGCTCAGCGATAAAATCAGTATTTATCTTATCATTCTCAAGTAACCATTTTGCAATACCTGTCAAGAGCGCCGCATCCCCTCCGATCTGGATCTGGATCATATCATCGACCAAATCATCACTCTGACCTGCTGCCATGTGCGTCGGTTTCTGCGGATTTCTAAAGGCGCTTAGCCCCTGCTCACGCATTGGATTGACCGAGAGTATCTTGCAGCCTTGCTTATGGGCGTGTGCGAGCATCTCAAGCATACGCGGATGGTTGGTCGCAGGGTTTTGACCGAACATAATGATCAGGCGCGCCCGCTCAAAATCCTCTAGCATTACCGTCGCCTTACCTACGCCCAGCTGACGACCAAGCATCACTGAGGTTGGCTCATGACACATATTGGAGCAATCGGGCATATTGTTAGTGCCATATAGACGCACAAACAACTGATAAAGAAAAGCGGGCTCATTGGTTACACGCCCTGAGGTGTAAAACAGCGCCTCATCAGGAGAGTCCAATTGATTAAGCTGACTTGCAATACGCTCAAAAGCGGCGTCCCAAGAGATTGGCACGTAACGATCTTGCGCCGCATCGTACGCCATTGGTTCTGACAAGCGTCCACTATGCTCAAGCTCATAACCTGTCCAGCTTTGTAGTGCGGTTACCGTATGCTTGGCAAAAAAGGCTGCGTCGGCTTTAGTAGACATGGTCTCACTAGCAATCACCTTAAAACCTGTCTCACAGACATCTAAAGTTTTATGCGTCTTGTGATCAGGCCACGCGCAACCCGGGCAATCAAAGCCGCCGTTTGGCTGATTACTCATCAGTACGCTCATGCTCCCGCGCAAAAATGCTTTGTAATCCATAAGTTTACGAGTCGATGCGACCAGCGCAGGCCAACCGGCTGCAGGATGGGCATAAATAGGAATCTTGCGCATAGGAGACCTCATGTCATTTGTGTCATTAAAATATGATAAAACGTAAACGCTGAAACTAAAAACAGCTGTACTAACCAGTATTCAACGTAAACTTAAAAATAGCCAGTAGAAATCTAGTCATTTGGCTACTTTTTCACAAAAGTAAACGTGATGTGTAAGATAAATAACCTAAAGCAAAAAGATAAAGCGCTAAACCTAAAAACATGGAACGTGTGATAGTCTGTTAATTATTAATTTGTCTCATTTAACCTGCGCATACCCTACAATGACTGTCCTTTTTAAATTTTATGTTGTGTTGACTCAGATGTCTGCCATCCCAATTGAGCAGTTGACCTGATAAGGGATTAACGCCTAGTCCTAGATATTGCAACGCAAGATTGGCTTGCATATTGCCCATCACCGTTGTGGTACTAGCGAGCACACCCGAGTTGGCACAGTTTTGCGCGGTGCTATTATTCGATAACGTCTCACCAAACACGCAGTAATAGCATCCCGTGTCTTTGTACGGCTCATACAGAGCAAGCTGCCCTGTCATAGCAATCGCTGAGGCCGAGAGCAGTGGCAAACGCTGTGTTACGCTAATCTCATTTAGCAGCTCACGAATAGCAAAATTGTCAGTGCAATCAAGCAGTAAAATATTTGAGTGATTATCGATATTAGCAGAGGATAAGAGGGTTTTTTTCTGCGCTATAAAGGCAAACAAATTGTCTGTTGATTGCGCATTTATACGCTCGGTACTATAGCTCACCTCAATCAAAGGGTTAATCTGCTGTAGTGCCTGACAAGCGGTCTTGGCCTTATTATGTCCGATATCCTTGGCAGTAAATAACGTTTGCCGCTGTAAATTGCTCATCTCGATCACATCATCATCAATCAGATGGATATGACCAACCCCTGCCCGCGCTAAGGTCTCAGATGCCGGACACCCCAAGCCGCCTGCACCAACGATGATTGCCGTACTGTACTTGAGACGTAGCTGAGCACTGATATCCCAACCACTGAGTAACACTTGACGGGCGTAACGCATGAGTTCATTATCAGTTAGCATAAGCTCTGCTGACGTTGTCTCTAGCACTGTCTGCGGCATTATTCGCTGCGTTAAATCTGACATTGAACTCTCTTTATTCTAAGGTACATAGGACATTGTACAATAGGCGTAGCAGTTTATGATTGATATTAGTATGCGCTTTTATTGTGATAATGCCTGAATAGTTAAATAAACGCTTGCAAAGTCGCTAAAACTTGCTAAAATGCTCATCCTAAATAGGCGTATAGCTCAGTTGGTTAGAGCGCTACCTTGACATGGTAGAGGTCAGCAGTTCGAATCTGCTTATGCCTACCAAATTTTAGAAGGCCCCAGTTTAACGACTGGGGCTTTTTTTCGTCTGTTATATATGGGCTGTGGGGGAAAATTCTTGCTTACATCGACTCATAGTCATGATTACGCAATCAGATTTAAATTATTTAAAAATATGACGGTGACCAGCGTTAAAAAACTATTAAAATTAAACCTCTATTTTCGACCTTTACTGTAAACTTATTAAAAAATACAAACGTGCTGGCCTCGCAGCTAGCATCGACGCTATAGCATTATAATAAGGAGAATTATTCTTGTCTTGCAAAGCGAAATCGATCATTAATCGACTTTTGACGCTTCTCAGGTTTAATGCATCCAGGCTACATAGTGCAATGGGTGATGTCTCACCTTTTGACTATGAAAAGCGGTATGATAGTCATTTAACCCTGTCAGGCATCGCTGCCTGTCTCAGGCTCTGCTATAGTCGGGGCGCCTCTTTGCAACATTTGATTAGCCTGCGCAGCAGCGCTGTTGGCTTGCGCCAATCAGAAAGCCTCACGCGATCGTTAGCTCACTAGAACAATACCCTTAGGGAGTTCAAACATGATCCTCAAACTTGATGTCAAACTCCATTATCGGCTCGCCGCGCCGATGGACCTTTTGCTTCAGATCGAAGCCGCTGATCTTGTGGATCAGCAGGTACGTTCGGTCGAGATTTGGACATCAGACGTTGCGCATTTTTCACGAGTTGGCGCCGATGATGGCATAGGAGAGCGGATTTGGATCCGTGCTGACGGGGATTTTAGCTGCACTTACCTCGCAGAAATTGCCATTGACCGTCCTGCTTTGGATATATCAGCACTACACCAAGTGCCCCTCCATCGTTTGCCCGGAGAGACGATCAAGCATTTGATGCCGTCGCGCTATTGCCCGTCAGACCAGTTCCAAGCCTTTGTGGACGCTGAGTTCGGTGATCTTGCTGGCGGCGCACGGATTGCCGCGATGCGCAATTGGATCGAATCAAATTTTAGCTATGTGTCCGGATCGAGCCATGCACAAACTACCGCGCTCGATAGCTTTGTTCAACGTCAGGGCGTATGCCGCGATTTTGCGCATGTTCTTGTGACCCTAGCGCGCGCGTCGTCGATACCCGCTAGGTTCGCGAGCGTTTATGCGCCCGATGTGAAGCCGCAAGACTTTCATGCCGTGGCTGAGGTCTATCTTGAGGGGGGCTGGCACCTCATTGATCCAACTGGCATGGCAGGTGCCGACACGATGGCACGCATCGGTGTTGGAGCTGACGCGTCCAGCGTCGCATTCTTAACCGCGTTCGGATCCATGGATTTGGTCAACCAATCGGTATCTGTGACCAGACAGTCTTAGGGTTTTGACCCTAGAGGTGCAGGCCTGCGTTTAAGACCTCTGCCATTTAGTCCAGCCCAATCTTAAGAGCTTTAATCCTAAGCTGAGGTTTTTTTATCCGTAAGACATAGGCTACTTGTATAACGTATGCAAGATTATGGTATAGCCCATAATAAACTAAAATAAGTGTAGAACTGGTTTTAGGGTTTGCTATATAGTAGATTCACTCTAAAAATGATATAGCGCTGCTGCGATGCTAATTTTTAAAACATAGGTTACGCAGCATCGAAAGATAACAACACGCAATTAAAATGTATATCAATAGCGCGTTTAAATTTATGACAATTTTACTTTGAATTGACTATAGTTAGATTTAGAAATCACTACTTTATTCTTAGGAATTCATCATGACTTATAAAAATGTAACTGTCGCAGGAAGCGGCGTTTTAGGCTATCAAATCGCCTTTCAGGCCGCTTATCATGGTTTTAATGTCACCGTCTATGATATCAATGATGAGGTCTTGGAGCATGCAAAGTCAAAGTTTGAGTGGATGTGCAAAGCCTTTAAAAAAGATATGAGAGCGACGCAAGAGCAGTTGGATACAGCGTTTAATAATTTAAGCTACACCTGTGATCTCGCAGAATCAGTCAAAGACGCTGACTTATTGATTGAAGCCATTCCTGAGATTCCAGAGATCAAAATCGAATTTTATAAAAAACTGGCTAAACTTGCCCCGCAAAAAACAATTTTTGCCACCAATACCTCTACCCTACTCCCAAGTCAGTTCGCTGAATCAACGGGGCGACCTGCACAGTTTTTGGCTCTACATTTCGCTAATAAAATTTGGATGCATAATGTCGCTGAAATTATGGGACATCCTGGAACCGACCCTAAAGTATTTGATGAGGTAGTGGCGTTTGCCACCAATATCGGTATGGTGCCAATGCCGCTGTATAAAGAGCAACCCGGCTACATTATGAATAGTTTATTGGCGCCTTTTATCGATGCAGGCTTGCAACTACTCGCCAAAGAAGTTGCTGATCCGCATACCATAGATAAGACTTGGATGATAGTGACAGGTGCGCCTGTAGGGCCGTTTGGTATCTTGGATACTATAGGGATTAATACGGCATACAACATTACTAAAATGACTGCTGAAAAGACGCAGAGCCCTGTAAGGTTTAAAGCGGTCAAGTATCTAAAAGAGCAGCTGATTGATCAAAATAAATTAGGCGCTGCAACTGGTGAAGGGTTTTATACCTATCCCAATCCTGCTTATATGAATCCTGACTTTTTAAAGTAAACGCTCACTTTAACGATGTTGAGTGTCCTTAAAACGCTCAAAACATCTGAAACTTCCTTTTACTATCGAATACAAAAAAAGTCGCTACTGCTAGTATTAACACAGCAGTAGCGACTTTTTTTGTTTCATAATTATAAATACAAACAACGAGTCTGGCGCAACGATACCTCTATGTCACTATATTTTAGAAGCTTGCCTTAAGACCCCCTTTTCCTTTGCTTTCTTAACTTCATCGCTTGTAGCTCATTTTGTTCAATCTCCAGCGGTGTAAGCCCTTTGGCTTTTGCTTTTAGGTAGCTTAGATAAGCAGGAATATGCGTTTTGCCCATATACTTGTCTAGATAAGGTAAGAACCCTGCGTAGTTGCCTTTAAATTTGGCATGATGAAAATCGTGATACACAGGTCCTTCGTAGACGGGTAATAGATGCGCAGGATTCCACGGAATATCATAGCCGATATGACCGTCCGCGCCTTCTACCTGACGTAAGATGACCCATAGCCACACTACATAAATGTGCGCGCCCAAGAGAATCGGACCGACTAAGGTAAGCGTTGCTGTAAGCGAATACTCGACCCAGTGCATGTAATTGCCATTGATGCCGCAGGTGTTGTGAATGCGATGATGCACGCTATGAATATGCTTGAGCAGCCACTTATTCTCATGCATATAGCGATGCATCCAGTAGTATAAGAAATCATCGAGCAGCACAAAAAACACCAGTTGGGCGATGATAAAATACCAAGCAGGCAACTCGCCATTATGCACGCCAGTGAGCTTGAGTAGTGGCCAAACGAGAATTAATAATGACGCCAAAATGATATTATTGATGACAATACGACCGATAGAGGGTAACAGAAACTTTTTCATCTCAAACGGTTTGGATTGGATTTTATATTTGCGAAGGGAGATAGGATCACGCCAAGCGATAATCGTCCATGGAATCGCTACTAACAAAAATGCGCCCATACTAATAGCAAGCGTCGCCATCGGGAATTGCCAAAACCAAGGATCTTTATAGAACCCTTGCCAATATGAAAACACATCCATAGGTTATCCATTACCTTAAATACTGTTTTTGTTTTCGAAGTTTACAGATATAGCCAGTTTAAGATAAAAACGATACAGCGAGATTAAAATATTTTTTTGTAGCATCTGTCGGCATAGGCACAGCACGCAAGAAAAAATTTTTCAGCCTCGCGCTATAATGCGACGTATCTGTTTAATTGAGTATCGACTATACAAACGAGGTTTTGATCATAAGCGATTACTCGCCAATGCTGCTTCTAAACGTCAAATAAGCTGCACTGATAGCTGCGCTATCTTCAATCTGCGGATAGTGACCCAGCTCTGCCATTACCGTGATGTCAGCGTTAGGAATCAACTCACGATAGCGGTTGACCATGTGCTGACCTGAGATCGGGTCTTTGGCGCCAGCGATCAGCTTGACAGGTACGCGGCTATTGATAATCGCTCCGACCCAGCGCTCACGGTAGCGCTTTCGCTGCGGAATATAATTAATGAGTTTGTGCATCACCGACAGACCATCATTGTGCACGAGCAACTGCCATAGCACGTCAATGACCTCAGGGGTTGGCGGGGTTTTGGGTCCAAATATGCGCTGCAAGTTCGTCGCAAATTTTGCCTTAGTAAAGAGCTTGGATACCAAAGATCCGAGTGGTGATAGCAATAGTCTCTGTATCAAAATCGGCCTATAGGTCTCGGGGAACAGCCCACCATTTAAGAAGCAGACGCTCGCGATATGCAAATCACAACTCACATCCACCTGTCTTGCTAGCAGCTCTTGCGCTACGGTATCGCCGTAATCATGCGCCAAGATATGATAGTTATCGACACCCAATTGACGCAAAAACGCCTCAAAGATATCAGCCTGTTCACTGATGAGATATTTAGCGTTTTTGGGTTTATCTGACAGCCCAAAACCCAGCATATCGAGAGTAATCACATGATAGTGCTCAGTCAGCGCCTCCCACATGCCCTCCCAGTCCCAACTGGCACTCGGATAGCCATGAATGAGCAGTAGCGCTGGCGCATCTTTATCACCACCTTGGCGCGTAAATATTCGCTGACCATTGATTGACTCAAACTGTCCCTGCTGCTGCCAATCATTGACTGTCATCATAGGATTACTCCTCAAATGAAGGATCAATACGGCGCAGCTTACGTAGTAGTGCAGGCCATGCAATATCGCCACCCGCGCCTTTGGTGACCTCTTTTGACGCCGCTTGAATACCTGCCAATATCTGCGGCGGTATATGGGTGAGTTTATTGCCGCCACTCTGGGCTTTGATTTGTACCTCGCACGCTCTTTGGGTGATATACATAAACAAGAACGCATCGGCGACGCTGCTACCACAGGTGAGCAAGCCATGATTACGCAAAATCATAAAATTAGCATCGCCTAAATCATCCACTAAACGCACCTTTTCCTCAGGATTTAGAGCAACTCCCTCGTAGTCGTGATAGGCCAGATTAGATAACGGAAATAGCGATTGCTGCGACAACGGCAGCAGGCCATCTGTCTGCGCGGATACTGCAACGCCATCACTGGTATGCAAATGCACCACGCAATGAGCGTCATGACGAGCATTATGGACCGCGCTATGGATAGTGAAGCCTGCTGGATTGATATCGTAGTCTGAATGTGCGACTTTCTCGCCTGCTTGATTGACTTTGACGAGGTTGGAAGCAGTAATCTCTTCGAATAATAGTCCGTAAGGATTGATCAAAAACTCGTCTTCGGTATCGGGCACGCGCGCTGAGATATGAGTGAAGACCAAATCATCCCAGCCGTACATAGCGATGAGTCGATAACAGGCAGCAAGGTCGACTCGCATTTGCCATTCTGACTCGCTGACTTGATCTTTGATGCTGGCTTTTATATTTGTCTCGTTTTGCATGGTGTCGTCCTTGACGGTTTTAGTCTTGTTGTTAAAGATAGTGTATTTCAAACTTATACCTTAAATAGAATAAAGGCAATGACGTTCTGCGTATGAAGCGGTCAACTCTTTTTGTGATAGGCGAATAAAGTCAGTTGTTTTTCGAGTGTTTAGGATGATTTACTAACAGCTGTCTATTGATTGCTAATGCTCACTTTTTTAGCAAATATGAAACCCCCTAGCAATAGAAGAGAGTTATAAAAAAATGCAAAACCTAGCTACTAAGTTCTTGAAAAACAATGTATAACTGGCTCATAGAGTTTTACTTGTTATATAAAGTATGGACTGCTCTCAAATTTAGATTTCAAAGCTTACAAAGGAATGTAGCTTCATGAGCGCTCACTGTCTCGCCCAAAAGACATCTCACCTCTTTGCCTTTTTGATACTGCCTATAGTGATAATGAGCGCAGCGCAAACCAGTCACGCTGCCAGTTACGTCATCAACCCTGCCAATACCAATGTACGCTTCGCTATTGATCGTTTTAAAACCAATACTACAACGGGCGGGTTTTATAATGTTAAAGGTCAGTTGCAATATGATTCCAGCGCCATGACTGGCGACATCTCATTAGTTATTCCTATCAAATCACTCAATACTGGCAATCAAGCTTTTAATAGTAAGCTAGTAGGGCCTGACTTTTTTGATGCGCAAAACTTTCCTTTGGCTCAGTTTAAATCGACTCGCTGGTATTTTAATCAAACAGAGGTGGCGCGTGTCGATGGCAACTTAACCTTGCACGGTCAGACGCACCCTATTAGCCTAAAGGCCACTGAGTTTACCTGTAGTATGAATACCACTTTGAGCCGTGAGATTTGCGCTGGTAATTTTACCGCGACCATAGATAGAACCAAATGGAATATAGATAAATATGCTTGGTTTGGACTCACCAAAAATTTAAATCTAAATATCAAAGTAGAAGCGGCTAGAAAGTAACTAAAAATTGGCTACTAGGTTAGAATAGTTTTGGTCAGAGTGAATAATAAGGATATTATGAAGCCTCTTTTTATAATAATGGCGGCACTGGTTGCACCTTTGGTTGCCAATGCAGCTATAGCAGACAGTATAAGTGTCCAAAAGACCTTGCCGCCTAGGATAAGTCTGCCCCACGTCAGCCCAGTCAATAGCGATCTAGCCAATCGCGGCGCTTATGTGGCGCGTACTGCTGATTGCATGGCGTGTCACCGTGAGGACTATAGCGGCGGCGTTGCTATCGAGACGCCTATTGGCAATATCTACTCAACCAATATTACCTCGTCCAAGACTTATGGTATCGGTAATTACACCGAAGCTGATCTGGCAAAAGCATTGCGTAAAGGTCGCGCGCCTAATCACCAAATTTATCCTGCTATGCCCTATCCTTCTTATCATGGTATGAGCAATGCTGATATCAGCGCCTTGTTTGCTTACTTTCAAACTGTGCCGCCAGTAGAAAAAGCGCCTGACAAAACCACTCACTTGCCTTTTCCGTTAAATATACGCAGTCTGATGCTCGCGTGGAATGTCATCAATGTGCCCTCAACCGAGAACCGCGTAGGTCTGACGCCTGTAGAGCAGCGCGGTGAATATCTAGTCAATAATCTAGAGCATTGCGGTACTTGTCACACCCCGCGTAATCTCACTCAAGGTCTAGATAAAGATCGCTATCTCTCTGGCGCGCCGCTCGGTAAGTGGTTTGCGCCTAACATCACCCCTGATAACGATACGGGTATTGGACGCTGGAGCGAGCTCGATATCATCACCTATCTACGTACAGGCAAGCTTGATAAACGAGCTTATGCGGGCGGTCCAATGGCAGAAGCGGTCGCTCATAGCACCCGTTATTTGACGGATGACGATTTGATAGCGATGGCGAATTATCTAAAAGTCATCCCTGCTATCAAGACCGATGACTACCTAATACCCGTCAACATCGCTCGTTTGCCCACGCCTATTAGCGACTCTATTACCTATGACTTGTTAGAACAAGAAGACTATCTAGCCAAAGCTAAGACGACCCCTACTATTAGTACTAGCACTATCAATAACAGCAATTCGCCAAAGGGCTTGTACCTGACTCATTGTGCCAGCTGTCATGGTGTCGATGGCTATGCGCAGCCCGATGCACGCTATGCCGCTATCGTCGGTCTGAGTAGCATTCGCCGCGCCAAACCTGATGCGCTGATTGGCGTTATCGCCTTTGGGGCAAAAGGCGCGTTCAATACCGCTCCCAAAATGCCAGGGTTCAAAGAAGATTTAAGCCACGCGCAAATAGCGAGCATCAGCAACTATGTGCGCGTTACCTTTGGCGGCTTACCAAGCAGTGATGTCAGTGCGGCTGAAGTCAAACGCGTCATTAAAAATAAAAGCTAAATTGTTAAATAAAAAAAGTCGCTGATTATAAATTTGCTTGAGTGACTATTATAAATACTGAGTACGATAAGGATAATAAGATGAATGATTTGCTGCCCTCTCCTACGCGCAGGCAACTGCTCGCGATGATAGGTAAGACTGCGGGCGCGGCGGCTATGTATCAGGCGATGACGACTTTAGGTTTCGCATCAGAGTCTAGCTTTAAACAAGAGATGACTTTAAAAGGCGCACCTGCTGGTGCTAGCATTGTCATCCTTGGTGCAGGTTTGGCGGGTCTTACAGCAGCCTATGAGTTACGCAAAGCAGGCTATAAAGTCACGGTTCTTGAATACCAAAACCGCGGTGGCGGACGTAGCTGGACCTTAAATAGCGGCGATAAATATACCGAGCTTGGCGGCGAGCAAGTCACTTGCAACTTTCAAAAAGGCAATTACTTTAACGGTGGGCCGTGGCGACTGCCTATTCATCACTACGCCGTTTTTCATTATTGCAAAAAATTCAATGTCGCTTTGCAACCCTTTATCCAAACCAATGATCGTGCTTATTTGCATCGTACCAATCATTTTAATGGTGCACCCCAGCGTTTAGGCGATGTGCAAAACGATATTCGCGGTTATGTCTCCGAGCTATTATCCAAAGCGATGAACAAAGGCAGCTTGGATGATGCGGTCACTACAGAAGATAAAGAAAAGCTACTCGTCGGACTCAAAGGCTGGGGCGTGCTCGACAATAATTATCGTTATGTCAAAAGTCATGACACCAGCAAGCATCGCGGCTATAGCGTCTATCCAGGCGGCGGTTTGATGCCTGACGCGCAGCCATCGACGCCGATACCAAGGGATAAACTTCTCAATTCAGAGATGTGGGCCGATATCTATAACAATTACACGGTACACGTGCATCAGCCTGCGATGTTTCAGCCCGTAGGCGGTATGGGCAAAATTGGCGACGCCTTTACCCGCGAGTGCCGCGATATGATTACTTTCAATGCCAAAGTGACCAAGATTAATCAGGATGAGACGGGCGTGACTGTTGATTATATCAATACTGACAACCCTGAAGGTATGGGCAAAAGCGTTCGAGCCGATTGGTGTATTTGTACGATTCCACTGTCTATATTGACCCAAATTGACATCAATGTCTCAGAGCCGATGAAGCAAGCAATGGCAGCGGTGCCTTATGACAGCTCCTATAAAGTCGGTTTGGAATTTAAGCGGCGCTTTTGGGAGGAGGATGAGTGGATCTACGGCGGTATTACTTATACCGACTTGCCGATAACCCAAATCTCCTACCCCTCGCAAGATCTGTTTAGTTCAGGATCTGGCGTGCTCCTTGGCGCTTACGGTTTTGGCGAGGCGTCTTATAAGTTCAACTCACTTACGCCAAAAGAGCGCATCAGCGCAGCGCTCGAGTATGGCAAACGCATTCATCCGCAGTACACTAAAGAGTTTCGCGCGGGCACTTCAGTAGCATGGCACCGTATTCCGTGGTCGCTTGGCTGCTACGGCATTTGGAGTGAATCAAGCCGCGAGCAATATTACGACACCCTATGCGCTATTGACCACCGCATTGTATTGGCAGGTGAGCACTGCTCACACATTCCCGCTTGGCAAGAAGGCGCGATATTATCAGGGATGGATTCGGCAAACCGCTTACATCAAAAGGCAAAAAAACTCGGTTAATAGTGAAGTCATTAATCTTTGGTAAATAGCGACGAACACAAAGGCGATATTAAACATGACAAAAGCAAAACCTACTCGGATAAAGGGTCATAAATCCTATCGTTTGCCCATTCTATTGATAATGTGCGGCAGCGCTTTTTTATCAGGATGTAGCCAATACCATAAACAAAGCGCCCCTACTATTGCCAGTTTACAAACGCCAATAGTTTCTAGCGACAATTTTAGCAATCAAGCCAGCCGCAACAACGGTGCGTGGGGCGCAGTCTACATGTCCAAAGACGAGCTAACCCGCCCGCCTATGAATATCGTCGATGTCAGCTCAATTCCTAAGATGAGTAATGATGCGGGTTTGCAAAAGTGGCTCGTCAAATTTGAAGGTAGCACACAAGGTAAAAAGGGATTTTTTACTACGAACGGCAAAAAGCTATATGATGACTCGTGCGCGGGCTGCCATATGGTAGATGGTAAAGGCGCACAGGGCGCGGGCTACTATCCGCCGCTTGCCGATAACAGCAAGATGGAATCTAAATACTATATTATCAGCGTTACGATGAATGGATTGCGCGGTATGCCCGCCTTTCATAGCATGATGGATGATGAGCAAATAGCCGCAGTGACGCAGTATGTGCACAGCGAATTAAATCCTTATACTGATAAAGTAACTGCTGCCAATGTCGCCCAACTACGCCACGAGTTTGCGCCAGGGCCTGATCCGAGTGAGTAGCTGTAACGATAATGACAGTAATAATAGATTTACGACCATTCCTTCCCTTATCAGCTGAGCAGTAACGCTACCCTAACCTCAAAGGTATCTTCATTGATATTGATATCAACTTTGCCTTTGTGCGCCTGCGCAATTGCTTGCACGATGGATAATCCTAGCCCTGAGCCTGAGTGATCGCTGCTGGTTTTGTCATGACGATAAAAGCGCTCAAAGAGTTTATTGGCATCGGTCTGCGTCAAAGCATGCGTCAAGCGATTGCTAACAGTTATAGTAAGGGAGGTAGGCGTCAGCTTTGATGCTTTAATACCAATGACGCTATCACTTGCCGCGTAATAGATGGCATTGGATATTAGGTTAGCAAATAGTCTTTGAAGCAAGCCTGCGTCCCCCAGTACCGACGCAAATACGCCAGACTTCTCAAAGGTAATCCTGCGATCCTCGGCGATCAATTCATAATACTCTATCAGCTTGGTCATCAAATCTTCGGTGTCAACGGGACTCAGTTGTGAGTCCTTTAGACCTTTTTGGGTCTTGGCGAGCAATAGCATATTGTTAATCAGACTCGATAGCTGCTCGAGGGTATCGTGCTGATGATGAAGCTGCTCAATGTATTCCTCGCTTGCTCTAGGTTTACTCAGCATGACCTGAGTCTGAGTACTCAAAGTAGCAAGCGGCGTACGCAGTTCGTGGGCGATATTGTCGGAGAACCTTGATAACGAGTCAAAATTACTCTCAAGCTTTGCCAGCATCAGGTTATACGACTGGGCTAATGGACGCAGCTCTAGCGGCATATCGCTGACCGTCAACCGCTCATCCAAGCGCTCAGGATTGATGCCTTTCATCTTTTGCACGATAGTCGCTAATGGCGCAAAGCCCCAGTAGACGCTAAGCGCAGCAATAGAGACCAGTAGCAAAGTAATCGCAAGCAAAATCAGACTTAGCTGACGATTGAACTGTACTAGATACTGATGATGTACATCAATGGGTAAGGCAATAAAAGCGAGCACCTCGTTATCTTTGATAATCAAAGCGCGATAACGCCTGTCGTTTATCTCTATGACGAACTGCTGCTCACGATACTGTTGCCACAGTGACGCAATATTCACCTCAATAGGCAACTCATCGGCAAAACCATTTGGAACGCTTGTTAGCAAACGCCCATTAGCGTCGGTAATGAGGGTCTTTAAATCATAATCTAGCTGCGAGGAATGCAAGTGATCCGCGTCTATCGGCACTGACAAGTTTGCTGTATTCGATACTATTTGTGCGTTTGGCAATGCGTTGGACAGTACGTTTGGCTCTGGCGCGTCGCTTAAGCGTTTGCGTAAATTAAAGGCGGCATGGGTAATAATCTCCGCATCCATCTGCTCAAAGTGACCTTTTACAGAGCGCTGAACCCAGATATAAATGATAACCTGCGAGAGGACAACGAATATCGTTAGCAGCAGTACCGTGCGCCATAACAGCGGCAGACGTCGATTATCAAAAGTACTTTTTACCTTATCAGCCATCATATTAGGCGTCTACTTTAACAGGGGATAACACTTCTAATTTGTAGCCCATACCGCGTACTGTATGAATCAGCTTGGTCTCATAATCATCATCGATCTTGATGCGCAGCCGCCTTATGGCTACATCGATGACGTTGGTGTCGCTATCAAAATTCATATCCCATACTTGTGAGGCAATGACCGAGCGCGGTAGCACCTCACTGCGGCGCTCAAGCAAGAACTGTAACAGAGCAAATTCTTTTGCCGTCAGCTTAATGACGGTGTCACTACGGCTGACGCTGCGTTTGGCGATATCCATTTTCAAATCAGCAATTTGTAACTGAGTATTTTGGTAGTCGGCTTGATTGGCGCGGCGCAGTAGGCTTTTTATACGTACGATGAGTTCAGCAAAAGCAAAGGGCTTGGTCAGATAATCATCACCGCCGATTTCAATCCCCTTTATCTTATCGCTCAGATCGTCTTTTGCGGTCAAGAATAACACCGGCGTGAGCTTGCCTGCCGCGCGGTAACTGCGTACCAGCTCAAAACCGCTGATATCTGGCAACATAACATCCATGATAATAACGCTAAAGTTTTGCGTCATCAAAGCATGGTGACCATCTAGCCCCGTCGTATGATGCTCAACAATGAACCCCGCTTCACTCAAGCCCTTTTTTATATACTCGCCAAGCTTTTGCTCATCTTCTACTAGTAGTACTTTCATAACCATCCTTCACCATAACGTTGGCTGTTTAATGCTCAAGTTAACAAAAATGACAACACTGACTGCTATCTGACAAAGATGTCACGTGCTCGTCATCAGATTGTCAGTCTGCGTTTGCTAATCTATACCCATAGTACATAGCGGCTCATTCCTGATACGAGTAGCGGCTATGCATTATTCTTAACAGCAATTAATTCGGTATTCAATAATCTATTAAAGGTGTTATATGAAAAATTACGGGTCATTCAAAAAAGTACTACTCCTATCCGCTTCTATGTTTATTGGTATGTCAGCAGCTAACGCGCATACGACTACTCTAAGCACCTCCATTATCGATAACTGCGATAACCTCACTACCTTTGCTAGCAATTTAGATCATAACAACGCGCAAATCTCTAATGCCCAAATGAAAAGTTACATTGATGCACGAGTGGCTTGTGCTGTTGAACATGAGGATCAACATCTTCAGTCTGAAAAGTATTTTATAGACAAGTATGGACGCGGTAGTAACTCTAGAGCCCCATCTATGCTAAATGAATATGAGCAAGATTAAAATCAAAACCCAGCAACATGACAATATTGTCATCTTGCTGTCATCTCTTTGTCAGAATAGATCAGCTATGCTTTAAGCTGATCTCATCACCCAAATTTTATTTTTAATAATACATAAGGATTTACCATGTCACTGTTTAAATCAATGCCCAAAGTTAAATCAACACTTAAAGTTAAATCAATGTCTCATCTTATTATTACCGCTACTATCGGTATCGCCGTCTCCACGTCAGCGCTGGCTCACGATCCAAAAATGCATGCGCAAAAGGATCAGATGAATTGCGAAAAGATGGACAAACATATGCAGATGATGGGCAAAATGGATCATAGCAAGATGGATATGAGTGATCCTGCTATGCAAGCGATGATGACTAATATGGGCAAAATGAAGCAGATGTATCAAAAACACTGCGTCAGTAGTGATGATAAAAATAGCATGACATCAAAACCGTAGTTGCGTTTAAACAGTTGCGTTTAAACAGTTGCGTTTGATATGGACATGGCTCTATTTATCTAATGTATTGGTTTTGATATGTCCGTTTTGATAGAGCCGTTTTTATAGATTAAGTGTTTTTATAGAATAAATACAATGTGCTTATCAAGCGATAAAGAGGATCAATAATCGCAAACCTTAGGATTAATGATGAAGTTTTTACTCGGTATGCTCGCGTCCGTTATCATAGCGCTCGTTGCTATTTTTATCGTTGTTAATACGGGTGTGATCAACATCGGTGCCGATCAAGCACACAGTAAGCTGGTCTATACTATATTGGAGACGGCTCGCAGTCGCTCTATCGAGAACGCCAGTCGAGATATCGTCGTCCCAAATTTAGACAAGGTGGAGATGATCAGCTCAGGCGGCGCCGATTACAAAGATATGTGTGCCGGTTGTCATTTATCTCCTGATGCGGCTCAAACTGACCTGAGCGCTGGGTTGTACCCCAAGCCGCCTAACTTTACTGATGCCAAAGTCGTGGCTCACTATCAGACGCAGGCAGGTGCCAGACAAGGGTTTTGGGCGATCAAGCACGGTATTATGGCATCTGGCATGCCAGCATGGGGTGCCACTCACGATGACGATAGAATGTGGGCGATGATGGCTTTTATCAGATCCTTACCTGAGCTAAATGCCAATCAATATACGATGCTGACTACTAGATTCGATGATGAGATGATGGATATGTCGTTTGATAATGATGTTGATGGCGAGATGAATAGCGAGATGATGGATATGTCAGATGATGAGATGCAACACTAACTACCATAAGATGAGAGGTAATGATGACACCCTATAACCGTAAATTATCTGTGAATCCTAGTAAGTGGTTTGGATCGCTGGTCTTGTTGGTCGCAGCGTCAACGTTAATTGCTTGTAGCGAGCCTGATGTAAATGCTACTGACGTGACATCGGCAACTGAGCCATCTACTGTCACCCAATTGGCGCAATCACAGCAGCCAAAAGCTCAGATGATGCCTGTCAGCGCACCCTCAACGAGTCAGTCCAGCATTTTACAAAACGTCTCAGCGACCGTTTATAAAGACGCCAATTGTGGCTGCTGTAAAGAGTGGATAGGTCATGCTGAAGGTCATGGGTTGAGCGCAACCGCGCACGATGTCGATGATTTATCTCTATTTAAAGACCGCTATAGCGTCCCGCAGCAAATGCGCTCTTGTCATACCACTGTCACCACTGACGGTTATGTGTTTGAAGGTCACGTCCCTGCCAAATATATGGCGCAGTTTTTGGCTAAGCCGCCAAGTGGCGCCATTGGTCTTGCGGTACCGAGCATGCCAGTGGGTAGTCCTGGTATGGAATATCAAGATAAATTTATGCCTTATAAAGTTATGCAACTTAACAAGGATGGCTCAACAGCTGTTTATGCTGACATTGACTCTCCTGAGGCGCAGTTATAGCTTTGGTTTAAGTAGTGAATAAGTCTCAGTCTACGCCAAAAAAGGTACTTCTTTGGTAATAAGCTATTAATTATCCAAGTTAAATAAGAGTTAGTAGATTTTTAACAAGATAAATTAGGTCAACATTATGAATAATAATACTTTTAACCGTAGGCGTTTTCTGACAGGGTCATCCACCTTGCTCGGAGCGTCCATGCTATCGACGCTGCCGACAATGGCTAATAGTGCATTGAGCAAAAATCAGAAAGTTGTCGTTAACAGTGATAAACCTGATCATAAATTGCCTATACTTACGGGTAACGAGTTCGACCTATATGTCAGTGAAAAAATGATTACCGTCAATGGTAAATCAAGCATGGCGACGCTTATTAATGACTCACTGCCAGCGCCAACGCTCAAAATGCAAGAGGGTGATACGGTTGTTATCCGCGTCCATAATCAGTTAAATGAGTCGACCTCTATTCACTGGCATGGCTTGCTCGTACCCTATGAGATGGACGGCGTACCCGGCATTAGCTTTGATGGTATTCCTGCAAATAGCACCTTTACTTATACCTTTAAACTCGTGCAATCAGGTACTTATTGGTATCACTCGCATTCAGGCTTTCAAGAGCAAACGGGTATGCGCGGCGCTATTGTCATTGAGCCAAAAGGCGCGGAGCGTTATCCTGTAGCGGAAGATCACGTTATCTTGCTCAGTGATTGGACGCACCGTGATCCGCATAACTTATTGAAACTATTAAAGCAGCGCGCAGACTTTGATAATTATCATCTGCCAGACTTCAAAAAACTGCTGTCTGATATCGCCGCCACGGATTTAGAGGCCGCTTTTGATAAGCGCAAAATGTGGAATCAGATGCGCATGATGCCAACTGACTTTACGGATTTATCTGGCGAGAATACCTTTACTTATCTGATGAATGGTAAAACGACAGCGGCCAACTGGACGCAGCTCATCAAAGCAGGACAGCCCGTTAAATTACGCTTTATCAATGGCTCTGCGCAAACCATATTTGATGTGCGCATACCGGGTCTGAAGATGAAAGTTGTCTCGACCGATGGTAATGATGTATCCCCTGTCGATGTTGATGATTTTCGTATTGGCGTGGCTGAGACTTATGATGTCATCGTCACACCCACTCAGGACGCGCACACGATATTCGCGCAAAACATTGATCGGTCAGGTTTTGTTGCCACTACCCTTGCAACCAAAAAAGGCGCTCGCGCCGCTATTCCAAAGATGGACGGTATCGAATGGCTCACCATGGCCGATATGATGGGTGCTATGGGCAATAAGGGTTATAAAGCAAAACATGCCAGGACCGAGTATGACTTTAAGTCTGATATGCGCGTCGATAGCCCACGTATCAATCTCGATGATCCGGGTATTAATCTACGTGAGATTAATCGTAAAGTTTTGACTTATGATCAGTTACGCTCTGTTGATAATCAGGTACTTGCCGAGCAGCGCAAACCCACTCGAGAGATTGAAATTCATTTAACAGGTAATATGGAGCGCTATATTTGGGCGCTAGATGGCGTCATGTTCAAAGACGCGGCCCCTGTCAATATCAGGCCAGGTGAGCGCGTACGCATTACCTTAGTGAATGACACTATGATGAATCATCCTATGCATTTGCATGGTATGTGGAGCGATCTGCGCACCCCTAATGGCGACTTTCAAGTGCGCAAACATACTATCGTCGTGCAACCTGCGCAAAAGATTAGCTTCGATGTCACAGGAGAAGCGGGACGATGGGCGTGGCATTGCCATCTGCTCTATCACATGGAAGCTGGGATGTTTAGAGAAGTTGCCGTTGTTTAATGAATTGTAGAATATGAGGCTTATTATGAAAAAAGTTAAAAGCAGTCTGCCATTCATTGGAGTGTCATCGCTAGTATTATTAACATCAGCATTGGTATCATCCTTTGCAACGGCTGCTGAAATGGATCACAGCGGCATGGATATGGACCATAGTGGCATGGATATGTCGGGCGATATGTCAGGTATGGATCACAGCAGCATGGATATGTCTGGTATGGATCATAGCACTATGGATCATAGCGGCATGGATATGGGTCATAGTGGCATGGACATGTCAGGCGATATGCCGGATATGGATCACAGCGCAATGGATATGTCGGGCATGGATATGTTAGAAATGGATCATAGTGGCATGGACATGTCAGGCGATATGTCAGATATGGATCATAGTGGCATGTATATGTCGGGCATGGATCATGGCAGTATGGACATGTCAGGGATGCAAGGCGGGGATGCTCCAGCTGATGCTCGCAGCCCTGACTACTCAAACGGCGTTCCTTATGGTCGCTTTGGTAAGCCTGTAATGATGGGTAGCATGCCGTTATGGGGCATATCAGTAGATGATTTGGGTTATCAGTTCAATGACGATCTAATTAACTTTGAGATCGAGGGCTGGTACGGTGATGATAGCACTCGTCTTAGATTGCGTACTGAAGGCAGCGCGCAAACTAAAGACAACAAAGACATCGAGAGCTTGACCTCGCTGGCTTATTGGAAACCGCTTGGTATCTTTTGGAATGGGGAAGCGGGCGTCGCTTATGATACCGAGAATGATAAATCTGCCATTATGGCAGGCGTTGTTGGCACTGCGCCCTACTTCATTGAGACCGATGCTAGGGCTTATCTGTACACCGATGGGCAGGTTCGTCTAGATCTAGGCGCAGAGTACGAGTGGCGATTAGATCAGCATTGGGTGGTAATACCTGAGGTTGAGTTAACAGCATTTAGCAAGGATGATACTGACAATAACATAACCAAAGGCTTTAATGAGCTGGAGACGAATGTTCGGCTCACTTATGAGACATTAAGTCGTCAGCTCGCGCCCTATGTGGGTGTCAGTTATGAGTCTGCCCTAGGTAATGCGCGAGATCTGCGTCGTCAGTCAGATGAAGCCGTTGACTCTAGTAGCGTAACCGCTGGCGTAAAATTTTGGTTTTAATTGGATAGTTACTTTGGAGGTTTGTGATGGATAACGCTAATCAAAAGCAGATGAACCCGTATCTTAAATTCTTTTTGATGATACTCACCTCAACCATCGTCATGTATATCATGATGTACTTTAATACGTATCAATGGGATCACGTTTATTTTAGCGAGACTCGTGCCTATATGGCGCTGTACATGGGCGCGATGATGGCGATTATCATGCTCGCCTTTATGGGCAATATGTACAAAAAAACTAAAGTTAATCTAATGGTTTACGGCTTGAGCGTGGTGTTGTTTGCTTTTGGATTGTGGGGCGTGCGCTCACAACAAACAGTCGATCAGGTCGATTGGATGCAAGCAATGATACCGCATCACTCCATAGCTATCTTGACCAGTACACGCGCTGATATCGACGATCCACGCGTGCGCCAATTGGCTGATGATATTATCGAAGCACAAAAGCGTGAAATTGGTGAGATGCAAGCACTCATTGAAGAGCTTGAATAAAGATAAGTATACCCAAACACAAGCTGGAAAAAAACGCCCATAGATCATTTTATTAATAGGAGCATCGGCGATGAAAACAGCAACTGTTTACCGTATGGTAAAGCCCAATCATGTCTGTCCCTTTGGTCTAAAAGCGCTTGATCTCTTGCAGCGTAAAGGCTATGAGATTGAGGATAAACCCTTAACCAATGATGCTGAGACGCAAGCGGTCAAAGATAAATTCGATGTCACTACCACGCCGCAAATATTTATCGATGGCGCGCGCGTAGGTGGCTATGATGATCTGCAAGCTTTTTTTGGTAAGGATGTTGCTAAAGAGGATGAATTTAGTTATACGCCTGTGATTGCAATATTTGCAACCACAGCTTTGGCTAGTCTCTCACTTACTTGGGGTATAAGCGGTACGCTATTTACTATACAAACGATTATCTGGTTTATTGCCTTGTCAATGATAGTACTTGCCATTCAAAAGCTGCAAGATTTAGAAAGCTTTACCAATCAGTTTTTGGGCTATGATTTGCTAGCGCGCAAAGTGGTGCGTTATGCGTATGTTTATCCCTTTGCTGAGGCATTTGTCGGTATTGCTATGTTTGCAAATGTCGCATGGTTGAGTATTTTAGCAGCTATCGTTGCAATATTTATCGGCGGTATCAATGGTATATCCGTGTTCAAAGCGGTCTATATAGACAAGCGCGAGCTCAAATGCGCCTGCGTGGGTGGTAATTCAAACGTACCGCTTGGCTTTGTCTCTTTGACTGAGAACATCATGATGGTCGGTATGGGCATTTATATGTTGATTCGAGTGTTGTAGTGCTCAGTAGTTATACTACTTAACAAAACCTCTTAACGCTTAAAGCGCCTAATACCACTCGCCACCACCCCAAACAGCTCAAGCGAGCCTTTGACTTCGATATCGGTATAATCCTCATTTAACGAGCGCAAAATAATCGTCTCACCTAATATCAATTGCTTGGCGGCAAAACCATCATCGACTAATGCAATCACGATATCTTTATTGCTCGCGGTCAGTGATCTATCCACCACCAAAATATCGTTGGGATAGATACCGATATCGATCATGCTATCGCCTTCTACTTCGACCAGATACGTCGTCGCCGGATGACGAATGAGCAAAGTATTGAGATCGATACGATTTTGTACGTAGTCGGTCGCTGGACTCGGAAACCCTGCTTTGACCCTATCGCTATAGAGCGATAAAAGGACGGGATTGCCTTCATCTGTCAATTTACCTATTATTTTTACTGTCATAGTTGCGCCTGTTATTTAAAAGCACTAGCCTTTCTTTATTAAGCTAGTGTACTTTTGGGATTTGATTGATATTAGTGGTGTAGCAAGGCGATAGCATCTCGCGACTCATCTGCCACGTTTGTTTGTCCTTGATGCCTTCACTGGCGATAAAGAGCGCTGCTTGCTGCTGACTGTTCTGTCCGTACTTCTTATTAAGCTCATCCATAAGAGTAGTAATTACTTCACTTTTATCTGATATCTGATCGTCTTTTGAATCACTTTTATTAGCGAATAAATCTAGCTGCACCTCATCATGCGGGCACAAATCTAGTAGTATGACGCCAGCTTTGGCATAACGAACGTTTTCTTTATAAATAATTTGGAGCACTTGGCGCGCGGCCAATATCATTACCCGCGTGTCCGCTGTCGGTGTTACAAACTGATATTGACCAGATATCGCAGTATAAGTCTCGGATTGATTAAATGGGCTATTCATAGAAAACACACTGAGATAATGACAAACGCTGTCTTGTTTGCGCAGTTTGCTCGCCGCTTTTGCTACATGGCTACAGATCGATTCGCTGAGCTCATCAAGGCAAGTCACGCGGCGCGAAAAAGAGCGCGAGGAGATGATTTGTTTTTTAGGCTCTATGCTCTCAATGCCGAGACAAGACTGACCATTCAGCTCCAAGCAGGTACGCTCTAATACCACGCCGAAGTGCTGACGAATCTTGCCAGGCTCGCACACCGCCAATTGATGAACCGTATGAATACCCATAGCATTTAACCTCAGCTTGTAGCGCCGACCGACGCCCCATAACTCGCCCACATCTGTAATTTGCATCAAACGGCGTATCCACCTCAAACTCTCAAGCACGCAGATACCATTTGTTGCAGGGTATTTTTTGGCAGCATGATTGGCAAGCTTTGCCATGGTTTTGGTACTGCCGATACCGACGCTGACCGCGATACCGGTATGACTCTCGATAATCATTTTTAGCTTGCTCGCATAGGCCTTTAAATCTTGCATCGCGACGGGATAATCTGCCAAATACAAAAACGCCTCATCGATAGAGTACACCTCAACTGTCGGGCACAAAGTCTCTATCGTCGTCATTACCCGCTGCGACATATCCGCATAAAGCGCATAGTTGGAGCTAAATACCGTCACTTTGTGCTCGTTACAGAACTCTTTGACCTGAAAATATGGCACGCCCATCTTGATACCCAGACGCTTGGCCTCAGGTGAGCGCGCGACTACGCAGCCATCGTTATTCGATAAGACGACGACGGGTTTATCCTTTAAATCAGGGCGAAACAGCTTCTCACAGTTGGCATAAAAGCTGTTGCAATCGACGAGCGCATACATGGCGGACTCTTTGGGTGATAAAAATTTTTGTAAAAAAGATAGAAGAAATGGCTTTGATTGTAAGAAGATAGCAGGGAATTTTTCAAGTCAAAAAATTAATGACACGTCAGTGGTTGTCGTTATATTTTGAATAAAGTCATTTAAAAACGTGATATAAATAATAGTGTTAGGCGTAAAAATTGACGTATACTAAATGCGCACCCTCTTTTAAAGATGATTATGGATAAGTGCTAACCACCACAATAAGGATATGTAAATGTTAGGAAAAATGATGTACCAGCCGCTGCTGATTAGTAGCCTAATTGAGCATGCCGCGCAATATCATGGCGACACGGCGGTCTATTCAAAAGAAGTCGATGGCACCATGACCCAGAGTGATTGGCTGAGCGTCTCAGACAACTCAAAACGTCTGGCGAATGCCTTGGAGGCTTTGGGACTTAAGTCCTCAGACCGCATCGCGACTCTCGCTTGGAACAATCGCCGTCACTTGGAGGCATGGTATGCCATCTCAGGTAGCGGTATGATTTGCCACACTATCAATCCGCGTCTATTCCCCGAGCAGCTCGCCTACATTATTAATGACGCCGAAGATCAGGTACTGTTTTTTGATATTACCTTTTTGCCCCTTATCGCGGCTATCAAAGAGCATATCAAAGGTATTAAGCACTTTATCTTGTTGGGCGATCGCGATGAGAAAGTTTTAGAGCAATTACCTGACGCGCTATTTTTTGATGAGTTATTGGCCGAGAACAATACTAATTTTGACTGGCCGCAGTTCGATGAAAAACAAGCCAGTTCCCTATGCTATACCTCAGGGACGACAGGTAATCCAAAAGGTATCTTGTACTCGCATCGCTCCTCCGTGCTACACGCCATCGCCCTATGTATGCCTGATGTGTCTGCGCTATCAGCGCAAGATGTCCTGCTGCCTGTGGTACCGATGTTCCATGTCAATGCTTGGGGTACGCCTTATGCCGCAGCACTCACAGGTTGCTCACTTATTTTGCCAGGACCGAACCTAGACGGCGATAGTCTGGTCTCTGTGATTGATGACTATAAAGTAACGGTGGCGCTGGGTGTACCGACTATTTGGCAAAGCCTGCTGACCGCTGCTAAGAATAAAGGCAGCAAACTCGATAGTATGACGCGCACTATCGTTGGCGGCGCGGCTTGTCCACCGTCGATTATCAAAACGTTCAGAGAAGACTTCAATTGTGACGCCATCCATGGTTGGGGCATGACAGAAACCAGCCCACTTGGGACGATGAATCAGATTAAAGCCAAGCATAAATCGCTGAGCAAGGAAGAGATCAACGAGCTACGCAAATCGCAAGGTCGCCCGCCTTATGGTGTGCAGATACGTCTGATGGGTACTGAGCAAAAGGATCAGCCCGTAGCCGAGGACGGCGAGGCACAAGGACGCTTGCAAATTCGCGGGCACTGGGTCATCGATGACTATTTCACCCACAAGCCAGATGCGATTACCGAAGACGGCTGGTTTGACACTGGTGATATCGCCACCATTGATGAAGATGGCTATATGAACATCCGCGATCGCTCAAAAGATTTGATTAAGTCAGGCGGTGAATGGATATCCTCAGTCGAGCTTGAAAATATTGCCGCCGGTCATCCAGAGGTAAAAATGGCAGCCGCTATTGCCGCCAATCATAAAGAGTGGGGCGAGCGTCCTGTATTGATTGTGGTTAAAGAAGACGACTCAAGCGTCGATGAGGCGCAGATTTTAGACTTTTATAAAGATAAAGTTGCCAGCTGGCAAATCCCTGATAAGGTTGTCTTTGTCGATAATATTGTGTTGAACGGCGCAGGTAAAATGATGAAAAAGAATCTGCGTGACGAGCATGGTGATGTCTTGCTTGAGCAGTAAGCGTTATCGAATTGCTTTGACATTGCCTTAATAGTTATCTTATTTTTACCTCATAAAAGCCTGCAACGTTGCAGGCTTTTTATTCTTTGAGTGGGCAAAAGTCATAGCTCAAGCCACTGCAACCACAACCGAGTATCCAACTCAAACTGATGATAGTTGGGCTCCATATGACAGCATAATTGGTAAAAGGCCTTGCTGTGCTCTTTTTCTTTAAAATGTGCCAGTTCATGAACCACAATCATCCGTAAAAATTCAGGCGGCGCCTCTTTAAATAAGCTAGCTACGGTAATACCATTGTGTGATTTGAGCTTGTTGCCTTGCACGCGTGACTGATAGGTATGAATGCCTAGCGCGTTTTTGAGGGTACTCAGTTTACTGTCATAGCGTACCTGCGATAAAGTGCCACTTTTACGCATGTATTCGGTTTTTATATCGTTCACATACTGGTAAAGCGCTTTGTCACTTTGAATCTGATGCGTGTCTGGATAGCGCTGCTCGATATACGCGCCTAGTCGACCACTGCTAATGAGCTCGCTAGCTTGCGTTTGAATGTGCTCAGGATAATGAGCAATGTATTTTAAGGGGGTCACTGGTGTTGTCCTTACTTACGCGTGTTGAAACAAAAAAGGTGCCAATCAATGATTAGCACCTTTTTCTTAATTAACTTATATTTTTAAGTTACTGACTGACTGTGACGTCAAGCGTAACACGGCGATTAGGTTGCAAGCAATCGATCTCTTGCTGACGCGGCAGGTTAGTTGAGCACTGTACAATAGGCTGCGACTCCCCTGCTCCCGTTGCCACTATAGTGTTAGGATTGACGCCTTGAGAGACTAAATAGTTCGCAACACTTTGAGCGCGCTGATTAGATAATCTCATGTTATAAGCGGCATCGCCCTTACGATCTGTATGACCTGTGATCATCACTTTGCTATAACCCATCTGTTGTGACTGTCTGAGTTTTTGTGCCAAAGTATCAAGATCACGCTTGCCTTGTGGCATCATATTCTGTGTGCTAGAGCCATCAAACTCAAATAAAGTGTCAGCACTGATAGTCATATTCTCACGGGTAGACTCAACAATGTTCGCTTGCTGGGGTGGACAGTCAGCAGGACTCCAATAAAACTCCTGACCCTTGTACTCTTTATCAAAAATGACTTTGTATTGACAAGTCTTTACTTGTTGATTGTTATCGTAGAAGTTAAGAATATAGTCCCATTCACGAGCTTTATAGCCTTCGCTAAAGTGAGGCGGACCAATAAGCTGGTAGAGCTGCTCTTTGTTCACACCAGGTCTTATCTTAGCTACGTCATCCGCGTCAACGATTCTACCTTCTTTTCGCCAAGCAGTATCCTGCTCTGGAAACACCAAATCACTGGCGCTCACTCGGCCGTCATCGGTCAGATTAGTACTGATACTTCGCGTACATCCCGTTACTGAGAGCAGTAAAACAACGGCTAAAGCGCCGTAGCCATATACAGATTGTTTCATTATCCATTCCTTAATATATTTTATGAGTAGTTTGACGGCATCTATCTAGCCTAGATAAACACCGTCATCAAACAATGAGGTTACATTAAAAATGGAAACCTGCACCAACTGCACCGCCCGCATTCCCTTGCGTATCTGCTGTACCATTCGCTTTGATAACCCAGCGACCATTATCAGAGACCCTTGAGAGTCCTACTGCTACCGCACCTTCACCGTTATAGCTGGAGATACCACCACCAATCATCGATTTACCTGGGATGAAAGATTGTGGAATTGATGACATCGCCATAGCTGCTGAAATACCTGCATTGGCATCATCTGCAACGTCATCTATTCTATAACCAAGCTCGTTAATAGCACCGTTGACTCGATTACCAAAGTTATTGAGCTGACCGACGTTAACCGCATCATTAACTTCGATACCGTCAGCAACGCCACTAATAACTTGGTTACCTGCGTTGATTCCGTTCACAGTCATACTCGGACCATCTGCAATAGTGACGCCATTACTGTTAATAGTAGTATTGCCTGTCGTAATCGTGGCAGCGGTGACACTATCTACACTAATGTTACCGTTGAGATCAAACTTGATGCCATTATCAGTCGTAGTTGTACTGATATTATTACTGCCTTGGAAATTGACGGCCGTATCATCACCTATCGGCTTATCAATGTTATCACCACTATCAGCGCCAAAGCTTAAGCCAGAATCTAGTCTATCTGTATTAGCTTGAATATCTTCGCTATTGGCTTGGATGTCCTCATTAGCTTGAGCATTACCTTGATTGACAGCAGCAATGGCATCACTAATGTTACCTTTTCCTGTACCGCCAATGTTATTAACGGTCAAGTTACCATCTGCATCATAGCTAGCATCACCGCCGATAATACCAGCAACATCATTACCTAGATTATGCAACTGACCACCATTGATAGCATCAGTGCTGGTTGCGTTTATAGCGCCACCTTTTACATTGGTAATAGTGGTACCTTCAGCGCCGCCACCTAGCGTAATGCTACCTTTATTGACAGTGTCATCTGGGTTTTTGTCATATTGTACCGCAGCATTGCTAAGCGAGGTATTGCTATCACCAAGCGCGTCGCTGACCGCTTTTAGCTGCGAGACGTTGACGGCATCAGAGTCAGCTGTACCAGCAGCAACGCCTGTAATTTGACGATATACACCATTTGACGCATTACCTACAGCAACTGCTCCTGTAGTACTCGTAGTCGCCGTAATTGCAGAGTTACCAGCAGCCCCAAAGCCTAATACTCCAGCACCTGTCATTGCTGCAGAACCCAGTCCTAATACCACCGAACCGTTTTGGTTTGCTGTAATACCATTACCTAGTACAAAAGTATCGTCACTGTTAATCGTATTATTATTACCCACTGAGTAACTGTTATTACCATTAATAATGCTTGGATCACCAAAGGCACCAGAGTTATTACCGTTGACGATGTTGCCTGTGCCTACACTAATAGACTGATTACCGTTGGCTTGAGCACCATCACCAATTGCTACAGAAGATGCGCCAGCGACTAAAGTATTATGACCCAAAGCAACTGAAGATTTGCCCTTTTCAGTAATAATGGCATTAACTCCGATAGCGGTTGAGTTTTCACCACCTGCACTTGAGTCATTTGTTACACCACTAGCAATATCACCCTTACTTTGAGGACTTGCATTGGTATGAGCAAATTTAACCCCTTCCGTATTCATTTTCTGCACCGTTTGACCAATAGTTAGACGATCAGTGACTTCTTGACCTTCTTTATTGTAGGTTAAGAATAAGGAATTCTGATTTGGCGAATCTGTATTGATATTGGTATTGATTACCTGATTGGTAACGTTTTTAGTACCAATCACATTGCCATTTTGATCTTTAATTTCCACGTCAGTGATCTGATTGGCAACGATACTATCAAGCTGACCTTTATTGACTGCGTCAGACGCAATAACACCGTTTGCGACGTTCCTAAGTGTCGTACCACCACTAACGACGATATTATTACCGCTATCATCTTGCTCGATTACTGCTGGTGTGCCAGCAAAGCTGACTTGGTCATAGTTCACTGTATCATCGGTATTACGATCATACTGAACACCGGCTGCGGTTATGTTGTCAGTAATAGTAGATAGCTGACCAAAGGTTGCTGCATCGCTAGCTAATGTCCCATCAGCAAGATTACTGATTTTAGTATCATTTGCATCGATACCCTGCGCTGTGACACTTGGTCCCGTTGCGCCATTAGCGTTTGTAAACCTAAGTCCTGCTTGGTCTAAGATAGTGCTATTCATACCATCGGTTGCGGTGAAGCCATTAGCGCCATAGGTGCTGGTGTTGGTGTCATCTGTAACACTGGTGCCAGTAGCCGTCAGACTGGTGCGATCATCGCCATCGGTTGCGGTGACGCTGGTGACGTTGATGTTCTCAGCTAAGCTGTAGTTGATACCGTTATCACTGACGGTGGTGACTAGGTTGTCATCACTGGTAAAGTCAACGGTTTCACCCAATTGAACGTTATCCTCATCGGCCTCAACGCCATTGGCGGTGATGTTAAAGCCCAGGTTGGCCTGCTCTTGAATGTTAGCGATGTCACCGGTGTTAGTGGTGGTGCGGGTGTCAAGATTGCCAAGCGCGTCACCGACGTTGGTAAACGCTGTCGCGTTAGTGCCACTGTTAGTGCCGTCATCAAGTACGTAGTTCGGTGAGGTAAAGGTACCCGTAGCAGGATCGAAGGTTGAGTCGCCACCAAGACGAGTTGCGATAGAGTCTGCTGCGGTGTTCAACTGAGCGCCATTGATGGCGTCGGTTGAGTTATCAGCAAGGCTGCCTGGGGCGACGCTTGTGATCACGGTGTTACCAGCATCAATACCGCTACGAGTGATACTTGGACCAATAGGATCATTGTTGTCATCTAAGAAGGTGACACCCGCTTGGTTAAAGACGGTTGAGTCTGTACCATCGGTTGCGGTGAAGCCATCAGCGCCATAGGTGCTGGTGTTGGTGCCGTCTGTAACAGTAGTGCCAGTAGCCGTCAGACTGGTGCGATCATCGCCATCGGTTGCGGTGACGCTGGTGACGTTGATGTTCTCAGCTAAGCTGTAGTTGATACCGTTATCACTGACGGTGGTGACTAGGTTGTCATCACTGGTAAAGTCAACGGTTTCACCCAATTGAACGTTGTCCTCATCGGCCTCAACGCCATTGGCGGTGATGTTAAAGCCCAGGTTGGCCTGCTCTTGAATGTTAGCGATGTCACCGGTGTTAGTGGTGGTGCGGGTGTCAAGATTGCCAAGCGCGTCACCGACGTTGGTAAACGCTGTCGCGTTAGTGCCACTGTTAGTGCCGTCATCAAGTACGTAGTTCGGTGAGGTAAAGGTACCCGTAGCAGGATCGAAGGTTGAGTCGCCACCAAGACGAGTTGCGATAGAGTCTGCTGCGGTGTTCAACTGAGCGCCATTGATGGCGTCGGTTGAGTTATCAGCAAGGCTGCCTGGGGCGACGCTTGTGATCACGGTGTTACCAGCATCAATACCGCTACGAGTGATACTTGGACCAATAGGATCATTGTTGTCATCTAAGAAGGTGACACCCGCTTGGTTAAAGACGGTTGAGTCTGTGCCATCGGTTGCGGTGAAGCCATCAGCGCCATAGGTGCTGGTGTTGGTGCCGTCTGTAACAGTAGTGCCAGTAGCCGTCAGACTGGTGCGATCATCGCCATCGGTTGCGGTGACGCTGGTGACGTTGATGTTCTCAGCTAAGCTGTAGTTGATACCGTTATCACTGACGGTGGTGACTAGGTTGTCATCACTGGTAAAGTCAACGGTTTCACCCAATTGAACGTTGTCCTCATCGGCCTCAACGCCATTGGCGGTGATGTTAAAGCCCAGGTTGGCCTGCTCTTGAATGTTAGCGATGTCACCGGTGTTAGTGGTGGTGCGGGTGTCAAGATTGCCAAGCGCGTCACCGACGTTGGTAAACGCTGTCGCGTTAGTGCCACTGTTAGTGCCGTCATCAAGTACGTAGTTCGGTGAGGTAAAGGTACCCGTAGCAGGATCGAAGGTTGAGTCGCCACCAAGACGAGTTGCGATAGAGTCTGCTGCGGTGTTCAACTGAGCGCCATTGATGGCGTCGGTTGAGTTATCAGCAAGGCTGCCTGGGGCGACGCTTGTGATCACGGTGTTACCAGCATCAATACCGCTACGAGTGATACTTGGACCAATAGGATCATTGTTGTCATCTAAGAAGGTGACACCCGCTTGGTTAAAGACGGTTGAGTCTGTGCCATCGGTTGCGGTGAAGCCATCAGCGCCATAGGTGCTGGTGTTGGTGCCGTCTGTAACAGTAGTGCCAGTAGCCGTCAGACTGGTGCGATCATCGCCATCGGTTGCGGTGACGCTGGTGACGTTGATGTTCTCAGCTAAGCTGTAGTTGATACCGTTATCACTGACGGTGGTGACTAGGTTGTCATCACTGGTAAAGTCAACGGTTTCACCCAATTGAACGTTGTCCTCATCGGCCTCAACGCCATTGGCGGTGATGTTAAAGCCCAGGTTGGCCTGCTCTTGAATGTTAGCGATGTCACCGGTGTTAGTGGTGGTGCGGGTGTCAAGATTGCCAAGCGCGTCACCGACGTTGGTAAACGCTGTCGCGTTAGTGCCACTGTTAGTGCCGTCATCAAGTACGTAGTTCGGTGAGGTAAAGGTACCCGTAGCAGGATCGAAGGTTGAGTCGCCACCAAGACGAGTTGCGATAGAGTCTGCTGCGGTGTTCAACTGAGCGCCATTGATGGCGTCGGTTGAGTTATCAGCAAGGCTGCCTGGGGCGACGCTTGTGATCACGGTGTTACCAGCATCAATACCGCTACGAGTGATACTTGGACCAATAGGATCATTGTTGTCATCTAAGAAGGTGACACCCGCTTGGTTAAAGACGGTTGAGTCTGTGCCATCGGTTGCAGTGAAGCCATCAGCGCCATAGGTGCTGGTGTTGGTGCCGTCTGTAACAGTAGTGCCAGTAGCCGTCAGACTGGTGCGATCATCGCCATCGGTTGCGGTGACGCTGGTGACGTTGATGTTCTCAGCTAAGCTGTAGTTGATACCGTTATCACTGACGGTGGTGACTAGGTTGTCATCACTGGTAAAGTCAACGGTTTCACCCAATTGAACGTTGTCCTCATCGGCCTCAACGCCATTGGCGGTGATGTTAAAGCCCAGGTTGGCCTGCTCTTGAATGTTAGCGATGTCACCGGTGTTGGTGGTGGTGCGGGTGTCAAGATTGCCAAGCGCGTCACCGACATTACGGACTGTAGTCGTCTGTCCTTGGTTAGTACCGTCATCCAGAACATATCTTGGTGCACTTATAGTACCGTTAGGTCTAACAGATGAGCCACCGCCAAAGTTATTAGCAGTAGAGTCTGCAATCTTGAATAGTTGACTACCGTTTACAGCTTGATTGCTATTGAGACCTAAATTGCCATCAGCTACACGTCTAATAACACTACCACCAGCATCAATACCATTGACCGTTGCACTTGGACCGCCTGCTATGTTGAATCCATTTGCACCATAGTTAGTCGTGTTATTACCATCAAAGACAGTGGTACCGTTTGTACTCAGTGTAGTGGTATTAGCACCGTTCGTGATCGTCACGCCATTTGTATTGACAACAGTATTTCCTGTCGTCACGCTAGTAAAGGTTGGGGTGTCACTTAGACTGATGGCAACGCCACTCGCTGAACTGACAGTGCTTAGGTTGCCATTACCTGTTATTGCTAGAGTCTCACCCAGTTTTCGATCGGTGGTGCCTGTATTACCAGTAAAGGTAAGCGGCGTTTGGATAGCGTCACTAAGCTGTTCTACTGCACCTTTGACGGTGTTAAATGGTGTGGTCGTCGCGCTTGATGGGTTAGCTACAACGTTATACTCAGGCGCTGTGTAGTCTCCTGTTGTCGCATCGTAGCTACCACCTAAAGCGGTGGTGTTGTTCGCCACTCTTGTATTCGTCGTATTGAGCTGACTACCATTCACAGCATCAGTGCTACCTGTACCTATGGTACCTGGGGCAACGTTGCTCAATCTGGTCGCTGTGGTGGTGCTGCCATCTGCACTACGAATGCTTGTGATGATGTTCGCAGGCGCAACTGCTGTACCTGTACCATCTACTGCGGTGTTGAAGTCACCATTGGCTTGTCTATACACTTGGGTGCCGTCCGCTTGGGTATAGACTACGGGTGCGGTGTTGGTTGTAGTATTGGCGGCGGCGTTTAGTTGACCTAGGTTCACAGCGTCAGTGTTGTCCGTACCATCTGCTACGTTGGTGATGGTGTTGTTGCCGTTATCAAGACCGGTGTTGGTAAGTGCAACAGTGCCGTTAGTACCGCCTGTAATGGTTAGACCAGTATTATTAAGAACACTGTTACCTGTAGTCACGCTAGTAAAGGTTGGCGTTGCGCTGACAGCAATTTGTACTTCTTTGCCTGCCTGAGTGATTGCAATATTATTTCCTGCGGTGAATGTTGCCGTCTCCCCAGTGGCCACTTGAGCCACTGAGGTGCCAGTAACCGTACCAGTGCCCGTTTGAGCCGTTGTAACATTGATACCTCTATTAGCAGCAGTGCTCACTGTATTTAGCTGAGTGACGTTTACCGCATCTTTGGCATTGACGCCCGCTTTGAGATTGGTCAGTGTGGTACCATCTGCACCACCGCCTAGAGTCACGCTAGTTTTACCAGCATTGTCATACTGAACTGAGTTATCTGCTCTAACTAAGCTTGCTTTACTATCTGCGCTTAGATCGACTGCAGATTGAGTAACATTGTTAGCAATTGCGGTCTCAGTGATAGTAACTGCACCAGAGCCTGCTGTGACTTTAGACCCATTAGCATTAACAGTATAAGTATCTTGTCCTGTTGCCACGCTTGTTGTTTTCGTTACACTAGCAACGTTAGTCCCTGCTGCTACAATCGTTCTAGCTGCAGTGACTTGAGCAACGTTAGCAGCATCTGTATTCGCTGTACCTGCAGTAACATTAGTAATCTTGTTGCCTGCTGCATTGATACCCGCAGCTGTGACACTTGGACCACCTGTAATCGTTAAACCTGCATTGTTCAGTAAGCTGTTACCTGTAGTCACGCTAGTAAAGGTTGGGGTTGCTGAAGTACCGATAGTGACGTTATTGCCTGTGCGCGTAATATTGACATTATTGCCATCGAGGAAAGTGACCGTATCGCTTGCGGCTACCGCAGTTGACGTATCAGCATTTGCACGTAGTCTAAACGTCTGATTTTGTAAATTAGTGATATTACCTGTGTTCGTTGTCGTGCGACCATCTAAATTTCCAAGTGCAGTACCAACACTGTTAAAGCTTGCACCGCCTATACTGTAGGTTGGTAAGCTAACCGCGCCAGTATTTGCAGTATAAGTAGATCCACCACCAAGCGCAGCTGCAGTATCGACACCTTGTTTATTAGTTCTCGTGTTTTGTTCTGTTAGTTGAGCCACGTTTACCGCATCAGTCGCAGCCGAGCCGCCTGCGACATTCTGAATACGTCTGGTCGCTGTAGCAGTGCCAACAGACACCACACCATTTGCAGGTACTGCGGCGACATTAGTCAAGAATGAAACGCCCGCTGGTGCAGTTGTTGTTGAGCCTGCGCCCAAAGCAACAGAGTTAGCAATGCTTGCATTGGCAGTGGCACCGATACTAATACTAGAATTTTGATCGGCTACAGCTCCTTGACCAATGGCAATAGCACGAATGTTAGTAGCTTTTGCACCGTCAGCGTTGCTGCCGCCACTACCAATGGCGATAGCTCCCTGACCACTAGTTTGAGCAGCGCCGCCACCAGCTGTGCCACCGCCTATAGCAACAGAGGATTGACCTGTTGAGCTTGCAGCACGACCGATGCTGACCCCATATTGTGTATTACTACTAGTGTCCGCACCAAGTGCAACGGTGTTTTGAGCTGCTGCATTAGCGCTTTCACCAAGGGCATAAGCATTGGCGGCAGAAGCCTTAGAACCTGCACCAATAGCAACAGAGTTTACACCTGATGCCTCTGCACCAGACATGAGAGCTAAGGCATGGTTTCCTGAAGCGATAGCACCGTTTAAGCCATTGGTAGTGGCATTTCCACTTGAACCGATAGCAACAGAACCAATTCCATTGGCAATTGGGCTATCTAAATTTGGAGATAAGCCACTACCAATAGCAACCCCACCTGCACCAGTAGATGTCGTAGGATTACTATTGAAATTTTGACCTATAATGACTGATAGATCACCACTCGCAATAATATCACTACCGATTGCTGTAGCCTGTGAACCTGATGCTGCAAGATTTGCACCTATTGCGATTGCCTCTGGACCTGAGGCACAAGCAATATTATTTAAAACATCATTTCCAATAGCTATCGAAGCAGATTCAGTACCAGAACCAGTAGTACCTCTTGTACAGTTGTTAAACGTTGTCCCACCGCCTGCCTCATAGCCTGCTACTACCTGCATACTAAATCCAGTAGCAGCCATCCCCACACACAACGCACTTAATTTTACTAGTCGTATGCTTCCTGCCATAGCGCCTGTAGAAGGACTAACGCCAGAACTGACAGCAGAACTTGAAGACTTGCCACGGCTCTTTGCATATTCTGCAACAGCCATAAAGCACCCTAATGATCTATTCCAAATTACTTTAAAATTGCGATTCATAGCGCTTCTTCCTTGAAATCCATAGAGACGATATAGGTCTATAGCCATTAATCTCGAAACAAAAAATAATGCTTTTAGTAATTAAAACATTTTGTTTAGAAACATAAGGCTGCGAATAATTAATAAGATATTAATGATTTTATTAGATATTAACAAATTAGCAACACTTATATTCAATTATTTATTAGTTGTAAGCTTTTATTATCTTTTTAATTACGCTAAGTAAACCAAAAACAACTATATTTTAGTACATCTAAACAGACGTTGAAATAATCAATATAAATCCATTTTTTTTAATATATAAATTCGTTTTAATAAATATAAACTTCTATGAAAATTACTGTATTCAAATTTACACATATAATTAAAAATATATTTTTAGGGTTTAGGGATTCAAGATAGCCATAGTAAAGAGTCCAAAACACTGAGAGTACAAGTGCTTGCCGACTTATATGACTTGATGATGTGATGATATTTTTAAAAATGTGATAAAACTGATACCTATTATTATTGTTCGAAAATGATAAAAACAACCTACTATATTGTTTAAGACAAACTATATATTCATAATTATGAATATAATTAGCTTAGGGAATCTATACAAAGAGGTATTAGGTTTATGATTTGATAGATGACAGATAATGTTGAGAATTGGATGGGGTTTAATAAGGTACGGAGGTAGCTAATAACATTATTAAATCTACCTTTGGCAAATAAATATATGTGCAATATAAATTTATTAAAAAAGCGTTTTTACCTGCTTTTTAAACGCCCTTAACGCCTGTTTATACCTATCGTCTTTAATTGCCAGCGTACTTATACGTCCATAGCGCAGTTGTCGATAATTTTGCATGATCTGGGTTAAATCTACAGGGAGCTTTTTATTATTACCAGAGTTGTCTTTATGGTTTGCAAGGCGCTCAAGCCACGCCAGTTGCCCTTCATTGTCATCGCGAGCAAACGCTTTATCGCTTTTAGATAAACGCTGAGATAACTTAATGAGCGGCTGATCGGCAGGATGCCAGTGTTTACGCCTACGCTGCCAAATCATAAATATGATAATACTCATAATTGAGATAGCAATTGCTGCCATCCACATCACTTGTTGCATGACAGAAGTAATGTTGAACCATTTGAGCAGTGAGCTGGCTTGACTATCCTGATCGTAGCCGACGATGTCCTTTTGCCAGTAGTAGCTTGCTTGATCGGATAAGCGCCGTAAGGATTGGAGCACTTGATACTGCTGATAGCTCAGCTGAGCGCCCGCGCCGTCTCCGAACATTGCCGCGCCTCGAGATTGTGTCAGCGCATCCATACCTTGCTCGACGCGCTCAGGAGCAACAAAGGCCGTCGGATCCACGCGCACCCAGCCTTGTCCTGCCAGCCACACCTCCGTCCACGCGTGGGCGTCCATTTGCCGTACCTCCCAGACATTACCGCTGCGACTCGGCGCACCGCCCTGATAGCCTGCCACTACTCTAGCGGGGATACCCGCGGCGCGCAGCATAAAGGTAAAGCTTGAGGAATAATGCTCACAAAATCCAGCTTTGGTATCGAATAAGAACTCATCAATACGGTTTTGATTCAGGCGTGGCGGCGCAAGCGTATAGCGAAACTCAGTTTGATTGATCCAGCGCTCAATAGCGCCCATATAGCGCACTGGGTCTGAGCCTGCCTGCGCAAAGAGCTGCTGGGCAAGCGCGCGTGATTTGGGATTGCCGTCATTTGGTAGTGCAAGATTGATACGCCGATCATTATCACTCAATACAGGGTCGATACGCATCGGCGCATAACGCAGCACATCATAGCGTAGCTGCTGAGTCACAGGCTCATCTTTGAGTAAAGTGAAATCAGAGGTAACAGCCGTATCTTGCTGCTGGGTAAAAGGATAATCGAGACCAAATAACCAACGCTGCTGGGTGGGTTCTAGGATGATCTCATAATTTACAGGCGCTAATTTGGTGGCATCGGCAGCGGTAGCGAACGCATTCACTAGCCACGGCGGCATCTGCCGAGCAGACTCCCATTGCCACTGCTGACGGCTTGGACTGGGTCGCCAAGTAATCCCATCAAAATCACTAAACACAAGGCCGCGCCAGTACAGCTCTTCTTGCGGCGGACGTCCCTGCGCAAACTCGACGCGAAATGCCAGCGCCGTTGACTGACTTAGATTGGCAAAGTCGCCTGGCGACATACTGTCAGAGACACCCGTCGTCGCTTGTTGTCCTGAGAGCTGTACCGACCACAGCGGCGGCAGACGGGGAAAGAATAAAAATAGCACCACCAGCAGCGGCAGCGCGCCAACACCTAGTACGCCAAGCGTACGCATACGACCATCACCGCGCAGATTGCCATCGTCGTTTAGCGCAATAAACGCTAGCAGGACAGCGAGAGTGCCTAGGACAACTTGTAGGGTTGTCAGCAGTCCTTGATCCATCAAAAACAGCGCAGCTAACACAAACAGCGATAAATTGAGCACTACATAAGCATCACGGCGCTTGTACAGCTCCCACAATTTACTGACCAAACATAGCACCAAAAATGCCACGCCCATGTCAAGACCAAAGGCGGTGTTATAAGTCAGCCACAATCCTACCAGCCCTAATAAGAAGCCAAGCATTTGCACCCCTTGATAGAGGCGCTTAAAATAACGAGTGCTACTAAATTTGGCTTTGACGCGCGGTAATTGAGCGATGATACTTACAGCGGCAAAACCGATAAGCCAGAGTGGCAGATGCGCGGCATGCGGCAAGATAACAAAGACTTGGGTGATGAGCACCCAATAGTAGGACGGTTGCGCGAGGATTTTATGATGCCATTTGTTGCTTATATCTGGCTTGTCACTTTTAACAGCTTGGCTATGCCTTTGACCCAATGCCAATTGCTCAAAGCTCGCGCTTTTACTTGAGCTATCTTGCTGAGCTAATGACTTATTGATGATGGTATTGGTCATGGCGCTTTTGCCAACCGAAGCAAGCACGCTTGTGCAAAAGCGTTGCCTGCTCCAGTGCCCGTTTGCTGATTGACATCGATAGAGATTTCATTGGGCAGTTGCATCTCAAACGGTACACCAAGCTGACCTAAAGTCAGCGCACCGTACGCCAGTTGCGCCAGTTTTTGCTCATGGTTAGCTGCTGGCATATCGGCATAATCTAGCGTTTGCTCAGCGCCAACGGGATCAGCAAAATGTTTGGTAAACATACCCTGCCCACGCGCTACATGACCCCAAGAGACCCGTGCTAGCGACTCACCTGCGATATAAGTATCTAGGCGATCAAAGTCATCTTGCCCTTGCACATATTGCCCGCCTGCTTGCACATCATCTTGGCTAAGTGCTAGATACTTTGCTTGCCAATCAAAGGCTTGTGGCTTGGGATACACCCAAGCATGACGCGCAAAATAGACGTAAGACCAAGCGCGCATAATACCCAAAGGATAAGTGGTCTTGATCACAAGCCTTGGTAGCTCAAGCTGACCACGAGTATCGGTATAAATAGGTAGGCGTATGATTTGCTCACCGTCTACTCTAGCGATAAGCAATGGCTCTGCTGGTTGCGACGCTTTTGTTGCGGCGCGCTTTTGCTCAAACTCAAAGGCCAGTTGGCGTCTAGGCTGGCGGCTCTCGCTACGCAGTTGCAAAGTGACCCATACAGGCTCGCCTACCTCGGCGGTCGTGACGTCAAGCAAGCGTATCTGCAATCCTGATATATGAGCAAAGGTGACATGAAAGCTGATGAGCCAGACGCTAATCAAATAAAAACACAGCCCCAGCACCAAATTGTTGCCGTAGTTGATACCGGCGATAAAGGTAATGAGCAATAGCACCGCAAACAGCATCCCTTCACGACTAAAAAAAATATAGACATTACGCAGATTAAGAGTGGCGTTATCACTTCTTGGCGCGCGCTTAGCAAACCAGCGGGTGGATGCGGTTTTGATTGGTGAAGTTAAGGCGCGCGGCAAAAGACTCATAACCACCTTTATCTAAAAGTAAGCATGTTAAACGATGACTGGCACTGCCGCCATAATACGCTCAGCCATAGTTTGCGGCGCTTGTCCACTGATGATATGCGCTGGGATAAAGCGCTGGCCGAGCCTATGATCGGTGACTGCGGCAAATACCGCTTGAATATCCTCAGGCGTGGTCTCGCTATGACCAGACACATAAGCATACGCTTGGGCGGCGCGCTTAAGGGATAACACGCCGCGCGGTGAGAGACCATGATAGTCTTGACTGCTACGGGTTTTTGCGACCAAACGCTGCAAATAATCGAGTACCACATCTGCGACAAACACTTGCTCTACGCCCTCGATAGCCAGTAGCACCGCTTCGGTATCAAGTACGGCGGCTAAGCTATTAAGCAGCGCGCGGCGATCTTGACCTTGCAGTAATGCACGCTCTGCTGCAGGCGACGGATAGCCCAAAGATAAGCACATCAAAAACCGATCCAGCTGTGACTCTGGCAGCGGATAGACGCCCGCTTGTTGTAATGGGTTTTGCGTAGCAATCACAAAAAACGGCTTGGGCAAAGTATAAGTTTGACCATCTTGGGTGACTTGGCGCTCCTCCATGGCCTCAAGTAGCGCGCTTTGGGTCTTGGGGCTAGAGCGGTTGATCTCATCAGCGAGTAGCAGTTGGGTAAAGATAGGACCAGGTCGAAACTCAAAGCTAAGCTTGCTTTGATCATAAATACTCATGCCCAAAATATCGGCAGGCAGCATATCATTGGTAAACTGCACGCGGCTAAAGCTCAAACCGAGCAATTGCGCAAGGCCCTGAGCGAGGGTCGTTTTGCCCATACCGGGCAAATCTTGCAGCAACAAATGACCACCTGCCAGCACGCAACTAAGCGCAAGCTTAACCACTTGCGGCTTGTCCAGTACCACTTTATTAAGCTGACTAAGTAGGTGCGCGATACGCTGCTGATTGCTGGCATAGTCAGGTGTGGTTCTACTGGTACTATCAGTAGCTGTATCAAAAGTAGTCAAGTGAGCAGTAGCAGACAGGTGACGAGCATGGCTTTGAGACATAAGAGGTAATCAGCTTTGTTATAAGGATATTTTTATAGCACTTTAGCTATCATAATAAAACAAGTGTCCTATATTTTTATCATACACTTATTCAATTTTGTAGCAATAACTGGGCCATGTATACAAGCTATCCAAAATCTGCGGCAGGTTTATGCTGCGCGCCCTCTAGCACGTCGACTCCGTCATCAGCTGACTGCTCAACGTTATCAGTATCTACCGATTCAGTTGCATCGGCATCAGTCGCATTGCTACTAGTCGCACTGGCACGCAGCGTCGACACATAAGCGATCACATCCGCGCGCTCTTTGCTATCTGGCATTGGATCGGCTAGCATTTTGGAGCCAGGCATTGCTTTTTCAGCATCAGCGATATAAGGATCTAAAGTATCCGCATCCCATACCCAATCTGATTTTCTCAAAGCTTCGCTATAGTCATAATCCGCTAGCATTGCCGCTTTTGCGCCATAAACATTCATAAGCTGCGGGCCTTTTTTGTTAAGACCTGGCGTGAGCTGATGACACTGGGCACAAGCCTCTTTATATATCAGTGCGCCTGCAACCGCGTCCCCTTGAGTATACAGTGGCAAAGTCACAGGCGCGCGCGAATCTGCAGGCGGCGCAGGCTGACAACCGATGAGGAATAATAGGGCAAGCGTAGCCGCGCTCATTGCGCGTATAACAAAAGGCATTTTTATCGTCTTTGATTGGCAAACAAAATAAAGGGGATTGACCCAGCAGATTTACGGGTCTGATATATTATACCTAAAACTACGAGTTATACTTAAAACAATAAGCGTCCACCGATGCAAATGGTAAACGCTTTTAGAATATGGTCACAAAAGAGCGAGCAAAACATATTATTATGACGAACTCGTCATCTCGATAGTTTCTTTGGGTTCTTGTAGATAATAGCCTTGTAGATAGCGCGCGCCCACACTCCAAGCCACTGACATCGTTGCTGCGTCCTCGATATAAGGCATTAACACCTCTACATTGAGCTGATTGGTATTGTTTACCAAAGCTTTGAGAGTCTCAAAATTTTCCGTCTTATCGATATCTTGTACATAGTTATGTGCCAGACGTATCATGTCAGGCTCAACCATCTTGAGCACCTCCAGAGACTTAGCGGAGGAGCCAAAGTTATGCATACCGACATCACAGCTGGCCTGACTCAGCGCTGCAAATTGTGACTTGGCAATAATAAGGTGGTCAACAACGTCTTTTTCATTAAATTGCAGAGTTAATACGCCAGCTTTGCCACCGACTGCATTGATCAATTGACTTGCGACATTAGGCAGCTTTTTGTCAATCAGTGAGGCGCTAGTGAGCTGCACAAGCAGACGTGCTTGGGGATGCGTTTTGCGCACGGTGCTGATTTTTTTACAGGCATTGATCAGTACCCAGCGATCTATTTTTTCACGTAGTCCATGAGTTTTGGCAACACTCATAAACTGATCGGGGCTCAATATCGTATTGTCAGCATCGAGTAACGGCAAGCGCAGATACACCTCAAAAAAGTCACTGCGATCATAATTGATATCATAGATTGGCTGAAACAGGAGCTCAAAGCGGTTGTTAGCGATAGCGTCAACGAGTGCTTCAGCTAGCGCACTATCATCGCTGTTGGCATGCTCACTTGGATCGTACAGATGATAGGTATTACCTTGATTGGTGGTTTTTATCATAATGTGCGTGATCGCATCTATCGCGCGCTCTAGCAGTACTTGCGGCTGGGCAGCCCCTTGCTCAATCTTGACAGCCCCTATGCTCACGGTAGTATGCGTCGTATGGTTGTCCACCTCGATTAGCATCTCACTAATATGTGCCCCAATACGCTCAGCAAGGGCACTTAGCTTTTGAGTGGAGGTATCAGTTGTTAATAGGGCAAATGAGGTGTCACTAAAGCGGCTAATATAGTCTTGCGGCGCAAGTTTACTCAAAGCACCTGCCACCTGCTGGACGGTTACATCGACGCCTTGTAGCCCTAAACTGCTTCTGATTTTACCTATATTATCGAGTTGAATATACAGCAGTCCTGCTGTTGACTTGTTCTGTATGGCCAGCTTACGTACCGAGTCGAGCTGCTCTTCAAAACCGCGGCGATTATTCAGCCCCGTCAAGCTATCTTTACGTTCTGCCATAGCCAAACGTTTGGCTATCTCAGCGCTATTGTGACTGTTTTGTTGAATGATAATTTGAGTGACAGGTTCGCCGTCTAATGTTGCAGTTGCCAGTTGCAATTTTGCTTTAAAGGTTGTGCCATCGACACGTAAGCTGTCAAAGTTAAACTCAACTTGCGAGCGATTACCTTTATCAAACTGTTTTAAAAACTGCTTAAAGCCTTTGACGTTATCAGTGCCTGCAATAAGATCGATGACCGGAACACCAATGATATCGTCCATAGCATTAAAGCCAAACAACTTTAGATAAGGCTCATTGGCAAAAATATGTATGCCTTGATCTAAATAAGCGACAGCGCTTTTGGAATTTTTGATCAAGATATTGGCGCGCTGCTCGGCCTCTGATAGGACATGGCGCAGGGTTTTGAGTTGACGGCGACTGCGCAAACTATCGTGCTGCAAACATATTGCCATTACGATGCAGCTATCATTATCCGTGTACAAGGATTTTACCATCGTACTATTAATAACTGTCGGTAGCTCTTGGCTATCTTTGGTAGGAGCAGTAGAGTCACTTTTACCGAGTAATGCTATTGTGGGTAGATCGATACTACGCTCTTGAGTAATACCGACAACATCAGTGAAGCTCATGTCATAAGCTTTGCCAAATACCAAGACATCCCACTGCTGACGCAAGGACTTTAGCAGCTCTTCTTTATCGTCCAAAAACCCTAAATTGATCTCATCGTAATAGGCGCTCAAACGCTGCACTACATGCTCAGCATATAGTTGATCATCATCGATAAATAATAGGTTCAAAACAGATGGGGTACGCATAAATAGCCTTTTATGATGTCTTAAAACATAAAACTAGAGTACAAGCATCTGTAGATTTAAGCAATAATTTAGTCAGCGACCACATGACTTGACATCATAATAAAATTTGACTGACACCTCTAACACTCTACTAAGACTAACTATTAAGGGGGCCATACCATTTAGATATAAACGGCCTCAAACTGACTAAACTCTTCAGTGGTTAATAGTTTGCGTTGCAGACGCAAAGATTGCTGCTTGTCATTAATACAGATCATAACTCTATCATTGACCCTCCAATTGTGCGTTGGCATAAGCAAGCTAAATTTAGTCTGAAGCTTGGCGTCACTACCGATGATTATCGCTGGGATAAGGTGCTGGTTACGCGCGCCTCTATCGATTAAGCGTAACGCACAAGCACTAAACTTGTGGCCGAGTATCTGCCACTCTATCTCTTCGTTTGTGCCAGATAGACTACCACCTTGTTGGTTTTGCTGCTCGATGTTCACCCAGCGTACCACGCCTATAGCGCGATCGGTATGATCGCCTTTTTTGTCGGATGAGCAGACCAAAAAGAGATTCATAAGCTTGAGAGATGGCGGCGCTGTACTATTAACGCCGCCATAAATCGCATTAGAAAAACTCGTAGCCTCAGGTTTGATGGCGTCTTCTATGTTGAGCCAAGACTCATCTGAGGGCTGACTGGAAAAATCAGCTAGATCTGGTAGTAAGTGCAAGGTTCTAAAGGGTGAGGCCGAATCGGTAGTAGAAAAAACGTCAGCAGCTATGCTGCGCTTATAGCTCGCTTCTACCGGCTGCGTATCATAACGAGGTCGCCACTCAAGTGGAATCTTTTGTAGCGCAATCAAGCTCATCAAGCTTTTTTCGCCAGCCGCTTGGTAATGAATGTTATTAAAACCTGTAATAATAGTAGCGCGCTGCTTGGTATTGGGTTTACTAATAGAGCTCTGCTGCTGCTGAATATAGCGATACGAGCGATATGAGAGCATCGACCATATTTTGCCCATCAAAAACTGAATAGCCATATCACTTCCGTCAGCGGCTAAAGCAGGACGACGCGCCTGTAGATAACTTGCCAGCGGCGCAAGCTCAATAAACACGCAATCGTACTCTTTTTTATAAGGATTAATCCTAGAGTGCCCCGTAAAATAAGTTGGTGGATAATCGCTGTGCAAATCGACAAATACTCGAGTGTTGGTCTCAGGATTAGTCGTCGCATCGATGTGACTGGCCCACTCAGGTAATAAGCGTTGTAGCAATAAAATATCAGCGCGCGCCAAAGAGCGTACATTTAATAAGCTGTGCAAACATATCTGTACATATAGTTTATGAATGGTATCAGCATGACGGATAACAACCTCGCTGCTTAGATCAACATGAGCTAGATTGTACTGATCAGCAATATAATACAGCTGATTGATACCCAGCCAAATGTTAGAAGGCAGGTACTGATAGCAAATCGCCTTTTGTGCCAATAGTTTTTGATAAAGGCTCAGTGATTCATAGATCGCTATAGATAGAGGCGAGATTGTAGGGGCTTTAGTATGTGTGAAATAGCGTATCCAGCCATTCTTAGGTCTGATAATCGCCTGACTATCACGCTCTAGGTAGCGCTGTATGATACCGTCATATACTAGTATGGCTGCATAATACAGCGACTCAACTTGAGAGACATATCTCATTTGGTGCGCTTTGAGAGCCCCTGTTTCATAGATATAATATTTGCGCAGATCAACAATTAGCTTATTAGTAGCGCTCATTACGATAGCGACCAATTTAAGACGCTCATCGTCTTCTAAATCAGAAGCCGCTAGATCAGCGAGTACCTCTTCTAATTGATGCGCTTGCTCATTTTGAGATTGTGAAGATAAATGGAAGGTCCATTCACGCAGTTGCTGTTCTTGACCATGCACATACTGACGTGATGATTGGGGTAGTAAGTTCTTAGTCGATAAGTATTTCTGAAAAGCTGACAAAGTGGCCACAAAAACTCCTTAGTAGAAATACTAGAATAACGTTATACGTGGTCAATATGTAAAATTGTATAATTAATTAATAGAATATAATGGAACTATACACGAATACGAATTGATATATCAAAAGTATTTCTCTATTGATAAATTGTATAAGGCGTTCTTGATCACTAAAAATGTAGCCTTCATAACGAAGTAATCCCTGCGCAGAGCGGCGAGTACTGTTTTACAATTTAAACATACTATGGTGCCAACTTTAGTTAATCTTGTAAATGTCAACGGGCACCTTAAAAGGTCTGTTCGGCAACTCGCGAACCAGCTTGGGCATTAAGTATCCAGGTAGTTTTGCTAGCATTAACCAGTAAAGCTCAATATTCGACCGTTCGTCGGCATCAAAGTGGGCAGCTCCTTTTACTTTATCTAGCATATGTAAGTAATAAGGCAGTACCCCTGCGGCAAATAATCGTAAACTTAAATCTACCTGAGTATCAACATCATCATTAATTCCAGCTAGTAGAACTGTTTGATTTAACAGCATAATATTAGCTGCGCGCGCGCGCTTTAAGTACGTTGAGGTATGCTCATCAATCTCATTAGCATGATTGCAATGGATGACCATAACGATATGGCAGCGACTTTGCGCGAGTCTTTCTAGTAGCTCATTGTCAAGTCGTTCAGGAATGACGAGCGGTAAACGAGTATGCAGACGAATAGTCGTCAATTGTTCGATAGATTCTAGGGTATCAAGCCACGCAAAGAGACGGCGATTACTAATACTTAAGGGGTCGCCGCCACTTAGTATCACTTCACTGATATCAGGATGCTCGTTGATATAAGCGATAATATCTTCTTGCACTGCACTCGTTGGCATATTGGCGTTATAATCAAAATGCTGACGGAAACAGTAGCGGCAATGAATAGCGCAGGCCCCTGTAATGGTCAAAAGCACCCTAGATTCATACTTATGCAGCATACCTTTGATAGGATTTTGCTCATTTTCAGCGAGCGGATCAGCGACGTACCCTGTCACAGCTATTTGTTCTTGATTATCTGGCAGTACTTGTTTAAGTAGTGGGTCATCAGCGTCTCCTACTCTCATTTTTGTGACAAAGGCACGCGGTACTCGCATTTTGAAATGCTCTGGGGTATAGACTTGTTCACGCAGTGATTCAAGACCTAGCAGCACTAGTAACTCATCGATTGAGGTGATGGCTTCGGATAATTGTGTTTGCCAGTTTTTTTGTGTGATTAAATGGTTTATCATGACAGCACCTAGCACCTAACATCTATATTTAAAAGCCGATATTATACGCGGTTAATAGGCACCCTACCAAAATATAGACTGACCCTAATACAAACTTAACCTGATGTAATATAGACTAAACGAGTATCTATCCCTTTATTTGGCAATTTTTAATACTGACAACCCTTAGGAGTCTCTTGTGGCAAGTTTTTCTACCAATGAGTTTAAAGCCGGTCTAAAAGTCATGCTCGATGGCAACCCGTGTTCTATTATGGAAAACGAGTTTGTAAAACCTGGCAAAGGTCAGGCTTTTAACCGCGTTAAACTACGTAATCTACGCAGCGGCAAGGTATTAGAGCAAACTTTTAAATCAGGCGATAGCCTAGAGGCCGCTGACGTCATCGATACAGATATGGACTATCTGTACAATGATGGTGAATTTTGGCATTTTATGGATTCAGAGACCTTTGAGCAAATTCAGGCGGACAAAACGGCGATTGGTGATGCCCAAAAGTGGCTCAAAGATAATAGCAACGCCTCGTGCGTGATCACCTTATTTAATGGTGTGCCCTTGAGTGTCACGCCGCCAAACTTTGTAGAGCTACAAATTACAGAGACCGATCCTGGCGTTCGCGGTGACACCTCAGGCGGCGGCGGCAAACCAGCCACGCTTGAGACTGGCGCTGTGGTACGCGTGCCTTTATTTGTGCAACAAGGTGAAGTAGTACGAGTAGACACCCGTACCGGCGACTATCAAACTCGTGTAAGCTGAATCTGACGACAACATATCAAACCAAAAACTGACACGTAAAAAGCTTAGCCCTCAAATTGACGGCTAAGCTTTTTTATTAGTATTAGTACTCATCCACCATTGAGGACTTGTGCATCAGCCAATACTGCACCAGTGCATTCAACTGATCTTTTTTAAAAGGTTTGGTGCAATAGTCTTGCATCCCAACCATCAGGTATTTTTTGCGCTCACCATCCATAGCATTTGCAGTCAGCGCTATGATCGGGGGTAGCGATTGCGGCTCGTAGAGCTCGTGTAATTTGATGGTCGCCTGTACCCCATCCATAATTGGCATATGATGATCCATCAAAATAATGTCATAGCGCTTAGGATATAACGCAAAATGTTCAATCGCTTGTTGACCATCAGTGACATGGGTCACAATATGCCCGCCATCTCGTAAGGCCTTTTTGGCAATAACAGCGTTGACGTTATCATCTTCGACCAAAAGTATATGGCCTGTGCGCTGGGTGCTGGTAGCATGAGCGCCATTATCATGCGTTAATTGCCAATCATCATACTGCTCTTTGTCAATGGTCGTCAAAGGCAGCATAACCATAAAAGTAGATCCAGCACCAACCTCGCTCTCAACCTCGATATAGCCGCCCATCAAAGTAACCAAAGATTTGCATACGGACAGACCCAAACCTGTACCACCGTATAACCGGTGGGTTGAGCTATCGGCTTGATTGTAGGCATCAAATATAGCGTCTAAGGACTCAGGTTTGATCCCGACGCCTGAATCGATAACTTCGATACCTACCGTCATAGGCTTTTGCTCTGTTGCTCGGTCATCTGCACTGTCGTCGTTACCGAGAGTCGAGGCATGTTCAACATTAATAATGACCTGCCCGCCTTCGCGCGTAAACTTAATGGCATTGTTGACAAGGTTGGCGACTATCTGCTTGATTCTAACAGGATCGCCTTGTACATAAGCAGATAGCGATTCGCTATAGTGATACTCTAAAGTGAGTCCGCGCAAACGAGCTTTTGCTGCAAATAGGCTGACTACCTCGTTACACAGCGTTGATAAATTCATCGGTACGTTGTCGATGACCATCTTGCCAGATTCAACTTTGGATAAATCTAAAATACCATTGATAATGGCAAGTAGATGCTCAGTCGATACCTTTATATTGTTCAAATACTCTTTTTGCTCAAAACTCAGCTCAGTCTCGCCAAGCATATCGATCATACCTATGATGCCATTCATCGGCGTGCGTATTTCATGACTCATATTGGCCAAAAAATCTGATTTCATTTTGTTGGCATGTTTGGCAATGCGTTGACTCTCTTGTAGCGCCAGCGCATCTGAGGCCATCGCAGCAAACTTGATCAGCAGCTCAGCTTGTTCATCATCAAATAAGTGATTGGGCTGAGTGTCCATAAGACACAAAGAGCCTAGGCGGTATACCTTATTGTCTTCATACAACAAAATAGGCGCGCCAGCATAAAAACGCAAATGAGGACGCTCTGTGATCAAGGGGTTGTCTACAAAGCGGCTATCTTTGGATAAATCTGCCACCACAAAGACGTCGTTGGATAATACCGTATAGTTGCAAATCGCCACCTCACGCGTAGTGCTACAAGCCCCCTCCATACCGTGAGGCGATCTTAGATATTGCGTGCGCTCATCCATAAAAGTGATCGTGACAATCGGCACATCAAAGAACAGTTTGACCAGTTCTGTCAAACGCGCAAAAGCGGGATCATAATCATTGTTTAGTAGCTGATATTTATGCAGCTTGTCAATACGATCTGCTTCATCTATCGCTATGGGATAATTTAATATAGACAAGACGCTCTCCACGACTGAATAATAGTACCGATATGCATATTGATATGACGCCCACTGTTAATACTCATAGCTCTTTTTAGTTTTACCACTATTACTAACCTTACTATAACTAAGGTTGCTATTACTGATATCAAAAGCATTAGATACTAGGGGCGCATCTTACTCTGTACTTGGTGCCAGCTTAGTGATTATTGACAGCGCCTCACTTACCATAATCATTGCCACCACTGAAGTCACAACAACCGCTGAACCATAACCGCCACACTGTAAGCCGCCCACTTGAGCGCTTTTGTCCACTTTTGGCGGCTCTGTAGAATACACACATCTGACACCGAATTTTTCTTTTAGCTCCTTATTAATGCACTTTTCGTGCCGTAATTTGTTGCGTAGACGGGCCAGTAACGGATCTTGATAAGTATCGCGCAAATCACTAACCGTGATCTGTAGCGGATCTATCTTGCCGCCTGCGCCGCCTGCACAAATGAGCTTAAGCTTGTTGAATCGGCAGTGCAGTACAATAGCGAGCTTGGCACTCATATCATCAACGCAGTCTAAGATGACTATAGGACGGCCTTGCTTGGCGGCAAGATTTGCCTGCGCGCGACTTGGCAATAGAGCCTCTACATTATCACTAGTCAAAAAATCATCGATCAGATGTACATTGGCCTCTGGATTGATCTCGCGTATGCGCTGACCCATCGCCTCGATTTTGCTCACACCAAAGGTGCTGTCTAAAGCGGGCAGTTGACGGTTGACGTTCGATGCGACCAGGACGTCCAAATCGATCAGCGTAATGCTACCTACAGCCGTGCGCGCTAATGCTTCAGCGGCCCATGACCCGACGCCGCCGACGCCGATGACATAGACGTGAGCTGCCGAAAATACATCGGCTGCTCTACCATAGAGCGTTTTGGTACCTTTAAATCGGCGTTCATACTGGCTATTTGCTACTTGACTCATAAGGATCAAAGACTCTCGTTGGTTGGATAAGTCCATGAGGTTTTTAGCGCCATGCAGCTGTTTTGCCATAGCTGCTGCGCTAGTACCTCAGGAGTAACATCCAATAGCTCACTTAAACTTAGTAGTACCCAAGGCAAGTTGGCAGGTACGTTTCTATTATGAGCGGAAACTCCTTGCCATTCATCATCTGGGCTTTGACCTGACGCAGGCAAGTCCTCTTGTGCCTGCTGACACATGATCGGCAACATATCCGGGCAGTCGGTCTCTATCACTAAGCAGCGAGTACCATAGGTTTCAACCGCGGCGACGATAGCGCGGCGCAGTTTTTTAGCATTAGGGTTACTCACTTGACCGGTCACCCCAAGCCTAAAGCCTAATTTGACAAAGGCTTTGGCCTCTTGCTCACCGCCACTAAAGCTATGAGCAATACCACCAAGTTTGTGTGCGTCATAACTGTGCGCTTTTAAAATCGCCAAGGCCTCAGCATGTGCTTTACGAATATGTAGCATCACAGGCAGCTGATGGGCAACTGCCATATCTAACTGCGCCTTAAAAAACTGCTTTTGTTTGGCAAACATATCTGGTGCTTTCATCGCATCGGTATACGTATCAAGTCCTATCTCACCAATAGCCAATGGACGCTTAGCGTTTAAACGACATTCCATATCACTTAAATGTGCTTTAGTATGCTGATCAATATAAAAAGGGTGCAGACCGAGGGCAATATGCGCTTTGGGTACTTGCTCTTTATTGTCTGACACATCTTGCAACGGTGTCGCTGATAGCGCTTGCTGACAAGTATATAGACGCTCGAAATGCGTCTGGAGATAACCGACCAGCACTAAGTGACGCACGCCGCGCTGATAGGCTTTTTGAGCTTGCACGAGTCGATCATGGTCAAAAGTTGGCGCATCAAAATGAGTATGCGTGTCTATCATTGGATACTTAGGCATAGAATAGTCAGGCATATCCTGCTTATCATAATCGCTATTTTCGGGTATAGATCTGGTACGGGACATACATGCTTCCATGATAAATAATTAGGATGTCTGGTTGCTATAGACCCTGTAGTTGGGCTTGATCAGTCCTTGCAATAGTGCATAAGGCACCAGTAAATCGACAGCACCAGTACTACCTTCTAAAAGCTCGCTTGATTGATATACCATATGCAAACCTTTTTTATCGAGATACCACTGCTCTGATAGCTGTAATGGCCAGTCATCAAGGTACTGCGCCTGCACCCCTTGCAAAGTGAGCCAGTCTTTTTTAGCAGTTTGGAAGGTAGCTAGCAATTCGTCAGGCGTCGCCTCTGACAATAAAATGTCCTTGATATTAAGCTGTAATTTTTTTTGCATATCGAGCATGACGTAATTAAATTGCTCTTGGCTATCGTCTTTAGATACACTTGAGCGAATAGCCAGATAACCTGTCGGGGTACTCTGTATAGTAGTCGGAGCGTTAGAGACAGGATTGAATACTACTTCGGTATCAATACGTTGATACATAGGCAGTGTACTCACTGTGCCCTCACCATACTCAATTTGATTGAGCAGCATTAATACAATTTTTTTGGCCGCTTCATCTTGGCTTGGTAAGGGCATCTCGGGCGCAAGAACATGGGCAATGGTTTGCCACATGATACTAGTGAGCCACGGCTGCTTGGGCGAAAAATCTACAATGTTAAGCTCGAAGTACTGACAAGATTCTGTATCGCAGTCAGGCTGGCGCGCGATGGCTTGCTGCTTGATAATATCAATATCTAAAGCGGTTAAATTTTCACTGATGACTGAGTGAGCGTCCTCGACTACTGCCACCGCATGTGATGTCTCGTCAATAGTAGTGCCAATCTCTTGCGCGGACTCTACCTCTGCTTGCTGCTCAAACATAGACTGCGGCTTTGGCTTACACCCAAGCAGAGTCATGCACAGCAGTGCAAAAGCTATCGACATCAGTATAGGATGGGCGCGGGCAAAGTGCTGGGCATTCATAGGAGCGACCGCTAGAATTGAGGAGTTAAAATATTAGCATAGCAAATTAAATAGAGGTAGATTGAATATTAGCTTTATGTATCAAATAATGTTGAATAGTTTCTGATTGTCTAAAAACTCCCTCTTAAAAATTGCCTTTAAAGAAAAGCATATCTGCTTGAACTTCCATTTTATATCTTAGAAGAACTTGGATGATCCTCACTCTTTTTGTGAGCAGTCAGATTTTTTGACTCGTCATTCGTGCTATGCGCTCTGTGCGCTGGTAGCTGACGGCTACTGCGTCTTGGTAGTAATAGTAAAGCGGCACCTACTGCTGTTAAAGCTATCCATTTTTTTGCAGTCATCTTACGCTCCTTAGTTTGATGAACCATTTCGCTTAACCAGTCACTTAATAAGGTATCAACGGTTTAAAGGATAAGTCGTCACGCCGCTACTGGCACTTGGACTATCGACTCGCGTAAAGCCTGAGGGCGCAGGCTGCGGCGTTTGGTCACGTTTAGGAATCAAAGGGTTGAGATTCATAAGCTCGTAATCTGCACTCACCTCACCACTCCAACCTTGGGTGCCACTCAGAGGTAACTGCTTGATCGTGCCGTTTTTGTCGATGACCAATTGCAGCACGCGCATCTGATTGTATTTGCGCTCAGTCACGCTCGCCACCGCGCCGCCATCACGCAAGATAGTGGGTTGCAAAAAGATAATCAAATTGCTCTTTTGCGTGCTGTCATTATCAGAGCGAAATAGACGTCCGATAATAGGCACGTTGCCAAGTCCAGGAACTTTTTGTTGACTGGTGGTGCTGTTATCTCGCATCAGGCCACCCAAAGCAATGGTCTGTTGATCATCAGCCAAGATAGTGGTATTGATGAGGCTCTTATTGGTAATAATGCCATTGGCATTTCCAACGCTACCGGGCACAACTGACGAGACCTCTTGCGAGACTTCCAAACGCACTGTGCCGTTTTCACCGATATGGGGAATGACGTTTAGGTTGATACCGATATCTTGACGGTCAATGGTCTGAAACGGATTGGTTGAGGAGTTACCGCTAGTGGTAAAGGAGCCTGTGACAAAAGGCACGTTTTGACCCACCAAAATACTGGCCTTTTCGTTATCTAGGGTTAAGATAGAAGGCATGGATAACAGGTTGGCACTGGTCGATCTGTCCAAAGCTTGCAAGATAGCCCCATAAAATTCAGTATTACCATTACTGTCCTTGCGACTATCACCAATACCAACCAAGGCACCAACGATTGAGCTAGCAGCAGCGCTAATACCTGCCGCGCCAGCTGCGCCGCCACCTGCCAAAGCCGCCGCCGCAATCGAGGTAGCACTAGCGCCTACGTTATTGAAGTTGACGACGCCATAGCCACTGTTGGCATTACCTAGCGCCCATTGAACACCAAGCTGGGTCGCATCATCTCCTGATATCTCAACGATAGCCGCTTGAATCAGCACTTGCGCACGGCGATTATCGAGCTGATCTACCGCCTCTTCGATCTCAAACATGAGCTCAGGATCGGCATTTACAATGACCGCGTTTTGGGTTTCATCTGCAATAATACTAAATTTCCTACCAGATTGTGCCGTAGAGCCACTAGCCGCTGGTACAATCGAGCTATTATTATTTTCGAGCGCCTGACTGGCTCCACTATTGATAGCGGTACTAGCGCCGCTGGCATCGGTGAGTGATGCAGGCTCTAGGGTCGATACGGCGCCTGCACTATTGATAGACTGATTGGCAAGCAAGCCGCGCAGCATGTCAGCGATGTGAGTTGCGCTGGCGTACTTGAGGCGGAACACACGCAAACCGCTTAGCCTACGCGTCGGGGTAGTATCTAACCGATTGACCATGTCTTGTACTTTGGCAATCATCTCAGGACTGCCTTTCACGAGTAGTCGATCACTTGCCGAATCGGCGATCACTTTGAGCTGGTTACCACCTTGTGCTTGTCCGCTACCAGCACTTGCAACCAAAGCGCTAATTAACTCCATCATACGCTCAGCATCCACGTGACGCAGTGGTATCACCTGTAAGCTATCATTAACATTGCTATCTAAATCACGGATAAGAGCGGTAAGCTGGTTTAAACTATCGGCGCGATCGGATAAGACTAGGGCATTGACGCCGGGAACGGCTGCGGCATGGGCAGACTGCGGCATAAGGGGACGGATGACGCCGAGCACTTCAGCGGCTTGGGTGTTGGTTAAATAAATCACTCGCGTCGCCAAGGCTTCGCCCACACTATCACCGCGCAAATCCACTGCAACGCCAGACTGTTTGGCGACATTATCTGGTACTAGTTTAGTCGTTGTACCTGAGTCGATAGCGGCAATGCCATTGACTTGCATGACGCTTAAAAACAGCTGATAGATCTCATCGCGTGAAAGGGCACGGTTCGATATGACCGTCACATTGCCATTGATACGTGGATCTAAGACGAAGTTTTGATTGGTAATCGTTGCCACTTCGTTGATAAAGGCTTTGATATCGGCGTCTTGCAAATTGACTTTCCAGCTCTCGCCATAAGCAAGTCCCACGCTCGCCGCCCACAATGGCAGCGCTAAGCATAGCGGACGGCAAAAGCCTGTCAAGCGCTGTAGTGAAAAGCGCTGGGGTATGACTGAAGATTTGTGCAAACTTACCATGATGATCGATACCTACTGTGATGGTGCAAGTATAAGCTAAAATGCGCCTGTAATACTGAGAATAACAATGACTCAGCGTTGTGACTACCTTTGATATATAACATTAAAACTGCTGACGAATCGTGATGACCTGATCGCCGCGCTGAACCTCTATTTGCGCCTCGCCTGATTGCTGCACTTGTTGCAATAGGCTAGAGTCCTGTGCAGGATTATTACCGACGTTTTGACCGTTAACGCTTAATACTTTATCGCCAGGCTCAAGCCCCAAACGATTGCGCAGGCTCGATGGCATAGCAGCAGTCACTTGATAACCCTCTCCTGATGCCATAACGCCCATACGGCTCAGATAGCTGGCAGGATTCTCTTGCAGGGCGGTCACCGCCTCACTAATAGCAGACTGCGGGCTCTCGTCAGCGTTATTAGTGCTAGCAGATGGATCAAGACCTGTATCAATGGGCGCGACTGCTTGTGGTAGCGCTAATGCATCACTCGTAGGCAAACGCTGATTGCTCATACCATCAGCGATCATCTCGCTCTGGTCAAGTGCTAAGCGATCAGGCATATTAATGATGGTTTGCTGATCGCTGCGATCTGAGATAATCACTGAGTCCCAATCAACAGCGATTAGCGTATAACCGCTCTCTTGTAGCTCGTCACCGATACGGTAGTTTTTGACCTCACCATTGACATCGAGCAGTGCTGACGAGGCGCTATTAGGCACGGCCAATAGCACGCCTTTAAGAATAATATTAGGCGGCGGCAACGTAGCAGCAGCAACAGGCGTTGGGTCTGCAAAGATAGCAAATAAGCTGTTATCGCCTGCGTCCATTGAGGTATTATTCTGCAAAGTCGCTAATGGCAAGGCAGGTACTGTTGGCGCGGCTAGTAATAACCATAATAACCGCGCCACTGTCCAGCTCAGCCATATAATCGCTAATAATAAAAGCCATCCTGAGAAGCGGTTCAGAATATCTATAGCAGGTTTAAGGCGATCGCGGGCACTTATCATCAAGGCGCTCCTGCACTTGCTGAGTTTGACACTCCAGAGAATAAAGGCTGGCGTACGCTAACGACTGAGGTATCTTGCGGCGCTTGACCTTGGTATTCTGGCATATTCTCCAAAAGCCGCTGAGTTAGGCTCACATCCACCATATTGTCGCTATCAATGTACAAGTCGCCCAAGCGCTTGTCTTGGTTGTTAAGCAGATTGATATGCAGCATATTTTTATCGCTTTTTTGCTCTTGGCTAAGCTGGGCACGCATAGCTGGCATCGTGATATAAAACACTTTTCCGCCACTTGGATATCCGACCTCACCGCCTACCCAAGTCAATTGACCGTCCGCTTGCGTAAATCCTGCAACCTGCTCATCTGAGCCTGATCGGCGCTGCAAAGAGACATTATTGACTTGTATAGGCGTATTAGGCAGTTGCCAATCGACCACACTAGTTAGCGTCTCAGGCGCTATCTTGCCACTCATGTCATCCACTTGCCAAGCGCTGCGACTCACTTTGACTTGTCCTTGCAGGCGCGTCTGACCCGTAGCAATCTCGACGTCAGCGCCGATTTTACCCAAGAATAGCTGCCACGGTTGCCATGACCAACTGGCCGTACCTGTCAGTGGCGCACTAGGTGCTGGCATTTGCCAAATGGCTGAGCCTTGCCACAAGTTACCCGAAACGTGTTGGACATGGTTGTTATTTGGCGCATATTTTTGCATCACCCACGCCGCTGGCATCTGTAGCAGCGCAAAAAACACAAACAAAACCAGCCCGACAAGCCACCAAAGCTTACGGAGACGCTTATGAGACGAGGTAGAGGATGGTGACACTGATAACTGACTCTTATAATAGACAAAAACGTCATTATCATAACAAACAATGCCCTATAGATGACAGAAAAAAAGCCAGTATCTTTTGCGCTAATAATAGCGGCAAAGATACTGGCTTTTAATTCTCGCTTACAAGATAAAAGAATTCTTATCTATAAAGTGATCAGCTCATGATGAATCACATCCATCAATTAAACAGCAAAACTCTCAAGACTTTGACCGTCAGCTAAAGCGTCAACAAGCCAAGTGGGCTTACGACCACGACCTGTCCAAGTCTCATCGCTGTTTTCGGTATTACGATATTTAATATTGCGTTTTTTAGCCAGCTTCTCGCCCGCTTCTAATATCTCTTCAATCGTACTATTGCTCTCTTCAGCGATTTTTTCAAACTGCGTGTAGGCGTCATACAAACGCTGATGCTGCTTTTGAGCGATAAGTTGCTGCGCATTCTCAGTGATAGCGCGTAGCTCATCAACGTCTAAACTGTCTAAATCAATAGCATTATTCTTACTCATAACGACCTCGTTCTGAACAGTGATAGATTTGATTATCAATATCAAATCAAAAATAAAAGGCTAATAATACGTTAAATATAATGATTTAAAACCTGCATTTATAAACAGCCGTATTATTAATTAAGCACATTAACATAATTTTTATTAAACATAGGTAATAAAATATTAATAATACTATTTTATATTTAAAATTATATTCAAAGTATTTCTATTCAAAATAAACAGAAGTTTATATTTATACTTATAAAAATTATTAATCGAAGCTCAAACATACAGAGCTGGACTTTTTATAGACCAATAAAAAAGTCCACGCTTGTGGACTTTTTATAATAAGGTACTTAAGTACTGATATGCTTTTTAGCTGAGTTAAAAAGCTATCTCTTATAAGTTAGAACGGAATATCATCATCTACTGGGCCATCAGGCATGGCATTAGATTTGGGCGCTGAGCTTGCATTAGATGAAAAACTGTTCTGTTGCGGGCTGGCCTGCTGATTGTTGTTAAAGGTATTCTGATTGCTACCTTGTGCGATAGCTTGGCCACCGCCTTGGTTGTAGCTGCCTTGTGGCTGCTGAGCAAAGTTGTTTTGATTACCCTGATTGCCATAGCCATCATTGCTGCCCTGACCACCTGTTGCACCATCAAGCATTTGCATTTGCTCTGCGCGAATCTCAGTGATATAACGATCTTGACCGTTTGGATCTTGATATTTACGCGTACGCAAACTGCCTTCAATATAAACCTTACTACCTTTACGTAGATACTGCGCAGCAATCTCACCTAAACGATTAAATAAAGACACGCGATGCCATTCTGTCGCCTCTCTTTTTTCGCCGCTTTGCTTATCTGTCCACTGCTCAGAGGTTGCCACCGAAATATTGGTCACGCTACCGCCATTATTAAATTGACGTGCTTCAGGATCTGCTCCAAGATTACCGATGATGATAACTTTGTTAACTCCGCGCATAGTACCGTCCTTTTATTTATGAATAATTTAATCAATTAGCAAATAATCATAACTGATAATACAAGTTTACTTTAACCAATTTTTGTCTAAATATCTAGAAAACTTTTATCCTATACGACAATACACGTCGTTTATTTACAACTATCTGATTTTGTTATTAAGACTCTAAATATCTTTAATTATCTCTACGCTGCATACTCAACGTCACGCTACCTAATTCTACGCCAAACTTGCTCATAACCGCGCGATTGAGCATCACGTCATCACTGATTAAATACATCCAATCATCAAAATTTACTTTGTAGGTTTTGTCATCGACTGGTAAATCAAGCACATACTGCCAATGAAAAGCATTGCCTGCGACCTCGCCTTTGGCCTGCCCTATCACATCGCCTGCAGTGCCCGTCCATCGACCATCAGCTTGCTCGGTCAGTCGCCAAATTCGTTGCGATTTAGTGCCGTCTGCCCAATTGAATTTTTCGTTTAAGACGATGACATCATCGCCTTCGTGGGTGGCATCAATATCGACATAAAAGCGTTTTTTGACCTCACCGCTACGCCCTTGAAACATCCCATAACCATCGATTTGACCGGAGAAAAACTCATGCATATCCAGCGTCGGTTTGACGTTTTGATAGGTTTGAATGTTTTGCGTGGCGCAGCCTGAGAGTAATAGCGCTGTTGATAGTCCAAAAGGTATCGCAATCTTGCATATAGATTTAACAAAGAGATTATTCATATTTATTCCTTTTGTATGACAATCGTTTAAAAACAGCACTGCCACTATTAAAGATACGTTAATCTTAATCTGATCTTAGTATTTACGACATATTTTATATCATACCTTACTCTCGACTTAGCGTGAACTACTGTTGTAGGCTGAGTTTTTGACCCAGCCTACGCCAAAAAATTTAGATAGTTGAGATTAAATCAGCTTCTAAATATTTAACGGACTTTGCGCCAAATCTGCCAATTGCGCTTTTGAGGAGTCGGTCAGCTGCGTCTTATCGAGCTTTAGATAAGCGACTTGTTCCTTTGCCATGACCACTAATTCATCAACGCCTTCAACTGCCATCACTTGTTGTGACCAGTGCTGAATATCGATATTTTTGGGGATAGTAACAGTGGTACTCGATAGATAAGGCGGGTCAGATATCGGTATGATAAGCAATAGTGCTGCGCCCATAATGACAGCCAAGATACCCCATGCTAGTAGATTGGATTGGGTCAACAGCAGACCACCCATCGCCCCACCAACAAAAGCCCCAAAGAACTGGCTGGAGGAGTTTAGCCCCATCGCCGTGGCTTTATTAGCGACAGGTGCGCGTTTAGATATCCATGACGGAATGGTCGCCTCTAGTAAATTAAAGCCCATAAAGTACAGCAAAAGCCCCAAAATAATACCAACACCAACTTGGCTACCTATGGCCAACAATACTAATGATACCGTCATGAGCGCCATTGCCCCCAAAAACACCTGACGCATTTTGCGCTTTTTTTCAGCGATGATAATAAAGGGAATGGCGACAGCAAAGCCAATAAATAATAGCGGCAAGTAGACCAAACCTTGCTGACGGACAGAGAGTCCCATTACCTCAGAGAGTTGATGCGGCAAAATCACAAATATCGCTGTCATGGTTAAATGCAAGGCAAAAATACCGATGTGCAAACGGTTCAAATCACCAACTTTGAGGACGGTAGCAAGCTGCTCACCGATCGATTTATTATCTAGATTATGCTTGAGGACGCGCATCGGCGTAGGTACGACGAACAATAGCAACATCGCTAAAATCGCAAACCCTGAGGTCAGCCAAAACAGACCAGAGATACCTAGCGAGCCGACCAGTAGCGGTCCAAAAGCAAAAGCGAGCATAATAGAAGTCGCAATGGTCAAACCCATGGTCGCCATCGCTTTGGTGCGCATCTCCTCACGCGTGACATCAGCCAGTAGCGCCATGAGTACCGCCGACACCGCGCCACTACCTGCCAGCGCGCGCCCGATGATAACCTCGTAGATATCGGTCGCATTGGCGGCGATGATACCGCCTAGTGCGAACAAGACTAGGCCGAGCATAATAATCGGCTTACGCGGGAATTTGTCAGCGGCAAGGCTCATGGGTATCTGAAATATCGCCTGACCTAGCCCATAGATACCGACCGCCAAACCGATCAAAAATGGCGTGGCATGCGCGTAATTATCGCCGTAGACCGAAAACACTGGCACGATCATAAACAGACCAATCATGCGCAGGGCAAAGATACCACCAACCCCAAAGATTGCCCGTTTTTCTACGCTGTTCATACTTGCCTCACAGGGATATCCAATAGCAACTGACTATCAAGCCTTGTCGTCGTAGCAAACAGTTTGCCTTATGACGATGTGCTTTATATTCGCGACAAATCAAGCCCCCTAGTATAAGACATTCGCCGTCAGCTTGCCGAAACTTTTGCCACTTTGCCCCAAAGCACTGACTTTTTACTCGGCTACTTTTGATGACGCCGCAGTTCTATAATTCAAAGCGATCGGAGTACAGTGAAACCTTGAATAATGCCTGTGTCATGACAATATAGAACAGCACAACTGACGTCATCAACGGGTGCGTTTTTGGCATTATTTATGTTTAATAGTTACGTTTAACAGTGATCTTTAATAAATACATACCAATGAATAACAACACCTCAAAGCCATCCCGTTATGATAATTGACTGTTTATAACTTTTAACGCTTTATCTAAAAACCCTTATTCTCAAAACTTACTTATATTTTAATCTTTGTTTTATCTTTAGCCCAACGCTTATCTCTTTATAACGCTCTTAGCCCATAGGAAACCTATCTATAATGGCACATGACCATATCGCAATACGCGGCGCTCGTACCCATAATCTTAAAAACATTGATCTTGATATTCCACGCGATAAGTTCGTCGTGATCACAGGTTTATCAGGTTCTGGTAAATCATCACTCGCCTTTGACACCTTGTATGCTGAAGGGCAACGCCGATACGTCGAGAGCTTATCAGCGTACGCGCGCCAGTTCTTATCACAGATGGAGAAGCCCGAAGTCGATAGTATCGAAGGGTTGTCTCCTGCGATTGCAATTGAGCAAAAATCAACCAACCATAACCCGCGCTCAACGGTCGGTACCATTACTGAGATATACGATTATTTGCGTCTGCTCTATGCGCGTATCGGTACGCCGTTTTGCCCTGAGCACAATGAGCCTATGGTCGCCCAATCCGTGACTGAGATGGTCGATCAAGTCATGGCCTTGCCGGCTGATACCAAGCTTATGATCCTAGCGCCGGTGATTCGTGAGCGTAAAGGCGAGCATACCGTTTTGCTAGAGCAATTAATTGGACAAGGGTTTGTGCGCGTACGCGTCGATGGTCATGTCTATGACACCGATGAATTACCAACGCTCGATAAAAAGAAAAAACATACGATAGAGGTCGTCGTTGACCGCTTCAAAGTGCGCGATGACTTGGGTAACCGCGTCGCCGAAAGTTTGGAGACCGCACTGCGTTTAGGTCAAGGTCTTGTCACCCTACACTTTATGGATGGCAACCCAAAAGAAGGTGGCGATCAGAACCAAGTGATGTCCGCCAAGCACTCTTGCCCTGTCTGTGATCGCGCTGTCTCTGAGCTTGAGCCGCGCATGTTTAGTTTTAACAATCCATACGGCGCGTGCCCAAGCTGTGATGGTCTGGGTAAACGTCAGTATTTCGCGGCTGAAAAGCTGATTACCCACATCGATAAAACACTCAATCAAGGCGCTATTAATGGTTGGGATAAGCGTCACTCGTACTATTTTGGCTTGCTTAGCACTGTCTGTAAGCATTTTAAAATAGATATGGATACTCCGTGGACGGATCTACCAAAAGCGCAGCAAGACCTCATCATGCATGGCTCGGGTAAAGAAAAGCTGACTTTTAACTTTACCGATGAGCGCGGACGCAAAACCAACAAGACTATTCCTTTTGAAGGTGTGCTGCCGTACCTTGAGCGTCGTTATGCCAAAACGCAAAGCAATCTAGTACGTGATGAGCTAGCTAAATATTTAGCCGACACCACTTGTAATGTCTGCGATGGTGCACGTCTCAATGAGATCTCACGCAACGTGCGCGTTGATGATCAAACCATCGCTGAAATCGTTAAGCTGTCTATCGGTGATGCCGCTGACTATTATAAAACGCTCAAACTGAGCGGGCATAAAGGGGAAGTTGCGGAGAAAATCTTTAAAGAGATTAACGAGCGTCTCAACTTTTTGGTCAGCGTTGGCCTTGATTATCTCACCCTTGCCCGCTCTGCCGAAACCCTATCGGGCGGCGAAGCGCAGCGTATTCGTTTGGCTAGTCAGATTGGCGCAGGTCTGATGGGCGTGATGTATGTCCTTGATGAACCCTCCATTGGTTTGCATCAGCGTGATAATGATCGCTTATTAAAAACGCTAACACGCTTGCGTGATTTGGGTAATACCGTCCTCGTTGTAGAGCATGACGAAGATGCGATTCGCCAAGCGGATCACGTTATCGATATCGGTGTTGGCGCAGGCGTACATGGCGGTCATATCATCGCCCAAGGTACCGTCAAAGATATTATGGCGAACAAGGAATCGCTGACTGGACAATATATGTCTGGGGAAAAGCGCATTGAGATTCCAACTATACGCCACAAAGCCAAAACCATAGAAGTAGAAGCGAAAGGCAAAGCCAAACCCAAAAAAGTACCCATGAGCATTGAGTTAAAAGGCGCATCCGGCAATAACCTACACGACGTAGATTTGACCCTACCTATCGGTATTATGACTTGTATTACTGGGGTCTCGGGTTCAGGTAAATCAACGCTCATTAACCGTACCTTAATGCCACTTGCCGCCACCCAGTTGAATAACGCTTCAACGCTCATCGCGGATAAGCATGACAGCATTTGCGGCCTTAAGCATTTGGATAAAATGGTCGATATTGACCAAAGCCCCATTGGTCGTACGCCGCGCTCAAACCCTGCCACATATACAGGCGTGTTTACGCCCGTACGTGAGATGTTCTCACAAACACAAGAGGCGCGTGCTCGGGGTTATAAAGCGGGTCGCTTTAGCTTCAACGTCAAAGGTGGACGCTGTGAGATGTGTCAGGGCGATGGTCTTATCAAAGTTGAGATGCATTTCTTGCCCGATATGTACGTGCCTTGCGATACTTGCGAAGGAAAGCGTTATAACCGCGAAACGCTCGAGATTCACTATAAAGGTAAAACCATCGCGGACGTCCTCGATATGACGGTAGAAGATGCCACTGAGTTCTTCTCAGCCATACCAGCGATTTATCGTCGCTTGCAAGCGCTAATGGATGTGGGTCTCAGCTACATTCGCCTCGGTCAATCCGCGCCGACGTTATCTGGTGGTGAGGCGCAGCGAGTGAAATTAGCACGCGAGCTTGCTAAACGTGATACGGGGCAGACGCTGTATATCTTGGATGAGCCGACAACTGGTTTGCACTTCCATGATATCGATAAACTGCTCCATATCCTGCATGCACTACGTGATAAAGGTAATACCATCGTGGTCATCGAGCATAACTTAGATGTTATTAAAACTGCCGATTGGGTCATTGATCTTGGTCCTGAAGGCGGCAAAGGGGGTGGACTGATTATCGCGGAAGGGACGCCTGAGGAAGTGGCAGAAGTGAAAGGCTCGTATACGGGTGAGTTCTTAAAGCCGATGCTAAAGCAAGCGATGTCTGAGGCGAGTTAGTATTTTAGTTTCGGTTGTCATTTAAAGGCTGCTCTTTTGGGGTGGCCTTTTTTGAAAATACTATAGCTTAGATTATACACTTATCGTAAATATACTCAGATTCGCGATAGATCAATTACGAGGTTTTAATATGGATATCAAAGACAGTCAGGCTTTATATGAGGTTGCTATTCGCTGTTTCAGAGATACAGCAGATCAAGATTATATTCATGCTCGTCTTGCATATAGAAATAATCTAACGCCACAGTTTCTATGGTCTTCTTTACATTGCCTTGAAAAGTATTCGAAATGCATTCTTTTAGCTAATTTAATCAAAGGTAAAGAAATAAGCCATAATATAAGTCCTGCGATAAATAAATTTGAGAAGCATACTAACGTTAGTTTAAATATATCCGATGACGTAAGTGATTTTATAAATAAACTTGAGGAAAGAGCTAAATATAGATACTTAACTGTAAGTAATATGTCCTTTGGCTACGATATATTTTTATTAGACAAATCAGTGCATCAAATTAGAAGATATTGCCAACAGTTTAGTTTTGATAAATAACAGAGAGAATCTGAAATCTCTAATCTAGCGATTCAACTTAACTTTGAAAATAAGATTAAAGATGTTCGTCAAATTACATTCGAAGCTGGTATCCTAGAAAAAATTTTGCGAGATAGAGAACACCCTGCTAGAAAAGCATTGATTTATCACAATGCGTTCTTTAAAGGTAGAAATAGATCTAAAGTGTCTGTAACCCATGGTTTTAAAGGATACAATTCTCCGTTCTTCCAAAGACCAGAGTTGCTTGAATTGGCTAAGGATTATATTAGAATAGAACACGAAGTAATACGAGCCTATAGTGAGGAATATAATTAAAATTTAGAGTTCGTAGACTTAAGCATCTCTCAGCAAACGTAGGCTGGACGGCTGGACGGAACTTGCGACACCCAAAAATTCAATTTTAAAATATTGTTGGGGCTTGTGTCTCGGTGCTAATATACAAATTGCTCGTCAATTTATACCTAATCTGTAGCTTAAGTGAGTTTTAATACACTCGTCAAAGTCTTTAACCTCTCATAGAATTGTTGGCATCGTAGATATACCCAACTTTGACAAATTTTTCTCCGAAACATACTCTAAATTCTCATATAGCCAATTTATAAAGTCCATTCCAGCTAAGACAGTCACATTATTAGACTCAGCCTGTTCCTTGTTTTTAAATTCAGCTCGTAGGTTGATTTGACCAAGGAAACCCAACTGTCTCACATTTATCAAAGCCAACTCGTTGGGTCTCGTTCCTCGACACCAACCTACAGAATAACTCTCGAATCCATATACAATTCGTAGGTTGGCGTGGAGCTTGCGACACCCAACAGACACTATACTCTTCAAATTTTTCGTAGGGTGCGTTCCACGCACCTTTAAAATTGAGATAGTGAATGGTGCGTGGAACGCACCCTACCAGAGCTAACACCACGTCTCTTATCAAAGTCCTCTCACCCATCGAATCACCCCATTTAAAAGCACTATTAAACCCCCTCAATTACAGCCACCTTCCCAATCACAACACTTTCATTACAATCAGCGCCATGGCGACCGATAAAATAGAACACATTCAAAATTCAAATAATAACTCAAACTATAAGGATGTCTCATGACGAAAACCATTTTAATTACTGGCAGCACGGATGGCATTGGTAAACTTGCCGCTTTAAATTTAGCAAAAGCAGGGCATCAGATATATTTGCATGGCAGAGACGCGGATAAGCTCGACAAGGTTATTATGGAGGTCAAAGCAGTAGCGACAGACGCAGCAGCAGATAAGATTGACGGGTTTGTGGCTGATTTGTCAGATTTAAATGCGGTGCGTAGCATGGCAGCAGAAGTGAATGACAAGATATCAAAGCTTGATGTCCTTATCAATAACGCCGGGATTTATACCACCGCATCGCCCGTGACCAAAGACGGACTGGACGTGCGCTTCGTAGTCAATTATCTAGCGCCTCACGAGTTGACCAACGCCCTATTACCTTTACTTAAAAAGTCTAATAAAGCGCGCATTATCAATCTAAGCTCAGCGGCGCAAGCACCAATATCTTATCAAGCCTTTGCAGGGAACGAACGTCTTGACGACAAAGACGCCTACGCGCAAAGCAAGCTCGCGCTTACGATGTGGAATATGGATTTAGCGGACACTGTCGCAGACGATAATATAAACGTTATCGCGGTCAATCCTGGCTCGTTACTGAATACCAAAATGGTCGATGAAGCTTATGGCAAATATTGGTCATCAGCAGATAAAGGCGCGAACATCCTAACCGAGCTTGCCACGTCGGATGAGTTCGCTGACGATACGGGTAAATACTTTGATAATGACATCAAAGATGGCGAGGACGGCGAAGCTAGAGGCGAGTTCGGACAACCGCATGCTAATGCTTTAAATAAAGACGCTATTGCCGAGCTTAAACGCCAAACTCAAGAGTTACTACAATCACTACAAGGCTAACCTTAGGACACCATTATGAACACTCAAGAAAAACAAGCTATCACCCTCGTTGCTAATATCACCGCCAAACCTGAACACGCTGAAAGCCTTAAGTCTGAGCTACTTAAGCTAGCCGAGGCATCGCAAGCTGAGCAAGGCGCTATGCACTATAATATCCATCAAGATAATGACAATCCGAATCACTTTATCACTTACGAGGTCTGGGAGAATCAGGAGCTTATGGAACAGCATGGACAAAGCGCGCACTTTAAAAACTTTATAAAGGTGACAAAGGAGATGATTGAAGACTCTAATCTTACGCAAATGACCCGTATTGCGTAAGGTTTGTAGACATAAAACTAAGGCGTAACGGTTTATCATTCATTACTCAAGATAAGGATGTCTTTAATGAAAATCAAAAACCATCCAAAACTAAAAAAACTCGCATTCAAAGCACAAAAAGCTATCGTTAAAAGAATAGTCCACCTACCTAAACCCATTCTACGCAAAATCGCAGGCGATCCCATCGTCATAGACGGTCAGACTTTAGATGTCTCAGTACAAGTCATTCTTAAGCTATTTGGTCCACCGCCCAATCACCTAGCGAGCGTTGCCAGCACGCGCAGACAAATCGATGCACAAGGGCCATTACTCGCGCAGTCTAATCATAAAGATATCATCAGCGATGACTTTCCCCTTGACGTATCAGGCGGTGATAGCATAACGCTACGTCGTTATCGCCATCGCAAAGTCAAAGATAATAATCAGTCAGCTTTGGTGTTTTTTCATGGTGGTGGTTATGTGGCAGGCTCACTTGAATCACACGATTTGGTCTGTCAGTATTTGGCGGCAGATGGTAATTGCACCGTCATCGCAGTCGATTATCGCCTCGCGCCTGAGCACGCCTTCCCTACTCCTGTCAATGATGGACTGGCAGCTTTCCGTCATGTTGCCAATAATGCCGATAAGTTTGGTGTTGATGCGACGCGTCTGGCGGTCGGTGGTGACAGCGCAGGTGGTAACTTAGCGGCTGTCGTCGCGCAGCAAACCAAAGACGATACCTATCCGCCAAAATTGCAACTATTATGGGTGCCTTGGGTCGATATGAGCCGTGAGTATGAGTCGTATGAGTTATTTGCGACCGGTTTCTTTTTAGAGCGCGTTAAGATGCGCTGGTTCCAAGAGCAATACATAAACGATGACACCGATACGACAGACCCGATGGTATCGCCAATATTTGGTGATTTAGAAGGCGTCGCTCCTGCCGTTGTTTTGGTCGGAGGATTCGATCCTTTGCGCGATGAAGGCGTGGCTTATGCGAATAAACTTGAAGAAGCCGGTGTAGATACTCAGCTCACCATTTATGAGACGATGCCGCATTTATTCCCTCTTTTCGCAGGAGAGATTGAGGACGCTAAAGTGGCTTTTAATGATGCGACTCAGGCGCTTCGGGGATTGTAAAATAGTGTTGAGTTACTTGTAGGGTGCGTTCTACGCACCGCTTATACAGGATTTAAAAGATGACTAAATATACCTCTGCATTTGACGCTCTTTGTGATACGCCTACTCAAAGCGCTAATCTAAAATTGCGTGCTGAACTTATGCATCATATTACAGACATTATTAAAGATATGTCAGGTACGCAAAGCGAGATTGCTAAGCTTTGCGGAATCACTCAACCTCGTCTTAATGACTTATTACAAGGCAAAATTAGCAAGTTTAGCTTAGATGCATTGGTGAACATCAATGCTAACTTAGGCGTTGAAATCAGCCTTGATTTTGCTTGATAGGGTTTTGAATGTTTTTGTATAGTAGGAGATAAAACCCACCCCACCTAAATAAACTCCCGCTCAACATTCATCATCCTTGCATCTACCGTCCGCTCTATCTTTTCCTCTATCTGACTACACTGCGACTCAACCTCACGTTTGGATAGCCCGACGATGACAAACGTCCATTCGCTGGCATCGTGCCGATCGCGCTCACCGCTTTCGCAGACGGCGACACTTGGTGTATTGCCAAAGCGCGCATGCAAGCCGCCCATACGTTGGCGCTTTTCTTTTAAGGAGCTGCAGCCAGGCAAAGAGAACGTCATAGTCAAGATAGCGATATGCATAGGTTTTCCTCATTAAAGTTATCCACGCTTCATGGTATCATCAAGCACGCTTGGTGTATGGTCGGCAACTTGTAAGATACAGAATCGTACCCATAACAATAAGACTAAAATTGCCTCAAAACGAAATAAAGAGATCTCAACCATGACAAAACATTATGACTATATCGCCATTGGTGGCGGTAGCGGCGGTATTGCTTCGATCAATCGCGCGGCAAGCTATGGCAAAAAATGCGCCATTATCGAAGCAGAACAATTAGGCGGCACTTGTGTCAACTGGGGCTGCGTACCCAAAAAGGTCATGTGGTACGGCGCGCAAGTCGCCGAAGCCATTGAGAAGTATGCGCCAGATTATGGCTTTGATGTTGAATTAAAGAACTTTGACTTTCAAAAACTGGTCAATAGTCGCCAGCAATATATTCAAAACATTCATCGCTCTTATGATAATAATTTGGCAAAGAACGGCGTTGAGGTCATAAAAGGCTTTGCCAAGTTCGTCGATACCAATACCGTAGAAGTCAATGGCGAGCACATTACCGCTGACCATATTTTGATTGCGACCGGTGGTCATCCTATCTTCCCTAACATCCCAGGCGCTGAGCACGGTATCGATTCTGACGGGTTCTTCAGATTAAACCATCTGCCCAAACGCGTGGCTATCGCAGGGGCTGGCTATATTGCGGTTGAGATTGCAGGCGTACTCAACAGTTTAGGATCAGAGGTGCATCTGTATGTGCGCCAGCATTCACCGCTACGCTCGTTTGACCACACTATCGTTGAGACTTTGCTGATAGAGATGGAGCAAGACGGTATTCAGTTGCATACCGAAACGACGCTGACTGAGGTCAATAAAAACGACGATGGTAGTTTAGAGCTGTTCACCAAAGACGGCAGCCTTGATACGGTCGATTGCTTGATTTGGGCGATTGGTCGAGCGCCCTCCACTGATACTATCAATTTAGATGTCACAGGGGTTGAGACGACGGACAACGGCAAAATCAAAGTCGATAAGTTTCAGAACACTAACGTTGACGGCATTTATGCGGTTGGCGATATTATCGAGAACAGTGTTGATTTGACGCCGGTCGCTATTGCAGCAGGTCGCAGGCTATCTGAGCGCTTGTTTAATGATAAGACCGATGAGCATCTGGTTTATGATCTCATTCCGACGGTTATTTTTACTCATCCTGCTATCGGTACGATTGGTTTGTCTGAGATTGACGCGATCAATCATCATGGCAAGGATAATATCAAGTGCTATACCTCGACCTTTACCTCAATGTATAGCGCAGTGACTCAGCATCGTCAAAAGTGCGTGATGAAGCTGGTATGCCTAGGCGATGATGAAAAGGTGATTGGTCTGCATGGTATTGGCTATGGCGTTGACGAGATGATTCAAGGTTTTGCGGTCGCAATCAAGATGGGCGCGACCAAGGCGGATTTTGATAATACCGTTGCTATTCATCCGACAGGCTCTGAAGAGTTTGTGACAATGAGGTAGTGGGCGCTAGTCAGCTTTAGTTTGATAGAGTGTACAAGTAAAAAGGCTATTTTAGATAGAATAGCCTTTTTTTGTGGCTAGATTTTAGGTCAAAGCCTTTGGTCTACTATTTAAACTTTTGCTATGTATTTGATACTAAATACATAATACTAAACGTAACCTTTTTAAAAGCCTAAAGCTGATATTGTCTCACTTGTCTTTTAGGGCTTGAAGTCGTTCAGCTTAGCGCTGCCTTTTCAGATAATAAAGGTTGCACATCTTAGTTGCTGACTTACCCAACCATAGACTGTGTTGACATCTAAAAATAAAAACTCAAACAAGGTTACTTATGCACATTTACGATTTTATAGGGATAGGTTTTGGTCCAGCAAATCTTTCAGTGGCTGTTGCCCTGTTAGAGAAGGATATGTTAAATGACCACTCAAAAATCATGTTTATAGAGAGCAAGCCTGACTTTGTCTGGCACGGCGGTATGCTGATACCCGAAGCTGAGATGCAGATTTCATTTTTCAAAGACTTAGTGACGCTCAGAAATCCCACCAGCCCTTTTACCTTTATCAATTACTTAGCAGAAAATGGTCGGTTAGAGACTTTTGCCAATCTCAAAAACTTTTTTCCAAGGCGAGTGGAATATAACGACTATCTACAATGGGCGGCTAAGAAGTTTGAAAATTATGTCAAATACGCTACTAAGGTTATAAAGATCGAGCCTGTGCTTATCGAAGGTTCAGACGTCGTAGACTACTTAGCGCTACATTTGCAAAATGTCACCACTAAAGAGGCGGAGATTATATACGCCAAAGACATCTCGCTTGCAGCAGGTATCAGCAAAGTCATTCCTGAGTATATGAGTGCCAATCCTGATATCAAGATCAGTCACTCTGAAGATTTTTTGTACAGCTTAGAGACTGATTTTACCGATAAACATGCAAAGTATAAATTTGTAGTGGTGGGTTCTGGTCAAAGCGCTGCTGAGATTACCATGCATTTGGCAGATGAGTACCCCAATGCCAAAGTCGATCTTTATTTTAGAACCTATGCCCTAAAGCCTGCTGATGAAACTGAATTTGTGAACGAGATCTTTGATAGTGATACGGTTGAGACCTTTTTGACTTATGATGATGACTTTCGAGAAGACATCATTGAGAACCACAGAAATACCAATTATTCAGTCGTCGATCCTAAACTCATTAGCATCTTGTACGAACGCCTTTATTATCAAAAACTGATTGGGACTGAGCAGGTCCAGCTGCATCAATTTCATGAATTAAAAGGTATAGATAGCGACTCAAAACAGGCAATATTTAAAGAGCTGACGGATAATAAAACGGTAAACATGGAGTTTGACGGTTTATTTTTGGCGACAGGTTACGAGATTATAGCGACCGATATTGTCAAAAACTTTGAGGAGTATTTAGTATACGATACCGAGGATCGCTTGGTGCTAGACACCGATTATAGGGTGAAAACGATTAACGCTAACTTTAAACCTAAGATATTTATTCAAGGGGCAAGTGAGCATAGTCATGGCATGAGTGAAACCTTGCTCTCTTTACTGGCTTATCGTTCAGGGAAAATCGTGACTAGACTGAGCGAGAGTGATTAAGGCTTATTGAATAGAGTAGTAAAAAGTCTACATCCCCAAAACCCACTCATCATTTACTTGGTACACCTTGAAGCTTCCTTTGTCAGTGCGACTATTACCCGCAACCGTTTGCGTAATATCAGCGGTACACATATAGGTATTGTCGCCCTCAATGGTATCGCAATTGACATTTTCTACGCTCTCAAGGGTTGGCATCATGCCTGCCATCATGCCGCTCATTGCCCTTGCCATCTCATCATTGCCAGCACCCGCCATCGCATTATCCATCATGCTGCCCGCCTGCTCATACTGTGCTTCAATAAGATTTTCTACATCACTCTCAGAGGGTCCACTTGAGCAAGCAGCAAGTAGTGGAGTTAATAAAAGCATGGCAACTATGTTTCTGATATTTATATTTTTAACATTTGTATTTTTGACATTTTTCATGATGGTCTCGCTTTTTTATCTTCGATAATTAAGTATACCTAACGATGAGTAAAAACCAAACATAATTTCTTAGATTTAAAGCTAACCTCTCTAAACTTTGTCACTGTAAAAGCTATTGCAAATAATAACAATTATCGTTACTATATGTGCTATTAAATCGTCATTCTTATTCATGACAAGTAAATTGTCAGAAGATTTAGGAATAGTTATATGTACGTATGTATCTGCAATAGCGTTAAAGAAAAGCAAATTCAGGCGGCAATCAGCTCTGGTATCGATACACTTGATGGTCTCAAAGAGACGCTAGATGTCGCTACTCGCTGCGGCTGCTGCGAGCCTATGGTCAATGATTATCTTGATGAGCATCACGCCAAGCATGACGTTCTTGCTTATGCTGTTTAGCTTTTAGTTAGTACATGAATAGTTAGCCTATAAACCTACCTCTCCACTATCGAGCACGCTTAGCCTAGTCTATTATCTTTATGATGCTTATCCTGCACTAGAGTTTATGCATGCTATTTTCTATTTTTATTCTACTGCAAATGTCTGTTACTATTACTATCAAGTACAATTACTATCAAGATCCAGTCTGCTATCCTTGACTTAGGTCTGCTGTACACGCCCTACTAATCAAATTTTTAGTGAGTATATATTATGAAAGGTAGTCAAAAAGTTATCGATTATTTAAACTTTTTATTGGGCGGTGAGCTGGCCGCTCGTGACCAGTATTTTATTCACTCTGAGATGTATGCTGAGTGGCACTACGGCAAATTGTATGACCGTATTCATCACGAAATGGAAGATGAGACCTTGCATGCGCAGGCGATCATTCGCCGTATTTTGATGCTAGGCGGCATCCCTAAAATGAGCGTTAATGAGATTCAAGTCGGCACTGCAGTTCCTGAGATGCTACAGCTTGATCTGGATCTTGAATATGCAGTACAAAAAGATCTCAAAGCAGGCATTGCGCTATGTGAAGAAGAGAAAGATTACGTCACTCGCGATATCTTGACCCAGCAGCTCAAAGACACTGAAGAAGATCATGCTCATTGGCTTGAGCAGCAGCTGCGTCTTATTGATATGATAAGTCTGCCTAACTACTTGCAGAGCCAAATGGCTGAAGTATCGCCAGATTTAGTATCACACTAAAGGAGAGAATCATGAGAGGCGACAAAGAAGTCATTCAAGTGCTCAATAAAGTGCTTGGTCAGTCTTTAATAGCGATTAATCAGTATTTTTTGCATGCGCGTATGGCAAGGCATTGGGGACTAGAGGTTCTAAACGATCATTTGTACAAGCAGTCTATCGCTGAGATGAAGTGGTCGGATGATCTGATTGCCCGTATCTTTTTGCTCGGTGGGCTTCCTAATCTACAACAACTAGGCAAAGTCTATATCGGTGAAGACGTCCCTGAAATTATCAGTTGCAACTTGCGTTTAGAGCGACAAAAATTCGACATTATTACTGATGCGATTACATTGTGTGAGACGCATCAAGACTATGTATCACGTCATTTATTGCTTACTCTTAAGGATGGTAATGAGGAGTATGACGACTGGCTTGATACACAAGAGGATTTGATTAAATCGGTAGGTGTAGAGAACTATATTCAAGCACAGATGCATGATGATTCTGAGTAATACAAGCGTGCTGATTTAACCCCAGTTGTCTTTAGACCAAAGCCAGTTTACTTAATAAGCTATGCCCGTACTAAAATCTATGACAGACAGCACAATCTTGATACTGTTATGATGCTTTAAATAATAAGAGTTGCGAGATGATTGTGTGGCAGATCTACCTGTACATCCTACCTATTGGGCTTGGCATTATGACATTGGCGGCAAGCTTACTGTGCTTGTTTGCCTACCTTATGTCTGATGACAATGCCACGCGGCGGCCTGCCTTTAACTGGTTTAAGCGCTTACTTATTGTCGCCTTTGTATTACTAAGCGCTGGGCTGTTTATGACCTTTGGGCACTTTTGGGGACAGTAAAGATAACCCTATCTGCTCACCAATTTTTCTAATTCTAATAGCTCTAAATCTTGCCGTTTAGGCTCGCCATTATTACCATCATCTGGGAACGGCATACTATTGCCATTCAACTGATAGCCGCGTCGCTGATAATATGCCAACAGCTCAGGACGATGACTCAAGATTGACATGGTCAGACGGCTTGGCTGATCGCTCCTTTGCTCATGACTAGATAGTAAATGCCGCGTCGCAAAAGTCTCGGCGGCTTCTAAGATGACATGACCCACGCCGCACCCTTGTAATTCTGGATGAACGGCAAACATGCCAATATAGGCTTTGTTGTTGACATCACTATCTGATTTTACATCAACTGCAATGCAGCCTAGTAGCTCGCCTGTCTCTTCGCTATCGCGCTCGCCCATCGTCGTTTTGGGATATACAAAAAAGTAGTGTTTTGGATCGTTGATGATGTGGATAAGCTCGCTTTGGGTAATGCGTATGCCGCCGACGAGAGATGCTTCATTCGTCCAGCCTTGGGTGCTTCGGTAGCACAGGTTGAGTAATTGCTCAATGGCACCAACATCGTCGGCCGTTGCTTGACGAAGAAACACCTTTTCTTTGTTTTTGATAGTAGTCATCATTGTATTCTCAAGATTTAAAAAGCGCTTTGTATAACAAAAATATGCTATTTAATATATAAAAAGGCTGACCTAAATCAATAGATCAGCCTTTATAGTAACAAAACTCTGCCAATGCTAGCGCGATAAAACCTTTGCTTGCTCAATAATATCGAACCCTGCATTGATCTGCGCGCGCGTTGGCGCATGACCACGGCGCAAGAGTTCAGAGAAGGCAATCAGCTCTTTGTCACGTCCTAAGGAGCTTGCAGCGCTGGCACGCGTATTCTCCCCTTCGTCATCGAAATAATACTCGATGTAGTCTAGCGTATCAGGCGAGCCGAACAAGATATTATGATCGGGCGTCGCCGCATGTCCGCTATAGCGCAAACTATTGCCATACTGCGCCGTCCAAAAGAACGGAATACGCTCCTCTAGTGAGTTAACGTTGTCTTCATTTAAAATAGCAGCGGCAGTTACGATGCCGTGTTGCAGTGCTACGCGCCAATGCTCAATACGCATCCGCCCCATCTGATTGGTGGCTTTGGCAATATCACCGAGCGCATAAACGCCATCACGCAACTGCAAGTGATCATCGACCTGTACGCCGTCTGGATCGTTAACCTCATTGAGCAATTCGGTACGTGGCGCGACGCCAGTGCCTAAGATGACAACGTCAGCATCGATACTACTACCATCTGACAATGTAACGCCACTAACTTTGCCGTCGCCATTGATTTGATCGACGCCTGCGCCAAAGGCAAATTTGATACCTTTTTCTTCATGAAGTTTAACAAGGGCATTACTCACCGTTTCTGAGACGATATTTGCCATGACGCGTGCGCCGCGAGCAACGACAGTGATAGACTTTGTCTCGCCTACCTGCGCCAATGCAGAAGCAGCCTCCATACCGATAAAGCCTGTACCGACGATGACAACGTTTTTGTTGTCGGTAGCACCTTTGATTGCCTTGGCATCATCCATACTGCGCAGTGTATAGACGCCGTCTAAATCAGCGCCTTTAAAGGGTGGTATTTTAGGTTCAGCGCCTGTTGCAACGACTAAGAAATCTGCGGTTTGTTGCTCGCTATCGCCATTCTCGTTTGTCACAACGATAGTGCATTCATTAGGGAGCACTTCGCTCACCGTTTGCTTTAGGCGCAGATCGATATTGTTTTTGCTGGCCCATTCTGCGCCGCCCAGCATCAAATATTTCTCATCCATCTTGCCTGCCAAAAACGCTTTTGATAGTAGAGGACGATTATAGGGCGCTTTGTCGTCTTTACTAATGATAGTAATTTTGCCGCCGTAGCCAGTATGACGCAGCTGATTGGCAGTCATAAAGCCGGCTCCGCCGCCGCCAACAATGATCGTATGAGTGTCAGTTAATTTGTCATTCTCTACGCGTTTGTCCATCTTTGCTGCGGTATTGATAGTGAGGCTATCGCCCTCATCGGTCAGTTCATACTGAGTCAAGCCGCGCATAGCCACAGGCTCAAGCAGCGTCCCATCACGGCTATCAAAGCTACCATGATGCCATGGACAGATAACGCGATCACCGCAGCGCATACCCTCGCCCAAATCTGCACCCGCATGCGGACATTTACCATCAAAGGCGCTAAACTCATTATCATCACGAGTGATTAAAATGATACTATCATCGTCTTGTTTATAGGACTTCATGCCACCATTTGGAATATCGGCTTTGTCGATGGTAACGGTGTTAATCATAGCGTTGCTCATAAGTTATCCTTAACGGTTGTTATTCAAAAAATAATGCTTGCGTCTACAGCTTTTAGGTCATATCAAATTAAAACACGGCACATCAAAACGTGATTAAATAGTATTGATTCATCGATAGTAGCAAGACCCATGTCCACACGCTGTTTATTTGTGCGTTTACTGCGTTGCAAAACGTAACTTTTGACTATTCACACAAACGTTCCCAAAGCACTAAGCTAGAAGATAAAAGCTAAAAGCGTCAGCCTATGATCGTTCAGATATAGTTAGAAATAGTAACCTTTACATTTTTATACTTAAATCACTTCTCTAAAAGATCCTTTTTATGATCACAAATACTCATAATTTATTTGATATTGATTTTACAAAAGCGACGGATACTGCCAGCCTACCGCAGCCTACCGTACCTCCTATAAGACAAGCGACCTATAAGTCCTACAACACAGACTTTGTCGTCAATGAGATATTAGATGTTGACTTCACAGGAGAGGGTGAGCACTTGTGGCTACATATACAAAAGTCAGGGGTAAATACCGCGTATCTGGCAAAACTGCTATCAGAATGGGCAGATATTCCACTGCGCGATGTCGGATATTCAGGTCTCAAGGACCGTCATGCACTGACGACGCAGTGGTTTAGTTTGCGTATACCTGTGCGGCAAATGCCAGGGTCCAAGTTTGCACCTGTAGATATTCGCGATGAAGAATCAATCACTATCCTCGCCCAGCATTGGCATAACAAAAAGCTTAATCGCGGGACGCACAGGGCCAATCAATTTATCATTACCTTGCGAGATATTACTTTGCAAGATATTGAATTGAAGGATGACGATAAGTCGTCTGTAGAACAGCATCTAGCGACTATTAGCAAAAGCGGTGTGCCTAATTATTTTGGTCCACAGCGTTTTGGCTGGCAAGGCAACAATATTAAAGAAGCCTTAGCACTGTTTGCGCGCTCCATACCAGAGCATCGAGCTACGCCCAAAAAGAGCAAACGTAAACGTGCACCGCGCGAGCAAAACTCGATGGAGTTGTCAGCGGCGCGTAGTTTAATTTTCAATGAGATATTGGCTGCAAGAGTGCGTGATGGCAGTTGGAATACGGGACTAGATGGCGAGGTATTTAACCTCGATGGCTCAGGTTCGATATTTGCTAGCGATAGCCTAGAAGATACATTACGCGAGCGCCTTGCCAGCGCCGACATTCATCCAACGGGCGTCTTGTGGGGCACATCTAACGATAAGGTCAGCGGGTTAGCCGCCCAGCTTGAAGCTGATGTCATAGAGAATAATCTATTATTAACACAGCTAGCAAAAGGTTTAGAGCTGCGAGGCATCAAAGCGCAGCGGCGAGCATTGCGATTACCGATTGAAGCGATGCATTGGGAGTGGCAAGAGCAGCAAGATAGTAGTGAGCAGACATTAGTGCTCAGCTTTACTTTGACGACAGGTAGTTTTGCCACTAGCGTGCTGGCAAGTGTCGTTCAGAACTTACAAATGGCGTGAATAAGGCTTTTTTACTGCCTGATACTATTTGCAGTAACGCTTTTTGGTAATAGCGCCTTGCACCAGTAACTCGTTGGCGCTAACCACTTGATTACGGCCTAGATGCTTGGCTTTATACAAAGCTTTATCCGCTATACTGATAAAGTATTGGCAGATATCATTCGGTAATGAAACAGCATCTGTATGGGCTACAGACGTTATTTTGTATGCCGTTAGCTCCTCGTAGTCAACGCTATAAACCCCAAAGCTTGCTGTGACATTTAGACACTCTACTGTATCCACACTCTCTACAGCCTCTAAATTATCACTAAGGGCGATAGGATGCTGAGCGATATCTTGTCTTAATTGCTCGGCGATACTCATGGCTTTATTATGTGCTGTGTTAGGCAATACGACCAAAAACTCTTCGCCGCCATGGCGGCTAACGATAGCGTCTTTGCCTGCTACATCTAATTTGGGCTTTGACAGTATAGCCGATACTTTTTGCAGTACTCTATCGCCTGCATCATGACCTTGCTCATCATTAATGTCTTTAAAATTATCAAGATCGAGTAAGATAATGCTAAAGCTTTGTCCGCGAGACATTTTGCTTAATGCTTGTTGCATCATCTCAAGACCATGACGGCGACTCTTTAAATGCGTCAAATCGTCTTGATTGGCCTGTTTTAGGCTCTCATCTTTACTGGCGTATAAAACAAGCAGCAACACTCTAAACACCGCAACGATAAAAATCGCTTTTGGCAGCGCCAAATACATATGCGTTGAGCGCCAAAAAAACGCTGAAGAGCGCTGAATCTCTCTAACGCTATCCCATCTTAGATCATTGTTTTTGAAGTTTGAGGCAGCGATAGCATTCTCTATCGTCATCACCTCATTATAAGTCAGTTGATGATATACCTCAGGCGGCAGTGAAGTCACAACCAACTGGCTCAAATTAGGTAAAGCAATACCAAAATATGGCAAAGAGACGGCAAACAATATCAAAAAGGTTTGCGCCAAAAAAGCACGCCAAATGTAGCGCTGTTCAATCAGCATCATACCAAGCATAGCGCCGCCAACCAGAGATACTCCAGCAAGCAGACTGCTATAGCCCATGATGACGATAGCGATGGCAATGTAGACTGTGTATATAGTGACCAGAATAATTTGCCACAGATGCAGGCGCTGATCTGAGGTTTTGATGCGCGCAACATGACCGACTATCCAGTACGAGAACAGTCCTATGACAGTCGTCCATATCCAGACTGGATAGAGCAGATCCATGTTGACATATAGACCATAAGTGTCTCGTTTGAACCATACAAACAAGCACCATAGCCAATGCAATGCGACCTCGATGACTATAAATAACGCAAACAGCGATGCCCTATCAGCAGCTTGCCACTCAAAAATAATCTGAGTAAGTTTTTTATAGCCCAACTGGTCTATAGATACCGGCATAAATAAGTAGCCAAATGGTTTACGCTTATGTTACGCAATTATATACACGTGTTAAGACTAATAGCGCTTTACTTTGTTACAAGGTTATTCTCGCCTCTAAAACTTCTCGCCTCCAAAATACAGACACCTACTAAACTGTATTTGCTAACACCTAAATTTATAATAGTATAAGTTTTTAATCGTGGTTCTCGCTATTAGCGAAAGCTTTGCCAAACGCCCCGCTGATCTGCATTTAGAGTAGGAATATCACCCAACTTGCGCCACGGCATATTGCTGCCATGAAAGTCGCTACCGGTTGACACCCCTAGATTGTGCTCTGTAATACTGCGATCAACCATACGCCGAGTGCTCAGCGGTTCACTATCAGCAGGTAGCTCGCAGGCATCACCGCCAAGTGCGGCAAACTCCTCAATAAGTTTGCGCACCCGCGTCGCTGAGAGCTGATAACGGGTAGGATGAGCAAGTACTGCTTTGCCGCCGCAAGCATGAATGAGCGCGATACCATCCGCCATACTCAGTGCGTCAAGAGCCACGTAAGCGGGCTTATTATCAGCTAAATACTTATCGAATGCCTTTTGTACAGTTTTGACCTCACCGCGCTCAAACAATACTTGACCGATATGAGCGCGTCCAACCGCTTGAGGGTTATCGCCCGCTTTAGCCAACACTTCTTGCCATAATTCATCAAACTCAATATCGAGTAGCGTGCTCAGCTTTTCGGTGATGCGCTGACCGCGAGTCGCTCGGCTGTCTTGCAGCTGCTGCAAAGTGGCATGCATCTGCGCGCGATCGGTAAAATCAAGGCCCACCACATGGATGATTTTATTAGTAGATTTGTTCTTGCCGTAGCCACCACTCAAGGTGTGCTCGCAGCTGATCTCAACCCCATTAATAAGCTGCATGTCATAAGTATTAGCCGCAGCGCGCGCCTCATCGATACCTGCTAGCGTATCGTGATCGGTCAATGCCAAAACATCGACACCAGCGACATGTGCGCGGCGAACGACTTCAGCAGGTGCAAAGGTGCCATCAGAGCAGGTACTGTGACAGTGCAAATCGATTTTCATAGGTACAGCCTTATTCATGCGTTGATTGCTTTTTTTTAGCCCAGTAGACGTGTAAACTATCTCCTACGTTTTGATGGACACTATCCTAGCTATGAAAGCTCTATTAGATTTTATTCCCCTGATTGCCTTTTTTATCGTTGCCCGCAATCAAGGTATCTTGGCCGCAGCAGGTGCTCTGCTTATAGCGACTCTCGTCGTTTACGTCATTCACTTTGCCCGTCAAAAAGGCAAACTTGATAAGCAGCAATGGGTAGTTCTGTTATTGACCATTGTCTTTTGCGGTGTCACCTTATTGCTGCGTGATGACATCTACTTACGCTGGAAATCACCGATTATAAACGGGGTGTTTGCCTTTGCCTTGCTCGTAAGCGTAGCTATTAACAAGCCTTTGATGCGCCTGGCAATGAAAGAGGTCTTTACGCTTACTATGAGCGGCTGGAAAAAGCTCACTATCGCTTGGGCGCTGTTTTTTGTGCTTATGGGCGTGCTGCATTATATCACGGCCTTTACCATGTCGAACGAAGCTTGGATCAACTTTAAGACTTACGGCTGGATTCCTATTATGCTCGTTTTCGTCATTGCTCAGTTTGTAGTGCTAAAAAACCATGTCAATCCAGCACTGACGGACAAAACTGCCAAATAGATTTAAAACTTTACTTTTCTTGTATTATACACTCGCTATTTTACTCTTAATTAAGGAGCCACCATGGCCTTATTTGCTATCATCGGTCATGACGTTGCAGGTAGCCAAGCGCAACGCCTAATCACTCGCGCAGAACACGTCGAGCGCCTGCAAGCCTTAGATCGTGAGCAGCGCTTAATCATCGCAGGTCCTACCCCTATCGAGCATGGTAGCGACGCTATGTCAGGCAGCCTGATTATCGCGGATTTTGATACGCTCAAAGACGCGCAAACTTGGGTAGATGCCGAGCCTTACCTGCGTGATGGTGTGTATAGTCATGTAGACGTCAGACCTTTTATTCATACCTTGCCTGCCAACAAGGCAGCACAATCGTGAATCGATTGAAACATTATAAGTACGGTCTAATGAGCATCATGCTATTGGCGACAATGCCAGTGCAAGCGGCTTCAACACTAACTCCTAGTGCTGAGCCTACGCCTTTAACAACGACTCAAATGACAATGACTGAGCCCAGTACCGCTCAAGCTGATCCAGACTTAGCTTTGTCCATTGATAATACCCTAGCGGCGCAAATGCAACCCTCCAATCAAGCATTATCGGATGCCAATCAAGAGCTATTAGGGCGCAATGCCAAGCTGCAACGCCAAGTTAATGACTTACAAACGCAGGTTAACGTCTTGGTCTATGAGAGTAAAGGTCAGCTGTTTTTATACGGTGCATTTACAGTACTCATCAGCTTACTGGTCGGTATTTTTATCTCTTGGCTGGTTTTTGTACGCCGCGAGCGCTGGTAACCTGCTTTTATTGCCTTATTTGATGTGATCTTTTATGTCTAATCCTGTTGCGCCAATTGGGCATCTTGACCCTACAAAAGCTACGAGCTATGCCAATATCATCAAGCCTGCGCAGATTGACTGGCAAAAGGACGATACAGGTAACCTAGTGCCCGTATCAGGTGAATTTGGTGACGTTTATTACTCACAGGCTAATGGCTTAGCAGAATCTCGCTACGTGTTCTTGGAGGGCAATCATGTATCTGAGCGCTTGGCAAATCTAGCCGCTTATCAAACCTTTAGTGTCGCTGAATTGGGTTTTGGCACTGGCCTCAATGTCCTAGCTCTCTGGCACTTATGGCGCAAGCTTCGAGCAACGCATGCGCATTTAAGTAATGCGCGCTTACATATTATCACTACTGAAAAGCATCCTATACCTATCGAGGATTTGACCGAGATACTGGGCATTTGGTGCCAGCGTGCGCCAGAACTACGAGCGATGGTAGTAGAGTTGTTGGCAGCCTATCCTATCCTTATTGCAGGCTGTCATCGCCTTAACTTTAGCGCTGATAATCTAACGCTCGATATCTGGCTGGGTGATGCTGCCGATAGCTTAGCTAAACTTGCAACTGATCACTCTAATTGTCAATCTACTCAAAAGAGCACGCCCATTGATGCTTGGTTTTTAGATGGTTTTGCGCCCTCTTGCAATGAGTCCTTGTGGGCAGAGTCGGTATTTGCACAGATTGCCCGCTTATCTGATATCGGTACGACAGCAGCGACTTATAGCTGCGCAGGCGTAGTAAAACGTGGCCTACAGAGCAGCGGCTTTATACTCAAAAAGATAAAAGGTTTTGGCCCAAAGAAAGAGATGCTCACTGCTGAGGTTAAAAAAGACGCTGAGCTGTCTAACGATGCTTTCATTAAAACAAAACAAGTCAACGAAAAATCCAAACCTAGCCATACCCTTATCATTGGTGCTGGTGTATCTGGGTTAACGGTCGCTTGGTCACTAGCCAATCGCGGTACGCGGGTCACACTCGTGGATAAAAACGCACCGCTTGCAGGCGCATCTGGCAATCCGCGCGCCCTACTCGCGCCTAAAATGACACCCATTCATCACGCCGACGAGCATCTGCATACTATCGGTTATCTCTATAGTAGCCGCCTGTATCGCGCCCTTAATGAGTTAGCTGCCAAAAATAATAGCGCAGCGGTGCTTGAACCGACAGGCGCGCTTGATTTACTTCTAAAAGCCAATATCGATGTCGCGCAAATTGCTGATTATCCTGATACGATGGCGACCACCCTACCCGATGAGCAAGCGCGTCAACTTAGTCATTTAACCATGCAGGACTTATCCGATAATCTATATTTGCCGCAATCAGGCTTAGTTAATCCGCAAGCCCTAAAAGACGTCATTATGTCTCATCCATTGATTCGCTATCAGCAATTAGACGTTAATGAGATTAATGAAAATAACGAGCAAGTTTATGTGAGTGGTCATAGGGATGGCGAGCAGATCACCCTTCAAGCCGACAATGTGGTCATCTGCGCCGCCTTTGAGAGCCATGCTTTAGATACTCGTATTTTTGATTGTCGCAAGATTCGTGGTCAGCTGTCATGGTTCATACCCAGTACCGAGCAGCTTGCTAAACTGCCAAAGATACCGCTCAAGTATAGCGGCTACTGTACGCTCTTTACTGCTCAGGCAGGGGATGCGCATATTAATAATGTTGTAGAAGGTCAACCGTATTTATTACTTGGCGCAAGTTTTGTGCGTAATGATATCGCAACCGATATTCGGGCGGGCGAGCACCAAATTAGCCGTGATAAACTGATCAAAGCCATTCCTGAGATGAATGAGGTGATACCGGCCGATACTAGCAAGTGGCAAGCGCGCGCAGGCGTTCGCACGCAAACACCCGATTATCATCCGATTGTAGGTCAACTACCTGATAGCACGCGCTTATGGACGCTCACAGCGATGGGCGCAAAAGGGTATGCTTTTGCACCGATATGTGCTGAAGCCTTGGCTGATATGATGTTAGGTGATTTTATGCCTTTATCAAGTGCATTGCTTGCCAAGCTTGCACCCAATCGTATACGCTTGCAAACGCCTTTGGATGAATAAGGATAGACCATGGCTTATCTGCAAACCACTATAACGCTACCAGCCTACGCACGCGGTATCCATATTATTACCGCCCATATCGAACACGCGATCAATAAGCTGCTACCTGATAAAGCAAACGCAGGCTTTGTGCATCTATTCTTGCAGCACACCTCAGCGAGCCTTGCTATCAATGAGAATGCTGACCCTGATGTCCGACTAGATACCGAAGACTGGCTCAATACTATTGCTCCTGCCAATCAGTCCGAATATAGACATACCTTAGAGGGATCTGATGATCTACCCGCGCATTTTAAGAGTATGATGCTTGGCGTCAGCCTTATGATACCTTTGGTCAACGGCGCGCTAGGATTAGGCATGTGGCAAGGTATTTATCTGTGCGAGCATAGAGATCATGGAGGCAAGCGTAAAATAATCATAACAATAAGCGCTTAATGTTTAATAGCTGTCTTTACTTAACCATAAATTTTGCTCGAATATATAAACACTACTCATTACTATCAACCAAGCTGATTGTCCTATGAAAAAACTCCTAAAACCTGTGCGCTACGGCTTACTTTTTGTATTAGCGATTAGCCTCACTCTAAGCGCTTGTCAAAAAGAACCTGAACCTGAGACTCCAATCGAGGTTGAGACGCAAAGCATGCCCGCTACTGCCGATATGAATACTAAGCAGCCAATAGAGAATGTAGAGGAGCCAAAAGTAGACGAGCGTGAGATAAATTTGGACGCGCTCGATGATATTGATGAACTAGATCAAGAAGCAGACTTACAAAATGTTGCCCCAAATCCAGAACAAGCTGTAAAGGGCACGCAAATCACTGATGTTAAATACCGTAGTGACGCCGGTGACACGCTCTCTGTCATCTTTGAGACCTCAGCTAGTGGAGTGCTCAATGCTATAGTTACCCTGCCTAACCGACCAAAAATGACCTTGAGTGCGCCTGAAGGTCAAGGCAATAATCCCACCTATCGCTCCCGTGACGGCAGTATCGAGCTTATCAGTCATGGCGGCGGTAGTAGTATAGATGTGATACAAAATGGCAAAGTGACTAATTATAACGCCACTAGCGCTGAGGCAGAGGTCGTCACTGAATGACGACGACCTAGCCGCCAAACATTCCTATTAGCCATCTAATAGCCGTCCATAGACCAAGCACAACAAAGGCAATGACCAGCACCCCCAAGATGTCAGGAATATGCAAGTATAGCCAAGCGATAACAGGATTACGCCAAAAGCGGCTTTGCTGCTGCTTATCCTCCAAGCTTTGATGCAAAAACGGTCTATCGATATGCATGGTGTCGGTGATGCCATACTCATCTTGGATATGCTGATGGACAATCCCCAATGTCTTACGGCTTGGGCGCAAAAACACATCGATCACAGTGCCTACACCCGGAATAATACCGACGACCATGTCAGCCAGCGCCATCTGTACCGCAGGTGTCATTTTGCTTGCAGGGACGCCCAGTTGACGCCCTAATATAAACGCGTAGCTGGTGAGTGCCAGCCCCGCCAAATCTCCTGCTATCGGAATCGTTGAGAGTGCCGCATCCGCGCCTAACCCCTGTTTGGTAAAGGGTACACGCACCAGAGAGTCCATAGTATTGGCAAATTTTGCTAATTTGCGCTCAGTGTCAATCACTTGCTCGCGCGTCAGTCCTTGCTCAGCCAGTCTTAACTGAAACTCAGTCTGCACTTCATTGAGTGGTGGTTTTTTGCTAGTAAAGCGTTTAAGAGAGCTGGGTAATTTAGCCATTAAAGGTAGTCCATATACAAGATAAAGCGACTAAGGCAAAGACGTAACGTCCGACCCAAATATTAGCTAGGAATGCTTGAAAGCAGGCAGCAGGCTTGCGAGTGGCGCAGACGCTGTTTTGCTTGGCAAACATCATCGCCACTAAGGCCAGGCCAAATACAGGCACGATACTCAAACTGGTTGGCGCAAAATAGTGCCACAATACTGCGCCCATAATCACTAAAAACAAAGTCTGTAGTATTGAAATGATAAGCACATCAAAGCGACCAAACAGTATGGCTGTCGATTTGACACCAATCTTTAGATCATCCTCTCGATCCGCCATAGCGTACTGAGTATCATAAGCGATTGTCCAGCACATGTAGGCGATGAATAGTAGCCAGCACCAGATATCAGGCGCGCCTTGCACGGCGACATAAGCCATGGGTATCGCCCAGCCAAAGGCGGCAGCCAAAAACACTTGCGGCAAATGGGTGTAGCGCTTCATAAACGGATAGATAAAGGCCAGAACGACTGCGCCCAATGACCAATAAAATACGGTTATAGGTAAAAACAATAGCAAACTGGCGCTCAGTACAACTAAGACCAAAAACGCCGCTATTGCCTCGCGTCCGCTTAGACGACCGTCAGCTAGTGGGCGACCTTTAGTACGCGTTACGTGTCCATCTACTTTGCGATCGGCAAAATCATTAATGGCGCAGCCTGCCGCTCGCATCAAAATCGCGCCTAGTGCAAAGAGCACAAACACCTTTAAACTCGGTAGACCTGCTGTTGCGCCATCCACTTGCTGGGCTTGACCCATAGCCGCGAGCATCACGCCCCAAAGGGTGGGCCACAAGAGTAGCTCTATACCGACAGGCTTATCAAAGCGCGTCAGTTGCATATAAGCATAGAGCTTATCTTTAAGTGTGAGATGAAGATAGTTTGCCATTAATTACTCGTCTTAGAACCTTTATGCTTGGTTATGACCTTCTGTATTTTTTATTTTTGTGCTTATTAATTTTAAAACCTTTGATGTATAGATAGCTTTGATTTATGGTTCAATTTGCTTCCATAACTTCATGGCTTCAGCTAGCGTTAGTCCAGGGTATTTTGTGCGTAGCGCCTTAATGGCAGCTCTTTTATTTCCAGCTGCTGCTTGATTGCGTAAATAGGTCAACTGCTCTTGTGGATCGCTCAGCGCTCTTAGGTGCGCCTCAAGTTGCAAGATTCGCGTGCGAAGTATGATATTGACCAATAATAAGGCTGCACCTGCCGCCCAAATGACTATCGTTAGCATCCTATGCTCCTAGACTATTTATTACTCATTTAAATATTAGGCAAAGTAGCCATCAAAGCGCAGCGCAGTATTTTGCCAGCTTTCATCGGCTTGTCGCTGGGCAAATACTGGCGCGTATTGTGGACGCTTAACGATGACGCGGCCACCCTGCTCGTTATGCCCAGCGATAAAATCCTCAGCGCTTTGCAACAACTGCACCTCCTCAATCAAGGTTGGCGGATAAGCTAATTGATGCAGCACTTGCATGTGCTTACCAACCTTTGCTCCCTTACCTGTTTTACTATCTTGATGGCTGTCCTCTGGGAACATCGGGTCTAAATACACCATATCGACGATACTATCATCAAGTGTCGATGCACTTTGTTTGTCAGCAAAATAACTCCGTGCATCGATGTTGATGATGTGCAAACGCGTCATCAGCTTTTGCCAGTTTGGTTGTGCGCTCATACGGCGCTGTTCTGCCAATAGTAATAATGCCATCATCGGCTGCTGCTCAAGCATAATGACTCGTGCGCCTGTACTGGCAAGTATCAGACTGTCATGACCAAAACCTGCGGTGGCATCAATGACTATACTATCTGCTGTGATTTTAGCCGCTTGCAAAAGCAGCTCTGACTTGCGTCCTGCGCTGACCACACGCCGCTGTAATTTGTCCCACTCTGGCGCCACACTCAAGCCATCAGCAATCAATGATAATTTATCCTTGTCATCTAACCATAAAACAGGATCATCGTGCAAAGCGCTCAACTGCTGCTTAATTTTTTGATTGACTTTACCAATCGTCTGCTCAACGCTCAGTTGCAATGATAACTGATGCTTATCAAGCAGATTTTGCAGTGCATCGATTTGCGGTTTTTGCCTATCAGTAGCGTAGTATAAGTGACATATAGGCTGTGCTGACATGACTCACTCTCGTATAATTAAAAGGCCAAAATGCTGTTAGAAGGCTAGCCCGCAAACTGATAACCAAAGACCCAAGCGGCGACTAATACGACTATTCCTGTGATAATGCGCAGCCAGGCAAAGATTTTAAAGTCGCGGCGACTGACCCAAGCCACTAGCCAGCGGATACAAAGCAGCGCGACGATAAAGGAGACGATAGTGCCCACTCCCAATACGAGCCAATCCTCCTGACTGGTCAATACCTCATGGTGCTTGAGCAAATCGAGCAAGCCTGCGCCTACGATCACAGGAATACCCAAAAAGAAAGAAAACTCCGCTGAGGCTTTGCGCGACACGCCAAGCCACAAGGCACCGATAATGGTAGCGCCAGAGCGTGACGTGCCTGGTATCAGCGCCAAGCATTGCAGCAGTCCAATCTTGAGCGCCGTAGCCACACGCACGTCTTCCGCTTCACTGGCGATAATCGTTTGCGGACGATTTTCGACGTAGAATATCAACAAACCACCGATGATAAGCATAATCGCTACGGTAATAGGATTGAACAAATAGGCTTTTATCTCATCAGCAAAGGTAAAGCCGACGATCATCACAGGAATAGTGGCGACAATAAGGCTAAGCCCCAGCTGCCTTGGGTTAGTCATCGTATCTGATTGACCCGTTATCAGCCCCATAAGAGCGCCCCACAAGCGGCCCCAGTAGTCATAAATGACCGCCAAAATAGCACCGAGCTGTACGACAACGACGAACAAATCGACTTTATCTTTGGTCCAAAAGTTCATGACATCTGCGGACAAAATCAAGTAGCCGGTGCTAGAGATGGGTAAAAACTCAGTGATACCTTCGACGATACCCATGACAACGGCTTGAATTAATAAAATGATATCCACGGCAATCTTCCTAAAAGCAGCGCTGAGCTAAACTGAGCTGGTATGGGTTGTTAAATAGTGATTAAGCGAGCTTGTAACCTTAAAAATAAACGACTCTAGGCTTTGCCTTGCTCTTTGAGAGTCTTCCAAGCTTGATTGCGTAGATATTTAGGTAAGGCATGCGCAGCATCCGTACCGCCTGTTTCCCTAAACTGCGCTAGCCCCACCCGCCCGATGACAGTAGCGTCTGGTACAACGGACTCATAGATTCGCTGACCATCACGCAGGGTTAATAGTCCAGCGCCGTTACCCGCGATAGCAAAATTTAGCTCAGTCTGCGTGTCATAATCTAAAAGTTGCTCAGTTTCTGTAGAGACTGGCTGCATGATGTCGTCTACTAATGAGTATTGTCCAAAATAAACTTGCTGCATACGCGCATCAAGAGCGCTATAGACTGACTCGATACCATATTCTTGGTAGGCAGCTTGCGCGATCACTTGCAAGCTAGATACCCCAACGCAAGGCAAATCATGCGCCACCGACAGCGCTTGCACCACAGCGGTATTAATACGGATACCGCTAAAAGCACCTGGCCCGCGATTAAACATCAAGGCTTGAATGTCAGCAAGTTTAAGCTGATTAGCTTGCAAAGCGGCGTCTATCATCGGTAGTATCTGCCGAGTTTGCTCACGCTTACCTTTTTCAGTCTGGCTAAAGATAACTTCACCATTGCGGCCCAATATCGCAATTGAGCACTGATCAAATACCGTATCTATCGCTAAAAACATAAGACCTCAGCTTTGGCTAGGAGCACCTAAAAATAGCGCCTATGATAACATTTAGTGTGCATACTATTTGCAAATTTGTTCTGGCGAATGTCCAAAAGCAATACTCATAAAAAGCCCCAAAACTGACATGAGTTTGGGGCTTATCAAAATGATATTTTCTTATCAACTAAAAGCGTTTTTTAAAGTCTTTTGGCGCTTGGTTTTGCATCTCTGCCAACTGCTTTTGCATATCTTCTGCGCTTGGCATATTGTTGGGATCGAGTCCCATTTGTTTAGCGAGCTGCGCCTGATTGACGTCTTTCATACCTCCTGCGCCCTGACCCTTAGCTTGACCACCACCGAATAACGGGCCACCGCCACCGCCGCCGCCAGCACCACCCATCAAGCCTTGCATGGATTTCATCATTTTACTAATGCCCTCAGGCTTTGAGATCATTTTCATCATCTTTGCCATCTGCTTGTGCTGTTTGAGCAAACGATTGATATCTTGAATCTCTCTTCCTGAGCCTGCGGCGATACGGCGTTTGCGGCTTGGGTTAATCTTGTCAGGGTTTTTGCGCTCGTACGGGGTCATCGAATTAATTAGTGCCTCCATCTCCCGTACCTTTTCTTCAGGCTTGGCGTCTTCAACCGCCTTTTGCATATCAGAGCCGCCCATACCTGGCATCTTATCTAAAAATCCTGCCATGCCGCCCATACTTTTCATTTGCTGGAATTGAGTCAGTAAATCCTCTAGATCAAAGTCGCCGCCTTTTTGCATTTTCTTAGCCATTTTTTCGGCTTTGTCGCGATCAATCTTTTGCTCAACTTCTTCAACTAGACTTAAGACATCACCCATACCGAGTATGCGCTGGGCAATACGCTCTGGATGGAATAATTCAAGGGCATCGAGCTGCTCACCGCGGCCCAAGAACTTAATAGGTTTACCCGTAATCGCGCGTACGGATAACGCTGCACCGCCACGCGCATCGCCGTCAGTCTTGGTTAGGATAACACCTGTCAGAGGCAGCGCATCATTAAAGGCTTTGGCGGTATTGGCGGCATCTTGACCCGTCATCGCATCGACCACGAACAGCGTCTCTTGAGGATTGACCGCCGCAGTAAGCGCTTTGATCTCATCCATCATCATCTCATCAATAGCTAAGCGACCCGCCGTATCAATGATTAAGATGTCTTGATACTGAATCTTTGCCTCTTCGATGGCGCGGCGAGCGATATCAATGGGGTTCTCATCCGTCGTTGAATTGACAAACTTAGCACTTACTTGTCCGGCGACTTGCTCAAGCTGTTTGATGGCAGCGGGGCGATAGACGTCAGCCGATACCAGCATGACTTTTTTCTTTTGACGCTCCTGCAAGTATTTAGCCAGTTTACCCGCAGTCGTCGTTTTACCCGCACCTTGCAGGCCCGCTAGTATATAAACGACAGGCGGCTTACCCGTCATCTCAAGCGCTTGGTTAGCGCTGCCCATCATTTCGGTCAACTCATCATGGACAATCTTGACAAAAGCCTGCCCTGGGGCTAACTCTTTGAGCACTTCTGCGCCCAATGCCTGTTCTTTGACGCGTTTAACAAAATCACGGGCGACTGGTAGCGCGACATCTGCTTCTAGCAGTGCCATGCGCACTTCACGTAGCGTGTCTTTTATATTGTCTTCAGTCAGCTGACCGGTACCGACGATATTACGTAAACTCGATGAGAGGCGTTCGGTTAAGGTATCAAACATATATAATTCTCGATTGGGAGTTAATTTTTATTTGGTATTCAATTTTTTATCTAACTAAGTGCTCAATACTTAATACTCAATGATATTGTCATGATAAGACTTAGGGAGTCATTCATTTAATGAAGATGATTCTCAATTGGCTTTCATTTTATGATAAATTGAACGATTATTCTAATCATATCATTTTAGCGCTTACTTGGCAGTGATTCTATTTTACGCTATGTTTTTTAAAGCATTTATACCACCTTAGCAGCCTGTCGCGGCGTTAGGTTTAGCTTTGTTTAGATAGCGATTAAGTTCCTGTCATACTACTGCTATTGATACTTATGAGGCACCATCTGTGTTACTTGCGTTTTTGATAGCTAGCATGGCTTATCTTGTAGTCAGTATATATATCGGCTGGTCACTCACGACCAATAAGCCTATTCATAAAAGCGTTACTCTAGGCTTGCTGCTCATTGGTATGCTGTCGCATATGCTGCTGCTCTACCCTGATATCGTCACCTTATACGGATTAAATTTTAATCTGTTTAATACGATAAGCTTAATCGCTCTATTGTTCCTACTTTTCTATACGCTATTTTCTTTGTATCGACCTATTATTAGTCTTGGGATTTTGGCCGCGCCTATTGCCCTTATCGGTGTCACGATCGGCTACTTTGGACGTGCGCCTTATCGTCCCCTGACAGATATCGGTATCGGACTAGAAGCACATATTATACTCTCCTTTGCCGCTTACTGCGTGCTGTTCATGGCAGCGGTACAAGCGCTATTTTTGCGATTACAAAACCGTGAGCTTAAGCATCAGACCATTCATCGCTTTTGGGTCAATAAGCTGCCGTCATTACAAACAATGGAAGGTCTGTTGTTCGATATGATCTTGGTCGGCTTTGTACTGCTCAGTTTCGCACTAGGCATCGGCTTTATTTATGTCGAGGACCTGATGGCGCAGCATATCGCGCACAAAACCGTTTTTAGCGTACTATCTTGGCTGTTATTTGGCGGGTTACTGATTGGACATTGGCGCGCAGGCTGGCGCGGCAAACGCGCGGCTAATATCACGATATCAGCCTTTGTATTACTAGCGATAGGGTTTGTAGGCAGCAAATTTGTATTAGAGCTGGTGTTATAGATCAAGATTAGCGCTTAGCACACTCGCTATACTGAGCGCTATTTCTTATTTATCATGCAAACCGCTGTCAGTTAAACACCACCGTCTTGTTGCCCGTAACGATAACGCGGTTTTGTACATGCCAGTTGACCGCGCGCGCCAGTACATTACGCTCGACATCACGGCCAATCGCTCGCAACTCCTTGACGCCTTGTCTATGGGTGACGCGGTGTACATCTTGCTCGATGATTGGCCCTTGATCCAATTCTGCTGTGACATAATGCGCCGTTGCGCCGATGAGCTTGACCCCTTTATCAAAGGCTTGTCTGTAAGGGTCTGCGCCAACGAAAGCTGGCAAGAACGAATGGTGAATATTGATCACTTGCATCGGCCAGCGCTCAATAAAGTCTGACGACAATATCTGCATATAGCGCGCTAGTACCAGTAGATCATTACCCGCCATCAGCTTATGAATCTGGGCTTCGGCATCGCTCTTATTATCTTTGGTCACGGGCACATAATAAAAAGGAATACCGAAGTTTTCCACCGCTTGACGCAAATCCTCGTGATTGCTAACCACTGTGGTAATCTGACAATCAAGCAAACCGCGCTGATGCCGCCACAATAAATCGAGCAGCGCATGATCAAACTTCGAGACCAAAATACCCACCTTCGTCTTAATCGCATTGTCATGTAACCGCCACGTCATCTCATAGCGCTTGGCAACGGTATGAGCAAAGCTTGCCTCAAAATTATCGATAATCTCGCTGAGACCTGCTAAGGCAAACTCCAAACGCATAAAGTACTGTCCGCCTTCATGTGCGGTTGAATATTGATCAAGCGCAATAATATTACCGCTATAGCGATGAATAAACTCTGATACGGCTTGAACGATACCCGCTTGATCGCGGCATTTGATTAGGAGGGTTGCGGTGTCTGACATAAGGTATCCAATTTAAAGATTAAATCTATAATAAGTTAAGATTGTCTGAGATATAGCCGGTCGGCTATTTTATTGTGTTTTAGCAATTGAGTTGGTGATTAATTTTTTATGAGAGTAAAAATCAAAAGCTCTATAGCTAGGCGCTAGAGAGCTTTTATGTAACAACGGACAACGACTATTTAATTATTCAATGTTGAGAGTCTTAGTAAATCCTACTCCATTACTTGTAACACTGATAGTGGAGCCCAAATCAAATGCTTGGTTGAAGTTAACAAAGTAGAAGCCATCGTCAGAAGTTGAGCTTGAACTGCCAGTTTGCGTGTTTATAGATACAGAGTAGTTCTGATAAGGCGTAATAGATACACTTGTACTATTTTTATTTTCATTAATACTCACACTTAGACTATCTGCACAAGTAGCACCACCTGTACCAAACGGGCTAGCATTATTATTCCAAGGTGTTAGTAATGTTGAATCAGAGACCGATACGTCGCCCACTAGAACAGGTAATCTATAGTTGATGGTTTGGGTGTTTTCGCTACCATTAACAAAGGTCGTTGCGTCGAAACCTACGGTTACCCATCTTGAGTAGCGTAAAGGATATCGAATCTCGAAGTCTGCACGCCCCTCATCGTTTGTGATGAAAGAATACTCATTATCTGCTAGCGTGCCGCCAATAATGGCAACTGGATTAATGGGATCTAATTGATTGTTCTGATTGACATCTTCATCTTGATCCAATGTAAAGTTGTAATTGAGATCTTCAGTAGATATAAAGTTAGACTCTAAAAACACTGGTTCTTGTTCAGTGAAACTTACAGGCGCTGGAGTAGTTACATTGCCATCTGCATCAGTATTATCAGCAGCTTGATAAATCACTGTACTATCTAATAAGCAAACTCTGCCCTGAGCGTATGCTGTAGCATAAGATTTTATCGAGACTTCTTTGTTTGGAACAGCGCGTCCTGAACCATCCATAACAGAGATAGAGCCACGTACCGTATAGTAAATATCATCAGATGATAATTTGTTAGCAAAAGCTAACGTAGTGTAAACCGCATCTTCCGATACAGTAATATTGGTAGTCTTAGTCCCTATACCTGCATTGTTTTGCAATAAACGCGCATTAATAATCACACCATTAATAGGTGAGCTAGCATTGGCTTGATAAACGACGCGAGCCTCACCTCTGCTATTCGTGACCGCCGTAGCAGCAGATAGGCGACCAGCTGATGAGTCAGAAGCACGACTAAAGACAACCGTCTGGCCCTCTACTGGCACATCATTTCTGTCTTTGACCGTAGCGACTACCTCAGTGCTACCACCTGGAGTAATAACAGACCTTACTGCCTGAAACAGCATCTTGGCAGGAGTTGTTGCACGGAAACGTGCATCGACGGTAGCGCGAAAGCGTGGTTCACCATTTGGCAGCGTCTCACCCAATACAGTTGCTTGCAATGCAGTAATACCAGCAAGCGACGACGTTAGAGTTACAGGTACTGTGATTATATTTCCCATTATATTAGCAGTAGTAATTGGTCTTGTGACTATGACATCGTTGCTACTAGCGAATGTACCTATAGTGGTTTGCACCTCAACCTGCTTACCAATAAGTGCTGAAGCTTGTGCTGCGGTATCGCGGCGTATCTGAACCGTGATGGTTTGCGGTGTATTGACGTCATAGACGTCCTCTATATCAATAAAGCTAATACCGGCTTGTGAAACTTTAACTAGATCAACACTATTTAAGCTGCGCTGAGTATTTAATCTATTTTCACCAAAGGCACGCGCGAATATACGCAAGTTACCATTGTTATCAAAATCAAGCTCATTTTCAGCAATTTCAAAAATAGCTTGCCCATTAGCGTCAGTTGTCGCTATTGCACTAGCTTCAATGATAGTGCCGTTAGCGTCAATCAGTTCTACGCCTGCATTATTAATAGCCAGACCTGACCCATCTACAAGAGTGGTAGTAATAGTAGTGGTTTCGTCATCTTTAAGATTAGTCGTTGATGACACAATACTAATCTCAGTGCCTACTGCTGACAAGTTCAGAGATTTCTCTTCACGAACTTGTAAAGTTACATCACCGTTTGCATCATACTGCGGCGTGACGATTTTGGCATTGATAACGATATTGTGGTTAAGGCGCGCATTCACCGTATTAGCTGCTAATAAGACACCAACATCTATCTTACCTTCTACGTCTGTAGTTGCCAGACTCGGAGTGGTCAAAGCTGCGCCACTGGCCTCCAAACCTTCAATGCTCAGTTGTACTGGCACTCCGCTAAGCACTCCGCCACTACTATCAGTGACGCGGAATGTTGCATTAGTCTGGTCACCGCCTGTTGTTAAAGTGGGCTTGTCAGATGAGACCAGAATCTGGTAACTGTCAATGGTCGTAGTATCTACTGCGACGATATAATTTTGTTCCAACTTCACATTTTCGGCAGTAGTTGTCGTCGCTGTGAGTCGGATACCAGCTTCTAGTATGGCTTGATTTACATTAGCGCCATCTTCCAAGGTTAAATCAAAAGTAGCCACACCGTCATTGTTAGTAATTGCAGTACCATTGCTAATGCTTACGCCCGTTCTAATAGGGTCATTGACATTTAAGCGCACTTCACGATCAGCTATGCTACCGTCGTCATCTGTCAGTCTGACAAATACCTTAAAGGTATCACCACTTGTATTAACCACTTTGTTGGCACCAATAGTCAAGGCTTCTACTGTGCCCGTTGGCATGACTGTATTTACAGTACGTGCTTGAGTGACGATATTACCACTAGCATCGGCGGCTGATAGGGCGATTGTAAAGCTGCTTCCAATAGCCGCTTTTTGATCATTCGTAAGGTTATTTGGCACAGCAATTGTAAACGTCGCTCGACCTGAGTTGTCAGTCGTTTGGCTACCACTTGATACTAGCGCAACGCCTTGACTAGCAATAGCTGCTGGCAGCGCAAAGAATACTTTTTGTCCAGTAACAGTATTGTCTTGGTTGTCTTTTGCAATAACTTCGATCTGGGTCTGACCACCATTTAGATTTAGCGAATTCGGTGTATTTGCTAGCAGCGAAATACTAGCGGCCATCGACTGCACTTTAACTTTAACTTGTTGTTTTTTGCCCGTTACTGTTTCTTCCAACGTAGCTGTCAGTACTTGATTGCTAAGAGCAGTTTTTTGTGCATTAGTCAGGTTGTTGGGTACTACGACATCGAAACTAACAGTACCGTCCGCATCTGTAGTAGCAGTAATAACTGCTGATCCAGTCTGACCATTAACTGTCAACAGACTTGCCAGTGATGCATTATCAAACCTCATCTTGACTGACTGATTAGTCACTTGCGAGTTGTTTGACTGATTATTCAATTGAGCTTGGATATTGGTAGTGGCGCCAGCGCTGTTGAGAATATATCCCGCTCTATTGTCGATATTATTGGGTGCATTCAAGATGTTTAAAGCAATAACTGGAGTGGTAATGTTGACTTTTTTGACATCAGACTTGTAAGTAATACCATTTTCGACGTAAGAGATCTGATAGTTAATTCCAGTGCGCTTGAGCTCATCACGTTGCTGCGCTGTTAAGCCTTCTGGAATGACAACTATAAATGTAGTTTCACCACTAAAGTCAGTCGTCGCTGAGGTTTGATTGACACTAATACCATAGTCAAGTGCCTTTGCTCCCAGTTGAATATCAACTATCTTTGCCTCTACTGGCTGTGGTGACGCGCTTTTGGTTTGTAGTTTGACACTGATGCTGCCACGACCACCAAGCTCACTGACAGCAGGTGTCAATATAGAAGCAAAATCGATACTAGTTGCAGGTTTCACAATGTTGATTGTGTTAACAATTTTGGCTTCGGTACCATCATCGTCTGTAAGGATAGCGGTATAGTCGATACCTGATGCTACAAGAGCTTCGCGCTGCGCTTGAGTGAGGTTTTGACTGATATTAAGCGTAAATACCGCATTACCTGCTGCATCAGTAGCTTGCTGATTACCACTTTGTATGCTTATACCTGCTACATTGCTCAATACAAGTTTGACAGACTTATTGGTAGCCGCGCTTCCATTAATACGCTTTGCTGATATCTGAACAGTGAACTGCTCATCTGTCACGCTTACATTTCTAGGCATATTACTAGATGATAGCTGGATATCGCTTCGACCCACGTCTGAACCTATAACTATGGATTCACTACTGGCTACACTACTCGCACCTGAAGCTTCAACTGCTCTCACGCTTAACGCAAAGTTGTTAGATTGCTCTAATAGAGCTTTTTGAACGCTAGTCAGACCTGCAGGCACTCTTACCGTATAACTGACAATACCTCTATTGTCAGTCGTTTTCTCAGCACTACCATCAAGAGTAAGCAGACCGTTATTAGCCAACTCAATAGGCAAGCTTGCGATAACAGGTTGATTTGCTACAGTACCGCCGCCTACAGCATTTATTCTAAAGCTTATGACAGCAACGCCACCTGAGCTTGATATTTGCTTTTTAGTACTATTCTCAAAACTAACAATGTTTTTTGCGGCTGGTAATTCAACTATATTTTTATAAGTCTTAGTAGTCACAGACTTATTTGGCTCTGATAGCGTCACAGTATAGCTAACGCCTTGCTCTACTAGCTTTTGACGATCATCCGCGCTGAGTGTGGATGCAATCGATAAATCTACTACTGCTCTACCATTGTTATCGAGAGTCAGCGCTTCACTACTTAACGTGACACCATCAATAGGATTGTTAAGCTTAATAATTGCTTTTGCGCCATTGATAGTAGTTTGCACCTGATTGTTCTTAGCAGCTGCCACGATAGTCAAAGTCTGCCTATCTCCATAAGCATTAAGTACCGTGTTTTGACCTTGTACGTTAAGAGCATAGTCTGAAAAAGGTAAAGCTACATTGAAATTACCTGTTACCGCCTTTGTGGCACCGTTTTGTTCTTGAATACTAATAGCGTATGCAATTCCTTGCATAAGTTTGTTACGCTCAGTCTCTGTGAGATTTTCGTCTATTTTTATGTTAAAGATAGCTGCGCCACTAGCGTTCGTTGTTTTGTTGTTGCCACCTATGATAGATATACCTTTGACGCTAGCTATACCTAACCCTACGGTAACACCTTGGACTCGCGCCCCATTGTTATCTTTGGCGATAACAGTAAATTCAGCATTGTCACCATAAGGGTTTAGAATGTTATTAGAGACAGAACTGGTACTGAGTGTAGGTTGTATATCAAGCTTACTTTCCGTAACCTGAGTACCGCCACTACCTTCCACACTCACTGAGACTCTTAGTTCTTGTGAAACAGAAGTACCATTTGCCTTCTGAGCAGTAGCCACTAAAACAAATCCGTTCGCTATTAGCGCAGATCTATCAACCACTGCTTGCGGGTTTAATTTAAGCGTATAGGATGCATTGCCATCACTATCAGTCGTTTGGATACTTTGGCCTTCAATAGTAATACCATTACCTTCAGAGTCTGTAACCTTAAGACTCACAGGCTTGCCAACCACTGCACCACCTGAGCTAACTTCAGCAGCTTTTACTACAACGTTAAAAACAGTCTCTTCATCAGAGAGTGTGACGATTGTTGGATTTACTGTAAGTTTCTGCAAAAAGAAATCGGCTTCAACTTCTGGCACTTGTTCACCGCCACCACTATTATTGCCGCCATTGTTGCCACCTGTCTGTCCACCATTACTACCATCATATTCTGGCGCAATAGAATCAACCGTATCACCACCGCCGCCGCCACAGCCAGCCAATGCTAACGCACAAGTCAAAGAGGTAAATTTGAATAATTTAGAGCTGAGTGGTAGCGAACTATAGGACATGTTTTAAACCCCGAGACAGAAATAATTTACAAATAAGAAAAATAATTCTAAAAACCATCTATATATAAAAACACATATAATTACACTGATGCCTTTATATTAATGATTTGTATAAAATTTATGACAGTAACTTTACTGACTTTTATATTAACTTACAACTGTTAATTAATCCTTATCGTCAAATAATCAATCACATACGCCTGCGATTTTAGAGTATAATATGCGCCGTATACCGTAATAAATACGACAAAATAATTTGAGTATCTGCTCATTTTGTGGTATAAATGTCGGCTTTAAAATTTCTGAATTGATCGCTCTGTCATTTGCCTTTAGATGATGGAGATGTCAGCTCAACCTTCATATAGATTCGTTTGGTGCAAAACGACGATTGCTGTGTCCATGCCGCAAAAACGTCAATATGTCCAGACTGGTATGGGTAGCCCTCATACCTCACAGATTAGGAGTTCCCCATGGCTAGAGTTTGCCAAGTGACCGGAAAGCGCCCTATGGTGGGTAATAATGTTTCGCATGCAAACAACAAGACCCGTCGCCGCTTTTTACCAAACCTTCATAACCATCGTTTTTGGGTAGAATCTGAAAACCGTTTTGTTCGTCTACGTATCTCAACTAAGGGTATGCGTACTATCGACAAACTAGGTATTGATAAAGTATTAGCAGATATGCGCGCACAAGGCCAAAAAGTTTAAGTTTGACTTAAACTTGGGCTAAGTGCTCTGCCACCATTTAAAGGATCGTTGTCATGAGAGATAAAATCAAGTTGGTATCAACTGCTGGTACTGGGTATTACTACACCACTACCAAGAACAAGCGTACTATGCCTGGCAAAATGGAGATCAAAAAGTTTGATCCCAAAGTTCGCCAGCATGTTATTTTTAAAGAAGCAAAAATTAAGTAAGTTTTGTTTCTTTAAAACAAAAAAAGGGTTTATCAGTAGATAAACCCTTTTTTTGCTTAACTTTTACTCAATAATGTTATTTAGCTATAGTGCTTTGGCTCTTTATCGTACACATGCGCATGCCACTGGCTCATCTGCTTTTGCATGATGACTTGAATAGCGGCGTGTATCATGTGTTGACCGATTGCTTGAGTATCGCTACCTAGTAATTCTTTAAGCTTTTCTGAGAAGTCTATAGTCATCAGCGGCGCGCCCTCTTTTTCAGTATCGCGCAATAATAGTTTGCCATTATCGCCCTCCACCAACTCCAAGGTCGTCTCTTTAGCAAATCCGTTGAAATGATCGCTACTGTCATGATCCACTTCTATCTCATTATCACTGTCATATGGCATTAATTAGTATCCTTATTATTCCCTGTAAAGTAGCCTCAATGTAACTGCTAACAACGCTAGGGAAAATCTATTATAGTCATACAATGGACGCTTTGACGCGTAATTTCAAGAGGTGTGACACAAGTCTTGTAAACGAGAAAGGTTTTAGCGCCAGTAACGTAATTTGGCTAAAGTAAATAAGAATGCCACAAACATTCCTAGATAATAGGCAAGTTTAAGCTCAAAAGTCGGATCACGAAGTTTAAAAGGAAGAACCAGAGTTGCTGTCGCGGTAGGCAGTATGATGAGCATCAAAAGCCAGCTCTCAAATACACCAAGCCAGCTTTGCAAGCCCTCACCATGACTCAGTGCTGACAGCCCTAATAATAAACAGGCAATGATCAAAGCGATGAACAGGCCGTTGGGTAAGTCTTTTGGAAAAATAACATCGGTGATTTTAGTGCTTTGCTTTTGCATGCAAGTGTCCAGTTATGATGAGACTCACAACTTATTGAGTAAAATAGAAATAGGAAGTATAAAGCTAGATAAAACTGCATTATTAAGGGTAAGCTTTATTAGCTGTAAGTACCCATCAGCCATAGCATAGAGACACAAGCCGTCAGCCAGCCAAGGCTCAGCGCGTTTCTCGTCTCAATATTCATGCCTTTGACCTTGTTCATCACGCGCGAACCGAGCCAAAATAATAAAGGAATGCCAAGTACAAAAGCAGGTACGACAACAGCAGCATGACGTAGTACGCTGCTAGGATTATCACCAATCATCAGGCGAAAACCATAACCTGCCAAGCTCAGTACCAGGGCAAAGACTGCCAGACCAATAGTGATACCCTTAGGAACTAGGCTTCTAGATTCAAAACTTTTAGCAGATTGATTAGGCTCATAAGTATGCACGCTTTGCGATAAGATTAAGTCATCACTTGGCGTTTGGGAGCTACTAGTTTGAGAGCTACTAACAGTATTTTGCGTATCCATATATCACCTCTTACATAATAGTTATGCTACTACAAATAGCATCTTACTTATTGTACCACCTATCGCTTTGCTCTATTTTTGTACTAACGCCAGCTCTTCACGCATAGCGCTAATAGCCGCAGCGTAGTCCGCTTGATTAAAAATCGCCGAGCCTGCGACAAACATATCAGCGCCCGCCTCAGCGATAACACGGATATTATTTGCCTTGATACCGCCATCTACCTCTAATCTGATATCTCGACCACTAGCGTCAATACGCTGGCGCACTTCGCGGACTTTATCTAAGGTGCTGTCAATAAATGACTGACCGCCAAACCCTGGATTGACACTCATAAGTAGTATCTGATCGACTTTATCCATCACATAATCTAGATAATGTAGCGGCGTTGCAGGATTAAACACCAGACCACATTTAGCGCCGCCATCTTTGATCAATTGCAATGAGCGATCGATATGAGCACTGGCTTCTGGATGAAAGGTAATAATGCTCGCATCCACCTGCAAAAACTGCTCAATCATACCGTCGACGGGCGATACCATTAGATGTACATCAACGGGCGCATCAATACCATAGTCTCGTAGCGCCTTACATATCATGCTACCAAAGGACAGATTGGGGACATAATGGTTATCCATGACATCAAAATGAATGACATCCGCACCTGCATTCATTACATTCTCGACCTCCTCGCCCAAGCGCGCAAAATCAGCGGATAAGATTGAAGGAGCGATTAGGTACGGCTTAGCAGGACAGATCATAATAGATTACCTTTTGAGCATAATTTGATAAGATTTTTGGTTATTAATGACTATCGGGGTTTGTACTGAGTTTTGCAATAGGCACGGCCGATTTCAAAGCCGCGCTTGGCCTGATGCTTGGTATCACGCCCAGTGACGCGCTGACGCCACAAGCGAAACGAGGACGGTTTAAGCTCTTTTCGCATCAAAGTAATCACATCAGCTTCACTAAGACCAAAACTATGCTCTATCGCTGAAAATGGCGTTCTATCTTCCCATGCCATCTCAATCAAGCGTGACATTTGCACTGCATCTAGCGTTTGGTTGCCCGACCCATCTATCTCATTTAATAACAAATCAGATTGACTCTCTGGCACCGCCTCATTTTGTTTTTGCTCGATTGCCTTGTCCATATCTGCTCGCATAATCGCTAGCGATGAGTTGTCATCATCTATTTGAGTGTCTGCTGATAATGATGAATGCTCTACCATAAAGATTACCTTTTTAAGCATCATAATAAGTATGATTTTCAGTAGCAATCATAACGCGAATGACAAAAATCTGCCGACTTATCTAGCGACAGCGCAGTCATAAAAACACCCTTTAAATCTAAAAATAGGGTGATTTATCAATTAGATAGCCAGTTATAATAAAACACACAGTTAGAATCAAGCGTCGCTACAGTTATAAGACAATTTTGCCTAAGATATCGGTAAATGCTTAGATGCTTAAATATTTAAATGCTTAAATGCTTAAATGCTTAGATGCTTAGAGTCGCAGTTAGCAAAATTTAGGCAAGCTGCGCCATACGCCAATGATGCCAAATATGATCATTGATCACCGTTTGAATAAAGTAATAACTGTGATCATGACCCGCTTGATAGCGCAGGGTTAATGGCTGCTCAGCTTTTTTGCAAGCTTGCTGTAATTTTTCTGTTTGCAATTGATTTTGAGCTAAAAAATCGTCAGCTGCGCCTTGATCAACTAAAATGCTGGCATACTGCTTGCCAACTTCGCTAATCGTATGCGCCGCGTCCGCTTGCTTCCAAAGCGCTTTATCATCGCCAAAGTATTCGGTATAAGCTGCCTGTCCCCAATCAGACTCACTAGCTGCGCAAACTGGCGATAATGCTGAGACACTGACAAACTTACTTGGAAACTTGAAACCAAGCAATAACGCGCCATGCCCGCCCATAGAGTGACCTGTAATACCGATACTGCTAATAGCAAACTCGCTACGCAGTAGATCGTATAGCTCATCGACAATGTAGCTTTGCATATTGAAGTTCTCCGACCAAGGCGCTGTTGTCGCATCGACATAGTAGCTCGCCCCCTGCCCCACAAAATAACGCTCATCGTTTGGCACCTCAACCTCATCGCTGCTACGAGGTGAGGTGTCAGGTGCGATAAATATCATGCCAAGCTCGCTACATTTTTGTTGAAAGTGGGCTTTGTGCGTGACGTTATCAGCATTACAAGTGAGTCCTGATAAATACAAAATCGCAGGGCAGCGTTGTCCTGCCAAGGCCTCATCTGGTAAATAAATACTAAAGGTCATTGGCGTCTTAGTTACCACAGACTCATGACGATAATAGTGCTGCTCGCCATCAAAACAGCGGTTGACACTCACTTGAGTCATTTGAGAATTGGTTGCTAAGCTATTGGCATAAGTAGTATTCATAATCAGTATCCTTTTATTTTAATAAAAATAATCATCGTATCGGTGCAAAATTTTGTCTAAATAATAGTTAACTATATATTTTATTCTACTATCACTGCGGTTTCAGCCGTAGCGTTGTCAGCCTTGTTAGCATTATTGACACTGCTACTCTCATTATTATCAAAGCTACTATCACTTGGCGTTGGGCGCTGGTTAAACAGTGCTTGCTCAAACGCTGGCAAGGCAGTTTCCATCAAGCTACCGATCGCCATTTGCGGCTCTGAGGGCTCAAAACCCATAAAACTCTCACGCTCTTGTATGCGCAGGCTGGCGTCTTTAAATGCAGTTGCAAAGCTGGTGTTTTCTCGTAGACTCTCGGCGAAGAACGCTTGGCCAAAATAAGTCATCTCAGCGCTATTAGTACAGCCAAAGGACATCTTGTCCGCCGCTGATGCAGTAATCACTACCGTTGTCGGCGAAGCTAAATCATCGATAAAAGAGCCTGAATAACAGGCCGATATAATGATGACTCGCCAGCGAATACCTGCGCTATCTAGCGCCTCGCGTAGCCATACAGCCTCCAAGCTGTCCATCTCAACAGGTGCGTTCTCAAGCTGAAGAATATCTTCGTTGCCATGAGAGGACAAGGTTAAGAGTAGCACATCTTCATCCGCGTTCATTTTTTGACCGATGGTTTTAAGGCTTTGTAATATACTAGTTTTAGTCGCGACAGGCTCATCCAGCCAGCTGTAGGTATTGTTGATCAAGGATAATGAGCGCCCGCTAGTACCAAAGCGTACATCAAATAGCTCGCGCGCATGATTGATCTCAGAGCGAAACACATCTTGCCCTGCAAAACCTGCCACCCCCATAAAGTACCAGTCTGTCTGACCCAAGACGCTAGGGTCAAGGCTATCTAAGGCTTGCTGTAATAGACGCGGCTGCTCGTATAAAGCCGCTTCATCCAACACTGGCTGCATAAGGGTTTGCTTAAAAATAGGCTGATCTGCCACATTGTTTTGCCAAATCGTCAATAGTGCGACAGCGCCGATTAGTACAATAATACGCTCCCACCATGGCGCGCGCAGACGACGAGAGAATATCCAAAGCAGGGCTATGGTCTGCCACAAAAATAATAATAGAAACAGTATCGGTAGTAATGAGTAGCTCCATTCAGGCAGCCAGCCTTGATGACCAAAGAACTGTACTAAGCTTTGTAGTAGCGCTGATAAAGTATCGGCGACGAGCCACAGCACTACAGGGACAAATAATAGTCCTTGATTACCCAAGCGCCGCGCTAAGATAATACCACCCAGCAAGATAATCACTGGCCAAATTAAATAGCTGACAAGCCCTTGCTCATTGAATACGCTACCGCTCTCGGCTGCTAGCCAAGAGAATAGTACGTTGCTACTAAGAGCGAGTGCTGCAAATAAAGCAAACTGAAAAAAAGTAGGCTTAACCCAAGAGAACGCCCGCGTTGAACCAACGAGCATCCATAAGGCTGCAATGATATTGGCCGCAAAATTAAGAGAGAAGCGTTGAAGCGAAGTGGTTTTTAGCGATGAGAGTGACAAAGATGGTGACCTCTATCGAGTAGATAATTGAACAATCATCAAAGCGATGACTTTTTATAAGCGTCTAAATGGTTTGAAAAATCAGACTTTTAATGAATGAGTCTAACGCGATTGTAACGGATTGTCAGTGAAGACAATACTAGGATTTGTAAATACTTATAAAAACAGCGTTAAACACATATAAAAAGAGACCTTATATAAAGGTCTCTTTTTAACGAGTGATTGAAACAGTAGATTCTAGCGCATCAACAGCTCGTTGACGCGTTTGAGATACGCGGCAGGATCATCAAGCTGCCCACCATCGGCAAGTAGCGCTTGATCAAAAATGACTTGCGCAAGCTTATCAAAATCACCATCAGCCTGCTCGCTGGCCTCTAGCTTTTTAATCAGCGGATGATCAGGATTGACCTCCAAGATAGGCTGCGTCTCTGGCACTTCTTGACCCATTTGCTGCAGCATCTGAATCATCTGTGGTGACAGCTCGCCCTCTGCAGTAACGAGTATCGCAGGGCTATCAACTAAGCGATTAGAGACTCGTACGTCTTTAGCGCGTGTATCTAGGGCGGTCTTTAGCTTTTCAACCACAGGCTTCATAGACTCTTGCGCCTTTTCAGCTTCCGCTTTTTCTTCTTCGTCTTGCAAATCGCCTAAATCTACTGCGCCCTTGGCAATGTTTTGTAGCGGTGTGTCGTCAAATGTCGTCAAAAAGTTCATCGCCCACTCATCAACGCGGCTGGTCATCAAGATAACTTCGATGCCCTTTTTCTTAAATAACTCAAGCTGCGGACTGTTCTTTGCAGCGGCTAAGTTATCAGCCGTTAGATAGTAGATGGCTTTTTGACCCTCAATCATGCGAGCTTTATAGTCCTCAAAGCTGGTCGCAACTTTATCATCAGTGCTAGTGGCATAACGCAAAAGCTTGGCAATACGTTCTTGATTGCCCATGTCCTCGCCCAGACCTTCTTTGATGACATCGCCAAACTCGCTATAGAACTGTGCAAACTTATCTTGCTTGTCACTATCTTCACTATTAGCAAGGCTTGCCAGCATGGTCAAGATGCGGCGCGCATTACCATCACGGATAGATTTGACATCGCGCGACTCTTGCAATAACTCTCGGCTGACATTGAGTGGCAAATCAGCTGAATCAATCACGCCTTTGACGAAACGCAAGTACATAGGCAGTAGTTGCTCGGCGTCATCCATGATAAATACACGTTTGACATACAGCTTAAGCCCATGCTGCTGCTCACGAGTATATAGATCCATCGGCGCTTTTTTGGGTACATATAATAGCTGAGTGTACTGTACGCGGCCTTCCACGCGGTTATGCGTCCACGTCAGCGGCTCATCCATGTCGTAGCTGATGTTTTTATAAAAATCGACATACTCTTCATCTTCGATCTCGGATGCTGAGCGTGTCCATAGCGCACTGGCTTTATTGATAGTTTCCCACTCATCGGTGAGTACCATCTCGCCGCCCGCAGGCGTATCACTGTCGTCGTTCTCATCTTTAACATCTTCTTGCCAGACTTCTTTACGCATCTGAATCGGCAGGCTGATATGGTCTGAGTATTTATTGACTAAGCGCTTAATCTTAGCACGGTCGAGGTAGTTATCCTCGCCTTCGGTGTATTCTTCTTTTAGGTGCAAGGTGATGGATGTGCCGCGAGTTTCTTTGGTGATCGTCTCAACCGTGAAGCTACCGCTGCCATCAGATATCCAGCGTACGCCTTGCTCCGCAGGCTCACCAGCTTTACGCGACTCAACCGTAATGGTGTCGGCCACGATAAACCCAGAGTAAAAGCCAACACCGAACTGACCGATCAATTGACCATCTTGCTTTTGTGATTCAGATAATTTGTCCAAAAATGCCTTGGTACCTGATTTGGCAATCGTACCCAAATTGTCAATGGCATCAGCTTCGTTCATACCGATACCGTTATCGATAAAGGTAATGGTTTTAGCTTCCTCATCAACGGCGATACGTATTTTGAGCTCACCGTCATCTTCGTACAGGCTGTCGTCATTGGTGGCTTCAAAACGCAATTTATCACAGGCGTCTGATGCGTTTGATACCAGCTCACGGACAAAAATATCAGCGTTTGAGTACAAGGAGTGCGTCACTAGATGTAGCAATTGCGCCACTTCCGCTTCAAACGTATGTTTTTTTAATTCTGGATTATTCTCATTAACTATTGGATTGTCGTTTTTTGATTCACTCATAAAAAACTCCTTTAATGTATGTCAAAACTTATTATTAAACAGCAGTCATTAAACCAAAATCGCTCAAATAAGCATAAGAGCGATTTGGTTTTAAATAGCGCTAGGCTGCTTATACTAATAGGGGCGCAGGTAAATTTTTCAAGCGTAAATAATAGATAGCGTCGAAACAAAAACACCGCCTAAGCTTTTTAAGCGGTATCATTTAATAAAGTAATGTATTGTGGCAATTTACCAATGGCAATTTTTCATAGGTACTGAGTCAATAGGCACTGAGTTAATGCGGCATCGGACGTATCGTCAAGATCTGCTCGCTGCGACCGAAGGGTCCCTGCACATCATGAAGCACCGCACTGGTCACGCCAATACCATCTTCGCCGTACTGCTGCACCGCCTCGATTCCGAGCCAAGCCCCTTTTGGCTCTCGGTGCATGTGAATTTGCAGGTCAGTATTGGGGAACATCCATTCAAGCTTTGAGAGCCCAAGACCAAGCCTTGGCACCACGCCATTCGCCGTATCTACCATACCCAATAGATGCACCACATCGCTTGTCGGTGTCCCCTCTACCATCTCTAAATCATTGGTGATCCAGACCATACCCCGACCTGCGCGGCGATTAGCATCAGAGACCAAGCTTACGGTTTTGATAAAACCGCCCGGCCAGCCTTTCATGCCATCCCAGCTCTGCAAATCTTCAGGCTGGTGTTTGGCTGGCGCGTCCTCTAACCCTGCAATGACGCTAGTGTCTTGCGTCATGAGTCGCCAAGCGCGGGCAATGATACAATCGCGACCACGGCTACTCATGACCGCCTCGACAAGCTCAATGGTTCTACCTGGACGAATACAGCGCGTAGTAATCGTAAAGTCGTCGAGCGGTATTAGCCCCAAAATATCTAAGCTAATACGCGCAACACGCATGTTGTCTTGCAGATTAAAGCCAATGAGCTCAGAGGTCAGCAGGCCTGTCGCTGGTGCCATATGCTGCTCATGCTCATTCCAAGCGCCTTGTGCATGTTTGGTGGGGCGATACTGCGCCACCGTGCTACCGTCTTTTTGCTGCTGACGGCCGATAAATTCATAATATGCGGCCATAATTAACCTTCATTTAATTGAGTGAGATCTTGTTGTCTCATTTTTAAAATTCTGCGAGCTTTGATAATAAAGAAAAGTAAAACCACCATAAGCAACGTTAGCGCGGCATAAAAAAGACTTTTTTCTCTGATAAAGTGGATCATATTGATACTTAGTACAAAGATAACCATAACAATTACAAATAGGTTTATCTTCAACTGTTTAGCAATCTGAGCACTATCAGCAGTAGCTAAGTCAAACTTTGTCCTATGTTTTTTCATGACGTCTTCTCTTACCCTTATTTCTCTTACTCTTGTTGCTCTAAGCGTTATCTACCTACTTGTGTGACTGGAATACGCAAGGCTTTTGGCAAGCTAAAAGTCACGTTTTCTTCGATACCTGCCAGCTCATTGGGTAGCTCCCCGCCCCAATCTTGCAATTGCTGCAATACTTCTTGAATGAGCACTTCAGGGGCAGAAGCGCCAGCAGTGACGCCTGCACTGGTGACGCCATCGAACCAGCGCTTATCCATCTCTTGCGCATTATCGATGAGATAAGCTTTGCAGTTCATGCGCTCAGCCAGCTCACGTAGGCGGTTGGAGTTGGAGGAATTGGGCGAGCCAACGACTAACACTACCTCACAGCGCGTTGCTAAATCTTTTACCGCGTCTTGACGGTTTTGAGTGGCATAGCAGATATCATCTTTACGCGGGCCTTGAATACTTGGGAATTTATGGCGCAGGGCATCGATAACGCGCGCGGTATCATCCATAGATAGCGTCGTTTGTGTCACAAAAGCGAGACGCTCAGCATCTTGTACCGTAAGTGCTTCGACGTCTTTTTCGTCTTCAACCAGATGAATCTCGCCGCCGTGTTTACGGTTAAAGCGCCCCATCGTACCCTCAACCTCAGGGTGACCAGCGTGACCGATTAAGATCGCGTCCATACCATCTTGAGCGAATTTTGCCACTTCGATATGCACTTTGGTAACCAGTGGACAAGTGGCGTCAAACACCGTTAAGTCGCGGCGCTCAGCTTCATCCTCGACCGCTTTTGAGACGCCATGCGCTGAAAAGATAACGATTGCCCCATCTGGTACTTCGTGCAGCTCTTCGACGAATACCGCACCGCGATTGGCAAGGTCTGAGACCACAAACTTGTTGTGCACGACTTCGTGACGCACATAAATAGGCGGCTCAAAACGCATCAAGGCTTCGTTAACGATCGCAATCGCGCGATCCACACCAGCACAGAACCCACGAGGATTGGCAAGATAAATTTGCATAAGGTGACCTATCATTAGATAATTTACAGTCAAAGCTTAAATAGATAGCTTAAAACAAATGCCCTACTTTAGCATATTTTGCTTTTGCTGCGTTTTAACTTTTATGACCTTTAAAGAGGCTGAATACTTTTAGGTAAATACACAGACTCATAAAATCATTTTTAGTCGTCAAAAGCGGTTTATAATAAAGCGCTATTATTAGGGCATGTTTGATAATTCAACTACATTTTTATGATTTTGGCTAAATACTCATTACAACATTGACTTGGACACATGGTATGACAGGTTCCTTATTTATTATTACAGCCGCCTCAGGTACGGGCAAGACATCCCTTGTCAAGCAGCTGCTGGCAACCACCAATGATTTAACGGTTAGCGTCTCACATACCACTCGTGCGCCGCGTCCGGGCGAGATTGACGGTCATCACTATCACTTTACGAGTGTTGATAGTTTTGTCAGCGCTATTAATGACAATCAGTTTTTGGAGCATGCTGAAGTATTTGGCAACTATTATGGTACCTCAGAGTCGAGCGTACGCGCGCAGCTCGAGGCAGGCGTCGATGTGATTTTGGAGATCGACTGGCAAGGCGCTTTGCAAGTTAAAAAGATATTTACCGAGGCGACGATGGTATTTATCTTGCCGCCTAGTATCGCCACTTTGCGTCAGCGCTTATCCACTCGCGGTCAAGATAGCTTGGAGGTGATAGAAAAACGGCTCGCTGGCGCCGTGACTGAAATGGTGCAATATGTGAATTTTGACTTTGTCATTATTAATGATAATTTTGAGGTGGCATTGACAGAACTCAAAGCCATTATCGTCGCTGATAGACAAACGCTAAAACGCCAACAACAGCGCTATCATAGAACGATCAGTACTTTGCTTGCCAATGGCACTGACGACTGATACTGATACTGATACTGATACTTACATTTATACTTGTACCGAACACTTAGCAACTAAACAGTATTGATAGAAAAACTCATGACGCCTGCGCACAAAAATGTTATGATAGTGGGTTATTAATTCTTATATATTTATTTTGTCGACCTTCTTTATCACAAGAGATGCGTTGAAAAGACAACTGAGGTAGCGAGCTATGGCACGAGTGACGATTGAAGATTGTTTGGATAATGTGGATAATCGCTTTGAGCTGGTTTTGGTTGCCAGTAAGCGCGCCCGTCAATTGGCTAAAGGCATCGCCGAGCCTTTGGTTGAGGTCGATAACGACAAGCCAACCGTTTTGGCATTACGTGAAATTGCCGCGGGCAAAATCACCCGCGATATTCTCAATCAGCCTGAGCACAACTTTGCGACCAGCTCTCTTGATTTAGCCTTATCAGGTGATCATGGTTTTTAAGCTTTATACCGCTTAGCACAAATCAAAGCCACCGTTTATACGGTGGCTTTTGTTATTTGCAGCATTCAAAATATATTTAGTCACGTAGCTAATTTGGTGTAGGAATAACAGCTGTTGATACCCATATAAATACTATTAATACCCATATAAGTACCATTAATACCCATATAAGCGCCATTAATAAGTGCTATTTACTCCGTAGCAAGACGAATAGTTCAGTTTTTATGAATCCTAATCGCTTAACAGTTGACATCAAGCGCATTTTACGATTAATTAGAGGGTGGTTGCCGCGTTTGGTCGTGGTTGTCACCCTCCATTTATCTTGACCATAGTGAAATCGATGAGTCGTCATTATTTATTAGGATAATCCTTCTATGAGTCAAACCTTACCTAAACTTAGTCATCACTTGGTTGACGATGCCCAATATAACTTGCTGCGCTCAGTGGGCTATTTAAGTAGCGACGAGCGCCGCGATATCGTTGATGCTTGCGCATTTGGTGATATCGCTCATATCAAAGACAAGCGCAAATCAGGCGAACCTTATATCACTCATCCTATTGCTGTCGCTGAAATACTAGCAGGCTTTCGCTTAGATCGAGATACAATCATTGCCGCCATCTTGCATGATACGGTCGAGGATACTGAGGTTAGCGGCGAGCAGATTGAGGCGCGTTACGGTAAAGCAGTCGCAAGACTGGTTGATGGCGTCACCAAGCTCAAATCCTCAAACCATAATAAACAGCAAAATAAAGCGGCGACTTTTCACAAAATTTTGACCGCGACCCTCGCTGATCCCCGCGTATTGATTATTAAACTGTCCGATCGCTTACATAATATGTCGACGCTTGATGCGGTCAGTCCCAAAAAACAGCGCGATACCGCACAAGAAACCCTTGATTTTTATGTGCCGTTTGCCCGTCTTATGGGGCTTAACGATATTGCCGATTATATTGAGGTACTTTGTTATCGCAACCTTGATTTTGAGATGTACAACAAGTTATCTGATAAGTTGTTGCAACATGGTCTGGGGCGTAATTTTCAAAGAGAAGCCATTCATCGTTATTTGAGCATAGTGCTCAACAATTTAGATCTAAATGGCCATGTTAAAGTGCTGGATAATCGTGTCGTTATCTATCGGCAGTTTTTTCGTAACCGCGGCGAGATCAATTCGCTACTACGCCACTATGCCTTTGAGATTGTGCTAGATACTATCGAAGCTTGCGACAAGCTTGCCTACTATCTAATCAAAAAATATCAGATCGAAGACGCTAATATTCAAGACAACATTCGCAGACCTTTGCCTGGTGGCAATCAGTCTTTGACCTTGATTTATGAGCGTGATAACGACATTATCAAAGCCACTATTTTGACTAAAAAGATGCAAAGTGCTGCCAGACTTGGCGTTATTGGTGCCGAGCATGCCTCAGACGTCAGCCAATCGGTCATTCAAGCGTCACTGCGTAACATGAAAGATTTGGTTGATGAAGATACTTTAGATGAAAACAGTACGGACTTTAGCGCTGCGGTATCAGCTATCAATGAGCTTATGGATTATCTGCACTCAAGCAAGATTCTTTGCTATAGCCCGCAGGGACGAACGTATGAGCTACCACAAGGGGCTACAGCGCTCGACTTTGCTTATGCAGTTGGGCCCTTTGTAGGTAACGTCGCTGTTGGCGCCAATATCGATGGCAAACATGCCAAGCTCGGTACTGTGGTCAAAAACGGTCAATCGGTTGAGATTGAAACAGAAAAGCTTTCAGAGCCAAAGGCTGAATGGCTCGGATTTGTGGTCACTAACAAGGCTCGAGAGGAGATTCTACGTTGGTTTAAGGATCTATCTGTCGATGATAAGCAACGTCACGGCAAACAAGCACTCGATCGCGCGCTTAAAACGTACCAAAAAAGTCTCGATGACATTCACGATTGCGAGTGGGACAATCTGCTTGAATGGCGCGGCCTAAGTAGTAAAGAGGCCCTGTATGAACAGATAAGCTCAGGGACGCTACTGCCGCAGCTGGTCGTCTCGCGCCTGTTCAACGATGAGGTCAGCTTACAAACACAACAAAATAATCGCGAGATGGCGCAGCCGCAGCAATTAGTTGCCAATGCCGCAGGCGTCGAGTTTGACTTTGCCAACTGCTGCCATCCTATCTATGGTGACCCTATCGTCGGTCATCTATCGCGTCATGGTTTGGTTGTACATCGGCACAAATGCTTTTCGTTAGATGACATCCGCAAGGATAACCCTTATCAGGTGATTCAATTGCAGTGGCGAGATGATACGGCAGTCAGACAAAACGAATCAAACGAGTACGATAGCAAGATACGCTTCCCCGCTTATCTAAAAGTCTCTATCGTTCTAACTGATGAGCAAATTAGTGAAGTGATTTATCATCTGCGCCAGTTGAATATCGGCGTGGAAACCATAGATGTGCGTAGCGTAGATACTATCGTGCATATTATTGTACGTAGCCGTAACCATCTAGCCAAAGGTATCCGCGAACTACGTTCAGTGTTGGGCTTTCCTAACATCATGCGCTTGTATCAGTTATAATAGGGCGTGTTAAAAAACCAACCAAAAGGAATAAAAATGAGTCGTCAAACTATTCAAACAGATAAGGCCCCAGCAGCCGTTGGTACTTACTCGCAAGCTATCAAAGCTGGTCATATGGTTTATGTTTCAGGGCAGCTGGGCTTAGATCCGCAAACGATGGAATTAAAAGAAGGTTTTGAGGCGCAGGCTAAGCAAGTTTTTGTAAACTTAAAAGCCATATGTGAAGCCGCTGGCGGCACTATTAATGATGTGATCAAATTCAACGTATCTTTGACTGATTTGAATGACTTTGCGGCTCTAAATGAAGTCTTTATCGCCAACTTATCAGAGCCTTATCCTGCACGTGCTGCGGTACAAGTCGCGGCGCTCCCTAAAGGCGGCGTGGTTGAGATCGAAGCAATTATGTATCTTGAGTAAAATAGTCAATAACCAATGATTGAATAAACAAGCCCAAATTATCCCATTTGGGCTTGTTTGCTTTAAACTTACTAACTCTACATTTACACTGCTAAAAGGTTGCGAGCGTCCTCTATGTTGGTACAAGTTGCCCTACCGGTTCCGCTATATCGCGTGTTTGATTACAGTGTACCAAGTGACACCCCGCAGCCTTTGATCGGTAGCCGTGTTGAGGTCTCCTTTGGTCGTCAAACCCTTATCGGTATTGTCGTCGCTTATACCTCACAAACTGCGAGTGACGTGCCTATTAGCAAGCTAAAACCTATCAATAAGTGTCTTGATAATGCGCCTATTTTGGGTACTACTATGCTCACATTGGCGCAGTGGCTTGCCCGCTATTACCATTATCCTTTAGGTGATGTGCTCTCTGTCATGCTACCGACCTTAGTGCGTCAGGGTAAACCTTTAGATTTGCTCATTACCCATTGGCGTATCTTGCCGCATGTCACGGATGATGACTTTAGAGCAAATGCGCTCAAGCAAAAACAGCAATTTAATATGCTCAAACTTCACGGCAGCCGCGGTGCAAGCGAAGACGTCTTATTGCTAGAAGGAATGCAGCGACCTTTTTTAAAAACGCTTGAGGATAAAGGTCTCATTGAGCGCTATATCGAACCCAAAGCGCTGCCCAAACCAGTCAGCTTAGCCAAGATGCCGCTTGATCTTAATGACGAGCAAAAGATTGCGGTTGAGGCGATTATCAGCGCGTATACGGCGCAGGAGTACACAGGATTTTTGCTTAACGGTATCACTGGTAGTGGCAAAACTGAGGTGTACTTGCAAGCTATGCAAGTCGTCCTTGAGGCTGGCATGCAAGTATTGATTTTGGTGCCGGAGATTGGACTTACGCCGCAGACGCGCGCACGCTTTGCCAGTCGTTTTGCTGCACAAATTGTCCTGCTACATTCTGGCATGACCAATACGTATCGCATGCAAGGCTGGCAAGATTGCCGTACGGGGCATGCGCAAATTATCATCGGAACGCGCTCAGCGGTGCTCTACCCTTTTGCCAATTTAGGTCTTATCATCGTAGATGAGGCACACGATAACTCCTATAAACAGCAAGATACTCTGCGTTATCATGCAAGCGATGTCGCCTTATACCGTGGTTATCAGCATAAGATTCCTGTGGTGCTTGGTACTGCCACCCCGACCCTTGAGCATTTAAAATTAGTCGACGATGGCAAATTGATAGAGTATCAACTCCGCACACGTCCAGGACTTGCCAAGCCCGCCACTATGCAGCTGATTGATGCGCGCTTGCAACCTACCCATCAGCAAGCGCAAGATGACGGCGAGCGTTTTGATACGGGGCTTACCGATGCACTTATCAGTGCGATCAAGCAAACACTTGAGGCGGGCGATCAGGTGCTCATATTTTTGAATCGCCGCGGTTATGCGCCTGTGCTCTTGTGTGAGGCTTGCGGCTGGCAAGCGGACTGTCCGCGCTGTGACGCACACTTAACCGTTCATTATAATAGACACAGCTCTTATCTAAAGTGTCATCACTGCGACTGGCAAGCGTATATTCCAACGACGTGCCCTGATTGCGCCAGCCTCAATCTAGACGCCAAAGGTATGGGCACTACCCGTCTAAGCGACAATCTCCATGCGATTTTTGCCAATCCACAAACCAGCAAAGATATCTACCCTATTATCCAAATTGATCGTGATACCACGCGTCGCAAGGACAGCTGGGAGAAGATATATCAGCGCATTAATGAAGGCAAGCCTGCCATTTTGGTCGGTACGCAAATGGTCGCCAAAGGGCATCATTTTCCCAACGTCACGTTAGTTTGCCTGCCTAATGCTGATCGCGGTTTTTTGTCGGCTGACTTTCGCTCACCTGAGCATACCGCGCAGCTGATGATTCAGGTTGCAGGTCGTGCAGGTCGCGGGGACAAACCTGGACGGGTGCTCATTCAAACCCTGCAGCCTGACAATGCGCTGCTGTTAAAATTGGTCAAAGACGGCTATTTATCTTTTGCGCGCACGCTATTACAAGAGCGCAAAATGATGGGCTTACCGCCCTTTAGCCATGCAGCGCTCGTCCGCTGTGAAGGCAAAACCTTGGCGGCGACCACGCAAGCCCTGAATGATGCCGTTGCTAACTTGCCAAAACCGCATCATTTAGCCGTGCTCGGTCCTATCGATGCGCCTATGAGCAAGAAAAACAGCCGCTATCACTCGCAATTGTTGTTACTTGCCAAAGATCGTCAGCAGTTGCACCGCGTACTACAAGCATGGTGGCAACTTGTACTCGCTATGCCAAGCGCTAAGTATCTCAAGCTAACTTTAGATATCGACCCTGTGGGCTGGTAGTTTTGAGGGTTTACCTTATTTATAAGCGGTATGAATATGTTAAATTTAGAATAGTGTTATCCTTATTAACATTAATATAATCAACTTTGAGTATGGTTATGAATCAAAACAATCCTAATACTGATACTAACGCTAATACTGAACACGCCAATCACAGTGCACATGATGAGCACGATGGACATAGCGATCATAATCATCAAAAAATCTATACCATCGATACCCAAGACAGTCACGATCATGACGAGCATCTAGAGCAGACTACGCCGCCGCGCGATACTAAAGGCTATCAACGTACTTTGCTCATTAGCTTCTTGATTATCACAGGCTACATGTTCATTGAAGCTATTGGCGGCTGGTTGACAGGCAGCTTAGCGCTTCTATCAGATGCAGGACATATGCTAAGTGATGCCATCGCTCTTGGTGCAACTTTGCTGGCTTTTAAGATTGGCGAGAAGACCGCGACTCACCAAAAAACCTTTGGCTATAAGCGTTTTGAGATCTTAGTCGCTATGGTCAATGGTGCTACTCTGGTCATTATTGCGGTGATGATTTTTTATGAAGCGGTTAAGCGCTTTAACACCCCAATTGAAATCGCCAGCCAAGGCATGCTGATTATTGCCACAATCGGGATGCTAATCAATATTTTGGTAGCGTGGTTGATGCATAGGGGTAGTAGCGGCTCAGACGATCACAACCACGGCGCAAGCGATAGTCAACCCTCTAACGCCAAAGAACCCGTCAATCTCAATATGCAGAGTGCGTATTTGCATGTCTTAAGCGATCTTTTGGGCTCAGTCGCTGCTATTATTGCTGCGCTACTGATGATAGTTTTTGGCTGGATATGGGCAGATGCGGTAGCCTCCGTCATCGTCGCAGTACTGATTTTAGTCAGTGGTTATCGCGTAGTGCGCGACTCTGTGCATATCTTGATGGAGGGTACACCTAGTAACATATCACTGGTCAATGTTGAGCAGCAGCTAGTGGCGCATCCGCAAGTACAAAAGGTACATGATCTGCATGTTTGGAGCATTACCAGTGGTCTTAATGCGCTATCTTGTCACGTGGTTGTCGACGGTGATATGAGCATCTCAGAGTCTAATCTACTTATTGTTGCGCTTGAGCAAAGGCTATTAGATTTAGGTATTCATCACGTGACCATTCAAGTGGAGAGCTCATCGCATCTGCAAACACAAACTCATACTGATGCCCTAGTATGCGATATCTCAGAGCGCCCTGTTGATGTCAGTCATGCCGGGCATAATCACTGATGCTATATTCTTTGATTAATTTGCATAAAATCTACGCAGCATTAGGCGTCTGTGCTAGCATTATTTATTAGATAAATATTTATCAGACCACTTTTAGAGCTTTATATCTTATTCCAAACGGACCATTAAGACCATGTCTAGACGCTCAGCGCCCTTTGTCGCTCCCGACTACATTGACGACCCTGTCTCAAAGGACGGCAAAAAACAGTCTAAGGCTCTGCTATCCACACTGCAAGAGGACATCTCAAGCTTTCGTAATGAGCAGTTTCCTCCTGATATCTTGCGTCAAGTGCGTGATATGCCGATATTTGAAGGCAATCTAGCAGAAGTGCAAGTTTATCAGCAGCGTTGGCAACCCCTTATCGAGCGTGCTATGGCGTTTTATCCCGCCGCTTACCTGCCACCCGATCACCTGCCATTGCCCGCAAGTCTTGAGATTCCACAATTTATCTATCATGTCCAGCGCTTGCATTTGACTAAAACGCGCGCCAAGGAATCCAAAAGCTTTGGCTCAGTAGGTGCATTAACTGACAAGTGCGGCGAGTACAGCGTTGATGAATTGACACGTATGAGCGCAATCTTAGACGGTGACGATGAGGCCCGGTTAGTAGCGCATCGTGAGTTCATTGATTTGCGGGCTTATGTGTTTTGCCGCGATCAAAAGGGAGAGATGATAGAGCCTGAGCGCATACGGTTTTATCGCACCGGTCTCATTGTTCACGCACTACCAGATTTTAAGATCGTTGATAGCAGACAGACCCCGCGCAAACGTCGCAACGATGCTTATAACGATCCTATTGCAGACAATGGTATTTGGAAAATTTACCGCAAAAAATAATAGGGCGTGTTTGATAATTCACAAATACGCACTGACAGAGACTATTTTTTAGTCGATTCAAAGATAAAAATAGTAAGTTTAGTCATTCTAAGCGTCTATTTTTGTCAAAGAAGCGGCAAAAAAGAGTCCTGTCCTTTCAGGCTGATGCTAAAATTGCTCCCCAGCTCTATATAAGCAGTGTGTTGCAAGTCTAGCTAAGGTCTAGACATTATCTTCGACTTGCGCCGTGTCTGGAACATAGCTTTGATAAACTGGCAGCGATCAGCAGTGCCATGGTTGAATGTTCAACACGCCCTAATCTACACTTATTAACATCATTACTTATATCCAAACAAAGGAACACCTATGTTCGCAGCCGCCGCGGGCTCACCGAATTTAATGTTACAAGCCACAATCTTTTTGGGTGCAGCCCTACTTTTTGTTCCCCTTGCCAAACGTCTTGGTATCGCTACCGTTTTAGGGTATCTGATTACTGGTTTGATCCTAGGGCCTAGTGTGCTGGACGTGGCAGGAGACGCTGAGAGTCTATTGCACTTCTCAGAGTTCGGTGTAGTCATGCTGCTGTTTATCATCGGTCTTGAGCTTCAGCCCTCGCGTTTGTGGGCACTGCGGCGCTCTATATTTGTATTAGGCGGTTTGCAAGTAGGTTTGACGGGCATAATACTGATGGCGATTATGTATCAGTTTTTCTCCTTAAAACTAGATACTGCCTTTATTGTCGGTTTTGGTTTAGCGCTCTCCTCTACCGCTTTTGTATTGCAGATACTCAACGAAAAAGAGCAGCTCTCAAGCACTCATGGGCGCGAAGCCTTTACTATTTTACTCTTTCAAGATATCGCCGTTATCCCGCTACTTGCGGTTATTCCCTTCTTATCAGGAGTGCGAGAGCAGAGCTATGATCTGATTTATTTTGGTAAAGTATTTGCCGTGTTCGCAGGTCTCATCCTTGCCAGCCGCTATGTTATTAGACCGTTTTTTAAGTTCGTCGCTTCAAGTGGTGCCTCAGAGCTTTTGACCGCTGTCGCCTTGTTTATTGTTATGGGCGTCTCTATTTTGATGGGTCAAATCGGTCTATCTATGGCATTAGGGGCGTTTTTGACAGGTGTCTTGCTCGCAGATTCTGAGTATCGTCACGAGCTTGAGGCCAGTATCGAGCCGTTCAAAGGCTTGCTGCTTGGCTTGTTCTTTATGTCAGTCGGTATGCTGACTGATGTAAAATTCATTATTGCCCATCCTATATTTATTATCAGCTGCGCAGTTGCACTGATGCTAATTAAGTTTACGGTCATCGCAGGTATCGCCAAAGCTTTTGGCAATCGCTGGCCGACTAGCATTCGTTTAGGGGTGACGCTCGCGCAGGGTGGTGAATTTGCCTTTGTCCTCTTTAACGTTGCCTCAACTCAAAATGTCCTAAGACCTGAGCTTGAAAACACTTTAAACCTTATAGTGACCATTTCTATGGCGCTCACGCCACTGGCGTTCTTACTGCTAGAAAAAGTCGGCGAGCCACTATTTGCTAAGAGTAAACCCAGCCGTGATTACGATACCATTCCAGATCACGAACATCCTGTCATTATCGCAGGCTTTGGGCGCGTCGGTCAGATCATAGGACGGGTATTGCGCATGCACAATATCGAATTTACCGCTATTGAACGCTCTGCCAATCGCGTAGATTTTGTCCGTAAATTTGGTAATCAAGTATACTATGGCGACCCCAAAAACCCTGAGATTTTGCGAGCAGCAGGCATCGATAAGGCGCGTATCTTTATCATCGCTGTTGATGACTTGGAGCGTTCTATCACCACGGCTGAGTATCTGCATCACAACTATCCTGATCTTGTGGTTCTCGCTCGCGCCCGCGATCGCCAGCACTATTATCGCCTACGTGAAGTGGGCGTCCGTCATATTTGGCGTGAGACGTATCTGTCCTCACTTGATATGTCACGCGAGTCGCTACAATTACTTGGCATTACCCCTGAAAAGGCCCGCGAGACTATCCAAACATTCCGTGACTATGACGATGATTTGATTGAGCGTCAGCAAGCTATTTATGACGATGAAGCCAGTATGATAGCCTCAGCGAAGTCCGCTATGGCCGAGCTTGAGAGCTTGTTTGATGAAGATATCGGTCGCTCGCGCAAGATGGATTTGGGTGAGTTTGAAGAAGCCCTTAGAAGCCAAGCGACGCCTGTTAATGAAGACGATAGCGACAATACAGGTAACAACAATGAAGGCAATATTGTCATTCATCCTAATAAATAGTATCGTTATTTATCTTACAATAACTCTCAGTATCGAGATTTTGAAAGCTAGTTTGGAGAACAATTTACAGGCGCTAAGTCCTCATTTAGTGACGTGGTGCACTGCCAATTATCGCTCCCACTCTCATGATAAAACACTAGGGTATGGTCATTTAAATAGCGCAGTGGGAACCGTACATTTTGGATAGTAGCAATAATCGCGCAGTCCGTATTCGCAGCTCCTCCAGCCTCGGTCGCGATCTGTAGTTGTACTTGCGGCTCATCGATAGCCAGCGGTAGCTTGGTTGGACATTGCCCAGTTTGCGCATACAAAAGCGCCACTTTGTTTTGCGTGGTTTTGGCAATATCATAAGTATTAAACAGTACTTCGTTCTCCTGAGGTTTTGCAATAATAGGCAAAAACTGTACTTTGATGACCGTAAGCGCAAACACAAACAGTCCAAAACCTAGCAGTAAACCAAACAAGCTGACCCCGCCCTCACGTTTTAAGTGCGCCTTTTGCGCGGCTCCATCACGAGGATAAGCATCTAGCACGTCTGCGATCTCACGCCTAGCCATACGGTAGTAATAAGCGTCCGTCCAGCGCGCCACCATAAAAGACCAAAACAGCCAAATAATGGCAGCAATACCTATACGAGTTACCATTTGATAAGCATCTGGCACAAAGGACATCGCCATAAACTCAAAAGTGACCAGTACAATCGCAATGTTTAGCTGAATAAAGGACCAGCCAGCTACGCTATAGACGATAGCGTCCATATAGCGCTTTCGATACAGCAGCCAAGGAAAAGTGATAAAAAACGCCGCCCAGTGCCATTTAGGCGAGAGATACCCTTGTTTATCAAACTGCTCAAAACGCTGTAGATAATATTTTTGTGTACGCTGACCGATAAACCACTGATCCAGCTGCCGACGGCGCGCTGGGGTTATCTTTTCTTGATAAAACGGTGGCGGTGAATCTGTTTCGATAAACAGCATAAGGATAGACTCTATTTAGGAGTTAAGAGCAGATGAGACCTATATAGTCGATCCACTATAAAATAGATACAGTGTTACTGAGATGAATTTTGCGCAGCGTTGAGAGATAGCAGCACACAAAAAAAACTTATATCAGCAGCACGCTGTAATAGCAGTAGTCTTTTTATTTGAGATAAACGGTATGAGGTCACCATTATTATAAGCCTGTATTCACAGCAAAAGTGCACTGATAACCAATTCTTATCAAACTCGCTCTAGCTTAGGTACACTGGTTATAAGCCCAGTAACCACAAATGCACCAGCGCAGGATAATCGTTCACACGGGTTCTGATTTCACCTATAATACGCTCATATTTTTAATGATATTAATCTTATGAGTCAATCTCCCATTAACGACGAATCTCTTGATAAACATCAAACTCTTAGTAGTGAGAGTACTGATAGTCAAGACCAAGCTCGCGTAAACCTTGAAGGCAATGACAAACATCTACGTATCGTCAATACCTTTATGAAGCGCCGCACTCACATGAACAAAAACGCTGAGCAGGCGCTTACCGATCCACAGTTTGCGCACTATTTAGTCAATAACAGCACCGGCGACGGCAACCTTGATGATATTGATGATTTGCGAGTGCTATTTCATGACACGCCTAATGGTAGCGCCGCGCCGCTAACCTTAGAGATCGGTTTTGGGTTGGGTGACTCGTTTATCGAGATGGCCGCCGCTGACCCCACTCGTAACTTTGTCGGTATTGAAGTTCATGAGCCTGGCATCGGTAAATGTGCTTATATGGCAGATACGCAAGGTTTGACCAACGTCAGAATTATCAACGGTGATGCTATTCAACTATTAAAGCAACTGCCAGAGCAGCACATCGATCGCATTCAGCTATACTTCCCTGACCCTTGGCAAAAAAAGCGCCACTACAAGCGCCGATTTGTCAGCGCCGAGCGCATGGCTATTGTCACACGTAGTCTCAAGTCAGGCGGCTGGTTCCATGCTGCAACTGATTGGGAGCACTATGCGTTTTGGATGTTAGAGGTGTTAGACCAAGTGCCAGGACTGAGCAATCAGGCAGGCGCCAATCAATTTACTTCACGTCCTGATTTTCGGCCTATGACCAAATTTGAGCGTCGCGGGATTGAGCGCGGACATGGTGTTTGGGATCTAATCTACGTCAAAGACTGATGCTTATTCTATAAAAAAGCGGTAGCTCTAACTATTGGAGCTGCCGCTTTTTTTGTTGGTACTTTTTTACTTTTGAAGTATCTCTACTAATAAATGAAATATCATAAATCTATCTTGCAGTTATAAAAATAATTTAAGACGTGAAACATCACTATTACTCATCATTATTTTGATTGTCAGTCTCATGAAACCATGACTCCTAGTTGACCCTACTGCCTTAATAGTAGACGCAATCATAGACAGTATAAGGGGTGTAAGAGTTCTCCACAGTTGCTGTGGATAACCCTGTGGATAACTAGGGACTTGACAAGCAATTGCCTTGGTAGCTTAAAGGGTAAGGTAAAAGTGGTCATTTTTTATACAATTTATTTATCCATTTGAATCAATTACTTACAACAAAATAGTAAAGCAATAAATTTATTTTCGATATTTTTAAAATATTTTTTTATCTTGTCAATGTTTCACAACTGCTCAAAAATAGCACTTTATTCGCTGTGGACAACTTGCAAAAATATTGACAAAGTCCTCTTATTTATATCTCAAAACTATCATTCAAATAGTACTCACTTATGTCTGCTTTAGTCGTTGATGTAGGCGACAATCATTGTCGTCTGCTCTACTCCAAAGCGCGCTAATGAGCTTGGAATTTGCTATAATTACCTCATCAAATAACTCTATAGGACGTTGAAAATTAGCAGTTTACTATCCTAGTTTTTAGCTTGATACGTCCGTTAACTTTATCTTATTTTACTGTATAGTAGACTGATAACTAAGCGTTATCCTCTATCTAAATACGAATGATTGGTTATCCTTAGCTGATCGAGATATTCAGCAGTCATGTTTTACCCTGACTGCCTCTTTGTTTTCAAATATTTTATTGATAAAAAGGAATCCATTATGGATGACAACAAAGCCAAAGCCCTAAAAGCGGCTCTAGGTCAAATTGAAAAGCAATTTGGTAAGAACACGATTATGCATTTAGGTGATGACTCAGCGGTACTTGATGCTGAGGTCGTCTCAACAGGTTCATTAGGCCTTGATATTGCGCTTGGCATAGGCGGTCTACCCAAAGGCCGTATCGTTGAGATTTATGGCCCTGAGAGCTCGGGTAAAACGACGATGACTTTACAAGCGATTGCCCAGTGTCAAAAACAAGGCGGCGTTTGTGCCTTTATTGATGCTGAGCATGCTTTGGATCCTGTCTATGCACGCAAGCTAGGCGTTAATACCGATGACTTACTCGTGTCGCAGCCTGACAATGGTGAGCAAGCGCTTGAGATTACCGATATGCTTGTGCGTTCAGGTGCAGTCGATATGATCGTTATTGACTCGGTTGCAGCCTTGACACCTCGCGCTGAGATCGAAGGCGAGATGGGCGACTCACATATGGGTTTGCAGGCGCGTTTGATGAGCCAAGCACTACGTAAAATTACTGGTAACGCCAAACGCTCTAACTGTATGGTCGTCTTTATCAATCAGATTCGTATGAAAATTGGGGTTATGTTCGGTAGCCCAGAGACGACGACTGGTGGTAATGCACTCAAATTCTACGCCTCTGTACGTATGGATATTCGCCGTATTGGTGCGGTCAAAAATGGTGATGAGATCATCGGTAACCAAACCCGCGTCAAGGTCATCAAAAACAAAATGGCACCGCCGTTTCGTCAAGCTGAGTTTGAGATCACTTATGGCGCGGGTACCAATCATCTAGCAGAAGTCATCGATCTAGGTGTTGAGATCGGTGCAGTCGGCAAAGCAGGTTCTTGGTACAGCTATGGCGATGAAAAGATCGGTCAAGGTAAAGCTAACTCTGTCCTTTATCTTAAAGAAAACCCAGCAGTTGCTGAAGAGATCGAAGGTAAGATTCGCGCTGAGAAATTAGGGTCGGTCAGCGATGCTATCGTTGAAGAAGAAGATGATACGATGCTAGATGCGCCAGAAACTGACGCCGTTCAATAAACTGTAGTTATAACTATTGTATTATGCATATTAAAACATTAGCTGAAATATTGGCCGAGTCAGACACTGACTCGGCCTCTAGTGCTACGCCTAAACCAAAAAAAGCATCTAAAGAGCGCATTCAAAAAAACAAACCCTCCTCTCAAAATAAGCTTTCTGCCCAGAATCAGGTTTCTGATAGCAACGCTGAACCATCACAATCGAAGCGTACGCTTGCAAAAAAGAACAATGACACCAAACCTCGAAAAAAGCGTAAAAAACGCTTTCATCCCGCGGCTAGCTTTACCGCTGAACCTACTGATGCTGAGCTATATAAAGATCCTGACTCTCAAAGCATTCGCGATATTTTAGCTGAGGTCAAACGTGATGTGTCAGCTCACAAGCAGCATAGCGAAACGGCAGATAAAGAGCCCAACTCAAATAGCCATATTAATAATAACGTCAACTTAGAGCCTACTACCCATTTAACTTCGGATGCTAAGGAACAGCTTACTGCTACCGAACTAGATAATCTACCCTCTGCACTCAAAGCTTACTTGCGTACGCCAGAACAAAAGCAAAGCGAGCTTGATGCCATAAAAGCGGAGAGTCGCCTGCGCTGGCTGGCATTTTACTATCTATCGCGCCGCGAACATGGACGAGCTGAGCTCAAACAAAAGCTCATCGATAAAGAGCAAGATCCTGACAAAATTGATGCCCTACTCGATGAGTTTCGCGATAAAGGCTATCAAAGCGACTACCGTACGACCTTGATGCTCATACGAGAAAACATTCGTAAAGGGCGCGGGCGGGGGCGTATCAAACAAGCGTTTTATCAAAAAAAGATCGCTATGCCTGGCAACATCGATGAGCTTATCGACATGGCAAATAGCGAATCTGACGAGTTTAGAGAGTTTGTCGATGACGACGATGATAGTATGGTTGAAGGCGTTGATTGGCTCAAACTAGCCGTTGCCGCCCGTACCAAAAAATACGGCAACGACATACCGACTGAGCAAAAGCAAAAAGCACGGCAAGTGCGGTTTTTGCAGTATCGCGGCTTTAAGAGTGATATTTGTTTTGCTGCTCTTGAATACACTCTTGAGACGTTAGATGAGCGCTTTTAGTACTAGTAATTAAAAGTAAACCAGAACCAAAAAAAGAGCATTTAAAGTGCTCTTTTTTAGTGACTAGGTTAAGCTGGCTTAAAGTCAGTACTTTATTTAAATGAACCCAAACGGTTTGATAGCTGACCTATAATTTGATCGATCTCTTGATTGGCCTCGGTCTCATCATCTAGATTGCCATGCGGGGTAAGCTGATTCATCACCTCTGGCAAAAGCTCCGCTAGACCTTGACGCACTTCAGTCTCGTTAGCACCAGTACTCGCTGCTACTTGCTGAATTTCACTACTATCAAATAACCTATCAATCTCATTAGGATCTAAGTTGTCATTTGGCTCACTATTACTCATCCAAGAGCGTGCCTGCTGCTCATGACCCATACCTGTAATTTTAGATAAAGCGCCGCTTAAGCCCCCGTTACGCTTAATCCAGCTTAGCACCATAGGCATAAGCGCGGCAATTAGCATGCCTTTACCGCCAAAACCGCCTCGACTACGCTGACCACCGAGTACGCTTCCTAAAATATCACCTAAGCCGCCTGCGCCTGAACTCATGCCGCCGCGCTGATTGCCCCCTGTTAGGCCACCTAAAATATCATCTAGACCAAAGCCGTTGTCTGCTTGCCGGCGCTCATAGCGCTGCGGGTTATAGCCGCCTGCTTGCGTACCACCGCCAAGCACACCGCCCAAGATATCCCCTAAACCGCCTGTGCGACGTGGATTTATGCGCTGATTGACAGGGTTACGCTGTGCATCTTCTGGATCCATAGCTCTGCGCGCCACTTGCGATACCAAATTACCGAGTAAGCTCATAATATATTCCTTTAATTATTTTAATTAAAACACATTTAGTTGACTGCTTTAAGCTAGATAGTGACCGCTCTAACTGATAACAACAGTCGATTCAGTCAACAATATAGCAAATCTGATTCTCAATAGGGTTAGGTGTTTTGTTATGGTTGTTCAGATATAACGCCCAAAGACGTTTTAGTTGGTTTTATTCGGTAAAATGCTGGCAAGGATATTAAGCTTACGCCAGTCGTCCAAGCTGACTTGATCACGAAATATCGTTATACAGAGCTCACGCTGATAAGGGCTTGTCACCATAAAGTCAAAATGTATCAGTAGCGGATAGCGATGCGCCCCAATCAGTCCTGCTTGCCATAACTCATCCCCTCGTCCCATCCGCAGTAGTAATTGCCAGTGTCTATCAATACGCTGCTCTAAAGGAGGCTGAGTCAAATGCAGAAGTATAGGTTTTGATAATGTGATATAGCCAAAGGCTAATACGCCCACAAGCAGTATTAAAACGTACTGCCACAACGATAACTGGGCCAACCAAGCCAGTACTAGCATTACTATAACTAAAGCCGTATAAAGCACCATGCTAATACGGCTAGTCGGCTCAACTACTGTATCAATACGCAGCGGAGTAACTAAGACGGGTATAGGTATCTCTTGCAAAGCAGGCGACTCTTTAATTCATTGAAAATCACAACTGTTTATTTGGGCTTATAGCTTGTCCTTAGCATGACGCCAAGTTTTTATTTTATTAACTAAGTCCCAAATTGCCTTGTCCTCTGGCTGGCTTTGATTGGTAAAGTAATCAAGCAAATCAGGGTCCTCACAAGTGAGCATTTGAGCAAAGGTATCTTGCTCGGTCTGCTCAGCATTTAGGTACAGCTCTTTAATATAAGGATCGATATAGAAGTCCAATTCTTTTAGACCGCGGCGCGCTTGATAAATAATACGGCGCTGCTCAGTGGTTGGCTCTGGTTGCAATGGTGTGGTCATAGTAGATCTCTAATAGTCACTTGGTAGATGGATATTAAGGGGTTATAAATTAGATTATTCTTTATTGGACATGCTGGCATTATACAAAGATAATTGCTGCCACAGAGCGCTAACCTGCTGCATCATAGCAACATTGTGCGTCCTTATAATGCAAGCGCCTTGCTGTATTGCTAATAACCCAGCTGCTGTACCGATCGTATCACGCTCAGTAGCTGGTGTCTGCGCCGCGCCGTTGACCCCACTTTTAGACAGCACCTGGGCCAAAAAGCGCTTGCGAGAGACGCCAAACATCAGGGGTAAACCCAGTGCTTGTAAATCGCTTAGCTGAGTCAATAGCGCGCGATGATGCTCATAGTTTTTGGCAAAGCCAAATCCTGGATCGATAATAATATTCTCTTTTTTGACCCCTAAATGCATGACCTCATCAATACGAGCCGTGAGCTCAGCACTAACCTCTTTGATAACATTATCATAATGCGCCAAGTTGTTCATCGTGGTTGGCTCACCGCGCATATGCATAAGCATAACCGGTATACCAAGCTCTGCTGCCATCTGTGCTGCGCCCTCTCGCTTAAGCGCACGGACATCGTTCCAGATATCTGCACCCGCCGCTACAGCTGACTTTATCACGGCAGGATTACTAGTATCGATGGAGAGCCATATATCACTGCCGCATTGCTCACGTATCGCCTTCGCAACGGGTATAACGCGCGCTATCTCCTCTTCACTCTCTACTGCTCTAGCATTAGGACGCGTAGATTCTCCGCCGATATCGATGATGGTTGCTCCAGCTGCGATCATCTCTTTAGCGCGCATGACTGCTTTATCAATGTCGTTGAATTGACCGCCATCTGAGAACGAATCTGGTGTCACATTTAAAATGCCCATGACATGCGGCTGTGACAAATCTAAAACCTTATGACGACTAATGATTTGATACACAGGTAGAGGTAAAAATAAGCTCATTAACTATCCATCAATTACTAAAATACTTGGAATTATAATACCAGTAAAGAGACCGCCTTTGCTGATAAAATAAAGTGTCCCGTCCTAAAATAGGTTGAGGGTTTATAAGGAGTCAGATACTGCAAGTATCTGGCTTTTTTTTGGAATATCACTTCTTATATTTTTATGAGCTTGGTTCGGTGTGAGCATATTCAAACTTAAATGCGGTCTCCTCTCATTATAGATATGTATAGACTCGTCTATCATTACTTTCAACTCATCAAAAGTATTACACTCGTATAGTAAGAACTCATATTTTAAAATACCATTGATTCTCTCAGCCAAGGCATTTTGGTAACAATCATAGCCATCCGTCATTGACGGCGTTATCTGATAAGCTTTTAGTGCCTCTTGGTATAGCTCGGAGCAGTACTGTAGTCCTCTGTCTGAATGATGAATCATAGCATGATCATAGTAGCGGTTAGACTGCGCCATCTTTAACGCTTTGACCACATTGCACGCTCTCATATCGTTACTCAAGTGATAGCCCATAATCTGTCTTGAACAAGCATCTGTCACCAGCGATAGATAATGAATGCCCTCACTAGACTTTACGTAGGTGATGTCCGCCACGAGTACTTGCTCTGGTATCAGCGGTTGGTTTTGGTTGTCTTTTAACAAATTAGGATATTTCTTGAGCCAGTGCTTACTGTCAGTCGTCTTAGTATAGCTACGTTTGGGTTTCACCAGTAAGTCATGTGCCCGCAAGTAATCAAAGAAACCATCTCGACCTAGTTTGATACCTGCTTTTATAAGCTTAGGTTTGAGCAAGTAGTACAGTTTACGTCCGCCAAGCTTTGGCATAAACTGGCGATAAAATACAACCCATTCAGACAGTATGGCTAACTCGTCTACTCGCTTGAGGTGTCGCGCTCTATGTTGGTAAACGGCTTGAGTACTGATTCCTAATAAGCGACAGCCCCTAGCTAAACTCACTTGTCCGTTTTGTTTAAGGTGCCAGAGACTGTCGTGACAGACTTTTTTCTTAAGTTTACTCCATGGTCTTTGTCATATATATCAATCATGGTATTTAAAATAAGATTACGATCTCTTTCGTCTGCAAGCTCTCGTTCTAGACGCTTTATCTGCTGAGCAGGGGTTTCTACACTAGGGTTATGGGCTGACATAGGACATCGCCTCCGCTGATTAGAACCTGTCCAGTCCAATTTACCATGCTTTCGTAGCCATACCAAAACGGTACTGCGTCCTTGTATGCCATAAATACTCTGGGCTTGTTTATAGGTCATGTCGCCTTTTTCAACACTATGTACAATGCTTAATTTAAAGCCTAAGGTGTAATCTTTTTGACTGCGTTTCGCTCTCTTACTCTCTACGTTTGACATATTATCGCCTAAAAAGTGTCAACTCATTCTAGGACGGGACAAAGACAATAAAAAAGCCCTTTATAAAAAAGAGCTTCTTTATATTTGTGCCGATAGTGTACTACATCGCTGGTAATGGTGGCGGCGTAGTACCTTCAGGCTTAGGTCTATCTTTAGATAAGTTCACTTCGTTAGACTGATAAACCTTTGGTGGACGTGGATCTTCACCTGCCAAGATATCTTGGAGCTGATCGCGGTCAATCGTCTCCCATTTCATTAAAGCATCTACCATTGCATGCATTTTATCTTGATTAGCTTCAATCAATTCACGCGCGATATCATACTGCTCCTCTAGCATACGGCGTACTTCTTCATCCACCTTTTGCTGAGTAGCTTCTGAAATCGTACGACCACCACCGCCAAAGTAACCTTGCGATTGATCATCGTCTTCATAAACCATAATACCTAGCGCATCAGACATACCGTATTTGGTGACCATTGCACGTGCCATTTTGGTAGCCCGCTCAAAGTCATTAGAAGCGCCCGTTGACATCTGGTCAATAAAGACCTCTTCGGCGATACGACCACCGAACAAGATAGCAATATCACTTAGCATTTTTGACTTATACATACTGGTCTGATCATGCTCAGGCAACTGCCAAGTGACGCCCAAAGCAAATCCACGCGGCATAATTGTCACCTTATGCACAGGATCTGTACCTGGCAATAGCTCAGCGACTAGCGCATGACCTGCTTCGTGATAGGCGGTAGCGCGGCGCTCCTCTTCGCGGATGACCATAGATTTACGCTCAGGACCCATGTACAGCTTGTCTTTAGCATCTTCAAAGTCATTCATGTCGACGCTACGCTTGTTACGGCGTGCGGCAAATAATGCCGCTTCGTTCACTAGGTTGGCTAACTGCGCCCCACTAAACCCTGGCGTACCGCGGGCAAGTGCACGAGCATCAACACTAATGGTATTTGGCAATTTGCGCAAATGCACTTTCAAGATTTGCTCACGACCCTTGATATCTGGCAAGCCAACTTGCACTTGACGGTCAAAACGACCAGGACGTAATAGCGCTTTATCGAGTACGTCAGCACGGTTCGTTGCAGCAATGACGATGACGCCTTCATTACCTTCAAAACCATCCATCTCAACCAATAACTGGTTTAGTGTCTGCTCACGCTCATCGTTACCACCGCCCATACCAGAGCCGCGATGACGACCGACTGCGTCAATCTCATCGATAAAGATGATACATGGCGCACTTTTTTTGGCTTGCTCAAACATATCACGAACTCGTGAAGCACCAACACCGACGAACATCTCAACAAAGTCAGAACCTGAGATTGAAAAGAAGGGTACCTTAGCTTCACCAGCGATGGCACGAGCCAGTAGGGTTTTACCGGTACCTGGCGGACCTACCATCAAGATACCGCGAGGAATCGTCGCACCAAGTTTAGTAAATTTGTCTGGATCACGTAAGAACTCAACTACCTCAACGACTTCTTCCTTAGCCTCTTCACAGCCTGCAACGTCTGTGAAGTTCACTTTGATTTGGTCTTCGGTGAGCATTTTGGCTTTAGACTTGCCAAAGCTCATAGGGCCACCGCCCTTGCCGCCTGCGCCGCCTTGCATATTACGCATAAAGAACAGGAACAAACCAATAATCAGCAGAATCGGGAAGCTGGCAATTAGTAATTGCATTAGTACACTTTGACGTTTTGGCGCGGTGCCTTCAACCTCAACTTGGTTTTCACGTAACAGTGGCATCAACTGTTCATCGGACACAGCAGGCCTAATGGTCTCAAAAGTTGAGCCATTCTTTTTCTCACCGGTGATCTGCTCGCCGTCGATCTCAACACTGGCTACTTGGTTCTCTGACACTGCGGTCACAAACTCAGAGTAATTGAGGTTGTCAGGCTCAGACGATTGGTCAAAGCCGCTAAACACCAGCACTAGAACGCCGATTACCACCAGCCACAATAAGGTATTTTTTACCATGTCGCTCACAAGCTTTCCATCCCTTACTTATTGGTGTGTCAAGGTGACACGTGACGCCATTAAAGCGTTATCTTATTGATTGTCTATATATCTTATGTGGTTGCGATTGACTGTTTTTGCAACCAACAATCTAGACTAAAACAACGATAAAGTAGGCTCTACTAGGCGACTTTGCTTAAATCTTAAATGAAAACAAAGCTAATATATCATGATATGTGGTTTTGAGAGTTACAATTCAAGCTTATATTGGGTTAACTAATGTAGCGGTTTGCTACTGATGTTCGCATATTAGTGATATTTAATACCTTAGAATATAACGTCTATTAACTACTTGATTGCTATCCAAAACATCTCTTTTGAACGCGCTCTTGAAGCCGCAGGTTTAATACTGCGTACTTTGCTAAAGTCGCTTTGCATCTGTTGGCGCAACTCTTGAGTACCTGCGCCTTGAAATACTTTCATAATCAGTGCGCCGCCGACAGGAAGCGTCGATAAGGCAAAATCAACTGCCAACTCGCACAAGTACATCATTCGCGGCTGATCCACCGCGCTATTACCCGCTGTGTTAGGTGCCATATCAGAGAGCACTACATCGACTTGATGCTCTCCGATTTTTGCCATAATCTTGTCAAAGATCTCAGCTTCGCGAAAATCGCCTTGAATAAAGGTCACATCAGGTAGAGCATCCATGGCTAAAATGTCTGAGGCGATCAAGGTACCACTATCCCCGACCAACTGGCTTGCGATTTGTGACCAGCTACCAGGCGCACTTCCCAAATCGACAACGGTCATGCCCTTTTTGATAATATTGGTCTTGTCATTAATCTCAAGCAATTTATAAGCGGCGCGCGCACGGTAGCCCTCTTTTTGCGCTTTTTGCACATAGTGATCATCTAAGTGCTCTTTCATCCAAGCGCGGCTACTTTTTGATAATGTTTTATTTTCAATACGCGTGGCCAAATGATGCTCCTATCACTTTATATAGTCGATTTACTATAAAACAAATACAGTGCTACTAAGAGAGGTTTTGCGCAGCATCTAGCAATAAAGACGCAGCACGCTAAAAAACTGCTACCTATAGTACGCTACAGCCTAGTTGTGCTTTTTTATTTAAAAGTAACGCGCTAATATTCTTATACTTTGCACAATCTCATGGTTTAAAACCTGCTTTATCATGCTATAGCGTTTATAATACCCTTATAGTCATAGTTTAGCATTTTCAGCAGCCAAAATCGTGCGATATAGACGATAATACTGATTAACTTTTTCAATCATATTCATACTTTTTAGATGAAATACAGGACAATTATGGAACTCGACAACGCAACAATCAAACGCCTAAAAGGCATTGGTCATGAGCTAAAACCTATCGTCATGATCGGCAACAATGGCGTGACCCCTGCTATCTCTGAGGAGATCGACCGCGCTTTGGATGATCATGAGCTGATTAAAATCAAACTACCAGCAGGGAGCAAGCACGACCGTGATGTGGTCAGTAGCGAGATTGCAAGAGCAGCTAAAGCGACGGTGATTCACACTATCGGTCGTATGGCCTTGCTGCTACGTCAAAACCCCAATGCTAACCCCAAACTCTCTAATCTAGCTCGTCACGCGCAGTAGTTGGGTTAGACTATGCTACAACGAAGCCGCAACACCTAAAGGGTTTGCGGCTTTTGTATATCATCTCTTTATATCTCTTGCGCCAAAATATATCTAGAAGCAAAATACATAGCACCGCAGCGACTTTATCCTTTATTAGTGTCTCTTTATTATGACTACGACCCAAAGTTTTACTCTTGGCCTAGCGATTAATACCTTAGATAGTGATGCCAGCGACATTGAAGTTAAAGCCCAATCGCTTAAGAAAATCCAGGTTGACGTCAATATTAGCGTTATTAAGCAGCCATTACCAAGCTTACAACTAGAGTATAGTATCAAGCTACCTAGTCAGGCTTTAGCAGCGCGGCTTGATTGGCCAGATTGGCAGCCGCAACATGTGCGTTTTCAAGATTATCTGTGGGAACACACTTGCCTTGAGTGCTTTATACAAGGCATAACCCACAATGATGATAGTCGCTATATTGAAATTAACGCTAGCCCAGATGGTCATTACGCATTCTATGAATTTCACGGTTATCGTCAGCCTGATAGTATGCCACCTGTCCCTTTAATCAAAAGAGACGATAAAGGTTATGCTAACATCGTTTGGACTGACAGTGTTTGGACTGATACAGACGATACTCACCCTCATCTGTATCAGCGCAGCTTTACTATTGCTCTATCTCAGCTACCTAAATCTATATTTGATAAGCAAACGCTAACTATTAAACGTATCAATCCTTGCGTCATACTTTACTTTGACGACACCCCGTTATACTTTGCCTGCCAACATGCTACGGCGCCTGATTTTCACGATCAGCGCTACTGGCTTGACTTTAACCCTGCTAGCTAACCTTTAATTCCTTAAAAAACAAAACCCCAGTAATGTCGTAATTACCGGGGTTTAATATCTAAGTGCGCATAACTAAAAGACGCTTAGTCAGCCATAGCAAGGTAGATACCACGATCTGAGGCATCATCAACATATTGTGAATCGCGCCATGTGGTATAACTATGGACACCGCTGTATGGGCTGATACCTTTTTGGCGGAAGTCTGAGACCCAGCCGTTACCGTCAAATATTTGAATATGGCCGTGTGGGCGTCTTGAGGTACGATCAAACACCACGACATCACCTACTTGCGGCTGCATGTCGTTGCTGATCTTAGTAAAACCGGCTTTCGCTAGAGTGCCACGCGTCGCATACTGATAGGCAGATGGGTTTGGAGTAAACTCGTAACCGGCAGACTGTAGCGCTTTACGCACATAACGAGCACAGTAACCTGTACTTCTAGCGTGCGCTGCTCTTGCTGCACGCGCTGCAGCGCGAGCTGGCGCTGAATTGCTATCTGGGATACTATTGCGGATTTGCTGTTCGCGCTCGTACGCTAAACGGCTAGTTAGTGATGCTAACTGATATTCTTTTTGCTTGGCGTGCTCGCTTAGGTTATCGATAGCTTGACTGATTTCGTCGTTGCTGTAGACATGGGCATTGCTATTGGTGCTATAAATGTTTTTGTTGGAACCATAGTTCGATGAAGCAGAAATATTGGTTATTGTTTGACTAAGTGTATTGTTGGTCTGAAAGGTCGTTTCAGCAGCACCACTTGTTTGTGCTATGCCCATTCCCAGTACTGACAAAATCAATAAAGCTTTTTTCATAAAATTTACTACCTATGTTAATGCAAGATTACTCGTCATCCGTAACGAAGTATCAATTAATTTATAGGATATTATTATCAAATAAACATGATAAAATCCTGAGTAAAGCGGCGTCCTATTTAGTCTACAGTCTACGACCTTGGCATCATTACCTTAATAGTCGCTGACCTCGTAAATCGGTTGCTATATGGTTTGTATATCGCCAATTAGAACATCGCTTTGATCCGATAAAGGGGAATCAAGTTAATGTCAAAAAAACAGCCTAATCGGCTTGCTACACTGATTGATCATCAAGCTTTTGCCGGTAGCGCACTACCTTCAACCTTAGCTGACAACATGCAGCTCTATACTAAAGCTACTAAAGAGATAAAGATGCTTTTGGTAGATTGTCTACCTCAAGAGATTCTCGATACCTGCTTAGTCGTTGGTTTAACATCTGAGCAAGTGACGCTCAGTGTTGGCTCAGTGACTGCAGCCAACCATATTCGCTATTTACAGAACGCTTATCTAAAAGTGTTAAAAGATCAATCGATTACATTTAAACAACTTAAGCATATACGTATTGTAGTCACGAGCTATGATGCTAAAAATACTGGGTTTAACACTCAATCTAGCCTGCAAAAAACAGTATTAAAACCTGTTCAAGCCATTAACAATCAAGTGCTTAGCCAAAACACAAAGCGGACTATATCACAGGCCGCTAGTCATGTCACGGCGGACAAAAACCTCAAACTAGCGCTTTTACGGTTACTAAATGACTAAAAACTAGGTGATTACAATGTAATCTTATGTAAACAAAATTATAATTTTTCCATAATAAGGTCTTAATAATCTTGTTAACAAAAACAAAAAAACTGTCTTGTTAAAAAATTCATAATTTGAATTCATTAACAAGACAGCTTTTGAAGTTCTGGAGCCTAGGTACTACTTAGCATGAAATATATTCATATATTATAATATAAAGAGCCAAATAAATTTTTGGCTTTAAAACCTGGCGATTTATGTAATATTGCGTAATTGTTTCGATACATCATGTATATCCGTGTACTTAACCTTCGACGGTATAGTCATTTATGGCTAGATAATCGATTGGACAAGTTACATTGTCATCAAATGTTACAATTTCAAAGTTATCTGAATCGGATAGTATTTCACGAACAAGTAGATTATTAAGTGCATGACCTGACTTGTAGGCGTTGAAACGACCCAAAATAGGATAGCCAATCAAATATAAATCCCCTAACGCATCTAAAATCTTGTGACGAACAAACTCATCGCTAAAACGTAGGCCCTCAGCGTTGAGTACACGCGCATCATCGATAACGATAGCGTTGTCCATACTACCCCCTAAAGCGAGGTTGTTATTGCGTAGCGTCTCTATATCACGTAAAAACCCAAAGGTACGTGCTGAGCTTAATTCTTCAATAAAGTTCTGGGTTGAAAAATCAAGCTGTGCATACTGATGATCTTTATCAAAAGCAGGATGATCAAAATCAATCTCAAAATTTAGCTCAAAACCATCATAAGGATTCAGCTCTGCCCACTTATCATCAACCTCGACTCGAACGGGTCGCACAATCTTTAAGAATTTTTTGGGCTCATCTTGCTCGCGAAAACCTGCTTGCAAGAGCAATCCGATAAATGGTGCTGCACTACCATCCATAATAGGAATCTCTGAGGCAGAGACACGTATTAGCATGTTATCAATACCAAGGCCTGCTACGGCGCTTAGTAAATGCTCTACTGTACCTACGCGAGTACCACCAAATACTAGGTTTGATGACATCATAGTATCTTGTACTAAAAACGCGCTGGCTGGAATCGGTGCTGAACCTGTAATATCTGAGCGCTCAAAAACAATACCAGTGTCACAAGGCTGAGGATGAAACTCTAGGTCAACAGGCTTACCGCTATGTAGACCGGTACCTGTAACCGCTATAACGGTTCTTATAGTTCTTTGATTCATGGCAGTTTCCTCACATATTTTGTTACAATTGCCCTAGTGTATCATTAGTTGTCCTAAGTTCGCTATAGTAGGGATAGGATAAATTATCAATAACATTGATAAGCTGGCCTTATCATCATTGATGGCTTTGTTTATTTTAGTTAATAAAATTTAAATAATGGTATTAAAAACATAGGGTTAAAGACGTGATTTATACTGCTGTCGATGAGTCATTATTATTATGACTTAGTAGTGCATCAAACAAACTGCCACAAAAAAGCCAGCATCTTAGTGCTGGCTTTGAATAGTTCTGATTTATATTAGACTAATGACACTATCAGTAGACTACTTATTTTGTTGACGCTTGAGGTAGTCTTGAATGCTATTGGTTTTGGTCTTTTGCTCTTCTTGCGGTACTGCACTGCGCACTGTATTGTCTTGATACGTTTTAGTCTGTGCTTGTTTTTGGCTATTTAGAGCGCTGGTATGCACGCTTGGATCAACGGACTGCGTACTATTAACAGAAGGTACAGGTGCCTCAGCGGCTTGCTCTTTACCTGCGTTTTCATCTAGTGTTAGACCTGTTGCGATAACCGTGACATGCAGATCATCGCCCATTTTTTCGTCTATGACTGAGCCATAGAAAATATGAGCATCATCGATGTCGGTGATCTCATCAACGATAGCACTGATCTTGCTCATCTCATCTAAAGATAACGACTCAGAGGATATAACGTTAACGAGTAGACCTTTGGCGTTTTCTAATAACAAGTCGTCAAGGAGTGGCGATCTAATTGCTTTTTCAGTGGCTTGGCGAGCACGGTCGTCACCGCTAGCACGGCCAATACCCATCATTGCATGACCTTTGGCCGTCATAGCCGTACGGATATCGTTAAAATCGATATTGATAACCCCTTCGCTAGCAATGGTCTCAGCAATACCTTGTACCGCATGAAGTAGAACATCATCTGCCTTTTTAAAGGCGTCTTGCATAGAGATATTGCCGTACACGCTCATCAGCTTATCATTAGGAATAGTAATAATAGAGTCAACGAAGTTGGTTAATTGCTCAATACCCGCTTTAGCTGCCTTGATGCGCTTACCGCCTTCAAATTTAAACGGCGTGGTAACAACGGCGACTGTGAGCACTTCAAGCTCTTTTGCAATACGAGCGACGACAGGCGCGGCTCCCGTACCTGTACCGCCGCCCATACCAGCGGTGATAAACACCATATCAGAGTTTTCAAGCAATTCACGAATTGCATCTTCTTCACTCTCAGCCGCTTCGCGTCCCACTTCAGGATTAGCGCCAGCACCTAGGCCGCGATTGGTTTTGGCACCTAGCTGCAATTTATTAGGCGTCGTTAGGCGATCAAGTGCTTGTCTATCGGTGTTGGCACAAACAAAAGTAACCCCTCTAATGCCTTGTTGCACCATATGTTCAACCGCATTACCACCGCCGCCGCCAACGCCGAATACAGTAAAGCGTGCTTGGCCATTGTCATGAACTTGGCTATCATCTGGCATGGTATATTTTGACATAATAAAGGGTTCTCCAGTTGCATATAGTCTAAATATCATATAACAACGCACTTACATAGCGTGCTATCGACTTACTATTTATGAATGTGTTTAAATAAAATAAAGGGTGAATCATTATCTATCTTTAACAGTATTTTTAGGCTTAAAAAAGTCCTATAGAATCTTTTTGAGCACTTTAGATAAGCGCTGTCCTGCGCTTTGAAATACGCCTTTTACCCGAGCTTGCTGAATGGCTTCAGGTTCGCTTTGTTCACTATGACGAAACTGCTCGCTTTGACTATATAATAAGGTACCAAAAGCGGTATGAAAAGCGCGATCATTAATTTGTGAATTAATATGTTTAAAGACTTCATCATTGTCAAAATGATTGTATGCACTAATAGCGGGATGCATGTTAGTCATCACTACACGCATTTTTAACAGCTTTTTCGCAAACGGTATCATGCCTTTTATTGCACTACCGCCGCCTGTCAGTACAATGCCGCGATCGATATAACCTATCAGATCTGCTTCGTGTAATTGACGCGCCACTTCAGTAAAAATACGCACATAGCGCGCTTCAATAATGCGCGCTAAATTGTATATATTGACGTTAATGTCGTCATTTGGTCCTTGCGGTTTAAAGGTAAAAAACGAGCTTGGGTCTATACTATGAATATCGGCTGTACCGTGAGATTTCTTGAGCCTTTCAGCATCTATCATAGAGATACCAAAATCTGCTGAGATGTCCATAGTCACCTCATGGCTACCTGTCGCTAAGCAGTGGGTAAAAATCAATTTGTTTTCTTTATAGACGCAAATACTCGTCGTACTAGCGCCAATGTCTACCAGACAAACCCCTTGCTGGCGCTCCTCTTTAATCAAGCTGTATTCAGCGCTGGTCACTGCATCAAAGACGATATGATCGATGCCAACGTCGCAGCTTTGCAGTAGTTTTTGGATGTTTTGGCGGCTGGCGACTGGCATCATCATCATGTGGTACATGACATTGATTTTGTCAGCGACCATCTCGATAGCATCATCGACCATAAACTCTTGATCATCGATATAGATACCTTGCTGGCAGCAGTGCATCAAGTAGTAATCAGAAGAGAGATCTTGCGATTTGGCATTAGACAAGGCTTGTACCATGTCTTTGGCACTGACGACGTCGTCCTCCACGCTCACACTGCCTGCGCTGTTCTTGCTGGCAAGCTCTGGCGTTGCAAGTGTTAACCAAACACTATGCACACGGCAGTTTGCCGTATCTTCTGCTTCTTGGATGGCTTGTTTAATCGCTCCTTGCAAGCGTTCACGGTGCTTGATTTTGCCTTGATAAAAGTCGCTATTTTTGACTTGTCCAACACCCATAATACGGATGTCTGTTGCAGAGTATACACTGCCAATAACGACATACACTGCCGTGGCGCTTAGATGAACAACAACCAGATTTTCTGTATTTTTCATGGTACCAAACAAATTATCGCAAGACAGGAAACTAAATGATGCTTCCATTAAATCATTAAAATAGACACTACAATCCTTGCAGCGCTATAGAATAAACAGGTACTACATCAAGGTGCTAGAGGCTCAGGTGCTGACTGATTATCTAAAGGGTCAACAGGCATCTTATCCATATTCCATGCTAGGGTAAAACCGTTTTTATAACGTAAGTCTATAGCCTGAATATCATCACGCTGCGCGCTTAACTGGTTACCTAGCAATTGGCTTAAACTTAGCAATTTTTGCGCGGTGTTTTCATTATCCACGATGACTCGAAGACCGTTATCAAAACGTATCAGCCATGTCATACGCGGCGATAATATAATGTCTTCGACTTGGATATCAAGCGGCGCATACCAGTCATTAATCTGTTGCATTTGCTGCATAATAACAGGCGCTTGCGCAATCTCACCTTGCAAGGTTGCAAACTGCGTTTGATGCAAATCATTGCTGTCAACAGGTACAAATACCACGCCTTTAGCATCGACCAAACGCTCGGTACCAAACTTGGCAACGGCCTGCTTCGGTAGAGCTTCGATAACGATACCACGCTGCCAATCACGAGTCACACTGACTTGATCGACCCACGGCAAGCCCATGCTAATGTCTCTTAATGCTTGCAAGTCAGAGGTAAAAAAGCTACTGACCGCTTGCTGATTCATCACTTGCGCGAGCGCTTGATACTGAGCAGTACTCAAGTCTTTGCTACTAACGTAAATAGCAGCAGGAGGCGCCGCGCGAAGTGCCTTGCCGCCCATAATCAAAATAAGTAAGAGCAAACCTAATACTACTGCTATAAAAAAGTATCTGATAATACTAGGCAGCTGAAAATTAGACTTTGTACGACGGGTCTTATCACTCATTAAGCCAGTTGCATTGTTAATAGCCTGAGCCATAGTAACCTTTGTCCTCAGATAGTGTAGTTAGTCAGCAGTAAAATAGTATATTAGCGATTTTATTGCTCATATGATTTACAGTTACAACTATAGCCTTTGTTATCGTTATGAGCTAAATATTACTTATAAGTGTTATAAGACTTATAGGTGTTATAAACATATCTTATCAGTAAACAAACTGTGTATATTTTTACGATATTAACGTATTTTACTAATAAACAATAGCCTAACCTATATTACTAACAGCGAATTTACACAAGTTTACATTATGTTGTGCTATAGCAGGTATAGCGATACATTATATTTCTGATGATCTTGTATCAATATAATAGCTAGAGCGTCTGAGCTAGAATATGCCAGCACAAATGATCAAAATCCATTCCTTTAGCTTTGGCTGCCATAGGTACCAAACTATGACTGGTCATACCAGGTACGGTATTAATCTCAAGTAACCAAAAGTTGCCTGCCACATCTTGCATGGCATCGACGCGTCCCCAGCCTTTAGCATCTACAGCACGAAAAGCAGCTAAGCTTAAAGCTTGCAAGTGCTTTTCGTCTTTGTCACTTAAACCACAGGGTATATAGTACCCAGTATCATTGCGGTTGTATTTGGCTTCAAAATCATAGAAGTTTGAGATGTCAGCAGGCTCTAAACGAATAACGGGATAGGCTTCGTCATCGATAATAACAATGGTAAATTCACGACCTGTAATCCAGCGCTCAGCCATCACCGCGTCGCCGCACTGTACAGCAGTAGCATAGGCCTCAGGCAACTCATCAAGATTATTGACCTTAGTCATGCCTATGCTCGAGCCTTCGTGAACTGGCTTGATAATCAGTGGCAGACCCAGCATATTAACCACCTGCTGCCAGTCAGTATCTGCAGTCAACAATGAAAATGGCGCAGTCGCCAGGCCACAGCCTTGCCATAGTTGCTTGGTACGCACTTTGTCCATGCCTAGTGCTGATGCCAATACGCCAGAACCCGTTTGCGGAATATCAAGCCATTGCAATACGCCTTGCAAAATACCATCTTCGCCGCCGCGGCCATGCAAGACGTTAAAGACGCGGTCATAAGCACGCAGCTCGATGATATCTTGATCTTTGGGATCAAAATGAGTGGCATCAACGCCTTTATTTTGTAGCGCCAATAACACCGCCGCGCCACTGTCTAAAGATACGCTACGCTCGTTGCTACTGCCGCCATAAACGACAGCCACTTTGCCAAAGACAGCAGGGTCTTGTACTTGGTCTATATCCTCACTCTTAGTCTTTTTTGAGGTTGTAGACTCATCGTCCTGCTCTACGTACGCAGCAGCTAACGCAGGCTCTGGGTTATCAATAGTCTTGTGCTCATTGTTTTTTTGCATGCTGTCTTGTTGATTATGAGTAGTCATATATCACTCCAAAAATACTTACTTAAGATACAAATCGTTCGCTGCCAAATCTAGAGCTATCTGACCGACATTCCCTGCACCTTGAGTGATAAGCATATCGCCTGCTTTTAGCAGCCTTTGCATAACAGGCGCTAAATTATCCTTGTCCACAACCGTCGGCTCAATCTCCCCGCGCAGGCGAATGCTGCGAGCAAGTGATTTGGTATCAGCACCTGCAATCGGGCTCTCCCCTGCTGAATAAACCTCTAATAATAATAGCTCATCAACCGATGACAACACATCGACAAAATCATCGTAGCAGTCACGCGTACGACTATAGCGGTGCGGCTGAAATAGCATAACTAAACGGCGTTCAGGGAAGCTTTGGCGAGCGGCTTTTATGGTCGCATCAACCTCTTTTGGATGATGACCATAATCGTCTATCAAGATGACATCACCGCCCTCAACGCTGACTGAAGCATGCTGCTCAAAGCGGCGACCGACTCCTGCAAATTTTTGTAATGCGCGCTTAATGGCCTCATCATCCACGCCTTCATCGGTAGCCATGGTAATCGCGGCGAGCGCATTATATACGTTGTGCGTACCAGGGATATTGAGCGTTAAACGCAAAGGTTCGTTGTCACGGCGCAAAACCGTAAAGTGAGTTTTAGTACCTTCAACAACCAAATCGACAGCTTGCACATCGTTAAATGGTTCAAGACCAAAGGTCAGAACAGGACGTCCGATGTCATCAATCATCGCATACAGTTCAGGGTCGTCACCGCAAACGACTGCTAAGCCATAAAACGGCATGTTTTGTAAGAACTGAATGTAGGCGGCTTTTAATTTATCAAAACTGTTTTCATACGTTTCCATATGATCTTGGTCGATGTTGGTTACGATAGCCGCCATCGGATGCAAAGATAAAAAGGAGGCATCAGATTCATCCGCTTCAGCGACCAAATAGCGACTGCTACCGAGTGCTGCATTCTTGCCTGAAGCATTGAGCTTACCGCCGATAACATACGTTGGATCTAATTTTCCTTCTGCTAGCATCATAGTAAGCAAGCTAGTCGTCGTGGTTTTGCCATGAGCGCCTGCTACTGCAATGCCGTGACGATAACGCATCAGCTCGCCTAACATATCGGCGCGGCGTACGACAGGCAGACGTGCTTTTAGCGCCGCTTTGATCTCAGGATTGCTACGATCTATCGCGGAGGACACCACGATAACATCGGCATTAGCGATGTTTTTGGAGTCATGACCGATAAATAGCTCTATACCGATATCTTGTAAACGCTTAGTCACAGGGCTTTGAGCAATATCAGAGCCACTGACTTGATAGCCTTGATTGCTCATGACTTCAGCGATACCGCACATGCCTGAACCGCCAATACCCACAAAATGCAAATGCTGAATACGGCGCATCTCTGGAATTTCAATCAAGCGTTTGGGTAGTACTTTGGTCGATGTCGGCATAGATCCCTCTTATAATGCGCTCGTGAATAAAAATAAAAGTAGTCCGTAGAATGATAACTACAACGTCTTAAAGTGCTTGCCAAATGATATCGGTCACGTGCGCGCTGGCACTACGATTAGCTAGCGCATGACCTTTTTGCGCCATGTTTAAGCAAGCTTGCCTATCAAGTACCGCAAGCTCATCGCTCAAGCGCTGCGCAGTGAGCTCGCTTTGCGGTAATAAAATCGCTGCGCCCTGTGAAGTCAAGGTTTTGGCATTGGCTGTCTGATGATCATCAACCGCATGCGGTAGCGGCACAAATATAGCGGCGATACCGACATTTTGAATCTCAGTGACTGTCAGCGCGCCCGCTCGGCAAACGACCACATCGGCCCAATCATAAGCCGCTGCCATATCGTCGATAAATGGCTGCACGGTATACTGATGGACACTTAGATCTTCACGCTTATAGGCTGCAACAGTCGCAGATTCGTTATTGCGCCCGCATTGATGGCGCACCTCAAATGGACTCTCTAACAGTGCGAGTGCTTTTGGTACGTTTTCATTGAGCACTTGTGCGCCTAGTGAGCCGCCAACGATAAGCAAGCGTAGCGCTGATTTATCGCTAATGTCATAACGAGCCGACGGCGCTGCAACCCCAGTGATGGTCTGACGTACTGGATTGCCCACAGTGACAATCTTGCTATCGCTTTGACTACCAGCAAACGTATTATCAAACGCTTGGAGTACTTTAATAGCTATTTTGGATAAGTAGCGATTACTCATGCCCGCTATCGCATTTTGCTCATGAATAATCAGCGGCGTGCCTGTCATACGCGCGGCAATGCCGCCAGGCGCACTGACATAACCGCCAAACCCAACTACGATATCGATCTGATTGCTTTTGATAATTCTGATCGTCGCCATCGTCGCTGATAGTAGTGTTACTGGCAGCTTTAATAGTCGACCAACCCCTTTACCGCGCAGTCCTTGCATATCAATGGCATGGAAGGTATAACCTGTAGGCTTAACCAACCCATTTTCCATACCACTTGGCGTACCAAGCCAATGAATTACCGCGCCGCGCTGAGTCAACTCTTCAGCGACCGCAAGTGCTGGGAATACATGCCCGCCAGTACCAGCAGCCATCATCAGTATATGCGGTGTTTTCATGAGACGACCTATGTAATTCTATGAATGGATAAAATTTTTAAAACAGTCTAACCTAAAGCACAAAGTAACCACACCTTAGGTCATAAAGCTCGCTAGTATAAAACAAATCATTCTCTAACCGATACTGTTTTTAATAGCGTTTTTAATAGCTTGATCGCCCTATTTAGGCACCTAATTTATAATACTAGTATTTTTCTTATTTTAAACCAGAGTGTGTTATAAAAGCGGTCAAAGAATGATAAAACTCCTAAATGAGAAGTCACAAACGTTTTAAAACGTGAGTTTTGCCCAAAAATGACACGCCTTTGTAGCCACGCAGTTTAAGAGTGTCGCCCTCAAGCTTGGCTTTGCCAGAAAAAGTGATTCCTGTCTTTGGGTCGATACCTGTGCCGTTATCGTAGACATTAGGATTACTCGCATCTGGCTCCAGATCCCAAATAAGAGTAGCGCCAACCAAAGGTTTGTTGTGGTACTTACCTTTGCATTCGTCGCACTTGGTCTTGTTTTCAGGATTGATCAGCACCTTTTCGACCTTGGCTGAGAGCTTGCCGCCGCGCTCTACAAAACGCAGCACTGCGTTGGGTTTACCGTCTTTATTGAAGTTGACCCATTTGGTGTTGTTCAGCTGGTCTGTTGCATTAGCACTAAAGGCTACTAGCATGCTAGCGCTCAGTAAAAATGACTTTATAAATTTAGCCATGGGCAATTCCTATTCTCTATAGTGTCATGACAGCATCGACTGGTATCGTATAACCGACTTATTTGCTATCGAGCGTATGCTCAATTGCTATGATAAAGTCAGTTGCGATGTCAGTACCGCACTGATCGTCAATCTCGCGTACGCATGTTGGACTGGTGACGTTAATCTCAGTAATGCGTCCGCCAATTAAGTCGAGTCCAACGAACATCAGCCCCTTTTCTTTGACAATGGGTGCGACCACTTCTGCCACCTGACGCTCGATATCGGTGAGTGCCATAGCCACACCGCTGCCGCCTGCGGCTAGATTGCCACGGGTCTCGCCTTTGGTTGGAATGCGCGCCAAGCTAAAATCAACAACAACGCCATCGACGATCAACACGCGCTTATCACCCTCAACAATCTCTGGCAAATAACGCTGCGCCATAATAGGCAAAGTCTCAAGCTCGGTTAAAATCTCTAAGGTTACACCGATGTTAGGGCTGTCAGCGGTCAAACGAAAAATACCCGTGCCGCCCATACCATCTAGCGGCTTGACGATAACATCTTGTTGATCGCTAATAAACTCACGGATGTGCGCCTGTTTGCTCGTGACTATCGTTGGGCTCATATAATCGCTAAACCAAGTGGCAAATAGTTTCTCATTACAGTCGCGAATCGCTTGTGGGTCATTGACGACCAATACGTCAGCCGCTTTGGCATGATCGAGCATATAGGTGGCATAAATAAAGCGCATATCAAACGGCGGATCTTTACGCATTAATATCACATCATAAGCGCTGACAGGTGCTGTCGATTTGTCGCCTAGAGTATAAAAATTCTCAGGATCGCGGTGGACACTGACTGGCTGCGAATCTATCATCAGCGCGCCGCGATCAAGCCATAAATCATGAATCTGGCAATAGCCCAGGGTGTGACCACGGTCTTGCGCCGACCACATCATGGCTAAGGTGGTGTCCTTTTTATAATTAACCCGCTCAATGGGATCCATAATAACTAGTATATGTAATGATTTTTTGTCACTCATGATAGGGCTCACTTTTGTATTACTATTGATATAACGAGACAGTCGCTCATAATAGAAGCACTAAACGCCATATTGCTCACGGTATTGCTGCATTTTTGCCAGTTGAGTCGCGTCTTTGTTTTGACTATTATCATCGGCTAGGTATTCGATTAAATTATCGATATCGACAAGCGCAAGTACGGGCACTTGCAGGTTGGCCGCCAGCTCCTGAATCGCTGAGCGCTCGCTCTGACCTTTCTCTTTTCGATCTAAGGCGACGATAATGCCCGCCACACTTGCCCCTGCTTGCTCTAATATCTCAACGACTTCGCGCATCGCTGTGCCTGCGGTAATTACATCATCGAGCACCCACACCGCCTTGCCATTGACATCAGCGCCAACTAGATTGCCGCCCTCACCGTGAGTTTTGGTCTCTTTGCGGTTATAACCCCATTTGGCATTGATACCATGATGCTGCCATAGAGCTTGTGCGGTGGCAGCTACAAAAGGTATGCCCTTGTAAGCGGCACCAAAGATAACCAGCTCTTGCTCCTTGTTGCCATTATCTCCAGCAGTAGCTAGGGCATCCGCGTAACCACGCGCCAATAACGACAACATCTCTCCTGTCGCCAGCAAACCTGCATTAAAAAAGTAAGGACTAACCCGTCCAGACTTTAAGACAAACTCACCAAACTTAAGGACTTGATTGTCCAAAGCCAGTTGAATAAAAGCTTGTGATGAGAAAGAAGCAGGTTGTGCGTTTGACATGAAGCATTCCTATAAACGATGTAGTTGAAAAGATGAATCGGTAAAAAGATAAAGCGGTAACGAGGCTAAGCGATTTTATGAGTTATTGGCTTGACCAGCCATTAATGTAATAATCATCCATATTAGGATAACGCGTGAGCAAACGACAGCGCGATGACAGATTGAAATAGCAATCGCCCGTATCAGAGACTTGAATATCCCATCCCAAATAGTGCGCAGCCACTATGATATGCCCTGCAAACAAACGTATTTGACGGTATTGATGCCGCTGCATAGGTGCAAGCGACAGCTGGCTGAGCAAGTAACTGCGCACATAATTGCAGATTTGTTCAACGCTATAGCTTTGGTTGACGCTTTTGCGCGTCGTGCACTGTTTTAGAGCGTGAACTGCTACGCTACAGGCCATGACATCTGTTGCCAAGTTGCCCGCACCCATTTCAAACTGCTGCGGCTGCAAAATCACTTGCCAATCCTCAGCGTATAAACTGTTCAATAATTCGTCGGGATCGTACTGATTGTTTGTACTTTTATGATGTTGTAAGACTTTTTTATCTGGTGATTGAAGGCTTTTTGATGCTGATAAAGGCTTATCATCTGCTATAAAACCATAGCGATTCAATTTAGGATAACGACTCATTGTTCGCCTAATATCTGCCATATCGAGCAAAACCATGTGCTCAAGCGAGGATAATAGTGGCTGCTCACTGTAATTATGATAAAAGCTGTCAGGCAGCGCGATAAGCTCAGCCGCTTCAAGCAGGGCCAAATGCTCAGCGAACGCCTCAGAACCAATGAGTCGCCACTTAGATAGTGCCCTCTCGTTTGGCGCAAAAAACCGTACAGATTTACCGTATAGACGGCGTAATTGGCTATTAATCTGGCGCGTGGGCTCTGGAATATCGTTAAGCGGACGCGCAGGATCGAGCGGCGTTTGCTTGGGATCAAAATTAGGATGCACGATTGCAGGTTGCTCGCTATCTGGTAAGGAGGATTTCTCAGCGCTATCTTCAAGGCCCTCACCTAACTCTGACAATAAGAGGTTAGATAAGTGATTGTCAGACATAAATGGCTGGGTCATAACGTCTCCACAGACTTAAAATAAAATTAACTACTATAAAACTAACTACTACCAGTAAACACTTAAAATCTTTTATTATTGCGATCCTTCATGATGCAAAATATCACGGTAGCCTACCTGCCAATCAGGATAATCAAGCCATGCTAACGGAATGTTGCTATGTAGGCGCTTCCCCGTAACTGCCGTTTTACTCTTATCGATAGCAGGCGGTGTCTCCCCTACTTGCTCACTTAGCCAAACGCTTAATTCAAACGTCGTCACGGGTCTATAGTCAGTCGCAATATACAAAGGCTTTGGCGCATCACAAGTCAATACCTTGGTAATAATAGTCACCAGATCGCGATCCATAATGCGATTACTCCAGTGCTGCGCTGCTACTGATTCTTTTTGTGGCTCGCGCACTTTACGCAGTCGCATAAGCCGCTCGCGTCCATAGATACCGCTTGGGCGAATGATAATGGCGCGAGCATCAAAGCCTTGTTGCAATACTTGTTCTGCTTGCAAAATAACCTTTGAGGCATCGCGCTCAGGCGTAATCGGCGCGGTCGTGTCATCCACCCATTCGCCACTATCTTGTCCATAGACGCCTGTTGAGGAGATAAAAACTATGCGCGAAAGCTTGTGCAGTTGGTCTGCTAAGCTTGCCAAGTGTCGATTAATCGCCAAATAGCTACCCTCATAACCGCTGGTAGAATATTCATCGGGGGTTACGATAATGGCAATATGAGTAAAATCTTGCAACTGCTCAGCGCTAAGTGTCAACGCATTGGTTTGCATAAACTTTGCATTGTCGTCCAAATCATAGCGCTCACGTTCACTGCGAGCAAGGCCAGTGACTGATAATCCATCATAAGCGAGCTTATTGGTTACAGGCAGTCCGATATCGCCTTGACCGATGATCAGTATATGTGGCGTACTCATAATGAATCCTTTGATTTCACACTTACAATAAAAACAGAGTTATCTACTTTAACAATAAACGCTAAAAATACCGTCTGTATGCCAGTTTGATATCGTCATTAGCATCGACGCGATCTTGCCAGTCATAACTGGCGTCAAGTCGTAATGCTTGGGTGCGGTCAATATCATATTGCATCCCTAGCGTCGTTATCGGTTGCCAATAGTGACCTTTAGTATCAGGCGCGCTCGTGTCGCCATGATACCAATAAGGTAGCTCTAGTTGTGCCTGCGCACGTAACTGATTGTTAATCTGATAGTGACAGCCAGCGTTCACGCCTGCGCCAACCCGAAAACCTTTGCTTAGACCACGTCCGCCCTGAGCGGTTCCTGATAACAAAGCATAGCACAGCTGCGGCGGCATCTCGCCAGTACCTGATCTTGGGATGCCAAACGCCCATGACCAGCCTGTCTCGTAGCCGACACTGCCCACCAGATGATCGCGCCCTTCAACTTGTGAGCCATCATCGACGCGCGTCGCCTCAACGTTGACGCCCCACGTTTTGCCCCTTTGTGCACTGTTGACTGGGTTAAACGAGCGTCCGCGCAGGATTGTGATATTCTCTAGCACCACATTATCAGGCTCATTGTCGTTACTGTCCGTATCGTAAAAACGCACGGTAGCAGCTAGGGCTTCTAAATTAAAAAACTGCGAAAATCCCATGGTGCGATCTAGCATGTCATGAAAGCCTGCGCGCACGCCAACATCGATATAGCCGTTGTCACCGCGCTGACCGATACCTATTTGAGCCATTTGGAAGGGATGGCGATCTGTGGGGTTATTATTTGAGGCAACAATGCCATGATCTACGATGGTTTTGCCATCTGCTGATATGCTCGATGCCGCATTGCGCTCGGCGGATTTGATCGCTTGCGCATCGTTTTTACTTAATGATATATAACCAAGTTCGGCCGCTGCTTTGGCTTTGTTCAGCTCAGCTTGACGCACGGTACTATCAGATGGCGTAAAACGGGCATCTGCTAGTAAGTCCTCATTGTTTAACAGTTGTACCACATCAGAGGGAATGACCACGTAAGGCAATTGACTAAGCAGGTTTTGCTGAGGGCGCACCACATCAATTAAACGCAGAATCTCAGAGGCGCAGTTGTCGGTGGTAAAATAATAAGGAATATCTAAATCTTTGGTCTCCCAAACGTGCAAGATAATCTGCTGTACTTCAGCAGGCGTCAAATCAAGCTGATAAGTCCACGCATCGCGCTCATCGTCCTTGAGATACTTAGCTAGCTTTTCGTGATAAGGGTCAATCTCAATTCTGTTATTGTAGCCACCACTCGTTGATTTGATAGCGTAAATGGCAAAAGCATCGTCAGGGTCGCCATCGACGGTATCGTTAAGGGCATAAGCATGATGTATCAGGTTAGGATTTGCCGCGCTTATTGGCGAGTCGATACGCAGCAAGGTATGAGCAAAAGCGGAAATCGGATTATCGAGATACTCTTCAGCAAACATAATTGATAGCTGTTCGGGGTTTAGCATTTTCATCCAAGAGGCAAGCTCTGGGCAGTCCGCTTGCAAGCGCGCACCATCAATGCCTAGAGTATCTGTGAGCCACTGCGTACGTGCAGGAAAACGGCAAACCGCTGCGTTATTGCTAGAGTTTGAGGTTTGAGACAATGTGGTTTGAGATGATGTGGCTTTCGGTACTGTCATTTGATTAGCAAATGCGATAAGCATCGCATCAAGTTCAGCGCCAGCATCAGATTGTCCATTGGCACTCAAAAAGAAATCTGGATTATCGATTAGGCTCTTAGGCGCGCCTTTATTCAATATCGATTTTTTGTCATCTAAAAAATACAGTAGTCGTCGCCACGTTGTATGCTCAGCTAAATTATCCGCCTCAACTTGTTTGCGCCACTTAGATAATAGCTGCTGGGCTTGTGGCGTATTTGCTGCAATATTTTGTCCGCCCTTAGCACTATTATCTTGCACCGTACTAGCTGCTAAGTCTACTACAGTCGTTTTTGGCGTTGCTGCATCAAGTGATGCTGAGTTAGGCGCTAAGGCACCTGTCGTTACCAATGACAAAGGCGTTGGCAGGACCGCTTGCGCAGGCGCACAGAGTAGACTGGCGATAGTCAGGGGTAAAAGTGCTCGCAGGCTTACGCCTTTTGACGGAGTCTTTTTTGCAGTATGGCTTTTATTTGTAGCGGTTGAATAAGAGAACATAAGGCAGCATCTCGCGTTTTTGTGCTAATAGCTAGCAAGCAATTTGAGGTTATAGAAGATTGTGACTAAAATCTGTTGGCTTAAAGCTTACATTAGCGCCGTAATAATATTTCAATACGCTTCATAATATTGTATATGATATACCAGAATTAAAAGCGCTGTTTGTTATCGTGTTTTTAGTCGCCAAATAATTGAGAGCATCATGTCTACATCTATCACAAATATCAAAGATCATCGCTTATTGTCAGCCACTTGGCTTGCCTCGCCCAATTTCAATGAGCGTCCCAAGGGCAAAAACGGTAGCATGAGTGTTGACACTATCGTCATCCACAATATCAGCTTACCACCTGATGAGTTTGGTGGCTGCGATAGTGATGGTCTGCACTACGTCAAAGCCCTATTTACCAACCAACTTGACTGGAGTGCGCATCCGTACTTTAAAAGTATCGAAGGCGCAGAAGTATCCGCGCACCTGCTAATAGAGCGCGATGGCAGGGTCACCCAATTTGTCCCCTTTGATAAGCGCGCGTGGCATGCAGGCAAGTCCAGCTATTTGGGACGACCTGAATGCAATGATTATAGCATTGGTATTGAGCTTGAAGGCTCAGATTTTCAGGCCTTTACTGATGAGCAATATATCGCTCTTACCGATATTATCACTGCCATTTATCACGCGTATCCTAAAACGCGCCGACATCTAACGGGTCATAGCGATATCGCACCAGGACGCAAGAGTGATCCGGGTGAATATTTTGACTGGATGCGCTTGCGTCAGATGATCAATCAAAACAGCGAGCGATAAAGAGCACTCTGCATTCCACAAGCAATTCATTTATCTATGTTATGAAAATGCTATAATCCGTCAGTTTTTTGGCAATCTGTTTTTGATTTTTGATAATAGCAACTGGGCAGAATAATCCTCATGGCAAAAAGTCGCTTGTTTCGTTCGACCATGGTGGTCAGTAGCATGACCATGTTATCGCGTATATTAGGTTTAGTGCGCGATATCGTACTCTTAGGAGTCTTTGGCGCAGGCGGTCTAATGGATGCCTTTTTGGTCGCCTTTAAAATACCGAACTTTTTGCGTCGTCTATTTGCTGAAGGCGCCTTTAGTCAGGCTTTTGTGCCAGTATTATCCGAGTACAAAGAAAAATACAATCTTCAGCAAGTACAGATTTTGGTTAGCCGTACCTCAGGCGCGTTATTGCTGATTTTGTCAATGTTGACCGTGGTCGTGATTTTGCTGGCGCCTTGGGTTGTGACTTTGTTTGCGCCAGGATTTGCCGATCAGCCCGATAAGTTTGCGATTACCGCAGAATTGTTACGCCTCACCTTCCCTTATCTGTTATTTATATCCATGACCGCGTTTGCTAGTGGCATTTTGCAAAGCTATGGACGTTTTGCCGCGCCAGCTTTTGCGCCGGTATTATTAAACTTGTGTATGATAGGCGCCGCCCTTATCTTTGCACCGATGTTTGATACGCCAATTATGGCGCTCGGTTACGCCGTCGCTATCGCAGGTCTATTACAGTTTTTGATTCAACTGCCGCAGCTATGGCAACAAAAACTATTGGTCGCGCCCAAAGTTGACTTTGGGCATGAAGGCGTCAAGCGCATATTGAAATTAATGCTTCCTGCTATCTTTGGCGTCTCTGTCACTCAGATTAACCTGCTACTAAATACGGTATTTGCCTCCTTGATGATTGGCGGCTCGGTCTCGTGGCTGTATGCCGCTGAGCGTATGAGTGAGCTACCGTTGGGTCTTATCGGCGTCGCCATTGGTACGGTTATTTTGCCAAGTTTGTCTAGAAGTGAGGCGCAAAAGGACGATATCACCTTTAAAAAGACCATAGATTGGGCTGCCAGATTGATCATCGTTGTCGGCTTGCCTGCTGCGGCCGCGCTGTTTATTCTCTCAGATGTGCTGATGCAAGCGCTGTTTTTGCGTGGGGAATTTACCTTACGTGATTCGCAAATGAGCGGACTTGCGCTGCGTAGTATGGCAGGCGGCATCTTAGGGTTTATGCTGATAAAAATATTTGCGCCCGCGTTTTTTGCCCGTCAAGATATCAAGACCCCAGTGCGCATCGGTATCGTTTCAGTCTTTGCCAACATGATATTTAGTGCTTTGTTTATCGGTATATTTTATCTATTAGAGATTCCATTGCATGGCGGGCTAGCTTTAGCCACCACAGGGGCCGCTTTTGTCAATGCAGGCTTGCTCTATTACTTCTTGCAAAAACGCGATATCTTTCGTTTTGATAGCCACTGGAAAAAGCTTTTTGCGCAGTTTATCGTCTCAACGGTAGCTATGATTGCCGTCCTCTATATCTTGCTCCCCTACTTTCCAACGGATTCTGCGCAGTGGCAGCGAATCGTGGCGCTACTTATCATGTGTGTGGTCGGTGCCTTAGTTTATGCAATTGTACTGCTCGCTACCGGCTTTCGCCCGCGTCAGCTCAAGCATGGCTAGTTGTAGTTGTAATTGATTAAAGCATTAAACAGCCGCTTTACCAAATAGGCACAAGGTGAAATCAATCACTGACTGCTAATTGTAATGATAGTTGCCATAATTGGTTTTAAATGAAGTGAAAGATTTGAGGTGTGCAATGAAATCAGATACAGCCCAATTCGTAAAACTGCAGCGACTACCCTACGCGCTTATGCTAAGTAGTAGTCTTATTTTGAGTGCCTGTAGTAACAGTAATCCTGATAATATAGCGATCGACACTGATGATGTACCTGTCGTGGTTGATGATGCTGTGACTACAGATAACGCTGTACTAGAAGACAATCGACCAGCTGATATGGCTACTACCAGCGATCAAACGAGTATGCCAAGTCCTAGTGCTATTCCTGCGCCGCCTTTAGCTGATCAGCCAAGTATAGTAACCAACATGACCGAGCCCAATAGTCCAGAAGATGCGGTCAAACAAGCGCTCAATACTCTATACTATGGCGATGTTGAGGACGCGGTAGGATACTATCAGGTGGATATGGCAAACTTTGAACAAGAGCTTGCCAATACCCAAAGCGCGTTTCAGCAAACTGTAGATAGCGTGACTATTACAGATACTCAGTATAGTGAAGACGACACTGTGGCTACTATCGAAGGCGAGCTAATGCTTAAGGGTCAAAGCGAGCCTGCGCCGCTCACTTATCAGCTCAAAAAAGTGAACGGTCAATGGAAAATTTTGGGCTAAATACAGCGCCAAATATTGAACTAATAAATTAGATTTTGCGAGCGTTATCAGGATTAATAGCTAAACCTAGCATAACGACATCAGCGATAAACCCGTCCATATCACAAACCTTTGGCATATAGCCCCACTGCTCAAAGCCAAGCTTGTAAAACAAACCAAGACTTGGCAGGTTATGAGCAAAGATAAGCGCAACAATGTTTGCGATACCCAGACTGGGCGCTTGCGCGATCATATACCGTGCAAGCTTATCACCCAGACCTTGTCTATGATAGTTTTTGTGCAGATAGATACTAATCTCACTACTGATATGATAAGCGGTGCGCGCGTACAAATCACTAAAACTACCCCAAGCGACAATCGGTGACTTATCTTTGCTATTATCCTGAAGACAAGTATGGAGGGCGCGAACCACATATATGGGGCGCGTTTGATTATCAAGATGCTCAGCAAACCAAGCAGCGCGCTCAGTAGTCGTTACTGGTGCTAGATTTGCAGTTGCCTGTTTGCTTGCAATGCTTTGATTATAAATATCTAAAATAGCAGGCAAATCATGCAAGTTGGCACGTTCTACGGTAAATTTTTCATCAAGCATTTTGTTATTATCAATACGCATAACGGTTCTCATATAATCTGCTGGAATATCTGGTTTTGAGTGTGAGAGGGCTTATTTTACTTTATAATGGCAAGCCTTGAACACAACTAGCGCGCAAGCCTTGTGTTTTTAATGCATTCCTTTTATGTTAGCGATAGCTACAGCGATAAACGATGATTTATGAAAACCTATTTTCTTGAGCAACTGATTGCGCCGCCTTATATAACTGATGACCAAATCACCAGTACCCTTGATGCCTGCGTGTTGACCATAGGTAATTTTGATGGGGTCCACTTGGGTCATCAAGCGATGCTGGCTCAAGTACGTGCGTTAGCCGATGCAGAACACCTAAGCGCTGCGGTGATGATATTTGAGCCGCAGCCACGTGAATTTTTTGCGCCTAAGTCTGCGCCTGCACGTTTGACGACGCTAGCTGAAAAGCAAGTTTTGCTCGCTGAGCATGGTGTCGATACTTTAATTGTTGCCAACTTCGATAGTGATTTTCGTGCTTTGTCAGCCACCGCCTTTGCCAATCTATTAGCCAAGCGCCTCAATGTCAAAGCGCTAGTACTTGGAGATGACTCTCGCTTTGGGCATGATCGCACGGGTGATAGTCAGTTCTTGCGTGATTATGGGCTGCCCGTGACCAATCTACACACGATTGCTGACGACATTGATGAGACAGCTAGCCGGCGTATCAGTTCAACGCGTATCCGTGAGCTACTGCTAGCAGGTGATATCGAGGCGGCGAATCAATTATTGGGCCGAGACTATACCATTACAGGTGAGGTCGTGGGCGGCGATCAGATTGGTCGTACTATGAGTTTTCCAACAGCCAATATTGAGCTATCACGCCTAAAACCCGCTTTGCATGGTATCTTGGCCGTCGATGTGGTTTGTCTCGATGACAAAGGCAATATTGTACCCAATGGCTTGAGCAAACTGGCGGTCGATGAGCAGGTAGGAGTCGCCGGCATGCGCGCGCATAGCTTATTTGGTACCGCGAATGTCGGTACTAGGCCTTCTGTCGATAAAGGTGATAATTGGCGCTTAGAGGTGCACTTTCCGCAGTTTAAAGCCGACTTATATGGCAAGACACTACAAGTGCGTTTTTTGCATTTTTTGCATGGTGAAAAAGATTACGAGAGTATCGAGGCGTTAAAGGCAGGTATTCATCAAGATGTTGCTGATTTGTTAAAGTGGCGACAAGCCCAATTGATATGACGCAAAGCCTATGGCATAAAAAACCCACTAACATAAAGGTAGTGGGTTTTTTATGCCGTAAAGATTAAGCATCTGGATGCATGCGCACGTTTAGATCATCAATGACTTCGACCCAAGCGGCGTCTTTTTTCCATTCTTCTTGTAAAAATGCCCGCTGAGAGTCACTCCAAACATCCGCTTTAATAAGCTCTTCTTCTTTTGCTAGTTGATTGTTTTGGATAAAACTATCAATAGCTTCATCTGAGCTCTCAAGTCCCAGTTGTGCAAATAAATCATTCATAGTGTAATCTGGTTCGCCTAACATCTGCTCTCTCCCTTTGTATGACTCAATAATATGACTCAATTATTTTTGTATTAGCCTAAAATTCTACTCTAAGCTTTTTTAGTTTGAAACTTTATTGTAGCAAGCCCTCGGCGAAAAACTGTAATGGCTCGTTAACACTTATGTTAATGCTAGTCAGCAAATAGATACTTGAGCATAAAAAAACCCTCTGCTAGTGAGAGGGTTTTTGTATACTACCATAAGCTTATGGTAGTAGGTGTGATACCGCGTCACGCTCTTCGCTAAGCTCTTGCTCAGTTGCCGCCATTTTCTCTTTTGAGAAATCTGATGAGACGTCTAAACCTTCAACGATAGACCAGTCACCATTTGTGCAAGTGCAAGGGAACGAGTAGATGAGACCTTCGGCAATGCCATACTCACCATTTGAATATACGCCCATAGAGACCCAATCGTTCTCATCTGTACCCATCGCCCAAGTACGCATATGAGCAATAGCCGCATTCGCAGCAGAAGCAGCAGAAGAGGCACCGCGAGCTTTAATGATTGCCGCGCCGCGTTGCTGTACGTTTGGAATATAAGTACCTTCGTACCAGTCGCGATCGACTAAATCAAGCGCAGGCTTGCCATTTACGGTACAAGCGGTTAGATCTGGATACTGAGTTGATGAGTGATTGCCCCAAATCGTCATCTTTTTGATGTCATTAACTGTGCTATCTGTTTGCTCAGCTAATTGTGCCATAGCACGATTATGATCTAGGCGCGTCATTGCGGTAAAGTTACGTGGATCTAAATCTGGTGCATTACGCTGAGCGATAACCGCATTGGTATTAGCAGGGTTGCCGACGACCAAGACTTTGACATCACGGCTAGCCACGTCATTTAATGCTTTGCCTTGTGCTGAGAAAATAGCCGCATTGGCTTCTAATAAGTCTTTACGCTCCATGCCTGGGCCACGTGGACGCGCGCCTACTAGCAATGCATAATCGATGTCTTTGAAGGCAACTGTGGCATCATCAGTCTGTACGATATCGGCAAGTAATGGAAAAGCACAATCCTCTAGCTCCATGACCACACCCTTTAGCGCGTCAAGTGCTGGCGTAATCTCAAGCAATTGCAAGATAACAGGCTGATCTGGGCCTAGCATCTCACCTGATGCGATACGAAATAGCATGGCATAACTGATATTACCAGCAGCGCCAGTGACGGCAACACGAATAGGTTGTTTCATAGAATACTCCCTCATTGATTATAAAATATGGTCACGACAACTAATGAATGTCTCAAACGTGGGCTAGTGTAGCACTTCGCTCAATAAGACGTCTAGATAAGATAAGACAGGAGTTCAAAATTTTATTGTTACATTTTATACGCATGAACTAATTACCGCCTGAAATAATAAAATTACCGCCACAAGTGTTGATAGGATTGCTACATTTACTAAAACTGCTACCGGTGTAGCAGATATGAATGTCAGTTAAGATAGACTGGCGACGACTACCCTCTTGGCAGATTAGATCGATGTTTGATAAGCGCATGCCTTTGTTCAAGCGCGTCATTTGCCGCAAAAAACGCGACTTTGAAACGGTATAACTGTTACCTGTGGTCAGCTCACTTGGCAGTTTTAGATCGCCTGCATAGTTGGTAATCAGGCGAAAATAGCTATTAGCGCTTATTGGCCCGCAAGCACCATAGTGCTGCCAAGTCTGATTGCGCACCGTGGTATCGGGCATGATGCGGTTAACGACTTTTAGTTGCAGTGGCGTCAAACGCGGTTCACTACTGCTGCCACAGCTAGCACCGTAACCTAAATTGAGACCTGATACCGTTAATGAATACCCCTCCAAACATTGACGCATACGTGCACGCGTTGGCTGGATTTTGCATAGCGCTGGCGTCATCTCAATCATAAGTACGCGCTGACCTGACTGCGTCACGCTTGCAGCATTTACAGAAGTACTGATAGTTGCTTGAATTAATAAAACCCCAAGTATACTTATAGCGCTCTGACATAAGCGGTAACGTAAAGAATGCAGCGGACTTGATATAGAGACTTTTGGATTGAGCTTGGTTTTAGGATGCACACGCATCAAAGTAGATAACTGGTATCCACTTAAGAGTGTAGATGCGTTTAAATATTTTTTTATCATAGTTAATAGAGCAGTATCAGTAATTAGGTTGTCAGTCAGCGCTTAGACAATCTCACAACAAACATGGACGGAGACTAAATCAATGGTAGCAAAACGCTTTTTTTAATATATAGCACAAACGTAAACGACTCCTATCATCTAAAAAAATATGATAAATATCAAAACGATGTATCAAGCTTATAAAACAACCTGCTTACAATTTTTTGAAAATCCCCTTAACACCTTATCAAAGGATTTTGGCGTATGTAGAGTGTTAAAAAGCCGCTGGCACTGTACCCATACGCTGAGTAATAGGCTGGGTGCGACCGAGTAGACTGCTATAGATAGTGGCGTTTTCCATCACATGCTTAACGTAATTGCGCGTCTCAGGAAAGGCAATGCTCTCAACGTACTGATCGGCAGCAAGCGAGCCATAAACAGGCTGCCAGCGCTTAGCGTTATTAGGGCCTGCGTTGTACCCTGCGGTTGCAAGGACAGGCTGGTAATTGAGTTTGCCCAAGATATCGCCCATGTACCACGTCCCGTAGCGAATATTGGTATCGCCACTGTTGGCGCGGCTAGCGCTATAAGTCTCGCCTAAATTGCGTGCAATGTACTTGGCGGTATCAGGCATGACCTGCATCAAACCACTAGCACCAACGTTGGAGCGTGCTGAGGTCACAAAACGGCTCTCTTGACGCATAATGCCGTAAGCCCACGCAGGATCAATGCCAGCCTCCCTGCTGTAACGTACAACGGCGCTTTGATGCGGCATCGGATGCGATAGCGCTACGCTACTCACTTGCTGAGTGTTGTCAGCAGCATAAATGGCACGATCCAGCCAGCCCATATCATGCGCTTGACGAGCCGCGGCTATGATTAGATTATCATCACGATTATCGCGTGCCTGTTTGACCGCCCAATTCCATTCGCGGTTAGCATACGCACGGCTAGCATCGGCATTATAAAGCGCAAAGGCACGAGCAAAGTTGGGGTCTTGCATCACGCGCGTACGGTCGCTACTACTAACATTTGGCAAACTGCTACCACCTAGGCGCGTAATATCAAAACGCTGACCGACCTTATCTTTTGCCATCAGACCGTAATACTCATTACTACTTGCAAGGTTTTGGTACATCTGTTTGGCAAGAGCGCGTTTGCCCGCGTCGCTTGATTGCTCATACGCACGCGCCAGCCAATACTGCCACTGCTCAGACTTTTGCGTCTCGCTATCCATGCGTGAGATAGCGGCAATGACATCATCCCAGCGACTAAAGCGAATAGCTGCCATCGCATAGTCTTCGGCTTCTTCAAAGTTAAAATCATCATCTAAGCTATTGCGGAACCAATCTACCGCCTCACTATTAAAGCCATCATCGGTATTGTGATTCATACGCTTGACACCGATGATACGGTAAGCATAGCGGCGCGTGTCATCATTCAGGAGCTTTGAGGCGCGCTGATTATCTTGTTTGACATCAAACTCTAATTGCATAGCCGCTTCGCGATAAGACTTATCAGCCAGACGGCCTAGCGCATATAGATAGAGATACTGATTAGTTTGGCTTGCAGACTCGCGACCAAAACGACCAAAGAAAGCGGAGGGATTGAGCTGAATTTCACTCAATGATGAGTACGGAATAGGCGTACCAAGGCGCGATGACAGCGCCATAATATCACCAGTCTTGCCAACACGTAGCATACGTTTGAGACGCGCCGCGCGATCCTGATTGCTAATTAGCGCGTTATTATTCATCTCCATCGCCAGCTGATCGCACAGTGCTGGCTGCTTTTTGGTGGTCAGCCACACGTCAGATTTGGCCGCCATGGCGCGCATAGTATCGCCACCATTATTAAACCCAAGCGCTACCGCGCAGCGCTCAGAACTATCAGCATTGGTAATTAGGTTAGCCACTTGTCGCACAGACGCGTAGTCGTTGGAGCCCGCCTTGGTCTCTGCATAGTCCGCAACCAGCTTTTCTGCCATGACCGTATCTGGATATTGACGGACGAACTGTGATATTGCTGCAGAACTTTGCGAATTTAGGTCTAGATTCATGCGCCAATAAGTGGGATACATGGCAAAGATGCCACCGCTCATCATTTGCTCATAATTGTAGAGTGCGCTGGTATCGCCGCGATTTTCTGCTTGCGCCGCTGCATTGAAATAATCAATGCTGTTGTCAGGTCTATAAGCATCCGTTTGATAATTGCCGCTTGATTGCATACTATCGCCCTCGCCCCAAGTCAGCTCAGCACAAGCCACCTGCGATAGCCCCAGCGCACTTATTGCCGTCGCTATGCTTAGCACGCTAAATCGTAGCGAGCCGGTCTCTAGACATTTAGAGATTGCAGTTATTAGTTTTTTGTTGTTAGACTTTTTTTGGTGCATAGGGCGGTTTGGCTTTGTCATACTGGCTCTCTATATTGGGTCTGCATCAAATGGTATCTGCACAAATGCAGGGGTGGCGATTGGGTTTCGCTCAGATTCAGGTTTTCATCATACTATAGTCAAAGCACTTTCAACCACAGCCTTTACCTTTTGTTAATAAATAGGACAGTGGCGCGTAACACAGCTGTGATAATAAGCGTAAATGAAGGAAGCTATCGATGACAATAGCGCTAAGCGATTGATACTGCTATAAATAGCTTATTATTATAGTCACTGAATATGCTTGCTTACTTTTCACTTTGATAGTGGGTTGTGATAAAATACGCCGTCTATTGTTTTGGTAGACTCTTAGAATCGGCTACCTCGCTATATTTTGCGCAATCATGGACTTTTCCTTATGAGTGTTACTGTATTTAATCCCCGTATCAATGACGTCGCGGCCAAATCCACCCTTTTGGTTGCAGCTGATGAGTCAAGCTCAGTTGCAGCACCTGTAACGACTGATGGGAATAAAGGCGTGAGCAAAAAGGTATTCATCGCCACTCAAGGCTGTCAGATGAATGTCTATGATTCTGACAAAATGCTTGATGTACTTGGCGACTCACATGGTATGGAAGTTACTCATAATATTGATGACGCCGACGTGCTCCTGATGAATACCTGCTCTATTCGCGAAAAAGCGCAAGAAAAGGTGTTCTCAGAGCTTGGACGCTGGCGCAAACTCAAAGAAAAACGTCCCGATTTGGTCATTGGTGTTGGCGGCTGCGTGGCCTCACAAGAGGGCGATAATATCCAAAAGCGTGCGCCATATGTCGATATGGTATTTGGCCCGCAAACCTTGCATCGCCTGCCAGAGCTGTACGATCAATCCAACGAGCAGCGTGATATCGCTCCCAAAAATCGTATTGGAACGATAGATATCTCCTTTCCCAGTATTGAGAAGTTTGACTTTTTGCCTGAGCCAAAAGTTGATGGCTACAAGGCCTTCGTCTCTATTATGGAGGGCTGCTCAAAGTATTGCTCATTTTGCGTGGTGCCATATACGCGCGGCGAAGAGCTATCACGCCCACTTGATGATGTACTAGCAGAAATCGACAGCTTAGCTGAGCAAGGCGTGCGCGAGATCAATCTATTAGGTCAAAACGTCAACGGCTATCGCGGCGAAAAAGACGATGGCAGTATTTGCCGCTTCGCAGAACTGTTGCACTACGTCTCACATGTCGATGGTGTGGAGCGTATTCGTTACACCACTAGCCACCCATTAGAATTCACCGATGACATTATCGATGCTTACGCGCAGTTGCCAGAGCTGGTCTCACATTTGCATTTGCCAGTACAAAGCGGTTCAAACGCTATACTTGCCGCGATGAAGCGTAACCATACCATTGATGTTTATATTAATCAGATCAATAAGCTTAAAGCGGTGCGTCCCGATATTCATCTGTCTAGCGACTTTATTATCGGCTTCCCTGGCGAGAGCGATCAGGATTTTCAGGATACGCTCAATCTTGCTAAAGAGCTCAACTTTGATCATTCGTACAGCTTTATTTATTCTAAGCGTCCGGGCACGCCAGCGGCAGAGCTACCTGATGATGTGAGCTTTAGCACTAAAAAAGCGCGCTTGGCAGAATTTCAAAAGGTCATAATCGACTCGACGCTCGCCAAGTCCCATGAAATGGTCGGAACGACGACTCGCGTACTCGTTGAGCAAGTTGCCAATCGTCATCCTGACTGCTTAATCGGTACGGCGGATAACACCCGTACGGTAATGTTTAAATATGATGTCGATAAAATGGACGAGCTACTGGGTAAAATCGTTAGCGTGAAAGTGACTGATTTTGTCAGCCCGCATATGGTTAAAGGTGAGCTGGTTGAAGTTTTGGCTTAGGTTAATCTGGTTTGTATTGTAGGGTGCTTTTTAAGCACCAGTTAAACTTAACGGTGCGTGGAACGCACCCTACGACGGTTCATCGTTAAGTTAAAATTTAGATATGTAGGTTGGTGTGGAGCTTGCGACACCCAACGATTTAAACAAGAAAAGCCGTTTGCTATCAATAGTGAACGGCTTTTTTTGCGAGTAAGCATGAGTCCTTTTATGAGTGATGTCTTTTAGACCACAAAAGGACTAGCCACTTCAATCAATAAAGCCAGAGCAATCAAAATAAATATTACCCCGCAAATACGATTGAGCCAAGCCAAGCGATTGCCAACCTCAAGCCAGCCTGCCAACTGTTTACCGCCGATGGTATAGATAATTTGCCAAATCGTTTCGCTCAAAAAGAAGCCTAATGTTAGCAAGATATATTGCGACCAGAGCGGCGCTGCAAAATCGATAAATTTTGGAAAAAAGGCGGCAAAGAATAAAATCGCTTTAGGATTAGATAGCGACACCCAGACGCCAATACGAAACAGACGCCAATCACTGACACCCCTCTTTTGCGTGCTCGCTATATCAGCGCTCATCTGTTTTGCGTCTGCTACCAAGCCATCACTTTCGCCCGTATCGCGCCATGTGACGGCCCCTAAATAGATGAGATACAGCGCCCCGATAATTTTGATAATATCAAGCAGCCAAGGCGACTGACGGCTGATGACATCGAGTCCCAGTAAGGTTGAGAGCAGCAGGATAAATAAGCCCAGACTTAACCCTGCTAGCGTCCAAAGGGTGCGCTTAACGCCATAGTTCAGCCCATACTGAAACGCCAGTAGCATATTGGGTCCTGGCGTCGCTGAGATAAAAAACGTGGTGATAAAAAATACGGTAAATAGATGCCAAGACATCAGTAACCCCTACGTTTGAATTAAAATACAAATTCAATATTTAGTCTGTAAAACGACAAAACACCGCCCATAAGACGGTGTGTATTGTGCTTAACTTTTTTAGATTTTAGCTTATGAGATGGCAGTACAGCTGTCTAATAACTTCATTAAGAACCCATCACAGCGCGCAATTTCGCTAAGCTCAACGAACTCGTCAGCTTTATGCGCCTGCTCAATGCTACCTGGGCCGCAAATAATCGTTGGAATACCGCTATTGGTGAACTGCCCGCCTTCGGTCGCATAAGCGACTTTATGACGGGTATCATCACCTGTGAGCGCGGCGATTAGCGCTTGTAGCTCGCCATTATCACTATCGGTCATTGCCGGCACGCCCTCTTTTTGTGTCAACTCTATACCCGTACTCACATCGCGCTCCTGCATTTGCGCACTCAGCTCAGCTATTTTTGCTTTGATAGGCGCAATCACGTCCTCTTGGGTCATGTGCGGCAAGTTGCGATAGTCAAAAGTAAACTCGCATAGATTCGGTACAATGTTAGTTGCCGTACCGCCCTTTATCGTGCCAACAGATAAGGTAGAATATGGCACATCAAATACAGGGTCATTATCATCACGATGGCTTATCTGCTCTGCTAATTCATCAACATAGCCAACCAAACGGCTGGCATAGCTGATCGCATTGACGCCTTGATTGGTTAAGGAAGAATGCGCCGACTTGCCATGCACGCGGCAACGATAGACGGCGATGCCCTTATGCGCTGTCACCATCGTCATCAGAGTTGGCTCACCGACGATACAATAATCAGGCGTGATGCCGCGCGTCTTTAGATCCGCTAAGATCAGCGGCGCGCCCAAACAGCCCACTTCTTCATCAAAGGATAGCGCCAGATGCAGCGGACGTTTAAGCTGACCTGCATTCGATAATTTTACTGCTTTTGGCAATAACGCTAAGCTGCAGGCGATAAAGCCTTTCATATCACAAGCGCCGCGACCATAAAGCTTATCGCCGCGAATGACCGCTTTAAACGGATCAGACGTCCAGTCTTGACCATCGACGGGCACGACATCAGTATGACCTGAGAGCACAAGACCGCCATCGACAATATCAGCCAGCTTGCCTGCGGGCACAGTGACAAATAGATTGGCTTTATTCTTAGCTTCATTAAAAGTTAAATCGACGCTTAAGCCTAGCTGCTTGCAGTATCCTTGTAAATCTTCTATCAGTGCCAAGTTTGAGTGCCGACTAACGGTGTCAAAGCCAATCAGACGGCTAAGCCAATCCAAACTTTGTACAGGATATACAGTACTAGAATACTGAGTACTGTTTTCTTGAGTACTAGGATCTTGAGTTACGGACATAAGACATCCTTATTTATATAAAATTAGCCTTGTTTAACGAAGCGCTGTTGCAAGGATTTGATCTCATCATCTAGGCCTGCTACTGGCCCTTCAATTGCAATGTCAGGCGCAACTTCTTTGATGGACAAGGTGTTTATAGACAGAGGCGACTCTACGCCCATATCCGCCATCCACTCGCCCAATTGCTTAGCTGAGCTGATATAGACGATACGCCCAAGGCCTGCTAGTCCGTGCGCCGCTGAGCACATCGCGCAGTGCTCGCCTGAGGTATAAACGGTAGCTGTTGCTCGCGCAGTCTCACTCATATTTTGCGCCGCCCAGCGTGCAAGCGCAATCTCAGGATGGTAAGTGGCATCAACGCTGTTGATACGATTACGATCCTCTTGCAGCACTTGCCCATCACTATCAACGAGCACGCTACCAAAGGGCGCATCGCCTGCTTCTAGTGCCTCTGATGCCAACTCAACGCAGCGGCGCAGATGTATTTTATCCTGATCACTTATCATCATGACTCCTTGTCTTTAGCGTTATCACTATTATTTATGATGGATTATCTTGATTCATAATATCGATAACAGGCGGCATGGGCTTCGCGCGTTTTTCTTCAGCTTGACGCTCTTTGGTCGTCTTTGCATCAATAGCCAATCCTGATATCAGCGCCAAATCTTTGACCGCTTTGCGCTTACGCGTGGCAAAGCTGATGGGCACCATACGAGCGAACTCATAAAGCTCTAAATAGGACTCCTCACCGCCGTCAAACTCATCATCCATCTCTAAGCGAATCGCCCCAATTTTTGCCAGATAAGTGAGCATCTCTTTTTCATCGCTACTGATCTGACAATCAGTGATACCAAAACCAGTCATAAAGCCATTTGACCACTGTTTCAAAGCCATTACGCGCTCGTACAAATCGTGTTCGTCATCAGGTACTAGCGGCGTAAAGCCGTAGGCATCGTCTTTGTCTTTGAGTACAAATACCGTGTCCTCGGCTTCCTCAGTCAGTAGTGTCAGCGCCTCAGTAGGCAACGGCGCAAAGCTTAACTCCTCAAGGACACTAGCCCAACCTGCTGCGTCGGGCGCATAGCAAGCAGTCATAAGACCTGTCATCAACCCATGCAGCTCGCTGATAGTCACATCACTCCAGTCTTCAATGGCAGCAGACCAGGTGTTCCATCCTGAAATATTATCATTCATAAACAATCCTATTATAAGAAGTGAGCAAAACGGCTCACAGATTTTGCGGTATGGTAAGGGAGGCAATTACTTTGTTGATATAGATATTATGCGGTCACCTATGGCATTATTAAACCTAGTAGTAAAGGCAGCTACCCAAATTCACTTGCAGACGTCACTTAAGGATAACAACGGACTATGTATGACCAACTTAAAATACTAGAAAAAATGGTACTCGATATCAAAAAACAGTACCAAACTGTCAGTCACGAGCTTGCCCGTCTCAAACAGCAGCCCACTGCTGATCCAAAAGAATTGTCAGCGCTCAAAACCAAGCTTGATAATAGTGATAAAGAACGTGATAGCACCAAAAAACAGCTGGTTGATTTTGATAAGCGCTATCAAAGCTTAGCTGAAGCGCATCATATGATTGGCGAAGAGCAAGACAAACTACAAACTCAAATCAAAACCTTAGAGCAGCAAAACAGCAATCTTAAGCAAAGCAATCAAGAGCTGCAACAGCAAAACGAGACACTGCAAAAGCAAAATAGCGACTTGCAAGAAAAGAATCAACTGGCAGCTGAGCGCACGCAAGTGGTCTTAAAGCGGTTGACCCTTATCGATCAAACAGAGAGCTGATAGCGTCATTTTAATGCAAAAGAATATTGACAATATGAGCTAACCGCCCTTAAAGGTTTTTAAGTAGAGCGCTTACCCACCTATTTCTATCACCACATTTTGTAGGATTTATTATGACTAACGCCCAATCTGATGTAGCAAAAACCAAGACGGATCAAGAGCTCCAAAAGTCAGACACGACTAAAAATGACGATCTAAAAACGCAACACTCTAGCACCAGTGCGCCAAAAATAGAGTCAACAGACAAGCTAATGCCGTCATCACAAGCACCATCGCAGCACTCTAAACCGCAGCAGCCCGCTCCTAAAGAGCCGCAAATAAAAAAGGTAGATATCGCTATTGCGGGCAATAAATACCCAATCTATTGCCCAGTACATGAAGAAGAAGAGCTGCGTGCGGCAGTATCTTATATTAATAACTACGCGCTAGATCTTAAAGCTGAAGCGCCTAATCTAAGTCAAGAAAACTTACTCGTTCTATGCTGTTTGAACTTGTACGAAAAGATAAACACTAACAATAAAATCAATGATGCGCGTCATGACGAGGATAAAAAAGCAGAAGGCTTACTAAACAAAATTATAAAAGACGCGCAGTCGGTATTGTAAGCCTTTAAAAACTAAACATTAGCGATACGTCTTGCCCGCATGGAAGTCCGCTTGATGCTCATAATTACAAAAAAATAGCTCGCCTGTTTTATCCAATTGAACAGCACTCGTTGCCGTAACGTTTGCCTCATGATTGATAACTGGTGAGGCATGCTCAACGACGCCGCGATATTCAGCCAAACTATGACCGCAAAAGTTGCATATACGCGGGGTTGTAACATCACCCTCTTTTGGCATCATGCTTTTGGGCGCGCGCGGATACATAAACTTATAAAAGCCCCACATGCTAACCCAAATGATTATAAAAATAACGACAGCAGCGAACACAGCAATGCTCCTTTGATTGATCACAGATAAATATAAGATAGAGTCTACGTAAATAATCGCTATAGCACTATCGTTATACTGTTAATAAAAAACTGGCTTTATAGGCCAGTTTTTTATCGATTATGAACTATCGCCGCACGCTTAGAGTTGTAACTCACTGATATCCGCCACCGTCAAGAACAGCGCGCGCACTTGCTTAAGTAGGGCTAGCCGGTTGGCTTTGAGCGCAGTATCTTCACTATTGACCATTACCTTATCAAAGAACTGAGTAAGCGGCGCGTCTAAACGCGCGAGCGTTTGCAGTACTTGCGTGTAATCTGCAGTTTTAAGAAGCGGCGTGACATCGTTTTGCGCGTGCTGCAGGGCTTGATATAACTCTTGTTCGGCGGTCTCACTGAGCAGCTTCTCATCGGCACTATCTGATACATCGCTCTCAGACTTGGCCAAAATATTTGCCACGCGCTTGTTAGATTCTGCAAGCATACCCGCTTGAGGCAGCTCACTAAAAGCTTGTACCGCGCGAATACGTTGATCAAAATCAAGCGGCATGTGCGGGTTGATCGCTTGCACTGCTTGAATAGTATCGACGCTGACGCCTTGCTCGGTATACATTGCCCGATAGCGCGAGTTCAAAAAGGTCATGACTTGAGTAAAAGCATCACCCATTTTGGCGATTTTGCTGCCGCTCTTATCGCTATAGCCTTTAATCGCTTGCTCAACGAGCGCTATTAGATTAATCGGTAACTGCTTTTCGATCAATATACGCAAAATACCGATAGCTGAGCGGCGTAAGCTAAATGGATCTTTTGAGCCCGTCGGCGCTTGATCTATCGCAAAGATACCGACCAAGGTATCTAAACGATCTGCTAGCGCTAAGCAAATACCAATCGCGGTTTGTGGCAACTCGTCGCCGCTGAATTTGGGTAAGTACTGCTCCTCAATAGCGGCTGCGACGGCTTCTGGCTCACCATTCAAACGCGCGTAATAAGTACCTGCAATACCCTGCAATTCAGGGTATTCACCAACCAGTGAGCTGGCCAAATCTGCTTTGGACAGTATCGCTGCTCGTACCGTCTCATTGATATCTATGGTATGGCCTTGCTCTTGCATCAAAGTGGCGATAAAAGCGGCAAGTTTAGCAATACGCTCAGATTTTTCCCAAATCGTCCCAAGCTTATCTTGGAACACCCGTGTTTTTAGACTTTCCGTCAGTGCAAACAACGGCTGTTTTTGATCTTGCAAAAAGAAGAACTCAGCATCGGCCAGGCGCGGGCGCACCACTTTTTCGTTCCCTTCGATGATTTGATTGGGATCTTTTGATTCGATATTGGTGATAAAGATAAAGTAAGGTTGCAATTTGCCTTGTTTGTCCGTTAAGCAAAAGTACTTTTGATCCGCCTGCATGGTAGAGATCAGCGCCTCTTGCGGTACTTGCAAAAAGCGCGGCTCAAAACTTGCGCGCAGGGCAATTGGGAAATCTACTAAAGCAGTCACTTCATCTAGTAAATCCTGCGGAATAATAGCATTAGCATTGACCTCATCAGCTAATGTTTTAACTTGGTTTTTGATTAGCATCTGACGGGTATCAAAATCTGCAACGACTTTGAGCCCTTTTAATAAGCCCTCATAGTCATTAGCATGAGTAATGGCGTAGTACTCAGGACTATGGAAGCGATGGCCGCGCGTTTGATTGCTCGTATTGTGGCCTTGAATCGTCGCCTCAATCACCGTGTCATCCTGCATCAATACTACCCACTGCACAGGGCGAACAAATTCCTCGCGACTACTACCTGCGCGCATACGCTTGGCAATCGGCAAGTTATCTAATGCCGTTTGAAAGATACCAGGTAATAGCTCTGTCGTCGCGCGGCCCTGTATTAATTGCTCATAGCCGACATAATCGCCTTTGTCAGTATTGATAGTGATAAGCTCACTGGCCTCGATACCTAATCCTTTGGCAAAGCCCATCGCCGCGCGTGTCGGATTACCATCGCTATCGAAAGCCGCTTTTATCGCAGGCCCACGTTTTTGCTCGCTGCGATCAGGCTGGCTTTGTGCTATACCCTGAATCTGAATCGCCAAACGGCGCGGCGCGGCAAAGGCCTTGATACTATCAAAGGTAATATCAGCCTCATCTAATTGCTCTTTAACACTATGCTCTAGCGCATTACGTAAGGGTTTTAGGCTCTTTGGCGGTAGCTCTTCACAGCCTAATTCAAATAATATGGTACTCATAATGGACTCTATTTTTATAAATTCTTAATTGATATAAAAGTGTTAGTATTCATCTATTTGCGGTAAATCATCTGTAATGCTATGCCAAGGCGCTTTACTAGCAACAAAGATATGACGCTGGGGCGTAACTTGCGGATCGTTATCTAAAGTACCTAGTGGAAACCCTAGCACCTCAGGCTTGGCGTCAAACTTGGTATACATCTGTGAGCCACAAACCCTACAAAATCCTTTGTACTCACCTGATGATGACTCATAAAACGTCAGTAGCTCTTGACCTTGAGTCGTCTGCCAATCTTTTGTCAATACCACACCGCGAGTTCGAAACGCACTACTATGCAGCTTGCGACACATCGAGCAATGACAGTTTAGAACATCGGTTATGTCACCGCTGATCTGGTACACAATACCGCCGCAAAGGCAGCTGCCATAATGATTCATACTTTGCTCCACAAGCTTATTACTCGCTCTCAACTTTTGGCAAATACTTATCTAAAGCCGCTTGGCGATGCTCATCATCTGCAAGCGGGAAGCCGAGCTTGGCGCGCGCCTCGACGTAGCCAAAAGCGACTTTGCGTGCCAGCGTACGTACGCGCAAAATAAAGCGCTGACGCTCGGTTACTGAGATTGCACCGCGCGCATCGAGTAAGTTAAAAGCGTGTGAGGCTTTGAGCACCATCTCATAAGCAGGTAGCGGCAACCCTACGTCAACGAGCTTATCTGCTTGCTGCTCATAAAAGTCAAACATCTGCCCCATCATAGGCACATCTGCGCGCTCAAAGTTATAGGTCGATTGCTCCACCTCGTTTTGGTGAAAGACATCGCCATAAGTCACGCGGCCAAATTCGCCATCGGCCCAGACCAAATCATAAACGCTATCAACACCTTGCACATACATGGCTAGGCGCTCAAGACCGTAAGTAATCTCGCCTGTCACGGGGAAGCATTCGATACCGCCGACTTGCTGAAAATAAGTAAACTGCGTGACCTCCATACCGTTGAGCCAAATCTCCCAGCCAAGGCCCCACGCGCCAAGCGTAGGCGACTCCCAATTGTCCTCAACAAAACGCACATCATGCACGAGCGGATCAATACCGATCGCTCTGAGTGAGTCCAAGTACAGCTCTTGGATATTGGGCGGATTGGGCTTGAGCACGACTTGAAACTGATAATAATGCTGCAAACGATTAGGGTTGTCGCCATAACGACCGTCTGTTGGACGACGCGAGGGCTGAACGTAAGCGGCGTTCCAGCGCTCAGGCCCTAAAGAGCGCAAAAACGTCGCCGTATGAAACGTCCCTGCGCCCATCTCCATATCGTAAGGCTGCAAAATAACGCAGCCTTTTGCCGCCCAAAAGCTTTGTAGCGTCAAAATCAGATCTTGAAACGTCATCGGTTGCGTGTTTTGGTCTTGGGTCATATCTTGACTGGTCATAATAATCACTATGAATGAGGATGTTTAAAGTATAGAAACTTGCACAGTTTTTTGCTGCCAAGTTATAGTGTGCTCACCTTACTAAAAATTGATGATTTTATCTATATTTACGGCAACTATATTTATAGGGCGTGTTGAACATTCAACCATGGCACTGCTGATCGCTAAAATAGTTCCAGACACGGCGCAAGTCGAAGATAATGTCTAGACCTTAGCTAGACTTGCAACACAGTATGGGGCAATTTTAGCATCAGCCTGAAAGGACAGGACTCTTTTTTGCCGCTCCTTTAATAAAAATAGACGCTTAGAATGACTAAACTTACTATTTTTATCTTTGAATCGCCCAAAAAATAGTCTCTGTCAGTGCGTATTTGTGAATTATCAAACACGCCCTAGTTAAAGAACCTATTAATTATATTGAACATAACAAAATATAAGCAAAAAAATACCCAGATGAATGAACATCTGGGCAGGAGGAAAAGTATATCAGGCACCCTGTTTGGTCAGGATTTTATTTTTTTATAGGTTGTACGTTTTATTAATGATGCTTAGCTTACTGATAAGATTGACTACTTGCTTTTGGCATAATAATCCAAAGAATCACATAGATTAAAATACCAGGTACTGCAGCGCTCAAGGTTGATACTAAAACAAACAATACTCGTATCCACGTAGGCGACCATCCAAGGTACTCTGCAATGCCGCCCATCACACCTGCAATCATACGGTTATTGGTAGAACGATGTAACTTTACTAACTTAGCCAAATCTGACTCCTTCTTTATATTTTCTGTTATTTGTAAACTGACAATGCACTTAATATTTGTTTTATGATTATTCTCTTTATGATTATTCTCGTTGTTGTCAGTACTTTTAACTTATGAGTAATTATAGCAAGTATCTCTATATAGTCTGTTGATAGTGTAAGTGTGCTTTGTGCATATTGTGCTAATTAAGGTTGCTACAATCTGTCATTACAGCGAGTAAATAGCTGATTTTAAATAGATATTTCAAAATGTTTCAAAGATGTTTTGTTGCTCAATTATTACCTACTCTTGCTGCAATGCTATATAATTTGGCAGTCTTCAAATACAACATTAGGGCGTGTTGAACATTCAACCATGGCACTGCTGATCGCTGCTAGTTTATCAAAGCTGTGTTCCAGACACGGCGCAAGTTAAAGATAATGTCTAGACCTTAGCTAGACTTGCAACACACTGCTTATATAGAGCTGGGGGGCAATTTTAGCATCAGCCTAAAAGGACAGGACTCTTTTTTGCCGCTCCTTTGATAAAAATAGACGCTTAGAATGACTAAACTTACTATTTTTATCTTTGAATCGACTAAAAAATAGTCTCTGTCAGTGCTTATTTGTGAATTATCAAACACGCCCTATCAAAAGTGATTGGTTTATAAGGATTTTTATGTACGATACGGGTCTTATGATAGGTCATTTTGAACCGCTACATTTGGGACAAATGCGCAGTATATTGGATGCAGCAGGTCAAGCTAAAACTTTGCATATCGTCATTACCAAACACCCTTCGCCGCATCCAGACTTTGCTATTAGCTTACAAGACAAGGCGCGCTGGCTACAGATGGCTTGTGCAGATCTGCCCTTTATAAAATTGCATATTACCGATGAGATCGATTTGCCAGTGCATGAGCATTTATATAGCCAAGCTAAAGACGTTGTTATAAACATTGAGAATAGTAATGCAAAGTTGCAGCGCTTGATCGATGATTTGGCTATACCTAGTGATACGCCGCTTTTTGTTGCTCAGAATCATCCATTGGCGCAGCCCACTATCAAAGAGCAGCTCATAATGGATATTATCACAACCCCATTGCAGCTTGAGTATGACTCCTACGCTATTGCTCACAATCCTGTGGCGCACTGGTGGGCGATTCACCCACAGGCGCGCGCTAACTATACCAAGACCGTCGCTATCGTCGGCGGGGAGAGCTCTGGCAAGACGACTTTGGTGCATAAACTGGCTAACTACTATGGTGCGACCTTTGTGCTTGAGATGGGGCGCATCTACGTCGGTACGGATTTGGGCGGACGGGAGCTGGGTTTGCAATATAGCGACTATACGCCGATCGTTATTGATCATGCTGAGGCCATACGCGCAGCAAAAGCGCAGGCGAGCGCGCCGATTACTATCGTTGATACTGACTTTGTGACGACGCAGGCGTTTTGTGAAGAATATGAGGGGCGCACGCATCCTTTTGTCGCCGCATGCATCGAGGAGCTGCGCTTAGATTATACAATTATGCTCGACAACAACGTGCCTTGGGTCGCTGATGGTATGCGTACACTGGGCGATCCTGACGCACGCGGGCGCTTTGAGCAGCGACTTATTGATATATTTGCACGTCACGACATAGAGCCGCATCTGATAGACGAGCCTGATTATGATGCGCGTTATCGGCAAGCGCTTATTTTTATCGATCAGCACATCTATAATAAAATGACTTAAAAAATAAAAACTTTATACCTTATAATCTCACGCTTTTATATCCTCAAGCCCTTATATTCTCAACTACTTTTAGGACAGCACCCTTATGCGCATTCAGCTACTAGACAACATCACAGGCAAATGGTCGATGCAATGGATCGTGACTTGGTTCATCTGCGGTGTGATTGCGCTCTCAGCCGGATTTTGGCTCACCACAGACCATACTGGCTTAGATATTTTTTATTTGGGCGTGTCTTTTATTGGCTTGATTTGCGTGGTGTCGTTATCCTTTCGCAAAAACATTTTGGGCAATGGCTTTGGTATGGGAGCGACTGCTGGTGAAGTTATCGTGCAAGGAACGGCAGGCTCAGTGGGGTTAATGCTGGCGCCGCTTTTTAACTTTTTTACCCATTTATACGGCTTGTTTTACTGGTCAAAAAACACAGACGCTGATGGCGATATGATACCCAAATCAGCAAATAAGTGGGTTTGGCTCATCACTATTACCTTTATGGTGGTGGGTTTAGCCTTGTTTCCCACCATTAACGACTTACTTGCCAGCTATGGCTATGCAGTCGTTGAAGACGATAGTAGTCTGTTTTTAGGATTTATCTCGTTTTTTTGGATTAACGTTATTGCTTTTATTTTATCTATTACCGCGCAAACAGCGATGATTTTGCGTTACTCGTTTAACTGGTGGCTATGGATCATATCTAACTTTGTTTGGCTGACCGTCAATCTTATGACCGGTAATTATATCTTTGCTATTCAAACCATGGTTTATCAAGTCAATTCATTTGTCGGACTCTATGAGTGGTATCGTAGCGAGCGCGATTCGGTAAAAGTATCAGCTTAGAGCAAGATTAAGCTGCGTTTATGACCTTGGGGTTTACCAGATAACATGGTATAACGATGCAAATAGTGCTACAACTGACTGTATCCAATACTGTATTTTGCACCATTTATCTATTCACTATTACTTACTAACATGGAGGTTAGCATGTCTCGTACGTCACAAAAACGCATGTCTAAGCGCACGCTTGAGCAGTGGCTCTCTGAATACGCGGTCAGTCACCAAAACTTGGTCAACAAAAAAATTCACTGGATGGCAGTGCCTACAATCTTTGTCAGTATCTTGGGTATGGGCATGTCGCTATCGGTCTGGATTACTTTAGTACTCAGTGCGTTGGTCTTACTATTTTATATGCAGCTCTCAACGCCGCTGTTTTTGGCCATGGGTATCTTTATTCTGATTTGCTTGAGTGTGATGGCAACATTACCTATTGGCTTTAAAACGTGGGCCAGTATATTTGTCATCGCTTGGATTGGGCAGTTCATTGGTCATAAGATAGAAGGCAAAAAACCGTCGTTCTTTGAAGATTTACAGTTTTTATTGATTGGTCCTGCGTGGGTAGTCAACAGCTTAATGGGCGGAAAAAACAAGCAAACCGCTTGAGTTTTTGGCAATATAAGCCAGTAGGCCTTAATAAAATACTAGGCTTTAATAAGAGAGCGTCGATTGATTAAATATCGGTTGATGCTTTTTTTGTGAATGATGGATACACCTTTAGTCTAAAGTCTGTACGTCGTCACCGTTGACGAAAATAGCTGTCTTACCTGATAAATTAAAAACTCGTTAAAGTCTTAATGTTTGAATTTTGGCACAGTTATTTTTTAATATATAGCCTATATAGTCAGTCCAATATAAAAAAGATACAGCGGGGCTGGAATGAATTTTTTGCAGCCTCTGTCTGCGTAGGCACAGCACGCCAGAAAAATTTATACTAGTCCCGCGTTTTTGAATAACGTATCCATTTTATCTAGTGTTAACTATACCATGCGACAAGTTGACAGGCTTTTATAATATTTTGGGCAAATTACTGCTATTATCTTATGTTTGATCCAAACAGACAACAGGATGTTTGAAACTGTCTGTCTTAACCTAATCAATCAACATATGGATGTGAGCATGGCAAACTGGTCAGAGGGCTACATTAGCGATATCGACTACACGTATGGTTATTACGCAGAGCTTAGCCCTAATAACGTAAAAATCCCATTTTTGATGGCAGGACTTGAGGCACCTAAATTCACGAGCGCCTGCGAGCTTGGATTTGGTCAAGGTATGTCTATCAATGCCCATGCCGCCGCCTCAGATGTCAAATGGTACGGCACAGATTTTAACCCGTCGCAAGCCAGCTTTGCCAAAGAGCTTGCTGATATCTCAGGTAGCGCAGCTCATATCTTTGATCAGTCCTTTGGTGAGTTCTGCAATCGCGAGGATTTGCCAGATTTTGATTTTATTGGTTTGCATGGCATTTGGTCTTGGGTCTCCAATGACAACCGCGACATTATTACCGACTTTATTCGCCGCAAGCTCAAAGTCGGCGGCGTCCTCTATATCAGTTACAACACCTTACCGGGCTGGGCGGCGGCCTCCCCTATACGTCATATGCTCACTGAGCACGACCACATGCATGGTAGCCGAGGTCAAGGCATAGGCAAACGTGTTAAGGCCTCCATCGAATTTAACCAAGATCTGCTCAAGCTCTGTCAGCCGCTCATACAGCAAGTGCCCTCTATTCCGCAGCGCTTAGAGGATATCAGTAAGCAAAACTCTAACTACTTGGCTCATGAGTACTTCAATCGTGAGTGGCAGCCGATGTATTTTTCTGAGATGGCAGATTGGCTCTCACCGACCAAGACCAATTTTGCGTGCTCTGCCAGCTTTTTGGAGGATTATAATCCAAGTAGCTATAACAATGAGCAGCTGGCATTTATCGAGACGCTAGATGATCCTATGTTCGCTCAAAGCGTCAAAGACTATATGCACAATAAGCAGTTCCGCCGTGATTACTGGGTCAAAGGCGCGCGCAAGATATCTGTGGCCAAATCAGAGCAGATCTGGCACCAATTACGTTTTAAGATGATTGCTAATGCTGAGAACATTAAATATGAAGTCAATGGCGCGGCAGGTACCATTGCACTGCGTGAGGATATTTTTAAGACGGTAGTGACCTTGCTTAGCGATCATAAAATACATCAAGTCGCAGACTTACAACAGCGGCTGCCTGATGACTTCGAGCAAAACTGGCTGTTTGAGTCGTTAGCCATTTTGCATGCTCAAGGTCATATTATCTTAGTGCAAGAGGATGCGGTCATCGAAAAGGTGCAAGAGCACTGCCGCAGGCTTAACGCTTATATCATGCAGCAAAGTCTCGTTAGCCCTGAACTTGCCGCTCTAGTGAGTCCCCTTACAGGCAGCGCGACAACTTATGGCAGGTTCCATCTTATCTTTTTGCACGCCTATATTCAGGGCAAGACAACGCGGGAACAATGGGTTGATTACGCTTGGCAAGCGCTCAAGAAAAATAATCAATTACTACTAAAAGACGGTAATACGCTACAAGAGGAAAAAGACAATATTCAGGAGCTCAACCAGATGGTAGATAGCTTTGAGAAAGACACCTTGCCTATCGTCAAGAGACTACAGATCGTTGACTGATCTGTAATCTCTTTTATGCAGATTTTAGACAAAAAAAAGCCTCACAACTTTATTAAAGTTGTGAGGCTTTTGCTCTGTACCTGCTTTTGCACTATATCTGTGAGGACAGGAGCCATATTTGGAGCGGGAAAAGAGATTCGAACTCTCGACCCCAACCTTGGCAAGGTTATGCTCTACCACTGAGCTATTCCCGCATGATCAAAACGTAGTAGTTAAACTATTACCTCTCGATAGGCTGGCTATTTTAGCAACTATCCTGCTCATGTCAACCGCTATTTTTGCTTTTGATGACACAGGTCATAACCTACGATGACGAAATATACTCCATTTAGGGGTATCGCTTTGATATCATGATAAATTTTATCATGGATAAATTATAAAACGCCAACTATTCTCTGATAACTTTTTACTTTATGCTGCTTTTTATCCCTTATGCTCATCATTCTTTGTACGGATTGCTGATTTTGCAAAAGGGTACAGCGACATAATAGAGTAACTTTTACGGTCTTAACTGAGCTTATAACATCATTATCATACTAAAAAATATATTTTTTTACTTTTGCTGAGCTTGACTTTTGCTATGCTTAATCTAATTTGAAGCTCTCGCTTTGGGACAATAGGTTAGTTATATACTGACTTTTATTCTTAAGTGACAGCTAGATTTTATCTTTGTACCACTTCATTTTATTACGGGGATTACTATTATGAAAAAATTACTCACGACAACAGTAATGGCAGCATCGCTATCTGGTCTGGCGCTGACAGGATGTACCAGTACGACCAATAGTGGCGCAGTTGGCGTTGATCGCCAGCAGTTACTGCTAGTCTCTAATGAACAAGTATTGCAAATGTCAGCGCAAAGCTATGCTAAAACATTGCAAGATGCCAAAAAAGCTCGCGTACTCGATACCAACGCAGCACAGCTTCAGCGCCTAAAGAACATTGCCAATCGCCTAGTCGGTCAAGTTGGCGTGTATCGTCCAGACGCGGCCAAGTGGAACTGGGAAGTTCATACGATTAAGTCTAATCAGCTCAACGCTTTTGTTATGCCAGGCGGCAAGATTATGTTCTACTCAGGTATTATTGATCGTCTCAATCTAAGCGATGATGAGATTGCCGCTATCATGGGTCATGAAATCTCACATGCGCTACGTGAGCATTCACGTGAGCGTATCTCGCGCCAGTATGCCACTCAGACGGGTATCGGCGTAGCAGCTAGCATTTTTGGCTTATCACAAGGTCAAGCAGAGCTCGCGAACGTTGCAGGCGATCTGGGTTTGAGTCGTCCGCACAGTCGCACGCAAGAGAGTGAAGCGGATCAGATCGGTCTTGAGCTCATGGCACGCGCAGGCTACAATCCGCAAGCAGCGATTACGCTCTGGCAAAAAATGCAACGCGCAAGCCAAGGTGAGCCGCCACAGTTTTTGAGTACTCACCCAACAAGTGGCAACCGTATCGCTGAGATACAATCATTATTGCCAAAGGTTATGCCGCTATATCAAAGATCGCGCCGTTAGTTTGTTCTACTAGTTAGTTTGTTCTACTAGTTAGTTTGTTCTACTAAAAGTATCAAGATAGCTAAAGTAGCGGAGCGTTATAGAAGTATGCGCTCCGCTTTTTTATGCGCGGTACAACTCACTTTGGTTCTCACGATGTCTGTTATAATGACATAAATATTATAGTTTTTAGTAGAGCGCGTTTTATAGGGATTACCATGAATAATAATATGCCAACAGCAACAGCGCTAAAGAGCGCGCTACAGACTTTGCACCCTGAGTATTTAGAGCTGGTCAATGAGTCGATGAATCATGCAGGCTATTTTGAAGGTAAAGAGAGCCATTTTAAACTCACACTGGTCAGTGACGCTTTTGACGCTAAGCGTCTGGTCGCGCGTCACCAATTGGTATATGACGCGGTAGCAGAGTTGCTGACTTCAAAGGGCGGCATGGTACACGCTTTGGCTATTCATGCCTATACGCCTGCCGAATGGCAAGCGCAGGGAGTTAGCCCTGAGAGTCCCTTGTGCGCGGGACAAAACCTATAAAGTCACCTAATTTAATCTAAACATTGCGCTACAGGAACCTACCTTCAATGAAACATCTACATACGCTTCTAGCACTTATTGTCATCGGCCTCTTTATCTATCAAAGTATTTTGGTGCTAAGTGCTAATAAACAAGCGCCGCGAGTTATCAAAATTGCTAATCATATCGTCTATCTACTCATTATCGTGTCGGGTGCTTGGATGCTCATGCAGCTGATGAGCGTCAACGCCCCAGTGCAATGGGTATTTGCTAAGATCATACTGCTAGTCGCGGCGATTAGCGCCAGTATCAAAGCCTTTAAGCCTGATGCGACCCCTAGCCAGAGCAAAGTGGGTATCATCATTGCAGGTATTGCTTATGCCAGTATTGTAACTTTGGCTTATACAAAACCTGAGAACTTTTTTTAAGAACGCCCTAGTGATTTTAGCTTAGGTTCTAGCTTAAATAAGTGTTAGCGTCAGACTCTAGACCTAGACCCTTATTTGCTTTGTTATTGCTATCTTCAACTATTCGTTTTATAGTAATGCAATCAATTAGATACACCCCTTTATACTTTAGCCCACTGGAATGATTATGAAAAATTTGAGCAAATCGACGGTATTGGCAGCGGCCAGTGTGCTGGCTTTGGCAGGCTGTGCCTCTACTGGCAATGTGACACCGCAATATGTACCGCCTAGCACTTATCAGAGCTATGACTGTCAATCACTCAGTCAAGAATATGCCCGCGTTGAGCGTTATGTCGATGCTACTCGCAATGAGCAATCGACGATAGCAGCATCAGGCGTTGGCGTTGGTATCTCGGCTGGACGTTGGGGTATCTCGCCTAACATTAGCGTCGGACTAGGCAAAAGCAACAATACTAAAGCGCGTGATGCGAAGTTATCTAGGCTGTACGGCGAAGCTGACGCTATTATCCAGTCCGCGCGCGTCAAGCGTTGCACCTTTGCTAACGGTATAAAGATATATGGTGAGTAGTACTATTTAGATTTAAAATAGGAAAGCCAATACGGGATTACCGTATTGGCTTTTTTGATGATAGCACCTTAGTCAATATAAACATTAAGACTTTAAACTATTCACCCATTGCACGATTTGGCTCGTTGGTAGGGCGCCAGATTGCCGCGCGACCTCTTTGCCCCCTCTAAAGGCCACGATCGTTGGCAGACTACGAATATTATAAGGCGCTGCCGCTTGCTCGTATTTGTCCGTCTGCAACTTGGCAAAGACAACTTGCGGCAATTGCTTGGCGGCGTCTTTGAACTGCGGCGCCATCATTAAGCACGGCTGACACCAACTCGCCCAAAAATCTACAATCGTTAGTACGTCATTTTTTTGAATGACTTTGTTAGCCGTTTGAGCGCTTAGCTCTTGTGGACTTGCTGTCAGTAGCGACTGGCTACATTTGCCGCAATTAGGCTGTGCGCTTAGGCGCTCAGCGGGCAGACGATTGGTTGTCTGACAATGCGGGCAGACAATGTGAAAACCTTCTATACTCATAAAGACTCCTATTTTAATTATTTTTGGTTTTAGGCGTATTGTTTAAATCGCTTGCCGCGCTGATCCGCTATACACATAGGTCATCGGTTTTGGGCCAGGTAGATACTGGGTAGTCAAATCCTCAACGACAAAACCGCCAGCACGAAGCAGTGCTGGGATATCACGATTTAAATGACAGCCACCAGCGATAGGCTTCCAAAACGGCGTCAATCGATGCTGGAAGCGCGCAACACTAGGATCTGGCGCTAGACCATGCTCACAAAATAACAATCGACCGCTCGGCTTTAACACGCGTGCCATCTCTCTTAGCGCAGGTAGCGGATCTTTAATACTACATAGCGTAAAGGTCATGACAATAGTATCAAAGCGATCGGTTTGGGCATCGATACCATGCACATCTACTGCTAGTACCTCGACAGGGATACTGATGTTAGCTGCGTGCGTGCGTGCCAGCGGTTGCATTTGCGCTGCTGGATCAACACCGACGATACTAGAGACTTTTTCAGGGTCATAAAACGCCAAATTAAGACCGCTACCGAGTCCAACCTCTAACACCTCACCCACTGCTTGGGGGACGAGGCTGGCGCGCGCTTTCATCACATTACCCGTACTACAGGCTATATCTATCAACTTAGGAAGTACATAGCGCTCATACGGGTTCATTGTGATCTCCATTTTAGTCGCTCAATGTTCAACGACATATACACTGTCTGCGCCCTAAGCCTTGCAAGTATTGATACCAAGTATTGAGTACAACACGCAAGAGCGAAACAATCCTGTCAGTAGAGGCACTAAGCCTATAATGCCCCACCAGCTTTGAAAATAAACGCCCAAAGCAATAATAACAATACCTGCGATGATACGTAACCTTCTATCGATACTACCTACGTTAACTTTCATAATACAATCCTTAGTGAGTGTAATAGTTGAGACATAGCGAGTATTTAAAGCTTTATAAATGAACTTGCCAGCTATTAGTTAGATGGTTAGTCATTGATTTTAGTTTAAAGAATAGGCTACCCAAACGCCTTAGCATTGATAGGTACTTTTAGATAGCGTACGCCATTATCTTCAGGATCAGGCAAGTGACCGGCATCGATGTTGACTTGTACTGAGGGAATGATTAGGCGCGGCATAGATAGCGTCGTATCGCGGCGCTCGCGCATCTCGACGAACTCAGCTTCATTTATACCGTCTTTAACATGAATATTGCCTTGCCTTTGTGCGCCAACAGTAGTCGATGGACAGTGCTGGCGGCCTTGGCTTGGGTAGTCATGACATAAGTACATGACGGTATCCTCAGGAAGCGCCAATAGTTTTTGAATAGACTGATACAACATTTTGGCATCGCCGCCTGGAAAATCACAGCGCGCCGTACCTACATCAGGGGCAAATATCGTATCGCCTGTGAATACCGCTGTTTTTTCGCTGTCGGTTGCCACGTAGGCCATATCCGCTGGCGTATGACCTGGCACGTGCATGACGCTAATACTAATGTCGCCTACAGCCAAAATCGTATCTTCATCGGTCAAGATATCGAACTGACTGGCATCGGTACGAAAGCTGGTGTCAAAGTTGTACACTTGCTTAAATATCTTTTGTACGTCAGTGATGTATTTGCCGATAACCAGTTGCCCGCCTAACGCTTCTTTGACATGAATAGCCGCTGACAGATGATCAGCATGGGCGTGGGTTTCAATAATATAAACCAGCTCCCAGTCCTTACTGCGCACAAACTCAATGACCTCATCGACACTCGTGGTATTGGTAAAGCCAGATTTGGGATCAAAATCCAATACTGGATCTATAATGGCGCACCGCTTTTGATTAGCGTCTGCTAATACATGGCTATAAGTCTCGGTATCTTGGTGCAAAAAAGAATGTACTTGCATAGGTATCTCACTTATTATTTAGACGTTTTGTTCGTATATTTTTTAAGTTAATCAATAGCAATAATATAGCATTTACCTTACAATTTATCAATTTATATAATGTAAATAATAATAACTTGATATCTTGTGTTAAATCGTTGATAATTTAAGCATAATTTTTTTTGGCCCATTAGCTTACGTTGTATCTCAAATAAGTATGCGTCAACTATAGAGAATGTATTGACTCTGCACTTTTTATCTTTGAGTGTTAAAATAGCAGCTTATAGCCACGATAATATCAGCGACTCATCTCGCAACGCTTTTCTCTAAGGAGATTATTCTGACCACTTCTACCCCCGCAAACAGCGCAGATTTAGATCAAACGGCTCTAAATAATACAAAGAGCGTGCCAGCCGATTTAGCTTTGCAAATGCAGGCGGCATCACTGCAGGCGAGCAAATTACTCAAATCGCTGTCGCATCCTGATCGCTTGTTATTATTATGTCAGCTTACCCAAGGCGAATACTGTGTCGGCGATCTAGAACAGCTGGTCGGTGTTGGTCAGCCAAGCCTATCGCAGCAGTTAGGTATTTTGCGTAAAGACGAGCTAGTCGCTACTCGCCGTGAGGGCAAGCAAATCTATTACAGTATCGCAAGCGATGATGCTTTAGCCGTGTTGCAGCTCTTGTACCAGCGTTTTTGTGCGCAAGTCGACTAGCTAAGCAGCACCTTTATAAGTAACGCCTTTGATTGTGGTGACGTATTGATATGCCTTCTATCGCCGCTCGTCTCATTCCTACTTGGCTACGTCAATACCAGCTGGCAGCGTTGCCGACGGACGTTATCGCAGGTTTGGTGGTGGGCGTGCTGGTCATTCCGCAAAGCTTAGGTTATGCCGTGCTTGCAGGCCTGCCACCAGTATATGGTCTATACGCTGCTATTGTGCCCGTCATTGTCTATGCGTGGCTGGGATCGAGCAACGTACAAGCTGTGGGACCTGTCGCTATCACTGCTATTATGACGGCTAGTAGCTTGCATAGTTATGCCGACCGCGGCGCTGAGCACTATATCTTGATGGCAAGCCTGCTCGCCTTTATGGTCGGCGCTTTGCTATGGATAGCGGGACGGCTTAGACTTGGCTGGATTATGCAGTTTATCAGTCGCGGCGTCTCCGCAGGATTTATCAGCGGCGCGGCGGTACTGATATTTTTTAGTCAGCTCAAGTACCTCACAGCAATACCGATTACAGGTAACAGCTTGATCGGTTACTTATCGAGTATGCAGCTTTATCGATATCTGCTACATCCTTTAACGCTCATTATTGGCGTTGTCGCTTTTATCCTTTTGGTCAGTAATCGCTACGCCAGCTTGTGGTTATGGCGATCTTGGTTATCAGACAATTATGCAAAGTGGGCTGAGCGCTTATTCCCATTGATTTTACTGCTTGTTGCCATTTTATTTAGTATGCTGCTCGACTGGTCGGCGCGCGATGTGGCGACCATAGGTAGTATTCCGCAGGGGCTGCCGACCTTTATCATACCGCATGTGCCAAGCTTTCAAGAGGCGCTTGAACTGCTGCCCGCTGCAGGACTTATGGCACTTATTGTCTTTGTCTCCAGCAGTTCGGTGGCGAGCACTTACGCACGCCGGCGCGGCGAGTTATTTGATGCCAATCGTGAGCTGACGGGCTTGGGACTGGCTAACCTCACAGGCGGCTTGTTTCAAAGCTTTACGGTCGCAGGCGGGTTTTCTCGTACTGCTATCAACGTCGATTCAGGGGCCAAAACGCCCCTTGCTAGCCTTGTCACCGTTGTCGTTATGATCGCCGCATTGATTGCTTTTGGCAATGCTCTAGCTCCGCTGCCCTATGCGATTTTGGGTGCGACGATCATGGCCTCCATTATCGGATTAATTGACTTTGCCACTCTAAAATCTGCACGCCGGCGTGATCGTTTGGATGCGGTCAGTTATATCGCCGCCTTCATTGGGGTGCTCATATTTGGCCTCAATACTGGACTTATCATTGGCCTTATGGTCTCTTTTGCTAGTCTTATTTGGCAATCAAGCCAGCCGCACGTTGCTGTCGTCGGACAGTTGGGCGGCACTGGACATTTTCGCAACATCAATCGTCATGATGTAGTGACTTTTGAGCGTTTACTGATGCTACGTATCGATGAGAGCTTATTTTTTGGTAATACCGAATCGGTGCATCGGCGTATTTTGCAGTCCGTACGTCAGTACCCACAGGCATCTGAGATTATCCTTATTATGGCGGCGGTCAATCATATTGACCTGACCGCTCAAGAGATGCTGATGACGCTGACCCAAGAGCTTGCAGCGCAAAATAAGCGCTTACATTTTAGCTTCGTCAAAGGTCCTGTGATGGATGTCATCGCTGCTACGCCAGTTATTACTGAGTTATCAGGACAGGTATTTATGAGCACATTAGAGGCGGTTACCACTTTAAAAGATGAGATGACTAATACTGCGCCCTTATATCCGTCCTAAACGGCTACTGGCTATTGCTGTCTACTACCGAATACCGTTATGATGGCTCATTGCCAAAGTTGGTTACGATATAGTAAAACATTTGAGACAGCGCACTCATTTTTGCGTAGCGCCTATCCTTGACGACAACTTTAGACCTCATTCATACCATAATTTATAACTGACATTTTATGACCGACGATATCACTATTTATAAGCAAATTTATCCAAGCCAATGTATCAAGATTGCAGAACTGGGCTACCGCTCCGTGCTCAATGTACGCCCTGATGCTGAAAGTGACACTCAGCCGAGCAGTGTTGATTTCGCTGATGCTACCAAGCAGGCCAACCTAACTTATCATTATCTGCCTTTTGATGATGAGCGTCTGAGCACGATTACGGTTGAGCAGTTTGCTGCCTTTTATCATGACATGCCCAAACCCATACTGATGTTTTGCGGGACGGGCGCTCGCGCCAAACTCTTGTATCAAAGCGCATTGATGCAAGGCTTGCTTTAGTCTTTATAAATTTAAAGGCACTACAAATCAGTAAATACACCCTCTAATCAAAACGACATCTCACTAGAATAGAATAAGGAAAAATCATGAGTCATCAAGTTAGTATCACAGGACAAATCACCCCTGATCAAGTACCAATGATCGCCGAAAACGGCTTTAAAACTATTATCAATAATCGCCCCGATGGCGAAGAGCCAGGTCAACCGACCAGCGCTGAGATTGAAGCGGCTGCTAAGGAAGCGGGACTTGCATATAAAGAGGTGTCGTTTGCAGGTAGTGAGCTTAATCAAAATCACGTCGAGGAGTTTGCAGATTTCTTTAATCAAGCTGAGCAGCCCATGCTGATATTTTGCCGCACAGGCAATCGCTCGACAGGTATCTATGAAGCGGCGAAGAAAATGGATTTGTTAGACGACTGATAGTAGCTTAGATATAGTAACTGATAGATAGTTGCTACTAGTTGAAATAAAACGCCCGTCTAAGATTTGGATGGGCGTTTTTTATTTGTTCACCAAAGGTGTGAGCGCTCTAGTATTAAAGTCTAACTCTACGATAGTTTGATGATGACCCTAGGTTAATGTGACCCACCTTTTAGTAGGAAAATCATTTGAGCTTATGCTATCGTCACTTATAATCATTAGATTTAATGATGACGCAGCCACCAAATTCTATAGATACTAGTATGTTTACAAGGATGTTTTATGAGTAATATCGCACTCAGCTTACTACCGTTAGCGCTCGCCTATATTATGTTCACTTTAGGTACAGGGCTGAGGCTTAGCGACTTTAAAGTGATTGCGGCTCACCCCAAAGCCTTTTTCATTGGTCTGGCTAATCAAGTTGTTTTGGTGCCGCTAGTGGCGCTAGCCGTGGTATTGGTCATGACGCCGCCACCAACGATTGCTTTTGGCATTATGCTTATTAGTTTTTGTCCGGGCGGTGTTACTAGTAACATGCTGACCTTTTATGCCAAAGGTAATGTCGCGCTATCGATTGCCTTGACTGGCGTCGTAAGCTTATTGTCAGTTGTGACCTTGCCTATTCTTATTACTTTAGCCTTTGATCATTTTATGCAGGATCAAGCGAGCTCTATTAGCGCAGTCAAGATCGGTCTAGTGATGTTCTTGTTGACGACCTTGCCTGTAACTCTTGGCATGCTTGCTCGCCGCAAATTCACGGGTTTTATGCAGCGTAAAAGCAGTGTTTTGAATGCTATTGCTAGTGTTTTCTTTGTCTTAATCGTTCTTGCTGCTGTGGCCTCTAATTGGGAATTACTCAAACCTCAAGCAGCAGTTATCGGTCTTGAGTTGATTGTTATCATCGTTATCTTATTTGCTTTGAGTATGATTATAGCGAGAATGCTCAAGCTCAACTGGTTTGATACCAAGACGATATCGATAGAGACCAGTATTCAAAACAGTACGACGGCGATCACCTTAGCCCCGATCATTATGGGTACAGCGGCAGGGTTACCCGCTATTGCCCTGCCTGCTGCGGTATATGGCGTACTGATGTATGTAGTGGCGATTCCAGTTATTGCTCTGATTCGGAATAAGAATTGATATTAGCAATCACAAAAACAGCAGACACAAAAAAACCACCTCAACCATGCTATTAGGTTGAAGTGGTTTTTTATTTATAAGACATAGAGTATATTCAAACTACTTCTTCTGCTCTAAAGCCTCTTCTACCGCCTCTTTACCCCAAGCACTCAAATCGATATCCAACTTCTCATACTGCTGCGCGTCGAATAACGGCTCTTTGACACCTGCTTTGAGCTGTCTTGCAAAGTCATCAAGCAAGCGCTTAGCGCGTGGAAATAGCATAATTAGAGCGAGTAAGTTGGCAAGCGCTAGCACACCCATCAATGGATCAGCGAAGAAGAATACAGTCGTTGCCGCAGGCGCGACCGCTCCTAAAAACAATACGCCGATGACGACCACTCTTAGAATCAAAGTCGCCATTTTGACGTTCTTTTTGACCAAGAAGTTAATAGAATTTTCGCCCATATAATAGTTATACATAATAGAGCTTAAGGCAAATAACAATAGCGCTATAGTCAAGATATACTGTGACCAATCGCCTAGCTGATTACTTAGCGCTTGCTGCGCCAGTACAATACCATCGACCTCAGCCCCAGGCTGATATACCCCGCTGAGCAAAATCATAAATGCCGTAGCACTACAAACCACAATCGTATCGATAAACACTGATAACGACTGCGAGATGCCTTGACTCACAGGATGGGTGGCATAGGCCGTAGCAGCGATATTTGGCGCAGAACCCAAACCTGCCTCATTCGAGAACAGGCCCCGCTTCATACCTTGCTCAATCGCCACACCGATACCGCCGCCCACGACAGACTCAATACCAAAGGCATTTTTGACGATCATAACCATTAGCGCTGGCAGCTCTGTAAAGTTTAGCACGATAATAATAAGTGCCATGCCGATATAGATGAGCGCCATTACAGGAATAACCACGTCAGCGACTTTTGCAATACGCTGAATACCGCCAAAAACGATAAACCCACCCGCAATAACCAGTACTACGCCTGATATCCAGCGATCAATCCCAAAGCTCTCAAGAGCAGAACCTGCCACCGTATTACCTTGGAATGCCACAAAGCCAATCGAGAAAGACAGTAGCAAAGAAATAGCATATATAACAGCCAGCCAGCGATAATCCTTGCCTAAACCATGCAAGATATAAGTCGCAGGACCACCGCGAAAATTACCATCAACATCTTTGCGCTTATATAGCTGAGCTAAGCTACACTCAACAATACTAGTCATCATTCCAATTAAGGCGACGACCCACATCCAAAACACTGCACCCGGACCACCTAGTGATATGGCAACCGCAACACCTGCAATATTACCGCCGCCGACTCGCCCGCCGATAGACACGAGCAAGGCTTGACGAGCAGAAATCCCGTCGTCGCCGACCTCGTCCGTCCTAAACACCCTAAACATACGTTTAAAATATCTAAACTGAGCGAACCTACCTACTATGGTAAATAGCAATCCGAAAATAATGAGCATTGGGACGAGTGCCCAACCCCATGTCAAGTCTCCAATTAAGGAGAAAAACGCTTCAATATATTCCATGACTGTCTTCCTTGAACGATACGACGCATCGACATATTTTATTAGTAGTATGACTAACCAAGGCATTTATTTTAGGCCATACTACTTTTTTAGAGGTAACATTCCTCATTATGTCGCTTAAACAACTCCCTTGTAAACACTAGACTGAATTTTATCTGAGTAATGACACAAAAAAACCACCTCAAAAGAGGTGGCTTATTAAGCTAACTTTTTAGCCAAATGGTTTATTGCATTACAAGGTATTCAAACGCACTTAAAGCCGCCTTACTACCCTCGCCCATAGCAATATTGATCTGCTTAAAGGGAACGGTTGTTACATCACCACAAGCAAAAATACCTTTGCGATCAGTGCGGCAGCGCTCATCAATCTCAATCTCACCAAAGCGGTTTAAATCAACAAAGCCTTTGATAAATCCAGTATTGGGTACCAGACCAATTTGCACGAACACCCCTTCTAGATCACGCTCATGGGTCTCGCCCGTTTTGCGATCTTCAAAGACAATAGAGCTGACTTTGCCATCGGTCGCTTTGATCTCTTTGGTCGCCGCTCCCGTGATGAACTCAATATTCGACTTCTCTTTGGCTTTATTAATCAAGACCTGATCGGCTTTTAGCTCGTCAGCGAACTCAAGCACGGTGACGCTTTTGACGATACCTGCCAAATCAAGTGCGGCCTCAACCCCTGAATTACCACCGCCAACGACAGAGATATCTTTGCCTTTAAAGAACGGACCATCACAATGTGCGCAGTATGCCACGCCTTTACCTGTATTCTCTTCTTCACCCGGAACACCAAGCTTACGCCACTGTGCACCTGTCGCTAGGATGATGCTACGCGTCTCAAACTGCTCGCCGGTGTTGAGATGAATGCTGTAATTCTCCTCAACGGTCTCATCAATCTCTTTGACCGTTACGTGCTGCTTGAGGGTGATATTGTACTCTTGGATATGCTTGACAAAATCCGCTGACAAGTTCGTACCGTTAGTCAAAGGCACAGAAATCAAGTTCTCGATATCTTGTGTGTCCTTAACCTGACCACCGATGCGATCGGCGACCATCGTCACCTTTAGACCTTTACGCGCGGTATAAATCGCCGCGGCAACGCCAGCGGGACCTGCGCCAATGATAGTGACATCTTGCTGCTCTAGTTGATCGCTATCGTCATCGCTACCCTCACCCATAAGATCAGGAAATTGCTCTTGCAACTTAGTAATGAGTTTAGCGGTATCAATCAAACCATTAGCGAACGGCTTACCGTTTAAGAATACCGCAGGCACGCCTTGGATTTTGTTTGCTTCTACTTGCTCTTGGAACAATGCGCCATCAATCATCTCATTGCTGATACCTTCGTTAAGCAGTGAGAATTGATTGAGCGCTTGCACAACCTCAGGGCAGCTGTGGCAAGACAATGATACATAAGTCTGAAACTCTAACGGCTGATTAAAGCGCTTGACTAGTTTTTGAATACCCTCGTCTAATTTAAGCGTATGACCGCCCGCCTGCAAAATAGCCAAGATTAAGGAGGTAAACTCATGCCCTCCTGGAATACCACTAAACACAATACCCGTATCGGTCAAAGTGTCGTCGATATGACTATAAACGGCAAAGCTAATCGGACTTGGCAAACTATCATCAGTCGCGGCTGGGTCAAAATTAATCTTATCCGTAGTGCCTGCGATCTTGGTCAAAAAATCGATAAGCTCAGCGCGTTTGCTATGCTCGCCGCTACCTAATACAAAAGTAATCGGGCGAGTCATGTTTTCGCTATAACTCTTTACGGCGTCTAATAAACTTTGGTCTATCATGTTTGTTCCTTAATATTATTAATTAGGTAACGGCAACTATCAGGTTACTCGTCTAAATTTTTATGATTTGGTATGAATAAGAAGATAAATACTCAATGAGTATTAGGCTGTTGCCTTTTGATGTCCCTATTATCATAGGTTTGAGGGGTACAGACAAGCGGGTAAACTCAAATCTTAAGTTTTAAAAAACCAATCGTTAATTATCATACGTTATTAAAAACAAAACCACATAAGTTTTATTGTCATGGTATCCACAGAATTTATTCGATACAATCGAGTAAGACCGATAGAAAAGCTACATCTATTTGTCTTCATATCGCCTACACAATAGATATGAATTCCATATTATCAAAGCACTCTACATGACACTTTAACTTGTAATGCGCGAAGGCTTGCGCTCTATAAAAAGGATGATCACATGAGAAAGACGGATACTTGGCAAGACAATAGAGAGATAATCGCTGAACTTAAGAAAAAGGATGACCACTTCGCAGTCATCTTTGATGAGCACACCCAGCTAGATCAGCAAATCAATCAGCTCGAAAAAGACAGAGTCACGCACGCTAGTCGTGATGATGAAATTGAGCAGATGAAACGACGAAAGCTACAGCTAAAAGATGAAATTTATAAAATAATCGATAAAAATAAAATACAGTCTTAATCATAAAAAATAATTATAAAACATAAAAAGACCTTACCAACGTATGCTGGTAAGGTCTTTTTATAGTTTAGCTTAATGCTTAAAAACTAGGGCGTGTTGAATATTCATAAATGGGCACTGCTGATCGCTAAAATGGTTCCAGACACGGCGCAAGTTAAAGATAATGTCTAGACCTTAGCTTGACTTGCAACACAGTATGGGGCAATTTTAGCATCAGCCTGAAAGGACAGGACTCTTTTTTGCCGCTCCTTTGATAAAAATAGACGCTTAGAATAACTAAACTTACTATTTTTATCTTTGAATCGACTAAAAAATAGTCTCTGTCAGTGCCATGATCGAATGTTTAACACGCCCTAACTAAACACCTGTAATCAAGCGCTTAGATTTTACCGACAAGATCAAGACTTGGCTTTAGAGTATCGCCGCCTTGTTCCCAAGCTGCTGGGCATACTTCGCCGTCATTTTCACGGACATATTGTGCCGCTTTTACTTTACGTAGCATATCTTTTGCGCTACGGCCGATACCGCCTGCATGGATCTCAGCGACTTGGATTAAGCCATCTGGATCTACCAAGAACGTACCGCGCTCAGCTAGGCCTGCTTCTTCGATCATCACATTGAAGCCGCGAGTGATACGGCCTGTAGGATCACCAATCATTGGGTAGTTTACTTTACCGATAGCATCTGATGAATCGTGCCATGCTTTGTGAGTGAAATGCGTGTCTGTTGATACTGAATAGACTTCGACACCTAGGCCTTGTAGCTCGTCATAATGAGCGGCCATGTCTTCAAGCTCCGTTGGGCATACAAAAGTAAAGTCAGCTGGGTAGAATAAAAAGATTGCCCACTTACCTTTTACATCGTCTGAGGTGATAGTTTTGAACTCACCGTTAACATATGCATCTGCTGAGAATTCTGGGATTTCTTGATTGATAATAGACGCCATGATTGGCTCCTTTATAGTTAGTAAGTTAAGATATAATTATTAAGTTGTTTGATATAAGCCATGAGTTGTCTTGGCTACCTGACAAACTATACGCGAATTCTATGATTACTCCAGTTAAAAGTTTTTAACTTGATGTTTTGTTTTATTAATATTGATACACTACCTTATCCTATCCTTTCGTCTTATCAACTAGAGCCCTTTACCTGATATGACCGCTGTACCTTTGATTACTATTTGATCTCAATACTGCTTACCAAATACTTATAAAGAGAGCTTTTTATGATTACCTTACGCCAACTCGAATTTGCCTTAGCCGTTGCTAAACATCGTCATTTCAAACGCGCGGCTGAGGACTGCAATATTTCCCAATCAGCGCTAAGTTTGGGAATTGCGGAGCTTGAAAAACAGCTTGATACGCAAATATTTGAGCGCAATAATAAGCAAGTGCTGATCACGCCTATCGGACAAGATATCTTGACCCGAGCGCAGCGCATATTCTCTGAGGTCAATGATTTGACCACGCGCGCGCAAAGTCATCAAACACCCCTTGCCTACCCTATGACTGTCGGTATCATTCCGACGATTGCGCCCTATCTGTTGCCAAAGGTATTGCCAGCGCTGCGCGCGCAGTACCCAGAGTTTCGTATGACCATTATCGAGCAGCAAACAGAGCGCTTGCTTGAACAAGTGCGCTACGGTCATATCGATACCGCTATTATCGCGCTACCTTACGCTGTAGAGGGTTTACATAGTTTTGAGTTTTGGGCGGAGGACTTTTTTGCAGTATTTCCAAAGGATGACGTACATGCCAAGCTCGATACTATTAACTCAGATGAGCTGGCGACTGCCAACCTCATGCTACTAGGCGAGGGGCATTGCTTAACGGATCAGACGCTGTCGGTCTGTCATTTTGATCGCGCAGAAATGAAATCGAGCTTTTCTGATGCCAGCTTAAACACTTTGATTCAAATGGCGCTTGCTAATATGGGCACGACCTTAGTCCCTGAGATGGCGCTAGATCAATTGCATTTGCAAAATCAAAACGCCGTCGCCGTGCCACTAGCGGAACAAGGTCCCCATCGCAAAATCGCCTTTGTCACGCGCTTAAATTATGCGCGCGTAGATGATGTCAACCTGCTCGGTCAAGTGTTTGGGCAGGCCTTTAAAGACGACGCCAAGCAGCAATAGTATGAACACGCACAAAAATACAAACCTAAGCAAGCGTTTCGCCGCGCACCTAGCTATGAGCGGGTGCACGACGCCAGATACTGCCTTGATACTCTGGCACGATATCGCCACGCATTATAGCGAGCCTGCTCGCGCTTATCATACCTTAGAGCACTTAACGCAGCTGTTTAGCCAGTTTGATAAGATTCAGAGCCAACTGACCCAGCCAGATATCGTAGCGCTGGCTATATATTATCACGACATAATATACGATCCTAAGCGCGCTGGTAATGAGAGTAAAAGCGCAAAATTTGCGCAAGAAAAATTAAGCCCTTATCTTGATATTGCGCAGTGCGCGCGTATTTATGCGCTGATCATGATGACCGCTGATCATAAGATTGCAGGCACAGAGAACCGCCTTGATGCCGCTTACATGCTGGATATGGATTTGAGTATTTTGGGTGCACCGTGGGTAGAGTACGAGCACTATACGCAGGCCGTCCGCAAAGAATACGCGCATGTCACGCAGGAGCAATACCGCATAGGACGAACCAAAGTATTAGAGGGTTTACTGACGCATCCTAAGCTCTATCTCACCGAGCACTATCATCAGCTAGAGTCTCAGGCGCGCGAGAATATCAGCCGCGAGATTACTTTACTTGCAGATTAAGAAACAACTCATTGCCTTGACGTGCAGGATGTGAGTTGATGCTGGTTTCCATAACGTTAATATTAAAATAAGGCGCGAAACGCTGCTGATACTCCGCTTTGCTACCGCCGTATGGAATATCGTCACCGCCAAACTCTTTGTCAAATAACAAACCTACTAGTTTGCCTTTTGGTTTAAGTAGAGCTGCCATTTGCTGCACGTATTCATCGCGGCGCGCGCGCGTAATCGCACAAAAAAACGTCTGCTCAAGTATCCAGTCAAACTGATACTCCTCTGGCGATAATTCAAAAAAGTCCGCACGTATTAAATGCTGCGCTGGAAAGTCAGGATAGCGCTTGGCAAAGTCCTCAATAGGTGCTGGCGCAAAGTCGACCAGAACGACGTTAGTAAATCCTTGCTCATGCATATAACCCACTTCATAAGCATTGCCCGCCCCTGGCACCAAGATACGCTGATCTTTGGCAGACTCTGGCAACTGATCGATATAGGCTTTGAGTGGTGGCGATATTTGTCCCATATCCCACTGTATACTGCCTGTCTCGTAGCGCTGCTGCCAAAACTTAGCTTGGTTGACCTTGTCCATAACGTATCCTGTTGTCCATTTTTAAAAACAATAATCTGCTACGACCTATCATATCAGGCTTATAATAGGTTTTTATATTATTTACACCTGTATTTTAATTTTAGCCCGTTTTTTATTTAAACGATTACTAATCAATCTAGTCGTCCTGACTTACCCGCCAGCATATCATGCCATCTTTTGTACTCAGGCATCGCCTCTCTTACCGTTTGCCAAAATGCCTCGCTATGATTGGCATGATGTAAATGACACAGCTCATGGACGATGACATATTCGGTGCATTCGATAGCGTAGGCGGGCAAGTAAACAGACAGCCATACTCTTCGCACGCGGGTGTTACAGCTGCCCCAGCGCGTGTGCATTTTTTTGAATCTCACCTCTTTAGCATTGGCACCGACGATAGGTTGCCACTTATCGAGCAGTGCAGGCGTGACTTCTGTAAGCTGTTGGCGATAGAGAGCGATTTTTTCATCATCAGTTAAAACAAGCGCTTGCGGCTCGCCCCACAATAGCACAGGACTATTATCCATATCGTTAGCTGAAAACGCTTGTTTACGTTGATGCTGCGCTAGGATTTGTGCATGATTATCAATCGCCCAAGGCACGCGCTTATCAATTGCCTGCGCGGCTTGCTCATAGCCCACAAACAGCGGTATAGACACCTTAAGCTGATACGGCTTTAGACGAAAGTTAATATTTTTAACACGCTTTTGTGTGATATCTAAGGCAATACCTGCTGCTGCCAACTGGTTGAGCGCATTCTCTAATAAAGGCGTGCGGTGTTTAGGCGATGAGTGATTTTTTTTCATCAACTATGACAACGCTTGCAAGTGATTGTCAAAGGACATCAAATGCTGCTGACCATCTACCACGATACACGCTTTGCTAGACTGATTGTTTGCTTTTGCTTTGCTATCAGTGACGTGCAAAGCGCTAAGATGACCATGCCCATCACTGACGATAAAGCCTGATTTTTCAAAGTTTATTGCTACACCCGCGCAATCTGGCAGGCGCACAGTATCAACGAGGCTATGCGTTTTTAAATCAAAGATAGCCGCGCAGCCACCCATTGGCGTGGCGACGCAAACCTGATCGTGCTCGCTATCGACAGCGACGCTAGCGATATATTGATGAAACCTCTGCCACTGATTATCAGGCATAACCAAAGGAGTAAACTGAGTATCGCCGCGTTTATGAGTCAGTACCAGTGGTACATTGATATGACGCTCACCTTGAAACTGAATCCCGATAGCGACCGTACCGTTATCGTGAATGGCAAGATGACGCACGCTCATCTGATTGTGCTCAGGGGTGATTTGCTCCAGTAGTTGGCCGTCACGTAAGTTTAGATATACCAAAGAGGGGCGCATAGTATCGAGATTTAGCTCCTCGCGCGATGCCTGCTCGGTTTTGATACCGCCATTAGCGATGATCAATGTCTCGCCGTCTGGATGCATAATCAGCTCGTGCGGGCCGATACCGTAGGAGTCAAATTCTGCTATTTTTTGATAGTTGCGAGCATTATAAACGCCGATCTTACCGCTCAAAGTTATCGTATCGTTTTGGGTCACGTAGAGCCGATTACCATCTAAACTATAGCAAGCATGACCATAAAAGTGACGATCAACCGATGCCTTGATGGCGCGCTTAACTTGCCCAGTAGCGGCGTCTAATACCCAAAATCTCTTACTTGGCCGCCGTCCCATAACGACGACATCGCGGCTTTGCTTATCAGTTGCTGCTCTACTGTTAGAGATAGGCTGGACGACGATATCGTGTACACGTTCAGGCATCAACGTTTGCCAGACAAGCTGCCGATCAGCATCGATACCGACGACGCCAAAATCGTTACCACTATTGTCTTCGCTATCATCATGTGCTGACATGTTCTTTGGTATAGCGGCTACCCCACTCACCCAGCACACTGGACGCGCAAGCCTAGTTGTCGTATATAATGCCGCTAACTCCTGATCCGCTTTATCTTTATTAGCATTTGTCTCATCAGGGTTTGAGTATGCTCGTTTTGCTGCATCAAAAGCACATCGCAAACGTATGAGCGGTTTGGCTGGTGTTGAGGTTTTTGCTGGTGAGGATAAAACAGAGAATGCGTTTAGCCGCGCCTGAGCACCCCTTATATAATCTTGTAATCTTGCCTCAGGCTGACGTTGCTTACGATACTGATGATGCATAGCTACAAAAATAGAGGTGCCAAGCGCTGTTAGCGCGGATGTCTTGATAAGCTCGTAACTCAATTGCTGGTTTGAGGGAGTGGTAGATAGATTTTTATTCGTATTAGCAGAGCTTATTTTAGTTTTATTATTCATAATCAGCTCCCCGCTTAACGCTATGGATAGTCATGTCTTAGTCGCCATCATTACTATTAAAGCCCACACGTATACCTAAAGTGGGAATAAGCTGACGTTTTATAAGCCGCGTAACTGTCGTTAATTGATCAAACAAGGCTTGCTGCTCAGACTTGTCTGCGTCGGCGATATCTTCTGGCATTTGCGCAAGTAGTGTCGTGGTATCACTAAGCGCGGTGGAGAGATTATCACTGACTAGGCTCTCATTATTGCGCCCAAGTATAGCGATCAAAGCAGGATCGGTCAGCGTTTGGTTTAGCGCATCTACCTTTGCGGTTATGATAGCGCGGCTTTGCTCTGCTGTTGCTGCTGGTAGATGACCTTTTGTAGACCCTGTGATTCCTAATGGCTGATCGATCGCATTGGTTTTTGTGATCTCAACAAGCGCTAGTAGCGAGTTAAACCACTGGTTGAGTCCCTGATCACTAGTTGGGGTTTTGTCGATAGCCATCAGGGTGACCGCGTTCTTGCGCCAGTTGCTTTCGATAGCTTCGAGGCGCGTGCTCAAAGCACTACTGGCACTAATGACATACGCGCACTGCGTAGCATCTAAGCTGTCGTTGACATATAGCGCCTCCTCAAGTCCGGGTACGCCTTGAACAATAGCACTTTCGTTAGCCAGTTGCTCAGCAGTTAGGTTTGGGTTGGCGGAGATAAGATCCGCCACGCCGCTATGCACCAGTCCGCGCTCATCAGGATAGTAGTTTATATATAAGTTACTCATGCTATCAGTCGCAGGGCCAAAGTTAATCATCTCAGCTGCCGCCCAAGCCTGTGCAAGTTGTAACCACTGATCTCGTAATTCTTGTAGCTTAGCGCCGCTAACTGGCGCTTGCTGGCAGTTTTGCTGAGCAAGCTTATACAATTGCTCGCTTTGCTTGGCAGCATCTGCATAAGCTGGAATCACTATATCATCAGCGACATGAGTCAGATAAGTACTGGCTGTCTCAGCGCTAATATCTACAGTAGCGACCCGCTCACCATTACTTTGCGCCGCAGCCGATTGGGTCGGCTCTTGAGTGACCTTTTGGCTATCTACCTCGCTAGCAGTATCGTCAGCAGGTTTGACGCAACTGATGAGTAGCCCTGCACTTAGAGCGGATAACGCTAGCACTAAACCATGATTTATTTTCATAAAGTTCTCGGTAATTTATAATTCTATAGCAGATTTCGATTATTTTTATAATGATTTTAAAAACGCATTAAGCTCAGCGCGACCTTGCTTATCTAGTTTAAGTACGTTTTGCTTTTGCGCCTCAGCCTCGCCGCCATGCCACAGTACCGCTTCCATTAGCGTGCGCGCGCGTCCATCATGCAAAAACGTTGCTTGCGAATCGACAGTTTGCGCAAGACCGATACCCCAAAGCGCTGGGGTGCGCCATTCGTAAGAATTGGCTAAAAACTCAACTTGTATGTCTTTTGCTGGAAGCTTGCCTGCAATAGTACGATCCGCCAAGTCATCACCCATGTCATGCAATAGTAAATCAGTATAAGGATAGATGACTTGCCCGTGCTGCTCAAGACGGTCATCGTCGGTTTTTGGCAACACATATCTTGGGGTATGGCAGCTTTGACAGCCTATCTCATAAAAACGCTGTTTGCCTGCGAGCACCAGCTCGCTATCTGCATCACGGCGATGTGGAACCGCTAGATTACGCGTATAAAACTCCACAAACTTAGTAATCTCGTCACTGACCTCTACCGCAGGCTTGCCATCGCCTTGCGTATCGCTTCCCGTTGCAGCATTTAAGCAAGCGGCTTGAGTCGGCATGCAAGACTCATGAGGACGGATATTTGAGGTCAAGCCCATATCTTCATTAAAGGCGCTTTGGTTTTGAGTCACCAATCTGGTTTGACCCGCCTTCCAGCCAAAACGTCCTAGCGCGACTTTGCCTGTTTGTGGATCCATAGCCAGATTGAACTTACCAGAGATACCGTCTTTGCTACTATTGGCTTGGTTTTTGATGTCGGTGCCTGGTATCTGCTCAAGCAGTCCTAGCCCTATCATCGGTAGCGCGACTCGCGGCGACACCATCAATGCCTCATCAAAAGCGCCGTAGCCGGGATGAGTTAAGTTAAAGGTAGGCGCGCGCAGCGTCTCCACGTGACCATCAGCAAAAGTAACCGGTTTATCTGTCCACGTAACACGGATACGCGCCTCAGCAGGTACGCCTTGGACGCCGCGGTCTTGCAACTGGCCACCATAATTTGGATGTACGACCTTTTCGATAAGGGAGTCTTGTAGTTGCTGTTTTTGCTCAGCAGTTTGTGCCGGCATAGCCAAACGAATCAATAGACTATCGGCATCGTCATCACTTGTCATCGGAGCATGCCCGCGCCCGTCTTTTATATGACAAGACTGACAAGCGGCTACGTTAAATAAAGCACCTAGACCGTCGCGGCTATCGGTACTAGCAGGAGCGGCAACCCAAGGCTGCATAAAAAAAGCATTACCAATAAAAAAGTCACCCTTACGTGAGGCAGTTAGATTCGATGAGGGTTTTGAGTAACTCTCACGGCTGCTAATAGTGATACCGGTGTCGCCGCCTTGCTTGATCTCTTGTGGATCAAAAGCGGCCAGCTGCTGCATAGGAACACCTGCTAGTGACTCTATAGTCTGTACGCGCTCAGAAGACAAGGCCTCGCTATCGCTTATAGTAGGCTGGCAGGCGCTTATACCCAAAGCTGCCGTAATAGTGATTACTCGCTTATTAATACTGCAAATCTTATCAGTACTCATAAAATCCTTAACTTAACACAAAAAAAACACGTTATCAGTCAACGCTGATAACGTGTTATTGTACTCCAATCGCTCGTTTGTGAAAACAATTCTCATTCACTTTTAACGACTTAGTAGCCACTGCTAGTAAGCTTTGACTTACATTCCATCGTCCGCCGCTAGATTGTCAATACCGACTGATTTTGCAGCATTCTCTAAGCTATCCGTTAGCGCTTGCAAACTTGTAATACCATTCTCAACCCAACTGCGGCGCTTGTTTTGCTCCTCAGCAGTGATTCCCTGTTTGCTGACTTGTCCAGCAGTAGCAATCATCTGATCGACCTTTATCCCTTCGTTTTCAGCTTTGTCATTAATGACGTCAAAGGCCGCTTTTACTCGAGTAAAGTCAGAGTCTAGTTGATCTGCGGCGTCTTTATGCCCAGTGTCAACGAGGTATTGTTTAAGACCGTAACCGCCGATAGTTTTATCATTGATAGTCTGATAATTACCGTTAAATAAGTTTTGAATACCACGCGCGTTATTAGCATAGCTAATGTGAGTTAAGTCACTAAAACAGTCGTGCTCATCTTCGGTAGAGCCTGTGACAAAAGCCACTTGCATGCGCTGCGAGGCCAGCTCGCCTAGGGCTAGGCTACCCATTTGATACATGATTTGGCGCAGGGCATTATCATCTCGGCGGGCTAGCATATCACTACGTAGTGTGTTTTCGCTTTTGGGCTGCCACTGGGCTTCCATTGAGGCTAGATCATCAACCAATAACTGGGTCGCTGCTTTTAGATACTCGCCGCGGCGCTCACATATGCTGACATCGTCGTTTACTATATCACCGCTGGTGCATTGACCCTCTGCCGTAACATAGTCACTAACAGGACGCTTGCCTGCACCTTCGCCTACGCCGTTGGTATCTTGACCCCATAGTAGGAACTCTATGGCGTGATAGCCTGTAGTGACATTGGCTTCACTCCCGCCAATCTCAGCCATATCGACTAAAAGCTCAGGGGTAATCTCGCTAGTGTCTTGCTTGACACTACCGACGGTAATGCGCTTACTATTGATAATGTTATCGCTACTATTGTACTCGCCTTCGTAGCTATCACTAACATAATCTATAAGTGCCTCATCAAGCGGCCAGGCATTGACTTGACCCTCCCAGCTATCGATACTACCGATCTTGCGCTTATCGTCATTGCTGACAAAACCCTCATCGAATCGAAACACCTCTGTTTGCGAATAAGGCTTGCGCGCCGCCTTGTACGCCGCTTTAGCTGCAGCAAGATTGGCTTCATTTGGCGCATCAACGTAAATGTCAACGGCAGCTTGGAGCACTTTTGCGCTCTCAAGCGAATCCTTGTAGGCAGCATGCGCCATATTGCTATAACTAATTAGCAATCTATCTAAACTTGCATGCTGAGCACCATCACTTGCTGTGTTTGCGGTATCTGTAGTTGCAGCAGTCTCATTTTGCTCAGTCGCCACAGCATTCTCTTCGGTCTGTTTGGTGCAAGCAGATATCATCAGCATAGAAGATAGCGCAACTGCCAAACTCGCTGGCAAAAAGCGACGACGTTTTAGCGTAGTGATGGTCATAAATAGCCTTAATCAATGGTGTAAAAGTTTAATCTAGCTAATGAGAATTGGAGGAGTAAATCTCTAGCTACTGCGATAATACTTAATTTTGCAAATTATAATGTTATTGAGAACTATTATCAAATAAAAATTAATGTTATTTTATTTGGCAATAAAAGGACAACAATCTTAGCGCTTAATCTTTAACGATTTTTATCTATAAATATTGCTAAACCTTGAATTATAAACACAAAAAAGCCAGCATGACGCTGGCTCTTTTTAGCTTAAACTATAGATATTAAATCTTAGTTAATGCTTTGTGGTGAGTTGATGGTTAGCTCAACACGGCGGTTTTGCTGACGACCATAGTCAGTGTTGTTGTCAGCGATAGGACGTGACTCGCCATAAGCGACAACGTTTACACGGTTAGATGCTACGCCGCGAGCAGTCAAGTAGTTCGCTACTGAGTAAGCACGATCTCTTGATAGACGCGTGTTGTAAGACGCATCACCACGGCTATCAGTATGACCTGCAATAGTCACAGTAGTCTGGTTATACTGACTCATCGTTGACGCTAGTTTGTCAAGAGTAGGTCTAAACGAAGGGGCTAAGCTGGCATCATCAAAAGCAAAAGTGATGTTACCTGGCATAACCAAATCAATATTACCTGTCGTTGGGTTTTGCTCAACCGTTACGCCTGTACCTGCCATTTGCTGCTCTAACTGGCGCGCTTGACGCTCCATGTAGTAGCCCACGCCTGCACCCAAAGCGGCACCAATAGCGGCATCACGACCTGTTTTGTCGCCACCAGTTGCTTTTGAGATTGTGGCACCACCAGCTGCACCAACCAAACCACCCAAAGCGGCTTTGTTTAAACGCTGTTGTCCTGTGTTAGGATCAGTAGTACAACCACTAAGGGCTAGGCCAGATGCTACGGCGACGATCATTAATTGGTTACGCATAATAATTTCCTCTATTCAATCAAATGGAGTTTTCAATAAATTTGTTTTCTTGGCAAGAATAATTGCCTTTGTCTTATTGGGTGCTATTCACACTTGATATTATTATGGCAATCGCAACCTATCTATGTGTAATATTTTGTCACCTCTATGTATGCAAAATGCAGAACTATACGTCATAATCATCTTAATTTTGAGCTTAAGCTTAGAGTCATTCACAACTATTTTGGGTCATAAGCTTTTATTTATCTGCTAAAATATTTTGTTATAGCGCCTATAATAGCGATTGCAACAACAATTAAAATAGCGATTACAAGGACATAATCATGCAACTGTCATCACTGATACAAAAGGTGCATAAGCGTACGCCTAAACTTGGTAAGGTTGTTTCTCTCGCCACAGCGACGGGTGTCATTACGGCTAACAGTATAGCAGCAGGTCCTCCAGTGTGGATCATGGGCGCTGCCAAAACTATTACAGGCTCAGCTATTGCAGATGATACCGTCATCAAAGTCACCAACTACTGGATCAATAGTAACAATGCGCTAATTGATAATATTCTGCCGCGTAAAGACTGGCGTATTAACTTGCCTGATGACGTCAATACTCAAGGCAAATATCTGCTCGTCAGCAATCATCAATCTTGGGTCGATACGAGCATCGTTCAGTACATCAGTGAAAAACGCTTACCGCTCACCCGATTTTTTACTAAGTTTGAGCTGATATATATCCCTGTAATCGGTCAAGCTTTTTACTTTTTAGACTTTCCGATGATGCGCCGTCACTCAAAGGAGCAGATCGCAAAAAACCCAGCACTAAAAGGTAAAGATATTATTGAGGCCAAACGCGCCTGCGCTCTACTAAAAGACAAACCCTTCACTTTGCTCAATTATTTGGAGGGAACGCGCTTTACCTCTGCTAAACATAAAAGCCAAAACTCTCCTTACACTCATCTGCTAAAGCCAAGAGCTGGCGGCTTAGCACTAGCTATTAGTGCTCTGGGTGATGAGATCGACAGTATTTTGGATATGACTATCGTCTATCCTGACGGCATACCGACCTATAGTGATTTGTGGAAAGGAAATATCAAACGTTTAGGCGTTGATGTGCGCCATATTCATATACCAGATGACCTAGCCACTGCAATCAAAGACGGTCGTTATGAGACGGATGAGGCTATCAAAGTGCAAATGTTTGATTGGGTTGAGCAGATATGGCAACAAAAGGATCAGCTTATCAGCGAGATGTTAGCTGAATTTGAAAATACGCCTGACAAAAGCACTCTATAGTTTTTAAGATAATTGCTTAAGCCTTTTGGACTATCCTAAGCGCTTTTTACTTGATATAAGGTATAACTGTGCCCGCCTCTAGTACTCATTTACCCAAACGCTCAAAACCGCTCCCCAAGCAGGACGGATCCCTTCCTCCTGAGCCGCCAACACGTCCTGCGCCTAGTCGTTTAAAGCTGACTTATGACATTTTAATGCTTATTGCTATTGGTATTGATTTGTTCTTAATCAGTATTGATGCGATATTGATGAGTAACTTTAGCGCCAATGTTGCTAATTGGCTGATGCTTAGCGAGGCGCTTTCTTGGTATCAAAACGTACTACATGATCCGCTGCGTACAGCAGGTGGATTTTTTACGCTGTTTTTAATTTTTGAATTAACCGTGCGCTGGACTATTGCGATCAAAGATCGTGTTTATTACCGCTGGTTTTTTTTCCCCTTTGTACATTGGTATGAAGTATTGGGCTGTTTTCCGCAGCTGCGTGCGCTGCGCTTGTTCCGAGCAGTCGTGATCGGTCGGCGCCTGCATCAGCTTGGCTATCAAGTACTACCGCAGCCTTGGCTTAGACGTATCAAGTTCTATATTGATTTAGTACTCGAGGAGTTATCAGATCGAGTCATCTTGACCGCAATTGACAATTATCGTCAACAGCTCACTGATCCAAAAACGCAAAAATCTATGATAGATTCGACTATCAGCCGTAACCGCGTAGAGATTGAAGCGGTCATCTTATCGCTACTGCGCCGCGAGCTGGTGCCACAGTTACAAAAGCTAAAACGCGGCTCTGAGGGCGGTGAGCTGATCGCTCATGAAGTCGGTGATGCCATTCAAAGTGGGCTTGCCAATACGCCAGAGCTCAGGCGTTATCTTAGGCTGATACCTATCGCCGGTAGCCTGATTGAATCGCAGCTACAACATATCGGACAGAGTATCGGTGAAAATGTCGTCTACGCACTTAATGCGCGCCTGCTAGATGATCAGCGTATCGATGATATGATGGCAACTATCGCCCATAGCGTCACTCATATCGATGCCAATGATACTGCGCTAGATGTTTTGGTCGCAAGTATAATCAATGACAGTCTATCGGCGCTTGAGGCACAAGTAAAAGTTCAGCAATGGAAGCACAAAGATATGTTAAACCTGTAATGGGGTCAAAGGCGTGCCAAATAGTAAACACGCCCTATGAATATCAAAAGATAAACGGTAAACTTATGAGCAGATTTGGACACCTTAGATGATAAGTGGCCTGTCCTTTTATCTAAAGTGGCACACTCTTTTATCTAAATAGTTATACTGCAGTATTTGTAGAGTGATTCTAAGTAGCTGCATGGTAATGGCAGTATTTTGAGGATAAGTATTATGACAATCTCGGACATCGGCAATCCTTTAGCCACCGATAGCGACAGCCCTGCCATGGCCTTTTTTGGCAAAATGCTCACCTTTTCACGCGTTCAGCTCAATACCAATGATCTAAGCGCTATTGATGCTCAGCTATCTGCGACGATTGATAATAAAAACACCAATACGCCTGTGATTATCGATAGTGACATCGAACAAGATTTGCCCGCGCTCGTAGATATGCTCTGGTCTTGGGGATTGCAGCCAATCGGGGTAGTAAAAGGCGTTCTTGAGACTCAAGCACGCGCGCAAAAGATGGCTATATTTCCAGCAGATGGCAAGCGTATCGAGCGCATTATACCGAGTAAAAAGGCGGCATCTCAAGTCAGCGAAACAGCTGTAGAGCCTAAAGAAGCTGTGAATGAGGGGACGGATAAAAGTAGTCAAACTACGTTATCTACCGATGCGCCCCAAACCTTGGTAAGTGACGCGCACATTGCCAGTCTTATCTATGATCAAGTACTGCGCTCAGGTCAGAGTCTCAATCACGTCGGCGGCGATCTTATCTTAACCAATAGTGTCAATAGCGGCGCTGAAGCGATTACTGATAATAACTTACATGTCTACGCGCGTGCCCAAGGTCGCTTAGTCGCTGGTGCTACGGGTGATCAAGACGCGCGTATATTTTGTCAGGTCTTTAACCCCTCCCTAGTGTCAGTCGCAGGGACTTACTGTTTACGTGACAACATACCTGAGCATCTTATAGACAAGCCGGTACAAGTGCGCTTCGTTGAAAACCAGGGGTTAGTATTTACGCTAATGGATACGGTCTAAAAAGCATAACGTTGACTTATAAGCTGCCGATATTAAATTTTTATATTAGACTATATTCTAAAACTTGAGTATTGAGCATGAACCTAGTAGGCTAGCAAAAACCACTTAATAATATAGTAAGTTTATTTAACAAAACTGCGCTACTATATATCTACAACTCAGCCACTATCTATATAGATTAAGAACTGTTTAATGTGAGTCTTATACTTATCTAATATCAAAGGTCGATTGTTGTAGGTCAACTATAAATTTATAGGTAGGTGTGGTAGGCTTGCCCTCGCAAATAGCACATGTAGCACAAATGCGTTATTTTATTTCATAAATATTTTATTGATAGATAGGAGTGTGCCATCGTGGCAAAAATTGTTGTAATCACTTCAGGTAAAGGCGGTGTTGGCAAAACCACCACCAGTGCCTCTTTTGCTGCCGGTTTGGCATTACGCGGTTACAAGACCGTTGTCATCGACTTTGATGTGGGTCTGCGTAACCTAGATCTCATCATGGGCTGTGAAAACCGCATCGTATATGACTTTGTTGATGTGATTAGTGGTAATGCTCGCCTGTCACAAGCGCTCGTCAAAGACAAAAAACTTGAGAACTTATATATCTTGCCTGCCAGTCAAACGCGTGACAAAGACGCTTTGACAGATGAAGGTGTCAGCGAGGTGATGGATGAGCTCTCAAAGCAATTTGATTATATTATTTGCGACTCTCCTGCTGGTATCGAACGCGGCGCGCAGCTAGCGATGTATCATGCTGATGAAGCTATCATCGTGACCAATCCTGAAATCTCCTCAGTACGTGACTCAGATCGCATTATCGGTATCCTACAAAGCCGTACCAAAAAGGTTGAAGAGGGTCATGGATCTATCCGTGAGCATCTGATTATCACGCGCTACAATGCTGAGCGCGCAGCGGCTAATGAGATGATGGACATTGATACCATATCTAACGACATCTTAAAGGTGCCACTGCTCGGCGTCATTCCTGAGAGTCACTCCGTACTAGAAGCGTCCAACCACGGTGAGCCTGTTATCCATTATACCGACTCTGTCGCGGGTCAATGTTATGACGATATCGTAGCTCGGTTCTTGGGTGAAGAGCGTCCTATACGTCATCTTGATGTGAAAAAGAAAAGTCTATTACAGCGCTGGTTTGGAGGTCAATAATGAGTAAGAAAAAAGGATTTTGGAGTAGCCTATTTGGTACTGACGATAGCAATGCTGGCAGCGCGAATATGGCGACTGAACGTCTAAAAGTGATCGTCGCCAGCGAAAATCGGCTAAACAACCGCTTGACGGCTGATCGCATCGAAAAGATGAAACGCGAAATACTCGAGGTAGTCAACAAGTACGTCAATGGCGTGCAGATTGACGATGTTAATATTAATCATCGCTCAGAAGACAGTCTTGATGTACTGGAGATGAATATCAGTTTGCCTGAACACAAAAAATAACGATTTGATAGCTATAAATAGGCCCTAAGTATCACACTTAGGGCTTTTTTATGGCTGCACTTTTAGCTTTCAATCAGATGATGAGCAAGTTTATCTACGTCTGGTATCAGATAAAAAATATTGTCTATCATCACTGCTTGATACCAAAAAGCAGACACGTCATTAATGTTGTGCGTCGAATGAGATTCATTTTGTTGAATATCAGACATTGAGGTTGCATAATGCTCAGGGAGATCAGCGTCCTTGACATCAGATATGCGTACTTGCAAGGCGTGAGGCGTATCTACACTTTGTAGAGCAATGCGCTGCTCGCTGGTATTGCCCTCTATTACAATCATTTTGCTCGGCGTCTGGGCGCGCAAGAATAGGTGAAAAACAGGAAGCTGCTGTTGTTGCCAGACATGCGTCCCTATTTGCTCAGTGCTATCTTCTATGTCCAAAATTAGGCTAGTAGGCACTATCCAATCAGGCTGATCAACAGCTGCAATCACAGTCACATCCAACACGCCATTACTGGTCGTCAGTAAGCTGACCGCTTCAAAAGAATGCTTTACAATCTCGCTCATATAGCGCTCTCAATAGTTAAATTATTTGAGGATACATTTATCCTTGGTAAGTGACACTGTTTTTGGTAGCTAATAGGCGCTGTATATTACCAAGCAGCTCATTTTCTTGGAAAGGCTTACCCATATAATCATTCACGCCGATCTCAAGCGCACGCGTGCGATGTTTTTCTCCAGTACGCGAGGTGATCATAATGATTGGAATATGTTGCAAGCGCTTGCTGTGCCTGATTTGAGTTGCAACCTCAAAACCATCCATACGCGGCATCTCGATATCAAGTAAGATTAGATCAGGCAAAGTCTCTTGTAATATTTCAACCGCATCTACGCCGTCTTTAGCAAGGGTGACCGTATACTCTTGACGCTCCAAAAAGCGTGAAGTGACTTTACGAACGGTCACCGAATCATCTACGATTAGGATGTGCGGTTGAACTTGTGTCTGTTTAGATACCTCTTTAGGTAGCACGCGCGTAGGCTCGAGCATCGATACATTACGCATCAAAGCGATGGGGTCTAGTATGAGCATAACAGATCCATCACCCATGATAGTCGCCGCAGACACGCCTTGTATGTGTGATAGTTGACGCCCTAGAGGCTTGACCACAACTTCAATTCTAGACCCTGCTATTTGATCAACTTGTAGCGCGATGTTCTGTCCGCTACTGTTTTTTATAATGATAAGCGGTAAGCTGACATTGGTGCTAACGGTGAGATCATTGAGCGCGTTACCTGATAATATCTCATTGAGATAACGTACCCTATAGTCTGTGTCGTCAATCTGTAGCGTTGCCGCGCCCGACTGATAATAGTCTTGTAGTTTTTCTGGATTGACTCGGACCACACGCTCAATCTGTACCAAAGGAATAGCGTAGTAGCGATCAGCGGCGCGAACTACCAGCGCATCGGATATCGCAACCGTCAGCGGTACGCGAATAGTAAAGCGTGAACCAACCCCGGTCTCTGATGCCACCGATACCGAGCCGCCCAGCTGTCGGATCTTACTAATAACGACATCCATACCCACGCCGCGACCTGATATTTGCGTCACTTTTTGGGTGGTAGTGATGCCTGCATTAAAGATGTACTGCATAATATCGACATCAGTTAGGCTAGTATCACCCTCTTGAATCAAGCCTTGAGAGATTGCCTTTTTGCGTACCGCCTCAACATCAATACCGCTGCCATCATCTGTTAGCATGATGACGATCTCACTACCCTCTCGCACAACCTCTAGTGAGATATTACCCTCACTACTCTTGCCAGCGTTCTCACGTATTTTGGCATCTTCAATACCGTGATCGACAGCATTACGTAGCATATGCTCTAAAGGCGAGGTGATACGCTCGAGGATAGTTCTGTCTATTTCACCTTCTGCGTTTTTGATTGTTAGAGCGACTCTTTTGTTAAGCTGATTGGCAGTTTGACGCACTGTACGCTCAAGACGAGGTTTTAGACGGGTGAACGGCACCATTCTAGAGTTCATCAAGCCATCTTGTAGCTCTGTTTGTGTCCGAGATAGCTGCAGTAGTAGACTTTCGCTATCTCGCGTCTTTTCAAGCAAGGTGCTGTTGATGTCAATCAAATCAGAGGCAGACTCCGTTAAGGACTTAGACAACTGATTTAAGGATGAATATTGGTCCATCTCTAACGGATCAAATCCTTCATGATTAATAAGCTCTTCATCAATCTGTGATAGGATTTGCGCCTCAAGCTCAATCTCCATTCGGCGCAACTGATCGGCGAGACGCTGTACAGTTACTCCCATCTCCTCAATGCTACCGGTCAAGCTACTCATACCCATATCGATACGAGCACGGTTAATCGCTGACTCACCCGACAAGTTAATCATGTGCTCAATGAGGCCACCTGATATTCGGATCATCTCATTGCTATCCGCTCGCTGCTCTTGCTGCGCGAACTGACCACTCATATCAGGCATGACACTGATGTCGTGACCATTAGGAGTTATTTGCTGCTGATTTGAGCTTTGAGCTAAAGCCTCTGATGGTTGATATGCAGGCAGCTCTGTAGACGATGCCTCTTGCAGAGTTGTAGTGGTTAACGTTTGCAGCTTTGTTTGTAATGGTAGCGGTGCTTGAGCTGCCATGATTGCGCGGCGCTGTTCTTGCAAAGATTCTTTTGGTATGGATACTAGCTGCTTTGGATCTTTGATAAATTGCTGTAAAGCGCTGATTAAAGACACGGGGGCTGACGGATTGACTTGTTGCTTGAGTATCGCTATAGCGTCAGCTAACCAATCATGACAGGCGACTAGCAGGGCTTTAATAGTGTCAGTAGCGGGACGACGACCATCTGCTAGGGACTCATAGACGGTCTCCATTTCATGCGCAAGGTCGGCGATACCACTGGCGTCAACCATACGCGCGCCGCCTTTTAGCGTATGCAAATCACGCTGCAGTACTTGCACATTAGCCACTGTATCAGCATCGCTTACCAGTGCTAATAGATTCTGATTGCGATTGGTAATCTCTTCAGCTTCCTCTAAGAATACATCTAAGATATCGCTATCGGGTAAGCCATTTGGCCAAGAGCTATTAATTAAGTCCTCTAAACTTACACGCTTATCCTCTTGTGATGGATTCTGTACTTCTACTGATACCCCTGTAGTGATCGGTGTCGGTGCAGGTGGTTTCGGTACAGGTGGTTTCGGTACAGGTAGTATCAGCTCAACTTGCTCTGGCAAGACTTTTGACGTTGCCAGCTGCTTTAGCTGAGTCGTTAAAGAGGCGGCAAAAAAGGACTCATGATAATTGACAGTATGGGTGATCTGTAGCGATAGGACATCTTGCACCCTTTGCATGATATCAACCCACTGTAGTGTTGGCTCTATCTTTGCTTCTATAAAGCCTTCGTAGATACTCTCAATTTCGTGCGTCAGATCTGCAATACTTTTGATCTCAGCCATCTGCGCGCCACCTTTTATGGTGTGCAAGTAGCGCTGCAACTCTTTTAAGGCACTAAAGTCATCAATGTCAATGCGCCACTTAGCAAAGGCTTGCGCAATAGCGCCATCAAGCTGTTGCGCTTCTTCCAAAAATATCTCTAATAGTTCAGCGTCGGTATCGATAGCTTCGCTTTGTGTCTCTATATCACGGCGGCTTTTGACTGATGCCATATCAGTACTTTGAGCTTCAACGCTTTGAGTTTTAACACTTTGAGCCTCAACACTTTCTGCATAAGCGTTTTGTGAATCGTCGCTTTGTACATCAGTGCTTTGTGCCTGGCGATAATCATCGTCCATAGAGCTGTCGGTTGTAGCATGCTCATTTGCAAAGGGTCTATTGATAAGCTTGCTCGTCTCAGCACTGTCATCAAGCAGATTATTCAAGTTCTCTAGAACTTGACCATCGACCTTCAAAGACATGCTAGCAGCTAACGCATCAAACAAATCGACCAATTGGGCATGACCGTCTAGAAGTATGCTTTGATTGTCAGTATCAAAGGCCTGCTCTGGATGAGCGCTCAGATAGGCGTAGGCATTATCTAAAGCGCTAAGCAGCGCGCTGAACTTTGGCGACTCTTGAGTCTTTTGACTTAGGCGCTCAATTTGCGCTCTTTGCTTGGTAATATAGGCTGTAGTCTGCTCTATATCTGCGGCTTTGAGCACTTTAGTGAGCTGCCACTCGGCATCTAATAAAGAGTCAATATCATCTTCTAACAATTGGGCAACGCTCAGCTGATTGTCAGGTGCTATGACCGTATCCTCTTCAAGCATTGCTTGCAAGGAGACTAAATCTTGCTGGCTTTGGGTATTCTCAGGCGTCAAAGCTTGCGGCTTAATGCTCTGCTTATAACTATTTAAATACCCATCAATCAAAGTCACAGATTGGGTTAGCGCTGTAATATGCTGCGCACTCATCGGCGTGTCTTGCTGCTGCAATTGCTCTAGGCTTTTTTCTATCGTGGCACTGACTTCACTAATAGCTGTCAAAGCACTAGATCCTGAGGCAGCTCGCAAGGTATGAAAAGCGCGGACAATATCGTCACTTACGTCAACTTCAGTGGCGTCTTTGTGCAAGATAATAAAATCATTAATATCTTGTAGTAATTCTTCTGCTTCTTCGATAAATATCTTACAAAACTCTTGTTCTTCTTCGCTTTGCGGCGGCATTGCTACTGGCGCTTCTGCCATTACTTCATTAATAGAATAAATAGTTTGTAGCGTACTATCGACGTCTAGGTTGTACCCAGTGGTAGAGGTCATCGATTCAGCTTGAGCCAAATCAAAGCTGTCTTTTATCGAAGTGCTATCTCTTATCAAATTATAATCAAACGCATCTCCAAGCTGCTGGCTGTATGCATTGGCGCACGCTATCCACAAAGGCACATCTGCTGGATAATTATGAGTGCCTGCGGCAAAAACATTCATCATGTCAGGATACGCGGTTAGTACGTCGCTAATAAGCGTCTTTATAGGTGCTGACGCCACAACATTGCCATCTAATATACGATTAAGCATATTCTCTATAGACCAAGCAAGCTCAGCGGTATAGTTGGCACCAACCATACGCCCTGAGCCTTTTAGGGTATGAAAGCCGCGGCGGATGTCTTGTAAAAGCGTCAGATTGTCCAAGTTATGCTGCCACTCTTCAAACAAAGGCGAGATCTCAGCTAAGACTTCTTCAGCCTCTTCTATAAAGATATCTTTGATGTCTGGATCAGCATCGTTGGCATCAAGGGGTAATTGCCCAATGTCTGGCATGAAAGGAAGTAGTGCTGCAGGCGAATCTGCAACTGCTAAAACAGGCTGTTGTTTGCTAGGCACGTTTTCTACGTCAAAATGGTCATTGATGTCATCACTATTTGAAAGCTCGTTATCGACTTCGATAGCGTTAGTGCTCGTCGCACTAGCGTCCAAATCATCTGTCGTATTGTCTAGTAAGTGACGACTATTAGCCACTATAACGCTGGCATCAAAGCTTGAATCTTGAGGGTCACTAAAATCACTGACCATTTCAGGCAAATGAGCTATCGCCTCAGTCACTAAAGTCACAACTGCCTCTTGCACAGGCTTAGCGTTGTCTAAGCGATCATTGAGTAAGTGCGCAATAGATGCTGTCATCTCACTAATGCTTACAGCATCAACCATACGGCTTAAGCTCGTTAACACAAAAAAGCCGCGATGAATCTCTGTCAAAGCCGTTGGGTCTTGGGGATCTTGTTCCCAAACGGGTAAAAAATCTTGCAGGTCACTGATGACTTCCATTGATTTCTCAATAAAGGCATCGTGCGTGTCTTTATCTACATCAAAACTTTTGGCTTTAAGATTAAGCTTTTGATCATCTTCGTTCTCATCAAATGACATCTGCTTCTCAAGATCTATATCATCGCTGGGCAGATTATCAAAACTGTCTATACCTTCAAAATCAGTGCTCTTAAAATCAATACCTTCAAAATTAATGTCTTCAAAATCAATATCATCCAAACTAATATGATCAGTGTCATCTAAGGCTTGGGCATGAACAGGGCTACTCTCATCATAGGTATTGTCTGTATCATCAAAGTCATCATCGTCTAGATCAAGCGTTGTCCACTCTATTGTATCGGTAGGTGCTGTTGTTTCTGGCGCAGCATTATCTATTTGCTCATCTGCTGCCTGATCATCGTCTAGCGTCCGATAGATATCACTATATAGCTCCTGGAGCTGATGCTCAATCTGCCACTGCTGCGATGCAAATCCTGCTTCTGATGACATACTTTGCTCGGTATCCTGCGCGGTAATGCGAGCTTGGTCTGCGTAAGCGGACTGTCCACTATGCTCAAGCTGCATGCTGATACGATGCATTGAAGACGCCACAGTCTGAGGATTGTCGAGATTAAATATAACGGTTTCAAGCTCAGTTAGGGTATGAGATAAGATGTTAAATGACTCATCCATCAAAGAGTGACTGAGCGTAAGCGTTTGCTCATCGATGTCATTGAGTGCCAACAGCTCAGTATAAATCGTATTTGTCAGTGTCTTAAGCGTATCTTGAGTGTCTTGATAAGTGTCATCATTGTTATGCGCTGGGATTGACTCTATCACTTGCTCTAATGATGCAAGTAGTGAGGCATAATGTTCAGGTAAAGGGATATGATTATGTGCAAGAGCACTGAGCCATAGTGTAGTGAGGTGCCAAAGACGCTCTTGCTCAGCATTAGTAGCAGTTTGCTTTAAATAATGACTAACCTTTTTTAGTATTTTTAGGATGGGCCGATGATTCTCATTGATAGTAAGTAGCTGCTGTACTTGCTGACGCCAAGCGAACAATAATTGCTGATATTGATCTTTGGATAAGGCGTCAATGCTGTCTATATCAGTGACGTCCATAACATTAGTGGCGTCCATAACATTAGTGGCGTCCATCACATCGATATTGTCAGTAGCAGTGTTATCGATCACAGCGTCACTAATAGCAACTCTATCATTGGTAGTGGAGTCAAGGCCTTGCATGCTCGCAACTGAGATGTCTTGAGTCGTTTGATTAGTAGCGAGTATTCGCGTCAGCTCGGTTACAGTATCGCTCAGCAGTTCGGTGTGATAGCTTCCTGTTTCTACATACTCCATTAGCTCATGCTGCAATAACTGATGCGACAACATTCCTGTGCGTCTGTCTTTATCAGCCAGTGATGTATGAGCGCTTACTTGTATCAGCAACCTAAGCTTGTCAGCCAGCTCTACCAACACAGGCAAGTCTGCTATCGTCAGCGCATCGATGATCTCTTGGTAATGATCTACGGTCTGCTGAGGATTTGTATTGTCAGAACCTAGTTGCCAGTCCTCAGCAACTTGTGTGAGCTGCTGGTTGAGAGAGGGTAGTAGCCACTCAAGCGTCACCATATCCTTGGGCTTATTTTTCATAAGTTAATCCTGACTCTTTTGGGCACTGATTATTGTCATTTAGTGACTTTACAATAGGTGGAGCGACTGGTTTGCTGGCACAAAATTGAGCGCTTTGGTCTTTTTGGCGGACTACCAAACGCCCAAAGACTGACTGTAAATAAAGTCAATCGCAACATGCTAAATAACGCAGGGTCTCCCCCTTACGCTTTTATCAAAAACTGCACGCTCTCATCAAACACTCTATGCTCTCATCAAACACTTTATGCTCTAATCAAAGGCTCTGTGCTTTAATTAAAAACTGTAGTGAGCGTCGTCTATTTGCTCATCGTCATTTGAGATTTTAAAGCCAGTAACTGACTCTTGTAGTGCTGATGCCATCTCGCTTAGCTCACCGATTGAACGCGCTGTCGCCATCGTACCAGATGAGGTTTGCGAGGTGATGTCTTGAATAACCGTCATAGTTTGCGAGATACTTCCCGCAGATCTTGCTTGCTGCTGCGCTGCATTTGAGATGTTTTCAATAAGATCAGACAAGGTGCTAGATACGTTTTGTACTTCCTCAAGCGCCTCACCAGCATCTTGTGCTAGGCGCGCACCGCGCACCACCTCTGATGTCGTTGATTCCATAGATACAACCGCTTCGCTAGTATCTGTCTGAATTGTCTTAACCAGAGTTTCGATCTGTTTGGTGGCGTTGGCTGAGCGCTCAGCGAGACGCTGAACCTCATCGGCGACGACCGCAAAGCCTCGCCCCGCTTCCCCAGCCATAGAAGCCTGAATAGCGGCGTTCAATGCCAACACGTTGGTCTGATCAGCGATGTCGTTAATCAGTCCGACAATATCACCAATCTCTTGTGAGGACTCGCCTAAGCGTTTGATACGCTTTGAGGTCTCTTGAATCTGATCTCGAATGACATTCATACCATCGATAGAGCGCTGTACGACCTCAGCACCATTATAGGCAATAGCAACAGAACGTTTGGCGACGGCAGCTGACTCAGCAGCGTTATTAGATACCTGATCAATAGAGAGCGTCATCTCACTAATCGACGCTGATACGCCTGCGATCTCTTGTGCTTGATCTTCTGAGGCGCGGGCAAGCTCAAAGGCGTTGACCTGCGTTTGCTCTGATGAGCGCGATACCCGATCTGCGGTGCTGTTAATAGCTGTGACGAGCTGACGAAGTTGGTCAATTGCAAAGTTTACGGAGTCTGCAATCGCTCCAGTAAAATCCTCTGATACTGTCGCATTCACAGTCAAGTCACCATCTGCCAAATCACCTAACTCATCAAGCAGGCGCAAAATGGCCATCTGGTTACGATCATTCTCTTCTTGAATTTGACGGGCGCGCTCAGATTCCGCGTCGGCTTCTTGACGATTACGCAGTGTCTCTTTTTCGATCAATAAACGCTCAGAGCTGCCTCGCTGTCCAAATATCTGCGACAAAGCATACAAAATACCCAATAGCGCTACCACAAATATCAGCGCAGGTATCACTATTGATTGATTAAAGTTAGTCACGTACTCACTGACCGAAGATAGTGAGCTTATAAGCCAAAATAAACAGGCTACGCTCACCAAGGCCAAAAGCGCAAGTACCCCTTTCCACTTGTTGGCGCTCTCTTTGGGTACCGATACAGATCTATTTGGCCCGATCGCTGGGCTTTTTGTAATATTACTCATCGTGCTTATTCCTTTAAAACAGTCGCAAAAATCTTATCGTGACTGACCTTGTCCCTATCAAGATTGTTGCGCTTGATAACTAAAGGTCTACGTGAGTACTGATGTATCACAATCAGTCGCTATAATCTTATTTATTATTATATGACAGCTTATTATATGGCAGCGTCGCTATAGCGCTTATCTTGCGCTAGCAAGCTTGGCATAAAGATGAACCAATCTTGCTCATCCTTATAAAACTTGCCATGATTGTAAGGCGCAAAAGGCGACTGACTATCAATGGCTTCTGCTCGGTACTGATCTTGACTAAACTGCTCAATACCGAGCACTTGATCGACCAATAGTCCTGAGAACATGGTCTCGTGATCGATCACAAGTACCTTGCGCTGGCTCATTTGCGTGCGCATGCTTGGTATCTGCAAAAATTTGGACATATCAGTCAAAGGCAGCAGGCGCCCACGAATATTAGCAATCCCTAACATCCAAGGCTTAACCAGAGGCATGGTTGTATACTCAGGCATCATCAAAACCTCAGACACCTCGCCCATAGGGGCGATGAGTCGTTGTCCGCCAATATCAAAAACCAGTCCTTGCCAATCAGACTCCTGCCCGCCGCGGCGGCCGCTTTTGCGAGCACGCGCTAAGTCGGCTAGACGTAAAAGCTCAATGAACCCTCTAGATGCCACAAGTTACTCCATCACTCTACGAATAGTATCAAGCAGCTCAGACTCATCAACAGGCTTAGTGATATACTCTTTGGCGCCCTGACGCTTGCCCCATACCCGATCAGTCTCTTGGCTTTTGGTACTGATCATTATAATAGGAATATGCGATGTTGTAGCGCCGCGTGTGATCTTTCGCGTCGCTTGAAAGCCATTCATCTCAGGCATGACCACATCCATTAAGATGACATCTGGCTGATGATCCGCTGCCATCTGGCAACCTTGTTCACCATTGGTGGCTTCTAATATTTGCAGGTTGTGCTTGGCTAGCATGTCACGAAATTTTGCCATCTCAGAGGGCGAATCGTCGATGACTAATACAGTAGTCATGGGTATATCCTTTGTTTATCGGTGGTGTACTTTAAAATATTGGCTTGATTGCTCTGCTATCAGCGATACTGGTTAATAGCCTCAAACAACTCATCTTTACTAAAGGGTTTGGTTAAGTACTCATCAGAACCCACAATACGTCCGCGTGCTTTGTCAAACAACCCGTCCTTTGATGACAGCATAATGACAGGCTTGCTGGCGTAATCAGGATTATTCTTAATCAAAGCACAAGTCTGATAACCGTCTAAGCGCGGCATCATAATATCTACAAAAATAATATCTGGATTGTTATCTACGATCTTGGCTAAAGCATCGAACCCGTCGATAGCTGTTACAACCTCACATCCTGCCTTTTGCAGTAGCGTCTCTGCCGTGCGGCGAATAGTCTTTGAATCATCAATGACCATTATTTTTAGCCCGTCAAAATTATTTTCCATATACTCTTATCCTATAAACGACTGTATTCATGTTGCCATTATTTAACGAGCGCTTTGTTATTTGATTATCGTTAAACCACAAGTTAAGTGGTTAAAGCATGATTTGATTTTGTACTCATTATCTTCTTTTGTCGTCTATGCTACTTGATTGTGATAATGAGATAAAGCAAGTCATCACCATTTGTATATATTCAAATATTGCCAAATACTTTTTGTTTGTAATGAAAATGTATCAACGCTTGTTTTAGCATAGTTATTTAGGCTTTTCCAGCTATTTAAAATCTATTGTCCAACGTTAAAAAATTTATCTATCGCTTGCCAACATATATATACGCAAATTATTAGCCTACAACCTACCTTTTTCACTATATAATAAATTTCTGTTTATCAAGGTAGCTGGTATGACTTTTTCTTCACGTTTATTCAAAAAAAGATGCAAGATAAGTGCCACTTATGTATTAAGTGCCTGTTTACTTGTTGCTTGTCAGCCGCCGCCTGCAACTGATGACACAGCTTTAAACTCAAATGAGCAGGCAGCGCCCGTTATCATTGAAGCTGACAGTGTTTTGATGAGTCCAGAGCATATTTTAAATATTAAGTCGTCTCGCTATCAGCCAAGCCTAGGTCTACAAGGCACACTTGAGCCTGCCGAGGAGCAAAAGCTGATTGCGGCAAAGGACTTGATCATAGATAAGATACTGGTTGCAGAGGGCGACTGGGTAGAAAAAGGATCGCCCTTATTTGTCGTGTATCGACAGGCAACCAACACTAATAGCGAAGCAAAAAAGGCGAATACTCTTAGCGATCAAACACTCTCTGATAGTAGTGCTACAAAGGCATTAAAGGATAACGTATCAAAAGGCAATGAACCAGAAGATAATAAATCAGAAGATAAAGCATCTATCGAGCAAGCGACAAGCAATATATCCAATAAAAATAATAAAGAATCAGGCGATATCGCCTCTAACTTGCAGGACACTAAAAGCCAAGCTAAAGCCGTAGATACTAATAACATACCCAAGACAGCTACTTTAACCTCTAACAAAAATAAATCTGCATCTACGCCAGTTACGGTAATCGCCAAAACCTCAGGTTATGTGAGCGCACTCTTCATTGAAGCTGGGCAAACGGTAAAGACAGGCAAGCTACTCTTAGAACTTGGTGAAAAGAGCAATCTGCATTTTGTTGCAACCTTGCCGATTCAGGCCAAGCCTCAGCTCTCTGTCGGGCAGACGGTCAATTTTAGTGCTGAAGCATTAACGGATACTTTTACAGGTCAAGTGAGCAAATTGACTGTTGATAATACGACCAAGCAACTTTTAGTCTATGTCAGCGTTATCGACAACGAGGTCAGCCGCGCGCAGTTATTACCGGGGATGAGTGCTACGGGGCGCGTCAATTATGGTCAAATAGAAGTCGGTACTATCGTGCCCAGAAGTGCGCTTCATGATGTGGACTTGAGCGCCTTACAAAAGCCGCCCTATCAAACCGCTGCGCCATTGAATGCTAACATTTGGATCATCAAGCAAGACCAGCGCCTGACTCGTCAGCCCGTTGAGGTCATTGAATATGATCCAAGTACCGAGCAGTACCTTATCGCAGGTGTGAGTAATGATAGTTTGATATGTTTGGCTGATCTGCCCGTCGAGTCTGCTGGTAAGCTGGTCATCGTTTCTTAATATCTTTGTTATAAATAGGTCTGTTCCATAACTTTATTTGCTGTTACATTGTATAGAAACATTAACAAAGCATGTCTTGTTTAGTAAGGGATGAATTAGGCAAAATAGTTTTGAGAAGCCATAATAAATAACAACGACAATTTGAGGATGGACTATGAGTAAGCAGATTCTATTGATTGAAGACGATCCGGATTTGGCCGAACTGATTAGTGATTATCTCACTATGAACTATTACGATGTGCATCATGCAGGTCTTGGTCAAGAAGGTCTCGATATTTTAGATACCAAAGAGCGCGATATAGATTTGGTAGTGCTAGACTTAATGCTGCCTGATATGGACGGTATGCAAGTCTGCCAAAAGATTCGTGGTAACAAGAATAACATGACTAATAAAGTCCCTATTATTATGCTTACGGCAAAGGGCGATACCACAGATCGAGTGCTTGGACTTGAGATGGGTGCTGATGATTATATCTCCAAACCCTTTGAGCCGCGTGAGCTACTGGCACGTATTCGCTCGGTCATCCGCCGTCACGAGCAGCCCAATCAAGCAGACAGTCAGTCGGACAGTTTGACCTTTGGTCGTCTCAGCGTGTTTCCAGATAGTCATGAAGTCACTATCGATGACAAGCCTGTACGTTTAACCACTCATCAATTCCAGCTATTACATTATTTTGCTACGCATTCGGGCAAAGTGCTCAACCGTGAGCAATTGTGGCAAGCGATGCCCAACGACGACAGCTCAGACAATATCGATCGTGCTATAGACGTGCATATCTCACGCCTGCGCGCATTGATTGAAGACAATCCTCGTCAGCCCAAACGCATTATCACGGTACGCGGCGTGGGTTATCAGTTTGCCACTGATCAGGTATGATAGCTTGATAGTAGAGACTCGTTGATGCAGCAGCTGGGCTTTCGTTCCGTATTTGCCAAACTATTTGCCAGCGTCATGCTGGCATTGACGCTTTTTGCCGTCGCTATGGTACTGCTCACGCAGCTGGTTCATGACAAAGACGCCAGTATCCGCTCCAAAGTACTGGCTACGCAAATACTTGGACAAATAGACCCGTTTTTGAATGAGCTCAATGTCTCGATTAGCAATGACAATCGGTTGCAGGCCAGATTTATGCTTGCTGTCGTCAAAAAAAGCTTCGATATCTTTGATGAGTCCTTGCAAGCAAAAATGGGACTATACGATAATGACGGTCGCCTGCTTATGCAGACGGATAATAGTGATCTGCCACTAGAGCTGCCTGCGCCGCCGTCTTTATTGATGCGCGCTTTTCCCTCCTTTGCCGACTCCCCGCCCACCCAACAAGCACAAGTTTATAGCAGTACGGGCTATACGCTACTGTATGAGTCGCGCCTGCCACCCAAAAAACCTGTGCTCTCTGCTGCGCTAAATCTATTTACAGGTACGCTGCTGCTGCTTATTATTATGGCAGGGGTACTGTGGTGGATTGCTCGCAATATGACTTGGCGCCTCAATCAGATGAGTCAGCAGATGGCTCAGCTTGGTGATGGCGACTTTAGTGTTCGCGTTAATGCGCGCGGCAATGATGAGATTACCTCCCTTGCTCGTGGATTTAACCAAGCCGCACAAAAGATTGAGCATCTTATTGATGCTAACAATCTACTACTCGCTCACGCTTCTCATGAGCTGCGTACACCTATCACCCGTATTCGCTTGCAAATTGAGATGATGGATATGCTTGCAAGCGGTATGCCGCCTGATACCAAAGCCAAGTTTGATAAGCGCGCACAAGCAGTGAACCGCGATTTGTCTGGTCTTAATGACTTGGTCGAGAGCATCCTTTTGGTCAGTCGCTTAGATGCAGGTCACGCCGTCCAGCAAATAGAGCGCCTTGATTTATACGACGTGGTCAATCAAGAGCGCCAACACTATCCTGAAGCTACGCTCATCGGCAAGCACATTACTATTGATGGGCAAGCCTCAATGCTCACTCACCTTATCCGTAACCTTTTGACCAACGCGATGCTGCATGGCACGCCGCCTATCACGGTCCTACTCTATGGCGTACAGACGCTTGAGCAAGCGGACACTGTGCCTGACTATCTATTGCAAGGCATTATGAATAGCAGCTTTGCTGATCATAACCTCTCGGATCTGGCTTATTATGATGAACTAAAAAGCGATGAGACAATCGAAGGCAGCGTAGCGGATACCACTCATGCAGATGAACAAACGCTTGATACAAAAAGCGTAGATCTACCTGTGCCTATCATCTACAAGAACGGTGAATCGCTCATTCTTGATGATAAGAAAAACATCGCTCCTGAACCTTCTATCAATGACGATCTTGAAAGTATCACTGATGCACAACTTAGCGCCTCTGACAGACCACCGGCCTCAGCACTTGCATCTTTCATGCCTAAAAAGAGCGAAAATAAGGAAATCGAAAGCGGTGAGAACGCAGCTTTACCTCGTAAAGAAGGCTTATTCAAAAAGCACCTCAATAAGCCAAAAGCAGATCTTGCCGAACCCGTAGCTAAGTATGCAGTGTTAGCTATTATCGATGAAGGGTCAGGCATTCCTAAAGATAAGCGCAAAGAGATCTTTAGTCCCTTTGTGCGCCTGCAACAAAAGCAAAAAGGCTCAGGTCTGGGGTTATCGCTCGTGGCGCAAATTGTCACCGCTCATCAAGGCTATATCAAAACCGATACTATAAATGGTCATACGCGATTTTTGGTCGTACTACCTGTGCAGCATAATCCAGACTATGACTTTCATGATCATGACAGTCATCTCTAACGCGTTTTTGATTGATATAAAGCTCTTTCTCTATTTGGCATAAGCCTAGCTCGCTTTTGTATATCAACACGCCTTAGTAACGACGTTAATTGCCGTACGCCTTTAATGACCTGACTTTGCATGTTTAATTCAATGATTGCACCTTTATTAGCAACAACACTCGCTATGCCCAAGCTCCCCGCTAATATGCTATATTGCTGCCCCTTATAAATACCTATTGTTTTCTTTGCAAAATAAAATCTAGCAGATATCGAGCATGCTATGAGCGACATGATTGCCCTAAAAGATGTGACCAAAAGCTTTATGAGCGACCGCTCGATCAAAGGCGCAGACGGTAGGGCGCATTGGTTTACTGCGGTTGAGCCGACCTCACTATCTATTCAGCAAGGCGAGATATTCGGCCTTATGGGGTACTCAGGCGCAGGTAAATCAACCTTATTGCGTCTAATTAATATGCTTGAGCGTCCAGATTCAGGTCAAGTTATTATCGATGGTACGGACTTAACGACACTGTCTGCCAGCGATTTGCGCGTAGCGCGGCACAATATTGGCATGATTTTTCAGCAGTTTAACTTGATGTCTAATCGTACTGTCTTTGATAATGTCGCGTTTAATTTAACGGTGTCAGGCTACCCTAGCCGCGATATTCATAAACGGGTGATGGAATGCCTTGCCATTGTTGATTTGACTGATCGCGCCAGCCACTACCCTGCGCAGTTATCAGGCGGTCAAAAGCAGCGCGTCGGTATCGCTCGTGCTATCGCGCCAAGCCCTAAAGTATTGCTCGCCGATGAGCCCACCTCGGCGCTTGATCCTGCGACCACCCGTAGTTTGCTCACCTGCTTGCGCGATATCAATGAACAGTTAGGCGTGACTATCGTTATTGTCACCCATGAGATGAGCGTGATTCGCAGACTTTGCCACCGCGCCGCTTTGCTTCATCAAGGACAACTGCTCGAAGTGGCTGATGTCCGTGACGGTAGCATTCAAGCGGCCACTCTAATTGGTCAGGGTCTGGTTCAAGAAGACTAAATTTAAGCTCAAATAGATAGATAAATAGAGATTGACATGATGACTGGCGCTGAATTATCGACCTCAATTGACAAGCTTTGGGCGCTGCGTTCTGAGATTTGGCAAGCTTCCGTTGATACCTTTGTCATGCTAGGTATCTCAACGACTACTGCTATCATTATCGGTGGTCTGTTTGGCATTTTCTTGTTTTTGTCTAGCGATAGACAGTTTTTGCAAAACAAGGCGCTATACGGTGTGCTTGGCGGTATTACCAACTTTATGCGCGCTTTTCCGTTTGTCATTTTGATGATTGCGATGAGCCCGTTTACCAAAGCTATTGTCGGTACGGGCATTGGCCCTATAGCGGCCTCGTTAGTACTGGCGATTGCAGGCTCGTTCTACTTTGCCCGCTTAGTCGAGCAAAACTTGCGTGAAGTACCGCGCGGAATTATCGAAGCGACCGAATCTATGGGCGCGCGCCCTTTTACGATCATCAAGGTACTACTTAATGAATCGCGCTCAGGGCTGGTTTTGTCAGTGACGATTCTCTGTATCAGTCTGCTGTCATACTCAGCAGCAGCAGGTATGATTGGCGGCGGCGGTCTGGGTGATTTAGCCATTCGTTATGGCTATTATCGCTATCAGACTGAGGTCATGGTATTTATCGTCATTATGTTATCGATTATGGTGATATCCATCCAAGCCTTTGGTAACTGGCTTGCGACGCGTTTAGACAAGCGATAAAACAATAGTATAAATGCTGTATTTAATTCATGACTACTAAGGATAAATTATGAAACTTAACGATATTAGCCGTCAATTGGCACTTGGTTTTGGCATCGTTGGCGTATCAGGTTTGGTACTGGTTGGCTGCAACAATTCATCAGCGCCAGAAGCGACTAAAGAAGCGCCTGCTACCTCTGCTGAAGCCAGCAATGATAGTGATGCTCAAAAAAGCAAAATCATTATCGGTACAACCGAAGGTGACTTTGCTGATATGGTACGTAACCAAGTTAAAAGCTCGCTAGAAGCGCAAGGTTATGAGGTTGAGCTGATTACCTTTACCGATTATGTTCGTCCAAACTTGGCACTGGCAGATGGTGATTTGGATATCAATATCTTTCAGCACAAACCTTATCTTGATACTTTTAAGGCTGAAAACAATCTTGACCTTGTTGAAGTATTCCAAGTGCCTACCGCGCCGCTTGGCATCTATACGGGCAAAAAGACCAGCCTTGATGATGCCTACAAAGGTATGAGCGTATCAGCACCTAATGATCCAAGTAACTTTGCGCGCGCATTGGTTATGATGAATGATCTAGGCTGGCTGACGTTAAAGGATAATATCGACCCATTAACGGCGTCAAAAACAGACATCGCTGACAACAGCAAGTACGATATCAAAATCGTTGAGTTAGAGGCCGCGCAATTACCACGTGCCCGTGATGAAGTCGACTTTGCCGTTATCAATGGCAACTACGCCACTGATGCGGGTATTGAATTGACGAGTGCTTTGTTCCAAGAGCCAAGCTTTAACTATGTCAATTGGTCAGCGATTAAAACGGCTGATGCTGATAAAAAATGGGTTAAAGATGTGACCAATGCCTATAACTCAGATGAGTTTAAAATGTATGCCAACAAGACATTCCCAGGATACAAATACCCCAAAATCTGGAGCCCTGAAACAGCAACCGTGACTGCCTCTGCTGGTACAGCGACTGCTACAGGTGAAGTGGCGGTTCAGTAGCTTGCTCTAGAATGTAAGTGTTTAAAAATTTTAAAATAAAAATGCCCATGACTTAAAGTCATGGGCATTTTTTATTGCTCAAATTCAGTCCGTGTAAGGTGTGGTTAGCGCAGCGTAACCCACCGCTTATCTATACTTATATAATTGGTGGGTTACGTTATAGCAAAGTTCTTTGTCAGAACTTAATACCACTAACCACACCCTACTAGACTATCATTATTAGAGAATAACTACATCGTATCTCTAAACAAGTCCAGCTCAATATCATAACTAGGCTCAGGCTTTTTAAACAGGTACTTACCATTGCGAATAGAGGCCAGTACATCCGCGCGCTGGCGTACTGCTTCAAATGGACTTATCGCATCTAATACCAAGAAGTTTACAGGCTTACCTACTTCTATACCGTACTGATCTTCGATATTTAGGGTTTTAGCACCATTAAAGGTAATGAAGTCAAGACAGACGTCAAGCTGCGGTAATGACATGGTTTGTGCTAAGTGAATACCATTATCCAAGATATTCATCATGTTACCGTTGCCCGCCGGATACCAAGGATCATTGATAGAATCTTGACCAAAAGAGATGTTGATACCATTTTCCCAAAATTCCTTCACTCGCGTGAGACCACGACGTTTAGGATAAGTATCTTGGCGACCTTGCAAATAAGCGTTTTCGGTAGGCAGCGCAATAAAGTTCATTTGCGATTGCTCAAATAGTCCCATCATACGAAACGCATAAGCATCGTCTGCTGAACCAAATGAACAGGTATGGCTAGCCGCCGTACGCGTACCGATACCTTCAATCATCACCAAAGCATTTAATAATTGCACGTGCCGACTCATTGGATCGTCAGTTTCATCACAATGCACGTCGATAAGCTTGTCATACTTAAGCGCAAGCTCAACCGTTTTACGCACAGAATCTTGACCGAACTCGTATGCCCATTCAAAATGTGGAATACCGCCGACGCAGTCCGCGCCCATCTTTAGCGCCTCTTCCATTAATTCAACAGCCCCTTTATAGGCGTACATACCCTCTTGCGGGAAAGCGACAATCTGAATAGTGACGTTGTCTTTTAGCTCTTCGCGCAGCTCCAGCATTGCTTTGAGTCCAGTCAAATCAGGATCACAGACATCAATATGGGTACGAATGTATTGCACCCCTTTGGACACCTCTTCTTGAATACCTTTTAGCATTCGAGATTTAGCATCTTCAAAAGTTTGCGTCTTTTTGACATCGTGCCAGCGAGCAATACCTTCGAACAAGGTACCTGTGGCGTTCTTGGCATCATCGCCGCCGCCAGTGTGGACATAATCAAGATGCAGATGCGAGTCTACATAAGGCGGTACGATCAAACGACCTTTGAGATCAATCTCTTCTTCGGCAGCAGGCAAGCCCTTACCAATCTGCTGAATAACACCGTCTTTAACCAAAATCTCAGTAGCATCGCTATTGCGATAGATATTGGCATTGGTAAACTTAATCATGACAAACTCCTATTATTATTAAATAATTATTGATTGAAATTGCTGATCGAACATTATTTTATTAAAAGCTACTTCATTGAACGCTACCCGACAGTAGGCGCATCCAATGTTTTCTTAGAGATAAAGGTAATGATGATGGCAGGAACGAAACAAAGAATGGATAGATACACAATACCTAAGACGCCTGTCTCTGGCATATGCACCAAAATCAAGCCAGCAAGCCAAGTGGCAATCATAATTGAGAAGTTAAACACACTTGATTGTACGGAAGTCGCGACAGCTTTTGCTTCGGTGACTTGGTGACTGACTGCTGTTTGGAACATCGTTACCAAAGGTCCGAATGCTAGTCCCCATAGTAAAAAGGCAAAATGCGAGAAGCCATTCATTCCTCTGAAGAAGACGAATAACCCCATAGCTATTACACCACAAGCCAGCATACTGACGATCAAACCGCGCAGGTGCGTATCGATAATCTTGGCGGATAGTATGACTGAGATGACAGAACCGATACCGAAGATCAGCAGGGCTAAGCTGATGCCGCCAGTAAAGGCGATAGTTTCTACCAATAAGGTAATGTAAGTGTAGGTACTGTAATGAGCAACGACTGCCAAGAAAGTAAGGGCTAGGACTATCCAAACGCCAGGTATTTTTAGCACGGCTATTGGGGAATTGCTTTGCGTCAGTTTCTCGCCCTTTACCGAAGGTAAAAACTTCATCGCCAATAGCGCAATGACCCCGCCTAGTACACCGAGTACGATAAAGGAGGTGCGCCAGCCCACTTGCGTCCCGATAAAGGTCATAATCGGCAGACCTAAACTCACACCAAAGGTATTACCTGCCATGATGATAGTGATTGCCTTACCATGCATATTCTCTGGCACAAGCGCGGTACCGTAGGCAGCTATCATCGGCCACATAATACCGGCACAAATACCACCCAGAATACGCATGGCAACAATAAGCGAATAAGATGAAGTGAGCCCGACGACGATATTGGAGACCGCAAAACCTGCCAGTAGCATTAGCAGTAGAATCTTCCTATTCACCCACAGCGTCATACTGATGAGCGGAATAGCAAAAATCGCTGATGCGAGCGCATAGATACCAACCAAAAATCCGACTTGGGTCTGTTCGATACCAAGACCTACCGTCATTTGCGGCAAAATACCAGAAGGCATCAGCTCTGAGAGAATACCGATAAAAGTAACACTGGCCATAAGGCCAAAGATGAACCAAGAAATAGGGTTCTGTCCGACATTATTATTTTTTGATAGCTCGTCTTTTGATTGATTAGCTTTTGAAAGACTAGACACATCTTCTCCTAGTTGACTAAAGGTTTCAAAAGGTCATTGCATGCCCTTCTAATGACATATCCATCCGTAGAAAATTCAAACGTCCGTATAAATATAAATAATCAATCTATTTACTATCTAATTCAACTATACCATAAGGGATTTATTAAAACCCTTATATAAGTAAGGTTTTGTAATGGATTAAATTTATGTACTACAAAGTGACGTTACAGCCTGTTTGTCCTTTGTAGGAAACCGTCACTCCCGCTTTCATCTGATTGGGACTACGCTTATAGTGAATGGACTAAGCGATAATTTGCTAATGTTTCAGTTAAGTTGTCGTTTTTTAGTTTTCATGATTAAGCTAACAATTATAAGGATAATAATATGAGTACTAAAACTTATAACATTCGCACAGCAGGACAGGCTAATATTCCCGTACTTGGACTAGGTACATGGCAGTCAACCGGACAAGACTGTATCGATGTCGTTAGCCAAGCGCTACAGATAGGCTATGAGCATATCGATACAGCGCAAGCTTATGGTAATGAGGTCGAAGTGGGTCAAGGTATCAAGCAATCAGGGGTGGCGCGTGATAAATTCTTTTTAACCACCAAGATCTTTCCTGATGATATGAAGTTTGAACCAGAGAAACTGGTGGCAGCGGCTAAACGCTCTTTAAAAAATCTAGATACCGATTATGTGGACCTATTATTACTACACTGGCCTGATGATCGTGTGCCATTATCTGAGACCATTCCAGCCTTGTGCGAGCTAAAAAAGCAAGGCTTAACGCGTAATATCGGCGTCTCTAACTTCAATATTGCCAATATTATTGAAGCTAAAAAGTACGCTGACGTACCGATTGTGGTTAACCAAGTTGAGTTTCATCCATTTATTAAGCAAGAGACTTTGCAGACGTTTTTAAACAATCACCATATCTTGCTAGAAGCCTACTCGCCATTGGCACGCGGTGATGTATTTGACAATGACATTATAAAAGACATTGCTGACAAGCATGGCGTGACGCCAGCACAGATATCATTGGCTTGGATACTATCAGATAAAGACCGTATCGCTATTCCAAAGACCTCTAACCCAGATCATTTGCAAGGGAACTTGGACGCCATCAACGTCAACCTCAGTACTGATGACATAGAACAGATTAGCAATCTAGCTACTAGTGACGGTCGCAAGATTAAGCATCCTGATTATTCGCCCAAATGGGATGACTAATGTTAGAAATTAAGTCCCTTTTGAAGTAAAACGTTGATCGCAAAAAAGCCACTGATATCACTATCAGTGGCTTTTTGTTTGAGGCTAGCTATCGCCTTGAACAGATAAGCTTTACTGTTGCAGCGTTTGCGTTTCATGAATGGGCTGAGCAGGATTATATTGCTCAGAGGTTGGCGTTACCCCATTGCGGTTGTTCTCTTTCATCGATTTAGCAACCTCTGGCGGCATGTAGTTCTCATCATGCTTCGCCAAGACTTCACCTGCGACAAAGGTCTCACCTTGCATTTTGCCCGTAGCGACCACGCCTGAATTTTCAGCGAATAAGTCGGGCAAGATACCTTGATAAGTGACAGGGACAGTCGCCGCAAAATCGGTAATGGCGAACTGTACACTCAAAGGATCATCAGGCGCGCGCTGTACACTACCGGCGACTACCATACCGCCTGCCCGAATGCGTTTATCTTGTGGCGCCTCGCCTTGCGATATGGCTGTCGCATCAAAGTAGTAATCTGTCTGCTGGCCTATTGCGTATAGCACTAGCACTACCGCAACGGCAGCACCTGCTAGCGTAAACATGACCCACATTAGTTTTTTGCGTCGAGTTGCATTCATAGCACTACCTCATTGACGAATCTTTAAACATCGAGTTAACTCTTTAACCAGTAAAATAGCACCGTGTCTAATGGCTATTGCTTAGTGAGTATATGGGAGCGTCTTATCTCATAATCAATGAGCGCTACTGTGATTCATAAAACTTATAAGACGTTTGACTTATTACCTGATGTCGCATTAGTTTTGCTCGTGGTGCTTTTACTTATAGTACTTTTACTCGTAGTACTTTTACTCATAGTACTACGCTGCGCCTGACGGACTTGTTGAATACCCAGCTGCTTGATAAGCGCTTGTCTTTGGCGGCGACTGTACCAGATAAATATCAGCATAGCGCCAACCGTAATCGCCCAGCACGACCAGACAAAAACGCCGTGATCGCCCATAGCGATAAACTCAGAAAAACTATAAAAATAAGGCTGCATGCATTACCCTCGCAGGCTATTTGTGTTGACCACGTATGTATTCTTTGACCCAAGCTTTACCTTGATCGCGTTGCAAAATCAGCGTATTAGTACGATATATAGCAAGCGTAGCAACGAGCAAATAGCTACCGACTACCATAAGTAGTAGCGGCATCCACATATCTGCGGACATCTTTGGTGCTTCGGTCAACGTAAAGGTCGCGCCTTGGTGCAGGGTATTCCACCACTCAACCGAGTACTTGATGATCGGTAGATTGACTGCGCCGACGACGGACAGGATCGCAGCAGCTTTACCGCGATTGGCCGTGTGCTCAAATGCTGCAAAAAGTGCCATCACGCCTGCGTACAAAAACGCCAAAATCAACATAGAGGTCAGACGCGCATCCCACACCCAGTAGGTGCCCCACGTGGGCTTAGCCCAGATAGATCCTGTCAGCAGACTCAGCACACATAATAAAAACCCTATCGGCGCTAGTGCTTGCGCAACCAGATTAGCGGTTTTTATTTTCCATACCAAATAAATCACCCCAAGTACCGCTAAGGCAAAGTAGATGGAGATGGCGATACTCGCTGCCGGTACATGAATAAAAATGATGCGATAGCTGTTGCCTTGCAAGTAATCAGGCGGCGCAAAAGCCAAGCCCCAAACACTGCCAATAAGCAAAAATAAAGTGGCCAAAACACCCAACCACTTCACCCAAGGCGCAAAGGTGCGAAAGAACTGCTTAGTCCCTACTGTGGTCAAAAAGCCTTGCCAGATGCGCTGCCACAAGCTAGGAGATGAGACGTTATTTAAATTGGGCATGTAGAACACCTATTACGTCTTGTAGTGATAAAAAGAGGTGTGTTGACAAGAGATATCAGAAGGCTACTCACATAAAAATGTATCGCTTCTTTTAGCGCTATTATAGCAAAGTTGTCAGTCGCCGCCATATGGTTAGTTTACCGATAGGGCAAATCATCAGTTTAACCAAGACATCTTAAGCGTCAAAGCAATGACCCAAGGCGTCACTAATACCGAGACGATACTACCTGCCAATAGCAGCGCTAATACAGGCAAGCCATTAAGACCAGTTGCAAATAGATCGACTGCGCCAGTCGCAAAGATTAATACGGGCAGCTGCATCGGTAGCGCAATCAGCGGCACGAGTACCGCGCCATTTTTGAGCGATAGCGTCAAGCTACTGGCGATAGCAGATAACATCAGCAGCATCGGACTACCTGCAATAATGGAAGCCAGCAAAATACCCGCATCAAACCAGCTCAGTCCAAATAAAGGCACGGAAAGCAGGCTTAATACTGCGACGATACCACTACTAAACAGCCAGTGAATCGATAAGCGAATAAGTACCCATAAAGGCAAAGAGGCTTTTGCCACGACCAGTTGCGCAAGCGTACCATTATCAAGTGCGGGCTTAAATAAACCATCAACGCCCATAACCAAAGACAACAAGGCGGCAATCCACACCGCAGGCACGCCTAAGCGCTGCAAGAGCTGCGGCTCAGTACCGACCGATAGAGGAAATAAAGTAATGATGACTAAGAATAAAACCAAAGGATAAAGCCACTGCACTGCGCCTTGTTGCTTGACTTGCCATTCGCGTCGCCACAACTGCCCAAAGCTGATTTGACGCATAGCAATACCATTTGCTTGGCTATTTATGCGCCGCGTATCTGCATTAGTCACTAAAGGTTGTACTTGACTCTCTAACATCATACATCCCTTTACTTAAACCATGGACTCTGACAAGTCGAGCACGTGATCGGCGACGCCAACCGATTGATGGCTGGTCATGAGTATCGACCCTCCTGCCGCTGCAAACTTGCATAATCTGTGCTCCATTCGCGCCACCATATCCACATCTAATGCGGTAAAGGGTTCATCAAGTAGCCACAGCGGCGTCATCTGTGGCGTTAACAAATACAGCCGAGCTAAGGTAATGCGCCGCGTCTGCCCTGCAGATAGATGACTTGAGCTCAATGCCTCAAACCCTTGCAACCCGACCCATTCTAATGCCTCATCAATCTCAGCGAGCGTTGGTGATACGCCATACAAATTAAGCAAAAACGTCAGATTCTGTGCCACAGTGAGGCTTGGATGAATGCCTAATTGGTGCGAGACATAGAGCGGCTGCACAGGCAGCCCTGCTTGACCTTGGTAATGCACCGCACCTGTTAACACGGGTAACAGCCCCGCTAGTTGCATTAGTAGCGTCGTCTTTCCCGTACCATTAGCCCCTATCAGATGGCAAATACTACCCGCCGCCAGCTCAAGATTTACCCCAACGCACAACGGCAACTCGCCGCGCTGGACGGTTAGATCCTCAAGCGTTAATGTAGTCATATTGGTATCAGAATCAGCTAAAGGATGCACAGGCAAAGCGGTCATCAAGATCTCTTATTATTTATCCGTTATAAGCGCGTATTGATTAAAGCGCATACATCTATTACAACAATAATCAGCACAAACCGTGCGTCCGTTCATGGCATAATCTAACATTATAACAAATTGTTGACTACTAGGCCTTAAAACATATGCAAAGCACCTTTATCGAAACACCCTCGTCTACCACAAACGACTTAGCAAACCTTGCAAGTATAGACGGCTTGATACAGGCACAAGTCACCTTTATGCAAGAGTGGTTACGCGGGCAGGCTGAGCCACTAGCACTTGAGGCCTGGCACTGGCTCGCCGCGCAGCCCATGAGCCGCTATATCAATAGTGAGGATATCCAGCGCTTAATCAACCACTGGCTTCTCACCCATCCGCTTAGTGATGTGATGCGTCAAGACATTCGCGATATTATGCATACGGTGATGTATCATCCCGTCAATGACAATATGCCGCTACGTGAGCTGGTCGATGATACCCAAATCGAGACTCTTGCCACTTATATCGGCAGTCACGATGAGCAGCGTAATGCTTTGATTCACAGCTTTATCGGTAATGAAGCATTCGCTGAGCTGCTGACGCAAACACTGTATCATGCTATCAATGATTTTATGGAGACGACGCTTGATAAGGCGGGCGGCGTGGGTAAGCTTATGAAAATGGGCCGCAGCTCGTTTGAAAAAGCCACCAATAGCAATCTCGATGGAAAACTGCAAACTTACTTGCATCGCAATATCAAAGATTTGACTCGCCGCGCTGAGAGCAATGCTAAGGCGCACTTATCAAACGAAGAAGTCACGCGTATGCTAACAACAGGCTGGGCGCGCATCAAAGACAAGCCAGTCAGCGAGCTACAGACTTATCTCAGCGACGAGCCAAATCACAGCAGTATCGATCATATCGAAGCAAGCCTCCAGCAGAGCTATAACCGCCTGCGTATATCGCCCTATCTGCACAGTTTGATAGCCGCGAGCATAGAGACGTGGTATAGCAATCATCAAGAGGATACTTTTGCTACTTTGGCGAGCAGCTTACATATCGATGCGCAAGCAGTAGCGCAAGGTAGCCAAGCCCTACTACCCCTTGCTCATGATGCTATTGACAGCCCTTGGTTTAGTGCGCATATCAGCCAGATGCTGCAAGCTTTTTATGCGCAAGATGCTATTAAGAGTAGTTTGGCGAATGGGCTTGGGTCTGATAGTTAAGATCAGTAATCGCTTGCTCTGTACCTTTTATTTATTGTTCACTATAACCAGTCATACCTGTAATTATGAGCCAAGACAACAAACTCAGCTTATGGCAAAAACTCAAACGGTTATTGACCTCGCCTGCGCCGCAGCCTATTTATAGTGATGAGGCGCAAACGTCTGAGGCAGGACTGGGTCGTGAAACGGGACACAGCAGTGAAAAAAAGCCGAAGATATCTTTAGTGAAATCGCGCCCTACTACTCCTATCGTCGATACCATCAAACAGTTTTTGCAGAGCAAACAGTGGCATTATACGTATTATCGTCCTAGGGCTGATGATACTCAGCAGTCGCATCATTTGTCCTTGCGTATGCGTAATGGACGTCTTGACTGCGGATATCTATTTCGCATACAAGAGACAAACGCTTTACTCGCTGTTTATGGCATTTTGCCCTTTGTGATTCCTGAGAGTCATCAAAGCGCGGCGATGCTACTGATCACCCAAATCAACTACGATATGATCATAGGTAATCTGGAGATGGACGTCAATGATGGCGAGATACGCTTTAAGAGTGCTATCGATGTCGAGGCTGTTGGCATAAACGATACTATTATTGAGCAACTGCTGCAAAGCGTCGTGGCAATGACGACCGTATCTTTTGAGATCTTTGATGACTTACTCAACTTTGAGAATCCAAGCGAGGACATGCAAACTTTACTGCTAGAGCTGCGGCAACAATCAGACGCTAGAACCTTTTATTTACCGACGCAGTTTGTGCAGTAGTTATTTATAAATGAATAGTGTCCTTTATTATTCTAAATGCGCCAAAATCCTTTTTTTAAAACCGAAAATTCTTAAACATTATGCTAAAAATTGCCTACTCCGATATCTTTCGCTACTCGGTGCCTGACAAGCACCGCTTTCCTATGCAAAAATATACTATGATTCCTGAGCGCCTGCTGCGTGAGGGTACAATCACCACCGATAATTTCTTTGCACCCAAGCGCTTGAGTGAAGATGAGATTTTGACTACGCATACAGCCGAGTATTGGCACAAGCTCAAGACCCAAACCTTAACGCGTAAAGAGGCGCGTCCGATCGGGTTTGAGATGACGCCTGAACTGGTAGATCGTGGTCGTCATATTGCTCATGCCACTTATGAATGTGCGCGGTTTGCCCAGCAGTATGGTGTGGCAATGAATGTTGCAGGCGGTACGCATCATGCCTTTGCCGATCATGGTGAGGGCTTTTGTGTGCTCAACGATGTCTGTATCGCCAGCAACTTACTGCTTAATCGCGGACAGGCAAAAAAGATCTTGATCGTAGATTTGGACGTACATCAAGGCAATGGTAATGCCAGTATCATGGCGGATGAGCCACGCGTTTTTGTCTTTAGTATGCATGGCGCCAAAAACTATCCGTTTCGTAAAGAGGTCTCTGATTTGGATATCGAATTTGCCAACGATACAGGCGATGAGGATTATCTACAGGTGCTGCATGAGACCCTGCCGCGTTTAATCCGTGATGTCGCACCCGATATGATCTTTTATCAGTCTGCGGTAGATGTATTGGCAACGGACAAACTTGGTAAGCTTGGACTGACCCAAGCAGGGTGCATGGCGCGTGACGAGTACGTCTTGCGTCAAGCAAAGGCCGCCAATATTCCAGTGGCTATCGTCATGGGCGGTGGCTATTCAGAAGATATTGAAGATGTGGTCGAGGCGCATTGCAATACCTTTCGTATCGCGCAGCAGATTTACTTTGATAAAACCACTCAGCACAACGAGGCATAAGAACAATGCGAAAAAAATAAGGCTAAAAAAGGAGTCGTTATTATGGCAAAAATAGTCATTCTTATTGGTATTTTACTCGTGATCATCGGCGTTATTTGGCTGCTATTTCCAAGTATGTTTTCTTGGATTGGTAACATGCCAGGAGATATCAGGCACACCTCAGGCAATACCCGCGTGTACTTCCCGATTGTCTCTATGATTATCATAAGTATAGTAGCGACTATCGTTTTAAACTTATTTAATCGCTAAAGGTATCGTTAAAAGCATCGTTGAACAATGACAATTAAAAAACCTGCTAACTACAAAAACGCCATAACGCCCTGCCAGCCTACCCGCAACCCAAGTACTGTCAAAATGATTAAAATAAGCTGACGAAAGCGTGCTTGTGGCAGGTAACGACGCATACGAATACCGATCAATAGCGCGACAACGGACAAAAGGCTAAGTAGCGCAATCAATTGCCACTCACTACCGCTCAGCGCCATGATAGGCTCACACAGGACGATAATTTGCGCGACTTTTCCTAATAGATAACACATGTTGCCAACTTTGGCGATGGTGTTTTTATCGTCGCTGGCAGACAACAGATACATCATCAATATAGTCGACATAGCATTGGTCGCCCCGCCGATAATACCTGCGCTAAATCCCACGATAATCAGCACAGGCTTGGTATTAGGTAGCGTGATTTGCTTGCCAAGTAAGCTGCTGATCACGTAATAGCCAATTACTGCCGCTAGCAGCAGTAAAATATAAGCGTTATCAATCCAAAGCAGTAACTGAGCGCCCAAGATACTCCCAAGCAAACTGGTTAACGCAAGCAGCCAATAGCGCTTGCCGTAATAAATAAAGTTTTGCCAAACCGTACGCCCGCCACCCACCAGCCACGTCATTGCATTGAGTAATAAGGAGGGGAAAATCACAAGGACAATGGCATACGGCAACGGATATAGACTAGCCAAAGCCGTCGTCGTCACTAGCGTCACGCCCAAACCGCTTATGCCATGTAGCAGTGATGCCAGCGCAAAAATCACCAGCAACAATAGCATCTGCATGCTGTCGCTATCGACCGCGGCTGTCATAGTGCTAAGACCATAGTGCTATGACCCTAGTGCTAAAAGGAAGGCGACTGTAGTGACAATATTACTAGCCATGCCTGCGCTGCCAGAGAGTCTCACCAATGATGGTAGTGAGCTGCTTTGCAATATCATCTTTACTGGCTTTATCTAAGCTTATCGCCTCGCGCTCATAGTCTTTGGCAAAAAACACCTGCATAGCATTATCGTCACTCGCAAAACCGATATCTGCGCGTGAGACATCATTACAGGCGATGATATCTAAGTCTTTGGCGACCAGCTTGCCGCGCGCGTAGTGCTCGACATCTTGCGTCTCAGCAGCAAATCCCACTACGAATAGCTCAGGATGCGCCAAGGAAATCGTCGCTAAAATATCAGGGTTTTTGACTAGGCTTAGCGTCATGGCATCTTGGGTTTTTTTGATCTTTTGCGGCGCGGCTTCCTCAGTACGATAATCAGCCACAGCAGCGGTGGCGATAAAAATATCAGCTAAACGTGTACCGTTATTGTCGTGCGTATTGTTATCGATTTCTACATCATCACAGTCGCAGTCTCCGTGCTCATGAAGATGAGCGTGCGCGGCATGATCTTGCTGATCTAAATCTGATGTCTTGTTTATAGTCGCTATCGCGCTATGCGTCCCCTCAACACACTGCTGCGCAGCGACGAGCATGTCTTTTGCCGACAGCACATCGATACGCGTAACACCCAGCGGCGTCGGTAGCGCTACCTTGCCACCTGCAATTAGAACGACCTTGGCACCTGCGTATTGACATGCTTGCGCCAAAGCAAAACCCATCTTGCCTGATGAGTGATTGGACAAATAACGTACTGGATCTATCGCCTCAACGGTTGGGCCTGCGGTGATGACCACGCGCTTACCCGTGAGCAGTTGCGGAATACATCTTTGGGCGTTAAATAGTAGCACCTCGCTAAGCAGCTGCTCAGGCTCAGGCAATCGCCCAGCGCCCACATCGCCGCACGCTTGCTCGCCGCTCGCAGGATCGATGATATGATAATTCATATCGCGTAGGGTCTGTATATTGAGACTGACCGCAGGATGCGCCCACATCTGCTGATTCATCGCAGGCGCTATGATGACAGAGGCTGTTGTCGCTAGGCACACCGTCGTGAGCAAATCATCTGCCATTCCCATCGCTAGGCGTGCCAGCGTATTGGCAGACGCAGGAGCGATAATGACCAGATCGGCCCATTTGGCCAGTTCAATATGACCCATACCCGCCTCAGCCTCTTCATCAAGTAATGAGGTATGCACCTCGTTACCCGTCAAGGCCTGCAAGGTTAATGGCGTGATAAAGGCCTGCGCGCCAGTTGTCATAATGACGCGCACCTCAAACCCCGCTTTGATTAAAAGACGAGCGAAAAAGGCAGATTTGTAAGCGGCAATACCGCCAGTAATGGCGAGGACAATATTTGACATAAGCAAGTCATCAATAAGTAAATGAGTGTAAAGGACAAAAATGGTTCATATAGTAACAATTATGCGCTAAATTAGATAAGGTTTCGCGTACTTAAAACGATGAACCTCTATTTAGGACAAAAAAGCAAACAAGGAAGCATAATGGCGATTAAAGACTGGCATGAAGATGATAGGCCGCGTGAGAAGCTGCTCAAATTTGGTGCCGCGCACTTATCAGATGCTGAAATATTAGCAATATTTTTGCGTACGGGCACGCCCTCGCAGTCCGCTATTGAGCTGGCACGCTCCTTGATTGATCACTTTGGTAGTCTAGCAGAACTCTTGGCTGCACCCAAAGAGACGGTACTCGCCTGTCACGGTATCGGACCTGCCAAATACGCGCAAATCCTAGCATCCTTAGAGATGGGTACGCGCTATTTAGATAGTAAACTCAAAACGGGTCAAGCACTGGGTCGCTCGCAAGTGGTCAAGGACTATATCAGCACCCAACTGCGCGGCGAGCATCGTGAAGTGTTTGCTGTACTTTGTCTCGATAATGCGCTCAACCTTCTCAACTTTGAGATACTCTTCACAGGCGGTATCTCGTCTTGCTCTGTATGTATCAAGCACGTGTTACGTCATGCGCTCAGTCATGCTGCCAGTCAGCTTATCATCGCTCACAATCATCCACACACCGGCGCTGCACCCTCAAATGCGGACAATCTACTAACTTCTGAGCTCAAAAAAGCTTGTGATTTGCTAGATTTATCTCTAATAGATCACATTATCGTCGGTCGCAATGAAACCTTATCTTATGCAGAGAGTAGTCTGGCGCCGTTTTATTAAAATTTACTTACATTTTTAATGTCACCCAAAATAGCAATGAACGGGGCATCATATTGACTAAAAAGCCTTACAGCTATTGGCATCCGTCTTTATCGATACATATCCTCGACATAGCGTTGCATTTTATCTATTGATAGTTGTCAAGAAGGCTTTCATAGTAGAAGCTATATTTGTGTAAGTAATTTGTAGACTCTATACCTTCTTAACAGTCTTTACTATTTACTATACCTATTCTTGCTATCAAAAAGGAGACAGTCATGGCGATTGGCTTATTTGTTCTAGCAGTACTTATTCAGCTAGCCATGATTCTGGCTATCTTCTTACTGTCCTTATCTAGAGTGACTGGCAGCATTGTCGCTATTGTCACAGTGATTGTCACCGCTTTTATTAGTCCTTGGTCATTGATATTGGGCGCGCCTATTGCGCTGTTATGCCTTGTACTGCTTGTTACGCCTATTCGAAAGGCTCTTATCACTAAGCCTGTCTACAAGACTTTGGCTGGGGCAATGCCAAGCATGAGCGATACCGAGCGCGAAGCCCTTGATGCGGGCACCAGCTGGTGGGAAAAAGAGCTGTTTATGGGCGCACCAAACTGGGATACCTTTGCTCAGTATCCTTATCCTACGCTGTCTGAGAGAGAGCAAAGCTTTATTGATAATGAAGTTGAAACCTTGTGCGCTATGCTCGATGAGTGGCAGATCACTACTGAATATAAAGACTTATCACCGCAGGCTTGGCAATTTATCAAAGACAATGGCTTTTTGGGACTGATTATTCCTGAAGAATACGGCGGCTTGGATTTTACCTCTTATGCCCAAAGCCGAGTCATGAGCAAAATCGCCTCACGCTCTCCGACCGCTGCAGTCAGCTGCATGGTACCAAACTCCTTGGGCCCAGGCGAGCTACTCATGCATTACGGTACAGACGAGCAAAAGCAGCGCTGGCTACCAGGATTAGCTAATGGGACAGAGATTCCCTGCTTTGGTCTAACAGGACCAGAAGCAGGTTCTGATGCGGGCGCCATTCCTGATACAGGCGTGGTCTGCTACGGCACTCATGACGGCGAGCAAGTGCTGGGCCTACGTATGAACTTCTCCAAACGCTGGATTACTCTTGCCCCTATCGCAACGGTGGTTGGACTTGCGTTTAAGATGCATGATCCAGAAGCGCTACTTGGCGATCCAAACAAGACAGATTATGGCATTACCTGCGCGCTCGTGCCTGCTGATCATGAAGGCGTCGTTATCGGACCGCGTCATTACCCTAGCGGCTCGCCCTTTATGAATGGTACGGTCGATGGTAACGATGTATTTATTCCCTTAGATTATATTATCGGCGGCGTTGAAAACGCGGGTCGCGGCTGGCGTATGCTAATGGAGTGTCTAGGCGTAGGACGCGGCATCTCTTTGCCTGCGCTGTCGACATCAGCGAGCGAGATGAGCTATTTGTCTGTGGGCGCCTTTGCCAAAGTGCGTGAGCAGTTCAAAATCTCAGTCGGTAAGTTTGAAGGCGTTCAAGACGCTACCAGCCGTATTGCCAGCCAGACCTACATGCTTGAGGCCTTTCGTCACTTAGTGACTTGTGGTCTTAATCAAGGCGGCACGCCGTCTGTGATGACTGCTATGGCCAAATATTATGCCACTGAAACCATGCGCAGCGTGGTCAACGATGGTATGGATGTGGTTGGTGGCCGCGCTATTCAGATGGGCCCGCGCAATTTTTTAGCGATTCCTTATCAAGCGATACCCGTTTCTATCACTGTTGAGGGCGCAAATATTTTGACCCGATCTTTGATGATATTTGGTCAAGGGGCGATGCGCTGTCATCCCTACCTGTTCGATGAGTTACAGCTATTGCAAAGCGAGGACAAACAAAGCGCGCTCAAAGAGTTTGATGGACTATTCTTTAAGCATTTAGGCTATACCTTTAACCGCGGCGCTAGAGCCTTTGTTGCAGGATATCTCAGTGGTAGTGGTAAAGCGCCAAGCTTTGCCGACAAGTTTACTCGTCCCTACTACAAACATATCAATCGCCTAAGTGCCAGTTTTGCTTTAACCGCTGATATGGCGCTTGGCCTTTTAGCGGGTGATCTCAAGCGCAAAGAGATGCTTTCAGGGCGCTTAGCAGATATTCATGCCCATCTGTTTATTGCCACAGCTATTTTGCAATTTTATGAGCATGGTAGTAAGTCAGAAGCGGAGCGTTTGCACGCAGAAGTCGCTCTACAAAATAGCTTATATACTATTCAAGAAGCCTTTGAATCTTTCTTTGAAAATTTTCCGAATCGTATGGCAGCGGCGCTCGTTGGGTTTGTAACCTTTCCAAGTGGGCGCATCTTTACCCCGCCAAGCGACGCGCTCAAAACCAAGCTTGGCGATACCTTTATGGATGATTTTGAGTCCAATCCATTTCGGGATTATCTAAAAACGATGGTGTATTACAATACTGAGTCTGATGATGTTACAGGCCGTATGGAGAATGCCTATCAAGCGCTATTATCCATAGAACCACTATGGCAAAAGTTCAAAAAGGCAGAGCATAGCGGAGAGTTTGAGGGTTTAACCTTTGAGGATCACGTGGTTCATGCCAGCCAAAGTGGGGAGATTAGCGAAGCTGAGGCGGAGCAACTCATCAACTATAATGGGCTACGTTTTGATTCGTTATTGACCGATGTGTTTGACGAGCATCTTTTAGAGGCGCAAGAGCGCTATAACCCGCATACGCTTGAAAACGCAGTCAATCAGCTTACAGATTACGCGCAGCTCAAGAGTGAGGTACAAGCGGCTCATAGCGTTGAGTCAACAACACAAGCTAATGACGCTACTGATAACAATCATAGCGAAGGTACTGCTCAAAGCCATGACGCCAGCACTGATAATATTGAGGCTGCCGCACATACTCATGAGTCGACAGGCGACGCCAATCCCAATCACGGTTATGAGAGCGATGGTGATATCGAGATGACCCGTGAGCAAGACTCGCTAGACGAGCGTCAAGCACAGACTGACTTTAGCGACGCAAATCCTGATAAAGAAGCGCTTGACCATCGCCACCGCGATGTTGATTCTACTCGTTATCGTGATGCTGAATCTATATTGAACGCGCGTATGAGTAGCAACCATAGTCGCGGTGATGTGGAGAGTACAAATAACATAGATAGTAGCGATGCTAATGACCATCATGACGCTGTAGAGCGGCAAACGCCAGATACTACCCATTGGCAAGATGGTTTACGCCGTGATGAAAGCGACAACGCTTAACATTCTTAAAGCCATAAAACATTGAAGCTGTGACACTTCAAAATCTTGATTGGTGGTAAAAAATAGACAATATCGTAGCGTTTAAACTAAGCAGGACTCCCCTTTATCGGTAGTCCTGCTTTTTTAATGTCTAAATTAAAATTTCTTATAGTCACTCTTTTAAGCTTTAAAATAATCAATAGCAATAAACATCAATAGCAACGGCTTATGCAAAAGTGCACTGCAATAAGTGATAAAAATTTCTTGCACTGCCCCAAACAATTCTTTTATATTGAAGGCGTAAGTGTAACAATAGTCAACGGACTGGCGCATTTGTATATACGTCGATCGTCTAATAAATGGATATGATGTTGCTGTTTTGATGCATTGTTTTTATGTCATAGCAAGGATGCTAATAACGATAACATTAAATTGACTACTGTCAGGCACACAATTAAAGGATATATCTTATGTGGAAAAATATGGGACTGACGGGCAAGATCATTGTTGCCATGGTGCTCGGTATCATACTGGGTCTGGGTATAAACTATTTTGGATTAAATGCAGAAGGCAGTTTTGTTAATACTTATTTTACCAATGGCTTTTTGGCTATTATCGGTAAGTTATTTGTCAACTCGCTTAAGATGCTAGTTGTACCGCTAGTATTAATCTCCTTGATTTGCGGGGTGTGTGGTATCGGCGATATTCGCCTGCTCGGTCGTATCGGCACCAAAACCTTTATGATCTATATGATGACCACAGCGCTGGCCATTGCGACTGCTATTGGTTTGGGTATCCTCTTTGGTATCGGTAAAGGCATGGATGTAGCCACCGAAGCTGAATTTGAGGCAGCAGCAGCGCCACCTCTACTTGATGTCTTCTCTAACATTATCCCCTCCAACCCCATTAGCGCAATGGCGAATGGCGATATGCTATCGATCATCTTTTTTGCAGTATTGATCGGTATTAGTATCTTGATGGTAGGCAAACCTGCCAAAGGCTTAGTGCAAAGCTTAGAGCTTATCAATGAGGTCATCTTAAAGATGGTGACTATCATTATGAATCTTGCGCCTTATGGTGTCTTTGCGCTACTAACCAAAGCGATGGCAGAGCTGGGTTTAGATCTCATCTGGTCACTGCTCGGTTATGTTGCGGTGCTAGTGGGCTCACTGGCCTTCCATTTTTTCATTACTATGATGATCGTCCTCAAGCTGTTCTCAAGGTTATCGATCAAAACCTTTTTGGCAAAAATGCGCGAAGTACAGATTTTTGCATTTAGTACTTCAAGCTCGAATGCGACGATTCCGATTACTCTGCGTACCGTAACTAAGCGCATGGGCGTGGACAACTCAGTGGCCTCCTTTACTGTACCCTTTGGTGCAACGATCAATATGGATGGTACGGCAATTATGCAGGGAACGGCGACTATCTTTATCGCCAACGTCTACGGTATTGATCTTGGGGTGACTGAATATCTGACCGTGATTTTGATGTCCGTACTTGCCTCTATTGGTACGGCGGGTGTGCCAGGCGTAGGGCTTATCATGCTCTCTATGGTGTTCTCGCAAGTGGGTCTTCCTATCGAAGGTATCGGTCTCATATTGGGTGTTGATCGTATTCTCGATATGCTACGGACAGCGGTGAACGTTGGCGGTGATGCGGCAGTGACCACGATCGTCGCTAAGTCTGAGAATAAGATGAACGTGGCAATCTACAACGATCCTTTTGCTGGTGCCAAAGACGTCTTTGATGGTCATATCGATGAAGAGAACGAGCGCGAATTCTCCAAAGTGTTTAGTGATGGCCTCATGGGGAGCGAATACGATGATGTCGATCGACGTCGCTAATTGACTCACAAAAACAAAAGACTCACCCAAAAAAAGACCTCAGTTCAAAATTGGCTGAGGTATTTTTGATCGCTCTGTGCTGTCAATTGACAGCCCTTTAACCAAAAACGTATTTGGTCACCATCGCCAAACATACTAGGACAATCACTGGACGAATCAGCTTGCTGCCGCCTTTGACCACCATATGTGAGCCAAAATATGCGCCGATGATCTGTCCGACCATCATCGCAAGACCCACTTTCCACAGCACATTACCGCCCAAAATAAAAAATATCAGTGAGCCTATATTGGTCGATAGATTTAGCACCTTTGCCGCGCCTGTGGCCTCAATAATCTGCCGACCGCGCAGCGCCACATTCCCTAGTGCAAAGAACATCCCTGTGCCTGGGCCAATGTAACCATCATAAAAGCCGATGAGTGGCGCGACTACTTTTTGCCATTTGCCCTCTGAGATACGCGGCGCGGCTTCCACCTCCCCTAGATTTGGCGCAAACAAAGTATAGATACCGATAGCGGCAATCAAAAAGGGAATAAGCGTCTCAAGCAGATCTGGCGGCGACAACTGTACGGCAATCGTCCCTATGACTGAGCCGATGAACGCGGCGATAATCGCCACTTTAATACGGGCAGGCTTTACCACGCCCTTTTTTATCATAGTGATGGACGCCGCAAGCGCCCCTGACGCTGCTTGCAATTTATTGGTGCCAAGGGTGAGTACAGGCGGAATATTGGCAAGGAGCATGGCAGGTATGGTCAGCAAACCGCCGCCGCCTGCGATAGCGTCGATAAAGCCTGCTAACGCCGCGACTGCCGTTAGCATCAAAATCACTTCTAAAGATAGCGATATATCCATAAAACTTGCCTTAGTATTACCATCAGATGTATCGCTAATGAGATATTAATGCCGAATCAATAGCACTATAAAAATGGTGAAATCAAGCAAAGTCTGTTAAATTTGGTATAACTGACTCACTAACGCTTACGCACACTATCATGTCAACGCGTTATATTCTATGATAAAGACTTTGAAGATTTGCGATCAAACAGCACGCTATTATAAAAGAAAACAAGCATAAGAATATTAAAAATTTAGCTATCACACTCAAATATATAGGCAATCTAAACACGCTATTATCATTTTTGATACGAAGGTTTTGATAAGTATTATCAAATAAGATGGTATAAAGGTCGTCATTTGAGTGTAGTGTATATTTTGCAGATGAGGATTTTATGGCAATACGACGGATCAAGGCATTTTTTGAATTTGAGGCGGCAGGCGGTATTATTTTAGCCCTAGCTGCCATTGCTGCAATGATTATTGCCAATACCCCACTGAGCGAATGGTATAACGGCTTTATTCATGCGCCCGTTGCTATCCAATTTGGTGATTTTGAGATTGCAAAAGATGCACGGCATTGGATCAATGATGGTCTGATGGCGATTTTCTTTTTTTTGGTAGGACTTGAGCTCAAACGCGAAGTTTTGGTTGGCGAATTATCCAATCTCAAACAAATCATTTTGCCTGCAGGCGCGGCTGTCGGCGGTATGATTGCCCCTGCTATTGTGTACATCCTGTTTAACTACCATGAGCCTGAGTACCTCAAAGGCTGGGCGATTCCTGCTGCAACCGATATTGCGTTTGCGCTTGGTATTTTAAGTTTACTAGGCAATCGCGTCCCCAACTCGCTCAAGATATTTTTGGTCTCTATTGCTATCTTTGATGATATTGGCGCCATCTTAATCATTGCGCTATTTTATACCAATGATCTATCCTTGTTCTCTTTAGCGGTTGCAGGCGCTTGTTTGCCGTTCTTATACATCCTTAATCGCCGCAACGTGACCAATATTACGCCTTATATTTTCTTTGGCATTATTATGTGGATTGCTGTGCTCAAATCTGGCGTCCATGCGACTTTGGCAGGGGTTGTTTTGGCTTTGTTTATCCCGATGTTTGATCGCACTGATCCTGAGCACTCGCCCTTAGAGGAGCTTGAGCATGATCTACACAACACCGTCGCCTTTGCTATTTTACCGCTGTTTGCTTTTGCCAACTCAGGTATCTCCCTTAAAGGCGCAGGCGTCGCTGAGCTGTTTCACTCGGTTCCGCTCGGTATCGCCGCAGGCTTGTTTATCGGTAAGCAAGTTGGTGTTATGGCGATGTGTTGGTTGATATTCAAACTGGGTCTCTCAACCATGCCAAAGGCGATGAACTTTAAGCAAATCTACGGCGCAGCCTTGCTTTGCGGCGTAGGCTTTACGATGAGTTTGTTTATCGGTGGTTTGGCTTTTGGCGGCGGTACGCCTATGTTCGATGAGCGCTTAGGTATCATTATGGGTTCAATCGTCTCGGGGGTTGCAGGTTATCTGATGCTCAAGTACACGCTAAAAGAAGAGGTCAGCAATACTTCTGTTGATTTGACTCGCCATTGATTTTTCGCTAAACAACAGGCGTATTACCAGTCCAGAAATCAACGCAAAACTGGTAATACGCTACCAATTTATGACACACGCTTACTATTAAAGTCACGCATAATGGTACATTACTATTATGACTGCAAAAGACCCCAATGACTCCTACGACTCTACTATAATGTCCAAGACTACTAGCACCAAGACGACTAGCGCCAATTATCGGCGTCATGGACGCACAACGTCTATCGATGACCATAGCGATTTACAAGTGCTGCGCCGTATCAAGCGCTATTTATTGCCCAAAGACTTTGTCATCTCGCAGCGCCTGCTCAATGAGATCGTCGCAGGCTACGATATTGGCGACCCTATTGCTGATAGCTTGGCAGGTGACGGTATACGGTTTGCCAAGCCATTAGAGCAATCCATTTTGGGCAACTCTACACCCGATACCCGTACAGCCAACCACCCCTCTTTTGTCGCACTAACTGAGCAGTTCAGCGCGCAGCCCTCTTGGTTTGATCCTAAACTTGCTGAGATAGGCGCTATTGCTTATCGGCGCTATCCTTTAATGCTGATCTGGCTACTGCGTAACGTGGCACTTATGGCAGGCTATAGTATCCCAGCGCTATCACTACCGCTATTGCAAACTGGCGCGCTGATGCATGATGCGCTGCCGCGTCTGATGCGCACGTATGCTTATATCCTCGCCGTATCTGAGCATCCGCAGTTGTCAGATGACACGCGTAATATAGACCATGTGCTCGCTGTTGGCTCGGAGGGTTGGCGCCAGTCCATCAAGGTGCGTCAAGTACATACCTTGGTACGTCAGAGCCTGCTTAAAGGCAAGCTTAAACTATCAGATGATGTGATCGCACACAAGGCTCAGCACCATAATGCAGATGGGAGTTGGAATAGCGATTATTGGGGCATTCCGATCAATCAGACTGATATGATTGCCACTCATTTACAGTTTTCACTGCTGATTATGCGCGGTCTTAGATTGCTTGGTGCACGCATGAGTAACGAGGAGGCCGAGGGCATTTTGCACTTATGGAATCTTGCCAGTTATTGGATGGGGGTGGATTTGGAGCGCTTGCCAAAAGATGAGGCAGCCTGCTGGGAGTGGCTCTATACTTACCTGTCTATTCAGCAGCTTGATTTTAAAATGGGACAGCCTTTGGCTAAGGCGCTGCATGATTTGCCGCGTCAGCTGATGGGCGAGGACAATCGCCGCGGACGCTTTGTTGAGATGGTCAATGCCAGTGTCACGCGTACCCTTGTTGGCGATGATATTGGCGATGGTTTAGATCTGCCCAAATCAAAAATTCGCTTTGGCGTGCTATCCTCTGTGCCGATTTTGTTTGCCTTAGATACCGCGCGCCAGCACAATGCTGCCGCCGCGCGTAAGCTTGAAGCGTTTCGCGCTAAGCGTCAGGATAATATGAACTGGTGGCTCAAAAAGAATGACAACTATTATAAATAGCTGCATAAGGGTGGGTCGCATTTAACGACCAATATCTAGGCCAGACTCTTGCATGCGGTAGTACCATTCCAGTTGCCTATCAAAGCCGGTCTCAAGTAAGCTTGCCAATACTTTACCAGTAAGCCCCCAAACAGTCTCGCCTTCAATCTGCCAGCTGGGCGTTACGATAGTCGCGGTCTGCTCCATCATCGTATACTCGATGGCATACTCGATAGTCGGCTGAGTTATTAAGCGCTCAAAGTCTGCCCAAAATATCCGTGAAATCTCCCCAATCTCAGGCACTAACTCTAAATTTGGCTCAATCAAAGCCACAATTGGGCGTACGCTCATGCCACTCTTCGAGGTTTGGATGGGCAATTGACCTAGCAGTTGCACCTTATTCGGTGGTAGCGCGGTCTCCTCACAGGCCTCACGCAGCGCAGTTATTACATTGTTACCGTCATAATGCTCATGCTTACCGCCGGCGCAAGACACCTCACCTGCGTGGCTGTTCATGTGCGCGGCGCGGCGGGTCAAGAGTAGTCTAGGACGCGCCTCGTTAGTGATGGCGACCAATATTGACGCATCTGCAATAGGCGTCTGATACAGACGCTCTAAAATACGCGCGCTTTGAGCAGCGTGATCGGTATCATGGCGCAAAGCTTGCGTCATGTGACCAAGCATATCGTACTGTACACGCTCAGCCAATTGCCTGAGCACGGGCTGGTGGATATAGTCGGGCAGCGCCACTGACAAATCATCAGGGAGAATAAGCTGCTGCGGTATGGTCATTGTTATTGCCCTATAAGTTTAAAATGAGTACTAAATGTCATAACGTTATTATCAACGAGAATCAAAAGGCTCTATCTTTGATGTATAAAATATCTGCGCGTAGTAGAATAGCCGCGCTTTGATATTTGTTGTTAGATGATTTAGGATACCCCTGTGAATAAGATTTTTTCATTGAGCAAGATGCAAGGCAAGCTCGATGACTGCCCTCAAAGATTGCCACTATTTATTATCGTACTCGCTTGGCTTGGAGGTACGCTTGCTACAGCAGCACTTGCACTAATAGGCAACTGGCAAAACGTGGCTATGATTTTGGGATCTTTTGGTGCCAGCTGCTTGCTTATCTTTGCTTACCCAGAGAGTCCTTTTGCCCAGCCTAGAAATATCGTCGGCGGTCATTTTATTACGACCTTGACCGGCTTAACCTTTATGACCTTGTTTGGTATTGAATGGTGGAGCCTGGCTCTCGCTGTCGGTACGGCTATCGCGCTTATGCTATTGTTTCGAGTACCGCACCCACCAGCAGGTTCAAACCCGTTAATCGTGATGCTCGGTGGGGTCAAATGGCACTTTTTGATTACGCCAACGTTGATAGGAGCAATCGCTTTAGTGATAGTCGCCCTAATTTATAATAATATTGGTAGAGGTCGACACTATCCAAGATATTGGTAAGGGTTCACGACTTTAAAACTGCATTTGAAAGACCACATCAGTACAGACTAGCTGACTTTGACACTTGCTGCATGGGCTTTGTGTGACTACGCATTACTTACTCTTTTTTTAAAAGCTTGCTGCGTATAACACCAAGGCTCAAGCGATATAATAAATTAATCTACTGATACCTGAACGCTACTGGTATAACTCTTCTTTGCTGTACATTTTGTACTAAAAAAGCCTTAAATTATACTAGTATCATAGGGTTCAACTGTATATTACCAGTGCGCGTTTAAGGGCTGATGACAAATGGTGTATTCCTGTTAGCAGTGCTCAGTTTGCTGCCAATTTGTGCTATCTTAGATTGATAAGAGCGCAACCTCTAAAATTTATCAAAAAAGGCTGTAACTATGCAATTTTGTCTCAATTGTGGCCATGAAGCTGAGCGCAAGATACCTGCCACTGACAATATGCCGCGCTTGGTTTGCCCCAACTGTCAATATATCCACTATGAGAACCCAAAGATGATTTGCGGCTCCTTAGTCATCCATGAGGATAGAGTATTGCTGTGTCGCCGAGCGATTGAGCCGCAATATGGGCTGTGGACGATACCCGCAGGCTTTATGGAAAATGGCGAGACGATGGCGGAGGGCGCTGCTCGCGAGAGCTTTGAGGAGGCGGATGCTGTCGTCATCAACCCGCAGTTATACTGTCTGTATGATATCCCTGATATTGGTCAAATATATGTCATTTACTTATGTGATCTAAAAGACGGCGCTTATGGCATTGGCTCTGAGAGTCTCGATACGGCTCTATTCAAAGAAGAAGATATTCCTTGGGATGAGATCGCTTTTGAAGCGGTACGCCGGACTTTGACCAGCTATTTTGCTGATCGCAAACAGTTTGACGAGGTTAAGCAGTTCCCTATCCATCAAGACTATATCGGTAAAGACAAGAGTATTAAGCGTTACTAAAAATGGTTATATTAAGCACATAATAAGCGATTCTATTTAATCAAAAAACCGCCATCCTAATAAAGACGGCGGTTTTCTTGTATCTATGACTAAACCCACCTCTTAGCTCTTAATTTTACATACTTTAAAGCCTAGCGCCTTTATATCTTCTTCTTTATCAAAGGGTGCAAGCACTGAGCGCACGTGCTGTTGGCCTTGTAGATACTGCCCAGCGACGCGCTGTAAGTCTTGAGTCGTGACCGCTAGTATCGCCGCGCGCATTTTGCGTTGCCACTCAGGACCACGGTGATGTAGATTAGTGAAACAAGCTTTGATTGCCTCGCCTGCAGGTGAACCTGGCTTATCCATACCAGAGATAATCCCAAGTATCGCCTCCTCTAACTGCTCATCCGTTTGCGGCTCATTAATTAGCCACTCGATACTGGCATCAAAGTGCGCGAAAGTCTGCTCACAATGCGGATCACGGTAACTAAAGAATTTAAAGGCGCAGGCATTGGCATCATAACCCGCGCCGCCGCCATAAGCGCCGCCGCGCTCACGAATAGCGCTATGCAAATAGCCATTACGCAAATAAGGCGCTAATACCATTAAGGCTGCAGTATCTGGATGATCAGCGGCAGGGACAGTGTAGGCGCTAGCGTTATGATAGACATTGGTGGCGACAAGCCAAGCAATATCCTCTACGATAGGATTATGCTCAAGTCTATGCGCCGCGTCCACCTCGCCATTAAGCGCAGAATCTAGAGTCAAAGCGCTAAATTCGCTTGGAATATCAGCATCCGTTAACGCAGGCTTCACGCTTGATGCCGCACTGTCCTTCCAACTATCAACGATAATCTGACTTAAACGCTCAGTTTGCTCAGCTTCACAGACGATAATGGCGTGCTTAGGTAGACTGATTAGACGCTGATGTAAGTCCATCAAGCTCATTGCAAGCTTGTCCCATTGCGCCGCGTCGTCGCTGGCATGACTCAAGAAGTCCTTGAGTGCGTTTAATGCTGGTAGGCCGCTACGAACGTATTCAAGCTGCGCTTGGCGGCTCATGCCGCGACTGGCCGTTTGCAGCGCGTAGGCGTGACCTGCGCCAGCAAGTCGTGACTGCCAACTGGCCGCGCGCTGCTGCAAGATCTCTTTGATACGATCGTGCTCACTAAAGACACTATGCTCCATGACTTCTTTGAGCAGATCAATCGCCTCAGGCTTACGATTAAGCGCGCGTGTTGCGACCACAAAGTAGCTGCTAATCGTTTGGCTATCATCGATGCTAGTACGCTGGCTAATACGCGCGGTAACGCCTGAGGAATGCGCCGCTTGTTTGGCTTGCATCTCATAAGCATCTAGCGAGTCTGTACCAAGCTCTGATAGTAAGCTTAAATAGATCGGCAATAGCGGATGATTGATAACATCGTTAGCAGGCAAATTATCCACGTTGGCTGCGTTGATCACATCCGTGAGTGGCACAACGACTTGATAATAGTACAAGCCATTGGTGCCCGCTTCGTATTCAAACAGTGTACTGTCTTGACCGCTTAGAATAACTGGCTTTTGCACGCCTTCTTTAAAGCTGATATCAGTTGGTACATCTTCTAAGCCGACCTTGGGCAATATACTCACATCATCAGGGGCCGCCTGACGCGCGGCTAAATCCAGTGCTTGTTTTTTTAAAATATCCTTATCATCAGCACTCAAATCCATCGCTATCGTATCAAGGCGTACTTGCTCCGCTGCGATCAGGCGCGCCGACTTCTCTCTATCAGGCGCCATAGTGACACGGACGCGGTGCGTATTGTCCAGCAGATGGGTTTTGATTAAGTTTGGCAGCCACTGCTTATCCTTGACTTGCTCGCGCAGCCATAATAGGTGCTCATCGACTTCCCATACATCGATAGGGTTGCCGTCATGAATGGCAGTGCTAAAGCCTTCTAATAATAAATTTAGACCATACGGCATACTATCGCCGCCAATATGACGCTGATCGATCTCAATCTGATGCAAGATAGTTTCAATCGTTTCATCATCGACAGGTCGGCTTGCCACATCGGTTAATAAGTCGATAATCCCCTGCTCGACCGCTTCTGCGTGTTCAGGCTCAGAGCCACGAAGACCAGTATAAAAAACCATCTCATAATGACTATCATCGAGTCCCAATAGCGGACTTGGCGCGCGGCCTAGCGCATGACTGTCCAAATAGGCGCGTAGTGGCGAGCCAGCATGCTCAATCAATACGCCCTCCAATAGGCGCAGTGCAAGGCGCTGCTTGGGATCAGTAATCGACGGTAGCAACCAAGCCACCACATGATGAGTCTGATTGGGCCCTGCCTCGTCAGCAGTATACGTGTCGGTTGCACTAATCGGCGCCGGCAAGCGCACTTCTGGACGCGACACATGCTTTTGACCGGTCTCAAATTCAGCCAACGCGTCTTTGTGTATTTTCGCTTGCGTCTCACGCACTGGAATATTACCAAAGCTCATAATTACACTGTTTGACGGATGATAGTGACTCTTATGGAACTCAACAAGCTCTGTATGGGTCAAATCAGGAATGTCCGCAGGATCGCCGCCTGAGTTGTAATGGTAAGTGGTCGTTGGAAACAGATGATGGGCGACCGTATGATAGAGCTGGTCAATCTCCCCGCTCATCGCGCCTTTCATCTCATTGAAGACAATACCCTTAAATTGCGGCTTATCCTCTTCGTTTAATTCGACACGAATACCTTCTTGCGCAAAATCAAGCGGATGAATATTGGGAAAAAACGCGGCATCAAGGTAGACATCTAACAAGTTAAAATAGTCGTTTTTATTTTGCGTGGCATAAGGATACGCTGTCCAATCCGCCGCCGTCATCGCATTCATAAAGGTATTCAAAGAGCGCTTGATCATCGAAAAGAACGGATCACGTACAGGGAACTTTTTGGAGCCGCATAATGCGACGTGCTCAAGGATATGCGCCTCGCCTTTTGAATCCATTGGCTGAGTCCGAAACCCGACCAAAAACGCATTTTCGTCACTAGGATGCGCCAAATGATAATGCATCGCGCCCGTCTTGACATGCTGGCTGATGAGAACGTCTATCGAGAGCGCCTCAATATGACGATGCTCGATCAGCTCGAATGCTGGGTGCAAGGTCAAGTCGATATCAGCTTGTGTTTGGGCATGTATATCAGTGATCGTGTCGCTCATAGTTATCCTTATTGTTTATCGTTGTGCTTTTATTGGCAAAATACATTTATAAATATCGTCGCTGTGAGATGGGGCTTGCGCGGTGATAAGTCAAGTCAGACCTTAGCTCTCAATTGTTATATTCGCCACTTCTCTTCACTCTTTAAAAAAGTAAAAATACCGTCTTTTATAACCCTAATTAAATTATGGATTTAATCCTTAACAATGCTTAGTGGTGCTGTTACTATCAAGGTAGCCATTTTATAAATAATAAGGAGCATGTTATGAGTTATCAGCATATTTTACTGGTTACCGATTTATTATCAGATGCCGATATCGTCGCCGAGCGCGCCAAACGCATTATCGCAGGCTCGCCTGATACTAGGTTATCGGTACTGCATATCGTCGAGGATGACATGATACGCTTCGGTTATGAGCTCATTCCAGCGTCGAGCTTATCAGGAGAAAAAGATGGCGCGCATTGGCAAGCCGCCCGAGCCAAATTGGCACAGTTTTTGGAGCGTAATCAATTAGAGGCGGTCAACTCTGAGGTCACCGCCGCTATCTCTAACGACAAAGGGATTGTCAAATACTGCCACGAAAAAGAGGTTGATCTGCTCATCATTGGGCGTCATGAGCGCCGCGGTATCGCCGCTTGGCTAGTAGGTGCCACCGCCGATAACATCTTACCCAACGCGCCGTGCGATAGCTTAGTCGTCAAGCTTGATCAGCCAGTACCTAAATAGTGAGACCATTATAAATAGCTTAAAGTAGAAGCTAAGATAGACAAGCTCTACTTAACAGCGGCTAGCAGTGGTGCTATAGTAGATACTATCTGCCATGAGGACAACATAATGAAATATGAGCATATTTTACTAGTTACCGACCTGCTCTCTGATGCCGATATCGTCGCGCAAAAGGCCAAACGTATCGTCGATAATCGCCCAGGCTCTAAGCTATCGGTACTCCATATCGTCAAAGACACGATGGTCGGTTTTGGCTACGAGCTAGTACCCGCCTCCAGCCTATACGATGAGATCGATGATGAACGCTGTCAAGAAGCACGAGCGAAATTGGCGCAGTTTTTGGAGCGTAATCAATTAAATGCAGAAACCTCTCAAGTGACTACTGCCATCTCAAGTAGCGAAGGTATTGTAAGCTACTGTCACAAAAACGACGTCGATCTACTGGTTATCGGTCGTCATAAACGCTCAGGGATTGCTGCTTGGATAAGCGGGGCGACTGCTGATAATATCTTGCCAAACGTGCCTTGCGACAGCTTCGTGGTTCGGCTTGATAAGCCTGTGACAAGGTAATGACTTGATATAAGTATTTAGCTTTAATAGATAAAGTAAAAGCGCGATATCATCAGTGATGTCGCGCTTTTTTTGATCCTAGTGCAATCACTGCTGCTCAATAATATCGATAAAGGTTTGCCAGATAGGGCTTTGGTGCCGAGCCTTATGCCATACCAGCCACCATGTGCGTGATAGATCGATACTGGCAACTTTAACTTGTACCAGCGACTTTGTAGCAAGTTCTGTCTCAATGATATGCTGCGATAGACAGCCTAGTCCAATATCAGCGCTGACCATATTTTTGATGGCCTCAGACTGACTTACCGCGCGAATCACCTCAGCATTTGGCAGATACTGCAATAACTGCTCATCGATTATTTGCCGCGTGCCAGATCCCGCCTCTCGTACCAACAACGGCCGCGTCGCTAATTGCCCAAGGGTAAGCGTATAACTATCATCATCACTCTTAGCAATATCTGTCAGCCATTTACTATCATGCTTAGCAAATATGATGAGCTTGTCGGTACGCCAAGCGCGCTGCTCAATCACTTTACTATCGCTTGGCCTTGGCATACCCTCCACCAGTGCAATATCGATATTAAGCTGCTCAATCTCGCTAACGACTTCTTGCGTGTTAGCGATATAGGTCTCGATGTTAGCTTCTGGCAGCGTCTTATACATCTGGGCCAAGAGGCTTGGCAACACATAATTGCCAATAGTGGTACTCGCGCCAATATGCATCTGCCCTGCTTGATGCTTATGATAATGCTCAAGCGTCAAGGCTTGTCCAAGTAGCGCTTGCGCTTGAACATAGATAGGCTGAGCGTTGGCATGAGGGGTGAGCCTACGTCCTACGCGCTCAAACAGCGGCATCTGCAAGCGCGTCTCCAAGGTACTGAGCGCACTACTGACCGCTGATTGTGATAGATGCAGCTCTTTACCCGCACAACTGGTGCTGCCTGTCTGATAAATACTCACAAACACAGCTAGCTGCTTTAACGTAATCTTCGGTACGGTCTGCGGCGCTTTTTTCATCGTCTTTATACCCCACAACTTGTCTCTATACCCTACAGTTTACAAGAGCTACTAGCCTATTAACCCAAAAAACAAATAGGTTCTATCTTATCAATCTGTTTTTATTATATATAACCTTTATCTATACTGTTGACTTATAAAAGCTACCATTAAGCTAATAGTCATATCAGCTTAATCAACAGTAAGCAAGGTAAATACTAGATTAAGTAAATACTAGATCAAGTAAATACTAAGTAAGGCAAATTATGAAGGCGATGAGTCAGACCCTTGGCAGTTATGTCCCCAGCAAACCTCAAGGGTTAGGACTGGTTGTCGTGTTGCTTGGTAGCCTATTTAGTTTATGGCTTGATAGTCGTATCACCATCTGGTCAGAGGGCGCTATAGTTGGCCTCTCGCCCCTCACCCTCGCGATCTTAATCGGTATCGTACTCGGCAATACCATCTATCCGCGTGTTGCCGATAGCTTGAGCGCGGGCGTAAACTTCTCAAAAGGGGAGATTTTGCGTCTAGCGATTATGCTCTATGGCTTTAAGCTCACCCTCACGCAAGTAGCCTCTGTCGGCATGCCTGCCATCATCAGCGATGCTGTAGTACTTACTTCAACATTTCTATTAACCTATTGGCTCGGTACAAGGTGGCTTAAAGTCGATAAGCAAACGACAATGCTCATTGGCTCAGGGGCGAGCATTTGCGGGGCGGCCGCTGTTATTGCAGCCCAGCCTGTGATTAAAGCTGACGCGCACAAAGTTACTATCGCTGTCGCAACCGTAGTCGTCTTTGGCACAGTTGCTATGCTGCTCTATCCGTTTTTGTATCATTTAGGCTGGCTTGCCCCGTGGCTTAATGCGCAGCAATACGGTATTTATACGGGTTCAACTGTTCACGAGGTCGCGCAAGTCGTCGTCGCGGGCAATGCTATCAATAGCGATGTCGGAGACACGGCAGTCGTGACTAAGATGATACGAGTCATGATGCTCGCGCCTTTTTTACTGATACTCTCTTTCGCTTTGACCAAAGGCAATCAAGCAAGCGGCGATAAGCTCACGCTGATACAGCGTACACGGCAAGTCAAAGTGCCTTGGTTTGCCTTTGTTTTTATTCTTATCGTAATTTTGCACACTTGGGTGCCTATGCCCGATAGCTTTGAGCGGACGATAGTGCGAGTAGATGATCTGCTACTGACGATGGCGATGTTTGCGCTAGGACTGACGACGCATCTAGGCGCTATCAAACAAGCAGGTATCCAGCCGTTGCTACTAGGCGCGATAATGTTTGCTTGGCTGATATTAGGCGGCGGGCTGATCAATATTGGGGTTAGCTTTCTTTGATACCTTACAGAGTAAATCCTCTACTCTATTGTTAGCTATAAGGTAGAGGGCGTCTTTATTTATACTAATTGGCAGGTTACGTCGCTAACTACACTCTACAAAGACAACAGCAACCTCTTAAACCTTAAATGTTAGACCAAAAAAAACGAACCCGAAGGTTCGCTTTTTAAACATAGTGTTCTCTATGATTTATCTATAAAAAGATAAATTAGATAGCAACGATGTTATGAGCTTGTGGGCCTTTTTGACCTTGAGTTACAGTGAACTCAACTTCTTGACCTTCAGCTAAAGTTTTGAAACCAGAACCAGTGATTTCGCTGTAATGAGCAAAAACGTCTGCGCCGTTTTCTGGAGCGATAAAACCAAAGCCTTTAGCTTCGTTGAACCACTTAACTGTACCTTTTTGAGTATCTGACATAGTAATAACCTACTTTTTAATTTATTAATGGTCTAAATGACCGGTAACGCTTGCAAATAGCTACTGTACGATAAATATTAAAACGAAGGATTATAACTAATACTACGAGGTAATGATTTGGTGCAGAACTGCTTTTAAGCTTGGGCGTATTATAAGACCCTCTAGATACTAGCGCAAGCCTTATCTCGTATTTTGTGTAACTGGGACTGAGTGCTTGATTTGTTGGACGATGACACCCTTATTATGCATTAGGCAAACGAAATAGATAGATAGCAACGCCCGTACACATCGCCGCAACGACCCACGCTACCCAAACCATATCCTCTGGCAGGTTAAAAAACAGCATCGTCGTCGATAGCGCCATCATGATAGTCCCAAGCCACTTAGCGTAACGTGGCACCGCGTGACTGTGCTCCCAATCGCGCACAAACTTACCAAAATACTTGTGATTGATCAGCCAAAAATGAAAGCGCCGTGAGCTACGCGCCCAGCACCCTGCGGCAAGTAGTATAAAAGGTGCAGTCGGCATGACCGGCAGTAGCACACCGATAATCCCTAACACAAAAAATAACCAGCCCAGCGTCAAAAAAGTCCAACGCATGGCAGGACTAGCAGACTGATTGGTACGCGGGCGATGATAAAAGGCTTTTTTTTCGCTCATAAGATGACGTCGTTGGGTGATAGAGAGTAGGCCACTAAATAAAAAATTACAGCGATCTATAGAAGCTAATAAGCTTGCAACAAAGCCTACCAGAGCACAAGATTATTTTTATAGCTTTATGTTATATCCCGAGCATTAACATCATCTTAGAGGAAGTAATAGGCGCCCAAAAATAAATAGTTTTTTGCGTAAATAATAGTAGGAGAATCTTAAAAACTCATGCATAATTCGCCGTTATTGGACTATTGTTCTTTACAGTTAGCTATTTACTATCGAGCTTATTTTCACCTCTTAACTTTTATGCTGTTTACAAGGATATTTATGGTCACACGGTTCACTCTCCCCTCAGCCAAAGCGCTTACCCTACCCTTAGCCCTTGCCGCTATCACTGTATTTAGTGGCTGTGCGACAACGACGAGTCCAGAAGCACGCCAAGCTTATGACAAAACCCAGCAAAACCTAAAGTCTCAGTCAGTTGGTATTATCAGTGACGGTTGTGTACTGCGAGTTGAGGTCGGTAAAGACGATATTATGTATCAAAACTCTGACGCCCTCTCTGTTGCTATTGCCAATACGTTGAAAGAGAGACTCACTGACAAAGGAGTGACTGTAAAAAATATCTCCTCCCCTTTTATCTGCGGCGCTTTGACACAAAAAGAGTTGGCACAAATGGACATTTTGGCTAGTGAAGATGCCAAAGATGTGTTGAACACTGATTATCCAGTACTTAGCTCCAGTAATACCTTTGATGGTGTCACCAATCAAGCGTATTTAAACCTATATATGGCACTAGTTAATGCTAGTAAAGCCGGCGCAAGCAATATGAAAACAGGTTCATATACACCGCTTAATCTAGACGCCGCCAGCTTAAATGCTATCCGCAAAACTGAAGGTACAAACAAAGTATTCGTCGTTTTAGCCGCGGCTAACAAACAGTCATTTGGTCTAAAACTTGCTGCGGCCTCTACATCGCCACTAGCAGGTGCGATGATCAATAGAGCGCCTGGCAAAGATTACTCGATTCATCTGGTCAATTTAGAAACCAATCAAATTGAGTGGAATAAATTTGGTAAGATTGATTCTGAAGTATTCAAAGCGCCAGTAACAGGTACTATCGCAACCAAAAAAATGCTCGACCCGCTATACCCTGAATAAGTCTATAGCCTTAGCAACAAAAAACCGCTCACAATTCATACTGTGAGCGGTTTTTTGTTGCTAACTTTAAATACAACAACCTTTATACCAAGATAAGCGCCAATATCGCAAAGACTAAAAAGTAAGCAAAAACGCCACCAATAGCGTATAGCGATTTGATCTCTTTGCCGTCAGCACCGCGCAGTCGAGCCAGCGTATAACCGAGCTTTAGAATAGAAATGGTAAAAAAGTAAAACGCTAAGATAAGCAGTACGATACTAATGGTAAAAATAGCCAAAGAAGATAGAGGGCCAAAAAAGGTCACGGTACCCGGAAACAAGGTTTCGCCCTTGATGATCAGTACCAATAATACTATCGCTACGCCCGACGCTGACGCATGAAAAAACAGCACATCATGAAACGTCGCATCCTTTTTATAAAAACTCGTCTCAATCTCAAAAATATCACCCTTAGCAGGCTTTCTTGGGCGCGAGTCTCTGGCAAGAATTGACTTGTAACTGTTGATGTTACTCACAGTAATCAAAAAGGCGAAAAAGGTCAGGGCAATCCAAAAGACAACATATATATTTATGATAGCGATTACTCCAATACAAATGAGAGAAGGACTTAACTATATCTAGGTATCAAATTTTGTAGTTGTTATTATATCGCTTATAGCGCAATCGATATAGTACAGATACATCTTATCAGCTTGCCAATACGATTTTGTAAAAAAGTGCGCAACTGTATGGCGTTATTGTAGTAGTGAAATGGTTAGGTGTTATAAGGTTTTAGTAAAAAATTAAGGATAACTCTCCCAATAGTCAGCAATCACCGCAGGCAAGCAATACGGCTTGGGCATCACGGTAATGGCAACGGGTATCAATATGGTTTTAATCACCCCGCCCCCGCGCGCACACTCTGCTGAGTCTTTGATATCGTAATAGACGATGCGTAAGGTGTTCTCAGGACAAATATCAGAACAAGTGAACTCCTCAACGACGTCTATTCCGTTATGTATGCCTATCACTGATTTTGAGGTATTAGGTAAGGGCTGACGGTTATCATTCTTTGCAATCCTTATCAGATCGGCGTCCGATAAAGTGTTTTTGTCTGAGGTTGGAGCATTGTTTATAGATGGTGAAACGCATGCGCTAAGGCTGGTTATCAAGATACTCAAGGTGAGCAGTTTAGTGATTTGCATGGCGTCTCTCCTTTGACTGACTGTTAGACTTCCATTCTATAATTAATAGTATAACAGTTATAAAAAAACCGCTACAACGTGATGCGGTAGCGGTTTATTTGCCCTAGGCAAACTAAAAACTGAATTTTAGATACTAAGGGTGAGTTGTGGTTTAATTATAGGACTACAATCCGTGTTATGCAAATACGCATAATTTTACCTAAGAGGTAGCATATTTTGCTACTATAAATACATTAAAACTGACTAATTTCGCTTACTGATTGCATTTACTATGCATTTACTAATGGGAGGGCGATATGACTGATAAATCAACGTTCGTCCTAAAATTATCTGGTATTGATTTAGATAATATCAAAGCAGGTGATATTGGTCGTCTGCTCAATGATTTCTGTAAATTATTAGGCGATGATCATCTATATTTTGAGAGTATTTACTCAGGCTCTGCTGTTTTAAAAGTAAAGACAGAACCTGAATACTATACTGATAAGATTGAAACGCTTAACTCAAACCTCGCAAGTAAAGCATTAGACGATATTCATAAAGTCATACGCCGCTATTCACAGACCTTTACTGATATTGACGCTGCCATATTTGCCAGTCGAAGCGCTGTAAATGACGAAGATATGGATCTGGTGCATCATATTGAATTTCGCAAACCCTTATCCCATAGTTTTGAGCAGTCAGAAACCTTTATAGGTAAGTTACTCAGACCTGCTCACGGAAAAGATGACACTGATCACTTCACTATTTTATTGGGTAACGATAATAATATCTCGGTCTCCGTTCCCAAAGGCTTATCTTATGAGCTAGCGCCTCACTTAGAGTCTCTTTGGCGTTTTGAGAGTCTTGTTAAATTTACCGGTACGGCCTGCTATGAGATTCAGCAAGGCTATACCTTAATTTTGAAAAGTTTTAACGCGACAGGTTTTGAGATCATTGAAAATAAAGCAACGGCAAAGTCTTGGATAACTGACTTTGTAAGCTATGGCAAAAGTGGCTGGCAAGATGACGACGATCCTATTACTACATGGCTTGAGGAACGTCATTTATGATGGTGATGGCGGACAATAATTTTCTGATTAAGCTGGTTGATGATAAAGAGAGTTACCGACTATACATGCAATCCCTTGAACGCGGCGAGATTTTACTAGGATTATGCACTCCTGTCATTGCTGAGTTTTTAGTCAAAGATGATAATTTTGACCGCGCAACCTTTTTATCTAAAGTAAATAGCTTTGTACAAATTTTCGATTTTGATATGAAATCTGCTGTTTTGGGTGCAAAGATATTTCGAGATTTGTTAGATACAGACTATATCAAGCAAAATAATAGTCAACGGCAAGTTATTAAGGTCGATATTCAGATTATCAGTATCACACTCGCTAATGGCATCTCTAAGCTCTATACCGCAGATAAAGGAATAATAGAGATTATCGAACATCTAAAATTACCGATTGAGATCGTTAATTTCGAAAATGATGAGTTAATGGGGTTGAGTTTGTTTAAGGGTGGTGAATAGAAAGTTTGCTTTTTTCTTTATTTAAAGTCTCTGCCAATGTTATAAAATAACCCTACCCTTCATCTTCCATCAACTTATGCAGCAGCTCATTAAGACGTACCTCAGCAGGTTTGCCGTCCTTTTGTAGCCATTCAAACACTTCGTCATCGACGGGCAGACGTTTCTTGGTGAACTTGCCTCGCACCGCATGACTCCAGTCCAATTCTTCAGGAGCATCAGATAAGTCAATGGGACGGTCTTTTAAGGCTTCAAGACGCTCTTTTTGTTCAGTAGATAATGATGGAATATCATCTTTATGAATAATCTTTCTAATGATTGTCATAGTAAACCCTCTCTTCTTGTGAGGTAGCCTCTCTAACTGTAATTAGTCTGACAACCTCGCGGTCTAATTCATCATCATATAACAAATGCCCGATAAAGAGTAATACAGCATTGTGTACGCGCCCGAGGGTGCGCCAACGCTGTTCACCATCTACCACTTGATGAGTCTGGGTAAGAGCATAAGGATCTAAATAGGCATTGATAGCATCTTCAAGTAGCAAGCCATGTTTTGCCAAATTAGTCTGACTTTTATCGTCATCCCATTCAAATACAAGGTAGTCGTGCTCCAATCTTCCCATTTAATACGCCCATAGCTAGGATTTGATTAAACTACAACGCCCTTAACTCTTCCATCTGCTTATCCACAGCCTTAATCTGCCCTTCTAACTCAGCCAGTTTCGCCTTTTCCGCATCGACCACTTCCGCAGGTGCTTTACTGACAAAGCCTTCATTACCAAGCTTACGCGCGATACCGTCGGCTTGCTTCTGTATTTTTTCATGCGCTTTGCTTAGACGTGCCAGCTCAGCGGTTGGATCAATCAGACCTTTCATCGGTACTAACACGCGTAGCTGCCCAACCATACTTGATGATGACAATGGTACGTCATCACCGTCTTTTAGTATCTCTAAGCTCTCTACTTTGGCAAGCGCTTTAAACTGGTTTTTGATACGTGATAGACGCGCATCTTCCTCACTAGAGATATTTTGTAGGAGCACTGGCAGGCGTACCGCATTGCCGAGTTTCATCTCACCACGGATGTTACGGACGCTGGCGATCAGCTCTTGTAGCCATGCCATATCCGACTCGATTTGCTCACTGATTTGGGCGCTATCGGTTTGTGGATAGTCAGCGATAACGATACTGTCGGTATGCTTGCGATCAAGTAGCGGTGCAACCGTCTGCCAAATCTGCTCAGTCAAATACGGCATGATCGGATGGGTAAAACGCATGGCCGTCTCAAGCACATGCAAGAGCACGTAGCGGATTTGGGCTTTACGCTCATCCGTCACCGAGTCATCATTGAGACTGGCTTTGGCAAGCTCAACGTACCAGTCACAGTATTCATTCCAGATAAACTCATAGATATCTTGGCTGACCATATCGAGACGATACTGGGTAAAATGCTGATGAATGTCTTTGATGCTGGAGTTTAGACGACTCATAATCCACTTTTCGGGTAATTCCCACACCTCAGGATTGGGCGCTTGGTCGATAGGTAGCGCGTTGCTGTCTTTATCCACGCAGTTCATCAGTACAAAACGGCTAGCGTTCCAGATTTTATTACAGAAGTTGCGATAGCCCTCGACACGTTTAAGATCGAAGTTGATATCACGCCCGGTACTGGCTAAGGAGGTAAAAGTAAAGCGCAACGCATCGGTGCCGTAGGCTGGGATACCTTCTGGGAACTCTTTACGCGTTTGCTTCTCAATCTTAGCCGCGTCTTTGGGATTCATCATATTGCTAGTGCGTTTTTCAACTAGCGCTTCAAGGTCGATACCATCAATTAAATCGATCGGATCTAAGACGTTACCCTTAGATTTGGACATCTTTTGCCCGTTGCCATCACGCACGAGGCCATGGACGTAGACGGTCTTGAACGGGACTTGCGGCGTGCCATCTTCATTTTTGACAAAGTGCATGGTCAGCATAATCATCCGTGCGACCCAAAAGAAGATAATGTCAAAACCAGTCACCAAGACGCTAGTCGGGTGAAAGGTCTCAAGCACGCGCGGATCAGCATTCGGGTCTGCCCAATCAAGCGTACTAAAAGTCCATAGCCCTGAGCTAAACCAAGTATCGAGGACATCATCATCTTGGCGCAGTTTAACATCGCGGCTTAAATTGTATTTACTACGCACTTCGGCTTCATCACGCGCCACATAAATCTCACCAGTCGCATCGTCATACCATGCAGGGATACGATGCCCCCACCACAGCTGACGGCTAATGCACCAGTCTTGCAAGTTGTTCATCCATGCCATATACATGTTTTTATATTGGGCAGGGACGAACTCGATGCTACCGTCTTCGACCGCGTCAATCGCTGGCTGCGACAGCTTATTCATAGCGACATACCACTGATCGGTCAAAAACGGCTCGACGATAGTGCCACCACGCTCAGCACGCGGCGCTTTTAGAGCGTAGTCCTCGATGTCCTCAAGCCAGCCTTCGCTTTTCGCTTGCTCAACGAGTACCTTACGGGCGGCAAAACGTTCAAGCCCCGCATACTCGTTAGGCGTACTCTCAAGCGCAGGCTCGCGCTCTTGCAAGTCGGTATAGACCTCCATCTCAGCTAAGACATTCGCGCGCTCATCTAAGATATTGATCAGCGGTAAGCTATGACGGCGACCCAATTCATAATCGTTAAAGTCATGCGCTGGGGTGATTTTGACCACGCCCGTACCGAAGTCTTTTTCGACATAATCATCGGCAACGATAGGCACCACGCGGTTTGTGATAGGCAAGGTAATGGTTTTACCGATTAAATGCGTATAGCGCGCGTCCTCTGGATTGACCGCGACCGCAGTATCACCAAGTAAGGTTTCAGGACGCGTAGTAGCGACGACGAGATAATCCTTACCGTCTTGGGTAGTTAAGTCTTTATCGGTAAAAGGATAGCGAAAATGCCACAAGCTGCCCTTTTCGTCGACGTTTTCGACTTCCAAATCTGACAGCGCCGTTTGAAATTTCGGATCCCAGTTGACCAGACGCTTACCGCGATAAATCAGCCCTTCATCAAATAGACGCACAAAGACTTCTTTGACCGCGTTAGACAAACCGTCATCCATAGTAAAGCGCTCACGCGACCAATCCACTGAGCTGCCAAGCCTGCGGATCTGCGTCGTAATGCTGTCGCCCGACTCTTCTTTCCATTCCCAGACTTTATCGATGAAGTCTTCGCGGGTCATGTCGCGGCGTTTGATACCTTGAGCTTCCAGACGACGCTCAACGACCATCTGGGTAGCAATACCCGCATGATCGGTGCCCGGTTGCCACAGCGTATTATCGCCATCCATACGGTGATAACGAGTGAGCGCGTCCATAATCGCATTATTAAAGCCGTGACCCATATGCAGGGAACCTGTGACATTGGGCGGCGGCAAAGCGATAGAGAACGACTCATCACGATCAAAAGTCGGTTTAAAGTAGCCGCTATCCTCCCAGTCTTGATACATGCCCGCTTCGACATCGCTTGGATTGTAGGCGTTTTCTAATTGATTAAGGGCGGCTTGAATCGATTGGGTGAGATTGGAGTTGTTAGTATTGGGATTGCTCATAGTTTTATCTTTTATTAATTAAAAGTAGACATAATAAGTGGTAGAGTGATTTTAACGCAGATGACAGGATTTTGTTAGGTGCTAAGATGATTTAGCGCCGATTGAGTATGACTTAACAATCAACAACAGCAATGCCCCTAATATTTAACATAGTCTATAAGCGTAACTCTCTACACTAGCAGTCTATTATAGAGTCAGTTATCAAGCGAGCGTATTGTGACCCAAGAGAGCAAACAGACTAAGAGCAACGATCCACTCACCTCATCAGAGCATTTGGCAGATGGCGCGACAGACCTCGATGGCACCATCAAGGACGAGGATTTTCCTGAGCAGATCAGCGATGCCGACAAAGAGACGATAAAAAAAGTCGCCAGCGATGACAATCTAAGTCAAGCCAAAAGTTACGCGAGTATCTTAGTTGAGCAGGTTATCGATGCCAAGGAGACCTTTGATCGCTCTTTGGGTTCTTTATTTACCAGTGCCTTTACCGCAGGGCTAGAGATTGGCATTAGCTTTTTTGTCATTCTCTCCGCCTTTGCCTTGCTCACTCAGGTCATGCCTAATAACTTTGCTATGGTACTCTCTTCCTTGCTGTATCCGATAGGCTTTATCATCGTGGTTATCGGGCAATCTTTACTGTTTACCGAGCAGACATCACTACTAAGTTTACCGGTTATCAATAAGATTGAACCGGTGAGTAAATTGCTGCGGCTGTGGGGCATTGTTATCGCGGGCAACGTGGTCGGCGGTTGTCTGTTTGCCGCCCTGATGATTGGCTTAGGACTCAACATGCATCTATTTAGCGCAAGCGATATCGATGCTTACGCCGAGCATATTTTGGGGTTTCGCTGGTGGGTTATTTTTGGCAGTGCCGTACTGGCTGGCTGGATGATGGGCATTGCCGCTTGGCTAGTTACCTCAGCGCGCGATACCATTAGCCGTATTTTACTCGTCACTTTGATTACTGGAAGCATTGGGTTTTTGGGTTTGCATCACAGTATCGTCGGTAATATTGAGATATTCTCCGCCCTACTCTATGGCAATACGGTTAGTCTTGGGCGCTATCTTGTGTTTTTAGCCATTGTACTGGCTGGCAATACGGTCGGCGGTGTGGTGTTCGTCGCTGTCCTCAAAAACCGCACCTTTTTGTTTGATATTGCCAAAGCCAAAGAGCAGGACAAAGAAGCTAAAGTCGATAAGATTGCTCGTATTAATGGCCGTAGACGCTAAAGCGAGTCATCATTCAAAAACAGGCTTATTTTTATTGCATATATAATCAAAAAAGCCCTATGTCATAGCGTATTTCGCTACGATATAGGGCTTTTTAAGTGCTCAAAACAGTCGTTTATTTTAAACTGCGACTGCTTGCTCTCTTCTGAACTTAGCGCTAAATACTCTGACCATAATACCTGCGGTCAAGAACATAATGAGCGTATAAATCGCAGGTGTCATCGACATATCGTAGTTCGATAATAAGGTAAGTGCCATAAAGATCGATAAGGTACTGTTTTGCAAACCAACCTCCATCGTGATAGAGGTTCTTTGCGTCAAGCTCAAACCAAACCACTTACTACTATAGTAACCAATCGCCATCGTCACCACATTTAGAATCAACGATACAGGCCCTGTATCAATAAGAGCATCAACGATGATATCTCGCTGCACGTAACTCAAAAACACCACCAAAAAGGTCAAAAATATCACGCCAAAACGCGAGACCAGAACTTGTGAGCTATCGGCAACCCTTGGCGCAAAACGCTTAATCAACATACCGATGCTAATAGGCAAAATAGTAATGACAAACAACGACACCATAGTCTTGACAATCGGCAGCTGAAACTCGGAACCTGCGCCCATAAAGTGAATGAGCGAAAAGCTTAATACGATAGGAATGGTAAATACAGTAACGACGCTAGCAATCGCGGTCATCGTGACTGATAGCGCCACATCGCCTTTGGCTAAAAAGGTAAATAAGTTGGAGGTCGTGCCACCAGGACAGAGCACGAGCAGCATAACACCGACTGCATATTCCGGTCGTAATGGCATGATATTGGCTAAGGCAAAACCGATAATCGGCAGTAAAATAAGCTGATTGGTCAGACCAATGCTGACCGCCTTTGGATACTTTAATACTCGTTTAAAGTCGTTGGTGATAAGGGTCATGCCCATACCCATCATGATCAAAAACAGACAGATAGGAATAACAACAGAATTGACTAAGGTAACTAATTGAACACTTTCCATAACTACATCCATGTAGATAAGACCAATTATCGGTCAGTTTATGAGAGCCGCCTGAGGCGCTATCTTTTGCACTTTCATCAATAAGAATAAAGGCGATAGCGACTGGCAAACGTAAGCCAGTATAGCGTTGTCATAGGCGAGTTGTGGCGTTGATTGCGTTACTACTCAGTCAGTTATAGGCTTTTGTAATGAGAGATGTGGCTTGAGAAGTAAATAAGAGGGTAAGTATTAAGAGAGTAGGCAAAGTGCTAGGGTATAACTATTTGGCATGCTCTAGCTGTTCAACGTGCTCTAGCTATAAGGTTGAGTAGTAGTGTCAGTACTAATGACTGCTGTACCATATGCGATAGCCTCGACCATACTGCCAAGCTGATTGATATTAGTGACCTCTAAGCGTAGCCCGTAAACGTGATTGTAGCCTTTGCTTTGAGCCTCAGTACGCATTCGCACTAGTGCTTCACGGCGGGCGCGATCGAGCAAGGTTTCATAAGTGGTCAGGTTTTTGCCAAATAGGCTTAAGATTTTGGCGATAACCATCTTAAAGTAGTCTTGTGCAATAACCACGCTACCAAGTACCAGCTCGCCTTGTGTCCCTGTCGACAAGCTAGGACGGTAAAAACGCTCGCTTGAGACTACAATATGACGCAGATCGTTCTCTGACACCTTCAAGCGCGCCAAATGCTGACGTTCATGACGCATGCCAAAAAACCACCCTACTACAAATAAGATAAGTAGCGGCGCGTAGTTGATTAGGATTTGGCTCATAGAGTTGTTCATGGACTATCTCTTATCTCAACGCTTTAACGTCGTCTTAGCGCCAAAGCGTTAAGCCTATTCATTCGCCAAAAGGATTAAAACGCGGCAAGTCATCAGTTGGGGTTTGCGTAGGATTTGGGGTTTGCCCAATCTGACTATGTTGCTGATGAGCCGACTCATCTACTCGCTGCTGCATAGGTATCGCCTTGACCGCTGTGCCATAAACAAACAGCTCGGAGGCGCCTTGAGCGATACTAGAAGTCGAAAAACGCAGACCTACAACCGCATCCGCGCCAAGCGCTTCAGCTTTTATGATCATGCGATCGATCGCTTCTTGGCGCGACTCCTCTAATAACTCGGTATAGGCGGTCAGCTCACCGCCGACGATATTTTTGAGGCCAGCAAACAGATCTTTGCCGACGTGTTTTGAGCGCACCGTACTGCCATACACCACATCCAAGCGCTCAGTGATTTGGTAGTTCGGTAAATGCTCAAGATTGGAGAGTTGTACCGCCATGGTATTGCCTTTTTAGTGACTGTATCAAATGTAAGTAAATCTAATCATTGGTATGAAACAATAAAAACAGCTCGGTCAAATTGCTCTCAATACCGTTGACCATCTGTACCATATTGTCCTCGTTGGCACGCATCTGCGCCAGTTCAGGATCTTCGTCATCAATACCGCTCAGTACGATCATAGGTAGAGTGAGCACTGCGACATCATCGCTGGTCTCTTCGTCCGCAAACCAATCGCTCGCATCATCGCCATACATCGCATCGACGAATCCTATAGACCAAGCGACAATATCTGACTCCTCAGAGAAATCGATTGCTTGCTCACTACCTGCGTCTTCATTAAAGGGCAGCTCTATTGGCGTCTCGTTTTTGAGCTCAGCTAAGATGGCTGCGCGCCAGCGTTTGATGCCATCGACGACATTGGCTGGAATTTCACTAATATGACCTTCAAATAGCGCCTCAATCCAATTGGGAAGCTCAGGGCCTACGATTGTCGCTGTCAAAAACCCATGAGTGGCGATGCTATCGAGCACAAACTGGCTCTCTTGCGTGTCCAAATAATCTAGCAGTTGATCAAAACTTAATGGGTCCATAATAGATCATCCTTTATCGGTAGCGCTTATGGCGCAAAAATGGCTGCGGCGCTAAGCCTCTCAGTAACTTTAGTCACTTAGCGCAGTAACATTGAGCTTAACACAGTTAAGTTTTTAGCCAATTAGACAAATTGTATGACTATGTGTAGCCTATGGCTCATTGCTATACTGTTAGTTACTCGTCGTCCCAATCGTCATCATCGTCATCAAAGTCATCGAGATCGTCCATCTCATCTTTTAGCTCTTTGGCTAGGCGCTTTTCTTCTAGTAAGTTGTCGATTAAACGACGTTTCTCTAAACTGCTCAAACGAGTACGGACGCTGGTCTCCGCCTCTTCTACCATCTTTGCATCATCATCGTCGACAAAATCATCATCAAAATCGTCGTCAATATCAGCGTCACTCATGACAAACTCCTATCATTATGGGGTGGAGGTTAAAAGGGTTACTGATGTCAGTCACTGCTAAACACATCAGTATCTATATGCCTTATAAGGTTTCAGGGTAATCTTGTCAATCCTTTTTGCCGCCTGCGCGCTTTAAGTAGTCAATACTATTTTAACCATAACTATTACTCATCTATCATCAACACGGCATTGCGCACATCAGCGAGGCGCTGAATCAGGGCGTCATTGCCACCATCAAAGATGGTGCACTCACGCTCATAGACCGTCGTTGGACGCTGCACGCTCTTAACTTTTACATGGGTTGCAATCTGTTTGAGACCAGCGTTTGGCAACAAGATAAGCATCTGCTCTTTACTGCCGATGCTCTCAAGCAGCTGTGTCATGGCCTGTAGCTGCACCTTGTCACTGACGCCTGCTTTTGCCGGCAAAGCAAAACGCGCCAGCTCAATATGCTTGTCATGAATGATCTTGTTGAGCATCAGGTATAGCTTGGCGAGCATCACGCCCGCTAGCGCCACTTTAGCATGGCTATTATCTGCCTTTAGCATAGCGATAGCTGCGCCCTTATCATCAAAATGCGGCTCATTGATAGCGCTCACGCCGAGCAGTAGCGGTAATCTGAGCAGCTCGCTCATAGCTTGATTAAGCAGCTGAGTACAAAGCGCTAAATAAGGCGCGCGCATCTCAGGCGCCAAGCGCTCAAGCATATTGAATTCGTCATGGAGCATAATCTGTACGCTGACATGATCAAAAGTGCGAGCAGAGGACAGCTTCGATGTTTTATTAGGCTCAGATGCTGCGTGAGTTGAGGTGTTAGAACCCTGATCGACATTAGAGTCACTGCCAGCAGTATTTGGCACATCTACAGCTTGTTCGCGATTTGCATCAGGGTTTTGTTGCGACTTAAGGTAGGCATTGAGCTCATCATGGATACTGGCGGCACTAATCCCTGTTTTAGCATCGCTTTTGTTTTTAATATCACTGCTATCTGCTGATTTTTGCTCTATAGCTTCGGTATCATCAACATCATTGGACATAGAGCGCCGATTATAAAGATGTTGACCCTCTTGTCTGTAGCGCTCACGATGCAGGTCTTGAATCTCATGACTTAGGGTATTGATTTGTTCTTTAGTTGGGCGAGCAACGTAACCATAGAGCAACCACAAAAACAGATGCAGCAGTAATGAGCCGATCACAAACGGCCACTGCATAGCGATGATCTCGCCCTTACTAATATCTTTTAGAGTTAAGGCCACACTACCAATGACCGCATCGCCTTTGGTCGCCATTTTGCGAATGGTATCGCCTTGTTGCATAGGCGCGTTGCCGACAGGTACGAGTAGCTCATCGTTGCTGTCCTTGATCACGATGCGAGCGACGTCTTGCTCGCTGGTGTAGCGATTGGCAATCACACTTAAGCTGACGCGGTCTTTGTTCTCTAAAGCCAGCCTAGCCTCGTCAATGAGCTGGGCGACCATTTGCTCGCCCTTTTGCGCACGGCTTTTGGACAACTGCTGATCAGTACTAATGACTAGTAGCAAAGTTTGCAGACAAAAACTAACCAGAATAATAATGGCAAACAACCCTTGCCGCGGCGCTAAATACATCATGATAGGATAAACTTTTTGAATAATTAAAATTAAAAAACGACGTAAGTACTCGTTTTCAAAGAGGCGTTTGCTGGTTATTAAGCTCTAAAGAGCTATGGCTTAAAGAGTATCACTCTTTAAAGAGCCGCTGTCATAAACTATGGCTACTATATCACTATCGTCGTCGTTATGGCGTGCGATAAATCCACTGTAAAACAATTTTTACATCATTTTTACTTTTTAGCGTATCTATAGGCGCTACGCTGTAAAACTGTTATTATTCCTAGTCTCATATCAGCATACAAGGGACAATTGAGCCATGCTAAAAAACACACCTTACTCGTTACCAAAAGACAGCAAAGCATGGCAGCAGGCCGTCGACTCTATCGCCTCACTTTTACCCAAAGATACGCATTTGCAAGATTTTGACACTTTGCAATCGCTCCCTGTTTTTGCGCTTATTGTCGTTTTGCCCTCTCACATACCCACGCTCGATATTCATCACTATGTGCAATCATGGGTAGATGAGCAGCCCAATTGGCACTTAGTGACTGTCGCTGAGGATACCCAAGCGCATTTTGTAGAGGTCGCTATCGATGATATCGATACCACGCAAGCGACTGCTCGCCCGCCTTTTGTCTCCGTGCAAGTGTATCGCTATTTATTGGTGCCCGTCACAGATACTTTGATGCATCCTGCCAAGACCAGTGCCGCCGCGCACATTATCGATGATCAATTGACCACTCGCCTGCGTCATGACTTAGCTCAAAATAGTTTGGCTCAAAATAGTTTAACTCAAAATAGTTTAACTCAAAATAGTTTAGCTCAGAACGATAGCACGCAAGAGAGCAGTACTCAAACCAGTAGCGCAGAGCTGGTTGACTGTCATATTCTCTCGGTCGGTCATATGCTGCGCACGCACAAGCTAGCCTGCTTTGATATGGACTCAACCTTGATTGAGCAAGAAGTTATCGTTGAGCTGGCAAAAGCGGCAGGCGTTGGCGATCAAGTCGAAACTATTACTGAAGCGGCTATGCGCGGCGAGATAGACTTTGATGAGTCGTTCGTGCAGCGTGTGGCGTTGTTGCAAGGGCTGTCAACAGATGTCTTGGATGATATCTGTACGCGTCTTACTTTATCGACAGGGGCGCGCGCGACGATCAGCGCCCTCAAAGCCTTGGGCTATCATACGGTATTGGTCTCAGGCGGCTTTACGTATTTTGCGCATTATATCGCCGAGCAGTTAGGCATTGATGAAGTACACGCCAATCACTTAGATATCGAAGATGGCGAGGTTACAGGCCATGTTCAGATGCCTATCGTGAATGGTAATAAAAAGGCAGCTATCGTCGCTCATACCGCAGAGCGCTTGGGGCTTGCTATGTCGCAAGTGGTCTGCGTCGGTGATGGTGCAAACGATCTACCGATGATGGCAGATGCCGATTTGGGCGTCGCTTACCGCGCCAAACCTATTGTACAAGCGCGCGCTGATGCGGCAATCAATGTCACAGGACTTGAAGGCGTTCTATACGCGCTTGGCTACCCTGCTTTTATTCCTGCATAATCCATATCGAATTTAACGATAGTTCAGCGTAGCGACAAGTTTTTAAAGATAAGTCAGATGGACGATATAACCGTTCATCTGGCTTATTATTTATACTTGATATCGTTTATACTTCTCACTCTTTTCAATGCTCATCCCTACTTTGAACACTTACTACCCTAAAGGAATGTCCATGACGGCATCACCCTCACCGCAGCCAGACACACCGCCTGCCACAACTGATACCACCTCAGACGCGCACTTAAACGCTAACCTAAACCCTGCTTTAGATACTCATCCTACCTATGATGACAGCCCAAAACAGTTAGTTGGTGTATATGTCAAAGGCATTGCTATGGGCGCAGCCGACATTGTACCGGGCGTCTCTGGCGGTACGATAGCGCTGATATCAGGCATCTACGAGCGTCTTATCAATGCCATTAGCCGTATTGGTCCAAGTTTGTGGGGCGTGTTCCGTCAGCGCGGCGGTATCAAAGGTGTCGGTGACGTTTGGCGTCAGGTTGATGCAACTTTTCTGGTGTGTCTGCTCTTAGGTATTGTGACTAGCTTTATTGCTTTGGCAGGTATGATTAAGCATTTGCTGGACAATCAGCCCTTATTGATCTGGTCGTTTTTCTTTGGTTTAGTAGCAGCGACGGTCGTTATTTTACTGACCGAAATCAAGCGCTGGAATATAGGCCGAGCAAGCTTATTTATTATCGGTCTGGTAGTCGCCGTTGGCGTTAGTAGTTTGCCCCTGCTGAGTTCAGCGCCTAGCCTGCCTTATCTATTTTTTGCAGGTGCTATCGCAATTTGTGCGATGATATTGCCTGGTATTTCAGGCTCGTTTATTCTGCTCTTGCTTGGTGCTTACGATGCGGTGTTAGAGGCCGTCAGCACCATGAATATAACAGTTATATTGACAGTAGTCGCTGGTATGGCAACGGGTCTATTACTGTTTACGCGCGTGCTTAAGTGGCTATTGTCGCGTTACTATCAGGCGACTTTAGCGCTTTTAACAGGGTTTATCGCAGGCTCTTTAGTCAAAGTCTGGCCGTGGAAAATATCGATAACGAGCGCTTTGCATAACGATGCGGTACATAACGTTATGCCGTGGCAATACCCTGCTGGCGCGCAGTGGTTTATGACGATAAGCTTGATGCTATTAGGCGCGGTATTGGTATCTTTATTGTCGTGGTGGGGACGTCAAAACGGGCGAGCTTAAGCAAAGATTGGCTTTGCTATAGTTGTGATTTAGCGCGCTCAAATCAGACGTCAACGGTTGTCGCAAAGTCGCCTTATGACTCTTCTTCTTTATCCGTTTTGCTTTCATAATGGTGTTATTGAAATTCACCTTTATAAGCGAGATGAATGATGTTGTTGACTATATTTTCTTTTGACGCACTGAGTATAAATAGCACTACGATACTCGGTTTAAGTCTGCTGGCAGGATTGGTTGTGGTATTGGCATTGTCCTCACAGCGCTGGCTACTTTGGTACTTGCTCGGCGGTATGGGATATTGGCTAACGGTTGAGGCAATAAGTGGTTTGGTGTCGAGCTGGTTTGTACTCACTGAGTGGCACAGCTACGTGCTGGCGATGGGTATTAGTTGGGTGCCGCTGGGGCTGTGGGTGCTATACAGAGCTATTCGCTACGAGGATGTCAGCACAGCCTTACAAGAGCAGCGTGAGCTTGAAGCCGCCCGTTATGTTGAGCATAGTCCTGTATACGATGATGATTACACCCCGCGCTTTCAGTAGTGCAAGCGAGTTATACTTCTCAGACCCAATCTTTGTTTCAATCTAATTTTACCTAATGACGTAATAGACACTAATCGTTGATACTTGGGTGACATAAGTATAGTAAACTACGCTTCATTTTATCGCTCATCCACCTTTTGACATATATTAGGAGCTTATCTATGTTTACTATACCTGTTTTAGATATCAAATCTGACCCATTAGATGTGCTATTGGCTGTTGTTGGCTACCGCTTGTCCATGCTTGCTGATAGCGACAACGAAGAAGTCGCGGCTCTATTGGCTGATCGTCAAGTGACTATCGAGATTGCAAGTGAAGAGGCAGACGTTGCTCGTTACTTTACTTTTGATAATGGACAGTTTAGTCAGCGTAGTGGCCATGCCGAAAAAGCGGACTTGACGATCAACTTTAAAGATTCAATGACAGGCGTCAAGCTGTTGACCAAAGGTAGCTTGCCTGCCTTTATGACCGCTGTTCAAGAAGGCAATTTGAGTATCGAAGGCGATTATAGCTTGATGATGTGGTTTAATAAGCTTGCCAAACACATCGTACCGACTATTCCAGAAGAGCTTAAGCCCTACATCCAAAAAGCTAAACCATATGCTTATAAAGCTCAGCAGTTCGCTGGACATTGGGTCGGCGTTGCTAAGCACAAGATCGGTAAATAAGGGCAAAGTTGGCGTGATTGATTAGCGCTCTGGTGTTCTTAAAAGGTTGCGGTATACTACGGGTATCGCAACCTTTTTTTATGGCAAAAAAACAGGCTTATCGTTTATTAAAATAAAAGGACTTCACTCATGGCAGGATTGCTTAGTATTTCAGAACCTAGCACTTTAGAACCTAGCACTTTAAAAAACAATATTATGAAGGACAATGCAGCAACCAATAGCTTAAGCAACGCAGCACACGTTAAACCCAGCCGCGAGCATATCGCTGAGCTATTTGATCTACCGCTTACAGATTTGTTATTGCAAGCACAGACTGTTCACCGTCAGCATTTTACAGCCAATGAAGTCCAAATCAGCACCTTGCTCTCTATCAAAACAGGCAATTGCCCTGAAGACTGTGGCTATTGCTCACAGTCCGGTCATCACCGTGACAAGACTGAGCTGCAAGCAGAAAAGCGCTTGGATATCCAAAAGGTAATTGCCGCGGCCAAACGCGCCAAAGCCACAGGCTCATCGCGGTTCTGTATGGGCGCGGCCTGGAAGCATCCGAGCGCAAAAGACATGCCATATGTGGCTGAGCTGGTCAAAGAGGTCAAAGCCTTGGGGCTTGAGACTTGCATGACGCTTGGTATGCTCGACGCCGATCAAGCCGAGCAATTAGCCGCAGCGGGACTTGATTACTACAATCATAATTTGGATACCTCCAGACGCTACTATGAGCAAGTGGTCAGTACGCGCAGCTATGATGAGCGCTTAGATACCATCGCTCATGTGCGCAACTCTGGCATCAATGTCTGTAGTGGCAATATCGTCGGTATGGGCGAGAGCCGTGAGGATCGAGTGGACTGGCTGTATGAGCTGATCAAAATGCCAAAAGCCCCTGAGTCTATACCCGTCAACTTACTCGTACCGATTAAGGGCACACCTATTGGAGATAAAGTAATCGCTGAGGGTGAGCTGTCTGTGATCGAATGGATACGCACGATTGCGGTAACTCGTATATGCTGCCCGACCAGTTATGTGCGCCTGTCTGCAGGACGCGAGAGCTTATCTGATGGTGAGCAGGCGCTCGCCTTTATGGCAGGTGCCAACTCCTTCTTTTATGGTGACAAGCTCCTTACGACTGGTAATGCCAGTCAAGCAAGCGACAATAGACTAATGCAAGAGCTGGGTTTGACCGCACAGCTTGCCACGCCAAGAGCACTTAAGCATGTCCCTGTGCTCGACGTTATGAGTGGGCATCAATCGCACGTACTTGCCGAATCGCTTGTCTAAGCTGCTAAGTTGACATCAATCAATTCACAACAGTATCCGTTGGCGCTTTAGGTTAAGCTATTGCGCTAATTCACAACTTTTTTGCTAAAAAGGCGACGAGCAGACACTATGGCAGATTACTTTAACTGGATCAAAGCGGCGCATATCATTTCAGTGGTGTGCTGGTTTGCAGCGATTTTTTATTTACCGCGCTTGTTCGTTTATCATGCGATGAGTGAGGACAAGATCAGTCAGGACCGCTTTGTGATTATGGAGCGCAAACTATATCGCGGCATCATGACGCCATCGATGATAGCGACGTGGATATTTGGCATTTGGATGGTGGTGCATGGTTGGGAGGTGTACAAAACCCAAGGTTGGTTGCACGTCAAAATAGTCTTAGTGGTTTTGTTGTCAATTTACCACGGTGCGTGCGGCTATTATCGCAAAAAACTGGTTGATAATCCGCAGTATAAGACTCATAAATTTTGGCGCTGGTTTAACGAAGTGCCCGTCATAGGCTTAGTTATTATCGTCATTTTAGTCGTCGTAAAGCCCTTTTGAATTTATATTAAATCTGACAACCAAAAAGCGTTCGTACTCATTTAAATAAAAAATAAATACGGACGCTTTTTTGTGCTTAAAAACATCTAACTTCTAAATCGTTGGGCGCATGATCTGGTAGACATTACTCAAATCATAGACTCGGTAGCGGGCAGGCTCGCGGCGATTCTCGCCGGCGTAACTAAGTATGAGTGCCTCTTTTGCCGCCTTATCAGTCCAGCCAACAAACAGTCCGCTGTGCTCGACGCCGTTGTAGCCGTGATTGATATAATAGAGCCAGTCCCCTGCTTTTATCTCGTGACTCGCGGCGTATGGGCCTTGTCCATATTTGCCTTTATGCACGGTATCGCGCGTGACGCCAGCACGCTTGAACACCGCATCTAAATAATCCCAGCAGCCGCCTTGGACGATAGTACGCTCATTGAGCGCCATCGTACGCGCCGTGCTAATCACTTCCCGCGCAGCAGGGCTGCTTTGCCTCTCTGCAAGGCTAAGCAGTGGCAAATACTCGCTATCAACGTTGTCATACTGTCCTGACAAAAATGCGGGCAATACCGCAGGAGCTTGGCGCTGTATACTAGGATACTGATAACTGGTATTGACCGAGAGCGACTTTTGCGCAATAAGCTGACTCATACTATCAGCATGAGCAGGTAAGGTGATAAATGGCAATAATAAAGCGCTACATAAGCAAATGGATAAACGCGGCATGACTCACTCCCTGTCGATATAATTTAACTTCACTTATAAACCATTTATAGCGCCTATCGCAAGCCTTATTACTAAGCTTAAGACGATAAAAGGCGTAAAAAAGCAGATAAAAGGTAGGAGTAGAGCCTTGTGATTTGTTTTAAGACAATAGATTGAAGAGAATAAAAAAGTATTCGGCGTTAAAGAGCGCAAAGCCTATTGCTCACTCATTTTGATATTAGCGTTGCGCTTAGTGATTGCTTGACCTTGCAGTATCGCTTGGGCGGCTTTGGCCTCTTGCACAGTATCAAAACCGCTAATGTGATATTTGCGCGTGCCCTCGCCGTCCAATATTTGTAGCTGCTCACCAAAGAGCGTCACCTTATCGCTAATGCCAAGCTCAATGGTCGCGCGCCGCCCTTGATTATCATGTATAAGCTTGCCTGCCTGCACCCATAGCGTACCTGTACTGATAATGCCGCTTTGTGCCGCCTTGCGCCGCTGACGCTGGCGATTAAAGATAAAGCTACCAACCACCAGCAAAGCCAATGCCCCAATAGACAGGCGCTCTGGCAATAGGCTCATCGCCAAAGCGACTGCGATTGCACCGATAAGTAGCGCTGAGCCGAACCAAAACAGCCCATTATCGGCAGTAGCAGGCGCGCCTTGCAGAGTGATTTTTGCGCCGTCATCGGTCAGCTTGAGCATATAAAGAACCTATCGTCTTATCATAAAAGTAGCAGCCAAACCTTAATCTGGCTGCCCGTACTATTTACCAGCCAAATGCTACTTACTCGCCAAAATTATTTACCAGCCAAGCGCTGTCTTTTGCATAGCTACCAGCTCGCTAATACCTTTTTCAGCCAGTATTAACATGTCGTCTGCTTGCGCGCGAGTAAATGGCTTGTCCTCGGCCGTACCTTGTAATTCAATGAACTCACCCTTTTGCGTCATCACCACGTTGAGATCAGTATCACAATTAGAATCCTCTTCGTAGTTAAGATCAAGATAGGCTTGACCGTCTTTCATGCCAACAGAGACTGCTGCCACCAGACCAATTAGAGGATCAGCTTTAAGCTTTTTGGCTCGCTGCAGGCTCTCAAGCGCGTCGATTAAGGCAACCGCAGCACCCGTGACACTTGCGGTACGAGTCCCGCCGTCTGCTTGCAACACATCACAATCGAGATAAATGGTATTTTCGCCCAATTTGCTTAGATCTATCATCGCCCGTAAGCTACGACCGATTAAGCGCTGAATCTCTTGAGTGCGTCCTGATTGCTTACCGCGAGCCGCTTCACGCTGATTGCGGGTATTGGTTGCGCGCGGTAGCATACCGTATTCCGCGGTGATCCAGCCCTTACCTTTGCCTTTGAGCCAGCGCGGTACGCCTGACTCGACGCTCGCCGTACACAAAACTTTGGTGTCACCGAAGCTTACGAGCACGGAGCCTTCAGCATGTTTGGTATAGTGACGCTCAAAGCTAATGTCTCGAAGTTGGTTCAGCTCGCGGTTATCATTGCGCATAAATATTCCTAGTGTGACGTCATAACAAGTGCAGTGTTATAAGTGATTGAATAAGTGAGATATCCTAACGCGGCAGTGGCGTAATAGCAAGATTGACCCTTATCGCTGCACTACCGCTTGAATTAAGTATGGATGATTACTCCAAACCTTCCATTTTGCGCAGCTCTTTGCGCAATATTTTGCCGACATTTGACTTGGGCAGCTCATCAACGAACTGAATATGACGTGGACGCTTGTAGCCAGTTAGATGCTTTTTGCCATAATCGAGTAGTTCTTCTTCTGTGACCTCGTCCTTCTTGACGACAAATAGCTTAGGATCCTCGCCGCGCTCATCGCTTGGCACGCCAATAGCGCCGCACTCATTGACCGCTGGATGCTCAGTCATGACCTCTTCTATCTCGTTGGGATAGACGTTGAAGCCTGAAACAATAATCATGTCTTTTTTGCGATCGACAATCTTGATAAAGCCTTTTTCATCCATGATACCGATATCACCTGTCTTAAGATAACCACTAGCAGTGAACGTCTGGGCCGTTTCATCAGGACGGTTTTGATAGCCGATCATCACCTGCGGACCTTTAACGCAGATCTCACCGCGTGCACCTATGTCAACCTCGTTTTCCTCATCATCGATAAGGACGATATCGGTGCTCGACGCTGGAATGCCGATTTTACCCGTGAATTCAGCGATGGTCATCGGGTTAAAGGCGACAACTGGAGAGGTTTCTGATAGACCATAGCCCTCAACGATAGGCAGTCCTGTAATCTCATGCCACTCTTTTGCGACGCTTGGCAGCACTGACATACCGCCGCCGATAGACGCTTTTAGGTTAGAGAAATCTAACTCGGCAAAACGCTCGTTATTGACCAGTCCATTAAACAAAGTATTGACCGCTGGGATAAAGGTGGGCTTGTATTTACCCATCTCTTTTATCAGACCATCAAGATCGCGCGGATTAGGAATCAGCAAACCAGTATAGCCTTGATACATGCCGTACATGCCGCAGACCATAAACGAGAACACATGATACAGCGGCAATGCGGTCAAAATCACATCATCGCTGCTCACATCATCTTCAAAAGCGCTATTAATCAGTACGCTAATTTGTAGCATATTGGCGACCAAATTACCATGCGAGAGCATCGCGCCTTTAGCCACGCCTGTGGTACCACCCGTATACTGCAATAGTGCCACATCACTGAGATTGAGATTGGGACGCTTGTATTGACTTGCCGAAACTGCGTTCAACGCGTCTTTAAAACTTACGCTGTTAGGCAAATGATAGGCGGGGATCATTTTTTTGATATGACGGGCGACTAAGTTTACGACCCTGCCCTTTATAGATCCGAGCATATCGCCGATTTTGCAAACGACGACATGTTCGACCTTACCTTTGTCCTCTGCTTCTTGATAGGTTTTTGCAAAGTTCTCAACAATAAAAATGGCTTTAGCGCCGCTGTCATGCAACTGATGCGACAGCTCACGACTGGTGTAAAGCGGGTTGATATTGACGAGCACCATACCAGCACGGATGATGCCGAGCGCGACGATAGGGTATTGCAAGATATTAGGCATCATGACGCCGACTTTATCACCTTTAACTAACCCTAATGATTGCAGGTAACTTGCAATCTGGCGACTGTACCTATCTAACTGCTTAAAGGTGATCGATGCGCCCATACAGATATAGGCAGTTTTTTGTCCGTAGCGGCGAAAGTTACGCTCGAACACCTCGATCATAGACGTGTCATCTTCGGGCATATCGATAGTGGCATCAATGCCGTAGCGCTCATAAGCGCTCAGCCAAGGTCGATCGCTAGGTATCGTTGGCATATTAGGAAATTCAGTGGTTTTAGGCTTTGCTTGGGTGTTTTTTGTTGTTTTGTCATCTGTGACCTTCTGGTCAGCGTTTTGATTATCGGTATGGTTTGTCATAATAATTCCTAATTAATAATACTGCAGCGGTGCAATACGCCCCAAATAATAGCGGGCAAGTAATGACCAGAACTATAGCAGTTTATGCAAAATTTCTCTATGCGTGTCCTTGATAGTAAGGCATAAAAAAGACAGCGCCTCTCATTGAGACCCTGTCTTTTTTTAGCGTTATTTTGCAAATACGCTAGATATAGCCGTTCCGATAAGGGTAGCGATTACCCTTTAGCAGTGTTTTGCTCTTCGAGTACGCGTAAGTCTTTATGCAAGATTTTGCCGACGTTTGATTTTGGCAACTCATCGATAAACTCAACATGGCGCGGACGCTTATAGCCTGTGAGATTCTCTACCGCATAATCCAATACTTCTTGCTTGGTCAAGCTTGCATCGTTACGGACAACAAAAATCTTTGGTATCTCGCCGCTCTTTTCATCTTCAATACCGATAACGCCGCACTCCAAGATTTTTGGATGACCAGACATGACTTCTTCGACTTCGTTTGGATAGACGTTAAAGCCTGAAACCAAGATCATGTTCTTTTTGCGATCAACAATAGTGACATAGCCGTCTTCGTCCATAATACCGATATCACCGGTTAAAAAATAACCATCTGGCGTCATCACCTCATTGGTCGCATCTTCGCGCTGCCAATAACCTTTCATCACCTGTGGACCACGAACACCAATCTCACCGCGCGCGCCGATCTCGACTTCGTTGCCTTCTTCATCGATGATGGCAATCTCAGTACCTGGCATAGGAACGCCGATAGTGCCACTAAACTCTGTGCTGCTTAGCGGATTGGCAGTAGCCACGGGTGACGTCTCAGACAAGCCATAACCTTGTAGGATAATGTTGCCCGTGATTTCGCGCCATTTCTCAGCTGTAGCGCTCACAACTGCCATACCGCCGCCCATCGACATCTGCAACTTGCTATGATCCATGGCTTTAAACTCTTCGTTGTTAGCCAGTGCATTGAACAAGGTGTTGACCGCTGGGAAGAAGGCGGGTGGATTGCCTTTATACGCTTTCATTAAGCTATCAAGGTCGCGAGGGTTTGGCACTAGTAAGCAGACGCAGCCACGATAGATCCCAAACATACCGCAAACGGTAAACGAGAAAATATGGTATAGCGGCAGGGCGGTCAGAATAACAGCCTGCTCGCCTTTGGCATCGAACTCATCAAAAGCACTACCTAAGAAGGTGTTGCTCTGTACTAAGTTGGCAATGAGGTTTTTGTGCGTGAGCATCGCGCCTTTAGCCACGCCTGTTGTACCACCTGTGTACTGTAGGACAGCAACATCATTGAGCATAATGTCATTAGGACGCTTGTATTTACGCGCAGGGCTTTTTTTCAGCATGTTCTTAAAGCTGATGCTTTTTGCGATGCTATAATCAGGTACCATCTTTTTGACATGGCGTACGACAGTATTGACCATAAAGCCTTTGAGCGTACCCATCATGTCGCCCATACCAGTGATGACGACATTATCAACCACATCACGGCCGATATCTTGATAAGTTTTAGCGAAGTTTTCGACCATGATTAGTGCTTTGGCATCAGAATCTGTAAGTTGATGCTCAAGCTCTTTGGTCGTGTATAAAGGGTTTACGTTGACAAGGGTCAAACCTGCACGCAAGACACCAATGACAGATACTGGCAGTTGCAAAATGTTTGGCATCATGACTGCGACTTTATCGCCTTTAGTCAGGCCAAGCGACTGCAAATACACAGCGACTTGCTTGCTTTGCTCATCAACTTCTTTAAAAGTAATGCTAGCGCCCATACAGACATAAGCGGTCTTACTGCCATATTTAGCAAAACTTTGCTCAAAGATATCAATAAGTGAAGTGTTATCAGCTGGCATATCGATATCATAAGTCATGCCAAGCTTTTCATAGGTTTTTAGCCAAACTTTATCGTTGTTGCGATTGACGTTTTCTTGATTGTCCATAATCTTGTTGCTCCTAGTAAATGTAATATGACTGCCCTGTTTGATACAAGTGCATCAAAAAGACGCTAATAGCCTGTTAAGGCAAGCGAATAAATGACTGCAACCTGTAACGATAAGTAAGGAAAATGGTAATAAATAGTGCTTCTTTACCCTATTGTTCTTTAACATACACACTTTGTATTAACTACTCAACACAAAAAACTGTTATGCCAGTATGCAAAAGCGTCTTTCTATTGATTTTATCAGTAAAATCAAATGTTTGCATTACTAAAACCTACTCATTCACAAGTTTTTTGGCTATACATTTGTTTGTTATAAACCTAGTAGCTTTACAATAAATAATCATCTGCAATCTGCATGTATCGTCGATTACTAGCTTAAATAATATGACTTATTTACTGCTCAAAGTAGCCCTTTATATCACCATCAATCAGCCAAATTCTTTTATAAAAAACAAGCGTCATGCCTTGTCGTATACTGTGTTATATCGCTTTTTAATTGCTTTGATTTGCTTTAGGATAGGGTATCTTTTTTGTTCATTAAAATAAAAGCGAACCCTACTCTATGTCTGATGTTATTGATCCTATCTTATCTAGCGAGCCGATGGACAGCCGCTCTGTCGCCGAATTCACTGAACAAGCCTACCTCAACTACGCCATGTATGTCATTATGGATCGCGCGCTGCCCAACATCGCTGACGGTCTCAAACCCGTGCAGCGCCGTATTGTCTATGCCATGAGCGAGCTGGGGCTTAAATCCTCCGCCAAAGCCAAAAAGTCCGCGCGTACCGTCGGTGACGTCTTAGGTAAATATCATCCGCACGGTGATAGCGCGTGCTATGAGGCGATGGTGCTAATGGCGCAGCCGTTTAGCTACCGCTATCCGCTGATCACCGGACAAGGCAACTGGGGTAGCCCTGATGATCCCAAATCCTTTGCTGCCATGCGTTATACCGAAGCCAAAATGTCCGCCTACGCCAATACTTTGCTTAGCGAGCTGGGTCAAGGCACCGTCGATTGGCAGGATAATTTCGATGGCACCATGCAAGAGCCCATCACTCTGCCCGCGCGCCTGCCCAATATTTTATTAAATGGCACCACAGGTATCGCCGTCGGTATGGCGACCGATATCCCGCCGCACAATCTCAATGAAGTGGTACGCGCGGCTATTCGCCTGCTTAAAAACCCCGATCTATCGGTCAAACAGCTTACCCAGTCGATACCTGCGCCTGATCTACCCACCCCTGCTGAGATCATTACTAGCAAAAAAGACTTGCAAGCGATCTATGAGACGGGACGCGGTAGCTATAAGATGCGCGCGACCTACCATGTTGACCCAAAAGAGAAAAACCTTGTCATCATTAACGCGCTGCCCTATCAAGTCTCAGGCAACAAGATTCAAGAGCAAATTGCCCGCCTGATGACCGATAAAAAACTGCCATGGATCGTCGATATCCATGATGAGTCCGATCACGAAAACGCTTGCCGTATTGTTTTAGAACTTAAATCTACACGCGTTGACGTCCAGCGCGTCATGAGTCATCTGTTTGCCAGCACCGATCTTGAGAGCAATTACCGCGTCAATATGAATATGATTGGCTTGAACGGTAAGCCGCAAGTCAAAAATCTCAAGGAAATACTAGAAGAATGGCTAGTCTGTCGCCGCTCTGTGGTCACGCGCCGCGTACAATTTCGTCTCGATAAGATCGATAAGCGTTTGCATATTTTGGCAGGATTATTGATAGCGTACCTGCATATCGATGAAGTGATTCGTATCATCCGCGAAGAGGACGATCCCAAAGCGACCTTGATGCAGAACTATGATCTCACTGAGATTCAGGCCAATGCTATCTTGGACATTCGCTTGCGCCAACTCGCGAAACTTGAGGAAATTGAGCTGCGTCGTGAGCAAGACGAGCTCGCTGCTGAGCGTGCCAAACTACAAGAATATCTCGATAATCCAGAGAGCCTAACGGCACTTATTATCGATGAGCTGACTGCCGATATGAAGGAGCACGGCAACGAGCGTATGTCGCCGCTGATGGAACGTGACGAAGCACAAGCACTCAAAGAGTCCGACCTTATACCTAGTGAGCCGATCACCGCTATCTTGTCCAAAGCAGGCTGGATACGTGCCGCTAAAGGTCATGAGGTGGATGCAAAAGGTATGACTTACCGCTCAGGCGATGGCTATCAAGCCGATGTGCGCGGCAAATCCAATGAGAAAATTTATGTTCTCGATAGCACAGGACGTAGCTATAGTATTGAAGCGCACAACCTAGCTTCAGCGCGTGGTCAAGGTGATCCGCTCACCAGTGTACTCAAACCACCAGCAGGCGCGAGCTTTGAGCAGCTACTCACGGGTAGCGATGAGCAACGTATTATCCTTGCCAGCTCAAAAGGTTACGGCTTTATCAATAGACTCGGCAATCTCGATACCAATCAAAAATCAGGCAAAAACCTAATCAATCTTGCTGCAGATAGTCGCCTGTTACCTGTCGCACGTATCGATGCCAGTGCAGGGACTAATGGCGATGATAGCGAAGCGGTAAGCACTATCCCTGATCACGTTGCTGTCGTTACTAACGCCGGATATTTATTGATATTTGCGCTCGATGATCTGCCCGAGCAAGCTCGCGGAAAGGGCAATAAAATGATTACCCTCAAAGGCGATGAAGAGGTGTTAGCGATTACGCCGCTCAGCTTGCAGGACAGCTTAGTGATTACTGCTGGCAAGCGTCATGTGACCCTCAAGCCGATGGACTTAGCGAATTATAAAGGCAGTCGTGGTAATCGCGGTGGGCAGTTGCCAAGGGGCTTTCAGAATGTGACTGGGGTTGAGGTTGGGTGATTTTACATCTTCCGCGTTTAAAAAAGCTGGGCTAAAAGCCCAGCCTACGCTTGTTAACTACTTATCTTAGGCTAGACTTATGAGTAAAATTGTTGAACTTGATGACTTTGAAATAACCTCAGATATTTCTGGTATCGAGGTAGAGTACTATGCGGTTTTTTTCTTCTATATAGTTGAGTGGGCTTATTCAAGAAAACTGCTTTCAGATGAGTTAGAAACTTATGATATTTTTATTAATGATATAAAGCGAGTAAGAAATAAAGAAATAGATTGCTTTGATTTTTTATCAAAGCAACTAGATTTCAAACTTTGTACTAGTTTTTTTTTAAATGACATTATTGCTGAGTTTGTTGATCTTTACATTAGTATTGATTATTATCCTCATCTTGCTAAACATATGTGGCATGGTGGTGGATTATGGATTCAAATTGAATTAATTACGAATACTTATAAATCTATGGAAAGCAAAGCCTTAATGGAAGATATAGATAATACGTTCAAATTATTTTTAGAGATTAATCATCCTGATAAAGTTGATGACTACTTTCCAGTAAAGTATAAAAGATAATGTTTAGCTCGCGTAGGCTGGGCTTTTAGCCCAGCAAAGCTATGACGAAAAAAATCAACCTTAAACTATCTATCATAACTTACTTCAATTTTATCAATATCCGCTCCACCCCAGTCAGATGAATAAACTCTGATAAATAATTCAAGTCTATGCCACAAAAGCAACTTTCACTACCATTATCCAAAGTTTGCGTAGGGTGCGCCTCGCGCACCAATTAACTCGTAAATGGTGCGCGAGGCGCACCCTACTACTCTTATATAAATGAGAGTAAGAGCCGCACTATTCCTAAATGGTGGATAGTGCTCTGTTTATTACTAGGTATATTTTGGGGGATATTTGAAGGGTAACTCAGATATTAGCGCGTAGGGTGGGTTAGTTTTATCAAACTCTCGCAGAGAGTGCGGATAAAACGTAACCCACCATTTAATTTTTCTAGCATGCGGTGGGTTACGCTAGCGCTAACCCACCCTACACAAAGCTTTGTTTTCTAATAATAAAGAAAGTCCAAACCATGACCAATAGCCGCAAGCACATAAGCTCACCGCTAGCCTCGACTGCAGCGGTATCCTGCTGAGCTGGGCGAGTTGTGAGGGCTAGGTTTTGGGATGGCTCGCAGAGCAGGAGACACCTCAAACCGTAGCCCTCACCTCGCGCAGATGAGCATATACAAGCGCAAGGCGGGAATGGCTACTGATAATATCAATTGTGTTCAATATGCAACCCCTAACTCTGCCTCAGCCCCAAAATCGGAATGACTAAATCCTCTTCATCAGTTAAATGCTGCTGAAGTAAATCGGTCACTTTGAATAGCGTGTCGTGCAATTCCTTAGCCAGCGCCTTGTCCTCACCCTCACTTTTCGCCAGCGCATCGTTTTGAATTTGCAATTTATCCAGTAGCGCATTGAGATACTCATGGTCATGACCTAATACCTCAAACCCTGCCTGTAGCTGCGGATACAGGCTCACAAACTCAGGGAAGAATCCTTCGTCCTCGACCCCATGATGCTGATGCAACTTTAGGGTATGCATATTGATGCGTTTAAGGATTTGCGAGCGATACTCTGACCAATCAAACTCGCCGTTTTGATAGGCGTCACTGATTTGCATCAATATACGTTGGCGTTTGCGTATATTGGTATGCACCTTTAGCCAGCCTGAGGTCTTGTAGGCGTAATCTGCGTCAAACCATTGATCAGGCGGCAGCTTGTTATACAGAAACAACCAGTCCGCCTCAAGGCGACTATCGGGGTGACGCGGCGTGATGCTAAATAAATCATCGTCGCGCTCTTGCTGGCTTGTGTCGTTGGTCGCTGTGGTCATTGGCTCGCTCTCATTTTTATTATTCATACTCGGTTTAATGCTTACGTATATGGTGGTTTTGCCATGTGATTTATAGAGTGGTTAAAGCAAAAGTCTTTTCGGTTATGGGCAACAATAAAATCTTACGTAGCGTTTTAGCATTTAATCAGTAACACAACCCTACCTTACAACATGGCAATGGCTCATTTATAATGAGTTGTCTTAGCCAATCTTGCCTCTATGTTATGAGTAAAAAAGTCAGCCTAATATTTCCGCATCAGCTATTTGCCAACGTGAGCCTTTGGCAGGATGTGTGCTACCTAATTGAAGAGGATTTGTACTTTACCCAGTATCCCTTTCATAAGCAAAAGCTAGTACTGCACCGCGCGAGTATGAAAGCTTATGAGCAAACTCTAAAGGACGCGGGCAAAACCGTACACTACATCGAATCCGCCCATAAACACAGCGACTGTCGTAAGCTGGTTGCGAGCTTTGTCAGCAGCAAAAACGATGCTGACAATGATGATGCTATTGCAAAAATTTATTGTATTGATCTGGTCGATGACTGGCTGCGTATGTACGTCCAGCAGGCCGTACTAGACGCTGATATCGACTTTGATTGTTCGCCAACGCCGATGTTTTTGAACCCTTTGCCTGTCTATTGCGAGTTTTTTCGCGACAAACGCCTGTTCCATCATGACTTTTACATAGAGCAGCGCAAACGTGAAAAAATACTCGTTGATGACGATGATGATCCTATCGGCGGACAGTGGTCGTTTGATGAGGACAACCGCAAAAAATACCCACGTAAAGAGACGCCGCCTGCGCTTGACTTTCCTAAGTTAACTGAGCGTTACAAGGAAGCGATAAGCTACGTTGAAGACAATTTTGGCAGCCATTATGGCGAGGCCAATCCTGACTTTCGTTATCCGACCACTCATGACGAGGCGGAGGTGTGGCTTGAGAACTTTTTAGCGACACGCTTTAAAGACTTTGGTAAATATGAAGACGCTATCGTCGCAAGCGAGCATGTACTGCATCATAGTATTTTGACGCCAATGCTTAATACGGGTCTGCTCACCCCTGAGCAAGTGGTGACGCGCACGCTTGAGATTAGCGAGGAATACGATATTCCGATTAACTCGTTAGAGGGCTTTATCCGCCAGATTATCGGCTGGCGCGAGTTTATGTACGGACTCTACGAGTATATTGGACGCAAACAGCGCAGCAGTAACTTTTGGGGCTTTACGCGTAAGATACCGCCCAGCTTTTATACCGGTGATACGGGTATCATGCCCATTGATACGACGATTAAAAAAGTGCTGAAAACAGGATACGCGCATCACATTGAGCGCCTCATGATCTTTGGCAACTTTATGCTGCTCTGTGAGTTTGATCCTGATGAGGTCTATCAGTGGTTTATGGAGCTGTTTATCGATGCTTATGATTGGGTGATGGTGCCTAATATCTATGGCATGAGTCAGTTTGCCGATGGCGGTCTGATGGCGACCAAACCCTATATCAGCGGTAGTAACTATATTAATAAAATGAGCGATTATCCCGTCAAGTCCAAAGGCGAGCTTGTCGAGTGGGCGGCTATTTGGGATGGGCTGTTTTGGCGCTTTATGCATGTACATCGCGACTTTTTTGCAAAGAACCCGCGTATCGGTATGCTGCTATCCATGTGGGATAAGATGGATAAAAACCAGCAAAAAGAGCACCTAAAAAATGCCAATGAGTTTTTAGCGCAATTAGATAAAGAAGTTTAAAAGAACGCAAATTTAAGTAAGACAAGGATAGCTATGTTTACCGAATTTAAAGCCAGCGGTGCGCGGGCGACAAGTAAAATCCCGACACCCAAGATCATCTTTTTTGATATCGATGATACGCTTAGCCGTAAAGGCATCATTGCTAAGCATAATCAAGCGACGCTTGAGGCGCTAGCTCATTCTGATGTCAAACTTGTCATCTCGACAGGGCGCTCAAAAGCGATTTTGCCGCCTGATATCTTGGCGCTACTAGAGGCCAACGTACTCGATTCGATCATCTGTATGAATGGTCAATATAGTTTTGATAATCATAATAGAATCAGTCACTATCCCTTGTCGAATAAGCAAACAACCAAAATTGTAGAGCTGTGCCAAGCCAGCGATTTGATACACAAGTTTGATTCAGCGACCCATATCGCTTGGTCGGATGAAAATGAGCGCTTGCGTGAGTTTAATGCGCGTACGCCAAATTCTATCGTCGATCCCTTTTATCACCAGACCAGTGAAGTCTATCAGTGCTCAGTATTTTTTAATAATCAGCAAGAGAAGATGCAAGAAGTCGACTTTGCCAAGTACGATCTCAAGCTCGTGCATTGGCACAATACGGGCGCAGATATCTTGCCGATTGAAGCCTCAAAAGCGCGCGGTATTTTGGATGTCTGTCAGCATTACGGCGTTGATGCTAGTGAATGTATGGCGTTTGGTGACGGTTTTAATGATTTAGAGATGTTTGATCTGGTAGGCTTTGCGGTGGCGATGGGTGACGCACAACCTGCCTTGATTGAGCGCGCAGACTTTGTCACAGGCACCATTGAGGAGCGCGGCATTCAGTCGGTACTTGAGCGTTTGGATATGGTGTCTTAACCCCGCACCAATCCATAGAGCCAACTGCCAAGCTTATACCCTATGCCGATGACCACTACAAACACCACAATGGCTAAGATATAAGCCAACCAATCAGGCACGCCGCTTAGCCAGCCAATGGTAAATACAGTGCCTAAGTAGGCCTCCATAGGCCAGTTAATAATAGAGGCGGACGTGCTGGCATTAAGCAGGGCAATTAGAGCGATAAGCCCAATTATGGCAGTGAGTATGCCTGCGCGTTGGCGGTTGTTCATAGTATTTCTCTTTAAATATCGGTTCCAGATACTTTTGGTTGTTAGTGATTTTTTCTTAGTGATTCTAACTTTTAACGCTTTTTAACCTTAAAACTTCTTAATTGAAGGCTTTAAGGCTTTTAAGGCATAGTCAAACCGCCATCAACGGCAATAGATTGTCCAGTAATTGCTGCGCTCAAATCAGACGCCATTAGCAGTACTGCATTAGCAAAATCAGCAACTGAGGTGGCTTGACGTAGCGGCGTGGTGGTGGCGATATAATCAAAGACTGCTTCAGTCGTGAGGCTGCTAGCATCCGTCGTTTTTAGGAGACCACCTGCGAGCAAATTAACTCGAATACCATGCGGGCCAAGCTCGCTTGCTAAGTTACGCGTTAGTCCAACCAGCGCAGATTTGGCTGTGGTGTAATCATAGTAAGTCACTACTGGGTTATAGATTAGATTGGTTGAGATATTGATAATCTTACCCATGTGCTGCGCTTTCATCTGCGGCAGTACCGCTTGTACGGTATTGACCGCGCCTTTGACGATACCATCGATTTGCTGTGAAAAATGCGCCCATTTTACGGTTTCGATACTGGTATAGTCAGCACTTGGGTCAAACTGATAGTGAGGCAAAGCATTATTGACTAAAACATCGATACGCCCATAGCGCTTGCTGACCTCCTCTGCCATGGCTTTGACTTCTGCCAGCTCAGTGACATCTGCTTGATAAGCAAAAGCATGCCCGCCTACTGATATAATGTCGGCGACGACTTTATCAGCGGCGTCTTTACTGCTCAGATAATTGACGCATACACGAGCGCCAGCAGCGGCCATTTGCTGCGCGATTTTTGCGCCAAGTCCGCGACTACTACCAGTAACTATGACTACCTTATCCGTCAACAATTGCGGCATTGTCAGTTGAGAAACGGTCGACTGCGAAATCATAGTCGATTGAGAAGTCATAGTGGGTTGCGTCTGAGCCATAAGAGTATCCTTTATGGTAAAAAACAAAAGTAGAAAAATCAAAGATGGGTAAAATGTTAGCAATCATATCATAACTCATGGCTTTCTCTTTTATGCCATCTTTTACCTTATAGCCTGACATTTAATCAAAGCCTGTTGAAAATAGCTGATTTTATCGTTACCCTTTAAAACACGTTAAGTTATGACCATAACAGTATCATTGCTGATACTTGCCACGTGTCTCAATATTTATTTGTCTGACTTTAGGAGCACTATTTTGACTCAACTCTCTGCCTTGAACACCAATACCGCCATGCAAGCCACCAAACGCTCAACACGTAAAGTAATGCCGAAACTGCTGCTTAGTGCTGCCGTTGCTTTGGTACTTGCCAGCTGTAGCAACTCAGATACCGCTGCCACCGACGGCGCGCCGAGTAGTGATGTGACGCTCAATCTGTATAACTGGTCTGAGTATATGCCGCAAGAGATTTTGGATGGTTTTGAGGCTGAGACAGGTATCTCTGTGAATTACACCACTTTTGACTCCAATGAGGCAATGTATGCCAAGCTCAAACTGCTCGATGACTCAAGTCAGTATGATCTTGCCGTACCGTCAACGTACTATGTCGAAAAAATGGCAAACGAAGGGCTATTACAAAAGATAGATCAGTCAAAACTAAGCAACTTTAGCAACTTGGATACCTCATTCACTAATACAAAAGTCGATCCAGACAACAAATACTCGATTCCCTATATGTGGGGCAGCACTGGCCTTGCCATCAACGGTGATAGCGTCGATCCTGCCAGCGTTAATAGCTGGAATGATTTATGGAAGCCTGAGTATAAAGATCAGGTCATGCTTACCAATGACGTGCGCGAAGTATTCGGTATGGCGCTATTGACCCTTGGCTACTCAGGCAATAGCAGCAATCCTGATGAGATCAAAGCCGCTTATGAGAAGCTGACCACGCTCATGCCCAACGTCAAAACCTTTAATTCTGATGCCACTCGCATGCCCTATATCGAAGGCGAAACCAATCTAGGTATGACTTGGAATGGTGAAGCGGTCATGGCGAATGATGAAGGTCTGACCAGCTTGGTTTATAAGTATCCGTCTGAGGGCGCTATTCTTTGGATGGATAACTTTGTCATTCCCAAGAACGCTAAACAAGTAGACGCCGCGCATCAATTCATCGATTATCTATTGCGTCCTGAGAATGCCAAAATCGTCAGCGAAGAGATTGGTTATGCGTCACCCAATAGCGCTGCACGTGAGCTGATGGATGAAGGCGTACGCAATAACCCAACGATCTACCCCTCTCAAGAAGTGCTTGCCAAAGCGGAGTTTCAAGAAGACGTCGGTGACGACGCCTTGCAAGTGTATCAGCAGTATTGGGATATGCTAAAGACAGGTCGTTAATCGCTGCACTGTCATTAATCGCTGCACTAGTTATTCAGCGATAAAAAAACGCTATCGAGCAATCGGTAGCGTTTTTTTACAGAAGTGACAAAAGTTTAAAGGGTTAAAGGGTCAATAATTATAAATGCAGATCAGTCTCGCCGCCATGCGCTTCAATACGACGTTTTTCGCGGCGCTGATACCTAAGACCTGAAGCGGCAAACCACTGCGCATTGGTTTTTTCGAGTAGATCGCTTAAACGCTGCAATTGTATTTGCAAGGTTTGTGTTAACCAAAAATACCCTTGCCACTCAAAGGCTAGATGCTGCACGCTTGGGTATTCTGAGACCTCGATACGCGTAATCGCACGAAACGACTCATCGCTTGGGCTACGTAGTACCGCGGCTATGTTTTGCATAGCATGAGTGAGCTCGTGCTGATAGTGCTTGAGCAAAATATGATTATCCTCATCGATCTCAATACTAGCCAAACGCGGCGCGGCAGTTAGCAGTAGATCAATCGTTCCAATGATATTGCGATGAGTGCGCTGAATGGTTTCGATGGTTTTTTTGTCGATACCTGACTCGCTCATAGTAGCGGCCATATGCGGGCGGACAGCTAGCAGACGCTTATTGATCGCCTTTAGTGCTTTGGGCAAGGTATCATCAACGGGTATATCTACCACTTTGTTTGCGCTATAGGTGAGATTTAGCGGATCGGTCTTCGTAATGGACGTCGTAATGGGCTCAAAGGTTTGATGAACCAGCGTATCAGCACCGACATGATCACCGACTCCAGCGTACAGGTCACTACAGGCCTCAAGGTTGGTCGCCAATAAGAACCGCCACATCAAGGTTGACTTGAGCGGTAGTACTAAAGTTGCCGCGACTGCCACTAGCGTACCAATCAAGATATTAACAGCGCGGAACATCCCGTCCTGGGTGATATTGCTTTGATCAGGACTTGAGACAATCATCAGCATAGTGATGCCTGTTAATAGTCCAATATAACCGAGCTGCTTGACTGCTACATAACCAATAATGCCGCTGATAATGCCAATCAACATATAATACAGCCATAACCAAGCGCCCATATCTTGACTAAGCCACAAAAACACCAAACCAACAGCTACGCCAAGCAAAGTGCCGAGCACCCGCTCTTTGGCTTTGGTATAAATAGCACCTTGATATTGCAACAAGCCCAAGATGACAAACACGGTGATGGTCGTCCACTCGCCGTGTGGTAGACGCGTGAATTCATTTAGTATCAGCGCTATTAGTACTGCTGTGCCCAAACGTATAGCGTGCAGTACATCAGCATGTTGGTAGCGGGCATACGGCTCAACGAGAGGGGCGGTGACCCGTTGCCAAATAGTCGGTTTCACGCGGGATACTCTTTTGTCATGACAGGTTGTAATAGACATTATCTACTATCTACGTCTAACTTGACCATAAAAATAACGCCTTTTACCTTTTTATAGATAAAAGACGTTAGGGTGAACTCAGGCCTGATATTTAGACCTCCAAATAGTCCAAGATACCTTCAGCCGCTTCGCGTCCTTCCCAAATCGCCGTTACGACCAAATCAGAACCACGAACCATATCCCCGCCTGCAAATATTTTTGGGTTTTTGGTTTGAAATTTAAAGGTTTGCTCCTCTGGCGCAACGACAAGTCCTGATTGACTCATCGCCACTTGCTGACCTTCGAACCAATCTGCTGGGCTTGGGCGAAAACCAAAGGCCAAGATGACTGCATCACAGGGGATGATCTCTTCTGAATTTGGAATAGGCTCAGGGCGACTGCGACCACGGTTATCAGGCGCGCCTAATTGCGTAGTGACGACTTTGACGCCATTCACTTTACCATTTAAGCCAATAATTTCAGTCGGCTGACGATTAAATAAAAACTCAACGCCCTCCTCACGCGCGTTAATGACTTCGCGGCGCGAGCCTGGCATGTTCTCCTCATCACGGCGATAGGCACAGACAATTTGCTCGGCACCTTGACGAATGCTAGTACGGTTGCAATCCATCGCCGTATCACCGCCGCCGAGCACCACCACGCGCTTGCCTTTGAGATCAATATATTCCTCTGGGTTTTTCTCCCAGTCGTTGCAGCGATTGACGTTAGCGATCAAAAAATCAAGAGCATCATGAACGCCTTCTAGCTCTTCACCAGCAAAACCGCCGCGCATATAAGTATAAGCGCCCATACCCATAAATACCGCGTCATAATCCTGCATAAGCTCATCGATACTGACATCAGTCCCAATCTCTGTCTCCAAGCGAAACTCCATACCCATGCCTTCAAAGATCTCGCGGCGATTGCGCATGACGTCTTTTTCCATCTTGAACTCTGGAATGCCAAAGGTTAATAGGCCACCAATCTCAGGACGCTTATCAAAAAGTACTGGCTTAACGCCGTTTCTCACCAAGATATCTGCGCAGCCAAGGCCAGCAGGCCCCGCGCCGATAATGGCGACCTTTTTATCCGTCCAGACGACATTGGACATATCAGGACGCCAGCCAAGAGCAAAAGCGGTATCGTTAATGTACTTCTCAACATTACCGATAGTGACTGCGCCAAAGCCGTCATTGAGGGTACAAGCGCCTTCGCACAAACGATCTTGCGGACATACGCGCCCGCATACCTCAGGTAAAGTATTGGTGCGATGACATAGCTCAGCGGCTTGAAAGATCTGTCCTTCGGTCGCAAGTTTGAGCCAATTGGGAATGTAGTTGTGTACCGGACATTTCCATTCGCAATAAGGGTTACCGCACTCAAGACAACGATGCGACTGCTGAGCGATTGACTCACTCTCGATAGGATTGTAGATCTCAACGAACTCTGTTGCTCGGGTGACGATGTCTTTTTTGGTCGGCTCAAGCCTCGGTACTTCGATAAACTGATAGTTATTGTCTAAGCGTTTTGCCATGATAAAATCTCTTGATTAGTGGGCGATGACTGTAATCGTTTTCGGTTAATAAAGATGCGATAAAAGTCATCTGCCTGCTTAAAACATTGAAGCGTCTTTTGTACTCAAAATAACGCGACTACTGCGGGTCTGCCATGGTCGTTTTGAGTAAGTTTGCGATACTGGCAGCCTTAGGCTTGACCAAGTAAAACTTACGAACATAATGCTCAAAATCAGCTAGTATGGTTCGGCCCCAAGCGCTGCCTGTCTTATTGACATGGTTTTCGATGACCTTTTGCAGATGAATACGGTGGCCTTCAGTCTGCTCACTTGAGATGCGGTTGAGATCAATTAGCTCATGATTACAGCGATCAAAGAAGTCGCCTTCCATATCGAGCACGTAAGCGAAACCGCCTGTCATACCTGCGCCAAAATTAAGACCTGTTTTGCCAAGGATAGTCATAATACCGCCTGTCATGTACTCACAGCAATGATCGCCTGTGCCCTCGATGACTGCATGAGCGCCCGAGTTACGTACACCAAAGCGCTCGCCTGCGGTGCCAGCAGCATAGAGCTTGCCGCCTGTCGCGCCGTATAGACAAGTATTACCTATAATAGCCGTATCCTGCGCGGCGAAACTCGAGTCTTTTGGCGGATAAATAACAATCTCGCCACCAGTCATACCTTTGCCGACATAGTCATTGGCATCACCTTCAAGCTCGATATTGAGACCGCCTGCGTTCCAGACGCCAAGGCTCTGACCTGCGGTACCCGTCAGATGCAGCTTAATTGGCATATCACTCATGCCAAGATTACCCCAAACCTGCGCAATCTCGCCTGAAATACGCGCGCCGATAGAGCGATCACAATTGCCAACGTAATAGCTGTAATCCCCGCCCGTGCCTTTACGGATAGCGAGCATCATATCTTTAATCATTTGCTCAGCAAGCAAGCCTTTATCAAACGGCTCGTTACGCTCGACCTGACAAGTCTGCGGCATACCGCTGCTGGCAGGGTGACTAAATAATAACGGTGATAAGTCAAGATGACGCTGTTTATCCGTATTGCCTTCTAACACATCGAGCAAGTCAGTACGCCCGACCAGCTCTTCCATGCTACGTACGCCAAGCGCCGCTAGCCACTCTCGCGTCTCTGTTGCGACGAACTTAAAGAAGTTGATTAGCATCTCAGCTTCGCCAATGTAGTGCTCATCGCGTAGTTTAGCCGTTTGCGTCGCCACCCCTGTTGGGCAGTTATTTAAATGACAAATACGCAAATACTTACAACCTACGGCAATCATCGGCGTGGTACCAAAACCAAAGCTCTCAGCACCCAATATGGCCGCTTTGACGACATCCAGTCCCGTCTTGAGACCACCATCGGTCTGTACGCGGACTTTATGACGCAGGCCATTGACTCGTAGCGACTGCTGAGTTTCAGCAAGTCCTAGCTCCCACGGCGAGCCTGCATGATGAATAGATGACAGCGGTGACGCTGCTGTACCACCATCATAGCCTGAGATGGTAATCAGATCCGCATAAGCTTTGGCAACGCCTGTGGCAATTGTACCCACGCCTGGGCGCGAGACGAGTTTGACAGAGACCAGCGCATCAGGATTAACTTGTTTAAGATCAAATATGAGCTGTGCTAAATCCTCAATAGAATAAATATCATGATGCGGCGGCGGCGAGATTAGCGTCACCCCTGGTACAGAATAGCGCAGACGCGCAATCAAAGCGTTGACCTTACCGCCTGGCAGCTGACCGCCCTCGCCAGGTTTTGCGCCTTGAGCTACTTTGATCTGCATAACCTCAGCTGAGCGCAAATACGCGGGCGTCACCCCAAAACGACCCGAGGCCACTTGTTTAATCTTTGAATTACGCAAAGTGCCGTAACGTACTGAATCCTCGCCGCCCTCACCTGAGTTTGAGCGACCGCCAATAGTATTCATCGCCATCGCTATTGACTCGTGCGCCTCAGGGGATAACGCACCAAGAGACATGCCAGCGGAGTCAAAACGCTTGAGTATTAACGCGCTGTCCTCGACCTCTTCGACATCGATGCTGTTACTGGTATTGAGCTGTAGCAAGTCACGCAAAGTGGCGACGGGGCGATTATTGACAATATCTGCATACTGACGGTAATTCTCATAATCCCCTGTACGAACGGCGGTATGCAAGCTGTTGATCACATCAGGGTTAAAGGCGTGATACTCTTTATTAAAGACAAACTTAAGCAGACCGCCTTGATCGAGTGGCGCTCGGCGTTTAAAGGCATTGGTTGCCAATTGAGCTTGATCAGCGGCTAAGTCCTCAAAGGTTGCGCCTTTGATACGGCTTTGCACGCCTTTAAAGCACATGGCAACCACTTCCTCAGACAGACCAACCGCTTCAAATAACTGCGCGCCGCGATAAGAGACGATCGTTGAGATGCCCATCTTGGATAAGATTTTGAGCAAGCCTTTATTCAAGCCCTTACGGAAATTAACCCGCGCTTGAATAGGGTCGCCCAATAGCTCTCCAGTTGCGACCAAATCATCGATAACATCATACGCCAAATACGGATAGACGCATGTTGCACCAAAACCGATTAGTACTGCAATATGATGCGAATCTCGTGCAAGACCTGTTTCAATAATTAGGTTGGCATCGGTACGAATGCCTTGAGCGATGAGGTAATGATGTACTGCGCCTGTGACCATAATCGCATTAGCAGGTACTTTGCCTGCGTCAATTGCTTTGTCTGATAAGACAATCAAGGTGTTGCCTGCTCGCACCTTGGCTGCTACTTGCTCACAAATAGCAACAATAGCTTCTGATAGTGTCAGATTGCGATCGTAGTTAAGATCGATGCGCGCCATCTTAAAGGCGCCGTCCTCTAAATGTTCAATCTGATGCATTTTGCTCGCTGAAAGCACTGGTGATGACAGTACAATGCGGTGCGCGTCTTTGGCTGATGGCGCAAACACATTGGTCTGCGCACCAAGGCAAGTCTGTAGCGACATGACGATAGATTCGCGTAGCGGATCGATCGGTGGATTGGTGACCTGAGCGAACTGCTGACGGAAAAAGTCTCCCACATGGCGTATCTGCTGTGATAGCACAGCCATTGGCGTATCGTCACCCATTGAGCCGACTGGCTCTTGACCATTTTCAGCGTTAGGGCGGATGATTTCGGTACGCTCTTCATTAGTGATGTGATACATTTTTTGTAGTGCTTTAAGGCTATCGCCGCGACAAGCTTTGGCAGCCAACTCTTCTTCTAAGCGCTCGTCATCACGAATGCGCGTCGCCTCCTCGCGTAGCCATTTACGGTAGGGGTGAGCTTTTTTAAGTAAAGTCGCTATGGCTTTGGTATCGAGTATTTGACCGGTCAATGTATCGATGACCAGCATCTGACCAGGACCGACGCGTCCCTTTGCCAGCACGTCTTTGGGATCGTAATCCCAAACGCCAATCTCAGAGGCCACGGTGATATAGCCGTTCTTAGTCGTCACCCAGCGCGAAGGACGCAGACCGTTACGATCAAGCATACAAACCGCGTAGCGACCATCTTGAATCACAAGACCAGCAGGCCCATCCCATGCTTCCATATGCTGCGAGTAAAACTCATAAAACGCGCGCAGATCCATATCCATGCTATCAACATTTTGCCATGCTGGTGGCACTAAGATAGACATCGAGTGAAACAGATTCATACCGCCTGACATCAATACCTCAAGCATATTATCAAGGCTTGAAGAATCAGACCCTGTGCTATTTACTAGCGGGGTCAATTCGTTTAGGTTGGGCAGCTTATCTGATTTTAGCTTTGGCGTACGTGCTTCAGACCAGTTACGATTGCCTGTGATAGTGTTGAGCTCGCCATTATGAGCCAAGTAACGAAACGGCTGGGCTAGAGGCCAGCGCGGCAACGTATTGGTCGAAAAGCGCTGATGGAAAACGACGATATGCGATGCCAAACGCGTGTCTTGCAAATCTAAAAAGAACGCGGGCAGATCTGAGGGCATGACCAGACCTTTATAGATAATCGTCTGACAGCTCAATGAGCAAACATAAAACAGCTCATCATCACTTAGGCGCTGCTCTGCTTTTTTACGAGCAACGAACAGTTTACGGTTAAAGTCATCAGGGCTTAACGTGTCAGTAGCATTTACAAATATCTGCTTAAAGTCAGGCAATGTCTCACGGCCGATTTCACCGACAATATCCAAATCAGTAGGTACATCGCGCCAGCCTGCAACTCTAAGTCCCTGCGCTTCAATTTCTTCAGCGAGTACTTGCTGACTGTGCACAGCTTTGGTCTCATCGAGACTGACAAATACCATACCGACAGCGAAGTTATCGCTAATAGCGAAAGCTTGCTCAGTTGCGATTTGTTTAAAAAACTCAATCGGTTTGGCAAGTAAAAGACCACAACCATCACCCGTTTTACCGTCAGCCGCAACGCCGCCGCGATGGGTCATACAGCTTAAACTATGAATGGCTGTTTTGACCAAATCGTGGCTGGCTTGCCCTTCAATATGAGCAATCAAACCAAAACCACAGTTATCAGAGAAGTCATCTGGCGTCGCCAAATGTGTATGGGAGGAAATCATCAACATAGCTTGTCCTTTTAAGTAAGCAGACAGCTCATGCATCCAATGCGGATCATAAGCGGATGCCCGAAGGCAGAACGGGCTGGCAGGTAATATTCTTATAACCGAATTAATAAATGGCGTGATGCGCTGTAAATGTATTTATATAAGCCAAAGTCTTATGTGGTCAGTAAGCGATTGTCATTCTTTGACTGCTATTGTAAGTACATAAAGCTTGAACGTCATTATAGCTTATCAAACTGTGCGGCCTGATAAAAACCCTTGACCGGTAAGACATAAAGATATGGTTTTATTCACATTTAAGGATAAACCTTTCTTTATATTACTAATTTTAGTGCTCTTTATTTTAATGAATGCATAACTATAAATCTAGTCTTTTTTGCTAAGTCATAACTAGAGGTTATTAGCGGTGAACGAATAGCGCGTAGCGTCCAAGACTATTTAGCAGTACGTACGTCGTCTAACGTACATACTGCTTGTTTGACTGTTTTTATTCGCTCTTTTCTTCTATTAACGCCTTGATACTATCTTCGCTTCTTGCATCGCTCTTTGCTGGCGCTTTGCTGTTGCTATTATTGACAGGTGCCGCGGTAGTATTACTGGCAGGCGGCGGCTTAGGCGTCGGTACGACAGGAGGCTTTTTAGGTGCAGTAATCACATCAGCTGGTGCAGGCTTGGTACTATTCTGCTCAGCTTTTGGTTTATTATTGCTTGCACCTTCGGTCTCAACAGTGCGCTCCTCATCTACTGACAGGGTAGAATCGGTATTCTCCACTTCACGAATACTCTGGGTAGGGCTACTATTACTTGGCTCTTGATTGATCGACGCATTGCTCGAGTCTGTGTTGTTTTGAGCAGGTGCCTGCTCGCGCTGAGGCGGCGGCACTTCACGTTTTGTACGTTTTAATTTAACGGAGCGGGCGCGCTTAGTACTTAGATCTTTAATAGGGCCTGGACGCTCATAATTATCGATAATACTGACATAGCGATTGATCTCTTCAGGTATCACGCGAACATTGGCAGGCAATTTAAAGTCGATCAGTTTAGCCGCACCTGCCGCTTCTTGCGGGCTACTCATCAGTCCATAAGTGAGCATGTAGCGCAGTTGATCATCTTCGTCGCGATAGCGAAAGTAGGAGAATTTGTCGCGATCTTTGCGGCCTTCTAAATAACTGACAATCACGTCATTTTCAACGACATTCATCACCTGCACCGTCCACTTACCCTTGTTAGAGAGTAAGTAACGCTTGTCCTTGAATTCAGCAGGATAACTACGTAAGTCTCGTACAGTGGCATCAAAACTGATTGGTTGCACATCAGTATCAAGCTCATGCAAAGCCTCGATAGCTAGTGGCTGTTCAAGTTCAGTACTCAAAGATTGCGGCGCAGAAATGGGCGCATTCTCAATTTTGCTTGCCATAGATGGCGTCTGGCTAAACATCCAAATCAAAGCCGTAATAACGCCTAGTATCAGCGTCATCAGTAACCACATCAGTGCCTGACGGCGATATGACTGAGCAGGAGGCGTTGTTGAGCGTGGTGCTACCATGAATAAATCCTTGGCAAAAATAAGAATGAGCAAACGGATAAAACGTAGAGACCTCTATTCGTTTGCGTTATCCCTATTTTACACCATTATGTGCTAAAGATTTGAAAATTATAGGTTTTGAAAGTTATGAGCTTTGAGAACATAAGGTATAACAGTTAGTGTATCAATGAGTTAGTCAGTGTATCAATAAGTTAGGCTAAGCGTGCTTGGACAATACCTCTACAAGTAGCGGCGCCTCAAACTTATCTGTAACGACCGCCTCGCCTAAAGATTTGAGCAGAATAAGGCGAATCTGACCTTGTTTGACCTTTTTGTCATGTCCCATAAGATCCAATGCCGTTTGCGGATCAATTGGAGGCGGCGTAGTTGGCAGATTAGCGCTCGCTAAAACTCGCTCTACTCGCGCCAGATCCTCAGCATTTAACCAGCCCATCTTTTGTGATAGCTGAGCTGCCTGCATCATGCCTGCTGCGACTGCCTCACCATGTAACCAATTACCATAACCCTCGTGTGTTTCGATCACATGACCAAAGGTGTGACCAAAATTAAGCAGCGCGCGTACGCCAGATTCTCGCTCATCTTGCGCGACGACATCAGCTTTGTACTCGCAGCAGCGCTGTACTGCCTGCCCCAATATCTCTAGATCAAGCGCTATCATTGCCGCCATGTTGTCCTCAAGCCAAGTCAAAAAATCGGCGTCCATAATCAGCGCGTATTTGATGACCTCAGCCAGTCCAGCGGATAGCTCACGTGGCGGTAAAGTAATCAGGGTACTCATATCAGCAAGCACCATTTGCGGCTGCCAAAAAGCGCCGATCATGTTTTTGCCTTGTGGATGATTGATACCCGTTTTGCCGCCTACACTTGAGTCCACTTGTGACAGTAGCGTTGTTGGAATCTGAATAAAATTAACGCCGCGCATAAAGCTTGCGGCAGCAAACCCTGTCATGTCCCCTACCACGCCGCCGCCAAGCGCAATGAGTGTCACATCACGGTTAAAATGCTCGATCATAAGCGCATCGTAGATCTGATTAATACTGGTCTGATTTTTGTACTGCTCGCCATCTGGTAGGATGCATACTTTGACTGTAAAACTCTTTTCAAGCGCTGATTGCAAAGGCTGTAAGTACAAAGGGGCAACGGTATCGTTAGTGACGATCAATACTTGCTGACCACTAATAAAGGGGACAATTTGCTCACTCATACTAAGCTTGCGAGCATCTTTAGTAATGACAATCGGATAATCATGGCTTTGCGTCTTAACCATTAAACCGTTAGCAGATATTGGCGCTGTCATAGAAGATTCCTAAATGATAGAGGGGTGACAAGTTAAGATAGTTATAGTCAATCAGCAGAGCGTTTTGTTTGAGTATCTACGTCACGATCATCGCTACCGATTACTGCTGTCGTTATGTTTTGTTCGGTGCAAAAGCGCTCGAGTTGCTCAAGCAATTGAGTGACCATATGCCGCGGATAAGTATGACCCGTTGGCATGATGATATGCGCCACTTGCCGATACAAGGGATCTCGAATCTCATATAAGTTTTGTAGTATCTTTCGAGGATTAGGCTGCTGGAGTAGCGGTCTAGATTTGTCACGCGCGGTACGGGCGACCTGCACCTCAACAGGGGCGTTGAGATAAACCACAATGCCGCGCTCACGCAAAAACTCACGGTTGCTCGCAGCCATAACTGCCCCGCCACCCGTTGCCAGTACGATCTGCTCTCTTTGCGTCAGCTCATCTATAGCGCGTGTTTCACGCTCACGAAACCCCGCTTCACCCTCTTTAGCAAATATCCAAGCAATATCAGCGCCAGTCTGCGATTCTATGTACCAGTCGCTATCTACAAAAGAGCGGCCCAATTGCCTAGCGAGCAGGCGGCCTATGGTCGTTTTTCCTGAGCCCATCGGTCCGACTAAAAACACCGACGGTAATTGCTCTATCATCATACTTACTCAGCCAAATACTCTATCATACAACGTCGTCGATATTCTGGCTAGTCACGTATTCACTTTTGCCTATAACGCTCAAATCTATGCCATAAAAAAGCAAGCACTAAGGCTTGCTTTTATCGGACTATCCGATCTTAGTTTAGACGACTAATACCATCATTGATCAGTTTTGGGGTGATAAAGATCAGCAGCTCTTCTTTGTCGTTACTGCGGACATCGCGGCGAAAGGCGCGACCAATGTACGGCAAGTCACCCAAGAAAGGCACTTTATCAACGCCGTTGTTCGTACGGTTTCTAAATACGCCGCCCAAGACAATGGTTTGCCCATCTTCGACAATGACATTAGTGGATATGAGGTCCTCTGAGATGGCGACCTGATTGTTGATAATCGTTGGCGTACCATTCGTAATCAATAGTTGTAGACCAATTTTGCCATCTGGAGTGATATTCGGTGTGGCCTCCAAACTAAGCGCCGCCTCTCTAAAGCTAGTCGTCGTCGCCCCACTAGCAGAAGCCTCTTGATAAGGAATTTGCGTACCTGATGAGACTTTTGCCGTTTGTTTATCTGCTGTCAAAATCTTGGGCGTTGAGATGACTTCACCGCGGTTATCAGCTTGTAGCGCTGAGAGCTCCAGGTCGAGCATGACATCAGAGAGCCCAAGTAAACCAAAAGCGATACTACCAGCAGGATTAGCAACCCCAAGATCAACGTTTAGATTATCAGGGCGACTGATATCGTATGAGGGATAAGACACCGTTTGACCATTCACTGTTGTGGTTTCTATGTCGAAGTCTTTTAGGTCTGCAAGTGTCTGATTACTACCACCGACAAGCAGGCTGCGGTTATTGGCCGCGCCATTAGACAAAATACCCCAGCGCACACCAATCTCTTTACTAAAGCTATCGGTTGCACTCACAATACGTGCCTCGATCATGACTTGGCGTACAGGAATGTCAATTTTGCTAATGAGTTCGCGAATGTTCTCGATGCTATCTGCGACGTCTTTTACGATCAAAGTATTGGTACGCTCATCAATAGTGACTGTGCCGCGCGCCGAGAGTAGCGTGCTGTTGTCTTCAAAACGGTTAGCCGTACCGATGTTATTGTTAATCGTCCCGCCGATATTATTGTTACCTGTTGAGCCGCTCCCTTGGGAGATCAGATTAAACACGTCTTGCGCTCTAGCGTAGCTTAGACGAATGTATTCGGTACGTAGCGGCGCGTATGCCTCTACCGCCTGCTGTGCTGCCAGCTCACGCGCTTCTTGTTCAGCAAGTTCAGTGGATGGCGCGACCAAAATGACGTTACCATTCTCACGCTTACCAAGATTTTTACTCTTTAGAATAATATCTAGCGCTTGATCCCAAGGTACGTTAATAAGGCGTAAGGTAATATTGCCGGCGACAGAATCACTGGCGACAATATTCATATCGGTGAACTGCGCCAAGATATCTAAAACGCTACGAACCTCAACGTCTTGGAACTCCATTGATAAGGCTTCACCTGTATAGACTCTCTCCTCCAAAGTCGGCTCTCGCAGCATCTCAGGCTCTTTAACACTAATATTAAGCTGATTGCCTGATTGATAAGCCTGATACTCGTAATCGCCACTCATATTGATGGTGATAACGCCGTTTTGACCTTGGTTTTTGGTATCGACACTACTGACAAGTCCGCTATTGATGTTTAGGCGGCGCAGCAAGTTACGCGGTACCGTACTACCCGTCAGACGAACTACAAGCTGGCTGCCTTGACGCTGCACATCTACTGGAATGGCTTCGTTTGCAAGCGCAATACTGATATCACCGCCCTTGCCCTTTGCAGAGAAATTCAGTGCGGTCAGTCCATCATAGCTATATTGCTGACTGACTTGGCTACTAGCAAGCCTTGGGTCTAATAAGGGATTGACTCGTACGACCATTGTATTGGCAGGGGCTTGTTCGGTCACTGTTACAGGGCGACTGACCACTGCAGCGGCAGGTACCGTTGTCGTCTCGATAATAGGCGTGACGATTGGGGTTGTTGTGATTGCCGTATTGCCATTTAACACATCTTGAATAGGGTCATTAGTGATGACAGTAGGCGCACGTACAATAGTAGGTGTGGTCACTACAGTGGGAGTACTCACTATGGTAGGTGTACGCACCACGGTAGGTGTACGCACCACGGTAGGTGTACGTACAACAGTAGGCGCGGATACGACAGCGCGAGTAGGATCAGTGATAGTCAGGAGTAAGTCATTACCTTCGATCGCAGTCGTGTACTCTCCAGCTTGTCTAAGCCCCACAATCAAGCGCGTCGTGCTGTCGTTATTTAAGGTGGTGACTTCATTGATCATGCCAATGTTATAGGTGCTGGCGCGATTATTGAGCCCATTTTGCACTTGCTCAAAGTCCAAAACCAGCCGGCTTGGATCCTCCAACTGATAAGCAGCTGGCAACTGCGGCGTTTGGGAGAACCCTAAACGCATTTGGGTAGTGGCGGGTGCTGTCTGCACCACAGAGACCGTGTTGATGCGTTGTTCGGCATAGGCGCTAGCACTGATAGTGATCATACTTATCGCCAGTGCCGAGACGGCAAAGGGTGAAGATACGCGTTTACTCATTGTTGTTACCTGATCATGGCGTACGGTCATTGCTTATTCCTCAAAAGATCTGCCGACTTAACTTATAGGAGAGACCAGCGACTGGGGTCTTTCGATAAACCCGGCGCGGCTGTCTGGCACAATTTCAATCAAATTAATTTGGGTCGGTGTAATCTCAACGATACGTCCATCATTTAGCCCAATATAATCGCCAACCTTTACGCTAGCCACTGAGCCATCAGGGCGCTGCACCAAGGCATACTGCTGACCTTCAGGTGAGATGAGCATACCGCGAAAGATCAGTTGCGCCAGCTCATATTGCTCAAGCGGCTCTTTTATACGATTAAGATCAGGACGTATGCCGTTCGTTACGCTACTGGTGCCTTGAGCATTGACCAAACTTGGCGGCAAAAAGGGGCTACGTAAGGTATTTGCGCTATAAACAAAATCTTCAACCAGCTCAGTTTGCGGCGGCGGCTCGATAGGCTGCGCAGGCTGATTACGTATGTCTACCATAGCCTGCTCTGCCATACCGATACGATCACTACAGCCACTAAGCCATAATGCCAAGACACTGATCAAAACGATGGGTAGTTTCTTTGTCATCAGTTGCCTCCTGTACTAGCAGCGAGAGTATCCGTTGCCTCTGTAGTCCCAGCAGCAGCCGGTTCACCTGTGACCTCTACGTCTGGTTTTGCCTCTTTTGAGCGATAGGTCTTGGTTTGTAGCACCATATTAAGCTCAGGCAAAACCTCTAAGGTAGGCTGCGGGTTACTAATCTCAAAATCGTGCATAGTGATGATACGCGGTAGAGCCGCCAAACCACTGATAAAGCTGCCAAACTGATGATACTCGCCTAAAGCTGCAATGCGTATAGGCTGCTCGATAAAGAACTCGTTTTCGATTTCAGGTTCAACGGAGATATCTTGGAAGCGTATGTTGCTGCCGACCCCTGTCATGTTAATACCCTCAACCAGCTCTGATACGCGCGTATCCTTTGGCAATTGATCGAGCAAAGTATTGAACTCCGTTTCCATCTGTATGACCTGCGCTTGATAAGCTTCTAAGTGGCGCGCGCGCGATTGTTTTTCGCGGTAACTCTCAAGCAATACTTGCTGCTCACTCTCAGCCGCTCTTATATCGTCAATTTTGCTGCTAATGGGCAATGCCCAAGACAAAGCGGCAATAAAAGCAATAATAAATCCTATAACCGTAAGCTTGACAGGTAGCGGCCAGCTGCCATAATTATCAGCATCTAATGACTGAAAACTGCGGCGAAACTCGTTAAAATCAAAAGGTTTTTTGGCGCGGCGTTTGCTACGTATCGGCGTCTTTTTAGCGCCAAACGGACGCTTTTTTAGATCGAGTCTCATAAGGTGCCCTCCGCTACAGCAGCGTCATCTAAGATAGCAGTATCCGACTGTACTTTAGTCGTCACTACAAATTGTACGTAGCTGTCCTCAGGGTAGACAGGACGCGGCGCATCCCCTATCGTGGCCGGCTCATTGAGTGTGGGCGGTGCTTCATACGCGCTGATATTTTGCTGAATATTGCTAACAGCAGAGTTACCCATCCACTCGCTGCTATCGAGATTGCGAATCAGGCTAGATACCACGTTTGGATTGTCAGCAAGACCCGTCAGCGTCAATATATCGCCTTCACGTTTAAAGTTGTTGAGATAAAGGGCGGGCGGTATAGCTTTGGCAATATCATCCCATAAACGTACAGGAACAGGACGGCGACCCTGCAAATCTTGAATGACTTGCATACGAGAGATAATATCCTCACGGCGCTGCTCTAAACCGTCGATCTCTACCAAAACGGCATCAAGGCGAGCGTTTTCTTGCTCAATAAGCGCATTAGCGTCGCGCTGCTCTTCTAACTCATTGTTAAAATAGCTCCATGATGCAAATGCCGCTAGTAGTGCCAGCAAAGTCACGGCAACGACTAAAGTAATAAATTCCTTGTTACGACGTTCACGTTCTTCTGCGCGCCAAGGCAATAGGTTAATACGAGCCATTAGTCAAAGCTCCTAAGCGCCAAGCCACATGCACCCATGAGACTAGGCGCATCAATCGCTAGCTGCTCGCTGTCTATATAGGGGTCAATGGTCATATTGATAAAGGGGTTGGCAACACTGACGCTTACGCCAAGCTTTTGTTGCACCATACCAGCTAAGCCTGAGATGGCACTACTACCGCCTGCTAGCACAATGTGATCGATACTATTGTACTGACTTGACGAGAAGTAAAATTGTAATGAGCGCGTGATTTGCTGAATAGCGCTTTCTAAGAACGGCGTCAGCACTTCAGGATAATAATCATCAGGTAGAGTGCGTTCACGCTTGCTCAAGGTTGCCTCTTCAAAGGTAAGACCGTAGCGGTTTTGAATCGCCTCAGTAAGCTGCGCGCCGCCAAAGAGTTGCTCGCGGCTATAAACAAACTCGCCATCTTTTGCAATATACAAAGTCGTCTGATTGTGCCCAATATCAACCAAAGCTACAAGCTCAGGTAAATTGGCTAAATTGTCGACCATGAGATCAAAAGCGCGCTCGATAGCGTGGGTTTCGATATCCATGATTTTGGTTTGCAAGCCGCCAAAGGTTAGCGCATCGACGCGCTGATCGACGTTCTCTGAACGTGAGGCGGCGAGCAGTACTTGTACCATTTCATCACTAATAAGAGAGGGGCCTTGTACTTCAAAGTCTAAATTGACGTCCTCTAACGGATAAGGAATGTACTGATCAGCATCAAGGCGAATTTGTGCTTCTCGTTCCACATCAGTTAGGTTTTTATCCATATCGATGATTTTGGTAATGACCGCAGATCCTGAGACTGACGTTGCCGCATTGCTACCTGCAACCTGACAGCGCCTTGCCAAACTAGCAATGGTATCTCCGACTATTTCGGTATCTACAATGAGTTTATCAACGACCACACCTGAGGCTAGGCTTTCAATTCCATAAGACTTTAGATGATATACGCCCTGCACACGTCGTATATCCACAAGCTTTACTGAAGTTGCACAGACGTCCACTCCAATTAAATGCTGACTCTTAGAAGAAAATAACCTCACAAACGCTATACCTTGTATGAAGTGTACGACTTTATAATGAATTGTAATGATTCAGTACAATACTTTACTTAACAGACATATTCAAGCACTTAGAAAAGATATTGCACATTTAGTATGACCTGCGCATTTGGTTCAAGGTATAATAAAACATCTGTTGCAAATTTGAATTAAAAAGTCTGATTATGACCCAAAAAAATGCTACCGTTCATCTCTTACGCTTCTTAGTTGGGCTCTTTATTGCCTTTTTGGCATTGGTTGTCATCTTGGCATTGGCAGTGCCGATTGGTTTTTATGGCATGGCGATGTACCTATCCCCAACCCTACCTAGCATTCAAGAAATCAAAACGGCAAGTTTAGAGATGCCGCTGCAAATCTATAGTCGTGATGACAAACTCATCGGCCAGTACGGCAATCGTATGTCACTGCCTGTGACTTATGACGAGATTCCACAGAATTTAACGCGGGCGTTTTTGGCAGCAGAGGATGCTTCATTTTTTCAGCATAGCGGTATTAGTATCAAAGGTCTTGGTCGCGCGGTCACCGAAGTCGTCACCGATGATGACACTCAAACGGGCGGCTCAACCATTACTATGCAGGTTGCCAAAAATTACTTTTTGAGCCCAGAGCGTACCCTTAATCGTAAGCTAACTGAGCTGTTTTTGGCTCGTAAAATGGAAGATGAGCTGAGTAAAAATGAGATTTTGACACTCTATGTCAATAAGATTTATCTAGGTGAAGGCGCTTATGGTATCCGCGCTGCTGCTCGAAAATACTACAGTAAATCGTTAGAGAACTTGACGGTTGCTGAAATGGCGATGCTGGCAGGCCTACCAAAAGCACCTTCGAAGTATAATCCTGTTGCCAATCCAGATCGTGCTTTGACGCGCCGTAATTGGATTATTGGACGCATGCATGATCTAGGTTACATCGATCAAGCACAGCATGATGAAGCCATCAACTCGCCTATTGGACTCAAACTTTATCAAGAAAAACTTGATGTCAATATGCCGTATTTGGCAGAGATGGCGCGATATGCTTTAGTCAACCGCTATGGTGAAGAGGTTGTCAATGGCGGCTGGCGCGTACGATTAACGATTGATAGTGACGCACAAGCTGCTGCAGAAGCTGCAGTTATCAAAGGTCTTGTTGCTTATGAGCACAGACACGGCTGGCGCGGCGCCGAAGCTAATGGCGAGTCGTTAGAGAACTTTCGACGTTATAGCAGTATGTCCCCAGCCAAAGTCACCAAGGTCAATTCGCGTAGCTTTGAGGCCACTATTCCTTCAGGTGAGAGCGTCACTGTCAATTGGTCTGGTATGAGCTGGGCGCGCAAATATATATCCGCTGATCGCGTTGGCTACTATCCTAATAATGCCAGTCAGGTTGTGAGTGAAGAGGACATCGTTCGGGTAATACCGACTGAGAATGGCAATTGGCAATTGGCACAAATCCCTGAAGTACAAGGCAGCTTAGTCTCGCTAGACCCTGAGACAGGAGCGCTCAATGCGTTGGTCGGTGGTTTTGATTTTAATCACAGCAAATTTAATCGTGCGCTACAAGGATGGCGTCAGCCCGGCTCTACTATTAAGCCTCTTGTCTACACCACAGCACTACAAAAAGGCTATCGTCCTGATAGCATTGTCTCAGACCGTCCTATTCAAGCCGGTGACTGGAAACCCAAAAACTCTGACGAGCGCTTCTTAGGTGATATTACCTTACGCCGCGGCTTGTATTTGTCGCGCAACTTAGTTTCTATTCGCTTGCTACAAGCGATAGGTATCTCAGATACTCGCGACCTGCTTGATCAATTTGGTTTGGATAAAGAAAAACTACCGACAACCTTGTCACTAGCACTAGGTACAGGACAAGCAACGCCTCTGCAAATGGCAACGGCCTACGCCACCTTTGCCAATGGTGGTCACCGCGTTCAGCCCTATTTTATTGAGCAAATTTACAATTATGATAATAAGCTTTTGTTTCAAGCGAATCCGCAACAAGCGTGTGCTTTATGCTTTAACGAGCTGCTCGATGAGCGCAATGAAGCCCTGATTGAAGCCTTTAACACGCCTGTTGATGACGACACCACCGATGCACAGAGCACTGATGAGCAAACGGACGATGCTGAGGGCGATAGTGGAACAGATGCTGAAGAAGAGGCACTGATAGCGGCCCAAAATGAAGCACTTATCTATGATGCAACGCCTAAAGCCGATCGCCTAGATGCGCCTGTTGTACAATATGTTATGGCTACGCAGGCGCCTAGAATCTTAAAGCCGCAAGTGGCTTTTGAGATGGCAGATATCCTACGTGATGTCGTTCAACGCGGTACTGCTGTTCGAGCCCGTGCTCTAGGTCGTGATGATATCGGCGGCAAGACAGGGACAACAAATGAGGCCAAAGACGCCTGGTTTGCAGGTTTTCATCCTACCAATGCAACCGTTGTTTGGATGGGCTTTGATCAGCCTGCGACGATGGGTCGCCGTGAGTACGGCGGCGTAGCAGCCCTGCCCGTCTGGATGGACTTTATGAAAGCCCAGCTCAAAGATACCCCCAAACAATGGGTGTCTATCAATAACCGCGCTAAATCAAAACGTCAGCAACAAAAAGTGATAGAGATGACTGATGGCGGCATAGTCTTAGAGGAAGACGCTGACGATATAGCAAAGGACACTGCTAGAGCAAAACCTGTCAAACCCAGTGTACAACCAAGGCAGCCTTTAGAGCCTGAACCTGTAGAAGAGGATGCTGCTACGACACAATCAACAAATAACAGTCGTAGCGCTATTCAAAATACACCGCTGGCACCAACGCCTGCTGAACGTATGCCGCCGATGCCAGAATAGAGTCCTAAGCTACCAAAAAAGGCTTATCGATTGATTATCGATAAGCCTTTTTTATGGCTATGCTAAATCTATATGACGGCTCTACTCTTATCACTGCTTATTCTATTAAAACTCTACCATGCCAGCACGTAGTTGCTCGATAAGCTCTAAGAACTGCTGACGCCATTCACGAATAGTGCTCTCATCAGGTAGCCATTGATTCGATAAGGTCACCACATTAACGATCAAATCTTTTGGCGCTGCATTAACAGCCATTGAAGTATCTGCCAAAGATTCAGGCGGAACGGCATAAAGACAACGCTGATACGCGCGCTCGATATTAGCCAAAAAGCCTTTTTCGCGTAACTGCTTTAAGCGTAGGATTTCTGGAGAAACCTGTGTGCGCGTATCCAAAGCTTCTTCAATATCAGTCAATGTAGGCGCACTCTCTTGCAGCCCGTAAAATTGACTGAGCTCTTGTAAAAAAGCTAAAAAAGTCCCGTATAGATGAAAGATAGCGGTTTCACAATGCGCCTGATACAGCTGTTTGTCGTTACTACTGCCCGCAGCTTGACAAGCTAGGCGGCAAAAATACAGCTTTTGATTAGTGCGATCTGCTTGATATTTAGCAACGCGGCCTTTGTCTGCCATACGTATATTATCCTTGTTTAAGTTCTAAGTGATGGGCGCTGATTTAGTGTACTATTTTTTAAAATAAATTTCTTATAAAACCGTTTAAGAACACTGTCTTTGAGCGCATTCAACAGGTACAAAAAAGCCAGCAAAAATGCTGGCTTCTTTTATACGACAAACAATTAAGACTGGCTGTCTTGATTAAGCTCTTGGGCAAAGGCTTCATCAAAGCTTGTAAAGTCTTTGTTATCACTACCAGCAGGCATATCAAACGCTGCACTCATGTCTTTATCAAGCAGCTTTTGATCCGCTTTTTCTTTACGGGCTTTGTGATAAGCAAGGCCCGTACCAGCAGGAATCAAGCGACCGACAACGACGTTCTCTTTAAGACCGCGCAACTCATCAACTTTGCCTGTAACGGCAGCAGCAGTTAATACGCGAGTGGTCTCTTGGAAAGACGCCGCTGAGATAAAGCTCTCTGTTGCCAGACTCGCTTTAGTGATACCAAGCAACTGACGCTCATACTGTACTGGGAATTTATCTTCAGCTTCCAATTTAGCATTGAGTGCTTTGATATCCGCATACTCCGCTTGATCGCCTTTGAAGTGACCTGAGTCGCCAGCATCAGTAATCTCAACTTTACGCAGCATTTGGCGAATAATAACCTCAATGTGCTTATCGTTGATTTTTACCCCTTGCAAGCGGTAAACGTCTTGTACTTCGTTAACGATATAATCAGCAAGCGCGGTTTGACCTTTTAGGCGCAAGATGTCATGCGGGTTTTGCGGGCCATCAGCGATAACCTCACCGCGTGCTACCGTCTCATTTTCAAAGACGTTGATTTGGCGCCATTTCGGGATTAGCTCTTCATGAACCTCACCGTCTTCATTGGTAATGATAAAGCGGTTTTTGCCTTTGGTCTCTTTACCGAAGCTGACGACACCCGTCATCTCGGCCATAATCGCATGATCTTTGGGGCGACGGGCTTCAAATAGATCGGCGACGCGTGGTAGACCACCAGTAATATCTTTGGTACCTGACGAGGCTTGTGGTACGCGGCCTAAGATAGAACCTGCTGCGACCTCTTCACCATCACTGACACGAATGATCGTTTCAGCGGGCAAGAAGTAAACCACTTCTTTACCTTCATCAGTATTCAAGATAATCGCTGGACGCAAGTCTTTGGCGTTACTTGAACGGTCACGAGTCGCTAGAATCTCAAACGAGCTCATACCAGTAGCATCATCAACTTTGACCGTTGCTGTCATACCGTCAGTGATATCACTAAAGCGCGCTTTACCCGCAAACTCTGTGATAATAGGATGCGTGTGCGGATCCCACTTCGCGATAGTCTGACCGCCTTCGACCTGCTCACCGTTTTTGACCAGCACGCTTGAACCATAAGGCACTTTGTAACGCTCACGCTCACGGCCTAGCTCATCAGTCAAAGCAATCTCAGCGGATCGAGAGACAATAACTAAGTGACCATCAGTGTGCTCAACAGTCTTCATGTTCTCAAAATGCGCTTGACCTGCGTTGCGAACTGAGATGCTGTTATCAACAGAGGCCGAACTCGCAGCCCCGCCCACGTGGAACGTACGCATCGTTAACTGAGTACCCGGCTCACCGATAGACTGCGCTGCCATGACACCAACGGACTCACCGATATTAACTTTATGACCACGAGCAAGGTCGCGACCATAGCACTGCGAACAAACACCATGCTCGACATCACAAGTGATGACTGAGCGTACCCAGATGTCATCGATGGCGTTCTCGTCTAAAACATTGACCCAATGCTCATCGATCAGGGTACCTGTTGGTACCAAGATTTTTGACTCATCATTGTTATAAGTCACATCACGAGCCGTTACTCGGCCTAGTACTAAATCACCGAGCTTTTCGATGATCTCGCCGCCTTGGATATGCGGGGTCATCAACAGGCCTTGCTCAGTTCCACAGTCTTCAGTCGTAATGACCAAATCTTGTGCCACATCGACTAGGCGACGCGTTAGATAACCTGAGTTAGCCGTTTTCAGTGCGGTATCGGCAAGACCCTTACGCGCACCGTGAGTTGAAATAAAGTACTGTAGTACCGTCAAACCTTCACGGAAGTTCGCTTTAATCGGTGTTTCGATAATCGAGCCATCCGGTTTTGCCATCAAGCCACGCATACCTGCAAGCTGACGAATCTGCGCGGCACTACCACGAGCGCCCGAATCTGACATGATGAAGATAGAGTTAAAGGATTTTTGCTCTTCCTCTTCCCCTTGTGCATTAATTACCTTGTCCGTTGCCAAATTATCCATCATCGCTTTAGCGACCTTGTCATTGGTACGTGACCAGATATCGACAACTTTGTTGTAACGCTCACCTGCAGTCACAAAACCTTGCTCAAACTGATCTTCGATCTCGCGTACTTCAGCTTCTGCCGTCTCGATGATTTGTTTTTTGCTTGGCGGAATGACCATATCGTCAATACCGATTGATACGCCAGATAACGTTGCTTGTGCAAATCCAAGATACATCAATTGATCGGCGAACATAACGCTATCTTTGACGCCCATAGTACGGTAGCAAGAGTTAATCAAACGCGAGATGTTTTTCTTAGTCATCTCTTGGTTACACTCTTCAAACGCCATACCTTTGGGCATGATGTTCCAGATCAATAAACGACCGGCAACGGTATCTTTGATGCTAGTTGCGTCCGTATGATTGCCATCAGCGTCAATAATAGTTTCAGTGACGCGAACTTTGATTTTGGCATTGACATGCAAATCATTTGAGCCGATAGCGCGCAGTGCTTCGTTGACCGAAGCAAAAACCATGCTCTCGCCTTTGACATTCACTGATGAGCGGCTAATGTAGTACAGCCCCAAGACCACATCTTGCGAGGGTACGATAATCGGATCACCGTTTGCTGGCGATAAGATGTTGTTCGTTGACATCATAAGAGCGCGTGATTCAAGCTGCGCCTCTAGCGTCAAGGGTACGTGTACCGCCATTTGGTCGCCGTCAAAGTCAGCGTTGAACGCCGTACAGACGAGCGGATGCAATTGAATCGCTTTACCTTCGATCAATACTGGCTCAAAGGCCTGCAAGCCCAAACGGTGAAGCGTTGGCGCACGGTTCAATAGTACCGGATGCTCACGGATAACCATCGCTAGCATATCCCACACTTGCGGCTCTTCACGCTCGACCATCTTTTTGGCCGCTTTAATCGTCGTGGCTAAGCCATGAGATAACAGCTTGTTATAAGTAAAGGGCTTAAATAGCTCAAGAGCCATTTTTTTGGGCAGACCGCACTGATGCAAGCGTAGCGTAGGGCCGACCACGATGACCGAACGACCAGAGTAATCAACACGCTTACCGAGTAAGTTCTGGCGGAAACGACCTTGCTTACCTTTGATCATATCAGCCAAAGATTTCAATGGACGCTTGTTACTGCCGGTAATTGCACGACCACGGCGACCGTTATCAAGCAAGGCATCGACGGACTCTTGTAGCATACGCTTTTCGTTACGTACGATAATGTCAGGGGCGCTTAGCTCAAGTAGACGCTTTAGACGGTTGTTACGGTTAATCACGCGGCGATAGAGATCATTAAGATCTGAGGTTGCAAAACGGCCGCCTTCTAGTGGTACTAGCGGGCGCAAATCTGGTGGTAGCACTGGCAAGATATTCATCACCATCCACTCAGGCTTATTATTAGAATCACGGAAGGCTTCTAATAATTTAAGACGCTTAGACATCTTTTTAAGCTTGGTCTCAGAACCCGTTTGCGGAATCGCTTCGCGCAGCTCGTCAATCTCGATATCAAGATCAATGTCTTTTAATAGATCTTGAACCGCTTCTGCGCCCATCTTAGCCGTAAACTCATCACCGAACTCTTCTAGCGCGCGATAGTAGTCCTCATCATCGAGCAGCTGATACTTCTCAAGAGAAGTCAGACCTGGCTCAGTGACGATATAGCTCTCAAAATATAATACGCGCTCGATATCACGCAGCGTCATATCAAGAAGCAAACCAATACGGCTTGGTAAGGATTTTAAAAACCAAATGTGCGCAACAGGGCTGGCTAGGTCAATATGACCCATACGGTCGCGGCGCACTTTGGCAGTAGTGACTTCTACGCCACATTTTTCGCAGATAACGCCTTGGAACTTACGGCGCTTGTACTTACCACACAGGCATTCAAAGTCTTTTACAGGGCCAAAAATTTTGGCACAAAACAGACCATCACGCTCAGGCTTAAAGGTACGATAGTTAATAGTTTCTGGTTTTTTGACTTCGCCGTGTGACCACGACTTAATGACGTCAGGCGACGCCAAGGTAATCTGAATACTATCAAATTCACGGTTACCGCCCGCAGTTGGGCTTTGCATGATATCGAGTAAATCTTTCAAGTTGCTTCTCCGTTATCTTTATAATCATCTGGCCGCGTTTTATAACATCAGGTTATATAGCGCATCCAAGAGACTGAAGGCAATGAATAGGGTTGAGATAAGGTGTCAAAAGCAGGCGCATGAATAATGAGCTAACTGCTTTTGACTGAACCATTGAGCTTTAATTAAAGCTTAATTGTTTTCTTTTAACTCAATATTAAGACCTAGTGATTTGATTTCTTTGGTCAAAACGTTAAAGGATTCAGGCATACCTGGGTCCATGTACTGCTCACCATCAACGATGTTTTTGTACATACGGGTACGGCCTTCGACATCATCAGACTTCACCGTTAGCATCTCTTGCAAGGTGTAAGTGGCACCGTATGCTTCTAGTGCCCATACTTCCATCTCACCAAAGCGCTGACCACCGAACTGCGCTTTACCACCGAGTGGTTGCTGGGTGACTAATGAGTAAGAACCCGTCGAGCGTGCATGCATTTTGTCATCAACCAAATGGTTAAGCTTGAGCATATACATATAACCGACCGTCACTTTACGATCGAACTGCTGACCGGTACGACCATCATATAATGTCTGCTGACCATCACGAGCTAGACCTGCAAGCTCAAGTAGATCTTTGACTTGATGCTCATGCGCACCATCAAATACTGCTGTGCCCATCGGAACGCCGCCACGTAAGTTGCTTGCCAAGGCCATAATATCGTCATCAGACAAGCTGTCGAGGTCGACTTGCTCACCACCAACTTTATTATAAATTTGGTCTAAGAAATCGCGTAAGTCTTTGATTGCCGCTTGTGCTTTAAGCATGCCGTCAATCTTCTCGCCCAAGCCTTTCGCTGCCATACCCAAATGCGTCTCGAGCACCTGACCGATGTTCATACGCGAAGGTACGCCAAGCGGGTTCAATACGATATCAACCGTATTGCCATGCTCATCATATGGCATATCTTCAACTGGCATAATACGTGATACTACACCTTTGTTACCGTGACGACCCGCCATCTTGTCACCAGGCTGGATACGACGCTTAACCGCAAGATAAACCTTGACGATTTTTTGTACGCCATGTTGTAAGTCGTCCCCTGCTGTTAGTTTGCGTTTCTTCTCAGCAAATTTGGTATCGATATCTTTTTGCTTATCGACTAAGTACTCTGCGATCTGCGTCAAGCGCTCAGAGATTTCCTCTTCAACAGGCTGAATATCCAGCAAAGTCTCAAGGCTCATCTCTTTCATATCAGCCAGCGCCATAACGGTACCCGCTTTTAGGCCGGAACCACCGCTGACTTTTTGACCATCAAGGAGCGTACCGATACGACCACGAGCGGCTTCTTCAAAGATGCGTAGCTCTTCTTTTAAATCCTTGCGGTAGCTATCAAGCTGCGATTTTTCGATAGCGCGAGCGCGAGCGTCTTTTTCGACGCCATCACGGGTAAAGACTTGTACGTCAATAACCGTGCCTTTGCTTGATGTTGGGACACGTAATGAGGTGTCTTTGACATCAGCCGCTTTTTCACCAAAGATAGCTCTGAGTAGTTTTTCCTCTGGCGTCAGTTGCGTCTCACCTTTTGGTGTGACTTTACCGACTAAGATGTCGCCTGCGTCTACTTCAGCACCGATATAAACGATACCCGCCTCATCTAGACTTGATAGAGCTGCTTCACCCACATTTGGAATATCCGCAGTAATCTCTTCGGTTCCAAGCTTGGTATCACGCGCCACACAGGTCAATTCTTGAATATGAATGGTCGTAAAACGATCTTCTTTGACGACTTTTTCAGATAAAAGAATAGAATCCTCAAAGTTATAACCGTTCCACGGCATAAAGGCGATGCGGATATTCTGACCTAATGCTAACTCACCTAAATCGGTAGATGGGCCATCCGCTAAGATATCACCCAAAGCAATCTCATCGCCTTGGTTGACAATAATGCGCTGGTTGATACAAGTGTTCTGGTTTGAGCGTGTGTATTTGATCAAATTATAGATATCGATACCCGCCTCACCTGCGGTCATCTCGTCTTCATTGACACGTACCACAATACGTGACGCATCAACATCTTCGATCACACCGCCACGCTTAGCGATAACACAAACACCTGAGTCACGAGCAACGTGACGCTCCATACCCGTACCGACTAGCGGCTTATCAGCACGTAGTGTTGGCACCGCCTGACGCTGCATGTTCGAACCCATCAAGGCACGGTTAGCATCATCATGCTCTAGGAATGGGATCAGACCCGCTGCTACTGATACGACCTGACTTGGTGACACATCCATATGCGTCACTTTTTCTGGTGGCATACGCACGAATTCACCATAGCTACGCACACTGACCATCTCATCAGATAACGCACCATCTTCAGTCACTGGTGAGTCGGCCTGTGCAATCACAGTACCCACTTCTTCAATCGCTGATAGGTATTCGATTTTGTCAGTGACCTTACCATCGACTACGCGGCGATAAGGCGTCTCTAAGAAACCAAAGCTGTTGGTTTTGGCAAAGGTCGCTAAGGAGTTAATAAGACCAATGTTTGGACCCTCTGGCGTCTCAATCGGGCAGACACGGCCATAATGCGTATCATGGACGTCACGAACCTCAAAACCTGCACGTTCACGAGTTAGACCACCTGGTCCTAACGCGGAGACGCGGCGTTTGTGCGTGACTTCTGATAACGGGTTATTTTGATCCATAAACTGCGACAGCTGGCTTGAACCAAAGAACTCTTTGACCGCAGCAGCGACAGGTTTTGAATTAATCAAATCTTGCGGTGATAAGTTATCAGACTCAGCTGAGCTCAGACGCTCTTTGACCGCACGCTCAACACGTACCAGACCAACACGAAATTGGTTCTCTGCCATCTCACCTACCGAACGAATACGGCGGTTACCTAAATGATCAATATCATCGACTTCGCCGCGACCGTTACGGATCTCAATCAGCTCTTTTAATACGTTGACGATATCATCGTTAGTCAAGACGCTGCGTCCGCGCTGAATATCAGCATCGTCCGTATCTTCAAAATCAAGACCTAAGCGGCGGTTAAACTTCATACGACCGACGTTCGATAAGTCGTAACGATCAGCGTTAAAGAACATGCTATCGAATAGTTTTTCGGCAGTCTCAACCGTTGGCGGCTCACCTGGACGCATGACTTTATAGATCTCAATCAGCGCCTCTTCACGGCTTGAGGTACTATCAGCACGTAACGTATCGGCAATATAACTACCTTGATCGATATCATTGGTGAACAAGATGCTGAACTCTTTGATAGCATCGCTTGCTTCATATGAGCTGAGTTTAACCAATAACTCGTGATCAATAAGTGTATTTGCGCGCGCGATAACCTCATCATTCACGACGATGTCTTCTGCCAAAATACGCTCATACAGATATTCATCAGGCACCGCAATTTTCGTCATACCCGCTTCTTCAAGCTGACGGATACGGCGCGCATTGATACGTTTGCCCTGCTCTACAATAACGTCACCATCAGGCGATACGATATCGAACTGCGCCATCTCACCGCGCAAGCGATCAGCAACCAAGTCAATCTCAAACTGCTCATCACCTTTATAAACGGCGACTTTGTCAAAGAACAAGTCTAAGATCTCGCTTGTGCTCAAACCTAGTGCACGTAGGATAATTGACGCTAATAACTTACGGCGACGGTCAATACGAGCAAAGACTAAGTCTTTAGCATCGAATTCAAAGTCAAGCCATGAGCCACGGTATGGGATAATACGAGCGTTATAAAGCACTTTACCACTAGAGTGTGATTTACCTTTGTCATGGTCAAAGAACACACCAGGCGAGCGATGTAATTGCGACACGATGACACGCTCAGTACCGTTGATGATGAAGGTACCATTGTTAGTCATCAGTGGCATCTCGCCCATATAGACACTTTGCTCACGGATATCTTTGATCGCCGCTTTGCTATCTTTATCTTTGCTGTCTTTGTCTTTAATAATCAGACGAATCTTGACACGCATTGGGGCTGCAAAGGTTGAGCCACGCAAAATACACTCACGCTCATCAAATTCAGGGTCCCCTAAGTAATACTCAACAAATTGCAGTTCAGCGTTACCTGAGTGGCTCTCAATTGGGAAAATAGAAGAATATGCCGCTTGCAAACCAGTATTCTCACGAGCTTTTGGCTTTTTGTGCTCTTGCAAAAATTGCTCGTAGGAATCTACTTGAATAGACAGTAAATAGGGAATGTCCATTACAGTGGGCAATTCAGCAAAACTTTTGCGAATACGCTTTTTTTCAGTATAAGAATATGCCATCGAGAGTCCTTACAGTAAACATGAAAACAAATGAAAAGCGTGACCAACTTATATAAAGTTGACGACGTAAACGATAATAAAACAACGAGATAAAACGTATTAAGCCTGACGATAAAATCACTGAAGCTCGGTATACCTAAGCTCAATGTATCATGGGTAAATGTAAGCTCTAAATATAAAGCTAGTCATCTATCGCCATCAGGTATAGACAAAAGCAATACCGTCACCTCTATGAATCTGCTAATAAGCAGTACAACCATTTAGGATTAGATAAAAATTCTAGAATAAATATAACTATAGTTTTAGTAGGAAAGCATGCAGACACAAAAAAACGCCAAACATCTAAAGACGTCTAGCATAAGTCAACTTATTTCAAAAACTGGCGTGTGTGCTTGCATGTATATCGTCTGTCCTTTTGATGGGTATCCACCGCTTGTGCTCAGGCTTTGGCAGACACAAAAGGTCAAGCTGTTTATTATAATAAAAAAGAGCTGGCAATGCAAGGCATTACCAGCTCTTTTGTGTACTAGGTTAAACTTACTTTAGTTCAACGCTTGCACCAGCTTCTTCAAGCTTCTTCTTCAACTCTTCAGCTTCGTCTTTAGTTGCGCCTTCTTTGATTGGTGCTGGAGCACTTTCAACCAAATCTTTCGCTTCTTTTAGACCAAGGCCAGTCGCTTCACGTACGGCTTTAATGACCGCAACTTTCTTTTCGCCAAAGCTTGAAAGAACGACGTCAAATTCGTCTTTTTCTTCAGCAGCAGCAGCAGCAGGACCAGCAGCAGCAGGTGCAGCGGCAACAGCAGCAGTTACGCCGAATTTTTCTTCCATGTCGCTGATTAGCTCAACGATATCCATTACTGACATTTCAGCAATTGCGTTTAACACATCATCTTTAGATAGTGCCATGAGAACTCTCCGTTATCTGATAAAATTTAATTGATTCTAATAGCGTGTATAGATAGGTTAAATAACCTAGATAGTACGCTACAAAATTTAAGTTAAAACAAGCAATTAAGCCGCTTCTTTTGCGTCTTTGATTGCTGCTACAGTGCGAACAAATTTGCCTGGAACTGCGTTCATAGTCTGGACAAGCTTGGTCACTGGTGCATTCATAGTCGCCATGAGGATAGAGAGTGCTTCGTCGCGAGTTGGTAGCTTCGATACGCGCTCTAGCTCTTCTGGACCATAAACTTCACCACCGACTGATACTAACTTGGTCTCCAAAGCTTTGTTATCTTTGCTAAAGTCGTAAACGACTCTGGCAGCAGATCCCAAATCTTCCATAGAAAAGGCCAAAAGTAGTGGACCAGTCATACGGTCTGACATGCTCTCAAACTTAGTGCCTTCAAAAGCGCGTTTTGCTAAAGTGTTTTTGACCACTTTTAAAACGACACCTTTACCACGGGCTTGTTCGCGCAGCTGAGTAAGCTTTGCAACACCAATACCGTGATATTCGGCAGCTACTGCTGAGTAAGCATTAGCAGCAACTTCAGACACTTCAGCCACAACTTGTTGTTTTTGCTCTAGCGTTAATGCCATAAGTTGACTCCTTTAATCTTACCAATCCTCATGTAGTCTAAACCACAAAACAGGACTGACTTGATACGATACGCTACTGATAGAACTAACCAGCAGCGACTGATTACGGCACCGTTATCAGAATAACAATGAGTGGTAAGACAGCTTTCATCTTACCTCCTCTAGGTTTAAACTGGGTGGGTCACCGTCTGCGTAGGACAATTGAGATTTTCATCTGTCATCGATTAACAAGCTCAGCTATAAGCTATATTACTCTCTTATAACTGCGCTTTACCTACGGTCTTAGACAGCATAGCAAAGACTATGCTGACCTAATTCTTAGAATTTTTTTATTACTCAAACCTTAGGGCTTAAATAAAATTATTTGGCCATGCGATATGGAACAGGATCAATAGTGATACCTGGGCCCATAGTACTAGATAGGGTAATTTTCTTAATGAAAGTACCTTTCGACGTTGCAGGCTTAGCGCGCTTTAGATCAGTAAGCAGTGCCCCAGCGTTTTGAATAACTTGCTCCGCGGTAAAACCAACTTGACCGATAGTCGTGTGGATAATACCTGCTTTGTCTACGCGGTATTGTGCTTGACCCGCTTTTGCGTTAGTCACAGCTTCAGCAACGTTTGGTGTTACTGTACCAACTTTTGGGTTAGGCATGAGGCCACGAGGACCTAAGATCGTACCCAACTGACCCACAACGCGCATAGCATCAGGAGCTGCAATAACGACATCAAAGTCCATATTGCCAGCTTTGATTTGTTCTGCTAGGTCTTCAAAACCTACAATGTCAGCACCCGCTTCTTTTGCAGCTTCAGCAGCAGCGCCTTGAGCAAATACAGCGACGCGCTTGGTTTTACCCGTACCCGCAGGTAAGTTGGTAGCACCACGAACCACTTGATCAGATTTACGTGGGTCAACACCCAAGTTGATAGCAATATCGATAGACTCTTTGAATTTTAGCGCTGGCAAATCATTTAAGATCTGAACCGCTTCTTCGATAGTGTATTGCTTGTCGTTATCAACACGATTGTTAATTTCTTTTTGGCGTTTGGTTAGCTTACTCATTTACACACCCTCCACGGTAATGCCCATTGAACGTGCGGTACCAGCGATGGTACGAACAGCGGCGTCAAGATCAGCAGCCGTTAAATCAGCATCTTTAGTCTTTACGATCTCTTCTAACTGCTCACGTGACACTTTACCAACTTTAGCGGTATTAGGGGTGCCTGAGCCTTTAGCGATACCAGCAGCTTTACGTAGTAAAAACGCCGCTGGTGGTGACTTCATGATGAAGGTAAAAGACTTATCGCTATAAACGGTAATCTCTGTTGGAATTGGTAGACCTGGCTCTTGGCTTGAGGTCGCAGCGTTAAATTCTTTACAGAACGCCATGATGTTCACGCCTTTTTGACCCAGTGCTGGACCGATCGGCGGTGAAGGGTTTGCTTTGCCTGCAGGCACTTGTAGTTTGATGTAACCATCAATCTTCTTAGCCATGATTCTCTCCTATATGGGTAATAGCGCTAAATTATTATCTAAATAATAATAGGTAGCTCCCCGGTTGATAAAACTTTAAGAAATGTTTTAGTCTAATTTTTCAACTTTACTAAATTCAAGTTCGACCTGAGTGGGTCTATTAAATACATTTACTGTAAGATGTAGCTTGGATTTTTCGTAATCCACTTTTTCGACCAACCCTTTAAAGTCAGTAAAGGGACCGTCGATGACCAGTAGCTCTTCACCTGGCTCAAATAAAGTCTTGGGACGAGGATCTGCTTCAGCTTGGTTCAAACGGTTTAAAATACGATCAGCTTCTGCCTGGGTGATCGGTGCTGGCGTCTCAGGCGTACCACCAATAAAGCCCATGATGCGCGGACATTCTTTGACGATGTGCCAAGTGTTATCGTTCATCTCCATTTCGATTAAGACATAACCTGGAAAGAACTTACGCTCACTTTTGCGTTTTTTACCGTCTTTCATCTCGACCACTTCTTCTGTTGGCACAAGAACATCACCAAAAGAGTCTGCAAAGTCGCTACGATTAATACGATCTGTTAGTGAACGCTGTACTTGCTTTTCATATCCTGAAAACGCTTGGACAATATACCAACGCATTTGACGCTCCTGATCGTTTGAGTCGTTATAGATAAACGCCAGCTAGAACTAATATGGTTTTGCTAAAAGCTTATAACCAATAGATCTTAGCCGATAAAGATACCGACGAACCAATTAAAGAAGTTATCGAGTAACCAAATAAAAAACCCAACGATACCTATGACGACAATCGTCTGCCATGTGTATTGAAAGGTCTCATCTTTACCTGGCCAAGTGACGCGGCGCAGTTCAACTGCTGCGTCTCTTAGTAGGATTTTAAAGGCGCGACCTTGGTGAGTCAGCGCCAAACACACTAATGCAAATACGGCGAGCGCGACGATGATACCAATACGTACCCAAACGTCATTCGCCGCTTGCCAATACCCTGGCAAGTACTGATTTGCAAAAGTCGCTGCAATTAATGCCACTATGGCAAGTAACCATAGCATCATATCTTTAGCTGAACCAGTCTTAGCGACTTCGACAGCAGAGGTATTCCCTGCTGAAACGTGCTTTGATTTGCTCAGCATTCCACCAGCCGCCGTATTAGGGGCATCAGATAACTTAGAATCGAGGTTATCCTGATTATTGCTCATAAAGAACTCACTTAGGAGGTGGCGTATAACAGAAGATATGATAAGAAGATGGCAGGCGATGTAGGACTCGAACCTACAACCCTCGGTTTTGGAGACCGATGCTCTACCAATTGAGCCAATCGCCTATGGGTGTTAAGGCTGATAATTATACCTATCTTTGCTTGAAATGCAAGTTTTAAGACGTCTTTATTTATTTATGACATAAATGATATAAGCTAAGTTTTATCTCTGACTTGCGCTTATGATATCTGACGCCAAAGCTGATAATAGAAGGTAAATAAGTCGTCAACAAATACCAAAACTATTATAAAATAAAGATTGCTATGACAGTCATGGCTAAATCAGCAAAGACTCTACCAAGGATAAGCGATGAAATATTACGTACTAGCGTGTGCGCTGCCACTATTGACAGGCTGTATGAGCATGAAAAATGTAAAAGAGTTACCACTTGAACTGATTTATCAGCCACCCGTATCAGGTGCGAGCGCAACTATCGTGGGTAAGATGGAGCCACGACATACCAAACTCGTTGGTGATCGTATCGCTTATATTATGGAGATTGATGGTAAGCGCGTGTCTAAAGAGCGTAAGGAAGAATACAGCGCAACATGGGACACTGTCTATCCGCTTACGACAGGCGAGCATACCATGACCGTCACGTATCGTATGGCGGGACATTATACTCGGCCTGCTAAGATTAGCTTCACTGCTGAGGCGAATAAAAACTATCAGTTGGACTTCGTTACTGATATCGGTACGGCATGGTTCAGTGGAGACAGCTACGCTGATATTTGGATTAAGGATAAAGCAACAGGAAAGGCAGTAACCGAGGTTGTAAGAACCGCACCACCGCCTGCGCCTCAAACTATTTCTTATCCGATTATTATTAATAATAGATGATTGAGATATCCATAAAAATAACTCTGGTACATGACCAGAGTTATTTTGTTTTAAAGTTTGAATATTACCTACGCAAGATACTATATATCGCTCAAGCGGTTCTTAAAAGTCAGCAATCTTTCGATTTATCAAAGCATAAAAATTAAGCCTTTAAGCTTGCTTTTTCTCATGGTATCTACGTGCTATAGATATCCATATTCTTTAAGTTCTTCTGTCGTTAGAGGCACGAAAGTCACATAACCTTCTGGTTTACCGCCTCTTAAAAATCTTGAATAACTGCAAGCAAGGCATAAAAAAGCAAGAGGACTATAGCCTTCGTATCTTGTCAATAACACTTCGCCACCACCTTCCGAACCACAGTTTGGACATATATAATCTTCTAGTTCAAAATAAAATAAACGTTCTATATCACTTCTAAGAAACATTGCGAATGTATCTATATCTTGAAAGTTTATAGATACTAGACGATTGACAAGTAGTTTTACTCTTTCTTCACTGATATTAGCTTGATCTATTGGATAATAATCTGGATCTAAATTCTTATAATTCAAAAGTTCATAATTAGAGAATGGTGTATTACTAAAAATTTCTTCGTATTCATTGAGTACATGTACAATAGTCTTAGAGTATAACAAAGGAGTATTGTTTTCCATGTTAATAAAACTATTCTTTATAAGATCAAAATCTTTTAAGTTATAGTTCATAATTAAGGCCCTTTAACTGGAAAAGCTGTTATTAAATTACCTTGATAATCTGTAAATATCTTCATATGAGTAGTCGGTTTGCCACCTTCATTTAGCGTTGTATTGCCAATGACTTTTCTTGTATTAACAGTACGTGTATATTGACCACCTACCATCGCTGTTACTGGGACTTTAGTTATTGAAGCATTACCGAGTATAGACTTTAACTCTTGAGTTGAAATTGTAAATACCGATCTATTTTTACCTAAAGGTTGATTAAAATGCCCATCAACAACATGTTTAAATCCTGAGCTAACAGGAGAGCCACTATCTCTTAATGGTGTAAAATTTGTTGCTTTGTCGACTATATTTACTCTAGTTGCAACTCCATCATATATTATACTTCCTGGGCTAACATAAGGTGTCATCGTCGGAACTCGTTTTGCAGGATTGACAGAAGAAATATCAATACCTACTGCTCCTATTTGTGATTTCCAAGGAACCGAAGGTCTGAGCGCTGAATTAGCTATTGTTGCAGTAACGATCTTACCATTTTTTAGAATGTACGTAGCACCATTATAGGTGACTCTAGCTCCTGATTTCAATTTTGGTAATACGCTTAGTAATGAAGAAGGCACCTTAGCAACACTTGCCCCTATGAATACTGCGTCAAGAGTGTTTATAGCAGACTCCATTCCCATGCCAAAGTTATTACCACTGGCAGCATGCATATTATAGTTATCAGCTCTAGTCTGTAGGTCATAAGCAACAGCTAATTGGACGGCAAGCATTTTATCGTCTTGACTAGCAAATTGTTTCAAACCTGCATAAGTGTCAAGTGGGTGTATAAAGGGTTCACCAATTTTGCCCACGCTTACAGCAGCACCAGCCAAACCACCAGCCGCTTGCTCAAGTAAAACGACTGCACCGTCTATAAACTTAGAGTTGCTCTCAGGTTGCTTTAAAGCATTATTCTCAACTGCCATGCTAGCACTATTAGCTGCGACATCTACGTCCACGTTAGTTAATAGAGCTACATATCCTGCGAGCATCTTAGAATAATCTAGAACTTTCCTCTCTTCATCTGCAGTTAATAGTCTCGAATCATCAACTAAATAATCACCAAGCATCTCACCGACAGCCGCGCCAAGTGCACCAGCATCACAGCTTTGATTCTTCGCACTTGCTGATACACAGCCAACACCTGCCGCGACTAACTTATGAGCCAAATTATCAGCGAAATAGTTTGAGTCAAAATCTTTTACGAGTCCACTAAAAGTTTCAGCAGCGAACACATCGACTATCGCACTACGTAAACTATTTTTTAAAGCATCTTCAAAACTTGCGCCATTGATAGCAGTATCAGCAACAGCTTTTGTAAAACCATTACCAATAGCGCTAGACAACTTTTGTCCAAAGGGGTCATTGACACTACTGCTAAAGCCTAATTTAGCACCTAACCCAGCAGTTAATGCTGCTGTCGCCATATTGCGTATGGTATCGCTACTTGCCATATCTTTTAACGTCTTACTAATATCACCCTTATTATTGATGAGTGTAATAACCGCTTGCGTCTGTAGCGCAATACCAGCAGCATTAGTCGCTACCATGGATGCGGTAAGGCCACTACCTGCTGGACCTGCTGCGATAGTAATAGCAATAGCAATCAAAGCCGCCGCCCCCGGCGTCAATCCTTCTTGTGTATAGTCCCAATTCTTCTGAATCAGATCGACTTGTACCCAGTTGATATCATTGCTCTTATCCAGAGTCGCAAGGTACTCATATCCTGGCTGTTTAGACAGATCAAGCGCGATCTTACCTAGCTCAGCTGAACTCTTTTGAATATTAGTCTTAGCTTTATTATTCGCATCAACCGAGACCTCAACTGGCACAGCGACTATGACACCGTTAGGTGAGGTAATCGTCGGTGCTTGATTAAATTTAGGCAATTGCGCAGTAGTGACGACACTACCTTGATCGACCGTCTTCATCCAAACCGTGCTTTCTTTTTCTTGATTATACGTTGTTGTGATTTGATTCGTGATAGGCGCTAAGATCACTGTAGCAGTATCGTCAGCGTAGGCGCCAACACCAACTTTAATGTCAGCTGGCTTTAGTGTACTAAAAACGGTGCCTTCTAAGAAGGTGCTGCCACCTGACGCAGTATAAGCTGTACCACCAATCAGCTTAGCGGGTAGTTGGGATAGCTCTTGACGAGTATCGCTAGTATTGTCCTTGTTGTAGCGAATACCCAAAAAGCTAGACTTTTTCTTAACATCAGTACTACTTTCATTAACATTGTCGATAGCGTATAGATTGAGTAGTTTACCTGCTGATATGTTGATACTACCAGTAGGCGCTGCTATCAGATCTGAGCCATAGATATTGATATTACCATCAGCGGTGAGGCTGATATTATTGGCTTGAATGTCGGTGGTGATGGCATTGCTATTATTAGAGGTCTTAGTTGTCGTTTTAGTTTTCTTTTTACCATACCATGTACGAGAAGTGCTCGTTTTTTGAGAGCCATCCATAAATGCCACTTGCGATGATTCAAGGTCAATATCACCAAGAGCGGCGTCAATGCGGACATTGCCGCCAGTAGAGTTGACGTCAGCACTGTTTAATATCACAGCATTATTAGTGGTATAGGTGTTTGAGACACTGTTATAATCGTCAGAAGCCTTGTCTAACATGCCTTGAGCCGATATTTTTATATCACCTTTTGCCGTAAGGGTAGGTTGATTAATGAGCTGATGATAAGAGTAATTGTTTCCAGTGATTTCACCTTTACTATTTATATCCCCTCGTTGATAAATATCAGCTAAGCCTGTAATACGAATACTGTCGTTATTGATCTCAGTTTTGCTAATATTAGTCGTTGGATCAGTACCTACGATAGTAGTCGATTTAAGATTGCCTTCTGCTAAAATAGTGATACCACCAAAACTACTCGTAATATCTGCGCCTTCGATCAACACACCTTGTTTAGCCGTAATATTGATGTCTTTACCTGCGCTAAGAGCAGAAGCTTTATGCTCATAGCCTGTTGAAGCCTTTTTGGATATCTCAGCTACTTCAGTAAGATCATTTATCAAGCTTTTTAAATCAGTTTGATTATCTAGATATGATTTGTATTCTTGATAATTGGAGGTTTGTATAGCCTTAAAATATGCAGGTTCATTTTCTTCTACATAGTTCATAGCATTGGGACGTTTTATGTTACATTCACTAGAGCTCCTGTAAGGCGATCTTATACAGGATTGTATTATCGAGCTTTTAAAATCTTTTTCTATTTTAGTAAAGCTTTCTAACCATTGAGAGTCAGCAAACGGTTGATTTAGCTCTGCTTTAGCTTTGGCTATCTCAGCATTGATGTTGTTAATCTTATAAGGTGAAACATAATTACTAAAACTACTTTTAACCCCTTTTAACTCTACACTACCATCAGTAGCAGTAATAGTGATGCCCTTTGATTTTGACTTTAAATCACTGCCTTCAACCACCACCCCTTTACCACTCAGATTAATATCACCAGAAGTGCTTAGTTTGACCACTTGCTCAGACCCTAGCCCTTGCGTACCCTTATAGCCTTTAAGAGAAAGCGTTCCATTACGAGAAGCTAGGTTGACGTCACCCACCGCACTTAAAGTTACCAGTTTAGGATCGATGGTTAAGCTACTATAACTATTGAGAGATAAGTCACCGTTTAAGGTATTAACACCTTTACCGTCTGACATCTTTTCTTTATTCGTAGCCAGTTTAGTACTGCCTGTAGCACTAAGATTGGTATTGTCTGTGAGTTGAATAAATGAGCCTGATTCTAACAGTACTGCTCCAGCTTTGACGTCTGTATCTTTGTATGACTGAGTATAGCGACTATTGATAGAGGCGACTTCGTTCGCATTTAGCGTCGTGTTACCTGTTGTATGAATTAAGGTGTCTTTTGTGCCGACCTTACGCTCACCATTGAATATAACTTGATGACCGCTATCAATGGCAATATTTTTACCAGCATCTACCGTACTATTATTGACTCGCATTAGATTGCCAGACTTTAAGCTCGTTGAGCCTGTAGATTTGGTCTGACTATCTAACACATTGAGATAATTGGCAGCATCTACAATGATTGCATTGCTCGCAGCAGTACTACCTATAGTTGTCAGCTTGGTATTATCAAGAGTGATATCACCATCACCAAAAGCATTAATAATACCTTTGTCATCTTTAAGCGTTTTGGCAGTATTGGTCTTTAGCGCAATGCCTTGAGCTTGAATGTCAGTATTGGCTAGGGCAAGGCCTAAATCACTGCGCATGACCGTATTACCAGTGCTATTTAACGTACTATTGCTGACGCTAGTATTTTCTTTTGACGAGATGCTGGTCCCGCCTATCTGCGTTGTATCTTTCGCAGCAGTCGTCAGTCCATTGATAGTCGTCGTCGCTCCTGACTCAACGACTATGTTATCAGTGTTAAAACTACTGGTTGTGATACCGACGTTACTACCCGCAGCCAAAATAGTGCTATTAGCGTTGGTTGTGAGCTTATTAACGGTGAGCGCTGCTTGATTCGCTATCGCCGTAACTGCACCTTTTTCACTGTTTAAAATGCTATTAGTAATAGTAATATCTTTGTCTTGGCTACTGATGTAGATGCCATCATTTGCATTAGCAGTGCTGTTTAAGACTGTTGCCTGTTTGCCTTCAATAGTTAATTGCTTACCTACAGTAATTGGTTGGCTGTTGTATTTTAGATTTACTAGCTCTCCTGCTTCTATAGCGGCATCATTTGTGACTTTAATGCTACCAGCCTTGTCAATGACCGCATTACGACCAGCTGCTATAGTAAGTTTGTCTGCTTTGACAATGTTACTACCTGATTTGATGGTAGCATCACGTCCTGCACTTATATTCAACGCTTTTTCTGCGCTTATTTGACTGTTGTTGCTAACAGTAGTTTCATAGACACGAGTAGTAATAGCGACATCACCACGTCCAGTAACCGTCGCATTGTCAACTAATGTGCCACTTCTAGAATTAATATTTAGTACTGCATCGCCTGCAAGGATGTTACTACCACTAAGCACACGTACATAGTGACCCGTATCTATAGACACACCACCATTTGAGGCTACAATGCTTTGACTATCGATAAAAGCATCTCGCCTTGCATCTAAATAGATATTTGCTTGATCATCAATACTTAGGTTACGCACTTCAGAACTATTAGATATCTTTAAATCATTACCTGCATCGATACGTACAATATCAGGCATCAGCTGTACCGCTTTGCCTGCACTGTTCTTTTTGACAATGCCAGTGTCAATAGTAATATCTTTATCCGCTTGGATATCGATCATGCCATAGCTGCTAATCGTACCGCTATGCGCAATACTCCCTGTCGTGCCAGTAGCGTCTATACTAACTAAACTGGTTTGAGCTTTGGTAGTTTCTATACTACCTGTATTCTCAATCTTGCCTGAGTTGGTGAGTACAATTTGCTGAGTGGCTTTGATGTTACCTGCGTTTCTAACCCCTAAGCCACTCTCTGTGCCGATTAGGTTGATAGAGTTTGCGTAAATACCACCAAGCGCACTGACATCTACCGCGAGCGTTGGTGCAACGCCTGTACCCGTGATCTTAGTCGCAGCGCCTGTGTCATAATCTACCGTATTACTACCGATGACCATATCAACATCTTGAGTAGCATTGATTTGACCATTGATAACGACAGCTCTGGCTAATACGTCAACATAGTTGGCTTGGTTCTTATTCTTAGTGTCATAAAGGGTGCCACCTAAGGCGTTACCTGTAGCATCGTTATCAAATTGAACTTGACCTTGCTTGACATCGAAGCCTGTCAGGTTACCCGCACTATCAATCTTTGGTGTACCTGTGGTCAACGTCGCACGGTTGGCATTAATAAAACCGCCACCTTGTATTTGTAGACCTGAGGGACTAGCGATGATGACATCAGCTCGCTGTCCTCCCACCTCTAAGTTTCCTTCAAATTTAACAGGTGCACTACTACGTACTTCATTTAAGATAGTATTAGCCGCACCAAGAGCAAGGTATTGGTTACCAGCGATAGCACCTGCTAGCTGAGTATTTACACCGCCCATACTGTTATTCAATACTGCGCCATTAGAGCCAATATCGAATTGATTATAAGTGTTGTGCGATAGGCCATTACTGTTGGGGGTGCGGATATTGACGATTGGTGCGCCATTCGCAGCTTTTAGTAGCGCTGCGCGTTGATCAATAGGGATGTTACTTGCTGTATTTTGTATGGCAGAGGTCGCTGCTTGTACTTGCGTATAAACCATGCTTTGGCAGCATAAAATAGCAATGGTGAGACGGGATAGAGAGTTTGGTTTGTGAGACACTACCTTTTTGTTTGAGGCGTTATTGCGGCTACCATCACCCGCAGTCTTACTATCACTCTTAGTAACTTCACTAACGACCATCATCATGCCACGGGCTTTATTAAAAACTACTCGAAAACATTGTTTATTCATGTCAGTAATCACTCTCAGCAGTTAATGGTTGTTACCAAATGTTGTCTATTTTTGCTGATTGTATCTCTGAACTATTGTAAATACTATCTTTATTTTCGTCTATTTTTATTTATTTTGTAGCAGGATGAGCAACCCTATATAAACAGCCATTTCAAAGACTTGAAGGTACTGTAAATTATTTTATACGTACAAAAAAAGCCTACTTATTTGTAAGCTTTTAAATGGTGGTTTTGGACATAGTGTTAAAGTCAAGACCCAAATCTAAAATTCATTAAATACGTGATGGATATCGTCATAGTAATAGATTTTTGTGCAAGTACAGAAATATAGTCTCTAGTTATAAACCGTCACTCTGAATCCTCCGACGGTATCTTTATCGAATGAGTTAGGCGCTTGGAGACTCTTGCCTATAAAACCGTCTATACTGATATTACTCGAGTAGAGTCTAGCGCCAAGACTTGTACTTACTAAGTATTTTCCTGCCAAGAACTGAGTACTATCTCCATCAACCCAGCCTTGATCTATCGTCACATAGGGCATAAGCGTTATCTGATTCGCTAGAGGTAGTATTCGTGCAATCTCTTGCTGTAATAACATGCCTTTCTCTCCTGATAGGCTTTGTTCTTCACTTGATCCTTTGAGAGTATAGCGACCGCCAATGATGAATCTGTCTTGAGGTATTAAGATATCTGGACTATATTGGCCGCGCCATTGCAGATTATATTTATAAGAGCCATCAGACACCTGAAACGGACTTCTAAGGCTCAATTGGGCCTCTAGAATACTGGGCTGTGATTCCGCTTCACTAATAAAGCTCTCTGGTGCTGCTATCGCTGAAAAAGCTCCAGTCCCTCTTTGATATTGCATACTGGCATTAAACTCTCCTAGCATAGTCTGACGCTGATGAGTAATACCCGCCTTCCAACCTGCGAAGCGACGCCGTTGTACTTCAATCTCGATATCATCAAAAAAGTTTTTTGAATTGCCTTGATAACCGCCTACGGTAGCGATCGTCTTAGACACGCTATCTCTATGAATAATTCTCTGCACATCAACAGCGCTATTGTCAGATCTTCCTTTATAGATAATGTCGTCATTAAGCCCTGCTAAGGTTTGATCAAAACCATAGTCACTATGCGTTAGTTGCAGCTGCCAATTCTTGTAAGGGTAGCGGTAGTTGGCGTAGATGCTTTCGTTATTCGATAAGCTATCGACATTGTTCCAAGGATCAATCGTATGTGTGTAAGATAAATTGAGCACATCGTTTGATGCTAGAGGTCTATCGATGGTAGCGCTAATAGTACCTTGATACTGACCGGTATCTTTATTGCCAGAATCATCGATACCTAATTGCCACTGTATGCGATTCGCACGCTTTTGAGTCACCACTAAGTCGCTACTACCGTATTGCTCATTGTCTGACGCGCTGATGCTTGGAATAATATCAATCGTAGTGAGCTGCGACTGCGGTAACCTAAAGTTCTCTAGGCTAGTTTCGATATCTCTTAAATTGATAACATCGTCTTTATCCAAAGCAAGAGCATTGCTGACATTAACATTGGGATGACTATCTTCGCCCCGCCATACTTTATCAAGTCGACCCGGCGTAATCGTAATCTTAAGCGTGCCGCTAGTTAAGTCTTGAGCAAGCAAACTCGCTTGTGTAGTGATAAAACCTTGGTTAATCAGCTCGTTTTGTACATTGCGTACCGCATAGCTCAAACCTTGCTGACCGATACATTTGCCTAAGATTGAGCCGCGTCCATACTTAATTGGACCCAAAATAGTCGCGAACTGCCGCTTTATAGAAGAGTCATCAGGCAGCGCTAATTCAACTTTATAAATAGTAAAGCAAGGGGTTTCGTTAATAGGTACACGTAATAGGTCGTCAGTTTGTGTGGATTGATCTAAATTCACAAAAGGCTGAGCAATTCTGTCCTCTATGTTTTCAACACGTTGCTGATATTGATTGAATTGCTGTTGTTCAATTTGATTTATGTCGGTCTGTGCATATACTTGGCAACTAATACCACTTACAGCGAGTAACTTAGCGACGAAAACAGCTAGAGATTTTGAAGTGTTGAGTAATGACATTTTTGTCTCTAATAATTGCGAACATTACGCGATTGTATACTATTTACAATCAATATCTTACACTTGTTTATACTTATTTTTATTATTATTTACTTAACTATTACTTACCAGCTCTGATATAGCTAAAAGAAATTCACTACTTTTGGTCTTTTGACAACCTACCAATACCACCCACAAAAAAGCCACCCTAGCGGATGGCTTTTCTTCATCTAGCAGTTAGACGCTAAGTCTAACAAGTAAAAGCTAATCTAATGATTAGTCCTTAACTGAAGCAACAACACCAGCGCCTACCGTACGGCCGCCTTCACGAATAGCGAAGCGTAGACCTTTGTCCATAGCGATTGGATGGATAAGCTCTACGCCCATCTCAACGTTGTCGCCAGGCATAACCATTTCAGTACCGTCTTGTAATTGGATTGCGCCAGTGACGTCAGTGGTACGGAAGTAGAACTGTGGACGATAGCCGTTTAGGAATGGTGTGTGACGACCACCCTCTTCTTTTGACAGTACGTATACTTCGGCGTCAAACTTGGTATGCGGGGTGATTGAACCTGGCTTGGCTAGTACTTGGCCACGTTGTACGTCTTCACGCTTGGTACCACGTAGTAGTACGCCACAGTTCTCACCAGCACGACCTTCGTCAAGCAGTTTACGGAACATCTCTACACCAGTACAGGTGGTTTTTTGGGTGTCACGGATACCGACGATTTCGATCTCGTCGCCTACGCGGACGATACCAGACTCAACACGGCCTGTTACTACAGTACCACGACCTGAGATTGAGAAGACGTCTTCGATTGGCATTAGGAATGCTTTGTCGACGTCACGCTCAGGCTCTGGGATGTAGGTGTCTAGAATCTCTAGTAGTTCGACAACAGCTGGTTCGCCGTATTTGTCTTCTGAGCCTTTTAGGGCTTCTGTGGCACTACCTTTTACGATTGGGGTGTCGTCGCCTGGGAAGTCGTAGTCAGAAAGGAGTTCACGTACTTCCATTTCGACGAGCTCTAGTAGTTCTTCGTCGTCAACCATGTCACATTTGTTCATGAAGACGATGATGTAGGGTACGCCTACCTGACGAGAGAGCAAGATGTGCTCACGCGTTTGTGGCATTGGGCCGTCTGTGGCTGAGACGACTAGGATGGCGCCGTCCATTTGGGCGGCACCTGTGATCATGTTTTTAACATAATCGGCGTGACCTGGGCAATCAACGTGGGCGTAATGACGAGCTTCGGTGTCATATTCGATGTGTGAGGTGTTGATGGTAATGCCACGTGCTTTTTCTTCAGGTGCTGAGTCAATAGACGCATAGTCTTTGGCTTCGCCGCCTGAGGTTTTTGCCGCTACGGTTGCGATAGCTGCGGTTAGTGTGGTTTTACCATGGTCAACGTGTCCGATGGTGCCGACGTTAACGTGGGGCTTTACGCGTTCAAACTTGGCCTTTGCCATGAGGTTTTCCTTTTTATGTGGAGTCAGCCTTTAGCCTGTAATCTTATAGAAGATAAGAGTAAGGGTTAAAACAAGCTGAGCCCTTAAGATAATGAGTAAGGGTTGCACTTTTAGTGTGCAGATATTATAAGAAAATTACGACCAATAACAAGTCTTTTAACCAATTATTGGCGTATTCTATAGTGGCAATACAGAAATAAAGCCTGTATTGCCCTTGTTTAATCAAATTATAGCGAGCAAATAAATTTACTCGTCGTCATCTTTTGAGTTGAACTTAGCGATGATCTCAGCAGATACTGACTTTGGAATCTCAGCGTACTTTTGGAATTCCATTGAGTAAGTAGCACGTCCTTGCGACATAGAGCGCATTTGCGTGGCATAACCAAACATCTCTGCTAGTGGTACTTCAGCGCGGATCTGTTTAGTTCCACCAGGTAAGTCTTCCATGCCTTGTACCATACCGCGGCGACGGTTAAGATCGCCCATGATATCGCCCATGTAATCTTCTGGCGTTTCAACTTCAACCTTCATGACAGGCTCAAGTAGCGCAGGATTGGCTGCTAAGAAACCTTTTCTAAAGGCCATAGAACCTGCCATCTTAAATGACAACTCATCCGAGTCAACGTCATGGTAAGAACCATCATACAAAGTCGCTTTGACACCGACAACTGGGTAGCCTGCAAGTACGCCATTTTTCATGCGCTCTTGGATACCTTTGTCGACCGCACCGTGGAACTCTTTTGGTACCGTACCACCAACAACTTCTTCAGCGAACTCATATTCTGTGTCGCCTGCTGGATCGAGTGGCTCAAGGCGTAACCAGACGTGACCGAATTTACCACGACCACCAGTCTGACGGACAAACTTGCCTTCTTGCTCAACGGTTTCGCGGATAGTTTCGCGATAAGCAACCTGCGGCGCGCCGATGTTAGCATCAACACTGAACTCACGCTTCATGCGATCAACCAAGATCTCAAGATGCAGCTCGCCCATACCACTGATGATCGTCTGACCAGACTCTTCATCCGTATGTACACGGAATGAGGGATCTTCTTTTGCCAAACGGCCAAGCGCAATAGACATTTTTTCTTGATCCGCTTTAGTCTTAGGCTCAACCGCTAGGCTGATAACTGGATCTGGGAATTCCATACGCTCTAGCGTGATGACGTTGTCTTCATCACACAAGGTGTCACCAGTTGTCACATCTTTCATACCAACCAAAGCTGCGATATCACCAGTACGAATCTCGCTCAACTCTTCTTGCGAGTTTGCCATCATCTGTACGATACGGCCAACACGCTCACGCTTCATCTTAACTGGGTTATAGACGCTGCTACCTTGCTTAAGTACACCAGAATAAACACGAACGAAGGTTAAGTTACCAACGAACTTGTCATTCATGATTTTAAATGCTAGTGCTGAGAACGGGCCTTCATCCGACGCTTCACGAGTACCTTCAGATTCGTCTTTGTCGTTTAAGATACCGCGAATAGCCGGTACATCCATAGGTGCTGGAAGATACTGAATAACAGCGTCCAACATCTTTTGTACCCCTTTGTTTTTAAAGGCAGTACCACAAAGAAGTGGGATGATTTCGTTATCGATAGTGAGCTTACGAATAGCATCGTTGATTTGATCAACAGACAATTCGCCATTCTCTAGGTAAGCATCCATAAGCTCTTCTGATGCTTCAGCCGCGCTTTCAACAAGATATTCACGATACTCTTCTGCTTTATCTTGCAGCTCGCTTGGGATTTCACGCTCTTCAAACTCCATACCTTGAGACGCTTCATCCCAATATAGAGCTTTCATAGTCACAAGATCAACAACGCCTTCAAAATCGTCTTCTTTGCCAATTGGAATAACCAAAGGCACAGGCTTGCCGCCTAGGCGAGTTTTGATCTGCTCAATGACGCGGTAAAAATCAGCACCAACGCGATCCATTTTGTTAACGAATGCTAAGCGAGGTACTTTGTACTTGTTCGCCTGACGCCATACGGTTTCAGACTGTGGCTGTACGCCACCAACAGCACAATAAACCATACACGCGCCGTCAAGGACACGCATAGAACGTTCAACTTCGATCGTGAAGTCAACGTGACCTGGGGTGTCAATAATATTGATGCGATGCTCATCAAACTGCTTAGCCATACCTGACCAAAAGCAAGTCGTTGCCGCTGAGGTGATAGTAATACCACGCTCTTGCTCTTGCTCCATCCAATCCATGGTAGCTGCGCCGTCATGGACTTCACCAAGCTTGTGGCTAACGCCAGTATAAAATAAAACACGCTCAGTAGTAGTGGTCTTACCAGCATCAATGTGTGCTGAGATACCAATATTGCGATAGCGTTTTAGGGGAGTTTTACGAGCCATAGTATTTTCCTAAGAAAAGTCGTGAATGTATTAATATAGGGTGGTGCTCTACCTCACAATCTCAATAAAAGCGCTATCTAGATAAAAGCAATCGGCTTTTATACTTTTAGCTTTTATATTTTCAGCTTTTATACCTGAAGCTTTTAAACGCTCAGCTTTTGCAAAACATAAAAAGCGATAGGTCAATAAAAAGAGATAATACGAAAATATGGAGGCATCGAATTTGGAATACTGCTAAAGCACTAACTATAAAACAACGCGCTCAAAACAGTATCAGGATAGATGTCCGCCATCTACATGCTTATAATTTAAACTTAAAACATAAGCAATCTAAACGATGGCGGCAATCAGTAGAATAAATAAACGTCAAACCATCACAGCAAAACTTGTGATTTAAAACAGGCAATGTGCCTAGAAGCGGTAATGTGAGAACGCTTTGTTCGCATCAGCCATACGGTGAACTTCATCACGCTTTTTCATAGCATTACCTTTGCCTTCTGATGCATCTCCAAGCTCGCCTGCAAGGCGTAGAGCCATAGATTTTTCAGAACGCTTAGCAGCCGCTTCAGCAAGCCATCTCATAGCCAAAGCAGTACGACGGGAGGGACGTACTTCCATAGGTACTTGATAGGTTGCACCGCCGACGCGGCGAGCTTTTACTTCTACCATAGGGCGAACGTTTTCTAGTACGTCTTCAAAGAACGCAACAGGATCTTCAACGTTACGTTTTTCACCGATAGTCTCAAGAGCACCGTAAACGATACGCTCAGCGGTAGATTTTTTGCCATCACTCATGATGTGGTTGATGAATTTGGCGATGGTTTGGCTACCAAACTTAGGATCCGGTAGGATCTCACGGGTAGCGACGACGCGACGTCTTGGCATAATATAGTCCTTGTCTTCAGGAATGTCTGACATTCACAACATCTCACTGCTTAGCAGGAATGATAAAGTTGTCAGTCAGCCTTACTGCATAGTGGTATGTTATTTATACAACACCAAGCCTATGCACAGTTAATGGGGGTAGTACTAACTTTTTAAGTTTAAAAGCTTAAGGTAAGTTAAGTTTAAAAGCTTAATGAGTCTAAAAGCTTATTTAATAACTGATTATCAATGATTAAACTTTAGGCTTCTTAGCACCATATTTAGAGCGACCTTGCTTACGGTCTTTTACGCCTGCGCAATCTAATGCACCGCGAACGGTGTGATAACGTACACCTGGCAAGTCTTTTACACGACCGCCGCGGATAAGAACAACACTGTGCTCTTGTAAGTTATGACCTTCGCCGCCGATGTAGCTTGATACTTCATAACCTGAAGTTAAGCGTACACGGCATACTTTACGCATGGCAGAGTTAGGTTTTTTTGGCGTAGTTGTATATACACGAGTACATACACCACGGCGCTGTGGGCACGCTTGCAACGCAGGAACTTTTGACTTTTCCTTGATGGTTTTGCGACCCTTACGAATCAATTGGTTAGTTGTTGCCATAAGGCATCCTTCTCCCGTTGGGTATAAAACAAAAAAATGGGTCAATCCGGCAAAATCTTGTCAAAAACAACATTTTGTGGCACCCATTTTTAGGACAATGTATTATAAAGACTTGTTACTGTTATTTCAACTACTTATAAGCGGGCTAACTTTTCGCTATCACTGCAAAACGGGCACCTTGATATCGTCTTTGAGAAGCAAGTACTTCTCTACAGACAGACGCTTTTGACGTATAAGCGTTAGCCAGTAGTGTCTTTAAGAATAAGTAAATGGCGCTATTAGTCTATTTTTCAAGAGCTTATTGAGTAATAGCGTCATTCAAATAAGAAATTGTTCTGGCTAAAGATTATTTGCTACTAGCGGCCTTTTCACTATCCGCTGTTTTTTCTTCCTTATCGCTACTCTCTTGTTCGTCATCAGACTTGCTATCAGCAGCAGAGTTGTCTTGTTCTTCCTTTTCTGCATCCTCTACTTTATCATCATCTTTTTTGGCATCAGCATCAACGTCCACCTTGGCTTCACTAGCGCTGTCATCAGTAATAGCAGGACTGGCAAGCTTTGGCTCTGGACCAAAGGTCGCTTTGGCAACACCAATCACTTCATCAATCAGGCGGCTATTATAGCTCATACCGATAGCGACCGCAGTTACAGGTAAGAAGCGGCGTAACCAAGCAAGGTTGATATTATCAAGGTCTATGCCGACTTGACTTGCGATACTGTCGACTTGCTCAGCGTAGTAGTTGACGTTTTGATTTTTTAGACCTAGGTTCTTAAGCTCGCTGTGTAGACCACTGCTTTGTGCGTTATCTAGTAAGCCTTTACCAACGCCTAGACCTGCTAGCAGTGCCTGTTTTTCTTGCATTTTACTTAAATCGGCGCTCGAGAGTAGCTCATAAGCCATCTTGATCCCTTGCTTACCTGTCAGTGGCTTATCGTATACTGCTGCTAGTTGATAAACCGTACGTAACGACACCAGTAATAACCAAAGCGTATCGGCGAGCAGTCCTGGCAATCCAGCGAGACCTGTAATACCGCCTAAAGTCGCTAGAGCGCGGTTTTGATTGGCGATATCAGTGGCTAACGCATAGCGCTGTTCGTCATCTAAATCAGTGATGTCCGCAAAACGGTGCTCGTTTGGTAAGTCAATCTGGCTCCAAGTAGCGGCAAGTTTAGCCACTTGTGCAAATGCACCATCTACCGTGTTTTGAAATAGGCTATTTGGCACAACCTTTTTGGCATACTTACCGTAAGTGGCAAAGCGCGTACCTATGAGCTGCTGGGTTGCTTTTAGCGTTTGCTCACGAAACAGGTCTTGCTGGTAATCGTCATCGCCTAGGTTTACCGCTTTGTATTGACGCGGTTTGCCCGCCTTGGCATTGACCCCATCGATAAGCGAGCCCATACGTTCAAGATTGTTACGCGTAAAATGACCTACTAAACTGATGCCTTTGTTCAAAGGGTTCTGCTTTGCCATAATGCTATCCTTAATATAGTTTTGATGAGATATTATTTTAATAGAAACACTTAAACTCAAAGTCTAACTGCTTTACCGCTTAAATTCAGCCTATCAGTTTACTCAAATTGCGCAGGCTTTGTCAGTGCCAACAATGTTATTGCTCATATAAATTTGTATCAAAGTTTTGGTTGGCTACAAATGTTAATAGTAGGGTTATGGCAAAAGCCTCACTTGTGCCATAATGCTACTTATTATAGGTATAAAAATTTAGAGTCAAACACCGCTATTATAAGGAGTAGAATATGCGCCGAGTTGTTATTACAGGAGCAGGGATCGTCTCTTGTATCGGACACGATTTGGACGCTGTGACTACAGCGCTAAAACAAGGCCAGTCTGGTATTACCTTCAACGAGTCCTACGCTGAGCACGGATTTAAGTCGCAGATAAGCGGCAGTATCAACAAAGAAGAGCTAGATACAGCCGGTATCGACCGTAAGCTCAAGCGTTTTTTTAGTGATGCCAGCCTCTATGCTTATGTCAGTGCCTTAAACGCTATTGAGCACGCCAGCTTATCTCTTGAAACCATCAATAACAACCCGCGAGTGGCACTAGTGGCAAGCTCAGGTGGTGCCTCTACTGAGAATATCGTCAATGCGGTAGACGCTATGCGAGACAAAGGTCTACGCGGCGTTGGCGCTATGGCTGTGCCAAAAACTATGGGCAGCTCGGTTTCAGCCGCGCTGGCGACGGGTCTTAAAATTCAAGGCGTCTCCTACTCTCTTGCCTCTGCTTGTGCGACCTCTACTCACTGTATCGGACATGCCGCAGAGCTCATACAATTGGGCAAAGCGGATGTGGTGCTCGCAGGCGGCAGTGAGGCGGAACATTGGACGCAGTCTTGTATGTTCGATGCGATGGGCGCGGTCAGCACCCAGTACAATGACACCCCAATGCAGGCATCAAGAGCCTATGATAAAGACCGCGATGGCTTTGTGATTGCTGCAGGCGGCGCAATGGTCGTGGTCGAAAGCTTAGAGCATGCCGAGGCACGCGGCGCAAATATCTTGGCTGAAATCGTCGGTTACGGTGCCAGCTCAGATGGTGCCGAGATGGTCGCCCCAAGTGGTGAAGGCGCTGTACGCTGCATGAAACAGGCCTTGAGCGAGGCGGGACTTGACACTGTCGATTATATCAATAGTCATGGTACCAGTACCCCGCTTGGTGATATCACTGAGCTCAAAGCCATCGCCAAAGTGTTCGGAGATGATATCAGTCAAGTCCCTGCTATTAGCTCTACTAAATCTATGACGGGTCATAGCTTGGGTGCGGTTGGCGCGCAAGAGCTGATTTATTGCTTACTTATGCTACAAGAGGGCTTTATTGCGCCTAGTATCAATGTTGAGCAGCTAGATCCTGCGGCGAAAGGTTTCGATATCGTCACCCAAAAGCGTGATGTTGATCTCAATACTTTGATGAGCAATAGCTTTGGTTTTGGTGGTACTAATGCGACTTTGATCATCAAAAAATTCACTCCTTAGACAATACCTTTATGAGATTATCAAAAAACCCATATCCTCTAACAACGCCAGTTATTCAAAGTAATAGCTGGCGTTTTGGTGATTTGGCAGCAGCTGATTTATTGCCGATATTGCAGCGGCATCTATTGGCGCAAGACCAAAAGGCGAGATGGCAACTGATCTGGCTCAATAATAAGGATCAGCCTGTTATCGGTCTACTACCTAAGGTCAGCTGGCAGGTTTATCCTGATAGCTCTTATCAAAATGACATCGATAACAGCGCGACTTATCAAATTATTAAACACTGCCGTGATACTGGCTCAAATAGCGATAAAACAAGTAACGATAAAACCTGCACTAAAATAATGACTTATCATGCTTGGCAAAATGAGCTCATCACCTATAGCGAAGACTATAAAAGTGATAATAACCACTCAGCTCTAACTGATGCACCTAAATATCATCATGGGCTAATGGGTTTTATCGGCTACGATATTGCCGCGCATCACTTAAGTCCAAACTCAAATATCAAGCAAGCGCATCAACCCTGCGCGGTACTTGGGCACTACGATATTTATTTAAGTGCTGATAAAGATCAAACGCAGTGGACACTACAGGTAAAATCAGATAATAGTGCTTTACCTCAAGACTCAAAGGCGGCGCTCATAAAAAAGCTGATAACTTATTTAGATGTATTAAATAGCCAATTAGCGATGACAAACACTTTTAAATCGGCAACCAAGCCTTTAGTGCTTACAGCAAAATGGCAAAAGAGCGATTACCAGCAAGCCTTTATTCAAACTCAGAATTATCTACAGCAAGGCGACTGCTATCAGATCAACTTGACGCAAGCGTGGCTTGGTGGTTTTGATGCTGATGCGGGTTTTAATGATAAATCAGCGACGCAGCTTCTTGATTACTTGCCTGCTCTGCATCGCAGTACCCAAGCGCCGTTTGCTGGATATATGAGTGTGACTCCCTCTATTCAACATAGCCAGATAGATAGACAGAAGGCGCATTTTGAATTACTAAGCTGCTCGCCTGAGTTGTTCTTTACTTTTATCAGTGATAGCAAAACTAGTACGCATTATATCCGTACCAAACCTATCAAAGGCACGCAGCCGCGCGGCGCAACTGCTGAGCAAGATAAAAGGCTCAAACAGCAACTCATTGATAGCGCTAAGGATCGCTCTGAAAACGTAATGATTGTGGATTTGCTGCGTAATGACTTGGGCAAATATGCCAAGATAGGTAGCGTTAAGGTGCCGCAGTTATTTGATATTGAGAGCTTTAGTAACGTGCATCATATGGTGAGCACCATTACCGCTGAGCTACGATCTGAGACGCATCCTCTGAGCGTATTATTTGGCAGTTTGCCTGCAGGCTCGATCACAGGCACACCAAAAAAACGTGCGGTTGAGATTATCGCAGAACTAGAAACCGTGCCACGCGGTGCCTACTGCGGCACCATGGGCTACATGAATTTTGATGGTAGTGGTCAGTGGAATGTATTGATTCGCACGCTACAAGCTCAGCATAACCCTAAAAATAATAGTGATAGCCAAGTGAGCTTGTGGGCAGGTGGCGGGATAACAGTGGCGTCTGACTGCTCCGATGAGTATCAAGAATGCCTCGATAAAGTCGGTAATTTACTTGCTGTATTGCACCAAAACAAAGACAAGACAGCAAGCTAGTATCAAGAAGACAAGGCGTCCTGATTTTGATCTATCTTATCATGGAGCACCGTTAGAGCGTCGATTAGACGTTTGTGCTGATCAGGCGTACCAACTGTGATGCGCACATATTCATTAATCCGCGCCTTATCAAAATGACGTACGATAATGCCCTGCTCACGCAATTGGCTTGCGATTTCTTGCGCATTGCCCAAAGGCGGACGCGCAAATACAAAATTGGCGTGGGACGGTAGCACCTCATAACCAAGCACGCTCAAACTAGCCGTTAGTGACTGACGCAAACCTATAACTCGCTGGCAAGTTTGCTTAAAGTAGTCGCTATCTAAAACACTAGCCTTTGCCCCTGCTTGCGCCAGCTTATCGAGCGGGTAGCTATTAAAGCTGTTTTTCATACGCGTTAGCGCTTCAATGAGCGAGAGGTTGCCAAAGGCCATCCCTACCCGCAAGCCTGCAAGTGAGCGCGATTTTGAAAAGGTCTGCGTCACTAGCAAATTATCAAATTCATTGATGAGACTAATTGCTGAAACATCCTCATCTTCTGCAAAATCAATATAAGCTTCATCGATAACAATCACAGCATTAGTGTGCTCGCTGGCAAGCTTGCTAATATCAGCTAGTGATAAAAGCAGCCCTGTTGGCGCATTAGGATTGGCGATGATAATCCCGCTACAAGGCTGGCGATAGGCGTCAGGATCAATACTAAAGTCAGACTCTAGCGCTATCTGCACCAGCTCCACGCCAAAGGTTTGTGCATATACTGGATAAAAACTATAGCTGATATCAGGTGCAAGCACAGGGCGCTCTTTCATAAAAAAGCTGGCAAAGACTAGGGCCAATACCTCATCAGAACCATTACCGACAAACACTTGATCACGCTCAAGGTCATAATACTCTGCTAGTGCTGTGCGTAGCTCATCAGACTCAGGATCAGGATAAAGGCGCAAATTGTCCGCTTGCTGCGCGAGCATGTGCGTGATTGCCTCGCCGACTTTCGGTGACGGCGGGAAGGGATTTTCATTGGTATTTAATTTGCACAAATTATCGTGCTGGGGCTGCTCACCTGGCACATAAGGTGATAAGTTACGCGCTTTAGCTGACCATAATCTGTTGTCTATTCTTTGCTCGCTCATAATTTATCCTAAAGCTAATCGATAACTATTTATCGCATCATTTATGACATTTCTATGTCAAGAGCATAATCGAATACTGCTCATCAATGGTGCTTTATTTCTACTGTTTTGTCTATTTAATCAGCGTCAACATCAACTGATTACTGATAGCGATAACGCGCTGATCTGGCGTGTGCCTCTAGATCTTCGTGCTGCGCGAGGATATCTGCCGTTCTTGCCAGCGCTTGACTGCCGCTTTGCGTACAATAAATTATTGAAGATTTTTTTTGAAAATCATAAACCCCAAGCGGTGATGAGAACCTTGCAGTACCTGAAGTTGGCAGTACGTGGTTGGGGCCTGCGCAGTAGTCACCGATAGCCTCTGGCGTATGACGACCCATAAATATCGCACCTGCATGACGAATATCGTTAAGTAAGATATCAGGATCATCCACGGATAATTCTAAATGCTCAGGCGCAATACGGTTAATCAGTGCCATGCCCTCGGCTCTATCTCTGACCAGTATTAACGCGCCGCGGTTCTCAAGAGAGTCACGTGCAATATCCGCTTTTGGTAACTCAGCCAACGCTTTTTCGATCTCTATCGCCACTTCTTTAAGCTGTGACGCACTGGTCGTTACAAAGATAGCTTGCGCAATACGGTCATGCTCGGCTTGTGAGAGTAGATCCATTGCCAGCCAGTCAGCGCGATCCGCCGCTTCGCCCTCAGCATAAACCAAGACCTCGGATGGGCCTGCGATCATATCGATGCCGACTTTACCAAATACCGCACGCTTGGCAGCCGCTACGTATTTGTTACCAGGCCCTGTTATTTTATCAACCGCTGGAATCGTTTTAGTACCGTAAGCCAGTGCTGCGACGGCTTGCGCGCCACCAATAGTAAAGACACGGTCCACTTGAGCCAGATGAGCGGCGGCCAATACTAAAGGATTAAGCACCCCTTTGGGCGCAGGTACGACCATGATGATTTCAGTTACGCCTGCAACTTTTGCAGGAATCGCGTTCATGAGTACTGAGGAAGGATAAGACGCTAGACCACCTGGCACGTAGATACCAACGCGATCGAGTGGCGTGACTTTTTGTCCTAAACGGTTACCCAGCTCATCCTCGTACTGCCAAGTCTCTTGTACTTGGCGCTCATGGAAACTCTGAACTCGGGTCGCCGCCGTAGTCAAAGCGTCACGAACTTCATCGTCAAGGCTATCGAAAGCTTTAGCTAATGCCTCTTTGGATAATTCAAGCTCACTCATTGATGTTGCTGGATGCTGATCAAACTTCTGCGTCAACGCCAGTACCACATCGTCGCCATCAGCGCGAACTTGCGCGATGATGTCATCAACGGTGCTTAGTAATTTGGCATCGTTGACGGTCTCAAAAGCTAACAACTGCGTCAATTGACTATCAAAATCAGTATCCAAAGTGCTTAACTGGCGCATAATTTGTCCTATATTCTATCTATTTGACTAAAAATAATGAGGGCGGCCTAACCGTAGACACAACAAAACCAGTTTAGCATGCCATATTCCTTTTATAGCGCTCAACTGGTTTTATAATCTGTATAACTGTGTTTAATTTTATGCTTACTATCAGTACTGACAGCTAACGTTATCATTAGAGATAAGCTAGGCTGTGGCAGCAATACTGTCTTTAAAGCTGTTTAAAATAGGCTCAAGCAAAGCAAATTTACGCTTATAGCTGACTTGATTAACGATTAAGCGCGAAGACACATCACAGATATGATCGCGCGGCTCAAGTCCGTTAGCACGCAGGGTATTGCCTGTATCGACCACATCAACGATCAAATCGCCCAAACCGACTAAAGGCGCAAGCTCCATCGAACCGTACAGCTTAATCACATCCACTTGCTGACCTTGACTGGCAAAGTAAGCACGGGCAACGTTGACGTATTTAGTCGCAATACGCAGACGGCGGTTAGGAAGCGCGGCTCCCTTGATGCCTGCGGTCATCAGCTTACACTGGGCAATACGTAGATCAAGCAGCTCGTACACATGATTGGCCCCATGCTCAAGCAAGACATCTTTACCCGCTACGCCAAAATCAGCCGCACCGTGCTCTACGTAAGTCGGTACATCACTTGCGCGCAGGATTAGTACGCGCACGTTGGGATTAGATGTCGGAAAAATAAGTTTACGCGAGGCCTCTGGGTCTTCTAATAAGTCAACACCAGCCGCTTGGAGTAGCGGCATAGTCTCCTCTAAGATACGCCCTTTAGATAACGCTAAGGTTAAACCTGAAAACTCATCGTTTACTTCGTTTAGTAAGCCACTATTTGAGTCGTGCTTGGTTGCTTCGGTCATAATGACACAGTGTCCATTTGCTATTTATAGTCTAATTGAAATCGGTATTGATATTAATTTTGTTCTTAGTGCTTGATGACTACTAATCATTAGTATTGACGCGCTCAATATTCACGCCTAACGCGCGTAGCTTGTTTTCGACGTCCTCATAACCGCGATCAATATGATAAATGCGATCGATGAGGCTCTCGCCTTCAGCCGCTGCCGCTGCCATAACGAGTGACATAGAGGCGCGCAGATCAGTCGCCATTACGGGAGCAGCAGTGAATCTCTCAACCCCTCTGACGACTGCAGTGTGACCATCGACCTGAATAGAGGCGCCGAGACGATTAAGCTCAGGCACATGCATATAACGGTTTTCAAAAATGTTTTCTATAAAAGTGCTAGTACCATCAGCCAAACAGGCAATCGCCATCACTTGCGCTTGCATATCAGTTGGGAATCCTGGGTGCGGCTGGGTGCGAATATCGACAGGCAAAGGACGACCACTCATTTGGGCGCGAATCCAATCATCACCTGTGGTAATGACTGCGCCCATGTCTTCAAACTTCTCTAGCACCGGCGTTAATAGTAGTGCTGAAGTGTTTTTAGCGAGTACATCACCGTGCGTCATTAAAGCGCCAGCCAAATAAGAGCCGGTCTCAATACGATCAGGAACGACTGAATACTCGCAGCCATGCAAGCGCTCAACGCCTTCGATGGTCATGATTGAAGTACCGATACCGCTTATCTTGGCACCCATCGCAACTAGCATATTCGCCAAATCAACGACTTCTGGCTCAAGCGCGCAGTTACCTAGTACTGTCGTACCTTTGGCAAGAGCGGCTGCCATAATGACGTTTTCAGTACCGCCAACAGTCACCATATCAAAAGAAAAATGACAGCCTAGCAGTTTGCCACCTTTAGGTGCTTGCGCTTTGACGTAGCCATTCTCAACCGAGATCTGTGCGCCCATCGCTTCAAAAGCTTTGAGATGTTGATCCACAGGACGTGAGCCAATAGCACAGCCGCCTGGCAAGGAGACTTCGGCCTCACCAAAACGCGCCAGCAAAGGCCCAAGCACCAAGATGGAGGCGCGCATAGTTTTGACTAAATCGTAAGGCGCGTAAAAGCTGTCGATATTTTTGGTATCGCAAGTAACAGTATCCTCTTGCTTTTGAATGTCGATACCCATACCACCGATCAGCTTAATCAAGGTTCGCACGTCTTGTAGTGAAGGGACATTGTGCAAAGTCGTCGGACTCTCAGCTAGTATCATCGCTGCAAGCAGCGGTAATGCTGCGTTCTTGGCCCCTGAAATAGTAACTTCCCCTGCGATACGACTACTACCGGTGATTAAAAACTGATCCATAAAGGTAACAACCTAGCTGTGCTTGCAAATAAAAGTATGCAGGCGAATAAATAGAAAAAGAACAAAGATAAAAGTGCTAAATGAGTTCACTTCAGATTTTGATCAAATACAAAAGCCATTAGCCTTTGGACTGTGCTTCCCACTCGCTTGGCGTCAAGGCTTGAATATTGAGCGCATGTATATCACCGCTTGCAATCTTGTCATTGACCAAGGCATAAATAGCTTGCTGACGCTGAACGGTACGTTTGCCCTCAAAGCTGGCATCAACGACGCGTACGTCAAACTTGTTGCCTTGATTAGCCGCTTGTATAAAGGCGTCTGGGTAATGCTGCTGTAAAAATGCAATAAGATCGTCAGCGTTCATGCTCATAAGATATCCTGTCTTTAATTATAAAATGATTTTTGAATGGCGACATTATAACAAGAGTTTGACTATCTTACAGCACTGTCTGACCTGCTCGCTTATCACACAAGACTACTGCATTACAGTAAAGCTATTTGACTTTTGAATCCAAATAGTTGACCACTTGCGCGCGCACATCATTGACCCAGCGTAGTGGCGGCGCCATGGCCCCAATGCTAGTGGCGTGACTAGCGCCTTTGATAACGCCTGTCTCAACGGTGACGCCTTTGTCTTTTAGTGCTTGCGTCATTTTAATGGTGTTTTGATCATGGACAATTTTGTCATTCTCAGCAGTCAGTAACAGATATGGTGGCTGTGGCCCTTTGATCTGTCTATCTGGCATTACCTCATCTGGCGTTGCATTGTCACCAAAGGCACTGGCGCTGCTGAATTTACGAAAGTCATAACTATATGGGCCTGCAATACCAATGACTGCGCTAATATCATCAGGCTTAATCCCATATGGCGCTAAAAAGTCTTCGTTAGAGACCGCGGCCACGGCATTGAACGCACCTGCTGAATGTCCAATAACCGCAAAACGCTCAGGGTCGCCATAGTAGTTTTGGGCATTGTCATAGCTCCAAGCGATCGCTTTTGCCGTATCTTCGACATAATCAGGATAAGCGTATTCAGGCGCTTTACGATAATTGATGACCGCTGTGATATAGCCTGCCTGCGCTAGGCTTTGACCGACGAACGCATACTCTTCTTTGTTCCCGCTTTCCCAAGAGCCGCCGTGTACGAACACCACCATAGGATAAGTATCGCTAATGACCTGCTGCGACTTCATAGCTTGTGCTAATGGTTTTGGATAATAAACATCCAAATCTTGCAAAGGCTCATCACCGTACAAAATATCCTTGCTAACGCCAACGCCGCCACTTGCGGTGATGCCATTGACGATAGCCAATGCTGACAAGGCTTGTGCTTGCTGCGTTGCAAGCGCAATACCGCCTATCGCGACAGCGGTGCTGATGCCTACCGTACCCAAATTAAATTTGCGTGACTCAGTCTTACGTGACTCAGTCTTACCTGACCCAGTTTTACGTGATTTAGTTTTACCTGACTCAATATTGATATTTAACTTTTCATCGTTCATAGCCATTATTCCTACCCTGTATTGTCCCTATTTTATTTTTGTGTCAGTCAACAACTTAAATGCTGCATTATAAGTACAACGTTGTAGGCATTGCGTTGACTACTCCCTTAATTTTACTGGTTATAGTGTAATGGCTATCGCTTTAGTTATCGTGCTTTTCCTGTTATGTCTGTTTAGGGTTATTGTCATTCACGTTGCACTAACTGCTCATACCTTTTTTGAGCGTTCTTTATTTTAAGTTATTGATCCTTGTACAGATCGATATAAGGACTTGATGAGTTTTGATAGGAGGTCGGGCTTTGTGTCTCTGGACTTTGCGTACTTGGGCTTTGAGTGATGACTGGGGTTTGGTTGGTAGAAGGTACAGGGCTTGTATTTACTGACCCGACAGGTGCATTGACGCGATTGGCAGTATCTAACTGTCTGACAATAGGCTGAGCTGGCATCTGACTTGTCGCATCGGTGGCCAAATTAGCCTCGTACATAATGTCATCACGGCTAATCTTGATACCTCTATCATCGACCACAGTCGTTAGGAGCACCAGTTCTGTCACGCCAACGGTACCATTGGCAATGTCGATCAAGTGGCTTTGCTGCGTTGGGGTCAGGCGTCCCATTAGGTAGACCACGCCATTATTGCTGACCGCTTTGATTTGTGAGGCTTTGACGCCGTCATTAGCGGCGGCCTTTGCCACGAGTTTTGAGGTGATATAACCATCTTGCACAGTTGAGCTGTAACCGCGAGCCACGCCGACGTTAAGCTCGTTGTAGACAGCTCGTACATCTGGCATGGAGCTGATGACCTTTTCAACTTGGGTCTTTAACGTCTCGGTAGGTACTTCGCCTGTGAGCAAAACTTCACTATTAAAGCTGTCGATACTCATTCGGCTGGTTTGCTGCAGATTCTCTTGTAGACCATAGACATTTATCTTGGCGGTATGTTCAATACTGCGATCAAGAAGGCGCTGCGGTATAGTACGTTCAGTGACTGGCACGCCGTATGTACCCTCAGTACTATTGGTCAAATAGTTCGTCGTACAACCTGTCATCGCTATACTAGTGGCAAATGCTAGGCTTACTATCGCTTTGTAAGATAAAGGTTTGGCAGCAGTTGCATACGTCCGTGTCATGGTTTACTCCATAAAGTTATTGGCTTGTTTTAGGACAAATTATTTCTGTTAGATTTTTTGTGATCGCTTAAAATATAATCTTTACTACGTGATGTCATTCTTTATTTATACGTTTTATTTATAGTGTATCTTCTTGCCATTTGAAACTTGTTAAATGGTAGCGACGACTTACCAAGCAGTAGTGACAAAGGCGCCTTTGAGCCACTCAGGTACTTCACTATCAAACAAAGTTGTAGTAGAAGGCACAACATCATAAGCTAATACATCAAAACGGCATTCATAATCGGCGTACTTTGGATGCTGCTGCAAAAAGCACTTAGCTGTCTTAATAATCTTTTTTTGTTTAGCTTGGGTTACGCTCATCGCAGCACTACCAAAACCTGAACGCTTACGCTGACGCACTTCAATAAAAACTAAAATTGGCCATGCTACGCCTGCCTCTATCATGACTAAATCGAGCTCACCGACTTTAGGCTGTTGCCAATTATGAGCGATAAGCGTTAAGCCTTGTATCTGCAAAAACGAGCAAGCTTGCTGCTCAAAATAGCCGCCTTGGCGCTGTTTGGGTGAGGTCAATTGTAGCGGACGCTTGGCAATATTGGTGCTACTTCGCTCGCTAGTATCACTGGTACTTAGATCAGCCATAACGCTGACTTCCTTGCCTGAACATTTCATAATTATCATAGCACAACATGCTAAACTAGCCATCTTAATACCCTGCATTTATGTTTTAGCACTTTTTTATCTCATTTATCGTCCAACTATCTTGAGGTCTTCATGTCTACTGTCACCGCGATGCCAGCCTGTCTTTATATCATCGCCACCCCTATCGGTAACTTAAGTGACATGACGCCGCACGCTATCGACACCCTCAAGCAAGTGGCTATTATCGCCTGCGAGGACACGCGCACCTCTGGCAAATTGCTCTCACACTTTGGCATCAATACCAAAAATAAATCTGATGACATCCAAAGCAAGGCAAATGCATCAGACAAAGAGACAAAAAACGCTACAGATACTGACCGTGGACATAACAAATTGTGGGCGTATCACGAGCACAATCATGCCATTCAAACGCCCAAAATTATCGAGATGATCCAGCAAGGACATTCAGTCGCGCTGATTAGCGATGCAGGTACGCCACTGGTCAGTGACCCCGGCTACCAGTTGGTGCAAGCTGCGCACGCAGCGGGCGTTAGCGTCTCCCCTATCGTTGGTGCTTGCGCCGCTATTGGCGCGCTATCGGTCGCAGGACTGCCCTCGGATCGATTTAGCTTCATTGGGTTTTTGCCTGCCAAGACCCACGGCCGACAAAAACAGCTTGAGGCATTGAGCGCGCGCACTGAGACATTGATATTCTATGAAGCGCCGCACCGTATTCTTGCCAGCCTGACAGATATGGCAACGGTGTTTGGTCACGACCGCGCGGTGACCTTTTGCCGTGAGCTGACCAAAACCTTTGAGACGGTATACAAGTCAACGCTTGGGGCGCTGATTGATTTTGTCAAAGCAGATGATAATCAGCAGCGCGGTGAGATCGTGTTGGTGGTAGCAGGCAATAACACTGCAACTGATGATGACGATATGAGTATTCATGATACTTTGCTACAGCGATTATTGCTGGATCTATCGGTAAAAAAAGCAGCAGCGCTGGCATCTGATATCACGGGCGTCAAAAAGAACGCTTTGTATCAGCGGTTGCTAGCATTACAAGAGAAGTAGGCATTAAACAAAATCAAAAATTTAATACAGATAAAGGTATAGGAGAGTAAAGCGATGTATGACGTAATGGCGATAGGTAATGCTTTGGTGGATCATGAATATGTGCTAAGTGATGCAGCACTAGAGGACACTGACCTTATCAAAGGTCAGATGACGCTGGCCGATCTTGATGAGCAACAAAAGCTATTGGCGTTTTTTGAACTCGCTGATATAGCGCCCTCCAAGCAAGCAGGCGGTGGCTCAGCTGCCAATAGCATGTACGTGTTTGCAAGTTTAGGCGGCAAGCCGTTTTATGCCTGCCGCGTAGGCGATGACACGCCGGGACAGTTTTATTTGCAGGACTTGCATGAGGCAGGCGTTGCCACCTCAAAGCAGTCGATACACGCAGGCGGGGTAACAGGCTCCTGCGTCGTGGCAGTGACCGAAGATGGCGAGCGTACTATGCAGACCTATCTTGGCACCTCAAGCGAGATTACCGCAGACAACGTTAATTTTGATGCCTTGACTCAAGCGGATTGGTTGTATCTAGAAGGCTACCTAGCGATGTCTGAGGGTATTCAACCTGCGATGACCCAGTTGCGCCAACAAGCGGGCATCAACGGCGCCAAGATTGCGGTCAGTTTTGCCGACCCTGCTGTGGTGCAGTTCGCCAAAGACGGTCTGCTTAATATGCTCGGCAACAAGGTTGAGGTGATATTTTGCAATAGCGAAGAGGCCAAAGCCTTTACTGACAAAAAACAGACCAAAGCAGCGGCGCGTGCGCTACTTGAGTACTGCCAAATTGCGGTAGTGACCGATAGTGCCAATGATACTATTATTGCGCAAGCTGGCAGCGCACAAAGTGGCGATAACCAGACCGATATTATTATCCATGAAGTACCCACGCCTGCGGTAAGTAATGTCATTGATACCAATGGCGCGGGTGATAATTACTCGGGTGCGTTTTTATACGCGTTATCGCAGCATTACAGCCTGCCTGAATGTGGTCGTTTGGCGAGTGAAATATCCGCGCAGGTGATTCAACAATTTGGGCCGCGTCTTAGCTCACAAGATTATAAAGACATTGCTAAGCGCGTCTTAACGGTTTAAATGCGACAACTTTGCTTTACGTTATCTTAAAACCACAGCACTCCAAAACAAAAGCCCGTATCCAGAAATATACGGGCTTTTTTAGCACTATTTAGTTTATGCTGATGCCAACGCCTGCTCCAAATCAGCCTTGATATCTTCGATATGTTCAATACCAATTGATAAACGTACCATATCCTCGCTCACGCCAGCTTGCTCAAGCTCTTGACCATTAAGCTGACGATGAGTGGTCGTTGCAGGATGACTTGCCAAAGATTTGGCATCACCGATATTAACTAGGCGGGTGATGAGTTGCAGGGCATCGATAAAGCGTGCGCCCGCTTCACGACCTCCCCCTTCTTTATCACTTCGGACGCCAAAAGTTAAGATCGCAGATGGTGTACCTTTCATGTACTTCTGAGCCAATTCATGATCGGGGTGATCTGCTAGACCTGCATATTTAATCCAAGCGACCTTGTCATGGTCACGTAGATATTCAGCGACCGCTTGTGCGTTTTGTACATGACGCTCCATACGCAGGCTCAGCGTCTCTATCCCTTGCAAGATACTAAAGGCATTAAGCGGACTGAGCGCGGCACCGGTATTGCGTAGCGGAGCCACGCGAGCACGCGCAATAAAAGCCGCTGCGCCGACGTCTTTGACGAAGTTAACGCCGTGGTAGCTCACATCTGGTGTGTTTAGTAGCGGGAAACGCTCTGGATAATCTCCCCAAGCAAAGTTGCCACTATCTATAATAGCGCCGCCGATTGAAGTGCCCGTACCGCTCATATATTTGGTCAAAGAATGAATGACGATATCTGCGCCAAATTCAAAAGGACGGCATAGCGCAGGCGTAGCTACGGTGTTATCAATAAAAACAGGAACGCCGTACTCATGCGCGATATCACTGACCGCTTGAATATCGATGATATTACCTAGTGGATTACCGATACTCTCGGCAAAGACCATTTTGGTTTTGTCATCGATTAAGTCGCGAATAGACTCAGGGTTATTGTGGTCAAAGAAGCGCACTTCGATCCCTTGGCGCGGCAAAGTGTGCGCAAATAGATTATAGGTACCGCCGTACAAGGTTGATACCGCCACGATGTTATCGCCCATCTCACAAATCGTCTGCACCGCATAAGTAATCGCAGCCATGCCTGACGCTACCGCCAGACCGCCTATACCGCCCTCTAATGCGGCGACGCGCTCTTCTAAAACGGCGTTAGTCGGGTTCATGATACGCGTATAGATATTGCCCGCCACTTTTAAATCAAACAAGTCAGCGCCGTGCTGGGTATCATCAAACGCATAAGAGCTGGTGTGATAAATAGGGACAGCGACCGCTTTGGTCGTCGGTTCAACACTGTAGCCTGCATGGATAGCGAGGGTTTCTAGACGTTGGGCTGGGGCTGTTTGGTCATCACTCATAATACATTCCTTGATCATTATTAGGGTTGGTTAAACGCACTCTTAAAAGTTGTACATAAAAAAAGCTGAGTTTATGATAACCCAGCTTTTTTATGAAAAGAACCATAAGTCTTTGCTTTGCTAATTCCAATAAGGAATATCTACTTATAATAGGCGTTTTCTGTCAGCGTATGATCAGTCTCATCAACGACTTGAGTCAGCTCAGGTATTTGCTGCTTAAGCTGCACCTCAACGCCCTGACGCAAGGTCATATCGACCGCCGAGCAGCCCTGACACCCACCGCCGAATTTGAGTACCGCGGTAAGGCCAACGCCCTCTTCTTCGATCAGCTCAAGCAACTGGACGTCACCACCGTGCGCCGCTAGGCTTGGGTTAATCTCAGACTGCAAGACATAGTTGATACGCTCCTCGACACTGGCATCCGCGCCGACTTTTGGCACTTTTGAATTTGGCGCGCGAAATGTTAACTGACCACCAAAGCGGTCTTTATTATAATCGATGACCGCATCTTCTAAATACGGAACGGACGCGGCATCAATAAAGGCGGCAAAACTATCATAACTGAACTTTAAATCTGCGCTGTCCTCTTCACCTGGCTGGTTGTATGCCATACAACATTCAGCACGCGGCGTACCTGGATGCTCAACGAAGATACGCACACCAATGCCGTCAGTATCTTGCTTAGCTAATAAATCCGCTAAGTAACCTTGCGCCGCTTCAGTAATAGTAATATTGCTCTTAGTTTCAGTTTGCTCAGTATCTAATGCTGATTCAAACTCAGCAGAATCTTGGCTTGTTGGAGCAGTTTCGTTTGGGTTGTATTCGCTCATAATGCTTCCTATTAATTAAAGCAGACGCTGTTTTAGCGCATCTAGTCATCATTGTAAAAGTATGCTGGATATCAAATCTGTGTAGCGCTGTTGTTTATCTATAAAAAGTTGTCAATTGATGTTACCTAGTATACCGTATTTAAAAGATAATTCCGACTGTGCCACTAGGGTTTAAATGTGTCGAAAATTTTTATAAAGGGAACTACAATCACTATTGACCTTTATATTAAGACGCTTTAGTCAATTATCAAGCGCTACTTTATATTTGCAACAACTCTTTATTTGCAAAGATGAGGGCGGCAAGTCAAATATTTTATACCCTATAAAAATAACAATAAACGCCTTATTTCAAGTGAGCCTTCTCCATGATAACAAAGCACTTAACTCTAATTCCTACGTCTGATAATGAGCAAACCGCACTTTGGACTGTGACTGACGATAATCCTGAACACTATGTCTCAAAGCGGCAAAATGTGTTTTTGACGCATGGCACTTTTTCAGATAAAGGCGTGTGTATGGGTATTGCCAGTTATCTTGCTGCTTTAGGTCATACGTGCTACATCATGGAGTGGCGCGGACATGGTCATAGTCCTACGCCGCAGCATAAGTATAAGTTCGAAACTATCGCCCTTTATGATTATAAAGCGAGCTTTGATTATTTATTTAAAGCGCTAAAATTAGATCATGTGCACACGGTTACTCATAGCGGCGGCGGGCTGTGTTTGACCATGTTTTTGATTCAAAATCAGCAGTACATCGACAAGGTAAGCAGCGCTACTATATTTGCCTGCCAAGGATATGGCGCGGCTCTTAACCCTATAAGTTACATAAAAGTCATGAGCGCCAAAATAATCAATCGACTCTATGGCTATATCCCTGCCAAAACATTTAAATTAGGTCCCGTCAACGAGAGCTATTACACGATGGTGCAATGGTATGACTGGAACTTGCATAAAAACTTTAAAAGCAGTCTGCTCAAACAAAACGGCAGCGCATTAGGCGCTACCGACGCTCTTGATGACTGTTTTAATTATAAAAAGCATATGTCTAAAATCACCATACCTATCTATGCCATCAGCGGTAGTGGCGATCGCTTTATTGCCCCAAGTCGAGGCTGTAAATTGCTGTTAGATGACTTTGGTCATGATAAGAATGTATTTCGGGAGTATTCAACGCACAGCGGTGATTTGGAAGATTACACGCATAGCCGCATCATTATAAGCCGCAATGCAGCCAAAGAGATTTGGCCAACGGTAGCGACTTGGATTGAAACACACAGCGCAACTTCACACTGTACATCTCCTCAAACTAACTTCACATAATATAACTGAACTAAGTTTGTGCGCTGGTTACACTCAATAGCATTATCTATTGACTTGACGGAGTAAATTATGAAGTTATATGTCATACCAGGTACTTGCGCTGTCGTACCCCATACCGCACTTGAATGGACGGGCGCAGATTACGAGCTTGAGCTATTAGATCACGACTCCTCCAAGTCAGCAGAATATTTGCGTATCAATCCACAAGGGACTGTTCCTGCAATCGTTGATAGCAGTAGCGATGGCTCTGAAATCATTGTCACCCAAAACATTGCCACCCAAGTCTACATTGATGCCAATTATCCCAAAGCTAATATCTTTGGTACAGATGCTTCAGCTATTAGTAGGGCAAAAGTGATGCAGTGGCTAGCATTTGTGAATGCTGATGTGCACAAAGCCTTTGCGCCACTCTTTGGACCTGATGGCTTCGTTGAAGGCAACTTGGCGCAAGAGGATCTAAAGAAAAATGCAAAAGAGAAGATTGTCCATCTTATGAGATTGCCAAACGAGCAATTGGGTAAACACGATTATTTAACGGGCACCAAAACCACTGCGGATGTTTATCTATACGTGACGCTAACGTGGGCGAAGAAGTTTGAGATTGATCTATCTAAGTACAGCAATCTAAACGGGTTTATCAAACGTATGGAGTCAGACGAAGGTTTGAGCGCTGTCATCGAGCAGCAAGGCTTAGATAAGATTGGGTCGCTATAAGTTATGTTATTTTAAGCAAATTCATAAGCCTTCTTTATTAAGTTAAAGAAGGCTTTTTTTTGTTTATAGTGAAAATCCAATGTCGTCAGCGTCACAAAACATCTTTATACTTGTCAGCCCCTAAGCGCTTGTGTCAGTATTAGCGTCATTGCAGGTACATACCAAAATCGTTTGTCGTAGGGAATTGGCGTTTATGAGTGCATCGTTAGCAGACAGTACAGACAACAAGAATAATAAGCATTATAAATATCTAGTCTTTATCGGACGCTTCCAGCCCTTTCATTGCGGACATAAAGCCGTCGTTGATGAGGCGCTCAAACGCGCAAATAACGTCATCATGCTTATTGGTTCTGCTAATTTGCCGCGTAGCCTGCGTAACCCGTTTTCGGTGAGCGAGCGTACCGCTATGATCAAGGGCGCATACTCTGACAAGGATGCTGCGCGCATTCACTGCGTAGCCTTGGACGATGCGCTATACAATGACACACGCTGGCTCAAATATGTACAAGCGGGCGTGCGCTCAGTCACCCATGACTTGAACGCGGATATTGGCTTGATTGGTCATTCAAAAGACAGCTCTTCTTATTACTTGTCACTATTCCCCAATTGGGCGTCGGTCTCTGTACCCAATTACCATAATCTATCAGCGACACCTATCCGTGATAGCTATCTAATGGGCGCTATGCCAACGCCTGAGCGTACCCCTGATGCCACACGCGGGGTATTAAGCCAGTTTAAAAACACGGCTGAATATGAGCGCTTACATGAAGAAGCAGGCTTTATTGATAAGTATAAAAAACAGTGGGAATCTGCGCCGTACCCGCCGACCTTTATGACCGCAGATGCGTTGGTCGTGCAATCTGGACATATCCTACTCGTTGAGCGCCGTAGTATGCCAGGGCGCGGACTGTGGGCATTGCCGGGTGGGTTTTTGAACCCCAAAGAGACGCTATTTGATGCCTGTATACGTGAGCTGCGCGAAGAGACGCGGCTCAAAGTGCCAGAACCAGTACTGCGCGGCTCTTTTCACAGTCAGCATACCTTTGATGATCCGTATCGCTCAGCACGCGGTCGCACCATCACCCAAGCCTTTTATTTACAGCTCAAAAACGATGCCAAAGGCTTACCCAAAGTAAAAGGTAGCGATGATGCCGCTGCCGCATTTTGGCTACCATTAGCTGAGCTTGACGCGCAAATGATGTTTGAAGATCACTATGCCATTATCACCAAGATGGTTGGGCTTTGACGCTTTATTAGAAATATAGAAGGTTAGGTTCAAAGTATGCCCTTATTTTTGTGATATTGGTCTACATAACTTGTATAAGACGTAACCAGTTTCACCGCCTGCGCCGATAGACGGCAAAGGTTAATCGCCGCAACGCTGCGGCATTTTAAAGCAGAGGAGTTCTGTGATGTACACCAGTAATTTTAATAATTTAATCTTAAATTCAGACAGCTACAAAACCTCACACTGGCTACAATATCCGCCCGGTAGCGAGTACATGTCAAGCTATGTCGAAGCGCGTAGTGGCGATTACGATGTCGTGTTCTTTGGTTTGCAAGCCTTTATTAAAGAGTACTTGCAAACGCCTATTACCACCGCTCATATCGATGACGCTGAATTGGTGATTAAAGCCCATGGCTTACCTTTTAACCGATCAGGTTGGGAGCGTTTGGTTGACAAGCACGATGGACGACTACCGATACGTATTCAAGCCGTCCCTGAAGGCAGTATCGTACCTGTGTCTAACGTCGTCTGCCAAATCGTCAATACTGACCCCGAGTTCTATTGGTTACCGAGCTATCTTGAGACTGCACTGCTACGCGCGATTTGGTACCCTTCAACCGTCGCCAGCTTATCTTATTATTGTAAGAACATTATCAAATCAGCGCTGGAAAATTCCGCCGATAGCATAGAGGGTCTGCCGTTTAAGCTACATGACTTCGGTGCGCGCGGGGCGTCCAGCATGGAGACAGTCGCGTTAGGTAGCCTTGCCAATTTAGTGAACTTTTCAGGTACTGATAGCATGACCGCGTTGGTTGCAGCTAGCCGCTGGTACGGTATGGACAAAGATATGCCCGCTTTCTCTATTCCTGCCGCTGAGCACAGTACGATGACCGCTTGGGGACGCGAGCGCGAAACGCAGGCTTATAAGAATATGCTAGAGCAGTTCGGTGGAGACGGTAACTTAGTCGCTGTCGTCTCTGATAGTTATGATCTGTGGAATGCCATCGATAATATCTGGGGTGTCGCGCTCAAAGATAAAGTCGAGACCATGGGCGGCACTTTGGTTATACGTCCTGACAGCGGCGACCCTGCCAAAGTCGTGCGCGAAGCCTTGGAGCGCTTGGCGATAAAATTCGGTACGACGACTAATAGCAAAGGCTATAAAGTGCTGCCTGACTATGTGCGCCTCATTCAAGGCGATGGTATCAACCCGCAAAGCCTTGGCAAGATATTGGGTACGATAATGGAAGCGGGCTTTAGCGCGGACAATGTTACTTTTGGCATGGGCGGCGGTCTGCTACAACAAGTCACCCGCGATACTATGAGCTGGGCGATGAAAGCCAGTGCAATCTGTATTGACGGCGCGTGGATGGATATCTTTAAAGATCCAATTACCAGTCGCTCAAAACGCTCCAAAAAAGGTCGTTTGGCTCTGATAAAGGGTGATAATGCTCAGCTTACCACTATTAAAGAAGATGCCTTGGCAAATTCTGCTGATAACCTACTCCAGGATGTATTCGTCGATGGTCAACTATTAATCGATGATACTCTAGTCACTATTCGAGGACGTACAGGATGGTAGCCTCTATCAATAAAAAAACGACTGGCAAAATCACTGCCGCCGCAAAAGATGTGCTGCTTGCGCCAATCTATCTATACCAAGGCAGTAAAGTAAAGCGCGATACGGTGCGTTTACCAGAACCTGAAGGTGAGCGTCATGGATCTGTTTCACTACATAGTATTGAGGATAGCGTGTTGCCTGAGCTCAATCTCATGCTCGTTGGTGACTCTGCTGCCGCAGGCGTCGGTAGCCAAACGCAAGCGGATGCCTTAATAGGTAAACTAACACCAGCGTTGCAAGACCAATCAATAATCCAAGCCATGTTCGGTGTACTTAATTGGGCAGTGCAAGCTACCACAGGACATACCAGCTTTGATATTTTGCGTAGGTTGTATGTCCTGCCGACTCCAAGCCAGTCTGTAGACGTCATGGTATTAAGTGTCGGCGTTAATGACACCACATCCAACATCTCTGAGCACAAGTGGCAACAGCAACTCGAGGAGATCATCGCTATTGCTCAGCGTAAATTTGGCGTGCAGACTTTGATATTCTCAAGCCTACCACCGATGGCAAAGATGCCTGCCCTGCCTATGCCACTCAACGGCTATGTCGGTGCAAAATCTGACAAGCTCGATCGGATATTACAGCAAGTATGCGACAAGCATAGCGATGTGCACTATATGGCAGCAGACTTTGCTCGTATGGCTAAAGAGTATGGCAACGGCAAACCTATAGATAGCAAAGCTATGTTTGCAAGCGACGGCTTTCATCCTAGCAGCCTAACATATGGTTACTGGGCGCTACAGTTAAGCGATCTGATCAGTGAGTTGCTTAACGATTCAAAGACTTAGGCAGGCGTTAAAGTGATAGTGTTAAATAAACAAGCATAAAAAAACCGCTGAATATTCAGCGGTTTTTTTGTTTTGGATATTAAATCAAAATTACTCAGCAGCATCAGCTTTTTTAGCACGGCCACCGAATGCACCAAAACGCTTGTTAAAGCTAGCAACACGACCTTCAGTTGAGCTTTTACGCTGCTCGCCTGTATAGAACGGATGTGATGCACTTGAGATATCAAGTGGGTAGTATGGGTATTCTACACCCTCATACTCGCGCGTGGTTTTAGTCTTCGCCGTAGAACGGGTCAAAAAATACACGTCGGCATTAGTGTCATGAAACAGTACTTCTTGGTAATTGGGATGGATATCTGCACGCATAATAAACTCTCTAGGTCCGATGTATGTATAAGCTGTTGCTATAAAAGCGCTACATACGTAACTGAGGCACTAAGCACATTGGTAATGCTGGCAATTGTGTCACTGGCTTATTCCAGCACCCAACACCACATCACAGCTCTCTTAGCCTATCCCCAGCGGGAAAATGAAGCAGCGATTTTAACGGTTTTTGCCATTCTTTGCAAGGTACTGCTGAAAAACTACATCTGTTAGATTCGCTCCGTAGAGAATAAAATTATGTTCTGATAATGAAAAACGTACTTGTTTAACCTCGTAAATAAAACATGCTTTTGGATAATTTTTCTTTTCTAACCACAAATACAACTCAAACAATCATCAATTCAAAACAAACATTTCTCTGAAGCTTGTGTATATATTCGTTTATTGATATATTATATATTCGTTAATTAGAATATATAAGTATTAATGACATATTGCATTGCTTAGCTCTAAGGGAGATAACGAAATGAACAAAATAGTAGTTAGTTTTAGAGATATTGATGAAAAATGGGACCAAGATATTTTAAATTATAGATTTGATATTTACCATTTGTCTGGTTGGATTAATAATTCGGCATCTATGGATGGCGGGCAGGCTCAAGGGATTGTTGCTGAATACAAGAACAAAAAGCTTTTTTTACCTATTATTATTAGAAACATTGACAGTGAATATTGGGATGCCACTTCTACATATGGCTATTGCTGTCCCTTAATTGATGACACTTTAACTGATGTCGAAACGAACATGATTTTAAAAGAGGTCAAACAGTTCTTATACAAAGTAGGATGCGTCTCCCTATTTATGAGATTGCATCCAGTGATCAGCCAAAAATGGACCCCTTCTATTGGTAGCTCCTTTACTCACGGTGTGACGCTCATGTCCGACCTGACGAAGACTGAAGCTGAACATTGGGCAGAGACTCAAAACCAACATCGTAGAGGCATTAAAAAGGCGTTGAAGATGGATGTAACTACTAAAATTGAGCAGTTAGATGATAGAAATATTGATACCTTCTCAAAGATATATAAAGAAACAATGACACATGTTAATGCAGATGAGTATTATTTCTTTGATGATAGTTACTTTGATGGTTTATCAAAAAACCTTGGTCATAGACTATTATTGATCACAGCTTATAAAGATGGTCACGCCATTGCCTCATCCATTTATACTTGCTGTAAAGAGTCGGGCATTATGCAGTTTCATTTAGGTGGCACTGTTAGTGAATATCGACATTTACAACCCTCTAAACTTATCACTCACGTGGCACGCGAGTGGGGTCGCCAAAATAACTATAAGATACTGCATTTAGGCGGCGGTGTTGGTAGCAACCTAGATACTTTGTATGAATATAAAAAAGGATTTAGCTCTCAATCGTTGCTATTTAAAACCTACAGATTAGTGATTAACCAAGATAAATACGACGATTTGGTAGATGGCGCTGGGTTTGATAATAGCGAGCTTGATTCAGACTTTTTTCCTTTATATCGACAAGTTGCTGCTCAGAAAGTACAACCTGTTGAAGAGGTCGCTGAAGTAGTCGAAGAAGATATGGCTGAGGTTGCATAACTACTCGTATCAGCAAAAAAGCAGCCAATATATTGGCTGCTTTTTTATGTTTATAAATAGACTCAGACTGTATTTAAATAAGGATTACTTAGTGCGGACAATGTGCCAGACGCCGCCTTTATTATCGCCATCTTTATCGCCGACTTTAGTGTCGTTGGCGTAGAAATACAAGGGTTTGCCATTCATGGCCCACTGATAACTGCCGTCTTCGCGCTGAAATGCTGCAAATTGACCAGAAGCTTTAGCATTACTAGGTGCCATAAGGGCCGGCCAAGCGACCATGCAGACAGAGCCACATTCTGATTTGTTTGCCATCGTATCTTTATCATAAGTATACAAAGTCATGTAGTCTTTTGAATCGACCAACATACCGCCTCTACTGGTTACAGGCGCCATGTTGCTGCTAGTGGCTTTTACTTCGTGCATACCTGAGTCATCATTGCCAATGACACTTTTAAGTGTCGTACAACCAGTCAAGGTAAGCACACCTGTTAACGCTGACAACATTATAATATTTTTCATTGTTATATCCTTGTGATCTAAAATTTGATTTGAATATCCATATAGTGCTCTGTCTAACACCCTCACAAGGAGTACTTAGTAGCACTCCTTTTTTTGAAGTTACTTATTTTAAAGTTACGTGTTTTTGCCAAGTAAATATAGCATGTCTGTTTAGTCAATCAATTATGTACGCTTATAAAATTACAAAACTATCTCAAAAGCGATTTCCTCATATAATTACCACACGCCTATTATCTGTAGTGTAGAGATCAAAAATTTTATATCACACATAAAAAATTAAACATCTTTCTGCTTAGATATTCATATCTCTTATTTATGTAAATTCCCTCTAGCTTTATACACACTTTGTGTTATCTACTGACAAAAACAGTGCATGTTTTTACGCATATATCCCAAATAAATTTGCTTTTTTTTATATCATAGGCTAATGATTATTTAATACTAACAATGACTCACAAGATACAGATCAGACATTGAAATCAGTAGGTATCACGCTTATATAGTCTATATAGCACTATTTAACTACGCTTCACTTAAGTAGCACTCTCTTTAGTCATTGACGACTTAACTTAAAAATCAGATTGCTAGATAACATCTGATAAATACACTGAAATTTTAGGTATAGCGGCATGTAATATGATGAGCCGATGCCAGCAAGGATAAAACAACGCTGATGAATTCAATTACTATAGACGACCGGTACAAAGACCTCAAAATTACGACGCCTAGTACCCGTTATGGTCAAGCAAAACGCGTAGGTATACTCGGCGGTGGTACTGCAGGTGCCACTATTGCTATTCGCCTGGCTGCGCTTGGCATTGAGACTCATTTGTTTGAAAAAAAGACCTCACTTATTGATGGCCCGCCCATGTGTCATCTGCATGCAGGTGGTAATTTGTACCGTGAAATTCCAGACGAGGACTGCGTAGCGCTACTTGAGCAATGTATCGATATATTGCGCCTGTACCCGCATACGATGGATGTGCGCCCTACTGTCTTTGCTGTGCCTAATCGTGATGAAGGTCAGCCTGAAGATTTGCTGCCGCGTTTGGACATCTTGACTGAGGCTTATCGTAAGCTTATTGAGCAAGACCCTAAGAATAAAGTTCTAGGAGAGCCTGAAGATTACTATCAGCTCTATAGCCATGAAGATCTTATCGCTTTATCTAAGCGTGAGCAGGTTCTTGCGCCTAGCACGGTAGATGAATGGGTAATACCTGCCGCTAAACACTTGGATTTGAATAAGATTAAATTCCCAGTGATTGTCGTACAAGAATACGGCTGGAATATCTTTCGTCTGGCAGCTTCAGCGCAATTAGCGTTAGAGGGTTATGACAACGCTCGTGTCTTTACCGATACGCAGGTCAAGAAAGTGACAGCAGTTGATTGTGAAAATTGTACTAATGCTGATCATCATGTGACTAAATGGCGTATTGACTATCAGCAAAACAGTCAATCTGAAACCGAGTCTGTTGAAGTGGATTACTTAGTCAATGCTTGCGGATTTCGTACCGGTGTTATCGATGACATGGTCGGTGTTGAAGTCACGCGTATGGTCGAGTTCAAATCCTCTTATATTACTCATTGGGATGATGCAGGTGGACAGATACCTGAGATTATTATCTATGGTAGCCGCGGTACACCAGAGGGCATGGCGCAGCTTACGCCATATCCAGGCGGTTATTTTCAGATACATGGTATGAGTAAATTCATCACTTTGTTCAATGATGGACTAGTCGCCTCAAATGAGATCAGCGCGCAGCCCAAACTTCCTGAAAAATACGTGCATTATATTGAAGATGGTTGGGATAAAGCGCCGTTGCAAGCGCGTGGTCAGCAAGCCATTGAATATGTAGCTGAGTTTGTGCCGACCTTCAATAGTGCGCGTACCGTTGGTAATGCCCTCTTTGGCGGTCAACAAATACCAGGAAAAGATGATACGCTGCGAGTTGCTGATGTGAGCTTGTACTCAAACATCCGCTACGCACGCGCTGAAAACGTCAAAGCCTCTTCGACGCTAATTGCCGCCGACCAGATCGTTGATGAGTTAACTGCTCTAGGGTTAGTTGATAAGGATACTACTGCCAATTGTAGTCGTTACGCTCACAATTGGGCTTATCTTACGCGCCATGATAGTGAGGATATTCATCATTTAGCACAAGATATTGCACTACAAAGAAATTTTCCAATCGCAATGGCAGGCGTTAATCGTACTATAGATAGCGTGATAGATGACGTATCAAACGATCTTGCTATCGCATAGATTTCGTATCAGGGTTAAATATTATCTACAAAAAAGGGAGTAGCCTGCTATCGATTAGCGAGCGACTCCCTTTTGCGGTTCTTAATTTTGATTTTCTAAGTAGTCATTTACTGCCCAACCATCTTATCAGTATCGACGCCGCCATTGAGAGTGACGACAGTCAATAACAGATCAATTGCTTCATCGATGCTATTGCACACAACTAAGCGATCAAGGTCTTGCTGCTTCATAAAGCCCTGCTCTGTCGTATATTTAAGATGCTCAATCATCCGATCATAAAACCCGTTAATATTAAGAATAATCATAGGCTTTTCATGCTGATACAGCTGACGCCAAGTGGCAATCTCCATGATTTCCTCAAGCGTCCCAAGGCCACCTGGTAGAGTAATAAAAGCGTCTGCGTACTCTGCCATAACCGTTTTGCGCGTGTGCATGGTATCAGTCAGGTGCAGGCGCGTCAGCCCTTGATGAGCGATTTCATGCTTGAGCATAAAGGTTGGAATGACGCCGACTGCTTGGGCGCCACTGTTGATGACCTCATCTGCGACTGCACCCATCAGGCCAATACTCGCGCCGCCGTATACCAATCCCATGCCATTTTTGGCAAGCGCTTGACCCAAATCGCGCGCGGCTTGCTCGTATATCTCGCTGTTACCTAAGCGCGAACCACAATATACGGCGACAAGCGGCATGGTTAACGTTGATTTATCTACGGCTTTTTCGATGTGGGTAATATCTTGACTGGTAATCACTTCATAAGTGTCATTATTGATTTTCATTTGCATTACTTTTGCCCTTAGCGTTTTATTTGAATGGTAAGTCTTCAGTTGTCTATTGGAATACATTCCTATTTATCTTAACATAAGCCAAGTTACTAACCTGTAACCAGCACTTATCAGTACGCACTTACCATACCGACTGCTATTGATAGTCGTACTCTATGTTTTGTTTCATCTTATGTTTTAATTTTCTCGATTCGCTAACAACCATAATATACTTTTTAGGATGCCGCTATGCTCAATGATGAGGCTCTAAATCAATCAGATGACATTATCATCTCTGATGTTGAGAGCGATTCTACTTTTGAGACTTACCTGTTGACCATCATGACTGAGCGCAATCAGGCTTTGGCAGCGACCGTTTATCGTCCTAAAGTTGATGTCAAAGCAGCGGTAATGATGGCACCTGCCACGGGTATCAAGCGTCAGTTTTATCATAATTTTGCCAGCTATTTGGCAGAGAACGGCTTTGGGGTGATTACTTTTGATAACGAAGGAATTGGTGAATCACTCGCAGGCAGTTTGGCAAAATGTGATGCCTCACTTATTAGTTGGGGTCGTCATGATATGCCAGCGGTGCTTGACGCCCTACAAGATGAATTTCCAGATGCAGCTTTCCATTTAATCGGTCATAGCGCAGGCGGTCAGCTGATCGGTCTCATGCCAAACTACGAGGCTATCAGCTCAGTATTCAATGTCGCTTGCTCCTCAGGACAAATCAAAAACATGGATATGCCCTATAAGCTCAAAGCAATGGGTTTTATGGACGCTTTTATTCCGCTGAGTAACTTAGTGCTAGGCTATACGCCAGCCGACAAGATTGGTATGGGTCAGCCGCTACCGCGCGGCGTGGCGCGTCAATGGCGCGAGTGGTGTAATGGTGCGGGTTACATCAAAACCGCTTTAGACAAAACGATTCATAATCATTTTTATAATAAAATCGCTATGCCAGCGCTATGGCTTGGTTTTAGCGATGATGAGATTGCCAATAGTGAAAATATAGACGATATGATACGTGTGTTCCCAAATATGCCAGTAGAAAAGCATTATTTGAATCCTAAAGATTTAGGTGTCAGTCATATCGGACATATGCGCTATTTTAGTGGTAAGACTCATGCCAAAGCGCCGCAACTATGGCAAATGGCGGTCGATTGGTTAAATGAGGGAGAGTAAGCTCTTTACTATATTTTATCTGCTGCATTTTGCTCCTCTACGCGCTTGGTCAAGGCAGAATGCAATGAGGGCTGCATATTGTGGATATTACCTAGCATCCACTTAACATAGCTCATAGGCACGTCTTTTATGAGTTTGCCCTTATGCTTACCAAAGGGCATTTTGCCGACGGGACTTGCGGTATTTGAGATGGTATGCGCCGCTGCAAAGTCAGTGGGCGCAATATCCAAACGCTCACAGCAAGCTTTGTAGAGCAGATAACACATCCGTGCATCGCCTAACGCATCATGCGCGGCAACGGTCATATGACTAGCCTGATCTTTGCCAATCAATTGCTCAATACATTTGGACTGACCGTAGTAGCGCCACTCTGGAAAGGCGGCGCGGGCCAGCCTAACCGTACATATCAGCTTAGCCGAGGGTTTCCCTATCACTCGCCAGTCAAAGCGTACATTGTGACCGATTAAGTACTCTGGCAGCTCAAATTGCTCCAAATCGAAGCGCTCACACTCGGCAACATCCTCATCAGTAATGCCATGTACCTTGATGACGATAGGTGAGATGGTGCGGCCACTATTGAAGTATTTCATCCACTCAAAGCCAGTCGCCACATTGATGGTCGCCACTTGAATAGGACGCGGGTCACTACCTTGATCGGTTTCGGTATCGATAATAAGCGCAGTACTAGGTTCAGTCATAATAGAGATCAATCATCAGGAGTTATTGTAGTTATCGCTACTCGTCAAAGAGCCTTAAACCCTTCATAATACAGCTAAAATTTGTAAGAACTGTATTATACCACTCATCAGCTCACAAGAGACAATGATGCCACCAGTTCAGCCGCCGCCTCTGCCTAAGTCCCCTAAGCCCCCTAAGCCAAGCCTGTTTACTCGTTTATTAAGGGTGCTGATCAGAGCTATAGTATTGTTTGCACTGTTATTTATCGTTGATAAAGTCCTCCCTACGCTTAAATGGCAGACGCAGGACTTTGTTGTGGCGAAGTGGAAGCAGGTCAATCTGTTGCAACAACCCTTGCCAGTAGAGAATAGTCTTCCAAATCCGCTACCTGGGCAGCATTTGACTGATACGTGGGGCGCGGCGCGTAGTCAAGGGCGCTCTCATGAAGGTATCGATATTTTCGCGGAGCGTGGCACACCGATACACGCTACTACGCAAGGAGTGGTTAGCAAAGTTGGCGAGAATACTTTGGGAGGGCGCGTGGTTGTCGTCGTTGGGCCTGGCGGCGCAGGACATTATTACGCGCATATGGAAGATTACGCAGATATAGAGGCTAACGATTGGGTGGATAGTGGCGACATCATCGGCTATGTGGGCGATAGTGGTAACGCCAAAGGCACGCCGCCTCATGTGCATTACGGCATCTATATCAAGGGTAGCGCGGTGAATCCTTATCCTTTACTTATAAAACCTGAATGATCACGACTTAGGTACCTCATACATTGATCCAATACGATGCGTATGGTTAGACAATCCTTTAAGATAGTGAGCGTACATAACTGCTAGCAAAAGTCGCACTAAATGTTGAACCTATGCCTAATTCCGACTCGATTTGTAAGCTAGTATTGTATTGATGCAATACGTGTTTAACGATAGCTAGCCCCAGTCCCGTGCCTCCTGTAGCACGGCTACGACCGCTATCAACACGGTAAAAACGCTCTGTTAGACGCGTGATATGCGAGGTGTCAATACCGATACCATTATCTGTCACAGAGAACTGGCAACCCTGAGAGGTTTTAACCCAGCTAATCTCGATATTGCCGCCTTTTGGCGTGTACTTGATAGCATTGATCACTAGGTTCGATAGCGCGCTGTTTAAGTACATCTCTGAACCATACAGCCCGTCATAAGTGTCTATTTGCAAATGAATGGTATGTCCATAGTCCTGATTGTAAGCCTGCGCATCATCGTACACATGCGTGAGCAATTTGGTCATATCGATATAACCAAGCTCATACGTCTCTTCGATTTCGATTTTGGACAACAGTAGCAAATCATTTACGATTCTATTCATACGCGCGGTCTGTTGAGTCATCAGCTCAAGCCCACGTTGCCACTTTGGTGGTATGTCGGATTGGTCTGAGTAGTTCTCTAGGTAGCCCATCAATACGGTCAATGGCGTTCGTAGCTCGTGAGAGACATTGGCTACAAAATCGCGGCGCATTTGCTCTAAATGCTGCAATCGCGTCACATCATAGATCATCAACAGCTTATCCTTATCAAAAGCTGTCATCTCACACTTTAAATAACGCTTGGGATCACGCCATGAGGCCATGTGCACACCATCATTATGGACATCTTTGTGCAGATCGTGATGGGCTGTGACCTCTTGATAATACTCGTGAAACTCAGGCGCCTGAATATAGTCAAAAATGCTTTTGCCCTGATCTTTGTCTTGCAATGATAATAGCTGCGCCGCTGCCAGATTCCACCACGTCAAGCGATCGTCACCGTCTATTAAAACCACGGCATCTTTTAGCGCTTCCCAAGCACGGTTCATCTTTGTCATTACTGTTTTATTATCAAATCGATCAGCTTGCTCAGACGTATTTGGCTTGTGGTGGTCAATCGACATGACTACTCTCATCCTTTCTCGTAGCGAGACTGTGTTTAGTGGTTACGTTTACTGCTTTTTTTCAATCAAACTAGACATGCGATAACCGGTGCCGCGAACCGTTTGAATCAAGGTATCACAGCCATAAGGACGTAGTAATTTACGTAAGCGCCGAATGTGTACATCGACTGTTCGCTCTTCGATATAGACGTTGCCGCCCCAAACCTGATCTAATAGCTGCGAGCGCGTATAAGCGCGCTCTGGACGACTCATAAAAAATGCCAGTAAGCGATATTCTGTCGGACCTATATCGATAAACTGTCCATTAGCACTCACCCGCTGGCTTTGATTATCTAAACTAAGCGCGCCTATTGTTATCGGTGTATTACTACTAAGTGCGCTACTACGGCGTAGCACTGCCTTGATTCTTGAGATCAGCTCACGCGTCGAGAACGGCTTGGTCATATAATCGTCCGCGCCGGCATCGAGACCATGAACCTTGTTATCTTCCTCTCCTTTTGCCGTGAGCATAATGACCGGTATCTCGCGCAGCAACTCATCACTCTTTAGCATGCGACAAAAATCAATACCGCTTTTATCACCGGGCAACATCCAGTCTAGCAAAATCAGCGCTGGCCTATGATCCACCACTTGCTGGTGTGCCTCAAACGCGTCCGCCGCTTGCAAACTCTCAAACCCTGCGCTCTCAAGGGTCATCACTACCATTTCGCGAATCGCAAGCTCATCCTCGACAATCAAAATCTGCTCACTTTGCATATACAAGCCTTGTTATAAAACTTTGAGTAATTAACATATAAAGTCGATGCTTACTGACTACTTATTAAACACTTAAATTGTGACGGTTTGATGACACTTAGCTCTATAACATTAGGTTCTATAATTTATAACATTTAGCGCTATAACACTTCTAATATAAAGTTAAGTGGTCCATCATTAATACTTGCAACCTGCATATTAGCGCCAAACTGACCTGTGGCAACGTTTGCATGCTTAGACTGGGCGTAAGCGACCATCTCAGAAAATAGTGCCTGCGCTTTATCAGGAGCCATTGCGCCGCCAAAGTCGGGACGCCGACCTTTATTGGTTTTTGCCATGAGGGTAAATTGCGATACTAACAATACACCGCCATTCACTTGTTGCACGTTTCGGTCAAGCTTATTGCTCTCATTTTCAAAAATACGGTAGGTTAATATTTTATCGATCATACGCTTGCCATGATCTATCGTATCCTCGTGTCCAAGCCCAATATAAGCTAATACGCCCTGCTCTATAGCGCCAACAGTCTCTGCGCCGACCGTGACACTGGCATTATGAACCCGCTGAATGAGTGCCTTCATTCTGACTCCTTTGTTTTGATTGATACTATAATCAGTCTAATATAAAAAAAACAGCGAGGTTGAAATAGTTTTTTTGCAGCATCGAGCGGCGTAGGCACAGCACGCAAGAAAAAACTATTTCAATCTCGCGCTACAATATGACTTATCTGTTTTATTTGATATCGACTATAGCTTGCACGTTTTAGTAAAAGGGCTAAATAAAACAGTCGTAAACCGATAACTTATGCACACACAGCATCCGCTTTATCGTGATAAAATACCGCCATTCATGTACTTATACAAACACCGCTCTTATACAAAATACTTTGGTAGCTTTATTATGAATTTATTCGCCACGATCCAACAGTTTGTCCCGCAGCAGCAATTAAGCGAAGTTGCTGGGCGCTTGGCCTCAAGCCGTCACCCTATGGTCAAACGTGCTTTTATCCGCAGCTTCGCTAAAGCCTATCATGTCACACTTGATGAGTATGAGCGTGATAACTTCAATGCTTATGAGAGCTTTAATGACTTTTTTACCCGTGAGCTCAAAGATGATGCGCGTGTCATTGATGCCACTAACAACGGAATCGTGAGTCCTGCTGATGGTGTGATATCGCAGCTCGGTCAAATCAGAGATCATAAACTATTACAAGCCAAAGGTCGCGACTACGATATCGGTCAACTGCTCACCAATAGCGCGGATGGCGAGTATTTTGCGGGCGGTAGCTTTGCGACGGTGTATCTTGCGCCAAGTAACTATCACCGTGTGCACATGCCTTTTGATGGCAAACTGATAGCGACCCGCTATGTACCGGGCACATTATTTTCGGTCAATAATACCACGGCCGCCAATGTACCTGACCTATTTGCGCGTAATGAGCGTTTGGTGTGTCTGTTTGATACCCAATACGGCAAAGCTGCCGTCGTTATGGTCGGTGCAATGATCGTCGCGGGTATCGAAACCGTTGCCACGGGTAAAATCACTCGCACTGATAACATTCAAGAAGCCCAGCATAATATTAATCTGGCAAAAGGTGAGGAGCTTGGGCGTTTTTATTTGGGCTCAACCGCTATCGTGGTACTACCAAAAGGCGCAAAAACGGCTTGGCAAAATACCATGAAACATGGCTCAACCGTACAAATGGGGCAATTGCTAGGAAAGTCTGAAATATGATACTAGTGAGGCGTGCTACCTAAGTGTAGCTACCTAAGTATATATGCTATTTCTAATGTAGCATGATCCCTCCTAGGCTAGCTCGAATCAGCGATAGACAGTCTTAAAAACCATAAAAAACTGCGTAGCCCTTATATTTAAGGACGACGCAGTTTTTTTTCTTGTGTTTGAGGACTGATATTTGAGACTAGTATTTAAGCATTACTTTTTAAATACTCAAGCATAGTGTCTGCATCTGATACTTCAAACGGATCTATTGGGCAATTGTCGCCAAAATCAGGTTCCTTAAACACTTTTTTGATGGCTTTATTGTCGACAAGCATCGAATAACGCCATGAGCGCATACCAAAGCCCAGATTACTCTTATCAACGAGCATGCCCATTTTGCGAGTGAACTCACCATTACCATCAGGCAGCAAAAAAACGTTTTCGCGGTTTTGCTTGAGACCCCATTGATACATGACGAACGCATCATTGACAGAAACGCAAACGATTTCATCTACGCCTAACGCCTTAAACTCATCGTAAAGCGCTTCATAACGAGGCAGATGGCTGGTCGAACACGTGGGTGTAAAGGCACCGGGTAGTGAGAACACCACCACTTTTTTATTGGCAAATAGCTCATCTGTGGTTAGGTCATACCAAGTAAATGGGTTATCTCCTCCAATAGAGTCATCACGAACACGAGTTTTAAAAGTCACATCAGGGACATGGGTAATCATTGTTTTCTCCGATTTAGGGTATTGTCTTCTTTTTAAAATACTGCGTTGATATGATAATAGCTATAGCCGTCCATAAGCAAATCTTTAAACTTATATTCACTATATAAGCTAACAAAGTAATGGGCTTGTATTTAGACTTTGTTAGCTGCTCTTGCCTTCTCGTAAACTGCGCCCTCCTCCAAATTCAGCCCTACTCACTCATCTAAATCCCTTTAAATCTAAATCTCTTTAAACAAATGCATAAATAAGTGCCTTTTTTATTTGGCATCATTTAAAGATTATATCGATCCTAGTATTGCCTTTGGCGCTGGCAACTTTTCAGGCTTGTATAGAAACTCTAGAGCGTGTTGAACTTACTTTTCTAGATAAGGGACATGCCCTAACTTCTGTCAATTTTTAACTCTCTTTTGCTTAAATATTATCAATGTCATCAAATTGTCATATTTGCTTGGCATGATGTGCTTATTGATTCACACATCATGCCAAGCATATTCATCACGTTTTTTTGATAAAAGATAATCACTCATAAACCAGTCATTTTTAGGAGCCGTTATGCGTTACTCATTTTTAGTCGTCGCCCTCGCCAGCGTACTTAGCTTAAGCGCTTGTAGTCAGTCAACGAATGATACGGTTGCCGCTCAGAGCAATAATGCTGCTGGCGCTAGCGAAAACGTATCTATGAGTATCACTGGAGCGGGTGCCTCATTTCCGCAGCCTATCTACGCCAAGTGGTCAGACGCTTATAACCAATCGACGGGTGGTCAAGTCAACTATCAGTCGATTGGCTCGTCGGGCGGTATCAAGCAAATCATTGCCAATACGGTCGATTTTGGGGCGTCCGATGCCCCTATGACACCAGAGGAGCTAAATGCAGCTGGTCTAATTCAATTCCCAACAGTGATCGGTGGCGTCGTTCCTGTGGTTAATATTAAAGGCATAGCGCCTGGTCAATTAAAATTAGATGGTGACACTTTAGCTGATATCTATCTGGGCAAAATTAGCAACTGGAATGACCTTGCTATCAAAGCCATGAACCCAGATTTGGCGCTGCCTGATGCAGCAATCACTACTGTGTTTCGCTCGGACGGTTCAGGCACGACCTTTAACTTTACCGATTACTTGGCCAAGGTATCTAGCGACTGGAATAACAATGTTGGCGTGGATAAGACTGTCAAATGGCCAACCTCAGCTACGGGCGCAGGCGGTAAAGGTAACGAAGGCGTCGCCAGCTATGTGACGCGTATGAATAACTCAATCGGCTACGTTGAATATGCCTATGCCAAGCAAAACGGCATGTCACACGTCGCGCTCAAAAATGCCGCGGGTAATGTCGTACAGCCTTCTATCGACACCTTTGCCGCAGCAGGTGACATCGACTGGTCACAACAAGAAGGCTTTTACAAAGTCATTACCAATTCTGAGACCGCACAAGCATGGCCTATCGCCGCGGCGACTTTTATTTTAGTGCACAAGCAACCAAAAGATGCACAGCAAGTGGCAGGCGTCTTGGCCTTCTTTGACTGGGCGTATAGCCAAGGTGATGAGGATGCGTTAGCGCTTGATTATGTGCCCTTCTCTGATAACGCCGTGACGTTGTTCAAAGCGAAATGGAGTGAGGTTGTCGATAGCGAAGGCCAGCCTGTTTACACCTCAAACCTTTAGACGAACACCTAGTCATCTCTATTGTTAAACTTATTAAAATATTGAGACTGTTATGGCAGATCTAAAATCCCAACTGGCAAAACAAAAACGCTTGGACGCGATTTTTGTCACTGCGACCAAAGCCTTTGCTATCTTGGTGCTGTTATCGCTTGGCGGTATTATGCTTTCGCTCGTGGTAGGCGCATGGCCCAGTATCAGCGAGTTTGGCTTGGGGTTTTATACCAGTAATAATTGGGATACGGTCGGCGATCAGTACGGTGCACTTGCGCCCATTTATGGCACGCTGGTCACCTCCTTTATCGCTATCTGTATTGCGGTGCCTGTAAGTTTTGGTATTGCTATTTTTTTGACTGAGCTATGCCCTACCTTTTTAAAGAGGCCGTTAGGTATTGCCATTGAATTATTAGCAGGCATCCCTTCTATCATCTATGGTATGTGGGGTTTGTTTGTCTTCGCGCCTTTCTTTGGCGATCATATTCAGCCTTGGTTCATCGAACATATCGGGCCGCTGCCTATCATTGGCAAGCTGTTTGAGGGTGCACCAATGGGACTAGGTATGTTTACCGCCTCTTTAGTGCTCGCCATTATGATTATTCCCTTTATCGCGGCGACCATGCGTGATGTGTTCTTGGTCGTGCCTGACTTGCTCAAAGAATCGGCGTACGGCATGGGCGCTACCACGTGGGAGGTCATGTTCAAAATCATTCTACCTTATACCAAAACGGGCGTAGTCGGCGGAGTGATTTTGGGTTTGGGTCGTGCCTTAGGCGAGACCATGGCCGTCACCTTTTTGATCGGTAATGCCTTTAATATCAGCCCTAGTCTATTCACCTCTGGGGTTACCATCACCTCAGCACTCGCCAATGAGTTCGCCGAAGCATCAAGCGAGTTGCACTTAGCATCCTTGTTACATTTAGGACTGATTCTGTTTGTCATTACCTTTATCGTGCTCTCAATATCCAAATTAATGCTGATGCGTATTGATCAAAAAGCGGGCAATTGAGTTAAATGCATAAGCGCTACAGCCGATAATGTTTTAGAACAAAGCCACTATTAAACCCAAAAAGGAGAATCGCCTTATGACCTCAACGCCTGTGACTACTAAGCCTGCTCCAAGCTTTGACGCTCGCTATGACCAGCGTTTATATAACAAGCGCCGCTTGATTAACAAACTAGGGCTTGGATTTGCGCTATTGGCTATGGGCTTTGGTTTATTTTGGCTCTCGTGGATTTTGCTAACGCTTGTCACCGAGGGTGTTCAAGGTCTGCTCACTATGCCCATATTTACGGCAGATACGCCGCCGCCTATGGGCGCAGGTGGTCTGCGCAACGCTATCGTCGGCTCTATGATGCTCGCCTTTTCAGGACTCGCAATCGGTGCGCCGATAGGTATGATGGCAGGCATTTATTTAGCCGAATTCTCACACGGCAGCATGCTAGGTAAGGTCACGCGCTTTTTGAATGATATTTTACTATCAGCGCCTTCCATCGTTATCGGTCTGTTTGTCTATGCGCTGATGGTTAAGGGGCAAAGCTTCTCGGGTTGGGCAGGTGCGGTGGCATTAGCGCTGATTGTGATTCCTGTCGTTGTACGCACTACTGAAAACATGCTCAATCTCGTACCCAATACCCTACGCGAAGCGGCGTATGCCCTAGGCACACCGAAATGGAAGCTGGTCAGTACGGTCACGCTAAAAGCGGCTAAAGCGGGTCTGACCACAGGCGTGCTCTTAGCTTTTGCGCGCATCACAGGTGAGACCGCGCCCCTACTATTTACTGCGCTGAACAACCAGTATTTTAGTACTGATATGACAGGACCCATGGCTAACCTGCCTAACACCATTTATCAATTTGCGATGAGTCCGTACGACAATTGGCATGCACTGGCTTGGTCAGCGGCACTACTGATTACGGGTACGGTATTAACCTTAAATATTGTCGCACGCTCAATCGGTGGCAGAGACCATACTCGATAGCGCATAACGTTAAGGTACGGTAAGGCGCTTTGAAGTACATTGAAACGCACTAAAACACGTTAAAACGTACCACACCCTTCTTTTGATTTAAGAAAATAAAGAGATGACACGATGACTGATGTATTGGAAAGAAAAAAAGCAAAGCAAACAGAGACTGTCAGCACACGCAATCTGCTAACGCCGTCGATGACCAAAAGTCAACAGCAGCAGCCAGATAAAGCAAGCTTCACGCAGCAAACGATAGCGGATATGCCTGATAACATGCCAGCGGCCAAAATAGCTATTCGTGACTTAAGCTTTTATTATGGTGACTTTCAAGCATTAAAAAATATCAATATTGACATTCCAGAAAAAAAGGTCACAGCGTTCATTGGCCCCTCAGGCTGCGGCAAATCAACGTTACTACGCACCTTTAATCGTATGTATGACTTATATCCAAATATGCATGCAGAGGGTCAAATTAGTCTTGATGGTAAAAATATCTTAGATAAAGATTTAGACGTTAATCTATTGCGGGCGCGCGTCGGTATGGTGTTTCAAAAGCCAACCCCTTTCCCTATGTCCATTTATGATAACGTCGCTTTTGGCGTGCGTCTGTATGAGGAGCTGAGCAAGTCAGAGATGAATGAACGCGTTGAGTGGGCACTAAAAAAGGCGGCGCTATGGACGGAGGTCAAAGACAAGCTCAAAGCCTCAGGATTATCGCTGTCGGGTGGACAGCAGCAACGGCTTTGTATTGCACGTGGGGTCGCCACCAAGCCTGAAGTCCTGCTATTAGATGAGCCAACCTCCGCGCTTGATCCCATCTCGACAGGGGCTATTGAAGAGCTGATTACCGATCTAAAAAACGACTATACCATCGCTATCGTCACCCATAACATGCAACAAGCGGCGCGTGTTTCAGATTATACTGCCTATATGTATCTAGGTGATATGGTAGAGATGGGTGCGACGGATCAGATATTTACCACTCCTGCGCAAAAAGCGACCGAGGACTATATTACTGGTCGTTATGGTTAAATTAATCGTTATTGCTAGCAAAGCTAGTTTTTGCTCGTATTTCCATTGTCGACAATCTATATGACTCAGAGAGCCATTATGCCAATCACTGAAAAACATCTATCCAAAAGCTTTGATAATGAATTACATGACGTGGTCGATTTGTTTATGCAGATGGGACATCTGGCTGCCGAGCAAGTCACCATAGCTACGCGAGCGTTAATAGAAGCGGATGAGCCAGTAGCGAAAAAAGTCATCGCTGATGATCAGCGCATCAATCAGTTAGAGATTACGATAGATGAGCAAATCCTACTCTTGGTTGCCAAGCGCCAACCAGCAGCCAATGACTTACGTCTGGTCATGGCGCTTAGTAAAGGCGTGGTCGATCTAGAACGGGTGGGCGATGAGGCTAGCAAGATTGCGCGCATGGCGTGTCAATTGATCGAAAACGGCGCTTCACCTAGAGGCTATTTGGAGGTGCAACATCTCTCCAATCAGGTGCGCCTTATGCTACTTGATGCTTTGGGTGCCTTTACACAGATGAATCCTCAGCAAGCGTTTTCGGTATTACAAAGCGATGATGCGGTCAATGAAGAATATCAATCAGCCACTCGCGCCTTGATGACTTATATCATGGAGGACAGCCGTCATGTGTCCAAGGTCATCAATATATTATGGGTACTGCGAGCGCTAGAGCGCGTGGGCGATCATGCGCGCAATATCGCTGAATTAGTGATATTTTGTACCAGCGGCAAAGACGTGCGCCATGCTGATTTTGTACAAGTACAACAGATCGTGCAACAAACTACAACTAAGCTTTGATGCTAGCTATCTAAGTCCGTCAGTAGCACTAAAATAGAGCCAAGCTAATAGCGAAAGTGTTTATGCATAGGATAAGCAAAAAGGATATTTTCCTCCCTCGTGCCGCGACCTATGTTATAGATAATCAGCCTTTTATTGATCAAGCAGCCAGCCTTGCTCAGTTGCATAATCAATTTGTTTGGATAGCCAGTCGTGAATCATCGGGAAGCTATTTTCAATAAATGCATGAGCATTAGCAACCTGCGAACGACTGACACCAAGCTCAAGCCAAGTTTGGCCCTCAGTATTTAGATTGAGTAAAAACGGCAATAGCCGATCGACCACCTTGAGAAGCTGAGCCTCTTTGCTACTGCCCGTTTCTTGCGCCTCCCACACCTCACTTAAATTGGCGATACCATTGCCAGGCTCGCTTTGCAAACGCGCAATACCAGTACGCTCATCGATGTGCGCCTGACTACGAGTGTCAGCGTACAAAAAAGTATCGCCCGCATCAATCTCGCCCAAATCATGTACCAATGCCATTTTGAGTAGCTGCTCATGATTAACAGCTAACTCAAACGTCTCTGCAATTGACCAACACGCTATGGCTAAATGCCAAGAGTGCTCAGCTGAGTTTTCGCGGCGCGTCGTACCTGTCACGTAACTGCGGCGGTCGACTCGTTTTAGGGCATCTAATTCTAATAAAAACTCTGTTATCTCATCGACAGTAGAAGTTGAGGCAAGTGTTGGTGTTGCTAATGACATAAGTATTCTCAAGCTTTTAGCGATGAATTTAGGTAAAGCCTCTACTTAATTAAATTGCTAATGGTTTTAAACGCCGGATCTTGACTACTACGGCACAGCTCAAACAAAATAGTCTCAACGGTAGTAATTACTCCACCAGCACGGCGAATACGGCGAATAGCTTGTTTTTTATCATAAGGATAGCGCGAACCGACGGCGTCCCCGATGATGACCGGCTGCATACCGTTATCGAGCAGATCAAGCGCCGTCTGTAGGACGCAAACATGAGCTTCGACGCCAAACAGTAAGACAATACTACGATTTTGCTGCGCAAGATGATGCCAAGAATCATCGTTATCACAAGCACTAAAGGTGACCTTTTCAAAGCCCTTAGCATTACTGCCTTCTAATACTTCTTTAACTTCAGGTAGCGTCTCACCCAGTCCTTTTTTATATTGCTCATTGAGCATGATCGGAATGTTTAATGCTTGTAAGCCTTTAATTAAAGTTACCGTCTTTTTGACGATGTTTTCATGATCATAGATGTGCGGCGTTAGACGCTCTTGTACATCGATAATCATAGCCTGCGTATTTTCGCGAGCGATACGATAAGTGCGATCGGTAATCATAGTGGACATAGTACACTCCTTGTACGGCGGTAGCAGTGCGCGACCAGCCAAGCGGTTTTTGAGCTATTTTAAATAATAATTATGCGTCCTCTTATTTAGTCATATTTTGTTGATAGGGTCAATGATGATAATCGCGATTAACAACTTGTCACTCACGCCTGTATATAAAAAAGCTCAATAAAAAAACCCCTAGCCAGAAGGACTAGGGGTTCTTAATAGACTATTATAACTGACTTAAAAGCTTACACACGCTCAATGATAGTAGAGATACCTTGACCTAGACCGATACACATGGTCGCAAGACCGACTTCGGTATCCATCTGCTCCATTGCGTTGAGTAGTGTAACGGTGATACGCGCACCTGAACAACCTAGCGGATGACCAAGAGCAATCGCACCACCATTGACGTTGATGATGTCTTGCTTATCTAGCAAGTTAAGGTTTTTTAGTACTGATAAACCTTGCGCAGCAAAAGCTTCGTTGAGCTCGATAGTCTGCATATCATTGATCTCTAAACCAGCGCGCTTTAGTGCTTTTTGGGTGGCAGGTACAGGGCCATAGCCCATGATCGCCGCGTCACAACCCGCGATTGCCATACTACGGATACGCGCACGTGGCTTGAGACCTAAGTCTTTGGCCTTTTGCGCGCTCATGACGAGCATCGCTGAAGCACCATCAGAGAGTGCTGATGAGGTTGCTGCTGTGACCGTACCCCCTTTAGGATCAAAGGCGGGACGCAGTTTTTGCATTTGCTCTATGGTGGCGTCTGGACGAATCACTTCATCGACCGTGCATAATTGCAAGCGACCTTGCTCATCATGGCCTTCAATACCGATGATTTCATTGTCAAAACGCCCTTCAGTCGTCGCTTCCCAAGCGCGGCGATGCGACTCAAGACCAAAGGCGTCTTGCTGCTCGCGGCTAATGCCATTCATACGACCTAACATCTCAGCAGTCAAACCCATCATGTTTGAGGCTTTTGCATAATGCTTAGAGGCCGCTGGGTTTAGATCGATGCCATGCATCATACCGACGTGACCCATGTGCTCAACGCCGCCAATGATGAAGGTATCACCTTGACCCGTCATAATTTGCGCCGCTGCTGTATGCAAAGCTTGCATTGATGAGCCGCATAAACGGTTGACCGTCTGACCACCAGTGGTCTTTGGAATACCAGCGAGCAGACCAATATTACGACCAATATTCATGCCTTGTTCTAGGGTTTGGTTGACACAGCCCCAGATAATGTCTTCGACGTCATTGGTATCGAAGTCATTGCGCTCTACTAAAGCACGAACCAGCTCAGCTGAAATCGTATCAGCGCGAACGTGGCGAAACATACCGTTTTTGGTTCTACCCATGGCTGAACGCACGCCGTCTACGATGACCACGTCATTTGGACTTAAAGTTGTCATACTACTTTCCTTTTTAATGTTGTGAGTGGCCGTAAGGATCTATTTTTTATAAATGAACAGACTTACGGCACTTATCCTAATACGTTATCTCAAATAGAGACTATGCAGTGGCGTAAAACGTTTCGCCTGCAGCGGCCATATCGCGAATCTTTTGCGGGGCTTCATAAGCTTTGCCAAGGTGCGCGTATTTTTCACATAGTGCCAAGTAGTTATCTAGACCCATCTGGTCTATATAACGGCAAGGGCCACCGCGAAATGGCGGGAAACCAACGCCCATAATCATCGCCATATCGGCCTCTGATGGCGTGCTTACGATATTGTCTTCTAAGCAGCGTACCGTCTCGTTACAAAAAGCAAGCATAGTACGGTCAATGATGGTTTGATCATCAAACTCTTGTTTGTCGCTATCAGTCGTAGTTTTTAGAAGCTCATAAGTGGCATCATCAGCGCTCTTTTTCGGCTTGCCGCGCTTGTCCATCTCGTATTTATAAAAGCCAACGCCGTTCTTTTGACCCAAGCGTTTGTTCTCATAAAGATGCTCGATAGCGCCTTTATAATCAGGCTTCATGCGATCAGGGAACCCTTCTGCCATAACCTCTGCGCCGTGGACACCTGTGTCCAAACCAACGACGTCGATTAAGTAGGCCGGACCCATAGGCCAGCCGAATTTTTCCATGACTTTATCCACATGGACAAAGTCCGCGCCTTGCTTAAGTAGTAAGTCAAACGCACCGAAATATGGGAACAGGACACGGTTGACCAAGAAACCTGGGCAATCATTGACCACAACTGGCACTTTACCCATTTTTGTCGCCAAGGCAACGGTCGTTGAAATCGCTTCTTCAGAGGACTTTTCGCCGCGAATAACTTCTACGAGCGGCATGCGATTTACTGGATTGAAAAAATGCATACCAACGAAGTTTTCTGGACGATCCAGTGCTTCTGCTAAGTAAGTAATAGAGATGGTTGAGGTGTTAGAGGCGATAATCGCGTCTTCTTTAACTAAGCCTTCGACCTCTTTTAGTACTGAGCGCTTGATTTTAGGGTTTTCGACGACGGCTTCGATAACGATATCAGTATCACCAAAATCACCGTAGTTTAGCGTAGGACGGATACGGCTAAGCGTTTCACCCATCTTCGCTGGAGTCATCTTTTTGCGTTCGACCATTTTGCCAAGCAGTTTGCTGGCCTCACCCATGCCCAAATCTAATTGCTCAGATTTGATATCTTTCATGATGATTGGCAAACCCTTGCTCGCCGCTTGATAAGCAATACCGCCGCCCATAATACCTGCGCCTAATACGGCAGCCTCAGAGATATCGTGTGCCAGCTTGCTGTGCTTTTTGGCAAGTTTTTTGACCAATTGATCACTTAAAAATAGACCGACTAAGCTCTCAGCTTGCGGAGTTTTCGCCGCTTTTGCAAAGTAAGTGGCTTCGACCTCAATGGCTTCGTCGCGTGGCAAGTTCACATGCTTTTCAATCGCTTCGATAGCAAGTGCTGGCGCAGGATACTGCTTAGGATTAGCTTTGGCAAAGATCATTGCTTTAGCGCTATTAAACGCCATCGCTTGCTCAAGTTGATTGAGCTTAACAGGGTTTAGCTTCTCTTCACGCTTGGCTTGCCAATCAATCTCACCTGAGATGCATTTTTTGACCAAGTCAGTGGCCGCATCTTGCAAGTCATCAGCGCTAACGACCGCGTCAACGAGACCAAGTTTTAAGGCGTCAACTGGTTTTTTGGGGCTACCCGTTGCAATTAATTCTAGTGCATTATCGATACCGATGACGCGCGTACTACGCACGGTACCACCGAATCCTGGGAAAATACCTAGCTGAGTTTCTGGTAGACCGATGATGGCTTTTTCGCTCATGACGCGGTATTCACAAACCAGTGTCATCTCACAACCGCCACCAAGTGCGGCGCCATTGATAGCAGCAACTTTTGGGAAAGGCAGATCTTCAAAACGGTTGAAATCACCGTTGATTTTGATGCCCCAAGCTTTGATATCTTCTTCTGGGTTTTTGAATGAAGCGACGAATTCTGTAATATCAGCGCCTGCGATAAACACGCCTTTGCTTGAAGTGACAATCAAACCTTTAACATCGTCTGAATTCTCAAGCGCAGTGATTGCTTCGCCAAATTGTTTGTTGGTCTCGGTATCGAACTTATTAACGCTCTCACCTTCAGCGTTGAATTGCATATTAGCAATGCCGTCCTCAGTCATGCTGACCGTAATGCGATTTCCTTGGTATACCATTTGAAACTCCTTGCTACGTTTAAAGCGGTGTGATGAAAGTCACCTAATAAACACGGTAATAGTCATCCGCGACTTATTGGTGATTAGAGTAATAATACAGCCATAAAACCCACTTATACTTATAAATGGGATATTTGGCGTACAACGTGATTATCTTTTATTATTTAACGCACAAAAATTTAGAGCAGCTGTTGCTGTTGATTAGCTTGTATCGCTAACGTGTGCCCTCGGCGGTCTTGTATCGTCAATTAGTGCTCTTGACTGGCTTGTACCGTCAATTAGTGTAGGGGATTGTGCCCCTAACTGTCACAAGCTAAAACCGCACTCGTAAGTCACTCTTAAATAAGACGAGCCGTTTACTCGATCAGCGATATCCTTTATGTGAATAATTGTACACTGAAATTAATTTAATAATACTCGTAATGTGCTTGGCTCTTACCAACAGGCGACCCCTTATCAGAACACATTTACATGACAATTTAAATCGATAATACGTAACCAAAGTTAGCTCTCGCGCGTACCTTATAAAGCGAAATACAATATCCAAAATCTGACGTTATCAAAGCGCTTATACTTGCCCTTATATCTATCATGTTACACTAGCAGCGACAGCTTTTTATCTCTCTATTTAGTGGTTGAATTTACCTATGTCCTCTATACCATCCTTAGCACCTCAATTTGTTCCCTTTAGTAATTTTGATGATTTTCATAACGCGGTGCGCGCGCATTTGGCGCAAGATATTGATACCTTATTTGCCTATGCTAAGCTGCCAAGTTCGCTTAATGACGCTTGTCGCTATGTCATGACAGGTCAGGGAAAGCTTGTGCGCCCACTGTTGGTCGCTAGTAGTTTTGCCAATATTTATGAGGGTGGCACAAAGGATGATGAGAATGTAGTCGGCGCTGATTTGATAAATATTGATTCGATGGATGGCGGTTTGGCAAGCGATGACTCAAAAAACAGCGGCTTAGAAAATATCCTAGATTATGACTCGCGCTATGATATGTGTAGGCGGGCTGCGCTAGCAGTTGAGCTGTTGCATACCTACTCCTTAGTACATGATGATTTGCCTTGTATGGATGATGACGAGCTGCGCCGTGGTCAGCCCACCGCTCATATTGTCTTTGATGAAGCCACCGCACTATTAGCAGGCGATGTACTCCAAACGCTAGCTTTTGAAGTGTTAAGCGCTGAAATACCAACCTTTGCACCCTTTGATGCGACACTTGCCAGCATGATGTCAGCAGTATTTGCGCCGCGTGCGCGGCGTATGGTGTCAGGACAAATGCTTGATCTCAATGCCGAAGCCCGCGCTAGTATCACCCAAAGTGAGTTAGAAGCCATTCACCGTGACAAGACAGGTGCGCTGATAGAAGCCGCTATGCTCATGGGTGGTATCTGTGCCGGTGCGACCGCGCAAGAGCGTATGGCACTACAAGACTGCGCGCAGCACATTGGGCTGGCCTTTCAAGTGCAAGATGATATTTTGGATGTGACTGGCAATACTAATGATTTGGGCAAACCTGCTGGCAGCGATGAAAAACTAGACAAATCCACCTACGTCAAACTCATGGGCGTAGACGCTGCCAAAGACTACGCGCAATCGCTCTTCGATAACGGGCGCAGCGCCATTACTCGTGAGCTAATAGACGATAACAGTAACGCCCTGTTAGCCCTTATAGAATGGTTGTGGGCTAGAAAAAAATAGCCTTATAAATGTCAAAAAAACTAAATCATCGAAGAGTGGTTAACATGGACAAGCGCTCTACTCCTACCATTTATCTTGGCACTGGCGGCTATAGCGATACGGACTTGCTAGGCACACTTTATCCTCAAGGCACCAAAAAGACTGACTTTTTGCGGGAGTACGCCAAGCAATACGGCGCGGTGGAGATTAACAGCACCTTTTATGCGCCTATCGGGCAAAAGGCTTTTGCGGGCATGGTTAACAAAGCTTATGTGCAAGCAGATAGTGAGCTTAAATTTGCAGTCAAATTGCATCAAGACTTCACTCATGCTAGACGCGGCACAGCGGAACATGCTGGGGCTTTTCTCACCGCCTTAACGCCGCTAATAGAAGCCGATTGCTTAGCGCCATTATTATTGCAATTCCCGCATGGCTTTGATCGTACGCGCGAGCATAGGCTGTATCTTGCCAATCTCGTCAGCTGGTTTGGCGGGTATCCGCTAGCGGTCGAGTTTCGTCATAATGGCTGGCACACCCCGCAAGTGGTCGATAGCTTTACAGAGCAAGGTCTCATTTGGTGTAGCGTCGACTACCCTAAGGTCAATGGTCTACCGCCATCAAGGTTGATATTTACCGAGCGCATCGGTTATCTGCGGATGCATGGCAATAATACGGGCTGGTGGAATGCGATGAGTGCGAGCGACCGTCACGATTATCGCTATACCAAGGCGGAAATGAGTGACTGGGCGCAAGCGATCGCCAATCAGCGCCAGCATTTCGATACGTTATATATCTTCTTTCAAAACACCGTCAATGCGCATGCTTATTATAATATTGCGATGCTACGAGAAGCTTTGAGCGGGCATGATTTTAAAGTTCTTTGAATTCATTAATAGAACTTAATGCGTAGGCCGTAGGGTGTGGTTAGCGCAGAATAACCCACCGTCTCAAAATTAATTATAAAAGAGCCAGCCAAAACCAATGGATTCACTCAGTCAAATCGTCCTAGGTGCGAGCGTCCAAGGCGCACTCCTTGGTAACTACCAAGGTCGCAAAGCCTATCTATACGGTGCAATGCTCGGCACACTGCCTGATTTGGACGTACTTATCCGCTACGGTGATCCGATTAGCAATATGACTTATCATCGCGGCTTTAGTCATTCGCTCATTGTCCTAACTGCTATCGGATTAATCGGCTCATGGTTGATTACTCGCTATCATCAATGGCGCGATATGCCACTGCCTTACTCGGGTAAGCGCTTAGCGCTGGCGATGACTTTAGCACTGACGACCCATCCGATCTTAGACAGCTTTACCGTTTATGGCACGCAATTGTTGTGGCCGTTGCAAGAGTCGTTAGCACTTACCCCTTTTAGCATTGCCTCCATTTTTATTATCGATCCGCTTTATACTTTGCCGCTGCTTATCGCCATGATTATTGGAATCATAAAGGGGCGTAATCTTGGTATTTTTAAAAAAGGTTTACTCGCAAATTGTCAGCGTTTTGCGCTGTGGATGCTCGTTGTCAGTAGTAGCTATTTATTATTATCGCTAGGTTTAAAATATTATGCTCAAGACAAAGCTAAGCAAACGCTAGCAGCGGCTAAAATAGATAATATCACTCGTATCAAAACCATGCCTATGCTGCCAACGATTCTGATGTTTCGATCCGTCGCTGAAGATGAGCAACATAGATTGATTGAAATACGCGGTAGTGTCCTAGATAGCCGTTTACCTGAGTATCGTTATCTGACGCAATATGATAATTCGCCAGCGCTACGTACAAACCTGCCAGCCGCTAGCCAGCATTATGCCAATCGGCTTGATTGGTTCTCTGGAGATTGGACAGGGTATCGAACACAAACACCTATCGATAACGGCGAAGAGCAAAGCATGCAACTAGTCGTTGATGATCTGCGCATGATGGCAGGCGATACCGCGTTTTTTAGTTTTGTATTGGCGAATAAGGATGACGATAATCAATGGCAAGCGATGAAGCCAATAGACGCGCCTATTGTTAGCGATAAAAACGGGCCTGAAGTATCGCGCCTTGAACTCGTTAAACAAGGCCTTATAAGAGTATTTGATGAATCGGTCGTTGATGAGGATGGTTGGCTTTTGGTTGATGAAAAATAAAATTTACGAGATTTTGCGTAGGGTGCGTTCCACGCACCATTTAAGAACCAGATTTTGAAGTTAAAAGCATTGTTTTTGAATAATTTGGAAGTAGCAAAAATTGACATAGATGATTGTATTCAATCTATCTTTTAATACTGATGCGTTGGTGCGCGGGGCGCACCCTACAAAAACTGATTGATGAAGGAAAGAGAATATTATGAATAAAGAGTATAAAGGATCTTGCTTATGTGAAGGTATCCAATTTTCTGTGACGGGTTTTAGCAATCAAGCTGCAAACTGTCATTGCTCAATGTGCCGTAAATTTCATGGCGCAGCATTTGGCACTTTAGTGAGTGTCCAAGGATTAAAATGGCTGTCAGGAGAATCATTACTTAAAGAATTTGTCGCTGCAAATGGCACGACTCGCAGCTTCTGTAGTCAGTGTGGCTCAAGCTTGGGCTTTCGTGTTAAAGGTGCTTCACTAGAACAGATAGAATTAGCCATCGCCTTGTTCGATGATGATATTCCAGTAACCATTGATGCTCAAATATATACTGACTATAAAGCTAATTGGTGTAAATTGGATGAAGGTTTGGCTATTTTCGGAGAGGGTCGATCAACTTAAAATCATTCTTAATTTTAAAAAACATATTTCACTAGAACTAGGAAACTTTGAGTAAGTTATGATTTTATTTATATAGGGAGCGCCGCGCACCATTCAAGAACCAAATCTTAGAGTCAAAAGTACTGTTTTTAAAAAATTGAAGTAGCAAAATTATTATAGATAACTGTGTTCAATCTATTCTTTAATGTTTATGGCTTGGTGCGCGGGGCGCACCCTACAAAAATTTTGAGATTTGAATTAACTTTCAATGGTGGGTTACGCTGCGCTAACCATACCCTACAACTATCTAAAAAACTAAACCAAAAAAAGGACACCAAACGGCGTCCTCTTTTTTATCAATCAAGTACTTAAGTCCTATGAGCGACCTTCGTTACCTGCTTCTTGACCTTTATATTTTGCGTTGGCGTAGTCCCAGTTTACTAGCTTGTCTAAGAACGTATCGACATAATCAGGACGACGGTTACGATAATCGATATAGTATGCATGCTCCCACACATCACAAGTCAATACCGCGATTTTGTCATGCGCTAAAGGGTTGTCAGCATCGCTTGTTTTCATGATTGACAGCTTACCACCGACTTTATCAGTGACGAGCCACGCCCAACCTGAACCGAACTGTGAGGTTGCTGCGTTCTTGAACTCTTCACGGAACTTATCATAGCTACCGAAATCTTCTTCGATTTTACCTTTTAGATCACCAGTAGGTTCGCCGCCGCCGTTGTCAGGCGTCATGCAGTTCCAGTAAAACGTATGGTTCCATACTTGCGCGGCTTGGTTAAACATCGTCTGCTTGCTCTCATCTTTGGCAGTGCCTTCGATGATTTCTGGCAATGTTTTGTCTTCATAACCAGAACCTGGTAGCAAATCTTTTAACTTATTAACATAAGCAGCATGATGCTTGTCATGATGATACTCTAGCGTCTCTGCGCTGATATGTGGCTCTAGTGCGTCTTTTGCATACGGTAGGTCTGGTAGGGTAATATTTGACATAATTATTTTATCCTTGCTATTTCTAGCCGCTCATATATAAAGCTGATTAACACCGTATATAAAGAGGAGAGGCTAAATTGGCTGAGTTTATTGTAATGAATTTTCGCTCAAAATTATAAATTTAGAAAATGCTTTTATGTACTAAACAAAGCACTCTAAACATAATGTAATCAAAACCAGAGGATTTAAGCGTTGTACTTAAATCAGCAGTTATAAGCTAAGATTCACTGTAGCTTGGCGGCTAGTATAACAACTGCTAGAGCGAATATCCGTTACCGATTGTTATAGACTCCAGTTTGTAGCCCAACTTATTAACTTATAAACAGAATATGGACGACTGCCTTTATGCCAAACTTAAGCTTGCCGCACCACTCAACGGCTCATACTCAAGACAAGTGGATTCTCGCTAGTAATAACAAAGGCAAATTGGCTGAATTTAATAGGCTATTTGCCGCAGCGAATTTAGATATCACTATTATTACGCAAGGTGAGCTAAGTATTAAAGATGCGATTGAGGATGGACTGAGTTTTATAGAGAACGCCATTATAAAAGCGCGTCATGCCAGCCGTATTAGTGGCCTGCCTGCCATTGCTGATGATTCAGGACTATGCGTGCCGGTGCTCGGCAACGCGCCAGGTATTCACTCTGCGCGCTTTGCAGGCGAGCATGGTAATGATGCCAAAAACAACGCCAAGCTCATTGCCGATTTGCAGCCTATACGGGCGCAAAGTCCAGATACTGCTATAAAAGCTCAGTTCGTTTGCGTATTAGCACTCGTGCGTCACGCGGATGATCCATTGCCAATTATCGCGCAGGGAGTGTGGCAAGGTGAGATATTGGAGGCGCCACTCGGCGAGGGCGGTTTCGGTTATGATCCGCTGTTTTGGCTACCCAAGTTGCAAGCGAGTGCAGCAAGTTTGGACGCGGCTACCAAGAATCAAATCAGCCATCGTGGTCAAGCTATCCGTCAGCTATTAACGCAATTACCCTCGTAATAAACTCAGTATAAGCTCAGTTTGACTCTAAAAACAGATAACTTTTACTTTAATTAGCAGATAGATTATACTGTTCTACTTTTAAATTTTGTTTAAAGACGCTGTTGGTGCTGGTAATAGAGCAAAAGGTTTTATTATACAGCCAATCAGCGGGTAATAAGCGTTATCTGATAGTGATACCCATTTGGTAACTGCTATCCCCTATTATTTTTGATTTCAACGGCAATCAGGGCTATCGATTTTTGAGGCGTGATTGTCCACTCTTATTTTAATCCTAAAGGTGTAATGAACATGGCTACAGATTTACAAGTCACAACCAACAAGCTGTCTAATAAAGAAACGCAGCTCACGGTCAAAGTCCCGGTCGAAAAGATTCAAAACAAAGTCGAAGGCCGTATCCGTCAAGTGGCAAAAACTGCCAAGATTGATGGTTTTCGTAAAGGTAACGTGCCGATGTCGCACATCCGCTCACAGTATGGCGCGGGCATTCAGCAAGAAGTTATCAACGATGTCATCCGTGATACTGTCTTTGAAGCGATCAAATCTGAAGACATCCGCGCCGTTGGTATGCCAAACATCGATGATGTCAAACTAGAAGATGATTTTTTAGTATACCAAGCCACTGTTGAGATCTTCCCAGAAGTTGACGTGCAAGGTATCGATGAGATCGAAGTGGAGCGTCATACCGCAAGCGTCGCTGACGCAGACGTCGATACGATGATTGAAAACTTACAAAAGCAGCGCCAGGAGTTCGTTGAGAAAAAAGGCAAAGCGGCAAAAGACAATCAAGTGACCTTTGACTTTGAAGGCTCAATCGATGGCGAAAAATTCGAAGGCGGCTCAAGCGAGGACTTCAAACTGGTTATCGGTAGTGGTCAGATGATCCCAGGTTTTGAAGAGGGTATCAAAGGCATGAAAGCGGGCGAAGAAAAGACCATCGACGTCACTTTCCCAGAAGATTACCAAGCTGAAAACCTAGCTGGTAAAGAAGCTCAGTTCAAAATCAACGTAAAATTGGTTGAAAAATCTAAGCTACCTGAAATCAACGAAGAGTTCCTTGAGCTGTTCGGCGTGACTGAAGGCGGCGTAGACAAACTAAAAGATGACGTCCGCAAAAATATGGAACGCGAAATCAAGAACGCCGCGCGTAGCCAAGTGAAGCAAGCGACTTTTGATGCGCTACTAGAGAAAAACGAATTTGATGTGCCAAGCGCGATGCTAGAGCAAGAGATTGATCGTCAGCGCAGCATGATGATGCAGCGTTTCGCTCAGCAGTTCGGCTCAAGCGCTGATAGCTTTGATAAAGATATGCTGCCAAATGAGCTGTTTGAAGAGCAAGCACTACGTGCCGCGCGTCTAGGTATCATCGTCGCTCGCCTCATCGATACTCAGGGTATCGAAGTCGATCAAGATCGCGTCGAGACTTTCATCAAAGAAGCTGCTGAAAACTACGAAGATCCAGCTGAGGTCATCGAGTACTACACTAATGACAAGCAGCAACGCGCAAATATCGAATCAGTCGTGTTAGAAGACCAAGTGGTTGACTATTTGATTGAGCAAGGTAAAGTCACTGATAAAGAAGTCAGCTACCAAGACTTGCTAGCGGCCCAGCAACAGCAGCAGCAAGCAATGTAATTGAGCAGTTTGTTATAAATGCTCGAAGTAATAAAAATGCCCTGACACTTGCTGTTAGGGCATTTTTATTAACGATCTTGTCGTCTGTGCCCTTGATAACTGAGCATACGCGCCCTATTAATAGGGAACCATTTTACTTTTTCACAGGATTACTCCACTATTATGAATATAAAAAAGTTATGATACTTTCATTCATCGTAGTGCTCATGTTTTTAGACTTATAAATAGGATCTTTTATGACAGATTATGATCGCATCACTGCCAACCCCCATTTTGATATGCTGATGAGTGCTCACAACGAAGCGAAGCACATCCAAAGCAGCCCTCAAGCCGCCCTCGTCCCTATGGTCGTTGAGCAATCAGCGCGCGGCGAACGCTCGTTTGATATCTTCTCACGTCTATTGCGTGAGCGTGTTATCTTTTTGACCGGTCAAGTTGAAGATCACATGGCCAACCTAATCGTGGCGCAGCTTTTATTCTTAGAAGCTGAAAACCCTGACAAAGATATCCATCTGTATATTAACTCGCCAGGCGGTTCGGTAAGTGCAGGCCTTGCTATCTTTGATACTATGAACTTTATTAAGCCTGAGGTGTCGACCATCTGTATGGGCGGCGCTTATAGCATGGGTTCATTCTTACTCGCGGCGGGCGAACGCGGCAAGCGTTATGCGCTAGCTAACTCTCGCGTTATGATTCACCAGCCCTCAGGCGGCGCGCAAGGTCAGGCGACTGATATCGAGATTAATGCGCGTGAAATCCTAAAAACTCGCGACCGTCTCAACCAGATTTTGGCAGAGCGTACCGGTCAACCGGTCGAGAAAATCGAAAAAGACGTCGAGCGTGATTACTGGTTAGACGCAAAAGAAGCCAAAGAGTACGGTTTGGTTGACGAAGTATTAGAGCGCCGCCCTGACTCATTATAAAGACTGACGCTTTTTTTACTTATCAAAAGCCTAGTTACGCAATACAAGACTAAATTTTAGGAGCGCCTGTATATGGCAGATGACAAAACCCCGCACTGCTCGTTTTGCGGTAAAGCCAAAAGTGATGTCAAGCAGCTGATTGCCGCTGACGATGCCAATATCTGTAATGAATGTATTGAGCTGTGCACCGACCTGATCGCCGATAGTGATGTCGATACTGACGATGATAGCGAGATTGATACCTCGTGGGTCAATAAAAAATTACCGACGCCAAAAGAGCTACGCGCCAAGCTCGATGAATACGTTATCGGACAAGACGCTGCCAAAAAAGCGCTATCTGTAGCAGTTTATAATCACTATAAGCGTCTTAAAGTGAGCCAAACTTTAGCACGCGATAGTAAAAAAGCTAAGATCGGCGCTGATGATGCGATGGTCGAGTTGGCTAAGAGTAATATCTTACTGATCGGTCCAACAGGCTCTGGTAAGACATTGCTCGCGCAAACCTTGGCTCGTCTGCTTGATGTGCCCTTTGCGATGGCAGATGCCACGACATTGACCGAAGCCGGTTATGTTGGTGAAGATGTTGAAAACATCGTACAAAAGTTATTACAAGCCTCAGACTATGACGTAGGTAAAGCCGAACAAGGTATCATCTATATCGATGAGATCGACAAGATCAGTAAAAAAGGCGATAACCCGTCTATCACCCGTGATGTGTCAGGTGAGGGCGTACAACAAGCCCTGCTTAAACTTATCGAAGGTACGGTTGCTGCTATCCCGCCACACGGTGGTCGTAAGCATCCACAGCAAGAGCTGATCCAAGTCGATACTAGCAATATCCTTATCATCGTTGGTGGCGCGTTTGCCGGTCTCGATAAAGTCATTCAGCAGCGTACTGAAAAAGGCGGTATCGGTTTTAACGCCGATGTCAGCTCAAAAGATGACAGCGCGCGCAGCTCAGATTTGCTACAACAAGTTGAGCCTGAGGATCTGATTAAGTTTGGTCTAATTCCAGAATTGATTGGTCGTCTGCCGGTACTCGCGGCGCTAAAAGAGCTGGATGAAGAAGCACTGGTACAGATCTTAACTGAGCCTAAGAACGCTCTAGTTAAGCAGTATAAGTATCTATTCGATATGGAAGGCGCTGACATTAGCTTTACCAATGAAGCGCTTGACGCTATCGCCAAAAAAGCCATGGAGCGTAAAACAGGTGCTCGTGGTCTGCGCTCTATCGTTGAGAATGCTCTGCTTGAGACTATGTATGAGCTGCCATCGATGAAAAATGCCAAGACGGTTATGGTAGATGAAGAAGTGATTAACGAAGGTAAAATACCTAAAATTGCTTAACTGGTTATTATACTTGTAGATGTCGTTATTAGTATTAACAAGCGCTTAGCACTAGCTAGGCGCTTTTTTATGGCGCGCTGTTTTTGTTTTACTTGGCATAATGACATTTATAAAATGACAGTGGCGTTTATCAATCCTTGTCAGCCCTAATCGTAAACTATGCTAATCTACAATCACCACTTTTGTTCTATTATTTATTAAAGTCGTATACGATTGTCATTTATCACACAAAGGTTATTACACAAAGGATTGTTCATCATGCTTAATAACGTTACCGCTGTGGCAAGCTCGCTGCGTCAGCAACTGCCCTTTTCGTCCCATCAAGATCAAGATATTGACTCTTATTACCGCGATCATGTCGCTGCTATCACAGGAGCCGGCTCCGGTATGGGTCGCGAGCTGGCGCTTCATTTAGCGCAGATGGGCTGTCATCTAGCATTATCAGACATCAATGCCGAGCAACTGGCGCAAACCAAGGATCTACTGGTTGGTTATGATATAAAAGTCACGACTACGATGCTGGATGTCTCAGATAACAAGGCGGTTGAAGCTTGGGCGGATGAGGTCATGAGCGATCATGGTAAGGTAAATTTTATCTTTAACAATGCAGGAGTAGCACTGTACTCAACGGTTGAAGGCAGTAGTATTAGTGAGCTTGAGTGGGTCATGGATATCAACTTTTGGGGCGTCGTCTATGGTACTAAGGCGTTTTTACCTTTGATAAAAAACAGCGTCAAAGCTAGCGCGATTGACAGTAGTAGCAAAGCTAATAATCAAAACAAAAGCTCACGACAATTCAAAGAGCATGGTCATATTATTAACATCTCAAGCCTGTTTGGCTTAACTGCGCAGCCTTCACAATCTGCTTATAACGCCAGCAAATTTGCGGTGCGCGGTTTTACTGAGAGCTTGCGTCAAGAGTTAGATATTCAGCAAAGCGGCGTGTCAGCGACTTGTATTCATCCAGGTGGTATCAAGACCAATATTGCTAATAGTGCGCGCGGTAACGACAGTATTATTGATATCGGTCTTAGCAATGATGCTATCAAAAAGTTCAATAAATTTTTAAAGTTTGATGCCAGCCAAGCGGCTTGGATTATTTTGCAGGCAGCGGCAACCAATCAGCCGCGCTGCTTAATCGGTAACGATGCCAAAGTGATAGACGCGCTACAACGGGTATTCCCTGCGCGTTATAGTCAAGTGTTAAATGATGTCAATAAATTATCGCGTAGATTAAAAGGTAAAAGACCTGCCAAAACGCACCAAGCTTAAATTTTTTGGATAAAAACCTTTTAGGTATGAATTTTTATACGAAAACCCCAGCCATTAGATATGGCTGGGGTTTTATTTTTGAGTGCTTCTAGACTTATACAATTAAGGCAGTTTCATATCACCAGCAACCAGCCAGCCCATACGGCGCATTCCATAAGCGACGAGTCCTGCGATAACAGCAGGCAACACAAACATCAATAGGATAATAGCCGTCCACATCTGACTTGTGCTCATAATTTCTTTTGAGGCTTCAATTACCCCAAACACGCCGACCAATCCAGCTGTACCCATACCCGCCCCTGTCGCTGTACAAGCCAGCTCAAAGACGACCGTTGCGATAGGGCCAACGATAGCGCTAGCGATAACGGCAGGCAATAAGATTAAAGGCTTTTTGAGGACATTAGGGATCTGTAGCATACTCGTACCCAAACCTTGTGAGATAACACCGCTAAACCCATTGTCCTTAAAGCTGGCGACCGCAAAGCCAATCATATGTGCCGCGCAGCCAACGACCGCCGCCCCGCCTGCTAAACCGCCCAGTCCAATGGCAATACAAATCGCTGCACTAGATGTCGGCAGTGTCAGTAAGATACCGACGACGACTGCTATCACAATTCCCATCAGTAGTGGCTGCAGCTCTGTCGCCGCTTGAATGCCCTGCCCAATAGCATTGACCGCTGCGACAACAGGCGGATTAAGTAGCGCACAGACCGCGAGGGCAACTGCGCATACCAATAACGGCACTAATAAAATATCTAGCTTGGTCTTGCCTGCAATCCAAGTGCCGCCGCGGTAAGCGAAGACGGAAGCCAGATAAGCGCCTATTGGATTGCCAGGCAGGGCGATAAAAGTAGCAGGCCCGCCAACTTGCGGGGTAAATAAAGTCCCTGCCATTAGCGCTTCAGAATGCGCGCCTAGCATACCAGCGACTAGGCAGCTCAGCATAACCAGTGTCGGTGCTTTAAGATAGTAAGCGATTCCAACACCAATACCTGCACCCATTAAAATAGAGGCCAATTTGCCGACAGCCACTAGCGAGGGTAAGTTAAGCCAGCCACCGATCTGCGAGATAATCAATCCTGCTATAAGGGTCACAAATAGCCCAAGCGCCATACCGGTAAAAGCATCGATAAAGTACTTTTGAAAAAAAGCTTTGATAGCGCTAGGAGGCGCAGCTAAAGGTGATGACGTCATAGTTATACTCATACTCTTAAGAAAGAAATAAGTCAAAAAAAGAAGCTAAAAAAAGCGCCCTATTGACGCTTTTAAAAGAACTGCTGTAGTTCAGCGGCGCTGCTCGACGATGATAGAGTCAATACCGTTATTTTGTAGGCGCTGCTGAGCGCTTGCGACCGCTTGTCTGTTATTCATAGGTCGTGAGATGACTTGATAGATAGGCAAGCCGTTACCTGTAGTATTTTTGACCACTCTAGCATCCACGCCTGCCATCAACACCTGCGCGCGGCGGCGATCGGCCTCGTCCGCATTACCAAAGCTATTGATCTGCAAAATATAAGTAGCTGCAGGGGCCGCTCTTTGTACACTTGCCGTCCCTGTCTCAGTTGCTCTATTAGAGGTCGTATTATTAGCAGGAGGCGACCCATCGTAAGTCGTATTTTCTTCAACGATAACGATATCATTGTCGCTATTAGCAGCATTGCTATTGCCGCGAGCAGGCTCTATCGTTGTACTCTCAGCGATACCAAAATTGCCCGTATCCGTAGGACTTGAGGTATCCTCAGTCTGGTTGACTACGACGTCTGGCTCAAAGTCGTTGATACTGCCAATCTGATCGTCAAACTCTCCCAAGTCCTCGTCTGGTATAGTCGCCATCTCTTGATTGGGCAAGATGTCATAGAACTCATAGTCGCTATTGTCGGTATCGGTATCCACACGCGGCTGTACCTGCCGATCAGGATCGGATTCTGCGCCGCTACCTGCGGGACTAAAATCAAACAAAGGCGATAAGTACAAAAACACCCCGATCATCAGCGTTAGTATTGCGCCAACGAGCATCCACAATAAGCCTGATACGCTACTTGATTTGCGCTTTTGGGTGGCGCCTCTTGGTTTTTTGGCGAGCATGGATCTTTCTCCTGAGCGATTTTCTAACAAAGAGCCTTTAACATCAGGGCATTATATCAACAAGTACAAGCGCACTTGCTGAATTATTCATGGATTTGGGTCTATAGCAGGGCTACATGCTAGTCGGTGCTGATAGTCCAAGCAGACCCAAGCCATTAGCCAGTACCTGCCTGACCGCTTTGGATAGATGCAGGCGCGCTTGCATCATATCAAGCTCCTCCTGATTTGGCGTTGCCCCTGATGTCAGGCTCAATGGCAGGATACGATCACGGTCATACCAGCCATGAAACAGCGCTGCCAACTCTTTGAGGTAATTGGTAAGTATGTGCGGCTCATAACCCGTTGCTGCGCGTAGTAGCGTTGCCGGATAAGCCCCAAGCAGTTTAATCAACTCCTCTTCGCTAGGAGAGGTCAGCAGATGCTGCTGCTGTACGCCGATAGTATCATCTACGCTTAGACCATTATCTTCTAGCTTTTGGAGCACGCGATAAATACGCGCATGAGCATATTGAATATAGTAGACCTGGTTGTCTTTACTTTGCGACTTAGCAAGCTCTAAATCAAAGTCCACATGCACCTCAGGTTTGCGCGCCACATAATAAAAACGCGCCGCATCATTACCGACCTCGCCTCGCAGCTCACGCAAGGTCACAAACTCGCCCTTACGCGATGACATGGGCACTTTTTCATCGCCGCGCCATAGGGCAACGAACTGCACTAGTACTACATCAAGGCGATTGGCATCGATTCCTAAGGCGAGTAGCGCCGCTCTCACGCGCGGAATGTAACCGTGGTGGTCAGCGCCCCAGACGTTAATGACTTTATCAAAGCCGCGATCGAATTTATTTTTGTGATACGCAATATCTGAGGCAAAATAAGTGGTTTGACCATTAGCGCGGCGTACTACCCGATCTTTTTCATCGCCAAAGTCTGTGGATTTAAACCAGATATTGCCGTCTTTCTCATATAGATAGCCTTTATCCTCTAAGATTTGTAGCACAGGCTCGATATCAGCATCGATAGAGCGCTCATGGAACCAACACTCATAGCGCACGCCAAAGTCGTTGAGATCATCTTTGATATCCGCCAAAATACCATTTAGAGCCGCATCCAAAAACAGCGCATAGTCATCACCAAGCAATGCTTTGCTATTAGCAATCAAACCATCGATATGCGCCTCTTTATCACCAGATATCAATTCCTGCTCACCTGCCGCGTTGGTTTGATAATGCGCGTCTGCGGGCACGCCTATGACGATATCGGCAAAGCGCTGCACGTATTTATCACCCTGTTCTGCTTTTATCGTCTCTGCAATATCGCGGACATAATCACCCACATAAGCGTTCGATGGAAATACAACCGTTTCATTATTGGCTTGTAAGTAACGCAAATAAGTACTGGTTGCCAAGATGTCCATTTGACGACCCGCGTCATTGACATAATACTCGCGCGTGACGTCATAACCGACGGCCTCTAGCAGGTTGGCAACGCTCATACCAAATGCCGCCCCACGCCCATGACCAACATGCAGACTCGAGGTTGGATTGGCAGAGACAAACTCTACTTGCACCTTTTGACCCTCAAACTGATCGCTAAGACCAAAGCGTGCGCCTTTATCGAAGATGTCGTTTAATACGGCAAATTTAGCATCGCTATTTAAAAACACATTGATAAAACCAGGCCCTGCGATATCTACTTGGCGAATGTCTTGATTATCAGGCAATGCATCGACGATGCTTTGCGCCAATTCGCGCGGGTTTTTTTTAGCCGCTTTTGCCGCACTTAAGGCAACATTACTGGCAAAGTCGCCATGAGCGGTGTCTTTAGTACGAGTAATTTGGCTATTGTTTTGCCAATCAGCAGGCAAGATGCCTTGATCTTTTAGCGTTTGCGCAGCAGTATCAAACAATTGGGCTAAGGTGTCGATTTGGGCTTGTGACATAGGACTAGTAACTCAAATAAATAAAAGGCGCAAAAAGGGCGCGAAATATGGATAACTGGTAAATATAACAACCTTTAGGATCGATTGCATCTTTAATACAAAAAATAGCGTCACATTTTATTTCTTGGTTCAGGCTGGCAACTACAAAAGGCGTCGCTACTTTGCATCGAATAAAACACCTCTGTAGATGACCCATTAGTCGTATAGTTTGTCGCGTTTGTATTGTATCAAAGCACGGTTAGACGCATATCAGTAAGGTTACACGCTATAATGCGTTTTGATAATTTTGCCTGATATAGGATATAACTATGTTTGCTATCGCTGCTAGCACCGTCACCAGTTGGGGACTTTACGTTTTACTACCGATCTTTATCGCATTTTTGTTCTTTATTATGTGGGATATCTCCAAAAAGTCGGATGCAGGACGCGCAGGCACCTTTTGGATTTTCTTGGCTTTAGGTGCAGGGTTTGTAGGCTTTTTACTCAAATTATTATTAGAAGTTGCTTTTGATAAATGGTTTATTGGTTAGGTTTAATGACTTCACTGACATAAGTCGGCATCTGCCATGCGCCGCCTGCTTCTATGAGTCGGCACAGACCTGTAGTCATCTCACGGGTTTTGGCAAACGTTTTGCCGTCCCAAAGCCAATTCGTCATCGACCAACAATCGCCCAAACCTCGCCCTTTGTGCGCAGCAATTATTTTACCACCATAGTAGTCGCTGCCTGCGGTCGTAATAAGCTTAGGATTGCTAGGCTTACGATGATCAATCAGCCAATACCCTGCACCAAAATTATAAGCGCCAGTCCAGCAACTATGAACCGCTAACGTATGGCTATCATCCACGGGTACAAACTCCCAGCCAAGCAGGCTTGAGCTATATTCTTGTCTGCTTTGATAGACTTGCGTTTTTGGATTGACAAGCTCGCAATCACCCATAACCTGCTCTGAGCCCATTAGTGACTCGGCATCAATATCGACCCATTTGCTAATATTGTTTTGTAGGTAGGTTAGCCTTGAGGTAGAGATCGGCTGGTTATCTTTATCTGAATAAGCAAACGCTTTTTTGATCACAGGTTTGGCTATAGCCTTTTTTGGTATCTGCTGTTTGGAGTGCTGTTTACTCACCAAAGCGATCGGCTTCCCGACTCTTCCTTGGGTTTCATCCAACTTCAATAATACTGCGCTCATGCCTTTATCTGATATTTGCCATTGATACTCACCCCTCTTAAATACTATTTTTGTATGCTTACGAGCCTTATCAATAAGCTGCTTAGTTTGAGCGGTCGTCAATCTGCCCCGGCCCATCTCGTCAGTATTTAAGTCCACCTTACCGAAGTATTGATCATCGAGCCATAACTCAATAGGGTGGTTTTGTCCCTCAATTTGAGCGATGATTTCATTTGATGACTCCCAGTAGTTTAATACTACCTGTGTGTTGGGTATTTTCTCGCCTGCCGCTACAGTCATCATAATACTGCCGCGCCATTCGGCAGTTTCCTGCGTATACCCCGCCGCGCTGCAAGTCAAGGTATTGTCGCAGACCACATGCCAGTCACCGCTGACAAAACCACTGCCCTCAAAAGGATCGCCGTAAGCCCCGTACGCGTTATTCAGCATTAAGCCTAATACACTAGCACTAAGCGCTTTGACAAGCTGATTTTGTACAACGAATCGTTTTGATAGCTGACTCATCATAGACTCACTTTTAAGAGCATTCATTGTTATCTTATTACAGCTACTGGTCGAAATCAGTTTTATTTTTATTGGTTTATGGCTTTACAAACATAGGCAGCAGGCGTTTTTTGGTCAGTACATAATGTGCAATCATACCGATAACCACGCCCCAAAATACTGAGCTTAATCCTAAGAACTGCATGCCAGAGGCGGTCGCCATAAAAGTAATCAACGCCGAATCCCTTTGCGCCTCATCCCTCATAGCGATATGGATATTGGCAGAGATGGCACCAATGAGCGCAAGGCCCGCCAGCGCTGCGATAAGCTCTTTGGGCAATAAGCTAAATACCGCGACGATACTGCCCGCAAACAGCCCACCGAGTAAATAAAACAAGCTATTAGCGATACCTGCGATATAGCGCTTGCCCTTGTCTTCATGGGCGTCCTTGCCCGTGCCCAAAGCGGCGGTAATAGCGCCCAAGGTCACAGTGATACCGCCAACGCAGGCGACTGCTAATGAGGCAATACCAAAGCTGCTGACAATAGGCTTTGCTGGTATCTCATAGCCACTTAATCTCAAGATCGCCATGCCTGGCAAGAACTGACCGCTTAGGCTGACCAGAATCAGCGGAATGGCCAAATTAAATACCGAGCGCCATGTCCACTCAGGGGCGATAAAGGTCGGTATTGTAATTGCCAAATCGATATCGACAGGATTCATTTTGCCAAACAGCAGGCTTAAGACGACGCCGCAGGATAACACCCAAATCATGGTATAGCGCGGCGTGTAGCGCTTAGCAAACAAATAACACGCCAGCATACTAAAGACAATGACGGGCATAGTATCCGTCGCCACAAACAAATCTAGCCCAAACTGAAACAAGATACCTGCCATCATGCCAGCTGCGATACCATTAGGAATCAAGCGCAATAGCTTATCGAATGACCCTGTGATCCCAACTAAGAACACTACGATAGCGCAGATGATATAAGCCGCGACTGCCTCGTTGATACTCATTTGCGGGAACAAAGTCACCAGTAGCGCTGTACCGGGTGCTGACCAGCCGGCAACGATAGGCGTTTTGTATGTAATCGATAGATAAATACCCGGTATCACCGCGCCGATGGAGATACCCCAAATCCAAGACGCCATCATCGCATCGGACACTTGTGCAGCTTGAGCCGCCTGAAAAAATATCACTAGCGGCCCAGCATAAGCGATAAGCACGGCTAAGAAGCCTGCGACCGAAGCGGACAGCGACCAGTCATTCTTCAAAGTCTTTAGTAAGCTTGCCATAGGGCGTCCTTGCAACTGAGCAATGAGCAGTCAGCACAATTATAAGAGAGTCTGTGATTTGTGATTGGGCATAGCTTATTAGTATTATTTTTTGGCAATGAGGGTCGCACGCTTCGGTGCGGGATAGCCTTCAATGGTTTTGCTATGATTATTAGGATCTAAAAAGTCTGCCAGTGATTGATAGGTCATCCACTCCGTTGCTCGCTGTTCCTCAGTGGTCGTCACATCGACATCGACACAGCGCACCTCACGAAATCCGACCTTTTTAAGCCAGCCAATAAGTGCTTCAACCGAGGGCAAAAAATACACGTTATTCATTTGCGCATAACGCTCATGCGGCACCAATACCGTATTGGCATCACCGTCAATCACTAGCGTTTCAAGTACCAGCTCGCCACCTTTAATTAGCTGCCCTTTAAGCTGCTGCAAATGCTCAAAAGGGGACTGGCGATGATACAGCACGCCCATACTAAATACGGTATCGAACAATTGGCTGTGCTCAGGCAAAGCTTCTAATGGCACAGGAATATAATGGGTACGATAGTTATCCGCTACGCCTACAAAGTGCCGTATCGCCATAAACTGATGATAAAACAGGCACGACGGATCAACAATAATCACCGTATCCGCGCCCGCCCCTGCCATACGCCAACCGTGATAACCCGAGCCGCCGCCCACATCTAAGATACGTCTATTTTTCAGCGCACTCAAATGCGGCGCTACTCGCTGCCATTTCCAATCACTATGCCACTCGGTATCTATCTTGATACCTGACTCATCATCGCCAATTTGACCCCCAATTTGAAAAGGCCCTTTACGCCACGGCATCAGCTGCTTGAGTAGTGCCGTTGTTTGTTTGCGCTGAGAGTCACTAAGATTCGCCTCAATCTTTAACGTATCGCTACCCAAATCGACACTATTGACGGTTAACTCTGGCAAACGCGCCACGGCCGCTTGATACGCTGGCGCGTGTGCGTAGCGGCTTTTGTCTTTTATATCACCTAGCCACGTTGGTAAGTGCTTGAGCCACTCATAAGCGCTCGGCTGCTGCTGCGCCAGTGCTAGCAAGGTTAGATATAGTTCGCGTTCGGCATTAGCAATGGTTTGATTGGTCATAAAAATTTCAATTTTCGTTAAGTTATGATTAGATAGATAAGCGTTATAAGAGGAACAATAAAGACAAAAAGAGTGGCCTTGAGCTTAGCGTTCTTTAAGAGTCGTGAAATCTGCGGGGCATGGATTATTTATTTTTAAGGATTGGGTAAAAACCGTTCATTAGCAAAGCTTGACGTAGGGTGCGCCCCGCGCACCATTTAAGAATGAGATTTCAAAATCAGAAGTATATTTGTAAGTAGCCTAGCGTAGGGTCATTTGTGTAATAAGTAAATTAATTTTATAGAATTCCTACAGTAAAAAACTTTATTTAAAGTATTTTCCTTGCAAAACTAAAACTGTAATATAACTTTTTGACTTTTTCTGGTGCGCGGGGCGCACCCTACAAACTAAGCATATGCTTAGGCGCAATATATTCAAGTAAGAAATTTTCAAGATTATCACCGCCACAGTTGGTATTGTGAACCATAATTTGATCAACACCACCAACACAGTAGGTGTGATAGTCCTCAACTTCAAGGTTATATACTGTGGTAGTATAAGGAATATAAGACTTTGTACCGTCATCGTGAGTCATGACATTAAAGTTATCACAGGCAATGCGCGTAAACTGGAAAGCACCAGAATACTTATCAACATCATCCATATCAAACAACGTGCCTTTATCTAGACTTTCCTCCATATCCTCATAGTCATGGACATAGTAAGGTGTGGCGTGCATCCATGCCATATTATCGCCATGACCACTCCCATACTGGTATAAAGGTTTAGCGGCGACTACTGCATAATAAGTACCTTTTTTTGGGTTCAATAATACGTCTCCAAATGTGAGCTGGTCTGCACGTCTCCATTCAGGTGTATCAAGTAACACTAAATCCTTTGGCGGTCCAATAAGTGAACGATCTCGATCAGTATGATATCCTTTACCCACGACCATAAAGGGGTGGTTTGGCGTGACGCCAACATGGTTTGGTAACATTGCATAATGAATATCATCTATATCTGTTAGAGCGGGTCTAGTGATATCGATATATCCAACGTACCATATCTCTTTGTTTTCAAACTTAAAGGTCTTGGTCACTCGTTTGAAAACAGGCTCCCCGATGCCATTTTCAGGTGCTGATAGCACCTTATCACCCACCTCGATATCTTGTATCGGTTTGTAGCTAAATCTATTTGGCCCCTCTACTCTGACTGATGTTCCTTTAACAAAACCTTTATTGGTTCGATGGCTTGCATCTCGTGTCGGTGTTGTCATAAAGTATTATCCAAAATTGTAGTTTCCGTAGGGTGCGTTCCACGCACCGATAAAGTACATATCTCTTTAATAGGTGATTCGAAAGCAGCCTACAAAAAAAATAACCCAAACCACGCTAAATAGTCGCAAAAAAAACGATGTCAACGCTAGCCTCGATTGTAGCGGTTATCCTGCTGTGTTGGATGAGTTGCGAGGGCCAGGTTTGGGGCGGCTCGCGGAGCAAGAGACGCGCCAAACCTTAGCCTCTCGCCTCATACCAGCTAGCAGATAATAGCGAAAAGCGAGATTAGCTCCCCCAAATCATTCAAGACATTCAAACACTACTTAAACGCCACAATAGACAAAAAATTTAAAAACTGAAACCAAGTCAGATGGCGCTTAAAACCGACGTGATGTAGGCGCTGATGATGCTCATCTAAGGTATCGGTAATAAGGACATTTTCTAACGCATTACGTTTGCCGCTAATCTCCATCTCGCTATAGCCATTAGCGCGTTTAAAATCATAATAACGCTCGACCAGCCATGCATCATACTGCTCATCAAGCGCATGGGTCTTTTCGGTCAGCACCAGTATGCCACCCTCCTCTAGCGCATTATAAATATTTTCTAATACCACTACCCTATCCGCTGCGGGTAAGAACTGTAATGTGAGGTTTAAAATGACCATATCGCAAGGCTCAAGCTCGATATCGCGAATATCAGCGGTAATCACTTCAATGTCATGCTCAGGATAATTATCACTTAGCAAAGTTTTGGCCTCTGTCGTCATCGCTGGAGAGATATCAACCGCTTTGATTTGCAAGTCATGTGGCGCAAATTCACCTGCCAGCGTCATTGTTGCCCCACCAAGTGAGCAGCCCAAATCATAGATGCGGCTAACTCTTTGCCCGTTATCGTTTTGCTGACGATATTTGCAATGACGACGGGCGAATATCGGTAGCATAGCGAGCACTTGACCGTAACCTGGGACGCTGCGGCGAATCATATCGGGGAAGCAGGCGACGACTTGCTCATCAAAGGAGAAGCGCGCCGCTTTATCCAGCGGCGTGGTAAAGGGTTTATCAAAGATCGTATCGTGTTTGCTAGTAGGCTTGGCTTGGCTCATAAGACGGCTCGTTATGACAGTATCGTTGCTTGGTACGCATTGCAGACAGTAGAGGTAGTAAAAGCTCATTATAACATTACTGTTTGTTACTTATTACGTTTGGCACGCCTGCTAAGCTAAATGGGTATTGCTTGGGCAATGAAGTATTGAAAAATCAAACATTTGCAACCATATAAAGACCCTAGCGCACATTAATAATAAAAGGAAAAATTATGCAAACGATCGTATTAGGCGGTGGCTGTTTTTGGTGCACCGAATCCGTATTTTTATCGGTAAAAGGCGTGCAGTCTGTCGTCTCAGGTTATATGGGCGGGGATGCGGCTACGGCCAATTATCGCGCGGTTTGCGGCGGCAATAGTGGTCATATTGAAGTCATCAAAGTAGAGTATGATGAGTCTGTCGTACCGTTAGAAGTGATCCTTGATGTGTTTTTTGCCACTCATGATCCTACTACAATGGATCGCCAAGGCAACGATGTCGGTAGCCAATATCGTAGTGCGGTGTTCTATACGGACGAAGATCAAAAGCCTACTGTTGATCGCACGATCAACAAATTGCGTGACATGGGTCTGGGCATCGTCACCGAAGTACATCCTGCTGTTGAGTTCTACGCCGCTGAAGATGAGCATCAAGATTTCTTCAATAGAAATCCTAATCAGGCGTATTGTAACTTCTCGATTCCGCCCAAGCTTGCCAAATTACGCAAAGAGTTTAGTCAATACATGGTCGCATAAACGCTTAAAACTGTTAATGATTGATAAAGCCAAGGGTTAATACGCTTGGCTTTTTTGTTGCGTTTAGCGGTATGATAATCGCTGATGAAGGATTTAGGATTAGGAAAAACGGTATGAATGCAGAATTTTGGCAAGCGCGTTGGGGTCAGGGTCGTATTGGCTTTCATAAGTCTGAGGTCAATCCGTTGTTGCTTAAATATTTTACGGCCCTAAAACTGAAAAAAGGTAGCCGAATATTAGTACCTTTAAGCGGTAAATCGTTGGATATGACTTGGCTGGCGCAGCAAGGTTATGAAGTCGTCGGTATTGAGCTGGTCGAATCCGCGGTGCAAGCCTTCTTCGCTGAGCAGAATATCTCGCCAACTGTACATCAGCATGCAGATAATTCCGCTATTAAATATTATCAAGGGAAGCTTGCAAATCAAATGATTACTTTATGGGTCGCTGATATCTTTGCCTTAACGGCTGATGATATCGGTCATATTAATGCGGTCTATGACAGAGCCGCGCTAATCGCTATGCCAGCTGATATGCGACCAAAATATAGCGAGCAGATCCGTCAGATGAGTGCTAACGCGACGCAACTATTGATTACCCTTTCTTATGATCAAAACCAAAAAGACGGCCCGCCATTTTCTGTCAGCCGTGAGCAAGTACAGCAGTATTATAGTAATGATTATCACATCACAGAGCTTGAAAATAATGCTTCGACGCTAAATGCTAATGCCTCTCTTAGCGTCACTGAACACGTTTGGCTGTTAAGCGATCCACGAATCAATCAAAGAGAAGCCTTATGAAAATTATCGTCAGTCTCATAAGCGTGATTGCTTTTTTATTAGTGCTACTTCCAGGCCCCCTGTACAAGTTTGGCATTGTCGATTTAGGGAGCGCTTTTGCAGGCTTTACTTTTAGCATGCTAGCAGGTGGTATCGCGCTGATTATGCTGACTATTCAAGCTTTGTTTAAGCGAGAGACGCTGACTATCTCTAGTGTCCTGCTAGCGGTCACTCTGTCTTTGATTGCCATCATCATCCCCCTTGGTATGCTTAGCACCGCCAAAAGCGTTCCTCCCATTCACGACATCTCAACTGATATGATCAATCCGCCGCAGTTTGTCGCTATCGCCCCGCTACGTGCTGACGCACCAAACCCTGTTGAATACGCGGGTAGCGAGAGCGCCGAGCAACAGCGCGACGCGTACCCTGATATTCAAACCCTTACTTACTCACAATCGCAGAATGAATTGATAGAAGCTAGCGAACAAGCAGTAAATAATTTGGGCTGGGATTTGGTCAATACGGATACGAGTACAGGTATCGTTGAAGCCACAGACACGACGGTTTGGTTCGGCTTTCAAGATGATGTTATCGTACGCGTCACAGACCAAGGTGATGAGCGTCTGCTCGATATCCGTAGTAAATCACGTATAGGTGGCAGTGACTTGGGTAAAAATGCCGATCGTATTCGTGACTTCGTTAAGGAGTTGGAGGGGGTTTTATAAACCTCACAACTGCGCCACCCTCTCCACCACCTTAAAACTCAGCTCATTATCTAATGCTTTGAAATGCGCCTTACCGCAGCGAATCTTTTGTTGTTGCGGTAGCGGCAGTTTAGCGATATCTACCGCGTGTCCTGTTGCACTTTTGCCGCCTGTATTCTTGGTTTCGGCAACGAAGTACAGCTGACTCACTTCCTCATTGTCCTCTTTAATAACCGCCCAATCAGGATTATAGCTGCCAAGCGGCGTATTAATCTTAAACCAATTAGGCAGTTTAAAATAAAAGCGCACGCTCTCCATACTCTCACAATCGTTTGCAAATTGATGCTCAGTATTTGAGTCCAGCGGTATTAGGTTGTCAAAAATCGTCTTATCTGTATTGGTAACATCGAAATGATAATCGCTGGCATAGACGTCCGTTGGCTGAGCCTCTAGCTTCTCTAATAATCGCTGGGCATAAACTTGACCGTTTTTTTGATACTCAATGCCTTTTACCATGAGGTCAGTCTGGGCTTGTTTAATAATCGCTACCAAGCGCTCTAGAAAGACTTGCGGATTGATCAGCATCTCATCGATACGCCCGCTTTGGCGCAGTATCTCCATCAAGGTTACGCGGGTTAATTTAGTATGACGTGCCAGATAAGCCAAAATGTCAGGCAGTTGCCATACGCGCTGATTGACAGACGATTGATTAATGGTCGATTGATTAATATCGTTATCAGTATCAGCGTTGCCACTGTTATCGCTATTATCCGTAGCATAATGCTGACGTTGGCTATTGACGGCTAATAAGCGACTCTCCACGCCGTCATTACTCATGGTCAAGCGTACTTTATTGGCTGCAATTTGTGGCGCGACTATCTCTTCCATATCGGCTATCAATTCGATAACGGTAGTGATTAATTCATCAGTATCAAAGCAGACTTGATATTGAGTCTTTTGTTTAATCTTATCCCAAATGGCTTTGAAATTGTCATCGAGCATAAAGCCTTTACGATACTTAACCGCTTGCTTGTGCGCTTGATTTTTTACCCGCCCTGCGAAGCTCACACCGCAGTCCTCTGCAATCTCATTTTGCAAACTCTTAGCAAAGTCATCATAGCTTTCATTGGCGACAACAGTCAGAATATTAATCTGCTTATCATAAACCCGATGACCATCTGCACCGACACATAGACGTAGACCACGACCAATTTCTTGACGTTTTTTTAGGGTGGATTTGGTCTCGTTGAGGGTACATATCTGGAATACATTGGGATTGTCCCAGCCTTCACGCAATGCCGAATGGCTAAAGATAAACTGCAGCGGATTATTTAGATTCAGCAGCTTTTCTTTATCTTTCATAATCAAGCTATAAGTATCATCGTCGCCTTTGGTGGTGCCAGAGGTGTCTTTGGCGCGTCCCTTTTTATCGACAGAAAAATAACCGTTATGAATATCGCTGACCCCAGCCTGATAATGCGTTGCTAATTGCTGCTTTAAATCACGATATTTAGGCTTATCTAATAACGTCTGATATATCTCTTCAAACCACTGGGCAAATTTACCTGAGCGCGTATAGCCGTCTGTTTGGTTAACCCGCTCATTATTAATAAGATAGTTATCGACACGGTCAATAAACAGCAAGGACAATACTTTAATCCCTTGCGGCAAGAGCTTACGCTGCTTATCCAGATGCGCCTCAATAGTGCGCTCAATTTGATAACGCATGACGCTATCGGTCATACCGCCAGTTTGCTGACCTTTATTAATGGTCACGCCATTATCAAACTCAATGTAGCCCTCCACAGCGTTAATGCCGCTGACGATATAGCCATTGGCATATATTTCACGCTCGGTCTTTTTATACAAATCATCATTGTCGCTGATGCTGATGGTTTTCTTTTTGACCACGCCTTTGACGTTGGCATAGATGCTCACCTTGGCGGTGATTTTGGTCTTTTTAGCGGTGATGTCGAGCAGTTCGATATAAGCCTCATTAAAGGCATCATCGCTCATGACGGAATCGACTTCGATTTGCTTGACCAGACCTGCATCATAGGCTTTGACCGGATTTAGGCTATAAAGCAGATGACGGCTGTACTTGTGCGTCGCTGAATAGCGCAAGGTTATCAGCGGCTGCAAACTGGCAATAGCGTCCAAGCGCTTAGCGGTCTCCATATTTTGCGGTTCATCGACGATGACGATAGGATGGGTCGCTTGGATATATTCAATTGGGGCAACGCCTTGTTCACGGACTTGGTTGATGATGTTTTCGTCTTTGGCAAAGGCGTCAATGTTCATGACTAAGATTTGGATGTTATGACTGGTGGCAAAGTCGCGTAGCCTATTTAGGTTTTTGCTATCGTATATACGCGCGTCCACGCGAGTATTGTCATACAGGGCGGAAAAATGCGCTTTGGTCATCTCGATAGATTTCATTACGCCTTCACGAATCGCTACTGACGGTACGACAATCACAAATTTACGCATGCCATAAGTCTGATACAGCTCGTAGATGCTACGCAGATAGACGTAAGTCTTGCCGGTGCCCGTCTCCATCTCAATCGAGGCGTTCAGTCCATATTGGGCAAGGTTTTTATCATCATCATAAAGTGCGGTTGACGGCTCGATATTATGTTCACGCTGCACGGCTTGGATATTATCCAGCACTTGCTCATCGCTAATAATGCGCTGATTGGCTATGGCTTGACTGGTGATTTGCTGGCTAATCATTTGCTGATTAATGAGGGTCTTACTTCCTGCAACATCAATTGGCTGGGCTAAGGCAAAGTTATCAAACGCAGCATTTGTATCGAGCATGGAGGGCTGCCCACGAAAGATATCAACCACGGCATTGATAGCATGGCTTTGGTGTTCAAGGTTTGGTTCAAAGGTGAGGGTTATCATGGTGGTTATTCAACCCTTTTAAATTCTTGAAAGTTTAATGCACTTTTATTTTTTGAAACTTGTTCTAATCTGCTCTGTTTGTCTATTGGTATATCAAGGATGTCTGAAAGTTGCTGTTTAACTTGATATTCAACCGGAAACATATAAATATGATGAATTAAAAACTCTTTCATCAATCTCAAACAAACTACATTATCTTTAAAGGAACTTCTCATATCTTTAATAAAGTTAATATCTATTTTTTTGCCAAAGTGCAAATCAATTGATAATTTTATTAGGTTATATGCTGGAGTGCCTTTTTCTTTAGATATTTGTTCATATATCTCATTAACTTCTTTAGCACCGATAGAGTTTGAAATTTTTTGTATAACCATACTAAGCACACTGTAGGTTAGAAAAAGGTATGACTTTTCAGCATACTTTCTAATTACCTCGTTACTCGATTCAGGATCGTTAGATATATTTTCCGCGATTAGATTTATAACTGACTCCTTAGCAGATTCAGATATATCTAAAAAATAACTTGCAAACCTTAATCCTGCATCTATACTAAATACAGCTAAATCGCTTAATTCATTTTTTTTGAGATTATAATGTCGACTTTTTATAATCTGGCCACTAATTTCTATAGACTTAAATACTCGATTTATATCTGAAAGAATCTCATCGTTTACATCCATTTCAGTGTTGTCTTCCAAGGCGTCTAATCTATCTAAATTTTTGTTATGTTTATCTCTTTCCGACTGAATCTCTCTCTGTTCAATTACTAGTTTTGGTATACTAGTTATAAAATTATTTATGAAACTAAGATTTTCTTTACCAAAAGTAGCTTGTTTAAGACCTGAGTACTGACTATTTAAGCACCCTTCAATCTTTTTCAAAACAATCTTACTACTACTATGGTGAGTAACAAAAATCAAAATATTTGCATAATCCTCCCTATGAAGTTTCTTAATCAATTCATCTATATAATTCTCATATTCTTCACTATCGTTACAATTATCAGCGATTTTTTTTGCTACAAAAAAATAAAACAAATAAGGATATCTAAAATTATATCCATTTACATCCTTAGATAAAATTCCACACTTAACTAATTTATCTAAAACCTCTACCCTGTTGAAATCCGCAATATAATCACTGTTGTATTTGGAGAAAAAATTATCAGTTTCTGTAAATGCTATAGATTTAGATTTAGTAAAAGCCCACCAAGCTAGTTCAGTTAGAATATTTAAGTATAAACCATAGTCTTTTGGTTTTATTTTTATACTCTCTAATGAATTATAAATTAATTGCTGATAGCAATGCCCATAGGATGTAAGTTCAATATCCATTTTTGTTTGAGCCTCAAACATTTGAAGAACCATTATTATATAAATAGGTCGAGATGGTACGACATTTTTCTTAAGCACTTTATTAATATTATCAGTAATATAATCAACTTGCTGATAAAGGTTACTCTCACTGATAGTTGTTTCTTGTCCCAAACTCACCCATTTAGTAATTAAATCGTCCCTTTTCTTATTACCTAAGCCCATAATTTTTAACTTTTTGAACGAATCAAATATAGAGTATTCATCTATAATACAGCCATACTCTTCATTCGATGTAATAATAATCCTTAAGCCTAAATCTTCTATAAAATTTATAAAGTTAGTAGCAGACCTTTTGTTTAATTTAGTTTTATCGAAATTATCAATAAGTATGAGATTCCTTTGTCCTTTTAAGTCATCAAACATCAAATTGTTATACTGTTGCTCAATAGCCCTCTGTAGCGTTTTCTTATAATCTGAAATAGCATTTACATCTAAACTTAAATCGATGTAAATAACCTTTTTAGCATAAAAAAGTTTTTTATAGTAGAACTTTAGTAGAGACGTCTTACCCATCTGACTATCACCAAAAATTACAAGATTCTTATCGCTATCAATAAACTTCGAAGCGTCTGCATTATTGATAAAATTGGCAGATTTACTTTCATATTCTTCTAAGTCAGGTGGTATATATATATCTGAAAGTCTTACTATATCTCCTTTCCTATGGTTTAACTGTACTTCCGTATCTTCCAACCATGTGATTGTACTTTTATTCAAAGCCGTTTCTTTAACACTCTCGAGGACTTTAATTGCTTTTTTTTTACTATTAAAGTCTTTTATAGCCTTTTTCAAACCCTCAATTACATTCAACCATGCTTCATCTTCATCTCCCCATTTAGCAATGGGCATTCCATCTTTAGGAAGACCTTGAAACTTTGAAAAAGGAAGATCATGCCAATCACAAGGTCTTAAAATTACTGGTATTACAACAGAATCACCTTGGTTGTGTTGTTGGATAGCCTGCTGAACTTCTTTACTCGAACAGTAATCAGAGTTATTAAAGCTTGCACTGATTAATAGCAAAATGAGATCCGCATTTGAAATATTATTATCTATTTCATCTTCCCACTTTTGGCCAGCAGTTATATCTCTATCATTCCATGCTTCAATAACACCTTGCCGTTTAAGTGAGGACAAATGCTCCTCTAAATTTTCTTTAAAATTTTCATCTTTATGAGCATAACTAATAAATAATTTAACTGTCATCTAATGAATCCTCAATCTCTTAAAAAAATATTTTAAACACACCCAACTACCAGCCCAGCATCCTCAAACTGCAAGACGATATTGGCCTTATTGGCGTCATCGCTAAAGGCTCTATCCATAATCAAAGTTTTATTCGGCGCGGTGGTGATAATTTGCGTGGCTTTGCTAGTGGTCATATCGTCTAGGACTATCGCTAGGCTCATTGATATGCCTGCGCTCTCAGAACTGTCAGCATTATCATTACTATAATGTAGCGCATCGTTTTGGGTGACCAGATAATAGCCGTCACCTTCGCTGACAATGGCGGTCAAAGTATAGCCTTCTTTGAGCATCAGCTCGGTGATGATACCGTCAGTGGTGGCAGTGTCCACGATAGGATCAAGGTGCTGCTCGAGCTGCGCCATCAGGCTGTCGGCATCGTAACTGGCGGGCTGTTGCCACGGGATAAAGTTACTGTCGGCAAGTTTGTACGCCTTAAACCCAAAATCAAGCGCCTTGCTATCGACGGATTCAGGCAGCTCGGAGGTGATATGAGCCGCAGCACGGCGAATACGCTCTTTTGATATCTCAGCGATATTGGGCGGCATATTATTATTGACACAAAACTCATAAGCACTTTTGTAGTCTTTACTTTCTGGATCAATATCTTCTGGAATCTGTACCATAATAAACTTACGATTGCCAAACTTGTGGTTCTCACTGTTTTTTATAGCTTCCGCATTTAGAGCCATAATTGCATGGGCAGTTGAAGCTGAGCCTGCAAAAAAATCTAATATTATGTCGTTATCTTTTAAAATAAAGCTAAAATATTTTTCTAATAAACTTATAGGTTTTGGATTATTAAAAACTTTTACATCGTCAAATAGCGTTCTAATATCATAGGCTCCGCTTCTACCATCTGTAGTTTCCACACTCGAAAGTTTCTCTAAAAAATCTTTGACATACACTTTTAATTCTATAATTTTATTTTCGTCTTCTCCGAATATTATCTTGTCCGATTGAAGCAGTTTATCCATAGTTTCTTGTGGAAAACGATATCCCATGAGAGGTTCTTTACAAGGTTTACCAGTAACTGGGTGAATAACATCATAACGATAACCTTCTTTACCGGGGTTATGTACACTTTGACTGCCTATATAAATACCACCTTCATCTATGTATCTATATCTATCTAAATTACCAAGTTGACTCTTGTTCTCTTTAAACCACTTTCTATATTCTTCTTCAAGCTGGTCTCCTTCAAAGCTTTCTAAAAGCTCTTTTTCTTTTTCAAGAAGAATAGTTTTAGAAGCACTAATACTACTTTTCCAAACTCCTTCTAACTCGGCTTTATTCCTCGAATAGACAACGATATATTCATGCTCTGTAGCTATGTTTGTAGGGTTATTATCGGTGACATTTTTCCAAATTATTTGACCAACAAAATTCTCCTCGCCAAATATCTCATCCATCAGCAAGCGCAAATTTGCTACTTCATTATCATCTATCGATACAAAGATAACGCCATCATCACGCAGTAAGCTCTTTGCCAGCGCCAATCTTGGATACATCATATTCAGCCAATTGCTATGATACTGACCGTTTTCTTTTCGATTTGCTTGCATCCCATCGCTATGGGTCAGATTACCGTCTTCATCGGTTTGCCCTGCCCGCGCTTTATAGTCCGCAATACTCTCGCTAAAATCGTCAGCATAGACAAAGCGGTCATTGCCCGTATTGTATGGCGGATCGATATATATCATCTTGATACGGCTGTGATAGCTCTTTTGTAATATCTTCAGCACCGCTAGATTATCGCCCTCTATAAATAGATTTTGCGACGTATCAAAATCGACCGATTCATCAGGCGCGGGCACTAGCGTCTGACTGGTTGGCGTTTTTAGCTCACGATACACTTGGTGCTTGCCCGCCCAGCTTAGCCCATACGCCTCTTGCGCGGGTGCGATATCTTGCTCAGACAGCAGCGCGGTGAGCTTACGGATATCAAGCTGACCTTCACTGAACGCTTCTGGCATTATCTGCTTGAGCTGTGCAAGAGTTATATCTTGAGGAGTTTGACTGGTAGGATGTATCGGATTACTCATAGTTGCGGCTACAGGATTCGTGAAAGGACAGTATTAAAATTAAGAATGAAACAGTATAGCAATAGCGCTATAGATAGTGCGACTTTTTCGGCTGTTCAGGCGACAGTAAATGACGTTAACTTTTTAATCAAACATAAAACCTCTACTATCTCCTAACCTCACTCATACGTCAGCTTATCGTAACCAAGCCATGCTAGTACTTTTCTTTATTATCGATATTGGTTACTCTAAATCAATCTTTGATTTTATGCTCTGTTTTTCACCTTTACAGGATATCTCCATGCGTTTGACTCAGCTCTCCACCCTCTCTCTATTGACCGCTGCTATTGGTCTTAGCCTTACTAGCACCGCACAGGCCGCTCGTCCGCCTGCACCTGATTTGTCTAATAGTGAGTTTCAGCAGTGCTTGGATGGACTCAAAAACTCTAGCAAGTTTCGCGGAGTCGATAGCTTCACCTTTAATAACTACCGCCCAAATGAGCCAGATCCAAGCGTGATTCAATCGCTGAACTATCAGCCTGAATTTCAAAAAGACGTTTGGGATTATTTATCGGCGCTAGTGGATAAAGAGCGCGTCGAAGACGGTATCCGTGCCAAACGCCAATGGGGCGACACCCTGCGCCAAATCGAGTCGCGTTATGGCGTTAAGCCTGAGCATGTTTTAGGCGTATGGGGCGTAGAGTCCAACTTTGGGCAGACTCTGGGTAAAAAGCCTTTGTTTGAATCTCTAGCCACCTTGTCTTGCTTTGATCGTCGTCAAAGCTACTTTCAAGGCGAGTATGCCAATGCGCTAAAGATCGTACAGCGCGGTGATATTGCGCCAAGTGATATGACAGGCTCATGGGCTGGGGCATTTGGGCAGACGCAGTTTATGCCAAGTACCTTTTTGGAATTGGCAGTGGATTTTGATGGTGATGGTCGTCGTGATTTGGTCAATAGTGTGCCTGATGCTCTCGCCTCCACTGCTAACTTTTTGGACAATCGCGGTTATCGTAGCGGCGAGCCTTGGGGTTATGAGGTCAAGCTCCCTGATGGCTACTGGGCAGCATCAGACCGCAAAAACAAAAAATCTATAAGCCACTGGCGTAATCAAGGCTTGACGTTAGCCAACGGTGGCTCTTTGCCTTATGATTTAAATAGCGCAGGATTGCTATTACCAGCAGGCATTGATGGCCCTGCGTTCTTAGTCGGCAAAAACTTCGATACTTTTTATTCTTATAATGCTTCAGAAAACTACGCTTTAGCTATCGCGCATTTATCTGATTTGATTACACGCGAAGACAGTAGTAAAACCGACTTTGTCACGGCATGGCCGACCAATGACCCTGGTATTAGCCGTCAGCAAGCCAAAGACATTCAGCAAGCACTGTTGGATGCAGGTTATGATATTGGCGGCGTTGATGGCATCATCGGGGACAATACTCGCAGCGCTATTGTCCAGTATCAGACCAGCCGCGGTATCTTCCCCGCTGATGGCCGCGCAGGGCAAAGATTCTATCGTACTATCGTCGGTAGCACCGCGCCAAGCCGCACGCAGTACACTAATCAATATGGGCAACCAGCAGGCGCACGTCCACTAACCCCAGCACCAGCTGATCGTATGGGTCAGTTGATTCAACGGCAGACGACGATTGCGCCAAGTGCGCCCTCATATTCATCACCCGCGCCAGCGAATACCGTTCGCTACCGCCGCGTTGTTGGCGGTGATGGGGTAACGCGCTTAGTACGCATTGATTAAAACGCCGATTTTATAAATCGAAGATAAGAAAAAGCCACGCTATTAATAATAGTGTGGCTCTTTTTATACTGGTTTTAATAAGTCAGAATTTAAAATTATACGATAGGCGGTGGATTAGGTTCACCATTGTCGCCATCCCAATTCTCACGAGCTTTATCATCGAGATCATTTGGAGTTTTGGGCTCCCATTTACCGTTTTCTCTCCAAGTGGCATCGCCCCAATCGTCATCTTCTTCTTTTCTGTCTAGATCTTTGTAGGCTGCACTAGGATCGATACCGCGGCGCTTCATATCAGCCACTTGTTCTTCTAACGTGCGAAACTGATCCGCGTCATGCATCTGGTTTTCTAGATTGTCGATATTTTTTCTCAAATCATCTCTTTTAGAATCAGTCATTATGTTCTCCTTGATAGGTTTGTGTTTTTTAGTCATTAATCATTATTTATATTATCTATCACTCACTACAAAATTGATAACATTAGCTCGTATGCTTTGTATTACAAAACGTAGTCTTAGCTACTCACTATAGATTGTGATCAAGCTCTTGCTGATCTTTAGATAAGCTTTTGGCATAAAAGGTAAGCTTCCAAAGCTCTTGCTTGACCCTGGTACCAAAGGTCGTCAGCTCAATCCAGTTGGCGGCGACTAATTGCCGCTGTAACCTATTGAGATCATTTTGCGTCATTTGACAGCGAGTTACCGCGTGGACTTTGGGCATAAGCTGCTGGACATCGTTTTCAGCTCTGTGAGCAATAAGACGATTAATACTGCTTTGTAGACCATAGCTTGAAAAGGTTGGCGATATTTTGATAAGGGCTTGGAGTATATCAGACCACATCAAAGCCATAGGCATGGTCACCTCTGTCAGATTACCGCCTTCATACGCATGAGCGCTGTACTGAAAACTAAAAATATCAGTCAGTACGATAGGCCGGCTCAGGCCGGTTGCAGAGGAGATAGTAGTAGAGCGAACGTCTTGGTTTTTGGTAGATACTGAGCTTTTACGCGGCGCTTGCATATCAGACTCATACTCAGGTAGCGATTGCGTGCGCGCCTTTGTCCAGCTGCCCATGATCTTGTGATTATTCACAATATCATTATGCGCCTGTACCAGCAGCGGCTCAATATAAGTACTTTCATCATAGTAATAAACATACTTTGCATGTTTTTCGACGGTACGGATAAACTCTGTTAAAGAGGGCTCAAGGCTGATAACGTGATGATGCGTCTTTATAACGATCAGTAGCGGCTTTAGCTTAGCCTCGGCGCTTAGATAACTTAGATGCATCTGACTGATGCCAGTACGCTGCGTGGTGCCATAACTGTCACCGATGATGATTAACGCATAATCACAAGCCTCAATGCATTGACGCCCATATAAAGAGGCTTTTGGCAGTTTACTTGAGACATCATAAGTCAAAAAAGCACGCTCTTGAAAAGCTATTGCTACACTATCTAAAATCAAAGACTGATCGTTGTCAGCATGTATAACATGAATGTGATAGCGGTAATTTGGCACAATACCCTCTAATATTTAGCAGCGATGGCACCACCGCTCATTTAACATCACTATATTCAATTTTGAATGTAAGTAGCCTAGCACAACTCGCTTTTGAGTGTGAATTTTATTATCGCCAAAATCATCGTCACTGTCACTTTAAAGACTCTATCTTAACTAAATTAGGGTTGATGCCTTGGATTTACTATCAATAGTAGTAAAATTTTGCTCTTGATACGTCATGAGCGGTGACAGTTTGAATACGCGCGTGCCTAATAGACGCTGAATCAGTTGCCCAAGCTTGTCATCGTATTTACTCGCATAAAAAATAAGGGGTCGCTGAGTATGAACGTCTATAGGACAGGACTCTACGACTTCCCTCAATGATTGGGGCGCTAAAACGCTAGCAGACGGCGCAAGTAGGTGATGACTTGCCAGCAGCTGCTTGACCCGTTCAGCGACAGCGTGCCCTGAGTCAACAATTTGTATAGACAGATTTTGCTCTGCAATTTGCTGTTGCAAGTAGGTTCTAAAAAACGGATAGTGCGTGCAGCCTAAGACCAGTTGATCCACGCCTTGCTCTGCAAACACGTCAAGCTGATGGCGTAAATGCTCAGCGGTGACGCTATCCTCTGGCATGCCAGCCTCAACCCAAGGGACGAGATTGGGGTCAAAATACTTAGTGACTTTGGTTTGATTAGGTAGAGCGATATCACTAATAACTTGATTGAGTAAAGTGCCATCTAGCGTCGCTTTGGTCGCTAGTACTGCGACATGAGCACTTTTGCTGGCTAGAACTGCAGGCTTAAGCGCTGGCACAAGACCGACAATAGGTAGGTTTGGGTAATGCAAGCGAGCGGTTTGCAAGGCATGAGCAGAAGCGCTATTGCAAGCGATAACGATCAATTTGCAGCCTTGCTGATGCAGCCATTTCACCGCTGTCAGTGTCAAAGCTTCAATATCTTGGCTATCACGATTGCCATAAGGCACATGCAAGGTATCAGCGTAGTAGATATAACGCTCGTTTGGCAGTTGCTCAGCCAAATGTAAGTAGACGGATAGACCACCAATACCTGAATCGAACAAGCCGATTGGCGCACTGGCCTCTTTGTGTTTAGCAGTACTCATGATGTCATCATAGTTATAGTTACCAAGTATAAACGTAGGGACAATTATATAATCACCTCGGCATTTAACCAATAGCCAATCACAAACCGCCTTATTCACAAGTCGCTTTAATCAGATGGCATAGATAGCTCATAGGATTTACCGCCGCTTTGCAGTGTTAAGATAGTCTCACCGTTTTGCTCACTCAGAGTGCCAATCTCGACGAGATGATAAAAAGCATTACGACCAATGAGCGCCTCCAAGCCATTTCTCACCGGCATATAAGGACGCACCTTTGACTCATTTGCCCTATCATCATCTTGACTCTCATAATGACGAAGTGTAATCAGATGTGCATCGTCTAACCTAACCACATCACCCGTTGTGGTAGCAAATTCAATCCACTGCTCACCGTCTTCATTAACAATACCAATGTCATTGATAAATAACGGTACGTCTTCTACTGTAATACGCATTTTTTGCACAGGTGTCTTTAAATAATAAGCTAGATCACCGTCTTTTTCTTCTACCCATAAAATCGTAGCAAACAAGCTCACCAATGACTCTCGGGTCACATGACCACCCTCGTGCCACCACTCTCCATTGGCTTTAATTGTTAAGTCCATATCGACCGTTTGCTCAGGATGCCACTTCTCAAGTGGCGGTATACCCCTACCTTGCCGAGTTCCTGCTTCTGACTTTAAATACTGGCTTAACGCCTCCATATTATTTAGGTTAGAGGCGTTATCCTGCATGGTCTGAGTGCCGTTAACAGTGTCAGTGTTGTTGTCACTAGTATTATTATTCATGTCAAAGATTCCTAATAATTCGTTAAAGTTTGCTATAGGTATTGCTGTCATCAATTTTAGTTTCAGCTATGATACAGCTACAGCACAGCTCGATGTCCAATTGAATAACTTCACCATAACACTGATAGTTATAAATGCGTATCGTGTTTGTACGACTTTTCTTTTATAATGAGTAACGTTTTTATTAGGTCACATGTATTGGCATATCTTTAGATGCTAGGATACTAACTCAAAGCCAATTTTAGTTTTGGACGCTCTTATTTAGATAGTGATATTTAAACGATAAGTATTAAGATCATAAGATTGTCCCTTGATACCCAAAGACCCTTTTTATCGGGCAGCTTTAAACAGTGCTGCAAGCTTTATTATTTAATTGCGACGCTCGTAATGTCCATAGATAAGCCATTAAGAACTCAGGAGTAGCTATGCAAGAACAAGATAAGCAAACGCCAGTTGTGGATACCGAGACTGTCAATACTGACCAGCCTGCGACTATAGACACACAAGCACCAGAGGCAACCACGCTTGACACTACTAAAGTGGATAGCGCTGAAGCCGTCGATACACAGACGACTTCGGAGACACAAACAGGTGCACAGGCGCCTGTTGAAGCAGCGTCTGAGCCAACTGTTGAAGAACCAATTACTGATGTTAAAGAGCCCGCTGTCAATGAAGAACCCATTGTAGAAGACAAAGTTGTCGAAGAGCCCGTCGCTGTAGAGCCTGAGCCCATTGTCGAAGACCCTATTGCTGAAGAGCCAGTCATCGAAGAAGAGCCTGAGATTGAACGTGAGTCGATGGAGTTTGATGTCATCGTCGTCGGCGGTGGCCCTGCGGGTCTGTCAGCCGCTATTCGATTGCGTCAGCAAGCCATTGCAGCAGGTAATGATGAGTTTATGGTCTGTGTCGTCGAAAAAGGGTCTGAGTTTGGCGCACATATTCTGTCAGGTGCGGTTATCGAACCGCGTGCTTTAGATGAACTGATCCCTGATTGGAAAGAAAAAGGCGCACCGCTCAACGTCCCAGCGATTGAAGATCGAGTATATATGCTCGGTTCTGCCACGCGAGCAACCAAGCTGCCTGACGCTATCGTACCTGCGAGTATGCATAATCATGGCAACTACATTGTCTCATTAGCTAACGTTGTGCGCTGGCTCGCTGAGCAAGCAGAAGAGCTTGAAGTTATGATGTTCCCAGGGTTCCCTGCCTCTGAGATTTTGTATAACGATGATGGTTCTGTTAAAGGTATCTTAACGGGCGATATGGGCGTCGCTGCTGATGGCGAGGCCAAACCAAGCTTTGAGCCTGGTTATGAGCTACTTGCTAAGTACACTATCTTTAGCGAAGGCAGCCGTGGTCATTTAGGCAAGCGCCTCATTAGCCGTTTTGGTCTCGATAACGAGTCTGATCCGCAGCATTATGGTATAGGTCTCAAAGAGCTTTGGGGTATCAAACCTGACAAGCACGAAGAGGGCGTTGTATTGCATGGTTCAGGTTGGCCGCTCAATGATACGGGTTCCTCTGGTGGTTGGTGGTTGTACTTTGCCGAAAACAATCAAGTCAGCTTCGGTATGGTCATTGATTTGTCGTATTCAAACCCTTACATGTCACCGTTTGATGAGATGCAACGGCTAAAACTGCATCCGCTTATACGTAATATTTTAGAAGGCGGTGAGCGCATCTCTTATGGTGCACGCGCCTTGACTAAAGGTGGTTTGAATTCATTACCTAAGTTTACCTTCCCAGGTGGCGTACTTGCAGGTGATGATGCTGGATTCTTGAATCCTGCCAAGATCAAGGGTACCCATACCTCGATGAAATCAGGTATGCTCGCTGCCGAAGCTGTCTATGCAGCAGTGCAAGAGGGTCGTCAACATGATGAAGTAGTGGCTTATAGCACTATGTACAAAGAGTCATGGCTCTATCAAGACAACTATGAAGCGCGTAACTTCTCACCTGCTATGCACCGTATGGGGCAATGGATGGGCGGCGCGTTTAACTTTATTGATCAGAACGTTTTGCGCGGCAAGATGCCATTGACTATTCGTGATAACACGCATGATTATCACCATCTAGAGCGTGCAGCGCATGCTTACCAGCCAGAGTATCCCAAACCAGACGGCAAGCTGATATTTGATAAGTTATCATCAGTATTTATCTCCAATACTAACCACGCTGAAGATCAACCTGCGCACTTAAAACTGACCGATCCTACAGTGCCTATCTCTATCAATCTACCTCTGTATGCCGAGCCTGCTCGTTTATATTGTCCAGCTGGTGTTTACGAAGTAGTCAAGGATGCTGAAGGGGCTAAATTCGTAATCAATGCGCAAAACTGCGTGCATTGTAAGACTTGCGATATCAAAGATCCGTCACAAAACATCACTTGGGTAACACCTGAAGGCGGTGGTGGTCCAAACTATCCGAACATGTAATCTTAGCTCTATATAACACCAAAAAACCGCTCTTCATGCTAAGGGCGGTTTTTTTATGGTTCATTTAAAGTATTCATTCACTAATAACATGTAATCTGCATAACACATGGCACGTTATAAATCTAGTCAGAACAAGATTCTGCTAAATCATTAAATCTAGCTAGATTTTTGTCAAAGGCTACATTTGTATAAGTATTCACCAAATAAATAACAAACATTTATTTCAGTTTTTGCAAAATTTTTAGCCAGCTAATTTTATAGCTTTAGAGCTGATAGCACAGTACAGCGGTCTTTGAGCAGATACTTCGCTTCTTATGCCGTGTATATTTACAGACTACGTACTTCGTTACGTTAAAGTAATTTTAAATTACTTATTGTTAATTGACCCAATTTTGTATATATTCCTAATAGGTTTATGACTGTCCAGTATAGTCATTAACAAGCGAGTAGATGGGCTGCTGTTCCAATAGTGAAATCCACATTGGATTTGGAACATTATCCGATACTAGTAGCAGTATATTAACCGCTATTATAATCAATACTCTTTATAGCGTGATTTTGAGCTGATAGAGAGTATCAATATTACTCACCCCACTGATACAATTGATTGGCAGTATTTCGGGTCATTATGATTTAGCAGTCTGTACAAGGTCTCAAAGCTTTGATGTAGACAATATCAGATCGCTTGCGGCGATAAATGTTAAATCACAATGACTGGTTAGCTTTTAATCAAACATCTTGTTTTTATGTTAGGCAAAAGGAGTTGTCCTATGGAGAACCACAACGATTCATCGGGTTATTGGCGTGCCAATGTCCGTCTTATTCTAGGTAGCCTATTTATATGGGCCTTAGTATCTTATGGCTTCGCTATTCTTTTACGTCCATTATTGGCTGGTATCAAAATTGGTGGTACTGACCTAGGCTTTTGGTTTGCTCAACAAGGATCCATTGGCGTCTTTATCATCTTAATTTTCTTTTACGCTTGGCGTATGAATAAGCTAGATAAACAATATGGCGTAGACGAGGAATAGAGCATGAGTCAATTTACGATTAACATTATTTTTGTAGGCCTATCCTTTGCGCTATACTTCGGTATCGCAATTTGGGCACGTGCTGGAACGACCAGTGAATTCTACGTTGCAGGCGGTGGTGTTCACCCTGTCGTCAACGGTATGGCAACCGCCGCGGATTGGATGAGTGCTGCGTCGTTTATTTCAATGGCAGGCTTGATTGCTGCAGGTGGCTATGGCGCCTCAACTTACTTAATGGGTTGGACAGGCGGTTACGTTCTACTCGCTATGCTATTAGCGCCTTACTTACGTAAGTTCGGTAAGTTTACGGTTCCTGATTTTATCGCCGATCGCTTCTACTCAAAAACAGCGGCTATGATTGCCGTGGTTTGTTTGATTGTCGCATCAACCACTTACGTTATCGGTCAGATGACTGGTGCCGGTGTTGCCTTCTCACGCTTTTTGGAAGTTGAAAACACAACTGGTCTACTTATCGCAGCTGTCGTTGTTTTCTTCTACGCGGTACTTGGTGGTATGAAAGGGATTACCTACACGCAGGTTGCGCAGTATGTGGTTCTAATGATTGCTTATACTATCCCAGCAGTCTTTATCTCACTTGAATTGACTGGCAATCCGATTCCAGGCTTAGGTTTGTTCTCAAACCATGTTGAATCAGGTGTGCCTATTTTGACTAAGCTTAACCAGGTCGTCACTGACCTTGGATTTACTGCTTATACTGCTGATGTACCAAACAAGCTTAACATGGTGCTATTTACCTTATCACTTATGATCGGTACAGCAGGTCTACCGCACGTTATCATTCGCTTCTTCACGGTTCCTAAAGTTGCTGATGCACGTTGGACAGCCGGTTGGACTCTAGTCTTTATCTCTCTCTTGTACTTCACAGCGCCTGCTGTTGGTGCTATGGCACGTTTGAACCTCATTGATACTGTTTATCCACAAGGTGTAGATCAGCCAGCACTTACTTATGAGCAGCGTCCTGATTGGATGAAAACGTGGGAAGATACGGGTCTTATCAAGTACAATGATCTTAACAACGATGGTCGTATCCAGCTTTATAACGATAGCGGTCTTGGTGCAGCTCAGCTTGCATTGACTGCAGCAGAGACTGATGGTGGCGACGTAGTCGCAGCAACAGCAGCTGTCGATACCGCTCGCGCCGCACAAGATGCAGCACTCGACGGACGCTTCACTGACGCAGGCTGGGAAGGTAATGAGCTTGACGTTAACGCTGATATCTTAGTACTAGCTAACCCTGAAATTGCGCAGCTTCCACCATGGGTTATTGGTCTTATCGCAGCAGGTGGTTTGGCTGCAGCACTATCAACAGCCGCAGGTCTATTGCTTGCTATCTCATCAGCCATCAGTCATGATTTGATTAAGCGTAACCTTAATCCAAACATCACGGATAAAGGTGAGCTACTAGCTGCACGTATCTCGATGGGTGTTGCTATTGTTGTCGCAACGTGGCTCGGTCTCAATCCACCAGGATTTGCCGCTCAAGTTGTTGCTCTAGCCTTTGGTATTGCAGGAGCGTCACTGTTCCCAGCACTTATGATGGGTATTTTCTCTAAGCGCATTAATAACCTAGGCGCAATCTTTGGTATGCTTGCAGGTCTAATTAGCACCTTAGTCTATATCTTTGTATTCAAAGGCTGGTTCTTTGTTAGCGGTACTGCCAACTTCCCAGATACCGCTGAATACTGGTTATTTGGTATCTCACCACTATCATTTGGTGCGATTGGTGCATTGATTAACTTTGCAGTAGCCTTTGCAGTCTCTTACGCAACAGCGCCGCCACCAGCTCATATCCAAGAATTGGTTGAAAGCGTACGTTCACCACGCGGTGCTGGCGGAGCAATTGACCACTAAGCCGCTAGGTATACATCACGTCAGTGACCTATATTTGCTACACTAACGATCACTCACAGGCAGCAGCTGCTTGTGAGTGATTTTTTTAGCCTATAGCTATTGTACAATTCTATTTATCGTATTAAGGAAATTCTATGCTTTTTGAGTTTATTGCTACCATAGCTGCTGCCTTTGGTATGGCTGGGTTGGCACTGATTATAACTCACTTGAGTAAGCTGGCAGGCAAGCGCGCCCCTAAATGGCTTATTCCTTTATTTGCCGCTATTGGTATGTTTGCTTTTCAGATAAACCAAGAGTACAACTGGTATCCGCAGCAAGTTGCTAAGCTACCTGATGGCGTGACGGTAGTCAAAACTGCTGAGAGTACAGAATGGTTTCGTCCCTGGTCTTACATCAAACCTCATATTCTGCGTTTTATAGCAGCAGATAGTGGCAATGCTGTCGCTCAAGTGGACGATCCAGATATATATTTGGTTAACTTGTATTTGTTTGAGAGGCGCAGAAGCGTACAACAGATTCCACAAGTGATTGATTGTGCAGCGCCTGCACGAGCAGACTATATCATTCCAGAAAAAGGTAATACTCTTGATGTAAGAGAATACGTCGAGCAAACCACAGCATGGCGAGAGCTTGCAACCGATGATCTGCTATACATTAATGTCTGTACGAATAAAGGCTAGAGAGATGTCATAGTGGTGCTAGTCGATAGTCCTATACATATCGTAAGAAGGCTCTTTTGCAAATATTTTGATCATCAGCGTCTTCTAGTCAACGCGGTATAATCGTGTTTTGAGTTTGCCCCTATCAATAAGCCTGCGCACAGACCACCAAAGTGCGCAGCAAACGAGATGCCCTCTTGCGGCATCAATCCTTGTTTTATAGTCAGCCAATATCCAGCTCCCATCACAATACAAGCTATCAAATAACCCCAGCGCCGTGCAAACAGTGCGCCGCCTATCATGTACCCAAGCATAGCAAAGCACAGTCCTGATGCGCCGATATGGATAGATAACGGCGATCCTATTATCCAAGTCACAGCTCCTGATGCGATAATGAGTTTTATCGTCGTGCGATAAGCATTATTTTCGAACAATTCAAATAAGAACAGAATCTGTAGCAAGGTTATGCTGTTGCCAAGTAGATGCGCAAAATTGCCATGCATAGTCCATGATGCAAACACCCCTATCATACTACCGACATCTAACGCGCGTGGGACGATACCAAAGATATTCCACAATCCAAATAAGAACACTTCATTCAAAAAAAACATACCCCACATAGGGACAAGCACAAAAGCATAAAGACCAAAAACTTGCTTTAGTCTTTCAATGATTAAATCAAATAAAGCTGACCAATTCATATATATTCTCTGGTGATGAGCATATAACCCCCTTTACTGCTTGTAGGCTTTTGCAAAATATTACTGCCATAAATAGTACAAGAACTTAATAGTACAAGAACTTATTGAGTAACTGCCATAACAGATTGTTGTACAGGCTCAAATAGTAATGATGATGCATCCCTAACTTCTTTTAGATAATTATTATTATGTAAGAGTGAGCTTGAATGATAAGGCACTAAGGCAGTTGGTACAAACTGCCGCGCGGCATCAATATGCTTGATTGAATCATCAAAAAATATGTGTGGAGCAAAGGTTTTAAGAATAGCAGTTTTATTTAATCCACCCAAAAAAAACGCCATATCGACATTGACACCCCACTCTCTTAGCGTCTTTATAGCGCGCAGATCGGCAGGCGCATTACGCGCTGTGACTAGCGCAATTTTTACAGGGCTATGCTCTAACAATGTAGGCAATCGAGATTGTAATTTTGAGAGCTTAATGAGTAGCTCAGCATAAGGCCCTTTTTCAATCGGCATATCACTCATTTTAGCTTCGCGATCATGAAAGGCGCGTAGACCTTTTTGTTTGTATAATAGCTCGCCTGAATCATCGAACAACACCGCATCCCCATCAAAGGCGATACGCAACTGCTCAGTATCAAGCTCATAAGTATTGACAGGCGTGGCATCTAATATGGCACAAGCGCAGATATTGGCATCTGTCACTTGCTGCGCATCATCGCGATTGGTCGTCAAAAATAAATCAACCTTAAAGTCATCAACATAAGGCGCAACAGGACTTCCTGATATAAATGCAGATCGCGAGATATTTAACTTGTGTGCACGTATGGCATGTAATACCTGAATTCCCGTGTCTGGACTACTCTTGGATACGATGACCACTTCGACTAAAGGCGCTTCGATTGTCTTATCTACCAAAGCATCAGTATCGCAATATGCATTTAGATTAAGTAACGCTTTAATCAAAGGGTATCCTGCCCCTCTACTCAGATCATTGTTCTCGCGTGCTGCCATATAGCTGCGAAATTTACTGATAGCACTCTTAGGGGACTGCTGCAATAAATCAGCTAGGTGATTCTCAGACTCTGACAAATCGAACAAAGCCGTTGCTGATATTGCAACGATTAAGGTTTTACTAAAATCAACAGCCATAACTTTACTCGTCAGCTTTTGGGGAGAGATAAAACATAAACTTTGCTCAGTCTACTATATCCGCCACTTTGATTAGTAAAAGTTTTTGGTAAATCTATTACTGTTAGGTCGCTATAAATTTGTATCAATAAACAACAAAAACACCATACACAAAAAAGCCACATCGTCATAATAACGATGTGGCTCTCCTTAGACTGCTTTAGCTATCACTGTTTTAGCTGAGTAAGACTAAGGATATAGCAGGGAAAGCGACCAAAATCACCAAACGTATCACGTCTGAGACAATAAAAGGCGCTACTCCCTTAAACATATCACCAAGCTTGATATGCGGGGCAACTGCTTTAATCACAAAGATATTCATACCCATTGGCGGCGTAATCAATCCAAGCTCTACTGTTAATACCGCAATAATACCAAACCATACCGGATCAAACCCAAGTGCTAAAATAATGGGATAAACGACTGGAATAGTAATGACTAGCATTGCTAAGGCGTCCATAAATAAGCCTAGCAAGAAGTACATAATCAAAATACAAATTAGAACGATCATAGGACTAACTGATAAACCGCCAATCCAAGACGCTAAGGTATAAGACAATCGCGATACTGAGATAAAATACCCAAGTGCCTCAGCACCGAGTAGCATAAAGAACACAACGGCTGATAACGCGAGTGTCTCAATTAAGGACTGCTTAAGGCCTTTAAAACGCATGCCTTTGGCAGCAGCATAGAGCCAAGATACAAAAGCACCGACAGCTGCACCTTCAGTAGGTGTAAATAACCCAAAGAAGATACCAAAAATAATAACAACAAATATAAATCCAAACGGAATAAGACCTGTCAAAGAAAGGATTTTTTCCTTCCATGACGTACGCTCACCGCGCTGAGCTAAATGCGGCTTCCAACGCACCATAATCATGACCGTTATTGAGTACATCACCATGCCTAAAATACCAGGCAAGAAGCCGGCGATAAACATATCGCCAACCGATTGCTCGGTTAAAATAGCATAGACCAGTAGTGCAATACTTGGTGGAATCATAATACCAAGCGTACCGCCAGCAGCTAAAATACCGCAAGCAAAACCAGGCTGATAACCGTACTTCTCCATTTGCGGCAAAGCCACGCGAGTCATAGTAGAGGCTGTGGCTAAAGACGATCCTGATATAGAAGCAAAAATACCAGAAGATCCAATACCGGCAATCCCAAGGCTACCGCGTACACCACCGAATATTACTCTAGTAGAGTCAAATAACTTACTTGCCATACCTGAATGGGTCGCAAAAACACCCATCAAAATAAACAGTGGAATAGCGCTAAAGTCATATTTTGCTAATACATCAACAGGAATGTCTTTAAGCATTTGTAGAGCGCCACTAGGACTGGTAACTGCACCAAATCCAACCAAACCGACGCCTAACATTGCAAGTGCAACAGGTACTCTTACGACTACCAGCAGAATCATGCATATTAAACCAATTGCACCGATAATTTCTGGACTCATGCGCCTGTCTCCTCGGCGTCATAGAATTCGCCTGTTCTAAATATGTTGATGGCTTCAATTAGCGAGCGAATAGCCAGTAAAAAACTCAAAAATGAACTCAGCGCGTAGATAGGTACCATAGAGATTCTAAGATCTTGAGTGACCTTACCAAACTCTATAGCATCATGAACGCTCTCATATAGTCCCCAAGTAAACACCAGACCAATGAAGAAAAAGCCGATCATGAAAACGCCCATCATATAGCCTTTCATAGCCTTGGACATTTTTTGAGTGAAAACATCAACGATAATTTGAGACCGCTCAACATAAGCTGCAAAAGCGGCCAACAGGGAAAATAGCATGAAGTAAGAGACAATCTCAACGCTACCTTTGACCGTAAAACCAAACTCACCGCCTGTCATTTTGAAGACGTAGCGTGCTACTACGTCTGCAATAGTGACAAGAACGATGACTACGAGACTAATACCACCTATTAATTGGCATAACCTAGAGATAAGAGTGCTGATTCTAACCAAAAATGCCATGTTGTCATTGCCTCAAGTTAATTAGGTTGCACAAGCAGCACTAGCAGCCTTAGCTTTTTCATAGACACCATCTGCATCTAAACCTAGAGCATTGACGTCATCTAGATACTTTTGTGTACCTGCTTCAAGAGGACCTTTCCAATCAGGATCATTTAATGGATCAGGGATATCAACCATTTCATCACCATTATCTCTGGCAGCTTGAATAGCAACTTGGTCGTATTTGTCGAACATCTGACCGACTTCTTTAGCCATTGCCATACCTGAATTGTCATCGATGATCTTTTTGAGATCGTCAGACAAACCATCATAAGTGTCTTGGTTCATAGTAACCATAAGACCAGAGGTATATAGCGGAAGGTTGGTGTGATATTTAGTTAGCTCATCAATTTTGAAGGTTGTAACCGCTTCCCATGGGAAACTCAAACCATCAACAACACCGCGCTGTAGAGAGGTATACATATCATTAGCAGGTAGACCAACAGGAGATGCGCCCATACTCTCGATAATGTCACCAGCGACCGCTGACGGACGGCGGATACGCAGACCTTCCATGTCAGATGGAGTACGGATTAGCTTATCAGTAGTATGCAAGGCACCAGGGCCAACACCATACATGAACAATACGTGTGAGTCTTCGTATTCACCAGCGATAGTACCGTCATCATACAGCGTCTGCATCATGCAGCCCATCTGAGTAGCAGAGTTAGATAAACCTGGCAATTCAGTGATTTGAGTTAGCGGAAAACGTCCAGCAGTGTAACCTTGGACTTGTGAGCCAATATCAATAGTACCCTTAACCGCAGCTTCGTAGGTAACATCGGCTTTACTTAGTGTCGCCGAAGGATAAAGCTCAACTTTTAAGCGACCGCCAGACTCATCTTCGATTTTTTTAGCCCAAGGCTCAAAGACTTCTTTGCTGATGTTAGAGGTGGCAGGCCAAAAATGTGAAAAACGTAGAGTGGTTGTTTCTTGAGAGGCAGTTTCAGTCGTTGCAGCAGTGTCGTCACCCGCTGTATCGGACTGATTAGAACAACCTAATAAGCTCATTGCAGCTAGAGCACCGATTGAAAAGAGAGGGGCAAGTCTCATTACCAATTCCTTTTGATAATTAATAGAAAAAGTGAGTGTTCACTTCATTTGATGTCTACGATTTATCTACTAGTCTTAAAAGTAGATATAAGTTGCAGACTTAAAAAACACCAAACAAAAATATCAATTATAATGATATAAGTCAAATCATTTTAGCAAAATATAAGCACAATCTGATTTGTCTATCAAGTGTCACAATATGTCTGGAGTGTAAACGAAGTATACACTAATATTCAGTAATTACTAAGTATCAGCCATAAAAAAACCCCCAACAACTTAATGTCGGGGGTTTTTGGAATAGAGAGCTGACGATGACCTACTCTCACATGGCCGGAGCCACACTACCATTGGCGCGACGATGTTTCACTTCTGAGTTCGGGAAGGGATCAGGTGGTGCCATCGTGCTATTGTCGTCAGCAAAGGGGGTTAGATATGAGTCTGTTGGTTTTACTTAATTGACTAAGTATCACTATCCTAACTGAATCAAGGATAAAGGTGATATCGATATAATGCTTACCATTCTATGAATAACCATTGTGCGTTTTATCTGTCAAGGGACCTTCAAGTCATTGAAGGTGCGTGACAGACGCATAATTGTCACTCAATAGATAATTACAAACCACTTGGGTGTTGTATGGTCAAGCCAAACGAGCAATTAGTACAGGTTAGCTACACACATCGCTGTGCTTCCACACCCTGCCTATCAACGTCCTAGTCTTGAACGGCTCTTTAGGGAAATCTTATCTTGAGGTGGGCTTCCCGCTTAGATGCTTTCAGCGGTTATCCCATCCGAACGTAGCTACCGGGCAATGCCATTGGCATGACAACCCGAACACCAGTGGTTCGTCCACTCTGGTCCTCTCGTACTAGGAGCAGCTCCTCTCAAATTTCCAACGCCCACGGTAGATAGGGACCGAACTGTCTCACGACGTTCTAAACCCAGCTCGCGTACCTCTTTAAATGGCGAACAGCCATACCCTTAGGACCTGCTTCAGCCCTAGGATGAGATGAGCCGACATCGAGGTGCCAAACACCGCCGTCGATATGAACTCTTGGGCGGTATCAGCCTGTTATCCCCAGAGTACCTTTTATCCGTTGAGCGATGGCCCTTCCATACAGAACCACCGGATCACTAAGACCTACTTTCGTACCTGCTCGACTTGTGGGTCTCGCAGTTAAGCGCGCTTTTGCCTTTATACTCTACGACCGATTTCCGACCGGTCTGAGCGCACCTTCGTACTCCTCCGTTACTCTTTAGGAGGAGACCGCCCCAGTCAAACTACCCACCATACATTGTCCTCGGTACTGTTATACCTGAGTTAGAACCCCAACATGACCAGGGTGGTATTTCAAGATTGGCTCCACCAAGACTAGCGTCTCGGCTTCAAAGCCTCCCACCTATCCTGCACAAGTCAGGTCAAAGTTCAATGTAAAGCTGTAGTAAAGGTTCACGGGGTCTTTCCGTCTAGCCGCGGGTACACAGCATCTTCACTGCGATTTCGATTTCACTGAGTCTCTGCTGGAGACAGCGCTGCCATCATTATGTCATTCGTGCAGGTCGGAACTTACCCGACAAGGAATTTCGCTACCTTAGGACCGTTATAGTTACGGCCGCCGTTTACTGGGGCTTCGATCAAGAGCTTCGCTTACGCTAACCCCATCAATTAACCTTCCAGCACCGGGCAGACATCACACCCTATACGTCCACTTTCGTGTTTGCAGAGTGCTGTGTTTTTAATAAACAGTTGCAGCAGCCTGGTATCTGCGACTGCCAACAGCTCAAGGAGCTTGTCCTATCACCATCAGCAGCGTACCTTCTCCCGAAGTTACGGTACCATTTTGCCTAGTTCCTTCAGCAGAGTTCTCTCAAGCGCCTTGGTATTCTCTACCTGATCACCTGTGTCGGTTTAGGGTACGATTCGTTTATAACTATTGCTTAGAAGCTTTTCCTGGAAGCATGGTATTTGCCACTTCGTCCTACAAGTAGGACTTGCTATCAGATCTCGACCATATTGCAGCCCGGATTTACCTAAGCCACAAGCCTACATCCTTTCACCTGGACAACCAACGCCAGGCTGACATAACCTTCTCCGTCCCTCCATCGCATTATAAACAAGTATCGGAATATTAACCGATTTCCCATCGACTACGCCTTTCGGCCTCGCCTTAGGGGTCGACTCACCCAGCCCCGATTAACGTTGGACTGGAACCCTTGATCTTCCGGCGTGGATGCTTTTCACACCCATTATCGTTACTCACGTCAGCATTCGCTCTTGTGATACCTCCAGCACACTTTACAATGCACCTTCACAGGCTTACACAACGCTCCCCTACCACTTGAAAACAAATTCAAATCCGCAGCTTCGGCTCCTAGTTTGAGCCCCGTTACATCTTCCGCGCGGGCCGACTCGACTAGTGAGCTATTACGCTTTCTTTAAAGGATGGCTGCTTCTAAGCCAACCTCCTAGCTGTCTATGCCTTCCCACCTCGTTTCCCACTTAACTAGGAATTTGGGGCCTTAGCTGGCGGTCTGGGTTGTTTCCCTCTCCACAATGGACGTTAGCACCCACTGTGTGTCTCCCGGATATCACTCATCGGTATTCGGAGTTTGCATCGGTTTGGTAAGTCGGTATGACCCCCTAGCCGAAACAGTGCTCTACCCCCAATGGTGTTCGTCCGAGGCGCTACCTAAATAGCTTTCGGGGAGAACCAGCTATCACCGAGTTTGATTAGCCTTTCACCCCTATCCACAAGTCATCCCCTGGCTTTTCAACGACAGTGGGTTCGGTCCTCCGGTGCCTGTTACGGCACTTTCAACCTGCTCATGGATAGATCACTCGGTTTCGGGTCTATACCCTGCAACTATGACGCCCTATTAAGACTCGGTTTCCCTACGGCTCCCCTAACGGTTAACCTTGCTACAGAATATAAGTCGCTGACCCATTATACAAAAGGTACGCGGTCACCCTAATAAATTAAGGCTCCCACTGCTTGTACGCACACGGTTTCAGGTTCTATTTCACTCCCCTCACAGGGGTTCTTTTCGCCTTTCCCTCACGGTACTGGTTCACTATCGGTCAGTCAGGAGTATTTAGCCTTGGAGGATGGTCCCCCCATCTTCAAACAGGATTTCTCGTGCCCCGCTCTACTTAATATGTCAATACTAGAATTTAAAATACAGGACTATCACCTACTACGGTCAGCTTTCCCACGCTGTTCTTCTATTCTAATATCAATCGGCTTCTCCCCGTTCGCTCGCCGCTACTTGGGGAATCTCATTTGATGTCTATTCCTAAGGGTACTGAGATGTTTCACTTCCCCTCGTTCGCTTCCTAATAAATTAGGATACCTAGCTTATGCTAGGTGGGTTTCCCCATTCAGAAATCTCCGGATCACAGGATATTGCCGCCTCCCCGAAGCTTATCGCAGGCTGTCACGTCTTTCATCGCCTCTGACTGCCAAGGCATCCACCATGTGCGCTTAATTACTTGACCATACAACCCCAAAGGGTCTATTTGTCAGCAATTATAACGATATCACCTATGTTTATACGCTTGATTCAGTTCTCTTTACTTTTTTAATAACCCACCCCTGGGATAACAACTGATGTCGTTAAGAGGTGAGTTATTAAGGTTAGTTGCTACGCGTGAACACGTATCAACTAACCCAGACTCATATCTATGTTTTTAAATAGTTCCTAATCCTTCGTCAGGTATTAGGTTCTGTATAAAACAGAAAGAAGTAATCGGTGTCTTATCACTTGATAAGGTAATCACTTGTTTCTGTTTATGCTCTTTTTATATTCTATCTAATCGCGCTGTTTATATAATGGTGGAGCCAAACGGAGTCGAACCGTTGACCTCCTGCGTGCAAGGCAGGCGCTCTACCAACTGAGCTATGGCCCCTGAGCGAGGATACAATCAAAGCACCGCTTTGATCCGAGCGCAAGAGTAAATCCCTTAAAGGGGATTTGCTGATAGCCCTAACCCTTCTTAAACCTTAAAGCCTTTTACTTCGCTAGGCTCGCAAGAGAAAATTGCTTAAAGGCAATTTTCTATAAGTCTTGCTAACGCTTGAGCGTTTCTAACTGTTTTAAGCACTGTACCTAAATAATGGTAGGCCTGGGCAGACTTGAACTGCCGACCCCCGCGTTATCAACACGGTGCTCTAACCAGCTGAGCTACAGGCCTGAGCGAGGATGCTGTCAAAGCACTGCTTTGACCCGAGCGCAAGGAAATTTCTTTAAATAGAAATTTCAAATTACCCTACTTCCTTCTTAAGCTTGAGTAAATCCCTTAAAGGGGATTTGCTGTTACTTGCTTACGCCTAAGGCTTATAAACAAACTAAACTAAAGAACAACTTGTTGTGAATTCTTGCCAAGAAGAATGCCGTCTATAAGGAGGTGATCCAGCCGCAGGTTCCCCTACGGCTACCTTGTTACGACTTCACCCCAGTCATCAACCACACCGTGGTGAGCGCCATCCTAAAAGGTTAGGCTACCCACTTCTGGTGCAATCAACTCCCATGGTGTGACGGGCGGTGTGTACAAGGCCCGGGAACGTATTCACCGCGGCATTCTGATCCGCGATTACTAGCGATTCCTACTTCATGGAGTCGAGTTGCAGACTCCAATCCGGACTACGATAGGCTTTTTGAGATTCGCATCACATCGCTGTGTAGCTGCCCTCTGTACCTACCATTGTAGCACGTGTGTAGCCCTGGTCGTAAGGGCCATGATGACTTGACGTCGTCCCCGCCTTCCTCCAGTTTGTCACTGGCAGTATCCTTAGAGTTCCCGGCCAAACCGCTGGTAACTAAGGACAAGGGTTGCGCTCGTTGCGGGACTTAACCCAACATCTCACGACACGAGCTGACGACAGCCATGCAGCACCTGTATTCTAATTCCCGAAGGCACTCCCGCATCTCTGCAGGATTCTAGATATGTCAAGACCAGGTAAGGTTCTTCGCGTTGCATCGAATTAAACCACATGCTCCACCGCTTGTGCGGGCCCCCGTCAATTCATTTGAGTTTTAACCTTGCGGCCGTACTCCCCAGGCGGTCTACTTATTGCGTTAGCTGCGTCACTAAGTCCTCAAGGAACCCAACGACTAGTAGACATCGTTTACGGCGTGGACTACCAGGGTATCTAATCCTGTTTGCTACCCACGCTTTCGAACCTCAGTGTCAATATGATGCCAGAAGGCTGCCTTCGCCATCGGTATTCCTCCAGATCTCTACGCATTTCACCGCTACACCTGGAATTCTACCTTCCTCTCACCTATTCTAGCCTAACAGTATCAGATGCAGTTCCCAGGTTAAGCCCGGGGATTTCACATCTGACTTATCAAGCCACCTACGCTCGCTTTACGCCCAGTAATTCCGATTAACGCTTGCACCCTCTGTATTACCGCGGCTGCTGGCACAGAGTTAGCCGGTGCTTATTCTGCAGCTAATGTCATCGTCAATGGGTATTAACCATTGAGTCTTCTTCACTGCTTAAAGTGCTTTACAACCAAAAGGCCTTCTTCACACACGCGGCATGGCTGGATCAGGGTTGCCCCCATTGTCCAATATTCCCCACTGCTGCCTCCCGTAGGAGTCCGGACCGTGTCTCAGTTCCGGTGTGGCTGATCATCCTCTCAGACCAGCTACAGATCGTCGCCATGGTAGGCCTTTACCCCACCATCTAGCTAATCCGACTTAGGCTCATCTAATAGCGAGAGCATCAAGATGCCCCCTTTCTCCCGTAGGTCGTATGCGGTATTAATACGAGTTTCCCCGTGCTATCCCCCACTACTAGGTAGATTCCTAAGTGTTACTCACCCGTCCGCCGCTCGTCATCTTCTAGCAAGCTAGAAATGTTACCGCTCGACTTGCATGTGTTAAGCCTGCCGCCAGCGTTCAATCTGAGCCATGATCAAACTCTTCAGTTTAATCTAACTATGAAGTCTTTCACTATAAAATAGTAAGACGACTTCTAATCTTTGGCTCATCTAATCTGGCAAAATCGCTTTAAATTATGTTCGTAATGAATTAACTTTGAGTTTTTCTGCTGATTAAATGATAATTTTTATAGTTAGAACTGATTCCGAAAAGAAATCAAAACCAACTTTATTTTTAGCATTCTAATCTCAGCAAAAATCCACACAAGTTGTTCTTTAGTTTTGCTTTTAAATAGTGTCTCACTGCTGTCGTCCAGTCAGTAAGTATGTCAATATCTATTTGCTAAATTCGCTTCAAACCCTTAAGGTCTTTGCTATCTAGCGAGCCGACTATCTTATCATGTTAGGTATGTTTGTCAAGCTTTTATTTACTACTTTATCATTCGTTTCACTAAGGTAGTTCGTTGATTTCTTAGTGTTTATTTTACTAAGTTATCAGACCGCTTGTCTTATTGAGGTGCGTATTATAGACGCTTTAATTAGTAAGTCAAGAAGTATTTTTATTTAGTTTGAAATTTCATTTTTAATTACTAAAGTAGTTAGTTTGAAATTTCTCGCTATTGGCTGGTTGGTTAGAATGATAACTCATTCTCAATCCGCCTTCCCTTTCGACTGGGTGGCATTATACGCGCTTTCGGTTAGGCGTCAACCTCTGTTTTAGGTTTATTCTAATTTAATCCGCTGAGAATTTAATTGTGCCTGTTTATCAAGAGTTTAGAGTAGAGGATTATGCTTCACTAACTTCACCCTACGCTACCATTCTTTTTATAGCTTACCCATCTTTTCAAAAAATCCTTTGTAAGCCGCTATCTTTTTATCTAATCCTAGAGGATATGCGCGTGAGGTAGACGGCAATCTATATAGAGTTAACTTATTTACTTTTTGATCTATTAGTTCTGGATCATCGCTTTGCCACTTATAAGGATAAGCCATGCTTTGATTGGTTTTTGGGTATTTGGACTTGGGTAAGGAGATATCTAATAGCTCAATCAAAACCTCTGTTGCCTTACCGCCTGTGGTAAATAATGCTTCTACTTTTGGCACTTGCGGTAAGATCAGATCCAAATCAACCGGGGTGACTACGGCAAGGTTTTTATCCGATGCATTCCCCGTTTCTCGTATTGCTTGTCTGACTGTCGGACAAGAAGCGATCCCGCGCTCAAATAAGAATTCGCGTATCTGATCAGGATCAAAACGTTTGTCATCCCCTACCCTAAAGTGGTTTACATCGTCAAAGAAGACGCCGCCATAAATACGCCACATGTCATTATAAAAGTTGGGGTAATGAAAGCGCATCGCCCATTTGTCAGAGGTCGGCGGGAAGCTGCCCATCATCATAACGGTGGCATTGGGCGGCAATACAGGTTTAAAGGGATGATCTTCTATTTCTGGACTAGCAGTTTTTGCCTTATCTAAGTTATTAGTAGAATCGTCTTTGTCGATCTGAGCTTTTGAGGATGGTTTGGTCATAACATTCTTCATTAGAAAAGCGGTTTTTTTGTTATCATAGCATACGAGCATCATCCACTATCAAGAACCCAATATTAAGAACAAAGAGCTAGTGTTAAACCTACTAGCGCCTAATCTATCTAATAAGAGAGTAGTTATGAGTGAGCTAAACATTACGGTCATCGATCATCCCTTGGTGCGTCATAAGCTGAGTCTTATGCGCGAAAAGGACTGTAGTACCTATAAGTTTCGCACACTGACCAAAGAGCTTGCGCGCCTGATGGCATATGAAGCAAGTCATGATTTTGAAATTGAAACCTTTCCAATGGAGAGCTGGTGCGGCGAGATCGATGGTGAGCAAATTGTCGGCAAGACTGCAACGGTTGTGCCTATTTTGCGTGCAGGTTTGGGCATGCTGGACGGCGTGCTCGACTTGATTCCCACAGCAAAAATCTCAGTTGTCGGTTTGCAACGTGATGAAGAAACCTTGCAGCCTGTACCCTTCTTTGAGAAGTTCGTCAGCCACATGGATAAGCGTCCTGCACTGGTCATCGATCCTATGCTCGCCACCGGCGGCTCTATGGTCGCCACTATTGACATGCTAAAAAGACATGGCTGTCAAAATATAAAAGCCTTGGTGCTGGTCGCCGCTCCTGAAGGGGTACGCCTAGTCAATGAAGCACATCCTGATGTAAAGATATATACCGCAGCGCTCGACAGTCATCTAAATGAAGACGGCTACATCATTCCAGGTCTAGGTGATGCGGGCGATAAAATCTTTGGTAAACAATAAACATTGACATCGCAGAGGGGCAGATAATGAATATATTGATTACAGGGGCTAGCGCTGGATTCGGTAAAGCGCTGGCTGAAAAATTAATCGCTAAAGGCCACCGCGTTATTGGCTGTGCTCGTCGCTTAGACAAACTAAATGCTATGGCTGACGAATTAGGTGAATTGTTTTTGCCCGTGGTTATGGATGTCAGCGATACCGACTCTATTGCACAAATTATCAAAGACTTGCCAAGCGATTTTAGTCAGATCGATGTGCTCGTTAATAATGCTGGACTCGCGCTCGGTACGGAGCCTGCCCAGAGTGCCGCGCTTGATGACTGGATGCAAATGGTCGATACCAATGTCAAAGGATTGATGGCCTTAACTCATGCCGTCCTGCCAGTAATGGTTGAGCGTGATAGCGGTTACATTATCAACGTCGGTTCTATCGCGGGCACTTGGCCCTATTATGGTGGTAACGTTTATGGTGCGACTAAGGCCTTTGTAAAGCAGTTTAGCTTAAATTTGCGTGCAGATTTGCTCGGTACGCAAGTACGCGTGACCAATCTCGAGCCTGGTAATGTAGCGGGTACAGAATTTTCAAACGTGCGCTATCACGGCGATGATGACAAAGCAGCAAAGGTTTATGATGGCTTCAAGACCATGACGGGTGAAGATATCGGCGATATCTTGCTCTGGCTTATTGAATCGCCTGCGCATATCAATGTCAATCGCTTGGAGGTCATGCCAGTCGCGCAAACCTTTAATGGGTTAACGATTGCTAAAGACTAGTCTTAAAAGTTAAGCTGCTATTGTTGATAACACTATCAGCGTAATTCATAATATCGAAGCAATATGGTCTCGGCTGTATTGCTTTTTTTAATAGCGCTTGCTTCTACAACCTCTTCGCTAACCAAACGCAAGTCATTGAAATCTAAGATGAGCACCTCGTTACGTGTGCGTTCACTCGTACGCTTATTATGACGTATGGGAAAGCCCACGACTTGTTTGCCAGCCACTTTTATTTTATTAATAATAATCTCTTGAGAGAGTAATCGTCCAGATTTCACTGCGTTTTGGCTTATTTTTTGTGCATCACTGAGGGCGGTTACTGGATTGACCGTTGTGGTGAAAAGCTTGTCGAGTCGCGCGCTTTTGGGAATATCTCCTGCGAAAAATAACGTCTGGGCAATAGGTAAAAACTGCGCATGGCGCATGAGCTCACGGCGAAACAATGCGGGCATATCCATGTTAAAGCTATCTTCGGTCTGACGATAAAAAGCGGTAAAGCTGCGCTGAATATAGCGCCCAAATACAGTCGCGTTGATCCATTCTTGGTACACGGTGTCTTTTAGTAATAGCTTAGTAAATTCTTTTGGGTCAATCTCGATATCACCTGTCAAAAGCGCCATAAGCAAGTTTTGCGGATCTATAACCGTCTGCTGCCCCCAAACTTGCGGATATAGACTCGTATCTAATGCGGACAACATCGATCTGCTCATAAACCTATATCCCTTTTATGATGTATCAATACTAAGTATTTTTATTATAAAAACATTTTTGTGCTATGGTCAGTTTGACGGTTTTTAACCTCTATTACCGTAGCTTTTGTTATAAAAGGTGTTATCACTGAACCTTTAACCGATACGATAAGGATATATAATGGCGAACACATCGCTCACTTTGACACTAGAATGGTTTTTGAATCCTGATCATCTACCCTTTATCGCCGGTATTCATACTGGTGCATACAAAGAAGCTGGGCTCGATATTACGATGATTGAGCCGACTGAACACTATGATGGTTTTGCCGAGCTACAAGCAGGTAATATCGACTTTCATGTTAATGAGCCGATTCATTTGTTTGAGCATTACTTCACTGATTTAAAAGCGCTTGGCTGTTTTTTTGTGACTGACGGCGGGGTTATGATGAAGCAAAGCGGTATGGATAAGTTTACACAAAATCAGCCCATTCGTATTACGACGCCCTCTGCTAATCCTATTACCAACAAAATCGGTTTTGAGATACTACGTCGTTATGCAAAGCAAAATGGCTTTGATTTGGATCGCGCGAGTGTTGAATTTGTAGAAACCGACTTTCAACATCTAAAGAACTTGCAAGAAGGCGATGCAATTGGCGAATTCGATGGGGCTTGGCTGTGCTTTTATAACTTTGAAGGCATCGAGGCCAATCACATCGGACTTGAATACACCTTTATTGATCAGCACTTATCGCCTTATCCAAACTTTTCAGCGCTAGAGATGATGACCACGCATAGTCTGTGGGACAACAAAAAAGACGCTATGGAGCACTTTGTCAAAGTGACGATGAAAATGGCTGAACTATGCACTAGTCAGCCTGAAAAAGCGCGCGAGATTTATTACGGCTACACAGCAGATGAGCCCTCAGCGTTAATGGATGACATTATCACCGATACGCTAAGTCGCCTGATTACTCCTATTGAGCTTAACAAAGAGCGTTGGTCAGCACTACGTACTATGCTAAATGAGTTAGATATCGCTACTATCAGTGACGACGAGTACGCTAAATTGTGGCAATAAACATTTAAATGACACTGCTATCCACAACATTTTTAGGAAACTATAAAACACGCTATGATAAAAAACTTGCTCACGCCATATCAGTTACAGACCATAAATATCACAGCAGCTGACGGCACGCGGCTACCTGTTTCAGTAATTGGAAAAGGGCCAGCTGTATTACTGCTGCACGCCTATGGTATGGATGCGCGTGAGTTTTTGCCGTTTATAACGCCGCTCCTTGGCAAACACACCTTTTATTTGCCGCACTTTAGAGGCTTTGGTGAGGCCAAAGAGATTGCTTTGACTCAGTTTGATTTTATCCGTCAATACGCTGAGGATATGAATGATATGGTTGAGCATATCTGTACGCTCAGAGAAGTAGAGTCTCTGCCTATTGCGGCAATCTCTATGGGCGCGCAGGTCATGTGGGCCTATTTCGAACGTTTTGGCGTGGATAGAGTTAGCCAATTTTTGAATATCGATCAAAACCCTGCTATTCATAATCAGCCCGACTGGCAAGGCGGCCTATTTGGTACGCGCCAGCAAGAAGTGTTCGATATCTTTCAAGAGGTCATCGACAAAACCTTGCCTTATGCCGATAGTGGCAGCTTTACGCATCTACCCTTTGCCCTCAAACGCCATGCTACCGATGTCGAGCGGTTGTTTTCACTCCTGTCAGTTAATCGCACACGCTCAAAAGCGTTCGTGCAAGCGACAACCTACAAAAACGATCCTAAGCTTGCGCTTTATGAGCATAGTATCTGGAATCATAAAAGACAATGCTTGCAAGCTTATTTGGAGCTGCCCTATGACTTTCGCGGAGCGTTAGAAAAAGTGACTATTCCTGTCGTCAATCTGATTGGCGGACGCTCAAAGCTCTACGATCCTAAGTGGCAACAAAAGGTGACGCAGATGCTGCCCAATGCCACTGAAATCGTTTTACCGCACTCAGGTCATGCCGTACCACTTGATGAGCCCGTTAGGTTTTATAAAGTGCTTAAAGCATTCTTTTAAAATGATTTTTAGAGACGACCCCTGCTCACACAACCACACTATATTTATCACAACCTCTCACAGCAAATAACATAACCAGCTCTTATACTTAAGAGTTGGCGTACCACTGTGATGCCTTATAAAAAGATAATCATACATAACGCCACCAAAAAAATAATCATTCAAAAGGATATGAATATGCCCTATATAAAAGTCGATACTCAAGACAATCAACCCGTTAATCTATATTACGAAGTTCAAGGCAGCGGCAAACCTGTGGTACTCATTCATGGCTGGCCGCTAAGTGGACGCGCGTGGGAGTCACAGCTTATGGCTTTAGTCGAAGCTGGATATCAAGTCATCACTTACGATAGACGCGGCTTTGGTCGATCCTCCCAGCCTTGGGAAGCTTATGACTACGACACCTTAGCTCAAGATTTAAAGGCACTGATGGATGAGCTTGATTTGCAAGATGCTACTATCGTTGGGTTCTCTATGGGCGGTGGTGAAGTGGCGCGCTACCTTGGCAACTATGGATCTGAGCGTGTGAGTAAAGCCGTGCTGGCCTCAGCAGTGCCGCCTTATTTATTCAAGGCAGATGATAATCCTGATGGCGGCTTAGAAGAGGCGGATGTACAAGAGTTTTTGGATGGGGTCAGCGGTGACCGTATTGCCTTTTTAAATGACTTCACTAAGAACTTTTTTACGCCAAAAGACGGCAAACTGTTGGTCAGTAAGCCCATGCGCTTGTATAACCGCGATATCGCGTCATACGCGTCTGCTAAAGCCACTTATGACTGTGTTAAATCCTTTGCGTACACTGACTTTCGTGATGATTTAAAGAAATTCGATGTACCCACTTTAGTGATCCATGGTGATGCCGACCAAATCGTACCCTTTGAAGTCAGTGGTGAGCGCTCGCATGAGATGATCGCTGATAGTCAATTGCATATCGTTGAAGGTGGCCCACATGGCATTAATGTCACGCATGCTAAAGAGTTTAACGAAGCGCTTATTAAGTTTTTGGGTAGCTAATTGGCGTTATACTTTTACTTAAAGAAAAAAAGCGACCTTTATAGGGTCGCTTTTTTTGGGATGTTAAAAAGGTATTTTGATCATCAATCCGCTAGAGTTTTAATCAACTCAAAGCGTGGTACTTCTTTGTCATCTATCATAACCGTCTCAGCAAACATCGCAAGCGGTCGCACCCACACGCTGTATTCTCCGTAAAGACAACGATAAACCACTAGCGACTCTTCGGTTTCAGAATGCTGCGCGGTATGCAAGACTTGATATAGATTGCCTTTGTAATGACGGTAGATGCCTTGGGGTATGGATTGATATTTTTGCTTCATGCCTCTTGCCTTTTTTTATTTACCTTTAACCTTACGCGCTTTATGCCACCGTTACCTTAGCATAGCCCTTTTTACCTGCCTGAATGACTGCCGTCTGTCCTGAGGTTAAGCTAAATCCAGCATCAACCACTTCGTCATCGACTTTTACCGCGCCGCGTTTGACCATATCTTTAGCGGCTGAGTTGTTTTTGGCAAGCTGTGCTTGGTTTAGGATTTGAGTGATAAATAATGCATCTGCACCTTCTAAATCCAATGTAATCTCTGGCAGATCGACAGGCAACTCGCCATCTGCTAGCACATTACCAGCAGATTTGTGCGCATTAGCAGCCGCATTGCTATCATGGAAGCGCTCGATTAACTCTTCGGCTAAAATGCGTTTGATCTCTTGTGGATTACGACCGTTATCCATCTCCGCCATCAAGCTTTCAATTTCATCCATCGGCTTAAAGCTCAAAAACTCAAAGTAGCGACGGATAAGCGTATCTGGCATGGATAAAAGCTTTTGGTACATGGTGCCTGGCGCATCATAAATACCGACGTAATTGTTCAAAGATTTAGACATTTTATTGACGCCGTCTAAGCCTTCTAAGATTGGCACCGTGATACAAACTTGCGGCTCTTGACCATAGCGACCTTGGAGGGTTCGTCCCATCAAAATATTAAAGGTTTGATCGGTACCGCCAAGCTCAACGTCCGCCTCAAGCGCGATAGAATCATAGCCTTGTACTAATGGATAGAGAAACTCATGAATGGCAATAGGCGTTTGCGCGGCGTAGCGTTTGGAGAAATCATCACGCTCTAGCATGCGCGAAACCGTCAGCTGGCTTGAGAGTTGAATCATATCGCCCGCTGACATATCTTTGAACCATTCAGAGTTGAAGACAATACGGGTTTTATCTTTATCCAAAATTTTAAACACTTGCTCGGCGTACGTCTCAGCATTGACTTTGATTTGCTCGTCGGTCAACGGCGGACGCGTGCTATTTTTGCCTGAAGGATCGCCAATCTTGGCCGTGTAATCGCCAATCAAAAAATAAATCTCATGGCCCAGATCTTGAAAATGCTTGAGCTTATTGATAAGTACCGTATGACCTAAATGCAAATCAGGCGCGGTAGGATCAAAGCCTGCCTTGATACGTAGCGGACGATCTAGCTTGAGTTTAGCGATTAAATCGTCTCTGGATAACACCTCTTGCGTACCGCGTTCAATTAGGGCAAGTTGGTCTTCTAAGGTATGGGTTTGAGTGGTCATGAGAATCTCTTTATTGTCATTATGAAAAGGCTTACGCGTTTGGGCCAATTAGAATCTTGTAGCCTGTAAAAGATGGTAGAATTTGAGAGATATACTAGCGTTTTTTGAGGTAAATTGCCATGAGTAAGCCTGTGTCTGTTATTGATAATCAAAACCCCAACGTAGATCTAAGCGATGGCGAGGATATGTCGCTTGTCGATACCCTAGAGCAAACCCTGTTCGAGAACTTCAATGATGGTCTATATATCGGCATGATGTCAGGGACGAGTTTGGACGGTATGGACGCGGTATTGTGTCAGTTCACGGCGGACTCTAGCGCCGCACCTATGCAATTATTGGCAAGCTATAGCCGAGACTTCCCGCCGCGTCTGCGAGAAGTGCTGCTTGCCTTGTGTCAGCCTAATGGCGTGCAAGCCTTAACGCCAGTAGAGAGCGAGCCCAATAGCGAATTAGACTGGTTTGGCTGGGCCAGCAAAGCATATGGCGAGTTTGCAAGTGATGCGGTCAATACCTTGTTGCAACGAGCCAATATCGAGGCAGAGTCCGTGCTAGCTATTGGCTGTCATGGGCAAACGGTACGTCATCGCCCGCAGATGGGCTATACGTTGCAATTACTTGACGCCAATATTATCGCTGAGCGCACAGGTATCAGCGTGGTCAGTGATTTTCGCCGCCGCGATATGGCAGTTGGCGGGCAAGGTGCGCCGCTAGTACCTGCCTTTCATCATGCTCTATTCTCAGATGCACACACGACGCGTATCCTGCTAAATTTAGGCGGTATTGCTAATATCACCGTCTTGCCTGCTGGCTCAGATAAGGTGACTGGCTATGATACTGGTCCTGCTAATGTATTGATGGACGCTTGGACCGCGCTTCATACTGGTCGGGACTACGATGCCGATGGCGCTTGGGCGCAGTCTGGGCAAGTTGTTGAGCCGCTACTTAATCAGCTGATAGAGCATCCATTTTTTGCAAAAACTTATCCTAAAAGCACAGGGCGCGAGGACTTTAATCTAGAATGGCTACAAGATGAGCTACAAAAATTCGATCAAGCATCGGCTCATATTCGCTACTCATCCGCTGATGTGCAAGCAACTTTGACCGAGCTGACTGCTATGAGTGCTAGCGACCAGATCAATCAATTTATCCAATCTCATGATGACAGCATTGTGTATGTCTGCGGCGGCGGTGCGCTAAATAGTTATCTGATAACGAGGTTGCAAGCGCATTTGCCGCATACTAGTGTGCAGACGACTGAGGTTCTAGGTCTTGCGCCAACTTGGGTTGAAGCTGTGGCCTTTGCTTGGCTTGCGCGTCAAACGTTAATGGGTGAGACGGGCAATCTGCCTGCGGTAACAGGTGCTAATAAAAGCGTGGTATTAGGTCAGGTATGTTTTGCTTAGAGTAGACTAGATCTCATTGTGAATAAAAAATTCAAACACTTTTAAAAGGTTATCTACATTAATTTTGCATGGCGAACTGGCTCGTCTTATTTAAGTTTACACGCGTAAACTGATGTGTTTTATAATAGTTGCTATAATTTATGAACAATACGATCGATGAGCGCCCTACAGTCAGGGAAGACAAGCGCTCAGTACAGCAACACACATGTGCGCTGTACAAAACCCATTTTTAAACTGCAAGTATAGGACGATATATATGAGCCAAGCCACCTCGAATCAAGATCAATCCACCTACCAAAAACGCCGTAAAGCTGCGCATCATGAACGCTCTGATGAGATGCGCGTCGTTGTAACGGGTATGGGCGCGATAACACCTTTAGGACTAGACGTTGAGAGCACTTGGACAAGACTGCTAAATGGTGAGAGTGGTATTACGCCTATCACCCATTTTGATCCTGAAGAGTACCGCGCGCAAATCGCTGGTACGGTTAAAGACTTTGACGCCAAGCACTACATGAATCCTAAAGACGCACGCCGCTACGATGAGTTTATGCATTATGCGGTAGCGGCCACTTCTATGGCACTACACAATGCAGGCTACATTGATGAGATAAGCGCTGCTGACAGCCCGGTCAAAGATGTCGATCAAGAGCGCTTTGGGGTGATTTTGGGTTCAGGTATTGGCGGTATTCAAACTATTGAAAACAGCCGTGATATGCTACGAGATAAAGGCGCAAAAAAGGTCTCGCCCTTTATTATTCCAGGCTCTATCGTCAATATGGCAGCAGGTCTTGTGGCTATCAAACATACCTTAAAAGGTCCAAACTTAGCGACATCCACCGCCTGTACGACAGCGACGCACGCTATCGGACTGGCCGCACGACTCATAGCTCATGGCGATGCCGACGTCATGCTGGCAGGCGGGAGCGAAAAAGGCTCAAGTCCATTAGGTATCGCAGGGTTCGGCGCAATGCATGCGCTCTCTACGCGCAACGACGAGCCAACAAAAGCTTCGCGTCCGTTTGATAAAGGGCGTGACGGGTTTGTCTTAGGGGACGGCGCAGGAGTCATGGTGCTCGAAAGCCTCGCTCACGCTAAAGCTCGCGGCGCCAATATTTTAGCAGAACTGGTCGGTTTCGGTATGAGTGATGATGCCAGTCACATTACCGCGCCTCCCGAAGACGGTAACGGCGCTGCTCGAGCCATGCAAAATGCGCTCAACGACGCTGGCATCGAGCCGTCCGCTGTGGGTTATGTCAATGCTCACGGTACCAGTACTCCTGCAGGTGATGTTGCAGAATCATTAGCGATTGAGACAGTATTTGCCGATATCAAAGATAGCATACTCGTCAGCTCAACCAAATCCATGACCGGTCACTTGCTAGGTGCAGCAGGCGGTATCGAGGCGATATTTACCGTCTTAGCGCTACAGCATCAGCACATTCCACCAACGATTAATTTAGATGATATCGAGGATAACTGTAATTTAGATTACGTCGCCAATACCTCACGCAAAGTCGATAATCTAAAGTATGCGGTGTCCAATAGCTTTGGCTTTGGTGGTACTAACGGCTCTTTACTCTTTGCGCGTTGGACCTGATTTAAACGCTTAGATTGGTGCTTGATTTGTCTTAGCGCAATGCTCGCGTTAGATTACTACGTTTGTCCTCTTGCAGCCCCTTATCCGACTTGCGTATGATAAGGGGTAATTTTTAGCACTTTATGGAAGATATCATGTCAAGCTATTCATTCTCTCAACAATTCTACCAGCGCTGGACATATGCGCCTGAGCTGATACGCGCAGCTATTATTCAAGAGCTCACTGATATCACAACCTTACTCCAGCCTGAGACTTCATTTGAAGATTTTGTCTTTGACACGCATGATTTGGACGCCCATCTTGATGAATTATACGAAAATCATCATGCAGAACAAGCCATCGCTAAAGCCATTGCCGATAAGCAAGCTGCCGATGCCTTACGTTTAAAAGAACAAGAAGAGATAGAGGCTAAAAAAGCGCAAGAAGAAGAAAAAGCTTTGGAGGCAAAAGAAGCGGACAACAAGCGCAAACGACAAGAGGAGGCAGATGAGCAAGAGGCTAGGGCGCGTGAATCTATAGTTGAAGACACGATAGACAATGACACCGCGGGTACCGATGCTAATATTAATGTTAATGCTGATATTGGTAACGCCGATAGAAAAACAAACGTTTCAGATGGTCAGAATATAGCGACAAATGACAACAGCATAAGCGCAATAACCCAAAATGCGCGCACGCATACCGCTATTCATTTGTCTTTAAATGACAGTAAACTAAATGCTGATCACGAAAGCCTGATTCGTGAGCTTGAAACGAGTATTGACGACTATGTTAGCGAGCAAATGATGCAAATCTCTGAGAATCTCAAATCTTGGATGCGAGCTGAGGTGACCCAGCGCTTGGCTAGCGCCGATCAAGCAAATACGCAAAACGATGGAAATATTCCAGACAAAGCGCCTCTTAGTGATACAGATAATAAAGAATAATCTAAATACTACTTAGACTGCTAGTAATAAAAAGGCGCTGTCATCTAAACGACAGCGCCTTTTTTGATAAATCTAAAGGTCAAATAGCTTGCGTACGCTGGGTAAGCCACTCTAGAGCTGCTCCCTCAATACGATCTTGTAGCTCATTGTAGACTTGACTGTGATAGTCATTTAACCAATCGATTTCTACTCGATCTAGCAGTGACTTATCAATTAAACGCGTATCTATTGGACAATAGGTTACTGTCTCAAACTGCAAAAACTGACCGAACTCGCTGGGCTCAGATACTGGCGTATTGACTACTAAATTTTCAATACGAATACCCCATTTGCCCTCACGGTACAATCCTGGCTCGTTACTAGTGATCATACCTGTCCGCATCGCCCGCTCTTTGGTGTTACTGGCATTATAAGAGATGCCTTGCGGGCCCTCGTGCACGTTCAAAAAATAACCTACGCCGTGTCCTGTACCGTGACCGTAGTCCATTTGCGCTTGCCACAATGGCGCACGGCAAATCGCATCGATAGCAGGCGAGCTGATGCCTTCAGGGAATTTTGCACGCGCAAGCGCAATATGCGATTTGAGCACTAGCGTAAAGTCGCGTTTATGTGCACTAGTAACAGCGCCAATGCCGACGACACGGGTAATATCGGTAGTGCCGTTTTGATATTGAGCACCTGAATCGATAAGTAGCAAGCCACCCTCGCCTTCCAAATAGCTAAAACTCTCTGGTGTAGCGCGGTAATGCGGCAAAGCGCCATTTTCATTAAAGCCTGCAATCGTCGGAAAGCTCGGTGAGACGTAATTTGGCTGCTGACTGCGCACCTCAATGAGCATACGATCAACGTCCAATTCGCTCAAACGCTCACCTTTATCTAGTCGCGCTTCAAAGTCGCTAAAGAACGTACAAAGCGCCGCGCCATCTTGACGCATAGCTTCGCGGATATGCTCGATATCAGCCTCAGACTTGATAGATTTGAGCATAGTACTCGGTGCTGTTTGTTCAATGAAACCCACGTTATCAACAATCTGAGACAAGGTACCGACCGCCACTTTGCTTGGATCTAATAGCAGCAAATCATCAGGAGTCAATTGTCCTAGTGCATCTTTGATATCCTTGTAATCTGCTAAGGCAATACCGCTCTCTTTGAGAGAATGTTCAATATCACTGCTGACTTTATGAGTATCAATAAACAACGTTGCTTTGTCTGCGCTGATGAGCATATGTGATAAAAAGACAGGATTGTAGTCGACATCAGAGCCGCGTAAGTTAGTGAGCCAAGCAATATCATCTAGGCTAGATAGCAGATGATGAGTCGCGCCTGCATCTGTCATGCCTGCGCGAATGGCTGCTATTTTCGACGCCGCAGACTGCGAGACAAACGGCGCCTCATGCTGATATAGCTGAGCTGTAGGTAGCGTAGGACGATCTGTCCACACTTGACTAAGGACATCTCGATCAGTGATTAAAGTGATGTCTTGACCAGCAAAAGCGTCCAATAGTTTATCCTGCTCGCTGATAGAGAGCACGCTGCCATCAACTGTCACGCTATCGCCATCTTGCAACTGATCGGCTAACCATTCAACATGATTAGGCTCACCCAAAGCCAGCTTTTTTAACTCAATACCTGTATCTGCAAGCTCGCTCGCGGCATGTACCCAATAACGACTGTCTGTCCACAGGCCTGCAAAATCAGCGGTCACGACCAATGTACCAGAGGAGCCTGTAAACCCTGATAGCCATACGCGTGCCTGCCAATACTCAGGCAAGTACTCAGATAAATGCGGATCAGCGGTTGGGACGATAAGCGCAGAGAGATCTTGCGCTTTAAGAGTAGCTTGTACTTCGCTAATACGCTGCTGAATACTGGCTTTGGATGTTAGGGCTTGAGTGGACATAGAACCTCTTTTTTATTAGTAACATTGTCATAATGAGATAGCGATAGTATCTGTTTATAATGATTATCTGGCTATAGTGCTTATCTGGGGATGAGCGCCTATTTATAAACACTGATTATTTGTAAGCACTCTTTATTATAAAACGAGACAACAAAAAACTCGCCATCATAATATGAAGGCGAGTTTTTATGGTGCTAAGGCTTAGAAACAACGTCTAAATGATACTTTTGACTCAAAAACCTATTGCGCAGCTACTGGTGGATTAACCGTACCTGCGACTTGATCAGAAGGTCCAACCAAGTCAGTTTCGGCGACGGCTTCTTGATTAACAACACCGTCTGCTGTGGCCTCAGCTGCTTGAGTTGCAACGATAGAGTCACCCGTACTTGGATCTGGTGTCACTGTTGCAGCGCCTATTGTTTGATCCTCTAGTGCCGCTGATTCTCCAGCGCCCAAATCCGTATCTTCTGCGCCATCAGTAGCCGCAGGCTCAACGACAGCCGTATCTTCAGCAACGATAGCTTCTGCGTTTTCAGCCGCAACCGACTCCTCAGTTGCCTCGGCAGTGATATGCTCGCCTGCTGGACGCAAAAAAGCAGATATACCAATAAGTAAAACGATGGCTAAGAACATACCTACGCCAACTAGGGCGAACATGAACTCTTTTTTTGGATTGTTGTTGATGATATCTTCTGACATACCTTATCCACCTTGGACAAAAAATATTTTAAATTTGACCTATTATATCGCAATTTTTACCGATTTGTGAAAGCCCTTACCTATTTAAAGGACTTATTCGTAAAAATTTAGCCCGCAACTGTCTTTGGCAGTAATAAGCTAACCCTTGTTATCTTTTGCTAGGGGGCTGTGCTTGGGTGCGAGTACTGCTGCGACGGCTTACGTAGCTCAGTAACAGTAATATAGCGATAATAATTAAAATAGGATAATGACCGAAACGCATAAATGGCGTGTTGCCGACTCGCGCTTGAATATCACCGCGTAATACGGTGCGCTCAAACTGTGGCGCGCGCTCTACAATACGGCCTTTATGATCGATAATAGCCGTCACTCCCGTATTGGTCGCTCGCATAAACCAGCGCCCATTCTCAAGTGCACGCATCTGCACCATTTGTAGATGCTGCAAGGGTCCTGCTGAGGTGCCAAACCAAGCGTCGTTAGAGATGGTCAATAAAAAGTCAGTACCGATGGCATTTTTGCGCGTGGTATCAGGATAAGCGACCTCGTAACAGATGGCGGCACCTAGATTATGACCGCGTACGCGTAGCGGTGCCTGCTGATCGCTACCCTCGCTATAGCTCAAAATATCTTGGCTACCTGCCAGATCAGGCAGGATATCGAGCATACCCTCAAACGGAATGTACTCGCCAAATGGTACTAGGCGCTGCTTTTTGTACATGCCCTCAGCCTCGCTACCTAATGCAATGACGCTGTTATAAAAGGGGGCGTATTTATCCGTAGCGGGATCAAACGCCGCTTCATCTTTGTAAGGGATACCAGTAACCCAAGTGGTATCGGTCTCATTGGCCATCTTGACCATCTCATTGATAAAGGGCACCGCCTCTGTTTGAAACATAGGAATGGAGGACTCAGGCCACAAAACAATGTCGCGTCCCCACTCGCTGCGCGTCAATGTCGCATAGATTTTGAGCGTCTCTACCTGAAACTCAGTGAGCCACTTTAGATCTTGTGGAATATTACCTTGAATTAAAGACACCGATAGATCAGGAGTGCCCTTAGGCTTAGTCCACTGCGGATTCATCAGCCACAGTGAGGTACTAATAACCAAGAGCACTATCGATGCGACCATATAACCGCCGCGGCGACGCAGTAACTCAACTATACTCGCTGCCAATAGCACAGCGACAAAGGATACAGCAAACACACCGCCAACAGGCGCTAAGGATGAGAGCCAATACTGCTCAGTAAAGGCGTACCCGACAAATAACCAAGGAAAACCAGTAAACAGCCACGTTTTTAGCCACTCTTGTAATATCCAAAGCGCGGCAAAGGAAAACGGCTGGCGACCGACAAATCGGTTAAATATCAGCGCTAAAAACCCATGAAAAAGCCCCATACCAAGGCCCATAATCGCAATCAAAATTAGCGCGAGCCACATAGGCGTGTTGCCATAGACATGAATAGAGGTATACAGCCAAAACGCCCCCACGCACCACAGTCCCATCCCGTACGCTTCGCCGATGATAAAAGCACGGCGAGTGCTCATCTGCGGCATAAGTAGCGCATACAAAATCGCAGGCGATACTACGGCGAGTGGCCAGACGCCATAAGGCGCAAGCGCTAAGGTAAACATAGCACCTGCCAGCCAAGCAAGGATAAGCGCTAATGCAAGCGGCAATCCTTTAGTCTTAGCTGGATTTAAGCGTTTTTGTAAATCAGTGGTAGATAAGCGCATACAAGCATCCGAACCCTAAAAATGGCGATAATCAAATCCGCCTATCATAGCAGATAATACCTCGAATGAAGCAATAAAGACATAAGCGCAGTCGTACAACAAATAAGCAATAACATGCCTTTTTAAAATGCAAAAAAAACACGATCGCAATCGTGTTTTTTTAATTATTAACATTGTTCTCAATGACTACCAATCAATATCTTTTGCTCGCCGCCGACTTTGGTCAGCTCTAAATTTTGAATAAAGCGCCCTTCAACATCGGTGATGGTGATTTGCCAGTCGTCTATTTTGACGCTTTCACCTTGAAGATCACCGACATAGCCCAAAGTCTGCATCACAAGGCCACCCATCGTATCGACATCAGTATCATCAAACTGAGTACCGAGCTCGTCGTTACAATCCTCTATCACAGTCGAGGCTTGTACTCGCCAAGTATTGGGCTTGTTAGGATCAAGGACGATATTATTGATATCACTATCTTCATCAAAGTCATCGTGCTCATCAACAATGTCGCCGACGATTTCCTCTAATAAATCCTCCATCGTGACCACGCCGCCAAAGTTGCCAAACTCATCAACTACAATCGCCATATGCACCTGCGTACTTTGTAAGGAGCGCAGCAAGGTATCAGAGCGAGCATTTTCGCTGATATATAGCGGCTGGCGCACTAAGTCCTTTAAACGTTTACTATCAATTTTGTCATCTTGGTCGCGTAACATATGCACCAAAATAGGAATTAGATCTTTGGCAAGTAATATACCAATGACCGCATCATCATCTTGACTATCGAACACCGGATAGCGCGAGTGAGTCGTCTCGAGAATGATATCCATCACCTCAGCTAGACTCGTACTCTCATGGAGACCAACAACCTGCGGGCGCGGCGTCATAATCTCGCGCACTTGAGTGGCAGGTAGATCCAAAACGCCCTCTAACATATCTACTGTATCAGGCTCTAAGAATTGACGCGATTGCTGAACCAAGCCAATCAATTCGTCACGGGTTTCAGGGGCGGTCGATAGCCAGCGTTTTAAGCCGCGCATCGACCAACTACTCGGGCTAGGTGTGTCGTCAGACATGGTGATGTGATTTAACCTCTTGGTTGATGATCTTAAAATAAATCGTCTTTAACTTAGCAGCCTTTAGCAATGGGACCTAAAGGATGTCATTACAACGAATTAAAGGATTTTATGTGTATAACTGTAAACAAATGACGTTTTGAAATTAGCTTCACTTTATCGTAAGGCTCACCGACATTCAACGACAAATTTATCCAAATTGTATTGTCAGTGTGTTATAAACTTCATAACGTATCATCACCCCTTTACCGAGTTACTCAACGCTTATGTCACTACGCTCTTTTTTTACTCGTCTATTATCATATCGCACCACTGACAGCTCTATGTCTAACAAGAGGCCGGATAATAGACGCTCAAACCTGAGATGGTGGCACTATCTGGTACGGGTTTTGATTGCACTGACGCTTATCCTATCTGCCGTTTGGTTACTGCTCGCGATCTGGTATCAGTTCGGCGCGTACCATCCAATCACTTGGATTACAACTGCCATCACCTTGGGCTTACTCATACCTCTGCTGTCCGTAAAGTACTTATCAAAGCTCATTAACAAGGTGACGAATCAAGCTGGCGAGCACTCTATAGATCCCAAAAAAACCAGAAGACTACTCGCTGTTAGCTATGGCGTAGTATGGATAATCGGTCTGAGTTGGTTTTTTTCTATTGAACCCAAACAAGAGCGCGACTGGATGCCTGAGGTGAGCCAAAGGGTCACCTATGAGCGTGATATCAATAACCCTAACCTTATTACCTTTTATAACGTACGTAACTTTGATTGGCACACCGATGTCGATGCCGCCGAGCGCTGGGAGACGCGAGTGGTCGATATGTCTAAACTATCTGGTATCGATGTATCCAACTCTTATTGGATGGGGCCACTGATCGCCCATACTTTGGTCAGTTTTCGCTTTGAGGATGACAAGCCGCTATCGTTTTCATTTGAGATTCGTAAAGAAGAAGACGAGTCGTTCTCAGCGCTGGCTGGATTTTTTCGTCGTTATGAGCTAAGCCTTATTGCCTCTGAGGAGCGTGATATCATCTATACTCGTAGCAACGCGCGCGGCGAGCAGGTGTATCTGTTTCCTATTAGCCATTTGCAACGGCATGAAGTCCAAGCTCTTTTTGAGTCTTATTTGACTGCTGCAGATGAGCTTAATGCCAAGCCTGCTTGGTACAACACTTTGGTGAGTAACTGCACCAATATTATCTTTTATATGGCGCGTGTCGTCAGTGGAGATCGTCTACCATGGGACTATCGGATCTGGGTCTCAGGCTGGTTGCCGAACTATCTATTTGACGTCGGTATGCTTGATGCCAACCCCGATAACAGCGGTCAGCCTTGGTCAATGGATACCTGGTATGAGCGCACTCATATCAATCCCAAAGTTCAAGGGTTTGATAATCGGATCGAGCGCGTAACAGATGATCAAAGTAGTGACTTTTCAGCTCAAATCCGCCAAGGTATTCCTATTCCGCCTCTGGCTGACACGCAAATAGAAGCTGAAACTAAAGCAAAATCGGCGGCGATGGCGTCACAGGAGTAAAAATCGTCTTTAAAACTAAAATATTAGACGAGACTAAATAAAAACCTAAGGCGTCACCCAAGTTACCACGCGATCCTCCATCTCTTCATCCAAGATGCCCGTTTCAGATACGCAGCGCCCTGCTACGCCCACGTTGGCCGCGCGCATTTGCTGCTGGGTTGCGACCGCATCGTGGGTCAGAAGTAGATGCCATTCTGGTAGCGCCTGCCCTTTATATAGCCTTTTATACGCGCAGTGCTCAGGCAGCCACATCATCGTCGGCACCTTATCGGGCGTGAGTTGAATACAGTCAGGCACATAATGCTGGCGTGTGGCGTAGTGCTGACAGTAGCCTGTGGCGCAGTCCATGAGCTTACAAGCGACATCGGTATACTCAACCTCTTCTTCGTCATCGCCGTTGTCCATAAACTTAATCAAGCAGCAGCTACCACAGCCATCACACAGCGCCTCCCATTCGCTGTGATTTAGCTCATCAAGCCTATAGGTTGACCAAAACTGTGGGCGCAAAATCTCAGTCTTGGGTTCTGAGTGCGCAGGTAAGCTCACAGCATTTTTACTTAGTAAATTGATAGTCATAAAATTGTAGTAGCATTTTGATAAAGAGCGTTACAGTATTATAGCTGTTTTTGAGTGAGATGGGCGCTAAGGTAGTACGGGTCAAACCAATGATGATTTTTAATTAAAAATGTTATAACACAAAAAAGGATAATAAAATGTCAATTAAGACTTTTGAGTTAATCAGCACTACCGAAAACAACGTCGAGCTTATTAGCTATGTAGCACTCCCAGAGAGCGCCACAGATGACAACCCAGTTGCAGGTATCATGGTCGCGCCAGAATGGTGGGGCGTGGTCGATCATCCAAAATCTGTAGCTGAGCGTTTAGCAAAAGCAGGCTATGCGGCTGTGGTCATGGATGTATACGGCGAAGGCAAATTGACAGGCGATGCTGCTATGGCCAATATGTGGATGGAGCAAGTACTTGCAGATCAAGACATGCTTATGTCACGTTGCCGCCTGATCTTAAATGACTTTAGCGATCAATTGGCTGTCGATGGTAACAATCTAGGCGCAATTGGCTTTTGTTTTGGCGGTAAAGTCGTCCTCGATATGGCGCGCGAAGGCATGCCATTAAAGGCCGTTGCTAGTTTCCACGGTAATTTGGCACCCAAGCAACCTGCGGACAATAACTTTAGCGCAAAAGTACTCGTCGCTCATGGCGCAGAGGACTCTATGATCTCTATGGATGCGGTAGCGGACTTTAAAAAAGAGATGGACAACGCAGGCACCGATTACACTGTCGATGTCTATGACAATGCCAAGCATGGTTTTACCAACCCACATGCGGACGAGCGCGCTGCCAAAAACGATATCGATTTGGGCTATAACGAAAAAGCGGCGAATGAGAGCTGGGATAAAATGATGGACTTTATGAAAGCTAATTTGTCGTAAGTGAATTGCTAGGGTTTCATTTTCTTAAGACAGAGCAGGGTTATCCTGCTCTGTTTTTTTATGTGTCACAGCATTTTGTATATAAACGAGTTCAAGGAAATTTACCAAGTTGTGTTTATCTTAAAATAGCGTCATCATTAGTTTATTATCAAAAAAGGTAATCGCAATGCTAGGTTGGTTTGGCTTTACTATTTTGCTGCTTATCATCGTTGTGCTGCATAACAAGTTAAATAAGCAACTGCTTGAATTGCGCGGTGACATCTCGCGTCTGCAAATAGAGCTCAATAAGCAAAAAAATACTGCTGGCCATTTACCGCCAAGTACTACCCTTGATAACAATTTGAGTGCTACTAGCGTACCTCCACCGTTACCGCAATCTGCTTTATCTCCTTCACAATCAGCCACTGACTCTAATAATTTAAATGATGAGCCTTCAACTGATGCGTTGTTCGAACAAGTCGCGCTGTTATCTGATCCTGATACTCAATACGATCACACTGACCCTACTTTCATCAAAACGCCAAAGGTTACAGACCCAGACGAGCAATCGTTGCCTATTGTCACCTCCTTATTTCATTCGATTAAAAACTGGTTCTTTGGTGGTAATTTAGTCGTGCGTGTCGGAGTTTTGGTGCTGCTCGTTGGCGTGGTACTGCTACTACGCTTGCTCAGTGACTATATCGAAATCTCTATTGAGTCCAAACTCCTAGCGATCGGAGTGATAGGGTTAGGATTAGCAGGATTGGGGCTTAAACTGGCGAAGAACCGTTTTGCTTATGGTATTACGTTACAAGGCGCAGGGCTGGCTATTGCGTACTTAACGACCTTTTTTGCCTATAGCGTCTATCTCGTGCTGCCAAGTTTGCCAAGCTTTATCGGGCTTGGGCTATTATCCGCTATCACCATCCTGTTAGCCGTACGTCAAAACGCCTTTCCGTTAGCGCTACTCGCCTTGTCTGGCGGGTTTTTTGCGCCTATTTTGACCAGTAACGACACGGGTAGTCTGACTACTTTATTCAGCTACTATCTACTGCTCAACGTGACAATTGCCATCATTGCTCACTACCGCACGTGGAAAGCCCTTAACTTGTTTGGCGTCATTGTGACCTTTGGGCTGGCCTACTATTTGGGTATTAGCTATTGGGGCATCAGTGAGAATTTAAGCACCACTATCGAGACGCAGCGCTGGTCACTGGTGCTACTAGTTGCTCTGCATGTATTGCTTTACTTGTTTGTTGTTATCCGCTACGCGCAGCAAATCATCCGCTATAACGCCAATAGCGAACAAGCGCTTTATAACGATAGCTCTAGCCGTGCCGATAATAGCAACATTAATAACAGCAACCTCAATGGCAATTATTTATTTTCAATAGATACTGGATTATTGTTCTGTGTACCCCTATTAGCCTTTGGATTATTTGCCGCTTTGCTTGGTGATATCGAACACGCTTTGACGATTACCAGTGCCATCCTCGCAGCAGTTTATCTCGTATTAGGTTGGTTATTTATTCGAGGTAGCCAAGGTTATACACTCATTACCGAGGGCATGCTGGCATTAGGGTTTGGCTTTTTAGCCTTAGTGATTCCGCTGGCATTAGATGCCCAGTGGATTGCGTTTGGCTGGTCAGTACAAGGGCTGGCTCTCGTATGGTTTGGGCGGCGCTCCCTGCGGGCATGGTCGGTATTGTTTGGTCTACTATTGCAGCTCATCAGTATCGGCATGCTGATTACGAACCTATTTTTTTCATCTCAAGACTACCCTGCTTTAGCGCTGAGCATCTCTGCGATGAGTTATCTAGCTAGTGTATTTATCCTACGCGCTAGCAACTCGCCTGCCATTTTGGATAGTGCTATAGCGCCTACTGGCGATAACACAACTGGCAATACTGATTTTGATTTGGCATCGACATACGCGCGGCGGATCGGCATCAGCACTCAGGCCGCTAGTCAATGGCTGAGCACTATCAATAGCCAAAGCATAGCCTTTAATCTGGTGTGGCGCAGTCCGCTACTGATACGGTTTTTGACGCTGACTGCCGTTATCTGGGCACTTTATGTATTGATGCTTGATATTGATCAATGGCTTGGCGACTGGTCATTGGCGACGACGACTATCATTGCGCTCTCGGCGTTATTTAGCCTGAGCGTTTATTGGCTCGTCAACCGTTATCACGGGTGGCGAGAGATTAGGCAGCTCACTCACGGACTGCTAATCGTGTTTTATGCGATGCTTATTTTGCAACTGCCGCAAAAGTTTGAGTTTAATACTGTTTGGACGCCGCCGCATTGGCTCATTTTTGCCTTATTACTCATAGGTTGGCTAGTTGCGGGGCAGCTATGGTTAAAGACGTGGCATGATGATGCAACCGATAATCATCAGAGCACAGCTATCACTCAACGCTCGCCTTATCATGATGCCAGTTGGCTGGGTACCGGTATTTTGGTACTAACCGCTGCTGTTCATTATTATCTGCCCAGCTCGCACGGCGTTATCACTTTACTAGTGCCGATTGGTCTGATGACTGCGCTGATAATAGTCGCCTTACAGAGTAGTAAAAACCGTGGTGATAAAATAGTAGCGCCTATTTATTGGTTTGATTGGCATGACGCTTTGATAGGCTGCGCGGTGATATTTGCACCGTTAACCTTGCTTTGGGTCATCATAACTAACCTCTCTTACGACGGGGTAATTTGGAATCTGCCTTATGTACCGCTGTTTAATTTATACGATGTAACGTTATGGCTTATCTTAGCTTATAGCGGGCTGGCTTATTATTTAAGTCAAAACGATTATCCACAAAACGCTGATAACTCTTCTATCACCCCTTTTATGAGCAGACCGTTACTCGTGATTTTGGGACTTATTAGCTTTTCGGTCATCTCTAGTATGCTCATCAGAACGCTACACGCCTTTATCGGTACGCCGCTTTGGGATTATCAGCCTATAGGCGCGTGGCAAAGCGAGCAAGTACAAACGGGCTTGACCATTCTTTGGACGCTCCTTGCCCTACTTGCCACTATTATCGCCAGTCGCGGCTGGCATCGTACGCTTTGGTTTATGGGTATTGGCTTGTTAGGCGTTGTGGTGCTCAAACTCGTCCTCGTCGATCTATCGCAGACCGAGGCGATTTGGCGCGTTATCTCCTTTATCGGCGCAGGCAGTTTGATACTGCTTATCGGTTATCTTGCGCCGCTGCCACCTGATGAGAGTGAGAATACTCTAGCGCCTTGATTTAGAGCAACATGATGTGCGCGATGTAGTAAACTAAACGTCTTTAAAAATATTAACTACAAGGCTGTTGTCTCGATGAATAACCCAAGCATTCAGTGGTTCCCAGGACACATGAACAAAGCCCGTAACGAGATCAAAGAGATCATGCCAGAGATGGATGTGGTCATCGAGGTCATCGACGCGCGCATTCCTTACAGTAGCGAAAACCCAATGGTAGCAGCGCTACGGGGACAAAAACCGGTCATCAAAATCCTGAATAAAGCCGACCTTGCCGACCCCAATCAGACGCAAGCATGGATTGAGTATTTAGAGAGTCAAGATCAAGTCAAAGCCATCGCTTGTGACGATAACAAATCTAGCGAAGTCAAACGCATCGTACAGCTATGTAAGCAATTAATGCCCAATAAAGCAGGCACAGGCAGGCAAATCAAGGTGCTTATTATGGGCATACCCAACGTGGGTAAATCGACACTGATTAACGCTCTTGCGGGGCGCAGCATTGCCAAAACGGGCGATGAACCTGCTGTTACCAAGTCGCAGCAGCTCATCAAAATCGATGACGACATCATGCTCTATGATACGCCCGGCATGCTCTGGCCAAAGATTGAAAACCCAAATTCAGGCTATCGCTTGGCAGCTACAGGCGGCATCAAGGATACCGCGTTTGACTTCGCTGATGTGGCAGGTTACACCGCTGAGTATTTGCTCAAAGCCTATCCTGATCTGCTCAAAGAGCGCTATAAGATTGAGGATTTACCGCAAACCGATTGGGAGTTTTTTGAGGTTGCAGGACACAACCGAGGTCTACTAAAAAAAGGCGGCATCGTTGATACTTACCGTATGTCTGAGATTTTGGTCAATGAGCTGCGCAGTGGCACGCTGGGCCATATTACGCTTGAGACCCCAAAAATGCGCGAGGCGGAGCTATTATTAGTAGAGGAGTTACGCGCACAAGCAGAAGCGAAAAAAGAAGCCAAACTAGAAGAAAAGCGTTTACGTAAGAAGCGTGCGCGCAAGAATCGGAAGTAGCTTTAAAGGATAATTTTAACAAAGTAGCCACTCCCGCTTTTCACTACTATCTGCCAGTCTGTGTGAGGCACTAGCTTAGGTTTGATGTGTCTCTTGCTCCGCGTAGCCTCCTCAAAACCTAGCTATTGCAGCTCACCCAAACCGTCAGTATATCCGCTCCAATCGGGGCTAGCGGTGACATCGCAATTTTTTCACTATCGACCGTAAATGTAGCGTGCTACTTCGTCATTTACTATGAATATGTTCTCAATTTTTGCCGTATAAGTGCACTAATGATTGTATTTATAGTTAATACAGGGTACTAGCGTCTACTATCTCTCATTTAATATTCGATAGTTATCGCAACCCATCTGTTCACCATTATCACAAGCTTTACCAAACCATTCTTTAGCTATACTATGATCTTGCCGTACTCCTTTACCCTTGTCATACATAAATCCTAAGTTATTTTGCGCAAGAGCGGCTCCTTGATTAGCTGATTTTTGATACCATTTAACAGCTTTTGTATAATCTTGACGCACACCTCTACCATTTTCATACATCATACCTAAATTGTATTGAGCATTAGGATGATTTTGAATAGCCGCTTTTTCATACCAATCAAAGGCCCTAGTGTAATCCTGTTGAACCCCTTTGCTAGTTCCATACATAAAACCTAAATTATTCTGTGCAAGAGAATCTCCTTGACTAGCCGCTTTTTGATACCATTCGACTGCCTTCACATAGTTTTGACGCACGCCCTTACCATTTTCATACATAAAGCCTAAGTTGTATTGAGCAAGAGCATTATCTTGATTAGCAGCTTTCTGATATAACTTAATTGCTCTTGAATAGTTTTGTCGTACACCTTTGCCATGTTCGTACATAAAACCCAAATTATTTTGAGCATAAGCATCACCTTGATTAGCTGCTTGCTCATACCATTTAGCAGCTTTAGCATAATCTTGGCGTATACCTTCGCCACTCTCGTACATAATGCCCAAATCATTTTGAGCAATCGCGTCTCCTTGATTGGCTAATCGTTGAGTTTTGTCAAAATCTAACGCCATAGCTGATAAAGACAACATTGCTGTTACTAGAAAAACAATAAATTTTTGTAGTAAGGAGATTTTAAATAATGTCATATTGTGCCTCAAGTTATTTATAGATGAAGTCGTATTTATAAGCATTAATGATACTTTATAAAATAATATATTAGAGCACTAAAGTAGGCAAATTTCATCCGTCTGTTCCATCTAATGCATCCTTGTAGCAATCCTTCCTAAACCCCATAAATGACCTTAGTCATCACCTACAAAATACTATTTTGCTTTACAAGGAATACGCTTGCCTACTCCCTTCTCTCAGCCTGTTACCGCTCTAAACACCTTCGCGCCGCGCCTACTCAATTGGTTTGAAACCAACGGTCGCCACGACTTGCCTTGGCAACAGCATCAAACCGACACGCCCAATCCTTATATCGTTTGGCTATCAGAAGTCATGCTCCAGCAAACGCAAGTGAAGACTGTCCTGCCTTACTTTGCGCGTTTTATGGACTCGTTTCCGACAGTACATGATTTAGCGGCAGCGGACTGGGAGGTGATCGCTGAGCATTGGGCAGGTATGGGCTACTATGCACGCGCGCGTAATTTGCACAAAGGCGCGAAGCAATTGGTTGAGGTTATCGATAAGACTGGCAGTTATCCGCAAACTCTAGAGGGTTGGGAGGCAATATCAGGGGTTGGTCCGTCAACGGCTGGCGCGATTATGGCGATGGGACTCCATAAATATGGTGTGATCTGTGATGGTAATGTCAAACGGGTACTGACGCGCTGGGCTGGTATAGACGGTGATATTACCAAATCCGCCACCACCAAAGAGCTGTGGGCTTTAGCGATGCGCTTAACGCCAAAGGAGGAGTCAGGTCTCTTTGCGCAAGCGATGATGGATATGGGCGCAACGTTATGCGTGCGCCGTAGTCCTGCTTGCTCGTTATGCCCGTTAAAGACGGACTGTATCGCGCACGCTCAAGGTCGCGAAACGGATTATCCGGTCAAAGCCAAAAAACAGCCCAAACCCAGCAAGTTTAGTAATGCGTTATTGATTAAAAACGAGAATGGCGAGATATTATGGCTACAACGCCCTGATAATGGGATTTGGGGCGGACTGTGGAGCTTACCGCTACAGTTTGTAGAGAAGGTTGAGGCTAGCAACTTAGCTAAGTCGTTAGAAGATCAATCGCCAAAAATAGATGTGCGTAGCAATGAAAAATTGTACGAGACTGAATTTACCACCGCCGAGCAAATTGTTAATGAATGGCTAGCAGAGAATGACTTAGCAGCGCAATCAGTGAGTAATACCTTATTAGATGACGCGCCAATTAAACACTCTTTGACCCATTTTCACTGGTATTTACAGCCGCAAAAACTTGACATCAACCTGACGCAAATCATCGATTTAAACGATAAACTTAGTGCAGCAAATATAGACTTTAAGTGGCTAGATAAACAAAAAGCGCAAGATAGTCTAGGACTACCGCGCGCTATGATAAAGATTATGAAGGACTAAGCTAGTCTAAAAAATCCAGCCCACACTCTAAAATTATTGGAGTATAGTCAGTCCATTGTAAAAACAATACGGCGTAACTGATATTAATTTTGCGCAGCATCGAGCAGCGTAGACACAGCACGCAAGGAAAATTGATATCAGTTGCGCGTTAAAATTAAATTTATCTGTTTTATTTAGTATTTACTATACATAAAGCCTTTAGGACTTTGGTACTCGCAGACGCATGAGTCCTTCTTGCTGAACGGTGGCAATGAGACTGCCATCTTGCCAGAACTGACCGTGATTGAGACCTTTAGCATTAGAGGTGGTATCACTCCACATGTCATAAAGCAGCCAATTATTGAGATCAAACGGACGGTGAAAATGCATGGAGTGATCAATACTAGCCGCTTGCAAGCCTTTAGTCATAAAGCTGACGCCATGCGACATGAGCCCGGTACCTACCAGATAAAAATCTGATGAGAATGCGAGTAGTGCCTGCTGAATCGCAATAGGCTGATTACCAAGCTCGCGGATACGTAGCCAGTTTGCTTGTTTGGGTTTGGACGGTTCAGGGTTGATAGGATCACGCGGTTTGACTTGTTTAATCTCGACATGACGACGACGCATAAAACGCGCTTTGAGCGCCTCTGGCACTTTGCCGACGTATTCTTCTTTGAGATCTTGCTCCGAGAGCAAATCCTCAGGCGGCGGATACACAGGCATATCCTCTTGATACTCAAGCCCTCCCTCCATCGGTGAGAACGAGGCAATCATCGAAAAGATAACTTGCTCAACAGGCGCACGGCCTTTGACCTCTTTGTACTGAATAGCGGTGACTTCACGCGCAGATAGACTGCGACCATCACGCAGACGGCGCACTTGATAGATGACCGACTGATTGATATCACCGCCACGCAAAAAATACCCATGCAATGAGTGACAAGGCTTGTCTTCGCCTAAGGTATGCGCGGCCGCCATAATCGCCTGCGCGAGCACTTGCCCGCCAAAAATACGAGAGCCAACATAATCGTGGCTTTTACCTTCAAATACATCAGGACTGACCTCAGTTAAGGCGACAGTCTCTAGCAACTCATCTATAAGTTTTGCATGATCAGGCATGACGATACATTTCCTTTTTTTCTGCTGACCACTATCGGCCTTCGAGAATACTGCGACGCCAGCACTACCTACTGCTAGTCCGTCAAAACCAAGTATAGTAACCAATACTAATGGATTTGACCACTGACTAAAAGACTAGTCATTAGTATAAACCTGACTAGGCCGTGTTCTTATTTTGGTAACAATAGTATCGTTTTTAATATTCTCTATCTTCTACTTAAGGTTTGACTGCGACTAGTACGCGAATAGAATCAGGCACCAAAGACAAGTTTGCCAGTGCTTGCTCACCTTGCGCTTGGAGTTGCTCTAGGCGCTCGATTTCGCTTGGTCGCACATTTGGATTGATGGTTTGTAGGTGTTTTAGGCGTTTGATCTCACGCGTCCACTGCTGGCTAAAACGTGCACTTGCCTGCGCGCCGATCTCCCCGAGCTGATTACGTGCAATCTCTTCAGCTTCATAATAGCGCTGCTCAATGATATCGCCGCGTACCTTGATGACTTGGCGGGCGCGGTTTTTGTCCAAACGCTCAATATGCGGCATGATCATATCACTACTGATACGCGCGGATAGATCACTGCCTTGTTCACTGATAAATACACGAATGTTTTGCGTGGTCAATGTCGCCGGCAAGTTCAATAGTTTGGGCGCAATCGCCTCTACGCGAAAGTTAACCTCCAGCATTACCATACCTTGCGGCATAGCATTGCTTTTTAGCATCGCAACCGTGGTATTACCAAAGGTGCTGGTGCTCGCCAGCTCATAGATGGCTTGCATGAGTGGATGCTCATGAGTGATAAATTCGATATCTTCACGCACAAGCGCCTGCTCACGCTCAAAGGTCAAGCTCATACCGTCTTCATCACCAAGCGGTAGACCATCGATATAGTCACTGATCTCAGTGCTATCGATAGGCGCAATCACCCACGAGCCATCGCGCTGAATATTATGATCGATATTAGCTGAGGCAAAGAAGCGCTCGATAAATTGCGGCAATAGATTATGTCCATCAAACTCATGCATGGCGCTTGCGATACGCCCAGCAACGCGAGGACGGCACGAGTTGTACTCAAGCAAGCGATCACGACCCGCCTGTAATTGCGCCTCAAGTCCCAGGCGCAGCTGCTTAGCATCGGTAATAAGCGTTTGCAGTCTGGCGCGGTTGTCCGCAGTATCCGCCCCTTCTAACAGCGGTTTAAGCTGAGCTATATATTGCTCTTGTACGCTTTGTGCTGTCGGTGATATCTGGCTAAACATATTGAGCGCGTCGTTATACCACTGATACAAACGCTCTTGCGCGGTGCCCTCTACATAAGGGATATGCAGCATGATTTGCTGTGTTTGTCCAATACGATCCAAGCGACCAATGCGCTGCTCGAGCGTATCTGGATTGGCGGGTAAGTCCCATAAGATCAAATCACTTGCAAACTGAAAGTTACGTCCCTCGGAGCCAATCTCAGAGCACAGGAGTATCTGCGCGCCCTCGCTATCAGCGAAGAAGGCAGCGGCTTGATCGCGCTCAAGTAGCGTCATCTGCTCAGTAAAGATAGCCGTCTTGATACCGGCATGCAGGCGCAATACGGCCTCTAAGCTCTCGACGGTAGCACCGCTACGGGCGATAAGGAGCACTTTTTGTTGTTTGAGCGCACCTTTTAAAATATCAATAAGCCACGGCACACGCGGATCATCCTCAAGCCAGCCGCCATCGGGCTGATTTTCCTCGCCCCACAGCTGCTCACGTAACTTACCAGTCGTCTGGTAGCTATCCACCCAAGCCTCAGGCAGTGGCAGCGGATGTGCTTGGCTGCTACGACCATGAAAGCCTTTAACGCTTTCACGAGTATTGCGAAACAAAATACGCCCTGTACCGTGACGATCTAATAGCTCATTTAGTGCGTGCGTGCGCAGCTTATCATCGTCGTTAATAGGCGCAAGCTCATCGAGACTGATATCTAATAACTGACTCAGCGCAGTAATTTGATTATCACTTAGCGGCTTATCTTCTATGAGCACGCCAGCAACGGCAGCTGTTTGAGCAAAAGCGCTTTGACTTGCGATAAACTCGTCTAGATCATCAAAACGATCAGGATCAAGCAGACGCAAACGGGCAAAGTGACTCTGCGCGCCCAATTGCTCAGGCGTGGCGGTGAGTAACATCACCCCAGGCGTCTCTTCGGCGAAATCTGCGATTAGGTCGTATTTTTCATTGCCACCCTGCGTCTCGTCCCAGTGCAAGTGATGCGCCTCATCAACGACCAATAGGTCAAACCCAGCTTCCATCGCTTGATCATACAAGTCAGGGTGATCTAGTAGCAGATCCATACCCGCGATAATACATTGCTCGGTAGCAAAGACGTTTTGCTCAGGGTCATGCTCTTTAATCGCCGCCGTACGCACCAAATCAAACAGCGCAAAGTTCAAGTTAAAGCGGCGGCGCAGCTCAATCATCCACTGATACTGCAAACTATCAGGCACAAGGATGAGCACGCGCTCAGCTTTTCCTGTGAGCAGCTGCTGATGGATGATGAGTCCCGCTTCAATGGTTTTACCCAGTCCCACCTCATCAGCGAGCAGGACACGCGGCGCGATACGTTTGCCGACTTCGTGCGCGATGTAAAGCTGATGCTCAATAATGTCGACGCGCGCCCCCATCAAGCCTTTGAGCGGGTGACCTGCCAGCGCCGCTTGCATACGCAAGATATCTTGGCGCAGCTCGTACCAATCTCCGCGCTCAATGCGCCCTGCGAGCAGACGCTCAAGGGGCTTAGCAAGAGTGATATTGGCGGCAAGACGGGTTTCCATAATAGGCTTGATTGCGCCCTCGCTATTATCCTCAACACCATATTTGAGCACGCCCATCACTTCATCCACACGATTTACCGTATAGGTTTTGCCGTCTTGATCGCAGATACTATCGCCGACTTTAAACACCACGCGCGATAGCGGTGCAGAGTTTTTGGCATAGACGCGCGTCTCCTCGCTTTGTGGAAACAAGATATGCACGCAGCGATCATCGAGGTCGATGACCACCCCTAACCCAAGCTCAGACTCGGTATCAGATAGGTAGCGTTGGCCAACGGCAAATTCGGTACTGTGTAATGCAGCGGTCGTCATAGTCATAAGGCGGTATCTTTTGTACTTGAGTAATAAATAGTAGATGATGGCGGCTATTTTTGCGAACAAGACTTATAAGGTAAAAAATGAAATATTTGCTTGTGTCAAAATGGCTCATCATTATATAGCGTTAGCGGCTAGATGAGTGCGCAGTATTGCGTTTTCAAGAGCATATCTATAAGGAGTATTACTGGTCGGTTAAATAGCTTTTTAGACAATCTACTACTATAAAATCTCTATAGCTATACGATTTTGAATTTTTCGTTTTATGTCAGCCATGCTACATTAAGGCCTACTAAACCAAGCTTAATAATGATAAATTAATAATAAATAAGGAACCTGTATGAAAGCTGTTTTTTTAGACAAAGGTACCTTCTCTGAAGGTATCGACTTGCCCGCACCGACAGGCGTCAGCGACTATATTACTTATGACAATACGCCAGCGGACGCCTCTATCATCATTGAGCGCTGCCAAGATGCGGACATTATCTTAACCAACAAGGTGCAAATCAATGCTGAGGTTATTAGTCGTTTATCTCACCTAAAGCTCATTCAACTGACGGCTACGGGTATGAATAACGTCGATCAAGACGCTTGTGATACCCATAACGTGACGCTTTATAATGTCGCCGGTTACGCAGTCAAAAGCGTACCTGAACACACCTTTATGCTGATGCTAAACGCTATGCGTGCAAGTCTTCATTATCATCAAAAAGTCGCTGATGGCACATGGCGTGATGACGGTAATTTTTGTCTGCTCGATATACCGCTTATCGATTTAGAAGATAAAACACTAGGTATCATTGGCGTTGGTACTATCGGCAAACGCGTGAGTGAGATTGCTCGCGCCTTTGGAATGACCGTGCTGTGGGCTGAGCATCAAGGGCGCACGCCTCGAAGTCAGGAATATACGGCTTTTGATGATGTTTTAGCTAGAGCTGACGTGATTAGTTTGCATTGTCCATTAAACGAAGACACCCAGCATTTGATCAATGCAGATACACTCACAAAAATGACCCGCAAGCCCCTACTCGTTAATGTAGCGCGCGGCGGTATTGTCGACAGTCAGGCCCTCGCTACTGCCATTAATAATGAGCAAATTATCGGTTATGCAAGCGATGTGTTCGAAGAGGAGCCTATCGCCGATAATGATCCGCTACTAGGTCTAAGCGAGCACCCACGCGTGATCTTTAGCCCGCATAACGCTTGGGGCAGCGAGAGCGCACAAAAGATGCTGTGGCAAATTTTGAGTAAACAAGTCGCTGATTTTATCGAAGAATATTAGCGATTAAAGTGTAACCAGTCATCCTTGATACGACGATATTTTAGCATCACCCGATCGGTTACATAATTATTAGTCACGCGCCAAGGATAACGATTCCCTTGTTTGGGTAGCTTGTCTTTGGCGCGCTTGACGTAGCCTGCTAAGAGAGAGCCAAGTACGGTATCAGGCTGTATTTTTACTTTGCTATCTGCCTGAGCACAGACGACTTGATAGCGATGACGACTCATATAACTGAGCAGCCTAATAACATACTGGCAGGCCAAATCTATCTTAAGCGTCCACGACGCATTGGTATAGCCGAACATCACTGCCATATTGGGTATCCCCTCTAACATCACCGCTTTGTACGTCATGCGCGAGCCGACATCAACCACTTGCCCATCGATATATAGCGCCGCCCCGCCCAATACTTGTAGATTTAGTCCTGTTGCTGTAATGATAATATCAGCATCTAAGTGCTCACCTGATAGCAGTGCAATACCTGTCTGGGTAAAGTGGCTGATTTGGTCGGTGACGATAGTGGCGCTATCACGGCGCAGCGCTTGAAACAAATCACCGTCTGGCACCGCACATAGGCGCTCATCCCACGGATTATATTTGGGCATAAAATGCGCAATATCGACATCGCTACCTTCTAGCTCTTTTTGCGCGCCCTTTTTTAGCAGTGATTTCATAAATTCAGGCGCGCGAACAGCCAGCTCATATAGGCTGCGCTGCCTGACGATATTACGCGTGCGCAGTACTTTATAAGCCTGCTCCTTTGAGAGCGGTGAGAATCTACCAGATAGCCAATCAATACCATGATCATCCCCTGGCACACTTGCCACATAAGTTGGCGAGCGCTGTAGCATAGTGACATGACGCGCGCTTTGCGCACTATTTTCGTCCACTAGCGCAGGTAGCAACGTCATCGCCGTCGCCCCGCTACCGATGATAACGATTTTCTTATCGTCATAATCAGTATCTTGCCAGTGCTGCGGATGTACGATTTGACCTTTGAAGTCCTCTTCATTTTTGAAGTGTGGTCGATATCCCTGCTCATAATCATAGTAGCCTGTAGCACCGACGACGAACTTTGCGCTCAAAGTAAATACGTTACCGTCCACATGGTTCTTAATAATGACAGACCACAGTTGATCCTCACTTGACCAAGATAATTGTCTGACCTCGTGTTGATAGCGGATGTGCTCGGTGACATTGAACTCGCGTGCCGTTCTGGCTAGATACGCTTTAATATCACGGCCCTTAGCCAGTACTCTATGATCCAGCCAAGGCCGAAAACTATAGCCAAAGGTTAGCGCATCAGAGTCGGAGCGGATACCTGGGTAAGTAAATAAATCCCACGTCCCGCCTAGATCAGCGCGCTTTTCTAACACTATAAAGCGCTGTGTTACCTTTGCTTGCTGCTTGCTCTTTTTTGTAGACTTTGGGCGAAACAGAGGTTTATTTTTCGCTTGCTGTAAGCGGCAAGCCATATCGATACCTGCGATGCCAGCGCCAATGATCAGTACATCATAATCTGCTGCTAGCGCTGCCTTTTTTTGATTCTTTATTCTTTTAAATATCGCTGTCATCGTTTAAACCTTATTGTTGTTTTTGGCATAGTCTTTGTAATTACAGATAAAGAGTATCTGCATGCAACACTTTAAAAAGGACTTGGACTCTCCCAATCCATCCAAGCGCCTAGGACAGGATGCTTTAGGCGCAGATGCTCGGCATGAAGATTGAGCCTTGGCGCAACAGTTAGCGCTGAGCCTTCGGCATAGATAGGATCACCGATAATGACGTGACCGACATGCACCATATGCACGCGCAACTGATGACTGCGACCTGTCACGGGTTTGAGTGCGACTCGAGTGACTGTCTGCCCCTGACATACCTCAAAATCCAACACCTCATATAGGGTCAGCGCATGTTTTGGCCAGTCACGATCGACGATATGGCGCGGCTTGAGCGTTGGCTCATAGCGAACAGGCGCTGATATCTCGCCTTTTGCACCGACCTCTTGCCACTTGCCAAACACCCTAGCTTGATACTTTTTTTGCGGTAAGCGCTCAATAAACTGCTTACTAATATGCGTCTGCGCAGCCGCGTTTTTGGCAAATATCAGTAGACCTGAGGTATCCATATCTAGTCTATGAATGAGCTTTACCGCAGGATTGGCGCGCTCAAGTCTGGCAAGCAAACTCACCTTTAATGTCTTACCATCGACACTCAATAGTCCAGCGGGCTTGTCCACTACCCAAATATCATCGTCCTCATAGACAGTAACGTCATTGGCAAATTGTTGAAAAAATTCAGGCGGATAGGCGATTTCTTGCGCATTAAGCGCAGCGATACTAGCATCAGAGAAAAACATAAAGGTCAGTTACTTGTATTGAGAGATTAAAGATAATATAAAGTACATGATATTTGAGAATTAATATAAAAGATAAGGCAATGCGTGACAGACAGCATACAACCTGTACTTTTGTGTTTCGATTTATTGTATCAATAGTAATTGTTAGCCAATTCAACCTACTTGTGTCTGTCAAGAATGTGCAAACATGCTAATATAACTAGCCTATTACATATTATAAGTCATCACTCTACTGATTACTTAATCACCATCTTAGATGATTTTACCGATAATAAAATAAGAGAGAATATTATGTCAGACCTAATCGTAAACACTACCGATGCCAATTTTGATCAAGATGTATTGCAAGCCGACGTCCCTGTACTTGTTGATTTTTGGGCCACTTGGTGCGGTCCTTGTAAAGCGATCGCCCCTATCTTAGAAGACTTGGCAAGCGAATACGAAGGCAAAGTCAAAATCGTTAAGGTGGATGTTGATAATAACCCACAAGCGGCGAGCCGTTTTGGTATTCGCAACATTCCAACGCTATTTGTCTTTAAAGACGGCGAAAAAGTAGACTCAGTGATGGGTCTGCAGCCTAAAGGCGAGCTGGCCAAAGTATTAGACAAGCATCTATAATCTTATTATTAGCTGCATCGTTAATTTATAAAAAAGCCATTATCTGTCATAGATAATGGCTTTTTGGTTGTCTTTTATACAAAAAAATGGATTATAAGACTTTTTTAGCAAAAATAATTGACAATACCCTGCCATTAACCGTATAGTCTGCTGACAAGAGAAACGCAGCCGTTTTTCTAGGTTCCTTATCGTTATTCTCTTCGTGTTGTTACCACAAAACACCGCTGTCTTTATGACCAGCAATCAATACAAAATAATACCTACGACGACAATTGAGCTCTGCTATAGACTCTCATCTATTTTCTATTGCCTAGCTTTTATACGCTGTACTCTAATACTTCTTATATGCTATAGCCCCAAACGCTTATTTTGTGCATGATATCGCTATACTACTCTTGCTTTAATCAACTTTGCGGACTACGCCACATCTGGCCCTCCCGCTCGATAAACTGCTAATGACCTCTCTATGAATTTAACTGAATTAAAGAAAAAATCAATCGCCGAGCTGTTGGCTATCGCCAAAGAGATGGGTCTTGATAATATGGCGCGTAGCCGCAAACAAGACATTATCTTTGCTATCTTAAAGACTCATGCTAGAAACGGCGAAGCCATTTATGGTGATGGCGTTTTAGAAGTGCTTCCAGACGGTTTTGGCTTTTTGCGCTCCTCTGAGGGCTCTTATTTGGCAGGACCTGATGATATTTATGTCAGCCCTAGCCAGATCCGCAGATTCAGTCTAAAGACTGGTGATAGTATCGCAGGTACTATTCGTCCACCAAAGGATTCTGAGCGTTATTTTGCCTTATTAAAAGTCGGCGAAATCAACTTTGATACTCCAGATCGCTCACGTCACAAGCTTATCTTTGAGAATTTAACCCCACTATTTCCAACCGAGCAGCTCAAGCTTGAGCTTGGTAATGGTACTACCGAAGATCTGACCGGTCGTATGATTGATCTAATCGCCCCTATTGGTAAAGGCCAGCGCTCTATTATCGTCGCCCCACCAAAAGCGGGTAAAACGGTACTGTTACAATCTATCGCCCAATCCATCACACGCAACAATCCTGAATGCTATTTGATCGTACTCTTAATCGATGAACGTCCGGAGGAAGTGACAGAGATGGAGCGTACAGTACGCGGTGAAGTTGTGGCATCAACCTTTGATGAGCCGCCACAGCGCCACGTTCAAGTCGCTGATATGGTCATCGAAAAAGCCAAACGTTTGGTTGAGCACAAACAAGACGTAGTCATTTTGCTCGATTCGATTACTCGTCTGGCCCGCGCTTATAACACCGTTATTCCGTCATCAGGCAAAGTGCTCACTGGTGGTCTTGATGCCAATGCGCTTGAGCGCCCAAAACGCTTTTTTGGTGCAGCGCGAAATATCGAAGAAGGCGGCAGCTTGACTATCATCTCAACTGCTCTTATCGATACGGGTAGCAAGATGGACAGTGTTATCTTTGAGGAGTTTAAGGGTACGGGTAACCAAGAGATTACCCTTGAGCGTGATTTGGCTGAAAAACGTGTCTTCCCAGCGATTAATATCAAAAAATCAGGCACCCGCCGCGAAGAGCGCTTGATGGATGAGGACATGCTGCGCAAGGTTTGGATATTACGCAAACTACTCCAACCTATGGACGGCGTGCAAGCGACTGAGTTCTTATTAGATCGCCTAAAAGAAGTCAAAACCAACGATGAGTTCTTTGACAAGATGAAGCGTAAACCACAAAGCTAAGTGGCTACGTCTATGCATCAAAGCGTAACTAAAAAGGATTGCTTGCTGCAGTCCTTTTTTTAAGTTTAGGCTACCTGCATGCGACACATACTGGAAACAACACTTACAGCCTATTAGCAAAGAGTAGCGTTTTTACTACGACTAAAGAGAAGGTTAGCAGCTACTATTGGCTATAGTGAATACAAGCTTATTATCATGATAAGCTTTGTACTTTAATTTTGATACTTTGAGAGGTAATATTATGAAATTCGCTAAATCTATGGCAATGACAGCAATGGTCAGCTCAGCACTCGTCATGACGGGCTGTAACTCAGGTCCTTTTGGTAATGCAAGCAACACCGCTAAAGGCGCGACTGCTGGCGCGGCAGCTGGTGCTCTTATCAGAAGCAAAGGCGATAGCAAAGATATCGCTCGCGGCGCACTAGCTGGCGCAGCTATTGGCGGTGCTGGTGGTTATATTCTTGATAACAACTAAGATTTAAACACTTGATGTTTAAATGATTAGTATTTAAATAACTATAAAAAGCCTGCAATATATTGCAGGCTTTTTTATGGATAACGTCTATAGAGAGGTCAATGATAGAGATAACAATGATTGCGCTATAATCCACCACTAAAGGTATCACAAGATTGAATATTGCCTGATTCAAGACCACGAGTAAACCAGCTAACCCGCTGTTGACTGCTGCCATGAGTAAAGTTGTCAGGAACTACTGCCCCGCCACTCGCTTGTGCTAGGCGATCATCACCGATTTGACTGGCTGCATTCATAGCCTCGTCAATGTCCCCTGGCTCCAAAAACTGTACGCGCTGCTGATTACGATTGGCCCAAACGCCAGCGAAGCAGTCGGCTTGTAGCTCTTGTAGTACAGATAACTGATTGGCCTGTGCTGTTGTGACCTGACGGCGAGCCTCATTGACTTGTTGCGAGATACCCAAAAGCGTCTGCACATGGTGACCCACCTCATGCGAGATGACATAAGCTTGCGCAAAGTCGCCCGCTTTACCTTGGTTATCAGTATCCCCTGAACCTTGCTGATCGCCACTAATACCTAAATTGCGACGCATCTCTACAAAAAACGAGGTATCTAGATAAATAGTTTGATCCCCTGGACAGTAAAAGGGCCCTGTGGCTGAGGTGGCACTACCGCAAGCCGAGCTTACTTGACCTTCAAATAGGGTTAACGAAGGCTCTTTGTAGGTACTACCCGCCTCGTTAAATATCTGATGCCATACGGCTTCTGTATCTGCTAATACTACTTTGACAAACTGAGTATCTCGGTCGGTACTTGTCGCAGGTTCAGTAGAGGTGCTATTACCGCCACCTGTGACTACTTGCCCCGTTTGTAGCGCGGTCATAGGATTGACCCCAAATACTAGCCACAAGATTCCAGCGATAATAATACCTCCTATACCGCCGCCTATCATCTTGCCGCCGCCGCGACTACTGCGAACATTTGAGCTGCCACGCCTATTTTGCCATTTCATAATTGTGTCCTTAAATAAAAGATAGGGGCAACTGTCAATTGATAACTCTTTATACTACAGTCGCTGGTATTATTATTTGATGTTTTTTATACTTATAGTGAAGAGGTTAATAGTAGTAGATCATACAATAAATCAAATCAATATATTATTTCACTTTCGTAGAAACTCACTTGCTTAATATGAGCCGATAAGCCTTTAATAGTATAGGCAGTAAGTAGCAAATATTACCACTTATTTTATTGTTACTTAATTGTAAAGCCTATTCCTATTTAGATAGAAAAGATATAGAATGCGTGAAAGCTGAGTAGCTGCAACTAAGAGTAGTTGATATTCGATATTTCGAATATTCAACTTTTTATTGTTGCTATTAAACATTTCATTTTTCTGGAGAATACCCTATGAACCTTAAATTACTTGCACTTGCTGGTGTTATGACTGCTGCTATGGGCTTAACTGCTTGTGATAGCAATACTGAAAACGCTGCTGAAGATTTATCTGACGCACAAGAAGAAGTACAAGACGCTCAAGAAGAGCTAAACGAAGCTGCTGCTGATGGCGAAGTTGTACCTGCTGATGCTGAAGCTGCTGTTGTCGCTGCTGAAGCTGACATCGCTGAAGCTCAAGCTGCTACTGCTACTGACGAGATGGATGCTGAAGTACCTGTAGACGGTACGACTACTAGCATGGACGTCGCTAGCGAAACTGATCCAGCCGTTGCTGCTTCTGACGAAGTTGTTGTTGTTGAGTAATAGTCGTTATTGCTAATTGTTGCAATGATAACTACGAAAAAAGAGAGCGAAAGCTCTCTTTTTTTATGCCTGAATGTTTTTAAACTTTTTGCGCATTAAGATCACGCATCAGATCACTTGCAGCCTCTGCACTCAAAAGATACGGATTAAAATCTATAGTCGTTGAGTACTTGAGATAAATAGCAGCATTGTCTTGCGTAGGTGATGCATAGTTCATTGACCACTGGGCCCACTCTCTATGTTTGAGCTCATGAGTTTCAAGAACTTGCAAATCATGGTGGCGTTGATCTGCCATCAAACTATACAGCAACCGATTGATCTGCGCTCTTGGTCCCTCAATAGTCTGCAAAAAGTAATTCTTATTAAAGATAAGCATACCAGTGATACCATTAGCAGCATTATTTTGCTGCGCTTGCTGCAATATCTCGTTGAAGTCTTTAGCTGAGACATCAGGATTTGCGCGGCTAGCATAAGTCATGCTCACCAGAATATGAGCATCTGAAGTAGATTGAGCCATGGGTTGTCCTCTTATAGATTATAAAATTTAGTTAGCTGATTGAGAACCAAGATTTTTTCTTTTTCGGTGCATTTAGCGCCTCTTGTTCTTGTTCATCAAGTGCTGATAATGTATCGATCAATAACATAATTTGATTAGTGCTCATCAGATACGGATTAAACTGCGTTCCTGTAGAATATTTGAGCGCTAAGCTTTTATTTTCATCACTTGGAATGAGGTATTTCATCGACCACTTATTCCAGCGTCGTTGTTCAACCTCGGAGCATTCAATGATCTGCAACGAAAAATGACGATCATCTTTGACCAATTTTCTCAATAATTCATTGATTACGGGTCTTGAGCCTTCAATACTTTGCAAAAAATAATTGTGATTAAAAACCAATGCGCCCGTAATACCATTGCGCTCATTATTCTGCTGTGCTTGCGCTAAAATACGCGTCACCTCACCATTTTCGTTATGATTGTTGTAGCGACTAATATAAGTGAGGCGCAAAATAATGTGCTCACCGTGTAGCCTTTGTGCGTTTTGCGCTTGTGAAAGCTCAGCCAATTCCATAAAGTACTCCAGTTCATTCGATCATATTTGTTTGGGTGTTACAGCAGCGTCACACATAACTGCAATTTAGATGCCAGGACTTTTGCCTAATAATTAGCGTCTCATTTTTTTGATAAAATCATCCATACCTCGTGCTAATTTTTCACTACTTGAGCTTTTGATGTCTTGAGCTAAAGCCATCAATTGCGCGGTATCATCGCATTGCTCTAAATTCAACAGATAACCCCAGGCTTCTTGTGGCGGCGCGTTTTTTTCGATATAGGTAGCTAAATCTGATTTCAACATATCATAATTGGCATCTAACGCTTTAGGCTTAGGCGCATTGCCTATAGCGGTCAGATCATCTGGATTTTGAGTATTAAACGTTCGCTCAAACTCAGCTTCGCTATTTTGTATATTTGGTCTAGCAATAGGAGAAGGTCTTGAGACTTCTTGTACGCCAGTAGACGCTGCATTTTTTGCGGCGCCAGCAACTTCGATACAATCAAACTCCAAAAGTAGCTCAAATAATGGGGTTACGCCGCCAAAACTTGCAAACATTTTGCTTTGATCTAAAGTATCTAAGTAGTTTTGATAGGTTCTTTTGCCATCAATCATAATCAGCAAAGTTCTAGCCTCTCGCGGCAATACCCCTATGCTATGATTTTTGATTTCATCGCGACCTATTTCACTTTTTTGAAAAACATCACCATATTTCATTTTATACATCCAATATCAATGTTAAGAGCAGCGTTGTTATATCAAAACGCTGTTTAAACTAAACTGTAAACTACAGAGCACAATACGTGCCAACTTTTGTGTCTCAGGCGTTCATTAGCCAAAGGCGAATTTTAAATTTAAAACCATAAAGACAAATAGCTATTGTATTTAAATCAAACTACAAGATTTAATAGCTTTAAAACAAACTTAAAATGAATAATTATAATTATTATTAAAGTAGCATAAAAAAAAGCAACCTACACTAAAGACTTAATGTAGGCTACTTTTATAAGTATGAGAGGTCAAAAGAGTATGATAGAAGGTGTGCGCAGAGTACTAATATTGTCAAACAACGCTATAAGTCAACGGATGACTAGACTTCGAGTAAATGCTCATCGACTTTTTGACGAAATTTTTGCCCTGTCTTAAAGGTAACTACTCGGCGGGCTGAGACAGCAACAGGCTCTCCTGTCTTAGGATTGCGCCCTGGTCGACTGTTTTTGTCTTTTAGCTCAAAATTGCCAAAGCCTGAGAGCTTGACTTCACGTCCCTCAATTAAGTTGTCAGCCAGCTCATCAAAGAAATTCTCTACTAAGCAGCGCCCTTCTTGACGTGTTAGGTTCATATGACTCATCAAATGCTCAATCATGTCAGATTTTGTCAGGGTACTCACAATATAGCTCCTATGTTAGCGCTAATGGGGTGGTCAAAATATTGTCTATTACCTACTATTATAAAGGATTTTAGTTGGCTTTTTAATAAAATCCTTTATTAATAAATAGTTAGCTATTTTTGATGATTAAAACGGATAGTTGACTCTTAACTATCGCGTAGCTGGACAGCGTGCTGCTCAGTGAGCGCTTGCACAACTTTGTCAGTCGTCGTTTTTACGTCCTCATCAGATAACGTTTGCATGCTATCTTGCCATATTAAAGCAAAAGCGAGTGAGCGCTGATTTGCTGGTACTTTGTCGCCTTGATAGACATCAAACAGCCACATATCACTCAATAGCTCACCTGCAGCGGCGCGTATCGTTGACTCTAGTGTTTGTAAACTGATATCGCTATCTACCAAAATAGCGATATCGCGTCGTACCTGCGGAAATTTGCTAGGGGTATCAATGGCATGTTGCTCCCGAGCAAGTGTCAATAACGGTGCTAGTGACAATTGCGCGACCCAAGTCGCAGGTAGATCTAGCTGCTTTGCGGTATTGGGATGTATCTGGCCTATCCAGCCGATGTATTTATCATCGATATACAGCTTAGCGCTTTGTCCTGGATGCAAAAAGGATAGCTGACTGCGCTCATAGCGAATGCGCGCTCTGTCAATTTGCGCTGGCAATAACTGCTCAATATCGTATTTGATATCATAAAAGTCTAAAGCACGGTTTTGATACGCTTGCTCATCCCAAACATCACCTACAGCCACCAGAGCAATACTTGGCGTTTGAACCAAATCGCTAACACTTTGACCGACAAAACTTAAACCCGTCTCAAAAAAACGTACACGTGGCTGCTGACGATTGAGGTTATATTGCACACAAGGTAATAAGCTGGACAGCAAAGTACGGCGCATGACGGCTAAGTCGCTAGAGATCGGGTTAGCAAGAGCCAACACTTCTCCTAATGCTTCATCATCAAGCACCGCTTCTAATTTTGCATCACTAAAGCTAAAGCTAATCGCTTCCATGTAGCCATTATTAACGAGTGCCAGCTTCATCTCATGCGTAAGATCTGCGGTATCGTCATAATCCATACTCACTTGTAAGTGCGGCAAGACGCTTGGAATATTATCATAACCATAGATACGAGCGATCTCTTCGATTAAATCCTCGCGGATACTCATATCAAAACGATACGAGGGCGGCGTGCAGATTAGAGCATCTGCTTGCTGCTCTACCTCAAACCCTAATTGGGTCAGGATACGCACCATGACCGCAGGCTCAATCTCAATACCGATGACATCACGTACTTTATTAATTGGCAAAGAGATGGGCGCACGTGCTGGCAGGTTGTCGCTACTTTCTGCTTTTACGATGTGTCCTGCTTGAGAGCCCGTGACACTGGTAATCAAATCAGTAGCACGTGCCAAAGCAAGCGCTGGCAATTCAAAATCGACACCGCGCTCAAAGCGTTGTGAGGCATCGGTATGCAAACCAAAACGGCGCGCGCGTGCAGCGATGGCTAATGGATTAAAAAAGGCACTTTCTAGGACAATATTGGTGGTGCTATCAGTGACACTACTACGCTGACCGCCCATGATACCCGCGAGTGCAAGCGCGCCTTTATCATCCGCAATAAGCAGCTCATCACCGGTTAAAGTAATGGTTTGTTCATTGAGTAAGGTAATCGTCTCTTGTGGCTGTGCTAAACGTACCACAATATCGCCTTCTATCTTATCAGCATCAAACGCATGTAGCGGTTGACCGAGTTCCATCAATACATAATTGGTCACATCAACCAAGAAGTTATGCGAGCGTAATCCCGACTGTACGAGCGCATCAGTCATCCATTTCGGTGTGTCGATGCTACGATCAATGTTACTAATTGATTGTAAGAGATAGCGTGGGCACGCCTCAACTGCGCTCACCGTTACGGCTGGCGTAGTATGATCAGTATCGTTATCCGTCAATGCGCTATTAGCAGGAATCTCTAGCTGCTGCATAGGCAAGTCATTAATGACTGATATCTCGCGTGCAATACCACGTACGCTAAAGCAATCACCGCGGTTTGGCGTGATAGAGATATCGAAGATTTGATTGTCTAAACCTAAGTATTCACGGATATCCATGCCAATCGGCGCATCAGCTGGTAGCTCAAGCAAACCGTCAATATCGTTAACCAAATCAATTTCAGATGCACCGCATAGCATACCGTTAGAATCGACACCACGTAAGTTGCCATTTTTAATTTTAAAGCCTGCTTTACCATTACTGGCGTCATCGCTTGGCAGTATGGCACCAACGGTTGCGACAGGCGCTTTCATACCGACAGTGACATTGGCCGCACCGCAGACGATCTGTAGCGGCTTAGCACCGCCAATATTGACCTGCGTGACGCGCAATTTATCAGCATCAGGATGTGGACGGATACTGATAACTTCGCCAACGACAACGCCTGAAAAGGCACGGGCAACCGCAAAACGATCATCAATCTCAAGCCCTGCCATAGTGAGTTGTTCGGCCAATTGCTCACTGCTATTGTTGGGGTTTACCCACTGACGTAGCCACTGTTCGCTAATTTTCATAAATATCTCGGATTGCAATTTATAATAAAGATTTTGAATTAAAGGTTGGCACATTACCTTGTTTTATAACCAAGGAGTACCTGTCATATCAACATTAGCCAAACTGTTTTAAAAAGCGTACATCGTTTTGGAAAAATAGGCGCAAATCATCGATGCCGTAATACAACATGGCAAAGCGCTCAATACCCATGCCAAAAGCAAAGCCAGTATATTTGTCGCTATCAATACCGCAGTTGGTCAGCACTTGTGGATGCACCATGCCGCAGCCCATAACTTCAAGCCATTTGCCATTATCATCTAAGATATCGACTTCAGCTGAAGGCTCAGTAAATGGGAAGAATGACGGACGAAAACGCACAGTCAATTCTTTAGCAAAAAATGCCTCTAAGAACTCACTAATCAAGCCTTTTAGCTCAGCGAAGGTACTTGACTCGGTGACCATAAGGCCTTCTAACTGATGGAACATCGGCGAGTGAGTTTGGTCTGAGTCATTGCGGTATACGCGGCCTGGGCAGATAATCCGAATCGGCGGCGCTGTCTGCTCCATCGTACGAATTTGCACCGGACTGGTATGCGTACGTAATAGATAGTGTGCGTCAAAATAAAACGTATCGTGCATGGCGCGCGCTGGATGATGCGAGGGAATATTGAGTGCTTCAAAGTTATAATAATCGCTCTCAACTTCAGGGCCTGTAGCCACATTGAATCCCGCTTGTACAAAATACTGCTGCATACGCTGAGTAATCATCGTCACCGGATGCAGATGGCCTTTTTGAGCACCGCGAGCTGGCAAAGTGATATCGATGCTCTCGCTTGCCAGCTTGGCATTTAATGCTGCCACTTCCAGCTTTTGCTGCTGATTGGTCAATGCCTCTTGAATACGGCTACGCACCCCGTGCAACCAGCCGCCGTAGGTTTTTTTGTCGTCGCTACTAAGTTTACCCATCTGCTTTGAGAAGCCCGTTAACGCACTTTTTTTGCCCGTCAATTGTACGCGCAAATCTTGTAAAATACGCACATCAGTGACTTGCACTACTAAAGCTTCAGCGGCGCTAGCAAACTCATTAAGCTGAGACTCATTGAGTTCACTCAGCTCTGGGGACAGGGTCGGTAGCGCCGACAAATCGGGGGTGGCAGCAGGGCTAGTCATAAGACGTGTTATTCCTGATTAAGACAAATGATTAGTGGTAAGTCATTGTAGGGGTTTGAGCAAATTTTGCAAACGCTCTACCCCAGTAGATGATCTGATATAAAAAAAGCCACCGACCAGCGGTAGCTTTTATTAATAACGCATATTACTCTTATCTAATAGATGCTTAGCATATAAGCCTCTAAAGACAGACTAATAGTTATGCTAGTTCCGCTTTTGCTTTTTCGACCAAAGCTGTAAAAGTCGCAGCATCATGCATAGCGATGTCAGCTAAAACGCGACGATCGATTGCGATGTTGGCTTTTTTCATGCCATTGATAAAGCGGCTATAGCTTAAACCGTTTAAGCGTGCACCAGCATTGATACGGGCAATCCAAAGACGACGGAAAGAGCGTTTTTTGTTGCGACGGTCACGATAAGCATATTGACCTGCTTTGGTCACTGCCTGTACCGCTACGCGATAAACACGTGAACGGGCACCGTAGTAGCCTTTTGCACGCTTTAAGATTTTTTTGTGACGGCGATTTGCCTGTACACCACGTTTTACACGGGCCATAAATTACTCCAAGAATTTTAAGATAAAATAAGCTGTATCGAGTTACAAAGATCTATTAGATGTAGGGGCACATACGACGAACTGCTGCTTCGTCAGATTTGCTTACCAACTTAAGACCACGTAACTGGCGAATACGCTTAGGTGATTTCTTGGTCAAGATATGGCTTTTGAAGGCTTGCTTACGCTTAAAGCCGTTCGCTGTTTTTTTGAAGCGTTTTGCTGCACCGCTTCTGGTTTTCATCTTAACTTTCATGATGATGTGCCTCTTTTTCTGTGTTAGAACCTGGTCGTCAAATAGTGAGTAATGCCCAGTGATTATATTCATAATCACTAAACTGCTATTTGCCTCGAGGTGGGAGGCGCTATTTTAGCAGATAGTACGCTGTTTTGCCAAAGAAATTTTGAGAGTCATAACGAAAGAGTATAGAGTGATTAATTCAAGATAAATCTAAGCTTTTATTCATATTTAATCATCGTGCAAACTTTGTATCAGGTATACTTAATTTTTTATCATTAAAAACGATACGCTTGTACTTATTATTGTTTTTTTAAGCATCGTTTTTTAGTATCTACAATAGCAACTAAATCTACCTTGTTTATATAAATGCTTGTATATAAGTACCCGTTTATAAAAGTACCTACCTCAAACCATACTTAGGAGAAAATGGTGTCAAGCCAACCGCTGATATTTGATAGCAGAGTATTCGTTTTTGAAACCTTGCTACATGTGCGAGCTATTGAGGTCAATACAAATCAATATCTGACTCTTGAGTCTTTAACCGCGTTGATGGTGGAAGCTAGAGAACAGTTTTTGCATTTCAAAGGTATTAAAGAGATCAGCGAAAACAATCAAGGCTTGGTCGTTGACAAATTGCAAGTACACATTATTAGCCGTGCACGAGTACGTGAAGCTCTACTTTTTGAAGTGGGTATTGAGCAAATAGATGATGAAGGCGGCAGTATAGCCATACGAGTGACTCGTATGTCTGATAACTCCTTGATCGCTAATTCTCGCCAGCATTTTGTCAACTATGATTACCGTTTGCAAAAGCTTACTACCATCAACGATGTGCTCAAACAATCACTTGTACCAAAGCACCTCTTATCTTGACCTACTTATAAATAACAACTCTTATCTTCGCTATCCTTTGACACTTTAGCATTTGCACTTTGGTAAAACTTCTCTAAAATACTAAAGCGACAAAGATAAATGTAATAAGTATCTATTATTCAAACCTTTGCTCATTTAGCACCTTCCCTTTGCTGTTTATAATAAGACCTTAGACTATGACCTCACCTGCTTGGCTTGACGCCATAACCTTCAATAGCGCAGGCCTAATTCCTGCGATTGCTCAAGATCACACCTCAGGACGTATTTTGATGATGGCGTGGATGAACTCTGAGGCATTGCAATTGACGGCGCAAACACAAACGGCTGTGTACTACTCACGCTCACGTGCCAAACTGTGGCATAAAGGCGAGACCTCAGGTCATACGCAGCTCGTACACGATATTCGCCTAGATTGCGATGCAGACGTCATTGTCCTCAGCGTCACCCAGATCGGTGGTATCGCCTGTCATACGGGGCGCGAGTCATGTTTTTATCAGCGTTTAGATATGTCAGGAGCAGAGCCTAAATGGCAAAGCGTGGACAAAGTCATCAAAGATCCCGCTGCTATCTATAGTACAACGTCTGCTCATTCTACTGACTCTAAAACAATTGTCGCAAATGATAAAGATGATAGTAATTTGCAACAAAACACCATCTTAACGCAACTAGATCAGGTCTTGGCTGAGCGTAAAAGTGCAAGCGCAGAGCACTCTTATGTTGCCAGTCTGCATGCTAAAGGATTAAATAAAATCTTAGAAAAAGTTGGGGAAGAAGCGATAGAAGCGATCATCGCTGCCAAAGATTTGGCGCACTGCGATAAAAGCCTCGACTCATCAGCATACGATAAAGCGCATAATGAGCTTGTATATGAGGTGGCTGATGTCTGGTTTCATACTTTGATTGGGCTATCTTGGTTCGATATAGAATCCAAGGCTGTACTCTCTGAGCTAGGACGCCGCTTTGGCTTATCTGGTATTGACGAAAAAGCGTCGCGCTAACCTGGATAATGATAACCTCAGCATAACTAAATACTTTAGATGCTATAATGCAAACACGTTTTATTAGGACATAAGGATACGACTATGGGCAGTTTTTCTATTACGCATTGGCTTATTTTGTTAGTCGTGGTGGTGATTGTATTTGGCACCTCCAAACTTAGAAATGCAGGCAAAGATTTAGGCGGGGCGGTCAAAGGCTTCAAAGAAGCGGTCAAAGATGAAGATATCGAGCATCAAAAAAAGCACCGTGTCCTTGATCATGACGCCAGCACGCAACAGAATGATAGCGCAAATGTGGGAACGAGAGTAGACGAAGTGGCGACTCCTATTAGTACTGATAACGAGAACCCCAAAGTGTAAGAACCCTAAAGTATAAAAGGCTTGCTTGTGCTAACACTTGCCTTCAACCTGTGATGCTTGATTACTATGCTTAACGACTATGTTTGATATTGGATTCTCTGAACTACTCTTATTTGGCGTGATTGCTTTGATTGTTTTGGGGCCAGAAAAATTGCCACAAGCGGCGCGCACGGCAGGTCAATGGTATGGCAAATTGCGCCGTACGATATCGACGCTGCAATCAGAGATTGAAGCGGAGCTTGATCTGGCTGAAACGCGGCAACTGATGCAAAAAGAGCTGGCTAAAATCCGTGAGACAGAAGCGGATATGCGCCGCGAGATGGCAGAGATGCGCGGTAGCATGAAAGAGTTTGAATCGTCACAGAATAAAGATATGAGCGGCAAAGACGATGAAGTAGATGACGGTGTTACAGACGACATCAAGCCGTCTGTACCTAACCAAGCTGATTACAGCTACCACTCGCAAGATCAAGAAGCGCTAGCAAGTCATAACACCGAACAAAACGCTCAACCTATCATTACGCGTCCGTGGGAGAACATGTGGTTTCGGCTCGGAGCTTATGATAAGGCGCGGCGACTGCCTACCCCACCCTATTTGCCTAACTATCAAGCGGACGTCTTATTACACGTTGATTTGAACAAAACCTCTCATTTTAATAACGATACCTACGCCTCTAAAAATATCTCGGAGGCTGACTGATGAAGCTATTTAAGCGGCAAAAAAGTCGCCAAGAAAAAATAGCAACTGATGAGGAGCTCACCTCAACAGGTAACTTGTCAGGCGCGTTTGCCGATATGCCTATTACTGAGCATTTGATTGAACTGCGAGCGCATCTGATAAAGATTTGCGCGGCTATCTTGATTATCTTTTTGGCGCTGGTTGGGTTCTCCCGTGAGCTGTATGATTTTTTGTCAGATCCGCTAGTGGCGCAGCTACCTGCCAACTCGACGATGATCGCAACTGACATTACCTCAAACTTTATGGCGCCGATACGCTTGACCATATTTGTCGCCGCGTTCTTTGCGATGCCCTATATCTTGTATCAAATCTGGTCTTTTGTCGCCCCAGGACTGTATAAAAAAGAGAAAAAAGTCGCTATCCCCGTTCTATTTTCTTCTATTGTTTTGTTCTATGCAGGCGTAGCTTTTGCCTATTTTGTGGTACTCAAAGGCGTGCTCAAATTCTTTATCGTGTTTGCACCGCAAAATGTGCTGCCAATGACAGATATCGATAGTTATTTAAGCTTTGCTCTAAAGCTATTTATGGTCTTTGGCGTAACCTTTGAGATTCCAGTAGTGACCTTGTTGTTGATATTAGCTGGTATTGTCTCCATTGACAGCTTAGAAGATAAACGCCGCTATATCATCGTCGGCTGTTTTGCGATTGCAGCGGTAGTCACGCCACCTGATGGCGTCTCTATGCTAATGCTCGCGTTTCCGATGTGGTTATTGTTTGAGCTGGGACTATTTTTGGCAAAAATTTTGATAAAAAAAGAACCTAATGCTGATTCGACAGCAGCCGTTAAATTAGATAAGTAGGTGAATTTAGGAGTTTTTTGACTTAAAGTAGGGCGCGCAATCTGCTACTATAGCTTAGCTTTTCACCCGTTTGCTTTTGCTTATTTTTACCTTTAATTGCACCTCAGCCATTGCCAATACAGTGGCTTTTTTTGCCCCTGCTGTTTTGCCCATATTCCAATACTTTAGCTTGAGCAAATAAGCTTTCATACCTTAGGTAACCTTTATGTCTGCATCTATGCCCGCTTATATGACCGACCCCACCGATGAGCAGCTAAATGCACTTAATATGGCGATGGATCAAAAGTCATTTAAAGTAGTGGCCTATGCAGGTGCGGGTAAAACTACAACGCTTAAGCTTATCGGGGAGCGCTTGCGCGGGCGCGGTTTGTACTTAGCTTTTAACAAAGCAATCGCTAACGATGCGCGAGCGAAATTCCCCCCACACGTTGATTGCCGTACTTTTCACTCATTGGCGTATCGGCACGTGGCGCGTGATATCACCGCCAAATTGTCCTTGCCTAGGTTCTCGCCCAAACGCTTGGGCGATGATTTGGGCTTGCAGCCAGTACAAGTGCGTCGGCAAATGGATGGTGTCAACAAATACATTACCTTGACGCCAGCGCGCCTCGCACGTTTTGTCAGCGATGCGGTCAGTAACTTTTGTAGTACTCATGCCAGCTACCCTGCGCCAAGACATATTCTGTTTCCAAGTTGGCTGGATGAGTCAGACGCCGAGCAGCTGCGTGAGATGCTCTACCCTGCTGTCGAGCAGCGCTGGCTACAATCGATTGACGCCCGCCATCCTGCGGGTATCGGTCATGACATTTACCTCAAACTTTGGGCACTCTCAAAACCTAGCATTCCTGCCGACTTTATCTTGTTTGATGAAGCGCAAGACGCCGATCCACTAATGATGGGGATTTTGACCCAGCAACCACGGCAGGTCATCTATGTTGGCGACGCTCATCAGCAGATATATGAGTGGCGCGGCGCAGTCAACGCCATGAAAAAGCTACCGCTGCCGCAAACTCTACTGACGCAGTCGTTTCGCTTTGGTGAACCTATCGCTGAGGTGGCCAATACTTTGCTCAAAGCCTTGCAAGAGGACGTGCCGTTAAAAGGTAATCCTGCCAAGCAGTCCTCTACAGAAAAAGGGTTAGTACATAGTAAAAAGGACGCGATACTCTGTCGAACCAATGCAGCTGCCATGGCGCAGCTACTGACAGGACTGAAACTTGGACACCGCGTAGCCTTGCAAGCAGATACTGATCGTATGCTAAAGTTCTGTCAGGCGGCTGAGAACCTTAAAAATGGTAAATCCGCTTATGGAGTGCCAGAGCTTGCCTACTTTTACAATTGGTCGGATGTGCAAGAGTACTCAGAAACCAATGAGGGTAGCGATCTCAAAACCTTAGTCAAGCTGGTCGATGATCATGGCACCAATGTACTCACCCAAGCAGTTAATAGTCTGACACGAATTGAGAATGCTGATTATGTCATCTCTACCGCGCACAAAGCTAAAGGACTAGAATGGGGCAAAGTTCAGCTCGATGATGACTTCTATTATGATGTCACCACTAACGGCATTAAGATTAGCCCTGAAGAATTGCGCTTGTTGTATGTTGCTTGTACGCGCGCGCAAGCCAATTTAGATATTCATCATATTAAAGATTTGATATTAGGATTGCAGTCGGGGAAAAAGGTAATTTTGAGTAAATAAGCAGCGTTGGTCACTTTAAAAGTAGTGTTAAAAACGTGGCCATTAGTTTTCCAATCTTATAAATACTTTCGATAGATAACAACGAATACATACCGATGAATAACGACAATCAGCAGACCTTATTGCTAATACAACCGAACCATATTCAAAAACTTTTCAACAATCCCGTCCGCCTTCTAGCCCCAATGGAAGGCCTAACTGACCCTTTAATGCGGCAAATCTTGACGCAAATTGCCACAGATTTAGGCCGTCCTTATGATTGGTCCGTTAGTGAGTTTATTCGCGTCACTCAGCACTTGCTGCCAGCGCATGTGTTCTATAGATACGTGCCAGAGCTGCATCAGGATGCCAAGACGACTGCTGGTACGCCCATTCATATTCAACTGCTCGGTAGTGAGGCAAATCTGATGGCAGAAAACGCCGCTTTCGCTTGCGAGCTTGGCGCGCCCGCTATCGATATTAATTTTGGTTGCCCTGCCAAGACCGTCAATAGTCATCGCGGCGGCTCAGTACTGCTTGATGAACCAGAAGTCATGTACGACATTATCAGCGCAGTCAGAAAAGCGGTGCCTGCTGATATTCCCGTATCAGCGAAGATACGTCTCGGCTATACCGATACTAGTCGTATAGATGATATACGCGGAGCGATCGACGCTAGTGGCGCAAATTGGTTAACCATTCATGCCCGTACCAAAACTCAAGGCTATAAGCCGCCTGCCTACTGGGACAAAATACAGAGCTTTAATGAGCTATCAATTCCAGTCATTGCTAATGGTGAGATATGGACAAGCGCGCAGGCGCAAAACTGTATGACGCAGTCAGGGACTAATCATTTGATGCTCGGTCGCGGTGCGGTGACGCGTCCCGATCTGGTTGCTCAAGTTGATGTTAAAGAAGACAACGCAGACCATACTCATCTGGCATGGCAGGATTTAACCAGTCATCAGATTGCATTTTTGCAGGGGCAAGCGAAGAATGATGTCGTGCTCGTTGGTCGCTACAAACAGTGGCTTGGTATGCTGACCAAAGGCTATAGCGAGGCTCAGCCGTTATGGAATAGTATCAAACGTGAAAAGAACAAAAACGCTATCATTGAGGCGATAAAACAAAGCAGTTATCAGTAAAACTACAAGACATTAAAACTTTAAGCCGTTAAAACTTTAAGACATTAAGAGCGAGTACCTAGTAACAGATTTGCCTCACTCTGTGCTAATAACTCAATTCTTAAGTACTCATCCTAATTGCTAAATAAAACAGCATTAGTGAGCAGACCATCGATAGCACCCACAGTACCGAGCGAAACGTCGCCAAATTAGTGATATAGGCGACGCAGTAACCTACCCTTATCAGTACATATAACCATGCCAATACATTGATAATAGACTGTGGTACAAAGAACAGCATAGCGACTATTACTGCTGCCAAAAACACAGGCAATGTCTCGTAACTGTTTTGCTGGGCGGCATTTGCGCGGGCGGCAGGGCCAGTCGTATCTTGCAAAAATCTGCGCGGATGTGCGTTGTCAGCAAGTCCAAAACCGCCAAAAGCTTTGGCAGTTATCGCCATTATTAAAGGCAACAGGCTAGCTACCACCATTGCCCATATTGCAGAAGCTGCAGTATCAGACATCAATCCAAAAATTATGTTCATTGGGTTTGTCCTAACCTGCGATATTTTCAAAATCGTGAGTGATATCTACCCCGCCCTGCACTAGCATTCGACTCGCGGAACAATATTTTTCAGCCGATAGTTTAATAGCGCGCTCAATCTGTTTATCAGACACGTCTTTGCCTGTGACCACAAAATGCATATGAATAGCCGTATAAACTGCAGGTACAGTTTGGGCACGCTGAGCGGTCAGCTCGCAGCGCACATCACTGACGTCTTGGCGCGACTTTTGTAAAATAGCGACCACATCATAACTGGCGCAGCCGCCAAGCCCCAATAGTATCAGCTCCATAGGGCTTGCGCCTTTTTCTTTGTCGGCGTCGATTTGTACATTATGTCCTGATGGTGACACGCCCATAAAGGCTTTGTTTCCTTGCCATGTGACGCTTGCTTTTGATTCTGACATTATTTATCGTCCTTTGTTAATCGCTACCTAAAAATTATACATACCAGTCTAAATTTACGATTTAGCTAGTGTAGCACAAGCCAAAACCAGATTTTATGACGTGATTGTCACATGTCGTTAATGATTCAATCGACTTTAGAGTAAGCAGTAGCTTTTAGAAGTGGATAGATTTTTAGTAGATGACTTGGTTATTTTTGTGATGAAACTGAGTGAGTAACTCTAAATTTATATCGCACGTAAGCCACTGATTTTAAATGGTTAAATTCGTGAAACATTTTATAGCAAAATAGCGTTACACATTTTGTCGGTTTCTTGGTTTAATGGTGGTAATGAATCTCATTTTGACTCAGTATAAACAGCCATCACCTTATAATAATTATGATGGCTGTTTATACTTTTAAAATGAGCTATTTTTATCACATTTAAAAGGTTTAGTCATGATAGATGCAGACGGCTTTCGCGCCAATGTCGGTATCATCTTGGCAAATACACAAGGACAAGTCCTGTGGGCAAAACGTATAGGTCACAACGCTTGGCAGTTTCCGCAAGGCGGTATCGATCGCGGCGAGACTCCTATGGACGCGATGTATCGTGAGCTTTGGGAAGAAGTCGGACTGCATCCACGTCATGTCGATTTGTTAGCGGTAACGCAAGATTGGTTACGTTATCGTCTACCCAAGCGCTACGTGCGCCACGGACAGCATCCTTTATGTATTGGGCAAAAACAAAAATGGTTTTTGCTACGCTTAGATGAGCCAAATACACAACACATTCGCTTTGATGAAGGAAAACCTGAGTTTGACCATTGGCAATGGGTCAGCTACTGGTATCCACTCGGACAAGTGATTCACTTTAAACGCGGGGTTTATCGGCGTGCACTTCAGGAGCTAGCACGCGAATTACCCCTTAGGCAAGAGCTGATTATTCCTGAGCAGAACAATCATTTGCTGATGGAATAAGCGCTTGCACAAACGAAAAATGCTCGCTGTAATATCTAAACAATCAGATATTATGGCGGGCATTTTTTATGTTGACCTATCTATTTAAAATAAAAATTTTATAGTTTAGGGTCTGTTGAATTTATACTAACCTAGAAATTACGATTAACTTTATCAAAAGTGATAGGTCTAAAAAGCATCAACTATTTAACAATGTTTGCGTAGGCTGTGGCTTTAGCCCAGCATTTTGCTTTTGCAAAGTATTGAGCTGGGCTAAAGCCACAGCCTACAAAGATTAGTATTAGCGTAAATTTCCCGAACTACTTTAAACCCTAGAAGTAAGGTTATCAGTTTCAAGACTAATCAATTGCACCTTTATTTTTGACTCATCCTGCTTATTATGCAAGGTTAAGATGCTTTGTGTCCGCGTGCCGTAACTTGGCATGAGGCCATTAGTTAGTGCCAAGATATTGTCAGGCTCTATATAAATAGAGGATAGCGCTTGCTCGATATCTGTCGCCACTCCCGTCTCTGGTAATTGCCCTACTGGCGCAGGCGTTACATCGGACATGACATTGAACGCCGCCGCTTGCCAGTAGTCAGGATGACTATCCTCAGCGATCAGTGGCAAGACTTCTTGACGCAAGCGACCACGTAGCCTTTGGGTCTTAAACCATTTGTCCTCAAACTGTCCGTTAGATAATACGTGCAAGCCTGCATACAATGGTGTTGGGGCATGACCACGATTATTGACGGCAACAGCTTGCTGCGCATCCCCGACGATAAGATTAAACCCTGCGTACTCTTGCAACTCAATCTGCCGTGCAAACTCCATCGGACTTTGAGTGCCGCGCAAAAATTCAGTCACCAGCTCACCGCGCGAGCGCTCATCCTCTCGTGCTTGCACGCCATCACGAAAGTTCAAAACGGCCGCCCAGCGCCCATTTTGTTGTATGCCGTTAGCATCTTTGTTTTGGTGAATGCCAAGCCAAGTGCCGCCACTCCTATTATCTCGTCCGGCATATATAGGTGCATCATCCCACTGATGGACAGGCGTGGTCGGGCGCTCCAAAAACTCATCACGGTTAGAGAGTAAAACCAAAGGCAGATCGTCAAATAGCTGCCAAGCAATAGCGACAATACACATAGTTATCCTTTATTCATAAAAGCGTAAATGGCTAAAACCAGATATCAATTACCCGTCAATATTTTGTCTGCAGGATAACTCACTTGTGATGTCGATTGTATGACTGCTGATTGCTTGCTAGGTAGCGTAAACTCCCAAGCGACCATACCTTGATTATCATTCCAGTTGCGCTCAGTGACAGGCGGCGTATGGGTTACCGTGACCTTGAGATCATCATCGCGGCTGACAGGCTCGCTGCCTAATACTTGTAGCTGGCGCGCCTTATTATGCTGATTGGTAAACTGATAGGCTTGGGTGGTGGTCAGTGTTTGGGTGCGATTAAACACGCCTTTATCGCCTTGTTTGTCATCGTCTTTGATCTCCTTGACGAGGATATTGGGATCAATTCCAAAGCCAATGCCTTGCTCTTTTAGCGTCTGATAACTGTAACGCGACTGACCAACATAATTGTCATCACGATATAGTTGCAATGAGCCATCTACCCAAGCTGGGGTAATAAATGGTGCTGAGGCATACCAGTACGCTGCGGTTTCTATACTTGGCGTACTACGCAGCCAGAGCTTGCTTGCTCCTGACTGCTCATCGAGTACAGTGCGCACGCGTCTACCATCACTTGGAATACTTACGCGTTGCGGCAGACGGTACTCGATAATACCGTTTTTGTTTTGACTACTCACCGTAAAGCTCGGTAGCGGCGCTCTATTAGGCTGATCAGCACCCGCATAATCTGCTTCGCCAGAGACGACTACAGGCATAGCCTCCATGACTGGTGCCGCACTCCTAGCGATTTTACCTCGGCTCTCATCATATAACCCCAAGCGCTTAACACGCGGCAATCGGCTGCTAGTGTTTTGATTGGGATTGACGGTACTAAGGGTCAGCGGCACATTGCTCCAGTTCTCGCCAGTTTGCTGAGCAATAATCGCTGAGGCGGTAATATTAAGCTGCTCAGTATTGGTATTTAGCCGCGCTTGATAGGTGGGCTCCCAACTGGCACCGCGTACTTGATAGTGCAGCTTGACTGCAGCAGGCGTGCGACTGGCAGTGCGCACGCTTACTTGTGTCACTGTCGTACCCGTCGAGGTTGCGCTGCCAGCCATCAGCTGATTGAGCTCGTCTTGCGCCAATGCTTGGCGCTGCTGTATGGCTAATATTCTTTTATTGACTGCTGCCGCTTGAGCCTCGATATCGCGTGCGTTGCTCGATGGCGTACCATCAGTACTGATCTGAGTGACTTTGGTAAGATTTTGAAGATATGCCTTTGCCAAGCGCGCCGCTTCTAGCTCCGCGGTAATCTCAGCGAGGCTGTTTTGCTTAGTCTGGACAGCGGCATCTGCTTGATACTGACACTGCGCCGCCTGCTCGCCGCTGAGCGTCTCGGTACTGATCTCACCAATATTGACGCCACTACTTGCTTGTACGCTCAGACTATTTTGATCTATAAAAGGTGATAAGCATGAAAAAACTAGGGTCTGCTCGCCGCCTCCACTAGTAGGTAGCGCGCGAGTCACGCTTGCTAGGCCTTGATAAATAGTGATTTTCTCAATACTGCTTGGCGCTGATTGAGCCGTATTTATACTAAAAAATGCCAAACTAGCTAAGCTAAGTGAAAAAGCGCTTTTACTTAATAACCGTCTAGATAATGGCTCAGAGGTCTGTACAAAATGGTTTAACATAATAGTCCTTTAAAATAGTCATCCCTTAAATTGCTTTCTTACTATCCTAACCTTTAATATTTAGCAGATTTTTTGCAAAGGCATTTAGCCTTTCATCTTAGCGAGTTTTAAGCGCTTTATCTAGATAATAGCGTTACGAGTTACTGGATAATAGTCAAAGTTTCCGTAACTTTGCGCGTTAGGCTGCTTTTTATGTCAAGTCAGTTTTTGCTTAGAGCAAGATGGTATGCCTAAAGAGCTATTTTTGCTATTATGAGCCACATTCTATTATCAATTGTATGATGCCCTTATGATGATTCATCCCCAGTATGACCCTGTTGCCTTAGCGCTTGGCCCTGTTGAAGTCCACTGGTACGGCTTTATGTATTTACTGGCCTTTGCTGCCGCTTACGGGCTGGCGTGGTATCGCAGCACCAAGCGTGAGGCTTGGTCTACAGATATGGTCTCAGATCTAGTGTTCTTTGGTGCACTCGGCGTCATCTTGGGCGGGCGTATTGGTTACGTGTTATTTTATCAGTTCGGCGAGCTACTACAAAACCCCGCCTACTTGCTCAAAGTCTGGGAAGGCGGTATGTCCTTTCATGGTGGCCTGATCGGTGTGGCACTTGGGATGTTGTACTTTGCCCGCAAATACAAAAAGACGCCGTTTCAAGTGCTCGATTTTATTGTCCCTTGCGTGCCGACAGGCTTGTTATTTGGGCGCATAGGAAACTATATTAATGGCGAGCTTTGGGGACGCGTCTCTGATGGCGGCTATAATTGGCTCACCTACTTTCCGCAAGCAGCGGCGTTCGATATGCAGCTGCTACAGAACAATCCAGCTCTACAAACGATAATGACTGAGGTTAATGGACAGTACCTATTGCCGCGTCATCCTTCGCAGCTCTATCAAGCGCTCACTGAAGGCCTGCTTCTTTTCTTATTATTATGGTGGTATTCGTCAAAACCGCGCCCACGTATGGCGGTAACTGGCGTGTTCATGCTCGGTTATGGCTTTAGCCGCTTTATCACTGAGTTCTTCCGTCAGCCTGACGCTGATCAAGGCTTTATCTTATTAGGCTGGGTGACCAAAGGGCAGATATTAAGTGCGCCGATGATTATTATCGGTATCGTTCTCATTATCTTGGCTTACAGACGCAGTGTTTATGATTGGGGCAAGCAAGCTTATTAATTCATTATTAAAGCGCTAGAGAGCATCTTATGATTAGTAACAACAAAAACGAGCAAGCCTATCTCGACTTACTGCAGTATGTATTGGACAACGGCACCGAAAAGGGCGACCGTACGGGGACAGGTACGCTTAGTCACTTTGGCGCGCAATTGCGTTTTGATTTGGCTGATGGCTTTCCGCTACTGACGACCAAAAAGGTGCACTTTAAGTCCATCGTCTATGAGTTATTATGGTTTTTGAGTGGTAGCACTCACGTTGAGTATCTGCAACAAAACGGTGTGCGTATCTGGAATGAATGGGCAACTGGCGAGCAGACCGCGCGCTTCAACCGTCCTGCGGGTGATCTAGGCCCAGTCTACGGTCATCAGTGGCGCAATTATGGCGCAAGTAAGAAGGATGACGCTGCTAAAATAGCGACGAATAAGCAGAGTCAGCACAATCATCAAAGCCAATACAATAATGACGGCGTCGATCAAATCAGCGAGGTCGTTGAGCAAATAAAGACCAATCCCAACTCACGCCGTTTAATCGTCTCAGGCTGGAATCCTGTAGAGGCCAACCAAGTGGCGCTGCCGCCTTGTCATACGCTATTTCAGTTCTTTGTCGCAGGCAACAAGCTCTCCTGCCAGCTTTATCAGCGCTCAGCCGATCTGTTCTTGGGCGTACCGTTTAATATCGCTAGTTATGCGCTACTGACCCATATGATCGCGCAAGTGTGCGGATTAGAGGTTGGCGAGTTTATCTGGACAGGCGGCGATTGTCACATTTACCAAAACCACCGCGAACAAGCAGAGCTACAATTAACGCGGACACTTTTGCCGTTGCCGACATTAACACTGAGTCGTGATGTTAATGATATTTTTGCTTTTAAATACGAAGACATTAGCGTTGAAGGTTACGAGTCGCATCCGGCTATCAAAGCCAAAGTTGCCGTATAAATATTTTCTACTTTTATGTCATAAGGATAAGTCATGAGTTATGCCCATACCGAAGTTGCCCAAATCGCTGCTATTAGCAGTAATCGCTGTATCGGAAAAGACAATGCGCTGCCGTGGCATATCTCAGCGGATCTTAAGCATTTTAAGCAGATGACCACTAAGCAAAGCGATGCCGATGACATTCAAGGCATCGTCATCATGGGCCGCAAAACTTTTGAGTCAATGGGCAGCAAGCCTTTGCCAAAACGCGCTAACTTTATTATCAGCACGCAGATGGACTATGCTGAGCAAAAGGGTCTAAAAGATAACGAGAATACTTATGTCATGCACAATTTGGACGATGCATTGACGCAAGCGGCGAGCCTAGCACATGGCGCGCATCTTGAGACCATTTGGATTATTGGCGGTGAGAAAGTGTTTAAAGACGCGATGATGTACACTGATCGTATTGAGCTGACCCATGTCGATACAGACATTAAGGACGGTGATGCCTTTTATCCAGAGCTGCCTGATGACTTTGTAGTAGCGCAAGAGTCTGAGCAGATGCACGATGATAAAAGCAAGCTGGACTATCGTTTTGTGACTTATAAGAGAAAAACAGATTAAATCGGTTATATATGATGCTAACTGTTTACAAATTATTAAAGAATAGGAGGAACCAAATATGGAAAATTAAAAAAGCTCAGCAAAATTAATTGCTGAGCTCAAAAAACTTTTATATAAGACAACTATGGAGCTAGACCCCATTGTTAGCATATAAATAAAGTTTATTTACCTTGGTAGGGTTTATATATTTTATAGTAAATGCTGATAATAGCAAATGCTAATAAATGTCTGTACTCCATAGTTGTGAAATTTTCATAACAAATATGGAGAAACAAATGACAAGAGTGTATTGTCGTTATCCCAAAGCTGTGCATGTTCGTTGGTACTGGCGTTATAGACTTAATCGTTGGGAGCGCGTTTGCGAACATTGTCGCAGTTACCCAAATCAACAATTATGCTTCGATTTTTAATGTTTAAAAACTAGATGTTATTGATTTTAAAATGCCAACAGCACAATCGCTGTTGGCATTTTTTATGATGAATCGGATTATTCGTGCAACACTTTATAAATCGTTTTTGCTAGTACCGGACCGATGCCTGCAACTCCTGCCAGCTCTTGCTGCGAGGCACCAAGTAGCTTTTGTATACCGCCAAAATGATTAAGCAGATCACGGCGACGTTTTTCGCCCAGTCCCGGTATGACTTCTAGTACTGACGATGAGCGGCGCTTATCACGTTTTTTGCGGTGCGCGGTAATGGCAAATCGATGCGCCTCATCACGAATATGCATCAGTAAATGTAGTGCTTTACTATCCATAGGCAAATCAAGCGGCTCATGATCGATAAAGTGTAATACCTCAAGCCCCGCCTTTCGCCCCTCGCCTTTTGCCACACTGATTAGCAAAGTATCGCCAAGAATACCTAATTCCGTCAGCACCTCTTTTGCAATGCCTAGCTGACCTTTGCCACCATCAATAAGAAGCAAATCTGGTAATGGCTGTTTTTTATAACGGCGCGTGAGTACTTGTTTCATCGCCGCATAATCATCACCGCCGATAATGTCGTGAATCGCATATTGACGATAGTCACGCCGGCGCGCACCGCCTTGATCAAACACTACGCAGCTACCGATCGTCGCCTCGCCCATAGTATGAGAGATATCAAAGCATTCGATACGGTCAATCGTGCGATCGGTGACATCAGCTAGGACGTCTTTTAGCGCGCCAAAGCGAGCATGCAATTCTAGATAATCACCAAGCTTAGTCTTGAGCGCATTATTGGTGTTTAGTTTGGCCAAATCCAGCCACTCTGAGCGATGTTCACGTACATTGGTTTTGATAATCACTTTACTGCCAAAGTGCGTAGCTAGCGCTTCACTTACCGCTACTTGATCGGGCAATTCATGACTGAGAATAATCTCAGCTGGTAGATCATCAGTCACCTGAAAATAAAACGAGGTAATAAAGGCAGATAAGTTATCTGCTAGTGGCTCACTACTATCGACATCAGGGAAGTAGTTTTTACCGCCAAGTACCCGCCCGCCGCGTACCGTGAGCACATTGACGCAGCTCATGCCCGCTTGACTTGATATCGCGATGACATCAGCTTCGCCTTGTACCGTATAGACCGCTTGCCGCGCTTGTACTTCACGCAGCATAGAGAGCTGATCACGATAAAATACCGCCTTTTCAAAGTCTAATTCTTCTGCGGCATGCTCCATTTTATCGATCAGTGCACTATGAATATCGCTTGAATCACCCTTTAAAAACCGCACCGTGTTGTTGACGTCCTCAGCGTACTCTTCAGGGGATACCAGACCAACGCACGGCGCACGGCAGCGCTTGATCTGATACTCAAGACACGGGCGTTTGCGCTGCTTAAAAAAGGTATTAGTGCATTGGCGCATCTGAAACATCTTTTGCATCAGTACCAGCGTCTCTTTTGCGGCATGCGCTGACGGGAACGGCCCAAAGAAGCGTCCCTTTTGATGGTTGCCTTTACCGCGTCCGTAAGCCAATCTTGGATAAGGCTTGTCCGCTGAGATAAACACATACAAATAGGACTTATCATCGCGTAATAGCACATTATAAGGCGGACGATACTCTTTGATGAGGTTTTGCTCAAGTAGCAGTGCCTCGGTCTCACTACGAGTAATGATAGTTTCGATATTATGGATACGAGCAACTAATGCGCGCGTTTTGGGATGGTCTATGGTTTTGGCAAAGTAGCTGTTCACCCGACTTTTAAGGGATTTAGCCTTACCAACATAGAGGATGTCGCCGTTTTTACCCAGCATCTTATAGACGCCTGGCAGATTTGGCAGACGCTTGATGAGATGCTTAAGACGCAGCTGCTTGTCTTCTTTGCTGCTGGTTGTTGATTTATTATCAGTGATATCCACGACTGAGACCTTGTCCATAAACAATCATACTCATAAAATACTAAGTTACGCTTATTGATGGGGCAATATCAGGCATTTTGCAAGAAACACTATCAGGATAATTATCAAGGGATTACCAGCATAAAAAGCCAGCACAGAGCTGACTTTTATCCCAAAAAATCACTGACGAAAGCTTGGCGCTAGCGCTGGGATACCTGGAAGCATCCCGACCATAGCCATCACACCTGTTAGTATTATAAAAGTCACGACTGGTATTATCCAGCGACTCATTTTGGATAAATTTGCACTACGCTCTTTTGAGCCAATCAATCCTAAATTATCAAGCACTAGCGTGATCGACCAGCCAAAAGCTGGATTCACTAGTGCCGAGGCAAACACCACAATCGCAGCCGACTGGGTGGTTTTGCCTTCACGCGTCATCTCCATACCCGCCTCAAGAAGCGGGATAAACACCCCTACGATCAAGGCCACGCACATGACAGGCTCCCAAATGGCTAAGTCCATAGGATAGCCCCATACCCCTGCTATCAAGCAAAACAGTCCTGTCAATACTGCGCCTGCCGGAATAGGACGTTTGGCAATAGCAGCGGGAACGATATAAGTACCCCATGATGAGGCAAAATTAGCACCGCCCAATACCGAGCCTGCTACTTGACGTACTGATGCGCTGACCATCGTGTCATCGATATTCATCTGTACCCGTTCAGTACGCTCAGGGTAGCTGATCTTTTGAAACACTTGATGACCCAAAAAGTCAGGCGACCACATTGCGACTGCCAAAATAGCAAACGGCAATACTACAATAAAACTCTCAATAGTAGGTAGACCCAACATCCAGCCCGTGTTCTCGCCCCACCAGTACATCGGACTCATATTTGGTAAACCTGGCGGCGTTTTGAACGTAAACGGCGCGCCCATAGCAAAGGCGACACCGCCGCCAAGCAAACAGCTCAGTGGCACAGCGAGCCAGCGCTTTTGGTAATTCTCTAGTACCGCGTATAGCACAATCGTGAGCAAGATCACGGTAAAGGCAATATGCGCCATACCAATGCCCTCTGCCCAAGCAAATAGGTTTTTGACCTGCGAGGTAGTTCCAATAAAGCCCAAATATAGCAGCAGACCCCCGCACACGCCTTTACTGGTCAAGTTTGCCAGCAGACTTCCGCCTTTACTAATGGCTAATAATAACCCAAACGCACCAATCAGCAGACCAAAAGCCATCGGGTGACCACCTGCGGCAACCACAATAGGAATCAGTGGAATCAGCGGCCCATGAGTACCTGCCAAATTCGCCGTCGGTAAAAAAAAGCCTGAAAATAAGATAACAAAGAAGGAAACAATCAACAGCTCGTAACGGACGTTTTCGAGTATAAAAGCGTCACTTAAACCCAGTGGCCCTGCAAAAGTAGCTGCAATAGCCCCTACCATCACCACCTTGCCGATCATCGCCGCCATAGCTGGGATAGTATCCTCGTATTCAAAACGATAATCGCGAAAAGGTAAATTCACACCCCAACGCTTGGGCTGCATGATCTGTAGCTCACGTTCTAGATAAGCGTTACGGGTTTTAAAACTAGAACTAGGTTTGTGAAGATCAACGTAGCTTTTTGCAGAGTGCTCATGATCAGATGAAGGTGGTTGCTGCTTGGTTGGTTCAGTCGCGGGTATTTGCGTATTATTCATCATATCTCCTCACATTTTCTGAGATTTTGATAGAATGACGATATAAGCTATGACAAACATAATCGTCCAAAAAATAAGCGACTATTGTAGGACATTAGCATTTATAATACGAGCTTAGTGTGGATATTAACCAACATATATCAGCGTTTTACTCTTATTTTTAGACCTGAAGGACGTTTTTTTACCCATTTCACAAACTTTTGTACTTCGCTGTGGTCTTGTAGGCGTTCGATGGTATGATAATAATTAGCGAGCTCGTGATTGTCAAAGAGATGATGAATTTGACTGTGACAAGGACGACATAGCATAGCGATGTCGGTTTTCATCGTTTCACGATCAAAGTGGCGCTGCGTGCGCGATTTATTATGGCGTGATCTTGGTATTAGATGATGACGCGTTAAAACCAACTCATCACGACCACAGAGCTCACAGCGTATTATCGTATCAGTCTCATCGTTTTGCAGCATAGCAGTATACCTTTTGTTCTATATCCTATATGGTTAAGAGATGGGGTCAGCTTATTCATAAAATAGCTTTTATTCCCGATTGAAGCTAGTAGTGTCAAGCGCTTTTCATTATGATAGATTTCTTTTTATATCACTCAATAGCACCACCCTCAGTAGATAAGATAAAAAGCACTATAGGTTAAAAGGATAACATCATGCGACTGCTACCCAAACGATTTGAGACTCTAAAACGCAATACCAAAAAAAATATCGTACCATTACTTACGCCGCACCTGCTCAAATTACGTATCAATACCTACGCCCCTTATGTCGGTGCAGGTATCAAAATTGACTACGTGGATTTGGATCAAGGACTTTGCGTGGTTAGTATGGGCTTGACCGCTTTGAACAAGAACATTGTCGGCACGCAGTTTGGTGGTAGCCTCTACTCCATGGTAGATCCGTTTTATATGCTTATGCTGATGCATCAATTGGGTAGCAAGTATGTAGTCTGGGACAAAAGCTCACATATTGATTTTGTTGCGCCGGGCAACAGCAAAGTCACTGCTCGTATCAAAATACCGGCAGGCGAGATTGCAACTATCCGTAGTCTTACTGAAGATGGGGAGGCGGTATTTCGCGAATATACCGTAGATATCGTTGACGAGCAGCAAAAGACGGTTGCCACCGTGACCAAAAACCTCTATATCCGTCTGCGTAAGCACAGTAAGTCTAATGAGCAAAGCAGTCGCATGCCTATTCCTGATTAGGCTTTTAAGCATATTATGAATAATGTATAAAGGTAATAAGACACCCATACAAAAACCCCAATCTAACACCTGCTAGATTGGGGTTTTGTCTTTTTTGGTACGCCTACTTATTTATAATAAAACCTATGAATAAGGGCTTTACGCTGATCTAAAAACAATGGGTTCAAAGATCAACGTCGATATGAGCTTAGATACTTATACTCAGTATTTAAAAAGTGAAATACGTATACGTCGTATTTGACCCATTAAATACCAGGTGCAGTCTCAACCGCATCAGGAACACCAGCGTCAGTCTTTTTCTGAGCGCCTTGTTTTGCTGGACGTGCGCCAAGCTTCTCGCGGATACGTGCTGATTTACCAGAACGCTCACGTAAGTAGTAAAGTTTCGCACGGCGAACTGCACCGCGACGTTTGACTTCGATACTATCGATGATTGGTGAATGCAACTGGAATGCACGCTCAACACCAACGCCGCTTGAGATTTTGCGAACCGTAAATGCAGAGTTCAAGCCGCGGTTACGCTTAGCGATAACAACGCCTTCAAATGCCTGCAAACGCTCACGCTCACCTTCACGTACTTTTACTTGTACAACAACGGTATCGCCAGGACTAAAACTTGGACGTTCTACCAGCTGCGCATTTTCAACGCTTTGAACCAATGGATGCTTGTTGCTCATGAGAGTTATCTCCTCACATTAGATAATAGAGGCTTTACGCATACTACCTGTTTGTAATAATTGATCATATCTAATATCGGCAACTATCAAAATAGTGATAGTCATCAACAAGATACAACATAAAGGGGTTAAGATACGGCCATCAATAAACAGCACATTCTCAAATTTTTACTCTGATTACTTACTTACTATTTTGCTTTGTTTTCTTTAGCCAGCGCCTTAAGCCATTTTGCTTGCTCAGACGTTGGCGTAAAGGCTTGCCATAGATCTGGGCGACGCGCTTGGGTACGAGTAACCTGTTGTCCAAAGCGCCACTTGGCGATATTAGAATGATGCCCTGAGAGTAGTACTTCAGGAACCCTCATATCAGCGAACTCATGCGGCTTAGTATAGTGCGGGCAGTCCAGCAAGCCATCGACGAACGAGTCTTGTATGGCGGACTTATCATCGCCCATGATATCAGGCAGACGACGTATCACACTATCCATCACTACCATTGCTGGTAGCTCACCACCTGTGAGCACATAATCACCCAGTGACACCTCCATATCGACATACTGTGATAACAGACGCTCATCAATACCTTCGTAACGACCACATAACAGAATCATGCCGTCAAACTTAGCCATACTGACCACACTGTTCTCACTGAGCGTTTGTCCTTGCGGCGACATATAAATCACCGGACAATGCGCTTTATCGATACGGCAACCGTACTTGGCAGCACGCAACTTGGCATCCTCGATAGCTTGCGCTAAAGGCTCTGCCATCATCACCATACCAGGACCACCACCAAAGGGGCGCTCATCAATACGGCGATAATTGTCAGTGGTATAATCACGCGGATTGATGCATTCTATAGTCACCTGATTCCCAGCGACTGCTCGGCCCGTAATTCCAAACTCACGAATCGCGGCGAACATCTCAGGAAAAATACTGATAACAGCAAAATACATTAGGCGTCACTAATCATGAGTTAGTAATCACTTGGCCAAGCCACAACAACGGTTTTGGCAGTCGTATCGACCTGTAATACCGTCTGTTTGTGCCAAGGTATCAAGCGCTCTTCACTATCTAAGCTAGCCGATGTTGCTGCAACACGCATGATGTCATGAGCACCAGTTTCGAACATCTCAGCGATATCACCCAGATATTCGTTCTGCTCGTTAGTTACCCTTAAACCAACTAGATCTGACCAGTAATGCTCGTCATCACTCGTCTCAGGCAACACATTTTGCTCAACCCAAAGGGTAACACCATTCATCGTTTCAGCAACATTGCGATCAGGGACTTGCTCAAACTGAGCCACAAGCCCCGATCCCTGTTCGCGCCAAGCTTTTACGGTCAAAGGCTTCATGCCAGCGGCTGTTTTCATCCACCACGGCTGCATATCAAATATCGCCGTACGTTCATCCGTATCACTAAATACCCAAAGCCAGCCTTTAATGCCATAAGGCTTTTTGAGTTGGCCGATTTTCATGAGCGTATCAGCAGTAGGCGTAGACATAACGGTTGACCTGACAGTAGCTATAACCAATAAACAAAACAATAATAAACAACTAATCGCGCTTACTGGTCATGCCAGCTGCGCTACTTAATTTATCCCAAAGGTAAAATTAAGCCATTACTAAATCAAAACAATAGCTAAAACTTAAGCTGTTGCTTCGGTATTAGCAGACTTGTTGTAAGCTTTTGCTAAAGAAGCCACGCGATCTGAAGGTTGTGCACCTTTTTCGATCCAAGCATTGTACGCTTCCATGTTCAAACGTACCGCTTCTTCTGACTCTTTAGCGAGCGGGTTAAAAAAGCCGATGTTTTCAATGTAGCGGCCATCACGCGCGCGGCGTTGATCAGCAACGACTACTTGATAAAATGGGCGTTTCTTGGCACCGCCCCGTGCTAAACGAATAACAACCATGTGAATTCTCTCTTTCGCAGGTATACCAAAAAGGGCACAATTATATCATAGACTTCGTATGTTGAAAACATAAACTATTTTTATTTAATAACAGTAGTTTATACCGCTTTATCTGTGCCCTGTTATATATGATTTATCATCGTAACCTTTGACTTTGCAAACTCTTTTTAGGGGCAATGGCAGAGGGTTCTCGTAGCGTCACTTGCGCTATTGCACTATACTTTATAATCCTTATCAAAAATGCCGAAAATGGTTATGACTACACCCCCTATGCCGCGCCGCAAAAGCTGGCTTGAACGCTCTTATTCAAACAGTTGGCTGACTACCCTAGTCGTTGCCTTTATTGTGCTCATTAGTGTTGGCCTGACGATTTTGTTTTTTTGGCGTAGTCTATATTTGCCAGAGCTTAAAAACCACGCCCGCTATTTGACCAGTGAGCTGCGTCTTATGAATGGCGCGCGTGAGGACTGGCGAGATGACCCTAGGGTGCGTCAATGGATCTATCAGCACTCACACGTCGTAGTGGTTGACAGCCCCAATGATTTTCCAGAGGTTGAGGACAAAATATTTGTAGGCTTATTTACCGATGTTCTATCAAGTGAGATTGGTGCTCAATTGGGTCGACCTGTAGAGGTGTACTTTAAATTCAAACCAACACCGCAGCTTTGGGTGCAAGACAGCGGCGACAAGAGCTTTTGGATTCGTGAGCCAGTCGTTTACTATTCGCAATATAGTCCTGCACTTTTGATCCTATTTTTGATTGGTCTGCCGATATTGACCCTACTGACTATTATCTTACTAGTGCAGCAGCTCAACCGGCCACTGCGCTATTTGCAACGTGCCGCGACTAACTACATTCGTCTAGGTCACGCTACTACTTTGCCAACAACTACTGGCCCTACTGAAATCAGGCAGGTCAACACAGCGTTTAATCGTCTGTTTACTACTCTAAGTCAAGCGCAAAAAGAGCGTACGATTATGCTAGCTGGCATCTCTCATGACTTGCGCACGCCGCTGACCCGTATGCGCCTGACCGCTGAGATGCTACCTGATGACTTTTTTCGGGAAGGTCTTATCTATGATGTCGAGGATATGGACGCTATCTTAGAGCAGTTCATCTCTTATATGAAAGATGGTTCTGATGAACCTGTGCGTTTGACGAATCTAGATACGATATTTAATGAAGTGATGGTTCAATTCGCCCCTATGCGCTTTATCTATGAATCACAATGTCATAAGCAGGTGCCGGTCAGACCTCTTTCTATCAAGCGCTTAGTTATCAATCTGGTCAACAACGCCAAACGTTATGGCAAGCCGCCTATATACCTCTCAGCGACAGTCGTGCCGACCTTTATAGAGACGGCTGTAGTAGAGGATGCGGATGTTGTCAGTGAGAGCGAAATCAATACAGAGGCCCAAGAGCAGCTGGTAATATGCGTACGAGACTGCGGCGACGGCGTGGCCGAGGATCAATTAGAGCGCATTATGCAGCCGTTTGAGCGCGGTGAAACGGCGCGTACCACTCAAGGTAGTGGACTGGGTTTGGCGATTGTCAATCGAATCGCCCGCTTACATCATGGTACGGTTGAAGCCATCAATCATCCTGAGGGCGGCTTGCAGGTCTGTATACGTATACCTCTCATCTCAAAAGTTACTGGGGATGAGCGCGCGTCAACTGAGACAGCAGAGGACACAAAGTAAATAGCTCTAAAAGTAAACAGCTCTACTAGCAGTAGATTCTCTCTACTCTTTGCTGCCGATAGGCGGTGGAATGTATTTTGCGCTATTGGTAAAGGCTAAAGGCTGCGTAATCTGCGCCTGAGCCTCTTGCAAACTTTGGGTCGTTGTAGGCTGCTTGACAAATAAAAAGTAGCCGAGCGTGAGCGCATTTAATAATACCAAGCCACCAAATAGATAAGGCATAGTTAATCTCCTTTTTATCCAAGCCTTCAGGTTCAAGCGTCGATTTTCAAGCCTTGTTGTTCAAGCCTTGTTGTTCAAGCCTTAATGTTTCAGATGAATCTTTGCGTTTTATTTAGCTCTCAAAAGTACGGTCGCTTTTTTCTTGCGTGATTTGATCGGCGGCGATCGTCTGAGTGAGTGGCTTGATTGGCCAAGTCATCACAAAGCGGGCGCCGCCAAGCTCTGGGCTTTCATCCACACTCATACTACCACTAAACCAAAAAGCAATGCGCGATACGATAGATAGACCCAAACCATAGCCTCCTGAGGCGCGCGTACGGCTATCATCTAGGCGTGCAAAAGGAATAAACACCTTTTCGCGATCGGCCTCTGGAATGCCTTGTCCATCGTCCTCGACGCTGACAAAAGCATCGCCTTTTTTGACACCTGCACTGATGGTAATCGTTGTCTCCGCATAACGCAGGGCATTACCTGCTAAGTTTTGAATCACGCGGTGTAAATAGCGGCGATCAGCAATAGCTGTGATTTTACTGCTCGGCGGATTCCCGACGACTTTGATGTCTTTGCCCAGCGCATTGGTCTCTCGTACGATCTGCTCTACGAGCTCTTTGAGATTAACAGGTTCAAGATCTAGTTTGGGTGAGCCCTCCTCTAGTTTTGCATAAGTCAAAATCTCATCAATCAAGCCGTTTAGAGACTCAATGTCTTCATCGATATAATCACGCTGCATAAACCGCGAATCTTCATCCTCGGTATCAGCTAGCATATCGACTGCAAAACGAATACGTGCAACAGGCGTACGCAGCTCATGAGAGACGGCGCGAGTCAACTCCCGTTGTGATTCAATAAGACGCTTGATATGTTCAGTCATCGCGTTAAATGTCGCTGATAGCCGTGCAATCTCATCTTGACCGATCACTTGCACTTGAATATCTAGGTTGCCCTGACTAACCTCGTTGACCCCGACTTGAATCAGTTGCAACTTGCGCTCAAGTGGGAAAATTAGAGCATAGACCCCAAGGCTTATCAAAAACATACTGATCAAAACCATACTAACAATTAGATTGAGCGGGAACCAATTAAACAGCGGTACTGGCCCTATCAAAATCGCCATATCATTAATTTCAGAGGGTACAACAATCTTGATTGAAGAGTTACTTTGGCTATTATTGGTATCTTGCAATAAAATAACGACTTCATCACGGCTAAGGCGTGCCATCTGATCGCTATCTAAATCAAGCGCATTGACACCTTGAAAACTCAAAGGAAAAGGAAACTTTTCTTCCAAAACGTTTAGGCGCGCACGCTTCTCAGAAAGAGTCGTGTAATAAGACAAATCATCTAACAAAAACACTGCTATCGCACGCACTTGCTGCTCAGTAACTTGCGATACCCTCGCGGTCAAAACACCGCTACCATCTGGTAGCTTGTGATAGATATCTGCATAAGTCGGTTGATTGTTATAACGCACGATAGTCTGAATATCATCGAGGCGGCGCAGCTCATTTGAATTAAAATCAATAGTATCAATAGGTACTATTTTAAAAGTAGTGCCAAATAAACTACTGGCGTCAGAGAGCCAATAGTCTCGTTGTATCTCATCCTTTTGATGATCTATGCCTTCGCTAATAAGATAAAAAGCGCCTGTTGCCATATCTTCGCGATAAGACTGTACGCGCTCTTTATTAATAGTATCCATGAGCAGCTGCGCAAATAACGCCACGCACAAACAGACTATCAAAAGACCGGCGTAAATACGTACAAAAATACTATGCTTTAAAGAAGAAACTAATGACATACGTGCGATGACCACTCATTATAAATCGAGATAAATACTAAGGCGCTAATAACTGTTAAACACCAATACAACTACTGACAATCAAACTTAGATAACGGAGCAAAACGATAAATGCTGATCTACTACCCACAATCATCGCTAATTAAACCATATAATCAGATAAATAAGTTTAAAAATTAAAACCTGTGCCATAAAAAAACCAGCTTGACGCTGGTTTTTTGTTGAAAGCTACTATAAGTTTAACCAACTAGTTGCCTTCTTTTACGAATAGATAGCCTTTGCTTCGAACGGTTTTGATACGTTTTGGGTTTTCAGGATCATCGCCGATTTTTGGACGAATACGCGAGATGCGAACATCGATAGATCTATCTTGACCATCATACTCAATACCGCGCAGACGCTCAAAGATATCCTCGCGAGACAAGATACGACCTGCATTAGAAGCCAATAGCCATAGCAAATCATATTCAGCACTAGTAAAGTCAACCAACTCATCACTTAGGGTAACCGAACGTCCGCCATTGTCTATAACCAATTCACCAAACTCAAGGCGCTGCGGCACATCCTCTGATGGCGCATTCTCTGAGCGGCGCAGTAGCGCACGAATACGCGCAAGCAATACACGAGGCTGAGCAGGTTTGGCAACGTAATCATCGGCGCCCATCTCAAGACCCAATACTTGATCCATATCCTCAGTACGAGCGGTTAGCATCAAGATAGGATTTTGATAATGCGGACGTACTTCACGGCATACCGTCAAGCCATCACTACCTGGTAGCATCACATCGAGTACTACTAGATCTGGTTGTTCATTGACGATACGGCGAATAGCGCGATTCCCGTCTGTTTCTATAGCGACTTCCAAGCCATTTTTGACCAAATAGTCTTGGGTCAGCATGGCCAGACGCTCATCATCCTCAACGATCAAAATTCGCGGGGTGTTGTCTTCTTCATTCGTGGTCATTTTGGTGTCCTCTAATACATCTAAATTAAAAATGGTAAATGATCAAAATTAAATGCCAATAAAGCGGCTTGACTTATCTTAGTTTAAGTATTGCAAGTGTGGTAGCACAGTATACTACCAAACTCTAAGCTTCCTATACTATAGCTTATAGACGTTAACAAAACCTATAAATAATACCTATTAAAATTTTAGTTAACGTCCAAGATTAATTTATTTATAACCTAGCGCGAGCCTTGTTGTCTTATTTATCATTTTATAATCTAACTATTAGTGATGCGCAGATACAAACCTTGATACCTACGACAAGACAATAACTTGTGAAGACTTTAAGACACTTCATATAATGGCAGATTCAATATGATTTTAACTATTTTTGTACTAATAGTTGTCATTAAAAATTCAGTACAAACCATATCTTTTATTTTATGACAAGGCTGCATAAACTTTAGACAAAAAAAACAGCCCATAGTGGACTGTTTTTTATTAATAAGAATACTAGACGCGATTCTTAAATTTACGAATCGTTTGTAGCTGTGCTACTGATTCTGCTAATGATGCCAAAGCTGCATTGGTTTGCACCGTATCAGATTGATTCACTAGCATTTGCTCTGCCTTTTTGCGAGCTTCAACGATTTTGCTCTCATCAAGGTTATTTGCACGCATAGCCGTATCAGCTAGTACAGTAACCATTTTTGGCTGAATCTCAAGTACGCCGCCTGAGACGTAGATAACTTCTTCTTCGCCATTTGCCGCTTGTACGCGCATCGGACCTGGCTTTAATAAAGTAATCAGTGGCGTATGACCTGGCAATACACCAATCTCGCCTTCAATACCCGTTGCGATTAGCATACTGATATCGCCTGAGTATAACTCTTCACGAGCGCTTACGACGCGGCATTGTAATGTTGCCATACCTAATTCCTTATTATAAAAGTAGCTACTTGATAAGTGAGTAGTCAATCTCCCTACTCACTCATAGTCTAAAGTAGATTATGCAGCAGAAGACTTCATTTTTTCAGCTTTTGCCACTACTTCATCGATACCACCAGCCATATAGAAGGCTTGCTCTGGAAGATCATCATACTCACCTGCGATAATAGCCTTAAAGCTCGCAATAGTATCGCGTAATGAAACATACTTACCAGGTGCACCAGTAAAGACTTCAGCTACGTGGAAGGGCTGTGATAAGAAGCGCTGAATCTTACGAGCGCGGTAAACCACTAGCTTATCTTCTTCTGATAGCTCATCCATACCTAAGATAGCGATGATGTCTTTGAGCTCTTTATAGCGCTGCAAGACTTCCTGCACGCCACGAGCGACATTATAATGCTCTTCACCAATGACTTGTGGATCAAGCTGACGCGAGGTTGAATCTAGTGGATCAACAGCAGGATAGATACCTTGTGAGGCAATATCACGGCTTAGTACGACGGTTGCATCTAAGTGAGCAAATGTCGTTGCAGGTGAAGGATCCGTCAAGTCATCCGCTGGAACATAAACGGCTTGAACAGATGTAATCGAACCTGATTGCGTTGAGGTAATACGTTCTTGAAGTAGACCCATCTCTTCAGCAAGTGTTGGCTGATAACCAACCGCTGATGGCATACGGCCTAGTAGTGCAGAGACTTCTGTACCCGCTAGCGTATAGCGGTAGATATTATCAACGAACAATAAGACGTCACGACCTTTGCCAGTAGCAGGATCTTTGGTATCACGGAAGTACTCAGCCATAGTCAGGCCTGACAGTGCAACACGTAGACGGTTACCCGGTGGCTCATTCATCTGACCGTATACCATCGCAACTTTAGATTTGCTAAAGTCCTCAACGTTGACAACGCCCGCTTCTTGCATCTCGTGATAAAAGTCATTACCTTCACGAGTACGCTCACCAACACCAGCAAATACTGATAGACCTTCATGCTTTAGAGCGATGTTGTTAATCAGCTCCATCATGTTGACCGTTTTACCAACGCCGGCACCACCAAACAGACCAACTTTACCCCCTTTAGCAAACGGGCAAAGTAAATCAATAACCTTGATACCCGTCTCTAGCAATTCAGTACTGTTTGACTGATCCGCATAGCTTGGCGCTTCACGGTGAATAGACCAGCGCTCATCGGCTGCAACTGGGCCTTCTTCATCGATAGGACGACCAAGAACATCCATAATACGGCCCAAAGTACCAATACCTACAGGTACAGCAATCGGACCACCAGTGTTTGTCACTGGCAAGTTACGCTTAAGGCCTTCGGTTGAACCCATTGCGATGGTACGTACGATACCATCACCCAGCTGCTGCTGGACTTCTAAAGTGGTTTCAGTACCGTCTACTTGCAAAGCATCGTAGATTGAGGGTACTTCGTCACGGTTGAACTCAACGTCGAGAACCGCGCCAATAATCTGTACAATACGACCGCTACTCATTGCGTTCTCCTTGAACTTCTGTATATAGTAGGTTTTATAAAGGGTTTCACTTATGAAACAGCGGCAGCACCGCCAACGATTTCCGAGATCTCTCGGGTAATCGCCGCTTGACGCAGCTTGTTATAAACCAACTGTAAATCGTTAATTAAGTCGCCAGCATTATCTGTCGCCGCTTTCATCGCAACCATACGTGAGGATTGCTCGGAGGCCACGTTTTCCATAACTGCTTGATAAACAATTGACTCAATGTAGCGACCAAGCAGATCATCAATCAAAGTTTTGATGTCAGGCTCGTAAATATAATCCCAGCTTAGCTCTGTTTGTATACCGCTCTCTTCATCCCCAAACGAGCCCTCTGGTAGAGGTACCAGTTGATTGATCGTCGGCTTTTGCGTCATCGCATTGACAAACTTATTATAAACCACATAAATGCGATCTATTTTGCCATTGCTATAATCATCAAGCATCGCTTGTACTGGAGAGTTGATCTGCTCAAAAGTAGGCTTGTCACCGTAATCAGTCACCGCTGAAGTTACTTTACCGCCAAAGTTTTTGAAGAAACTGACGCCTTTTGCGCCAATGACTGCAAACTCGGCCTGTACAGACTGATTTTGATACTCTTGAATACTTTTAGATAACGCTTTGAACAAGTTAATGTTCAAACCACCAGCAAGACCACGATCAGAGGTAATGACGATGTATCCCACTTTTTCAACGGGACGCGAGACCATATAAGGGTGTTTGTAATCTGATGAGGCATGTACTAAATGTGAGATAACCCGGCGCATACTGTCAGCATACGGGCGACCTACGTCCATGCGCTCTTGAGCACGGCGCATCTTACTTGCAGCGACCATTTGCATGGCGCGAGTAATCTTCTGGGTGCTTTTAATACTGGTGACTTTGGCACGTATTTCTTTTAAGCTTGCCATAATGATTCCAATATAAATGGGTTAAAAGCATTAGCAAATATAACGATATATCGTCAATGCTATGTTTATAATTAAGTTACTTATAAACAGTATCTTAGCATTTTGTAGCACAATATAGTCATATGAAGTTGGCTGCATCGCTTGATACAACCAACCAAATCAGCCTAACCCGTTAACTTAGTTTTATTAACTTAGTTTTATTAACTTAGTCGCTAATTAATTAGTAACTGTGGTTTTGTTTAAAAGTCTCAACTGCAACCTTCAAGCGAGAAGCAATATCATCATTGTAGTTTGCAGTGTCATCAATTTCGTTCATCAAGTCACTTTTCTCATCATGCAAATAACGCAAGTAAGCTTCTTCAAATGCACCGATCTTCTCTACAGGCACATCCGATAAGTATCCTTCGTTAGAAGCATAGATAACGGCCGCTTGCTCAGAGATTGACATCGGCTGATACTGCTTTTGCTTCATAAGTTCTGTAACACGTTCACCATGATCAAGCTGCTCGCGTGTGGCGTCATCAAGATCAGAGGCAAACTGAGCAAAGGCTGCAAGTTCACGATACTGAGCAAGAGCGGTACGGATACCACCAGAGAGTTTCTTAATGATCTTAGTCTGAGCGGCGCCACCAACACGTGATACCGAGATACCAGCGTTCACTGCAGGACGGATACCTGAGTTAAATAGGCTTGACTCTAAGAAGATCTGACCATCAGTAATTGAAATCACATTAGTCGGTACGAATGCTGAGACGTCACCGGCTTGGGTTTCAATAATAGGTAGAGCAGTCAAAGACCCAGTTTTGCCAACGACTTCACCATTGGTGAACTTCTCTACATAATCCGCGTTGACGCGTGATGCACGCTCAAGCAGGCGTGAATGTAAATAGAAGACATCACCTGGATAGGCTTCGCGGCCTGGTGGACGACGTAATAGTAGTGAAATTTGACGATAAGCGACTGCCTGCTTTGATAAGTCATCAAATACAATCAGTGCATCTTCACCGCGGTCACGGAAGTACTCACCCATCGTACAACCTGAGTACGGCGCAATGTACTGTAGCGCTGCAGGCTCTGAAGCTGATGCAACAACAACCGTGGTATATTCTAGCGCGCCTGTTTGCTCAAGCTTACGTACAACGTTCGCAATCGTCGAGCGTTTTTGACCGATAGCGACATAGACACACTTAATACCAGAGGATTTCTGAGCGATGATCGCATCGATAGCCATCGCGGTTTTACCCGTCTGACGGTCACCAATGATAAGCTCACGCTGACCACGACCGATTGGAATCATGGTGTCAACGGCTTTATAACCGGTCATTACTGGCTGATCTACGGATTGACGGTCGATAACGCCTGGGGCGATTTTTTCGACTTTATCCGTCATCTTGGCATTGATAGGACCTTTGCCATCAATAGGATTACCCAAGGCATCAACAACACGGCCGAGCAACTCAGGACCTACTGGTACTTCTAAAATACGACCAGTACAATAGGCTTTTTGACCTTCTTGTAGTTTTAGGAAGTCACCAAGCACGACTGCGCCAACAGAATCACGCTCTAAGTTAAGCGCCATTCCGTAGATTTCGCCTTCAAACTCAATCATTTCGCCGTACATGGCATCTTCAAGACCATGAATCTGCACAATACCGTCAGATACTTTGACAATTGTGCCTTCATTTTTTGCAGTTGCACCTGCATCAAGGTCTTGAATACGCTGCTTAATCAGATTACTGATTTCCGCTGGATTCAATTGTTGCATTGCCTTGTTTCCTTTAATTTATGATAACTCGCCTATTGACTCAAATACGTCCCTTGAGGCCCAAACTCAATCGGTTGGTACCTACAAACATACTAAGCCATTAGCTGTGTTTTTAACTGTTGTAACTTACCGCGCATAGAATCGTCGATAATCTTGTCACCGACTTTGATTGTAGCGCCTGCCAAGAGACTAGGGTCGACCGTTTCGTGAATCACTACGCTTGCATTTAGTGATGCTGCAAGGCGCGATTGGAACATTTCACGCTGCGCGTCAGTCAGTGGGTAGGCAGAAGTCACATAGGCGTCAAGTTGCTTTAAGCTGAGTGCTTTATGGCGACGATAGTGCTCATAAACTTCAGGAAGCAGTGCCAGACGCTCTTGCTGCGCTAACTGATTTATAAAGTTGCTAAGCGCGAGAGATACTTTAGGGTAGCTTGTGCTGCTATCGTAACGTGTGCCTTTACTCTCACCTAGTAATTGCTTTAGGGCAGAGTCGCTTGCGCCAGCTACTTGTGTATCGTAAAGATCGATTAAAGCGGCTGACTTGTGCTCAGCCGTAACAGCTGGGTTCTCTAGCAAGGCGTGAAACGATTTGTCATGGACAATGGTGCTAGCAACAAACAGGAAGTCTTCCCACTCGTTGACCGCACCGTTATCATTGGCATAGTCAAACGCCGCTTTTGCGTAGGGTCGTGCTAAGGTTGATAAGTCAGCCATTATATCCTCACAGTTACAGCTTCGCCGCCAGTTGTTCTAACATGCTGGCATGTTTTTGTGCATCGACTCTATCTTGCAGAATCTTTTCGGCACCAAGTACAGAAAGTTCAGCCACTTGAGCACGTAGTGATTCACGCGCCTGATTGATCTCTTGGTCGATGGCCGCTTGTGCTTGCTGACGGATGCGCTCACCTTCCACTTGGGCTTGTGTTTTTGCATCTTCAACGAGCTGGTTGGCGCTTTTGTTCGCTTGCTCTATCAAGGCAGCTGCTTTAGTCTTTGCAAGATTAAGCTCTTGCTCGACGTCTTGCTCTGCGGAAGCCAAATCTGCTTTTGCTTTTTCTGCGGCATTTAAGCCATCAGCAATTTTGCGTTGTCGCTCGTTGATAGCACCGATAAGCGGTGGCCATACGAACTTCATGCAGAAAATTACAAAAATTGCAAAAGAGATAGCCTGACCGACGATAGTAAAATTGATATTCACGTGATCACCTCTTTGTTAATGAAAAATCAGTTTCATTGATCATGTTTGGCTCTTATAAGTCTACTAGTTTTGACGATCTACTGAGCTTACCAATATCAAAAGCCAAACATTTACAACTGAGCTTTCTGATTAACCTGCTAGAGGGCTTGCAAATAACAATAGCATAGCAATACCAACACCGATCATTGGAATCGCATCAAGTAGACCTGCGACGATGAACATACGAGTTTGCAATTGTGAACCAAGCTCTGGCTGACGGGCAACGCCTTCTAGGAACTTACCACCTAAAATTGCAAAGCCAATACCTGTACCTAGTGCACCTAGACCGATAAGAAGTGCTACTGCGATAACCGTGTAGCCGTTTAATACTGCTAATACTGGATCCATTGATGTATCCTCTTTTACCTATAGAAAAATTAATGTTCAGTTGATGATGCAAGTGACATATAAACGATTGTCAACATCATAAATACGAACGCTTGAAGGGTAATGATTAAGATGTGGAAGATAGCCCACGGTACTGACAGCGCCCACTGAATCCAAAACGGCATCAGCGCAATCAGAATAAAGATCAACTCACCAGCATACATGTTACCAAAGAGTCGCAAACCTAGTGACACAGGCTTTGCAATCAAAGTAACAAACTCGAGGATAAAGTTGATTGGGATTAAAATAATTTGTACGATTGGGTTTTTGGCACTAAAGGGATGTAGCGTCAATTCACCAATAAATCCGCCAACGCCTTTGGCTTTAATACTGTAGTAAATAATCAAAGCAAAGACTGCAAATGACATACCTAGCGTAATATTAGGATCAGTTGTTGGTACGATTTTGAAGAAGACATGATGTGGGTCATAGCCCATCGCCGCACCAACTTGCCCTGCTAGAGACGGGATAAAGTCAATGGGCACTAAGTCCATCAAGTTCATCAAAAAGATCCAGACAAAGATAGTCAAAGCCAGTGGCGCAATCAGTTTTGAGGTACCGCTATAAGAGTCACGAACGTTGTTGTCCACAAACTCAACGATCAGTTCAACCGCTGCTTGAGTTTTGCTAGGAACACCTGAGGTGACTTTTTTAGCCACCATCCAAAACATGACACAGAACAAAATACCTAGACCGATTGACCATAGCATAGAGTCAAGATGAATGGCATTAAAGCCCATCTGCCCAGCTTCTTCTGCGCTGTAAGCAACTTTCCAGCCCTCCCCAGGCAGATAGCCATACGTCCAATGCGTTAAATGGTGAGAGATATATTCTGATGATGTTTGTTCGGATGCCATAATGTAAGCTTCTTATTAATCAACGATTTAATCAACTACCAAAAATATAGTTGTCATCTGTTAAGTGGTTTGATTTAGGTTCAACTTAAATCACTTAGCAGATAACATCCAACCCGTAGCACCTAAGTAAGTAGCACCTATGTAAATATCTGATTTTGATACAGTTTTATAAATTCTAGCTATCAAAAAAGGGCTTATGAGTAAACATTACCAGCCCTTGAGACCTACACATAGATATTTTGCGTCTGCTTTGTCTATATTAGAGACATGCGCCTAAGCAAAATATTTAGCTGCATATAGTAATGCAGCGTTGTATTCATGTAAAGCAAATTGTGAACTTTTTGTTTGTGATAAATACTTGATTGTGATAGGGAACGTATATAAATGTGAGGGTACAGCGATAATAAAGCGATAAATATTATTTGTAAGTACTTTATAACTGCTAAATATTTGTTAGATTTTACAACATTTTCAAAATAAATACCAACATTACTGCGAGTATCTAGCGCCTAATTGGTATCTCGTTAGATATTAACTTATCAGTACAAACGTACTAGTTAGTTTAGTCGTACCAGCATCCAATTGTAGCTCATTTGCATAACAATAAAGCCTGCAAATAGTGCAGGCGCTGACAACGGTTTTATAAGTATAAAGATTAAAGCAAAGCCAAAGGCCGTCAATACCCATTTGACCGCCTGACCGCGGTAAAGCTGTCTAACAATATGCTCACGCGCACGAAATCCAGTATGCCTAAACACAAACAAGGTAAAGATCATTTGAGTTGCAAAACTTAGGACTGCACCAAGAGCTACTCCTTGAACGATCAAAAGATCGCTTCGTAGCCAAACGATATCTAACAGCCAAGCTAGAATAATCAAAATCAGCAGTATCCAAACTTGACGTTTGATATGGCGCCCTATCTGATCTTTTTGATTGCGTTTGGCAGGCTGGGTCATTAGTTACCTTGCTAAGTAGAGTCTTACTAAGTAGAGTATCGTGCTTATTTAAACGGTATGACTTTTCTATAAAACATCACTTGCCTTGTATCAGCCGCTTATTGTAATAACCATGCGTTACTTTGGCAAGATAAACGCTGTGCTCCACTGTTTGACTGCTACAACAGCTAGGCCATCAAGCCGTTACAGCAATTAATCAATACAACGGCGCATCTGCTCCGCCATTTGTTGCCAACCTATAACAAAGTCTGTACTGCTGCTCATGTCTTCTGCTTGCACCGTCGTTTTGACTGGTTGGAGTTTGGCGAGTAAGCCTTTGGCAGGATCGCTTTGAGTGACTAGGCACATAGTCGAGTTAGGGCGCTGCTCGTTCAACTTACGCAACTGACTGGCCTTTGGTGACAGGTGATGATCGGTTGTTAGACTACCGACGAGCTGTAGGTTTAAGCTATTCTCGATATAATGATATGCATCATGATACGCCCAATACGGTTGAGTGGTTTTTGAGCCTGATTGTACGCTTGCCACTGCCCTATCCATACGTTGAGCGAATTTTTGCGCATTGGCCTGATATAGATTCTTGTACTGCGGATTGGCGTGGCTATGTATGACGGCTAAGGCGCGCGTGATCGCTTTGGCATTTTGCGGATCAAGCCAAATATGGGGGTCTAAAGTATTAGGGATAGATTTGGCTTGCGCATCACGTAGCGGATAACGCTTAAAAGCATCAAATTTAAAAAGCGCAATGGCATTGGGTGCACTATTTAAGCTGCTGGCCAAATTATTCTCTAGAGGCTCGCCAAACCAAACCACAAATTTGCTGTCTTGAATGGCTTTTATATCGCGCGGACTGATACTGCCGTGATGACCGACCTCCCCTGCTTGTAGCAGCTGCTTGGCAGGCGGCGCGCCTGCGGTTACCGCTTGGCTTAGTAAAAATAGCGGATAATTACTGACTGCGACTGTAGCAGCTTGTACGCTTATTGCCATAAATCCAAGCATCATTATAGCGGTAGCGAAAAAATAACGCTTAGCCAGCTGAGAGAACGTTCTTAGTACACTAGCTAAAGATTTATGTACAATGAAAAAATTAATCCGTCTAATAGTTAAAAAAAACGTACTCATATTGCAATCCTATAAAAGTCTGGGCTATCGCAAAAGTAGCTATAGTTGATTTACTCTAAAAATGATATAGCGCTGCTGGGATGCTATTTTTACGTGAAGTTGCGCAGCGTTGAAAGGTAATAGCACGCCAGTAAAATTTATACCAGTAGCTCGTCTAAATTTATGACAATTTTACTTTGAACTGACTATATCAAAAACTAAGTAGCACAAAGACAGCCAAAAAAGCGATTAGCTTCTAATTTTCATTATGTTATACTATAACAATAAAGAACGCTACCTTAAAACATCAAACTGACTTAGGAGTTGGTATTGTGACAACTTGCATGCATCCACACGATGTACAGGATTTTACAGTATCTGATATCGCAGCACGCATAAATGCAGCTAAAGAGCAATGCCGCAAGCGCTCGGTACGCTTTACGCCGCTGCGTGAGCAGATATATGAGCTGGTATTGCAAGCCAATAAACCAGTAGGTGCTTATGATCTCATCACTCAGTTGCAGCATAGGCGCTCGTCTGAGTCTGATACCTCAGTCAATCAAAACCCATCAACAAGTAAAAATGTTGCACCACCTACGGTTTATCGCAGTTTAGAGTTTTTACTTGAGCAAGGTCTTATCCATCAGTTAACCTCTATTAATGCCTATGTGCCTTGTTGTCATCCGCGAGCGCAGCATACCGCCGCATTTTTGATTTGTGATACTTGTCTGCGAGTGCAAGAGTGCAGCAGCTTGCCGGTGCAAGAGATAATGAGTTTTGCTGAGCAAGATGTCGGCTTTAGCGTCACTCGTAGCGTCATTGAGCTCAGTGGCCGCTGCTCAGATTGCCAGTGATAATCACTATTGAATTATTCATAAACCCAATCATAAGAAGACAACAACCCCTATGAGTGACCAAAAGCTATTAAGCTTAAACAGCGTCAGCTACGATATCGATCAGCTGCGGTTGTTATCTGATATCACTATCGACATCGCCGTGAACGAAACTGTGAGTTTGATCGGGCCTAACGGCGCTGGCAAGTCCACCTTAGTCAAGCTCATCTTGGGTCTCATTACGCCTACTCATGGTCATATTACCGCGCATCAGCCGCTGCAGCTAAGCTATGTGCCGCAGCGTTTTTCAGTGCCGCCTATACTGCCGCTACGGGTACAAGATCTGCTGGCACAAGCTGACAAAAAACGCCTGACACCTACGCAGCGTGACTTTATTTTTGATAATTTGTCCTTGACGTCTTTGCTGACGCGGCAGATGCGTAATTTATCTGGTGGCGAAACTCAGCGCGTATTATTGGCGCGCGCTTTGCTTGATAAGCCCAATTTGCTGATATTAGATGAGCCGATGCAAGGTCTTGATCCAGAGACAGAGGTTTGGCTCTATCAATTTATCGATGAGCTGCCAGATTTTTTGCGCTGCGCTATGCTAGTGGTCTCGCATGATTTGCATTGGGTAATGAAAGGCAGCAGGCGGGTCATTTGCCTCAATAAGCACATTTGCTGTGAGGGTCAGCCTAGCGAGCTTGCGGTTACTACTGAATTTCAAAGACTCTTTGGTCATCATTACGAGCAGCCTTATGTGCACAAACCACATGCTTGTGAGCATCACGCTCCGCATGAGATGTAGTGTTTTTTGTATTTAAAATACCTTTTTAAAACTACTTACCCCTTATTAATGGACATCGCTTATGACTGCTTGGTTGGCCATTATTGCTCCTGCTTGGATTGCTGGTAGTATATTAGCGCTCTTGTCAGCGCCGCTCGGTTGCTTAGTGCTATGGCGGCGTATGGCATTCTTTGCTGATGCCTTAGCGCATGGTACCTTGCTTGGCGTAGCGCTTGCGGTGCTGTGGCAGCTGCCTATGGGCGTAGGTATTGCTCTGGTGAGTGTGCTAGTCGTTATAGGGTTGGTGCTCATTGATGATGAGCGCTTGCCAGTGGATGCGGTACTAGCAGTAGTTGCAGTATCGCTACTATGCTTGGGGCTGCTGACGCTGACTCAAATGACCGATCAGCAGGCCAATGTATTAGGATTCTTATTTGGTAATTTGCTGGAGCTTGATTGGCGTGATTTACCTGTGATTGGCGGTAGCGTCGTTATTGGACTTGCGCTACTTAGCTATATCTGGCCTGCCCAAATTAAGCTGGCAACACACGAAGCACTCGCTCGCATTCAAGGCATTAACCCTACTCGCCAGCGCTTATTCTTTATGGGATTATTAGCAGGGTTTTGCGCTATTGCCTTGCAAGCGGTCGGTAGCCTGTTAATTAGCGGTTTATTGGTATTGCCAGCATTAACCGCGCGCCTATGGTCAGCAACGCCCAAGCAAATGGTTATCTTGTCACTCATCATTGCGCAAGTAGGCGTTACACTGGGCGTTTGGGGCAGCATATGGCTCGATATACAGACAGGACTGTCGATTGTTTTGATACTAGCGATCCTGTTCTTTTTAGCGTTAGTTGTCTCAAAGTTTACACTTTCAAAGTCGTAATAAGATGGTTTATGAATAAGTTCATTTTAGCTAAGCGTATAGTGTAACCAACTTTATTTGATAGATACTACTAGAGGTTTATTGCCTGATATGTTATAAATTTCTGTTTAAAGAATATAGACCTTTATTTAGACAAATGATATTTATCCTCAATGGGACTGACGCTATGCCAAGCTACCCTGCTCGTAAGATCAGCACCCCAGATGATACTCTAAATGTGCTGCAGATTACTGACCTACATTTATCAGATGTCTCTGCAACAGCGAATACTGAGGTTCAAAACACCGCATCTAAAAGTCATCTTACTTGTAAACAAAGCTTTGAGGCCGTTGTCAAACAGGCGCTTGGTGAAGCGATACGCTGCGACTTGATTGTGGTGACTGGCGATTTGGTTAGTGAAGTCAAAACGGCGACATACGATCATATCTTTGATGTATTGCAAGCGACTGATATTCCATTTGCGTGCATCGCAGGCAACCATGATGTGACCAATGAGCTCGGTCATGACCTGCCCTTTTATGAGCGTAAACTTATCGCTCAACCTGCTGATCCACGACTACTTAGTCGTCATTTAATCGAGTCAGAATATTGGCAGCTACTGCTACTAGACTCGTCAGTGCCCGGTCAAGTAGCGGGTTATATTGATGATACAGATATCGCTTGGGTGTCGGAGCAATTAGCTCGTTGTTCTAAGCCTGCAGTTATTGCTGTACATCATCATGTTCTGCCTATTCAATCTCAGTGGATAGACGCGCATATGGCACAAAACACAAAGGCGTTTTGGGACAGCTTAGCTGCTTTTAGACACATACAGGCTGTTATTAGCGGTCATAATCATCAAGAGCAGATTCGCTATCATCAAGAGGTTACTGTTTATAGTACGCCCTCTACTTGCTATCAGTTCAAACCATTCAATGATGATTTTGCTTATGATACACAGACAATGCCTGGTTATCGCTGGTTGCAACTTGATAACAATGGGCGGCTTGTAAGCTGGGTGAAAAGATTAGATACTTGATTTGCTGACAATAATTTTGTCTAAAAAACACTATAAAAAGTAACACCGCCGCTTACTGTATTTTGGTTACAATCGGCTTAAATAAAACAGCTTCAATAAAAAGAATAAGTTAAAGCACTATTGAGACTTGATTATTAGGCCTCATTTATACCGCTAACTCTTGCACCTTGTGCATAGATACAAAACGTTTTGTAATGGAAGATAGATAACGTTTGGCAAGTTTATAACGCCTTGTATGACAAGCCGTTTTATTGAATCAATTTGGATAAGTAGGATACTTATATGACCACTCTGCCCACAGATCAAAGTGATGTAAAATTCACCCCTTATGTACCTGCAAAAGATGAAGAATACATGTCCGATGCTCAGTTAGAGCATTTTAAAGCTATTTTGTTAGATTGGAAAAGCCAGCTTATCGGTGAAGCGGATCGCACTAAGACTTATATCCAAGATGAGTCAAGCGCTATGCCAGATATTAACGATCGCGCCACTCAAGAAGAGGAGTTCGCCCTAGCGCTACGTACTCGCGACCGTGAGCGCAAGCTGATTCGCAAAATAGACAAATCCATGGCTGAAATCGAAAATGACGATTATGGATTCTGTGATACCTGCGGTGTTGAGATTGGCCTGCGCCGCTTAGAGGCACGTCCGACAGCGACTCAGTGTATCGATTGCAAAACGCTCTCAGAGATCAAAGAGCGCCAAAATCAGGGGCACGTGTAACGCGTTTAACTCTCTTATAGCATCCAAACCCTAAAGTAACTAAACCCTAAAGAGCGAGCGACTATATGATTAGTCGCTCGTTTGCGCTGCATGCTTCTACTTTTGCTTTATCAGACAATCACTTCTATATTTTGAGTATTGACTATGCTTGATTTACCGTCCATACCCCCTATTGGACGCTTTGCGCCCTCACCAACAGGTGAGCTGCATTTAGGTTCATTGACGACTGCACTAGCCAGCTATTGCCATATTAAGTCGCTAGGCGGCAAATGGCTGCTGCGTATTGAAGATACCGATACTGCGCGCTGCTCTACTCAGTTTAGTGAGCAGATTATCATGGATCTTGAAATGCTCGGAATGCTGTGGGACGGTGACATTGTTTATCAATCTGAGCGTATTGATATATACAACGACTACTTATCCTCGTCGCTAAAGCCGCTCACCTACGGTTGCCAGTGTTCTCGTAAGACATTAGAGCACTACTGGCAAGAGCAGATATCATTAAAAGAGCAAGCTAGTCAAAATGATAACTTTGATGCTAATGACAAACTGCATTATAGACAACGCTACCCACGGTGCTGCATCACTGCCAATCTTGCGCGCGATCAGCATAAGCTGCGCCTGCAACTGCCTAATTATGCCATAGGCTTTAGAGATGGTATTCAAGGTATGCAGTGGGCCAATCCGCAGCAGGTGCTTGGAGATATGGTAGCGCGGCGCCAGAATGGGATGATTAATTATATTTTGGCGGCGAGTATCGATGATGGATTGCAAGGCGTCACTCATATTATGCGCGGCTTAGATATTCTACCGATGACGAGTGCTCAAATTAGTATTTTAAATGCAGCAAATCTGCCCGCTATCGAGCAGTGGTATCATCTGCCGCTAATCTGTCATGCTGATGGACAAAAACTCTCCAAACAAAACCTTGCCCAGCCTATTGACACTCGCAATCCTAGTGCTCTGATTACACTTGCCTTGCAGCTGTTAAAGCAACAACCTGTAGACGTCGATACGTCAGATCGTATGCTTAAACAAGCCATCGCTCAATGGGACAATGCAGCCCTGCATGGTCAGCAGCATATAGCTCTGCCTTTACACACCGACCGAACGTCTTACTTATCATAACTGCTCTACTATTAAACAAAAAACGTCGCTTATTGCGACTTTCTCGATATTTGATTGACCTTAGTGATTTGATCGCGCTTAATAATAACGTCCCTGACTCTTTTCGATATTCGGGCTTTCTCTATGAATTTTAAGCAACAAAGCGACCATCACTAAGCTGATAAGCATAGAGGAGCCACCATAACTAAAAAATGGCATAGTCAAACCTTTGGTTGGAATCGCGCCCATATTCATCGCCGCATTGATAATGGTCTGCGCAATAAACACCACCCCAATACCGAACGCCGTATAACTCATACGCATCTGATTGCGTTTAAGCGCATTGTAGCTAATACGCATCGCGCTACCAATAATCAATGCCTCTAACAACAAAATCATTGTAACGCCAACAAAACCAAGTTCCTCACCCGTAATGGCTAATAAAAAGTCGGTATGGGCTTCGGGTAAATGCGACAGCTTTTGCACGCTTTCGCCGTAGCCGACCCCTGTGAACTGACCACGGCCAAAAGCGATCAAACTACGCGCCAATTGGTAATCCGTATCTTGCACGTCATCAAATGGATCAAGAAACGACATGACCCGTACCAAACGATACTGAGCTGTCGTCACCATCAAAATAACACCGCCAACAGCGACAGCCCCTAGCGCCAAAAACTGCTTGTAAGGCGCGCCTGCAATATAAAAAATCGCGAATACTGTGCCTAAAATAACCACAAAGGAGCCAAAATCTGGCTGTAATAACAAGAATATCGTGATCATCCCAACGACTAAAATAATACGTAAAAAGCCATCCCAACCGTTGCGCACTTCAAAGGAGCGACGCACTACAAAATCTGACACAAAGACAATCATCACCAGTTTGGCAAGCTCTGCGACCTGAAAGTTGATCACACCCAAATCCAGCCAGCGTTTGGCGCCGTTCACAGGCGTACTAAATAAGGTTGCTAAAAGCAACAAACCTGTAATCGCAAGCAGCATAAACTGCGTCTCAGTCTTGTACAAGGTTTTGAGCGGTACAAGATAATAAGGTAGAGCGGCGGCAACTAAGCCGATACCGATATACGTCAATTGATTGGTAAAAAAGTAAAGTTCTGTCATGCCGCGGCTGAGTGCATAAGGAATAGAGGCTGAAGCGACCATTAATAAACTAAACACCAGCATACAGCCGACACTTGCCAGCAAAATCGCTCCCGCTGAGGGCATAGATAAAACACCATCCGAGCGCGTAGCTGATGATTGACGGTTTGATCGAGGGAGAAAAGAGAGCGCCATAATATTGGGGTACACAAACAAACAAAAAACACGACGCAAAGACACGCCACCGTTTAACAATAAGATTAAAACATCGTTGAGACTAGGAACATAGCTCAATTAAAAACACAACTTAGCTATAAGCTTTTGATTATAACTGACCGCAGACATAATCTACAGGCAAAACAATTATTTATCGCATGAATCACTAAGACGTTAAACGATACGCAATTAGTCATACTCAAACAAGACCGTGATCTAGTGCATGAACCAGATGGACAAACTGCTCGCCGCGATCAGCATAACCGCTAAACTGATCAAAACTAGCACAGGCAGGCGACAATAATACCGCTTGGACTTGTGACAAACTACTCTGGGTAATCGGCTCTATACACTTAAAAGCCCCTGCTAAGGTTTGGCACTGATGCAAGGCAACTCCCTCATTTAAGCCTGCAGCGCGTAAATCTTTTTCGATAAGCGCCGCGTCCTCTCCGATAAAGAGTATTTGACTGACATACTTGTTAATTAAAGGACGTAATTCGCCGAACTGCTGACCCTTACCTTGACCGCCTAATATCAATAGCAGTTTGCCATCTTTTGTGGCATATACTGCACCCAAGCCTTCGATGGCTGCCATGGTTGAGCCGATATTAGTCCCCTTTGAATCGTTAAAGTAGTCGATATCAGCAACTTGAGCGATATACTCACAACGATGCGCTAAGCCGCCAAATTGCTGCAAGGTATTAAGCATACTCTCTAACGGTATACCTGCCAGCTCACCGAGTGCTAGAGCCGATTGTGCGTTGAGTAAATTATGGCGACCTTTGATGAGTAATTTATCAGCAGGTAACAGGCGCTCAGTGCCACGCGCCAAATGAATTTGACCATCAGGATCAGTAATCAGACCGTACTGGCCTTTGTCAGGAGCATGAATACCCGTGCTAATACGCGGCAAGTTATCTGCTACTAGCGGACGAGTGAGCGCATCTTCGCGGCTGATGACCACCGACTTTGCGCCTTGAAAAATGCGGTGCTTGGCCTGATGATAACCCAGCATATCGCCGTGACGGTCAAGATGATCAGGTGACATATTGAGTACCGTAGCGACTTGCGCGCTTAGGTTGGTGACCGTCTCTAGTTGAAAGCTTGAGAGCTCAAGGACAGCGAGTGCCATATCTGTATTGCTAAGCAAACTAAGTGCTGGTACACCAATATTACCGCCAACGCCGACATTGATGCCAGCATCACTTGCCATTTGTCCAACCAAAGTGGTCACAGTGCTCTTGGCATTAGAGCCGGTAATCGCCACAATCGGTACGCTACACGCCTCACAAAACAGCTGAATATCACTAACCACAGGGATATTGGCACGGCGCGCGGCAGCAACAGCCTCTATGTCCAAAGCAATACCTGGACTAATAATAATACGTGCCGCTTGTAGCAATAGCTCGCCATCGATCGCACCAAACTGACGTATCTCAATTGTCTTAGGCAACTGATCGGCAAGCGCAGGCGTAGCTTGAGCATCGGTCACCGCCACTTGATAGCCTTGCTCTGCTAGGTAGCGCGCGGCGGATAATCCTGACTGTCCCAAACCGACGACGACTTGCAAGCCGCTGCCCTTATGAAGTAAGTTTTTGGTGGCGGCAACAGCGCTCATAGAGAATCCTCAATAATTTAACAAGAGTAATTTAACAAAAGTAATTTCACAAAGGTAGTTTAACAACGATAATTTGACCACTTAGAAGACAACGCCTTGTCTATAACGACGCTTGGTGAGATAACGCAGTCGTTCATATTTCGGTACAGCTACGTCATCACTTTATGCTATTATGCGCATATTTTTTGTATTGACGTCCCTATGTACTATTTGGGGCGAAAGCTTAGGCGCTTATCTTAGCACATCACAACTTTTTTCAGACACTATCTAATCATCTTTTGACGCTGATTTTGAGCGCTATTGTTTTGATCCCTAAACTGCCTCACTCTGACTCGATGAGTGCTTTTTTACCTCCAAATGTATGTAGTTGACCTATGACCTCTTTTTATACCAATGTACATGATGAATGGTTCTCTAACGTTCGCGGCGACATCCTATCAGGTGTAGTGGTGGCGTTGGCATTGATTCCTGAAGCTATCGCTTTTTCTATCATCGCAGGCGTTGACCCCAAAGTAGGGTTGTATGCCTCGTTTTGTATTGCGGTGGTCATCAGTTTTGTCGGTGGTCGACCAGGAATGATTTCGGCAGCAACAGGAGCAATGGCGCTACTTATGGTCGATCTGGTTGCTGATCATGGCCTGCAATATTTACTGGCAGCGACGTTATTATGCGGCGCGATTCAGATCGTGATGGGTATCTTAAAGCTGGGTAATCTGATGCGTTTTGTCTCGCGCTCTGTGGTCATCGGCTTTGTCAATGCTTTGGCGATTTTGATTTTTGCCGCGCAAATACCAGAGCTAAACCCTGCAACCGAACGCGTCGGCTTGACGGTATATATGATGACCGCAGCTGGCCTTGCTATCATTTACTTATTTCCTCTGATTCCAAAGATTGGTCGCATTATTCCCTCGCCGCTTATCTGTATCGTAGGTCTAACCGCAGTGGCAATGTACATGGGTCTTGATATTCGTAACGTTGGTGATATGGGCGATCTACCCGATACACTGCCAATGTTTTTGCTGCCTGACATTCCACTTAACCTAAATACTTTACTTATTATTGCTCCTTACTCTGTCGCTTTAGCTATCGTCGGTCTGCTTGAGTCTATGATGACAGCGACTATTGTCGATGAGCTAACAGATACCCCAAGTGATAAAAACCGCGAGTGCCGTGGACAAGGTATTGCGAACGTCGTAGCAGGCTCGTTTGGCGGTATGGCAGGCTGTGCGATGATTGGGCAGTCAGTGATCAATGTAAAGTCAGGAGGACGTACGCGTCTATCGGCGTTGATTGCAGGTGTTGTGCTGCTGATTATGGTGGTGTTTTTGAGTGATTGGGTCAGTCTGATTCCGATGGCCGCACTTGTAGCGGTTATGATTATGGTCTCTATCGGTACCTTTAACTGGCAGTCTATCCGCGAGTTCAAAACTCATCCAATATCTTTTAATATTGTGATGTTAGCGACAGTTTTGACGACTGTATTTACTCATAACTTAGCTTATGGGGTCGGTGTTGGCGTACTGTTATCTGCACTTGCCTTTGCTAACAAGATCGGTCAATTCTTAACCATATATAGTGAGTACGATGACTCTAGTAACACTCGCTACTATTATGTTCAAGGACAGGTATTCTTTGCTTCAACCACGCAGTTTATCGATAGCTTTGATAGCAAAGAGGCGCTCGATAATATCGAGATTGATGTCAGCCAAGCGCATTTTTGGGATGTTAGCGCGGTCGATACTTTAGATAAGCTAGTGATGCGCTTGCAACGCGAGGGTATAGATGTCAAAGTAGTTGGATTAAACAATGCCAGTCGCACCCTAATTGATCGCTTCTCGGTGCATGATAGACGCGATATTGGCTTGCTCGATTAGAACCTAAAACGTACTTAGAGCCTATCCAAAACATATCTGAAGCCTAACCGTATTTTATTAAAATGATGTGGTTGTCTTATGAGTAATTTGAAACCTGACAGTGTCATCGCTTGCCTAGATTGTCCTGATCATGTGCAAGCGGTATTGGACGCCAGTATGTGGGCGTCCTCGCGTATGCAAGCGCCTATTGGTCTATTGCATGCCGCGCCAACCTTGCAACAAAAAGCGGCAGTGAATTACTCAGGCTGCTTAACTATTGACAATGAAAGCGCTATGCTCGATCAGTTCACAAGCCACGAGCACTTAAGTAATTGCGAGCTCAAAGCACAAGGCAAGCTTCTTTTGCATCAAGCTACTGCTTATTGTGAGCAGCAGCATCATAAGCGTAAAACTTATACTCTGCATCGGCACGAGAACCTCAATCAAAGTATTGACTATGTCGATGAAAAGTCACAATTGATCGTCATCGGTCACCATGTGACGTGTAAATCAACGCTTAGTCAACTGATTCGACTCAGTCACTGCCCCATCTTGGTGACTCATGCACCATTTTTGCCCCCTACCACCGCGCTTTTTGCTTTTGATAATCGCGCCACCTCTCATAAATTACTAGATTGGCTATGCAAAACGCCACTTGTGCGCGCATTGACTATCCATATCGTTATGGTCGGCAAAGAAAACACTACCAACTGTGATGCGCTGCGTGAAGCTTACGCGCGTCTAAAACAAGCAGGTATCAGCTGCAAAAAAGCCCTACTAGATAGCCGAGATGTCAGCGCCGCCTTGAACTACTATCAAAGCGAGCATGATATTGGTTTGCTTATGAGCGGAGCCTTTGGTCAATCGCGCCTGCGCGAATTGCTACGCGGTAGCGATACCGAAAAGCTACTTATTAGCACCAAAACCCCGTACCTCCTCTATCCTAAAGCTTAGCTCTAATCTCTAAAGCCTATCGCTGTCATAGCGATATCGTGGCTGTGGTTATTGGCTAAGCGTATTCTCTTATCTAGCAATCTCTACCCTCGTATGTATAAGGTTAGGGTCTGTGATGTTTTAGCAAATCGTCACTCGATAGCCTCCCCATGCGTTCAAAAAGTTGGTTATAATAAACGACTCGTTTTTTTTACGTCGGCATCTGATTCATTATGCTTGTATTTATCACGCTTGTTATAGTATCGCAGGTGCTATCTATACAAGCATTATATCTTGTCATAACAGGGTTATTCATAAGACTAAGCCACAATCCTACCTCCTCCTTGAGTAGGCTTGGCACGGTTCTTGAATGTCTACTTACAGATTATAGATATGGCGTAACGCTATAACACTATCAGCTGACGGCATTACTCATATAAGGAATTTTTTATGAAGCTAATCACTGCGATTTTAAAACCATTCAAGCTAGACGATGTGCGTGAAGCACTCTCTGACATCGGTGTCAAAGGTGTCACCGTAACTGAGGTCAAAGGCTTTGGTCGTCAAAAAGGCCATACCGAGCTCTATCGCGGCGCAGAATATGTGGTGGACTTTTTACCTAAGGTTAAAGTAGAAGTAGCGGTCATCGACGAGATGGTTGAGCCTGCTATCGAAGCCATTACTCGTATCGCAAGCACAGGCAAAATTGGTGATGGCAAGATATTTGTCACAGCCCTTGAGCAGGTGATACGTATTCGCACAGGTGAGACTGGTCCTGACGCTATTTAGAGCGCATGACTACCCTACAAACATAAAGTTGTAGAGGATATAAAGATCTATATTGCATAAATTCAAGGGGGAATTAACATGCAAAGCCAAATTTTTGAGCTTCAGTACGCAATTGACACGTTTTATTTTTTGATGTGTGGAGCGCTCGTCATGTGGATGGCAGCAGGCTTCACGATGTTGGAAGCAGGCCTAGTACGATCAAAGAATACCGTCGAGATATTAACTAAGAACATTTCACTTTTTGCGGTTGCTTGCATTATGTACATGGTATGCGGTTACGCCATCATGTATGGTGATGAGCTATTTTTAAGCGGTATCGCAGGCGGTGAGCGCTTAGTTACAGATGCCCTAGCTGCTTCCACCGAGAACGGCTTTGGTGGGGATTCAGTCTACTCCAAAGCCTCTGACTTTTTCTTTCAAGTTGTCTTTGTCGCTACCTGTATGTCTATCGTATCAGGCGCAGTCGCTGAGCGCATGAAGCTCTGGGCGTTCTTGTTGTTTGCGGTGGTTATGACCGGCTTCATTTATCCAATGGAGGGTAGCTGGACTTGGGGCGGACAAGACGTCTTTGGATTATACAGTTTGAGCGAAATTGGATTTTCTGATTTTGCAGGTTCTGGTATCGTGCACATGGCAGGGGCAGCAGCAGCATTGGCAGGGGTATTACTACTAGGTGCGCGTAAAGGCAAATATGGTAGCCGTGGTGAGATACGAGCTATTCCTGGTGCTAATCTGCCATTAGCAGCGCTTGGTACTTTGATCCTCTGGATGGGCTGGTTTGGCTTTAATGGCGGCTCAGTGCTCAAGCTAGGCGATATTGCTAGCGCCAATACAGTTGCTATGGTGTTTTTAAATACCAATGCTGCTGCTGCCGGCGGTGCTATTGGCTCTTTACTATTAGCACGTTTGATATTTGGTAAGGCAGATTTGACCATGCTCTTAAATGGTGCATTGGCAGGTCTGGTGGCTATTACTGCCGAACCCTCTACGCCATCAGCGCTACAAGCGACACTCTTTGGTTTTATCGCCGGTCTCATAGTCGTCATCTCGATACTGGCATTAGATAGAATAAAGATTGATGATCCTGTCGGAGCTATATCAGTGCACGGTGTAGTCGGTCTGTTTGGACTGCTTATCGTACCGATTACCAACTCTGCAGCGACTTTTATCGGTCAGCTGGTCGGTGCGCTAACGATATTTGCTTGGGTCTACATCGTAAGCCTCATCGTTTGGGTGATTATCAAGGCGACTATAGGTCTACGCATCTCAGAAGAGGAAGAATATGAAGGTGCTGATATCGCCGAATGCGGTATGGAGGCCTATCCTGAATTTGTTATTTAATCAAAAATGTTTATAGTACAGCCAATAAAAATCCCGCAAAACCTTTCAGTAATGCGGGATTTTTGAACCTAACAATAAACTATAAGTTTATTTCTTTTTCCACGTTTGGCTACGTGAGAACGGTCCAATATAGCCTTTAAGATCTAAAGTGTTACCACTTAGATTGGCTGTCATACGATAGTCTTTACCTTTTTCAGGATCAGTAATCGTACCACCGCTATATTTGCCGCCGCCATCGGCTTTTAGGCCTTTAATGATGGTTTTGCCAACGTGCTTTTGGCCTTTATCTGATACTGTGCTGACAAGCTTACCTGTCAACACACCGTTAGATTCAGTAATTTTGACGACGCCTTTTGGTTTGCCTTCGTCATAAGTCTGCCAAGAAGTGTTGTGCAATGGATCAGCGGCAAATGCCATAGTTGCCATACTGAGACCAGCTGCTGCTATTGCAGTTTTGGTAAATAATTTCATATATCGACTCCCTTCATACGATGATGTTTCAAAACGCTATGGTTTTGTGCTTATCCTTGCTATAAATCTTTAGATTTGAACTTTGTTCTCAAATCACTTATCAAAGATTCGGCACCATAGTGATGACTTGGCTTATTATAAGCATTTTTAAAACTTTGGATAGTAATTTTTTTATAGATAATTATTGCTGTAAAATCAGAACTATATCAAATAGTTACAAAAAAGGATTGTCTATATCTCTATCTGATTGGTCACTTATTTGTTTTGACTCTTCCTCTTTATTACTGTAGATATTATCGTCCTCAAACGCTTGTAGAATCTGAGTGGTGAGCTCATGTAGTCTCAGCGCTTGCTCATGTCCAATTTTGGTAAGTCTTAGATCTATGTCACCGTAAATGATAACTTTATCTTTTTGATTCTCAATAACTAGCTCACCAATTTGCATGCTTTGGTGATTATTGGCAAAGGGTTCAATCATAATATCTCCTGATGATAACTATCGGTTAGGCCTGCAATTGCGCGACTAGCCAATCAATAATCGCCCAGACAAATAGCATCCATATAGGCTCATCGCTCGGCAATTCTGACTCATCTATACTCTCCCCAGCCTTGAGCGGTAATGCCATAGCCTCTGCTTTGACTTGATAATCGAGCATAGGTAGCACATCGATACCTGTCTGTTGCGCCAGCTCATCGACACTAATGATATCGATACGCTCTGACTCATCGTTTGGCGCATAATAAACACCTGCTTGATTGATCGCGGGAATATAAACGGCCTTAAAAAAGTGGCTCGGTACAAGGACTTGTCCATTTAGCTGTTTGGCTTTTTTGTCTGTAAAAGCGACACCTGTAAGCGTATACACTTCGCCATATTGCTGAGTGAGGTAACGCGTCGCGGACTCAATATTGCGCCAGATATAGCGATTGTTACGCGGCGACTGTGGAGCGATATTGGCAAGGCTAAAGCTATCGTACTGCTGAGAGCGCGTTGCCATGTCCGCGTTAGGCGCTAGATGCCCGCGATCATAGCCTGAGCCTGAATAGTCATCTAAAGAGGCGCGAGCGGATTTAGGCAAGCGGCTCTCTTCGTGAAAGCTGTCCTCACGATCGATCTCTTTGGCTTGATTAAGACGCGCGCGCGTCAGATACTCAGCTGACCACAGCGGCGTACGCGAGACGCCTGAGTACATGACCCCAAAACCATCCATACAAAGTGGCTGAGTCTTTTGGCTTAGCTTATCATTGATAAACTCAGGATAAATACCACCGTAAAAGGACTCGCTACACTTAGATAGCTCATCGGCATATGCGGGCGTGACTGAGGCGACAATCACTACTAGCCAACCGCTTATCGCGCGCGCAATATGCCTTTTTTGGCACTCTTTAGAACTAGGATAATATTCTGTGGCGCTCATCGTTTACCTATCATTTTTGCTAGCAACTCTTTGTACGCTATCCTAGCAGGCGCTCGCTGATAAAGAAAGTTTAGCTGCCAAAACCTAGTAGTAAAAGTAATAAGAGACTGATTTACCAGTGACATCTGGGTGCGCGTGAGCTATAATAAGCCGTCTGAAATAGACGAGCGCTTTATTTTAAACAAATTTTAGCGTATCAAAAAAGGTGACGTGGGTGAGTGGCTGAAACCGCACGCCTGGAAAGTGTGTATACGTTCATAGCGTATCGAGAGTTCGAATCTCTCCGTCACCGCCATTTATTTTTAGCTTATACTATTAGCCTATACTATTAGCTTAGTTATTGCCTCTAGCTTTGCATTCACACCCCTCCAAAACCTTTTTGATTATAAACCGACTGCTAAGTCGTTGCTTTGCTGAGTCCGTGCGTGACAGATGCAGGCGGCACAGAATAAGTACCGACAACATGAGCGACCATATCATCAGAGCCTTCTGAGTACAGAGACACCTCACCAATGATCAGCGTGCGCCCTACTTTCATTAAGGTGCAATCTGCGATAATACGTGCGTCACTGGACGGTTTGCGCAAAAAATTAATGCTAAGGCTGGTTGTTACAGTGAGCGGTACGATGCCAATTCTACCTAGTATCGCTACATAGATAGCGACGTCAGCAATACTCATCATAACAGGCCCAGAGACCGTGCCACCAGGGCGTAGCTCGTTCACCCCTATTTCACGCGATAGTATCGCGCCCTTCTCATTAACTTGTTCAACCTGATACCCAACTTGCGGAAACTCTTGCGCCATAAAGGCGACGATCTCATCTTTGGTGGCAGACATACATGCTCCTTATGCGTGACTACTGCTGTTGTAAGCTCAACTTATCATTTAAACGGTTATGATACGGGGTTTTACTCACTGGTGTGTGTTCTTTTAAAAACTATCTACTTAACTTTGATACTACTTAACTTTGATAAAGTGCCTTTTAATATGGACGTTTAAAGGTATTTTTCATAAGGTAAACTTGGATAAATATATAGAAAAACGGTAAGATAATCGTTAGCACGCTAACAAGAAGCAAAAGATAATATTAGGAATATCACTATCAAAACCCATATAGTCACTCACCACATGTTAGAGAAATCTATGAGAGAAACTCCTGCAGACTCTCTCATAAGGTTGATATATGTCAGCGGCATAAATACGACTGAAAGCTCTGTATTTGAACATATACAGAATCATTCAAAATCCTTTAATAAAGATAATCATATTATGGGGTTTTTGTGCAATAACAATCAAAACTTTTTGCAGTGTCTAGAAGGCACAAAGAGCACGATCTTTGCGCTTATGCAAAGAATCTTTAAAGATAACAACCATAAAGACGTCGATGTCGTTTTTACCCAAAGAGTAAGCCGTTATAGCTTTACCGATTGGCGCATGCACAGTCTTAATCTAAGTACTAGCAATTGGGATAAATTTTCAGCTCGTACTCAGCTCACTGATATCTCCCCGTTTGAACCACAGCACTGGCCTTCTTGGTTCGTTGAGCATTTTATTGAAACTGTAAAAACCATTGATTACTCCAGTATTAATCAGGACTATATTACCTTTGATACGCTAGGGTATTCTGATTTTAGAAAAAAACTAGCTAGTAATCATGTTTTGTTCTATATATTTTTGAGCGTATTAATTTGCTTTTCTGTAGCGATTTTACTGTTTAAGTATGATGTGATTTCTTAATAAAGAATTATTTCTATAAGATAAAACTCTGCTTTTGCAAAGTCTTGTATGACTTTAGACTATTATACTTCTATCCTTTCCTACAATATTCTCTACCCTTATATAAGTCAATTACTCCCTTACTCTATCGTACTGCTCTTGTCATAAGACAGATGTTATTGATGAAAAATTCGACTATAGTAGATAGCGATCATTCTCATGTGATAATAAAGGAGTATTTTATGAAGACACTAAAAATGGGCTTGGGACTGAGCCTGATAACGATGCTAAGCGCTTGCGTCACAATAACCAATAATGAGGTAGCACTGGGCGGCGAGCCTATCATCACGCAGTACCCTGTTGAGACGGCTCTACTCAATATCTATACCCAGCCGCGCACTGAGACGCTCACTGAGGTCAATAGTACCCAAAATAGAACTATTGACACCAAAGTGACTCCTAAAGGCATCATGGAATTTGAGGGCAAGCGTGTACAAGGCGCTGAGTACGCCACTGTCACTAAAGTAGGCGGTAACGTAGTCAGTCGTTCGACCAGTATCAATTACTTTACCCTAAACCCTGCGCGTTTTTATGGTTATACCGACAGCTCAGGCGCGTATTCGGTAGCGACCCAAACCGCTGACCTACCTAAAGTCGCTCGCGTTGGCGATAAAGGCACATTGATTACCGAAAACGTCTATAGCGATAGCAGCAAACGCAATCAAATCAGCCGCTACCAGCAGTCATGGTCGCTTACGCAGGCCAGCCCAACGACCGCTTGGTTCTGTATTAGTACCTCACAAAATCTGTTGTCTCCAGTATCAGATAGCAGTACTGTAGAATGCTATAACATCGATGCTAAGGGCGATATCTTAAGTAGCAAGGCTACGGCCTCTATCCCTACAGCCAATGGTATCGAAACTGTTACTTATACCAGTCGTTAAGTCTTATCTTCTACATAGAACTCATCTATCATGTGGGTTCTTACGTAGATAATCGGCACTTATTCTTTTAATACCATCACTTCCTTGCTAAATCATAACTCTATGCCCAAGCTCTTAGTTCCTACTCGTGTCTTAGTCACTGCTCGTATTGTATTAACCGTCATGGGTATCGTTATCATTGTCGATTGCGTAGCGCTTATGATGGTGGGCAAAGTTAACTTTGGTACTGTAGTGCCGTTTGCTATTGGCATCATCTTTGTCGCTCATGGTCTGTACTGGCGGCACATTCGCGAATTTATTGGACGTAGACGTCTGTATAAGCGAGTTTGGGGCGCATTATGGGGCGCATTTGCAGTATGGCTGGTCAGCTTTGGGGTGTTTATCGGTTCTTTACAGCAGCAGATTGAGCGCAGTCGTCAGCCATTGCCAGATATCGCCGCCGTCATCGTATTAGGATCAGGAACAGTCGATGGTGAGCCCACGCCGACCCTCGCCAAACGTTTAGACGCGGCTGCCCCTGTTATTAAAGCGCAGCCTGATGCTATCGCTATCACTAGCGGCGGTGTTGGTTTTGGGCGCAGTCGTAGTGAAGCCGATATTATGGCGACCTATCTTAGTGAAGCGCACGGCATTGCATTTAAGCGCATCATACAAGAAGGTCTGAGCACTAGCACTGAGGAGAACTTAAGTCTAAGCAAGCCGCTATTAGCTGCCAAAGGCGTCTGCCTCTCGCAGCCTATCGCCATCGTGACCAGCGACTTTCATACTATTCGCGCGGCTAGCATTGCCCGCCATCAAGGTTATAGGCAGCCGATAACGGTAGCGAGTACGACGCCGTTATCGATTCGATATAATGCATGGTTTCGTGAGTATTTTGCCTTTGTCAGCAGTTGGCTGTTGGGTGAGTATTGATGATATTGCTTGGTGATCTTTATTCGTGAGCAACTGGCGTTCCTTGCGTCGTAAATGCAAAACCTTTATTGCTAAAATTACCGATCATCACCGCTTCTATAACGGGTCTGACCGTCTGATTCATGCCTTCGACTTCGATAATAAAATTGGCACCTGAGCCGCCTTTATCCTCTTCTTTTTCGACGATATAGTTGAGCGTACCCATCGCTGGTAGCTCAATCGGCTTATCTAAATAGGACTTTACAAAAGCACCATCGGTATCGTAATAGTCGATTTTATTGATGAAAAGTGAGTTTTTGAGTGTCGTATTGCGGATACTTAAGGTAGCCGAAAGTAACACTTTGCGATTGTCTCTATCGGTATAGATGTCAGAATAGATTGGCACATAAAAGGTTTGCTTATAACCAAACTGGCTACGATCGACGTCCGTTGTGATCTCAAGCTCTTCTATTGGGTCTTGCTGATGCTCAGATAAGGTAACGTTGGGGTCTTGTTGAGGCGTGCATCCTGTCAACAGCACCAGAGTGAACATGTAAGCCTTTAGTCTATTATTCTTATTCATGTCCTCCTCCTACTGTGCTTTTGTGTTCTATGGTTTGAGTATCTCATAAGAATGAGTCGATTATCCATTGCTTTTTATTTTGTCACTGATAGGTACAACATAATGTCTCAATACACTCAAAATAGGAGTAGGTATACTAAGACAAATACGATTTTTAGTGACCATGGATGCCTATATGTTGTTAGATGTGCTCTTGACGCTACATTTTATACTGCTAGTGCTTATCTCGCTACGGGTGCTTGCTCGTCATGATCTAACAGCGCCTGCGCGCTTAGCTTGGCTAGTTGTCCTATTTATACTGCCATATATCGGCGTCGTGATTTACTGGTTGTTTGGTGAGATTCATCTGGGGCGCAAATTTACCCAAGACTACGAGCACATCAAAAATGAGCTGTACCGTAATAACCCTGAAGTACTCGGCTCTGAGGAGACGATGCGCGCCGCTATCGACCCTGAATACCAAGCGCCGTTTGCCTACTCTGCCAATGCCACAGGCTTTTGTACCACAGTCGGTAATCGTGCTGAGCTGATGAGCGACGCTGCTGAGACTAGCCGGCGCATGATTGCAGACTTTGATGCGGCAACCGATCATATCCATGTGCTGTACTATATTTGGCTTATCGATGGTATGGGTATCGATACCGCGCAGGCGCTGATGCGAGCAGCACGGCGCGGCGTGACTTGTCGGGCGATGGTCGATGGTATGGGTTCGCGCAAGATGGTGCGCTCCAAAATTTGGCGCGAGATGAAGGAAGCTGGCGTGGAGGTCAGCGTAGCGTTGCCGATCAGCAATATTATCAAGGTGCTACTCTTTAGCCGTATTGACCTGCGTAATCACCGCAAGATTACTGTCATCGATGGCAAAATCGGCTATAGCGGTAGCCGTAACTGCGCCGACCCTGAGTTTCGGGTCAAGCCTAAATACGCGCCGTGGGTCGATATCATGCTACGACTTGAGGGGCCTATCGTCGCGCAGAATCAGATGCTATTTGCTAGCGACTGGCTGATGAAGAACCCTGATACTGCGCTTGAGAGCTTTGCTTATTACACTGAGCCAAAGGATGATGCCTGTGCCGCGCAAGTCTTCTCGGACGGGCCGACGCAGCGACGCGGCACCACGCCGCAGTTTTTGACGACGCTTATTGGTCAAGCCAAACATAGCTTAATTATATCGACGCCCTATTTTGTTCCCGATTACTCTTTGGTCAGTAGTCTGTGCGCCGCAGCCTATCGCGGCGTTGATGTCACGATGATATTTCCTAAATACAATGACTCTTTTATCGTTGCCGCCACGTCGCGCAGCTACTATTGGGAATTACTAGAAGCTGGCGTCAAAATCTATGAGTACAAACCAGGCCTATTGCATGCCAAGACTTTGACCGTCGATGGCGAGATAAGCTTGATCGGCTCGACCAATCTGGACTTGCGTAGTTTTGATCTAAATTATGAGAACAACGTCATCTTCAGCGACAAAACTTTGAGCGCTGAGATCATCGAGCGCCAGCATGAATATCTGGCAGACTCTGAAGAGGTTACCCGTGAACAGGTCGAGAACTGGTCTTTGCTATATAGAATTTGGAACAACATCGTCGCGACTATGGGGCCTGTCCTATAGTTAACACTAGATAAAATGGATACGTTATTCAAAAACGCGGGACTAGTATAAATTTTTCTGGCTTGCTGTGCCTACGCAGACAGAGGCTGCAAAAAATTCATTTCAGCCCCGCTGTCTCTTTTTTATATTGGACTGACTATATAACGACTTATTTGCTAGCAGAATTATCATGACTCTAAACCAGCAACACGTTTTTGCAAGACATACACCACAAATCTAGCCGTGGTCGCAAATGGCTGATCTTGGCTTATATCCAGCAGCGCTTGACGCTTATGGACGCGAGCGCGGTAGGCATAGGGCGTCATAGTCAATAAATCATCGAGCGCAGATGTCGATAAGTGCAAATCGGTACTGATCTGATGCGTTTTTAGTAAGGTGAAATAAGGCGCAACCTCTAGCAAAAACTTATCTGAATCATGAGCGCGCACCTCATCGAATAAAGCTTCGCGTATCGAGGCTAAATGCTCTATATCAGGCTTAGCAATGATAAGGTAGCCGTCTTTTTGCAATACCTTGGCAAAAGCGGCTGGCAATATCGGACTAAAAATACTACTAATACCAGTTAAACTTTGCTCGCTTAAAGGTAAATGTGCAGCGCTGGTAACGATAGGGTAGATAGTCGCTACACGCGCGTTTTTATCTTGCTGATACCAGAGTTGACCTGCTACTTTACTCGCTTTTGCTAAGCGGATGACAGCAGGCTTACTAATATCAGCAGCTATCAAAGTATCCACCCCTGTCTGCGCTATCGCCTGCGTATAGTAACCCTCGCCGCAGCCAATATCTAACCAGCGACTCTTGCCTGCTTGGCTATTTGTCTTTTGATTTAATGCGCTTATCTGCTCACAAATAAGCGTCTGTAGCGGCTCATAATAGCCTGCTTGCAAAAAACGCTTACGGGCATCAATAGAGTGCTGAGAGTCCCCTGGCATCTTGGACTTTTTTTGTTGTACGGGCAATAGATTGACGTAGCCTTGACGCGCAACATCAAACGGGTGCGAGACTTGCTTTTGGTGCAAGCTGCCATCACAGCGCCAAGTATCTGCGGCAGATGTTAGCGGTGACTGACAGATAGGACAAATAAATAAAGACACAGGGTTCTCAAAATCGGCGCAATATGGCGCTTATCTTAACAAAATTTGTGATTGATAGCCGATAAAAAAGCCACCTTAGTCGTCTCTAAGATGGCCTTTTTGCTATTGAAGTCTAACGTAATTTTAGTGTCATAAGACCCAGTATCACCAGCAAAATAGCGATAATCCAAAATCTGACCACCACTTGCGTCTCTTTCCAACCAATCTCTTCAAAATGATGATGAAGCGGCGCCATACGAAAGATACGTTTTTTGCGTAGCTTATACGAGCCTACTTGTAAGATAACAGACACCGCTTCGGCGACGAATAGACCGCCCATAATAGCAAAGGCAATCTCTTGACGGGTCATAACCGCGATAGTGCCGAGCATAGCGCCTAAGGATAATGCGCCAACATCGCCCATAAACACCTGCGCAGGATGAGCGTTGAACCACAAAAAGCCAAGACCTGCGCCCACCATTGCCCCGCAAACGACAATCACTTCTGAATTGTAGGGAATATAAGGCACATGTAGATACTCTGAGAATCGAATATCTCCTGACACATAGGCCATAGCGCCTAAACCTGCGGCAACTAAGACGACAGGCAAGATCGCTAAACCATCTAGGCCATCGGTCAAGTTCACCGCGTTTGAGGCACCATTGATCACAAAATAGGTAAAGATAATAAAAGCAATACCAAAGGGCACAACTGAAAAAGGCACAACCCAGTCTTTAAATACAGGCAGTAGTAAATCTACCATACTGCGCGTCGTCGCTATATCTGGCTGCAAAGTAGCAATATAGTATAGTGAGGCGCCAACGAATATCGCGCCAACAGACAGCCAAAAGTATTTTTTGCGAGCGATAAGTCCTGTTGGGTTTTTGTGCTTAATCTTGAGCCAATCATCCGCCCAGCCTACCGCGCCAAAAATAATCATGACGATGAGCAAAATCCAAATATAGGGGTTACCAAGACGCGCCCACAGTAGGGTCGACACCCCAATAGTGCTAAGTATCAGCACCCCGCCCATCGTCGGCGTACCTGTCTTGATGATATGTGACTGCGGCCCATCATCACGAACCGCCTGACCATATTTAAGGGTACGCAGATGGCGAATAACAGGGCCACCCAGTGCTAAGCTAAGCCCAAGCGCAGTTACCACCGCTAGTAGCGCGCGCAAAGTCAAAGAGGATACCGCAGAAAACGGTGAGTAATATTGGCTAAGCCATTCAAACAACCAAACTAACACCGCCTACTCCTCGACTAGCGCATTGATAAGGGTTTCCATCGCCATAAAGCGCGACCCTTTGAATAAAACGGTACACGGCTGTGCTTGCTGCGCTTGTAAAAACGATTGCAAATACTTAAGCAGACTGTCTTTGTCATCAAAAGCATGGGCATTGATATCACTCACTTCTTTGGCACCAGCGACAGTATAGCGGGCGTATTCACCAACGCAGAGCAGCACATCGATACCTGTCGCGGCAATCGTGCGTCCAAGGCTTTGATGCTCACTTACCGCCGCATCGCCAAGCTCACCGATATCGCCTAGCACCATGATTTGCGTCCCTGTTTGCGCGGCGAGCACCTTAGCGCCTGCACGTACTGAATGCGGATTGGCATTATAAGTGTCATCGATCAAGCGGTGGTTGCCGAGCATTTGACTATCAAGGCGACCTTTAGCAGGGCGCGAATTTTCGAGGCCTGTCACGATGTCTTCAATAGGAATGTTTAAAGCATAAGCGCATGCGGCGGCAGCTAGGGCATTTTTGACATTGTGCTCGCCTGCTAATGGCAAATTGATATCCTGCACCTGCGTACCGATATGCAATTTAAACTCACTGCGCTCAGGCTCGACGTCTAGGTGACTGGCGCTGACATCAGTATTACCAAAACCGATGACATTGGAGGTATGCGTCTCAGCGATACGGCGCAGTTGGTTGGTAAAATCGTCTTTGTCTGGAACAATGGCAAACTGAGTATCATTTAAAGTGTGATAAATCTCAGCTTTGGTCTGACAGATACCCTCGCGGCTACCAAACTCGCCTAAATGCGCAGTGCCGATATTTAAGATACAAGCCACATCAGGACGGACAATCTCGGTGGTATAAGCGATCTCGCCAATGTGATTCGCGCCTAGCTCCATGATGGCATAACGATGATGATCGGACAGCTCAAGGAGCATCATGGGTACGCCCAAATCATTATTTAAGTTGCCACGCGTGATCAGCGTTGGCGCTAAGCGCCCAAAAATGCTACCAAGCATCTCTTTACAAGTGGTCTTGCCGCTAGAGCCTGTAATAGCAATTACCGTTAAATCAGTATGCTGCTGACGACGATGAGCGGCCAGATGCCCAAGTGTCAGGCGCGTATCAGTGACGACTAATTGCGGGATACTGGTTGAGATCGGACGTGAGACGATAGCAGCGACAGCGCCTTGAGTGGCCGCTAGATTGATATAATCATGACCATCAAAGTTGTCACCGCTGAGCGCCAAAAAGATATCACCCGTCTTTATTGTGCGCGTATCGGTAGCGATACGATTACTTGTCAGTTGAGGGCTTTGGGTTTGATCTGCTTGATCAGAGTCTGGTAGCTGCCAATGACCATCGAGTGCATTGGTAGCAGCGAGCAGATTGTCCGCTTGCCAGACGTAGAGTCCTTGCGACTGAAGGGTATTATCGTTGTCAGCTGTCATAGGGGTTACCTTGTAGGGCTTTCATTATCTTACTAATGGTTGTCGTAATAGTAGTTATCGTATCTAAAGGTTATAAAATCAGAGACGTTGCGCTTTTTTGAGGGCTTGCGCTAAAACAACACTGTCATCAAAGTCATGGCGCACATGATTAATCTCTTGGTACGTTTCGTGACCTTTGCCTGCGATAACCACAATGTCATCAGCCTTGGCGTGGGTCACTGCATAGTCAATAGCACGCTGGCGTGCAGGCTCTATGTGCGTGCGCTTGTATTGCTCATCTGTCATACCTGATTGCATATCTTGCAATATGACACTCGGGTCTTCGGTGCGCGGATTGTCAGCGGTCAATATCACTTTATCAGCACCTGATAGTCCTGCTTGCGCCATCAGTGGTCGCTTGCCCGCATCTCGGTCACCGCCGCAGCCAAACACTGCCCATAGCTGCCCGTCGCAATGCGTTCTTAGGCTAGCGAGCACTTGGCTGAGCGCATCAGGAGTATGCGCATAATCCACGATAAAGCAGCCATCAGTCGACGGTACGCGCTGCATACGTCCGATAGCGCCTTGCAACTTAGGTACGACGCTAGCTACACGCTCGATATCCACACCTAAAGCGACAGCGGCAGCAATAGCGGCAAGCAAATTGGCCACATTAAAAAGCCCTAGTAATGGGCTGATAATAGTAATATCCCCAAACTCGCTATGCAAGGCAATTTGTACACCCTCAAGGCTAGGCTCAATGCGAGTTGCCATAAAAGTTGCTGACTTTTCAGGCTGCAAGCTATACGTCCATACAATAAGATCACTCGCTTGCGCTGTATCTATCATAATTTGCGCATGCTCATCATCGCTGTTGATAATGGCATGAGTCAGCGCTGGAAAGTGTGCTTTGTCAAACAATCTTGCTTTTGCCTGTGCATACTCGCTCATATCAGCATGATAATCTAGATGATCGCGAGAGAGATTGGTATAGATAGCAACGCTCACAGGTATGCCTTGCAAACGCTGCTGATCAAGTCCATGCGAGCTGGCCTCAAGTGCCAATATCTGCGCTTGCTCTTGACCCATTTTATATAAAAATTGCTGCACCGCCAGCGCGTCGCCTGTGGTATGACTCGCTTGTACCAGTGCGCCCAAGCGTCCATTGCCTGCCGTACCCATCACCGCACTACTCATACCGACCAATTGCGTGAGCTGCGCGACCAGTTGACTAATCGTCGTTTTGCCATTGGTGCCTGTCACCGCGACTACTGTAGGCAAAGCGGTAGGCTGCTGATATTGCATACGGCTCTGAACCAAATCACCCAAAAAATCCCGAATATCAGGCACATAAAGAACAGGACAAGGCAGATCTGATAAAGCCAAGTCAGTATCTTGGTGGTTACCGAGTTGGATATGACGGTGCGGCGGAACATGAGCAGTAGCAAACAAAGCTTGCGGGTCAATCTCAGATAAGATGAAGGCTGCATTTTGCGCGGCTTGTTCGATGTAGTGACGGCTTTTTTGGCAGTTCGGTATTTGGCTTTTTAGCAGGACAAAGACATCCTGCGCACCCACTTGCCGGCTGTCTAATTGAAACTGGTGGAATGCGATATCAGCGACTGATTGGTCTTGTACTAGCATATCTAGCAGGTGTTGACGTAACCTACCTTGATCCTTATCACCGCTTTGAGAACCGTCCATCAACTGCTGCAAAGTAACAAGGTTATAATTTGACTCAGTCATGGACAACTCCTAAAGAAAATGAGAGACAACACAGGGTTTTATTTTTGTTTAGGGTTCTGTGGTCTGCAAAGGTTTATCAAGAGGCACATTATACAAGCGTAGTGCCTCTTTCATCACATTGTGAAAAACAGGCGCTACCGTCAAACCGGCGTAAATCTGACCGCGCGGGTCTTCGATTAGCATAACACCGACCAGTCTCGGATTAGAGGCAGGCGCCATACCAGCGAATACGTTACGGTATTGATCCGTATAGTAGCCACCATCAGGATTGATCCGGCGCGAGGTTCCTGTCTTGCCAGCGACGCGGTAGCCATCAATCGCTGCCGCTTTTGCCGTACCACCAGCCTCAGTCACGGACTCAAGCATTTTTACAATAGCCATCGCTTGCTCGTGTTCCATAATGCGCTTACTTGGCGTTGCTTCGTTATCTTTGATCAAGGTAAGCGGATGCATAACCCCGCCTGCCGCTAGCGCTGCATAAGCCTGTGCCACTTGCGCGAGCGTCACTTGTAGACCATAGCCATAACTGACCGTGGCTCGTCTTGCCGTTTCTTTTTCTTTTGGCGTAACGACAAGGCCACTACCCTCACCTGGGAACTGCAGGGGCGTTTTGGTCCCAAAGCCGAACTGTCTTTGCATATTGGTAATGGCATCAGGCGGCAAGGATAAAGCAATCTTGGTTGAGGCGACGTTGCTCGATTTTTGAAGTAGCGTTGCCATATTGATCATACCCAAATTGTTATGATCGCGAATGGTATAGCCGCGCACCCGAATGGAGCCAGGATTGGTATCGATTAGAGAATTAGCGGTGTACTTGCCTGAATCTAAAGCGGCAGCAACGGTAAACGGCTTCATCACCGAGCCTGGCTCAAAGACATCAAGCACCGCACGGTTACGCTGGTTTTCACCCGTCATCTCGTTGAGATCATTGGAGTTAAATGAGGGCCATGTTGAGAGCGCAAGCACCTCGCCTGTCTGGACATCAACGACCATACCCGTCGACCAACGCGCGCGCTGCAAGCGTCCTGCCTTTTCTAGCTCTTTATATAATAAATACTGCAAGCGCGAATCTATCGTCAATGCCACATCTTTACCTGCAATCTCAGGTTCAAGCTGCTTGATCTCTTTTAAACTGTTTTGTTTGGCGTCTTTTAGCACTAAGACTTTGCCATCATCACCAGCGAGCATCGTCTCATACTGGCGCTCGATACCCGCACGTCCCTCATAGCCGCCCTCAGGATCAGCGGAGTTTTGACCCATAAAGCCAAGTAGCTGCGAGTTGGGCTGGGGCTGCGGATAATAGCGCTGAAAGAAGTTCTTTTCGTATACCGCAGTAAAGTCAAGTGAGCTCACACTTTGTGCAATCTCAGGGGTGACTTTGTTCAGTAGCGGTAGATAGTGTGAGCCTGCACCAGAGGGTAGCGCCGCTTTCACCGCATCAGGATCAGTGACGTCAATACTGTCATCAATAGCCGTCACTTTTTGTAATTCAGTAACAGGAATATTGGCAGCAGCAGCCAAAATAGTTAGATCCATGTCTTTTAGGCGCTGCTCCATCCGTGCACGCAGTTGCGGGCTGTTTGGATTGGTCAGAATAATGCGCTTGATCTCGTAGTATTCGCGCGCATAATCATGCGGGCTAAAAGAGACTGTCGCAAGTGGCGCACTAACGGCGAGCGGTAAGTCATTACGATCAGTAATCATACCGCGATAAGACTTTTGCGTGCGAGTGCTGGTGATCAGCTCATCGCCTTTGGCTTGATAGAACTGTGCGTTGATGACTTGCACATAGTAGGCGCGTGCGATTAAAAGTATTAAGATAACAAAGGCAATGCCCCAAATCATGCGAAACCGGTCTTTGTCATCCTCAAAGCCGCCGCGAGTGGACGCGCCTGAGGCTTTATTAAAAGCAAGTTTTTTACGGTTTTTGACGCTGGTGTAAGCGCCCTCGCTCTCATTCTTCTTTAGGCGACCAAATAATTTTGCTTTGCGAGTATTAACACTACCTGATTTGGCGGTACTAGCACGGCGAAGGGGTTTGATAACCTTACCGCTAGCAGGTTTTTTATTCTTATTAGCTTTGGAGTCAGGTTTTTTAGTACTCATAGCGCCGCCTCCGATACGTCTGTGCTCGCCTGTGGTGCGTTCTCTAGTAGCGTATCGCTCAAGGACTCTTGCTCAGCTAAGGGTTTCTGCGGATTTGGCGCGGCACTCGATAATACAGCGGCAACACCTGGCTGAATGATGAGCTTGTCTTTGAGCGTAGGCGAGTACATACCTAGCTCTGCAACCGCGCGGCTGGCAATTTGCGGGGTAGCGCTAAAAGTTTGCTGCTCAATCAATAAACGCTGGTGCTCAATTTGCAATTTGCGCTCTTGTTTTTTCATGTCTTGCAAGGTTTTGTAGTCCTGATGATATTGCTGCACGTTTTGGGCAGTTTTGATACCACTCCAGATGATAGCGCCCGCTAATAAGAGCAGTATCACCACATAAATACTAACCACATTAAAACGTTTGGCAAACAGTTCACCGACATCTGTATGAGCTGTAGAAGTATGCTGCTGCTTGGTCGGTTTGCCAGAAGGTGCCATGACGCTCTCAAAATAAAAATAAAAAAGAATACTGCTAAAAGTGAAGCAGCTTAACAGAGAATATTTACAGGTTCTTAACAGGCGCGTAGCTATTCATGCCTTGGCATCGTTAAATCAAGCTTTTGTGCAGTTAGTTTGCAGTGGCTGTTAGTTCGTACTAACTATCACGTCACTACGAGTCGCGGCGCGTAGCCACGCACTACGCGCGCGCGGATTATCAGCGATCTCAGTCTTGCTAGGTCCAATGCGTCTGGGCTTACTAAAGTACCGCGGGCGTTTAGGCGGCATGGGTAGGTTTTCATCCTCTGGATACTGACCCTTACTATGACGCTGCAAAAACTGCTTGATACGGCGATCTTCTAACGAGTGAAAGCTAATCACCGCAAGCTGCCCGCCTGTTTTTAACATCTCAATACTTTGCGCCAAAAAGCTATCGACATCGCCAAGCTCATTGTTGATAAAGATACGCATCGCCTGAAAGCTTTGGGTCGCTGGATGCTTGCCGCGCTGCCAGTTTGGGTGCGCCACTTTTATCACTTCAGCCAACTCAAGTGTCGACTCATAACTGTCCATTTGTTTGATGGCGCGGGCAATACGGCGGCTATGACGCTCTTCACCGAACTCATAGAGTACGTTAGCAAGAGTCTCATCATCGACCTGCTCAAGCCACTGTCCAACAGACTGCCCGCGAGTTGTGTCCATGCGCATATCGACCACGCCATCACGCATAAAACTAAAGCCGCGCGTGCCATCATCGATCTGCGGCGAGGATATCCCCAGATCTGCCATAAGTCCGTCTACTTTAGCGATACCCAAAGCATTTAAGCTGCCCGTCAAAGTAGCAAAGCTATCATGAATAACCTGTACGCGGCTGTCTGTCGCCGCCAATTCGTGAGCGACTGCAATCGCGGTCGGGTCTTTATCAAAGACGGTAAGCTTGGCATCATCAGCTAAGTGCGAGAGCAGCAAGCGGCTATGACCACCGCGTCCAAAGGTTGCGTCGACATAGATACCGCCCGCTTGCAAACGAGCTGCTTTTGGCAAGGACTTGACGCCTAGCACCGCGGCAACCGTTTCGTTTAATAATACGGCGTCATGCACAAATACTGGTTCATGGTGTTTTGGCGTCTGCGTGGCACTTGATACAGAATCGAGATCGGCGTTGGGCTTAGAATCTAATAAAGACACAAATCACTCAGTAAATGACGACCTAGGCGGCCAGTAATAGTATAAAAACAAACAAGTTATCAGACAACTTGCGTTATTATCGCAAGGATACACGGTGAGTCAAGCGCTAGAAGGGCTTTTCGTTAAAAATATCGAAACGCTCTGTTATACTAGCGCTATATTTTACGCTATTTCTACTCTTTAATTGCCTATTTTTTAGCTGGCAACTTTTTAACCAGCAACAACATCCCGAGACCCTTATGACCCAGACTAGTAGATCCATCAAGCGCCCTGTTCGTACCCGTATCGCTCCCTCGCCTACTGGCTTCCCGCATGTCGGCACCGCTTATATCGCCCTGTTTAATCTGGCTTTTGCCAAGGCAAACGGTGGTGAGTTTATTTTGCGTATTGAGGACACCGATCAAGCGCGCTCAACCAAAGCTTCCGAGCAGATGATTTTGGACGCGCTGCGTTGGGTGGGTTTAGATTGGGCAGAGGGTCCTGATGTTGGCGGGCCCCATGCGCCTTATCGTCAAAGCGAGCGCGCGGATATCTATAAAGATCATGCCCAAAAACTGCTAGATGCAGATCATGCCTTTCGCTGTTTTTGTACCCCTGAGGAATTAGACGCTATGCGCGCGGAGCAAATGGCGCGCGGTGAGACGCCGCGCTATGACGGTCGCTATGCTGATTTGCCGCGTCCTGAATCCGATAAAATGGTCGCTGATGGCAAACCTTTTGTCATTCGTATGCGTGTACCTAAAGATGGTGTGTGCAAGGTTGAGGATATGCTACGTGGTACGGTTGAGATTCCGTGGGAACAAGTCGATATGCAAGTGCTGCTCAAAACTGACGGCCTGCCAACCTATCATCTCGCCAATGTCGTCGATGACCACTTGATGGAGATCACGCACGTCATGCGCGGTGAGGAATGGCTCAATTCCGCGCCCAAGCATCAATTATTATACGAGTACTTCGGCTGGGAGATGCCCGTTTTGTGCCATATGCCGCTACTGCGCAACCCTGACAAATCCAAGCTGTCAAAACGCAAAAATCCAACTTCCATCACCTACTATCGTGACGCTGGCGTAATAGCCGAGGCGTTGCTCAATTATCTAGGGCGTATGGGCTACTCTATGCCCAACGACGAAGAAAAATTCACTCTTGATGAGATGATAGCCAGTTTCGATATCCAGCGCGTGTCTTTGGGCGGGCCTATCTTTGATATCGAAAAGCTGTATTGGCTCAATAGTGAGTGGCTACGCGCACTGACACCTGAAGAATTAAAGAATAAAATCCTCGACTGGGCCAATAATAGCGATAAGCTGACGGCAATGGCAGCCGCGATACAACCTCGTATTGAGCTACTCTCTGACGCAGTTAATTGGGGCGGTTTTTACTTTCAAAACTTACCTGAAATCACTAGCGAGGATTTTGTGCACAAAACGCTTACCCCTGAGCAAATCATGGAAATCTTGCAGCTGACATTATGGCAATTAGAAGCACTGCCAGAATGGTCGGAAGACAACATTTATGCCATTGTTAAAGGCATGGCAGCCGCGCTAGATATCAAGATGCGCGACTTTATCGCCCCGTTCTTTATCGCTATTGCAGGCAGCTCCTCATCCACGCCAGTGATGAACTCCATGTGGATTATCGGTGCGGACATGACGATGACCCGCTTGCGTCACGCCATCGATGTGCTTGGTGGTTTGGGTAAGAAAAAGCTAAAGAAGTTAGAGAAAACAGCAGCAGATTTGCCTGATTTGTTGGCTGATGAGAACCGTTAAAAAGCTGCCTGTCACTTTTAGGCTTGCAAAGGAAGTCCTTTAAATAGGATTTCCTATAATCAATTAACATTGTGAAAGTAGCGTATGTTGAACTGCGAATTATAGTTATTGTTAAAAGTAATAATCGGTGCGCGAGGCGCACCCTACTAATAACGCTCATGCCAGACTATTTATCACGATTCCCCAAATTACCTATTGACAACCTCCTAGCTATTCCCTAAAATACGCTCACTCTTAACGAGGGGCTATAGCTCAGTTGGTAGAGCACTTGCATGGCATGCAAGGGGTCAACGGTTCGACTCCGTTTAGCTCCACCATATTTTTATCGTTGGATTTTTTATCTTAGATGAAACAGTTAAGAGGCAGTATCAGCACCTAGGCAAGACTTTTTATGTTATCTGTAATAAGTTCTCTGATATTGTGAAGTACCGTTATATTCATTGAATATGACACTCTATGCGTCCCCATCGTCTAGAGGCCTAGGACACCGCCCTTTCACGGCGGTAACGGGGGTTCGAATCCCCCTGGGGACGCCACTATTTGGTGTCAATTATTAGCTCTTCTGCTTTGCATGAGATAAGACTAGTAAGCACAACAAAAAGCCCAGTCACAATTTTGTGACTGGGCTTTTTGTTGTCTGCACTTTAGATCCTTATTTATTTTAGCACGATAAGCTTTTGCTCAAGCGTCCACCATATCCTATAAATTGTCTTTTTTATCAATGACCTAGCTTTTAAACTTTACATGATTTTACATTTATAGGTTTTGATGACATAGGTTAACACTTGTATACAAGATGCTTGTTATTTTCTACCTAATAGTATTACTAATATCAAATGCATTTGACTAAGCTTGCCGTATATTCACTAAGCTTTGTGTCGTGTAACTTTTATATCACAAATATTAGTGAAGTATTTAGCCTATAACAATTGATATGTAATCCTTAAAAGGAATGATTATGACCCCTACTTACTCATCTCAGCGTCGTCCATCGTGGCGCGGCGTTCTAGCTGGTCTCGTTATGGGATTGATTGTCGTTATGGCAATGATTGCCCTAGCGCTCGTCCTCAGCTCTTTTCTCCCTTTTGACTTAAAGGGTACAAGTATCGCAGGCGGTATATATGCCGCTATTACTGCTTTAGTCAGCGCCTTTATCGCAGGTTACTTTGCTATCAAATTCTCAGCACCAGAAGCACTATTTGGTGACGGTACTGATGTTGATCCAAAGGATGCCAGCCTAACAGGTATGTTAACTGCAGCACTTATCATCTTGTTTACAACGTTTTTTACGCTAAGTAGTGCCACTGGTATCTTGGCATCTGCTGGTAACGCTATTGGCGGCACGGTCAGCACCGTAGCCAAGACAGCAGGCGGCGTTGCAGCAGCAGGAACCTCGGCGGTCGGTACGGCAGCCGTTGCCGCGCCAGATAGCACCATTGAGCAGCTCCAACAAAGAGCTCAAGAAGCCTATCAAACAGTCTCAGGCAACATTAGTAAAGAGGACTTGAACGCTTTAGTTGCCAAAAACACTCAAGGTCTAAACCAAGAGCAAATTGCAGCAACCACCAATGTAATTGAAGAGATGATCAATAATACTCGCGGTGATGTAGCTGATATGGACTTTACCAATATCGATACATGGCGCAACATCGATGACTACGCTAAGCAGCGTATGGCATCTATAGAACAAACCTTAAAGAGTGATGAGCTTATCAATCGTCTGCAAGCTGAAGGACTCACTGAAGCTCAAGCGCTTGAAGTACGTACCGAGGTCACGCAATCATTCAATGAGTACAAAATGAAGACGGAGCAATATATTGCTCAAGCACAGCAGACTGTTGACCAAAACTTGCAACAAGCTGAAGATGTGGCTCGTAAAGCAGCCTTGTACAGTGGTCTATTCTGGTTAATCAGTGCGCTACTCACTTTTGTCGCCGCTATTGCTGGTGCTAAAAGCGCCGCTACTAAACATCGCTTAGATCGTCCAATTGTTACTTATGGTGATAATGTTCGTTAATCTATTGCCCTAAAAGTTAAGTAATAAAAAAGCCTAGTCTTAACGATTAGGCTTTTTTTGTGCTCAGTTTTATTAGGGTTTGTTATCCATTGAATAATTAATGAGACCCAGTAAAACTCTTTAACGACAAATTTAAGGATAAATAAGTCCCTACCAGTATCACCGCTGAACCGACAATAGCAGCGGTATCTAAAGCCTCACCTAATAAAATATAACCAAAGATAATCGCAAATATAGGTATGACCAAGGTAATACTCGTTGCGCGCATAGGACCGATACTTTTGATCAGCTCATTGATAAAGATAAAAGCAATCGCCGTTGAGAATACGCCAATACAAACCACCGAGACCCAAGCTTTTAGACTGATACTCTGTCCATAAGGGAACTCGTAGATAGCGACAGGCAGCATGACGACACTTGCAATCAGCATAGCACCAATAGTAATGGCGACAGGTGAGGTGTCATGTAGATAGTTCTTGGTCACGTTCGCGCCAATAGCATAGCCCACACAGCCGAGCAGAGCATAACCCATAGCTAAAAGACTTGAACTCAACCCCGACGCTGCGCCGCCAAACAAGCTCTCACTCATCAAGATTACAACGCCTATAATGCCGATCATCAAGCCGAGCATTTGCTTTTTTGAGAGCTTATCATTAAAGAATGTACTGGCGATAAAACCGCTCATCATCGGCACAGAAGCGTTGAGTACTGCAAGCACGCCGGCGTTCACTGACTGCGCAGCATAAGAGAATAGTACAAAGGGGATAGATGTTGAAACCAGACCGACTACTGTAAGTAGCTTCCAATGCTTACCCACTATCTTTAGATGAGTGGGGTTAAAGGCCAAAAAGGCCAGCATAGTGAGACCTGCAAATATCACCCGCAAGCTGGCAAATGACATCGAGCCAAACTCAGGCACGCCTACTCTATAAAAAATAAAGGATAACGACCACATAAAGGACAAGCTGATAAAGATAATAAGGTCGCGTCTGCTCATAGTTGGCTCAATTTAATAGTGACTTGCTCAGCCATCAGTCAATAATCAACTATCGCAGGCTTTGCGCTTAAAAATATCGTGATGATACCGCGTTGCTGCTTTTAAAAGGGGTTTATTTGTGTGTCTGTAGTCTATTTTTGATAAGAGCAAGTAAGTACAGAATTCGTCATTGGATAATCTCTACAATAAGCTTAGACTGATAGGTCGCTCAAAGCTATCTGCCGCTTTATAATGAGACTCTTTACTAAAACAACAAAAGCGCTATCAACGAGGATACAAGCGATGTTTGGTGTGGATAACTATTTGGGATTTGTCTTAGCAGCCATTTTGCTCAATGTGACCCCTGGTATTGACACGATGTATATCATTACTCGCAGCGTCTCTCAAGGCAAAAAAGCGGGGCTATATTCCGTGCTCGGTATCGTTTCAGGCATCTTAGTGCATACCGTATTGGCAGCACTCGGATTATCGATCATTTTAGCCAAGTCGCCACTTGCCTTTACTATCGTAAAATACATCGGTGCTAGTTATTTGTGCTATCTAGGCTTTAAGATGCTAACTAGCAAATCTAGTGCCGTCATAGCAGACAATTTGCCTAATAATAAAAGCAAAGCTCAAGCTAAGTCTTTGGACTACGCTCAAATATACAAACAAGGCGTACTGACCAATACCTTTAACCCAAAAGTTGCGTTGTTCTTCCTCGCGTTTTTTCCGCAGTTTATCGATCCTAGTTACGCACATAGCACGCTATCTTTTTTGGTATTGGGGCTTACTTTTGCGCTGACGGGTTTGATATGGTGCGTATGTTTGGCGCTACTGGCATCACGATTTAGTCAGAAACTGCGAGAGAACCCAGCGATTGTGTCTGTGTTGAATAAAATAAGCGGTGCGGTATTTATTGGTTTGGGAGTTAGATTGCTTACTGAGAACGAGTAATTTTTGTTTATGAGCAATGATAAATTAAAGACCGCTATCTAAATTAGAAACCATCTTCAAACAAACACAAAAAAGCCCAACCATAACGATTGGGCTTTCTCTCATCCTAGCTCTAATCAATCATTACGCAGCGTCTTTGTGATCGCTTGCGAGTTGACGTAGTACATAATGCAATACCCCGCCATGACGCACGTATTCGCGCTCTTTTGGCGTTTGTAAGCCTACGTTTACCTCAAAGGTTTCGTTTGAGCCATCAGCGCGAGTTGCAGTAACTTGAGCAGTTTTGCTCTCGCCATTGTTCAGACCAGTAATGCTTAGCACTTCTGAACCGTCAAGGTTAAAGGTCTCAGCGTTCTCGCCCTCTTTAAAGGTCAATGGCAATACACCCATGCCGACTAGGTTTGAGCGGTGAATACGCTCGAACGAGCTGGTTAACACGGCTTTTACACCCAGCAATATCGTACCCTTTGCAGCCCAGTCACGGCTAGAGCCTGAACCATACTCCGCGCCGCCAAGGACAACGAGTGGACGCTTATCTTCTTTATACTTCATAGCGGCGTCATAGATGGCCATCTCTTTGCCGTCTGCAAGTGTCGCTTTGTCGTCTTTAAAGTAGTAAGTATAGCCACCCTCGCGGCCATCCATCATCGAGTTTTTGATACGGATATTGGCAAAGGTACCGCGAGTCATGACCGCATCATTACCACGGCGCGAGCCATAGCTGTTGAAGTCCGCTTCCATAACGCCGCGCTCTTGCAAGTACTTGCCTGCTGGCGAGTCAGGATCGATATTACCGGCTGGTGAGATATGATCGGTAGTAATAGAGTCACCGAACAGACCTAAGATGCGCGCGCCTTCGATATCAGGAATACCTTCTGGCTCCATAGTCATACCATCAAAGAACGGCGGGTTTTTGATGTAAGTAGAACCCTCATCCCAAGGATATAGCTGACTATCGGCTGAGCTAATCGCGTTCCAAGCTTTGCTACCATCGAATACTTCGCCGTAGTTTTTGCGGAACATATCAGCATCGATGTTATTGGCAATCAGCTCATTGATCTCATCAGAGGTCGGCCAGATGTCTTTTAGATAGACGTCTTCGCCTTCCTGATCTTGTCCTAACGGCTGCGTCGTTAGATCGATATCAACCGTACCTGCCAGCGCATAAGCAACAACTAGCGGTGGTGATGCTAAGTAGCTGGCCTTTACGTGTGAGTGGATACGACCTTCAAAGTTACGGTTACCAGAGAGTACGGCGGCGGCAACGAGATCATTTTCTTCAATGCCGTCCTCGATTGCCTCTAAAAGTGGCCCTGAGTTACCAATACAAGTGGTACAACCATAACCTACTAAGTAAAAGCCTGTTTTCTCTAGCTCTTCCATTAATTTAGATTTCTCTAAATAGTCTGTGACCACTTTTGAACCTGGCGCTAATGAGGTCTTGACCCACGGCTTAGCTTTTAAGCCTTTGGCAGCGGCCTTTTTGGCCACAAGACCTGCACCAATCATAACCGCAGGGTTTGAGGTGTTGGTACAAGAGGTAATCGCAGCGATAACCACTGAACCGTCACGTAATTTGTGCTTTTTATCATTGATATTGACGTCAGAGTAGACATTAGGCTTAGCATAGAGTCTATCAGCTTGCTCTTGCTCACCGCCTTCTTGATCAAAGCGTACTTTGCCCTCGACTTCTGATTTGCGATCTTTAGTCATCTTCGCTAATGTCTCGCCAAATTTTTCATGCATATCAGATAGATTGATACGCTGCTGTGGCAAGTTAGGACCAGCTAGTGCAGGCTGCACCGAGGATAGATCTAAGTGCAAGTTGCTCGAATAAGTCGCCGCTGGCGTGTCAGCATCGTGCCACATGCCTTGGGCTTTGGCATACTTTTCGACCAGCTCAATTTGATCATCGCTGCGGCCTGATAGACGTAGATAATCAATCGCCATTTGGTCAATTGGGAAGATACCACAAGTTGCACCATACTCAGGCGACATATTGGCAATCGTCGCACGATCTGCAAGCGGCATCTGATGTAAGCCTTCGCCATAAAATTCAACGAACTTACCGACAACGCCGTGTGCGCGTAACATCTCAACGACACGCAGTACTAAATCTGTCGCCGTTACGCCCTCATTGAGCTTACCTGTCATCTCAAAACCGACTACTTGCGGGATGAGCATAGATGACGGTTGACCCAGCATCGCAGCTTCGGCTTCAATACCGCCCACGCCCCAACCGAGTACGCCGATACCATTGATCATCGTCGTATGACTATCGGTACCAAATACCGTATCAGGGTACGCGGTCAACTCGCCATTGACGTCCGCTGCCATGACGACACGCGCTAAGTACTCAAGGTTGACCTGATGCACGATACCGGTCGCTGGTGGTACAACAACGAAGTTTTCAAAGGCATTTTTGCCCCAATGCAAAAACTCATAGCGCTCATTGTTACGCTTAAATTCAATCTTTTCGTTGAGATCAAGGGCGTCTTCACGACCATAAGCATCGACTTGTACCGAGTGATCGACGACCAGCTCACTTGGGATAAAAGGATTGATCTGCTCCGCTTTTCCGCCAAGCTCAACGACCGCATCACGCATAGCCGCCAGATCAACAACTGATGGTACACCTGTGAAATCCTGCAACACTACGCGCGCTGGCATAAAGGCGATCTCTTTTGACGCTTCTGCGCCTGCGTCCCAGTTAGCGACCGCTTCGATGTGGTTTTTGCCAACAGACTGACCATCGTCCTCGTTGCGTAGTAAGTTTTCAAGTACGACCTTCATACAAAACGGTAGCGTATCGATGTTGTCGTAAGTCTCAGCAAGTTTGGGCAAACTATAGTAAGCATGCTCCTTGCCATCAACGCTCAAGGTGTCTTTTACATTAAAGATATCACTCATGGTAGCTTCCTTATCTACTAGGTAGAGGTTATGAATTTATTATTATCATTGCTAATAAAATATCGCGGGTGCGGCGATTCTACTGCGCTGACAGCACCTATAATTACTCTTATAACTGTCAGCATCAGTACTCTTCTACCATAGCAAATAAGAGCACAGTTGTTAACACTAAGTCGTTGATGAATAGTAACCAAAAGGATAATCAAAATAACAGCTTAGTCCTACGCTATCTACAAAACGTCTTTATTTTGAACGGCGGCGGCCGCTACGAAAGACATAATTGTCATCGTAAAAGTCACGATTGATATTATCCGTCCAAAAATGCGGCACGCCTAAAATAGGTAACGGCGATAAATGACGCGGGACGACATCCTCTTTTGACAAAAGCCTATCCATATAATTGGCAAGAGCGTCGTCCAAAAACGCTATACGCTCAGGCATCGATAAGGCAAAGAAGTTCTGATCGACATTAATAATGACACTATGGGCGCACAAGGGTTTGCGCGGCGTAATGAGCTGTTCAAGTAGCGCATGACCAAAGATATAAACCGCAGCTTGCGCATCAGCATGGGGCTGCTTTGGATTATCCCAACTAGCACGCGGCGCAATCAAACAGCCTTGCCAATCAAAATTGATCAAGGCTTCGCCAACGCTAGGGTTCGAGGTCACTAACACCGCCCCATTTTCGTCAAACACGGTGATCGTATCGCGCACGCGTCCGCGATTGCTTTGATTATCTTGTTCGTCGCTGTCTTGTTCATCGCTTCGCTTGCTTATCTCGAGCATATGATAATAATTGAGCACAGCTTTGGTCTTGGGAAAGGTGAGCCAAATACTACCATTAAATAAATCATGCAAGTTATCACGAGTCGGGATATTACCTGTTGAGCCGATAAACTGCTCGTAGCCTACGCCCTCTGGTAGCACGTTTTGCGAGACAAAGTTAAGTGTATGCCTGTCATGATCAAGCGCAGGTTTCGTAGTCGGCTGCGGTATTTGTGAGTCGTCACTTTGCTGTATTAAAGCTATATTTAAAACGCCAGCGACAACGTCTAAGTGTTCGGTATTATCAAGATTCACGCTGTTATTATGCGCAGCACTTAGCTGCTCTATGGTTTGGCTCAAATAAGTGAGTTGGCTTAAATGACATAACCACGGCGCTTGCCAGTCGATGTTAGCAAAAAGTGATTTTTTAGCATTTATTGCATTGTTCGAATGGACGGTGACGGGTAAATCAATGGGACTCATGACAAGTATCTCTAGCAGGCATTTGGCTTGGCTATGGTATCATAAAGCGCTTTTTAGTTAGGTAATCTCACCCTTTAGCGCTAATGATAACGAGAATATATGGCAAATTTTAATACCCACTTAAATGGCGCTTTTGCTATTAGTGGGCTGGCAGCACTGACGGTCTATAAGGCTGGACTCATTGATGATTCTGGGTTTTTGATGTGCGTGGCGCTTGGCACGATGGGCGGGCTGCTCCCTGATTTGGACTCGGATAACTCAACCCCGATCAAGCTTGGCTTTAATATGGCGTCTTTTGTATTCGCCTTTGGATTGGTGATGCATTGGCGTAGCGAGCTGAGCTTACTGTCCCTCATAGCGCTATGGCTGGCAGGTTATGGATTTATGCGTTACATTGTCTTCAATATCTTTACCAAAATGACGGTACACCGCGGCGTTATTCACTCGGTGCCTTATATGGCAGTACTAGGGTTAGGTCTAGTGAGCTTGAGCTATTATGTACTTGGCAATGCGTTGGCGGCTAGTTGGTTCTTTGGGCTGTTTTTGTTTGGCGGGGCGATGGTGCATCTCGCTTTAGATGAGCTCTACAGCGTCAACCTAATGGGTATGACAATGAAGCGCTCATCGGGCACAGCGATGAAGTTTTATGCGCATAAAGATAAAGGCTGGTACTTGCTGCTCTATGTCCTAATAGCCGTACTGATATATTTCGCGCCGCCCTTTACCGAGTTTTGGCAGCAATTGCGCGATCCTCAACCTTGGGCGCAGCTTAGAGTGGGTATGTTACCTGCGATGATAGAGAACTACTTGCGTTAAGATAACTAAATAAAGAGCTATAAGGGTACTGTATGCCATTATGTCCTTGCCAAACAAATCTAGTAGCTAGGGTAAAAGCGCCACTGGCTTATAGCGACTGTTGTCAGCCGTATCATAAAGGTGTCAGTAAAGCTGAAACTGCGGAACGTTTGATGCGTACTCGCTATAGCGCTTTTGTGCTTATTAATCCTGAATATATTGTTAAGACGACTGTGCCCGCGCAGCAAGCACTACTTGATATCAAGTCAATTGAGAGCTGGGCACACGAGACGCCTTGGGCAGGATTAGAAATCGTTCAGCACACGCCAAAGCTGGGTAAACGTCATGCACAGGTGGAGTTTAAAGCTTATTATAATGAAGCTAATAAAATGGATGACTTGCAAGCCCATCATGAGCGCTCTACCTTTGTAAAAGTTAAAAACAAAGCAGATAACACTGAGCGCTGGTATTTTTTAGATCCGACAGTAGATATGAGTGTTAGTCAAAAACAGCCCTGTATTTGCGGGTCTGGGGAGAAGTTTAAAAGGTGTTGTGGGCTATACCTCTAAACACTCGCCCCAACTGCCCGTGCAATGGCAATCCCCTCCTCAACCGTCAAAAACTTACGCTGGCTTGGGCTGTTCTTATAGACGACGTCACCCTCTTGGAATATCAGGCACTCATTGACTGCTATTTGCTGCCATTTCTCATTTTTAGTTAGCGGTACGGTCACTAAAATGGTCGTTTTATCGGTGTCAGCGGTCACATCACCAAAGTTAATCGATATCTCATCATCAGCGAGTTCTGCCTTGCCAAAGGGCGCTTGGCGGGTGAGATAAAACAATAAGCTGCCCGCGTACGCCAGTTGCCATTCGCCATTTGATATCAGGCAATTAAACAGACCGTTAGCAGATAGATATCGGCACTGCGTCGTCAAAAAATTAAATAATGTCTCGTTATCAGGACGCGATTTAAAGCTGCTTTTGAGGCGGTTAATCAAATAGCAAAATGCCATTTCAGAATCTGTGTTACCCACAGGCTGACAGTGTGAGGCATTGCCGTTTTCTTGTAAGCGCTCGCAGCGTTTTATAAATTCGCTATTCATCTGCCCGTTGTGCGCAAATACCCACTGTTCGCCCCAGACTTCACGCACGAACGGATGGGTGTTAGCTAAGCAATTTTGACCTTGCGTGGCTTTACGGATATGAGCGATGACATTCATCGCTTTGATCGGATAGTTATTGACCAAGTCGGCAACGGGCGATAAATGGCTTGGGCGGTTGTCATGGAATAAGCGCAGGCCTGTTGAGAGGTTGGATACATTACCATTTTGCATGCACTCACTACGCTCAAAGAATGCAATACCAAAACCGTCCTCATGATGGTCAGTCATACCGCCGCGGCGACGAAAGCCTGAAAAGCTAAAGCCGATATCGGTTGGGGTATTACAGTTCATTCCTAAAAGTTGACACATGTATCTGCTTCCGCCTTTATTGTCTTGGTGCTTAGTTGTCTTGGTGTTTGACTATTTTTGTGCTCGGTTATGTTCTATGAAGGTTTTGGGCTATCTGGTACAATGCCCAGCTCGGCATCACTCATTTGATCTAAGAGTGCTTCGCCATCTGTTGCACTACTGACGCCGCCCAAGATGCGCTGAGCTTGCGCCAAATCAGTATCTTGTACCCATAGCACTACGCCAGAGTTCATCCCTGGAATCGCGCTTAGTGCCTGCAACGAGACGGTAATGCCGTTGTTACGTAGCAAATTAGCGTTTAATTCGCCTTGCATATTGGTATCAAAGCGAGCTAGCTTATGCCAATTATCGACTTGATCGCTCATAAAGGTATCCTTGAACTTTAAATGGTGATGCTCTGAAAGGTCACATGCAAATGAGCAAATGACATGAACATAATTGAGATGAATATTAGTACCGCTTAACCTTTAGTGTATAGGCTTTTATCATTGGCAAGTGAACTCAATTAGTATTAGGGCGTGTTGAATATTTTAATAAACGACAAAGCCTGAAGACCAGTTGATTTGACCCAGTGGATATTCATCAATATGAAAGCCATTGGGATAATCCTCAAAGCCTGGCTGCGTCTTTAGTTGCTCAATAGCCGCCTGTGCTTGAGATTCGCTAGCGAACACGCCAATGAGTTTAAAATCAGCAATATCTTTGTCCGTATCATCCTCTTCAAACCGTGTATGCTCAAGGACAAAGACGCTATCTTGATCTTTTTCGACGTGCGAGTAGTGATAAGCGGCAAGGCGTTTCATCAAATCAGGGTTTTTGACCATGATGTTGTCGCCACTACGTCCTTCAGTACGGTTGTAATGAATGACATTAAGACGTAGTAGCCAAAAGATAACCGCCGCTTTGGCCAGCATCACTGGCAAGGCTCGTTTCTCATCGCTATCAAGTGCGCGCTTGGACTCATAGCCTTGCAAGAATGCGGTCATTTTATGACGATCAAAATCTACCGATTCGCCCTGCTCGGCATCGCCCCACGTGGTACAAAAGTCATTGATGGTAATGGCAATATCCATCACATAATGATCGACGCTCACTTCAGTAAAATCTAGTAAGCCTGTAAGTGTCTCTTTACCTTTGGTCAGATCCCACAAGGTATTGTCCGCGAACATATCGAGATGACAAAGGCCTTTGGGTAATTTATCCAGCGATAGCTTGTCATACGACTGCCAGATATCACTCATTAATTTGGCCTCATCACCTGGCATAAACTGTATCTCACGATCGCGTACATCGATCCATGGATATAGCGCTACCCCATAGTCTTCGCTGGGCTGCAATTCTTGCAAAGTCTCATGCAGCATCGCCAGCGCCGCGCCGATCTCGTAACACATCGCTGTAGTCGTTTGTTTGGGATGCGCCCCCGACAAGCAGGGCACGACCGTGATGGCTTTGTCTTCATAATGGATGACGTAGCGCTTGTCATTGTTTTTATCAGTAGCGGCTTGCGCGGCGTCAATCTCGATAATAGGTAGTGGCGCAGCGACGGGTAAAGTGCCGTCCAATTGACCCAAAATCACTGCCATTTTTTCGATATCAGCGGGCGGGCGCTCTTCAAATAAGGTGAACACATAAGAGTATTCACCCTCGCTGTCATCTGTGGTCTGAATAAACCAGTTCGAGTTTTTGATACCTTGCGTGATGGGAATGGCGCGGGCAAACGCTACCCCAAAGCTTGAGCAAAAGGCGGCAAATTGATCATCGGTGAGCTGGGTATAGACGGACATAAGCTTCTCTTTAATAGCGGCATGTAAATGTTGCGAGCATTTTAGGCGACATTATACCGAAAATTTATGACCAAGCGTGAAACGTCTACCCTTTGTATAAATAAGAAGGGTTTTGAGCTGATCAGCGTGCCCGCTCTCATCATGCGTAAGCGGCGTGGTCACTGTTGATTTGTACAAAGTAGATTATGATATCAGTATCGACTAAACACGATATAAGCGCTCCAATTTTGTTAGAATGCTTCAATGAAGTTTTTGACTGACTTAATGTAATTAAGAGTGAGATAAAATGCTAGCAAAACGTATTATTCCCTGTTTGGATGTGGACAATGGGCGCGTGGTCAAAGGCGTGCAATTCGTCGACATTATCGATGCAGGCGACCCTGTAGAAGTGGCGCGTCGCTACAATGAACAAGGCGCAGATGAGATTACCTTTTTGGACATTACCGCGACCAGTGACGCGCGTGATACCACGTATCATACCGTTGAGCGTATGGCAGAGACGGTGTTTGTACCGCTAACCGTTGGCGGCGGCGTGCGCAAAATCAGCGACATACGCAATTTGCTCAATGCTGGCGCGGATAAAGTGGCGATTAATTCAGCAGCGGTGTTTACGCCAGAATTCGTTGGGGAGGCAGCGCAGAAATTTGGTAATCAATGCATTGTCGTTGCTATTGATGCCAAGCGCGTCGCCGATATCGATGTCAACGGCATACTTATGCCGCGCTGGGAGATATTTACCCATGGCGGGCGCAAACCGACGGGTATTGACGCTGTCGCTTGGGCAGTCAAAATGGCAGCTCTGGGCGCAGGCGAGCTGCTCGTCACCTCAATGGATGGCGATGGCACCAAAAAGGGCTATGATCTGGCACTGATGAAACAGATTACTGATCAAGTGAACATTCCAGTTATCGCCTCAGGCGGCGTTGGTAACCTCGAGCATTTAGCTCAAGGCGTACTGCAAGGCGGCGTCGATGCTGTCCTTGCAGCCAGTATTTTTCACTTTGGTGAATTCACTGTTGGTGAGGCCAAAGCTTATATGGCAGCGCAAGGAATAACCATGCGTTTGTAGAGCGTTACAAGGTGTTTATATTCAGGTTACCAGAGTCAGCTAATCCACAAATAAAGTCGTAAAAATGCTATCATAGCGCCACTTATATATTTTTACTGATTGGATAGTCAATCAATAGTTAAAACCCGTTATTTAATTGCATTTTAATAGTTATAAATCTAAGGATACCTCTATGTCAAACTTACAACAGCAGCGCGCTAACATCACTCATATCGATGGCAATTTACATCAAAACAAAGACGCTCGTATCGGTATCGTCGTCGGTCGCTTTAACGCTTTTATCGTAGAGTCTTTAGTTGATGGCGCAATCGATGCCCTGCTTCGTCATGGCGTTTTGGGCAGCAATATCACAGTCGTTCGCGTACCGGGCGCTTATGAGCTACCGCTTGTCGCCCAGCGCGCCGCTGAATCAGATCGTTTTGACGCGATTATCGCTTTGGGCGCAGTCATTCGTGGTAGCACGCCGCATTTTGATTTTGTTGCCAGCGAATCTGCCAAAGGCTTAAGCGGCGTTGCCACTGACTATAATATCCCTGTTGCTAATGGCGTTTTGACCACCGACAGTATTGAGCAAGCTATTGAGCGCGCGGGTACTAAAGCGGGTAACAAAGGCAGCGATGCGGCGATGGTCGTACTTGAGATGCTAGCGGTATTATCGCAATTAGATGTTGAAGATGACTATGATGCTCGCGATGATAGCGATGACGCTTAAATTTAATCGTTAATACATTATTGTTGTAGGGCATATCGGCTGAGGCCTTAGCCCTACATAAAAGTGTATGTTCAGGTAAGTAATAACCATTAAATAGTGCTAAGGTTTAAAGTCTTAGCGCTACAGCATGACGACAGATTGGCAAATTGCGAATCGACCACTATTTAACATCTTAACATTTAGGTATTCACCTCTTATGACTGACCAACTCAAGCGCGCTCTGAATGACGCACAGACTGATCCTATCACTCAAACGCCCGCCCGCGACGATGAGCAACATTTCGATGTCAGTGAATCCTCGTATAAGACCAGTCATACTGCCGTGCGTAAAGCGCGGCGTTTTGCTATGCAGGGTCTGTATGAGTGGCTGGTCACTGACCGCCGTTTTGATACGACAGACAAGCGTAGCTGGAAGGACAATGCCCCGCATGACATCGCTGCCCGTACGCGCGCGACCAATGCTATGCATACCGTACATATCGGCTACTATCATGAGATGATGCGCGATATTCCGGAGCAAATAGACGCTTTGGACGCGCTGATCGCTGAGCAGCTAGATCGCGGGATTGAGAAGTTAGATACTGTTGAGCACGCTATCTTGCTCATCGGTGCTTACGAGTTACAGCACCGCTTAGAGATTCCGTATAAAGTGGTGCTTGATGAGGCGATGAAGCTGAACAATCACTTTGGCGCAACCGACGCGCACAAATTAATTAATGCCGTACTCGATAGAATGGCGATACAATTACGCGCCGTTGAAGTACAAGCGGACAGCAAAGCCAATCTACGCACCTCACAAAAGGCGGCAAGCAAACAAGCAAGGACCAGTCAAGATGAAGACCAGAGCGCTGTGCAACCTGAGACTTATACCGACGCGCCCACCGCATCGAACAAGCCGCGTATCAGCGCCAATAAAACAGGTGTTAAACGCATTCGTCCTAATAAACCGAGCGCGGGCACAGCAACCAAACAAGCCAGCAAAAAACTGGCGACCAAGCCAGTCACGACCTCTCAAGATACAGAGCAAGACACAGCCAACACTATAGCTAATATCGATAGCGAAAGTAATCCTATTACCGTAGCCGATGACGCGGTGACAACAACGCCAAAAGATGACAGTATGGTAGAGACAGACAAGCTATTGGCAACTACCGATGCAGCAGATATCGGCTTAGAGAACTCTAATTTGCTCAGCGATGCAGATAAAACCTCTGAACCATCACAAGACAATGACAATAAAGAGGCTAGCTCTAAAAATAATAACTCTGAAAATAATAACTCTGAAGTAAAAGACTAACCATGAACGAGTTTGAGCTGATTGAGCAGATATTTTTAGGATTGCAGGACGCTGAGCAAATAGAGGCTGGCGTCGCAAACGGTATCGAAAAAAGTATCGGCGATGATGCTGCGGTAATCAAACTGCCAGCGGACTCACGCTTGGTCAGCTGTATTGATACTTTAGTTCAGGGCAGACACTTTAGCGCAGACTGGGATGAGATCAATGATCTAGCCTTTGCTATTGGTTATAAAGCTGTCGCCGTTAATGTCTCAGATATTGCGGCTATGGGCGCAGCCCCGCACAGTATCTTGCTGGCGCTGGCATTACCAGAACGCTTAGCAAATGAGACTTGGCTGACCGGCTTTGCCAAAGGTCTATTTCACGCGTGCACGTCATTTGGAGTGACTTTGATCGGCGGTGATACCACGCGTAGCGAGACTTTAGTACTGAGTATCAGTGCGCAAGGCTACTTAAATGCAAGTACGCCTGCCATTTATCGCTCAGGGGCGCAGGTCGGTGACAAGGTCTATGTATCTGGTAGTATTGGTGATGCCGCTTACGCGCTAAACCATGCTGATACGGCTATCGGAGCGCAGCTTGCGCATCGTTTGCATATGCCAACCCCGCGTATCGCTTTGGGCGCAGCACTCGCGCAGATTGGTGCGACCTCAATGATCGATATCTCAGACGGCCTTTATCAAGACCTTGGACATATCTGTCAGCAAAGCGGTGTTATGATTCAGCTTAACCTTGACGACTTACCTACTAGTTCAGCACTATCTAGTATAGATCTCGCAGAGCGCTTGCAATATCAGCTGACAGGCGGTGATGATTATGAGCTGGCTTTTACTTTGCCTGCTGATATTGCAGCCACCTTTGATAATAAAACCAATACTCAGATCACATGCATTGGTGAGGTGACGGCTTTAGCACTGATAGACCCAGATACAAGCGTTAATAGCAGCGCTAGTAAGCCTTATCCCAAGCTGTTTTATCAAGGTCAGCCTGTGACCACAGCAAGCCCTGCACCTTTTACCAGCTTGCCTAACTTAAGCGGTTACCAACATTTTATAGGTTAGCCCATGACCAACGATACGTCCGACAACCATAAGCCTGACATCAGTAAAGCTAATGACTGCCCGCGCCTGCCCGCTACAGCAAGCCTACTTGATCGCATCGTCTATTGGCTCGGTATCGGTCTGGGTAGTGGTTTGCCGCGCCGCGCACCAGGTACTTGGGGCACCGTTGGTGGCCTTATCGTCGCCATTCCTTTGATGAGTTTGGGTTTTATTCCCTTTCTTGTCCTTACTATCTTATCGAGTATCATCGGTATCTGGATATGCGGGCGCACATCGATGCTCATGCAAGTCCATGATGACCCGCACATCGTCTGGGATGAGTGGGCAGGCATATGGATTACACTTTTGCCCTTTTCTTACTTGGGCGTGACCACTACTAGCTTTTGGCAAGACATTGGCAATACCACTTCTATTTTCTCCCTTATCATTGCCTTTGTATTTTTTCGGTTTTTTGACATCATTAAGCCGCCGCCTATTGGCTGGGCGGATAAAAAGGTCGCAGGTGGCTTAGGTATTATGCTTGATGACATTATCGCAGGCATAATGGCTGCTTTTGTTTGGCTGATCGCTATGGCGGGGCTGATGCTTTAACTGTCTACTTTTAGACCTAGCATTGTATTTTTCTTAATAGTATCAAGCCTATCAGTCATAGACCTTGCCATCTGGATATGACTTCTAGGCTTTTTTACGTTATAATTCAAAATTATATTTTGTTACATTTGTGGAGTACGTGAAATGTCAGCGTCTATCAAAACATCTTTATCTGTGGTTATCCTAGCAGCTGGCAAAGGCACGCGTATGCAGTCAGCAAAGCCTAAGGTACTACAGACTTTGGCGAGCAAACCGCTACTGGGTCACGTCCTTGAGACTTGTCATCATTTGACGGTAGATAATACTGTGGTGGTCTATGGGTTTGGCGGTGATCAAGTCCAGTCGGCAATGGATAGTCAATATGCACATCTGTCACTGACGTGGGTTGCACAAACTGAGCAGTTAGGCACAGGACATGCGGTCAAAGTCGCTCTTGATGAATTACCACAAGAGGGTCAAAGTCTTATTCTCTATGGGGACGTTCCTCTTGTGAATGCAGCCACTTTAGCTAACTTGCAAGCGGCTAACACTGATGGTATCTCGATGCTGACCCTTACCGTAGACAATCCTTTTGGTTTGGGCCGTATTAAACGTGACAGAGAAGGCAACATAGAAGCTATCGTCGAGCAAAAAGACGCAAATGATGCTGAGCAAAAGATAACTGAGATCAATAGCGGTATCTATTGTGTTGATAATGCCCTGCTACATAAATATTTGCCCAAGCTGTCAAATGACAACGCCCAAGGTGAGTACTACCTTACTGATATCGTCAAAATGGCGGTCGCTGATGGCATTACTATTACAGCTATTGAGCCCGAGCATGCCTTTGAGATCGAGGGCGTCAATAACCGTCAGCAGCTCGCCAGTCTTGAGCGCTCTTGGCAAGGCAAGCTCATCGCTGATTTGCAAGAAGCAGGCGTGCAGTTCGCTGACCCTGCGCGCGTTGATATTCGTGGTAGCCTCAGCGCAGGACAGGATGTATTCGTCGATGTCGGCGTGGTATTTGAAGGCGATTGCGTCTTAGGCGATAACGTCTATATAGAAGCCGGCTGCGTGATCAAAAACGCCAGTATTGGCGATGCTTGTCATCTCAAACCATACTGCGTTATTGATCATGCCCAGATTGGCGCTGGCGTCGATGTTGGGCCTTTTGCGCATCTGCGTCCTGATACCGTGTTGGCTGATAATAGCAAAGTTGGTAATTTTGTTGAAATCAAAAAGTCAGTCATCGGTCAAGGCAGCAAGGTCAATCATCTAAGCTACATTGGCGATACCACTATCGGCACGAGTGCCAATATTGGCGCAGGTACCATCACCTGTAACTATGACGGCGCGAACAAATCGCAAACTATTATTAAAGACAATGCCTTTATCGGTTCAAACTCTAGCTTAGTGGCCCCAGTGACTATTGGTGACACGGCGACTGTAGCGGCAGGGTCAGTCATTACCAAAGATGTGGATGCCAATGCTCTAGCCTTTGGCCGTGCTAGACAAACCCAAAAGAACGACTTTGAGCGCCCAGTAAAAACCAAAAAGTAATGGCTAGTTAATAAATAATGATAAGCCGTACAGTGATAATAGATTACTGTGCGGCTTATAGCGTGATTGATACATATAAACGGTTTGACTGCTAATCGCTTTATAAATAGCTGTCATCTCACAAATAACCATTTTAAAAAAGGAATCGCTATGTGCGGAATCGTAGGCGCTGTCGCTGAGCGTAATATTGCCAGTATCTTGATCGAAGGTCTCAAACGTTTGGAGTACCGTGGCTATGACTCGGCGGGTCTCACAGTGATTCGTGATGGTGAATTGCATCGCGAGCGTCAAGTGGGCAAAGTGCAAGCGCTAGTCGATGCTGTTGCACAAAATCCTAATGGTTTGAACGGTCATATTGGCATCGCACATACGCGCTGGGCCACCCACGGTGAGCCTGCCAAGCGTAATGCTCACCCGCATATCTCTGGCAAAATCGCCGTCGTCCACAATGGTATCGTCGAGAACTATAGCGAACTCAAAGAAGACTTGATTGCCAAAGGCTACGAGTTTACCTCGCAGACCGATACTGAGGTCGTCGCTCATTTAATCCATGATCTGTATAAACAGACGCAAGATCTATTAGAAGCGGTACGTGCGGTCATTCCTAAACTGCACGGCGCGTTTGCCTTGGGTATCGTCCATGTCGATAGCCCAGATGAGCTCATCACCGTACGTCTTGGCTCACCGCTGGTCATCGGTGTCGGTATTGGTGAGAACTTTATTGCCTCAGATCAGCTGGCTTTGCTACCAGTAACCAATCGCTTTATGTACTTAGAAGAAGGCGATATCGCACGCATCACGCGCGATAGCATTACCGTTTACGCCGATGGCGTGGAGGTCGAGCGCTCTATCAACGAGATCGATGCGGCCCAGCACAACGCGGACAAAGGCGAGTTCAAACACTACATGCTCAAAGAGATCTACGAGCAGCCTGATGCAGTCTCGCGCACGTTAGATATGGCGATAGATAGCAGCACGGCAAGCTTGCGTGATGACTTTTTGGCGCGTCATAGTGACAAGCTATCTGGCATCCGGCATATTCAAGTCATCGCTTGTGGTACGAGTTACCACGCGGGCATGGTCGCCAAATACTGGTTTGAAAACTTAACCCGCCTGCCTTGCTCCGTTGAGATCGCTAGTGAATTTCGCTACCGTAATCCAGTCGTCGTTGATCACTCACTTATCATCTGTATCTCGCAATCGGGTGAGACCGCTGATACGTTATCGGCTCTACGCGATACACAAAAACAAAGTCCAGCAGGACTGGTGAGCTTGGCGCTATGTAATGTACCAACGTCATCCTTGGTACGTGAGACGGATATCTTTTTGCCGACGCACGCAGGTCCTGAGATTGGCGTCGCCTCCACCAAAGCCTTTACCACGCAGCTTGTCGCCTTAATGCTGCTAGTGCTCAAAGTTGGTGTGGTTCAACAGCGTATCGATAACTCGCGTTTAGAGACCTTGATTAAGAGTCTTAATAAGCTACCGGGGCAACTGTACGCCAGCCTTCATCTCAATGCGGCAATCAAAACCATGAGTGAGAGCTTTGAAGATAAAAAAAGCTGCTTGTTCCTAGGTCGCGGTCTACAGTTTCCAATCGCTCTTGAGGGCGCGCTTAAGCTAAAAGAGATCTCCTACATTCACGCCGAAGGTTATGCAGCAGGCGAGCTAAAACACGGGCCGCTTGCTCTTGTTGATAAAGACATGCCTATTGTCGTACTGGCACCCAAGGACAGTATGTTCGATAAGCTCAAAGCCAATATGCAAGAAGTGCACGCCCGTCACGGTGAGCTGTTTGTATTCGCAGGTGAGTCGAGCAAAATGGTCGCAGAGGATCGCTTGCATGTGGTCTATGTGCCTGATGTCTGCGAAGATCTTGCGCCTATCGTCTATAGCGTGCCGGTACAATTACTCTCGTATCACGTAGCCGTCATGCGCGGTACGGACGTCGATCAGCCTAGAAATCTTGCAAAAAGCGTTACGGTTGAATAGGTTTAAAGCGTAAAAATGAGCGTAAAAAATCCCCACTACTGTCTTGATAGTAGTGAGGATTTTTTATTAGACAGAAATAAATTATATAAATAGCAGAAAATTATCACGCTCTAGTAGATGGGAATATAGAAAGCTTATTTTTATAAAAAGTATAGACTGCCAACGCTATCAATACAGCGATACCAAGTACTAAAACCATTTGAATGACCACTGCTAATGAGGGAGCCACTAGCCCATTATTGTAGGCGCTATAGATACCGAAATAAGCCCACGCTACAGCAATGGGAAAGACGGCATTTCGATAGTGCCGCACATAGCCTACAACCACAGCCACTATGACCAGTAAGACGATAATGGTCCAAACTGAAGATGAGATTCCAAAGCCCTGCCAGTCTTGCTTAACCGCTACAATAGCCGTATTTAAAATAGTCGCGACAAATACCCAAGACGCGTAAAGGCTAAAAGCTATCCCTGCTAAAGTAAAGGTAACTTTTCCTCGTGCGTTATCTCGTGCGTTATAAAGTCTATGCACGATAGCCATGAGCGACACTAATATACCCACTATAAACAGGGTTGACAGCCCTACTCTTTCATAAGAAAAAGCCACAATCCATGCCATGTTAAATAAGCTACTGAGCACGAATAGCCCAGATATGCGTCCGATAAGTTTAGCGACGGCAGGATCTTTTCTTTTTATAAAAAGGGTGACGAGAGTCGCAAAAACAAGCGTATAAATAACACCCCAAATCGAGAAAGCAAAACCATTCGGGGTCAGTAAAGTTTGATATTTACTTGAGACTGCAGCCTGTCCCATACCATTAAAAAATCCAGACGCCCCTAAATAATTCACGGCTAAAGTAGCAAAGAAAACGAGTAAATTAATAACCGTCCACACAGTCACGCGTTTAGAGTCTGACTTATTCATTATTTATGCTTCTCTATATACTCAGATAAGGTATACCCTATCAGAACCCTACGAGCGGCCCTGTAAAGAAAGTTACCGTCTACTTAAAACAGATTTTCTTAAAACCACTTATGTTGGACAAACAAGCTAAACTTATAAATAGAGTATTATTTATTTGCTGATAGATCGACTTACTATCGTCAGTTTAAGATAAAAGCAATACAGCAAGGTTGAAATGGTTTTTTTGCAGCATCTGTCGGCGTAGGCACAGCACGCAAGAAAAATTCATTTCAATCTTGCGCTATAATCCGACGTATCTATTTTATTTAGTATCAAATATAAGACAATCGCTACTATAAGCAACCGTTTCTAATTGACAGAAAATAGTTTAGGTAAATAGTATATGAGCAAGCTTTTAGAGCTATCATAACCCTCAAATTAGATATAAATATTATAAAAAGGATAATGTCATGAGTAATACAACAATAGACACCGACATGACTGCCAGTTGGGAAGCTGACGAGTTACAGGTGCGCGCTACGTTAGGTTCTGCAGGAGTGGCATCGCCTAAAGAGATGTCAAGCATAAGCGGCCAAGCGGTTTTTGATGCTATGTTTGCAGGAGACCTGCCCTCAGCGCCCATAGGTGCAACGCTTGACTTTATTCCTATTCAGATAAAGGACGGTCATGCCATCTTTCAAGGTCGACCCGCTGAGCAGCATTATAATCCACTAGGCACCGTACATGGTGGTTGGTTCTGCACCATTCTTGACTCGGCTGTTGCTTGCGCTATTCACTCAACCTTACCTGCTGGCAAAGGCTATACTACGCTTGAGATTAAGGTAAATATGATTCGTGCCTTGACCAAAAATATCCCATTAGTACGTGCTGAAGCCAATACTATCCACGTTGGTCGGCAGACAGCGACCGCTGAAGGTCGTATTGTGGGGCCAGATGGTAAACTCTACGCTCATGCCACGACCACTTGCTTAGTATTTGATATGAAGTAGGGAAACTATTATGGCAACCCCTTCTAAGATTAAAAGCCTAGAGCACATGAATATAGAAAATGACATCACCGATCAAATAGAAATCATCTACGAAGATGAATTTATGGTAGCGATAAATAAAGAAGCAGGTTTACTCGTGCATCGCAGTTGGCTGGATAAAGGTGAGACGCGCTTTGCCATGCAGCTCACTCGTGATGCGGTAGGGTGCCACGTGTTTCCCGTACATAGATTAGATAAGCCAACATCAGGCGTCTTATTATTTGCCAAAAGCTCTGAGGTGGCGCGTAGTCTTAGCGAAGCTTTTACTAAGCATAAGGTTACCAAGCAGTATTTAGCGGTAGTGCGCGGGTTTATGCCCGAGCAAGGAGTGGTTGATTATGCCTTGAGCTTTAAGCCTGATGCTATTGCTGATAAGTTTGCGGACTTAGACAAACCCTCGCAAGAGGCGGTGACCCATTGGCAGAGTTTGGCACAAATTGAGCTACCTTTTGCGGTATCAAAGAAGCATGATACGACTCGCTATAGTCTCGTGCGCTTGACCCCAGAGACGGGACGCAAGCATCAGCTACGTCGGCATATGAGGCATATCTTTCATCATATCGTAGGTGATACCAGCCACGGTGATGGACGGCATAATCGATTTTTTCGGAGTCAATATGGTTGCGAGCGTATGCTATTACATGCTCAGAGTTTAGCGCTTAGGCATCCTGTTACGGGTGAGCCTTTGCTCTTAAAAGCAGAGTTGGATGAGCAATGGATGAATGTTTTGGAAGAATTTTCTTGGGTGGAGAGTTCTGAATGTTCCAGTCCCTAGTGAGGACTTAAAACCTTGACTGTAGGCTAATGATATCAAGGTTTTAACTTGCTGAAATAGTCACAGTGTACTTCGCTGTGTACATGCAGTGAGCTTTTGGATCATTATTTTTATTTCCCATAAGCACTGTTATGGGATGAATGTCAGGAAATGTCATGTTAGATGAAAGTTGTTGGAGGATATTCGTATAGTGTTGGCTTAGTTGAACCATGAACGTACAAAGGGTGTTTAGGCTCACCATTTTTATTTATATCTAAGCAGTATAATTTATTTTGCTCCGTATTTTTTAATATCTCTCTGACTTGATTAGCCCTATCTCTGTGAAGACCGTCATTACCCCAACAAACAATAATTCTATCCACCTTAGGTAGCTTGGCTAAAAATTTATCGTTTTCTGAGCCAATAGGATCTTCTTGTGCCTTCATATCAGTTGGGTCTGTAGCACGATAAGCAAACACATTAAACATGTACATCCCACCTGCCCCCCAAGATTTCGCAAAATCTATACATCGCTTAATAGTCTTATCATTATTAACCTCATCAGCTGTTGATGGATTTAAAGCTATAAAAGCTACTAGCGATTTATTTTCATCCCATATACGCTCCAATGAGTATCTATATTTCTCGCACTTTGATATTTTTGCATCTGTTTTCATATTAGTATTTCCTTATACAAGATAACTTATACCATTCACAAAAATTAGGGTAGCAAGTGCAAGTACTACGCACGGTAGACTAAACAAGTTGGACACCGCTATTTTTTGAATTATGGTTCAGCATATATGGCTCTTAAACAACAATGGCTAGGTGCATCAACAGTGCTTTGGCTATAGTATATATCTGAACTGTCACAGGCTGACTCTACAGCGTTAGATATATAAGCATAATCATCTAACGCTAAGCTTTCGTTGCTCTCTGGATTGACGAATATACCTTTTATAAGATCAGCACTAGGAATCTGGCTCACCAATTCTTGTGTCGCAGCCTGTATTGAACATGGTTCAGAATTATCCATCGTACCGGTTTGAATAAACTTAAATGATTTACTACATTCAAATAAGCTTTTAATATCATAAAGATTTAAACATATGACATAGCGTGAAGAATAGATATCTAATAGCTGAATAATATCATCCACTTGGTCAGGCTGACATTTTATAGTGGTCTTCACAATATCCATATGTTCAAATAAGTGCTTGGAGCTATTTTCTTTTGTCTGTAGTCCCACCAAGAAATCAGCACCCACCGTCTCTTGTAGCTCTGATAATGCTTTTTCATTCCAGTAGTCGTTGACAACGAAGCAGCCAATAATAGATGGTGGAAAATATTCCATATTTGGTCGATATAAGGCCGCAATAGTTATATCTCTATTACTAGAATTCACAATATCAACTTGCATTGCATGAGCAGAATTATTATCCATAACCATGTACTCTACGGCTCTATATTGTTGGTATTGGTTGTTAGAAATTAATCTGAATACTTACTTTAGACTCATCTATACCAGCCACACAAGCAACCATATGCTTTGCTTCAGCTATGATATCGGATAATGCATTTTCATCCTGCTCACCTGAAATTTCATCAATAGCACTTATTACATCTTTCGACTTTGATTTATCTTCAAAGACAGACCATTCAAGACTCTCAACATCAAGATCAATGTTTTCTAGTAAGTCATCTGTCGTTATATAAGATAAAGGATACCTTTGACCATCTGTCAGTTTTCTCCAAGCTTTCTTAAAGTTAGCAGTGTCTGGTAATAGCGCATATTCACTAATATGAATTACCTTCCTTCCTTCGTATTCCTTTGAAGCTGTCCAACCTGAGATCTTACCAATCATGAATGCTTGACCATGATTAACGCCATCCTTTACCGCCCATGGTGCTCTATGGTTTCTCATAAGAACGACATATTCGGCCTTATCAATACGATCAGTCCTTGCTTTCCAATAGGCTGAGCCACCTTCTGATTGCATTTTGGCTAAATCTTTGCCTGTATATATACCTATTACGTTAGCCACCTTGTTAATCCTTGTGGTATTTAATTTATGTTTATTATGCACTAATGCGGAAATAATTCAAGAAATATACCTAATATTTGCGTAAATATTAGGTGTATAAACATATAATTAAGTTTATTCATTAATGTTTACGCAAATAACTAATTATGATCAGCACTTTTAACTACATCAGCAATCAGATGCCGTGAGCACTTGACCATACTCTAAGAAAACCAGCTGTTTCAGCCTTCAAACCTATTAAAATACCACTTAAAATAGACCGCCATACTGGAACTACTTATAACAGACTGCTATGTTAGGTATGGTTTTTGGTATTACTCAATATAATTCTGTTTGTTAATTTTGCATCTTAAACACATCAATATAAAGACTCTCAAACCAAACCCTTATAAAGAAAATAAATCCCCACTACGAATAGCAATATCGAAAAACACTTTTTCAAAAGCTCTGGTGATAAGATATGCGCAACTTTAGCGCCAAGCTTAGCGGTAAAAAAGCTCATGCTCGCGATGCCCAAAAAGGCATAAATATGCACAAAGCCAATGGTATTAGGCACATCGACCTGCTGTTGCATGCCAAAGAACATAAACCCTAACGCGCCAGCTATGGCAATCGGCAGGCCACACGCTGCTGAGGTGCCCACCGCTTTTTGCATGACGACATTATAGCGAGTGAGATAAGGCACGGTTAAGCTACCGCCGCCAATACCAAAGATGGCAGACGCGATACCGATAACGCCGCCTGCCGCGAGTTGCTTAGGCTTGGACGGTAGCTCTGTCTGAGCATATTCAAGCCCGCTAACAGTATCAGTCTGACTAGCGACCTTCTTTTTGACCCCGAAAAACATCTTACAGGCGACCCATAGCAAAAACACCCCGACGATCAGCTGCAAGTACAACCCTGAGATTTGTCCCGCTATCCCAGCGCCAAAGAAACAGCCTAGCGCTAACCCTGGTGCTAAGTTTTTGAACACCGGCCACATCACCGCGCCTTTTTTATTATGCGCCATCAGTGAGCTGATTGAGGTGACGATAATAGTGGCTAGTGACGTGCCGAGCGCAAGATGCATGATGTTGTCAGGACTATAACCCATTTGCGTAAAGACGATAAACAGTAGCGGTACGATGATCGTGCCACCGCCCACACCAAACAGCCCTGCCGCAAATCCTGCTAGCGCGCCGATAATTAAAAAGATAATAAGTTCCACGGGATAGTTGCTTCTGTATTGAATAAGTTATATGAGTGAAAGGTAATCTCACTGATTGACGATGAGTTTGCGCGCAAATTTAAGTAATGTCTACTTGACCAACTCGAGAATACGCACGGTTAAAATAAACCAAACTCTCGTGTTGCCCGTCTTGTGGTTCAGCATACTTGATACCGACAACTTGGCACATAAATATACTATGCGTGCCCACTTGCTGAATGTCGTCAATCACGCAATCGAAGCTCACCAGCGCATCTTCTAGCACAGGTGCGCCTGTGACCAGCTCAGTCCATTGACCATATTCAAATCGCTCGCTTGAACCCAATTTAGAAGCAAAGGCGTTGGATATAGACTCATGCTGTGCGCCCAATACATTGACGCTCAATATTTTATTATCCGAAAAATGCGCATGCGAGCGCGCCGCCTGATTCATGCAAACAAGCAGCGTTGGCGGCGTATCGGTGACGCTACACACCGCAGACGCCGTAAACCCATAAATGCCCGATTCGCCTTTGGTCGTGACCACATTCACAGCAGTTGTGAGCAAAGACATGGCATCTCTAAAGTCAGTGGCTTCAATCATAATTTAGTCTCAAGTTTATCAGCGCTTTTTTATCAAATGCGCTTAGCTGTAGGCTAGTTTTTTAACCGAGCTCAATCCAGCTCAATCCAGCATTGTCACTTTGTAATGTATAAAAGCTGAACTAAAAGTCCAGCCTATACGGATATAATTATACTTGTAACTGAGGCCACGCATGCAGGTAAACAAGCTAGCACTTGTTAAGAAATGCTAAGCGCTTAGCTCATTACGCACGATTGCCGCGCCTGCGCTCAGCGCTGCTAGCTTGCCGCGCGCTACCTCACGAGACAATGGCGCCATACCGCAGTTGGTCGACGGATAGAGCTTATCGGCGTCGACGAATTGTAGGACTTTGCGTAGCGTATCAGCGACTTGTTCGGGAGTTTCAATCTCGTTGGTGGCAACATCGATAGCACCAATCATCACTTTTTTACCACGAATAAGCTCAATAAGCTCCATCGGTACGTGCGAGTTTTGACACTCAAGCGAGACAATATCGATATTAGATTGTTGCAGCTTTGAAAAGGCTTGCTCGTATTGACGCCACTCTGAACCCAGTGTCTTCTTCCAGTCATTATTGGCTTTGATACCATAGCCATAGCAGATATGTACTGCCGTTTCACACTTGAGGCCCTCGATGGCGCGCTCCAAAGTAGCGATACCCCAGTCATTAACGTCATTGAAGAACACATTAAAGGCAGGCTCGTCGAATTGGATAATATCGACACCAGCCGCTTCCAATTCCCGCGCTTCCTCATTGAGAATTTTGGCAAATTCCCAAGCTAGTTTTTCACGGCTTTTATAATGACTATCGTACAGCGTATCGATCATCGTCATCGGACCTGGTAGCGCCCATTTGATCGGCTGATCGGTCTGCGCGCGCAGGAATTTGGCGTCATCAACGAAAACGGCTTTGGGCCGGCTCACCGCATCCACCACTGTCGGCACACTCGCCTCATAGCGGTCACGAATTTTGACCGTTTTACGATTCTCAAAATCGACGCCGTCGAGATGCTCAATAAAGGTCGTCACAAAATGCTGACGGGTCTGCTCGCCATCACTAACGATATCGATGCCCGCGTGTCTTTGCTCCTGCAACGTCAAACGTAGCGCGTCTTGTTTACCATCAAGTAACTGCTGCCCTGCTAATGCCCAAGGTGACCAAATTTTCTCAGGTTCGGCTAGCCAAGACGGTTTGGGTAAGCTGCCTGCAGTTGAGGTTGGTAATAGTAGTGTCATAGTCTTTACTCTCTTATATTTTATTCTTGTATATCATTACTAAATCTCATTTATCTTGGCGTAGGGTGCTTTTTAAGCACCACTCACCATGGTGCATGGAATACACCCTACGACTAATGATTTCAAATAGTTAGAAGTAAGATATTCATTAATAGACCACTAAGCCGCGCGTTTTTTCACGCTATCATTGTCCAGCACAAAGCTTGCCGCCCACTCATCAAGGATAGTTTGATACGGTTTGATAAAGTCATCTTCGGTGTATTTGCCCTGCGTTACTGCCATCTGGCTACGCTCCGCGCGGTCATAGACAATTTGCGTTAGCGAGTAATCTTGGTACTTAAGGCTTGGCTGATACACCTGCCCCGCTCTTGAATTGGCATTATAAATCTCAGGTCGATAGATCTTTTGAAAGGTCTCCATCGTTGCAATAGCGCTTATTAGCTCAAGATCGCTGTAATCGCTTAGTAAATCTCCTGCGAAATAAAACGCTAACGGTGCCACGCTACCTGTAGGCATAAAATAGCGCACTGTGAGGCCCATCTTATAAAAGTAATCATCAGTGAGTGAATGCTCATCTTGTCTGTATTCAACCCCTAACACTGGATGCTGATTGCCTGTACGCTGATATATTTTGCTGCTTGAGACACTTAGGCAAATCACAGGCTGCTTGTTAAACTCTGCTTGGTAAGCCTCTGAGCGTAGTAAATGCTGAAACAGTTTGCCATGGAGCACGCCAAAATCATTTGGCGGCGGCGCATCTGGATAGTTTGCAAAGTGCTCTGGTAACACAATACTAAAATCATAATCGCGCACGTAGGATGAGAAGCTATTGCCAATCATACCGTCGATACGCTCGCCGGTATGATGATCGACAATGGTGGTTTTTAGCGTTTCGATAACGGGAAAACTATCGCCCTTGCCCTCAACATCGCCCTTGATATGTAAATCGGCTGAGATAATATCCACCTCGACTGAGTAACGGTTGGCTGACGGGTTATCCCAATGCGCAAGATCGTTAAAGCGATTGTTAATCATCGCCAGCGTTTTGCGTAAGTTGTCTTGACGGCTCTCGCCGCGTGCCAAATTGGCAAAGTTCGTGGTCAGCCGCGTACTGTTTGCGGGCTGATAATTTTCATCGAAGCGAATGCTGGATATGGTATAGGTAAATGGCTGTGTCATGATACTCCCCTACTGCGCTGTCTTTATAGCACTTGATATTGTATGGGATAGATCATACCTAAATTACAACATGAATAAAAACGATAGTATTTTAAGATAAGATGAATTTAATTCAGTTCTCTGATATGTGTTGAATTTATAGGAGGAAACATAAACGGTAATAATATTTTTTTCTTAAAAACAGAAAGTAATAGAAAAGTTATTCCGATAATTACCATTACCATAAAAAACCCCGCTACTAAATTCATAGTAGCGGGGTTTTGTTTTTAGCACTGGCCATTATTGTACTTATAATAGCGACTTATGCGCCAAATACTTTCATGCGCTCATCTAATGGCTTGAACTCTTTTTCGCCAGCTGGCTGTTCAATAGCACCGAACACCAATTGTGCATTCAATTCCCAGTCCTCAGCGATGTTCCACTCTTGTGCAACTCTTTGGTCAATCACAGGATTGTAATGCTGTAAGTTTGCGCCAATCTCGATGCTCGCAAGCGCCGTCCAGATCGCATACTGATGCATCGCGCTGGTTTGATGCGCCCAGATTGGGAACTTGTCTGCATATAATGGAGCGGCTTCTTGCATGCCTCTCACAACGCCTTTGTCTTCAAAGAACAATACTGTACCTGCGCCTGCTCTAAAGCCTGCGATTTTATCTTTAGTACCTTTAAACTGCTCTTCGTTATTGACGATCACTCTTAGTGTCTCTTCGGTGATATCCCATAGTTTTTTATGGTCTTCGCCAAATAGTACAACCAAACGTGCTGATTGCGAGTTAAACGCTGAGGGTACGTGCAATAGTGCATGCTCAACCAATTTGACAACGTCGTCGTTTGAGACAGGTAACTGATCGCTTAGGCCGTAAATAGAACGACGCTTTTCCATAAGCTGTTGTAGAGTTTGTAGGTCTGACATAATTTGTCTCCAAAATTTATGTGAATAAAAAAGTATGGTTGATCATTGAACAACCCATACAAGTTAATAATGTGCCTATTATAAGAGAGCGGTAATGATATCCGTACTCTCTTTTTGTAAAATAACTTAACAGTAACTATAATTGTAAAGCTAAGGTAATCAATAAGTTTGTCTCGCCTTACCGATTACTTTACTGTCTCGCTTCTATAATTGCCTTTGCTACTAGCCTTGAAAACCTTCTGGCAACTCTGGTGCGGATAGACGCTTCATATCTGAGTCAACATTACCAAAACGCTCGTGACCGTTGTTCCAGTCTTTGATCGCAAGCTCAATCTCTTCTTTATTATCTGCGACAAAATTCCACCATAGCAGCACTTGGTTATTGAGAGGCTCACCACCGATGAACATCACCCGCGTACCTTTTTTGGCGACTAATTTGATACTTTCATTATTGGCGACATCATGATCGTGAAAGCGCAGCAGTTGATCTTGTGGGCAGACTTTGCCCTCAGATTCAATCTCGCCTTCGTTGACTAAGATACCGTACTCAAATCCTGGCTCTAGCGTCAAGGTAACCTCGCCGTCTTCCTGCCAGTACACATCGATACCAACCATTTTTGAGTACTGAATCGTTGGCGCCTCGAAACGCTCACCCGTCACCGACGTATAGCTGCCCGTCGTAAGGATCATCTCGACGCTGTCTTCGGTCCACGTCGGCAATTCTGGATAGTGATGAAAGCTTGGCTCAATCTCTTGATCCGTGGGTAGCGCGATCCACAGCTGTACCATGCTCAGCGCACGCGACGCATCAGGCGATCCACCCGTATCAGGGAATACGCTTTGTTCAGTATGACTGATGCCACGAGTAGGCCCTGTGCCTGCGGTCATGACGTTGACTTGGTTTTTGGTAATGACTTGCTCGTTACCCAAGCTGTCTTTGTGCAAGACTTCGCCGTCAAGCATCCAGCTAAAGGTCTGCAAGTTGATATGCGGGTGACGACCGACCTGCATACCAGCTTCATCTGGACCGAAATCAGCGGGGCCAGCATGATCCAAAAAGCACCACGCACCAATTGGCTGCTTGCCTTTATTGGGTAGTAATCTGGCGATAGGAATGCCGCCGACGTCTGCCAGTCTTGGCTCTAGGGTTTGAATACTCATAACTCACCTCTTATTATTTGATGACAGATATAGCCAAAAGTAGCGTGTCTATTTTAATGTACTTGTTTTGACACCCTACTTTACTAAGCTGGCTATTAGAACTCTATAATGGTTTAAGTATATAAGACTACTTTTTTCATTGGTTTAGTGCCGCCTTATTGCCGCCTTACTGCATAGGTACTTCCATTAGCAATACGCGAGCGTCCTCATCAGCATCCATCGTGAAGCTCTTAGTATCCCAGATACCTAGGCCATCACGAGTATCTAAAGTGCTACCATTGATGGTCACTTGACCTTCTAGCACTAGTACATAAACACCATTGTTAGCATCTTTTAAGTCATAGGTTTCGGTAACGCCTTTATCAAAGCTGCCGATATGGAACCAAGCGTTTTGATGAATCCAGACACCAGCATCATTGGGGTTTGGCGAGAGTACTTGGTTAAAAGCATTGTGCTTAGCGTCTTCATCCATGCGCACTTGTTGATAGCGCGGAGCGACGCCGCCTTTGTTTGGAATGACCCAAATCTGTAGGAATTTGACGGCTTCGGTGTCATCGCCATTCATCTCGCTATGCGTGATGCCCGTACCTGCTGACATGACCTGAATCTCGCCGGTCTCAATGATGCCATTGTTACCGATGTTATCGCCATGACCGAGCTTACCTGACAACGGAATGCTGATGATTTCCATGTCGCGGTGTGAGTGCTTACCAAAGCCTTGACCGCCTGTTACAAAGTCATCGTTGATGACACGTAGCGCACCAAAGCCCATACGCTCAGGATTATGGTAGTTAGCGAAGCTAAGACAGATGAGCAAGGCAAAACGCATAACGTGGTGACACAATCGAAAATAAAAGCCAATAACGGTGATTTTTTGCTCGATATGGCAGTAAGGGGTCAAGGTATTGCGTTTTTGCCTACTTTTATTACCTATCAGACCGTAGCGCGCGGCGCACTTATTCCTATCCTTGAGCAGTATAAGCTGCCCTCTTTAAATGCTTATGCCGTCTATCCCAAAAACCGATTTTTGTCACAGCGCTGTCGTTATCTTATTGATTTTATTGCAGAACGCTTCGGTGATGATCCGTATTGGGATAAGACTTAAGCGTACGCTAAAAGTACTATCACTGCCGAAATACTATTGCTATTATCAAGTACAGCTTATGATTTAAAGCTCATTGACAACCAAACACTTATAAGGATATATGATGGATTTGCAATCATTAGGTATGAAAACCTTGCACGACTTTAATGAAGTACGCCAAAGTCCATTGCCACAAGAGCGCCTAAGTGCGGCGCGCAAACAGGCCGAAGCGTTTCGCGAGCGCTTTATGGAGGAGCCGGAGGTCGCCTACTATCAAAGCGTCAATCTAGTGCGCGTCCCCTACCCGACATGGTACGCTTATAGCGGCGTCTATACGCAAAGCACCTACAAGTTTCCGTATTTGCATATTTTAAACCGTCTATTTATTGTGCAGTTTTGCAACGCCTTAGGTGAGCTTAAAACCTTGTTGTTCTCACCATCAGATATCGATGCTGACCGTGAAACGCCATTCTTTAAACGCCTAACTGATAAAATGCCCAACTGGTCGCCGCTTGAAAACGTGGTTGCGCCTATCTTTCGCGATGTCACTGAGGCTCTAAAAGAGATTAATCTAATGCCAGAGGACGTCGATTACATCAGCTACGACCATCTGCATACGCAAGATGTACGTCAATGGCTCGGTAGCAAGACCGCTACTGAGGACAGACCTGCCTACTTCCCAAATGCCAAGCTCCTCGTCCACGAAAAAGAATGGCAAAGCGCGCAGGGGCTACTGCCAGTACAAGCAGAATGGTACTGCCCTAATGGCATCGAAGGCGTCGATCCTGAAAAGGTGATTACCTTTACCAGTAGCCTACAGTTGGGCGAAGGCTTAGCGCTTGTGCATACGCCTGGTCACACTGAGGGCAATCACTCTTTGGTCGCGCGCGTCCCTGACGGTATCCGCGTCACCTCAGAGAATGGCGTGGGCGCTGATGCTTATGCCCCGATGAACTCCAAGGTCAACGCCATTCGCCGCTATGCCAAAAATACAGGCATGGAGGTTATCTTAAATGGTAACACCCTAGAGGACAGCACCGACCAATATATCTCTATGGTCGTTGAGAAAACCATCGCAGGACCGTCTAGCAATCCTGACTTTCCTAATTGCGCCTCAAGTAGTGAAGCCACCCCTTATTGGCTCTTGCCAGGTCAAAAGGTCAGTCATCTCATTGGCGAAGCTAAGTTTGGCTCGCTGCGTACCCGTAGCGCTGCACCTCAAAATAGTAAAGCGCAACAGGTAGGTGCTTGATGAGTTACTATAAAGACAAAACGGTTTATATCACGGGTGCAGCCTCTGGTATTGGCTTTGAGACGGCCAAGCAATTGATCAATCAAGGCGCGCATCTAGTACTATTTGATGTGCAAACGCTCGATGAGACCTTGTCAACGCTCAAAGGCATGAACAAACTCAACACCTCAATTAGCACCTATGAGCTTGATGCGACCGACGCCCAGATGACTACCAAACAGATCGCTGAGGCCGCGAGTCATACGCCGCCCGATATCTTAATGCATTTCGTTGGCGTCACAGGGCCTTGGACTTTTGATGAGATGACGCAAGAGCAGTTTGAGCGAGTCATGAGTATCAATGTGTTTGGTACGCGCAACGTGCTGGCAGCGGTACGTCCCTTTTTATCGCGCGGCAAGCAAGTGATGGTGACGGCGTCGATGGCATCGTTTACAGGTAGTTATGGCTATAGCTCTTATAGCGCCTCCAAATTTGCCATTTGGGGCATGATGCAATCGCTTCATTATGAATGGCAGCCTTTGGGGATCGATATTACCGTCTTTGCCCCGCCGCCTATCGATACCCCGCTTACCCAAGCTGAGGTCGGAGTCATGGCAGCCGCAGGCGTCGGTATGAAAAAGCTAGCAGGCGAGCTCAAAATTGAAGATGCGGTCAAAGCTATGCTAAAAGGCGTCAAAAACCGTGAGTTCTTGGTTGTGCCAGGCGTGATGGCCAATCTCATCCGCTTGCAACTACGCCTCTTTCCTGTCAGCTGGGTCAATTGGATTGGTGACAAAGCGGTTGCGATGTCGATGAAAAATAAGTAGTTTTTGTTATAGATTAAAATCTCAAAAATCGTCAATGTAAATAAGATATAGCAGGATGGATATGAATTTTTGCAGCCTTTGTCTGCGTAGGCACAGCACGTAAAAAAATTTATATCCATTCCGCGTGTCCGTATAGCATTTCTATTTTATTTACTTATTTATTTACTTATTATTAGCTGAGCGTAATGCTCAGCTTTTTTTTGGCTATTTTTCACTTCTCCTTAATCAATCCATTCCTGCCTACACAATTGCCACCGAACCATGACACTAAAAGATAGCAGCTATTTGCTAAATATTTTACGCTTTAATGATCTATAGTCGGTTCGCTATAAATGTTATAGCAAGACTGATAAAGATTTTTGTAGCCTCTGTCTGCGTAGGCACCCCAAGCTAGAAAATCTTTATCAGCCTTGCTAGTAAATAGAGCACATAATACTTTTATTTAGAATCTACTAATCACTACATACTTAAAATAAAACGATAACTCTCAAATGGGATAATAACAATGACCGACTTTACTATAAAAAACGCCATGCTCAGAGCCTATCAATATCCCGTCAATATCCGTATAAAAGACGGACTCATCGCTAGCATAGACGTGGTCAAAGGTGACGGCGCTACTGATAAAGTGGAGATTTCTAAGCCTAATAACGACGAAGCTATTGATTACGATGCAAAAGGCAACTTTGTCTGTTCAGGGTTTTTTGAGAGTCATATTCATCTGGATAAAGCCTGTATTCTAGACCGTTGTAGCGTAGAAAAAGGCACACTCGATGAGGCCGTTGAACAGACAGGCAAAGCTAAAGAAAATTTTACTACTCAAGATGTATTTGAGCGCGCCTCAAAGGTGCTAGAGATGGCAATCAAAAAGGGCACCGTCGGTCTGCGCACCTTTGTAGAGACTGATGAGAAGACAGAAATGCGCGCTTTTGATGCCATCAAGAAGGCGCGCGATAAATATGCCTTTGCTATCGATGTTGAGATATGCGTCTTTGCCCAGTCAGGACTGACGACCAAACCCAAAACCCTTAAGCTACTTAAACAAGCGCTGGAGCAAGGCGCGGATCTGATAGGGGGCTGCCCTTACAAAGACGACAATCCAGACGAGCATATCGAACTGATATTCGATATCGCTCAAGAGTATGACGTCGATGTTGACTTTCATTTAGATTTTGATTTGGATCCTAAAGACTCTAGCATTCCAAAAGTGGTAGAGGAGACCATCAAACGTGGTTATCAAGGCCGCGTCTCTATCGGACATGTGACCAAGCTTGCGGCGATGGACAAGATGAAGCGCGGTGAGATGGCAGGACTACTCAAACAGGCAGACATTGCCCTAATTGTCCTGCCTGCTACTGATATCTACATCAATGGCAGTGATTACGAAGCGCTTATCCCTAGAGGCACGGTCAATGCCAATCCGTTCGCAGAGTTGGGCGTCAAAACCATGATCTCAAGCAACAACATATTAAATGCCTTTACCCCTTTTGGCGATGCGTCACTCATACGCATGGCGAATATGTACGCCAATATCGCGCAATTATCTACCGATGATGAGATTGCAGATGCCTTTGATATGATCACTCAAAACGCCGCCAAACTATTATCTATGCAGAGCCAGATAGTGGTTGGCGCGCCAGCAACGCTAGTAATACTAGAGGCCAAAGACGAGGTCGAAGCCATCCGCACCAATGCGCAAGCGCTAGCGGGCTTTAAAAACGGTAAGCAAACCTTTAACAACGCGGCCGCTGAGATTTATTTTTTAGAATGATTTTAAAGGCTTTAAAAAAAGCGCTTATTGATAAGTCAGCATAAAGCTTACTTTGATAGCCTACTTTGATAGCCTAGCCATCTTCATACCGCCCCAAGTGACTAGCATCACACCGAGGGCGATCAAAGCGCCGCCTAAGATTAACCCCTCAGGCGGCGCTTCGCCTTGCAAGAGAACAGCGACGGGCACGCCAACGATAGCACCGACAGCGCCAAGTAGGCTTAGTAGCACAGGCCCGCCCGTTTTTTGTAGTACAAATAGCAGGACAAACTGCACCGCAAAGATGATAGCTTGCACAAGGATTAATAGTATTGAGTGAGTATTGTCTAACGAGACTATAAGTGAAAAACTAGGCAGTATCCCTACTAGGCCGAGCATAATAGCCGCGGCGATCAGCATGCCAGGCGCGAGTGCAATAGGTGAGGCATCATCCGGCCAGCGAAGCGTGCGATAAATATTACCAATCGCTAGCAGCACAGGGCCACAAAGCGCGATTAAGATCCAAAAGACGCTGGTATCTGGCGTCGCAAATTTACGCGCTGCCAGTACACCAACGCCTATAAGCGCAGCGGCGACACCGAGCGCGCGCACTGTACTAAAGCGCTCGATACTCAGCATAAGCGCGCCCAAATAAGTCAGCAGCGGCGGCAAGGAGATTATCAGCGCCACAAAACCTGCACCTACGTGTGGAATAGCGGAGAAAAATATCAAGTTTGAGCCTGCGACGCTGACCAAAGCGGCAACGATGTAATACTCAAAACTACGCTTGCTTGGCGCTAATAGCTCGCCTCTCATATAGGCGACGACAAGCAAGATAATGGCAGCGCCCGCAATTGACCAAAATAAAAAAGCCAGTGGTGTTAGTCCAATCTCATCTGCGTACTTGGCTAAGTTGGTTGAGATACCAAGCAATGCCCCGCCCAAAAGCAGACAGGTCAGCGCTATAAGCCAAGCATTTTTTTTGATAAAAGACTGTTTAATCGGTTCACTCATAAAGGATAGTCACCGTCTAAAAGCCGTTTTAAATATAAAACCAATAAATATAGTCCGTTTAATCTGAAGGCGATACAGGGAAATTGAGATATGTTTTTGCAGCATCAGGTAGCGTAGGCACAGTACGCAAGAAAAAATTGTTTTAATTTCGCCCTATAATATAGTCGATATACTGTAAAAATGTTATAGCGCTGCTGGTATGAATTTTGCGCAGCCTCTGGGGACGCAGCACGCAAGTAAAATTTATACCAGCAGCGCGTTCAAATCTATAACCGTTTTGCATTCAACTAACTATAAGACGTCTCTGTTTTATTGGGTATCGACCTTAGAACATGACAGCCTAAACCAGTAAAAGGGAGTACAGTAACCAAAATATAACAACACCACGCAATCATCTATTCTAGTAATCAACAAGATTGCTAAATATTTGCTAAACTAATAACGCATTTCGGTAAGATAAGCTAAACGATAAAGATTTTAGTTATTTTGGCTTTTATACCAAAATGAATAACGAAATTATAGTCTTCGAGTGCTCATTAATAACCTCTTACAGTATATAAGGATAACTTATTATGAATTTATCAATTAAAACATTAAAACGTACTATTGCTATCACTGCGGTCAGTAGTCTTGGCATGCTTAGCGTACTAGGTCATAGTGCCATATATGAGCTTGACCCAAGCCATACCGCAGCCCGTTTTACTGTTGATCATTTTGGCACCTCTACCAATGCTGGTGGATTTTATGGTTTGACAGGTATGATTGATTATCAGCCAGAGGCTCAAAAGGGGTTTGTAGGTATCACTATTCCTATGGGTAGCTTGAGCACAGGAATCAAAGGCTTTGATAAGCATCTCAAATCTGCTGATTTTTTTGATGTTGCCAAGTACCCTACCGCTTATTTTAAGTCAACATCATGGCAGTTTGATGGTGAAGAGGTACAGACAGTAAAAGGCGATCTAACGCTACATGGTCAGACGCACCCTATCACGCTCACCGCGACCAAATTCAATTGCTATGACAGTCCAGTACTTGAGACTCAAGTATGTGGCGGCGATTTTGAGACCACTATTGATCGCACTAAGTGGGGTCTTACCACCTATACCGATGGCGGTATGATGAAAGACATTAAGCTCGTTATACAAGTAGAAGCGAGTCTAAAAGATGGTAACTCGTAACCTAAATGTCTACTAATACGCTTTTTATGATTGCGCTCTTTAGCGACCAGTTATAAAAAACGCGCTATTTTAATAAAAAGGTATCAATTTGCTTGATACCTTTTTTATTGCCAGCTTTTTGCCTGTTAATGAACCTATAAAACGCCCTACTGCTTTGCCGCTTCTATTTGAATCATCAAATCTACTTTTTCAGTCATCCCAAGCAAGGTGTATTTGCTAATGCCCCATTTGGTGCGATCGATGGTCGTAGTAAAGTCGCCACCGCAAACGCGCGCTTTTAGAATAGGACTCAAATAACAATTAAATTTGGTCGCCGTCAAGGTTACCGGATGGGTCTGCCCGCGTAGGGTCAGATTACCATCTACGCGAGTGACTTGTGGCGAGCTGGCATCACTAAAGTACCATTTACTCGACTTAAAATACGCTGCTGGATACTTGTCGATATCGAAAAATTCATCACTTTTAAGTACAATATCAAAGGCGGTATTGCCTGTCATTAACGTATTCATCGGAATAATGAGGGCGATATCCCCTGTTTTGGCCTGCGGGCTGTACTCGAGTTGACCGGTTAGATTATAAAACCCGCCCGTATTGGTTGACGTACCAAAATGATCGATAGCGAAGCGGACATTGGCATGCGTGGGATCGATATTATAGGTGGCGGCGTAGCTTATACTGCTGATGCCGATGCCAGCAGCCGCTAATAATAAAGCAGCTATTGGCTTGCCAAAGTACGCTTGTATTTGAGGAAATAAAAGAAATTTCATAGCGGCCTTCCTTGTCATATAGAGTTATTCCATTGCTAGTTGAAACAATAGCACGATTTAGCTCCATGACTCGTATAGATATGCTTGTATTACTATGTTGATTCTACTCATATCTCATTCGACGTCACCTGTGTATCCTTCTTTAGCATATTTGCACTGTCATCGGTTTTACCATGCGGCCTAAGCCATCTGGCAAACCAGTTCGATAAATCATCCATAAGCGTATATACCACAGGGATGACAACTAGGCTAAGTAAAGTAGAGGTCACCAGCCCGCCCAATACCGCTGCCGCCATCGGACGCCTAAAGGTCGGATCAGCATCACCCCAACCAAATACTAATGGCAACATGCCAGCGCCCATCGCGATCGTCGTCATGATAATCGGGCGCGCGCGTTTACGACACGCATCAATGATAGCTTCAAAACGCGCCAAACCGCGATTTTGCGCGATGATGGCGTAATCGACAAGTAAGATTGAGTTCTTGGTTGCGATACCCATAAGCATAATGAAGCCAATCATCGATGGCATCGACAAGCTGCTGTTAGTGATAACTAAGCCGACAAAAGCGCCGCCTATCGATAGCGGTAGCGCCATTAGGATAGTAAAGGGCTGAAGCAATTTGCCGAACAGCAGAATCAGTACGCCCAAAATACAGATGATACCGACTGACATGGCGATGACAAAGCCACTAAACAGCTCGGCCATGTTTTCAGCCTGTCCTTGATCGATGATCGTAATCGACGCTGGCAGATTTTGCATGGTCTGAGTGTTTTTGACGGCCTGTACCAACTCGCCAAGCTCGCCATTAGCAGGCTGTACGGTGATACTAATAGCGCGCTCACGATCCAAACGCTTGATCTGCGCAGGACCGGTGCCAAAGTTTAGATCCGCCACTTCGCCCACCCGTACGCCCTGACCTGCTGGACTCATACTAGGCACGTACAGCCCTTCTAACTGATTGACGTTTTCTTTGGCAATATCAGGCAGGCGCACGACAATAGGAATCTGCCGCGTATCCAAATTAAGCTTAGATAGACGCTGCTCATAATCGCCAACGGTGGCGATACGCAAGGTCGTGGCGATATCTTGGGTGGTCACGCCTTTGTCCGCCATCGCTAACCTATCTGGAGTCACCGTCAGCTCTTGACGCGGCAGACTGCGATCGCTGGTCACTGAGCCTGCGCTCGGCAAGGCGCGAATATCAGTCATAATCTGCTGAACCGTCTGCTCTAACACCTCAGGATTGGTACTGGTCAAAGAGAAGTTGTAACCGGTCTCGCCGCCGCTCGATAACCCAACGGTAAAGCGCGCACCTGGCACCTCAGATAGTAATTGGCTTATCTTGCGCTCAATGGCTTGCTTTGAGCCACGCTCAGCGCGCGGCGCAAGTACGATATCGAGTCCTGCGATATTCTCAGCCTTATTGCCGCCAGAGTCTGAGTCCATCGATGCCTGCGCCTCGCCTACGGAGGTAAAGATATTGGTCACTTCAGGCATTGCCAAGATACGCGTACTCGCCATTTCAGCGACGCGCGCAGTATCCTCTAAGGCGACATCGGGGGTCAGCTCAATCGCCACCCGCGTCTGATCGATATCGTTGTCAGGGATAAAAGAAGTCGGCAGCAGCTTAACTAAAGCTAACGAAGCAACGAACAGCACTAAGGTTGCACCCATCGTCAGCCAGCGATGATTCAGCGTCCATGAGACGATCTTAAGATAGCGCGTCATCGTACCGCTTTGTACTTCAACGCGATGTTTTTCAGGTCGCAAGATATATGCGGCCATCATTGGAGTAATGAGACGCGCGACCATAAGTGAGGCAAAAATCGCCAAGGCTGCCGTCCAGCCAAACTGACGGAAAAACTGCCCAACCACGCCGCCCATAAAAGCCGTTGGCAAAAACACCGCTATTAAAGTAAAAGTAGTCGCGACGACGGCTAGACCAATCTCATCCGCCGCCTCCATCGCCGCTTCATAGGGGGTCTTACCCATACGCAAGTGACGAATAATGTTTTCAACCTCGACGATGGCGTCATCGACCAAGACCCCGATAACCAACGACAAAGCCAATAAGGAGATGATGTTTAAGCTAAAATCAAACAAATACATCGCCAAAAACGTTGGAATGACGGATAACGGTAAAGCGACTGCTGCTACGAAAGTTGCGCGTACATTTTTTAAGAATAAGAAGACAACGATAACGGCCAAAATCCCGCCTTCGATAAGCATCTTAATTGAGGCATCATAATCTTGTGCGATTGGCGTGGCGCGGTCATAGACCTTTTCAATGTCGATAGTGCTCATCTCGCGGGCAAGCTTGGCAAGCTCAGCATCGACGCGCTCCATAACCTCAACTTCACTAGCGCCGCGCGAGCGGGTGATATTAAAGGCGACGACCGTTTGCCCATCGAGCTTGGCTATAGAATTTGGATCGGCTGGGCCATCAGTGATTTGTGCCAAGCGTCCTAGAGCTTGCGTACCGCCAGTGGGCACGGCGATCTGTAAGTCGTTCAGCTCACGCGCGCGCTCAACCGCACCCAACACGCGAATAGTCTGCGTCGTATTGCCGACCTCAGCCTCCCCACCTGAGCTGTCTTGTTGAATACCTGTTAGTTGCTGGGATAACTGCGAGATTGGAAACCTCAAACCGCTCAGAGCTATAGGATCGGCGGCTACGGTAATCTCACGCTCCAGACCGCCAACACGGCTTACCGTACTGACCCCTGGGATATCAGAGAGGCGCTTGGTGATCGTATCATCGACGAACCAAGACAGATCCTCGACGCTCATATTGCTAGCGGCAACTGAGTAAGTGACTACAGGAAAGCCTGCCGTTGACACCTTGGTAATAACGGGATCGTTAGCCGCAGCGGGCAGATCGCCGCGCACCTCGCCAACGGCAGAGCGCACATCATCAACGGCTTCTTGAATATCTTTTTCGAGCACAAATTCAGTAGCTATGGTCGCAGCGCCTGTCTGCAAGGTCGTGCGAATGTGCTTGACGCCCTCGATACTGGTAATACGGTTTTCAATCTTTTTGGCGACATCATTCTCAAGCTGAGAGGGTGCCGCGCCCGGCAGCGTCACAGTAACTACGACAGCTGGCAGATCAATATCAGGGAACTGCTGCACTTTCATTTGCATAAAGCCGTAAATACCGCCCAATGTGAGCAGTACAAACAGCAAAATAGCAACGAGCGGATTTCTTATCGAATAAGCAGAGACATTTAAACTCATGAGCTTGCCTGCGCACTGTTAGAGGTTTGCATCGTATTGACGATACGCACCAGATCACCCTCATTTAAAAAGCTGCCCCCTTGCTCGACCAGTTGACTATCCGCTGGCAGCGGCTCTGTTACTGCCACTCTATCACCAATGCGCTCACCGAGACTCACGCGCTGCTGCTTGATACGGCCTACTTTTTGCTCGTCTCTAGTCGTACGTATTTGAGTGACTAGCATGACGTAATCGTAGCCGTCATTACTGACGATAGCGCTATTAGGTACGGTTTGCATACTCTCGCTACCTAACAAAAACTCGCCCGTTTGGTACATACCCACGCGCGCAGCAGTGCTTGGCTCTAGGCTAGCATAGATAGTGATTTGCCGATTATTTGCCGCAGTCGGTGCGATGCGACTGACTTGTCCCATGACCGATTGATTATTGGGTAGACTGACTTTAACAGGCGTGCCAACAATCACTTCACCGACTAATTTGGGATCGATATCCGCTTGCCATTCTAAGACTCCATTTTTGATAATAGAAAATAGCGGCGCGCCGCCTGTCACTTGTCCCACTTCAATCATTTTTTCGCTGATGATACCGCTGACTGGCGCAGTAACGGTTGCATTATCTAAAGTCAAGCGCTGACTACTCAAACGTGCTTGTGCCGCCTGTAGCGCCGCTTTTGCCCGCAGCTCTGAGGTGCGATAGCGATCGGCTTCTTGACGACTTATAGCATCGATATCGATGAGCGGTAGCACGCGCGCGGCATCGGCGCTAGCATTGGCAAGGGTCGCTTGCGCTTCTGCAACATCTGCTTCGGCCTGCAATACCTGTTGCTCCATAGCGTCGGTATCAAATATCGCTAGCATTTGCCCTGCTTTTACCCGATCGCCTTCTTCGACTAAGATACGCTCGATAGCGACGCCATTGACTTTGGCGCTGACATTAGCCGTGTCTTTGGCACTAATAGTACCGTCTGCGCTTAAGGTGTTGCCGATACTATCTTGGCTTGGCATAACGGTTTCTACTGACAAGACCGCTTGGGCGGCATCAAATGCATCGCTGCCTACGTCATCACTTTGCGCACTATTGGCAGCGACTGGCTCATCAATAACTGGCTCATCCTCTCCCCAGTACCTACCTAATAAGACACCCGCAATCAGCACCGCAATCAATACAGGCCACAACCAAGCAGGTGTTTTGGACGCTGGCTTTTGAGTTGGAATCGTCTTACGATAAGGCGGTAGCTCAGTGTCGACTACTGGTCTAATCTCTTCAGAAGTAGCAGGGTCTTGCTTATGATTAGGGTCTTGAAGGTCACTCATAATCGGTCTCTACGGATAAGCACAGGGTAAAAAAGGGGTGAACACTCGTTTTTCTATAAAGATAGTTTATATGATTATCAGCGTTTAGCCTTGTAGTCTATCGTACTAGCAGGTCAATTACGGCTGTATTTACACCATCACTGCATAAGCGAAAGTTATCGACAAAAGCTGGAATAAGCATTTTATAGTAAGGGCTATTATGTAGAAAGGCGTAAGTAAATATGACTATTAAATAAGATATAGGGCTTTGAGAATAATAGAAGGGTCTCAAAAAGGTAAGGTACTACCTATAAGCCGCGCTCTTCAAACTTATCGACCAAAGTTAATGCACCAGTTAAGGCCTTTGCGCTACACCAACTCAAAATATCTCCCGGCAGACGAATGGCTTTGCGATTGACGATCCAAAAGTCAGTCAGATCGCTGTTTTGTTCACTGAGCAGTTGCGCGATTAACTTACCATTTAAGTGCGTCAAAGAAACACCATGACCGATACAGCCGCAAGTATAGATAATTTTGTTAGTATTTAGATAGCCAATCTCTGGCGTCATATCTAGATTCACTGAGGTCGGGCCGCCCCATCTATAAGCGATTTTGACGTCCTGTAACTGCGGATAAATCCATTTGAGATGCTCCTCGCAGTGCTGCCATGCTTTTGGGTGGCTATCTTTATCCATATCTTTGCCATAAGCGACAGCGACGCGCCCGCCGCCCATGGTGATACGTCCATCTGCGGTCGGACGAAAGTAATGCACTAATTGCCTATTATCTTCAAACGCTTGTCTTTTATACCAACCGATAGCGTCCCATTGCTCAGGCGTCAAAGGCTGCGTCACCACCTGATACGTCCACACAGGAAGTTGATGGTTTTTTAAGCGTACGCTAGGCACATTATGCGAATAACCATTGGTGCATATCACTAATTTGTCACTGGTAATACGACCATTAGGCGTTGTTACTTTGATGGTTCTAGAGTCTTCGATATCTATCGCAGGCGTTGTCTCATAAATATCGACCCCTACTTGCAAACAGATCCGTTTTAGCTCCCGCACTTGTTTGCAAGGATTTAACAGACCCGTCTGAGGCTCGTACATGCCTGCGAGAAATTTATCGGTTTTGAACGCTTGTGCTAGCGCCTGTTTTGGCTGCCAAGACATATCACCATCTAGACCTAGTTTTTGAAACAACTCATAGGTCTTGCTCAGCCTTTTGGCTTGCCTGTCGGAATAGGCGACTCGAAACATACCCGTGTGCTGATAATCAGACTCAAACTCATGCTCGTGCACTAAGTTTTGTACATGGTTGACGGCTTTGATCATATATTGATGCGCTTCAATGGTCTTTTGCTCGCCCCAGCGCAGCGCCGTTATCTCAGGCTCCAAACCAAAGAGCTTCATACTAAAGCCGCCATTGCGACCACTGGCCCCATAACCGATTATCGCCGATTCAATGACCACGACCCTAGCATTGGGATTGATTTTTTTGAACTCAAAAGCGGTGCTAAGACCACTAAAACCGCCACCGATGATACAAACGTCGGCGCTTATATCGGTATCAAGCGCGGGATTAGGCTTATAATGACCATAGTCTTGTAACCAAAAAGATTTCTCTTGGTATATCTTGTGCTGATTAGCAGTCATGATTACCTCCTGATTATCCTGACATTTATAACTACTGTCTTTTACAATAATCTATAGGGTATGTTTAGCAGAATTTACATACGTCATACAGTATAGTCTTGTAGGTTTGTTACTCTCTAATAGAGAAATCAACAATAACATCATGGTAATCATCAATGAAGATGCTGACTATAATCAGTTCAATATAAAACCGATACAGCGAGATTGAAATGGTTTTTTTGCAGCATCGAGCGGCGTAGGCACAGTACGCAAGAAGAAATTATTTCAATCTCGCGCCATAATACGACGTATCTGTTTTATTTAGTATCGACTATAGACAGTATTAACGCTGCACCGATACCTAGATGCTGATGCACTAGTCCCTACAACAAACAAAAAGGAGCCCATCATGGCTAATAAAGAAAAAGTAAAAGCGGTAAAACAGGCGATTAAAGACGCTCAAGCTGAAATCAAAACGCAAAAGAAAAATATTAAAGATCTCAAAAAAGACCTTAAAAAGGCCAAAAAAGAAAAACCTGAAAAGAAACAAAAAAAGGTCAAAAAAGACAAGTAAGGTTTTTAGCCTTTAAGATTTATATAAATAAAAAAAGAGGATAGCATTGGCTGTCCTCTTTTTTTATTGATGCTAAGCTTTAGGCAGTTGATATCCTTAAGCATCGATATCCTTTAGCATCAATACACTTAAGCATTGGTATAGCGACTAGCCTCTGGCATCCAGCGGTGAATAAGTTGGCTCACATCCGCTTTGCGCGTAGAGTCCGCTATGAGATGTTTAGCCAAACGCTGCGCAATAGCAAACAGCTCTTCATCCCGAATCAGATCGGCAAGATAGTAGCCAATGTTTCCCGTTTGGCGTTTTCCGAGTAGCTCACCAGGACCACGCAGCTCCAAGTCTTTTTGCGCAATGACAAAACCATCGGTACTATCGCGCAGCACGTTTAGGCGTTCTGTACCTGTTTCCGACAATGGCTTTTGATATAGCAACACACAGTAACTTTTGGTCGAGCCGCGCCCGACCCGCCCGCGCAATTGGTGCAACTGTGATAAGCCCAAACGCTCGGCATTTTCGATGACCATGAGTGAAGCATTGGGCACATCGACCCCGACTTCGATAACGGTAGTGGCAATGAGCAAATCCAGATTGCCTGCTTTGAACTCATGCATAATGGCTTGTTTGTCAGCGGATTTCATTTTGCCATGCACCAGACCAATACGGATGTTTAAGCGCTCGTTTAGATCCTCATAAGTGGCCTCGGCAGCTTGCGCGTCTAACACACTAGACTCTTCTACTAATGAGCACACCCAGTAGGCTTGACGACCCTCGCTACAGTTGATTGCAATACGCTCGATAACATCATCACGGCGATTACGATCTATCGTCACAGTAGTGATAGGCGTACGTCCCGGTGGCAGCTCATCGATAATGGAGGTATCCATATCGCCGTAGACACTCATCGCTAGCGTCCGCGGAATCGGCGTTGCGGTCATAATCAGCTGATGGGGCGTACTATTCGCCACGCCTTTATTGGTCAACGCCATACGCTGCTCCACACCAAAGCGGTGCTGCTCATCGATGATGACGAGTCCCAATTTGGCAAACTCAACCGTATCTTGAAACAGCGCATGCGTGCCGACGACGATTTGTACGGTATTATCCGCTACCGCTTCTAAAGCCTCGCGGCGCTGTTTGGCTGTTTGCTTACCTGCAAGCCAGCCAACACCCACGCCTAGTGGCTCAAACCACGCCTTAAAATTCGCCAAATGCTGCTCGGCTAATATCTCAGTCGGTGCCATGACCGCGACCTGCCAGCCACTATCAAGCGCATAGCCTGCTGCCCCTGCCGCGACCAAAGTCTTACCTGCGCCAACGTCCCCTTGCACAAGCCTAAGCATAGGAATCGATATAGCCATATCAGCGACGATGTCAGTCATCACCCGTTTTTGCGCGCCCGTCAGATCAAACGGCAGAGCACCAAATAACTTGTCCGTCAGTGGACTGGTAGTGGCACATTTTGGCGCTTTATGCTTATGCAATTGCTGACGACGATACAGTAGACTCAGCTGATGAGCGGTGAGCTCTTCGATAATTAGGCGCTGGCAGGCGGCGTGCGTACGCGCCGTGAGCTGAGTCAATAGGCGATACTGCTGAGGGGCATCCGTATAAGTGGGCGGCGTATGCAAGAGAACTAGTGCTTCAAATATCGTTAAATGATAGACGCTGTTCATTTCGTGCGCCGTCTCGGCTGTAGCCGTTTTGTCATTTGATGCTAGCTGCTCATGACTCGTATGGTCATAAGGTACTGGACTGGCTTTGTGCACACCGCTTGTGCTGGTCTTATCAGGCACACTACGCGCAAGCTCTGAGAATATATCCTTAGGCTCATCCTCAATGACGACAGGTTGCGATTTGGGATCAAACGGCACAAGCGGCATATCGGCGACCGTCTCAAAGTCCGCTTGCGTGAACAGCGTCATCGGTAGCGCTTGCGTGCGTACGGTTTGTAGCGCCAGTTTAATCAGCGTGCGCAGTTTATTTTGATGCAGACCTTTTACCGTTGGATAAATGGGTTGCAGACCTGTATTGATTAGTGTGCCGGCGGCGCTCATCACTTGGTACTCAGGATGATGCATCTGCTTGCCATAGCGATTAACCTTGATCTCCCCAAACAGTTGCAGCCGTGTACCAAGGCTCATAGTTTGAAGTAGCCCAGGGTACACCTTAAAAAATCGCAATGATACGGTGCCGCTGTCATCATCAATGATTACGGTCATGCCACTACGCTTATTATCGACATGGACTACGCGCCCTGTAATTAGGGCTGACTGCCCATGCGCCAGCTCACCTATCGGCACCAGTCGGCTACGATCCTCATAATCACGCGGCAGATGTAGCAAGAGATCAAATATGCGCTTGATACCTAATTGCTCAAGCTGCTCGGCGACTTTTGGACCGACACCCGCCAGCGCGGTCACAGGCATATCGAGTGACGATTCTGGTATCGAAAAATCTAATGTGATAGAGGCAGAGGGCATCAAAAGTCCTAATTAAGTCTCATACTGTAGGTTATTATAACGGACAACGCGTTTGATTATGCTAAGCTAATTATAACGATAATTATAGGGTATTTTTATGTTTGCCAAGCATAGCCAATCTAGCAAGCTAAGAGCTTTTCGCTTAGCTATGCAGCCTAGTCTGCTGATAGCGCTCACTGTCCTCATGAGTGCCTGTAACAGTATGACGCCAGCTGCAACTATGCCAGCTGCGATCGTAGAACCACCAAGCGTGGCGCTGGTTTTGGGCGGCGGCGGCGCTAAAGGCTTTGCTCATGTTGGAGTGATAAAAGTGCTGGAGGAGAATGGCATTACGCCGACCCTTATCGTCGGTACGAGTATCGGCAGCGTCATCGGTAGCTTGTACGCAAGCGGTTATAGTGCCGCGCAATTAGAGCAGCTAGCACTGACTACCTCTGATAGCGACTTGACTGATTTTACTTGGTCAAATCAGGGGTTTATTGAAGGGATAAAGCTGAGAAACTTTATTAATGCTAAAGCTGAAGGGCGCACTATAGAGAACTTCCCTATTCGATTTGCAGCAGTCGCCGCTGAAAAACATACGCTAAAGAAAACGGTATTTACTACAGGTGATGCCGGCCTTGCAGTACAAGCGTCAAGTAGTGTGCCCAATATATTCATCGCACCGCGCATTCCTGAACGCGTCGGCAAAAAATACATCGATGGCGGCGTAGTCAGTTTAGTACCCGTTGATAGCGCGCGCGACTTAGGCGCGGATATCGTCATCGCCGTCGACGTTACCGCTGCTGATAGCAAAGCGCGCACGAGCGCTACTGATAGAATACCTACTATTACTTCTCTAAGTAGCTTTTGGGGCTTACTTGAGAACACCTTTGCGCGTAGTACCGCCACCTCGAGCAGTCGAACCGCTATGGTCAGTGAACGCGAGCGCGCCGATATTATCATCACCCCAAAAGTCGGTCATATTAGCTCGCTTGATACCAGTCAACGCCGCGCTTTAATCGATGCAGGCGAGCAGGCTACCACGGCGCAAATTGATGCCATCAAAGTATTCATTAAAGATAAAACCAAGAGCAAATATACGGCCCTTTGATGTTATCAATATAAACAAAAACGGCTAAGCACAAAAAAGCACGACAGATATAAACTGCCGTGCTTTTTATCATCGTGTTTTCTGTCGTAGCGCTAATTTATCTATTTAACTTTAGCGCGGTACTTAACCATTACTGTGTCATTGAGACCCACATCTTCGATATCCCAGCGTACTGCTTTATAGTATTTTGGTGCAACCTCTACCAGCTGATTATTGACTCGTGAGCGCAGCGGCATACGAGCAAACGTATTGCCATCGACACTACCATACGGGAACTCAGGCGCGACCACACGTATCATTTCTACTTGCTCAGGGATACTCATGGTAACTGTCATCTTGCGCACGCGATCTGCATTATTATTAGTAAAATAACCCTGATATTCTAAGATGTTGCCAGATTGCAAGCGGGTATTGGCATCGACAGGTATCAAAGTTTCTTGTCCATTGGCATCCACGCCGACGAGCGCTGCGGTCACTGTCGTATTGACCGCTTGCACGCTTGAGGTGCTAGGCTGCATCATCGCTGGATTGTCAACAGTCTGCTCAGGCGTCGGTAGCATCGCCGAAGCTTGAGTGACTGCCATCACACCGATAAGCGTACCTGCGACGACGTGAAATAAGCGATGACCGCTCCAAGCGGTAAATGGATTGGCAAGAGAGTTGATTTTTTTCATGAGGTTCATTATCCCTAATTAATGTATCGATAAAACGAGGTCAGTAAATCGTAGCCGAGATTAATCTTGAGTCGTGATTATTCTTGAGTCGTGTTGGTGCAATAGCGCTTAGCATAGCAAAAAGTATTTGTAGGTATACTAACCCCGTGTTGAGGTTGTGTATATAGCTTTTCCACTATAAATGCCCCTTGATTCTATTCAAATAAAAAGATAGCTCATAACGGTGTTTTTTGCTATGGTAAATCTTTGCAGGCAAACCCTTTTTGTCACCCCTTTTTCCTCTTTAGACTGCTCCTATTATGACTACTAGCGCTATGCCACAGATTAATCCTGAATACGTCCATTGGTTTCGTAACTCTGCGCCCTACATTAATACCCATCGCGGCAAGACTTTCGTTATTATGTTTGGCGGCGAGGCGGTTCGTCATCCCAATTTTAGCACCCTTATTCATGACTTCGCTTTGCTCCACAGCTTAGGTATTAAGCTGGTACTCGTGCACGGCGCACGTCCACAAATTGAGAAGAACCTCAAAGAAGTCGGTATTACCTCTCCTTTGCATCAAGATATCCGCGTCACCCCGCGTGAGGCGATGCCCTCTATCTTGCAAGCTGTAGGCGCGATTCGCTTACAGATTGAAGCGCAGCTGTCTATGGGCCTTGCCAACTCGCCTATGTATGGCTCTCGTATCGATGCCGTCTCAGGTAACTTCGTCACCGCCCGCCCTTATGGGGTACGCGACGGCGTAGATTATCAGATGACAGGTGAAGTGCGCTCAATCGATATAGAAGCTATCAAAAACAATTTGCTTCACGATCATATTGTTATTTTGGGTTCGATGGGTTATTCAGCGACCGGTGAGGTGTTCAATCTATTGGCTGAGGACGTCGCTCTCAGTGCAGCCGTTGCCCTCGGTGCGGACAAGCTGATACTGCTAGGTGCTGAGGCAGGTATCAACGATGATGATCGCCTGCTAAGCGAGATGATTCCTAATGAAGTAGATCGCTTTTTACGCGATCGCGATTTGAACCAAGAGCTGTGCTACTTTTTGCACTGCGCCAGCAAAGCCTGCCGCCAAGGGGTACATCGCACCCATATCATCTCTTATGCCAAAAACGGCGCTTTGTTAGAAGAGTTATTTACCCGTGACGGCTCAGGTACGCTTATCAGCCATGATCCTTACGAGGAGATTCGCCGTGCGACTATCGATGATGTCATCGGTCTCACTGAGCTACTAGCGCCACTTGAGGAACAAGGTATCTTGGTTAGCCGATCACGTGAGCGCTTAGAACAAGAGATCGACAACTACAGCGTGATCGAGCGTGACGGCATGGTTTTAGGTTGCGCCGCCCTTTACCCTTTAAGTAAAGACTCAGCCGAGGTTGCTTGCGTTGCGGTGCATTCTGAATACCGCAATGGGAGCCGCGGCGCTGATTTGCTGGCATTTTTGGAGCAGCAAGCGCGTAGTCATGGTCTCCATAAACTGTTTGTATTAACCACACGTACCGCGCACTGGTTTGTAGAGCAAGGCTTTGAAGAGGTTGATGCTGATGCCCTGCCCAAGGAACGCTTAGAGCAGTATCACAATGGTCGCAACTCAAAGGTATTCCAAAAAACGCTATAGGCTTATTTTAATAGCGCTTAGCTTAATAATACCTAGCAACAAAAAAGCCCTTCAAATATTGAAGGGCTTCTTGTTTATAAGGTGTTTATATTACTTAACATCTATGAGTTCAACGACAAAGATAAGGGTGCTGTTAGGCTCAATACCTGCGTTACCCGCTTCGCCATAAGCGATATCACCTGGGATATAAAACTCGTATTTACCGCCCTCTTTCATTAGTTGCAAGCCCTCAGTCCAGCCAGCGATCACTTGATTGAGTGGGAATTCAACAGATTCGCCGCGCTCATATGAGCTGTCAAATACCGTACCATCGATCAATTTGCCTTCGTAGTTTACTTCAACCACGTCTGTCGCTTTTGGCGATTGACCCGTTCCTGCCTCTAGCACTTTATATTGCAAACCACTATCCGTGGTCATCACGCCCTCTTTTGCAGCATTGGCTGTCAAAAAGGCTTCGCCTGCAGCTTTGTTTTCAACCGCTTGAGTTTGCATGTCTTGAACAAACTTCTCTTCTTGCTCTTTTTGATACGTCATGAGCACTTCTTGCATTTGCTCTTGGGTTAGAGCCGACTCTTTGCCGTCGTAACCATCACGAAAACCCATCTCAAAGGTATCTAGGTTTAGATCATCAACGGCTTCTTTGTTGCCTTCAGCCATCATAAATCCTAAGCTGTAGCCAACTTTTTCATTAGCCGTACTTTGCTCAGTGATAGCCACGCTTTGCGCCGCTGCTTCTTGATTACCGTTATTAGTGCTACAGCCAACTAATACCATAGCGCTGGCAAGGGCACTGATGCTTAAGGTAGTGATTTTTTTCATAAATTGCTCTCAATTGGAAGAATAGTGGCAAGATGTCACAGTGACGATATCATAGCAAATCTTGGTTTTGTGAGCCATGTTTAGCGCAAAATTATCGGTGCAATGTACAGTCTATGTAAGTATTTACTATAAACATAACAACTTATCACACAAATATAGTGGCAGGTTAAGCTTTCTGTCTTTATATTCACGATTATATCAGCTAAGCTAATTTGGTTAAGAAGATAAGTAACTCTTGGTAACTTTTTATTAAACTACTGATAATATATGGTCTTTATTTTGAATGATATACCACCTATTTTTAGTGCCTTTAATAGCTAGTTAGCGACTTAATTATTCAACGAATAATGCCAATTAAAATACTATTTATTATAACTGTCCGTATGTGTTTTCATTATAAAAGTGATTGTTTTGAGTTTACATCCTTCAATATCATGACTTTTATTCTGCTACTCATATGTGAAGTTTAAAGGAGGACAGGATGAACCCAACGTTTACATCTTTTAATGGCTATCTTGGTGGACCTATCGGTTCTATCATCGGCGCTATTCTTATCTTTATCATTGGCTGGCTTGTTGCTTTAGGTATCGCAGCAGTAGTGCGCGGTGTGTTAGCAAAGGTCAATGTCAATCAACGTATGAACACCTCAACAGGTAAAACCTACGATATAGAAGGCATAGTCTCCAAGATTGTCTTTTGGTTTATCTTTATTATCGCGATATCAGCGGCATTAAATCAGTTAAACCTCAATTCAGTATCAGCACCGTTCGCTAATATGGTCGGTCAAGTGCTCTCGTTTATTCCAAACCTCATCGCTGCTATCGCCGTTGGTGTGATTGGTTGGGTCATTGCTACTGTAGTACGTACCGCTATCAATACTGGACTGTCTAAGACGTCAATGGATGAGCGTTTAAGTGCTCAAGCTGGCGTAAAACCTATGAGCAGCACGATTGCTGATATGGTTTATTGGTTCATCCTACTTATCGTTTTGACAATGGTTCTAGGTCAATTAGAGCTTGATGGTCTATTTGCACCGCTCACTAACATGGTCGATAAGATCTTTAGCTTTATCCCTAATATCTTAATTGCAGCGGTTGTCTTTGTTGTCGGTTATATCATCGCCAAAGTCGTACGCGGCATCGTCACTAACCTTGTCTCTACTTTTGATGTGCAAAAATTAGCCTCAAGAGCAGGTTTGAGCGAAGAGAACAGTCTGCCTAATATCGCAGGTTCTTTAGCCTTTTTAATCGTTATTATTCCAACGACAATTGCCGCTCTAAACGCGCTAAAAATTGACGTTATCGCTCGTCCAGCAACCAACATGCTGAACAAAATCATGGAAGCTTTGCCAAATATCTTTATGGCAGCGGCAATCTTGATTGTGACTTTCTATGTTATTCGCATGGTCGCTAACATCATCAAAGGCTTAATAGAAAACACGCAGATCAATCAATTGCCAGCCAAAGTCGGTCTACAAGAGACGATGGGCGACAAGCGAGTATCTGACGTCGTAGGCTATGCCATTATCTTCTTTGCGATGTTATTTGCGGCAGTTGCGGCAGCTGACTTATTAGGTTTTGAGCCTATCTCAGCGATCATCACGATGTTTATCGCATTTGGTGCGAACATCATCTTGGGCGCGATCATCCTATTCATCGGTTTTTGGCTTGCCAATATCATCGCCGGTGTCGTTGAGCGCTCTGAGCAAGGATCGCAGTTCTTAGCGAATATCGTACGCGTATTGATCATGGGCTTAGTATTAGCCATGGGTCTAAAAGCTATGGGTATTGCAGATTCTATCGTTAACCTAGCATTTGGTCTAACACTAGGCGCTGTTGCTGTAGCCTTTGCCCTTTCATTCGGTCTTGGTGGTCAAGAAGCCGCCGCTCGCTTCTTACGTAAGATGCAGGACAAGATGGACAAAGAAAGTGACAAAGCAAAAGCAAAATCTGCTGTGACGCCTAATAGCAGCACGCAGGACAAAGTTGCGGACGCGGTACGCGAAAACACGCCAAGCGCTGCTACTGCTGATACTACCAATACTTCGGTAACTGCCACTACGCCTACAACCACAAATACTACTACGAACGACTTTAGTACAGATACTGTCGATACGAGTAAGCTTGGGTCTGAGTCTGTTGACACTACTGATGTCGAAAGCAACACCCGCTCAAACTTGTTGTCTGATCAAGGTCTAAACAACGATCTAAATAATGACAACAAATAAGCTAGATTACTCTTAAGCACCAAAAAGACAGCCTAGGCTGTCTTTTTTTATGGCTACTGTTTGAGTTTAAACTTATAGGACTTAGCAAAGTTGAGACTATCTAAGGCTTGTCTTTGCGCGCAGGAATTGACAAGTTTAATTGCATACTAGGCAGTTTTTTAAACTTCCCTTTTTCTATATTCTTGTGCTTTGGAGCGCTAGATACCTGTGCACTCTTAGCTCGGATTTCGCTAGTGACTTGAGGGTTACTTGTTTGCTGACTGTCCTCTTTTAGCCTAGAGGTTTGTGGTTTTAGCTGCTGAATTTGTTTAGTGAGTTGCCGCTCTTTTTGAGTCGTCGCATCTATAGGTTGAATCCATAGATCGATATCGATAAAGGTATCATCTTGATCTGTAATAAAGTCGATGCCCATTACGATTACATGATGCAACTCTGCAAGCGGTAAGCGCGTTGCTACCTCCTGCGCGATATCGCTAAGCTTAGGCTGAATAACTGCCTTACTTTGCTGAGCGCCCTTTACTTGACCGTAGAATACCAAAACATAATGTCGACCCAAGTGCTCATAAGAGTGCTGATGCACCACGTAGCCACTTTGCTGCAAAGCGTGTTCTTGTTTGGGGTGCTTGTATATAGTACGAACGAGCTCATGACGAGAGAACAGTGACTCATCGAGCAATTGCTTCTGCCACTGTATCGATCTTGGCTCCTTACGATAGCCTCTTTTATCCGCCTGCTGCTTGGTATCGACGGTCGTCATCATCTGTGCAATCAGCTGCGACCATAGAGTTGATGCCTGTTGCATATGACGCTGATACATAGGCGATGTTTTGCTTTTGCTTTTTTGCGCAAGCTTCATCGTAATCAGTGCAGAATTGGGCTTATCTTGCATCTTATAATTCATCAAAGCATTGTCGATAGTGATGGCTTGAGTGAATAACACATCATCACTCATAAAGGCATCGAGCACCTCTTGCTCTGAATCAAAGTCTACACCGTCGTCAAGCGCTGAGCGCTGCAAATACGCTAAATGATACTCCAAAAACCGCCATAACTCACAAGGCGTCTGTACTGCTGTAAGTATAGCGTGCCAGTCCTGTCGACTAAAAACCTGTAGCTGCTGAACGTTTTCGCTCATATCAACGACCAGATCCTCCATGAAGTAGCGCGCGCCAAAGCTGTGCTCAAAAGCGCGGCTTTGAGCATTTTGTATATCTAAAAGACTAAACGCTTGACTTAGATCGTTATGATTGTGGAGCTGAATATCAAAGGTTAATAGATTGTGACTTTTTAAATCCTCAGCATTCTGTGTCAAAAACAGTTTATGCCATGCCAACGCTCCCTTAATCATAGCCATGCGCTCGCTTTCTATGACGCTACGACTACTGTGAGCTGGCAAGTAAAGGGTGAATGCTAATATATTAATCCCACCCAAAGGCAACTGATAGCGGTATAAAGTGGCATGATGCTGTGCGCTATTTGTACCTAGTGGTACTGGAAGCGCAACCTCAACAGGCCGTACTGATAAGTAGCAGGCTAAATCTTTTGCTAAAAAAGGTGGCGTGCTCTTTGGGGTTTTAGACAAAATCTGACCCTTTCATTGGTAAATCAAAATAATCTTTAAATAAACAGCATAAGTGCAATCTTATTCTCTAGTACGATAAAAAATACTATACATAAGAATAATTATACACAATCGCTTTCATAGCGATGAGTTGTTATGATGACTAAAATAGCTACAAACAAACTGATGTTCTGTCAATTATTTTAGCCGTGTTCAGTTATATCTACGGCGCACTTACCACTTATAATAACAAGGATTCAAAATTATGAAACGTTTTAAAGAAAAAACCGTGATCGTCACTGGTGCAGGTTCAGGCATGGGGCGTGCAACCGCTATCCGTTTTGCCAATGAAGGCGCTAATGTTGTGCTAGTAGGGCGTACTGCTGAGACTTTGGAGGAGACCGCAGGCGAATTTCCACAGGACAAAACGTGGATTCATTCAGACAATTATATGGTTGTCGTTTGCGATATTAGCGACCAAGGTCAAGTACAGGAGATGATTAAGCGCGTTATAGACAAGTTTGAGCACTTAGATATCGTCGTAAACAATGCAGGCAAAGGCATGCAGGGCAAAATCATAGACTTATCCGCCGAGGACTGGCAATCGGCTATGGACGTCAATTTAAATGGCACTTTTTATGTTTGCCAAGCTGCCCTGCCACACTTAATCAAAACCAAAGGCAATATCGTCAACGTCTCATCGCTATCTGGTATCGGTGGCGACTGGAATATGGCGGCTTACAATGCAGCTAAGGCAGGCGTGACCAATCTTACGCGTACCTTAGCGCTCGATCATGGTGCAGACGGCGTCCGTGTTAACGCGGTCAACCCTACTGCGACCAAAACCAGTATGACTAAAGACATGCGAGAGGATCAAGAAAAGGTGGATAAGTTCCTAGCGCGCTGTCCTCTAGGACGTTTTGTGACGCCTGAAGATATTGCAGGAGCCATTACCTTTTTGGCAAGTGATGATGCTTTAATGATTACTGGCGTTAACTTGCCTGTCGATGGCGGCGTGAGTGCCTCTAATGGACAACCGCACTTTTAATTAAAATTACTTATCCTAGAGTTATTTGTCACTGTAAAACAAAAATAGATAGCGCCGCTCGGTGCTATCTATTTTTTTATTATTCAGGCTCTTTATTGTTCATATCCTGTAGCGGCTTAGATAAGCGCTTAGGATATCGCGGCACCACCCCTCGGTACTGCTCATATATCTTTGGCAAATCAGCATCGATGTCACCAGTAGGATAAACGGGCGACAAAAACCGCACTTCCTTAGTCTTATAATCGAGTGCTACGGGCAAGATTGGCACATTAGCGCCGACTGCTAGATAATAAAATCCCGTTTTCCACTTATCGGTATAGTCGCGTGTACCCTCAGGCGATAACCCCAAAAATAGCGGCTCACCACTTTTAAATTTATCAATACTCGCCTGCAAAACCGAACCTTTTTGACCGCGATCAATAGGAATAATACCCATCCAACGTAGCAGCTGCGAGAGTACAGGTACTTTGAATAAAGTATGTTTGCCCATGATGCTGATTTTTAGATCAAGTGCAAACAGATTGGGCAAAGCATAGACACCGTCGACATTAGAGGTATGCGGCAATGCCAGTACCACTGCTTGCGAGATGTTCGGAATCTCGCCAACGCTGCGCCACCCCATAGCCTTTACCATTACTGAGGCAATCGTTGGCGTAAACTTATTACCGCGTTTAGGTATCTTAGCGCCTAAATCTTTTCTGTTAAGCTTAGGTAATCTGCTGGTTTTTGTGGGCTTTGATTTATCAATTGTCTCAGATTTCATAGGGGCATCGCATAATAAAAGATACCCTTATCATACCATTAACTTATGAAAACTTAGCCAAATAAGCCGACTTTTATAGATATTTGTTGCTGTGCAGTTCGCTCTAATATGACTAATGACTATTGCTAAATCGGCATATCAGCCAAAACTAAACGGGTATATCTGCCAAGTTACCTTTATCCTCAAGCCATGACTTGCGATCAGACGAGCGTTTTTTGGCAAGTAGCATATCCATAATGCTATTAGTCAGTGCCATATCGTCCATATCTAATTGCACCAAGCGCCTTGTATCGCGGTTCATTGTTGTCTCGCGTAGCTGCTCAGCACTCATCTCCCCTAGACCCTTAAATCGGGTAATCTGGGCTTTTTTGTTACCTTGCACGCTCGCCAATATATGCTTAAGCTCAGACTCATCTAACGCGTAATGTACCTCACGACCCACATCGACGCGGTAAAGCGGCGGCATCGCAACAAACAGATGACCTGCATCGACAAGTGCTGGAAAATGCTTGACGAACAGTGCACAGATCAAGGTGGCAATGTGCAAGCCATCAGAGTCAGCATCGGCTAGGATACATATCTTGTCATAACGTAGCTCTGATAAGTCATCTGATGCTGGATCGACACCGATAGCGATAGCGATATCATGAATCTCTTGGCTTGAGAGCACGGTATCTGAAGAGACCTCCCACGTATTTAGAATCTTACCACGTAGCGGCAGTATCGCCTGATAGTGACGATCACGTGCTTGCTTAGCACTACCGCCAGCGGAGTCGCCTTCTACCAAAAACAGCTCTGCCCCATCACGCAGATCACCTCGGCAGTCGGCCAGTTTGCCCGGTAGCGCTGGACCTTGAGTGATTTTTTTACGTGCGACTTTTTTAGCAGATTTTAGGCGGCGTCCTGCTTTATTAATCGCTAATTCTGCAATCTGAGCGCCTAAATCTGCGTGTTGATTGAGCCATAAGCTAAACGCATCTTTGGCAAGCGTTTGTACTGCTCCTGCCGCTTCTCGGCTTGAGAGACGCTCTTTGGTCTGACCTGAGAACTGCGGCTCAGAGAATTTGAGCGACAAGATATAATTAATCCCATCCCAGACATCCTCACCGGTAAGCTTGACGTTACGCGGCAATAGATTGTGAATATCACAAAACTCACGCAGCGCTTCTAAAATACCCGTACGCAGCCCATTTACGTGGGTGCCGCCTTGAGCGGTTGGAATGAGATTGACATAACTCTCTTGAATGGGCACGCCGCCCTCAGGTAACCAAGACAGTGCAAAGGTGATGCCGGCGCGCTCGCTACCTGTCGCTTCATAATTATAATAAAAAGGCTCTGGCGGTAGGGTCTCAAGCCCATCTAATTGCTCGGTTAGATACTCAACCACCCCATCGGTAAATTGCCAAACAATCTTTTCATCATTGATCTCATCTGTGAACTCAATAGTGAGTCCAGCGGCCAACACCGCCTTGGCCTTTAAGGTGTGCTTGAGCTGTTTGATATTGAATTTAGGCGTATCAAAGAAGGTACTATCTGACCAAAACCGTACTCTAGTACCACGTTTGCGCTTGTTTGGACTGACCGATTCGGTCAATGGCGTCACTGGCGCACCGTTCTCAAATGCCATGTCGAATTGAGTACTATCACGCCACACCGTCACTTCCACACGTGTAGACAAGGCATTGACGACAGAGATGCCAACGCCGTGCAAACCGCCGGACACTTCATAGTTTGAGGTCGAAAACTTACCACCAGCGTGCAAGCGAGTTAAGATAATTTCAATACCCGACTGACCAAATTCAGGATGGATATCTGTTGGCATACCGCGGCCATCATCTTCGACCGATAACGAACCATCCTCATGAAGCCTGACTTTTATGGTTTTGGCATAGCCCGCCAGCGCTTCATCAACCGAGTTATCGATGACTTCTTGCGCTAAATGATTGGGACGGGTGGTATCGGTATACATGCCAGGACGGCGGCGGACAGGCTCAAGGCCTTCTAAAATCTCTAACGATTGCGCATTATATTGACTCAAAATGCTTTCCTTAATATCTACAAACTCTATGTCCTTATTATAACCAAAAACCGCACGTTAAAGGCTGATAGTTACAGGCTTACGTCATATAATGTCGTTTATTCTAGCGCGTGCAAAATATAGTATTTTAAGATGATAGTTGCTGCACAATATCTATCACTAAAGGCAGGTGCTTCGCAAAATCACTAAAGCGATGATCGCCGCCCTCTTGCATGATAACAGTCGCGCCTTTTGCTTGATAAAACTGCTTGGAGATTTGAGCGTCTAATAACTCATCACCGTCTTTGATCAGCGCAGCGACTTTGTCAGGACAATGAATAGCGGTTAGCTGATGATCGGCAAACCACGTCAAGTCAGCTCGAGTCATTACCCAGCCACCAGTCGTGGTATAAAGCGTCTCATCACTGTTACTGTCACTGTTATTTTTACTAGCAGACTCTAGAGTATCTGCATGAGCATTATCCTGAAAACGTTGCAGAGTGACATGCGGCTGGGTACTTGGATTCAATAGTAGCGCGCCGCAGCCCATATGATTACTCACTATACTGGCAAAATAACCACCCAAGGAGCTGCCGACCAAAACGGTTTTGGCGTCCGTACTTAACTCAGCCACTACATCAGTCAAATAGCCAAAGACTCGCTCAGGTGACTGGTTTAGATCAGGACGATGTACGCTAATGTCAGGATGATGTCTGGCGCAGTAGCGCTCTAGTAATTGACCCTTAACGGAGTTTGCCGTACTGTCTAAGCCATGAATATAAACGAGGTTCACGTGTCGTCTCTCTTGTTATGTCAGCTATTATAGTGAATAATTCAATTATCATAAGCCTATCACAGCTTCGTTGTGAGCAATAATGACAAAACGGCACAGCGATAGTCTTTAATCAAAAACTAAGCAATTTAATGCAGTCTATCAGTGCATTCTAACCCAATAAAAGGAGATGTCATGAGTGAGCAGATCGAACTGTTTGACATCGACAATCCTTGTGTCGGCGTATGCACGAGCAATAAAAAAGGCTACTGTTTTGGCTGTCTGCGTAGCCGTCCTGAGCGCCAGTTGTGGCTGAGTATGAACACCGAACAGCGCCGAGAAGTATTAAGGTTAATCGTAGGTCGCAGGCAGCGTATTGAACAAATGCGACAGCGTAAAGGTGAGCAACTAGGCTTTGATTTTGAAGAAGTGATTGAGACGGGTGAGTTGTTTTAACCTTGCAATAAATTAACTTATACTTAAAAAGTTGAATCTCTTATTTACATTTACTACACAATAAAGTATTGAAATCTACAACCCCTTACCCCAAATATATGGCTGAATATGAATAAAAGAAGTCCATTATTCACAATCATAAAATGGGAGAGAACCATGAATAACACGGTAGTAAAAGACGTAGCAAATAGCGTAAAAGAAACAGTCACCCAATCTCGCCAAATTGAGCACCTCTATGCTGGGGTAGACACCCAAGATGGTGCTGGCGTTAAACTGACTCGCGTGCTCACGCAGAAATTACAAGAGCGCCTTGACCCTTACTTGATGCTGGATAACTTCAAAAGCGATAATCCAGATGATTATGTCGCCGGCTTCCCCAATCATCCACATCGCGGCTTTGAAACGATTACTTATATGATCACTGGCCGTATGCGTCATCGCGACAGCGCGGGCAACGAAGGATTATTACAAAACGGCGGTGTGCAGTGGATGACGGCGGCGAGCGGTGTCATCCATTCAGAACTGCCTGAGCAAGAAGATGGCGCGATGGAAGGCTTCCAGCTGTGGCTCAATCTACCTGCCAAAGATAAAATGAATGATCCTTGGTATAAAGATTTCCAAAGTGAGGACTTGCCTAAATACACCACAGAAGATGGCGTGGATGTTACTGTCATTGCGGGGACATCGCACGGCGTTGAAGGCGCAGTCACACGCGATATCACTGAGCCGACGTATTTGGATATCCATCTACCCGCAGGCACTAGCTTTAGTCAGGCCATTCCAGCTGATCACAATGCGTTTGCCTTTGTGTATCGCGGTACGGTAGATATCGAAGGCGAAACAGTACCGACCAAAAATATGGCTATCTTAAAAAATGACAAAGATGCCGATGGCGTGACTATTACCGCCGATAGTAGTGAGGACACCAAAGTGATTTTGATTACTGGTCGTCCATTACGCGAACCAATTGTACAATACGGTCCGTTTGTGATGAACAGTCAGCAAGAGATCATGCAAGCGGTTAATGATTTCCAAAGTGGTAAGTTTGGTGAAGAGGCTTAGTTAATAGCTTAGTTTGTTAAATACTTTATTACATGTTAAAGCCCGTATTAGTTTGCTAATATGGGCTTTTTTGTGGGAAAAGAGTTTTTTATAGCTTATTTGTACCTCTTAAATCTCAACCACTACATTATCTCTTTCTAACTTAGGCTGGCGACCTAACTCAAAATTAGGATAAATAAAAAATACAAATTTTAATTTAGCTTCAGTTCCTAATACCTTGTCTATATCTTTTTTAGCTTTTGATTATTAGCTGGAGTCACTGACACAAAGATCTCAGCAGTCAGCTAACCACATTCAGATTCAATGTCAGAACCTGAAGCAGTTCCAAGGTTAAGACGAAATGGAGCTAATATTATTAGTCATAGTGTTCGGGTTGAGACCATTTAAATGGCTGCGATTTCTGAGCAATCTCTCTTTCATACTGAACAATATCAAGACCATCAATAATATCAAGCAATAGACTTTCTTTCCACACATGTCCAAGTTCTAAAGACTCTTCGTGACTTATACCAATCTTCTTAGCATGATTGAACTCTTCTAAATATTTTTTCTCATTTAATATTTGCATACTTGCATATATTCCTAGAAACTTTCGCGCTTTACCGATCTCAATATTTCCATCCTCATTTTCATAAGATCCATGAGTTATTGCAAAGACTGGTGATCCAGACATTCCCGAGAAAGCTGAGATATCAACAACAAAATAAGGCTTTCCATCAAAATCTACTAATGGTTCGCTTGCAATATGCCCAGTCTTCCAAATAGGAAGAAAGTTTGTCTTATCATAGTATCCGTAGGGATAGCCTATAAATGTAACAGGTGTAGTTGGCTGTAGTTTTACCTTCTGATCTGTAGTCCATTCAGGAGCAGCAATCACAGTTAATTTTGCATCACCAATAACGGAACTTGGCAATGGAATTACAACCATATCAGCCTCGGCATAAACCTTTGATTGTACCCAAGTGGGTTTACCATCTGTAGTAAACAATTGGAGCTCAACTGTTCTAATAAGATGTGGTTTAGAAATATTTAGGTGAAACTGTATTTCTATTGATGTACCTTTAGGATCAAGCATACTTCCTGGCTTATTTCCTGTAACTACATGATAGTTTGTCACAAGAAATATAGTAGCATCCCCATTTTCATCTCTTCTAGCAAAGAAAAATCCTGTTCCTTGAGAAATTTTTTCACTTTCGTTTCTTAGAACCACTATTGTTGTTGTCGTAGATAAATGATTTAAACCTAACAATTACTTCTCCTTTTAATCATAACTCATTAGATTATAAAACTTAAACAGCTTGTATCAAAGTATAGCTATGAAGTATATATACTTAATTATTGTATATTTATCTCTTCAACTGAATAATAGTTTTATCAATCATTAATTTTTAGATTTGACACCCATAAAAAAAGCCCCCTCTGCGTTAGCAAAGGGGGCTTTTCAGGAATAGGGAGCTGACGATGACCTACTCTCACATGGCCGGAGCCACACTACCATTGGCGCTACGATGTTTCACTTCTGAGTTCGGGAAGGGATTAGGTGGTGCCATCGTGCTATTGTCGTCTATTTTGTAGCAAACTAGAATCGCTATTGTATGTCAATTTTAGGCAGCGTAAAAGCTACATACAGGCATAGCCTTCCGTCTTGCGCTGCGGATGACTGTTTCCCAGACGGTCGTTATTCCTTGCTCACCTTTACACATCACCAATATTTATCATCAATATTAGCGACCAAACTTTTGTAAAATAACTAAGATTTCAAGTCTTAAGTCTTAATTTACCAACAGTAGGTAGCTGATTATGCTAAAGAAGTTGTTTAAACCAAAATACGTCAAGTTCGATGAAAAATACACCACCCTAAGTGCAGAAGATCAGCAAACGATGGAAATGATCACCGCTGATATCCGTGACTACGTGCAAAAGAGCAAAGAAGCCAATAAACTTGATCATCATACCCGCGCCGTCCATGCCAAAAGCTATTGCGGACTCAAAGCCAAGTTTGAGATTTTAGATAATTTACCCAAAGAGTACGCGCAAGGACTGTATGCAAACGCAGGTATTCATGATGCCGTCATTCGATTCTCAAATGCTGCGGCAGGTGTGGACGCAGATAGAAGGCTGGGCTTGGGACAAGGACTCGCTATCAAGATATTTGATGTGCCGGGCAAAAAGCTCACCTCTGGTGAAGAGGACTGTACCACCTTTGATTATGCGCTAGTGAATGGGCCTATCTTCTTTACCAACAGTCTAAAAGATTATGCTTATCTGTCTAAATTAAATTTTGAGCTAAACAGCTACTTAGGTGATGGCCTGCTCGGTAAAGGCAAACTGGTATTTGACTGGCTGACCAAATACGGCAAAGCATTTCCTAATGTAGAAGGCATAAAGACTCTAAATGCCTTTAGAAAGCTGGCTACCATTCCACCAAAGAACGCTTGGCTATACGATTACTTCTCGCAAGGCGCGTGCCGTCATGGCGACTATATGGCCAAGATTAGAGTGACCCCTACCAAGGCATCTGTTGCCAAAATTAAACGTCGTGACATTCACTTGTTTACAGAGGACGAGGCCATCCGCCCCGCTATTATCCAAGAGATTCAAGAACACGACTATCAGTTCGATGTACAAATACAGCTGTGCCATAATCTTAAAAAGCAGCCTATCGAAACACTGACTAAAGAATGGGACGAATCTGATGTGCCTTTCGTCACAGTAGCAACGCTAACTGTACCTTGTCAGGATGTAGCAGACGATGGCAATGTTGACGCGATAGAGAACCTAAGCTTTACCACCTTTAGATGTTTAGAAGAGAATCGTCCTATCGGAGTGATTCAAACCTCGCGTTTGCAGGCATACAAGACCTCTTCTGATACTCGTCACGAGCACAACAATGTAAAACGCAAAGAGCCTAGTAGCTTAAAAGAAGTATTTGATAAACCAACTACTAAGTAATTTAGTGTTTATAGTAATGATTTGAGCAAACAAAAAAACCATCATTCGTAAGAATGATGGTTTTCTTAAACATAAAACAGGAGACAAAGAAAAGCCCAATCCTGAATAAACAGGATTGGGCTAGTCTAGGAATAGAGAGCTGACGATGACCTGAGAACCGTTAAAAAATTGCATGTCAATTTTAGGTTCGCAAGAGCCAATCCTTTAAATAGGATTGGCTGCGTAGGTCACATGGTAATGACTAAATGAAAGATAAAAAAAGAGCCATCCGATTAAGGATGACTCTTCTTAGAATAGAGAGCTGACGATGACCTACTCTCACATGGCCGGAGCCACACTACCATTGGCGCAACGATGTTTCACTTCTGAGTTCGGGAAGGGATCAGGTGGTGCCATCGTGCTATTGTCGTCAGCAAAGGGGGTTAGATATGAGTCTGTTGGTTTTACTTAATGACTTAAGTATCACTATCCTAACTGAATCAAGGATAAAGGTGATATCGATATAATGCTTACCATTCTATGAATAACCATTGTGCGTTTTATCTGTCAAGGGACCTTCAAGTCATTGAAGGTGCGTGACAGACGCATAATTGTCACTCAATAGATAATTACAAACCACTTGGGTGTTGTATGGTCAAGCCAAACGAGCAATTAGTACAGGTTAGCTACACACATCGCTGTGCTTCCACACCCTGCCTATCAACGTCCTAGTCTTGAACGGCTCTTTAGGGAAATCTTATCTTGAGGTGGGCTTCCCGCTTAGATGCTTTCAGCGGTTATCCCATCCGAACGTAGCTACCGGGCAATGCCATTGGCATGACAACCCGAACACCAGTGGTTCGTCCACTCTGGTCCTCTCGTACTAGGAGCAGCTCCTCTCAAATTTCCAACGCCCACGGTAGATAGGGACCGAACTGTCTCACGACGTTCTAAACCCAGCTCGCGTACCTCTTTAAATGGCGAACAGCCATACCCTTAGGACCTGCTTCAGCCCTAGGATGAGATGAGCCGACATCGAGGTGCCAAACACCGCCGTCGATATGAACTCTTGGGCGGTATCAGCCTGTTATCCCCAGAGTACCTTTTATCCGTTGAGCGATGGCCCTTCCATACAGAACCACCGGATCACTAAGACCTACTTTCGTACCTGCTCGACTTGTGGGTCTCGCAGTTAAGCGCGCTTTTGCCTTTATACTCTACGACCGATTTCCGACCGGTCTGAGCGCACCTTCGTACTCCTCCGTTACTCTTTAGGAGGAGACCGCCCCAGTCAAACTACCCACCATACATTGTCCTCGGTACTGTTATACCTGAGTTAGAACCCCAACATGACCAGGGTGGTATTTCAAGATTGGCTCCACCAAGACTAGCGTCTCGGCTTCAAAGCCTCCCACCTATCCTGCACAAGTCAGGTCAAAGTTCAATGTAAAGCTGTAGTAAAGGTTCACGGGGTCTTTCCGTCTAGCCGCGGGTACACAGCATCTTCACTGCGATTTCGATTTCACTGAGTCTCTGCTGGAGACAGCGCTGCCATCATTATGTCATTCGTGCAGGTCGGAACTTACCCGACAAGGAATTTCGCTACCTTAGGACCGTTATAGTTACGGCCGCCGTTTACTGGGGCTTCGATCAAGAGCTTCGCTTACGCTAACCCCATCAATTAACCTTCCAGCACCGGGCAGACATCACACCCTATACGTCCACTTTCGTGTTTGCAGAGTGCTGTGTTTTTAATAAACAGTTGCAGCAGCCTGGTATCTGCGACTGCCAACAGCTCAAGGAGCTTGTCCTATCACCATCAGCAGCGTACCTTCTCCCGAAGTTACGGTACCATTTTGCCTAGTTCCTTCAGCAGAGTTCTCTCAAGCGCCTTGGTATTCTCTACCTGATCACCTGTGTCGGTTTAGGGTACGATTCGTTTATAACTATTGCTTAGAAGCTTTTCCTGGAAGCATGGTATTTGCCACTTCGTCCTACAAGTAGGACTTGCTATCAGATCTCGACCATATTGCAGCCCGGATTTACCTAAGCCACAAGCCTACATCCTTTCACCTGGACAACCAACGCCAGGCTGACATAACCTTCTCCGTCCCTCCATCGCATTATAAACAAGTATCGGAATATTAACCGATTTCCCATCGACTACGCCTTTCGGCCTCGCCTTAGGGGTCGACTCACCCAGCCCCGATTAACGTTGGACTGGAACCCTTGATCTTCCGGCGTGGATGCTTTTCACACCCATTATCGTTACTCACGTCAGCATTCGCTCTTGTGATACCTCCAGCACACTTTACAATGCACCTTCACAGGCTTACACAACGCTCCCCTACCACTTGAAAACAAATTCAAATCCGCAGCTTCGGCTCCTAGTTTGAGCCCCGTTACATCTTCCGCGCGGGCCGACTCGACTAGTGAGCTATTACGCTTTCTTTAAAGGATGGCTGCTTCTAAGCCAACCTCCTAGCTGTCTATGCCTTCCCACCTCGTTTCCCACTTAACTAGGAATTTGGGGCCTTAGCTGGCGGTCTGGGTTGTTTCCCTCTCCACAATGGACGTTAGCACCCACTGTGTGTCTCCCGGATATCACTCATCGGTATTCGGAGTTTGCATCGGTTTGGTAAGTCGGTATGACCCCCTAGCCGAAACAGTGCTCTACCCCCAATGGTGTTCGTCCGAGGCGCTACCTAAATAGCTTTCGGGGAGAACCAGCTATCACCGAGTTTGATTAGCCTTTCACCCCTATCCACAAGTCATCCCCTGGCTTTTCAACGACAGTGGGTTCGGTCCTCCGGTGCCTGTTACGGCACTTTCAACCTGCTCATGGATAGATCACTCGGTTTCGGGTCTATACCCTGCAACTATGACGCCCTATTAAGACTCGGTTTCCCTACGGCTCCCCTAACGGTTAACCTTGCTACAGAATATAAGTCGCTGACCCATTATACAAAAGGTACGCGGTCACCCTAATAAATTAAGGCTCCCACTGCTTGTACGCACACGGTTTCAGGTTCTATTTCACTCCCCTCACAGGGGTTCTTTTCGCCTTTCCCTCACGGTACTGGTTCACTATCGGTCAGTCAGGAGTATTTAGCCTTGGAGGATGGTCCCCCCATCTTCAAACAGGATTTCTCGTGCCCCGCTCTACTTAATATGTCAATACTAGAATTTAAAATACAGGACTATCACCTACTACGGTCAGCTTTCCCACGCTGTTCTTCTATTCTAATATCAATCGGCTTCTCCCCGTTCGCTCGCCGCTACTTGGGGAATCTCATTTGATGTCTATTCCTAAGGGTACTGAGATGTTTCACTTCCCCTCGTTCGCTTCCTAATAAATTAGGATACCTAGCTTATGCTAGGTGGGTTTCCCCATTCAGAAATCTCCGGATCACAGGATATTGCCGCCTCCCCGAAGCTTATCGCAGGCTGTCACGTCTTTCATCGCCTCTGACTGCCAAGGCATCCACCATGTGCGCTTAATTACTTGACCATACAACCCCAAAGGGTCTATTTACTTGCTAAGTTTATCTCTATTAGTAGTAAAAGTAGCCTCGAAGTAATTCGAGGTATTTTACTACTGAACAGATCTGGTACTTAACAGGTTGGTTTCGCAATTATAACGATATCACCTATGTTTACGCTTGATTCAGTTCTCTTTACTTTTTTAATAACTCACCCCTGGGATAACAACTGATGTCGTTAAGAGGTGAGTTATTAAGGTTAAGAAGTGCGCGTGAACACGCTCTTCCTAACCCAGACTCATATCTATGTTTTTAAATAGTTCTTACTCTCTCGTCGAGTAGTAAGTTCTGTATAAAACAGAAAGAAATAATCAGTACTTATTTGTTATAAGTCGAATCATTCGTTTCTATTTATGCTTATGTATATATTCTATTCAATCGGGCTTGTTTATTAATGGTGGAGCCAAACGGAGTCGAACCGTTGACCTCCTGCGTGCAAGGCAGGCGCTCTACCAACTGAGCTATGGCCCCTGAGCGAGGATACAATCAAAGCACCGCTTTGATCCGAGCGCAAGAGTAAATCCCTTAAAGGGGATTTGCTGATAGCCCTAACCCTTCTTAAACCTTAAAGCCTTTTACTTCGCTAGGCTCGCAAGAGAAAATTGCTTAAAGGCAATTTTCTATAAGTCTTGCTAACGCTTGAGCGTTTCTAACTGTTTTAAGCACTGTACCTAAATAATGGTAGGCCTGGGCAGACTTGAACTGCCGACCCCCGCGTTATCAACACGGTGCTCTAACCAGCTGAGCTACAGGCCTGTACGAGGCATATACCTCTAGCTAATAAACTAGCTTAAACTAAAGAACAACTTGTTGTGAATTCTTGCCAAGAAGAATGCCGTCTATAAGGAGGTGATCCAGCCGCAGGTTCCCCTACGGCTACCTTGTTACGACTTCACCCCAGTCATCAACCACACCGTGGTGAGCGCCATCCTAAAAGGTTAGGCTACCCACTTCTGGTGCAATCAACTCCCATGGTGTGACGGGCGGTGTGTACAAGGCCCGGGAACGTATTCACCGCGGCATTCTGATCCGCGATTACTAGCGATTCCTACTTCATGGAGTCGAGTTGCAGACTCCAATCCGGACTACGATAGGCTTTTTGAGATTCGCATCACATCGCTGTGTAGCTGCCCTCTGTACCTACCATTGTAGCACGTGTGTAGCCCTGGTCGTAAGGGCCATGATGACTTGACGTCGTCCCCGCCTTCCTCCAGTTTGTCACTGGCAGTATCCTTAGAGTTCCCGGCCAAACCGCTGGTAACTAAGGACAAGGGTTGCGCTCGTTGCGGGACTTAACCCAACATCTCACGACACGAGCTGACGACAGCCATGCAGCACCTGTATTCTAATTCCCGAAGGCACTCCCGCATCTCTGCAGGATTCTAGATATGTCAAGACCAGGTAAGGTTCTTCGCGTTGCATCGAATTAAACCACATGCTCCACCGCTTGTGCGGGCCCCCGTCAATTCATTTGAGTTTTAACCTTGCGGCCGTACTCCCCAGGCGGTCTACTTATTGCGTTAGCTGCGTCACTAAGTCCTCAAGGAACCCAACGACTAGTAGACATCGTTTACGGCGTGGACTACCAGGGTATCTAATCCTGTTTGCTACCCACGCTTTCGAACCTCAGTGTCAATATGATGCCAGAAGGCTGCCTTCGCCATCGGTATTCCTCCAGATCTCTACGCATTTCACCGCTACACCTGGAATTCTACCTTCCTCTCACCTATTCTAGCCTAACAGTATCAGATGCAGTTCCCAGGTTAAGCCCGGGGATTTCACATCTGACTTATCAAGCCACCTACGCTCGCTTTACGCCCAGTAATTCCGATTAACGCTTGCACCCTCTGTATTACCGCGGCTGCTGGCACAGAGTTAGCCGGTGCTTATTCTGCAGCTAATGTCATCGTCAATGGGTATTAACCATTGAGTCTTCTTCACTGCTTAAAGTGCTTTACAACCAAAAGGCCTTCTTCACACACGCGGCATGGCTGGATCAGGGTTGCCCCCATTGTCCAATATTCCCCACTGCTGCCTCCCGTAGGAGTCCGGACCGTGTCTCAGTTCCGGTGTGGCTGATCATCCTCTCAGACCAGCTACAGATCGTCGCCATGGTAGGCCTTTACCCCACCATCTAGCTAATCCGACTTAGGCTCATCTAATAGCGAGAGCAACAAGTTGCCCCCTTTCTCCCGTAGGTCGTATGCGGTATTAATACGAGTTTCCCCGTGCTATCCCCCACTACTAGGTAGATTCCTAAGTGTTACTCACCCGTCCGCCGCTCGTCATCTTCTAGCAAGCTAGAAATGTTACCGCTCGACTTGCATGTGTTAAGCCTGCCGCCAGCGTTCAATCTGAGCCATGATCAAACTCTTCAGTTTAATCTAACTATGAAGTCTTTCACTATAAAATAGTAAGACGACTTCTAATCTTTGGCTCATCTAATCTGGCAAAATCGCTTTAAATTATGTTCGTAATGAATTAACTTTGAGTTTTTCTGCTGATTAAATGATAATTTTTATAGTTAATAATCTCCCCGAAAAGAGAAGATAGTCAACTTTATTTTTAGCATTCTTGTCTCAGCAAAAATCCACACAAGTTGTTCTTTAGTTTCGCTTTTAAATAGTGTTCCACTGCTGTCGTCCAGTCAGTGATTTAATCTAATATCTTGTTTGCTAAATTCGCTTCAAACCCTTAGGGTCTTTGCTATCTAGCGAGCCGACTATCTTATCATAGTAGATTAGTTTGTCAACTCTTTTTATAATTTGTTTCGCTAAGTTAAGGTTCTGATTTCGCTAATATTATCAGCTAGTCTCTTCCCCTATCTCTTATCGAGGTGCGTATTATAGACGCTTTAATTAGTAAGTCAAGAAGTATTTTTATTTAGTTTGAAATTTCATTTTTAATTACTAAAGTAGTTAGTTTGAAATTTCTCGCTATTGGCTGGTTGGTTAGAATGATAAGTCATTCTTCAATCCGCCTTCCCTTTCGACTGGGTGGCATTATACGCATGTTTAAAGTTGGGTCAAGGGGTTTGGTAGATTTATTTTATATACTGATGTTTTCTAAGATTCTGCTGTGTGGGGTGTGCCCACTGACAGTGTTTGTTGCATATTAATGTCATCGACTCGTGGCTAATAATACTTATATATGTAGGAGAATCTAACTCATATTACTATATGATAGTTATAAGAACATAACCTCGCCGCTAGCCTCGATACAAGGAGGTAAAAGCAAGTGCTTGGGAGACACTTGCCCTGACACCAGAGAAAATCTAAGATCTTCTGTGTAGTTAAGCCTTAATGATTACGATAATACTAGGATACCTTATGTACTGAGATACCTTCTTTAGCCAGCAGCTCATAGAGCGTGTTAGATACAAGCAAATAGCAAGATTAGCTCCCAAAAATCGTTTATAATAGCCGTCACTTAGATAACCTATATATGATAACTAGCGCTATTGCTGGTTTTTCTGTTTTAATAGCCGTCATTCATTGATAGCGTTTTAATAAATTTTGGATAAGATTATGGTAGCGATTACTTTACCCGATGGTAGCGTAAAAGAGTTTGAGGGCAGCACGACAGTCATGGAAGTGGCGCAAAGTATTGGCGCAGGCCTTGCCAAAGCGACGGTCGCAGGACGTGTCGATGGTCATTTGGTAGATGCCTCTGATCCTATAGCCCATGATGCCGTCGTTGAAATCGTTACCCCAAAAGATGCTGATGGGGTCGATATCATTCGTCACTCGGCCGCGCATTTACTCGGTCATGCGGTAAAACAGCTGTATCCAGACGTTAAAATGGTGATTGGCCCTGTGATCGAAGATGGCTTTTATTATGACATCTATAGCGAGACGCCGTTTACGCCTGAGCATATGGAAGCGATCGAAAAACGCATGATGCAGTTGATAAAGCAGGACTATGACGTCATAAAGAAGATAACGCCACGTGATGAAGTGATTAAAATCTTCGAAGAGCGCGGTGAGGATTATAAGCTTAAGCTCATCAATGATATGCCAGGTGAAGAGGCTTTTGGTCTGTACCATCATCAAGAATACGTCGATATGTGCCGTGGCCCGCATGTGCCTAATACAAGATTCTTAAAAGTATTTAAATTAACTAAGATGTCAGGCGCTTATTGGCGCGGTGATGCTAAGAACGAACAGCTACAGCGTATTTACGGTACCGCTTGGGCGGATAAAAAAGATCTGAAGGCTTATATCCAGCGTATTGAGGAAGCGGAAAAACGCGACCATCGTAAGATTGGCAAAGCTTTAAATCTGTTTCATATGCAAGAGCAAGCGCCGGGTATGGTGTTTTGGCATGCCAATGGCTGGACGATTTATCAAGTGCTTGAGCAGTATATGCGTAAAGTGCAATACGATAACGGCTATGAAGAGATTAAGACGCCACAGATTGTCGATCGTAGCTTGTGGGAGCGCTCTGGACACTGGGGTAATTACGCGACCAATATGTTTACCACTGCGAGTGAGAACCGTGATTATGCGGTGAAACCGATGAACTGCCCGTGCCACGTACAAGTATTTAATCAAGGTTTGAAATCTTATCGCGATTTACCTCTACGTATGGCAGAGTTTGGCTCGTGTCACCGTAATGAGCCGTCGGGGTCATTACATGGTTTGATGCGGGTACGCGGCTTTACCCAAGATGACGCGCATATCTTCTGTACGCAGTCGCAAATTCAGGCGGAGGTCGCAGATTTTATTAAGCTAACGCTTGCCGTATATGAAGACTTTGGCTTTGATAATATTATTATGAAGCTCTCGACCCGTCCTGAAAAGCGTGTCGGTAGTGACGAGTCTTGGGACTTTGCCGAAAAAGCGCTAGCCGATGCGCTCGATAGTTCGGGGCTTGATTGGGAGTATCTGCCCGGTGAAGGCGCATTTTATGGTCCAAAGATTGAATTTAGTCTCAAAGACAGCTTAGGCCGCGTCTGGCAGTGCGGTACTATTCAGGTCGATCCTAATATGCCCGAGCGCTTAGATGCTGAATTCGTTAACGAGCAAAACGAGCGCGAAGTACCTATCATGTTGCACCGTGCCATCTTGGGTTCGTTTGAGCGCTTCATTGGTATTTTGATTGAGAACTACGCCGGTTGGATGCCAGTATGGCTTGCGCCCAAGCAAGTAGTGGTCATGAATATCACGGATAAACAGGCCGATGCTTGCGAGAATGTGGTCAATGAGCTTAAAAACGTAGGCTTGCGTGCTATTAGCGACTTGCGTAACGAAAAGATTGGATTTAAGATACGAGAGAAAACATTAGAACGTATTCCCTATATGCTAGTATTAGGGGATAAAGAAGTGGAATCGGGCAATGTCAATGTCCGTACGCGAGAAGGTGAGAACCTCGGCGTGATGAGTGTTAACGAATTTATTGCATTAGTACAGACCGCTGTTGGTGCCAAAGGCCGACAGACCCCAAAAACAGATGAGGAGTAATACCTATTAAACAGTCAAACCGTTTAAACATTAACGAAGATATTAACGTCAAAGAAGTTCGCTTGGTTAAAGAAGATGGCGAACAAATGGGCGTAGTTGATATCGAGACCGCGATGAGAACGGCTCGTGAGGACAACTTAGATTTGGTTGAATTGGTCCCAGATGCCAAGCCGCCAGTATGCAAAATCATGGATTATAAGCACTACCTCTATGATCAAAAGCAAAAGGCGAAAGAGGCTAAGAAGAACCAAAAGCAAACTCAGTTGAAAGAGATGAAACTGCGTCCGAGCACTGATGAAGCTGATTATCAAGTAAAACTGCGTAAAATTGTCAGCTTCTTAGAAGATCAGGACAAGGTTAAAGTCAGTATTCGCTTTCGTGGTCGTGAAATGGCGCACCAAGATTTGGGTCGCAAGCAGCTTGAGCGTATTATTGAAGATACCGCAGAGATCTCAAATGTCGAGCAACATCCAAAGATGGAAGGTCGCCAGATGGGTATGCTATTAGGCCCTACTCGCAAAAAATAGGCTATAAGAGTAGTGATAGCTGTAACGTATGTAATTGTAATGTCCAACCATCAATATACAGCGATATATTGATGGTTTTTTATTATCTATGGTTGGTAGTCTTTAATATGTAGCTGGTGTTGTTTTGCCTTTAATAGGTTCTGCATTTACAAAATCTGCCTTACCAACTCGGTAGTAACCGCGTAGTCTATAGCTAAGATTAAACGCTACTGGTTCAATCAGCTCACATTAATAAAAACAACAGGGCATTCAAAAGCTCGACTGTTAGGCCAATAAGCTCATTCACGAATTATAATAGGACATGACATGCAAGAATTGACCCCACCAGAGAACACCAATACGCCAAGCATCTCACTAACACCGCCAGAGCCTGTAAAAGAGATACAAAAAAGTGAAGCGGATCAGATGGTAAAGCTAGATGAGAGTCAAATTCCAGAGCTAGACGCCAAAGTCGATGCATTCGTCGATCATGTCATCACTAACTCTGTGCATAGTCCTGAGTTTCAGCAAAACATTCAGTCCATTCACAATTTGGGCACCAAAGAGATTCGCGAGTCCGCGCAAGTCTCAAACCGCATGCTTGACTTGCCAGCCAAAAGTTTAAACGACGGTCTGTTTGATAACTCCCCTATCGCAAAATCTCTGACCGAGCTGCGCGGTATCGTCGAAGATTTAGACCCAAGTAAAAAGCAATTGACCAGTTCGCGTAAACTCTTTGGCTTGATTCCCTTTGGTAACAAAGTCCAAGATTATTTTCGTCAGTACGAGTCGGCGCAATCGCATATTAATGCGGTAGTGACCAGCCTATATAACGGTAAAGACGAGCTGCTCAAAGACAATGCCACCATTGAGCAAGAAAAAGTCAATATGTGGGAGCTGATGCAATCGATACGTCAGTATGTCTATGTCGGTAAAAAAATCGATGAGCAACTTGAGCAAAAAGTTCACGCGATAGAAGCGACAGATCCTGAAAAAGCACGCATTATTAAAGAAGAGATGCTGTTTTATGTGCGTCAAAAGAACACCGACTTTTTGACGCAGTTGGCAGTAAACGTCCAAGGTTATTTGGCACTCGATACGATTCGTAAGAATAACCTAGAGCTGATAAAGGGTGTCGATCGCGCGACTACGACCACAGTCTCTGCTTTACGTACTGCAGTCGTTGTCGCTCAAGCGATGACCAATCAAAAGCTCGTTCTGGACCAGATTACAGCACTCAATAAAACCACCAGTAGCTTGATCGAGTCGACCTCTGAGATGCTCAAACGTCAGTCAGGCGAGATTCATGAGCAGGCGACTAGTAGCACCATTGAGCTTGATAAATTGCAAAACGCCTTCAATAATGTCTATGACACTATGGATATGATTAGTAATTACAAAATTGAAGCGCTCGAGAATATGAAGCAGACGGTCAATACTTTAACGAGTGAAGTCGATAAAGCACAAAAGTATCTCGATAAATCCAATCAGACCACGGTGATAGAGGTGTCAAAAGAGCTCGATAGCAAGTCGCTAACAGACGAATCTGGTATCGATATTTAGCAGAGCAGTATCTTAATAGCCATTTTGATTTGGTTTTATATATTCACAGATGCTCATTACTTGAGTGTCTGCCCTATTTGTTATTTTAAGACGAACAATAGACGTCATATATTGCATCAAAGTTCGTGTTAAGATAGCGCCTACTAATAATTTAAAAATAGAAACGGTAATTTATGAGTTGGAATGATCCAAACGCCTCAGCTGAGGCACAAAAATATGATAATCCTATTCCTAGTCGTGAGCTTATACTTAGCACGATCATTGAGCAGGGCGAAGCGACCCATCAGCAACTGGCAAAAGCCTTTGGCATAGAGGATCCTGATCAGTTTGATGCGCTAGGCAATCGCCTAAAAGCAATGGCTCGTGATGGTCAAGTTAACCGTGATGGGCGTCCTTATCGCTATCGTACGGTCACGCAGCATGACGTCGTTGAGGGTACAGTCTCTGCACATGCCAAGGGCTTTGGGTTTGTATTGCTAAGTGATATGCCAGATTTGTTCTTGCATGAAAAGCAAATGCGCTGGGTCTTTAACGGTGACACGGTTGCGGCAGTTGCGACCTCTACAGACAATCGCGGCCGCACTGAAGGTCGCATCGTTGATGTCGTTGAACGTCAACAAAATCAATTCATCGGTACACTGGCTCGCGATGAGGATGGCTACTGCGTTGAGCTGGGTAGTCCTAATAATCATCAACCGATTACGGTTACTGATGACAATGTCAATGCGCTCAATATCAAGCAAGGCGCTCCTGTCAAAGTAGATATTATCGATTGGCCCAACCAGCACGAGTTCTCTACGGGTAAAATCACAGAAGTGCTCGATGATGAGAACGATCGCGAACTCATTATTGAGACAACGCTGCTCAATTATGATATCCCGTCAGAATTTAGCGAAGCGACGCTCAAGCAAGCCAATGACTATAAAGAGCCGACCGAAAAAGACCTAAAAGGTCGTACTGATTTGCGTGATCTACCCCTAGTCACTATCGATGGCGAGGATGCACGCGATTTTGATGATGCGGTATTCGCCGAAAAACGCTCTGGTGGCAATTATCGCGTCGTTGTAGCAATCGCTGATGTCAGTCACTATGTCACGCCGAACTCTCCTTTAGATGTTGAAGCCTTTGAGCGCGGTACGTCCGTCTACTTCCCGCATCGGGTGATTCCGATGTTGCCAGAAGTCTTATCCAATGGTCTGTGCTCATTAAATCCTGATGTCGATCGTCTGTGTATGGTCGCAGATATTAAAGTATCACGCGCCGGTAAAGTGACAGGTTATGAGTTCTATCCTGCGGTTATCCATTCGCAGGCACGTCTGACCTATAATCAGGTCAATGATTACTTTGCCAATCCAAAAGATGACAGCATTCCAAAGTCATTAACAGGCAACAAAGACGTTAAGAAGTCTATCGATACGCTACATCAGTTGTATGATTTGCTTATCCAAAAGCGTGAAGAGCGTCATGCGATGGAGTTTGAAACGGTTGAAACTTACATCAAGTTCAATGAGACAGGCGGTATTGCAGCCATTGTACCTCGCACACGCGGGGACGCGCACAAGCTAATTGAAGAGTGCATGCTCCTTGCTAATACCTGCGCGGCGAACTTTGCGCTCAAAGAAGAGCTGCCGGTGCTGTATCGTAACCACGATAAGCCAGATGGTGAGAAGTCCATGCGTGTGCATGAATACGCTAAGAACTTTGGCTTGTCCTTCCCAGAAGAAAACCCGACGCAAGCGGATTATCAGCGAATTATTGAGGCGACTAAAGACCGTCCCGATGCTATAAGTGTGCACAGCATGTTGCTACGTTCGATGATGCAAGCTAACTATGCCCCTGATAATATCGGTCATTTTGGCTTGGCTTACGATGAGTACAGTCACTTTACTTCACCAATTCGCCGTTATCCTGATTTGATGCTTCATCGCGCGATCAAAGCAAAAGTCACAGGTAGCAAACAGCCTGTCATGGACTTCTCTTTGGACGGTGCTGGCACGCAAACCTCAGATACTGAGCGCCGCGCGGAAAAAGCCTCTCGCTACGTAGAATCTTGGCTCAAATGTCATTATATGACCGATCACGTCGGCGAAGAGTTCGAAGGCGTGGTAACCAGTGTGACAAGCTTTGGCCTATTTGTGACTTTGACCGACCTATATATCGATGGCCTGGTGCATATCTCAAACGTTGGCGATGACTTCTTTGTCTATGATGAAAAGCAGCAGCAGCTTATCGGTAAAGATAAAGGTGGTCTATTTGGACTTGGCGACACCGTAAAAGTAAAAGTCGCTGGCGTCAATATGGACTTGTTACAGATTGATTTTGATTTGACCGCTAAGCTGAAAGCCAGCGCTATGAATCAAACTAAGAAAGACAACTCTAAAAAAGCACCTGCCAAGAAAAGCAGCCGCGGCAAAGGCGGTAACAAAAAGAGCTAGTTTCTCTAGAATCTTTTTGACAAAACTTATTTAAATAAAAAGGCTAACGCGATGAACTGCCCCCCTAAACTTGGACGGTTTAAGTTTATAACAAGGACTGAGTTCTGTACTGTACAGGGCTTAGTCCTTTTAGTTTTAGCTGAATACGCTCATGATTGTAATAGTGAATATACTCATGAATCTGTTTCTCTAACGCTTCAATAGTTTCTGGTTTCTCAATATAAATCGTCTCACACTTAAGCGTACCGAAGAAGCCTTCCATCAATGCATTGTCCAAGCAATTGCCCTTACTGCTCATACTTTGCTTAATATGATTCGCTTTAAGCGACTTTGCAAACGGCTTCATCTGATAATGCCAGCCTTGATCTGAATGCAGTGTCAACTCCTCCTTGCGTTTTTTAGGTATGCCTTTAAGCGCACCATCTAGCATCTGTTTCACTAAGTCATATACCGGTCGTCTTGAGAGCGTATAACTGATGATCTCATTGTTATAGCAATCTAGTATAGGAGACAGATACAACTTATCACCGCCCACTTTAAACTCAGTAATGTCAGTAAACCATCTGCGATTAGGCGCACTCGCCCTGAACTTGCGCTTGACTCTATTCTTAGCTATGACGCCGCACTGTCCTTTGTAGGATCGATACTTTTGCCTTCTGATTCTGGCAGTCAGCTTAAGCTGTCCCATGAGCCTGGCAATCAGTTTATGGTTATGAATTAAACCCTCATTCTTGAGTGCTTGGGTGATTCGACGGTAGCCATACCGACCTTTATGGTGATGATAGATATCACTGATACGCTGTTTGAGATCGGCGTATTTATCTTCACTCCAAAGCTGTGCTCTATGATAGTAGAAACTACTCCTTGCAAGCTTTGCTATGGTCAGTAAGTCAGATAACGCATATTGCTGCCTTAGTCCTTCGATGAGCCTTGCTTTATCGCGGCTTGTTTCCTTTCCTTGAGCAAGGCATCGAGCTTTTTTAGATAGGCGTTCTCCGCTCGTAAATACTCATTCTCACGCTTGAGCTCTGCTAAGGTCTTTTCATTATCAGGTTTGTCTGTGATAGGAGATGCCATAGTACTACCTTTATATTTGGATATGAGTCCAGACATACCGTAGAGGCGGTAGGCTTTATGCCAGTGGCTAATAAGTGCAGGTGAGCTGATAGTAAACCTAAGGGCAGTTTCAGATTGACTTAGTCCTTCTGCTAACATTACAGCGAGCACTTTATACTTAAACTCACTATTGTATTTAGTTTTACTGGTCTTAGGTTTAATGGCGTCTATACCGCCATGTTGATATTGTTCAGTCCATTTGCTGACAAACCTTGGATTTACAGAAAACTTTTCACCTGTCGCACTGCTACTATGTCCTTGTTTGTAGTATGCAATGACTTTGATCTTAAAGTCTAGATCGTAACGCATAAAATAACCCCCATAAGTGGTGTCCAACTTATGGGGGTCAGTTCACGATGTTAGCCTTTTTTGTTTTGTAGCAAGGACGATACAGGATACTTTGTTTGCAAATTAAAAAATAAATGACCACTTGTAGCTTATAGTTACTCAGCGCTCTCTTGCATCTGTTCAAGTCGCTGTTGCTCGAGGTTTTGAGCTTGTTCAATATCAGCCGTCACATTATCAATAATGGCTTTGGGCTGCTCACCTAAAGGCTGTCCTGAGATACTGTCATTTGCCTCGTCTTTATTTTTAACTACTGCCACATCAGCATCCATTAGCGCAGCTCTGTTTTTTTGGTTAAAATAATTATTGATCATATTAAAGCCAAGTAGCATAAAGACAGTAGCAAGAGTAAAAGCTATCAGATGTTTTCTTTGCATAGGTGTAACCTTCTATAATTTGTCTTCACTCTTAATTTTTTGGACTTAGTCTTTCAAATTACTCTTGCGGACTATTATTGTTTAATAAATCAGTCTCGTCGGAGTTTTCTGCGATCTCTTGTTCTACCTTTTCCATCAATTTATCATCAGGACGGGCGTCTAATACCTCATCAGCATTGCGACCTTGCAAAATGTACTTGGCGCGGGCCTTAGCGCGTTTTTTGTCCTCATCATCATTGTTGACGTCGTCAAGCTTCACATCCTTGGTAGATTCTGGTGTCGTCGGTGTGATACTCATATCAGTGCTTTGAGGCGCTTCTTGCTCACTTAGAACTTGACCAAACTCTAGAGCTTTTTCTACCTTGTCATTAAAGCGCAAACGGTAGATAGGTTCAGGCAGACTAAAGCCTTCGTTTTCTAGCGCATGTTTGGTTTCGCGGATCGCGATACTACGTGCTTTATAAAAGTCGGTTTCGGACTGATCCACCCACACCTGAAATTCTAAAATAATATTTGAGTCGCCAACATTGGTAATAATAGCAATGGATCGAGGCTTGTCTAATACAAAATCTAAGGTATAAATGGCATCAAGTCCGACTTTGATTGCCGCTAGTGGATCATCATTAGCATCCACGCCAAGCTCAAAGGTAAAGCGGCGTTCAGGATTTTTGGTATAGTTCAAAATCGTACCTTTAAACACCTCAGCATTAGGAATACGTAGCTGGTTGCCGTCCAAGGTCATCAAGATAGTCGCCCGTGACGTCAGTCTAACTACGATACCCTCCTGCCCATTGATATCGACCTGATCGCGAGCACGAAAAGGCTGGCGGATGCTCAGCATTAGCGAGGCAATATAGTTCTCAATGGTGTCTTTGACTGCAAAACCGACAGCGATACCGATGACACCTGCACCGCCAAGCAGTGTGCCGAGCACAGTCTCTGCGCCTATCAAACTAAGCGCCAGTATCAGACCGAAGATGATAAAAATGACTTTGACCGTTTGCGCTAGTAGCTCTGCGACAAAGGGATTAGGCGTGAGGCGTTGCCACATTTGTTTATGGTTGGATAGCCAGCTGCCAAACCAAGCCACTAGGCCAAATATCACTATACCGACTAGCAATAAAGGAATGGCTTTGAGTAAGTTTCTACCTTGAGTCTTTAAACCTTGATAGACGGTTGAGACGTTATCTTGCACATCGAGTGTGCGCTCAATTTGGTCATCTACAGTGACCACATCCGTTAAGCGATTGGTTAAGTTGATAGCTTGCTGGGCCTTTTTTTCGTTAGGAGCCTCACCACTTAGAGTCGCAACCCCTTGTGATACTGTTACTGTAACCGCTTGCAAGCCCTCAATCTCTGAGAATATACCCTTAATACGTGTCCGAATCTCGTCGTCTTTGAGTGGCGTTGGTGTCGTCTCTATCTGCGCATTGTTGGTGCTTTGACCATGAACAATAGGGGGTGCACCCGCTTTGTCATCGCTATTGTCTGACTCACTCGCCTCTACACCCAAAGCCGTTGCCACACCTGCCAACTCTTCAGATGCAGCATGACTTGGTAGACTAAGCACAATACTCATTACTAGCAAGCTTAAGGTAGAGAACAAGGTTAACCTTGACATAAATACCTTTTTGTATCTAAATAAGCTTAAATTAGTCATCATAAATACTCTTAGTCAGTATGCTGCTGGTTATCTAGCAATTTTGTGCAAAGTAGTGACGGCATAACGCTATCAATGTCTGTTAGAGGTCTAAATACTGCTGAGCGGTGCTTAGGTCTAAAGTACCTTCGTAAATCGCACGACCAGTAATGATACCTTCAATACAATCGCCAAAAGGCTTGAGTAGCTCAATATCTTTCATATCAGTGACGCCGCCTGAGGCAATCACAGGCAAGCCGCCTTCTTGCGCTAAATTAACCGTCTGCTCTACATTGACGCCTTGCATCATGCCATCACGAGCAATATCGGTATAGACAATAGAAGATACACCAACATTAGCAAAACGTTTGGCCAGCTCAGTGGCTCGGGTGTCGGTGACGTTTGCCCAGCCATGGGTGGCTACCATACCGTCTTTGGCATCGATGCCGACAATGATATGTCCGGCAAACTCGCGGCAAGCCTCAGCGACAAAGTTAGGGTCTTCAACGGCTTTGGTACCGATAATGATATACGTTAAACCAGCACTGATGTATTGCTCAATAGTCTGCAGCGTACGCACGCCGCCACCCAACTGGATAGGCAAACTAGGATAGGCTTTGGCAATGTCATGTACTACGTCTTTATGTACTGGTACGCCATCAAACGCGCCATTGAGATCTACTAGGTGCAAACGTCTTGCCCCCGCCTCCACCCAGCGCGCTGCCATAGCAACTGGATCGTCAGAGAACACTGTGTCATCCTCCATTCGGCCCTGTTTGAGACGCACACATTTGCCGTCTTTTAGATCAATAGCTGGGATAATAACGGGCGCTGCACACATACTTTATTCCTTATAAAACATTATATTTATGACACTGATGACAAAAAACCTTTTTTAGAATTAACTGGTTTTGTCATAAAAAAAATAGGCATTAATATCAAGTAAATTCAATTAGTAACTGGCAATTTTAGGTCAATTTAGCGTATAATCCTAGGTAAATTTGTATTTGTTTTTACAAAAGAGTCATCAGACGTCGAGCATCATGCTGTGTTTGAGACTTATATTATCTTGTTTATTCTATTGACAATGAGCTGCGTACTTCATCTTGCATGAGCGGCTCATTTATTAATTCAACGGTTTAGCTATTGAACATAGCTTTTGTAGCATAATAAGTTGGTTATAAATGGCATGGTAGATTAACTTATGACGTTTGAGCACACTTTGTTCGGACTTTATAGATAACCTATCTATCTTGTATCTTGGTAGCCGGTCGCTAATTGGTACAACGAATAAGACATTAACGTGTTGTTAAGGAGTCTAAGGTCAGCGTTAATATTCTTGCTAGCAGCAAATCTTGAGCATATCATTTGATAGTTTTAATTTTATTTTTTGCTCATCAAAAAATAATGTTAGATCTGCTTGATGACTGCTTACGAGTATGCTGCCGTTATACCAAACAGGACGTCTGGTATCGTTTTGAACTATGGACTAAGTTTTCGCTTATGATTACCATCAAAAAAGGTTTGGATTTGCCCATCACAGGTGAACCCTCCCGCGAGATATCCGAGCATCAACCTAAGCATGTCGCCCTTATCGGTTACGATTATGTAGGTATGAAGCCTACGATGAACGTCAAAGAAGGCGATATCGTCGCTAAAGGTCAACCTGTCTTTGAAGACAAAAAACGGGTAGGCGTCATATACACAGCACCTGCAGCCGGTACAATCAAAGCTGTTAAGCGCGGTGAGCGCCGAGTGTTTGAGAGTTTGGTGATCGAAGTTGATCCAAATGGCAAAGAAGTCGAGTTTGAGCGCTTTGACTCCGCTAAGCTTGCTACGCTTGATGCTGAAATTATCGAAAAGCAGCTACTTGCCTCAGGCGAATGGACAGCGTTTCGTACCCGTCCTTATAGCCGCGCGCCTGAGATTGGTGCTCGTCCGCAAGCCATATTTGTTACCGCTATTGATACCAATCCACTAGCTTTTGATCCTATGATACTGATCACTGAGCAGATGGCAGCGTTCAATGACGGTCTTGCAGTGCTATCAGCGCTCAGCCCAAAGACATACGTCTGTCATCATGCAGATGCAAAATTACCAGCTGTGGCACAAACGGCTGGTAACAACGTCACTGAGTATCACGCTTTTGCAGGCAAGCACCCAGCAGGTCTTGCAGGTACCCACATCCACTTTTTGCATCCTATCATGCGCGGCGTTACTGTGTGGACGATCGGCTATCAAGACGTTATCGCTATCGGCAAACTGTTTACCACAGGACGCTTGTATACGCGCCGTTTGATTAGTTTGGCAGGTCCTGCGGTCAAAAGCCCGCACCTAGTTGCAACCGAACGCGGCGCTGATCTAACGGCGCTTACTCAGGGCAAACTATTAGCAGGTGAAAACCGCGTTATTTCAGGCTCGGTGCTATCGGGTCGTAAAGTCTTTGCTAATATCGCTTATCTTGGCCGCTTTCATGATCAAGTCAGCGCATTGGCAGAAGGCTACGAGCGCCCAGCGTTTCACTTTTTTAGCCCAGGCAAAAACCGTTTTTCTAAGCTGCCTATCTACATCTCGCAGTTTTTTAAGAAAAAATACAACTTTACGACGACCACCAATGGCTCACCACGAGCGATGGTGCCAATTGGCATCTATGAAGAAGTCATGCCACAAGACTATCTGCCAACGCAGCTTTTGCGTGCACTGATTATCGAGGATATGATTACTGCTGTAGATTTAGGCGTACTTGAGCTGGACGAAGAGGACTTGGCGTTATGTACCTTTGTCTCACCTGGTAAATATGAATACAGTGATATCTTGCGTGATAATTTGACGCGTATTGAGCTGGAGGGTTAATCACGATGAAATTTTTATACAATATGTTCGATCGTATGGAGCCATCCTTTACCAAAGGCGGCAAGCACGAGAAGTACTATGCTATCTTTGAGATGTTCGATACGTTTTTACGTCAGCCCAGCTCAACGACCTTTACCTCATCGCATGTGCGTGATGGTATCGATCTAAAACGCATTATGATTACAGTATGGCTCTGTACGTTCCCAGCGATGTTTTGGGGTATGTACAATGTTGGTCATCAAGCACTAACGGCTATTGCTCAATTGGGTCTGCAGCCTGAAGGCTGGCGCACGATTATTACGAGTATGGCAGGCTATGATCCAAACAGCATTTGGGCAAGCTTTGTCTACGGGGCTATGCAATTTTTGCCGATATATATTGTCACCTTTGCTGTTGGTATTACCTGTGAGGTGATATTTGCTGTTGTTCGTGGTCACGAAGTTAATGAAGGCTTCTTTGTGACCTCGGTGCTCTACGCGCTCATCATGCCGCCAGATATTCCGCTATGGCAAGTGGCCTTAGGTATTATCTTTGGGGTTGTGGTTGCTAAAGAAGTCTTTGGCGGTACCGGTAAAAACTTCTTAAACCCTGCCCTATCAGGTCGCGCGTTCTTGTACTTTGCTTATCCTGCTTACATGTCAGGTGATTCGGTCTGGACGGCGGTCGATGGCTTCTCAGGAGCGACGCCGCTGGGTCTTGCCGCTCTTGGCGTGACACCTGAGAACTTTACCAATGTGTATGGTCAAGCGATCACTTGGAGTGATGCTTTTTTAGGTAATATCCAGGGCTGTATTGGTGAAGTCTCAACACTCGCTATTTTGATTGGTGCTGTCTTCCTACTGTGGACGCGTATCGCTTCTTGGCGCATTATGGCAGGCTGCGTGATCGGTCTCATTGCCACCTCGCTTGTCTTTAACTTGATCGGTTCTGAAGAAAACCTAATGATGAATATGCCGTTTTATTGGCACTTAGTTATCGGTGGTTTTGCTTTTGGTGCTGTCTTTATGGCAACAGATCCAGTATCAGCTGCTCATACCAATAAAGGTCGCTGGGCTTATGGTATTTTGATCGGATTTATGACGGTTTTGATTCGAGTAGTGAACCCCGCTTTTCCAGAAGGTATTATGCTAGCTATTTTATTTGCTAACTTGTTTGCGCCTTTGTTTGACTATTTTGTGACACAGGCGAATATTAAGCGTCAAACGGCACGGAGGGTTCGTTATGTCCAAGCCCAAAAGTAACAATGCAAAAACCATCAGCGTAGCTCTTATCCTATGCTTGGTCTGCTCGGTACTGGTCTCAGCTGTCGCTGTCGGCCTCAAACCGTCACAAGTTGAGAACGCGCGCTTAGATCGCAACAAAAACATCTTAGTGGCAGCAGGATTATATAACGCTGAATCAGATACTGCTGACGATGTAGTAGAGCGTTTCAAAGAGTTCGATGTTGAGATTGTCGATTTAGCCGCAGGTAACTATCTAGATGATGAGCAGTTAGTAGAGGTCGGCATTCCTGATCGTAATGCTTATGATGCTAGTCAAGCGACCAAAAACGCAGCGCTCAGCGAAGACCTAGGCAGTAATGATCTTGCTAGTATTGGTCGCGTCCCGAAATATGCCAAAGTCTATGTCAAAAACGACGACGCTGGTAACCCTGAAATGGTGGTATTACCTATCCAAGGTTATGGTCTTTGGGGCACGATTTATGGATTTTTGACGCTTGAGAGCGATATGAATACCATAAAAGGTATTAGCTTTTATGAGCACAAAGAAACTCCAGGTCTTGGCGCTCGTATTGAAGAGGCAGAATGGCGCGCTAAATGGCAGGGCATTCACTCTTATGACGAGAACGGCGAAGTTGCAACTGGCGTGACTAAAGCGGGTAATCCAAAGGAGAACTGGGTCGATGGCATTAGCGGCGCTACCTTAACAGGGCGCGGCGTGAGCAACATGATCCAGTTCTGGTTGGGGGATTATGGCTATAAGCCCTACCTAGATGCACTACGTCAAGAGAGCGGCGAAACCATTGATAATGCTGAAACGCAAGCTCAGTTATCTAATGATAAAGCTGCACAACCCACCACCGAGCTGGCAGCTAAGTCGCCAGTAGCAAACGGCAAGGAGGCATAATATGGCAGATACAAAAGGTATTTTAACCTCGCCTATTTTTGATAATAACCCTATTGCATTACAGATCTTGGGTATCTGTTCGGCGCTAGCAGTCACAACCAGTATGTCCAATGCGATGGTCATGTGTGTGGCGTTGACGTTAGTGACAGCGTTCTCGAGCTTCTTTATTTCTATTATTCGCAAAAACATTCCATCAAGCATTCGTATTATCGTACAGATGACTATTATTGCCTCGTTGGTTATTTTGGTCGATCAGGTCCTCAAAGCGGTCGCTTACGACATCAGCAAGGGTCTGTCAGTATTCGTCGGTCTCATCATTACCAACTGTATCGTCATGGGACGCGCAGAAGCGTTTGCTATGAGCAATCCGCCAATACCGAGCTTCTTAGATGGTATTGGTAATGGTCTGGGTTACTCAGCGGTACTGTTATTCGTCGCCACTATCCGTGAGCTGTTAGGTTCAGGTACTTGGTTTGGTATTACGATTTTGCAGCCTGTGTCAGATGGCGGCTGGTACTTACCAAACGGTCTATTGCTCCTGCCACCGTCTGCCTTCTTTATTATCGGTTTATTTATTGCCATCGTGCGCATTTGGAAACCCGAGCAAATCGAAGAAGCTGACTTTGTTATGAAGCCGCAGTCTAAAGGCATGGCACATGGAGGCGGTCACTAATGGGACATTATGTTAGTTTATTTATAACCTCAGTTTTTATTGAGAATATGGCGCTTGCTTATTTCTTAGGCATGTGTACTTTTTTGGCAGTATCAAAAAAGGTCTCGACCGCTATCGGTCTTGGGGTTGCCGTCATCGTGGTTATGGTTATCACCGTCCCACTTAACAACTTGTTATTTCAGTTTATCCTTAAAGATGGTGCGCTGGCTTGGGCAGGTTTCCCCGATATTGATCTAAGCTTCTTAGGCTTACTGAGCTATATTGGTCTTATCGCAGCAACCGTTCAGATTCTAGAGATGTTCTTGGATAAGTTTGTTCCTGCGCTATATAACGCGCTTGGGGTGTTCTTACCACTGATCACTGTAAACTGCGCTATTTTAGGCGGCGTACTCTTTATGGTTGAGCGCGATTACAACTTTAGTGAATCTGTCGTTTATGGGGTTGGTGCAGGATTTGGTTGGGCAGTCGCTATTGTCGCCCTGGCGGGTATTCGAGAAAAGCTTAAATACTCAGACATTCCAGGCCCTCTGCGTGGTTTGGGTATCACCTTTATTACTGTAGGCCTTATGTCACTTGGCTTTATGTCTTTTGGTGGTATGTCGATTTAAGCGAAAGAATTTATCAGTTTCTTATTCATTTATACGGTAGCGGTACGAGAATTCACTTTTAGACCGCTACTTCATAGTTAAGGATACCTATCATGGATTATGCTACGGCGATTGGTGGCGTTGCTATGTTTACCGTGATCATCATGGGTCTGGTTGCCATTATTTTGGCAGCGCGCTCAAGATTGGTCAGTTCAGGTGACGTAACCATTCGCATCAATGAAGATCCGGCTAACGATGTGGTCACGCCAGCAGGCGGCAAATTATTGCAAACCCTTGCAAGCGAAGGTATATTTTTATCTTCAGCTTGTGGTGGCGGTGGTACATGCGCGCAGTGTCGCTGCCGCGTTATCGAAGGTGGCGGCTCTATTTTGCCTACCGAAGAGGGCTACTTTACCCAAGGCGAGATTCGCAATCATATGCGCTTGGCTTGTCAGGTTGCAGTTAAGCAAGACATGGAAATTGAGATCGATCCTGAATTCTTTGATGTGCAAAAATGGGAATGTGAGGTCATCTCTAATGACAACGTAGCGACCTTTATTAAGGAGCTTGTACTCAAAATTCCAGAAGGCGAAGAGGTTAATTTCCGTGCTGGGGGTTATGTTCAGCTTGAGGCGCCGCCGCACGAAGTACACTACAAAGACTTCGATATCGCAGAAGAATACCGCGAAGATTGGGAAAAGTTTGGCATCTTCAAATATGTGTCAAAGGTCGATGAGCCTGTTATCCGTGCTTATTCGATGGCCAATTACCCTGAAGAAAAAGGCCTTATTAAGTTCAATATTCGTATTGCAAGTCCACCGCCGCGTGGCCCTGATAATATTCCACCAGGTAAAATGTCATCATGGACCTTTAGTCTAAAGCCCGGCGATAAAGTAACGGTATCAGGCCCTTATGGTGAGTTCTTTGCAAAAGACACGGATGCTGAGATGGTCTTTGTCGGTGGCGGTGCAGGTATGGCACCGATGCGCTCACACATCTTTGATCAGCTCAAACGTCTCAATTCTGATCGCAAGATTAGCTTTTGGTACGGGGCACGCTCTATCCGCGAGATGTTCTACGTTGAGGATTATGATCAACTAGAAGAAGAGTTCGATAACTTTGAGTGGCATGTGGCCTTATCAGATCCATTACCAGAAGACAACTGGGATGGTTACACCGGCTTTATTCACAACGTGTTACTAGAAGAGTATCTCAAGGATCATCCAAACCCAGAAGATTGCGAATACTATATGTGTGGGCCACCGATGATGAACGCTGCTGTCATCGATATGCTTCATAGCTTAGGTGTCGAAGATGAAAACATCGCTCTCGATGACTTTGGTGGTTAAAAAATGTTTAACCGTTAAGTAAAATATTTTGTGCTAAATTAAGAGTCTCAATCGAGGCTCTTTTTTTTGTTCTAGTATCGGATAAATAGTGATCGTCAATATTATTACCTCAATATTAGATACTTTCTTCTGCCTCTTATTACTCAATGCAAGTCATTTAATACTGTCAGTAAGGATGCTTATGAAAACCAAGTTTAAAAATCTAACCATATGGATTACAGGTGCATCAAGTGGACTTGGTGCTGCGCTATCTATTGCTTTTGCAAAAAAAGGCGCGACTATCATTTTAAGCGGGCGTGATCGTCAAAAACTTGAGGCCGTCAAAGATAAATGTAAACGCTCGCATAAACATATCGTTATTCCATTTGATATTACCGATAGCAAGCAGGCAAGAAAAGCCTATCAATTAATCAAAGCGCAAACAAGTAAGGTTGATTGGCTGATTAACAATGCAGGTATCTCTCAGCGCTCACTGATTATGGAGACAGAAGAGGAGGTTGAGCGCCAGATCATGGAGATAGATTATTTTGCGCAAACGCGCCTAACGCGGCTCATATTACCAGATATGATCACTCAAGGCGGTGGTAGGATCGTGATGATCTCTAGCGTAGCAGGTCTACTTGGTACGCAGTACCGCGGGGCTTATGGTGCAGCCAAAGCGGCGCTCCATATGTGGGCAAATAGCCTGCGTGCTGAATTGCATGATAAAGGGATAGAAGTCGCCACCGTATTTCCAGGATTTATTCAAACTAATATCTCAATCAATGCTTTGACGGCAGATGGTAGTCCGCAAGGCACGATGGATGAGGCGACTAATGCTGGATTGACGGCGACCGAGTTTGCCAAGCAAGTCACCAAAGCTTTGAGTAAAGGGGAGGAATATATCATTGTTGCCGGCTCCAAAGAGAAGCTTGCCACCAGAGTCAACCGTGTATCACCGCCCAAGCTCTACAAACTAATCCGCGAGTCGCAAGTCAAATAAGACTCTGCACCAAGCTTGGTTCATAGACATACTTATTAGCGTTATTGATATAAAGGGGTGTAAAATGTATCCTACATTCGCCCCTACTCTATCCAAAAATATCTATGATAAATACAAATCCGCTCGCCTCTCCCCATACCTTTAATCATAAAATTTTGATGAGCGTATTCGCTTCTGTCAGCCTGCTCAGCTTAAATGCCTGCCAGCAAACGTCAGATTACAACTATCTAAGCGGCGAGACGATGGGTACCAGTTACCATATTAGTTATCAGCTGCCAGACCATAGTGATGAAAACGAGATTCAAGCGGCTATCGATCAGCGTTTGCAGCAGATTAACGATAGCATGTCGACTTACCAAGATAATTCAACCATTTCTAAATTCAATCGTTTGGCTGCAGATGCGTCCGTAATGATTGATGCAGACTTCAGCCAAGTGCTACAAATCTCGCGTCAAGTTTATGAGCAATCAGGCGGCGCCTTTGATCCTACCGTCATGCCTTTGATAGACGTTTGGGGCTTTGGTAGCACTATGACCGTTGAGCGTTTGCAAAGTCCGCCAAGCGCGCAAGAGATTGCACAAGCAAAAGCTTTGGTAGATTTTGATAGTATCATGCAAAAGGACAAGCTGCTGTACAAGACCAAAGACGGCGTCGGGCTTGATTTTTCTGCGGTAGCAAAAGGCTATGGCGTCGATGTCATCGCTGATGTGCTCAAAAGTGATTATAACATTCGCAATTATATGGTTGAGATTGGTGGAGAGGTGGCGACCTCTGGCGTCAGCGCTCAAAAGCTGCCATGGCAGATCGCGATTGACGCGCCGATTGAGGGCAGTACAGTTAGCGAGCGCCAGACGATTGCAGCTATTCGCCAGCCTGCTGGGAGTACCATGCATCTAGCGACCTCTGGTAACTACCGTAACGCTATCATATTTGCTGGTAAGCGCTATAGTCATACCATCGACCCCACTACGGGCGAGCCTATCGTTGGTGGCGCGCCGTCTGTAACCGTAGCTGCCGATTCAGTTGCGCTTGCTGATGCGTGGGCAACGGCGCTGACTGCTATGCCTTATGACAAAGCTCTAGATACCGCTAAACGGCAGAACTTAGCAGCTCTGTTTGTGATTCATGCAGGTAATGAAGACGGCATAGGTACAAGTCCTCTAAAAACATGGACGACTGTACAAACGGCTGCTATGAAAGCTCTGCGTGCAGGAGAGTCTGACTAATTTTTACTCAGTATTTTTGCTTGGTGTTCCTCTATTAACCCATTGATTTACATTGGGTTGCCGCGTTATTTAGTCAGTCATTATTACTAGGTGTAATATTGAGCATAACTCGTTAAACTATTGCCCTTTAGTTAACTGTTGTTACCGCATTATTACACTTAAGGGTTCCCATGATTTACTCCTTGATGGCTGTGGTTTTTGTGCTCGGCTATATCGCTATTGCCTTAGAGCACAACTTCCATGTAGACAAGGCCGCCTCTGCTCTACTGACCGCTACCATCATTTGGACACTGCTGGTCATCGGTGCTGACACGTTACTCGTTGAAGAGCTGAGCGCAGTAGATAGTCTTGGAGCCACTTATATTTTAAACAGCGAGCTTAGGCATCATCTGGCAGAGATTGCGGAGATTTTGTTTTTCTTGATGGGTGCTATGGTCATCGTGGAGCTGATTGATGCTCATGACGGCTTTTATGCTATTACCAGCCGCATTCAAACGACCAATGCAGTCACGCTACTTTGGACTATAGGGACGCTGACTTTCTTTTTTTCAGCGCTGCTTGATAACTTAACCACCACTATCGTTATGGTTTCCTTGCTACGCAAACTGGTCGCTGACAAAGAGCTGCGTTGGTGGTTCGTCGGCACGGTTGTCGTCTGTGCTAATGCAGGCGGCGCTTGGTCGCCTATTGGTGATGTGACAACGACTATGCTATGGATTGGCAGTCAGATTACCGCTAGCCGTATCATTGTAGATCTAATTATCCCAAGCCTAGTCGCTGCCGTTGTGCCGCTTATCATGCTAACCCTTATCTTTAAGGGCAAGCAAGTCATGCGCCCTGTCGATGACAAAGAACCTGTGCTCTCTACTAACACCAACTATCTAGGGGATTATACAGCGACGACGGCGACTGCTTCTGCTATTAATGGTATTGATACGCCTACTACTATGCCCTCAAGCTCGCCCTCAAATGTCAGTAGTAGCGCGGTGGCAGTAGAGCCAAGCGACGTTATCACCAATAGAATGCGCCTGAGCGTTTTAGCATTGGGTTTGGGCGCACTCGCCTTTGTCCCTGTGTTCAAAACGGTCACCCATCTACCGCCTTATATGGGTATCTTGTTCGGTGTTGGGGTACTGTGGGTATTCACTGAGCTGATGCATCGTCATCAAGATTGGTACGTCAAGCAGCACATGACCGTCGTCGGTGTCTTGACCCGTGTTGATATGCCCAGCATTTTATTCTTTTTAGGTATTTTACTTGCCGTTTCAGGTCTGGCGACCGCTGGACATTTATCTGATATGGCGATGTGGCTGGATAATACCTTTGGTAATCTATATGTCATCAATGTCTTGATTGGTCTGCTATCATCTTTAGTTGATAACGTACCCCTTGTCGCTGGAGCCATGAAAATGTATCCGCTACTTGGTGAGGCGGCGATGGCGGGATTGGCGGGCGATGAGCTGGCGCGTCAAAGTCAGTTTATGCAAGATGGCGAGTTTTGGCACTTTTTAGCATATTGCGCGGGCGTCGGTGGTAGCTGCCTGATCATTGGATCAGCTGCAGGTGTTGCGGCGATGGGTATGGAGAAGATTCCGTTTCTGTGGTATCTCAAGCGTATCAGTGGCCTAGCTCTAGTCGGTTACTTGGCAGGCGCGGCGACCTATATCTTGATACAGATGATATAGATACTGCCTTAAGCTGTTGATAGTTTGACCTTTAACGAGACTAAATGTGCTAGAATAGAGCTATACATTCTAAGACCATCTATCACTATGGATGGTCTGATATGAGTCGAGGTCTCCTCCATGCTTAGTCAATTAATTCCAATGTTCGCCATTACCTTTACTGTATTCGTACTGTTTTTTGTCTTTATGGGTATCGGTTATATGTTCAAAAAACAACCGCTTAAAGGTTCTTGCGGCGGCGTCGCCAAATTAATGGGCGATGAGCAATGCTCGTTTTGTGGTGATGATTCCAACAAATGTGATTCTATGATTGCAGAGCAACAAGCTACCTCGTTAAATGCAGCTAAGTTAGGCAAATCTGTTTAACCCTTAGCTTTGTGTAGCATCTAGCTTTTATAGCAATCCGCACTTAAACCCTTTAGTACTTAGTATAGCCTAGCTTAGACTAGTATAACTTAGCTTAGCACAACTTAGCTTAGCACAACTTAGCTTAGCATAATTTGGCATAGTCAAACTCTGCGACTGCTCATCAGTTTAGCAGTTACTTAACGCTGGTAGTACATAACCCCTCGTAGATATACAATGGTGCTGAGTGTTATCTTATACTCAGCACTATTGTAGATAACCTCCTATATTTCTTTGCGATAGCTTTACTCTATTACTCTTGCCCTCTTCAGGGTATAGAGTTTTTGTGGTTTATAGCGCATCTTATATATCGGCCACTTTATAGTGGAATTTTTTTGTTGTCGTTTAAAAAGTGCTCATTTGTTAGCCCTTTTGATGACTTACTTTTAATGGTAATCGGGTTGCTATGTCTACTTCACCTCACTCAGCGCTCAAATCAAACGCAGATGCCAAGCCATCATCTAAGCTGCCGTCATCAAAGTTTACCTTTTGGGTCGTGCTCTGCGCTATTATTTTACTGGCGACCAATATGCGCGCGCCTATCGTTGCCCTTGGCTCTATTGCACCCGTGGTGCAAGAGGCGCTAAATATCTCTGAAACCCAGATTGGTTGGCTTGGCGCGGTGCCTATGTTGGGCTTTGCTGTGGGTTCGTTTATCTCGCCTACTATCGGTAAACGCTTTGGGCTTGAGAATACGCTTATCGCTATGATTGCGCTGCTGACTTTGGGCATGGTGGTGCGCTCTGTTATACCGACTTGGACTGGGTTTTTGAGCGGAACGATTATGCTCACTTTAGCGATCGGCTTTGCCAATACGCTTGCAGCTCCTGTCATTAAGCAGCGCACGCCTAATCATATTCCACTGATTACTGGACTCTTTAGTCTGACTATGACAGTCGTTGCAGGTATTGTCGCTGGCGTCGTTCTACCTTTATCTGAATATGTAGGTTGGCAATGGGCGCTAGGTGGCTGGGCAATTTTGGGTGTGTTGGCACTTGTCGTCTGGATATTTTTGCGCTTGCGCCTTGGCTCATCAACGAATTTGATAGCACCAATAGCGGCTCAAGGGACATCGCATATCGCGATATGGCGCAATGCGTTTGCTTGGCAGATCGCGGTATTTATGGGGCTGCAATCTTTGCTTTATTATACCGTCGCTAGCTTTTTGCCCTCAATCTGGGTGAGCAAAGGCTTGAGCGCGGTAAAAGCAGGACAGATGGGTTCGGTGTTTCAGTTTATGGCACCTGTTGCGATTATCAGTTTGACGTGGCTGGTCAACCGTGGTCGCCCCATTCAAGCGTTGACGGTGCTAGCTGCAGTACTCAACGTGGTTGGCGTCTTGGGTATGAGCTACCTATCGGCAGATTTAGCATGGCTATGGTCGGGGATGATGGGCGCTGGCTGCTCGGCGATCTTTACCTTGAGTATGATGCTGTTCTCCTTGCGTACTTATACGCCTAATCAGGCGAGCGAGCTGTCTGGTATGGCGCAAACGGTCGGTTATTTGATTGCGTTTTTTGGTCCACTGGGCGCAGGCTGGCTCAATGAAGTCTCGGGAGATTGGAGTTTGCCGCTACTTCTGATATCGATCTTGATGATTATCAACGTCGTCGTGGCTTGGCTAATTAGTCGTCCTGTGATGATCGATGGGCGTGCGGCATAGTCGAATAGTTAACAATATTATCTATTAAAGGGAATTGATATGACTACTGTGAACAAAAAAACATCGGTAAATAATACAATTGAGGCGGATTTACTACCCGCCGTTGCCAATTATTTAAAGGTACTTAACGAGCAAGTGCTACCTGCTTTTATCAAAACAGGTAGCGTACCTAATGCAACCAATGCACGAGATGGTCTGGCAAACTTGACTCATACCTTTGTGACCCAAGCAGTAGATATCCCACTGATAATTGACGACATTGTGAAACATGATGGACGAGTGACAGATGCTAGTGATGCGCGCGCTTATGATGTACCCGTACGGCTTTTTTATCCCAGTTTGCCCGTAGATTCGGGAGAGTCAGCCACGACTTCTTTGCCCGTGATGCTGTACTTTCATGGTGGCGGCGGAACTGCGGGTAGCGTCTCTGTTTATCACCAGATCTTATGCCGTTTGGCCAAACATACCAATCACATCATCATCGCGCCAGAATATCGCCTAGCCCCAGAAAATCCTTACCCTGCCGCGCAAAACGACGCTTGTACTGTGCTGCTTGGACTCAATAAACTACTTGCCCGTCGTCAAATAATGACAGACAAGATAGTGGTCGCAGGCGATAGTCATGGCGGCGCGCTAGTAACCAATCTATTACGTGATCCTAGGGTAAAAGCCTCGGATATAATAGAGAAAATCAGCGCGCAAGTGCTGATGTACCCTAGCGTCGACTTTACAATGAGTAGCCCCTCTGTTGAAAAATATGCTAGTGGCTACTTGCTCAGCCGCGTACGTATCGACTGGTATTTTAACCAATACTTTCAGAACAATGAAGATACACAAGCTAAGTCCGCGCTATTTGCCAGTTTAGACGACCTCAAGGGTCAGCCGCCTGCGCTTATTATCAATGCAGCCATTGACCCTTTATATGATGAAGGCGTCGCTTATGCTACCAAACTCAACCAAGCAGGCGTTGATGCGCAGCACATCACTTATGATAAGGTTATTCACGCTTACCTTAATATGGAAAACCTCAATCCTGATGTTTGCATGCAGACTTATACGGCTATCAATGAGTTTTTAAACAGCAAAATTTAGACAAATACATGCTGATGACAAAGTTAAGAAACAACGCTCACCATTCCTAGACAAGCTACAAGTTACAAACTTGCTACTATAGTCAGTGCAAAGTAAAAGTCTAAATATAGTCCTACTACGGAACCCCTATGTCCTTATCTTTAAACTCTATATCAATTAAAACAGCGAGCTTAGCCGTATTAATGAGCCTGTCTCTGATCGCCTGTAGTCCCGCTAAGGATGAGCAAGCCACGGATGACGCTGTCGAAATTATAGCTCCAGTAGAAACTACCAATAGTGCTGAGTCTGTTTCACGTGAAACAGAGCAAAGCGATGTATCAATCGTAGAGCAGCCTATTACTATCCTAGCGCTAGGTGACTCACTAACCGAAGGCTTAGGCGTGGAGCGTGACGGTAATTACCCGGCGCAGTTAGAAGCCAAATTAAAAGAAATGGGCTACGTCAATGTTGACGTCGTCAATTCCGGGCTTAGTGGTGAAACCAGCACGGGTTTGGTTAACCGTTTAGATTGGGTAACGCAAACCGAGCCTGACATTACCATACTTACTATCGGTGCTAATGATGCGATACGCGGACTCGATGTAGCAACGATTGAAGATAACATTCGTACGGCAGTTAAACATCTACAAGATAATGGTAGCGAAGTGATCTTAGGCGGCATGCAAATTTATGATAACTTGGGCAATGAATACGTACAGTCGTTCTCAGCTATTTATCCACGTATCGCTGAAGATATGAATGTGCCGATGATTCCGTTTTTCTTAGAGGGCGTGGGCGGTGTTAGTGAATTAAATCAAGCCGATGCTATTCACCCAACAAAGGAAGGCTATACGATAATCGTTAATAATAACATCTTGCCTGTACTAGAGCCGGAGCTTGAGCGTATGGTAGTAAGCGCGCGTAATTAAATTAGTCAATTTTAAGAGAATACAGTGCTTCTGGTATAAATTTTCCTTGCTTGCTGTGCCTACGCCGACAGAGGCTGCGCAAAATTTACCCCAGAAGCACTTAAACGTAGTTATTTTCTTGCCAAACACTTATAGCGATACATATATTAATCGAGACTGTCCAATGACCGCTACACTTACCAACAATGCCCTACTCACCGCCGCAAACCTCAATAAAACCGTCCACGTCGGTGAGCAATCGCTAGCGATTATCAAAGACGTCAGTATCCATGTCGATGCGGGCGAGTTTGTGGTGATTATGGGTAAGTCCGGCTCGGGTAAATCTACCTTGCTTGGTTTGCTAGCGGTGCTTGATTATCCCGATAGCGGCTCGGTTAAATTAGGCGAGCAAACCTTAAGTAGTCTTGATGAAGATAAGCTGGCGGCTATTCGTCAGCGCGACATGGGCTTTGTATTTCAGTCGTTTCATCTCTTGCCGACATTAACCGTGGCAGAAAACATTGCTTTTCCGCTCGATATTGCGCGTCGTCCTGACAATGTGCGGGTCGATGAACTCATCGATGCGGTCGGACTTGGACATCGCCGTGACAGTTTGCCCAATCAATTATCTGGAGGTGAACAGCAACGTACCGCCGTCGCCCGCGCTTTGGTGTCGCGTCCCAAAATCGTCTTTGCTGATGAACCGACGGGTAATTTAGACGAGCAAAACGCCGACCAAGTTATGCAATTATTGCTCGATTTGCGGCAACAAACTGGTTCAGCGCTGGTAGTCGTGACTCATGACCCAGCGCTTGCTGAGATGGCGGATAGAGTCATTACTATGCATGATGGTATGATAGACGGGTCTTACGCTAATGGATAAGGTCGCAAAAAACAACCAAGCCGTTCACAATGTAAACGATGATACAAACGGCGCTAATAGCATAATAAGCCAGCTTTTCGCTTCCACATTAGGCACCAAAGCCCTGACCCGCAGCTGGTGGCGACGCTGGGTTTATCCCGTTTTATTCTTAATCACTTTAACGCTATCGCTTGCCACTTATCTGACTTTGGATTCCATTCAGCAAGCGGTGAATACCTACATCACCGATAATCAGCGCGCACTGGTCGGTGGTGATTTGGTGCTGGAGAGCAATCAAGAGTGGCCAGCGCAAGTCTTAGAGCAAGTGCGCAGCTTGCCTGAGACCCAAGTCGTTTATGACCATCAGTTTAGCTCTATGGCGGTGACCGAAGAGCAGACCTTATTAGTGCGCATAAAAGGCGTTACTCCTGCTTATCCTTTATATGGCGAGGCACAAACCGCCTCCGGCAAACCTTTGTGGCAACAGTTAAGACCGGACACTATTGTTATTGCGCCTGAGGTGTTACAAGGGTTAAATGCCAGCGTTGGCGACAGCGTTACCATCGGCGATGGGCAATTCACCATCAGCGATGTGCTGACCAAAGAGCCAGACCGCCCCTTAAGCGCTTTTGATTTTGGCGGGCATGTATTGATGCAAGAGGACGGCTTAGCGGCAACTAATCTGCTCGGTCAGCGTAGCCGCGTGCGTTATCGTATCGAGATGGCAGGCGACGAAGAAGCCATAGCCGCATTAAATGAGCAATTAGAGCAAACCTTAACCAGCTATCCTAACATCAGGCTGTCCGATATCGATAGTGAGGACACGCAAGTCTCGCGCATCTCTGACAATGTGCTCATGTTTTTGAAATTACTGGTCATCGCGGTACTGCTACTATCTGCGGTCGCTATGTATGGCGTCATCACTGCCTTTGTCACCAAACAGCAAGCTAACAACGCCATCCGTATGGCAATGGGCGAACCTGCCCGTCAAATCAAAGCCAGCTACTATCGGCTGTTATTGGGCACGTCCATCATTGCCAGTGTTGCCGCTGTAGTGCTTAGTCTCGGACTGTTAAAAATCGGTCAGCCTTATCTCACCGCTATTTTGCCCGAAGACCTTGGCTTAGCGATTAGTCCGCTTAGCATTATTAAAACGCTGATTATCGCTATTATATTGACCTTGGTGATTACCCAGCGCGGCCTTAATGAGCTGAGTACCACTAAACCCGCTACCCTGCTCAATCAAGGCGCTAGCCAGCAATCGGGTAAACAACCTTGGTACCAACGTCTGCCCCTACTCTGGTATGGGGGGATGTTTATCGGTCTGTATTTATTCTTCACTTATGAAGTCGGCTCTTGGCGCTTATCAGCGCAACTGCTTATCGGTTTAATTGGCTTTGTCGCTATCTTTTGGGCATTGGCACGCGGTTGGTTGTGGCTGTTATCACGCTTGGCGAAAAACAAAAACGTCAGCTGGATGCAGCGCATTGCTATTCATAATCTGGCGCGTAAAGGCAATCAATCTGCGCTGTTCTTTGTCACGCTAGCGCTATCAGTCGCGGTATTGACCTTGATTACCACCTTAAATCACAGTATCAACGCTCAGTTCGTCAACGCCTACCCTGAAGATGCGCCTAATATATTTTTGCTCGATGTGCAAAGCGAGCAACATGACGCGATTAATAATATTATTGGCGCACCGGTCAGCTATTACCCCGTCATTCGTGCGCGAATCGTTACCGCTGGCGGCGTCGCGGCAGAAGATATCGACGCTGATGACGACTTCGATGAGCCGACGCGAGTGTTCAATTTAAGCTACGCCGATACGATTATGGACACCGAATATATCGTCAATGCGGTCACCAATGACGAGCTGTATAGCCCTATCGATGGTCAAGACCCACAAAAATCAAAGCTACAACAAGTACAGCCGTTATCTATATTAGACAGCGCGGCTGAAATGTTAAATGTCGGTATGGGCGATGAAGTGGTGTTTAATATTCAAGGCATTGAGATAACTGGAGAGATTACCAGTATCCGCTCACGCTTCGAGCGCGGCCCCAGCCCGTTCTTTTATTTCTTATTTGAGCCTGAGCTGTTAGCCGCCGCGCCGCAAATCCAATTTGCCACCGCGCATATCCCTGAGGACAGTATCGCTGAGGTGCAAGGGCAGCTGGTACGCGAATTCCCTGCCGTCACTACGGTTGACGGTACGGCTATAGCTGAGCAAATCCAAGGATTGGTGCAGCAGATGAGCCGCTTGGTCTATGTCTTTACCTTACTGGCATTACTTACAGGTATTATGGTACTGATTAGCTCCTTGCTCTCAACTTCACAAGACCGTATGCAAGAGAGCGCCTCGTTCCGCCTGCTCGGTATGCAAAAACGTGATTTATACCTGCTGAATATCTTGGAGATTGGTGTACTTGGGGTGAGCGCGGCAGTATTTGCGATGACGATTGCCAGCGCTGGCTCGTGGTTTACGATTACCCAGTGGTTTGATTTACGCTTTAGTGTACCGTGGGCGAACTTAGCTATCGGTGGCGGATTGCTGCTAGCCTTGCTGCTGGGTATTGCGATTATTTATGTGAGATTGGTGATTGGACGCGGGATTATGGCTCGGGTTCGGGCTATGGTTTAGTAGTCTCTTTTTATCTTATGCCCCGATAAACGTTGGCAAAACACCTACGCCTAAACGTAACTTTGTATCATCTGATAAGTTCTCAAAATGATCGAAAAGCCATTCTGCGAATGTGTTACCTCGCATTACATGAATGCCCTGCGTGAAAGCTTGCTCTGCCGTTTCATTATTAATATCTGCCGTAGTTATCATCCAACGTTGAACATGAGCATCATCATCATTATCATTATACTCATATGCCATTAATTGCTTGATAGCATGAGCACTTGTTTCACCGCGATGATGTTTTGCTTGAATAAGTAAAGTAGGTGCAAAGGGATTACTTGAGGATTTTGCAATAATATCTACGTCAGCAATACCTGATTGATTTTTTTTACTTAATATTTCAACGTCTGTATAACCCTCTAACTGAAGCAACTCTTTAATAAGCTTTTCTAGCCCATACCCACCTGCATCGAGTCTTGTTTTACCGTGTCGAAGACGTTTAATTAGTTCATCTTTAAATGTTTCTTGTTCAGTTGCTAATATGTGTAAATATTCATTTTTCAATGAAAATTTATCTTTTTTAGCAATAAACTTATCTAATTCATTACTAAAATCTTTTAAATCTGCCACAGTTTGGCGAATTCTTAAGCGACGCTCTAAACCTTCAGTCAAATCACTTCGAGCAATACGTAGAAGCTTACCATTTGCTTGCTTTAAATAATTTACACTAATTTGGTTTGCTCCATGACCATCATCAAAATCTGGATCAAATGTTTTTTCGCCAGATACAACTGCTAAAAGAACACTTTTATAGCTAGGAACAACAATAACATCGCCTTGCTTTAGGTTAAAGAAGCGCTTGACTTGCTTTCTTGCGCGACTAAATTTAGGATGCTCGCTTTTAAGTTCTTTAATTAGGTCATCAGCGGTAGTGAATTGTGAAAAATCAACTTTACTCCAGCCAATACCAATTTTGTTCTGTTCAATTAAAGCTTTTGGTGTCCTTACCAATATATATTTTGTCATCTTAGTTTCCTTATAATATTGCTGTGTGTAAAAGCGATCTGTAACTCATTAATTTTATTGTGGCTCTATGGGATATATAAGACTGATATAAGTATCATTTAATGTATTCGTCATCGCCATACCATATAACGGCATATCATAGTCATCAACTTTATGCTCAACTATCTCTATAACTTCACTAAAATACTTTAGACCCGTAAAGTTGGCTGAATGAGTGTAGAGCAAAAAATCTCTAATATTTCTTATCGGTAGTTTAGCTACAAACTCTTCTACTTCTTGTTTATTTTGCTCAGTAAAATCGTCTGATAGATAAAGTTTTGTTTCAGCATATTTTGTATATGAGTTTTGGTTAAAGAAACGGATGATATCGTTTAAGTCCATAGAAATGTAGCTTCCGTGTACACTTAGCATAGCTTGGAACTGATGTACAATTCTAGCGACTTCCTCAAGCTCACAGCAAACTACCCCATCTATGACGTTATCAATTTCCATGAATCTGCGACTGGTTTTTATGCCAATCAACAATTCTGCATCTGACTGTTCTTTCAATGCACTAAGACTTTCTTCATTCCACTCATCGTTAAATAAAAAGAAAGCGCAGCAACAAGGTACGCTGAAGTCATTTTCAGGATGATATAGTTTAAATTGCGTGTTGAGTTTCCAGTCATTGAAAGTATCATTTGATATAGCATACTTTGAACCTATAGGTTTAAGCTGAAAATTTTGATCCACCACGCTATTCATTGTTACCTCTTTACTGATTGCCAAATTAATCTACCCAAATCGCACGACGATCGCCGTACCGTTATCGTAAGCATTACCCTCTGACTGATAGACTTGTGTTCTTAGGTTTTCTAGCCAATCTTGCAAATCTGTTTTTGCATCGATATCTTGCCAGTCCACGCATGGCACGAGGTCATGAATGCCATCACTACACACGAGTAAGCAATCTCCAGCTTTTATATTTAAAGTTTGGCTATCATAGCTGGGTACAGAGCTTTCGTCCAAACCATCATCAACGGTAAAGCACTCGGTCAACACATATAATGAGCTTGCCATACCGTTTGGATTAAAATCATCATGCTCAGGCGCAATTCCTGCTTGCTCAGCATGCTCTTTAATAAATTGATTAGCTAGATTGTGGTCATAGGTTAACGCTTGCCAGCATGATCGTTGACTATGCGTGTTTTCTTCATTGCTATTTCCAATATCCTTATCTTTTCGCCATAAATAAACACGACTATCACCTACATGCTTAATAAATACAGTATCTGAGTCTGTATTAGAGCAATATACCAGTGCTAATGTACTACTTGCACCAATATACTTGTTTGCCAAACAATTAATATCAGTATGAATAATCGACATATCAATCTTGTATGATTTTTGCCATTGTCGAGCGATAGATTTAACTATCGCTTTAGATACATACTGTGATTTATTTGACGCTGCCACTCCATCCGCGACCGCCACACAAAACTCCTCTGGATAGGTTTGTACCTCAGTAACACCTAATGTCTCTTGATAATAATCATCGTTAATCGCAAACGCATCTTGCTGTAAACCATGACTAACATTACCAGTAAATGTTATGGCACAAATTTGTGTAGATAGGGTCATAAACGCTCACTAATTAATGAAACTAAAACCATGCTCATATGCGATAAAAAAGTCAATTTTAGTATGGAGATAAGATAACATATTACCTCATAATACGTTTTAGAAATTACTATAAATTGTTAGGTTAAAATAAGGTAGCTTAGTGGCAACTCATTTTATTTGATGTATTACGTCTCCACTTCGTTCTATACGAGAATTTGATAAGTCCTACCCTACGCTAAACTTTACACCTATTCATTCTTTGCCCAGTTATCAGTAGTCGCCTTGTGGCGCGGTTTAGCCCTGATTGCAGCGGTAGCTTGGTGGGCTGTGGCGCTTACAGCACCTTGCACAGGAGTAGTGTCGAGGCAACAGCAATGCTACTGTGCCTAGGTGCTGTGCGCCGCAGACTGCCAACTACAAGCGTAAAGCAGGTTTCCGCTCCAGCATTTAAAGACTCTACAAAACCCCAATCTCCCAAAACCGCAAACCAAAACGCTCGCTATTGATATAGAGGGCGTTTTTTGGTTTATTTGTGGGTTAAATATACGAAAGATAAACGGCGATCAGCGCTTGACACCGCGCACATTAAAGCTGGCATTTGCTATACTAGCGCCACGCGAACCTGCACACTCACCTAATCAAACAGTCAGATACTGACAAGCGCACGGTAATCCTATGAAATTCTCTAAGTTTGGTCAAAAGTTTATTCAGCCTACGGGCATCTCGCAATTGATGGATGATTTGGGCGATGCGCTCAAAAGCGATAAGCCCGTCAATATGCTAGGCGGTGGTAATCCAGCGCGAATCGAAGCGGTCAATGAGCTGTTTTTAGAGACCTATCAAGCGCTGGGTAACGATGGTAGCTTTTGTGAAGACATTAATAGTACGGCGACGAGTAGCATGGCGAATTACTCTAATCCGCAGGGCGATGCTGGCTTTATTGATGCTTTGGTGGGGTTTTTTAATCGGCATTATGACTGGAATTTGACGAGTGAAAATATCGCGTTGACCAACGGCTCGCAAAATGCGTTTTTCTATTTATTTAACTTATTTGGCGGCGCGTTCGTTGAGGAAAAAGACTCGGAAGAACAAACCATCGATAAGTCCATTTTGCTACCGCTTGCGCCTGAGTATATCGGCTATAGCGATGTGCATGTTGAGGGTCAGCATTTTATGGCGGTGTTGCCGCATATCGATGAAGTGACTCATGATGGCGAGGAAGGGTTTTTTAAATATCGGGTGGATTTTGAGGCATTGGAAAACCTGCCAGCGCTCAAGGAAGGTCGTATCGGGGCGATTTGTTGTTCGCGACCGACTAATCCAACGGGTAATGTCTTAACCGATGAGGAAATGGCGCATTTGGCTGAGATTGCCAAACGTTACGACGTACCACTGATTATCGATAACGCTTATGGCATGCCCTTTCCTAATATTATTTATTCAGACGTCACCCTTAATTGGGATGACAATACCATTCTTTGTTTTAGCCTGTCTAAAATTGGCTTGCCAGGGGTGCGTACGGGTATTATCGTTGCCGCTCCCGAAGTTATCGAAGCGGTTAGTGCGATGAATGCGGTGGTCAATCTCTCGCCCACACGCTTTGGGGCTTCTATTGCTACGCCACTGATGAAAAACGATGCGATTAAAGACTTGTCTGATAACGATATCAAGCCTTTTTATCAGCAGCAAGCCAAAACTGCGGTTGCGCTACTTAAAAAGGAGCTGGGCGACTATCCGCTATCGATTCATAAGCCTGAGGGCGCGATATTTCTATGGTTATGGTTTAAAGATTTGCCGATTAGTACCTCTGAGCTGTATGAGACTTTGAAAGAAAAAGGTACGCTTATCGTGCCGAGTGAGTACTTCTTCCCTGGTGTTGATATTAGCGACTATAAGCACGCGCATGAGTGTATTCGTATGAGTATTGCCGCCGATGAGCAGACTTTGGTTGATGGCATTGCGGTGATTGGTGAGGTGGTACGCGGGTTTTATGATAAGGTTAAGTAAATAACTTTAGTTTTAAACGTAAAAAACGGACTAATGAATAGTCCGTTTTTTTATGGAGTAAACATACAGCTGACTCAATCTAAAATTGTTGAATTACTGCTGGTATAAATTTTCCTTGCTTGCTGTGCGACTTCATCACTCCAGAGGCTGCGCAAAATTCATCCCAGCAGTACGTAATTAGTGTAGATAGCTTGTGCTTATCCTACTTAGAAATGGTTATATCAAAACGTTTTTAATTAAGCTCTTTCAATAAAGCCTTAGCACTCATCTTACCAAAATCATTTGCCGCTAGAGGACCGTCACCTGAGATCAATTTTCTATCTTGATGGGTGTTTCCTGAAGCGAGTTTATTATCGATAGTAACACCCAAGTCTTCTAACTTTTCGGCGAAATACCATGGCATTGGTCCGGGCAAATAACCGATCTTAGGCATTTGCTTGTCCATGCCAGTGGGAAAGGCGACCATTTTATAGCCTTTAAAGATAAAATCGCGCTTAGCGTTATCGTCTTGACTTGTTTCTTTATCAGAGCTATCAATACTTTCTAAATTTGCTGCCAATAATGCAGCGGGCCCATGACAGATGGCTAAGGTGAATAAATCCTTGTCATAACCCCAGCGTAACAATTCGCCAAGGTTTTTATCTTCAGGCAAGCCCAGCATCGCGCCATGACCACCCGGAATAAAGATTGCCGCGTACTCATCGCTGTCTGCCATATCGTTTTTGACAAAGTCAGCGATGCTGTTAGGGCTCTCAAACTTGGACTTATACTCAGCGTATATTTGTTTAACGTCTTCATCGTCCTCAGGCATCGCCCACTGCTCGACTTTCACAGACTCGCCTGTTGGGGTAAATACATCCACGTCGAAGCCTGCTTTTTTAAAGTGTAATAACGGCACCATCATCTCAACGGGATGATTACCTGTGTCAAACTTATTGCCGTTCTCCATGGTCATATACTGCTGCTCGGTACAGATCATCATAATTTTCTTATTGCCCGTATAGCGATTATCATACTCGGTATGATCGTAGTTGGTTTTGTTCGGTGCGGCTATCTTTAGCGAGGACTTAGAAGGGATATAAGCGCCTGACTCAGTCTCTTGCGGCTCTAAAACCAAGGTGTCTTTGGCCTTATCTAAAGTATCTTTGGCTTTGTCTACTAGGTTTTGGATATTCATAGTGGTTCCTTTTTAATAGGTTTTTATTATTGATAGTTATGGATAGCCAAATTAATAAACTTGATAGGCATATCGATTTGGCTATTGTCTAAGGGTAAAATAACAAACTAAGGGGGCGTTAAGTAGAAGAGAGTTTTTATGTTTCGTAAGCTTTGTAAGGGGTCGGTTGTTAAGTTGCAAGAATTATCTATGTAACAACTAACCACTCTATAAATCAACTTTTATCCTAATATACTGCATCTGTGCATTGACGCGACCGCCGATCTGCATGGCACTAGCGCTATGAGTCACCGCTAAATACAGATAGCCATCTCTCGCCCAAAATATGTCAGCAGGATCAGTGATAGGCATCCAATTTTTAAAGCCTGCGCTCATAACAGGGATGATCTCTCTGCCTTTAACTTTATAGAGTCCGAGATCGGTATGACCCTCATATGGGTTGGCGTAAGCTGAGATGATATAGCGTTTATTTGGCGACAGATAAGGATAAGCTGAAAACTCTTGAGTTAAGAACCCTTCAACTTGATCAAACATTTGATAGTTCTGACTCTCCCAACGCAGTACTTCAACCAGATGCTGATCTAAGGCATCTATTTGGCCGATATAGCGATAAGTTTCGCCATCATCGTCACTATCGATATCTACTAGTTTCAAAGAATCCTTAACCAATTGAATAGTTATTATGCCATTACGTTTTTTGATGGCGTTTTTATGTGATAAATGATCGACAGCGAGCGGACGTTTTTTCTCAAAAAAGGCTTTATCTATTAATTCAATTTTAAGATAGTCATTGAGTACTTTGCCAGCTGGAAAAAATTGATCTTTTTTGCCTACTGACAAATGCGTTATTCGATTTAACTCATTAGTATCAAGCAATTTGACAGGTGCAGGTGTTACGCGGGCTAATGGTTTTTCAATAGAGGGGTTTGTCGATTCAATGACGTTCTGAGCAGCCATTGCCGAATGATGGCTGCCAAAACTAAGCAGCAAAGCGATCAATGTAGAGAGGATTCTAGCAGCGTGAGGTTTAAACTTGCTGGAGATAAACATGGTAATAGCGCCTCTTTCAGGTTTTTGAAAGAACACCCTTACTTTAGCTTATTTTTAGGGCGGTAAGTTAAGATCTTTGTCTCAACATTTTAACTTGCGGGTTTGAAGGGTGGAATATAGTCGTCCATAGAGTCAAAGTATAAAGCACGAAGGGTAGCAAGCAAGTATTGATAAGGTCATGAATACTGGCCTTTATATCTGAGCCTTCTAAAGCCATTAGACCTTTTGGCGCTATGATGTGTTTATTGTCAAAGTACTCACCTAGTAAGGCAATGCCGATGGCGACTAGCAAAGCAAAAGTTGAGCGGATGGCTTGCTTTTTGATAATGGGACGCAAAATAAATAGACAAAGCAAATAGACGCCAACACCGACATAGATATGTAGCGCATCTTTGGCAAGGCCTGTCACTTCAATGACGCTTAGTTTAAAAGTAGTAAAGTCCACTTATTTATCTCAAATGTTAGTTATAGATAATAAAAAAGGTGAGTTACGCCTATGATAACTCACCTTACTGCCAAATTTAACTTTTACCTAACTACACGTCCCACTCGACAAAATTCTTGAGTAGTTGCAAGCCTGCGGTATGGCTTTTCTCAGGATGAAACTGAGTGGCAAATAGATTGTCTTTGATAATACTGGCACAAAACGGCTGTCCGTAATCACAAATGGCGGCAATTTGGGACTCATCGTTAGGAGCGCAGTAATAACTGTGCACAAAGTAAAAGTGCGCATTATCTTCAATACCATTCCATAAGGGATGTGCTAAATCCATATCTGTAATCGTATTCCAGCCCATGTGCGGCACTTTAATGGTTGCGCCCTGCTCATCCACCCACGATGGATCAAAGGCTTCTACGTTGCCTTGTAAGATACCTAAGCAATCCGTACTACCGTTCTCAGCGGAGCGCTCAAATAGCGCTTGCATACCGACGCAAATCGCCATGACGGGCTTATTAAAGATAGCGTCACGTACGACATCATCAATGCCTGCCGCGTGCATACCAATCATACAATCGCGCATCGCACCAACACCGGGGAAGACGATTTTATCAGCAGCTGCGACGACTTTGGGGTCGTTGGTGATGGACACATCGCTGCCGACATTGGTGAGTGCCTTGCTGACCGAATGCAAGTTACCCATACCGTAATCTAAGAGTGCTATTTTGGTCATTAAAACGCCTCTTTGGTCGATGGTAGCGTATTAAGCGCGCGCTCATCATACTCACAGGCCATACGCAGCGCGCGAGCAAAGGCTTTAAAGGTCGACTCGATTTGGTGATGGCTGTTTTTACCTTTAAGGTTATCCAAATGCACGGTCATCCATGAGTGATTGACGAAGCCGTAAAAAAACTCGCTAAATAGATCGACATCAAACGTACCGACGTGCGAGCGAGTAAAAGGGATGTCCATATGCAATCCAGGACGACCTGAGAGATCGACGACGGCGCGCGTTAACGCTTCATCAAGCGGTGCATAAAAGTGCCCATAACGACGGATGCCTTTTTTATCACCAAGCGCTTTATTAAAGGCTTGACCCAAGGTAATGCCTGTATCTTCCACACTATGATGGTCGTCGATAAAGGTATCGCCGACGCATTTGATGTCTAAATCAAAGAGACCATGACGCTTGATCTGATCAATCATGTGATCCAAAAACGGCACGCCGGTATCGACCACCCCTTGACCCGTGCCATCAAGATTGACGGTACAAGTGATTTGCGTCTCAGCAGTGTTACGCTCGACGGTGGCGGTGCGCGCTGGGCGACCATATTGATTTAGAGCTGAGTTTTGCTGTTGATTTTGGTTGGCATCAGTAGACATGACGGTTCTCTGTATATAAAGATAAAAAATTCTGATAGGTTTGACGAGAAGTATATTAGGTATCGCTATCATAGCAAAACGGCACCATAACGGCTATGGCGCGTGCGTAAAGCTCACATCATTATGCTAAAATAGTGTGTTTAGTATTATCAATTTACTTATTTTAATCATTATAAAAGTACTCTTTGTAGGATTCGACCATGCCATTAGAAGCTATTGCTATTAACGATCTAGATGCGCCGCTCATTAAAAAACCTGCGCGCGACAATGAGCTTGCTGAGCGCTTGCAAGCTCTCTACGATAACGATGATACCCAGCCAAGTGGCGCTGAGGTCTTAAGTCTTATTGAGCAAGGCTTTAAGCGTGGTCAGTACCTGTATGTCGGTATGTTCAATGACAAGCCTATTGCTGCGGTTAGCTGTTTTGATGATGGGCAGACCGACGCCAAACGCTTGCAATACTTGACGGTGCACGAACAAAACAAGGGGCGCGCGATAGACGCTAAATTCATCAAATTGGTTTATGACGCTGAGGTCAAAAAAGGTGTGCGCCAGTTCGTCCCTGTGGATAGCGATATCCATCACATTATGAGCGATTATGAGCTGCTACGTGTCAAAGAGTGATCTGATATCTATGTTTGCCTATATTACTTCTGTATTTATTTATATTATAGTAGAAAAGCTAAAAATGACTTGACACTAGCGCCTATATTTAGTTTAATAGCGACCTCAACGAAGACGGCTCGATAGCTCAGTAGGTAGAGCAACGGATTGAAAATCCGTGTGTCGGCAGTTCGATCCTGCCTCGAGCCACCATTTCGTTGACCTAATTTAGCTGTTAATTAAGCAGCCAAAACCCTCAAGCTATATAGTTTGAGGGTTTTTTTATGACTAAAAATCAGGCAAGCACATACTCATTCATAACACTTTTATGCTACTTTTCATCATGTTTTGCTCAGTATACTGGGTAGCACTAACAGAAGCGAGTGAAGGTAATGAGGGAATTTGATTACGATTTGGATTATAAGAATCTAGATCTACGTGCGCAGCCTGAGCTATACCGAGTGGGGCGCGGTGAGCAAGGCGTGTTACTCGTCGAGCCATATAAGTCTGAGATTCTGCCGCATTGGCGCTTTGCGACGCCTGATATTGCTCGTGAGAGTAGTGAAAAAATCTATCAGATGTTTTTGGACTATTTAGCAGACGATGACTTCGTTGGTGCCGATATGGCACGCAAATTTATTCAGATGGGCTACACCCGCGCGCGTCGCTACGCCAATCACAAGGGCGGTAAAAAGTACAAAGGCCCTGTACCTGATGATAAAAAAGGTCAAAGCGGTGCGCATGGTCGCGAGGAATTACCACGGCAAATCGAAGACCCTGTCAAGGCAGAATCAGCGCAAATATTTAAAGCCAAATGGGATGAGTGCCGCGCAAATGAAGACTATCTACGGATGAAAAAGGAGCATCGCGAGCGCTACAAAGAAGTAGAATAATGGCTTAGTTTGAGTGCTAACTTTAACCCTTAAAACTATCGGTTTAGCCTAGTATTTTTAATACAAACATAATAATGAGTACATCTATGCAAGATAAAAAACTGTTGATATTTGATTTTGATGGTACGTTGATCGACAGCGTTCCTGATCTGGCTGACGCAATCAATACGATGCTGACAACGCTTGGCAAACCTACCTACTCGCTCGATACGATAAAAGAGTGGGTCGGTAATGGCTCGCGCCTGCTGGTTGAGCGTGCTCTGGTTGGACAGACACAAGTACCTGATGGCGCATTGACACCATCCGAGGCAGATCATGCAGAGCAGATATTTTTAGAGGCTTATAACAGCATAGAAACCAGTAAAACCGTCGCTTATCCTGATGTCGATAAGGGTCTACATCAATTAAAACAAGCGGGCTACACGTTAGCGCTCGTTACTAATAAACCCATACGCTTTGTACCCAAAATACTTGAGAGCTTTGGTTGGACGCCGCTGTTCTCAAGCGTGCTTGGCGGCGATAGCTTACCAGTTAAAAAGCCTGATCCAACTCCGCTGCTTCATACCTGCCAGACTCTTGGATTTACGCCCATGCAAGCGGTTATGATTGGCGACTCTGTCAATGATATGCTCGCTGGTAAAAGCGCTGGTATGGATACCCTAGCGCTATCTTACGGCTATAATTACGGTCAAGATATTCGAGATAGTCGACCTAGCGCCGCCTTTGACAACTTTGCAGATTTGCTTGATTACGTTTTGAATCAGTAACCTTTAAACAGCGACTCACCGCCTATTATAAATAAAAGAGAATTACCTGTATGAGCGTCCCTAACGATATTGCTATTGCCCAGCAAGCAATCTTGCAACCTATCAATACTATTGCGCAAAAGCTAGGCATAGATGCAGACCATATCGAGCCCTATGGACATTACAAGGCCAAAATAGACCCCGCCGACGTATTTGCAATGCCTGCGACCAAGCGTAGCAAGTTAATCTTAGTCACCGCCATTAACCCCACCCCTGCTGGTGAAGGCAAGACCACGGTCACTATTGGTCTGGCTGACGCGCTCAATCGCATCCATCAGCAGCAGCGCTCAGGTAAAAAAACGGTTGTCGCTATTCGTGAACCCTCCTTAGGCCCAGTATTCGGTATCAAAGGCGGCGCCGCTGGCGGTGGATACGCGCAGGTGTTGCCGATGGAGGATATTAACTTGCATTTCACAGGTGACTTTCATGCGATTGGTGCGGCTAATAATTTGCTAGCCGCGCTGATTGATAATCATATTTATCAAGGTAATGCACTGGGTATCGATCCCAAACAAATCTTTTGGCGGCGTGCGGTCGATATGAATGATCGTCAGCTGCGCAATATGATCAGCGGTATCGGCAAGACGACTGATGGCATCATGCGTGAAGACGGCTTTGATATCACTGTTGCCTCTGAGGTCATGGCGATATTTTGTTTGGCAACCAATTTAAACGATTTAAAGCAGCGCTTGGGTAATATTTTGGTTGCCTTTAATAAAGACAAACAGCCAGTCTACGCTCGTGATCTAAACGCTCACGGCGCTATGGCAGTTTTATTAAAAGAGGCCATCAAACCCAACCTCGTCCAAACGATCGAGGGCACACCTGCTTTCGTCCACGGTGGTCCCTTTGCCAATATCGCCCACGGCTGCAGTTCAGTGATTGCCACTCGCGTCGCTATGCATTTAGCAGATTATACCCTTACCGAAGCAGGCTTTGGTGCTGATCTTGGCGCGCAAAAGTTCTGCGATATCAAATGCCGCTTGTCAGGGCTCATCCCAGATGCAGCGGTTATTGTCGCGACTATCCGCGCGCTTAAATATAATGGCGGTGTTACCAAAAACGAGCTGACAGCTGAGAACCTGCCTGTCCTTGAGGAAGGGCTGCCTAATCTAATGAAGCATATCGATAATATGCAAAACGTCTATGGTCTACCTGTCGTTGTCGCCATCAACCATTTTGTCAGTGATACGGATGCTGAGATTGAACTAGTACGGCGAGCCTGTCAGGCAAAAGGCGTTAAAGTGGCGCTCACGCAAGTATGGGAAAAAGGCGGCGCAGGCGGCGAGGCACTAGCGAATACTCTGCTTGATATATTGCATGACGATAAACCCAGCACCTTTCAGTTAGCTTGTGATAGTGACAAACCTATTGCTTATAAAATACGCGCGATTGCTCAGCGTATCTACGGCGCAGATGACATCGATATCAGCAGCCTTGCGCAGTCCAAAATCGCGCGACTAGAGGCACTTAATCTCGATAAGATGCCTGTTTGTATTGCTAAGACGCAGTATTCTCTAAGCGATGACGCCAAACTATTAGGACGACCAACCGGCTTTACTATCCATGTGCGCGATATCAGCATCTCAAGTGGTGCAGGGTTTATCGTGGTGATTTGTGGCCCTATTATGAAAATGCCAGGACTACCAAAACAGCCCTCAGCTGAGCGTATTGACTTAGATGATGCTGGCAATATCATCGGGCTGTTTTGATTTAATTCATCAAGGTCAAAAATAGTCAATCACTTACTACGGTAACTGAGCGCCTCGGACACATGAGCGCTGGTGATGTCGATACTATCGGCCAGATCGGCGATGGTACGGGCAACTCGCAATACACGGTGATAACCACGCGCCGATAGATTGAGGCGCTGCTGCGCCATCTGTAGTATCTTTTGCTCACTCTCGCCTAACTGGATATGTTCATCAAGCTCGCTAGGGCTTAGCTCGTTATTGACCTTATTTTGCCGCGTTAATTGACGCTGATGCGCTGCGGCTACTCGAGTTTGTACTTGCTCTGAGCTCTCCCCTGCTTGCGCGTTTTGCAGATCAGCTATCGGTAGCGCAGGTACGGTAATATGCAAGTCAATACGATCTAGTAGTGGCCCTGAGAGCTTATCTTGATAGCGCTTGATCTGTTCAGGACGACAGCGGCAACGATTAGAGGCGTCGCCATCATAACCGCAAGGACACGGATTCATCGCGGCCACTAGCTGAAAGTTGGCAGGAAACGTCATCTGTGAGTTGGCGCGGCTAATGGTAATTTGCTTGGCTTCTAATGGTTGGCGTAGTACTTCTAACACCGTACGCTCAAACTCAGGTAATTCATCAAGGAACAACACGCCTTTATTGGCAAGGGTAATCTCGCCAGGTTTGGGACGTGAGCCGCCACCAACCAAGGCGACGGCTGATATGGTGTGATGCACTTGACGAAAGGGGCGCGTACCATAGTCATACTCGCTATCTGCGACCGAATAGGTACTAGCGACCTCTAACGCATCCTCAGCGCTAAGATCTGGCAGTATCGTTGGTAGGCGCGACGCCATCAAGGTCTTACCCGAACCTGGTGGTCCTGTAAATAGTAATGAATGCCCGCCAGCAGCTGCGATCTCAAGCGCTCGGCGCGCATGATGCTGACCCTTTACATCAGCTAAATCAACTTTATACCCTGTATGTTTGGGGGCTGGCGTTGGCACAACTGGTGTCAGCTGTTTGTCCGTCATGGTGGCATCCGTTAGCGCTTGCAGATGATCACAAACCGCCTTTAGACTTATCGCGCCAAGCACCTCTATACCGTCCACTCGGCTGGCCTCAGCGCCGTTAGCGCTTGGTACCATAAGCTGACGCGTTGCTAATGTCTCTTTTGTTACTGTCTCTTTTGACGCGGACTGTTCAGCCTTAATCGCTCGGGCAACAGCAAGGCTCCCAGTCACTTGTCGTAGCTCGCCGTTGAGCGCAAGCTCTCCGATAAACTCAAACCCAGTGAGTACCTCAGGCTCAAGCTGACCACTGGCGGCCAAAATACCAATGGCAATCGGTAAATCTAAACGCGCGCCGTCTTTGGGCAAATCAGCTGGCGCAAGATTTATGGTTAAACGCCTGTTGGGGAACTGAAATCCTGAATTTATAATAGCTGAGCGCACCCGATCTTTACTCTCTCTGACTGCTGCGGCTGGGAGTCCGACGATAGTCAGTGCAGGCAAGCCTTGAGAGAGATGGACTTCGATGATAACTTGCGGAGCATGTAGACCGACTACGGAGCGGGTATAGACTTGCGCGAACGACATGAGCACTTCCTTATGCAGATTGATTGATAATAAAGTATTATCTACTGGCGCGCAAATGTCGTGTTATTGGTGATTTTTTTGAGCCAATAAACTCTTAGACCATAAATTACCCCTACTTTTATTAGGGATTTGATATAATAAAATGACATTACTAAACGTTTACAATATAAAAAAGGATACGCACATGGCAGAATTTGATCATTACGCACATGACGCGCCGCCTACTACCGTGCGCCCTACCGCCCAGCCTGACAACCCTTATGCTAGCACGCGCGGCAGTATCACCAGTAAGCAACTCCCTGCCTTTGACGACGCCATTATCCAAAAATACAATCGTTCAGGGCCTCGCTACACGTCATATCCAACGGCACTAGAATTATCCCCCATCGCTGAAAATCTAGAGACAAAAACACTCCAAAAGCGTGAAGCACGCGCGCCATTATCTCTGTACTTTCATATCCCTTTTTGTCGTCATCTATGCTATTACTGCGCTTGCAACAAAATTATCACTAAAAAGAACAGCGACTCGGGCGATTATTTAGCGTATTTGATCGATGAGGTAAAACAAAAACGCCATTTGCTAACTGCGCCAGAGGGTAGTGATAAGCCTATCGTCAAACAGCTGCATCTAGGCGGTGGTACGCCGACGTTTTTGCGCGATGAGGAGCTGGTGCAACTGTGGAAGTTTTTGCAGACGCAGTTTGAGTTTTTGGATGAGGATAAAGGGGATTACTCCATCGAAATTGATCCGCGCGAGCTTGGAGATAATACCCTCAAAACGTTGCGCAGGCTTGGTTTTAATCGCATTAGCTTAGGGGTGCAGGATTTGGATGACGCGGTGCAAATCGCCGTCAACCGCGTCCATTCAGCAGAATTGATTGCTCATATCTTGGCTGAGGCGCGCAAGCTTGGTTTTGGCTCTATCAACATTGATTTGATTTATGGTCTCCCGCATCAGACCCCTGATACCTTAGATAAAACCGTTGCACGCATCATAGAGATGTCACCTGATCGTCTGTCTGTGTTTAACTACGCGCACTTGCCTGAGCGTTTTAAAGCGCAGCGGCAGATCAAGGATGAGGATCTACCTAGCCCTAGCGACAAGCTCACTATGCTTGGCAATACGGTCAATATGCTCACTGCAGCAGGCTATCAATATATCGGTATCGATCATTTTGCCAAAGCGGATGATGAGTTGGCGATAGCACAGCGCGCCGGTAAATTACACCGTAATTTTCAGGGTTATACCATCATGGGCGATTGCGATTTGCTCGGCTTTGGAGTCTCAGCCATCAGCCAAATCGCCAATAGTAATACGCGCTATATTTTGCAAAACGATACCGACTTGCAAGCTTATAAGAAGAGTATTGATAAGGCACGTCATAACCCTAACTTGATGCCTGCTGTTAAAAGCATCAAAACCTCACTCAAAGACCGTCTGCGTGAGTACGTGATTATGAATCTGCTTTGTCACGACTATATCGACTTTAAAGACGTCAATCAAAAATTTGGTATTGATGCAGTGACTTATTTTATTGATGAGATTAGCCAGTTGGATGCTATGCAAAAAGATAAGCTGATAGATATGGATGCAGCGGGTATTCGCGTTTTGCCCAGAGGTCGCCTGCTTGGTCGCAACGTAGCGATGGTGTTTGATGAGTATCTAAGCGTCAAACATAAAGACCGTTTTTCTAAAGTGATTTAACCGTTCATAGTCATAAGAGCAGCCAAAAAAAAGACCTCAAGCGAGGTCTTTTTTTAAATTATGGACTACACTTTAAACTTATCACCGACCATACCTTTAACGGTGCTCAAAATATCAGCAGGTAACACGACCATTTTTGAATTATCAGACTCTGCCAGTTTACGAATCGACTTAATGTACTGCTCGCCAAGTAAGTAGACAATCGGCATCTCTTCATCACCCATCGCCGCGGTAATAAGACGAATAGATTCTTCTGAGCCTTTGGCCAGTACCACTTGCGCTTCAGCATCGCGGCGTGAGGCTTCAAGGCGACCATCAGCTTCTAAGATAGCCGCTTGCTTTTGACCATCAGCACGGGTCACTGTTGCGCGGCGTAGACGCTCTGCTGCGGCCTGCTCTTCCATAGAGGCTTGCATGGTTTGTGAGGGGTTAATGTCTTGAATCTCAACGGTCTTTAGAGTAATACCCCAATCAGCGATATCTTCTGAGATAGCATGCTTGAGCAAAGCTTTGATCTCGTCACGACTAGACAGAGCATTGTCCAAATCCATCTCACCAATGATAGAACGAAGTGAGGTCTGTACTAAATTGCGGATACCATACTCATAATCTTCGATACCGTAGACCGCTTTGTCTGGACGGACAATATTGATATAAGCGACCGCGTTGGCAATAATGACAACATTATCGCGGGTGATGACTTCTTGTGATGGAATATCAAGTACGATGTCTTTGGTCGTCACTTTGTACGCCACTCTATCAATGAACGGAATAATCAGCGTCAGACCAGGCTCTAGCGTCTGATTGTATTTACCTAAGCGCTGAACCACCCATTTATAACCCTGCGGTACGATGCGTACCCCTTTAAATACGGTAAAAGCTACTAAGGCTATGAGAAGTATCATCACAATACTGACGCCACTCATGTTATTTATAATGCTGTTCATAGTGCTCTCCTTGAGCCATTGCTATCAAGAGCGCAGCAATGTTAAAAAATTTTGTCTAAATCATTACGGTGCTTGACTAGCGTTATATTTGTAGAAAAAATTCACACCACCTTTAGCTCTACGTCTGGTAATGTCAAAGTTCTGGCGATATCAAGGTAGCTTACAATAAAGATTCTGAACCATACCTCACTTATCGATAAACTTGTTCTTCAAGCGCACGCTATCAAGATTAGGTTTGTTGAGATCAAGCCGACTAGCTTTTGCTTTTTCGGGTATGACTCGGCTCTCAACAGGATTGATATTAGGATGAGTAGCAATACTTGGCGCGGCGATACGTTTGGTTGGTGCAACCATTAGATCGTTACCACTTAATCCTGTGACTATAACCCGATCGCCGACCTCTACGCTCTCACTACGAATACGACAAGGCCACTCATCAGCGCCAAAAATAGGGACATTAAAGCGGATGATTCCGGCAGTATTCTTTTGCGGTTTGAGTACGATCATACCCGTCTCACCAATGAGCGTACTACTATCTAGTCCTGCTTTACTGCGATTAATAGATAGCGGTTTGATATATTTGATCCAAGCAAACATAAATAGCACCGATAGTACAAGCCAGATAATCACTTGAAAGACTAAAGGCACAGGCAAGAGCCATGCTAGGGCGGCGACAATCAATGCTGCTGCGCCAAACCAAAGGCTTGCAAAAGTAGGAATAAATATCTCAGCAATCATCAACACAAAGCCAAGTACCAACCAATGCCAAGGCTCAATCATCCAAAGGGTCTCAATCATCGCTGTATGCTCCTATGCATTCCTATCCTTTAATGTAGCACAGTTAAGCGCTTACTATTCTCTTATAAATCAATAATATACTGTTATTTATAGCTTATCGGATTTGATAACCTAAAAGTTATTAATAAAAGTTATAGGCACAAAAAAACGACCACCGAAGTGATCGTTTTCATTAGATAATTGTACTATATCCTAAAATTTAAAGTGAGCACCTACAGTGATACCATCTACATCTAAGTCTTCAACAGAAGGATAGAAATTATACATAGCTTCAATGCTCGCCATAGGAGTAAGGTTATACCCTAAACCTAAGCCACCAGCTACTCCTGTATCGGATTCGCTAAAACTATCGTTTTCACGCGTGTCAAAATTATCAGTATAATCGACATCAATCTCGTTTTTTGCAATACCTAAGCGGCCTTTAGCGTATAACGCAGTGTTAGGAAATACATAATCATAAGTAGCGTATAAGCCGTAAACATCACCACTATACTCTGCCTTTTCAAACTCATCATCAAAAGCATCAGCATCGTTAGTAGTCAGATACTCAGCTTCAACACCGAATTCTGGCGTGAACTTATAACCGCCATACACCCCATAAGAAAAAGCGTCATCATCAACATCATCAGGGCTATACTGACCAACTTTAACACCAGCATAAGGTTGTCCAGTATAACCTGCTACGCCAGAGAACAAAGCAGCTTGCGCGCTGACACTTAGTAGTGAACCTGCGACTAAAGCAATTAAAGACTTCTGTAAATTGTTCATATCTTTCCTTTAATAAAAGGCTGAAATTTAAAATATAGATTCGTCGTCTTTGGGCTCATACTGCAAGCTTTCGTGACAGATGCATAATAGCAAGAAAAATCGTTAGAACAAACAAATGTTTTTATGAAATGCAAACAAAAAACGACCACCAAGGTGATCGTTTTTTATATCAATTATAGTAATAAAATATTAGAACTTCAGATGAGCGCCTAATGTTAGAAGTGACGCATCAGCATCGCTATCCATCATGGCATATTCAGCTTCAACACTGAAATCTTGATTGACTGAGTATCCTAAACCGATACCACCAGCAATGCCTGTATCACTTACAGAGTCACTGCCACCGCCATCAAAATCAGCTTCTAATTCTGTTTTAGCAATACCGAGTTTACCTTTTGCATATAAGGCTGTGTTCGGGAAAGCATAGCGGTAAGTACCGTAGGCACCGTAAGTCTTGACGTCATACTCTCCATTGAAGCCACTATCTAGATCCGCATCATCTGATCCGACGTATTCCACTTCCATACCAAAGTTTGGGTCAAAGTTATAACCTGCATAGATACCGTAAGCAGTTGGATCATCACCGTCTACATCAGTGTCAAACTGACCAATCTTAGCACCAACGTACGGCTGACCTGTATAACCATTGCCGTAAGTAACAGCAGCTTGTGCACCAACGCTAACGAACGAACCAACAGCTAATGCGAGTAATGTTTTTTGTAGAGTTTTCATTGTATTCTCCATTAATTTAAATATGACAAACAAGTTATGTATTTATGTGAGCTTTTTGCTCTATCGTCCTGTTTGCTAACGATGAGTACATAGTAACAAAGTATTTCAAATACTCTGTAGCCTATTGAGGGCATGATGGTTAAGAAGTGCAAGCAATCATCTCCTAATGGGTTACAAAGGCTAAGATATGAAATCTTTTGTTACATGAGTAGATTTTGAGCAATATTTATGTCCATGAATGACCTTTTTTAACTAAAAAAACGCACTCCGAAGAATGCGTTTTTAGTTAAAGTTTAGCTAATAGTTTAAAAGCTTACTTTTTATCTTCATCAACTTCAGTGAATTCAGCGTCAACGACATCATCATCCGCTTGTGTGCTATCTGCAGATTCTGTCTGTTGACCAAATTGACCTGGATCCATACCCTCGCTGCCTGCGCCGCTATCAGCATAGATCTTTTGGCTTACTGGCAAGAAGGCATTGTCTAACGCTTCAAGCTTAGCTTTGATGTCATCATGATCGTCTTCTTTAGTTGCCGCCTCGAGATCAGAGATAGCCGTTTCTACTGATGATTTTTCTTCTTCAGTGACCTTATCTTCAGCTTCCTTGAGGGCTTTTTGTACGGCATGAATACGACCGTCGGCTTCATTACGCACTTGCGCAAGGTTAGCAAATTTCTCATCTTCTTCAGCATTTGCCTCAGCGTCACGCACCATTTGCTCGACTTCTTCATCCGACAAGCCAGAATCCGCTTTGATCTGGATACTTTGCGCTTTACCCGTACCTTTATCAGTCGCTGAGATGTTCATGATACCATCAGCGTTGATATCGAAAGTCACTTCGATTTGCGGTAGGCCACGCGGTGCTGGCGGGATATCCGTCAAATCAAAACGCCCAAGCATTTTGTTTTGATTAGCGATTTTGCGCTCACCTTGATAGACCTGAATCGTAACCGCTGGCTGGTTGTCTTCCGCCGTTGAGAACACTTGTGATTTCTTAGTCGGAATCATCGTGTTTTTCTCAATGACTGGCGTCATAACACCGCCCATCGTCTCGATACCTAGCGTCAATGGCGTTACGTCAAGCAGTAGTACGTCGGTTTTGTCACCAGAGAGTACGGCACCTTGAATCGCAGCACCTGCAGCGACCGCTTCATCAGGGTTAACGTCTTTGCGCGGCTCTTGACCAAAGAACTCTTGTACTTGTTTTTGTACCAGTGGCATACGAGTCTGACCACCGACCAAGATAACATCGTCGATATCAGATAACTTGATGCCAGCATCTTCTAGAGCGATCTTACAGGGCTCTATGGTACGTTTAACTAAGTCTTCCGTGAGGGCTTCGAGTTTTGAGCGGCTGATGGTAATAACCAAATGCTTAGGACCATTGCTGTCAGCTGTAATATAAGGCAAGTTGACTTCCGTGCTTTGGGCGCTTGATAGCTCAATCTTGGCTTTTTCAGCGGCTTCTTTTAAACGCTGCATGGCAAGAGAATCACCTTTTAGGTTGACATCTTGCTGCTTTTTGAACTCATCAACCAGATAATCAATAAGTGCTGAATCAAAATCTTCACCACCTAAGAATGTATCACCATTGGTCGCGAGTACTTCAAATTGCTGCTCGCCATCGACGTCAGCGATTTCGATAATGGATACGTCAAAAGTACCACCACCCAAGTCATATACGGCAACGGTGCTATCGCCTTGCTTTTTATCCATACCATAGGCAAGGGCGGCTGCAGTTGGCTCGTTAATAATACGCTTGACATCAAGACCTGCGATTTTACCCGCATCTTTAGTCGCTTGACGCTGTGAGTCGTTAAAATAAGCAGGAACGGTAATAACCGCTTCCGTAACGTTTTCGCCCAAGTAGTCTTCAGCAGTCTTTTTCATCTTTTTCAAGATCTCAGCTGATACTTGCGGCGGTGCTAATTTTTTGCCGTTGATTTCGACCCAAGCATCACCGTTATCCGCTTTTGCAATCTTATACGGGACCATGCCGATGTCTTTTTGCACGACTTTATCATCAAAACGACGACCAATTAGACGCTTAATAGCAAATAATGTGTTCTTTGGATTGGTGACCGCTTGACGCTTAGCTGATTGACCGATGAGCGTTTCATCATCTTTATAAGCGACAATTGACGGCGTAGTACGCGTACCTTCAGCATTTTCGATAATCTTGACGCTATCGCCTTCCATTACCGCAACGCATGAGTTGGTGGTTCCTAAATCAATACCGATTACTTTACCCATAATAGAGTGCTCCTAATTTTTTGATTTAATAGTTGTGTTGAGGTGCCAGTTTCATTGAGACGCTTTGAGTGACTAACTTAATTTATAGTTATTAACTCCAAACATATAAACTCAAACAAAACTGACATATCAGACCGTAGTTGGTCACTTGTTGCTTTATATCGGTTTAGGTGCGCATTTTTTCAAGTCAATGCTTGGCTAAACCCTAGTTTTTGTGTGAAGTTTTGTGAATACCCTTAGTTTAAACAAGGGTTTCATCATTTATTGCTTAATTTATTGCTTAATTTATTGACCGACGCGCACCATAGCAGGACGCAATAGACGACCATTTAGGCTATAGCCTTTTTGTAGTACTGTACCGACTGTATCCGCCTCGGCATCGCTATCGATACCGACTGCTTCATGCATATCAGCATTGAACTTCTCACCCATAGGGTCGACGACTTCAACGCCGTTTTTGTTTAGTACCGCAAGCAAAGCTTTGTGCGTCAGTTGTACGCCTTCTGCCACAGGATCATCAGCGTTAGCGCTTTCAATAGCACGCTCTAAGTTATCGACAATTTCTAGTAGCTCGCGGGCAAATTTTTGCAGAGCGAACTTTTTGCTTTTATCCGCTTCTTGCTCCATGCGTTTTTGCGCATTATAAGCTTCGGCATTAGCGCGCGCTGTACCCTCTTTGGCCTGCTTGACTTCGCCTTCTAACTCTTTAATACGTGCCTCAAAAACGCCTAAATCAATCTCGCTCTCAATCGTTTGATGCTCGCCTGAATTATTGGCAGGATCGAACTCATCCATAGTCTCAGAGAGAACGCTCTCATTGAGATCTAGATTATTGTGTGCCGTTTGCTCATCAATATTATTAGTATTTTGATTTGAGTGACTGGTGTTTTGATTTGAATTGTTCTCGCTCATGATAGCTCCTTTATTTTAATCAAAGATGTAAACTTGCTTTTATACCTAGTTTAATGGCCTTTATTAACCATGATATCAATGCGGCTTAATAGCTGATTGATAAAGGCTATAGGCACTGATTTCAAGCCTATCTACAATGATAATTTTACTTACGATGTTATCTACTACAAATAAGCTATCCTAAGTTGATACAAACGCCAATATTAAGCAAAAACCATATGACACATCTGGACGATTGATACCCTTGTCAATACCTGTGTAAAAAATGACTTACAAAAGGTACAAGAAGGTCATGTTATTCCAGATTTTTTACTATCTGTACATAAACCATTACTAAACAAAACCCACCTTAATGCGTGGCTACTTTATCATCCTCATAAATAATCATCATTTATATAATATTCTATTCATATAATAGTTCAGAAGCGTTGGACTTTAAGCCAACAATCTACTAAGAAAGAGAGCAAACCCATGAGAAATGTTACATCAAATTCGCCGATGACATCGCTCAACACTTGGCTGAGTAAAGCGGCAATGACCTTTAATAAAGACGACAGCCAGTCTGAGCTTGCCCCTATAGAAAAAGTTGAAAGCTATCATGATAGCGAAAGTGCTGTCGATGAGCGCTATCGTTTTATTGGTGAAAAGCTTGCCAGCTACCTACCTACAAGCGACTATCAGCAGCACGCTTTGCACTATGTATTAAAAGGTATCGGTCACCTACCAGCTCCACTGCTAGAGAATTTAGTCGGTCGCTTAAAAGGTCCGACGTCTGAGCAATATCTGCATGCTGATGCACACATGCGCCTTATTATTGCGGTCAATAGCAAGCTTAAAACACCGCTACAGGTTGATAAAATGCAAGAGCTGCGTGAAAGATTTGCCGCAGATGCTGTTGCTATGCAAGCGCCAAAGGTATGGCAAAAAAACACCACCAAGAGCAATATCAAACGCTTTATCAAAAAAGATGATATAGCCGTCAACTGGCAAGATAAAACCATTGCTAATGCTGATGATGGTGACATGACAGTGCGCTGCTATCAGGCAACAGTGGGCAATAAGACACAAGCTAAGATTAATCCTGATGAAACTGTAATGCTGTTCTTTCATGGCGGCGGTTTTTGTATCGGTGATGTCGATACCCATCACGAGTTCTGTCATGCAGTATGTGAGCAGACAGGCTGGCCAGTTGTTAGCGTCGATTATCGTCTATCCCCTGAGTATTCAGCGCCTGTAGCACTTAGAGACTGTATTGCCGCTTATGCGTGGCTTGCGGATAACTGTCAAAGCCTTGGCGCTTCTGCTAAGCGTATCGTATTAGCAGGGGATAGTGCAGGCGGCGGTCTATCGACGTTAGTGGCACAGCAGGTTATGACGCCAGTACAGAGTGCATGGGCAGATTTGGGTGCTGATGGTCAAAAAACGTTTGAGCTATTACAGGATCTGCCTGCGCCGCTTGCACAAATGCCTCTATATCCTGTGACTGATGTTGAGACTGACTATCCAAGCTGGGAGCTGTACGGGGAAGGCTTGCTATTAGATCATGCTGACGTAGCAGTGTTTGATGCGGCATGCCTTGCCAATAGTCCGCTATCACGTGATCATGTCCTTATCTCACCGATGATTGGCGATAACAGCCGAGTATGCCCAACCTATGTGGTCGCCTCCGAGCTTGATGTGTTGCGTGATGAGGCCTTTGCTTATGCCAAGCAATTAGAGAGTTTTGGTATTGCTACGCAGACCTACACGGTACTTGGCGCGCCGCATGGTTTTATTCACTTGATGAGTGTACATCAGGGCATAGCCAAAGAGACGCATGATATTATTAAAGGTTTTGCTCAGTTTGTAAGTGAGGTTATTAGCACGCAGGCTAAACTTGCGGCCTAAAAATAAAATAAGTTTTATTTTTATCATTTATTGCCCGTCAAAGTAATTAGCCAAATCTCAGCACGCGAGCCCAATCGAAACGGAATCCCCCAAAAGCCATAACCTGAGGACACCACAAAGTGACCTTGGTTTATGGTTTCATAGCCGTAGCCTATTCTGTTTATAGCATTGACAATGAAATTTGCAGGAAACACTTGCCCGTTATGGGTATGTCCTGAGACTTGCAGATCTATAGGTAGCTGGCTGTGCTCCATAATATCGCTTGGTCTGTGATCTAGCAGGATAATAGGCTCTGCCATATCAGTTTGTGCTAACAGATCTGTGGTTGCCACACGCTGACTCTTATGATTGTCAAAACGTCCCACTAGCCATAGCGGATCGCCTTTGTGCTCAATTCGTAGCACTTCATCGTTTAATAACTGTACGCCAGCCTCTCGCAGCGCCTCGCTGATCGATTGCTCATGACCATATAAATCATGATTGCCAAGCGTAGCATAAACGCCGTACGGCACAGCAGCGCAAAGCTTGGCTAAGTTCGCTGCCATATTATAGTCATTAAACGCTTGCGTATTGTCATCCATAATATCGCCAGGCATCAGTAATATATCTGCTCGATTATCGATCAGCAGCTTATGCAATTTATCAATTGCTCTGTTGCCGAATAAGCGTCCGATATGCAGGTCACTCGCTAGCGCTAAGCGCAAGGGATGAGATAAGTGCTTATCTATCTGGATCCTTAATTCGCGCACGACAGGCACATAAGCGCTATAAAGCGCGTAGACAAATAATCCTATAAATGTAAATAATGCCAGCACTCGCAAGCCAACCTCTAATCTAATGGATTGCATTGACCCTACGCTAGTAAACGAGGACAAAAGCCAGTATCCACCGTAAAAAATACTAATAACCAGCGCAGTCAGCATAATAAAATGCATGATTAGCATCCACATACTCACCCAGCGATAGCTATTGGCAAATGCTCTTTTAACGCTTAGTGCTAGCAAAATATTGGTAATCGCAAACACAATAACCCATACTGCGACTTTTGATATAAAGGTGCTCCAAGGCGCCAGCCACCACTGTAAGCTAAGCGCTGCGCCCGTACTAAAGAGCTGTAATAGCATAAATACAGTAATAAAAAACGTGTAGCGCATGCGGTGTCCTAGAGCTGGTTTGAGTACAGATATGAGAACGGGTCCAACCAAAATCAATAAAAAAGCCTCTTCATAGTAGAGGCTGATAAGTCATTGTTAAGATGTTGATTGTAAATGTATCATCCAAATCTCAGAGCGGGTGCCGAGTCTAAAGGGCACAGGGCCAAATCCGTAGCCTGAGGTGACCAAAAACTGCGTACCTCCTAGCTTTTTTGCGCCATAATTAAGCGGCTCGAACCAACTCTTTAGTATCGTTAACGGGAATATCTGCCCGCCATGCGTATGACCGGACAAGTGCAAATCTACTGGCAAGCCGCTGATCTCATCCATCGTTGAGGGGCGATGCTCCAAAAATACGACAGGCCTTTGGGTATCCACTTGCTTGAGTAGCGTATCCGCCGATAACCTCGTCAAATCAACATCGTCTGAGCGTCCAACCAGCCATACCGCATCATCTAACAACACACTCTCGCTATCGAGCGCGGTGATACCAGCCGCTTCCACAGCTTGAGTAATCGCTTCATCATAGCCTCGGTAATCATGATTGCCAAGCGTTGCATAAACGCCAAGCGGCGCTTTTAGCTGCGATAATTGCTCATGCATATTGGTATTGTCATAAGCGATAGTCGTATCATTCATGATGTCGCCTGCGATAACAACCACGTCAGGGTTTTGCTCATCAACCAAATCGACCATTTTCTTTATCTGCCGATTCCCAAACCATCTACCCAAATGGGTATCAGAGATTAGCGCGATATCCATTGGCTTATCTAACGGTTTGTCTGTCGTAACCGTCAATCTATGCACCACTGGTGAATACGCATTGAATACGGCTAAGCTAACCATACTGACAAAAGTGACGATAGCAAATAAACGTATAAACTTCGCATTTGAATTTTGTCTATACCCTTTGGATAAGATAAACCAAACCACAGCCGTTATGGCTACAGTATAGAGCATAAAGCCTTGCAAGATAGCGACCACTAGATAGACGTGAAAACGCTCATACCAGAATTCAGTATAGCCGTAAACCAGTATGGCATTGTTAAATATAAAAATCGCTAGAACCAGCGCCACTTTACTAATCGCTCTCTTAGGCCTCGTAAACCATAAAAGAATCATGCTGGTCATAATCGTAAGGAGCTGGGTGAAAGTGATAAAGAACCACATAACCATATCTAACAAAGTGAATATAAATCCATCTTACGGTACTAAACTCTAAAGCGAAATAGCGCAAGTCAGTTTTCACGAACACTTCATAAAAAATCCTTTAACCCTTGTCAGGGGTGATAGTACAGATGCCATTAGCGCAGGCTTGCGTCACTGCTTTACCATAAATCAATTTGGTTACCCAGTTTGGAATACGGTAGCGATTACGCGCAACCGTAGGATAGATAAAGTCGCCCAGCTGTTTGATAATAGGTAGATATAATACCGATGCCCACTTCACGCCGCCCATTTTATAGAGCAGTCTGATAGCATCCATATGCGTATACCAGTGACCTTGATCGGTCTTGACACACAGATAAGTCATAGCATCATTGCGGCTAAATCCAGCCGCTTGTAACTCGTCTATGCCTGTATCTACTGACGTTAATTCAATTCCTTCTGGATTACGAATTTGCATACTGTGCGCTTCTGTACTACAGAGCACGCAACTGTCGTCGTAGTACATAGTGATAGCGGTAACCTTTGATTTTGAGCGGTTGTCTTTATTTAAAATAATCATCTGCGGGCTCCTTCATTTATTATGTTGAACTTATTATGTTGAACATGACTTTTACAGTATTTCTTATAGTGCGGTATCGCACTGCATGTCTTTATGACTTCTCGTCTTTTGCGAATAGCTAGGTGCTAACATAGGTATCACAGGTTGCTGCGTCCACTCAGGCGCCTGCGCATCCAAACGCTTAGCGAGCTCTGGCAAATGGTTGGTCGGTACCGCTGGAAATAGATGATGCTCGATGTGATAGAGCAGATTAAAAGTCAGCAGATTGATTAGCGGATGGCGCTCGCTACGGGCATAAACTCGCTCATCACAGCCATGATGGACGCTCCATACTGCAAAGAAGCCGACCATAGTATTGGCAAGTATCATAACGAGCACGTGATAGACCAAGACAGGATGCATAGTAATTAGCGCTGTAACAATAACCGCTGATATCAGCAGCATGTCAATGGCGACAAGCAAGCGATTATGGCGACTGCCATGGGTCAGACCGAACCACTGAATCGCTATTGAAAATAGTCCGCCGCCGAGTATCGCTTGATACCAAGGCAGACGTGCCCAATTGCCCTCGACATCGCTCTCCCCTAATGGGTCACGATGATGATTGAGGTGAGTATGGCGAATCGCATGCGTACTACAGAGCATAGTGATACTGAGCGCAAATAGCATGAGCTCGGTCGCCATCTTGCCGATGCCTAAAGTGCGGTGATAGCAATCATGCGCCTGACGTAGTGCAGCGGTAAAAAAGAAAAACGTTGCCACTAATGCCAATAACCAAAACCCTTGCCACGCGCTCCACCATGATAACAAAAGAAAAGGAAGTGATAGCAATACATTGTAGATAGCTTCAACAGGACGCAGTTGACGTAAGTCTTGCCACTTTATTTGACTGAGCGAAGGATGACGCATGAGGTTCTCCTTGATTAGTATCTATATAAATATTGAATCACTGCATTTACTTTATTTCTGTCAAAACTGAAATTAATAGTTAAATAAATAGACGGCTCGTAAACTGTGTCCAAACCGCCTAACTATATTTAACCGTTACTACGTTGCTTAAAAGTTGAAAAAACAAACTTGAGAAGTTTCACATGAAACAAAGTTGATTTTCATGTTCATAAAGGTGCCCTACTTCTGCTCTTCTAAGGCCTGTTTGAGCGTCGGTTGTTTAAACTTATAGCCGGCGTCCTGTAGTGCTTGTGGCAATACTTTTTGACCATCGATAAGTAAGGTCGACATCTCACCAAACATCAGCTTGAGCAAAAATTCTGGTAGAGTAAAGATCGTTGGGCGATGTAGCCAGGCGCCAAAGGTTTTGGTAAAGGTATGATTGCTCACAGGATTGGGTGCGGTTAAGTTGTAGACGACAGCAGGTGTATCAGTAGTTGTCTTAATCGCATTGTTCTGCGTTACTTGGCTACTAGCGGCATTATTTAGATGCTGCTCAATAATAAATATCGTAGCCCCTACCCAGTCCTCACGACTGATCCAGCTCATGATTTGCTGGCCATCACCCAGTTGTCCACCAACACCCATTTTAAATGGCAGCATCAGTTTATCCAGCATACCGCCGTCAGGATGCATCACTACGCCCGTACGTACAATGGCGACAGGTACACCATAGGCAGTCGCTTTGAGCGCGAGTTGCTCCCACGTGTCACAAAGTTTATGAGCAAAATCTGTCTTGTAGTCGCTGCTCTCAGTTAATGGCTTGTCGCCTTGGGTGCCATACCAGCCAATCGCTGAGCCACTCACCATCAGTTTAGGCTTGGTGCTACTACGAGCAACGTATTCCAGTAATGATTCGGTTGGTTTCACGCGGCTGGCGAGCAATTGCTCTTTGCGCTCATCGCTCCAGCGCGAGTCGGCGATACCTGCTCCTGCTAAATTCAATATCACATCGAAGCTATCATCGCTCTTAGCAAGCTCATCATAGCTCATCATACTGACGCGGCTTGGATGCGCTTGCGTACTATCACGAGTGAGCCAAGTAACATGCACCTCTTTATCGTCGCCTTGATAACGGCTGATGATCTCTTGACTAAAAGCACTACCCAAAAACCCTGAACCACCGCTGATTAAAATCTTCATCATATCTTCCTTATTCGTTATGATTTGTGCGTTATCTATGTTTGCTATAAGCACTATCTTTATCAATATCCTGTGCTTTTCTAGCGCTATTGTCAAAACAGCTTTTGGTGAGTTTAGGTAAGGTTAAGTAGCCCGCTACTATAGAACTCGTACCGCCAAACACCCCACCAATGAGCATAAATCCGAGTAAAACGCCAACTTCTAATAAAGATCCGATACCTAGGTATAGCACGATAAAAGCCACGTAGAATGCTGATACTAAAAACCCTGTCAAAAAAGTAATCTCTGTAGCATTTTTTGCGCTTTGCTTAAGCCTGATAAAGGCTAATATACAAGCGGTTATAAATGCGGGTAAACACCCAAATAGTCCAACGAATATTAAAGGTTGAAACCCTATCTGCGCAAAGCTCGCCTCTCTAAAAACAACCAAAACAATAAGCTCTGCTATGAGTCCACTGATGACACTACCAAATCCTGAAAATAATAGGACAACCTGTAAATAAGGATAAGCGCTATTGTCTATATTCATTATATTTACCCTAAAAAGTGAGTCGTTCATTTAGTATGAATATAGCGTTGGTAGTGACAATGAATTAACTACGAATTCACTATAGATAATATATAGAACTTTATTTTATTAGTTTCTGTCAAAACAGAAAACAGTACTCAAATTTTTTATTTTAAATAACACAGTTTCACTATTAGCGTAAAACCTTTTTAATACTAGCGCCTAGTTTTAGTACCTTTTTTAGTATATTGGTCGGTAGTTTGAGCATCTCAGATGACCAAGTTGTGAGCGTGCTGACGAACTCTTGCGTATCACGGATACGAGCTTTTACTTCGCTATTCTCATGTTCAAACTCAGGACTATTCATCAGCTCTTGCAAGAATTGAACGGTCGGGTCCAGCTCACGCTTTTGCCGCTGGGCGACGATGATACGCGCCAGCTCCCAGACATCAGTATTGGTCGTAAAGTGATCGCGGCGATCGCCTAATATCGACACCTTTTGCACCAATCCCCAGTTCTGTAGCTCTTTGATGCTGTTAGAGACGTTTGAGCGTGCCACGCCTAGTGTTCCAGTGATTTCTTCGGCATTTAACGGCTTGCCAATGACATAAAGCAAAGCATGAATCTGTGACATCGTACGGTTAACGCCCCATTTAGAGCCCATTTCGCCCCAATGTAAGATAAATTTTTCGGTGACAGGGTTTAGTTTCATAATAAATAAATACTCTTAACTTTTATGAGTTCTTTGAATCTATACTGCGCTATTCTTTTATTTCTGTCAACACTGAAATAAAAGAATACACTTTTTTATTTAACGGTCTCTGTTTCACGCTATATAGCCAGTTCAATATAAAAAAAATACAGCGGGGCTGGAATGAATTTTTTGCAGCCTTTGCCTGCGTAGGCACAGCACGCCAGAAAAATTTATACTAGTCCCGCGTTTTTGAATAACGTATCCATTTTATTTAGTGTTAACTATACTATTAACGAACGACTAGACCAGTAACGGCATCTCGTATCTGGCTTGGCTGCGTATAGCCGAGAGTATCAGCTTGTAGATAACTGATTTGGGTATCAAAATAATTGTACGCTTCAAAGAAATTTTTGGCAGGCGGCTGACCTGAAGGGTTGCAGCTCGTAGAGACGATAAACCCATAAGGATTATCAATAGATATAAGCTGCCGGCAAAGCTCGCGGATAAGCGGATGGGCAATGACTCTAACCGCAATGCTCTGATGCTGACCCGTTATCCAAAGAGGAATAGTGCCGACAAGCGTTTGAGGAATAGGTAAAAGCCAAGTATGAGCTTGCTGATGTTGAACCTCTAAATTCTCATTGTCTACCTGCCAGCTATCCATAATCTGTTGGTGTCTATCTTTGTCTAAAGTCTCCAATAAAGGAGTCAAACGCTCGCTACTATCGGTAATAACAATCATACCTTTGGCTTGCGGGCGCTGTTTAATATCTAAAATATGCCCAACTGCTGCTTTATCATAAGCATCACAGCCAATACCCCAAACGCTTTCAGTCGGATAAGCGAGCAGCCGTCCTTGTTTGAGCCATGTGGCAGCTTGAACGACGGATTCAGTAATAAGCGGGCTAGATAAGGACATAAGACAAGCGCTATAGATAAGGCTGCGAAAATATATACAGATTAACAGGGCAAACAGAGGCTAAAAACTATCATCAAACACGCAAATAACGTCCGCCCTGCTCACTAATGAGTCCCAAAAGCTCAAGCTCCATCAGTTGACCGATCAGCGGCGGCGCCGTGAGAGTAGTACTGATAAGCAAGGCATCTAAATCCTGACCATGCCAGTCAAGCTGCTCGTAAACAGGCGCTAAATGCTCAGGCACGACTATGTCAGCTTTGGTATTCATAGCTGTACTTGAGCGTTGCTTGGCGTTTTTATTAGAGTCAGCGCTATTATCTTTCGCGCTATTAACTTTCGACGGCTGAGATTGGTTTATACGTGTACGTTGTAGCGGCGTATAAACTTGAACGCTGACATCATCTAGCACCTGCTGCGGATGGTATATCAGTGTTGCGCCCTCACGTATTAGATGATGGCAGCCCTCAGCGTTGCTGTTGTCGATGTGGCTGGGTACGGCAAAGACTTGTTTGCCCTGCTCTGAGGTCAGACGTGCGGTAATTAAGGAGCCACTTTTGATCGTCGCTTCAGTCACTATCGTGGCTAGGCTTAAACCTGCGACCAAACGATTGCGCCGCGGAAAGGTATGTTTGTGCGGGCCAGTATGCGGCAATAGCTCACTGATAAGGCAGCCGCCTTGTTCGATAATTTTGCTAAAGAGCTTGTCGTGGTGATTGGGGTAGCTGATATTGATACCCGTACCCATAACTCCTATCGTACGGCCTTGATACTGCGTATCTGTCTGCGACAGTGCGCCTAGATGCGCGCACTTATCGACGCCCATTGCCAGACCACTGGTGACGATATAGCCTGCTTGCACAAGATACTGCGCGATATCAAAGGTGATTTTTTGCGCATGGGTGCTAGGCTTGCGGCTACCGACGATAGCAATCTGGGGTTGCTGCAATAAAGAGATGTCACCGCGAAAGAACAGCAGTGGCGGCGGGTCGAATATTTGTGATAGTGACACAGGGTATTCAGGCTGATCGGCGAACAGGAGACCATAGCGTCCCTCTACCAAGGCTTGCTCAATCTTATCGATATCAGTCTGTGTTTGCTCTAAATTTTCATGACGCTTAAGATGAGTATGATGGATACCCATCTCTTGCCAAACGCTTGCTTTGGCTTGCCATGCCAGCTGCGCGCTACCCAAATGAGTGACCAGCTTATGATAAGCTGATAGTGACGCATTGACCTCATACCACAGCGCCAATATAGCGCGTTGATCTGTAGATAAAAAAGGTCGCGACGTGGTCATGAGTCATTGCTCTGTTTAGATTCTTAAATCTGTAAGACGCTTGGGCGCGCCTATTAATACCGTTATAGATAAGGTGGCGGTAGTAGCTTATCGCCCACATTGAGCGGTAAGTCTGAGCTTAAAATATAAGCGTAGCTGATATCGCTAAAGGTATTGAACACCATAAGCATACCACTTGGCTCATTTGGCAGACGCACTGGCATATCATTATCGATAGTATCGCGTACCAAAGCGCCTTGTTTGTAAATAGTCAAAACATCGCCAGGCTTAGCGCCTTGAGTACGACCTAGATTGATAGCGACTACGCTACCCTTAGCCGCTGAGCTAATAGAATCCATAACACGTACGATCATACCACCGCGATTGACTGTCGCAGGCTCAGGGTAGAACACAGGCGGTATCGAGTTGTTAAGCTCAACGAACACCCGATCGCCTTCACGTACTTCTTTATCATAAGAATCTGTCAATTCTAAGCTGCTCACGCCATTACTAGCCACACTTGTGACCATACCAGTTGCCACTTGCGTGACCTCTAATCCGATAACCCTCTGACTCTTAGGATCAACATACTGTTGCCCTTCACGATACACACCGTAGCGTTGACCGACAATTAAAGGCACACCTTTGGCATAAACTTTATCACCGCTTGCCGTGACCAAGTTGCCTTTTTTGGACGCTAAAATATAAGGGGTAGTATTAAAGTCTGCTGGATTGACGATAAGGGTTTTATCAAGCCAGTGCCCAATTGCAGAGCGCGGAATAGCAGGTATACTATTCACAGTTGAGGTCACCGCAACCGCAGTGGCTACAACATCACCAGTCAGTTGCCTCTCAACGCCAGCGCAGCCCTCGCCTGTATCGACTCCAATGAGCGTTTTGCCTTGAATGACGCACAAGATGAGAATGTCATCAGGATAGATCAGGTTAGGATTTTTGATTTGCTTATTGGTTGCCCAAATCTCCGTCCAGCGCCACGGACTATCTAGGTATCGCCCCGATATATCCCATAAGGTATCGCCTTTTTTGACAATATAGCGGTTAGGCGCATCAGCTTTGATGGTTGGCGGTGGATTGTTAGCATAAGCGGTTGTCATGAGTATAGCGCTACTAAAAGCTGTGACCATAAAAGCCTTGGTTAGGGCAGTAATGCTTATTTTCATTGTTATATCCACAAAATATGAGAGTTATCGTAGGCGATATAAACTAAGGTTCTTATCTTTAAATAAGATAAAACAAGTATGACCAACCGCTCAACTTACAGTAGTAAGAACCATAGCATAATTTCTGACACATTTTTACAAAAAATAATACTATTTACAGCCATAGATTTGAGTAAAGACAACTTATAAAGTTTCATGTGAAACAAAATGAGCTTGTCTCACATTTTAGATCGATTTTACCTATTACAGATTAGAAGTTACATGCTGACGAATCTGGTCAGCAACTAGTTCGGCGTTATTAGCTAATACGGTGACATGCTGAGGTAAATCCTCTAAGCCTTCAGTGTGTGCTGGACGAGCAATGTCTATTGGACCAATGGACTCTACGATAGTATCGGCAAATTTAACAGGCAAAGCGGTCTCAGCACAGATGATAACCTCGCCCTCTTGCTGCAACTCTTTAGCCACTTTGATACCGTCAGCAGTATGCGGATCGACCAACTCGCCTGACTCTTTATACAGCTTGCGAATTGTCTGCAAACGATCCTCATGGGTTGATTTGCCCGCTGCAAAGCCATAGTGCGTATTGACGGTATCCATCGCACCAGATAGATCAAACCCTTGACCTGATTTGACGCCTTCAAATAGCTCATGGACGCGGGCGCTATCTTTATCTAACAATAGGTACACAAAACGCTCAAAGTTAGAGGCTTTGGATATATCCATTGATGGGCTTGAGGTGATATAAGTCTGCTCTGTAGGACGCGGCTGATAAATCCCTTTATTAAAAAAGTCATTTAACACATCGTTCTCATTGGTTGCGACAATTAAGCGTCTAATAGGCAAACCCATCTCGCGGGCAATGTGACCGGCGCAGATATTACCAAAATTCCCTGATGGCACGCTAAAGCTCACTTGCTCATCGTTACTATCAGTGACCGCAAAGTAGGCTTTGAAATAATAAACGATTTGCGCCAATATACGGCCCCAATTGATAGAGTTGACCGTGCCTAGATTATAGGCCGCTTTAAAGGTGGCATCTTGCTGTAACGCTTTGACAATATCTTGGCAATCATCAAACATACCGTCAATAGCGATATTATGGATGTTGTCATCGGTTAGGCTATACATTTGCGCGCGCTGAAACTCACTCATTCTGCCATGGGGAGAGAGCATAAAGACTTCGATATTCTCTTTACCGCGTAGCGCATATTCAGCAGCACTGCCCGTATCACCACTGGTCGCACCGATAATCGTGATGCGAGCGTCTTTTTGTTTGAGTACATATTCAAAAGCATTACCCAAAAACTGCATCGCCACATCTTTAAACGCTAGCGTCGGACCGTTCGATAAACCTAAAATGTATAAGTTGTCCTCAAGCTTACGTACAGGGACAATCTCAGAATCACCGAACACTTTAGCCGTGTAAGTACGCTCGATAATGTCTTTTAAATCTGCCTTTGGAATATCAGTCACAAAACGCTGCATAACGGCAAATGCCAAATCGGTATAGCTAAGCCCTCGCCACTCATTTAATGTCGCAGCATCGATCGCTGGATAATGCTCAGGTAGCATCAAGCCGCCATCAGGAGCAAGGCCCAATAAAAGCACATCGCTAAAATCCATCGGCTCAGTCTGACCACGGGTACTGATATATTTCATTGTTTGTCCTATAAATAATTGCTTCGTTCAAATATAAATTTCAAATAGGTATATGCGGTTGTAGGCTGGTGCTTTAGCCCAACATGGTAACCTTACAAAATATAGAAGCTGGTCTAAAGCATCAGCCTACCCTGAACCTTAATCGTTTAAAGTAGGTCTCAAATATATCTACTGATCTGTCTTTTGCAACAACGCATAATAAAAGCCATCGCCGCCGTCGCTATCAATCGGCAAACACTGACGACCAATCTCTTGATGGATTCCCCAGTTACAAGCATCGGTGAATTCAATCGCCACTGCATCATTGTGATGAGTAATAAAGTCCTGCATTTGCTCGACGTTTTCTTGCTTTAAAATAGAGCACGTCACATAAAGCAAATAACCGCCAACCTTAAGCTGTGGCCATAAATTGTGCAAGATATCCGCTTGTAAAATGGCCGTCTGCGCCATATCTTCTTCATGACGCAAGATGCTGATGTCAGGATGACGACGGATAACGCCTGTTGCCGTACAAGGGGAATCAAGCAAAATAGCATCGAATACGGCGAGATTTTCATCTTGAGCGTACTGCCAGCGAGTGGCATCTGTACAAACGATATTGAGATCGATAGGTTCATTTTGAGCTTGGCCCAGTTGTAAGCGCTCTAGGTTATCGTGAATACGAGTGATACGCATTGCTTCATTATCGATAGCGGTTAGTTTGACTTGCGTTTTAATGTCGTTATCTTGTTTCACATGAAACAAAGACTGCTCACTACCCGTGTTTAGTAATTCTAGCCAGTGGGCCAGCTTACCGCCAGGAGCGGCGCATGCATCTAGCAGATGAATATCTGTAGTTGGCGTATCCTCTTCACGCGCACCTGTTATCTTTTGGACAAGCGCTTGGTTGATAAGCAGGGCAGCGAGCTGAGCGTGCATGTCTTGCACACTAGCTGCGCCTTCGCTAAATTGCGGCAAATAACTTACCGCAGTACTTTGCTGCAAGCGTAGAGCTTGCGATGTTATTTCAGTAACGCTACCTTCAGCCTGATTAGCTAGCTGATTATTCAAAGCCAAACCACTACGCAGCGCAACGACATCATTGCTGATATCGGCATCTATAAGCATTTGATGATAGTCCTCGACCGAGTGCATACGACTGTTCACGCGCAAAAACATCGGTGCAGGCAGGCGCAGTCCTTGAGTAAGATCGTTATAGTACTCGCTCCAGTCTTGCTTGAGCTGATAGGCCAGCCAATTAGGCAAGCTATGGTTTTTATCGCATTTTTTGCGAAATTTATTAGGATTTTTGGCGATTTTACGCAAGATTGCATTGACCAGACCTGAGGCATGCGCGAACTCTATCTCTTTGACCGCTTCAACCGTTTCGTGAATCGCAGCATGGTCGGCGACTTCTAGATACAGCAATTGCACCATACCGACCTGAATCGTCGTGCGTACCTCTATCTCATCAATAGAATTATTCGCAAGACTATCGAGCAGTCGCGCGAGCGCGTACCACTGGCGTAGAGTGGTCAAAAGCAGCGCATGAGCGAAACCCTTGTCTCCATCGTGCAGGCTATTGAGCAGTGGATCGAGTACGCTTGAGAGGGATTGACCGTTTTGAATCGCAAGTAGCGTACGTATGACACGCACGCGCACGCTGCCGCTCATTTTTAGGTTACTCGATGGCTTAGCTTTTTTGCTATTGTGATTAGACGCGGTTTGGTGTCTCATTAAGTTTTGTTTCCTTGACGTCTGATTAATAGCGTCTTATTTAGATAGAGTTTGGCGTATTTTAGGATTAATCTTAGAACTAAGTAGGGTCGCGAGTAAATTGGTCGTCATCATTTAATTGACTACCCTGACAGACTTGCTCGGCATTTACTGGCTTACTGCCTGCAAATTGCAACTGAGTCACTCTTAACGTACTCGTTTGCGTATCACTAGCATTTTCTTTGCCGCAAGCAATTAAAATAGCTTTGCGCCCGACGCTAATAACAGTGCCCGCTGGCTTGTCGGTTCGCAGCGTTTCATCGACAGGTAAACTGGCTAAAATCTTGACACGTTGAGCTTGTAGAAAGGTATAAGCACCAGGCCAAGGGGTCAGGCCACGTATCTGACGCTCAATAGCCGTAGCAGACTGCGTCCAATCGATCTCGCCCTCAGACTTGACTAACTTCTTGGCATAATTAGCTTGACTATCATCTTGCTTGCTTGCGTTTGCCTGATAGTTTTGTAGATCTTGCATAACGGTAATGATCGCCTGAGCGCCCAAGTCTGCTAACTTATCATGCAAGCTTGACGCACTATCGTGTGATTCAATAGTGCAGCTGACTTTATAGAGCATATCGCCCGTATCTAGCCCTTTATCCATTTGCATAATGGTAATGCCAGTCTCTTTATCACCCGCCAGTAGCGCGCGGTGAATCGGCGCCGCCCCGCGAAAGCGCGGCAGCAATGACGCATGAATATTAAGACACCCTAAAGTTGGCGTAGTCAACACCCCTACTGGCAAGATCAGCCCGTAAGCGGCGACAATCATGACATCAGGCTGATAAGAGCGCAGCGTCTGTCTGGCTACCATGCCCTCAGTACTAGACTTTTTGAAAGTAGCGGGCTGCTCGACTACAATATCATGTGCTAGAGCGACTTGCTTGACCGCAGACATGGTGATTTTTTGACCTCGCCCCGCTTTGCGATCAGGTTGGGTGTAGACCGCAACGATTTCTATAGCCAGCGACTCTTGCTGAGCAATCAAGGCTTCAAGACTAGTCGCTGCAAACTCAGGCGTTCCAGCAAAGATGACTCGTAATGGACGCACGACAGATAAGGTATTTTGTTTTTCTGATACGGCAGATAAGCTCATAGTAAGGCTTGATTAAAAATAGACTTAGCCATTATAAGTGAGTTTTCTATATAGCGCTATGCCTGTCCTAGGCCGTGACTACACTTGGGTCTATTCTTGATTACTTATTTTTTACTAAAATAGCGAGGTTAAGTCGATGACAAGCGTTTAATATGGTTGTTATACTCAAACACTTTAGATAGGTTTTGGTACTGACATAGGATTATGTTTTTATGCAACAGTTCCATTCTTTGCAACGCTTGCTGCTTTTTTATACGATAACGCTCATAGTCATGCTAGCGTTATATTATACGATGGTATTTAGTGAGCTTGAGACCTATAGCGAACGCCATACCCTTGATGCCTTTGAGTCCTTGCAGTACGACTTTATTGATTATGGAGATAACGTTACAGATACTGATGTTCGAAAACTGTTGGACAAACCATATCTACAAGATTTGAGCTATCAGATCATATTTATGTTGCCCTCAGGTCAAACCTTTATCCATCGGTATACGAGGCCTAACGACACGACCATATCGACCGTTGTTTTTCCTACGATTTCATCCCCTACTCAAAGTAATAGTAACAGCGCCTACTCAATTAATACCATCGATTTAAAAGGCACTATCAAGCTTCAAAGTGGTCATCAGCTTTATGTCATGATTAAACATCAGCCTATTCAAATCAGTTGGATCTCTTATCGTTTTTGGCTACCTTTGATGGCAGCGTTGATCTTGTTCACCATCGCTTTACTCTATATGCTCAAACGAAATGCTAACTGGCGAGCACTAATGAGCTACGCTGATGACTTGGGTAATAGTGCAAAAGAATCCTATAGCCCGCAACCCTTTCTTGAGCGCAATACTACTACTGAATTTTTGCGTTTAGGTCATGCGCTCAGCCGTATTAGCTATCAGATACACAACAATCATCGCAGTATAAAAACCCTTAATCACCGTCTTGAGCGCCTAGTTGAACAAGCACCGCTCCCGATGCTGATGCTGATGCGCCACGGTCAGATTAGCTTCTCCAACAAGCGCTTTGAGCAAGTCTTTGGTGTCTCCTCCCAGCTTAGCCATAGTTATCAGCTGACAGAATTTGTGACCGGTTTTGATGATGCCACTCAGCTTTGGTTAAAGAACTTATCGACCCAGCGCGTCATGCGCACTTTAGTAGTCAAAGGGTTAAAGGATCAACAGACCTATCAGCTCCATATTACCCCTTGGTTTGGCGATCATGGACAGATCCATGGCTTCACTGTACTTCTTAACTCCATCAACGACTTTGTCAAACAAACAGAGCGCTTGCAGCGACAAAACCAAGTATTGCAGCAGCAGCTTAATGAAGCTCACAAAACCAAAGCTATTCTTCATCACGAACTTGCTTTACCACTTGATAGAGTAATCAGCACGCTAAAGGACATCAGTTCTGACACTTTATTAAAAGATGAGATAATAGAAGATGTTAATCAATTGAGTCACACCTTATCAGGCAAACTTATCGATGTACTTAGCACAGCACAGCCAATAGCTACTAAATCAACGATCAGTAGCAAACCTGTAGATATCTTTATGATGGGTAAACAATTAATTGCTTTGGTAACCGATGAGGTACATCAGCAAGGTATTGAGCTTCTATACTTTTTTGCCCCAAACTGTCCGCGTTATATCGATACTGACGATTCTAGATTAAGGCAGTTACTACGTAATTTATTGGCAGATGCGATCAGTGCGACCGAGGCGGGCTGTATTGCTCTAACTATCGACTCAGTATCAAAAGAGCAGAGCGCCTGCGCTTGGATAAGCTTCACGGTATACGATACTAGAACGCAAAAGGTAGATCCTACGCATCTTTACCCGATTCACTACACTGAACAAGATGATAAGTCCACGCAGCAAAACTACTATAGTAGTAAGCTTAAAATGAGTGCGGCTGATAGCGCGGGGCAATCGCTGGACGGCTATATGGAGTTTGGCAGTCAAAATGATGATTCCGATAGTGAGTATGACAAAATCAACAGCACGACCCTTTATCTGCCCTGTCGTCAACCCAATTATGTACCGATATATCATGACAACGATAGCTTAAAAAATGTGCACCTTATAGCTATTGTTAATCATCAAATGTATGCAGAGCATTTAAAAAATATTTGTCAGCATCTATCGATGACTTGTAGCGTCCATACTTCAATCGATGTTATCGATGATATAAAAGATATGCTTCAAAATGATAAAAACCTCACCCCTGTCGTACTCTTAGACTTTGAGCTGTACGAGAACACTTATCATCAAGCGTCAAAAGAGACTAAGCGCATAATGACTAAGAGCCGCGCTGACATCATAACGCTTTTGGATGGTTTGCTCGCAGATGATACCCTCTCCACCCTACTCTTAAGCCGTAAACGGACACGCCACATACCTTCAAGTCTTCTGGATCGCTTCGATGGTTTTTTGAATAAACCTTTAGACATCAGTTTATTGTTATCTGAACTAAAACGCCTCGCTACGTCACCAAAAAAATTAGTAGGAAAAGAAGACATAGCTACAATTACTAATACAGCTACAATTACTGATACAACTGAAATTACTGATACAACTGAGTCATCAGCGCCTCTTGTACTCGTCGTTGAAGATAGCTTGACCAATCAAAAGATTACCTGCCGCTTACTCAAAAAGTTGGGATACCGTAGCGTCGTTGCAGAGGATGGGCAAAAGGGCTTGGCACAATTTGAGAATCAAAAAGAGCCTATTGATCTGATTTTGATGGATTGCCGCATGCCCATTATGGACGGGTTTGAAGCCACTCGAGCTATTCGCTCACAAGACGAAAATATCCCAATCGTCGCCTTGACGGCTAATAATACCGAAGAGGATCGTGAAGCGTGTACAAGAGCAGGTATGAGCGACTTTTTATCTAAACCCATCAATAAGGATAGGCTACAGACTGTCCTACAAAAATATATCTAAGCCTTTTACTTCATAAAACCGTTATCCGCTAAAAACGCCTCTGTAATACTGCTTTCTTGGCTCGCTGGCGTTTTATTAATTAGGCGCTCAAGATAACGCGCCACAATATCCACCTCCACATTGACCTTATCTCCTACCAGCCAATGCTTTGATATATTGGTGACTTGTGCAGTATGCGGGATGATGTTTAGAGATACGATATTATCTTTGACTAGATTGGTTGTGAGACTTATTCCGTCTAGGGTAATAGAGCCTTTGGTCGCCGCGTAGTGCTCAAGCTCCTTTGGAATAGCAATCTCAATATAGATAGAGCGTGCATCTTGTTGGAGTTTAACGACTGTACCCACGCCATCGACATGACCTGCGACAATATGACCGCCAAAACGAGTGGTCGGTAGCATAGCTTTTTCTAAATTCACAATATCACCCGTCTTTAGCCCTTCAAGCGCCGTACGAGCCATAGTTTCACGTGACACATCTACTGAATAAGCGTTGCTGCTCATATCTACCACGGTAAGACAAATACCATTAGATGCTATGGAGTCTCCAATCTTGACATCGCTGAAGTCTAGATCATTGGACTCTACTGTGAGACGGATATCACCGCCTACAGGTTGCATTGATTTTACGTGCCCGACACTTTCTATAATTCCTGTGAACATATGAACCTCATTTTTATGGTTATAAACCTATGCTATATTTTAGTTTGCGTAGTAAGGGATAACCTGTGGATAAGTATAAAAAATTTTAGATATTACTATTTCATGAGTACCAATTAAGAAGTTATCCACAGTATTTGAATACATAGTACAACTCTGGTAAACGAACACTAATAGACATAAATTACTGATTTTTATGATAATTTATAGCAACTTACCTTTGATTAATTATTTTGGTTCCATGTGAAACAAAGTTATACACAGTTTCATGTGGAACTTTCAAGAGAGCTGCTTTTATCTATATTTATAAACAGTAATGATATTAGCTGTGGATAGATAAGTATTTAGATCGGCAACAAGGTTAGCTTTAAATCAGAGCCTATTTTCTCACAACTTTGATACTCAAAACGTAGTTGCTGCGCTAAAGTCAGCGGAGCACTATCAACCATAGCGCGTGCATGTGCCCCTAAAATACAAGGCGCTTGATAAACAATCAATTCATCGACCAGCTGCTGACTCAAAAAACTACCTGCGACGCTAGCGCCTGCCTCTATTAACACCTCATAGCAATGATGCTCACTCACTAAAGTTTTTAGTAGTTCAATCAAATTGTCATCGCGCCAATACACAGTAGCCATATGGCGACAGAGTCGATAATTTGATCGTGCATTATGGGATAAGCGTTTGCGTCTATCGAGTATGACGATGATAGGAGGCGGAACCTGCTCAGGCGATACCCCCAGCTGATTTGAGCGTACATTAAGCTGCGGGTTATCTTGAATAACTGTCTCGCTACCTGTAATAATGGCACCACTACGTGCTCGCAGCTTTTGTACATCCTCGCGGGCAGCTGGTCCAGTGATCCACTTTGACTCGCCAGTTGCCATCGCGGTACGTCCATCAAGACTAGTAGCGATTTTGAGGCGCACGTAAGGCATTTGCGTACGCATCGCCTTCAAAAATCCTCGATTGAGTGCTTCTGCTTGCTCAGTTAATACACCAACACTGACCTCAATTCTAGCCTCTTTGAGTAGGCGGACACCGCGTCCAGCGACTTGTGGATTGGGATCAAGACCTGCTACAACGACACGCTTAATCCCAGCCTCTATCAGTGCCAAAGCACAAGGCGGCGTGCGCCCCGTATGACTACAAGGCTCTAAAGTAACGTAAGCGGTCGCACCAATCGCTTGCTCGCCTGCATCTTTGAGTGCAAATACCTCAGCGTGAGGCTGTCCTGCCTTGGGGTGATAGCCTTGTCCAACGACCTGCTGTGCTTGCACAATGACGCAGCCTACCGCTGGATTGGGTCTGGTAGTATACAAACCTAGTTTAGCCTCTTCGATAGCGAGCATCATAAAATAGCTATCCTGCGCATTTTGAGCATGGTCTATAGGTGACATAAGGGAGTGCTTATTAAGTAAATATGAGTCAACACCAAAAGGTGAAATGATTTTAAGACGCTATCCATTTTCAGAATTAATCATCTGATTTTTCACTAGGGCGAATATTAGCAATTTCTTGATGAAAAGCATCGATATCTTGAAAGTCACGGTAGACGCTAGCGAAGCGTACATAGGCGACATCGTCCAACACTTTAAGCTCGCTCATAATAATCTCACCAAGCACTTTGCTACTGATCTCACGCTCGCCCATTTGCCTAATACGTTTTTCGATACGGCTAATCATCGCCTCTTGCTCATCGATAGTAATAGGACGCTTTTGTAGCGGCAATAAAATAGAGCGGCGCAGTTTTTCATTGTCATAAGGTACGATTTTACTACTAGATTTGATGATACGCGGCATGACTACCTCTACCATCTCAAAGGTAGTAAAGCGCTCTTGACAGCTACTACAAGAGCGGCGGCGGCGTACTTGTGCGCCCTCTGCGGCCAGACGCGAGTCAATAACCTTTGTCTCTGAGGCATTACAATAGGGACAATGCATATCGCTTCCTTGTTAACTCTTTATTAAAAACAGCTATTTACCAATACAAAAACTACCAAATATTTTACCTAGTAGATCATCAGCGCTAAACTCACCTGTGATCTCGCCCAAACTCTGCTGCGCTTGGCGCAGACTTTCAGCGACCAATTCGCCTGCGGTAAATACCGTGAGTTGCTCGTGCGCCTCACTTAAATGTTCAGCCGTTCGCTTTAAGGCATCTAAGTGACGCGTACGAGCGATTAGACTGTTTTCTGGCGGATGAAATCCTACTTTATCACATAGAGCCGTAACTAAAGTATCGATACCAGCACCTGTTTCACATGAAACATTGACCTGCTCGTAACCTATTTCTCGCATGTGCTTATCAGTATCTATAGCCTTTTTTTGATCATCACTAGCATTTAATAAATCGCTTTTGTTGGCAATTATAAGTAAGCGCTTAGCCTCAGGCAGCTTACCAAATAGCTGCTCTGCTAGCTGTAATGGTGTACTTTCACTTACAAGATCACGAGTCACATCGTAGACCATAAGGAGTATATCGGCTTGCTCAATCGCTGTGCGCGCGCGCTCAATCCCTATGCGCTCTACGGTATCCTCAGTGTCCCTTAGACCTGCAGTATCAGTTAGATGTAGCGTCAGACCATTGAGCACCACTGTCTCACTTAGAGTGTCACGAGTTGTGCCTGCGACCTCTGTGACAATAGCGCGCTCCTGCCCTGCCAAGCGATTAAGCAGACTTGACTTGCCAGCATTAGGACGCCCTGCTAGCACCACATGAATACCATCACGCAATAATTGCCCTTGTTTTGCAGTCGCCAAGACTTGCCTAATTCTAGCTTGAGTGTGCTCAAGCTTATCTTGTATGACGCCATCGGATAAAAAATCAACGTCTTCTTCATCAGGGAAATCAATAGCCGCCTCAACGTGCAAACGCAGATGAATGAGCTGCTCTAATAGCTGGTTAATTTTTTGTGAAAACTCACCACTTAGTGAGCGAATAGCGCTACTCGCCGCAGCACTACTAGTCGCATCAATAGCATCAGCAATAGCTTCTGCTTGCACTAGATCCAACTTATCATTGTCAAAGGCGCGATAAGAGAACTCGCCCGCTGTCGCTTGCTGAGCGCCTAGTTCGAACACGCGTGCAAGCAGATGATTTTGTAGTATTACTCCGCCATGACCTTGTAGCTCGATAACATCTTCACCTGTGAACGAATGCGGTGCTTTAAAATACAGCACTAAGCCTTCGTCAATAATACTACCATCCGCTTGATAAAAACGGCAAAAGTGAGCTTGTCGCGGCGTAAAGCTCGTTTTATCTGTAAGCTTGCAGGCTATAGCATAAGCTTTTGGGCCCGATAGCCTAACGATGCCTACTCCCGCGCGGCCGATAGGCGTAGCTATAGCGGCAATGGTCGTAAGTCCTGACTTTTCAGATCGCTCATCAGGCATCAGCGGCGTTACAATAGCATTCACATTGACTCTCACTAGCTAAAATCATCATTATAGACGGCTGCGTGGATACTCACAAAACAAACTTGATATCAGTATCTCTAGCACTAAAAAATAAAACTATATTCATAAAAAAACCACCGCTTGAGCGATGGTTTTTATATCGTACATACAAACTTAGCTCAGCACTTTAACGGTACGGCGCTTCTGCTCTTCTTCAACTTTTTTGTTGACGATATACTGCTGCGTCATACTAAACAAGTTGTTCACTGTCCAGTATAATACCAGGCCTGCTGGGAAGAACAACATAAAGGCGGTGAAGATAATAGGTAAAAACTTCATCACTTTAGCTTGCATCGGATCAGCAGGCTGAGGATTAAGCTGCTGCTGAATGAACATCGACGCACCCATGAGCAGTGGCAAGATGAACCATGGATCCATCGCTGACAGATCTTGAATCCATAATATCCACGGCGCATGACGTAGCTCAACACTTTCAACCAGCACCCAATACAGTGCCAAGAAAATAGGCATTTGCATGAGTATGGGCAAACACCCTGCCATTGGATTGACTTTTTCTTCTTTATAAATGCCCATCATCTCTTGTGACATCTTCATGCGATCATCGCCATGCTCTTCTTTGAGCGCGGCTAGGCGCGGAGCAAGTGCGCGCATCTTCGCCATAGAGTAGTAGCTCTTATTTGAGAACCACATCAAAGCGATTTTGACCAAGATAGTCAACACAATGATCGACCAACCCCAATTGCCAAGCACTTTGTGGATACCATCAAGTATGGCGAATAATATCTTAGATATTGGCCAAAGCAAGCCATAGTCAACCGTTTGGTTAAGACCTACAGCGACCTCTTTGAGCTCAGACTGTACTTTTGGTCCAGCATACAAGGTTGCATTTAACGTCACTTGCTTATTTGGGGCGACATTAACTGGCTGACTATTAAAGCCAATAAAATAGTCATTGCCTGTTTCGCGAGTAAAGAACTTACCTGTGAAATTCTCAGGCGTCCATGCAGAAACAAAATAATGCTGCACTATCCCTACCCAACCCTCATCACTGGTTACTGCCAGCTGCTCGCTAAAGTCTTTGAACTTAAGCTTATTATAAGGGTCATCAGGTGTACCCCACGCACCGCCTAAATAGGTAGCCATACTAAGCGCGCCCTTATCAGACATACCAGGGTCTTTACTATCATCACGCTTAAGCTGCGCAAACATCTGTCCTTGCCAGGCAGACGTAGAGGCGTTTTGAATCTGATAGCTGATATCGATAGGGTATTTACCTTGGGTAAAGGTAAAGGTCTTTGTGATCTTAACGCCGTCTTGTTGATAGGTAAGTGGTACAGATAGAGTTTGCTGACCTTCCTCCATCACATAATTATTAGCAGTATGGCTGTAGCTTGCTCGGCCCTCAGCAGTATCGATACCATCTTGACCAATCAAACCTGATTGAGCGACATATATACGATTGCTATTGCTCTCTAATAATACAAAAGGCTCATCGCTATCGAGTGTCGCATCAAACTGCTTAAGCGCTGCATACTCAATATCACCGCCTTCTGGGTTGATTTTAATATCATAGCGATCAGTCGTTACTGTGATAAGAGCGGCGCTATCAGGGGCGGCCGCCACTATACTATTATCGGCAGGCAGTGTTTGCACTGGAATATCACCTGCAGCACCAGTCGTTGCAGGAATATCAGCACTCACAGACGTCGTGGCCTCAGAGACAGTATCCACAGCAGGTGCGTCAGCGTAATCGTCGCGCCACGCTAATATCAGCAGATAAGCGGTAATCAACATCGCAATGATGATCATCACCCGAAATATCTTTTGCATAAACCTTTCCTAGATTAAAAATTAGGGAGCGAAATGTTGGGACATATGTCATGACTGCTAGATAAGATTATTGCTACTACTGACGCAATGAAATCAGGCAAAAGCAGTCACTGACACAAAATGTGCACTATTTTACTAAAAATCCACTCTAAATGATACCAATAGCCCAAATCATAAATAATGTAGATAACCTGGGGATAACTTTGTCTTTCTGTGGAAAAGCTAGGTCTAAGTGTGGATAACTTGCTGTGGATAACTATAGAACTTATCCACAGCATTCAATTATAGACAGCCTCATCATCCTCTCATTAGATAATTCAGACGAGCAGCATAACTTGTATAGTCTGAATAAATGATCGAGTGAACCTTTATCCAAGACGTATCTACATATTGATATTGATAAGAAGATAGCGGCAGAGGTACAAAATCAATGCCATGACCACCTAGTGGATGACAACGACCTAAGCGCTTCAACAATAGCCAAATACCTGACCAAACGCCATGCCATGCCAAGGCCTGTTTGCCATATTCTGAACAAGTAGGATAATAGCGACAGCGCGCAGGTAATACTGGACTTATTATTTTTTGATAAAAAACAATAATACTACTAAATAATAAATAAAAAAAATTATTAATGTTTTTTATAAATTTAGTCATTTTATTTATTTTCTATTTTTTTAAATATATATTTTATCTGATCCCTTATCTCTTTTCTTTCTATATCTTTTATAGGTTTTTTAACAATAAAAACTATGTCTTTATTTTCTAATATATGAGACTTTAATCGAAACTGCTCACGTATTTGACGTTTGATTAAATTTCTAGCGACTGCAGTAGGTACTTTGCGCTTGGTAATAGCCATACCTACTCGTGGCCGCTGACAAGTATTATCACGTACAAATGCCATCAAGTGACTTTGGTGAAGCTTACGAGTAGGAGCATCAAACACCGATTTGAAGTCACTAGGCGTCAGTAGGCGCTGCTCTTTAGTGAAACGGGTAGTAGGTACTGCTAAGACAGTGTTGGACATAGTACAGCCTAAATTGAGAGCTTCTGATGTTACAGAAAGTAATAGTATAAATCGTAAAGACAAAAAAAGCGCCTATATGGGCGCTTTTAATATATGAATCAATGGCAACTATAGTTTATCTTATTATCATACTAGATATTCAACCAGCACCTTGACCCACGATTCTTGCAATGTGCTCATTACACAGTAAGACGATGACGTCCTTTAGCGCGGCGACGTGCTAGAACCTGACGGCCCTTTTTAGTTGCCATACGAGCACGGAAACCGTGAGTACGTTTACGCTTGATCACACTGGGTTGGAATGTACGTTTCATAACTCACCTATCAAAATAATGGACTAAATTCGTAATAGCGAAGGATTATACCACTTAGTAACAACTGGGTCAACGAACTAGTTTATTAAATTTCTAAGTATCCGTTATCTCATCAGATAGGTGATCTTTTTTTATGATCTGTGCCGCTTGGTTACTAGTTAAGTCTAGACGAATATTTGACCAGTATTCAAAAGTTATCCACAGCAAATGCTGTTTTCCATAATAATTAATAATTAATATATATAAGTATTGTTGTTATTGGAGACCCTAATATCTGTGGGTAAGTCTAATTAGTTCTTTACTATCAAACTACTAGACTAGGGGTAACCCTGTGGATAACCTGTGGGCGAAATATGGATAACTCTGCCTTTTAACTTATCCACAAAACTATCCACAGCCTTATCCACAAAAAACAAGATGTTATCCACAGGCAGTTTATGTTAAATTAGCAGCCTACAAAATAGAGAACTTATCCTAGCTTTGTTCTACCTTAAATGGTCAAAGGGTGCTGCTAAGCAAGTTTCTAAATTATTCACAAATGACACAAAGTGCGTCATATTTTAAGATAAAAGGTTAAATTTCTTT
>NZ_CP195539.1:0-43077 GCF_051307025.1 Psychrobacter sp. DM8
ATGAAATATCATATTGAAGGTATGGACTGTGCCAGTTGCATCGGCAAGATTGAAACAGCTTTGAAACGTATGCCTGGGGTTTCTGATGTTCAGCTAAATTTTGCTACAGAAACGCTAGAGCTAAGCTTGGCCCCTGATGCGCCGACTCAGGCTAGTGATATTGAAAAAACCATCAAAAGCCTAGGGTTCGGTATATCTGCCAATACTGGTCAACAAACTGTATCGGCTATTGATATTGACAGCGACAATCAGATGGCTCCGCAGGATAAGCGGTGGTGGCAAACTCAAAAAGGCAAACAGGTTGTTGGTCTCGGTATTTTGATGGGCAGCGCTTATGCACTGTCACTACTGTTCCCCGCTTATGGGATATGGGTGTTTGCCATCGCTGTGATTGTAGGCGTTTTTCCATTTGCACGCAAAGCCTTAGCACTGGCTAAAACAGGTTCATTCTTTTCAATTGAAACGCTGATGTCCGTCGCCGTGCTTGGCGCACTTATCATTGGTGAAGCTGAAGAGGCCGCAGCGGTTGTCTTTTTGTTCTCAATCGGTGAACTGTTTGAGAGTATCGCTGCTGATCGCGCTCGCGCTGGCATCAGAGCCTTATCATCGCTGGTTCCGAAAAGTGCAATTTTACTTGATGCTCAAGGTGGGCAGCGTAACGTTCCAGCGACTTCATTACAAGTGAATGACCTTGTGCTGGTGCGTCCTGGAGATAGGGTATCTGCTGATGGTTCCATTGTTCAAGGTGCGTCCAGCCTTGATGATTCGCCCGTGACGGGAGAGTCTGTTCCTGTTGCCAAGACGATGGGTGACAATGTATTTGCAGGGTCAATTAACATCGATGGTGTGCTCCAAGTGCGCGTAGAAAAGACAGCCGCCGATAACACCATTTCGCGCATTATTGAGCTGGTAGAGCAAGCCCAAGCCTCCAAAGCACCCACTGCCCGTTTTATTGAGAAATTCAGTCGCTATTACACACCGGCAGTGATGGCTATTGCCGCACTAATTATTATCATTCCACCGTTAGCCATGGGTGGAGATTGGTCGACTTGGTTGTATCGCGGTCTAGCACTGTTGCTGATTGCCTGTCCCTGTGCTCTTGTACTATCAACACCCGCTGCCATCGCCTCTGGTCTTGCTGTTGGTGCGCGCCGTGGCTTGCTGATCAAAGGCGGTAGTGCTTTAGAAACTATCGGCCAAGTGAAGACGGTCGCTTTTGACAAGACAGGCACTTTAACTGAAGGCAAACCACGCGTGACCGATGTTGTTGCCTTTACACAAGAGGACTCAAGTATTCAAGGTCAGAATTCTCAAGGTCAAGATGAGATATTGGCACTTTTTGCCAGTGTGGAGACTGGTTCTAGTCACCCACTTGCTGAAGCCATTGTCAGCCATGCTGAAGCCGCTAAAGTTGTTATACCTGTGGCTTCCAAAGCTTCTGCTACTGCGGGTAAAGCGGTACACGCAACTGTCGCGGAGCGCGCGCTAGCTATCGGTTCGCCTGTTTACGCAGCCGATGAGGCATTGATTTCATCCACACAACAGGCGCAAATTGAGGCGCTGCAAAATGAGGGTAAGACCGTCTCTGTTCTTTTCGATGAGCAAAACCGTGAAGTGCTTGGATTAATCGCGCTAAGAGACGAATTACGAGACGACGCTCATGAAGGTGTGGCTCAGCTCAAAGCGATGGGTGTGCGCTCCGTCATGCTAACAGGCGACAACCGCTTAACCGCTCAAGCACTTGCCAGTAATTTAGACGTGGAATGGGAAGCTGAGCTTTTGCCTGAGGACAAACTGCGCCTGCTTAACGAGATGAAGAACAACCGCAAAATAGCGATGGTTGGTGATGGTATTAACGATGCGCCAGCGCTAGCAACTGCCGATGTTGGCATCGCGATGGGTGGTGGTACCGATGTGGCCATTGAGACGGCCGATATCGCATTATTAAAAAGTCGTGTTACGGATATGGCTCATCTCATCGCACTTTCACGTGCCACCATGCGCAACATTCATCAGAACGTCATTTTCGCTTTGGGTCTCAAAGGCGTCTTTCTGATCACGACCGTATTCGGCATTACTGGACTATGGATTGCGGTTCTAGCTGATGCTGGAGCAACAGTGCTCGTTACTCTTAATGCGTTACGTTTACTGCGCTTTAAGGGAGCGCCTCCACTGGTAAATCCGCCTAAAGTAGTTAAATAAAACCCTTCGAAATCAATTAAAAACTAGAGATAGCAGCAGATTTCGGGGGTGGGTTCTAATAATAAAAATTCCACCGCCACAGTAAACTGCAACCGCATTAGAGTAAATAAGGTTAGACCGTATGTTGATTACAGAATTGGGCTATTTTGCCTTGCTTACCGCTTTTGTATTGGCGTTATTGCAGGTAATTCTGCCAACTATTGGTGTTATTCATAACCAAGTTGCTTGGCAACGACTAGCCCCTAGCTTAGCTTGGGCACAGTTTGCCGCCATGATAACGTCATTTGGCGCTTTGATAGCAGGTTTTTATTATAATGATTTTAGCCTCAGTTACGTCGCGCAGCATTCCAATACGCTGTTGCCTTGGTACTATAAGTTATCGGCGACATGGGGCGGACACGAGGGCTCTTTGCTGCTATGGATGACCATCATGGCCACATGGTGTGCACTGGTATCATACTTTAGTCGCGGCTTGCCGTTATCAATGCGTGCGCGGGTATTAGTTATTTTGGCCGGTGTACAGTTAATGATGCTAACGATGCTGATATTTACCTCGTCACCGTTTGAGCGTACCTTACCCAATCTAGCGGTCGATGGCGCTGATTTAAATCCTGTCCTACAAGATTTCGGTCTGATTATTCATCCGCCCATGTTATATATGGGCTATGTGGGTATGGTAGTACCTTTTGCATTTTGTATGGCGGCATTGTGGGAAGGGCGTTTAGATGCTGCTTGGACACGCTGGTCACGTCCATGGGCGCTCGCGGCTTGGGGGTTTTTGACCATTGGTATTGCACTGGGCTCGTGGTGGGCCTACTACGAGCTTGGCTGGGGCGGTTGGTGGTTTTGGGATCCGGTAGAGAATGCCTCGTTTATGCCTTGGCTTGTCGGCTTAGCATTGCTGCATTCATTAGCAGTCACTGAAAAGCGCGGGGTGTTTAAAGCATGGACCATTATGCTGGCTATTTTCGCCTTTGCCTTAAGCTTGCTTGGCACGTTCCTGGTACGCTCTGGAGTCCTTACCTCAGTGCATTCGTTTGCCGCTGATCCGACGCGTGGTTTGGTTATCTTAGCTATTCTTGGCATTATCATCGGTAGTGGTCTATTAATGTTTGCCGTTCGAGGTTGGCGTTTAACCGTTGAAAGTCAATATCAGCTGATTTCACGTGAGTCCTTTTTAGTGATCAACAACGCCATCATTTTGATTGCAACCTTAGTGGTGCTGCTCGGCACCCTTTACCCTATTATCGCTGATGCCTTTGGTTTAGGACAAGTGTCCGTTGGCCCTCCTTATTTTAATGCATTATTTGTACCTTTAACGTGGCTGTTATTAATAGCTATGGGTATGGGCTCAAATATTCGCTGGAAAAAAGACACCCGTCCACTACTGGGTATAGGCATGGTCATCGCCGTTAGTAGCTTAGTATTAGCTGCCATTATTACTTACTTTGTTAATCCATCGTCTATGCTTAATATTGGTGTGACTTTAGCCGTTAGCTTTTGGGCACTGCTATGGATGGCAGTTGATTTTAAAGATAAAACTAAGAATGCGCCTAATCTTTTTAACGGTTTGCGGCAGTTGCGTCTGAGCTATTGGGGTCAACAGACTGCTCATATTGGCGTATTGGTTGCTGTCATTGGCATAGCCTTTACTAGTAGCCTGAGTATTGAGCGTGACGTAGCAATGGGTATTGGCGATACAGTCAATGTTCAAGGTTACGATTTTGAAGTAACTGAATTTTTTGAAATAAAGGGTAGTAACTTTGATGCAACGCAAGCGCAAGTCGTGGTATCCAAAGACGGTCGTGAAGTGGCGAAACTGACTCCAGAAAAGCGTACTTATATTATCAGCACGATGCCAACGACTGAAGCCGCTATTGACCCCAGTCTTATGCGCGATGTTTATGTCGCACTGGGCGAACCTATTGCCGATGGTAGTAACCAATGGGCATTAAGGATTTATGTAAAACCATTAATTCGCTGGATTTGGTTAGGGGCAATTATCATGGCTCTAGGTGGATTAATTAGTATGCTTGATAAACGATACCGCATCAAAAAAGTTAAAGCTCCGTTGCTAGTTACTGGTAGTTTGGCTACTGATGGAGTCAATGAGGTAGCTATTGAGCAGGCAATCTCAGCATCGACGATGTCGACACTAAAGGAGAAATAAATGACTATGTCGAATAACACTCCTGAGCAAAAAGATAGCCAAAACAGTAAGCAGCGTAACCCAAAGGCAATGAAAAAAAAGCAGATGAAGCTATGGTTCTTAATTCCGCTTATCCTCTTTTTTGGTTTGGTAGTTATATTGTACATGCGCTTAGGTAAACCAACAGACATTGTGACCAATACCGCTCTTGAGCGTCCGGTTCCTGCCTTTGAGCTGCCGTTATTAGCAGATACTACCCGTACTATCACCAATAATAATTTGCCAGATAAGCCGTTTTTACTTAATGTTTGGGGCTCGTGGTGCCCAACTTGCATTATTGAGCATCCGTTTTTAATGCAACTAGAAGAGCGCGGCATTGATATCGTTGGTGTGAATTATAAGGATGAGATTGGTAATGCGCTCAGTTACTTAAACCAAGGCGGTGATCCATTTTCTATGTCTATTCAGGATTCATTGGGTCAGTTTGCTCTAGACTTAGGCATAACTGGTGCGCCCGAAACCTTTGTTGTGGATGGAGATGGCATCATTCGTCAGCATATTGTTGGTGAGATTAATGAAGCCAATTGGCAACAGCGTGTTAAGCCGTGCCTGACCGTACTTAATGAGGCTAATAAGAACAACGATAGTCCTGATCTCATTCAGGTTGAGGAGATGTGCAAATGAACGTTACTCGAATAAGAGCTCCTCAAATAAAACTCAATATAATTTTAAAACTAGCAAGCTTAATACTAGCGTGTCTGCTTAACATGACGGCAAACGCAGCTATTGACGTATACGATTTTGATTCACCACAGCAAGAAGCTCAGTATCGTGGATTAATAGAAGAGTTTCGCTGCCCAAAATGCCAAAATCAAAACCTTGCAGCCTCTGATGCACCGATTGCACAGGATCTAAAGCAAAAAGTCTATGATTTAATTAAAGATAGACGTAGTGATGCTGAAATACGCGCCTATATGCAAGAGCGCTACGGTGACTTTATTAGCTACAAGCCGCCTATGCGACCATCGACATGGATCCTATGGTTTTTTCCACCACTATTATTGCTCGTCTTAATTGTTGGTTGGTTTTGGCAAAGTAAACGCCGCCAAGTTGTCGCCCGTGGCCAAAACGGCGTTACAGTGAACAGTACTGCTGCCTTGACCTCTGCGGAAAAGGCTGAGCTTGATCGTCTATTATCGCAAGCTGAGAATGTCGACCACGATATTACTAGCATAGAGGACAAAAAATGACTCTATTTTCTACTTTTGGCTTATTTGTAGCTCTAAGCTTGCTGATTGCTCTTATATTTGCGCTAATTGCTATTATGCCATGGCTACGAGCACCGCGTTTGCAGTCCAAACCAATAGACAATCAACTGCTAGATATTAATGTTGCAGTATTTCGCGAACGTTTAGCTGAGCTACAAACAGATAAAGACAGCGGTACTATTAATAATAGCCATTATCAAAATCAAAAGCTGGAACTGGAGCGTCAGCTATTAGATGCGCAGCGTCAGATAACACCTATGGTCACCCCTGATGTCAAAAGCCGTTTAATTGTCGCAGCTTGGATCCCAATATTGGCTGCAATGGCGTACTTACTAATAGGCAATCGTACGCCCGTGTTTGATTTGTGGACAAGCGAGGACAAAGTAGGACAAGTGGCTGATGACCTATTGACGGCTAAGATTGATAAGCCACCAAAGTGGGCGACTGAAAACGGTCGTCAGTTGATTAGCGCTATGCAGACCAACGTCCATCGTAACGCTGATGATCCTAATCGCTGGATGCGCCTATCTGAACTTTTCTTATCGATGGAGGCGACTGACTCTGCGTTAGAAGCCTTATCGCGTGCCTATCGTTTAGCACCTGATAACGAGGAGATTGCTACTACTTATGCTCAGACTAGTTTTTTTGTTAATGAAGGTCAGTTAGACGCCAATATTCGCCGTGTATTACAAGCTATATTAGCTAAGAATCCGCAGCATGAACGGGCTCAAATGCTCATGGCAATGGGTGAGACTCGTAGTAGTAACTTTGCCCAAGCGCAAGGTTGGATTAAACGCTTACAAGGCAGCATTGTGGCCAAACCAGGTGATCATACTAAAGCTTTAGCAAGCTTAGATGAGTTAAGCAACTACGTTAGCACGCAAGAAAAGCAAGCGCTAGAAGGTATTGACGTGACAGTGAAAATTAACGCTAATTTATTACCGTTAGTGAAAGCTGATGATGTGTTGTTTGTTGCGATACGTGACGTTAAAGGAGGTCCACCGTTTGCCGCCAAACGTTTACCCATTAGTATTATCAAGCAAGGTGAGGCTAGTATCCGCTTAAGTAATCTTGATGCGATGATGCCAGATCGCACGTTAAATTCAGCTCGTAGTGACAAAACTCAGTTAGCAGTCGTTGCTCGTATTAGTCATAGCGGTAATGCCATAGCAGAATCAGGCGACTTATCGGGTAATCCTATAATGATTAGCGTTGAACAGACTCAGGTTAATGTTGAAATCAATCAACAGATTCCCTAATAAAAAATTATTACCGTAAGTTTCATAATACCAGAGCGGTAAGTGGAGCCGTTTATGAAAGTGGCGCGATTAATAATCGTATACCAAAAACATATACGTTTAACATTGTTCATTGTATAAACATAGATAAAGGAAACAACTATGACTGAATCTACCGACAGATTAGATAGTACTAAATTGAATAGCGTTGAATCGGCTAGTACTAATATTGCTGACAAGAAGGTACCTATAGCTGTGAGTAGTACTCATCAATCGATTGACTCTAAAACCATAAATCATACGCCTAAAGCTATGTACGTGACTTCAGGCAACTCAATAACACCTAAAGATAAGTTGGACAAAATGCCAAAAATGGTTGCCAATGGCAGTCGCGCTTTTATCTGGTATTTGTTGGCGATAATGGTATTAATACTTGATCAATGGACTAAGTGGTTGGCCCAAACCACATTAGCGTTCAATGACCCCGTACCGGTCATTGAACCATTTCTCAACTGGACACTCGCTTATAACTATGGGGCAGCATTTAGCTTTTTAGCCAACGCTGGCGGTTGGCAGAAATGGTTTTTCTCAGGCGTAGCTTTTGTAATGGCTATCTTTTTAACGGTTTATTTAATCAAAGCGCCACGTGCAGCCAAGCTATTATCTATGGGGTTGGCCTTAATGCTTGGTGGTGCGATTGGCAACTTAATCGATCGTTTAAGAATTGGTAAAGTGGTTGACTTTATCCATGTGCATTATGCTGATGTCTGGAATTATCCTCTTTTCAATGTTGCAGATATAGGTGTCTGTGTCGGTGTCGCATTGATTATAATTGACATGATATTTTTAGAAAGTAAGCGTAATAAATAAGCACATTGATGCCGATTATCACAAACAAAATGAACTAGCGTCGTATTCACTCTATACGGAAAAATACTTTTTATACTTGAGTATGTTTATAAAATGTGAACTGGAAGGTAATGTATGACTGGTATAGGTACTCACTCATTTTAGGTCTTAAAACTCAATACTTAAAAGCTCTGCGTAGAGCCATTATTATAGAGACATTGAATAATCCATAAATTCTTTATTGATAATAACAAAAGGAAAATACAGTGTCACAGACTCAGCCAACTATTGAAAAAATTCACAGCCTTAGAAAAAAAACAAGAGACAGCGTTAAAAAGTCTTACCCTTATAGGCTATCTAGAAGGCACCTCTTTCTTATTATTGCTCTTCATCGCCATGCCACTAAAATATATGATGGACATTCCAGAAGGTGTGAAATACATCGGTATGGCACACGGTATGTTGTTTATTACCTATATCATAATACTTATAGGCTCAGCTATCAAAATGAAAATGCCTCTTTGGGCAATACCTGCGGGCGTACTCGGCTCACTCTTACCTTTTGGCCCATTTATATTCGATCATTTACTAAAAAAGAACTTGCAGGAAAATGTAAGTAAAGAAGCCTAGAACAAGCTCTGCTACAAATGCCACAAACGTATTGTAGTGGCATAATGAAATAGGACAGTAGATAAGAGATACCATCTTAAAAAAGCCAAATCAAGTGTTAATTAGCTCAACTCTTGCTTGGTAAGGTTGCTGATGTTTAACCACGCCGAAACAAATATGCACAAGCTTACGCATCGCCGCACAGACAGCCTGCATTTTGCACTTACCTTTAGCAAGCAGTCGCTCATACTGCGCCTTAATGTCGGGATTATGCTTAATGGCGACTAGCGCCGGCATATACAATTTAGCTCTTACGGCACTTGAGCCATTCTTTGCTAAGCGAGACTTGCCCTTAAATAGCCCTGATTCACTATGCTTGGGAACTAGACCTAAAAAGGCTGCCATTTGCGACGCTTGACTAAACTGCTTATTATGCATCAGCGACATCATCTGCTTTGAGACAACAGGGCCGACGCCTTTAATAGTTTGTAGCAGATATTGGTCTTGCTTTAAATTGGGATGACCATCGATATGGTCATCAATATCACCATTGAGCTTAACAATGGCGGCTTGCAAAGAGACTATCATCTGCTCAATAGACGCTTTAACGATAGGAGCGGTGTCTGTGGCCTCCGTTTTTTCCAATCGATTCAGCTCACGTTGTAAGTCTTCTTGTAGCGCGTCTAAGCGCGACAGTAAAGACTTGAGGTGACGCGCCTCTGCTGGCGGCGGTGTCCACAATTTAGGCTTAGCACTATAGGTGTAGCGGGCTAATAACATACTATCTTTTTTATCCGTCTTGTTGCGACTTCCTAAACTAGCAGCATAGCTTTTGACGTAAGCAGGATTGATGATGCTGACGTTAAGCTTTTTATCAAATAGGTAGTAGGCGATGTTCTCGTGATAGACGCCTGTGGCTTCAAGGGTTATGTGGATGTTGTTTAAGTCATCAGTAATGTTAGCAATTAGCCAGTTGATAAGAGCAGCATAGTCACTGTGATCATTTTTAAAGAATTTAGTTTTGAATTTTAGTTTGTCAGTGTCTTTGAGCCATGCAATATCTAGCTTATTTTTACTAACGTCTATGCCTATATAATGTGTCATCTTATTGTCTTCCCTTGTTTATGCAGTGTCACTCATGGCATCTGATAAGATGTCGAGGCACTTGGATACCATTCAGAATATTAAGATGATAGGATGAGCATTGGGCATAATCTCTTACACAGTGTCTAGGCACTAAGGTTATACTCATACTCTCAATGCTCATGAATAACTGCTTTATTTTATCAACTTTCATCGATAGTATTAAGCGATTATTCAAGATACAAGGTTATACTATCACCAAGACTGGAGAGAAGATATGACCACCAAACGCGGACGCTACAGCCAAGAATTTAAGCTAGAAGCCATTAAACTGGTTGAAGATCAAGGCAGGAAGATACCAGAAGTAGCCAACTCATTAGGTATCGGCAAAACCACCTTAGAGAATTGGGTATATAAATACCGTAAAGAACAGCAAGGTGTCATGCCACCAGAAGGCAAAGCCCTAACGCCTGAATTACGGCGTATACAAGAGCTTGAAAAACAGGTCAAGCAGCTTAAGATGGAGCGAGATATATTAAAAAAGGCATCTGCTCTGCTAGCCCAAGATAATCTCAGCGTCTATCGCTAATAACCAAGCTTGCAGAGCATCATAAGCATATTAGCAAACACAAGCTATGTGAACTGTTTGGGGTTGTTAGAAGCAGCTATTACAACAGTACTAAATCTAGGTCTATAGACATTGAACTTATAAGGCTCAAAGCCTTAATCAGAGAAGTATTTGAGCAGTCAAATGGCTCGGCTGGTGCAAGGACGGTATCTGCTATCGTCACGCATCAACATGACATTAAACTCACACGCTACAGAGCAGGTAAGCTGATGGCACTAATGGGGTTGATTAGTCGACAGATAAAATCACATAAGTACAGGCGTTGTGAAAAATTCCATAAAGTTTATGGAAACATACTAGACCGTCAGTTTGCGCCCACTGCACCAAACCAAGTGTGGACAGGTGATGTTACTTATATTCGTATCAAAGGCGGATGGTGTTATTTAGCCATCGTTATGGATTTATATGCTCGACGTATTGTTGGTTTTGCCTTGTCAGATAGCCCGAATACCCAGCTGACCACATCTGCACTAAAAATGGCATATCACATAAGACTTGAGCCTAAAGGCGTGCTGTTTCATTCAGATCAAGGCAGTCATTATACCAGTGAAGAGTATGCTAAATGCGTAGCCAAGTGCAATGGTATGTCGCATAGTATGAGCCGACGAGGCAACTGTTGGGACAATGCACCTACAGAGAGGTTCTTTAGAAGCTTTAAGACAGAGTGGATGCCAAAAAACGGCTATGACAATATTGATGAGGCTCGGCAGGCAGTAAATGATTATATTTGGGGCTATTATCAAAGTGTAAGACCACACAGCTTTAATGAGTATTTAACACCGAGCGAGAAAGAGAGACTTTATTTCAACAAAAACCTCTTAAGTACTGTCTAAAAATATTTGACCACTACATATCTTATTACTCAAGATTATTTTTCCTAACTAAATCACAAGCCGCCATCACTCATCATGGCGACAAATGAATAACATTGAGCAGAAATTAATCACAATAAAACTTTAATTCAGACCCAGTATGAATAGCCTCACACTCCAGTTACTTTTCGAACTTATCTTACATACTATCGACAAACCCGTCTTGTTTAAAAGCTAAACAGGTTTTGTCATTCGCGATGGCTTTCCTGCTATCGTAGGGTATACCCCAAGGGAACCATCTAAAAGGCATCAAAAACCGATTAATAGACGACTTAAAATAGACTGCTGTAATGGAACTACTTATAACAGACTATTGTACGTGTTTATGTTTATCAGAGCGTGTCTACGAGCGTCTACCAAAGAATAAGATGCCAAGCGTACCAAAAACGAGCTTATACAGTTTGCTACTGATCATGATCACAAAATTGCCGCCTTCTATGTCGAAAACGAATCAGGCGCAACTTTAATACGTCCACAGTTAATGTAAGTGATCGATGATGCCTATGAAGGCGATATAATTTTGGTAGAGCAGATTGACCGCTTAGCACGTTTAAACCAAGCTGATTGGGATACTCTCAAAAGAATGCTATTAGAAAAGAATCTGGGGTAGTATCAAAAGAGCTACCGACCTCCTATATGACGCCTCAATCTGAGAGCAGCACTGAATTTATGAGCAGCGTATTACAGTCCATTAATTCGATGATGCTTGATATGCTCGCTGCTATTGCTAGAAAGGACTATAAAGACCGACATAACCGTCAGGTGCAAGGTATTGCTCATGCTAAGACAGAAGGTAAATATTTAGGGCGTAGGAAAGATACCGAAAAGCGTAAGATTATTGCTAGCCTCCTAAAATCTGGGCATAGCTATTCTGAAATACAAGCTACAGCTGAGTGTTCGCGTCAGCTGATAGCTGTTATAGCTAAACAAATACTCAAATACTCAAATACTCAAATACTCAAATACTCAAATACTCAAATACTCAAATACTCAAATACTCAAATACTCAAATACTCAAATTTTAGGAGCTGTAATAATTCTTGTCAAACAAAAGTAATCTGTTATCAAAGTTCCTTTAACATATTCTATTTTTAGTAGTTTATTAGCTTGAATAGGGTCAAGAAAAATATTGATTACTTTTCAGGCTACGGTATTTTCGCCGAATCGTTTTACAAACGAATCATCATTGGAACGATAATATTGAGACTAGCTTGAGCTTGATTATCAAGGCAGACTTTCCTGCGTATAGCAGGGTTCGTCTAACTATTCAAACCATCTGCTTCATCTTTAAAGGTCTCTACAACGATAGAGAAAATATCGTCCCAAACCTCATCATTTGCCAAAAACGGATAATCCTTCAGTAGCTTATTACTTTTAGCACCCTTATTTTGTAGCATGCTGCGAATGATTCTATCGGCATAGCTGTTGGGCATCTCAACAATCTCTTTTATCGCCAGTCGTGCATGGTCATGCTTTCTTAGGTACTGTGATTCGTTATGCATCTCTTTTTCAATAACATGAGCAATCAGTCCTGATAAGTACTGAACGTGAGGCGTTAGATCCATGAAGCGCCATGCAGGTTGAATCAGGTGAGTATTTCCAAAATTTAAGTTTGAGCGAATACCATCAGGGTAGGTAACTGCCTGTTTATCAAAGCTGTAATGATCACGGATTTGCTTCATGAGCGGCACAGAGACACGGTCTAAAATCTTATCATAGGCATGCCGGTCTGAGGGATGCTCGGCAATGGCTTGTGATATAGGTAGGATAATCGGCTCATGAATGACCTGGTCTCGCCTGAGGACGTCATTAATTAAAAAGCGATGTACACGGCCATTGCCATCCGCCAGCGGATGAATATATACAAAGGCAAAGGAGGCAACCGCACTACGCATCAGTGCTGATTGTCCCTCAGTCTTTTCCATAAATACCTGTAATCCTTCTAACTTATCAGCAATGTCATCAGCTGGTGGAGCAATATAATGCACAATTTCTTTAAAGCCATTGACCTGAGTATGCGACACAAAAACTGGTGATTGACGGACACCATACTGCTGGATAACCGTTTTGCTACCGAGTATCTCTTGTTGCAACTCTGCTAGTGATTCAGGATCAAGCGGAATGTCACCGGTGCCGGTACGCCGTGCCATCACATCGGCAAAACGTTCAATGCGTTTTAACTCTTTTCCCTCACCTTCTATAGTAAAGCTGGCTTTACTCTCTCGTAGGGTCATCCATACGGAGGCGCGCATCAGTAAGTCTTGCCCAAATTCATCGTTAAGTTTGTCAACCATTGTGGCAATATTGAGTGCAGCTGCTTGCGTAAAGGCCTCTGTTTTTACCAGCATCGGACAGAAATGACGGGTTCCTGCTAGATTGTCATTGATACGCCAGCGAGCGTTCTTGATGACCTGCGAAGGACTTGAAGTAACCAACTTCTTGGTAACCAAAGCATCCACATAGTTACCGCCTATATTACTCGGTACCTCTAAATGCTTATCCATGAGCCACTCATACAAGAAAGCCATTCTACGGGCATAGCTGCCTGTCGGCTCAGCGTTTACCCATGCTTGCACGTCATTTGCCCCTATCTGCTCAAATAGACGAACCAGTAACTCTAAATTCAGTACTTCATGACGCATGTGAAACTGTAAGTGCGCAATGATAGTGTCCAGTGGACGTGCGGTTTCCTGATAAGCGTTATGAATGACGTCACCGTCTTTATAGGTTTGCCTGCGCCCACCGATACTACTGCTGACATATAAAGGCGAAACCAGCTCTATGCTGGCATAACGGACAAGCCATGCTGCGCCAATAGGATCTGAGATAGGGGTATTCATCATGAGTGGCTCAAGCGATTATAGATAAGCCATTTTGCGCAAAAACAATTATGAATGCAATATAATGATTATTATAAAGCCTTATTGCATTAAAACGATTTTCTTATGACGTTGCGATGCCTTTAAATCAAGACCAAAGGTCACGTTGAGTCGATATTTAAAATACCTCAGCTATTGACCTGCTTTAAGACACGATAAACGGTAGCTACGCCAACACCAACCGCCTTAGCGATCTCTTCTTTTGTCATATTGTTTTGACTAGCCAATGCTTTAATACGATTGTGTTTTGCGGTATTGGCTTTCTTACCAGTGGGTTTATAGCCACTGTTGGCCAATCCTTGTTTAATGCGCTCTCTACGCTTGTCATTATCAAGCTTTGCCATGGTCGCTAATAAATCGATCAGCATATCGTTAATCACTTTTAGGATCTCACCTGTCATACCGTCACTCATCGTATGTGTGGTTGGTAGATCAGCCACCACCAATCGTAAGCCCTTATCTTTAATACGCTGCTTTAGAATCGAAAAATCATCTTGAGATAGTCTGCTTAATCTATCCACGCTTTCAACCAATAAAATATCGCCTTGCTCGGCGTCCTTTAGCAACTTAGCTAAGATTGGTCTATCGAGCTTTGTACCACTGAAGTGCTCAACGTAATCAACATAGCTATCACCATAGCGGCTACTGAAGGCAACCAAATCTATTAATGCTCTAGTAGCGTCTTGATCCTTAGTGCTGGCTCTCACATAAATACGAACGGTCATAATACCTCTTTGTATCAGTTAGACTTAATAATTGATGTTCATTGATAATAGCAAGATATTACTATCATTTAATATCAAATAAAAGTCAAATGATAGATAGGTTGTCGTTTAGAAGTTTTATGTTTTGGGTATAGGCTAATGATAGGAAAAAAGCACAGCAGCCAGTCTTATAATTCAAAAGTCTGTTATAGATGGTTCCATGCTAACAGTCTGCTTTAAGTAGTCTGTTAATAAGTTTGAAAGATAAAATAACTGGTTTCCTTGGGGTATACTCAAAATTCTTAGAAAATATGACTTCTCTTAAAATACCTCGGAGCTGGAACTTTAACCATTTGTAATAAAAGACAAATAATCATTAGAAACATACCTAGCCAACCAATAGGAGAAAAAATCTCTCCAACAACAATAACCGCAAGTATTGTCGCTACGATAGGCTCCAATAATGTAATTAACGTGGCTTGGCTTGCCTCAATGGCTTTCAGTGCTTGACCAAAAAGCAAGTACCCTATAAACATAGGTGCAATTGCCATGTATAGAGCAGCTGTTATATGTTTAGCATCTAAAAATAGATTATCGCCTGTAAATAGTAATGAAGGTAACAATACTATTGCGGAGAGACCAAACATACTTGCCATTGCAGATTTAGAGTCCACCCCTGTCTCTATCAGTTGCCGTGCTGACCACGAGTACGTGGCATAAGTTAATCCTGCAACCAAACCCAGTAATATTCCCCATTTTTGATGGTTCGCCACTATATCTAGGTCAATATTTTTAGTTTTTCCTATAGTCAGTAAGCTGACACCAACGGCACCAAATAGAAAACTTACTACCCATTTTTTATTAATCCTTTTATTGCTGATTAGACGCTCCATTATTACTGTAAAAAATGGAGCGCTAGCAATTGAGATAACTGTTCCAATAGCGACACCAGCTAGACGCATAGAAGAATAAAAAGCTAATGGATAAATGGCAACACATGTCGCTCCTATTAATAAGGCCTTGGGCTGAGAAGTTAATTTTATTTTATCATTAATTATGTGTTTTCTAGCGTTTACTACTAGCAGTACACCACCTATACCCATTGCAAACGCACCAGTTGCTAAAGGACTGACATCAGGCGTAAAAGCGGATACAGTACCTGTTGTACCCCAAAGAATGCTAGCAATAACTACAAATACAACAGCGCTCAAACTGGATTTCACCTGAAACATAATAGGTACTCTCAAGGTTATATTGAATAATACTATTATAGAGAGCTATTAATATCGGATTTTGCAGATTGGATGGTTTTGTTGATTGGTCAGACGCGTTTTACTTAGAAAACTCTAGAAGGTGGGATACCGAAATACTTTGAGAAACGGCGACTAAATGCACTGACATTAGCGTAACCAACTAATTCAGCAATGATAGAAATGGGTGAGTCAGTATGCAGTAATAAAGCTTGAGCCTTTTGCATTCTCAGCTCTGTAATGTACTCAGTTACTGTCTGACCCGTCTGTGACTTAAAGTTCTTTTTAAACTGTGTAGCACTCAAACAAGCAATATTTGCTAAAGCGTCTATAGATAAGTTATTAGAAAGGTTGTTATTAATATAGTCCGCTACTTCTCTAATTCTATGGTCATACTGAACGAATAATTTTTGTTCTTCTAGAAGTTTGTAGAAAGTAGTAAACATCAATGATTCAATTTCAGCATGAATTTGGTTCTTTAACTGGCTTTCAGCAAACTCTAAAAATAATATTAATGTCGAGCTGATTGAAAAGACAATTTTTTCCGAATCAAGGATATGATCTGGTAAAGAATCTGTATCAACAACAATGAACTTTGCATTTTCTTCAGCATTAAAATAATGTTTTTCGTATGCTTTGACCACAACACATTCCCGTGGAGTAACTTTACCAATATAATTTTCAACCTCAATGTTTATAACGCCTCGAAGCGGTAAAACAATTTGATGAAAGTTATGAGAATGCCCTTTAGTTTGACGACTATAGGATCTAACTGAGAGAGTGCTTATCATTTCTTTCTCTATAGCAGCGCTTACGGTAAATAAAAATAACGATCCAAAGGCTCACTGCATGTACACAACGAAGTATACCGCGACTACCTAAATAACTCAATATACCGACATCATTAGCCTACAGCCAAAAATTCGAGTCCTCACTAGGGAACCGAGCCAGTGAAAGCACTTGACTGGTTCGCTATAGGCGTACAGTAAAATATGCGCTATGAAATTTCTCGCATATCGATACGTTTGTTTTTATAGCGCCCGTGGAATCTACTAACATCAAAATTAATCTCATTAATTGCGGCACGGATACCTATTTGTGGAATTGGTTTGCTATAAAGGTAACCTTCTCCAACATTTGAATTTTGAAAGAAGCGCCCTATAGGGTCAATCATCAAATAAGAGTCTGTCATCTCATCATTATTTTCAGAAGATATAACGTCACTAAAGCTTTGATGACGCTCTAAAAACCTAGCAAAGTCATCTTGAGAAATATTATTGTCGTGAGTTAAAACTGGTAATACTTTGAAAACCTTCCATTTATCAGGAGCGACTTGCTCAATGAACCGAGACAAGTCTTCTGATTTATTTAAACTGCTAACTACTGTATTTATTTTTATATCAATTCTTGGATTGATCTTCTTTATAGCCTTAATATCTAATAATACCTTATGAGTATCCATGACTTTACTTTTTTCTATCCTACCAATTTTTGTATTAGTATCACTATCCAATGAGTCAACACTAAAACCAATGCTGCTAAAGCTATCTGCGATAAGCTCTATTAGCTCACTATTCAACCGACTACCATTTGTTATTGCTGAAAGTACAAAGCCTCTTTGTCGAGCGTGATGAATGATTCTTATAACTTTTCTTGTATTGAGGAACGTTTCGCCACCAACAAGGTTTAGTCGCACGCTCTTAAATTCGGTCATATATTTATCGTTTAGAATCGACGGTAACCCTTGTATTTCATCCATGAGCTTACTGACAGACTCATTATCATTGAGTAACTCATTTTTTTGTTTATCCCACTTAGCAAAGCAGTAATGACAATGATAATTGCAAGCTTCCGTGATATGCCAGTTCACTACCAATTCTGTTTTATATTTTTCTTTATAATCCATGGCTATTACCTATTATGTTAAGACCGCTAAGCACATTCAGCTACTTAGCGGCTTTATAGTTGCTATATCATTTAATCAAAAAAACCGCCTAAAATACCACCTATTACCGCTCCAGCACCTACTACTGCTAGTGCTGGTAGAGCAATCGGTGCAGCTGCGGCTGTCGCAGCTCCAGTTGCCATGAAGCCTAATGCAGTCGTCCCAGACACTGCTCCTGTTGCGCCTACTAAAGCAGTGGTTCCCACAGCACCAGAAGTACCCAATGCAGCACCACCTATAGCACCCGTAGCACAACCGGCCAATCTACCTACAGCAATACCTGATGTGGTAGTTCCTGATAAGGCTTTTGCCGAACTCGCGACCAATCCAGTCACTTGTGCAGCAGTAGATGCTGTTCTTGTTGCGTGATAACCCGCCGCAGCGGCTGTTGTTGTGTATGTTAGAGCTGATCGTACTTGCTTACTTTCACCTCTTCCTGTGACACACCAAGTTGCAAAATGCTCACAGTTGTTAAATGCAAGATTATAGCTATCTTCGCCTACACGGCTAAGAGCCCTCTCTACAATCTCACTGCTCGAGTACTTTAATTTATGAGAAGGATGTTGGACTATATAATAGTCTATCTCGCCACCTAGAAACCTCTCAAGCGTAGTGACTTCCAGTGCGCCTTTTTTAAAGGCTTGTGCAAAGCCACTATAATGGACCACCCTACCATCTCCACAATAAATTCCGTGATGAGAGTAACCCAAGCGATATGTCTTGATATGTGAACCAGCTGTTAGTTTTTTCACGATAATTCCTTAAGTTTGATTAGTATTTTTTGTAACTGTCTACATCATAAGCTGTGATTAGGGCAGCGTTATCCACCACCACCACTACCCCGCCCTTTGCTAAAATTTTCAAAGCTATCTTTTTCTGCACCAATAATCTGTTACGCGCCTTATCAATAAGCCTAGTGACATTAAAGTGCTTAAACTTAGTCTTAAGGCGATCTAGTTTAGTGATACGAGCGTTCATCTTACTGACAATGCTTCGAATTATTTTTCTCGTAGTAATGAATTTATCTCCCTTTATCTCGCCATGATCTATAGTCCACTTGACCATGGCACGACTGATGCCTCTTTGGGCGATGCGTTTTTCAAAATGGTGGGTTGGCTTTAGCATAGCGATCTCCGTATTAATATTAAGTTCTTCGTCTTAGATGAGTACATAATACACTAGATAAGTTTTTTTACTAGTGTATAATGACATTTTATCTTATTAATTAACCGCGCTATTAGCCAACTTGAAAATTAAATTGGTAAACTATATTAATTATTTAGTTTTTTGACTACCAATATACGTATATTTACATAATCTTCATGAGAAATTCGATTATTTTCAAATTATTAGATAAGATATATTTTTAAGCAGTCTATGTGACAACTTATCTTAGTTTACAAAATATTAACCATTAGGATTCTTTATGCATTCAAATCAACTGTTCACTGCTACCAGCTTTAACCGTCAATCGGAAAAACTATCTGACAGCACTATAAAGAGCAATCTCGAGTACTTAAAAATCAGACCCAAGGACATAGAGGACATAGTTAGAGACGCACAAAATACTTATAAGATGGTTTTTGAGCAGGTTTTCTTAGTGATGCGTTATGTTAGATACCTGATAGAAGATGAGTGGAATGCTCTAGCTGTGCGAGGAAGGATGAAATTCTTGATGACAGTGTTTGCCGAACAAGAAAACACGGATCAGCAAACACTGGATAATATGAGAGAGAATATTTTGCAGAAATTAGAGGGTAATGTAGGTAGTAATGACATCATTGCTTATTTGCAGACGTTAGAGTCTGATGCGAGCAGTGCTATATTGAGAGGAATGCAAGAAAATGGTATAGCGTTTGCACCCATTAAATACGTTCTTGGTCAAGACGTATCAAAATCATACCCTTACTACGATATGTATATGTGTCTTCATCACCCTTTGGATATTTTCAAAATGCTTCTAAGACAGAATAATTATGAGGCGTCTGATATTGAAAGATCAATATATTACAAGATTAAATCTCATGCTGACCATGTCAACCCTAAAGGAATTAGGCTACAAAGCATATCAGAAGAGCAATATCAGCATATGCTTAAGCTTGATAAGGAAGGTAGCCTTGCAAAAATTGTAGACGAATATACTCCACACAATAAAGACAGTATTTTAAGCGAAGTAAGGAGTGATATAGCTATTGAGCTTGGACGGTGGGCTACAGAGGTTTTTGATAAAATCTCGAACCCTTCTTATGGTAAGACAAAAAATAAACTGGGGCAAAAACAGATAACCTTTGATGACTCATTTAAGATAAATATTGGTTCAGACCGCACGGTTATTGATATACAGTCTGGGCTAGTAGGCAATTTAAACAAAATTAATCAGCTAGATGACCTTTTTGATAGTATTAAACTCGCTGTAAAGGCTAAGCTTAAGTCCCAGAAATTTTCTGGCCGTCCACATCGAGCTGAAGAGCGCTTCAATAACGAGGAAGCATTAGCTGATATTAGTGCTTGGTATGATAGGTATTCAACTGAGATGTTTAGACGGATTGATCAGATCCCCAAAGCCATTGTTTCTATCATCTATTTTGATTTAGAAAGGGGGATACCAAGTTTGAACCATGTATTTCGAGATGCGCAAGAACTTAAAAACGCTTATGAGAGTGTACAGGAAAAGCCAGCTGCGAAAAAAGCGAGCCCAGTTAAGGAGCGTAATTTACTGATTACATGTATCAACTCGTTAAATTTATACTTAAATAATGATAAAAGCCAAGACAATCTCAACAACCTAATTCAAAGAGTTCAAGATAAAGACACTCTTGGTATCAATAATTTATATCGGCTAAATAATCCAATAATGTCGTTATGGACTGTTTTTAGTGAGAATAAAGACGAAGATGATAATTTAACAGGCAGTCTAGATGCTAGTTTTGGTGAGACAGAGCAAGAAAAGATGATGTATCGCTTTAAGACCGTACCCTTCTTCTTTAAAAGAAAAGCAAACATAGAACTTCGTGAGCTAATCTATAGTATTTCAAGTCAATCTAGTACTGAGAACCCAGTACCATATCCTTACAACTCGGCATTTCCTCTACCTCTATGGATACGAAAGCCATCAATAACGCTAACTGATAGTGCTGATAGCAGTATTGATGCTGAACCTAAATCACCAGAAATAAATGATTAATATATTCAGCTGTCTCTTTCATAAACCCAGCTATTATAATTGATAGCTGGGCTTATCAACTCATAGCTCTACTTGCTCATAACTTCTCATTAAACCAATAAACGCCGCCTCAAGCACACCAATCGCCTCATCATCAACGATTAACCCCTCATCTATCTGGCGCTGTACCCATACATGAAGCGCCTCATCATTATAGAAAATCGGATTCACGCCCAATATTTTGGCCAGCTGTGAACCTTGCTGTATTTGTAAGTTTTCAATAAGTTGCTTGGTTAAAACTTTCACATTGTGATCAAACCAAGATGACGTTGTTGGCTGCTGCGCTGATGTATACATAATAATCTCCTGTAGATTAATTAGATTTTATAATTAACTAAACGTTCTGCTACAGGTAAAATTATACACACATTTTAACTCATTTCAAGACAAAATAATCTTCTATAGATTATTTTATACGTTTAAAGACTAAACGTCTAAATCTTCAGTAAGTTCATATAGATCGCCTACCTCGATATCGAAATAGCGGCATAATGTTTCGATCACCTCTAAATCAACTCGAGTGGCCTCTTCATGATACATGCGCGTAATTGTGCCTCTGTTGATAGAAGTGTCTCTTGCAACGTCTGCAATTTTCAGGCGCTTCTCACCCATTATCGTTGATAAATGACACTTAACCATTACCATCTCCTATTTCAAATATAGTGCTATTAGCATACAAATTATTCGCTAGATACGCATAGTGCTATCAAGTAGTGCATTTTACTACGTGTCATATCGGTTTAATAGTAAGACCTATCCAATACTAATAAGCACAGTACTTTCGGTTGTACTTATTAGTGGTTTGAGATAATATACTTATATAAGTATTTACTCATTTGAGTGTATGAATACATAATCATCATAAGGCTTTTACCATGAAAGTAATCGCAGTACTGAATCAGAAAGGTGGCAGCGGCAAGACCACGATAGCCACGCATTTAGCGCGTGGATTGCAGCTTCAAGGTCATAGTGTGCTATTAGTCGATAGTGATCAGCAAGGCAGTGCTCGCGATTGGAGAGCCGTTGACGAAGACAATCCTGTACCTGTCATCGGCCTTGATAGACCAACCCTAGATAAAGACCTAAAAAACGTCTCTAATAAAGAGTTCGTTGTGATTGATGGCTCGCCACAAGCGACTAATCTGGCACTATCTGCTATCAAAGCCGCTGACTTCGTTCTGATACCAGTACAACCAAGCCCTTACGACGTGTGGGCTACAAGCGATCTTGTTGAACTTGTGCAGCAGCGCATCGAGATGACTGATGGCAAACTCAAAGCCGCGTTTGTGGTATCTCGCGCTATCCAAAACACCAATATCGGCAAAGAAGTCGCCGCAGTGCTTCAAGATTACAACCTACCCGTACTTGATGCCAGAATCGTACAGCGTGTTAGCTACCCAAACAGTGCTTCAGTGGGTAAAACGGTATTTGAGACAGAATCTGCTAAGAGCAATGCCGTGACTGAGATCACGCAGCTGGTCAACGAGGTTAAAACGTTTTTTGATAAGGAAGTAGAGTTATGAAAGCTGGCCGCCCAAGTAAAGATAAAAAAGACGCGCTTGAGTTGTCTGACGTCACTGATAAGCCTAAAAAGAGCACACGAGTCAATTTCAATCTTGATGAAGACACCTATTTTGAGCTTAAACAGTACGTGCTCGATAATCGTACAACTGTCACTAAGCTACTCACTGAGATGATTGAATCACGGCTTAATGAGCGTTAATAGCACGTCTATATTATTGATTTATAAAAATTAATTTTCAGGTGTATATATACCTATACACCTATACACCTAGCGATGTTAATTTAGGATAATCATGAGTCAATCACAACAGCTTCAACAGTTAAAAAAGCAGCTTTGGAATATTGCCAACGATCTACGCGGCAAAATGGGCGCAGATGAATTTCGGGACTACATACTAGGATTTATTTTTTATAAGTACTTATCAGATAAATTCATCCGCTTTGCCAATAATATCTTGGCTGAAGAAGGCGAAGGCTTCGACAACTTTGCAAAGTTTGACATCAGTAATCCTGAGCATCTTGAATATATCGAGGAAGTCAAAGAAAACGCTATTGATGAGATTGGCTATGCGCTTGCGCCCAATCAGCTGTTTCACCAACTGGCCAAACGCGGCAAACAAGACCAAGCGTTCATTCTCGATGATTTGGCTGATACGCTAAAAGCCATCGAGCAGGGCACATTAGGCACAGACTCAGAAGAGGATTTTGCCAACCTATTTGAAGACATTGACCTAAACTCAACCAAGCTTGGTAATAGCCCTGATGACCGTAATGAGCTGATCGTAAAAGTGCTAAGTCACTTAGACGCCATTGATTTTGACCTGAGTAACACTGAAAGCGATGTGCTAGGTGATGCTTATGAGTATCTGATCGGTGAGTTCGCCAGTGGCGCAGGCAAAAAAGCGGGGGAGTTTTATACCCCACAAATGGTATCTACGTATGGTATCTACGTTACTGGCCAAAATCGTCACTAGCGGCAAGGACGCCATAAGCTCAGTCTATGACCCAACGTGTGGCTCAGGCTCTTTGCTGCTGCGCGTTAAGCGTGAGGCGGATGACGTAGATAGAATCTACGGTCAAGAGATGAACCGCACCACCTATAACTTGGCACGCATGAACATGATTTTGCATGGTGTGAACTTCACCAAGTTTGATATCAAGCAAGAAGACACGCTCAAGCGTCCGCAGCACGTCGGAATGCGCTTTGATGCCATTGTGGCCAATCCGCCATGTTCAGCGAACTGGTCCGCTGATCCCTTACTGCTTCAAGACGAGCGCTTCTCAGACTATGGCAAACTTGCGCCCAAAACCAAAGCCGACATGGCGTTTGTCCAGCACATGCTGCATCACTTAGACGACGACGGCACCATGGCAGTGGTATTACCACATGGTGTACTGTTTCGCGGTTCAAGTGAGGGCGATATTCGTGAATACATCATCAAAAACCTTAACGCCTTAGACGCAGTGATTGGGCTCCCTGCCAATATCTTCTACGGCACCAGTATCCCGACCTCTGTTTTAGTCTTTAAAAAGAACCGCAAGCACGATAAAGACGTCTTTTTTATCGATGCCAGTCAAGGCTTTGAGAAGCAAGGTAATCAAAATATGCTGCTACCTGAGCATATCGATACCATCATCAAAACCTATCAAGCGCGTAAAAACGTCGATAAATTCGCCCATGTCGCATCTTTAGTGGACATTAGCGATAACGACTATAATCTCAATATTCCGCGTTACGTGGACACGTTTGAGGCTGAGCCTGAAGTGGATTTAACAGCCGTTGCCAAGGCATTACAAGATTTAGAAAAAAAGAGCCAAGAAACGGACGCTGTCATTAATGGCTTTTGTGAAGAGCTGGGCATTGATTCGCCCTTTAAGGTAGGGTCATGAGCACCGTAGACAGTCAAATCCAGCTATATCAAGTAGACAACCAAGTCAGCCTTGAAGTGAATGTTGAGCAAGACACGGTATGGCTAAGCCAAGCCCAAATGAGTGATCTGTTTGGCCGTGATGTTTCAGTGATTTCACGCCATATCAATAACGCGATTGGTGATGAAGAGGTGGATCTAAAAAGCAATTTGCAAAAAGTGCAAATTGCTTTTTCTGACAAACCCGTGACCTTATATGATTTGGACGTCATTATCAGCGTGGGTTATCGCATCAAATCCAAGCAAGGCGTGATGTTTCGCAAATGGGCGACGCGCACCTTAAAAGAGCATCTCATCCAAGGCTTTAGCATTAATCAACAGCGTTTGCAGCAAAACACCGCTGAGCTTGAGCAAGCCATCGCCTTAATCAAAAAAACGGCTCAATCTGAGCAGCATAGCAAAGACAGCGCACTAGGTTTGGTCGAGATCATCAGCCGCTACACCCAAACTTTTTTATGGTTGCAGCGCTACGATGAGGGTTTGTTGCATGAGCCTGTGGGGCAACCAGGCGGCGAGGTTTTAGACGCACCAAGTGCCATGCAGGCACTGAATCAGCTCAAATCAACCCTGATGGATAAAAAAGAGGCCACAGAGCTATTTGCTAAGCCTCGCGGTGATGGACTGGCTGCCATATTGGGTAATATTCAACAAACGGCGTTTGGTGAGGAAGTTTACCCCAGTATCGAATCCAAGGCGGCGCATCTGTTATATTTTGTCGTCAAAAACCATCCTTTTGCTGATGGTAACAAGCGCAGTGCAGCGTTCTTATTTGTTGATTTTTTATACCGTAATAACCGCTTATTCAATGATGAGGGTACTGCCATCATCAATGATACGGGGCTTGCAGCGCTCACACTGCTGATCGCCGAATCAGACCCCACTCAAAAAGAGGTGCTCATCCGTCTGGTGATGAATCTACTGGTGATACAAGATAAGGATGTAATGTGATGGCAACGCCAAAATTGCGGTTTAAAGAGTTTGAGGGAAGTTGGTTAGCCTCAAAAATAGGTGAGGTTTTTGAAGTTACTTCAGGTGCTACACCTTTAAGAAGTAATAAGGAATTTTTCAAAAATGCAAATATTCCTTGGGTCAAAACGACAGACCTGAACAATGCTGTCATTACACATACGGAAGAACAGATTTCTAAGGTTGCTTTGAAAAGCACTTCCGTAAAAATGCTTCCTAAAGGAACTGTTTTTGTTGCTATGTATGGGGGCTTTAATCAAATTGGTCGCACAGGATTGTTGGCAAATGAAGCTACATGCAACCAAGCATTATCGGCAATATATCCTAACGAGAATATAGATTCGCGATTTCTTTTAGATTATTTAAATCATAATGTGAAGTTATGGAAAAGTTTTGCAGCTAGTAGCCGCAAAGACCCCAACATTACTAAGGGCGATGTCTTAGCATTTCCTTTCAACTTTCCTAATATAGCAGAACAAACCAAAATCGCTACATTCTTATCCGCCATTGATACTAAGATTGACGAGCTGACCCAAAAGCATGAGCTACTTACCGACTATAAAAAAGGCATGATGCAGCAGATATTTAGCCAAAAACTGCGCTTTAAAGCGGATGATGGTAGTGATTTTGAGGATTGGGAAGATAGAACGCTAGGAGAGGTGGTCAACTTTTTTAATGGGAAAAGAGTTCCTCTTAGTAGTAGTGAACGGCAAAAAAGGCAAGGTGACTATCGTTATTTTGGTGCATCAGGCGTTATTGATCATGTAGATGATTACATTTTTGACGGAGAATATATTTTAATTGGTGAAGATGGAGCTAATATTTTGACACGCTCATCACCTTTAGCTTTCTTAGTAACTGGTAAGTTTTGGCTAAATAATCATGCTCATATATTTAGGTCAAAAAATGGTAATAACTTTTTTTTAGCCAGCTATTTAGAAACACTAAATTATGAGCAATACAACTCAGGAACCGCACAGCCTAAGCTAAACTTAAAAAACTTAAAGGATATACCCGTAATAAATCCTATATTAGAAGAACAAACCAAAATCGCCAATTTCTTAACCGCTATTGACCAAAAAATTGATAACGTCGCCGAGCAAATCGACCACGCCAAAACGTGGAAGAAAGGCTTATTACAGCAGATGTTTGTATAGGATACCTAATGACTGAGCAAAGTGAGTACCAACTCGAAGACAGCCTAATGACGCAAATGGAGCGCCTAGGCTATGATCGCGTTATCATTACCACCGAGGCGGCACTCCTTGCCAATCTAAAGACGCAAATCGTCCGCGCCAATCAGCTGGATAAGCCGTTATCAGGCGATGAGTGGAAGCAGGTCATCAGTCATCTGGGCAGTGGCAGCGCCTTTGAGCGTGCCAAAAAACTGCGCGATAAGTTCAACATCAAGTTCGATGATGGCAGCTCACGCCATATTCAGTTTTTTTGGCCAGATGCTAAGGACAACATCTGGCAGCTGAGCAATCAGATTATGATTGACCACAGCAGCCAAAACGGGCGCACCAGCCGCTTTGATGTCACCATCTTGGTTAACGGCTTGCCCCTTGTCCAAATCGAGCTCAAGCGCCGTGGCGGCATCGAGATTGCCGAGGCGTTCCATCAGACCATGCGTTACTCAAAAGCCGCTTATAAGGCAGGGCATGGCTTATTTGAGTTCATTCAGCTGTTCGTCATCAGTAATGGCGCAAACACACGCTACTATGCCAAAGGCACTCAGCACTTTAACTTCACCTTTCCCTGGGCAGATAGCGACAACAAACCAGTCAATGAGATCATCGATTTTACCGAGGTATTCTTAACCCCCACGCACTTAACCGAGATGATCGCTCAGTTTATCGTCCTTTATGAGTCCTCAAAGACCATGATGGTACTCAGACCTTATCAAGTCCATGCCACCAAGCGCTTAATTGAGCGCGCCACCACCTCAGATAAAAACGGCTACATTTGGCACACCACAGGATCAGGCAAAACGCTGACCTCATTTAAAGCCAGTCAAATCATCATGGGGCTACCTGATGTCGAAAAAGTGGTGTTTGTCGTGGATAGAAACGATTTAGACACTCAAACCGCTAATGAGTTCAACGCCTTTAAAGACGGCAGCGTAGACAGTACCACCAACACCAAAAACTTAGTCAAGCAGCTCGGCGAGACCCACGACAAGCTGATCGTCACCACCATTCAAAAGCTCAACCGCGCTATCAAATCAGAGCGCCATCAAGAAAAGATCCGCTACTTACAAGACAAAAAAGTCGTGTTTATCTTTGATGAATGTCACCGCAGCCAATTTGGGGAAACCCATCAAAACATCAAACGCTTTTTTCAACAATCGCAGATGTTCGGCTTTACTGGCACACCCATATTGATTGACAACGCTCACAATAAAGCTGGGCTTAAGCTCACTACCGCCTACCTATTTGATGACTGCTTGCACCGCTACACCATCGTGGATGCCATTCGTGACAGAAACGTGCTGCCCTTTCAGATTGACTATGTGGGTAAATTCACCAAAAACGACAGTGCTGCCGATGAAAAAGTCACCGCCATTGACACTCAAGAGGTCTATAACGACCCTAAACGCATTGATGATATCGCTCGCTATATCATCGAAAAGCATGACACCAAGACCAAACGCCGCGAGTTTAACGCCATATTTTGCGTTAGCTCCGTTGATATGCTCACGCAGTACTACGACGCTTTTGAGCGTATTCAAGCGCAAAAGCAAGCCGACGACCCTACATTCAAGCCACTTACCATTGCCACGATATTTTCTTATGCGGCCAACGAAGCGACCGATGCCAGTTTCGAAGAAAATGGTTTAATTGAAGAGTCGAGCTTTGAAACCCCTGCCCAAATCGATGAGAGCAGCCGCGACAAGTTAGATCGCTACATTGGCCAATACAATCATACATTCGCTACAAACTTTGATTCAGGCAAGAACTACTACCCTTACTATCGTGATATCGCCACCAAAGTAAAACAGCGCAAGATTGATGTTCTGATCGTTGTGAATATGTTTTTAACAGGATTCGACGCTAAAACCTTAAATACGCTATACGTGGATAAAAACCTAAAGTATCACGGATTAGTACAAGCCTTCTCACGCACCAATCGTATTTATAACGACAAAAAACCCTTCGGTAATATCGTCTGCTTTCGTAACCTAAAACAGAACACCGACGACGCTCTAGCCCTGTTTGCTAACAAGAAAGCGAAAGATATCGCCGTCATTCCTGAAATGCATGAGCTACGAAAGCACTACGATCAAGCTGCCAAGAATCTCTTAGACATCTGCGCTGATTATAAGGCCGTTGATACACTAGAGACTGAAGATGAGCAGTTAGCATTTATCAAAGCCTTTCGTGAAGTGATGCGCTATAACGAGCAGTTAGGTACCTTCGTAGACTACGACCAGGCTGATACAGATCTGAATAAAGAAGACTTCGCCAATTTTGCCAGTAAATATATAGACCTATACCGCAACATTCGCACCCAAAATAAAAATAGCGAGGATAAAGCCTCAGTGTTGGGAGACATCAACTTCCAAATTGAGATGCTACACAGCGACCGTATTAACGTTGGCTACATATTAGAGCTACTCAAGCAAGCCAATAAACAGCAGGACGACGGCAACGAAGAGAAGGCTGCCCAGTACCAAGCCCAAGTGGACGACTTGATCATGAATGAGCCGACCTTCCGTGACAAGCAGGAGCTTATCCAAAAGTTCATCAAGGAGCAGATGCCTAAAATGCCAGATGGTCAGACAGTAGAGGAGGCTTTTGCACACTTTTGGGACGTAGAGAAGGAGGCTGCGTACCAAGAGCTATGTAAAGATAACAATCTGAAAGCCGATGTCATGCAAGAGATCCTCAGAAAGTATAAGACTAGCAAGCGGCTACCTGACCGTAACGAAGTGAAAGCGCTACCTAACTATAAAGTTAAGCTATTTGAGCGCAAACCCCTTCACGAGCGACTCATGAGCAAGACTCGTGACTTTATCCAGAAGTTTTATGCTGATATGTAAAAGACTATCCATGATCCTGTGCAACTGCACTTTAACCTAAACCCATCACCAGGGCATCATGGTCAATACACGTTGGCCATTTATGTAATAGCTCATCAGCATCAAAACCTTCTCAGGGGGCAGAGTCAGCTCTTTAGTTGTTCCATTGAGATGAGTTATGCAAGTGATATCATCTGTATAAACCTTAGTCTCTTTATCATAAAACCCAAAAATTCCACCAACTAGCCGAACATCACTCAAAAGCTTTGCATGTTTTTTATCCACTGCCTTACTTATGGTAAGGGTTCCTAATGGCTCATCAGCTATTAGCATCAGAGTAACGAGCTGCATCACACGATCATATAATTTTGGATTTTCCATCATCTCATTGTAAAAAGCGTATGCTTGATCGCTTGTGCAGAAGTTTTCAAACAAAGTAAATGCACGAGCTACCATTTCCGCAACGCTATGATCATCTTCTGCAAATTTAATGGCTATCGTATTTCTTGCAAGTGGCAGCATCACAGATAAAGCGCCTTCACTATCTGCCACTACACCATCGACCATATACGGCTCTATATTTGCATCAAAGCTTGATAGCGCAGCTTTGTGGCTTTCAATAAACATAACCTATTACCCATGATAGTTTGGATTACTTCCACCAGTAGCATGACTATTGTCATCTAGTAGCGAATCCTGTTCTCTATAATTAGCCAGAGAGTCAGATTGCGTTTGGTTATTGCTATCAGTATTTCTGCCTTCAACGCCTGTATTTTGATCAGTAGCTTCTTTATTATTTTCTTTTACGTTGGCTAAAAATGGATCCTCTTCCTCACCCAATCCTATATCACCACCTAAACTCTCGATCATACTTTTGAATAAAAACTTATCTGATTTCCTTGTTAAAAAATCTGGAAAGTGAATGGCGAAGTAATCTCGAATCATTTGCTCAGTTTCACCTTCAGTTGCCAATACTTGACCCAAAAATGCCCCCATTAGAATCTTCTGCTTGTTTAATCGTTTATCCAGCTTCACCTGCTGAACCTTAGCTTGGCGTTTTAACTCTTCTAACCGTTGACGCTCTTTTAGCTCATTAGAGTCTTGACTATCAAAAATAGACATAGGTGCTTTATTATTAGATACTGACATCAGATTTACCCTTATCGATTAAATTTTACTCAGCATAGCAAGCACCTCACTATCATTCAATCGCTTGTGGTAAGCTTTAACACAACCGCATCAGACATCTTAGATATATTATTTTAGTATTTGATGGTGGCGTCTCCCTGACTAAGGGCGAAGTAACGACTCAAAATTTAATCTATCCACTTCGTTACTATCTTAATTTTGAATCTTTCTTCGTTGGGGAATCCCCAAACCCCGCACACCACGAAAAGCGGTGGTGTGCAAAAAGCAAAAATAGCGGGTGACTTTTTATGACGATGGTACATATCGCGACAAAGGCGATTTCTCGAAAAGCAGGGCAGTCGGCAGTGGCATCTGCGGCCTATCGTGCTGGCGATGTGCTTGATGATGCCAAATATGGCAAGACGCATGACTATAGTAAAAAGTCTGGGGTTATGAGTAGCGATATTGTTTTACCATTTTCGCTAAAGGCGCTGGGTGTGAGTGTGGATCGGGAGACGCTTTGGAATACCGCTGAAGCGGCAGAGACACGTTCGGACAGTCGGGTGGCGCGTGAGTGGCTGATTAATTTGCCGTATGAGTTAGACGAGTATGATCGGCATCAGCTGGCCATAAACTTTGCCCAAAAGCTTTGTGACGATATGGATGTGATTGCGGATGTGTGTATCCATCGTCCGGTGATGAAGTTGCCATTCGATCCTAATGTACCACCAAGTTCTAAGTATTTGCGTGAGGGTGAGGAAAACCCTGATCCCCGTAATTTTCACGCGCATATTTTAGTCACTACTCGAGCGCCTACCATTGGACCAAATAAAACCTTGGCATTTGATCCAAAGCTTAAGACCCCGTTTGAGTGGTCCAATAAAAAACGTAAGGCGCATGATCTGCCGTCATCAATGCAGGAGATTAAGCGTATTCGTGAGATGTGGGTAGATACCGCCAATAAGGTATTGGCCGAATATCATCTACCGCTGATGGATGCGCGCAGTTACAAGGATCAGGGGCTTGATCAGCAGCCCACCATTAAAATGGGAGTGGAGGCGACGGCCATGGAGCGCCGAGGCATCACGACCGAAAAAGGTAATACCAACCGCGCCATCAAAGCACGTAATAACTTGGTGGCTGAGAACCATATCAAACAGGAAGCAGACAATGAACGACGAATTAGCGCACTTAGAAAAGGACTTGCTTGGGCAACTGAGAAAAATGCAAGACTACCTGGACGCATTGGAGGCACAAAACAACGAACTGACTTTGCAAAACAACTCTCTGGAAGCTCAAAGCCTCTCATTACATACTGCACAGGACAGTCTCATAGAACGGCAGCTCGAGTTGACGACACAAAACGATGCGTTGAAGACGCAAAATCAGGCATTGCTTGGGCAGCTAAACGATGCGAAAACCTACCAAAGCGATGTGATGATACAAAACAAAGAATTAATGGCACAGCACAAGCAAATGATAAGCTCACACAACGAATTGACGACACAAAACAAGCAATTGAGGGAATCACTGAAGCTATCAGAAAGTCAGATATTGAAATTAACAAAGCAACTGAGCGAAGCGCAAAACCAGCCCCTAGCCCCTTCGATGACAATGCACGACAAGCAAGAGCTGCTCGACTTAATCGACAGCAAGAACGACTTGATCGACAGCAAAGACAAGTTGATCGAGACACTCGAGCAAACCGTCACAAAGATGAGAGAATCTTTGAGTATGCTGAACGTATGAAGCTGCACTTAGCCATGCGTTTAATTCAACGCCATCACAATTCAATGGCAATCAGCTGGGCACAAGGAGAAACGATAGAGGATGCCCCTGATAAATTTGATAAGCGTCAAGTTGCGATACTTAGCGAGTTTGCAAAGCGCCTTGGTATTGAAGATAAAGATAAAGCGCTAGGGTTTAGAGATCACTTACAGCAAGTGGGCAAACGTTTTGATTACACGCTAGTTGAAAATAACAAATCCATTATCAAGCTTTTGCGTGATCCTAAAGCTGAACGAGAGCGGTATCTGGCGCTTATTAAGCATTTTGAGGACTTTAGGGACGATATTGATCAAAAGCGTGCGACATTTAAAACTAGTATCATCAATAAGCTAGGCGGTAGCGCAGGAGACGTTGGTAGACTGACTCGAGACGTTGTCTCCTCATTCAACTATACAGAATGGTTAACTGATTATATTGATAATGATAATCACCCAGCTGAGGCGAGGAAATGTGCTAAAGAACATCTTGCAGATACCTTAGATAAAACGTGTCAGCAGTTTAAATTTGCGTTTCGTGATATGAGCTCATTACCAACTACCCAGCGTAAAGCTTACTCAGAGACTCTTAAAGCCGCTTTAGAGACGTTTACCGAGCAATACGACGGAAAACTTTCTGAAAGCCAATACAAGGCCATACAGGACGGTTTACAGTCCTACCAGTATCAAGCGAATAAGGTTAATACACCTAGTCGAAGATTTAGTCCTTAATCTAATCCTCAAAAGAACCGTTACTGAGGAATAAGTTACTTAGGCAAGCTGCGTGGTTTAAGTGATGATTTTTCACTTATCCACAAAAAAGTTTATCACCCGTTTCTTTAAGGGGTTTATTTAATCCTGTTTGCTCCTGTTTAATCCTGTTTGAGAGCTATTTTTCCCTGTTAAAATCAATACCTTACAAGAAAGAAAAAGAGTAAATGAGCAGAAAACAGAGTAAATGAGCAGAAAACAGAGTAAATGAGCAGAAAACAGAGTAAATGAGCAGAAAACAGAGATAAATAAAAAACACTCTTTTTATAACTCTATTTTATGATAAGATCTTGTTAAATGTAACTATGGGCGCAGAGTTGAAATGGAAAATAACTTAGTTGTTCAGTCAAATGATTTAATCCTAGCAACGTACACAATGCAAAAGACGGATAAAGAGCTCATGCTTGCTTGTATCAGTCAAATTGACAGTAGGCCTGATGCACCAAATGTCACGCAAGACACAGAATATAAAGTAACAGTTGATGATATTAAATCATTGTTTTTTGGTAAGAAGTCTAAGAACGAACAGAATGTTTATCGTGACATAGAGAACGCAAGCAAACGTTTATATGACGTCGATATTGTTATGAGCTTGCCCGAGAATAAAACGCTTCAAACAAGGCTTGTTAGTAGTATTGTTTATGATCCGGATAACGGAGAAGTCGTATTATCATTCGCAAATAAAATACTGCCATATTTGACGCAACTTAAAGCTAATTTCACTAAATACAAGCTATTAGAAATAGGTGAGTTATCGAGTATTCATTCAATAAAAATGTATGAATTGGTGGTAATGTGGGTTAATCAATACCAGTACAGCAAAGAGTTTACGATAGAAGAGTTTAAACACGTAATGTGTGTTAAAGATAAGTATAAGCAATTTAGTGAGTTGCGAAGATATGTTATTGAAACAGCTATCAACGATATAAATGAAAATACGAATTATAAAGTCAGTGTAGAGTATCAAAAAAAAGCAAGAGGGAAGGGCTATAAAGGCTTAAAGCTCAAATTTCACAAAAAGTTATTAGATAAAATTGCTGGTAAAGACGGTAAATTGTCAGAAGATAAGATCAAATCAATTGTTGATAATGTGCAGTTTATGAACGACTATAACGATCACCCAGGTTTAAGCTATGACGGTAAAATGAGTACTGATAGTTTTAAGCGTGAAATGATTAACATCATACAGCGGGAGCCTGAAAGCTTTAACAAGCCAAACAAAGCGCTTGAGAGCTACTTACCAAAAGTCAGTCAAGGTAAGTAATTACTATGTTTACTACCAATTATGATATATGGCTTACTTAAGAGTCAAAGGCCAATGCTTTTGCAGTGTTTGAAATCTATGGCCTGAGGTTATACGCATTATCTCTGCCAGGCGTGCCACAAAGATTGAAAGGAGACAATATGAACAAGGTTAGTTATCACATAGATAAGTTGCCGCCATTAACGGCTAAGCAGCAAGCGGACTTAGAGTACTTAGCAACGCTTAGCGATGACGACATTGATCTATCGGACATTCCAGAAATCACCGACTGGTCAGGCGCGATCCGTGGCAGTATCAAACCACAAACGCTTACTACAGAAGCCAGTGTTATCAGCCCAAGCATTCTTGCTAAGTTTAAGGACAGAGCCAAGCAGACAGGCGGTAACTATCAGGACATGATCAATGATGCCCTAGAAGAATACCTAACTGATCATTAAGTCTTAGCCAACAAGTTATAACCTCAAGACGACTTGGGGTTTTTTTACACCTTGCATTGTAGTATGTTGTATATTGTATTATACTATATACAACATACTACAATGCACTATCAAGGAATACAAAATCATGGCACTCACCACACAAGATATTCATGCAGCAGCTGACCGATTACAGGAGCAAGGGATCAAGCCGACACTGGCAGAGGTGCGTAAGGCGCTAGGCGGTGGCTCATTCACTACCATTAGTGATGCGATGCAGAGTTGGAAGCGAGAACAGCAGGAAGAGCAAGAGCTGCAACAAGTGGATTTACCTAGCGGTATCACTGAACGCTTGCACACGCTTGGCGCTGATATGTGGCAGACAGCTATTGATATGGCGAACGATAGGCTGTCTAAGGAGCGTGAAGCTCTAGAGGTGGTTAAGGTTAAGGCACAAGCAGAGACGGACGAAGCGCAAGAAGCAGTTAAAACCTTAGAGGGTGAACAAGCAGATCTACTACAGCAGCTGGACGAAGTGGCCACTACTGCGGAGACAGCAACTAAAGCGGCTCAGCAAGCCACAGCTGACCATGATGCTACCAAACAGACGCTATCAGATACTAAGCATCAATTAGAGCTTGAACGAACTAAAGCAGAAACAGCACAATCACAGCTTGTAGAGACACGTAGCGCATTAGATAAGCAATCTGTAGAGCTTACTAGTAGTCTTGGTGAGGTAGCCACGCTTAAAGCTACAGCTGATAGCGATAAAGCAGAGATTGCACGTTTAAAGGCGGAGCTTAAAGCCACTAAGTCAGAGCTAAAGACGGTCACAGCTGAACGCAATGAGATACAAACTGCTACCGCAGAGATCAAAGGAGAGCTAAAGGCGGTAACCTTTGAACGTGATAAGCTATCAGGACTTTATGAGCAGCTGACTCAAATACAGGCTAAACTTGAAGCTGAACATAGTATATTGAATAAGCAATATGGCGAGCTATCGAGCCGTCACCTATCAGAACAAGAACAAGTGACTGTGTTACAAAATAAACTCAAGAAAGCTCAAGATAATCTAATACTTATTCAAAACAAAGATAACGCCTTGGATGTTGATTAAATAAAAGTATTCAAGGTTCCAAGATAAAGAATAGTTATGAGCTAGGAAGAGACTTTACCTAAAGCGTAGATCTCGTTCTATTCACACTAAGCTTATGAATCAACTATGACAATATCGACTCACTGAATAAATGACTGTTGTATAAGAACTATTCTAAATTTTTCTCTGAAGTCTAATAGTATATAGCCTAGTGGGCTATATACTATTTAAATTAGCCTAAGTAAGTTCCGATGCTGATTTTGGAGCCTTGAGCAGATTTCAAGGAACACTCACCCTAAAGCATCTATGAGTATTTTCTAGCATACTCACAAACACTTTAGTGCATTCCTTGGATTTGATGTGATTAGTCATGCCGACTTCATCGCCCATCGCGTCATCAAGACCGTATCACTGTATCAAGCTACGGTTGTTAAGATTACGGCTGATAGCACCGCCTAGACACGCTCTTAACCGCTACTGTGCTGTCATACGCTAGCAAGGGCAATACACCCAATATACCGCTACGATATGCACAAATAACCACTCATTGCGTTGCTCAATATGTCTAGAACCCCCTGTCGAGAGCTTTACCCTTCTGTCAAACGCAGTCGTCGCCTTAGCCTGCCACCCATTTGACGGGTAACGGTTATAAAGAGAGCAGCACGAGGATGTAACGAGCGAACAAGCGGTTTTTAAAATGTATAGTGAATAAAGTTGATATGAAAGCAAATTTTGGATAAAATGCACCTACACGGGCATTTAATGCTGTTCAAATAACGCAGTTCAGGTGCTTATTTGTTCGTTACAGTGTGCGTCAACACGCTGTAACCGTTAGCTATATTTAAAACTAAATGCCTCTGGGAGTCAACTCCCAGAGGCATTTTTTTGTTTGTCATGTAGATTGGGTTTTTATTATCTACTTTTTCATTAGATTGCTTAGGCTTTTTTTGTCGTCATTTAGCGTAGGTATTTCAATCATTTTGAAGTTAGCACTTAGTACATCCTCACAAGACGTTAAGTTTCTGACAATACTGGGATAGTTTACTATGAAGACCGGCTTAGTCGTCAGATGCAAGGTTTTACACGCGCTGTTAAGAAGCGGTAAATCATCTTTCTGAGAGAATACGATAATGAAAAGACAAACCTACACTCCTGAGATTAAAGAACGCGCCGTTCGTATGCTGATTGAAGCATTAAACGATTACACCTTTATGTGGTCATGTCATAAAAAGCACACTAATGAAACTATACTAACCAACATTCAAGACTAAGCTACACATACTAAAGAGCTTGAACATGAGAACAAGAAGCTTACGTAAGCCAGTTAGATTACAGTAAAATCCGCTTTTTTCGCCCAAGGAGAGATAGGACACACAATCAAGTTGTGGCTCAGTTTATTGATAAAAATAAGTGGGTCTACGGTATTAGAGCAATATTGACTGTGCAATATAGAAAATATGCAATAAACTTATTTTCTACCTTTAATAAAATGCAGCAACCTAAACAAGGGTAAATTATGAGTAATTCAGATAACCACAGTCATCAAGCTCCAGACCCTAAAAATATGAATAAAGCTTTTTATATTGGGATTGGTCTAAATTCTGCATTTACGCTCATCGAGTTTATAGTGGGCTATTCAACTAATTCATTAGCTTTAATCGCAGACGCTAGCCACAACTTAAGTGATGTTGCCAGTTTAATAATCTCGTTAATTGGAATGAAATTAGCACAGAAAGCATCTACTACGCTTTATACCTATGGCTACAAAAAAGCTTCTATAATGGCGTCTCTTATTAACGCCATATTGTTAGTTACAATCGTTATAGGTATTGCGTATGAGGCCTTGGGTCGATTTGATACGATACCGGAAGTTGCAGGAAAAGTTATTATTATTACAGCTCTAATAGGTGTATTTATAAATACTGTTTCTGCTTTTGCATTCTACAAAGGTCAAAAAGACGATATTAATATCAAAGGTGCTTTCTTGCATCTAATGGTAGATGCATTGGTCTCTGTAGGTGTCGTTATCTCGGGCATTATTATTTACTATACAAGTTGGAATATCGTTGATCCTCTAGTTAGCTTGATTATTTCAGTCGTTATACTGTTATCGACTTGGGGTCTACTAAAAGAGAGTATCAAGCTTGCTATCGACGGAGTACCTCAAAATGTTGATCTCAGTAAAATCACTGCTATCTTAGAGAGCTATAATTTTATTCAAAACTTTCATCATTTACATATCTGGGCTTTGAGTACCACTGAGAATGCTCTTACAGTTCATATTGTACCGAAGACCGATATAACGTTTGAAGAGACTATTACTATGAAAGAAAACATCAAGGAAGATTTGGCGCATCAGAATATACAACATGCAACTATTGAATTTGGTACTAAGGCAGATGACAATCAAAAATCGCGTGCATTAAATGAAAGTATCAACTAAAAGATGATAGACCGTATATAGCTATCTCTTTTTAAGTATGAGGCGCGTGCCTTATGTCAACATAATTTTTTCAATCAGTTCTTATGTGATCAATAGTTTAAAACTTTTATATTTACGTGCGTTAGGACGTTACCTAGAAAAAATAAAAAACTTACGCTGATTAAATTATTATGATTAAGTTTACTATTACCCTCGTCTTCTAAGTGTGGTTAGACCTTTGCCAAAATAGCTTATTAGTAATAACAGGGTTATTATTATCAAGATAGGATAATTTCCCATAAGCATAAAGGGCGTGTTACCAACCCGTGCCTGTATCTCACCACGTAGTACAGTACGCTCAAACTGCGGTGCGCGTTTTACAATACGACCTTTATGGTTAATGATAGCGGTAACACCAGTATTGGTCGCTCGAATAAACCAGCGCCCGTTCTCAAGCGCGCGCATTTGTACCATTTGCAAATGTTGCAATGGTCCTGCTGAAGTGCCAAACCAGGCATCGTTAGAGACGGTCAACAAAAAGTCAGTATCGATGGCATTTTTACGCGTGGTATCTGGATAAGCTACCTCATAACAGATAGCCGTCCCTATATTGTGTTCACGCACCTTTAGCGGTGACTGCTGATCACTACCACGACTATAGCTCTTAATATCCTGACTACCGGCCAAACTTGGGAAAATATCGAGCACGCCTTCAAATGGAATATACTCTCCAAAAGGCACTAGACGCTGCTTCTTGTATAGGCCTTCCGCTTCTACACCTCGAGCAATCACGCTATTGTAAAATGGGGGATACTTATCCGTACTGGCATTGAATGCCGCTTTATCCTTATAAGGGATACCAGTTATCCATGTCGTATTGGTCGCATTGGCCATTTCTATCATTTCACTAATAAAGCCCGCAGCCTCATCCTGAAACATCGGAATAGATGATTCAGGCCACACCACCACATCACGTCCCCACTCAGTGCGCGTTAACTTCGCATAAATCTTTAGCGTTTCTACTTGATATTGCGTCAGCCACTTTATATCTTGTGAAATATTACCTTGAATCAATGACACTGACAGATCAGGTGTGCCCTTAGGTTTTGTCCATTGCGGATTGACCAGCCATAATGATGTGCTAATGGCTAATAACAGTACAGAAACGACGGCATAACTACTGCGTCGAAGCAGTAGCTCTACTAAACTTGCAGCCAATAGTATGGCAACAAAAGAGACGGCAAAAACACCAGCAACGGGTGCTAAGGACGATAACCAATACTCTTCAGTAAATGCATAACCAACAAACAGCCACGGAAAGCCTGTGAATAACCAAGTTTTTAACCATTCTTGTAGCACCCAAAGAGCAGCAAATGAAAAGGGTTGTTTGCCTACCATACGGTTAAAGACTAGTGCTAAAAATCCATGAAACAGTCCCATACCGAGACCCATCAATCCAATCATAATCAATGCGAGCCACGTTGGAGTATCGCTATAATCATGGATGGCAGTATAGAGCCAAAAGCCGCCGACGCACCATAGCCCCATACCGTAAGCTTCACCGATAATAAAAGCGCGACGACCACTCATATTTGGTACCAACAGCGCATATAAAATCGCTGGTGACACTATTGCTAGCGGCCAGAACCCATGAGGCGCTAGCGCAAATAAAAAAATAGCCCCTGCAAGCCATGCTGCTACTAGCGTAAACCATAGCGGTAATTGATTTGAGTGAGTACTCAAACGCTTTTGTAGATTAATAGTAGACAGGCGCATCGCAAATTATCCAAAATTATGAGTTTTGAATTTTTAGTCAAAATCCAAAACTCGGATAGACCTGTTAATACTACAGGCAGCATTTCAAAATGAAAACTGCTTATGATACCAGTCCGCACTGCTCAATGGATAAATTTACGTACTCCGTTTGATGGGTTATTATGCTACATTACCAAACGATATGAAGTGTTACTTGACCTTCTATAGCTCACAATATCTACAGTACATGAGAGAGCACTATGACCCCCTTAAAAATAAAATCCAGTCTTATATTCAATCGTTATCTGTCTAAGGGGTTGCGTAGTACGTTAGTATTACTTGCCGCCTCATCACTATTTGCTTGTAGCCAACCGAGTAGTGGCGTATCTGATGCAAGCACAACATCGGCATCAACTGAAGATGTAGTGACTGTTCCGAAGACAGCTGAACCAAACGTTATAAATACTCCTATGATGACATCAGTAAGTAAACCAGACCTACTAAAAAACGTCTCAGCCACTGTCTATAAAGATGCCAATTGCGGCTGCTGTAAAGAATGGATAAGTCATGCAGAAGATAATGGTCTAAGTGCAACCGCGCAAGATGTTGCGGACTTAGCCGTATTTAAAGAGCGCTACAGCGTTCCAAATGAAATGCGTTCTTGCCATACTGTAGTCACTACTGATGGTTACGTCTTTGAAGGTCATGTACCCGCTAAATATATGGCGCAGTTTTTAGAAAATCCGCCAGTACAAGCTATGGGTCTTGCCGTACCTGGCATGCCTGTTGGTAGCCCGGGTATGGAGTATCAAAATAAATTCATGCCCTATCAGGTTATGCAACTCAATAAAGACGGGACGACCCAAGTTTATGCTGATATTGAATCGGTAGAGCAGCAATTATAGTGTGTTAGCAGTTAAGAATACTTTGATTATAGTGTTAGCGTTAAAAGCGAATGAAGCAAGTATAAGACTGTTCTATTGCTTATAAAATGATTCTTCATCAAAAAATTCATTAGCTATTGCGACTTTAAAACTAAAAATAACTTTGAATTTGTAACTTTTGATGACAATGTAAGCGGATTTATCGGTTATTAACCCTTAAAATAGATAAATAACTAAGGGTTAATACAAGAATATACAGGATGTATCGAAACAATTACGTAATATTACATAAGCCAGTAGGGAATTAACATCTATATTAATATTATAAATTATTATATTATCTTAATAATTAGTTAGACCCTATATAGGGTAATTACTTCATCCAATAGAAAAACGTCTGAGGGTTAAATCTAAATTATAGATTTAACCCTCAGACGTTTTTTTGCTTATAAAACAGTAGAAATTGTGGTCAATCTAGTCAGCTATATTCTGTACATGTTACACAAACTTACATTGTAAAATGTGGGATATTAGCAATTTTTTCGACATCAAAAAAGTATTTTTGGGGTTTTTAAGGGGGATGACAGGCTAAACAGCCTATGCTAAAGTCGGCTTTGTGTTTTGGTCAGCAGCTTGATTTGTAACAGCTTCGTAAGACTTCAATGAGCTGTGATCGCCAATAATCATTTTTTATATGAATAATATGCAGCAGAAGTATCAGTCACTATGACATATATATACTTGAGTTATTGAGATTTAATTGACTGCGCTGTTGTTGATAACAGACGATTTTGAATTAACCGTAGGTATTAGATTTATGAAACAGGCTTTATTGATTTTGTCAGTACTGGGTATGGGCATAGCACAAACGAGTGGTGCTGCTATCACAATCTCTCAAACAAATAATACCATCACCAATACTTCTGTGGCATCAAACTACGGTTCATCAAAAAACATCTATAGCACCAAAAGTGGTGCTTATGTTTCTAATAATGATGAAATTAGTCAAGCAATTAGCAACCTAAGTGCGCAGGCCAAGCAAAAAGAGAATCAGCTTTCATCATTAAACAGCCGCTTATACGCTGAAAAACAACAGCAGCAAGTCAATAAGGTTCCTGACAGCAATTCAGCCCCCGCTATCGCTGCTGCTCGCGCCTCAAAAGTGGCTTTATCTGGCAGCTCTGGATATTGTGCCCGTTACGTACGTAAAGCACTACAATCAGCTGGTTATGAATTTACACCCAATCCTTCAGCCTATCAGTACGCCACTCGTGGCACGCTTGATAAAGCAGGTTTTAGCAAAATCAGTAATGATATGCCAACCCAAGTAGGTGATGTTATTGTCTATGATCGCTCATCAAAGCGCCCGCATGGCCATATCCAAATATTTGATGGCGAAAATTGGATTTCTGATTTCCGTCAGAACAGCATCAGCCCATACAGTGGTGTCTATGCTTATACGACATGGCGCGATTCAAAATACGTGGATGACGCATCCGCATCAGATCGTAATATCCACCTTGCTATGAATGATAAATAAGACTTTCTAAGTCAGCACAACATAGTTGTTATTTCCTCCAACCCAGTAGTGATCTTAATATCATTGCTGGGTTTTTTTGTGCTTAACATCAGGGCGTATTTAACCTTTCATGATTTGATCCGTCAGAAATGAACACTACTGATATCATTACTCATGACAGGAGTTATCGACAAGCGCGTTTAAAATGCCACATGATGACGCTGGTGCACTACTTGCACATTTCTGGCGCAAAACGGTCAAGTGATGCTTTAAGTGCATCAGTTCTTCCATTCGTATTTCCACAGCATGAATGTGCTCATCTAGCAAGTTATTCACATCGCCGCAGTCCTTGTCAGGCGACTCCCAGTATTCAAGTAAGATTCGCACATCATCTAAAGCCATATCGAGCGTACGGCAATGTAGGATAAATTGTAGACGCTCAATGTGCTCTTCATTATATAAACGATAATTCCCTTCGCTACGAAAAGGCTCGGGTAATAAGTGCTCCTTTTCGTAATAGCGAATGGTTTCTACTGTGGCACCTGTGCGTTTAGCGAGCTCACCAATTTTGATTGTCATAACAACCTCTATGATTTAAATAATTAAAGTGGCTGTAAAGACTAGCGCTAGAGAAATTAAAATTACGAAACTGTAGATAAATAACCTTGACTCTAAAGCCACTAGAGGGTTCATAATATCATTATTCAAAGGGTAAATTATT